>NZ_CP130701.1:0-2400000 GCF_030553075.1 Halomonas sp. I5-271120
GGTCACCATGCCGATCTGGCGGCGCAGAGAAGCTTGAGTCACCCCGGCGATATTCTGGCCGTCTATCAGAATGCGTCCTTCGTTGATATCGAAGAAGCGCAGCAGAAGGTTGACCAGGGTCGACTTGCCTGCACCGGAGGAGCCCACCAGCCCTACTCGCTCCCCCGGGCGAAGCGTCAGCGACAGGTTGTCGAAGACGGCGGCTTCCGGGGCATCGCCCTGTGCCACGTCGCCATCGGCGACCTGAGGGCCATGGCCATAGGAGAAGGTCACCTTGTCGAAGCGAACCTTGCCCTGCTCAACGCAAAGCTCCGGCGCACCGGGAGCGTCGCTGACGGTCTGGGCCTGAGCAATGGTGTTGATGCCGTCCTGCACGGTGCCTAGGTTCTCGAACAACCCCGCGACTTCCCACAGAATCCAGTCGGACATCATGCGCAGGCGCATCACCAGGCCGATGGCAACGGCGATGGCACCCAGCGAGATCAATGACTGGTGCCAAGCCAGAATGGCGATCCCCGCCATGGACACCAGCAGCAGCGAGTTCAGGGCCTGCAGGGTGACCGTCAGCTGAGTGACCAGTCGCATCTGGCGGTGAACCGTGGCCATGAAGCCGTCCATGGCACCGCGCGCATAGGTCTGCTCAGCCTGGGTGTGAGCGAACAGTTTGAGGGTCTGAATATTGGTATAGCTGTCAACGATACGGCCGGTCATATGGGCACGCGCATCGGCCTGAGCCATCGAGATGTGCTTGAGTCGCGGCACGAAAACGCGCATCAGCACCAGATAGCCGCAGAGCCAGACCACCAGCGGGGCCATCAACCAGGCTTCGCTCCGCCCCACCAGTATCAGGGCACCGGTGAAATAGACCACCACATACACGAAGACATCCATCAGCTTGACCACCGTCTCGCGGATGGCAAGCGCGGTCTGCATGACCTTTTGCGAGACCCGCCCGGCGAATTCGTCCTGAAAGAATGGCAGGCTCTGCTCGAGCAGGTAGCGATGCGCCAGCCAGCGCACCCGCATCGGGTAATTGCCGAAGAGGCTCTGGTGAGTGACCAGCGACTTGCCGAGCACCAACAGAGGAAAGGCCACCAGCGCCAGCGCCGCCATGCCCAGCAGGCGCCCACCATGGTCGGCGAAGAAGCTCGCCCGGTCCGCCTCAGCCAGCCAGTCGACGAGCTCACCCATGAAAGCGAAGAACACCACCTCGACGACGGACACCAGCGCTGCGAGCACCGTCATCGCCACTAGCAGGGGCAACAGCGGTCGCGAATAGTGGCAAAGAAAGGCCAACAGTCGCCGAGGCGGCGTCTCCGGCACGGCCCCGGGAAAGGGGTCGATCAGCGACTCGAAAAAACGAAACATGGCTCCCCTCGACGGTTGGCCGTGGTTGGCGTGGCCGGCACGTCACTCCAGCGTGATCTGGCCGTCCACATCGACCTTGAGCTTGAGCCCGGCGATCTCGAGCGTCGCCTTGACCGCGAAGGACTCGTTGCCCTGAATGCGTCCCTCGGCAATGGCCTGATCCACGGCCTGCTCGATCTCGCGCTGAGAGTTGATGCCGACCTGCTTGAGAAACTTGCGAACACTGAGATTGAAGGTTTCTTCGTTCATGATGCGCTTCCTGAGTGATGGACCACAAGGCAAGGCGAGGCCGCCGTTGGCCAATGCGCTGACGGCAGCTCAACTGACGCTTTTTCATGGAGCTCGTCTAGGAATGCCACACTGACTAGATAAGCCACTGCCGTTATAGCACGCCCCATGATTTACCGCCTGGCCAACGATGCGAGGGCTACTAGCTACTAGCTACTGGCTACTATCTACTGGCTGCTATCTACGATCATCGTCACGATTCACCGCCAACGCCTAGCATCGTCGCGACTGCATAAGGCAAAGGCCTAGAAGGTCGACAAGCCCGTCGCCTCCATCAGCCGGTACTGCCAGTAGCGTCGCCAGGAAGGATCCGCAAAGTCTGTATAGGGCAGGCTGTAGCGGCGCCCTATGGGGTTGCGCCACTCGCGTTCGAAGAACGCTCCCGCCGCGGCAATCGCAGGCTGACCTGTCGAGGCCAGTAAGCGCACACTGGTTTCCAGGTTCAGGTCATCGAGATTGCGGCGGGTGAAGTTGGCCGAGCCGACGATCAGCTCGGCCGGCCCTTCCAGAGGCCTTAGCAACAACATCTTGGCATGGCACTGTTCGCCATGGGTATCACACCAGCGCACCGGCACGCCGGCCGAGTGCAGCTCACGACCCACTGGGCGGTTGGGAATGCCATTTTTCTTAAGGCCGAAGGCGTCCCGATTGGGGTCGAGCAACACACGCACTCTTACACCTCGGGCTTTTGCCGCCTTTACGGCCTCGATAAGCTCGCGATGAGCGAGGTAGAAGACAGCAATATCCAATCGATCGCCGGGCGCACTTCCGGCTACCGCCTCAAGCAACGAGTCACGAATCCCAGACTCGGTAAGTACTTGTACTTGTGCTTGTACTTGCACCTGTTCCTGATAGGGAGACGTCTCCTGAGCCTGCCTGGCTGGCTCGCGCTTAGCGTCGCTGAAGATGGTCTCTGTCGGCGCAGGAATCGCCCCGGCAGCGCCGGAAAAATCCGCCACCGCTCGCTCACTGTCGAGCAAGTCGAGAGTCGCCGGGCCGGAAAAGCGCAGCGCCACATTATCGTGATGGCTGCTGGCATCATGTGGGTTGGCCGAGGTTACCAACCCTGTCCATTGCTCGCCCTCGTCGACCACCAGAATTTTGCGATGATTGGCGCTGAAATTGAGCATCTGAAGATAGCTTCTAAGGCTCACCCGGCCGTCCCCAAAGGCATTGGGAAGCCAACCCGCGTCGTTGGTGTTGCCAAAGACACGACAACACAGCTGCCAGAAGCCACTCCAAGCCGGGTTGGAGGCTCGCATGCGGGGCAGATCCGTCATGACCACCTTGATGCCAGCCTCGCTCAGTGCCTTCAGATGTGAAGACGAAAGCCCACCGTAGACGGTATTGATCGGATCCGTGATGACCACAGCGGTGAGGCTTGGGACGGCATCCTTGCGACGAATCAACGCTTGGGTGAGCTCACGCGATAGCGGCCGGAAAGAGTCTTCTGCTGTAGCGCCGAAATCATTGAACAGAAACATGTCCAGCACCACCAGTCGATCGGCCTGAGCAATCAGCCTCAGCACCTCGTCGAAGATAGCCTGATCGCTTTGACGACGGCCGTCTGCCTCGGTCCAGGTTTCATCGGCCAAGAAGGCAACATCCGTTGCCGGCTGCAACGCACCGCGTTGGCTTAGCCCCTGCGGCAACGGCTTGTAAGTCTGCCATATAGCCATCAGGACATAGCTCAATACGGCAAGGGCTATTATCCACTTAGCCGTTGTTACCATCACCTTCTTCATTGCGCCTCCCTGGCTGAATCATCGTAAGTACAACTCCCTCTGGTCGATTGCCCTATCGTCATCCACTCATGGCTTTCGAGATACCAGACACAAAGAAGCCGTGCGTGGATAGGCTCCGCGCACGGCTTCTTTTCACTCATGCCACGCCATCAGCTGCGGCTAGTGACTTCCAGCAGGTGATACCCGAACTGGGTCTTGACCGGGCCGTGCACCTTGTTCAACTCGCCGCTGAACACCACCTTGTCGAACTCAGGCACCATCTGGCCGGGGCCGAAGGAACCCAGGTCGCCGCCCTGGCGGCTTGACGGGCAGCTGGAGTTTTCCTTGGCGACTTCGGCGAAGTCGCGACCGCCTTCGATCTCGGCCTTCAGTGCTTCGCACTTGTCTTCACTGTCGACCAGAATATGCCGCGCCGTGGCTTTTGCCATGTTCTTTTCTCCTGTCTTTGCCGATTGGCAATGGTTCGTGTCGCGGTAAGGATACCATCATGAAACCGCTTAGGCGCCTCCCGAAGCAGCACACCGCCTCATCGTCCGCTTCGTGCACCATCTATTTAGACACCACCTATCCAGACGCCATATGTCCGGGCCGCATATGGCCAGGCGCGATAACAAGCGCGGCCGTGAATCCAGGACGGTCGGTCAATGCCCATTGTTGCCAAGAAACATCGTTTTCGTATCAAAATGTAGTCTCCTCACCCCGCGCCAACTACGCTTGTAGCAATAGCTTCCTAGGAATGCGACGAAAGACAAGGACGCCGCCTCGCCAGGAGTTGGCCAATGGAAGACCGTCATGCACCATCCCACACGCATCGTGATATTTTCCTTCGCGAGGCGCCCCTGATTCCCTTGCCGACACCCCGTGGGCCCAGAATCCACTGGTTCCGCTGGCTTTGGCTGCTGGCTACGCTAATCGCCCTGACGATCATGACGCTGATGCTGGTCAACGAGGCGCGCTCATCGCGCTGGCAGGCCAGGGAGATTTCTGAATACGCCCAGCGCCTTGGATACACCCTTGCGGATGGTCCCAGCGACCGCCTGATCTTCCCCCGCCATGGCCCCTTCGACGAGCGCCTGGGCTATACCCGTCTGCCAAACTGGCAGCAGCGCCTGGAAGAACGCGGCTTCGAGGTAAGTCAGCAGGTGCGCATGTCGCCGGCGATGCTCGACTATGCCAACCGCGGCTTCTTCGTACCCTACAACGAGAAAACCCAGGCAGGGCTCGCGCTCACGGAGTGTCGTGGCGAGACGATGCACCACTTTGCCAACCCGCAGCGCCACTTCGCCCATTTCGAAGAAGTGCCTGAACTGGTGCTCAAGAGCCTCTTGTTCATTGAGAACCGGGATCTGCTCGACACCGAGTATCGCTACGCCAATCCGGCCGTGGACTGGCCGCGTTTCGTCCGTGCTGCTGTCTCTCAGGTCGGTGAAGCGATCAATTTGCCAGGCCAATCATCAGGCGGCAGCACCCTCGCCACCCAGCTCGAGAAGTACCGCCATTCACCCGGAGGCCTGACCATGTCGGCCCAGGAGAAGCTGAGGCAGATGGTATCTGCCAGCGTGCGCGCCTATCGCCAGGGCCCCGAGACCCTGACCGCGCGCCAGGACGTGGCGCTGGACTACCTCAACTCCGTGCCGCTATCCGCCGCACCGGGCTATGGAGAAGTGCTTGGCCTGGGCGACGGCCTCTGGGTATGGTTCAGCGCCGAGCTTGCTGACATCAGCCTGGCACTGGCATCGAATGCTGCAGACGACGCGGCGCTGGCCGCCCGCGGCCAGGCCCTCCGGCAAGTGGTGGCCCTGATGATCGCCCAGCGGCGTCCCTCGCATTACCTGCGCAGGGGCCATGATGACCTGGCCGAACTGAGCGCTTCCTACCTGCGCCTGATGGCCGAGCAGAAGCTGATCGCCCCTGAGCTTCGCGATGCAGCCCTTGCCCAGTCACTCGGCTTTCGCGACTTCCAGTCGGCGCCCGTCTCGCTGCGGGTCGAGACCGACAAGGGGCTGCGTCTGGCCCGGGGGCGACTGGCATCCTTGCTCGGCGTCTCGTTCTACGAGCTTGACCGGTTAGACCTGAGTGCCTCCACAACCCTCAACGCCGACCTCCAGCACCGGGTCAGCGGTTATCTTAAGCGGCTAGAAGATCCATCGGCCGCGGCCGAGGCGGGCCTTTTCGGCCATCACCTGCTCGGTCGACCCGAAGCCGCCGCCGGAGTGCGCTACAGTTTCACGCTCTTCGAGCGCGGCGAGGAAGGCTTTCGGGTGCGCGTGCAGACCGACACCAACGGCACCGCCTTCGACATCAACCAGGACAGCAAGCTTGAACTGGGCTCAACGGCCAAGCTGAGAGTACTGGCGAGCTATCTGGAGATCATCGCCGAGCTGCATGAACGCTATTATGGGAAGCCCCGGGAAGCGCTTCGACGCGTCGACGTCGATCGCCGTGATGCACTGATGCGCTGGGTGGTGGATCAACTGATCCGAGACCCCGACCTGCCGCTGAAGACGCTGCTCGAGGCGGCCATGCAGCGACGCTACTCGGCGAGCCCTTATGAGCGCTTCATCACCGGAGGTGGGCTTCACACCTTCGCGAATTTCCGGCGCGAGGACAATGGCCAGCGCCCCACCCTCGAGCATGCTCTGCGCCAGTCCATCAACCTGCCCTTCGTGAGGCTGCTGCGTGATCTGGTCAACCATCATGTCTATGCCAATCCGGACAACCGCAGCCTGCTTGCTGATGATAGCGACCCGCGCCGCGACCTCTATATTTCGCGCTTCGCCGACCAGGAGGGACGGATATTCCTGGATCGCTTCTGGCAGCGGTATCACACGCTTGATGCCAAGGCCCGCATGACGCGATTGTTCCGTAACGTCCACGCTACGCCGGTGCGGCTGGCCGCGGCGTATCGCTACCTGATGCCGGAGCAATCTGCCGATGAATTCCGCCGCCTGCTGGGCGAAACATTAACGGCCAACGGGCCGAATGTTCAGGCCTCGGATAACGAGCTGGACAGGCTCTACTGGCAGTACGCGCCAGAACGCTTCTCCCTGAACGATCGTGCCTACTTGAGCCGCGTTCACCCACTGGAGCTTTGGCTGCTGGCCTATCTCGGCACTCACCCCGATGCCAGCCGTGAGGAGATGATGCTGGCCAGCATCGAGGAGCGCCAGCAGAGCTATGCCTGGCTGTTTCGCACCCGGCATCGCCAGGCCCGAGACAGCCGCATCCGGCGCATGCTGGAAGTCGAGGCCTTCGATGACCTGCACCGGCGCTGGGCCCTGCTCGGCTACCCCTTCGAACAGCTGGTGCCCTCGCTTGCCACCGCCATCGGCAGCTCGGGGGACCGCCCGGCGGCGCTCGCCGAGCTGATGGGCATCATCCTCAATGATGGGGTGCGCGAGCCAACGATTCGCATCGACAGCCTGCACTTTGCCACCGACACCCCCTTCGAGACGCGCTTCTCGCGCACCACTCGCGGTGTCAGAGTGATGGCGCCGGAAGTGGCTGCCGTACTGCGTGACGGCATCATCGGCGTGGTCGAGGCGGGTACCGCCCGGCGGCTGGCCGGCACTTTCCTGCTTCCGGATGGCAGCCCGATGACAGTGGGCGGCAAGACCGGCACCGGCGACAACCGTATTGAAACCGTGACCCGAACCGGACAGGTGACCGACTCCCGGGCTCGCAACCGTACCGCGACCTTCGTGTTCTTCCTGGGCGACCGCCACTTCGGCACCCTCACCGCCTATGTGTTGGGCGGCGAGGCCGAGGACTACCGTTTCACATCCTCACTGCCGGTTCAGGTGCTCAAGAGCATGCAGCCAATGCTGGCCCCCTACCTGATGCCCGAGGGGGCTAAGGGCTGTCGTCCAACACCTGCGCCGCTGATGATGGCGGGAGAGCTTCCCCCGCACGATGCCTGAACGCTGAGGTTGGCCAAGGCCTCGTTATTTTCGGTCGTGGCCGACCTGGAGTTGTTTCTTTCTCTGCGGCCTTGCGTCCTGCCAGGAGATGCGAATATCCAAGCGGTGATGGCTGTCTTCCTTGCGCACCGTCACCTTGAGGTTGAGCAACCCCTTGGGAGTCAGATGAATCTCGCCTTCTTCGTCGGAAAATGACAGAACGCCCTTGGCCAGCCCCTTGGTGATCGACTTCAGGATCTCCTGAAGTCCTTTGATGCTCTGAAGGGATTCATGTCTGAACGTGGTCTTCTCAGTGTCCATGGAGTGAATCGATTCCTTGCGATGAATGAGGCGGGGGCACGATGCCGATGGCAAGGGAAGCTCGTCAGGCATCCAGCGTCACTGCTGGCGCGAGGTGGCGAGCCGGCTCGAACACCTTGGCGTGGGGATGATCGTTACTGATGCCGATAATCTTGCCGTCAGGATGGATGATGGTGACCCCCATGCCGTGGCCTTCGAGGCCTTCCTTGCGACGCGAATTCCGGTCCAGAGTGATGTCACCCTCGATATGCATCATGCCCTGTCTGAGCATGATGTGCTGTCCAGTGGTGCGATTGATATGGCCATGCACGACGACATGTACCCCCCGCCGAAAGGCGCGTTCTACGCCCGGGCGAGTCAGCGGCAGGTCGACCTTACGGTACTTGGTGCGCATGGTGTTCGCCAAAGCGCCGTAGTAGAACTCGAAGAGGTCATGCTTGACCTGATCATCGAACATCCGGTTCAGATACTCGACGCTTTCGTTCTCGATCACCTGGGTGATGCCATCATCGAGGCCGGCGTGGATGAACAGGAAGGACCCTTCGCGATGGGCCAGCTGCATAGCCTTGAAGAACCAGGCGAAATCCCCCTTGCGGTGCATGAACTGTGCCTTTGCCTCCAGTGACGTGGCATAGACCTCGCGCATTGACAGCCCCGCCTTACGACAGGCGTCTTCGAAGGAGTCGACCTTCTTGCGCATCCGTGTGAGCTCTCGTTCGATATTTCGCTGGAGCATCAGCCGGTCGGCCTGGGGCGGAAACGCCTCGAACCAGTTGTCCGAGGGAAACAGTCGTCGCCGGCATTCCTCAGCGCTAGGAATGCCTTTCAACGGCTTCTTGCGATCCTTGAGATAGGTATCGTGAATTTCGCGCAACAACGGCACGACCTTGCTGCCCATTCGCACGAAGAGGTGCTCGGTCTGGGGAGAGCGTGGCTCCTCAAGGGCACGCAGCCCCATCAGCAGGCGCACGTCGTGATTGCCGGCCAGCAGCTTGACCCGCGCCCCGCTGTCGATGAGTGCCTTGACGCTTCGCAGCAGCTCGAGGTTGCTGGGCCCCTTGTCGAGACAGTCGCCGCCAATCACAAACAGGCCCTTGCGGCCGCGCTTGGTCAGCTTGAAAGCATCATCCTCGGGGCCGGTCTTCTTCACTCCGCCGGACGCCACCAGCGAAGCGGTGAAGGCCGCGGCATCCGCATGTGGATCCGAGACGAAATAGACCGGACGCTTCGGCCACTTCAAGGGGCTCAGTGAGGCAGCGCGCGCCATCACTTCGGAGAAGTCATGCCGATGGCGGTGTTCCTTGCCCACCACACGCTCGCCGCCAAGCAGCCAAGGCTCAGAGGTGCTGGGCAGCCCCTCGGGAATCCAGCGCTTCCCCCTGTAGCGTGGAAGCACTGCGTCAGCGTGTTGATTCGCCATGATCCGGCTCCCGTTTAAAAATGCTGTCAAGGGTATGACGCGCTTATGACATAGGCATGACGCCAGCCGTGAAGTCAGCACGGCCATGACCTCCCGACCTTCGTAAACGCCAGAACAGCCAAACTCAGTCCCGAAACTGCGCGTGTTGTCGACGCACCTTCCACTCGCCTGCGATATGACGCCAGCCCTGTTCGTGGCGATATTCCAGCAGGACCGGCCGGGCATGGTGCATGCTCAATCGGGCAATCTCGTCGAAGGCAAGAATCCCCAACTGATGGGCCGCATGGCGAAACGCCGCGCCGTGCCCCACGAAAAGCTTCAGCACATCAGCTTCGCTGTGCTGCCCCAAGGCCTGCATCTGTGCTGTCAGGTGGCTCGCGACCCGCTCCCCAGCGTCCATCAGCGATTCAGCCCCCTGAAGTGGCAAGCGAAAATGACTATTCGACTTCCAGTTGGCCGGCAAGGAAGCAAAGCGCGGGTCATCGGCGATGACCGCTTCGATCTGCGCGGCACTGAGGTTGGCGGCACTGCCAAGGCCACGTTCTGCAAGAGCATCGAAGCCCTTGACCGCTACGCCACGCCGGTCCTCACCAAGCACGGATTGCATCAGGCTGGCCGTCTGCCAGGCGCGCAGCAGATTCGAGCTGTCGATCTGTGGCGCCAGGTCACAGCCGAAGGTGTCCAGCATGTCACGCAGCTCGCACCCCGCTCGTTTGGCCTGCTCACGCCCATCCGACGTTAGGGGAAAGGGCTGGTGAGCGCTGGGGGTATCAGGCAGCTGATGATAGTCGCCATGGCGCACTATCGCGGCCAGCAACCTTGGTCGCCAGTTACTTGGTCTCCAGTTATTGGGTCGGCGGCTCGTCATGATGATGGCCTCTTGGCCGAGGAAGATTCAGCAGAGGCTGCCTTAAGGCGGTGCGACAGCTCATGCACCATGGCGCCGAGGCTTGGCTGCCGGAGGCATTCGGCCGCGCGCTCGGCCGCCATCCATTGCCGAGCTCTGTGCGGTTCTTCGAGTGCCTCGTCCGCCAGTTCCCGAGTGACGCGCATGGGGAAGACGGTGACCTCGCAGCTCCCTCCCCATTTCTGGTAGTGATAGCGGCCAAGCGCCGAGGCATCGATGTCTCCCTCGATACCGGCCTCTTCCAGGGCCTCCTTGCGGGCAGACTCGTGAAGGCTCAGCCCAGGCTCGGCAATGCCCTTGGGCAGGCTCCAGTGGCGGTTACTGCTCGAGCCGATCACCAGCACCTCGAGCTGTCCCTGGTGCACCCGATAAGGCACGACCGCCGACTGGACATAGTAATAGGCGGGACGCTCACGACGCTCGGGGCCATCGGGGAATGGAAAGGGAAAGAGCGTGGGAAGCTTCTTCGCCCGGCGTATCTCCACCAACCGGGCGCTGCCCGGGGCGAGGTGCGACCAGGAGCCATCGATCGCGAGGCGGACAAGACTGGCGGTAGGCAATAGCTTGCCGTCGTCCCCCAACGCCGGTGGTTCGGGCAACAGAAAGTGCAGCAGATCTTCCAGATCTGGATTATGCCCCACCAGCATAAGGCGCCGGATGGTGTCCGGCGTGCGGGCGATGCGCGCCACCAGCGTTTCCGGGGTGCCATGGTAGAGCGCCGAGTCCGTTTCCAGGCCATCGGTCGTCTCGCCCATGGCCTTAAGGCATTTCTCGGCGCTGACCCTGGCCCGAAGCGCGGGCGAGGCCAGCACCGCCTCGGGCACCAGCGCTGCCTGAGCCAGCCAGGCACCCATGCGCTGGGCACCGAGCTTGCCGCGCTTCTTCAAGGGCCGCTGTGTGTCCTCCACCGGCTGTGACCAGTCCGACTTGCCGTGTCGCAGCAGCAAGAGCTCGCGCGGTATCGATTGCCGCGTCATGGCGCGCTTCCCGTTGACTGCTGTTCGCTGTTCAGACCCAGCAAGGCCGGCAGATGGTGGCCGGCCAACAGGTCGAAGTCGACTGTGCCGCTGACTTCGTAGACGGGTACCGCACCCAACGCCGCGAGATAGGCCTCAGGGTCGAGCGCCAACTGGTCATCCAGAAATCGTCCATGGGCATCCTGATAGAAGGGCCCGGGGGATTTCATCAGTGCGCCCAGCAGCTCTTGGCGCTGGTTGATGTCCACCCGCTCACAGCGCAACGGCTGCCTTCCGTCGCGCCGCCAGTTGAGAATGACCACCGCCGCCAACCGGGCCTCGCGGCGCAGACGCTCGGGTCCATACAGTTCGTCGATCATCACATCGTATTTTTCCTCAAGGTCCCACAGTGCCTGTCTAGGCAGCGAAAGCAGGTGCTTGCGCTCGGCGGCAGGAATCAGCGATGACAGGCGCTCGCTATGCACGATGGTGCCAGGATTGATGCGCGGCAGCTTGGGAATACCCGCGGCCTGCACGCCCTCCTCGTCCCTGCGGATGAACAGCCGGTCGTTGGTCAGATAGTCGAGCGCCGGATGTTCCATAGCGCGGAGCATGGCCGTCGACTTGCCGCCACCAGAAAAGCCGGCAATGGCCACCGCGCCCTCGCCCCGAACCAACCCTGCGGCATGGCAGATCAGCCAGCCCTGCTGCTGCAGGTAATTCATGTACTGGGCATTGATGAAATTGATGATTTGGTTGTCGTTGGCCTCACAAGGGCCGGCGGCAATGCGCCAGGTTTCACTCTGCAGGAACACCATCCCGGTGCGCACCTTGCGTACCAGCCGCCCGCCAAGCAGGTCGACATAGCTGTCCTTGCGGCCACTTTTGCCGGGCTCGCGGGCCCAGTCGAGGAAATTCAGCGACAGAGCCGGCGGGGCGTCCTCGATAGCCAGCACCTCGATATCCGGCACGCTATCCGGCGCGAGGTAGGCCTGGAAGTAGCGGCGCAGGCCGTCGAGCAAGGTGTGCGAATTGGAACGAATGGCCAGAATGCGGCGCCCAACATCCATCACCAGGGGCGTCTCCAGCAAGCTGACATCGCCGTAAAGCGCCCGGGCGGCCTCCTCCACGCTGATCAGACGGTCATCGTTCATAGTGAGGCCAACACATGGTCGGTGTAGGCTGCCGCGGCATCGATGCCCGCTCCTTCGAGGGCTCCGCGAAAACCACCGAATGCCGACACCTCGAAAACGACCGGCCCCTGCGCTGTCTCGGCCACATCGACGGTGGTGAAATCCATGCCAAACGGTGCCTGGGCACGCCGGGCCAGCTCAATCATCGACTCGGGCGGCTCATAGGCAGCATAGCGGCCACCACTGTGGATGGTGGTATTCCAGGTATCGCTCTGGGAAACCCGCGCGTAGGTCCCCAGATAGCGCCCAGCGAGGAACACCATGCCCAGGTCGCGGCCCGGCAGTGCGACCTTGTGCTGCAGATACATCATCGGATTGTGGCGACGGAATGACTCAATCTCACGGCGCAGCTCGCGCTTGGGCTGATCGGCCTTGATCACGCACATGCCGCGCGCCTTGGTGGAGAATAGCGGTTTGAACACGGCCTCCCCATACTCTCGAACCGCCGCCAAGGCCTGATCGACATCTTCGGTGACCAGCGTTTCCGGCATCGGAATACCGGCCTGGCGCAAGCTGATGGTGCAGCTCAACCGATTGATCAAGCGCAGGATATTTTCGGCACCGCTAAATACCTTGACCCCTCTGGCCTCTGCCATGCGCAGCAACTCCAGCCGGTCGAGCGTATTGGGACTGTACTCGCCGCCGATCTTCTTGACGATCAGGGCATCCAGCTCGCCTAGGTCTTGCCCCTGGAAGCGCAAGGCGCCGCTGCCCAGGTCGAGGGCGACCTTGGCCATGTCGATCGTAAGGCGGCTCCCGGTGCGCGCCTCGACGGCATCGGCCAGCACCTCGGTAGACCACTTGCCCGGAATACCGACCACGCCAATTTTGGGGTTAGTCAACGAAGATCTCCTTCAGGGGAATTCTAAACTTGTCGGACTTGTCGATATCCGCCTCCAGCACCGTCTCAATCAGGAAGCGGGCGCGCAGGAACATGCTACGGGCCAGTGACTTATCCAGGATGAAGCGGGTAGAGGTCGCAAATGAACGTGCCAGCCCCAGCGCCAGGCGCAGCTCGAAGGTCGTGTCCTGCTGTCGGTTTGCATGGCGACGTGCCACCCGATAGACCTCCATGGCTACCTGCATGATGCGCTGACGCAATGGGGCATCCATGATCTGCAGCCGGTAGTTGGAGACCATGAACACCGAGACGTCCTGCACATAATCCATGTAACTGGAGCGGTGCAGATCGATAAAGTTGATTCGCTTCTCCAGCGGGTCATAGATAATATTGTCGACGTTGAAGTCGCCATGGATATAAACCGCAAAAGGTGCCACCAGCGACGCTTCGCGCGCCTTGGCCTGCTCGACCAGAGTGTCAAAAGCGGGCAGGTTGACGCCGCACAGGCGCAAGTCGCCCTGGTGAAACTCGGGGTGAATCTTGTAGACGTCGTCCAGGCGCTTCTGAAGCTGTTGCATATGGCGTGCGGCCACGCTTTCGGGGGTATAGGTCTCCTGCCATACCGAGCGCAGCGTGCGAGTTAAGTACTTCACTGCCTCATCGACCAACTCGGACGACTCGTTGAGCAGCAAGTGCTCGAACGTAAAGCCCGGCAGATGCTCAATGAGCAGGGCCGCGGATTGCCCCCGCTTCTGATAGGACAGAATCTTCGGCGCCAGGCCCGGATAGATCTCGTGCCAGCTTTCAACGCCCTGACGCTCTTCCTTGACCTTGCGCTTGACGCCGTCCTTGAAGATGGCGACGTAGCCGTTGCTCTGGTCATTCGGCGAGCGAATACCGGAAATCGCACTGCCCGAGCGCGTCTCCGCCAGCGGCTCGATGCGCAGCGCTTCATCATGGGTACCCATCTTATCGATCAGCGACTGCAGGGAGTGATAGCGCTCGAAGTTGACCGGCTGACCGAGGTTGGCCGAGATGATCACTTCGCTGATGTGCAGAAGCGTCGCCGCCATCTGGCGAATGGCATGGGCGACGAAGAGGCCTCGCGTCAGCTCCTCGGTATTATCCTTTTTCTTCAGGGCAGCAACATAGCTCGCTAGACGCAGGCGATAGTCTTCTTCGAGGCCGTGCTGCAACTGCCCTAGCCGCAGGGCCAAGGGCGTATCGTTCTCGCCGATCGCCGGTTCGACGAGCTGAATGCCGCTGCGAATGCTTTCCACCATGGTGCGCAGCGCCTGCGGTTCGAGCCCTGCCAGGTCGTCGACCTCCTGCAGTTGCTTGATGCAGTCCCGCGTAAGCTCGGTGAGGCGTTCAAGATCGGTGGCGATGAGTTCGATACTGCGAAGCATCTGCGGCGGACTGGCCCGCCGGTGCTTCTTGGCCGACAGCCGCTTCATGCAGTCGGCATGAATGCGCATCTTGAGGTTATAGGCATAGCCACGGCGATCGAGAAGCCGGTGAGCAATGGCCGTGGTAGGCGTCTCGAAGAACTGCTGGAAGCTGGCCAACTGCGAGTCCACTTCAACGCAAAGGAAGCGCAGATTGTCCTGGATACTTTTAGGCGGTCGGGTCGTCATGAAAAGCGCCGGCATAAGCCACAGTGGTTGAGCCCTGCTCGGCGGCGCGAATCAGCGGCGGCAACCAGGTAGAGAGGTATTCAGGGGTAAACGTCAGCTCAGGGACTTCTTCCACATTGACCCAGCAAACGTCCAGCTGACGCTTGTCCGGCCGAGGCCCGTTGCCGGGAACATAGTCGGCGGGCAGCCTGCAAAGAAAGATGAAATCCACCAGATGGCGCCGACTGGGCGGCAGGGTGTCCTTGCGCTTGAACACATCGCATACCGTCACTAGCGCCGGCTCGTCGACGTGGGCACCGATCTCTTCAAGGCACTCGCGCTGCAACGCGTCTTCGAGAGCTTCCCCTGTGTCCTGTGCGCCCCCAGGCAGGGCATAACGCCCACCCTGCTTGAGCAGTAGCAACACCTGATGATCGCGCAAGATCAGCGCACGTGCCGTGTTGCGCACCTCAGGTAGTAGGTCGGGAAGTAGGTCAGGAAGTAGATCGGGCATAGGGTCCTTGCTGATCACGATTCACATGTCTGCAAAAAGCATATCATCAACTCCATGAACCGCTGGTTACAGTCATTGACTTGACAGATATGGCGTGGATGATCGTTGAAATTCACGGAAGAGCCACGCTTTAGGACGCCAAGATGATCAATATCAGGGTCACACGCAGTGCCCAGGTGCCGGACCCGTTACGGATCCGGCGCTGCCAAAAGACGCCCGAACTCGGCCCACGGTTGCTCTTCTTCAGCGGAGGGTCGGCACTCAACGGCCTATCCAAGAACCTGCAGCACTATACCCATAACTCGATTCACCTGGTCACACCGTTCGACTCCGGCGGCAGTTCCGCCAAGCTACGCGATGCGTTTCGTATGCCGGCCATCGGTGACCTGCGCAGTCGCCTGATGGCATTGGCCGACGACTCGATACTTGGCCACCCAGAGGTCTACCGACTATTCCAGTACCGCCTGCCCAAGGACCAGTCACCCAAGGAGCTGGAGCAGATGCTGGCGGCATTGGCCGATGGCAGCGATGCGCTGATGCGCGACATCGCCAATCCGATGCGCAAGCTGATTCGCCACCAGCTTGGCTATTTCTGCGCCGCCAAGCCAGACGACTTCGACCTGCGCGGGGCTAGCATCGGCAACCTGATCCTGGCCGGCGGCTACCTCAACAATCATCAGCATCTGGACCCGATCATTTTCCTGTTCTCCAAGCTGGTGCATGTGCGCGGCACCGTGCGGGCCATCGTCAACCGGGATTATCACCTGGCGGCCAAACTGGAAAACGGCGAAACCCTGCTCGGACAACACCGGCTCACCGGCAAGGAGGTGGCGCCGCTCAGCTCGCCGATCGTCCGCCTCGGGCTATCCCGGCAGCCGGATGCTCATGTTCCCGTGACCGCCAAACTGCGCGAGAAGAACCGTCGACTGATCGCGTCGGCAGAGCTGATCTGCTTTCCACCCGGCAGTTTCTTCTCGAGCCTGATCGCCAACCTGCTGCCGGCAGGCGTGGGCCAGGCAATCCGCGACAATGCCAGCCCCAAGGTGTTCATTCCCAATACCGGGGTGGATCCCGAGCAGCTCGGCATGAGCCTTGAACGCCAGCTCGATACGCTGCTGGACCAGTTGCGCCTCGATGCCGGCGAAACCACCCCGACCGGCGAGCTTTTGAACTTCGTGCTCCTCGACAGCCGGCGCGGCGACTATGCATCGGACCTGTCGATCGAAGAACTGGCCGAACGCTGGGCCGAACGGGGCATCACGATGATCGATACCCGACTGATCAGCGAAGACAGCGCGCCCTATTACGACAATGACCTGCTGACCTGCGCTCTGCTGTCACTGGTTTGACTATCTTAGGGGCCATGTGATGGCTCATAGCACAGGGGCATTTCACATCCCGCAATAGCAAACGTGCAGGCAAGACACCTGTAAAAAGAGGTCTACCACAAGGCACCTATAAAAAAGCCCGCGGCGCAATGCGCCGCGGGCCCTCGATCATGATAGCGGGTTGATGGGTAGCGAACCGGCGGGCCTCAGTTACAGGGCACCACGTTACGCTGAGTGTCCAACGCCCACAGCGTCTTACCGTCCGGCGTCTTGCCCTGCTCGCTCCAGGTCTCGGTGACCTTGACGCAGTAGGAGCCGAGGTTTTCGGTCTTGACCTGTGGATCCGCCGGGCGCTCGTTGCCGATGCGCATGATTTCGGGGTTCTGGCTGGTGTAGTTGGGCGCGATGGCGCTGCCGGCACAGCCGGCGATCAGGGTAGTCAGCGCCAGCAGGGCCAGGATAGGAGTGAAACGCATACGTATTTACCTCATGTGAAGGATCGCTGAGCCATGCGTGACGTTAGAGCAATGAGTTTGCCGGGCACGACCTGAATCCATGGGCGTCGCCTAGGGCAACCTGAAATGACTCTACCCCCTTGCATGAGGCAGGCCAAACGTCGCCCTTCACCGACACCAACGGCGGATGCAGGCAGCGGCGAAAATGCTACAATCTTTGGCTGATTTCATGGTCATCACGTCAGGGACGATGCCCGGCAGCGGCGGCCGCTGCCCACACTAGGCCTCTTCGTCCCTCACGCACTACGTTACGGGAACCCCGCGCCACTATGTCGAATTCCGCGTCGAACTCCGCAAGCCATTCGCGCAAGATCCTGGTCACCAGCGCCCTGCCCTACGCCAACGGCGCGATCCACCTGGGCCATCTGCTGGAATACATTCAGACCGATATCTGGGTGCGCTTTCAGAAAAGTCGCGGCCACCAGTGTCACTATGTCTGCGCCGACGACGCCCATGGCACCGCCATCATGCTGCGCGCCGAACAGGAAGGCATCACCTCTGAGGCCCTGATCGAGCGTGTCTCCCGCGACCACCAGGACGACTTCGCCCGCTTCGGCGTGGGGTTCGACAACTATCACTCGACTCACTCGCCGGAGAACCGCCATTTCAGCGAGCTGATCTACACCCGGCTTCGCGACAAGGGCCATATCGCGACCCGTGACATTGAGCAGATGTATGACCCGGTCAAGGGCCTGTTCCTTGCTGACCGTTTCATCAAGGGCACCTGTCCGAAGTGCAAGACCGATGATCAGTACGGCGATAACTGCGAAGCCTGCGGCGCGACCTATACCCCGGCAGAACTGATCGATCCCGTCTCGGCGATCTCTGGCGCTACCCCCGAGGTGAGAAGCTCGACCCACTATTTCTTCAAGCTGCCTGACTTCGCCGACTTCATGCAGGGCTGGATCAATGACGGCCATGTGCAGCCGCAGATCCGCAACAAGCTGCTGGAATGGTTCGAATCCGGCTTCAACGAGTGGGATATCTCCCGCGATGCGCCCTACTTCGGCTTCGAGATCCCCGATGCACCGGGTAAGTACTTCTATGTATGGCTCGACGCGCCGATCGGCTACCTGGCCAGCTTCCAGAACCTCTGCGAGCGCGAAGGACTGGATTTCGACAGCTACTGGCAGCCGGATTCCGATGCCGAGATCTATCACTTCATCGGCAAGGACATCGTCTACTTCCACGCCCTGTTCTGGCCGGCCATGCTGCACGGCGCCGACTTCCGTACCCCCACCGCGGTCAACTGCCACGGTTTCGTCACCGTCAACGGCGCCAAGATGTCCAAGTCTCGGGGCACCTTCATCAAGGCCGCCACCTACGCCGAGTATCTCAACCCCGAATACCTGCGCTACTACTTTGCCGCCAAGCTGACCGCCGGGGTCGATGACCTTGACCTCAACCTCGAGGACTTCGCCGCGCGGGTCAACGCGGACCTGGTGGGCAAGGTGGTCAATATCGCCAGCCGTTGTGCCGGCTTCGTCAAGAAGCTCGGCGGCGGCCAGCTCAGCCCCCACTGCGCAGAACCTGAACTAGTGGCTCGCTTCATCGCCGCCGGCGACGCCATCGCCGAAGAGTTCGAGGCCCGCGAATTCGGCCGTGCCATGCGTCGCATCATGGAGCTCGCCGACGAGGCCAATACCTATATCGCCGAGGCCGAGCCCTGGGTGCTCGCCAAGCAGGAAGGCCGCGAGCAGGAAGTGCTCGACATCTGTTCGGTGGGTATCAACCTGTTCCGCCAGTTGATGGTCTATCTCGCTCCAGTGGTCCCCAAGATGGCCGATGATGCCAAGGCCTTCCTGCAGCTCGAGTCGCTTCACTGGGAGAGCCGCCACGAGGTATTGCTGGATCACGACATTGCCAAGTTCAAGCCGCTGATGACACGCATCGAGCGCGACAAGATCGATGGCATGATCGAGGCCTCCAAAGAAGACCTCGCCGAGGAAAAGAAGATGAAGGAGACTGCCAAGGGGCCGCTGGCCGATGACCCGATCGCCGAGGAAATCGGCTTCGAGGACTTCAGCAAGGTCGATCTGCGCATCGCCCGAATCGCCAAGGCCGAGTACGTCGAGGGCGCCGACAAGCTGCTCAAGCTGACCCTGGATCTGGGCGGCGAGACCCGCACCGTCTTTTCCGGCATCCGCAGCGCCTATGCGCCGGAAGCCCTCGAGGGGCACCTGACCGTCATGGTAGCCAACCTGGCGCCGCGCAAGATGCGCTTCGGCGTCTCCGAAGGCATGGTGCTGGCGGCCGGCACACCCTCTGACAAGAACGCGGGCATCTACCTTCTGGAGCCGCATGCCGGTGCCGAGCCGGGCCAGCGTGTGACCTGAAGAATGACCTGAGACGCAGGCTCGTTTCGTCCAACAGTCAAAACGCGCAGCCAAGGCTGCGCGTTTTTTTCATTTCCCCCTCCGCCAGGCATTCAAGCAAACGCCGAATCAGCCGATACACGGTTATCGACTCAAGCATCCTTTGATCACTCAGGCGACATGACAGGCTGCCAGCGCCTGGACGCCAACCTGATGGAACACTCATGCTCTCAGCACTGCATTCTCTGCGTTACCGTTTTGTCTTCGCCTTGCTTGGGTTGTTGATCATTGCGCTGGTGGTTCTGGTCGCGTTCACCCGCTTCACCCTCATGCCGGAATTACTCGAGGATGAATCCACGCAGGCCCGTGAGGCTCTCGATCGAGCCCAGCGCGCCATCGACAATGAAATGCTCCATCTGGAAGTGCTCAGCACGGACTGGGCCACATGGGATGACAGCTACCAGTTCATGCGCGACGGCAATCAGCATTTTCTGGCATCCAATCTAAACGATGTATCCATCTTCAAAGATGCCGACCTCAGCATGATCGCCTTCATGAGGCCGTCAGGTCAGCTTTACTGGTTGAGCGGCATTGACCCAATGAGCGGGGAGCATCAGGGATGCGCCGCCCTCGATACGCAGTGCCATTGGGCCCACCCCTTCCTCGAAACCTTGAGGGCACGCATCGCGGACAACCCAGCACAGGAAGGCCTGACCTGGCTACAGGCATACCCTCAGAAGGCTCTGGTCAGCGTTCAGCCCATCATGCACAGCGACGGTAGCGGCCCCCTCAAGGGCTGGCTCGCCATGGTGCGTCCGATGAGCCAGGAATGGCTAACCAAGCTACACAACAGCACGGGCCTGGCGATCAAGGTGCAACACTCGACCGATGGAGAGCAGCCGCTCAAGCTGGAACGCCTCGACGACGAGACCATGCGTGCCAGTCGGCTCATCCCGGCAGCCCCAAGAGGCGAGCAACTCTCCATTGATGTCGATTTGCCGCGCCAGCGTCTCAATAATCGCATCGAAGCCATGGATCTCGGGGTTTCCTGGACCCTGAGCCTGGTGGTACTGCTGCTGCTTTTGGTGTTGTGGATGCTTGAGCGCGTGGTGCTGAACCCGCTTCGGCTGTTCGCGATCTTTACCCGTCAGGTTCGGCGTCCCGAACGTACCGATGTCCCCGCGTCACTCCTGAAGCGGCGCGACGAAATAGGCATTCTGGCTCGTCAATTCCAGCAACTGCTCGAGTTTCAACGTCAGCAGCGGGCTGAACTGGTCGAGCTCTCTGAACGGGACCCCCTTACCGGCCTGGCCAACCGGCGTCGCTTCGATGACCATCTGGCAACGTCGATGAAGACCAGTAAGCGGCGCAAACAGCCGACAGCCCTGGTGGTCATCGACATCGACCACTACAAGGCATTCAACGATCAGTATGGTCACCCGGCTGGCGATGCCTGCCTGCAGGCGCTGGCCAAGGTGATGAGCGCACATTTCAATCATCCCAAACAGCTGATAGCCCGCACCGGCGGCGAGGAATTCATGGCAGTGCTGCCCAATACCTCTCAGGAAACCGCCGTCGACTCGGCCAACCGTCTGCGGTCTGACATCGAGGCACTGGGGATCCCACACTCGGGAAAAGTAGTGACCATCAGCGCCGGCGTCGCCTGCAGCACTCCTGCCACTCCCCTGAGTGCCGAGCAGCTGATCGAAGCCGGCGACCAGGCGCTCTATGCGGCCAAGGATTCAGGACGCAACCAGGTCATAACGTCCAAGAATCTCGATTGGGCATAACGGCTGATGGGCGGCCCGGTATGACGCGTCCTCCCCCCGCGCTATAATTCTCGCTTTGACGTCGTCGATGCTCGACGGCGCCCATCATGGTTATCCACTTCTCGCTGCATGGGCGGGCTATGACCCACTATTTCCTGATCCTGGTCAGCACGGCGCTGGTCAACAATTTCGTGCTGGTGCAGTTTCTCGGTCTCTGTCCCTTCATGGGCGTCTCCAACAAGCTGGAATCAGCGATGGGTATGTCGCTGGCCACCACCTTCGTGCTGACGCTGTCCTCGGTAGCAAGCTACCTGACCTTTCATTATCTGCTGGCACCGCTGGGGCTGGAGTACCTACGCACCATTGCCTTCATCATGGTGATCGCGGTGATTGTGCAGTTCACCGAACTGATGGTGAAAAAGGTAAGCCCGCTGCTTTATCAGGTGCTGGGCATTTTCCTGCCGCTGATCACCACCAACTGCGCGGTGCTGGGCGTGGCGTTGCTGTCACTCAATCGTCAGTCGAGCTTCATGGAAGCCGCCCTCTACGGCTTCGGCGCGGCGCTGGGCTTCTCATTGGTGCTGGTGCTGTTCGCCGCCATGCGCGAACGCCTGGCGGTGGCCGATGTACCCCGCCCCTTCCGCGGCGCCGCCATCGCCATGGTCACGGCGAGCCTGATGTCGCTGGCCTTCATGGGCTTCTCGGGGCTCGTGCAGGTGGGGCAGGGCTGAATGATGCTGGAATGGATCAACGACCACGGCATGCTTGCCGCCATCTTCGCTCTCGCCGGCCTGTCGGTCGCCTTCGGGGCCCTGCTCGGCTATGCCGGGGAGCGCTTTCGCGTCGAGGACGACCCGGTGGTCGAGCGCATCGACGCCCTGCTGCCCCAGACCCAGTGTGGCCAGTGCGGCTACCCCGGGTGCAAGCCCTACGCCGAGGCGATCAGCCAAGGCGATGTGATTAACAAGTGTCCGCCCGGCGGCGACGCCACCATCGCCGCCTTGGCCGACCTGCTGGGCCGTGAGGCCACGCCGCTGGACGGCGAGCCGCAGGACGCGCCGCGGGTCGCCTATATCCGCGAAGACGAGTGCATCGGCTGCACCAAGTGCATTCAGGCCTGCCCGGTCGACGCGATTCTCGGCGCTGCAAAGCACATGCACACCGTGATCGCCGACGAATGCACCGGCTGCGATCTATGCCTGGAGCCCTGCCCGGTGGACTGCATTGACATGATCCCCCGCGATGACGACAGCGACGCCTGGCAGCCGCCGCTGCCTGCCGGCCCAGGCCATCGCCCGACGGCCTTGCTAATTGCCAGTGACCGGACTCAGCCGCCCCACACACCACGCAAGGAGGCCACCCATGGCTAGGGCCTTCGACTTCCCCGGCGGCATTCATCCTCCGGCGCGCAAGGCAGCCTCCACCCAGCGCCCCATCGCCCAAGCCGCCCTGCCCCGTCGGGTGATGCTGCCGCTTGGCCAACACGTCGGCCAGCCTGCTGAGCCTTGCGTTGCAGTGGGCGAGCGCGTCAACACTGGCACCCGGGTGGCCCGAGCCCAGGGCCTGATCAGCGCCGATGTGCATGCCAGCATCACCGGCGAGGTCATCGCCATCGAACCCTATCCGGTGCCGCATCCCGCAGGCCTCAATGAGTCCTGCATCGTTATCGAGGGCGACGGCATCCGCGACGACTGGGCGCTGCTGCCATCACTCGACTGGCGGAGCGCCGATGACGACACCCTGCACGCCCGCCTCAACGCCTCTGGTGTGGTGGGCCTGGGTGGCGCGGGCTTCCCCACCCAGGTGAAGGCTCGGGTGCGCGAGCGTCACGCCATCGACACCCTGATCGTCAATGCCGCCGAGTGTGAGCCCTATATCAGCGCCGATGACATGACCCTGCGTGAGCATGCCGCCGACGTGCTGGAAGGCGCACAGCTGATAGCGAAGCTGAGCGGCGCCCAGCGCATCATCATCGGTATCGAAGATGACAAGCCCGAGGCGATAACGGCCTTGAACAGGGCCATCAAGGCCGCCAAGACGGAAACCGTCGAAATCACTCTCAAGGCCTTCCCCCCCCGCTATCCAAGCGGCGGCGAGAAGCAGCTGATCAAGCGGCTGCTTGATCGCGAAGTGCCAAGCCGCGGCCTGCCGGCTGATGTCGGCGTGCTCTGCCACAATCCCGGCACCCTGCGTGCTGCTCTGCAGGTGGTGCGCGACGGGCGCCCGCTGGTCTCGCGCATCGTTACGCTCACCGGTGAGGCCCTGAACCGCCCCGGCAACGTCGAGGCGCGCCTGGGTACGTCGATGCACGAACTGCTCGCCGCCGCCGTCCTCGATGAGGCCCGGCTGGCCCGGCTGGTGATGGGCGGGCCGATGATGGGCATGGAGCTCTCGCGCCTCGACCTGCCGTTGGTCAAGTCCAGCAACTGCCTGATTGCCGCCACTCTCGATGAACTGCCAACAGCGCCCGTCGAGCAGCCCTGCATTCGCTGCGGCGCTTGCGAAGAAGCCTGCCCCGCCAGCCTGCTACCCCAGCAGCTCTATTGGTTCGCCAAGTCCCGGGAGCATGACAAGGCAGAACTGTTCAACCTCTTCGACTGCATCGAATGCGACGCCTGCAGCTTCGTCTGCCCGAGCCACATCCCGCTGGTGGATTACTATCGCGCCGCCAAAAGCGAGATCCGCGCCCACGCCTTCGAGGCTCGCAAGGCCGAGCATGCGAAGCATCGCTTCGAGTTTCGTCAGGCCCGCATCGAGCGTGAGGCTGCCGAGAAACAAGCCCGGCGCCAGTCACGCCTTCAGGCCAACAAACGCCCCGGCTCCAGTGCCGCCGGACCTGGCAAGAGCCAGCCCAGCAATAGCCAGTCGAGCAAGAGCCAAGCGGGCTCGCCACAAGCTGCGACAGCGTCTTCTCCGAATACGCCGTCGGCTGCAGAGGCCGATCTCAAGTCGTTGCGCATCGCCCAGGCCGCGGCCAAGGCCGCCGTGCGCAAGGCCGAAAAAGTCCTCGCCCGGGTCAGCCAATCGCCGGGCAACAAGAGTCAGCACCAGGGGCAGAGTGATGGCGAAATTGAGGATCTCGAGGTGCAGCTTGCCACTGCTCGGGAGAATCTCGCCGCCGTCGAGGCGCGTCTGGCCGCGGCCAAGAATGCCGCTGCGGACACCGCCAATGAGGCTGCCCAACAAACGGGGTCACCGGCCCCCGATCAGGAGCACACCAAATGAGCCTGATGCATCAAAGCCAGGTGAGCCGACAGCCCACCGACACGGGCCGGGTCATGACCTGGCTGCTGCTGGCCACCCTGCCTGGCATCGCCGCCCTCACCTGGCACTTTGGCCTGGGCGTGCTTTCCAATGTGCTGCTCGCCGCCGCCTTCGGCGCCGGTCTAGAGGCACTGGTGATGCGGCTGCGCCGTCGAGCGGTCCGCCCGGTGCTTGCCGACAACAGTGCCCTGGTGACCGGCGTCTTGCTCGGCGCCTCGCTGCCGCCAGGCACCAGCCTATGGCTGATCCTGGTCGGCATGGTGGCGGCCATCATCGTCGCCAAGCAGCTCTATGGCGGCCTGGGCCAGAATCCCTTCAACCCCGCGATGGTCGGCTATGCACTGCTGCTGATCAGCTTTCCGGCGGCCATGACGCAATGGGGCGCGCCCCATGGGCTGCTAGGCCCGGACGGGCTGTCATTTGGCGAGCTGCTGGCCCGCGTCACCGGTACAGGAATAGAAGGCGGCCTCGCCCCGGATGCCTGGAGCGGTGCCACCCCGCTGGACGCCTTCAAACACAAGCCAGACACCATGCTCGCAAGCGAGTTCTGGGCCTCGAATCCCTTACCCGAAGGCACCCAGGCGGCCTGGCGTAATGTGGCGCTGGCGTGGCTCGCCGGGGGCGCATTGCTCCTCTACAAACGCCTGATTGGCTGGCAAATCCCATTGTCGATGCTCACTGCCATGGGCGTGCTGGCCACCTTCCTGTATGCCGTCGATCCCAGTCACCACGGTTCGCCGGCCTTTCATTGGCTGAACGGGGCTGCCGTGTTCGGCGCCTTCTTCATCGCCACCGACCCGGTCAGCGCGGCGACCAGCCGCAAGGGCAAGCTCTACTACGGTGCCGGCATTGGCGTGCTGGTGATGCTGATTCGCGATGCCGGCGCCTACCCGGATGCGGTGGCCTTCGCCGTGCTGCTGATGAACTTTACCGTGCCCTTCATCGATTACTATACCCAGCCTCGCACTCAGGGCCATGCCCGGCCCAACCGAGGCATCAAGGTCACAAGACTCGACGACGAGGAGGCTCCATGAGCGCGCCCTCTCATCGCAACGATGCGCCACACAACGATGTTCCCCACCACCAGGCAAGCCCTGGCGCGCCGATGCGACGCGCCATCCTGCGGGGTGCCGTGGGCCTGGGGCTCTTTGCCATGCTCACCGCAGGCATCGTCGCCGGTACTCGTGCGTTGACCGCCGAGCGCATCGCGGATAACCGCCTGGCAAGCCAACACGGCCAGCTGATAGAGGTGCTGCCCGAAGACCTGGCCGGCCTCGAGATCGAGCGCCTGCTCGAGTCTGCCTTCATCCTGCCGGCGAGCCCGGCGCTGGGCCAGACCGCGCCCTTCACCGCCTGGCGGGCCACACGAGAAGGCAACCGAGACGACACCGCCGCCGTGGTGCTGCCGGTCATCGCACCCACCGGCTACAGCGGCGACATCGACCTACTGGTAGGCATCACCGATTCAGGCTTCATCAGCGGGGTGCGGGTGACTCGCCATCAGGAGACGCCAGGGCTTGGCGATGCCATCGAGTCGCGCAAGAGCGGCTGGATTGAGGACTTCGCCGGACACAGCCTCAGTGATCCCGGCCCCAACGGCTGGGCGGTAACCAAGGACGGCGGCGACTTCGACGCCTTCACCGGCGCCACCATCACCCCCCGCGCCGTGGTAGAGGCGGTGCATCACACCCTTGGCTATGTGCGCGATCACCATGAGCGCCTGTTTGGCGACATGCCCGACACACCGAATCCCAACGCCGAGCAGCAGGGAGAGACACCATGAGCCAGTTCAATGAACTCGCCCGCAACGGCCTGTGGGCCAACAACCCGGCGCTGGTGCAGCTGCTGGGCCTGTGCCCGCTGCTCGCCGTCAGCGGCAGCGTGGTCAATGCCCTGGGCCTGGGGCTCGCCACTCTGCTGGTACTGGTCGGTTCCAACGTCTCGGTGTCACTGATCCGCCATCATGTGCCTGACACGGTGCGCCTGCCGGCGTTCGTGATGATCATCGCCGCCTTCGTCACTTGCGCCGACCTGCTGATGCAGGCCTACACCTATGAGCTGCACCAGATACTCGGCATCTTCATTCCGCTGATCGTCACCAACTGCGCGATCCTTGGACGTGCCGACGGCTTCGCGGCCAAGAATCCGGTGCTGCCGGCGGCCACCGATGGCTTGATGATGGGGCTCGGCTTCGCCGCCGTGCTGGTAGTACTGGGCGCGGTGCGCGAGCTGTTCGGCCAGGGCACCCTCTTCACCCAGATGGACCTGCTACTCGGGCCGGTCGCCGCCAATTGGGGCATCACCGTCTTCCCCGACTACGACTTCCTGTTCCTCGTGCTCCCTCCCGGCGCCTTTTTCGCCACGGGACTGCTGATCGCCCTGAAGAACCTGATCGATGACCGGCAGGCGCGTCTTCGTGCGACACACCTACCACAGAGCCCCACCGAGAGTCGGCGGGTCAGGGTCACTGGCACCATCCGCTAAGCCCTCGCCAGACATCACAACGACAGACATCACAACGACAGACGTCGCGACGACGGCCACCGACCCGCTGGAATATGACAACGGAACCCTCATGAACGCCCATAAACGTCACGAGATATTCACCCGCCTGCGCGAGCACATTCCCGAGCCGACCACTGAGCTCAACTGGGAGACGCCATTCGAGCTGCTCGCCGCGGTGCTGCTGTCGGCTCAGGCCACCGATGTCGGCGTCAACAAGGCCACTGCACGGCTCTTCCCGGAGGCCAACACCCCCGAGGCAATCCTCGCGCTGGGACTGGACGGCCTCAAGGAGCACATCAAGACTATCGGCCTTTACAACACCAAGGCCGAGAACCTGATGAAGACCTGCCAGCTGCTGGTCGACCGCCACGATGGCGCGGTGCCAACCACCCGCAAGGCCCTGGAAGCGCTGCCCGGAGTGGGCCGCAAGACCGCCAACGTGATCCTCAATACCGCCTTCGGTCAGCCCACCATCGCCGTCGACACCCATATCTTCCGGGTCTCGAACCGGACTGGCATCGCGCCCGGCAAGGACGTGCTGGAGGTCGAGAAGAAACTGATGCGCCATGTGCCCCGGGAGTTCCGGCAGGATGCCCACCACTGGCTGATCCTGCACGGCCGCTATACCTGCGTGGCACGCAAGCCGCGATGTGGCAGCTGCGTGATTGAGGATTTATGCGAGTTTGCCGATAAAGTGGATATCGGCTGAGTCGTCGTCACTTCCCGGCGGCGCGTCACTCCACCACCATGATCTCTAGGGATGCCCATGACCTGGCTCAAGTACCTGCTGTTGCCCCCCTTCATCAACGTACTGCTGGGCGTATTGGGACTGATTTTCTGGCGCCGCCTGCCCTGGCTGGGGGGGATCATGCTGGTTCTCGGCGTGGGCGGCCTGCTGTGGCTGGCCACCCCCACCGCGAGCCATTGGCTGCGGGCCGGTCTGGAACCCTACTCGGCAGTGACGCAGGACGCGCTTGACTCGACCCAGGCCATTGTGGTGCTGGGCGGCGGCCGTGACTATCAGAGCCCCGAGTTCGGCTGGGGGGACGCCCCCAATAACGCAACCTGGCGCCGCCTCGCCTATGCCGCGCGCCTGCACCGGCAAAGTGACCTGCCCCTGATGGTCAGTGGCGGACGGATGCATGACGAGGCGCGCGCCGAGGCCACGCTGATGAAACTGGCGCTAAGGGACAGCTTTGGGCTGGAGCCCACCTGGGCGGAAACCCAAAGCCGTAATACGGCGGAAAATGCGCGCTACAGTGCGGCAGTGCTCAAAAAGGAAGGCATCCATCGGGTAGCGCTGGTGTCCCAGGCCTGGCATTTACCACGCGCCGTGCTCGAATTCGAGGAAGCGGGGCTCAGCGTCCTGCCCGCCCCCACCGAATTTGCCAGCCCGCCACCTGACGGCCTGTGGGCCTGGCTGCCCCGCGCCTACCATCTGCGCCAGAGCACCCAGGCCCTACATGAGTGGCTTGGGCGGGGCGTATTTGAGATTCGCGAATGGCTGACAAATGACGTAGTGGGACTGCGCGACGAGATCATTAGTGACTGGACCGAGGCCGAGACTGAGTCGACCGGCGCCTAAGCGTCCCGGCGGCTGAGTGAGTGGCTGCGGCCGAACAGGACGCCGAGGTCAATGGCGCCGCTTGGGGCGTGAAGATCAAGCAACGCCTCGAGGGAGCTCAGGTGCATCTGCACCCTGGCACGGGCGGCATCGGGCTGCCCCGCGACCAGCTGCGCCAGCAGGTCGTCATGATCGCCTTCCAGATAACAGGACGCCAGGTCCGACGGCTTGTAAAGCGCGATGACGATGGAGGTTCGCAGGATCAGCTCGCGAAGCATGGCACCCAGGGTGCGGTTGGGGGAATGCTCGGCCAGGCAATGATGGAAGGCCAGCGACTCTTCGATGCGCCGCTCCTCGTCTCCTCGAGTAAAGGCGGCCTTCTCCGCTTCGGCCAGGGCCGCGAGACGCTGGTGCACCGCAGGCGGTAAGGTGCCGGTCAGCAACGCCACCACCTCGCCCTCGATCAGGCGGCGCGCGGCGAATATCTCGCGGGTCTCGTCGACATCGGGAGACGCCACCCGCGCCACCTGATTGGGCCGCTGTACCGCGACATGGTTGGCAACCAGCCGGGTCAGCGCCTTGCGCACCACCGAGCGGCTAACGCCGAAGGCTTCTCCCAGTGCCACCTCAGGCAGCCGGGTGCCCGGTGGCAGGCGCTGCGTCAGCACCGCCCGCCGGACCTGTTCGACGATCTGTTCATCGCTGACGCGACTGCCCACCGGGGTATTGCTTCCATACCGCTCGTGCTGCCAACTGCCGCCCATACTCGCCGTCCGCCTGGGTCACGCCCCGCTAAAAGCGCGCCACTGTCTGAATTGAAAAGCCACCGCCTAAATTGAAAACCTAAACGTCACAACGTCCAAGTGAACTGAAGTAGCCTTGGCGACCACCTGACCGGGCCGCCATTGTATACCGGCGCTGTATAGCGGGTCAGCTTAGCGGCAAACACCACAGCCCTTGAGGATCAGCCGACACAGGAAGTCAGTGATCTCCTGGTAGTCCTGCTCGCTCAATGCCTCGCGCCCGGTAATACCCAGCACCTGGGGTTCGAAGTCGGCATAGTGCTGAGTCGCCGACCAGATCAGGAAAATCAGCCAGACCGGGTCTACCGGGTCCATCACCCCCCGCTCGGCCCATTGTTCGAAGACCCTGGCCCGTGTCTGCACCCAATTGCGCAGCTCACCGCGCAGGTAGTCCTGTAGAAAAGGCGCGCCGCCGAGCACCTCGGCGGCGAACAGACGCGAGCCTCGTGGGTGCGCCCGGCTCAGCGCCATCTTGCTGCGGATGAAGGCTTCCAGCACCTCGGCCGGATCATCCTCGACGCTGATGTCGTCAAGCATGGCGTTCCAGCGCGCCATCATGCGCTCAAGCAGCGCCACATAGAGTCGCCGCTTGCTACCCACGTAATAGAGCACATTGGACTTGGGCAGCCCCGCCGCTTCGGCAATCGCCTGCACGCTGCCGCCCCGATAGCCGTGCTGGGCGAAGACCGCCTCGGCGGCCTCGAGAATCGTCTCCTCGTTGCGCTGGCGAATCGCCGAGGCTTCGCTTTCCCCGGCGCTGGAGCTGGCACTAGAGCTGATCGGCGGGCTGCCGACCTCGGAAATCACCGTCATCGCAGGTCTCAAGGTAGGATCAGGAAACTATCGGCCAAGGCATGCATCAGCCAGGGCCAGGCACTCAGCTTGCCGCAGCCACCGGAAGCCGGCAACGGCCACATCTCAGCTCTTGCACTGTCGGGCGCTTTGCGCCAACCTTTGATCATCTTGACCATTTGGTCAAGAAAGAAAACGTTCCAACAATAACAACCTGGAACCGCGCAATGATCGACTTCCATTTCAACGGCGAGCCCCGGTCGCTTGCCGGCCTTCCTGCAGACACCAGCGTGCTGGAGCTGCTTCGCACGCGCCTTAACGCCACCGGCACCAAGGAAGGCTGCGCCTCCGGCGACTGCGGCGCCTGCACCGTGGCGATCGGCGAGCCAGACGGACATGGCGGTCTTCGCTATCACAATGCCAATGCCTGTATTCTGCCGGCCCATCAGCTCAAGGGCTGTCACCTGGTCACCGTCGAAGGCCTCGCCAGGGGCGATGCCCTGCACCCCGCTCAGGCCGCCATGGTCGACTGCCACGCCAGTCAGTGCGGTTTCTGCACCCCGGGCATCGTGATGTCGCTGTTTACCCTTTATGAGAGCACCCTCCATGAGGCCGGGCGCCAGCACGCCTCGCTGGCCCCCTTCTCTCAAGTACGCCTTGAGGCCGCCCTGGGAGGCAACCTGTGCCGCTGCACCGGCTACCGGCCGATCCGCGATGCCGCCCAGGCCATGCTGGCCTACCCGGCCAATGAGCACCAAGCCGCCTGGGCCGAGGATAAAAGCCTCCCCGCAAGCGTAGCGGCCAGCGCCGCCCGGCATGAGAGCGACATGGGAAGCACGCCGTGCACCGGCCAAGCTGGCGAAGGGAAGTATCATCAGCCGGCGAGCCTCGCGGCCCTACTCGACCTGCGCCGCAACCGCCCCGAGGCACGCCTGGTCGCCGGCGCCACCGACCTGTGGCTCGAGCGCACCCAGCAGCTCAAGGCACTGCTTGAGCTGATCGATCTGCGCCACGTGGCCGAGCTCCAAGTGCTCGAGGAACACGACCAGGGGCTGCATATCGGCGCCGCCGTGACCTATGCCCGACTCGAGCCGCTGTTCGAGGCGCACTTTCCGGCCTTTGCCCGACTGCTGCATCGCTTCGCCTCCTCGCAGATCCGCCATCGCGCGACTCTGGGTGGCAACGTTGCCAACGCCTCACCCATTGGCGACGGCCCACCGGTGCTGCTGGCTCTGGATGCCACCCTGGTGCTTGACGGGCCCAAAGGCTCCCGCGAACTGCCGGCTCAGGCGTTCTTCCTCGACTACCGCCAGACGGCGCTCGCCCCGCAGGAAGTCCTGCGTGAGATCCGGCTGCCCTGGCTGCCCGAAGGACGCCAGCTCAAGGTATGGAAGCTCTCCAAACGCCGTGAAGACGACATCTCCGCGGTCCTCGGCGCCTTCAGCTGGCAGCTCGAGGATGGTCGACTCCGCGACGTTCGACTGGCCTTCGGCGGCATGGCGGCGATTCCCGCCCGTGCCCAGGGCGCCGAGGCCGCACTCGAAGGGCAGTCACCGTCCGAGGCGGTCTTCGCCGCCGCCAGGCAGGCGCTCGCTGAGGATTTCCAGCCGTTGAGCGACGTGCGTGGCTCAAGCGCCTATCGCCGCCTCGCCGCCGCCAACCTGCTCGAGCGCCTGCGGCTCAAGATCGTGACCGCCGCTTCGCAGAAGGCGGACACCCCAGACACCCCGGCTGTAGAGGTGACTCTCGATGCGTACGCTGACTAGGCTATCTTCCGCTTCTGCTTCCTCACCGGATTCGGTTGGCGACGCGACGGCTTTCGATGCCAAGAACGTCGATGCCAAAAGCGTCGATGCCAAGGCAACACAGCAGCATGAGAGCGCCATCAAGCATGTCACCGGGCAGGCGGCCTACATCGACGACCTGCCGGCACCGGCCAACGCACTGCATATTGCCCTCGGCCTGTCGCCAGTGGCCCATGGCCGTCTTGAGCGACTCGACCTGGACCCGGTGCGGGCCATGCCAGGCGTGGTCGATGTCATCACGATCCGTGATGTGCCGGGACACACCGACATCGGCCCGGTCTTTCCCGGCGACCCGATCTTCGTCGAGGACGAGATCAGCTACGCCGGCCAGTGCCTGTTTGCAGTGGCCGCAGAGAGCCATGACGCTGCACGCCGCGCCGCCAGGGCCGCGATCATCGAGATCGACGAGCAGCCGGCGAGCCTCGACCCGGTGGCCGCTGCCGCGAAGAACGACGTGGTGCGCCCCACTCACGTCCAGCAGTCCGGCGACTGGCAGCGCGTTCTCGAGGAGTCGCTGTATGTCGTCGAGGGCGAGCAGTTTATCGGCGGCCAGGAGCACTTCTATCTGGAAGGCCAGGCCTGTCTGGTGACCCCCAGCGAGGACGAAGGCGTGGTGGTACATACCTCGAACCAGCACCCCAGCGAGACCCAGAAGCTAGTCGCCGAGGTACTGGGCATTCCCTTCCATGCGGTGACCGTTGAGGTACGCCGGATGGGTGGTGGCTTTGGTGGCAAGGAGACCCAGGCCTCGCCCTGGGCCTGCATCGCCGCGCTGATCGCCCGGCGCACCAGGCGCCCGGCTCGCCTGCGGCTGTCCCGGGGCGATGACATGCGCCTCACCGGCAAGCGCCACCCCTTTCACAGCCGCTATCGGCTGGCGGTAGATGACGACGGGGTGATCCAGGGCGGCGACATGACCCTGATCGGTGACTGCGGCTACTCACCGGATCTCTCCGAGGCGATCGTCGACCGGGCCATGTTCCACGCCGACAACGCCTATTCCCTGGGCGCGGCGCGTGTCACCGGCCATCGGGCGCGCACCCATACCGCCTCGAATACCGCCTTTCGCGGCTTCGGTGGCCCACAGGGCATGATGCTGATCGAGCAGGCGATGGACGATATCGCCCACCGCCTGGGCGAAGACCCGCTGAGCATTCGCAAGCGCAACCTCTATCGCCCGGGACGGGCCACGACGCATTACGGCCAGGAGGTCGAACAGCTCGATCTGCTGCACACCCTGATCGAAAAGCTCGAATCAAGCAGCGACTATTGGGCGCGCCGCACCGAGATCAGCGCCTACAACGCGAGAAGCCCGATCATCCGCCGCGGCCTGGCGCTGACGCCGGTGAAGTTTGGTATCTCCTTCACCGCCAAGCACCTCAACCAGGCCGGCGCCCTACTGCACGTCTATACCGACGGCAGCGTAATGATCAATCACGGCGGCACCGAGATGGGCCAGGGCCTGCACACCAAGGTCTGCCAGGTGGTGGCCCGGGAGCTGGGACTCGAGCTGTCATCCGTGCGCATCAGCGCCACCCGCACCGACAAGGTGCCCAACACCTCGCCCACGGCGGCCTCCAGCGGGGCCGACCTCAACGGCCAGGCGGCCCGGGACGCGGCGCTCAAGCTGCGCGAGCGGCTATTCGCCTTTGCCCTCAAGGCCCTGTGGCCCGAAGCCGGGCTGGACCAGGACGACCTGCATCTGAAGAGCGGCATGCTGGTGGCGGGCGACGGCGAAGGAAAGTACCGCATCCCCTGGGGCGAGCTGGTCCAGGCGGCCTATATCGGCCGCGTCTCGCTCTCGGCCCAGGGCTTCTACTCGACGCCGCTGATCCATTACGACCGCGAGTCCGCCCAGGGCCGGCCCTTCTACTACTTCGCCTATGGCGCGGCGGTCAGCGAGGTCGCCGTAGACACCCTGTCCGGCGAGTATCAGGTGACGCGAGTGGATATCCTGCACGACGTCGGCGACTCCCTGAACCCGGCGATCGACATCGGCCAGATCGAGGGCGGCTTCATCCAGGGCATGGGCTGGTTGACCAGCGAGGAGCTCAAGTGGAATGACGCCGGCCGACTGCTCAGCGACGGCCCCGCCACCTACAAGATCCCGGCCTTCGGTGACCTGCCGGCGATCTTCAACGTCGAGCTACTCGAGGGCCACCCCAACTCCCAAGCGAGTATCTATCGCTCCAAGGCCGTGGGCGAGCCACCCTTCATGCTGGCGATCTCGGTCTGGTCGGCGCTGCGCGATGCGCTTTCGAGCCTTGCCCCCACCGGTCATCAGTGCCCGCGGCTGGATACGCCGGCCACTCCGGAGCGGGTGCTAATGGCCATTGAGGCCCTCCGCCAGCATGCCGCTGAGCAGACCTCAGACATGCCTCGGGAGGACGATCAGCATGCCCCGGCCTGACGCCCGCCCCCTGGAAGGGCATGACCTTAACTGGCACACCGCCCTGCATCGGTTGCAGGAAGACGCCCAGCCCCATGTGCTGGCGACCCTGGTCGGCGCGGCCGGCTCAACGCCCCGGGAGCCCGGCACCAAGATGGTCATCACGCCGGAGACCAGCTTCGATACCCTGGGGGGCGGTACCTTCGAGTATCAGGTGATCGCCGCCGCCCGGGAGGCCCTGACGCGGGGCGACACTGCGCCAAGCCTCGAGGCCTTCCCTCTGGGCGGCCGCTCCGGGCAGTGCTGTGGCGGCTATGTGCACGTGCTGATCGAACCCTTCGCCGGCGCCGAGCGACGAATCGCCCTGTTCGGCGCCGGCCATGTCGGCCAGGCCCTGGCGAGTCTGATCACCCCGCTGCCCTGGCGCCTGGACTGGTTCGACAGCCGCCCCGATGCCTTCCCGCCATGGGTCAAGTGCGAGCCGGCGCCACCGCGTCTAAAGCTTCATTCAAGCGGGGCGGAACCGGCAGCGGCCTCAGCCGCCGTGCACTCGCTCTCACCGGGCAGCGATGTTCTGGTGATGACCCATGACCACGGCCAGGACCTCGCGCTCATCGATGCCCTGCTCAAGCGTCACGACCTGGCCTCGATCGGCCTGATCGGCTCCGCCAGCAAGTGGGCAAGCTTCAAGCGCCGGCTTATGGAGGCCGGCCATGATCCAGACAACATCGCTCGCGTGCGCTGCCCGATCGGCATTGCCGGCGCAAACGGCAAGCGCCCCTACGAGATCGCCCTTGCCGTGGTAGCTGAACTGATGACGCTGGCAGCTGCTCGGCCTAACGCGCCGGATAGACGCGGCATTGTCCCCGAGACGCTGCGTCAGGCCTTCGGCCCGGACCGCTAGGCGCTCACTCTAGCCCTCGATTACCCTTTAGCTCGCTACGTCTTTGAATATCGCTGGAGATAATTCCCCATGACCGACCCCCGCCCCACCATGCGCGTGCTGCGAGGCCCCCTGGTGCGCCTTCTCGATGATCCGGGCGAAGACGACCAGCCCGCGCCGGGCAGCCTGTCCTACCTTCAGGACGGCGCCCTTTGGCTCGAGGATGGCCGGGTACGGGCCGTGGGGAGCTATCACGAGCTCGCACCTCACCTGCCGGTTGGGATCGAGGTGGTGGACTATGCCGGCAAGCTGATGATGCCTGGCTTCATCGACAGCCACGTCCACTATGTGCAGCTCGATATCCTGGCCTCCTACGGCCGCCAGCTGCTCGACTGGCTCAACGATTACACCTTCCCCGAGGAGTGTCGTTTCGCCGAGCGCGCCCACGGCGAGGCCGTGGCCGAGGCCTTCCTCGACGAACAGTTGCGGGCCGGCACCACCACTTCACAGGTATTCTGCAGCTCGCACCCTCAGTCGGTGGATGCCTTTTTCACCGCCGCTCAGCGTCGAGGTCTGCGCATGCTGGCCGGCAAGGTACTGATGGATCGCAATGCCCCGGCGGCGCTCACTGACAGCGTGGCCAGCGGTGTGGCCGACAGCGAACGGCTGATCGCTGACTGGCACGGCAAGGACCGGCTCGGCTATTCGCTGACCCCGCGCTTCGCGCCCACCTCAACGGCGGCCCAGTTGGACGCGACCGGCGCCATCCTGAGGGCGGCGCCGGACCTGCACCTGCAGACGCACCTGGCCGAGAATGCCGGCGAGATCGCCTGGGTCGCCGAGCTGTTCCCCGAAGAAAAGGACTATCTCGCGGTCTATGAACGCTATGGCCTGGTCGGTCCGACCAGCACCTTCGCCCATGGGATTCATCTGGATCAGCCCATGCGCGAGCGGCTGGCCGGGGCCGGCGCCAATATCGCCTTCTGCCCCACGTCTAACCTCTTCCTCGGCAGCGGCCTCTTCGACCGGCTGGCATGCCGAGAGGCGGGGCTCGCCACCAGCCTCGCCAGCGACGTCGGCGGTGGCACGGATCTCTGTGGCTTCGCCACCCTCAAGGCCGCCTATCAGGTCGGTCAACTGCTCGGCCAGCCGCTGACCGCCTGGCAGGGCTTCTACCGTCTGACGCTTGGCAATGCCCGAGCCCTGCATCTCGATCGCCACATCGGCGCCCTGCAACCCGGCCAGGAGGCCGATATCGTGGTGCTCGACCCGGCGGCTACGCCGCTGCTGGCCCGGCGCACGACGCGAATCGGCAAGACAGGATGCCTGGAGCCATCAAGCCTCGGTGAGCTTCTCTTCGCGCTGATGATGCTCGGCGATGATCGCAGCGTCTTCGCCACCTGGGCCGGCGGCGAGTGCGTGCATAGGCGGGACAGCCACTGAGTCGAGCATCGAAGGGAAAGGCCCCGCGACGAGCCTCGGCGCAGGGCACAGCCGGCCATCGAGAAGACAGTCGAGAAGACAGTCGAGAAGACAGTCGAGACGACAATCTGGGCGAGGAAAAAGAGCGGCGCGAGGCCGCTCGGTGCTTGAACCTCGGCGCTTGGTCTCAGCGCTTAGTCAGTTGACGAGGACAGGCGTCGCCCAGGCGCACCTAGCCCGGCGGCGAGGTAACGGGCGCCGCGATAGCTGAGGTAGAGAAAGCCCAGCGGCAGCAGCATGGTCTGAACGAGAAACAGCATGGTCAGCTCGACGAGGTTCTGGGTCATGGCATCGAAACGGTCCATGGCCGCCTGAACCCGGTCTTTCACGCCGCTGCCCAGCCGTTCCTTGAGGCCCTGCCACCAGCCCTGATCCTCGCTTTGCGCATCATCGGCACCGGCCACCGCATCGCCAGGGGCCGTCTGATCAGCGATTCGCTCGAGCACCGCTTTATCCTGCTCGAGCTCGGCGTAGAGCGCCTCCCGGGTATCGGATATATACAGCGTTTCGACGGCGGCGCTGGCCAGGGCCACTGCGATCACCGCGAAGCGCAGGAAGGCCGCGACGATCAAAAGCCGCCCGGCGATACCTCGCCAGCGCGGCTTGCCCAGGTGCAACACCGTCAACATCCCCAGGCAGCCAAGCGACAGCACCGACTTGACCGGCAAGCTGCCAGCGATACCCAACAACAGTTTCTGAAACGCCAGCGATACGGTGGAGGCAAACATCACCCAGGAGAAACGCTCGACCATGTCATTGGCCGGGTCGAGCACCTCGCCAAACTGAATCTGCACCAGCAGCGCGTCCCCGGTTACCGATTGCAGCACCGAAATCACCGCATTCAATGCCTTGGCCAGGGCGAAGCTCTGGAAGGCACTGGAGAGGGTGGCATCGAGCGTGCTTGCCGCCAGCGTTTCGGGCAGCGGCAGCCACGCCAGCGCCGCCAGCACCAAGAGCCCCAGGCTTGCCAGGGTGCGGTGCTTCGACAGTACGGCCTGCCGGGAAGCTGACGTCATGGAACAGGGCCCCTTAGCCGGCCACCGCCGAGAGGCGCTTGAGCAACTCATCGCGACGCGCCTCACTCATGAAGGCGGCCTCGATGGCGTTGCGAGCCAGGTCGACGAAGGTCTCCTCCGACCAGCCGAAGGCACGCTCGCAAGCCATGAAGTTCTCAAGCATGCCGCCACCGAAGTAGGCCGGGTCATCCGAGTTCAGGGTCAACGTCAGCCCCGCCTCGAGCAGCGCTGGCAGTGGATGCTGATCCAGCTGTTCGACGACCTTGAGGCGCACATTGGACAACGGGCATATGGTGAGCGGCAAACGACGCTCGACCAGCTCGGCGACCAGCGCCGGGTCCTCGAGGCAGCGCACGCCGTGGTCGACGCGGCAGACGTCGAGCTGCTCCATGGCCTCACGAATATAGCTCGCCGGCCCCTCTTCGCCTGCATGGGCCACCCGGGGCAGCCCGAGAGCCTTGGCACGCTCGAAAACGGCGGCGAACTTGGACGGCGGATGACCGAGCTCGGCGCTGTCGAGCCCCACCGCGTCGATCATTTCCCAGTAGGGGGCGGCCAGCTCGAGCACCTCCATGGCCTCATCGGCGGAGCGGTCGCGCAGGAAGCTCATGATCAGCGCCGAGGTCAGGTCCAGCTCGCGCTCGGCCAGGCGCATGGCCCGGGTCAGGCCTTCCATCTGCACGTCAAACCGGATGCCGCGGCTGAGGTGCGCCTGGGGGTCGAAGGACAGCTCGATGTGCACCACACCCTCGGCATGAGCGCGGCGGAAGTAATCCATGGCCAGGTCGAAGAAGTCCTCAGCGGTACGCAGCACCGCCATGCCCTGATAATAGAGATTCAGAAAAGACTGCAGGTCGTCGAAGTCATAGGCGGCCCGTACCTCTTCCACTGAGGCATAGGGCAGCGCCACGCCGTTGCGCTGGGCCAGGGCGAACATCAGTTCCGGCTCGAGGGAGCCCTCGATATGCAGATGCAGCTCGGCTTTCGGCAGGCGGGTAAGGAAGTCTTGCATGGTGCTCTCCATTCGGTCTCGCGCCTATCGTGGGGCATGTCTCGCATCCACGCAAAGCCTTTGCACACGGCTGTTTTTACACGCTTTACACACACGCTGTTGACGCAGCTAGCAAAGACGACCGTCACGCAGGGTCAGCGAACGGTTGATGCCCGGCGGGTCGCTGCCATCGTGACGCAGCTGATGCACCAGATAGAGCACGGTGCGACCGGAAAGCCAGGTATCCAGACGCTCGGCAATGCGTGCGGCCATGGGACGATCAAGGCCGGCGAAGGGCTCATCAAGGATCACCAGCGGCGCCTCCAGCAGCAGCACGCGTGCAAGCACCAGACGACGCGCCTGACCGCCAGACAGTTGCCGACCGCCTTCGCCAACCCGGGTCTCGAGCCCTTGAGCCAGTTCGCGGGCCCAGTCGGCCAGCTCGACGACCTCAAGCGCTTGCCACAGCGCAGCCTCGTCGGCCTCGGGGTCGGCCAGGCGCAGATTGGCGGCGATGCTGTCGTCGAAGAGCTCACTGTGCTGGGTGAGATAAGCCGTGCGGGTGCGCAGATCATCGAGCGATAAGGTGTTGAGCGCGATGCCATCACGCTGCACCTCGCCCTGATCCGGGTCGAGCAAGCGCACCAGCAGGGCCGCCACGCTGGACTTGCCAGCACCCGAAGCACCCAGCAGCGCTAGACGCTCGCCGGGCTCTAGGTTGAGATCAAGCCCATCCAGGGCCGGGGACAGCGCCCCCGGATAGTGCAGGGTGATGTTGCGAAGGCCAAGCGCCGGAGCGGCCCCGGTCAGCGCGACCGACGCTTCCGCTTCGGCAAGCACGCTGCGTGAGCGACCCAGGGCATTGAGGCGTCGCGCCGCGGCGCGGGTCGCCCCCAGCGCGGTGAATGAAGCCGGCAGCGCCCCCAACGCCTCGCCCATGGCCAGCACGGCCAGCGGCATCATCACCATCAGGGGCCCTGACAGCGCCTCGGCCCGATAGGCCTCGGCGGCGAGCCACAGTGCCAGCACAGCCGTCAGACTGACGCCCAAACCCACCAGGGCATTGCCCAGGGCGGCTATCCGCCCCAGGTGCCACTGATCCGCGTAGAGCGTGGCCTGGTCCGCGTCGATACGCGCCCGATGATGGCTCAGTGTGCCGTAACTCGTCAGCTCGGCGAGGCCCTGCAGGGTCTCGAGAATGCGGCCCCGCAGATGATCGAGGGTGGCAACGCGACGAGTGCTGGCGGCCATGCCCAGGGAGGCCTGGCCCACTACCAGCCAGGCCCAGAGCGCGAGTAGCACACCGCCGACCGCCAGGCCCGCCGGCAACAGGAAAATCCCCAACAGGCCACTCACCAGCGCGATGGCCAGCAGGGCCACCAAAGGTGGCGCCAATAAACGCAGATAGAGGCTGTCCAGCGTATCGATATCGGCGGTCAAGCGGTTGAGCCATTCGCTGGCCCGCCGCCGACCCAGCGCCCGGGCATCGAGCCGGGCCAACACCGCGAACATACCGCTACGCAGCTCGGCAAGGAGACGCAGCACGCTGTCATGGTTGTAGACCCGTTCCAGATAGCGGGCAGCCGTGCGCAGCACAGCGAAGAAGCGGATGCCTCCGCCAGGGGCGTAGACATCGAGGCTTGCCGCCATGCCCGCAGCCAGCATCGCGCCGGTCAGTGCGGTGGCCGTGATAAACCAGCCGGATAGCGCCAGCAGGCCGATTGCCGCGCCCACCGTCAGCGCCAGCAGCAGGGCACCCAGCGCCATCCGCGACCGCCGCGTGGCAAGCAGCTTGAGCCAGGGGCGCAGTTCGCTTATTAACGTTCTCATATTAGCGTTCTCAGTATCAGAGCTCTCATGCCATGGCCTCCTCGACCCTCTGACCTGCCTGTATGCGCACGACCCGGTCGGCCATCGACATCAGCGCCGGGTGGTGGGTTGCGATGACCAGGGTCCGCCCTTCCTCGACAAGCCGTGCAAGCGACGCTGCCACTTCGGCTTCGCTGTCTTCATCGAGGCTCGCGGTGGGTTCATCGAGCAGCACCAGCGACGCATCGCTCAGGAAGACCCGGGCCAGCGCCAGACGCTGGGCCTGGCCACCGGACAGCCCGGCCCCGCGCTCACCGATCGGCGTCTCGAGGCCTTCTGGTAGTCGCGACAGCAAGCCGGCGAGCCCGGCTCGCTTGAGCGCTTCTCGCATACGCTCATCACTCGCCTGGGTATCGGCAAGCCGCAGGTTGTCAGCGATCGTGCCCTGAATCACCAGTGGACGCTGATCCATCCAGGCCGGCCGAACATCACTCGTCATCTCGACCCTTCCGTGGCTTGGGGCCACGAAACCGGCGATCAACTGCAGCAGGGTCGACTTGCCGGCACCCGAGGGCCCCACCAGGGCGATCACCTCGCCTCGCGATACCTCGAGGGACACAGGCCCAAGCACCTGGCCGCGGCCGACGTGCTCAACGCAGACGTCGGTGAGCCGAACCGCAGCGTCGCCATGCGCCCTATCCGCCGCACTATCCGCCGCACTATCCGCCGCACTATCCACCGCACTATCCGCCGCACTATGCGCGGCGCTGGCCGCCGGCCGCGTTCTGGACGCCTCTGGTGGCGTCTCGTTGAGGATGCCCACCAGCGCCTCGGCAGCGCCCAGGGCCGCGGCACGATCATGATAGTGCTGGGAAAGGCTGCGCAGTGGCTGGAAGAACTCCGGCGCCAGCAGAAGGATCGTCAGGCCACTGAACAGGGTCAGTGACGGCGAGGGGCCATAGGCGATATAGCCCAAAAGGCCGAAGCCCACGTAGATGGCAATCACCGCGATGGCCACCGAGGCGAAGAACTCGAGCACCGCCGAGGAAAGAAAGGCGATGCGCAGGGTCTTCATGCTGCGCGCACGATAGTCATCGGCGGCACCGAACACTTCTCCGGCGGCCGTGGCGGTTCGCCCAAACAGTTGAAGCGTGGTGATGCCACGCACCCGGTCAAGGAAATGCCCTGAGAGTCGCGTCACGGCAGCAAACTGCGCCTGGTTGAGGCGCTGGGCTCCCATACCCACCAGGGCCATGAACAGAGGAATCAGCGGTGCTGCCAACAGCAGAAATATCGCCGCCAGCCAATCGAGGCCCAGCACGATGGCAAAGATCACCAGCGGCAGCGCGGTGGCCAGCCGAAGTTGGGGCAGGAAACGCGCAAAATAGCCGTCCAGCGCTTCAACCTGCTCGACCAGCTGACTGCCAAGGCCCGCCGAGTGGCGGGATGATAGCCGCACCGGGCCCAGCGCCGTCAGTTGATCGAGCAGCGCCGTCCGTGCTCGGGCGCGAATCGCAAGACTGGCCGCTTGCGCAGTGGTTTCCTGAGCCCACTGCGCCAGGGCACGAAGCCCCAACACGCCGATCAAGGCCACAAACAAAACGCCAACCGGCGCCTCAGGGGCGCCGGTCAGCAGTCGGTCAATGATGATGGCCAGCAGCACCATCTGAACGATGGTGCAGAGCCCTACCCCCAGGCCGGCAAGGGTGGCAAGCGTCAGTCGGCGACGCTCGCCGGCGGCCAATTCCTTGAGCCAGCGCTTGGGGGTGAGGGGTTCCTGATGGCTCGCGTCATGAGCTTGCATGCGGTCAGTGGTAGCCTTCGCCGGTCCGCACCTTGCCGCGGAATACCCAGTAGGTCCAGGCGGTGTAGGTCAGAATGATGGGGATCACGAACAGCATGCCCAGCAGCAGGAAGAGCTGGGATTCCGGCGCCGACGCGGCGTCCCAGATGGTGTAATCCGGCGGCACTATCACCGGCCACTTGCTCGCCACCAGCCCCAGATAGGTGAAGATGAACATGCCCAGTGTGGCCACGAAAGGCATGCCTTCACGGCGATGGCTCACCCAGCGATAGATGCCATAGGCACAGGCCATTGCCAGCACCGGCAGCAGCCAAATCAGCGAGGCCTGACCGAACCAGCGCTCACGCACGCTACCGTCGACGAAGGGGGTCCAGGCACTGATGATGGCGAACACCACCAGCACTGCGGCCAACAGCTTAGGCGTTATGCGATAGGCCCACTCCTGAACGTGGCCTTCCGACTTCAATATCAGCCAGGTGGCACCCAGTAGGGAGTAGCCCGCCACCATGCCAAGGCCAGTGAGCACGGTAAACGGAGTCAGCCAGTCCAGTGCACCGCCGACATAGACGAAGCCTTCGGTCTCGAAACCCTGAATGTAGGTACCGACTACCGCACCCTGGGCGAAGGTGGCGACCGCCGAGCCCCAGCAGAAGGCACGGTTCCACCAATGGCGATTACGCTTGGACTTGAAGCGAAACTCGAAGGCCACGCCACGGAAGATCAACCCGGCCAGCATCAGGAAGACGCCGATATAGAGCGCCGGCAGGAACACCGAGTAGACCAGCGGGAAGGCGCCCAGCAGGCCCGCTCCACCCAGCACCAGCCAGGTTTCATTGCCGTCCCAGATCGGTGCCACGGAGTTCATCATCACATCCCGTGAATCTTCATCCGGGGCGAAGGGAAAGAGGATGCCAAGGCCCAGATCGAAACCGTCCATCAGCACATACATGATGATCCCGAAGCCGATGATGCCGGCCCAGATCAATGACAAGTCGAAGGTTTGCATGGCTTAGCTCCTGACCGGATGACCGGCATCATCGTCGAAGGGAATGTGAGCGGCGGAAAGCGGACGCTTGGCACGCTCGATATCATCGACCACGGTTTCCTGATCGTGGGGCAGCATCCCCTGACGAATAACCCGCAACAGGTAATAAACTCCGCAGCAGAACACCACGGCATAGACCGCGATGTACCCGATCAGCGTGAACAGCGCCATACCGCCGGTCAGCGATGGTGTCAGCGCCTCGGCCTGTGTCATCAGGCCGTAGACCAGCCAGGGCGACCGGCCCCCTTCGGTGACGAACCAACCGGCCAGTACTGCGATAAAGGGCGAGACCCCCATGGCAACCAGCACCTTGAGGTAGCGATCACTCTTGTAGACCCGACCGCCGCGACGCAGCACCAGGCCGGCCACCGCCACACCAATCATCGCAAGGCCCAGCGCCACCATCACGCGGAAGGACCAGAACACCAGCGGTACGAACGGCTGCTCATCGCGCGGCACGTCCTTGAGACCGGGCACCACCCCATTCACGTCGTGCCTCAGGATCAGGCTGGCCAGGCTCGGGATACCAATCTCAAAACGGTTTTCCTGGGCATCCATGTCTGGCAGTGCAAACAGCAGCAGCGGCGTATGAGACTGGGTTTCCCAGTTGCCTTCCATGGCCGCCACCTTGGTCGGCTGATGCTCGAGGGTATTGAGGCCGTGGAAGTCACCGATCACCGCCTGAGCCGGCGCCAGCACCAGCAGCAGCCACAGACACATGGACAGTGCCTTCTTGTTGGCCGACTCATCGCGACCTCGCAGCAGGTAGTAGGCGCTGACGGCCGCGACCACGAAGCCGCCCGTCAGGAAGGACGCTGTAGCCATGTGCAGGAAGCGATACCAGAAGGACGAATTGAAAATCGCTGTCGACCAGGAGGTCACGTGGAAGGTGCCATCAATCAGCTCAACGCCGGCCGGTGTCTGCATCCAGCTATTGGCAGAGAGGATCCAGAAGGCAGAGATAAAGGTCCCCATGGCCACCATGGTAGCGGCAAACAGGTGGACCCCTTGCGGGACCTTGCCACGACCGAACAGCAGCACGCCGAGGAAGCCCGCCTCGAGGAAGAATGCCGTCACCACCTCATAGCTGAGCATCGGCCCCAGGAAGTTGGCCGAAGCCTGAGCGAAATTGCTCCAGTTGGTGCCGAACTGGAAGGACATCACGATGCCGGACACCACCCCCATGCCGAACACCACCGCAAACACCCGTGTCCAGAAGATCGCGAGACGCTCCCAGGCGGGGTTGCCGTTGGCAAAGAAAAGACCATTCAGCAACGCGATGTAGGACGCCAACCCGATCGTGAAGACCGGAAAGATGGCGTGGAAGGACACCACGAACGCGAACTGAAGACGCGACAGAATGAGTGGATCAAGCTCCATAAGAGCCTCCTAGTCCTTGGATAATGGCAATACCGCTAGTGGAATTCACTGCCATGCATTGAGGATACAACTGACAGAACCAATGCTAAGGCAAAGCTGCATGAAAATCGTCGTTTGAGGTGTGTCGCGATGCCGCACTTGTCCCTGTAGAACCTGTGTTCTTTTGCCGCACACCTGGTTCACAGGGACTAGGCTTTATTCCGTTAAGTCAAACGTCTGCCAGCAATACGACTCGGATCAGATAGATGCTGTAACCGAGGAAAAGGGCCAGTAGCAGCCCACCCTCGAGGCGATTGATGCGACCGCCGCGCCCCTTGAACCCGATGGCAAACACCGTCATCGCCAGGGTCATCACCGCCATGACCGGCCAGTCCCGAAACATGACCTCGCCGCCTACCTGAATCGGCGTAATCACGCCGGCAAGTCCTACCACACCCAGGGTGTTGAAGAGGTTCGAGCCCACCACATTCCCCAGCACCAGGTCGTGCTCGCCACGCCGCAGGGCACTTAATGAGGAGGCAAGCTCCGGCAACGAGGTACCAATTGCCACGACCGTCAAGCCGATGATCAGGTCGCTGACGCCGAAGGTCTGAGCAATGGCCACCGCGCCCCAGACCAGCAGACGGGAGCTCGCCACCAACAGCACCAGCCCCACCAGCGTCCAGAGCACACTGACCTTAAGCGACATCGGATGGCTGTCGAGACTGTGGTCGGTTTCGCTTGCCAAGGTGTCGCTGGCGACCTCCGTCTGGCGCCCCTGCCAGATACTCGCGGCGATAAAAATCGCCAGGGCCAGCAGCAGAACGATCGACTCCGCGGTGCTGATCACTCCATCGCGAAGCTGCCAGGCAGACAAAAGTGTAGCAGCACAGAGGATAGGCAACTCCCGGCGCAGCACACCGGACTGCACTGCCAGTGGTGCGATCAGCGCCACCAGCCCGAGAATCAGACCAATGTTGGTGATGTTGGAGCCATAGGCGTTGCCCAGCGCCAGGCCAGGATTATCCTGAGCCGCCGCCAGCGCCGAGACCATCAGCTCCGGGGCCGAGGTGCCAAAGCCGATCACCAGCATGCCAATCAGCAGGGGCGACAGCCCCAGATAACGGGATGTCGCTGCCGCCCCGTCGACAAATCGCTCGGCGCTCCATACCAAGAGCGCCAGTCCTGCGACGACCGCCAATATTGGCAAGCCCATATATCCCTCTCCTTTTAATTCCTGCGTGGTCTTGTCTATCGCCGCGTGCCGCCGCCGCACTGTAGCATCGTCAACCGTCGTGATTGTATGTATTCGACCAGCCGTCATAATGGGGGAAAGAAGGAACTTGGCCTTGATCGATACGCTCACCCCAGACCCGCACCTTCCCGTGCAGGAAGGCCCTCCCGAGGCCCATATGTCTCGGCGGCGCCTGCGCGCCTGCCATGAATGCGACTGGCTGGTGCGCTTGCCGCCGCTGCACCACGGCCAGAGCGCCGACTGCCCGCGCTGTGGCCATACGCTATCGACGCGACATTACCGCCCCGCTCAGCGCAGCCTGGCCCTGGCCATTGCCGCGCTGCTCGCCCTGATCATGGCCGTTAGCCTGCCCTTCGTCAGCTTCCAGGTCAGTGGCATTGGCAATCGCATCGTCCTCACCCAGACCGCCACCAGCCTGATTGCCATGCATCAGCCGCTGGTGGCGATCGGCGTGGTGCTGACCACGATCGTCTTACCGATGGTCTACCTGGTCAGCGTTATCTGGCTGCAGATCGGCCTGCTACGACGCACCCTGCTGCCGGCCAGTCGCGACATTGCCAGGGCCCTGTCCCACCTGCACCCCTGGATGATGGCGGATGTCTTCATCATTGGCGCCCTGGTCAGCCTGATCAAGATTGCCGGCATGGCCGAGGTCTCGCTGGGCCTGGCCTTCTGGGCCTTCTGCTGCTTTGCCCTGCTGTTACTGTTGACGACCCAATCGCTGGATGCCGACTGGATGTGGTTCTCGCTGGTCGGCGAGCCCGCCGCACCTGAAGGTGTCGTGACGGGTGCCCGGGCCTCGCCCCAGGGCCTGACCGGCTGCCCTACCTGCGGTCTGGTCAATCGCCTGGACACGGACGGCAGCGGACGCTGTCAGCGCTGCGGCGAGCGACTGCATGCACGACTGCCTTATAGCCTGCAGCGCACCTGGGCCCTGCTGGCGGCAGCGACCCTGCTCTACCTGCCCGCCAATCTATATCCGATCATGATCACCACGTCCCTGGGCCATACGGAACCTTCGACAATCATCGGCGGGGTCATCACGCTGTGGCAGCATGGCTCCTATCCGATTGCCGCCGTCATTTTCATCGCCAGTATTCTGGTGCCGGTGAGCAAGCTAATCGCCATGGCCTGGCTGTGCCTGAGGGTGCCTCGCAGCGATGATCTGCAGGGCGTATCACGCACTCGCCTGTACCGCATCACCGAGTTTGTCGGGCGCTGGTCGATGGTCGATGTGTTCGTGGTGGCCATCCTGGTGGCGCTGATTCGCGCCGGCAACCTGATGTCCATCGCCCCGGGGCCGGCCGCTCTGGCCTTCGGCGCGGTCGTCGTACTGACCATGCTCTCGGCCATGGCCTTCGATCCGCGGCTGATATGGGATCCACCCCTGACCCGACCCGGCCACAGCGACACCGGGCATGGCGACGACATGCCGCCCTCTTCTTCCGATCACAAGGACGTTGCCCATGACCACTGAGCCACATGGCCAGGACACGCCGCCCACCCGCGCCAGTATCAGCCGGCATTCGCGGCTGTCACCGATCTGGATCGTCCCGCTCGTCGCGTTGCTGATCGGCGCATGGCTGCTGTATGACGATTACGTAAGCCGCGGCCCACAGATCACGCTGATCATGAGCAACGCTGAGGGCATCGAGGCCGGCAGCACCCTGATCAAGACCCGCAACGTCGAGATCGGCCGTGTCGAGCAGGTGCGGCTATCCAGCGACCTGAGCCATATCCGGGTGATCGCCCGCATGAGCCCTGATGTGGAGCCCATGCTGGTCGAGGACACCCGCTTCTGGGTCGTCAAGCCCCGCATCGGCCGGGAGGGCATCAGCGGTCTCAACACCGTGCTGTCAGGCGCCTACATCCAGCTGCAACCCGGCAGCAGCGAGGAGCCGAGTAACCGCTTCGAGGTGCTCGACCAACCTCCGGTGGCGCCCGCCGATGCCAAGGGCATCCGCGTCAACCTGGTGGGTCAGCTCGGCAATTCGCTGAGCGTCGGCGACCCCGTCACCTACCAGGGGTTCACCGTCGGCCGGGTCGAGGAAGCTCGCTTCGATCCCGAAACCCGCCGGATGCGCCACCGCGCCTTCATCGAAACCCCCTATGACGTGCTGGTCACCGACAGCACCCGCTTCTGGCCGGCCAGCGGCATCGACCTGAAACTCGATTCAGAAGGCGTGAGCGTCAACGTCGAATCCCTTGAAGCACTACTTGGCGGCGGCGTGACCTTCGGCGTCCCCGAGGATGTGCCCCTTGGCCAGCCGGTGTCAGAGGACACGACCTTTACGCTCTACGAGGATGCCGAAAGTGCCCGCCAGGGAACCTTCAACCGCTACCTGGAATATGTCCTGCTGGTCGATGACACGGTGCGCGGTCTGTCTCGGGGGGCGCCGGTGGAATTCCGTGGTGTACGTGTCGGCACCGTGGCAAGCGTTCCCTGGGAGTTCAGCATCGATCAACGCTCGCGCCGCTCGGGCTTCGCCATCCCCGTGCTGATCCGCATCGAGCCACAGCGGCTCGGCGAGGATCTTGAGAGCCTGGATATCGAGACCTGGCGAAAGCGCTTCGAAGGCTGGTTCGAGAACGGCCTGCGGGCCTCGCTGAAGGCCGGCAACCTGCTCACTGGCGCACTCTATGTCGACCTCAACTTCCAGCGCCCCGCCGCCAACGAATATCTGGCCGACAGCTACCAGGACCGCCCGGTGTTCCCCACGACACCGGCTGGGCTTGCGCAGATCGAGCAGAAGGTCTCGAGCCTGCTCGACAAGCTCAATGGTCTCGAGGTGGAACCCGTGCTCGACGGTTTGAACCGCAACCTCGCCGCCTCGCGGGATATGCTCGAGGAAGTGCGGGCGCTGACCGAAAGCGTCAAATCGCTGACCGACAACCCCGACACGCAGAACCTGCCGGGCACACTCACCTCGACCCTGAAAGAGCTCAGGACCACCCTTGAGGGACTGTCACCAGGGTCCACGGCCTACGACGAGCTGACCGGCAGCCTCGAGCGTTTCGACGCCCTGATGCGTGACCTGGAGCCGGTCGCCAAGACCCTGAGCGAGCAACCCAATGCCTTGATCTTCGATCGCCCCCGCGGCGAGGATCCTCAACCGCGAGCCCCCCGATGAACGGCAAGGAGAGCACGATGACCGTGATCCGTACCCTGGTCCTGCTGGGCCTGTTGAGTTGGCTTGCCGGCTGCGCCACCAGCGCCGCGCCGACCCGCCACTATGGTCTGCCACCCGATCAGATGGCCGCCCCTCAAGCCGGCATCAGCGCGACGAACGGCCAGCGAAGCGATCCACAGGTGCTGGTCGTTCGCCCGCTGGCTGTGGCGAGTTTTCTCGAGCAGCAAGGCATCGTGCTGCAGCTTGACGACATCACCTTGAACCCGGCCCAGGACCACCTCTGGGCCGAGGAACTCGGCCCGATGCTCGAACGCGGCCTGCGGCGCCGTCTGGCCCATCGCCTGCCGAGCACTCGCATACTGGCAGAAGCCAACCCGGCGGCACCGCCCAGGGCCATGACCCTGCGTCTGGAAATCGAGAGCTTCCAGGGCCGTTACGATGGCCAGGCAGTGGCCGCCGGGCAGTGGCAGTTGCGTGACGCCGAGGGCAAGTTGCTGACCCTTGATACCTTCGAGGTCGAAACACCGCTGGATGCCGATGGCTACCCGGCCCTCGTGCGGGCCCTCGGCCAGAGCTGGGATGAGCTGGCCGACCGGCTCGCCGAACGTATCCGCAGGTTACGCTGAGCGGGCGAAGCGCCATAAAGCTGCGCCCAGCAGATTTTTCTGTCATCATGCGCATCCGCGGCACTTTATGGTCCCTCCTGCCGCGTCTGTCACCGATTTTTTCCTCACGGCACCGCCCGGGACTCGCGCCACCTCACCGGCGAGCGGCGGTGACGTGTTATCCGGAGTTTGCATGAGCTTTTCCGACCTTGGCCTGCGTAGCGAACTGCTGCGCGCCGTCGAAGAACAAGGCTATACCGTTCCCACCCCCATCCAGCTCAAGGCCATCCCGGCCGTGCTCAAGGGTGGTGATCTCCTCGCCAGTGCCCAGACCGGCACCGGCAAAACCGCCGGCTTCACCCTGCCACTGTTGCAGCGTCTCGCCGACGGCCCGCGCCCCAAGGCCCGTCAGATTCGCGCCCTGGTGCTGACCCCGACCCGTGAGCTTGCCGCCCAGATCGGCGAAAATGTTACCGGCTATGGCCGCCACCTGAACCTGACCTCCAAGGTGATCTTCGGCGGTGTCGGCCAGCAGCCCCAGGTCGATGCCATCCGTCCGGGCCTCGATATCCTCGTCGCCACCCCGGGTCGCCTGCTGGACCTGCATCAGCAGCGTCACATCGACCTCTCCCAGGTCGAGACCCTGGTGCTCGATGAAGCCGACCGCATGCTCGACATGGGCTTCATCCACGACATCAAGAAACTCCTGCGCCTGCTCCCGGCGAAGCGCCAGAACCTGCTGTTCTCGGCGACCTTCTCCAACGAGATCCAGACGCTGGCCAATCAGCTGCTCGACAAGCCGACGATGATCGAAGTAGCGCGGCGCAACACCACCGCCGAGACCGTCGATCAGGCCATCTACAAGGTCGACCGCGAGAAGAAACGTGAGCTGCTGGCCCACCTGATCACCGAGCATCAGTGGTATCAGGTGCTGGTCTTCACCCGCACCAAGCACGGCGCCAACCGCCTAGCCGAGCAGCTCTCGAAGCAGAACATCCCGTCGATGGCGATCCACGGCAACAAGAGCCAGTCTGCGCGCACCAAAGCGCTGGCGGCCTTCAAGTCGGGAGACCTGCAAGTGCTGGTGGCCACCGACATCGCCGCCCGTGGCCTGGATATCAGCGAGCTGCCCCATGTGGTGAACTTCGAGCTGCCCAACGTGGCGGAAGATTATGTCCACCGTATCGGCCGCACCGGCCGTGCCGGCAGCGAAGGTCAGGCGGTCTCGCTGGTCTGCGTCGACGAACATGGTCTGCTCAAGGGCATCGAGCGGCTGATCAAACGCGACCTCGAGAAGCGCATCGAGCCGGGCTTCGAGCCCGACCCCAACGCCAAGCCGGAGCCCATCGAAAACGGTCGCGGCAAGGGCAGCGGTCGCGGACGTTCTGGAAGCGGCCGCGGTGGAAACGGGGACACTGGCCGTGGTGGAAATGGCAATGGCCGCGGCGGCAATGGCGGCAATGGCGGCAATGGCCAGCGCCGTCAGGATGAGGCCCGCGCGCCTCGCCGCCGCGCTCGGCGCCCCCAGCAGGCCTGATGACGCCGGGTGCCTGAGACGCCTGTGGCGGAGTTTGCGCCCGCAGGAGCAATTCCGATGCCGCCGCTGGCGGCATCGTCTCGAAAAGGCGGCGCAAGGATGCGTCAATGGTGACAAGTGAGAAGGAATCTCATGTTCAACTGGATAGCTCGCCATAAACCGCCAGTGGTCTGGATCATCAAGCAACTCGACGACCTCGAGCAGCTTGATGCTCAAGTTCTGCACCTCTGCGGCCAAGGTGAGGCTATCGGTCCGGGCAGCGTCCGAAAACGCCGAAAAGACCTGGCCAAGGGGGACTTCCAGGGCCAGGTCCGCTTCTCGGACTCAGGCATCACTCTGCATGCTAATCTGTTCTCAGCCCTGGTGCCCGTTGCTGACCTGGAATGGCTGGACCAACGACATGTTCGCTGGCAAGCGCGCCTTTGGAGAGTTGCCTGGGTACCTGAGCGTTGCTGGGCCTATCGAGGGCCACTGACCATCGATGATGCGACGGGTCCCGAGGGGAGTCTTATCAGCACCGAGGATATGAGCATCTTTCGAGAGAAGCTCAGCACCCGCAACACGCCCGCTCCCTCCAGTCGCTGGTGGGAACTTGTAGCACTTGGTGACGAACAGCGGCGCTTCGATTACACATCGATCCCGGACTCGCACCGACTGGCCGCGAACTCCCGAAAGCGCTGAACGCTTTCCTATCTAGATATCACTGCCATGACCAACACCACCACGCCTCGCACACCGCTGCTGGGTTTTCTGCTGCTGATGATCCTGGTCGGGATCAACCTGCGCCCGGCGCTATCGTCGCTGGCACCCGTTCTGGCTCGCATCCAGGCGGATACCGGGCTTTCCCCGACCAGCATCGGCGCCTTGACCACCCTGCCTGTCGTCTGCCTGGGACTCTTCGCCCCGCTGGCACCCTGGCTTGCCAAGCGGGTCGGCGCGGAGCGCGCCCTGTCTCTGGCGCTGGTGCTGTTGGCACTGGCGCTTTCGTTGCGGGCATCTGCCCTCACCTGGCTCCTGTTTCTCGGCACCTTGCTGGCGGGTGGCGCCATCGGTATTGCCGGCAGCCTGCTGCCTGCCCTGGTCAAGCGCGAGCTGCCCCAGGGCGCCGATCTGATGACCGGCGTCTACACCATGGCCCTGTGCCTGGGGGGCGCGATGGGGGCCGGCCTAAGCATCCCCCTTGCCGATGCCTTAGGCAGCTGGCGGTTGGCGCTAGGCAGTTGGGCCCTGATCGCCGTGATGGCCCTGGTGGTCTGGCGCTGGCGCATGCCACACCCCTGGCCGGATCGCCAGGCGGCCTCCACGCCCGCTCCCAAGGCTCGGCTGCTGAAAAGCGCCCTGGCCTGGCAGGTCACGCTATTGATGGGATCGATGTCATCGCTTGCCTATATCGTCTTTGGCTGGCTGCCGGTGCTGCTGCAGCGCCGTGGCCTCAGCGAACAGGAGGCCGGCTGGCTGCTGGCCATATCGGTCATGTTCCAGTTGGTGTCGGCCATAGGCGCACCCTGGCTTGCCCGGCTCGGCCGCGACCAGCGACCTGCCCTGCTGCTGATGCTTGCTGCCAACGGCGCCGGCATGATGCTACTGCTGCTCGGTCCGGTGGAGTATCGCTGGCCGGGCGTGGTGTTACTGGGTCTCGGCCAGGGCGGCTGCTTCAGCATGGCCCTGACCCTGGTGGTACTGCGCAGCGGCGACTCACGGCTTGCCGGCAAGCTGTCGGGCATGGCTCAAGGGATCGGCTACTGCCTGGCAGCCCTGGGACCCTTGGGCATCGGTATCCTGCTGGATCGCGGCGCCACCTTGCCTCAGGTCTGCCTGATGCTGGGCGCCATCCTGATGCTCGCGGTGATTTTCGCCCTGTTCGCCGGACGTAACCGCCGCCTGGAGTTCGATGGGGACGGGCAGCTCGTCACGAAGCATCGCCCTTGAGCACTGCAGCTGAGTAATGTTCCTGAGTGCCATTGCTAAGTACCATTGCTAAGTGCCATTGCTAAGTGCCATTGCTAAGTGCCATTGCTAAGTGCCATTGCTAAGTGCCATTGCTAAGTACCATTGCTAAGTGCCATTGCTGAGTAGCTTCCCTGGGTACCAGCGAAACCACGACGCACCACGCACCAAGAAAAAGGCCGCCGAGCATGCTCGGCGGCCTTTTTGTTTTATGTGATGAATGCTCATCACCTTGGCGAGCTAGTCGCGAGAAGACGGACAGGGGGCGCCACAGGGGGCGCAGGCAGTGCTGTCGCGCTGATTGAGCGTGGTCTCGACGTTGCCGTTGCCCATATTGAAAGCGAATGTCGGGCTGTTCAGGTGATCGACCAGCACCAGCCCGAGGATCGCGACCAGTACCAGAATCACCCGATAACGCTTGTAGGCGGCTTGCATGAAAGACTCCTTGAATCAGTTGGGCAGGCGAAACCAGGGCCGCAGGCGAATGCCGATCAGCGACCCGAGGAATGCCGAGGCAAACCAGATCCAGGCATGCAAACTCGCCGAGCCAATACCCGAGAACAGCGCGCCGATGTTGCAGCCAAAGCCCAGGCGCGCGCCGTAGCCAAGCAGCAGGCCGCCGATCACCGCCGCCAGGAACTGCCGGCCTTCCGGCCGCTTGCGACTGGCCTCGTTGAAGCGATTGGCAAGCCCAGCGGCCAGCATGGCACCCAGCAACAGACCGAAGTTCATCACCGAGGTGATGTTGACCAGCACCGAGTCCTTGAGCGCCATGGCCGGATAGTCCCAGGTCCAGAACTCGAACTGGCTCATGTCGACACCGACCGCCTGCAGCCCCTTGGCGCCCCATAGGTTGAAGGCGAAGGTAATGCCCCAGGGCGAACCACCGACGACTAGGGTCATGACGTTGCCCAGCGCCAGTGCCAGGATCGCCCAGGCGAAAGGCCAGCGACCGCTGACCAGGGTGCGGAGCACCCCATGCTCGCCGCCCGTCAGACGCAGCTCGCTGCGCTCGATATGGCCATGAGTGCGCCGCTCGCGGCGATCGACCCACACCCAGAGCCCAGCCAGCGCGACCAACTGAATGCCGATGGCACCGGCAATGCCGAGGCCATCGATCAGGCTCACCGGATCGAAGCCCGGCTGGTCGAGCCACCAGGGCAGGTGCAGGGAGCCGAGTACGGCCCCGACGATGAAGAACAACAGGGTCACGGCCATGCGAAGATTGCCCGCTCCTACCGTGAACAGCGTGCCGGAGCCGCAGCCGCCCCCCAGTTGCATGCCCAGGCCGAACATGAAGGAACCCACCACCAACGAAGTGCCTACCGGCGCCACGGCACCGATCAGGTCACCCTGGTCGCTGCCAAGGATCGGCACCATCAGCACGGCTGTCAGGCCGAAGAGCAGCAGCTGGGCGCGCATGCCGCCGCCGCGGTGCTTGACGACCAGGTTGCGCCAACCGGCGGTGAAGCCGAAGGCACCGTGATAGAGCGCCACCCCGAGCAGCGCTCCGATGGCAAACAGCACCAGCAGGAATGGCGCGGTCTCGAGCCAGATCAGCCCACCCAATAGCACTAGGCCAACGAGTGCCGCGCCAACCACGAAACTATCGATCCGCCAGCCCACGCTGGGGATCGATGAAGAACTTGCTTGTTGCATGATGCATCCCGTCCAGTCAGAAAAACGGGCGACAGCCGCCGCCATCGCCCTCGCAACCGGGTGACTCGCGCCCGTTATTCGAAGAACTCGATCAGCTTGCCAATACCGCGTTTAGCAACGGCTACCGGGCGGCTGTCGTCGTTGGTCCACTCAGACATGGAGCCGTCGTAGAGGGCCACGTTGTCAAAACCCGCGATCTCGCTGAGCACGAACCAGTCGGTAGCGGCCCAGTGGCCGGTGTTGCAGAAGGCGACGGTCTGGGTATCGCGATTCAGTTCTGCGCCATTGATGCGCGATTGAAGGCCGCCGATGTCCAGGTAGTAGGCACTGTCACGGCTGGCGAGCAATGAGGAATGCGGCAGGTTCTGAGCACCGGGGATGGTCCCCGGCGCGCTAGCCGCCGGCGACTGGTCATCACCGCGGAAATAGTCTTCCGGACGGGCATCGACCAGCTGTGCCTGGCCCTCACGGGCGGACTCGACCTCCTCGGTCGTGGCGATCAGGTCCTCTTGCAGGGTGGCCTTGAAATCGGCAATGGCGCCAGGCTCGGACGGACCGCTGGCCACCTCGAAGCCCTGCTGCTGCCAACCGGCAAAGCCACCATCGAGAATGCCGACAGCGTCGTGGCCGAGCACCTTGAAGGTCCAGTAGACGCGAGCAGCACTGCCGAAGTCGGTGGCGCCGGTGCCGGCCGGCACGATCACCACGCTATCGTTGTTGTCGATGCCGAGCCCGCCGATCAGCCGCTCCATGCGCGACGCCGGCGGCAGCAGGCCCGTCACGCCGTCGCGACTTTCCCGCCAGCCGTCGCCGGTGTAGCTGCTGTAGATGCTGCCCGGAACATGCGCCGCTTCGAAGCTTGAGCGATCGCCGCCGTTGTCGATGCTGGAGCGTACGTCGAGCACTACCAGATCCTCATCGCCCAACCTGTCGGCCAGCCAGTCGGCCTCAACCAGAGGCGTGATATCAGCTGCAACCGCCTGAGTCGCCACCAGGGCCATCGAGGCCCCCATCAGCCATGACTTGATCATGAGAATCCGACCTCATTACTAGGGTATTTGGGCGCTATTATGCGACTAATCAACGCAAGATCAATATACGTCGCAAGAATGAATACGACCCGACCCACAACTGACAGGAATAAGCGGCGACAACACACGACTCGAACATCGAAACTCCCCCTACCCAGACATCAAAGACTCCCCCTACTCGGACATCGAAAACTCACCGCCCTGCTCAACCGCGCGTTGATAGGCCGGGCGCTCGCGCATCCGCGCCAGCAAATCAGTGAGCCGCGGGTAGTCGGCGAGCCTGCCCTGCCCCTCGAGGGCCAGCAGCGGAAAGCTCATCTGGATGTCGGCCGCGCTGAAGGCGTCGCCCGAAAGCCAGGCGTGCTCGCCGCACTCACCTTCCCAGAACGCCAGTAGATCGCGAATCTGCGGATCGAGAAACTTGTCCTTGACGCCACCCGCCAGCAGCCGGGCGATGGGACGGATCAGGGCCGGCACCGGCGGCTTGTCCAGGCGCGAGAACACCAGCGACATCACCAAAGGCGGCATCGCCGAGCCCTCGGCATGGTGCAGCCAGAAGCGGTAACGCCTCCGCTCTGCCGTGCCCGCCGGCGGCAGCAGCTGGCCATCATCGAAGCGCTCGAGCAGGTACTCGATAATCGCGCCGGACTCAGCCACCACCTCTCCATCGCGGTCGGTATCGACGATCACCGGCGACTTGCCCAGCGGGTGAACCTGCTTGAGCGATTCAGGCGCCAGCATCGTCTTGGGATCACGCCGATAAGTGATCACCTTATAGTCGGCAGAAAGCTCCTCGAGCAGCCAGATCACGCGCTGGGAACGAGAGTTCTCCAGATGGTGCACTTCGATCATCATCGTCTCCTGACCAGGAAATAGGCGTCATTGCGGCAAGGCGTCGCCTTGGACGCGGGGTGTCAAACGAGCGTTCCAGTAGCCTATCAGCTCCTGCCAAGGTCGTCTTTCGGTCTCTGTCCCGCCCACTAGACTCATGAGAGGCAGCACAACCTTGATCACAGGGAGGCATCACGATGGCCAAGGTGTTGGTAGTGGATGACGAGCCGAACATCGTCCTGTCGCTTGAATTCCTGATGCAGCAGGCAGGCTTCGAGGTGGTCACTGCCGAAGACGGCGAAAGCGCCTTGACCCGGGTCGCTGAAGCGCCCCCGGATCTGGTATTGCTCGACATCAGCCTGCCGGGCATCAGCGGCTTCGACGTGCTGGAGCAGCTGCGCGCCAACCCGACCTTGACGCGCCTGCCGATCATCATGCTCACCGCCCATGGACGCGAAGTCGAGCGTGAGAAAGGATTGGCGCTCGGCGCCGATGACTACATCACCAAACCCTTCTCGACCCAGGCGCTGGTCGACAAGGTAAAGACCTTGCTAGACGAGTCAGCCGCATGAGCCCGCCGGTGGGTCCGCCCCGGCGCCAGCATCTGATCGGCGCCTGGCTTTTGCTCAGCGGCCTGAGCCTGTTTGGCGGCGCCTTTCTGGCGCTTTGGCTGGAAAGTCGGCTGGCCCCGGCTGGCGCCGAACGCATCGCCCTGTGGGGCGGATGCCTGGTCGGCGCCGGCCTGCTGTTTCTGCTGGGCCTGTTACTCGAGCGGCGGCTGTTTGCGCCCCTGCGCCATCTTCAGGTGCAGATAGCACGAATGGTGGCAAGCCCCGACGCTCGCGACGACTATCGCCCCGAGGGCTGGCTGAGCGGCCTGGGCCCAGACCTCTTGAGGCTGCGCGAGCACTGGCGACAGGACCGCTCGCAGCTGGCCGGGGCCCATGCCGCAGGAGCCCGGGGCGCCGCCCGCATTCGCCAGGAGCTCGAGGCCCTGCTGCAGGTGCTGGACACCCCGCTGCTGCTATGCGACCGCCACCGCCGCCTGCTGCTGTTCAACCAGGCCGCCGAGGCGCTGTTCTCGGAGCATCCGGGGTTCGGGCTGGGCAAGCGCCTGGAAGGCCTGTTTGACCTTGCCAGCCTGTCGGAGGCCCTCGACCGCCTGCCCGCCGATGGCACATCAAGGGAGCTGCTGGTACCGCTGAAGGACCGCTGGCTGCATGGCTGCCTGCGCCGGGTGCCCAACAGCGATCACGAGACCCTGATCACCTTGACCGACAGCACCGCCGCCTGGCACTGCGAGATGGATACCCGAGTCCGGCTTACCGAGTGTCTGACCGCCGTGCGACGTCACGGCGCCGGCCTCTCAAGCGCCGCAGAAGCCCTCGGCCACCTGCACTCGTCAACTCATGCGACCAACCAGGCAACCAACCAGGCAACCAACCGGGCGACGGGGCACACGCATGATCAGGAAACGCAGCTGCCCGCCGCCCCCTCGATACCTTCCCACGAAGCGCTGCCGGCAGCCTCACTGGGCAGCCGCGAGGCTCCTCTGTCCTCGCGGCTCGCCGACATCATCGACGAAGAGAGCCAGGGCCTCGGTCAGGCAATAGACCAGCTTGGCAAGTCGCTGGAGGCCCTCCAGCGCCAGGGCGAACGGCTGGCCCCGCTGTGGTCGAACGATCTGTGGCAGGCCCTCAACGATCGCCTGGCCGGCTCGTCGCTGGTGCTTACCCCAATCGGCATGCCGGCCTGGTTCAAGGCCGATGCCCCGGCTCTGCTCGTGATGCTCGAGGCCTTGACCAGCCGTCTTGGTGAGCTGGCCGAAGTACGCCATCTTGACGCTGAAGTCTGCCTGGGCAACAGGCGCGTCTACCTGGACCTGATCTGGCTGGGCACGCCGATGACACAGCACCAGTTGGCCGGCTGGAAGGCCCTGCGGCTCGACGCCTTGCCGCTATCTCCCCGCATCGAGGACCTGCTGCACCAGCATGACAGCGACCTTTGGAGCCTTCAGGACCCTGATGGCCGTCATGCCCGGCTGCGATGTCCGCTACCGGCAGTCGAGCGGGTGGGTGCCCCACTCACTCGTCCATCGCCCCGCCCGGAGTTCCACGACTTCGGCATTGCTGACCTGCCGCCCCCCGAGGCTGAGCTGGCCGCCTGCCCGCTGGCCCAGCTCGAGGTAGTAGCTTTCGATACCGAGACCACGGGACTGGCCCTGCGCCTGGACGACCGGGTGATCAGCATCGGCGCCTGCCGCATCGTCAACGGGCGCCTGCTGGCCGATGACACCTTCGACGTGCGGGTCGACCCGGGGCGGCCGATCCCCCCGGCCAGCACCGCCATTCACGGCCTGACAGATAGTGATGTACTGGGCGCCCCGCCCCTGAGCCAGGCACTGCCACGCTTCCGCGACTATCTGGGCGATGCGGTGATTCTTGCTCACAACGCCGCCTTCGATCTCCTGGCTCTGCAGTCGCCGGGAGCCGAGGTGGCGCTCAACATGCCGGTGCTCGATACCCTGCTGCTGTCTCGTGCCCTGGACCCATCGCTCGACGGCCACGACCTGGACAGCCTGGCAGATCGCTACGCCCTGAGCTTTGCCGAAGGCACTCGCCACACGGCGCTGGGCGATGCCCGGGTCACCGCCGAGCTTTGGCTGGCTATGCGTACACGCCTGGAGGCGCGCGGCGTTCAAACTCTGGCCGATGCCTTGGCGCTGCAATCAAGCGCCTTCGACCATCAGGATGCCAGCGCATGATGGCGCCGCGCCGCACAGAACGCCTGGTGGCGCTGGTCATACTGGCCGCCCTGCTATTCACGCCACCGCTGATCCTGCTCGTCGACCGCCCGGTCGGCGGCCTCTCCTGGCTCGCCGCCTACCTGTTCGCGGCCTGGGCCCTGGTGATTGGCCTGGCGGCCTGGCTACTGGAGAGAGGGCCCAAGGAATGAGCATCACTTGCGAAAGCGGCCGGCATGGATAGTGAACTGAGCGTGATCGTGGCAGCGTTCGGTTACCTGGCGCTCCTGTTCGTGATCGCCGCCTGGGCCGACCGTCGCGCCAGACAGGGGCGCTCGGTGATCGCCTCCCCCTTCGTCTATACGCTGTCGATCGCCGTTTACTGCACTGCCTGGACCTTCTACGGCAGCGTGGGGCGTGCCGCCGACGCCGGCCCCAGCTTCCTGCTGATCTATCTGGGGCCGACGCTTGCCATGCTCTCCGGCCCGCTGATCATCCGCAAGATGGTGCGCATCGCCAGAGCTCAGCGCATTACCTCCATCGCCGACTTCATCAGCGCCCGCTATGGCAAGAGCAGTCGCCTCGGTGCGCTAGTGGCCCTGATCGCCCTGATCGGCATCACCCCCTACATCGCCCTGCAGCTCAAGGCCATCACCCTGAGCCACGCAGTGCTGATGCACTATCCGGTTGCTTCATCTGTTGCGACATCGGCGTCGAGCTTTCTGAGCGACAAGTCATTCTGGGTGGCGCTGGTACTGGCAGTATTCATCATGCTCTTCGGCACCCGGCATCTGGATGCCAGCGAGCGCCATGAAGGCATGGTTGCCGCCATCGCCGTGGAGTCACTGGTCAAGCTGGTGGCCTTCCTGGCGGTGGGCCTTTTCACCGTTTTCATGCTCTTCGACGGCCCTGCCGATCTGTTCGCCAGGGCCGCCGCCCAGCCACAGCTGCAGCAGGCACTGAGCCTGTCGGCGGTGCCGGGGGGTGCGCTGGGCTGGATCGGCACGCTGCTGCTGGCCTTTCTGGCCTTTCTCACCCTGCCCCGCCAATTTCAGGTGCTGGTGGTGGAGAACGTCGACGAGCGCCACCTGCTCAGGGCCAGCTGGCTATTCCCTCTCTACCTGCTGATCATCAACCTGATGGTCATTCCGATCGCCCTGGCCGGCCTGCTGCTGACCGGCACCGGCAGCGACCCGGACAGCTTCGTGCTGACCCTGCCGCTTTCTGCCGGCCGAGAGGGGCTGTCGCTTTTCGTGTTCATCGGCGGGCTGTCCGCAGCCACCGGCATGGTGATCGTCGAAACCATTGCGCTCTCGACCATGGTCAGCAATCAGCTGGTGATGCCTCTGCTGCTGCGGGCAACGCCGATATCCCGCCGCCTGCGCGGCGATCTCTCGGGCTGGCTGCTGGGCATCCGCCGGATCGCCATCGCGTTGATCCTGCTGCTGGGCTATCTCTACCATGCCCTGATTGGCGACGCCTACAGCCTGGTGACCATCGGCCTGGTGTCCTTCGCCGCCGTCAGCCAGTTTGCCCCGGCCCTGTTGCTGGGGCTCTATTGGCGGGGCGCCTGCGGCCTCGGTGCCGGGCTCGGCATGCTGGCCGGCATCGCCGTCTGGAGCTATACCCTGCTGCTACCGGGCTTCGCCCAGTCGGGCTGGTTGCCGATGAGCTTTGTCGAGCAAGGTCTTTATCATCTGGCCTGGCTGCGCCCCTATGCGCTGTTCGGTCTTGATGGCCTGGACATCTACAGCCATTCGCTGCTGTGGAGCCTCATGGCCAACATTGGCGTGCTGGTGGGCGTCTCGCTGTTCACCCGCCAGAACCGGCTCGAGCAAACACAGGCGGCGCTCTTCACCGGGGCCTTGACCGAAGGCATTGATACCGCTTCGCTATGGCAGGGACAGACCACCCGCGGCGCCCTTCGCGACCTGCTCAAACGCTACCTGGGTGGCACCGCGACTACTCGCGTGCTGGCAACAGCAGACGCTAGCGATCACACCACCGGCATGGAGGCCGGTGCCGGCACCACTGACGGTGAGAACGCAGCCGCCATGGACGCCTCCGCCTCGCCGCAGCTGATCGCCCGGGCCGAGCAGGCACTGGCGGGGGCGCTGGGCAGCGCCTCGGCCAGAGTCTTGATCAATTCAGTGGTGCGCGGTGAGGCACTGGATATGGAGGCGGTACTGCGCATCCTCGATACCACCTCCCAGACGCTTGAGTACAACCGCCGTCTGGAGCAGAAGTCGCGGGAGCTGGCACGCATCGGCGAAGAACTACGCGGTGCCAACGAACGGCTTCGAGAGCTCGACCGGCTCAAGGACGAATTCGTGGCCATGGTCAGTCATGAACTGCGCACGCCGTTGACCTCGATTCGCGCCTTCGCCGAAATCCTGCGCGACAGCCAGGACATGCCCGACGACAAGCGCGCCCAGTTCCTGGAGGTAGTGGTACTCGAGAGTCAGCGCCTGTCACGACTGATCGAGGAGATTCTCGACCTGGCACGGCTCGAGTCCGGGCGTCTGACACTGCACCCGAAGCCGCTGGATTTGGTCGCCCTGACCCGCCAGAGCCTGGCAGCCGTGCAGCACCCGATCGAGGAGCGAGGTGTCCACCTGGAGGCGATCATCGACCTCGACGAGGCCCAGGTGATCGGCGACCCGGATCGCCTCGAGCAGGTGATCATCAACCTGATCGACAATGCCGCCAAGTTTGCCGCCGAGCTGTCGCCACACGTGCTGCTGCGCCTCGGACGCCGCCAGGGTCAGGTCCGGCTGTGCGTGGAAGATAACGGGCCCGGCATCGCCGCCGAAGAACGCGAACGCGTCTTCGAGAAATTCCATCAGCTCGAGCAACAGGGCGTTGCCAGCGGCCACAGCCGTGGGCGCCCCCGGGGCAGCGGTCTTGGGCTGCCCATCAGCCGCGGCATCGTGTCCCAGCTCGGCGGACGACTGTGGGTCGAGGATGCCGCCACTCTGGACGGCGCCAGCCTGATCATGGAGCTGCCCGATGCGCCCCGGGAAACCCAGGCCCCTTGAGCTGCGCGCGAGCCACAAGTCACCGGACCTAGCGCGATGAGGCGCCAACCAGATCCTTCGCTCGACCCACCAGGCGGCGGATGGCCTTCAGATCGAGACGCAGCAGCGTTTGCTCGGCCTCGTCGAGATCGGCAAGCACGACCCAGCCATCGGCCAGTCCCCCTGCGCCAAGCCGGCGACACTGTGTTGCCAGCAGTATGGCCTGCAGCCGATTCATGGCAGTGTGCAGCGTCAACGCCTCACGGGCGTCCAGCGCACCGGCACACACCAGCTCGCTGAGACGCAAGCGAGTATCCACCCCGCGACAGCCGTACAGCACGCTCATCAGGCGCACGGCATTTTGAAGCGGTATCAGCCCCTGGCGCTTGAGATTCAAGGCGCCGCTCTGAGGCGCCTCCTTGTCATCACCGTGCAGGCGCCCAAGCCGGTCCAGTGCTACCGGGGTCTCCTCAAGAAGGTCTGCCATCTCGTCGAGAAAGCCACCGGCGCGGGCCAGTCGGGCAAGGGCCCGGTCACGCAGGGAATCGGCCAGGCCCGCGTCCCCGTAGACGGCGGCGAAGTCGAGCAGAATATTGGTCTGCTGCACGCGCTTGACCCGCCGCTCGGCGCTCCAGATGGCCAACTGGGCGTCCCACTCGGAGAGCCGCTTGCGCCACATCGGCCAGCGGGCCATGACATGGCCCTGACACAGGGGCAGGCCGGCGGCGGCCAAACGATCGGTGAAGCGCTCTCCCAGTGCCTGGAAGTAGCCGTCAACCTCGCTATGGCGAGCATCCGGGTAGTCGCCGATGATCATGGCATTATCCTGATCCGGCGCCAGCAGGCTCTCGTGGCGGGCCATCGAGCCCAGTACCAGCACGCAATAAGGACGTGGCGGCGGCCCCCAGCCGGTGGCCAGCATGTCATCAAGCGAGGTCGCCACGGCCTGACGGTAAAGCCAGTGACCGTGATCGCTGATCAATTGGCTGATGCGCCAGGCAGGCAGGTCCAGGCGCATGAGGGCCTCCACCAGCTCAAACTGCCAGGCCTTGGCCGCCGCCAGGCTGGGCGTGGGCCCCAGACTCTCCAGCGCATCCACCAGCGGCGCCAGCAGGGGTGCCAGTGCTGGCGCAAGCCCTGACGAAAGCCCGGCGGGATCGGGCAGGCTCTCGCCGGCGAACAACGCGCGCCACGGCGAGCTTCGATACAGAAAGCGCATAGGGGCTCCATTTCAGCCTCCCTGAACCTGGAGTGTAGTGCCTTCCCGTAAACAACGACGCCGCTGCCCGAAGGCAGCGGCGTCGTTGCGGATAGCTGTCGCAATGCTCGCCCATCGCAATGCAGGCCCATCACAATAGAGCCCCATCGCAATGGTGGTGGCGCGTTATCAGCGCGGCTTGAACATGTCGTCACCGACATCGTCGATAAAGCGCTCGGCCTTGCGCACCATCAGCTCGTCGCAGGCCTCGCGACCCGAGACGACGTCAGAGCGCTCGAAGCGGTGCTCGAGGGTTTCGCCGCCGGCGACCGGCTTGCGAATGAAGCCGCTGACGCGATACTGGCCGCCGGTATCCTGGGGATCTGACGCGATCAGATACCCCTGATACTCGACCGGTTCGGCCTCACGGGACTTGGCGGATTCTCCGGCCCCAAAGAGCCCGGGGAAGAGTTTCTTCAGCATCCTGCCCTCCTCTTCTCTTCTGCGCCTCGCCGCGCCAGGGCACGACATGGCCCCTGGCGGTCAGCCTCAGCTTTGGTCGCGCCCTTTGCCGGCGGCGATGCGCAGGCGCAGAGCGTTGAGCTTGATGAAACCTTCGGCATCTTTCTGATCGTAGGCGCCGGCGTCGTCTTCAAAGGTTGCGATGGACTCGTCGAACAGCGACTGATCGGACTTGCGGCCGACGACGGTGGCGCTGCCCTTGTAGAGCTTCATGCGAACCACGCCGGAGACGTCCTTCTGGGTCTCGTCAATGGCGGCCTGCAGCATCTTGCGCTCCGGGCTCCACCAGTAGCCGTTGTAGATGACCTCGGCGTACTTGGGCATCAACTCGTCCTTGAGGTGGGCCGCTTCGCGGTCCAGGGTCAGGGACTCGATGGCGCGATGGGCACGCAGCATGATGGTGCCGCCCGGTGTTTCGTAGCAGCCACGGGATTTCATGCCCACGTAGCGGTTCTCGACGATGTCGAGACGGCCGATACCGTTGTCGCCACCCAGCTGGTTGAGCTTGGACAGAACTTCGTGCGGTTTGAGGGTCTCGCCGTCGATGGCGACGATATCGCCCCGCTCATAGGTCAGTTCGATGTAGGTCGGCGTATCCGGCGCTGCCTCCGGAGAGACGCTCCAGCGCCACATGTCTTCTTCTGCTTCTTCCCACGGATCCTCGAGGTTGCCGCCCTCATAGGAGATGTGCAGCAGGTTGGCGTCCATGGAGTACGGAGACTTCTTCTTGCTGGTGGAGAAGTCGACCGGAATATCGTGCTGCTCGCAGTAGGCCATCAGCTTCTCGCGAGAGTTGAGGTCCCACTCACGCCACGGCGCGATAACCTTAACGCCCGGCTTCAGCGCGTAGGCGCCGAGCTCGAAGCGCACCTGGTCGTTACCCTTGCCGGTCGCACCGTGCGAGATGGCGTCGGCACCGGTCTTGTTGGCGATATCGATCAACCGCTTGGCGATCAGCGGGCGAGCGATGGAGGTGCCCAGCAGGTATTCACCCTCGTAAATGGTGTTGGCGCGGAACATCGGATAGACGTAGTCGCGCACATACTCTTCGCGCAGGTCCTCGATGTAGATTTCCTTGACGCCGAGAGCCTCTGCCTTGGCGCGCGCCGGCTCGACTTCCTCACCCTGGCCGATGTCGGCCGTGAAGGTCACCACCTCACAGTCGTAGGTCTCCTGCAACCATTTGACGATAACGGACGTGTCCAGGCCGCCGGAATAGGCGAGAACGACCTTCTTGACATCGGACATTCTGGGCTCCTTCGCTTGCTGTGTGTAGAGGCACGTCACCGCGGCGCCGTGCCCGTTAACATTGTGAGATAGCCATCAAGTATAGCGCCGATGAGCGCTGGAGAATACCGCCGGGGCGGGGCGCATGGCTGACAAAGATGGTAGACTCTCGCGCATTCGTCAGCCGATGCCGACGCAGATTTTCATTTTTGGTTAGGGAGAGGTGCATGAGCGAGGCGAGCGCCCAAGGCCTGATGGCTCAGCGATTTCGCAGCTTTCTGCCGGTGGTGGTGGACCTGGAAACCGGCGGCTTTGACGCCAAGGGTGACGCGATCCTCGAGATCGCCGCCGTAACGCTGAGCATGGATCCGGACGGCAACCTAATTCCGGACGCGACCTATGCCTTCCATGTCACTCCCTTCGAGGGAGCAAATGTCGAGCAGTCGGCACTGGATTTCACCGGCATCAACCTCGATGACTCGCTGCGCAAGCGAGTAGCGCTGAGCGAGTCAGAGGCCATGAACGAGATATTCCGGCCCGTGCGCAAGGCGATCAAGGCCCACAACTGTACGCGCGCGGTGCTGGTCGGGCACAACGCAGCCTTCGATCACGGCTTCCTGAACGCCGCGGTCAACCGCTGCAATATCAAGCGCAACCCCTTCCACCCGTTCTCGAGCTTCGACACCGCCAGCCTGTCGGGACTGGTGTATGGTCAAACGGTGCTGGCAAGAGCCTGTCGCGCTGCCGGCATCGAGTTCGACAACACCGAGGCCCACTCGGCCCGCTATGATACCGAGCGGACCGCTGAGCTGTTCTGCTCGATCGTCAACCGCTTCAAGGACCTCGGCGGCTGGAACCTGGCTCAGCGCGAACAGGGCATGGACGAACTCTAGCCCTGCCACTCACCATTACGGCCCCGCGCCATCACGGCCAGACGTCATCTCCGGCCAAGAGTGAAAGCTAAGGCCCAGGCCAAGAGATAGCGCCGGCCAAGAACGATCTGAACATGGAAAAGCCCCGCCAGCCAGGCTGACGGGGCTTTTTTATGCCACGAGCGAGTATCGCTACAGCGCTTATTCGCTGGCGCTTTCCTCGTTGGCCTTGGCACGCTCGGCGGCGGCTTTTACCAGCGTTTCGAGCTCACCGTTCTGGTGCATTTCAACGACAATGTCGCAGCCACCGACCAGCTCGCCCTCGACCCACAGCTGCGGGAAGGTCGGCCAGCTGGCGACCTTGGGCAGTTCGGCACGGATATCCGGGTTGTCGAGCACGTTGACAAAGGCAAAGCGCTCGCCGCAGGACATCAGAGCCTGAACGGTCTGGGCGGAGAAACCGCATTGCGGAAGCTGGGGTGTGCCCTTCATGTAGATCAGGATCGCGTTTTCGCTAATCTGCTGCTGGATGTTCTCAACGGTCGTGCTCATGAAGAATTCCTTCTGATGAATGCTTGGTGTCATAATCATTCTACTGATGCCAGCAAGACGAATATAGCCCCGCCATCGGCTCCCTCGTCGCATCGCGTTGCGTGATGTACAGCGGCTGGCTAGGATGGAGGTTTTTGCGCGCGGAGTAACCTCATGGCGACACGCCATTTCCTGACCCTGCTTGACCTCTCTCCCGAGGAACTGACGCACCTGGTGCGTCGTGCCATCACCATCAAGAATGGCCTCAAGACCCACGGCCCGACCTACACGCCGTTCGCCAACCGCACCCTGGCGATGATCTTCGAGAAGTCCTCGACCCGTACCCGGGTATCTTTCGAGACGGCCATGGCTCAGTTCGGCGGTCACGCCCTCTTCCTGTCCCCGCGTGATACCCAGTTGGGACGCGGCGAGCCGATCGGCGACACCGCACGCGTGCTCTCGGAAATGGTCGATGCGGTCATGATCCGCACCTTCGCCCATTCAGGGCTCGAGGAGTTCGCCGCCGCCAGCAGCGTGCCGGTCATCAACGCCCTGAGCGACGATTATCATCCCTGCCAGTTGCTGGCCGACGTCATGACATGGAGCGAGCTGCGCGGCAACGTGCGCGGCAAGACCGCGGTATGGATCGGCGACGGCAATAATATGTGCCATTCATGGATCAATGCCGCGCGCCAGTTCGGCTTCAAGCTGCGTATCTGCTGCCCCGAGGGCTATGATCCCGACCCGACGATTGTGGCCGCCGCTGGCGACCAAGTGAGCATCCTGCGCGACCCACAGGCGGCCGTCGCCGATGCCGACCTGGTCACGACCGACGTTTGGGCCTCGATGGGCCAGGAAGAAGAGCAGGCCAAGCGCGAGGCCGACTTCGCCGGCTTCCAGGTCACCGAAGCGATGCTCGATCTGGCATCCCGTGACGTGCTCTTCCTGCACTGCCTGCCGGCGCATCGCGGCGAAGAAATCAGCACCACCCTGCTTGATGATCCTCGTGCGGTGGTCTGGCAAGAAGCCGGCAACCGGCTGCACGCCCAAAAGGCCCTGCTGGAATTTCTGCTCTTGGGACGCGTTGAGAGCTGATGCGCCTGGAGGCCTGATAGCGATACCGGTATCGCCTTGGGGGCGATACCGGCCCTTCCTGTTCTACCTCGACGGCTGCCAACGTGCGCCATACCCGCCACGGGCACAAAAAAACGCCGCGAACCTAAGTTCACGGCGTTTTTCGGTATTCGGTTGGTGGAGCCTAGCGGGATCGAACCGCTGACCTCAACACTGCCAGTGTTGCGCTCTCCCAGCTGAGCTAAGGCCCCACAATGGCTACTTATCCAACCAATCGCAAACTTCACAAGAGTGTGATATCTGCTGTAGCGTGACTGGATGCAGCCTTGGCAACGAGGGCTTACCCCGAAGACGAGATGCATAATATACAATAGGTTAGGTATCGTCAATACTTTTTCCCCCAGCCCCCGGATCCGCCATAGCCCGGCCCAAGCCGCCATCGGCGCATACAGATAAAGACATGGCTATCATGTGCATCGCCGCACCCAGTAAATTAATGTAATCTAATGCATCAATGGCGGTATCATCCGCGCCCTGCCGAGAATGGCCACCCACCGCCGAAGGATCCACAGGAGGCATCTTGATCAAGGTTCTCATCGCCGACGACCACCACCTGGTCAGAACCAGTATTGCCCATCTACTCGACGCAGAAAACGGCATCAAGGTGGTGGGTGAAGCAGCCGATGGCGAAGATGCTGTGACGCTGGCTCGCCAGCTTCGGCCCGATGTCGTGCTGATGGATATCCGCATGCCGGGCATCGGCGGCCTGGAAGCGACGCGCAAGATTGCCAAGACCATGAACGACTGTCGCGTTCTGGTGCTGACGGCCTTCCTCGAGGAAACTTTTGCCCAGCGCTTGCTGGATGTGGGCGCCTGCGGCTTTATCGGCAAGGGCGCCGAGCCACCGGAAATGGTTCAGGCCATCCGTGCCGTATTCGACGGCAAGCGCTACGTCAGCCCAGCCATTGCCCAGCGCCTGGTGCTGTCCAAGCTCGACTCCCCGGAAAACCCCTTCGACAATCTGTCGCAACGCGAGCTGCAGGTGGCGATGATGATCGTCAACTGCCAGAGGGTCAGCGACATCTCGGACAGCCTTTTCCTGAGCCCCAAGACCGTCAACACCTACCGCTACCGCATTTTCGAGAAACTCGGCGTGCACTCGGACGTCGAGCTGACCCACCTGGGCCTGCGCCACGGACTGGTGGACGGCTACCAGCACGACGCCTGAATCGTCCCGGCCACGGGTTCTGGTATGCTGGTGCTTCACTCGTGAAGCACTAAGCCCCATGACCTTCGACGCCAAGCACTTCCTGAAGACCATCAGTCAATCACCCGGCGTCTATCGCATGTTCGACGCCAAGGGCGACACCCTCTATATCGGCAAGGCCAAACGGCTCAACGCTCGCTTGGCGAGCTATTTCCGCGGCGCCCTCAACACCAAGACTCAGGCGCTGGTAGTCCGCATCGCCGATATCCAGGTGACCGTGACCCACAGCGAGACCGAGGCCTTACTGCTCGAGCAGACGCTGATCAAGGAACTGCGGCCGCCCTACAACATCCTGCTGCGCGACGACAAATCCTACCCCTTCGTCTTCGTCAGCGACCGCCATCCGTATCCTGCCCTCGAATACAAGCGCGCTCGCAGCCGTCGAGATGACGGCCGCTATCTAGGCCCCTATCCGAGCAGTGGCGCGGTGCGCGAGACCCTGTCGCTGATGCAGAAGATCTTCCGCATCCGCAACTGTGAGGACAGCGTCTTTTCCCATCGCACGCGCCCCTGCCTGCAGTATCAGATCCAGCGCTGCAGTGCGCCCTGCGTCGACTACATCAGCGAGGAAGACTACCGGCGTGACCTGGAGCATGCGGTGATGTGCCTTCAGGGCAAAAGCGAGCAGGTCACCGAACAGCTGACCCGTCAGATGGAGGCCGCCAGCGAATCGCTGGCGTTCGAGGAAGCGGCCCGGCTTCGCGATCAGGTCCAGCAGCTGCGCAGCCTGCAGCGCCAGCAATATGTCGACACCGACGGGGGTGACGCCGATATCTTCGCCCTGGCACAGCGCCCAGGAGCCCTTTGCGTCTCGGTGCTTACCGTGCGCGAGGGGCGCATGCTCGGCGCACGCCACCACACGCCTGACAACGGCCTCGACCTGGGCCCTGAGGCGCTGCTCACCGAGTTCATCAGCCAATACTACCTGGGCCAGGTCCATGAACCCGTCGCCGAGATCATCACCTCACATCCGCTGGCGGACGCCGAACTGCTGCAGGGCGTCCTGTCGGAACAGGCCGGCCGCCAGGTCCGTCTGACCCATCGCGTGCGCGGCCACCGCGCTCAATGGCAGCAGCTCGCTCAGACCAACGCCGAGCAGCACCTGGCCACCCAGTTGGCCAATCAGACGCAACTGGCCAAACGCTTCGAAGCGCTGCGCGATGCGCTCGGCCTGGCCGAGGTGCCCAAACGCCTGGAGTGCTTTGACATCAGCCACAGCCATGGCGAGGCCACCGTGGCCTCCTGCGTGGTGTTCGATCATGACGGCCCGGTGAAGTCCGACTACCGGCGCTTCAATATCGAAGGCGTGGCCGCCGGCGACGACTATGCCGCCATGCAGCAGGCGCTAACCCGGCGCTTCAAGCGCCTCGCTGAGGGTGAAGGCAAGCGTCCGGACCTGCTGTTCGTCGACGGTGGCAAGGGGCAGTTGAACATGGCCCGCGAGGTCTTCACCGAGCTCGGCGTGACCGGTGTAGGGCTGATCGGCGTGGCCAAGGGCACCACTCGCAAGCCCGGCCTCGAGACCCTGTTCGTCGAGACCATCGACCACAGCCTGAGCCTCGAAGGCAGTTCACCGGCCCTGCACCTGGTTCAGCATATCCGCGACGAATCTCACCGCTTCGCGATCGCCGGCCATCGGGCGCGCCGCGACAAGGTCAGGCGCACCTCGACCCTCCAGGAGATCCCCGGCGTGGGCCCCAAACGCCGCCGCGAGCTGCTTCGCTTCTTCGGCGGGCTTCAAGGGGTACGCCAGGCCAGCCGTGAAGAACTCGCCCGAGTTCCCGGTATCAGTGACAGCATGGCGAAGGCGATTCATCAGGCGCTGCATGGATGATCGCGCGACGGCCATATAGAATGGTGACCCTCAGACTTCAGGCAAGGACAAGCGGCGCTCAGATGAACATCCCCAACATTCTCACCCTCGCCAGAATCGCCTTCATTCCGCTGTTGGTGGTCATCTTCTACCTGCCTTATAGCTGGAGCATGTTGTTGGCGGCGGCGTTGTTCGGGCTGGCCGCTATCACCGACTGGCTCGACGGCTATCTGGCCAGACGCTGGAACCAGAGCACGCCCTTCGGCGCTTTCCTCGACCCGGTAGCCGACAAGCTAATGGTCGCTGTCGCCCTCGCCTTGTTGATCGAACGCTACGATGCAGCCTGGCTGACCCTACCGGCACTGGTGATCATCGGCCGTGAGATCGTCATTTCCGCCCTGCGTGAGTGGATGGCCGAAATGGGCAAACGGGGTACCGTGGCGGTGTCGTCGATCGGCAAGGTCAAGACCACGCTGCAAATGGTCGCCCTGCTGCTGCTGCTCGGCTTCCCTCAGGACAGCCTGGTCGCCCAACTGGGCACCGTCACCCTGTACCTGGCGGCGGCGCTGACGCTGTGGTCCATGCAGCAATATCTGCGCGCTGCCTGGCCTCACCTGTCACGCTCGATGTAGCCCTGACAGAACAATGAGATGCGCATAAGCGCTTGACACTTACGCACTTATGCGTATAATTCGTCCTCGAGTCAGGCGGGAATAGCTCAGTGGTAGAGCATCGCCTTGCCAAGGCGAGGGTCGCGAGTTCGAATCTCGTTTCCCGCTCCATCATCGCGATGGTTGACTGACTCAGTGAGGCTGGATGGCAGAGTGGTTATGCAGCGGACTGCAACTCCGTGTACGCCGGTTCGATTCCGACTCCAGCCTCCATTTCTGTTTTGCCCCGCTCGAACCTCCCGCCCGGATGGCGAAATTGGTAGACGCAAGAGACTTAAAATCTCTCGGTGGTAACACCGTGCCGGTTCGAGCCCGGCTCCGGGCACCAGGTTATTGAGCCCCTCCCCCTGTTTTTATTCCTGATCACTCACAACATTGTGCGTGCTCGTTTTGCATGTCTTTTTTGCCGACCCCTTGTATGTGAGCGCGCATCAGGAAAGTCCCTGACGCTTTCATCTCCGCCTTGCTTCGTGACCATCGGCTAGTTTGCGGGACAGACCGTGACACAGTCCTTAAGACCGTCCTTGCAACTACCCTTGAGGATAGCGTCTGCCATGCCGCCAGGGTGCATGATACCCTAAGCACCTTCTAGCAGCGGGCGGCGCATACTGCGATTCTGGCGCTTCCCCCAACGCCCACCGCCGCTCTTTCGCTGCCGAACCGGCCACATTAGCAAGTACATCGACATGCCCCTTCCTCGCCTGCGCGACCCCTATATCAACTACCGCAATCGCCACCTGCTGCACGTGATGCGGGTCACCCTGGCGCTGACGATCACTTTCGCTTTCATCGATATCTTCAAGGTTCCCCACGCCAGCTGGGCGCTGGTCAGCACTGTGATGGTGATGGGCAACCTGCCCCATATCGGCGGCGTGCTCGATAAAGGCCGCCAGCGACTGATCGGCACCGTCCTGGGCGCCGCCTGGGGCATTCTCATTACACTAGCGCCCAACCCGCCACCTTTGGTGGTACCGATCTGGACGCTGGCCGGCATTGCCGCCGCTACCTACGTGACGTTCAAGGGCCGTTACGGCTACAGCGGCCTGATGTTCGCCATCAGCCTGTTACTGGTGGTCGGCGATGGCACGCAGGAGCTGGGTACGGCTCTATGGCGGTCGTTCAACGTGCTCGTCGGCACCCTGATCGGCATCCTGGTTACCGCCTTTGCCATGCCGCAGAAGGCCACCGACGTGCAGCGCTTCCTGATGGCCGAGACCCTCGACAAGCTGGCCCGGCTGTACCATGCCCACACCAGCTCTACCGGTTCTCCGGACCTCGATACTCAACCGCTGTTGAAGTCGTCGAGCAGCCTCGTCATCAAGCAGCGAGGCCTTGTCGATGCGATTCACCGCGAACGCCGCCTGAGGCGCGAAGAACTCGACACCATCATCTCTCTCGAGCGGCGGATGCTTTCGACCATCGAGCTGCTGCTCGAAACCCACTGGACGACCCGTGACGGCCATGATCATATCGCTGCCATGGAGGGACTGCGTGATCAGCAGCATCGCCTGGCTCGCGACCTGGGCACCCTGGCCTTCCAGGTGCGTACCGGCCAGCCTATCGACGTCGAGCTGGCCCCCTTCGATCTGGAGCGCTACGCAACCAATGCCCGCCAGGCCACGGCGACCAGCGGCCGAGCACTGTTCAGCCCGGCCGGCTACCTATGGCTCAACCGGGAGCTGGCCCGCCTCACCCAGGAACTGGTCGACACCCTCAGCGAACTGAGGCGCTTGCCCAGCCAGCGACTGCGCAAGCGGGCCAAGCATCACGTGCTGACCACGCACACGACCTTACCCGACGACAGCAACCCGCAAGGACCCGCCTCATGACGCGCGCTTCGCACCCGCAAGACGTTCTGATTCTCGGCGGCGGCGCGGCCGGCCTAGCCTTGGCACTCGAGCTGGCTGACAGTCGACCGGTTACTCTGCTGCGTCCAGCCAGCGACGATCACGGCGCCAGCCGCTGGGCCCAAGGAGGGATCGCCGCCGTGCTATCACCTCAGGACAACGTCGAAGACCATGTCCAGGACACCCTGATTGCCGGCGACGGCCTGTGTGACGAGAAGGCGGTACGCTTTACCGTCGAGCATGGCCGCGGTGCCATCGAATGGTTGCTGTCGCTGGGAGTCCCTTTCACGCTGGATGCCCGGGAAGACGCACCCTACCCCTACCACCTGACCCGGGAGGGCGGCCACGGGGCGCGGCGCATCATCCATGCCGCCGATGCGACCGGCCAAGCGCTGATCGAGACCCTGCTCGAGCATGCCCGCCGTCATCCTGCTATCACGCTGCGCGACGACCTCGGCGCCATCAGCCTGCTGCAAGATGCGAGCGGTGCCTGCCGCGGCGCCCGTTGCCTCGATCGACAAGGCAGCATCGAAGACATTACAGCCGCCGAGACGGTACTCGCCACCGGCGGTGCCAGCGGGCTCTGGCGCCACACCACCAGCCCACTACCGGCCTGCGGCGAGGGCATGGCGATGGCCGCCGAGCTAGGGGCCAGGCTGATGAACCTTGAGTTCCAGCAGTTTCACCCCACCTGCCTATACGACCCCGAGGGCACTCCTTTCCTGATCAGCGAGGCAGTGCGCGGCGAGGGCGGCATTCTGACCACGCTCGACGGCCATCGCTTCATGCCCGACATTGACTCGCGAGCCGAGCTGGCGCCTCGGGATATCGTGGCTCGCGCCATCGACGCCCAAATGCAGGAAACCGGTGCCAGTCATGTACTGCTGGACATCAGCCACCTGCCGGCGACCGCCCTCCAGGCACACTTCCCGACCATTCATGCCCACTGCCTGGGCCGCGGGATCGACATCACCCGACAGCCGATTCCGGTGGTGCCCGCCGCCCACTATAGCTGTGGCGGCGTGGCCACCGACCTCGACGGCCGCACCGGGGTAGAGGGATTATTCGCCATCGGCGAGGTGGCCTGCACCGGCCTGCACGGCGCCAACCGCATGGCCAGCAACTCCCTGCTGGAGTGCCTGGTATTCGCGCGAGCCGCCGCCGAGTCTCTCAAAGCCACGTCGCCAGAGCCTTCAGAACATGCTTCTCTGTCACGACAGCCCGAACTCGATGTGCCTGCCGACAACCGCACAGAGGCTCCTCGGCAGCATATCGATAGGTTATTCCAGCGACTGAGGGCGATCATGAGCCGACGCGTGGGCATCGTGCGAGACGATGCCGGACTTGGCCATGCCGAAAACGATATCGCCGGGCTCATCACGGAAAGCCGCGAACTGTGTCAGACCCATGCACCGGCCCTCCACCTGGCGAGCCTATGGCATGCAGTACGCCTGGCGGGCATGACCGTTCAGGCGGCCCAAGGGCGAGAGGAGTCTCGCGGCCTGCACTTTAACCGCGACCATTCCCACCAAGCACCAGGCAAAGCGCTTGCGTCGAGCGTTCAGTTGCCCGCCCAATGGCGGAACTAGGCATCAGATAGCATCGCGCCAGGTGGATCGCGCCAGGTGGATCGCGCCAGGTGGAAAGCAGCAAAGGGCGCGTCATGCAGGAAGGCTCTCAACAAGAAACGCATCGACACGCGAGAGCCAAAAGGCTAGAGGACGGGCGCGAGCGGCAAGTGGCTAATGCCGATGGGTTGAGAGTAGGGCTGAGGTGTAGACCCGATGAGAGTTGAACGCGGCCCAGAGAGCGTTAGATGTCGGCCTTCCCCGCCACCAGCAACCTGCGCAGGGCGCGGCCATCTTCTTTGCTCAGACTGTCCGGCCACAGCCAATGCGACTCATGGGCCAGCGTGAGCCCCACCAACCAGGGGCCGAGATAACCACAGCCCACAGAGCAGCGTGTCCAGCCAGCCTCACCGGCGGGCTGCACCTGCCACTCTCCGCTATCGCTCCACTCTGCCCCTAGCGGCCCCTCTCCCCCGGTTGCGTCCTGATCCACGAAGCGTAGCTGCCAGCCTCCTCGCCGCCGGCGGACATAGCCCCACAGCACTATCCCCAGACACAACGCCGCCGCAGCGGACAGCCACGGCGGCGCATAGACCATACTCACCATCAAGGCTCCCAGGGCCATGCCCAGATGGAGCGCAACGGCCAGTCTAGAGGGTACGATACTGATCGTTACCGGTGGTTTCGGCATAATCCACAATCATCTGCACCACGCGGCGACGCTGCGAATCCACAGGCCACTCGCGGCGCATCAGCCACACGAAAAGGTCCTGATCTTCTTCGGCAATCAAATCGCGATAGGTTTGCTTGTCGGCATCATCCAGGGCATCGAAGCGGTGCTCAAGGAAGGGGATCAACAGCAGGTCGAGCTCCCACATACCACGACGGGAGTGCCAGTAGAGCCGCTTGCGATCGATCTCATCGACGGTTTGCTGTTCGTTCAAGGTCAGCCTCGAAACTCTTACGGAATGTGCACACAGTATACGCTTGGCGACGCCGGGCGCCATGGGGTCAGGAACCGCATCCAGCCTCGCAATGGAAGACTCTTGCTAGTTCGTTGTTTTATCTCGGTTTGCACAGTATGCTGAATCAAACAATAGCGCCGAGATGTTGCCAATCTGCTGGCACCACTGCACGGAGTAAGTCGATGACCAAATCCGAGTTGATCGAACAGATAGCCATGCGACAGCCCGAGCTGTCAGTCAAGGATGTGGAAGCTGCTGTCCGCATCATTCTCGACGACGTCACCGATGCCCTGGCAGATGGCGGCCGCGTGGAGATCCGCGGCTTCGGCAGCTTCTCGTTGCACTATCGCGAACCCCGAACCGGGCGCAACCCCAAGACCGGCGATCCGGTCGAACTCGAGGGCAAATTCGTGCCTCACTTCAAGCCGGGCAAGGAACTTCGCGAACAGGTCAATGCCAGCAGAGCGCTGGGCTACTAGAATAGCGGCTTGCCCATCCGCCCCTTGTTGGCTTCACAAAGGACACTATCATGCGTTGGCTAAAAGGCGTTTTTCTGGGGATCATTCTGCTACTGGTGTTGCTGGTCGGCATCCTGTTTGCCGTCAACAACCAGCAGACCGTGCCTCTCAACCTGATCTGGACAGAGCTCCCGCCCGCTTCCTTGTCACTGTGGCTGCTGGGATCACTGACCGCTGGCGTCTTGCTGGGGATGCTTGCCATGACCGGCGTCTATATGCGGCTTCGTGCCCTGCTGACCCGGGCCCAGCGACACAATCAGCAGCAGCGCAAGGAACTCGACCGCCTGCGGATTCAGGAGCTCAAGGAAGTCGCCTAAATGCATGACCTCCTGCTGCTGGCCCTGTTGTTGGCAGCAGTCGCCATTGGCTGGTGGCTGGGCCGACGCGACCATCAGGGCACTGCCGATCAACCGGGACAGCACACGCTGTCCCGGGATTATTTCGTGGGGCTCAATTATCTGCTCAACGAACAGCCTGATCGTGCCATTGAGACCTTCGTCGCCGCTCTCGAAGTCAATAGCGATACCATCGAGACCCACATTGCCCTCGGCAACCTCTTCCGCTCGCGGGGAGAGACCGATCGTGCGGTCAAGATTCACCAGAACCTGCTGGCTCGCCCCGCGCTCACGCCCGCGCAAGGCAGCCTGGTGCAAATCGAGCTATCCCGAGACTTCCTCAACCTGGGCCTACTCGATCGCGCCGAGAAACTCCTCGAAAACCTGATCCACGACGGCGGCGATGAAAGCCAGCGCCAGCAGGCCAAGCTGCTGCTGGTCGACCTGCTGGAGCGCGAGAAAGAGTGGCAGGCGGCCCTCGATGTCGCTCAGCCAGGCCTGATTCGCCAGTATGACAATATCCAGCGGGCGGCCGCTCACTGGCTCTGCGAGCTTGCCGAACGAGACCTCGAGTCAGCCAGCCCATCGCTTGCTAGAAAGAAGCTTCGTCAGGCGCTCAATATCGACGGCCACTGTGTCAGGGCCACGCTGCTGCTGGCTCGCATGGAACATGACACCGGCCACTACAAGGCCGAACTCAAGCTGTTGAAGCGAATTCCCGACCAGGACGCGAGCTTTGCCGCGCTGATTCTCGAGCCGCTGCGGGATGCGTACCGGCTCCTGAATGATGAAGAAGGCCTCGAGAAGGCACTTCAGAAGTTGAACGAGAAGGTGCCGATGACCTCAACGGTCATCATGCTAGCCGAATGCGTTCAGCGGCGAGCCGGCCACCAAGAAGCGGCAGAGCTGATCCAGGCCCAAATGGAGCGCGCACCCAGTCTGCGCGGGCTTGATTACCTGCTTCATCTCTATCAGCAGGATGCGACCGCCGAGGAACAACGCTTTCTCGGCCCTCTCAACCACCACTCTCGCGCCCTGCTCGACGCCCGCCCCCGCTTTCGCTGCGGGCAGTGCGGTTTTTCGGGAACCGAATTGCATTGGCAGTGCCCCAGCTGCCGGCAATGGGGCACCACCCGGCCGATGACAGGCCGCAAGGGCGACTAACCGCTAGCCCGCGAGCTCGCTCTCGATGGCCGCCAGGGCCGCCATGGGGTCCGCTGCCTGCGTCACCGGACGACCTACGACCAGATGGGTGCTACCAGCCGCCATGGCATCGCTGGGGGTCAGCACCCGGCGCTGGTCATCGGCCCCCGCCGACGCCGGACGAATGCCCGGCGTGACCTTAAGGAAATCCTCTCCACACAGATCGCGCAGCGCGGTGGCTTCCTGCGCCGAGCACACCACGCCGTCCATGCCGCTTTGCTTGGCCAGACCCGCCAGCCTGGCTACCTGCTCGGCCGTTGACACCGTCACGCCCACCTCGGCCAGGTCCTCTGCACTCATGCTGGTCAGCACGGTCACCGCGATCAACTGTGTCGACAGCGCCTGGCTGTCCAGCCGCTCCCTGGCCGCCTCCATCATGCGGCGCCCGCCGCTGGCATGGACATTGACCATCCACACGCCCTGCTCCGCCGCAGCCTGTACGGCACCGGCAACGGTATTGGGAATGTCATGGAATTTGAGATCAAGAAACACCTCGAAACCACGGCCGTGCAGGGCTTCGAGCACATCAGGTCCGCTGCGGGTGTAGAGTTCCTTGCCGACCTTGACTCGGCAACGCGACGGGTCGAGCTGATCGGCCATGCACAGAGCAGCATCCAGAGAGGGGTAATCGAGGGCAATGATCAGCGGGGACGCAGGTGACATCGGACAGCGCACTCCAGGCGGGAAGAATTCGCGCGCAGTATATCAGGCAGACGCGGACTTCAGGACCCTTACCGCACACGGCTCCGATGACGACAGGCTCCAACGCTGCCAATCCCCAGGCCCTGGCAACTCCGTGCACTGCAATATCAGATTTTTCTTACCAAAAGGGTCGGCAATCGCTGACACACAGCATGCAGCGTGATGACTAGGCTGAATCAGGACACATGGAGTGTCGATTATCACCGTTAGCGGAGAATTCGCCCATGCAACGTCTCAGCCAGATCATCGCCCTGTCGTGCCTGCTCCTAGCCGCTATGCCGGCCCTTGCGCAGGAAACGTCGACCGCGCAACAGCCCGCGATCAACATCAATACCGCCAGCGCCGAACAGCTCGAGACCCTGCCGGGTATCGGCACCTCGCGAGCTGCCGACATCGTCGCCGACCGTGAAGCCAATGGCGACTACAGCAGTGCCGAGGACCTGATGCGCGTCAACGGCATCGGTGAGGCCACCGTCGACGGCATGCGCAACCGGTTAAACTTCTAGGCTTGTAACAACGCCATATCAGCAGCATGCAAAACGCCGGGCAAATGCCCGGCGTTTTGGCTGAGTTAGCGCAGGCGTGGCGCTAGACGCGCAGGCCGCCATCACACTCGATGACCCGTCCGCTGAAATAGTCGTTATCAAAGATATAGGCGACACTCTGAGCAATGTCTTCCGGCTGCCCCAGCTTCCCCAGCGGGATGCCCTTGGTGATCTTCTCCAGAACGTCCGGACGGATCGATGCCGTCATCTCGGTCTCGATGAAGCCCGGCGCCACCGCCCCGACCCGGATGCCGTTGCGTGCCAGCTCCTTGGCCCAGGTCACGGTCAGTGATGCGACACCCGCCTTGGCCGCAGAATAGTTACTCTGCCCCATGTTGCCGGCCCGCGAGATGCTGGAGATATTGACGATCACCCCGCCTTCGCCGGCTTCTACCATCCGGTAGGCCGCTTCCTGACCGCAGAGGAAGACCCCGGTCAGGTTGACGTCGATGACTTGCTGCCACTGCTTGAGACTCAGCCCCTTCTCGACCTTGCCGTCCTTGACCTTGACCAGCAGCCCGTCCCGAGTGATGCCGGCATTGTTGACCAGCCCCTTGAGCGGCCCCATATCGGCGACAATAGCCGCAAAGGTTTCACTGACCGAGGCTTGATCCGCGACGTCGAGCTCATAGGCCCGAGCCTCTATGCCTTGATCCAGAAGGGCATTGACGGCCTGATCCAGGGTGTCACGCTCCAGATCCAGAAGTGCCAGGCGAGCGCCCTGCTGGCCCAGATGCCGCGCCATGGCCAGCCCCAAACCACGCGCACCGCCGGTAATGGCAATCACCGCTCCTTTCATCTGCATGTCGACTCCCCTTGCGTAATCAAAGCTTGCATAATAAAAGCTTTCTTAATTTAACTTTAACTAATTCAATTATGATTAATTAAACCTTCGTTGCTTAAATCTTACATAATCCAAGATTTTGGGTGATTCAAGGTGATGTAAGCACATTGTGCAGTGCAGCATTTATCAATCTAGCATGTCTCGCCTCTTTACGCTCAACTCAATCACCACACTCAACCTACCCGCCAACGCCGCTCAAAACAGCAGAACACAGGCCCGATAGCCCAACATGCCTTGAAAAAGCCAATCCCGCCGCCATTATCCGTCTGTCACCGAACATGGAGTCATCATGCCCCTGCTCTTGTTTTTCAGTCTTTTTGCCTTGCTCGATTTCGTCATCTTGTTCTCTATCGGCAGCGAAATCGGCCTGTTGACCACCCTGCTGCTGGTCCTCGCCACTGGCTTCATCGGCCTGCATCTAATCCGCCGTGAAGGCACCGCCACGCTGGCGAGAGCCCAGCAGCGCTTTGCTCAGGGCGAGATACCCTCGAGTGAGCTAATGACCGGCGCGGCCCTTATCTTCGGCGGCGCCCTGCTGATGGCCCCGGGTTTCCTGTCTGATGGCCTGGGCCTGATGTGTCTGATACCCGATGCACGTCGCCTGCTTGGCAAGTTGCTGGCCCGTATAGGCATCAAGGGCCAAATTCTGGGCGGCACCACCAGCGCCGGTGCTCGGGGCGTGCCTCCCGACGGCTGGGAAGAGGCCAGCGGCGCCAAGCGTGAAGAGCGCCATGAAGAAGGTGCATCGTCTTATGCAAGCGACCAAGCACCTCTGGAAGGGGATTTCATCTCCCGGGATGAGCCACGTCGCTGAACGCAAACCTAAAATTTTTGCTCGTGAGCCCTTGAAAGGCCTTTGCCAGCCCCCACTCATGGCGTAGTGCTGAGAAGTAAGCTCAGCACCCCGTTTCGGCGACCGAGTCCAGGCCCGGTTGCCATCGACACAGAAGGCGCAAGCCTTCGCTTCGAAACCTCGGTTTCGAGGGTGATATGGACCCGCCAGGGGCATCCCTGGCACCGCTAAACTTCAGGAGAACGTGAGCAATGAACATCCGTCCCTTGCACGATCGCGTCATCGTCCGTCGCGTGGAAGAAGAACAGAAAACTGCTGGCGGTATCGTGCTTCCGGGCAGCGCCCAGGAAAAGCCGACGCGTGGTGAGATCCTCGCCGTTGGTAACGGCCGGATTCTCGACAGTGGCGAAGTCCGCGCGCTGGACGTCAAGGTCGGCAATACCGTCATCTTCAAGGACGGCTTCGGCGTCGAGAAAGAGAAGATCGACGGCGAAGAAGTCCTGATCATGAGCGAGAGCGACATCCTCGCCGTGGTCGAAGGCTGATTTCAGCTCACAGACACTTGCTCGTACATACTTGCTCAAGTTTCACGAACATCAAGTAGGAAGATCCAACAATGGCAGCGAAACAGGTTAAGTTCTCCGACGACGCCCGCAAGAAAATGTCTCGTGGCGTTGACATTCTCGCCAACGCCGTCAAGGCGACGCTGGGCCCGAAAGGCCGTAACGTCGTGCTCGAGAAGTCTTTCGGCGCACCGACCGTCACCAAGGACGGCGTTTCCGTCGCCAAGGAAATCGAACTGAAGGACAGGTTCGAGAACATGGGCGCACAGATGGTCAAGGAAGTCGCTTCCAAGACCTCTGACGTCGCTGGCGACGGTACCACCACCGCTACCGTGCTGGCGCAGGCCATCGTCACCGAAGGCATGAAGGGCGTTACCGCCGGCATGAACCCGATGGACCTGAAGCGCGGCATCGACAAGGCCGTGGCTGAAGCCGTCAAGCAGGTGCGTGAACTGTCCGTGCCCTGCACCGAGCCGAAGTCCATCGCCCAGGTTGGCACCATCTCCGCCAACGGCGACGCCAACATCGGTGAGATCATCGCTGATGCCATGCAGAAGGTCGGCAAGGAAGGCGTCATCACCGTCGATGAAGGTCGCGGCCTGGAAGACGAGCTGGAAGTGGTCGAAGGCATGCAGTTCGATCGCGGCTACCTCTCGCCGTACTTCGTGACCAACCAAGACACCATGGCGGTGGAGCTTGAAGACCCGTACCTGCTGCTGGTCGACAAGAAGATCTCCAACATCCGCGAGCTGCTGCCGGTGCTGGAAGCCGTCGCCAAGGCAGGCAAGCCGCTGGCGATCATCGCCGAAGACATCGAGGGCGAAGCCCTGGCGACCCTGGTGGTCAACACCATGCGCGGTATCGTCAAGGTCGCAGCCGCCAAGGCGCCTGGCTTCGGCGACCGTCGCAAGGCCATGCTGCAGGATATCGCTATCCTGACCAACGGCACTGTGATCTCCGAAGAAGTCGGTCTGACCCTCGAGCAGGCCAATCTGGATCACCTGGGCAGCGCCAAGCGCATCACCATGTCCAAGGAAAACACCACCATCATCGATGGTTCTGGTGAGGAAGCCGACATCGAAGCGCGCGTCGGTCAGATCCGCGCTCAGATCGAGGACACCTCCTCCGACTACGATCGCGAGAAGCTCCAGGAGCGCGTCGCCAAGCTGGCCGGCGGTGTTGCCGTGATCCGCGTCGGTGCCGCTACCGAAGTGGAGATGAAGGAGAAGAAGGCTCGCGTCGAAGATGCCCTGCACTCCACTCGCGCAGCCGTCGAGGAAGGCGTCGTACCGGGTGGTGGTACCGCTCTGGTCCGCGTGCTGACCATGATGCAGGAACTCCAGGGCGACAACGAAGACCAGACGCACGGCATCAAGCTGGCTCTGCGTGCCATGGAAGCGCCGCTGCGTCAGATCGTCACCAACGCCGGTCAGGAAGCATCCGTGATCCTGAACCGCGTCAAGGAAGGCGAAGGCAACTTCGGCTACAACGCCCAGACCGGCGAGTTCGGCGACCTGTTCGAAATGGGCGTGCTGGACCCGGCCAAGGTCACCCGCAGCGCCCTGCAGTCTGCCGGTTCCATCGCTGGCCTCATGATCACCACCGAGTGCATGATCGCCGATGATCCGGAAGAGAAAGAAGGCGGTGCCCCCGACATGGGTGGCATGGGCGGAATGGGTGGCATGGGCGGCATGATGTAAGCCAGCCCAGCCTCCTCAGGCCCTGATCAGGCCTTGCCTCGCTGCAAGGCCTGACGTCAAAGCCTGGAAAAGGGCCTAACGACAGGACCCTGAAGAAAGAGCCCTGAAGAAAGAGCCCTGAAAAATCAGCCCCACCGGCCAATGCCGGTGGGGCTTTTTTTTGCCTTCCTGCTTGCTGCCGGGCTCGCCTTCCCCACAACACCACCTCACGATCAGCCGTGAGGGCAGGCATCCGCCTAGCGTGTCGCGTAAACTAGTCGCCCCACTCTCCCAACGCCAGAACCGCAATGCTCTCCAACGTCCGAATCGTCCTCGTACAGACCTTCCACCCCGGCAATATCGGCCAGGCCGCCCGCGCCATGAAGACCATGGGGCTCGACGACCTGGTGCTGGTCAACCCGCGCTGCTTTCCCGACCCCGAGGCCACCCGGCTCGCCGCCGGGGCGGAAGACCTGGTCGACTCGGCTCGCGTCGTGGGAAGCCTCAAGGAAGCCGTCAGCGACTGCGTTCAGGTAGTCGGCGCCAGCGCCCGTCTACGAAGCTTGCCGCTGCCGCATTTCGATGAGCCTGACGATATGGCCAAAGAACTCACCGAGCATGCCGTCGATGCACCGGTCGCGCTGGTCTTCGGCCGCGAACGCTCGGGGCTGACCAACGACGAGATCGGCCACTGCACCCACCAGGTCAGCATCCCGGCCAATCCCGACTATGGCATTCTCAACCTCGCCCAGGCCGTGCAGGTGCTGGCCTATGAGGTCAATCGTACCTGGCGGCGCCGGCCGGACAGCGGCTATCACCCTACCCGGCCTACTGGCGAGAAGCTGCCCAGCCGCGAGCAGCTCGACCACTTCCACACCCACCTTGGTCGCGTCATGCAGGCCAGCGGCTTCCTGACCCAGCCCCATGCCCGCACCGAGGCACAGCTTCAGGCGCTGTTTGCCCGCGCCCAGCCGACCCGACGCGAACTGTCACTGCTGCGCGGCCTGCTCAGTGCCCTCGAGCCCAAGCAGCATTGACCCGACAACAGGCAAGCTTGATCGCTCTTCCAGTACACAAGAACCTTTCACGCGCTTTTTCTATCAATGACGCTCCCATCAAAGCGGCTTCCCTATTAAGCGCTTTGCCTATTAAGCGACTTCTCGATTCAGCGCCTTTCCTATCAAGCGCTTTGCTATATACAAAAAACGGCGCCCCAAGGGCGCCGTTTTGCGATCGCAATGTGCTCTGAGAACTGACTCTGTTTGCCTAAAACGTCATGGCCGCCAGCCACCCAAAGGCAATCAGCGGAATGTTGTAGTGCAGGAAGGTCGGCACCACGCTATCCCAGATATGATCGTGCTGGCGATCGACGTTGAGCCCCGACGTCGGCCCGAGGGTCGAGTCAGAGGCCGGCGAACCAGCATCACCCAGCGCGGCAGCAGTGCCCACCAGCGCCACGGTGGCTAGGTCGGAGAAGCCGAACTGCACGGACAGCGGCACGAAAATGGTGGCAATGATCGGGATGGTCGAGAACGACGAGCCAATCCCCAGGGTGATGAAGAGCCCAACGAGCAGCATCAGCAGCGCCGCCAGGCCCTGATTGTCACCGATCATGTTAAAGGAGCTCTGCACCAGCGTGTCGACCTCACCGGTCGCTTCCATCACCGCGGCAAAGCCCGAGGCAGAGATCATGATAAAGCCGATCAGCGCCATCATGCGCATGCCGCTGGTGAACAGATCATCCGCTTCGCGCCATTTGAAGATGCCACCCACCGAGAGCAAGGCGAAACCGACCAGGCCACCCAGCACCATCGAGCCGCTATAGAGCTGAATGCCCAGAGCCGCGAGAATGGCCACCACCGACATCACCAGACCAGAGGTGCGTGCTGCCGGGGCGCCGTCACCGTCATGGGCCGGATAGTGTGGCTGGTTGCTGGTGACCAGTTCGCTGTCGGCGTAGTCGCGCGGTTTGCGATAACTGAAAGCGATGGCCACCACCAGGCCCAGCGCCATGCCGGCCACCGGGACGCCCATGGCCAACGGCACCATACCGCGGGAGACTTCGAGGCCCAGCGCCTCGCCGGCGCTGTTGATATTGGCGAGCAGGATGTCATTGAGGAAGATGGCCCCAAAGCCCACCGGCAGCAGCATGTAAGGCGCCGTGAGACCAAAGGTCAGCGCGCAGGCCACTGCGCGACGGTCCAGACGCAGCTGGTTCATGACCTTGAGCAGCGGCGGAATCAGAATCGGGATGAAGGCAATGTGGACCGGAATCAGGTTCTGGGAGGAGATCGCCACCAGCAGCAACGAGCCCAGCAGCAGGTACTTTACTGCCCGCTGGCGGCGGTGGGTCGCGTCCTGGCCCAGAAGCCGAATCAGCTTCTGCGCCAGCATATCAGGGAGTCCAGACCGAGAGATCGCCACAGCGAAGGCGCCCAGGGTGGCATAGGCCAAAGCCACCTTGGCGCCGCCGCCTACTCCATCGTTGAAGGCTGCAAGCGTGCTTTCGAGAGACAGCCCGCCGGCCAGCCCACCGACCAGCGCGCCGACCACCAGCGCAAAGACCACCGACACCCGGGCCAGCGATAGGCCCACCATGACTAGTACCGCCAGAATTACCGCATTCATGCCTTTTTTCCACCGAAAGATATGTGTTAGGACGCGAAAGGCGGCGATTCTAGCAGAAATGAGCGCGTTACGGGGCGGTTCGTGTGGATTCCGGCCTGGATTGGCGCCGTCTAAATGTCACTATTTTGTTATTTAATTGTCACAAAATGTCGCTATACACTACCTTAAGGTCAGCAGGGAGTTGAGGGCAAACGACACCCCGCGGCATAAAGACAAGGGACACTGTCGACCAGACGCCACGGATGCGACGGCACAGGGAGTGCTCAAAGGACAGGCAGGACGCCTAAACACCCGGAGGGTGTTCAGGGAGGTCAGCATACCGCCATGGAGCCAATTCACTCCATGGCGTTTTTGTGCGCGTCGGATGGGTATTAACTGTGTATTGGGTAGGCCCATAGGAGAGCCCGGTCATGGCGGAAGAGCAACCACGCAAGCTGCTGCACAATGAATTGCCCGAGGAACACAGCGACCCGCTGATCCAGTCCCTGCACAGGATCATCCGCATCGCCGTGCGTGTGCTGGCAGTGCTGATGGTGTTCGTGATCATCTGGGGCATCGGCGATGTGCTTTATGTGCTCTATCAGCGCCTGATGGCACCACCGTTCCTACTGCTTGATATCAACGATATTTTCCAGACATTCGGTGCCTTCATGGCGGTGCTGATCGCCATCGAGATCTTCATCAACATTCGGCTCTATCTCGGCACTAACATCATTCCGATTCAACTGGTCATCGCCACTGCCCTGATGGCCATCGCGCGAAAGGTCATCGTCCTCGACCTGGACCAGGTCACGGCCATGGAAATTCTGGGCATCGCCGCCGTGGTCATCGCGCTTGGCATTACCCATTGGCTGGTCAGTCTTCACCGCTGAAGGCGCCGGCCTTACTCTCGGGCCTTTCGCATCAAGGGCCTTGCTCACGAACCTTTCTCAATGGCTTTTCTCAATGCCCTTTCATACCTGCGCTCACTTCAGTGCTCAGGCAGGCGTGAGCCATTCCTGATAGGCAGCCAGATCATCGCCCAAATCACCTCGGGTGACGCGACGATAGAGGCCCTGAAGCCGAGCGGTAAGCGAGTCCGGAGCGATCTCGCGCCCGGCCGCCCCGATGCGCCGACCATCGAGCTCACGCAGTGGCAGCAGTTCGGCAGCCGTGCCGGTCAAAAAGGCCTCGTCGGCCGTGTAGAGCTCATCGCGGGTAATACGCCGCTCCTGCACCTCGAGTCCCAGTACCTCGCGGGCCAGGCGGATCACGCTGTCACGCGTGATGCCCTGCAGACAGGAGGTCACCTCGGGGGTATGCAGCACGCCATCGCGCAGCAGGAAGACATTGGCCGCCGAGGCCTCGGCAACATAGCCTTCCGGATCGAGCATCAGGGTCTCGTCGAAGCCCGCCTTCACCGCGGTGTTAAGCGCCAGAATCGAGTTGACGTAATGGCCGTTGGTCTTGGCCCGGCACAGGCTGATGTTGACGTGGTGGCGCGCCCAGGATGAGGTCAGCGCCCGCAGGCCTTCACGAGACGCCGTCGCCGAGACGTAGTCACCCAGATCCCAGGCTGCCACCATCACATTGGTGGTCAGCCCCTTGGCACGCAGCCCCAGTCCTTCGGCGCCGAAATAAACGGTGGGCTTCAGGTAGGCGTTGGTCAGCCCATTGCGGCCCAGGCACTCCCGCTGCGCTTCAATCAGCTGCGCAGCGGAAAAAGATAACGGTATATCCAGGGAATGGGCGCTGTCGCAAAGCCGCCGGGTATGTTCGGCAACCCGGAAGAGGTGCGTGCCGTTGGGGCCGTCGTAGGCACGCACGCCCTCGAAGCAGCCCATTCCATAGTGCAGGGTGTGGGTCAGCAGGTGAGTGGTGGCCTCTCGCCAAGGCAGCCATTCACCGTTATGCCAGATGAAACCGTCGCGATCATAAAGGGGTGTCATCGCCGTCCTCTCAGAGTCTGATAGCGGAACAGGAATTTAGGACCGTGGATCTGCTATCGAAAAAATCGTTGTTTGATCAAGCATCTCGCCAGTCGCGCGCCCAGCCGTCGATCAGTTCGCGCTGGTGTGGCTGCAGGTCCTGGTATGCCCAGGCGGCGATCTCGTCATCCTGCGGGTCGGGCACATGAATCTCGCTGCCGGAAAGGGTCGCGATCACTGCATGACCGCACAGCGGCACGTAGCCCTCGCTGTAGCCGCCTTCGTGAATCATCACCAGGCGCCCCTCGCAGACGCGCTCTGCCAGCGCCTTGATATGCGATGTCATCTCGGCAAAGGCGCTGCTGTTGAGCAGCATCTTGCCTAGCGGATCCTTGGCGCAGGCGTCATATCCGCAGGCGATCACAATCATCTCGGGCGCAAAGGCCTCCAGGGCCGGCACGATCAATTGCTCGAATGCATAGCGATAGGCACCGATCCCAGCACCCGGCGGCATCGGCAGGTTGAGATTGGCACCCTGACCGGCCCCGCGCCCACGCTCCTCAATGAAGCCGCTATCCAGCGGAAAATTGCCGGCCTGATGGATCGAGACCGTGAACACCTCGGAATCGTCATAGAAGGCGTCCTGCTGGCCGTTGCCGTGATGCACGTCCCAATCGAGGATCGCCACCCGTCCGACCTGCCCCATGGCGCGAGCCCGTTTCACCGCCACGGGAATGTTGCCGAGCAGGCAGAACCCGCGACCGCGATCCGCCTCGGCGTGATGGCCCGGCGGCCGACACAGCGCATAGGCATTGTTAACTCGCCCGCAGGCAACCGCCTCGACAGCGGCCATCGCGAGCCCTGCGGACTGGTAGGCGGCCGCCACGCTGCCCGGGCGAAAGGGTGCACAATCTCCGGCATCACCGCCGCCGGCCTGCTCTCCCGCCGTCAGGGCATCAAGATAGGCCGAGGTGTGAAAATGCTCGAGATCTTCGCGACTGGCAGGCGTGGGCTTTTCCACCTCAAGCTCGTCGATCAGCCCCGAGACCTCCAGCAGATTCTTGAGCCGCCGCTTGCTCTCCGGACTTTCCGAGGCCGGCTGTGGCTGCAGGAATTCACCGGGGGAAGAAAAGACGCCGATCGCCCCCGGGTCATGCCAGAAGCAGCGCTCGTGCCAGAAAAAGCCGGTCCGCCCCTGCGGGCGGCTCGAGTTGGCGATGCTCATGCCGCCCCCTCTAGCTGCTCCCAGACCTCGATGGCGGCAGCCAGGTCCTCGAGCGAGGCGCCCACCGACTTAAAGACAGTAATGGCCTCGTCACTAGAGCGCCCGCTGCGCTCGCCGCGCAACAGTTCGGCCAGATCGGCGCGAATCTCATTGAAGGCAAAGGCCCCTTCCTCGATCGCCTGATGCACGTCGCCGGCCTCGCCCTGGGCGCCGGCATAGGTATCCACGAATACCTCGCCGCGCCGAAAGCAGTCGCCGTCACTTTCGCGCATGCTGTGACGAAAGGCACCTACCAAATCCAGATGGGCACCGGGCTTGAGCCAGGCGCCCTTTACCAGTGCCTGAGTCGATAGAGTCGCGCAGCTGACAATGTCCGCCTCGCCGACCGCCGCCTCCAGGTCCTCGACCGCCTCGGTCGCGAAGCGATCAGCATAGGCACGGGCCAGCTGCTCGGCCTTGGCGAGCTTACGCCCCCAGATCTTGACCCTTTTTATCGGGCGGACCGCCGCATGGGCTTCGATCAGCATCGGCGCCAGTTTGCCGGTACCAACGATCACCAGCGTTTCGGCGTCTTCCCGGGCCAGTTCCCCGGCCGCTAACGCCGAGGCCGCGGCAGTGCGTCGGCGCGTCAGCTCGCTGCCTTCCAGGCAAGCCAGCGGCTGCCCGTGCTGCCCCTCACTGAGGAAATAGACGCCGGCAATCGCCGGCAGTCCCTGATCGGCGTTCTGCGGAAAGACGTTGACCATCTTAACGCCGATATACCCAGCCGGCTCCCAGGCCGGCATCAGCAGCATGGTCGCCTCACCGTCCGGGCGGTGCATGGAGTGATGGTGGCGTGGCGGTGCCTCAACGCCCTCGCGAAAGACCTTGCCCAGACGCTGAATCAGCGCGCCCCAGGGCAGGCCCTGAGCGACCTCATCACTGGTAATCATCCGCATATCAGGCTCCCGGCAGCGCCGCCACGACCATGATCTCGACCTTCCACTCGGGCTTGGCCAGCTTGGCCTCCACCGCTGCACGCACCGGCGGACGACCGGGCACGACCCAGGCGTCCCAGGCTTCGTTCATCGCCGCGAACTCCTCCATGCTGGTCACCCAGATCTGCGCCGAGATCAGGTGCTCCTTGGAGGTACCAGCCTGCTTAAGCAGGCTATCGACGCTTGCCAGCACCTGCTCGGTCTGGCCCTTCATGTCGGCGCTTGTATCGTGGGGTACCTGGCCGGCCAGGTAGACGGTTTGATTATGCACGGCGACCTGGCTCATGCGGGCATTGCTGTCTTGGTAGGTAACGGTCATAAGATTTTCCTCTGGTGAATGGACGGCCTGTTGAAGCCGTCAAATATGAATCAATGAGCGCAAGAAGCATACGAAGCGTCATTAGTCGCCGCGAAAGCCCTTGAGAAAGCCCTTGAACTAGCGCTTGAGAAAGCCCTCGAGAAAGGCAGATAGATTGGCGCCCAGGGCAGCGGTCGGATAGCCGCCTTCCTGAATCAGTACCATCGGCACGCAAAGCTGGCCCAGGCGAGCGCCGATGCTGCGAAAATCCTCGGTCTCGAGCGAAAGCCCGGCAAGCGGATCATCCTTGTGGGCGTCGAGACCCAGCGCGACCACCACCGCCTCTGGTGCGAAGTCGTCGAGGCGCTGAAGCAGGGTCTCCACGGCATCGAGAAAGACCTTGCCATCACTGCCCAATGGCAACGGAAAATTGACGTTGGCCCCCTGCCCTTCACCGCTGCCGGTCTCGTCGGCGCCACCCCAGAAGAACGGATAGAACGCATCGGTATCGGCATGCACCGACCCGGTCCAGACATCGCCACGAGCATAGAAGATATCCTGGGTGCCGTTGCCGTGGTGAAGGTCGACATCGACGATGGCCACCCGATCGTGTTGCTCGCGCAGAATGGTGGCCGCCAGCGCCGAGTTATTGAGAAAGCAGAAGCCGCCGGCCCGCTCCGGCCCGGCGTGATGCCCCGGCGGCCGGCACAGCGCATAGGCACTTGGCTCGCCTTCGCACACGCTCATCGCCGCGGCTTCGGCACTAGCAGCGCTGGCCAGGATGCCGGCGAAGCTGTCGGCGCCGATCGGGCAAGCCATGTCATGCAGGTGCCAACCGGCCTGGCCCACGGGGTGGCTAGGATAATGATGTCCGCCGCCACAGGGGTGCACGTTGGGCGCTACTAGGGCTGATGCCCCCGGCATTGCCTGCCAGCGGGCATGGATGGTCTCCAGAAAGGTGAGATAACGCGGGGTATGAATGCGTGCCAGGCGCTCCCGCAGGCGCGGCGAATCCACCTCTGCGGGAGCATTGAGGGTCAGGCCCAGTTCACCAATAGCGTCAGCGAGGCGCACGGCCCGTTCGGGGCGCTCCGGCGACGGGGCCGGTTGGCCCCGCAGCAGAAAGGTCTCGGGGGCATGGCTATCCTGGGCGGCGGAATAGAAGAGTTTCATCAGGCTAAGTCCAGAAGGCTCAATCGAGAAGGTTTAATCGAGAAGACTAGGAATCCAGGTCGACAGCGCCGGGAAAGCGGCTAGCAGCACAATGACGGCCAGGAAGGAAAAATAGAACGGCAGTGAGGCGATGATGGCCCGCTCGTAGGGCACCTCGGCGATGCGTGCCGCCGTCATCAGCGTCATCCCCACCGGCGGCGTCACGTTGGAGATATTCAGCACCACGATCATCAGGATCGCGAAGTGCAGCGGATCGAAGCCAAGCTGAATCATCGCCGGCACTATCACCGGCGCCACCACCACCAGTGCCGGCAGCACGTCCATCACCGTACCGATGATGATCAGCAGCAGACAGACCATCATCAGCTGCACAAAGGCGACATCACTGAAGGTGGTGATGATCGAGGCGGCGTCCCGAGCAACCCCCGAGCGAGTCACGAACCAGCCGAGCACCGCCGACGTCGCCAGCAAGAAGAACACCACCCCGGAGAAGCGCACCGTGACCACCAGCGCGTGCCAGATCTTGGAAAGCGTCAGGCTGCGATAGACCAGCGCTCCAATCAGGATCGCGTAGACCGCCGCGAATCCCGATGCCTCGGTGATGGTCGTCATCCCCGAGAGAATGCCACCGAGAATGATCAGCGGTACCACCAGCGCCGGCAGCGCGGCCAGGAAGGCAAAGATCGCTGCCTTGAACGGCGTCGGCGCCTGCTTCGGGTAGTCACGTTTCCAGGCCAGGATCATGCTGGTGACCAGCAGGGCCGCGGCCAGCAGGATGCCCGGGATGATCCCGCCGGCGAACAGGTCAATCACCGAGATATCCCGCAGCAGCGTGGCGTACACCACCATCACCACGCTTGGCGGGATAATCGGGCCGATGATCGACGAACAGGCGGTAATCGCCGCGGCATACTCGGCGTCATAGCCCTGGGCCTTCATCTCCGGGATCATGATCTTGCCGATCGCCACGGTATCGGTGATGGCCGCCCCGGTCAGGCCGGCAAAAAACACCGACACGGTGACGTTGACATGCGAAAGCGCCCCGCGAACACGGCCGAAGAGCGCATTATTGAAGGCAATCAGCTTATGGGTCAGGCCGCCTTGGTTCATCAGCTCGGCGGTAAAGATGAAATACGGCACGGCGATCAACAGAAAGCCGGAAACGCCTGAGAACATGCGGTCGGCGATGATGCCCAGCATGCGTTCACCGCCGAGGGCAAAGCCGCCGGCGAGGCCCGACATGGCCATCACCACCGCTACCGGGGCGCCGATCAGCAACAGCACCACGAACATCAGAATGGCAGGGGTCATGAGGGAGTCTCCGCATCGCGATGGTGGGCAGACGAGTCGCTATCGGTGGTCTCGATCAGCTCGTCGATGAACGATTGGTCGTCGATGAAGTGCTCCAGCAGATCGAAGCCATGCACCAGGTGCAGAAGGATGATCAGCCCCGAAAGCGGCACCACGATCGCCGTGAAGCGGTTTGATATCTGGATATTGTCCGAGACCATGTACATCTGGGTGGCGTTGAGAAAGAAGTCCCAGCCGTACCAGACCAGCATCAGCGCGAAGAGCGCGATGACGGCAAGGCAAATCACGGCGGCCGCTTTCAGCAGCACCCTTGGCAGGCTCCTGACCAGCAGGGTCATGGCCACATGCTCGCCGTAGCGCAGCGAAATGGTCATCGACAAAAAGCCGATCCAGGGCAGAAACAGGCGCGCCAGGGAATAGGTCCAGCTCAGGGTCGAGCCGGTTGCCAACTTGTAAAGAAAGGCCGTGAAAGAGATGCCCAGCATCAACAGGATACAGGCCACGCAGACCACGATGGCCATCCGGTTGACGGCTTCACTGACACGGCGCAGGGGTTCGAGTATCGCCATCGACGTGGCTCCTGAGATAGCCCGACAGAGCGTCTAAAGATCCCGCACAGGGTCAAACGGCAGACAGGCAGCCGATGGCTGCCTGTCTGCAGCGGTTAGGCCAGCCTTACTGGCCGTAGCGGGAAATATCCTGCTCGGCGACTTCGTCGCCGACCCGCGCGACCTCACCGAGCATCTCGTCGACCAGCGACTTGTCCATGCCGTAATCGTTGACGATCCAGTTCTGCCAGGCCGGCCGGGCAATCTCGGCCATCCGCTCACGCTCGGGGGTGGGCATGATGTAGCACTCCTTGAAGCGCTCGCAGGATTCCTGCCAGCTGGCCGTGGCCAGCGCCCCGGACATGCCGTGGCTCATGGTGATGGCCTCGCGGGCGGAGGTCACGACCGCCTGCTGGTAGGCCTCCGGCAGTTCCTGGAACCAGCTCTCGCTGACCACCCAGGGCGCGCTGTTGTACACATGGCCAGTCAGGGTGGTGTAGTCGGTGACGGCATCGAAGTTGAAGGTGGTATTGAGTACCGGCGCGTTGAACTGGCCATCGGCGAGACCGGTTTCCAGCGCCGTGATCAGCTCGCCCCAGGGCAGCGGCGTTGCCGATGCGCCCAGCGACTGCATGATCGCCACGTGGGCCGGGTTTTCCTCGGTGCGGATATTCATGCCGTCCAGGTCTTCGACGGTCTTGATCAGGCGCTTGTTATTGGTGAAGGCCACGAAGCCGCCGCCGTCATCGAAGGTGCCGAGATAGCGCATGTCAGCTGCTTCGACGGTGCCCTTCATGAAGTCGGCGAACCAGGGGCCATCGAAGAAGGCCCAGGCCTGGCGCCAGTTAGAAAACAGGAAGGGCGCGGTGACCAGCTGATAGTCACCGTAGAAGGAAGACATGGCGCCGGAAGACATGATGGTCGACTGCAGGGTGCGGCCGCCTGCCTGCACCTCGGAACCGTTCTCGACCTCGGAGCCAAGCTGGCCACCGCCGAAGATCGACACGGTGAGATCGCCGTCGGTGCGGGTCTCGACCAGGTCCTTGAAGTGCACCAGCGCCGGGTAGATAGCGTTATTGCTCATGTTCTCAGGTATCTGAGTGGCAATCACCATCTCGTAGGATTGAGCCTGGGCCTGACTGGCGGCCATCGCCAGTGGCAGCGCGGCCAATGCAAGCGTCTTTGGCAAGCGTAGGGTAGGCATAAGTCGTCTCTTTCCATGTGTTGTGGTTGTTGGGGAAAGTGAATCGCACACCTTCTGGTAAAACGATCAGGCCTTGGCGACCGCCGCGCGATTCCTGCCTTCAGCCTATGTCGGAAAGGAACGCCTTGCTTGCCCAATCATCGGAAAGATTTGCCCGACACTCAGATATTGCCAAGTGCCCAAGCTAGCAAGGGAAAGGAAAGCCACTCACGGTGGAAGGAAAACAGCGAAGGAATCACCGAGCGAGGCGGCGGTACTCACTGGGCGTGTGCTGGAAGGTGCGACGGTAGGCGCGGGAAAAACTGCCCTGATCGCAAAAGCCGATGCGCTCGGCGATCTGCCCTAGGGTGAAGTCGCTTTCCTGAAGAAGGGTCTGCGCCAGCGCGAGCCGGCGGCGCTGCACGAAGTGAAGCGGGGTCTCACCTGTGGCCTCACGAAAGCAGGCATGAAAATGGCCGGGACTCAGGGCGCAAAGGCCGGCAAGGTCATCGACATGGATGGCCTCGGCCAGATGACGATCGATGTAGGCCTCGACGCGAGCCAGATCGAGACGTTCACGATAGGGCGAGCGCGCGGGCGATGTCGGCGTTTTGGGGAGTGCACGCTCATGCAGACTCAGATAGATGGCCCGCAGGATCAGCGTGGCAATTTCGCTCTGCAAGGTCGGCGAGGCCTCGACTTCGCCCATCAGGGTCTGGGCCAGAGACTGCAACCGCGGGGTCACGGAAAAGAAGCGTGGCGACTCGAAGAGCCGCTGCACCTCATCGCCGCAGCTTAACCTTGGCAAATGCGCGAGGGGCACATCGAGCACCAGGGTACGGTTGCGCCCGTCGCCCAGGTACTCGTGATGATAGGTGGAAGGAATCAGGCAGCCGCGCTCGCGGGTGACGCGCTCGCCACGCCCCTCGATACTCAGCTCGGTGACGCCCGACGTCGCCAGAATCAGCTGATGAAAGCCATGTTCATGGGCGACCGGTTGCTCAATCAGCGTACAGGTTTTCAGGCTGAAGAAAGACATGGCGCAGGCAGCGTTCCAGTATCAACGAATCGTTATAAGCCTACGCCAGCCTGCCCATAACACCAAGCTTAGGTCTCAGCAGCGGCCCTTCTTGGCCTGGCCGGGCGGACAGAAACCGCCACCGCCACTGTGTCCATCATGGTGGCCGCCATCGCCGATCTCGATGATCGGTTCCGGGTTGATGCGCGCGGGTTGATAACTGCAACCGGCCAGCATAAGGGCGGCAATCAAGGCCGTGAGAGCGAAGGTGGTCAATTTCATGTCCGACTCCTTCCCGAAAGATCAGGAAAATAGGGTAAAAAGCTCAGTGACCCAAGTTTATAAGCCCTATCTCGCGCCCCCAAATGTCGCATAAGTGAGACAGTCGACGATTCCGCCCTGCTCTCGCTGGACAGGCCAGGCATCATGCAGGTACACCTTGGCGAGCCCGATCCTATCGATCGATTCATCGCCCCATCGACTCATTGAGGACTCAGCATGCGATTTGCCATCTATGGAAGCGGCGGCGTGGGCGGCTATTTTGGCGCCCGTCTTGCCGACGCCGGTGAAGACGTCACCTTCATCGCCCGTGGGGATCACCTAGCGACGATCCAGCGCGACGGCCTGACGGTCAGGAGCATCAACGGCGACCTCCATCTCGACAAGGCACTGGCCAGCGACGATCCGGCGACCATTGGCGTGGTAGATGTGGTGATCGTGGCGGTAAAAGCCTGGCAGGTCGAAGAGATCGCCAGGGCGATGGCACCGCTGATCGGCCCCGAGACCCTGGTGCTTCCGCTTGAGAACGGCGTGGAGGCCACCGACGTGCTAGGTGAAGCCGTGGGGCACGATAAGGTGCTGCGCGGGCTTTGCGGCATCCTCGCCTACCGCGAGGCGCCGGGGGTGATTCGCCATGCAGGCGTCGAGCCGTTCGTGCGCTTCGGTGAGGCCGACAATCGCCAGAGCGAGCGCACCCAGCGCGTGAAGGCGGCCTTCGACAAGGCCTCTGGAGTCACCGCCGAAATACCGGACGACATTCAGGTCGCGGTGTGGAGCAAGTTCCTGTTCATCTGCGCCATGAGTGGTGTCGGCGCCGTGACCCGGGCGCCGATGGGCGTCAGCCGCCAGTTGCCGGAGAGTCGCCGGCTGCTCGAAGAGGTCATGGAAGAGATCACGGCGGTCGGCCGAGCCCGCGGTGTGGCGCTGCCCGAGGATGCGGTGGCGAAGGCGCTCAAGTTTATCGACACCCTCCCCGAGAACAGCACCGCCTCGATGCAGCGCGACATCATGGACGGCCTGCCCTCGGAGCTCGAGTCGCAGAACGGCGCCGTGGTACGCCTGGGCAAGGCGGCCGGTGTCGAGACGCCGATCAATGCCGCCCTCTATGCCGCCCTGCTTCCTCAGGAAGCTCGGGCCCGCGGTCAGGTCTCGTTCGACGATCGCTAAGCCAATGACTGCCGACGCCACCTCAGGCGTTATAAACGACCTCGCCGAGCCCGGTGAGGTCGTAGCCCTGCATCAGCGCGGCGCGCTCTGCGAACCTCGCCTCATGGGCGAAGGCCAGCAGGTGCTGCACCGGACGCTCGAAATAACTGCGACGGCGCATGGCCAGATCGAAGCATTCCTGCTGCAGCGGCACGAAGTCGAGCCCATGACGATGCGCCGCTGCTTCGACGCCCAGCCCCACGTCGGCCTGCCCCTGATGCACCGCCAGCGCCAGATCGTCTTCGCTGAGCATCGTGTCGGGCGCCAGCCGCAGGTCTTCAAGCGCAAGATCATGGCGTTTCAGCAGAAAGCGCAATAGCCGGTCGGCCCCAGCGCCGGGCTGACGCCTCGCTACCCGCGGCGCACCCTCCCCGTCGCTTTTTGCCAGTGCGGCCAACGAGTGAATCCCCCTCGGGTTGCCCGGCGGCAGCATCAATCCCTGGCGACGTCGTGCCCAGCGGATCATCACCAGATCACGCACACCGCCAAGACCCAGCGACTCGGGATGGTTATAGCCGCCCGCATCGTCGATCACATGCACGCCTGCCAACAGGGCATCGCCATCCAGCAGCCGGCGCACCCCATCGCCGCTGCCCTGGCAGAGCATCGCCAGCTCCGAGCCGCTTTCGCGCAGGCTCCACTCGAGCAGCGGGTCCTGACTGCCGGCCAACACCCGTGGCACCGGCCGCTGCCCGGGCTGACCGCCCTCCAGATGACTCATCAGCCACAGATCAATGCTCTGACGGGGAAAAAGCAGCTTGCCGGTCACCTTGGTGCAGGGAATCTCACCCTGGCGTACCAGATCGTAGACCTTGCGCTCCTTGAGCCGCAGGTAGTCGGCCGCCTCGGCAGTGGTCAGGTAGGCATGGCGATGCATCGGTGGTGAGTCATCTCTGAGCATGGGGGATATCCGCGTCGTTCACTCTTGTCGTTTATAGATCTTTCGCTGCATATTTTTCAGTATAGGATGCACTTAAGATGTTTAAACCACATGCTGCAAGCATTATCAGGAGATTGCCATGTCGACCAGCGGGATGACAGCCAGCGCGCTGCACAGCGACAGTGCCTTGCATACGGCCCTGGCGCTGGTCATCGACATGGACCCGGCGCTGGTAGACATCGTCGTCCTGTCGCTGCGTGTGTCGCTGAGTGCGGTGCTGACCGCCGCATTGATCGGCCTGCCCCTGGGGGCCGCCCTGGCACTCTGGCGCCTGCCTGGCCGCGGGGTGGTGATCGTGGCCCTCAATGCGCTCATGGGCCTGCCCCCGGTAGTGGCCGGGCTCGGCGTTTACCTGCTGCTGTCACGGGCCGGCCCGCTCGGAGAGCTGGGGCTGCTGTTCACCCCAAGCGCCATGATCATCGCCCAGGTGGTGCTAGTGCTGCCGATCATCGCCGCCCTGGCCCGCCAACTGGTCGAGGAGCTTTGGGGCGAGTACCGGGAGCAGCTTTCTTCCTTCGGCCTGAGCCGAGCCCGCGCCATCCCCACCCTGTTGTGGGATGCCCGCTTCGGCCTGATTACCGTGGTGCTGGCCGGTTTCGGCCGAGCCAGCGCCGAGGTCGGCGCAGTGTTGATCGTCGGCGGCAACATCGATGGGGTGACCCGAGTGATGACCACCGCCATCGCCCTCGAGACCAGCAAGGGCAACCTGCCGCTGGCACTGGGACTGGGGATCGTGCTGCTGAGTCTGGTGGCGCTGGTCAACGGCGCCGCCTACGTCATCGGTGAAACCTCCAGGAGACGACTGGGATGACCGACATGAGCATGGCAATGGGCATCCAGGAGGCATCCGCCAGCCTGACGCTTGACGCAGTGAGCTTCGAGCATCGCGGCCAAACCCTGCTCGAGGACGTGACCCTCACGCTCTCGACCACCGGCAAGACTCTGATCATGGGCCCCAACGGGGCCGGCAAGAGTCTCTTGATGCGCCTGGCCCACGGCCTGCTGCAACCCAGCCGCGGCCAGGTGCGATGGCCGGGCGGACTGCCACGCCAGGCCATGGTATTCCAGCGCCCGGTGCTGCTGCGTCGCTCGGCGCTGGCCAACCTGACCTACACCCTGAAGATCAACGCCGTGCCGCGGGCCAAGCGTCGCGCCCTCGCCCACGAGGCACTGGAGCACTTCGGTCTTGCCGCCCTCGCCAAACGCCCGGCGAGAGTGCTGTCCGGAGGCGAACAGCAGCGCCTGGCCCTGGCCCGAGCCTGGCTGATCAATCCCGAAGTGCTGTTCCTGGATGAGCCCACCGCGGCGCTGGACCCCGCCGCCATCAAGGCGGTGGAAGATGCCATCGCGGACTTCCACCGTCGCGGCACGCGCATCGTCATGACCAGCCACGACCTTCACCAGGCTCGCCGCCTGGCCGATGAGGTGATCTTTCTGTGTAACGGCCGACTGGTCGAGCACAGCAAGGCCGAGACCTTCTTCTCGGCTCCCCGCAGCGCGGAGGCCCGAGCCTTCGTGAAAGGAGAACTGGTGTGGTGACTCGCGTCGCTCAAGCCACACCTAACGCCATTACTATAAGGAAAGCTCGTATGCGCTATCGGATCCTCAGCCTCGCCGCCCTCGGCCTGATCGGCAGCACCCTCTCTGCTGCCGCACTGGCCCAGGACGACGCCCCCTTCATCACCCTGGCGTCGACCACATCCACCGAGCAGTCGGGGCTGTTCGGCTCGATCCTGCCCAAGTTCAAGGAAGACAGCGGCATCGACGTGCACGTGGTCGCGGTAGGTACCGGCCAGGCCTTCGAGATCGCTCGCCGTGGCGATGCCGACAGCCTGCTGGTGCATGACACCGCCGGCGAAAAACGCTTCGTCGCCGAGGGCTATGGCAGCGAACGCCAGAACGTCATGTACAACGACTTCGTGATCCTGGGCCCGGACAGCGACCCCGCCGGCGTGCGCGGTGCTAAAGACGTCGAGGAAGCCCTGACCCGCATCGCCGACGCCGAGGCGCCCTTCGCCTCACGCGGCGATGACAGCGGCACCAACCGCGCCGAGCTTCGCCTGTGGGACGCCGCCGACATCCAGCCGAGCGGTGAATGGTATCGGGAGCTGGGCAGCGGCATGGGGCCAACCCTCAACACCGCCGCCGGCATGGACGCCTATGTGATGTCCGACCGCGCCACCTGGGTGGCCTTCAAGAACCCGCAGAACCTGGCCATCGTCTTCGAAGGCGACGACGCCCTTTTCAACCAGTACGGCAGCATCCTGATCAGCGAGGAACGCTTCCCGGACCTCAAGCACGACCTGGCCAAGCAGTGGCATGACTGGCTGCTGTCGCAAAACGGCCAGGAAGCAATCGCCGATTACCGCGTCGATGGCCAGCAGCTGTTCTTCCCCAACGCCGACGGCTCCTGATGGCCAACGCCTTTACGTGGCAACCGGGTAAAGGCTGGCTAAAGGTCCGGCTCAAGGCCTGACACGACAATATTTGAAACACCCATTATCGGGCGCCCTGCGAGGCGCCCGATGTCGTTGCAGGGTCTCGGGCTGCAACCTTGGTCTACCCGCCGCAACCTTCACTTTACGTTAACGTCAACCAGTCCTAGGCTAGTCATATCAATCGACACGCGATATCCAACCAAGCGCCGCGCGGTGGCCTTCGATCTTTGTCGCCGCCGCCTGCCAACCACCTGCCCGGGAGCCACGCCATGCATACCCCCTATCAGCCCCTCGACTTCGGCCTCGATGAGACGATGGTCATGCTGCGCGATCAGGTGAACGCCTTCGCCCGCGACGAGATCGCCCCACGCGCCGCCGAGATCGATGAGAAAAACGAATTCCCCAACGACCTGTGGCAGAAGTTCGGCGACATGGGCCTTCTCGGCATCACCGTGTCAGAAGAAGACGGTGGTAGCGGCATGGGCTATCTGGCGCACTGTATCGCCGTGGAAGAAATTTCCCGGGCCAGCGCCTCGGTCGGGCTGTCCTACGGCGCCCACTCCAACCTCTGCGTCAACCAGTTGAAGATCAACGGCAATGCCGAGCAGAAGGCCAAGTATCTGCCCAAGCTGATCAGCGGCGAGCACGTCGGCGCACTGGCCATGTCCGAGCCGGGTGCAGGATCGGATGTGGTGTCGATGAAGCTGCGCGCCCGCCGCGACGGCGACCACTACGTGCTCAACGGCAACAAGATGTGGATCACCAACGGCCCCGACGCCCACGTGCTGGTGGTCTACGCCAAGACCGACCCGGCGGCCGGTTCCAAGGGCATCACCGCCTTCATCATCGAGAAGGACTTCCCCGGTTTCTCGACCGCCCAGAAGCTCGACAAGCTCGGCATGCGCGGCTCCAACACCTGCGAACTGGTGTTCCAGGACTGCCGCGTGCCGGCCGAGAACGTGCTGGGTGAGGAAGGCCGTGGCGTCAAGGTGCTGATGAGCGGGCTGGATTATGAACGCACCGTGCTCGCCGCCGGCCCCATCGGCATCATGCAGGCGGCCCTCGATGTGGTGGTGCCCTACGTGCACGAGCGCAAGCAGTTCGATCAGGCGATCGGCGAGTTCCAGCTCGTGCAGGGCAAGATCGCCGACATGTACACCACCCTCAGTGCCTGCCGGGCCTACCTGTATGCGGTGGCCGCCGGCTGCGACCGCGGCCAGACCTCACGCAAGGACTCCGCCGGGGTGATTCTTTACTGCGCCGAGAAGGCCACCCAGGTGGCGCTGGATGCCATCCAGCTGCTCGGCGGCAACGGCTACATCAACGAATATCCCACCGGGCGCCTGCTACGCGATGCCAAGCTCTATGAGATCGGCGCCGGCACCAGCGAGATCAGGCGCATGTTGATCGGCCGCGAGATCTTCAACGAATCCAAGTAAGGGCGGCGTTCCATGAGTATCCTGCATACCCAGATAAACCCGCGCAGCGAGGTCTTCCAGGCCAACGAGGCGGCGATGCGCGACACGGTCGCCTCCCTCAAGGAACTGACCGCGACCCTCGCCCAGGGCGGCGGCGACAAGGCACGCGCCCGCCACGAATCCCGCGGCAAGCTGTACGTGCGCGACCGCATCGATCATCTGCTCGACGAGGGCTCGCCCTTTCTCGAGCTCTCGGCGCTGGCCGCCTATGACGTCTACGACACCCCGCTGCCCGCCGCGGGCGTGATCACCGGCATCGGCCGGGTCAGTGGCGTCGAGTGCGTGATCGTTGCCAACGACGCCACCGTCAAGGGCGGCACCTACCACCCGCTGACCGTCAAGAAGCACCTGCGCGCCCAGGAAGTGGCCCGCAAGCATCGCCTGCCCTGCCTCTATCTCGTCGACTCCGGCGGCGCCTACCTGCCCGAGCAGGACGAGGTCTTTCCCGACCATGACGACTTCGGGCGCATCTTCTACAACCAGGCCACTCTCTCCGCCGCGGGCATTCCGCAGATAGCGGTAGTCATGGGTTCCTGCACCGCCGGCGGTGCCTATGTGCCGGCGATGGCCGACGAGTCGATCATCGTCAAGGGTCAGGGCACCATCTTCCTCGGCGGCCCGCCGCTGGTGAAGGCGGCCACCGGCGAAACCATCAGCGCCGAGGACCTGGGCGGCGCCGACGTGCACTGCAAGGTCAGCGGCGTGGCCGATCACTATGCCGACAACGACGCCCATGCCCTGCAAATTGCCCGCCGCGCCGTCTCGCGGCTGAACTGGCAGAAGCGCGGCCAGCTCGCACTCAAGGACTCACGCCCGCCGCGGCTCGACCCCGCCGAGCTCTATGGCATCGTCGGCACCGATCTCAAGAAGCCCTATGACGTGCGCGAGGTAATCGGCCGCCTGGTCGACGATTCTGACTTCGACGAGTTCAAACGCTACTACGGCGACACCCTGGTCACCGGCTTCGCCCACCTCCACGGCCACCCGGTGGGCATCGTCGCCAACAACGGCGTGCTGTTCTCGGAAAGCGCCGTCAAGGGCGCCCACTTCATCGAACTGTGCGCCCAGCGCAAGATCCCGCTGGTGTTCCTGCAGAACATCACCGGCTTCATGGTCGGCTCCAAGTACGAGCAGGAAGGCATCGCCAAGCACGGCGCCAAGCTGGTCACCGCGGTGGCCTGTGCTCAGGTCCCCAAGTTCACCGTGTTGATCGGCGGCAGCTTCGGCGCCGGCAACTACGGCATGTGCGGCCGCGCCTATGACCCGAACCTGCTGTTCATGTGGCCCAACGCCCGCATCTCGGTGATGGGCGGCGAGCAGGCCGCCAACGTGCTGGCCCAGGTCAAGCGCGACCAGTACGAGCGCGAGGGCCGCGAGTGGACGAAGGATGAAGAGGAAGCCTTCAAGGCGCCCACCCGCGAGCAGTACGAGCACCAGGGCCACCCCTACTACGCCAGCGCCCGGCTGTGGGACGACGGCGTGATCGACCCGCTGCAGACCCGCGACGTGCTCGGCCTGGCGCTGGCCGCGGCAATGAATGCCGAGATCGACGACACCCGCTTCGGCGTCTTCAGGATGTGAGGGCCTCATGACTAATACCACTTCGCAAGGGACAACTTCGCCAGAGACCAATCCGTCAGGGACAACGTCCTTTTCCCATCTCGCCATCGATGAGCGCGGTGTGGCCTGGCTGACGCTGGATCGCCCCGAGGTACTCAATGCCTTCGACGATCACCTGATCAGCGAGCTCAATGACCATCTCGACAGGGTCGCGATCGCCGCCGAACGCAGCGAGGTCCGCACCCTGGTGCTGCGCTCCGAGGGCAAGCACTTCTCGGCCGGCGCCGATCTTAGCTGGATGAAGCGCATGGTCGACTATTCACTCGAGGACAACCTCAAGGACTCCCGCGAGCTCTCACGCCTGATGCATGGCCTCGACACCCTGCCCTGCCCCACGCTCTGTCGCGTGCAGGGCGCAGCCTTCGGCGGTGCCGTGGGTCTCGCCGCCTGCTGCGATCTGGTGATCGCCTCCGAGAAGGCCAGGTTCTGCCTCTCCGAGGTCAAGATCGGCCTCGCGCCCGCGGTGATAAGCCCCTATGTGCAGCGCGCCATCGGCGCGCGCCAGATGCGCCGCTACGCACTGACCGCCGAAGTCATGCAGGCCGATACGGCACAGCGGCTGGGCCTCGTCCACCGGGTCGCCGAGCCGGATGACCTGGACGATGCCGTGTCGGCGATGCTCGACACCCTGCTCGCCGCCTCGCCCCAGGCTCAGCGTGCCACCAAGGCCCTGCTAGCCACCGTCGGCCGCGACTCCGACAGTGAGGCCACCCGCGAGCGCTGCTGCCGCGTGATCGGCCAGCTGCGGGTCAGCGATGAAGGCCAGGAAGGCCTCGCCGCCTTCTTCGACAAGCGCGCGCCGCGCTGGGACCACCACCCCAAGGATTCGACGTCATGACCTCCTTCACGCCCCCTCAGAGCACGCCCTTTTCCAAGGTCCTGATCGCCAACCGCGGCGAGATCGCCTGCCGGGTGATGCGCAGCGCCCGTGCCATGGGGATCGCCACCGTGGCCGTCTACTCCGACGCCGATGCCAATGCCCGCCACGTGCGCGAGGCCGACGAGGCCGTGCGCATCGGCCCGGCGGCGGCCCGTGACAGCTACCTGAAGGTCGACGCCGTGCTCGAGGCCGCCAAGCGCACCGGCGCTGGCGCCATTCATCCGGGCTACGGCTTTCTTTCCGAGAACGCCGACTTCGTCACCGCCTGCGCCGAGGCCGGCATCGTCTTCATCGGTCCGCCCGCCGCCGCCATCTCGGCGATGGGCGACAAGTCCGCCGCCAAGGCCCGCATGGCGCAGGCCGGCGTACCGCTGGTGCCCGGCTATCATGGCGATCATCAGGGCGATGAGCTGCTGCGCGCCGAGGCCGACCAGATCGGCTATCCGGTGCTGCTCAAGGCCAGCGCCGGCGGCGGCGGCAAGGGCATGCGGGTAGTCGAGTCCGGTGACGGCTTCCAGGCCGCCCTGGACGGCTGCCGCCGCGAATCCCAGGCCGCCTTCGGCGATCAGCGCATGCTGATCGAGAAGTACCTGACTCAGCCGCGCCACGTCGAGGTGCAGGTGTTCTGCGACCGTCACGGCAATGGCGTCTATCTCTTCGAGCGCGACTGCAGCGTGCAGCGGCGCCACCAGAAGGTGCTGGAAGAGGCCCCCGCCCCGGGCATGAGCGAGGCCCTGCGCCGCGAGATGGGTGAGGCCGCGGTGCGCGCCGCCCAGGAGATCGGCTATGTCGGCGCCGGTACCGTCGAATTTTTATTGGACTCTTCACAAGAGCAGGACGGCCGCTTCTACTTCATGGAGATGAACACCCGGCTGCAGGTCGAGCACCCGGTCACCGAGATGATCACCGGTCAGGATCTGGTCGCCTGGCAGCTCAAGGTGGCCATGGGCGACGCCCTGCCCTGCACTCAGGACGAACTCGCCATTCATGGCCACAGCTTCGAGGCGCGCCTGTATGCCGAGGACCCGGCGCAGGACTTCCTGCCCGCCACCGGTCACCTCGAGCACTTCGGGCTGGATCTGGTCGGCGCCGGCCTCGACCCTTTGCAGGTGCGGCTGGACAGCGGTGTGGAGAGCGGAGACGAAGTCTCGATGCACTACGACCCGATGCTCGCCAAGCTGATCGTGCATGGCGACGACCGCATCCAGGCGCTGGCCACCCTCAACCGGGCCCTGGCCGCGCTGGACGTGCGCGGCGTGGTCACCAATCGCGCCTTCCTGCAGCGGCTGGCGAGCCACCCGGCCTTCCAGGCCGCTAAGCTCGATACCCGCTTCATCGAACACCACCACGACGACCTGTTCGAGGTTAGCGAACCAAGCGCCGAGGACTACGCCAGCGCCGCCATGGTGGCGCTGGACCAGCTCGGCCGCGAGGGCGCGAGCGACTCCCCCTGGGACCGCCATGACGGCTTTCGCCTCAACGCCGATCATCGCATCCGTGTAGCCTTGAGCGACCCCAAAGCGAGCGACCCCACATCGAGCGACGCCGAGCCCGTCGTCGTCGACGGCAGCCGCCCTCATGACGCCGCCCCGTGGCGGCTCACCACTCAGGGCACGACGCTATCGGCCAACCTGCAGCGACTCGATGGTGATGCCGTGGCGGTGACGCTCGACGGCCACCGCCGTCGCCTGCTGGCAAGGCTCGATGGCAACGCCATCGTGCTGGCCGATGCCCAGGGCGAGACCCGCCTTGACTGGCTGCGCGCCGACGCCGTCGATCACGGCCAGCACGAAGCCGAATCGACCCTCACCGCCCCCATGCACGGCACCGTGGTCGCGCTATTGGTAGAACCCGGCACTCCGGTCGAGAAAGGCATGCCGCTGATGGTGATGGAGGCCATGAAGATGGAGCACACCCTGAGCGCCCCCGCGGATGGCCAGGTCGCGAGCTTCCACTTCGCGGCCGGCGACACCGTGGGCCAGGGCGAGGTGCTGCTCGAATTTGCCGTCGATGAGTGAAGCGCGCTAGCCCGAGAACGAGGAGACAGCAGATGACATTCCCCCAATCCGTGCGCCTGGTCGAGGTCGGCGCCCGCGACGGCCTGCAGAACGAGCCCGAACCGGTCAGCACCGACACCAAGCTCGAGCTGATCGACCGGCTCGGCGCCGCCGGCCTTCGCCACATCGAGGCAGCCAGCTTCGTCTCGCCCAAGTGGGTGCCGCAGATGGCCGACCACCGCGAGGTGATGGCCGGCCTCAAACGCCGCGAGGGCATCGTCTATTCGGCGCTGACCCCCAACCTCAAGGGGCTGGACGCCGCGCTCGAATGCGGCGTGGACGAGGTCGCGGTGTTCGGCGCCGCCAGCGAGTCCTTCTCGCAGAAGAACATCAACTGCTCGGTGAGGGAATCGCTCGAGCGCTTCGCCCCGGTACTCGACCGCGCGAAAGCCGCTAATGTGCGCGTGCGCGGCTATGTATCCTGCGTGCTTGGTTGCCCCTACGAAGGCGAGATCGCCCCCGCCAAGGTGGCCGAGGTGGCAAAGGCGCTTTTTGAGATGGGCTGCTACGAGGTCTCGCTCGGCGACACCATCGGCACCGGCACCCCGATCAAAGCCAAGCGCATGCTCGAGGCCGTGGCGCGCGACATCCCCATGGACAAGCTCGCCGCCCACTTCCACGACACCTACGGCCAGGCACTGGCCAACCTCTACGCCGTACTCGAAGAAGGCATCGGCGTGATCGACAGCTCCGTGGCCGGCCTCGGCGGCTGCCCCTATGCCAAGGGCGCCTCCGGCAACGTGGCAAGCGAAGACGTGATCTACCTGCTCAACGGGCTCGGCATCGAGAGCGGCATCGACCTCGATGCACTTGCCGCTACCGGTAACTGGATCACCCAGGCCATCGGGCGGCCCAACCGCTCCAAGGTGGGCGTAGCACTCGCTGCAAAGTAACAGAAGCGCAGAAATGAAAAGCCCCGAGCCGGAACACCGGCTCGGGGCTTTTCTTGTTACGGACATTTACTCTTGCTGAAATATAACGCCTGCGCAATAGGCGCGAGCTTGCGAGCGTCCTAATTGACGCATTTGTTAAGTTAATCTGAATGTTCTGACCAAATGTGCTTTATTGGCCGCAATACGCGCTTCAGCATAGAAAGCTCCTCCAAATGCAATTACTGCTGCGACAGGAACAGACCAAAACCCTATACCCCACATCATAGGTATTTTAAGACCAAACCATGACTCAGAGTATGACGGAAGGTGGAGCATTGTGATTAACGATAGAATGCCAATCGTCGCTGCTGTCGCTTGTCTGATACGAAGCCTTTCCTGTGGAGTAAGGCCATATTTGATTGTTCCCTGGCATCCAAGGCATACATGCACTCCATGCTGAAACGGAGTTGCACAATGTCCGCAGGTATGCATTTCAACCTGCGGTTCATGTGAAATACCTTGAGATTTTAGGACTGTAGTTTGGATAGCGTTGGCAACACGGTTTGCGTCACCGTTCCAAAGTTGAAACAACTTATCATTTAGAAGTGGGAATTCTTCTACTACTCCATCAACCTCAGCCTGAGTTCCAACCAAAATGGGAATAATGATTACCTTTCCGGACTTAGCTTCTAGATTAAGCACCGCCCATAGCTCTCTTTTTGGCCAATGCTTGGCCATGAAAGCACGACTTAAAATAACTACGGCAAAATCTGAGACTTTAAGCCCATCATTGACCCTTTCAGTAATGCTTTCTCCAGCGGATATCTCAGCCTCGTCGACCCAGTAAGAAAGACCTCGCTGTTCCAGACAGCTAGCCAAGGGTCTAGCAACAGAGACTTTATCTTCACTAGCGTGACATATAAATATGTCTTTTTTCATATGGTGCGATTTTCCTTGTGAACTTAACGCTTGCAGCATGCGCGCCCATGGAATGAAGCCGAAGTCGCAATGTACTGGGCGTCGCCGTGCCTGCACTGGTTATACGCTCTTCCGCGCCACCCACTGAGTATGTTCTCTGGAAAAAGCAGACTCACTATTTATCACAAACTCTGAGAGGTGGCGCTCCTCCGTTACGGAAACAGATTCTCCCTTTATCAAAACAATCTCATGCGCTGCCAATGCATATGATGAGTTGAGTTCATTATGTTTCTTGGCTTGAACCCATGTAAGTACTGCGCTCGCTGCTGTGGCAACAACCTCGACTGGCAACGATGTGGACGGCTCTTTAATTCGATAAAGAAGCATTAGTATTGCAAGGGAGTGCAATACTATTGAGACAATAAACCATTGTCTTGCCAAGCGTTTATTAAGTTGTGACTTCATTGAGTACCAATGTGACTGATTATCAATTCTGTCTGAGATATAGACTTCTAAACGTTGCTCCCATGGCAAAGAACGGACATTAATCATTTTTTCTGAAACTGCCTCTCCTAAATTTGGCGACCACTCAAGCACATGAGATAATGATCGATTTTGGTTTAGAATCGATTTTAAGTCATTAAGAAACTCTTTCTGTTCTTGCTGATTGGGCCCATCAGCCTCATACGGCTTTGCCTTCATAACCCAACGCCACGTGCGCGTCTTAACAGACTCAGCTACCGCTCGTCCGTTGTACCATGTATCTTCTGGCTTCTGAACTTTTATCCAGACAAGAATTCCTAAAGTGATCAGGAACAATGAGGCAGACGCTATAGCAGCATATACGTCTGCCGGATAAAAGAATGACACGGAAGCAGCGATTACCAAAAGCATGAGGTAGCACTTTAGAGCGTTAAAATACGCGCTCTGCGCTTTTAGAGAAGCACTGTCTGCGGAGTTGTATAGTGCAGGAAAATCCTCTTCCTCTATAGTCACATCAATACCCCAAGTTCTTGTAAACGTGTTCTTTGTAGTGGTAGTTATCGTTGTCATTATGCATTTGATAGTTCTGAATGGCATAAGCAACGATAGCAGGAGAGAAAGGAACAAAAATAGCTCCTATATCCCTGATAATAGGAGGACATGTATCCCTTACCATCGATCTTGAACCATCAAGATTTACCCCAATGATTGTGCATCCCTTTTCTATGGCAACCTGCGCTTCCCAGCGTACATATTTGTGCCTTCTTTTGGTATCTTCTCCGATTAGCATCACGTATTTTCCTGCCAAATTAATTCGTTCACGACATTTCCGCTTTATGTAGGCCTCATTCTCAGAATTTACTTCGGCATGGAGCTGACAGCTGGCAAAGTTAAAATCAATTTTTTTGTTGGCTTTCCATGCCTGCATTAGTCGCCAGTAATGAATATCTGTGCTACTAAACCCCACAAAAGCTCTTGGTAATGACATTCCTACCTCCTTACGTATAACGCCGCCAGCAGAGGCGCGAACTTGTGAGCGTCCTGCTGACTGGCATTGTTATAATTTACTTGGCGTGAGCTCTGATAGCAGTGATTATACTCTCTGTGTTCCAACGAACATCAACGATTGAGCGTGAAGATACAACAGATGATATCCGCTCTTGTCCACGTGGAATTACGCCAACAATCGGAATTCCTAAGTCAAGCGCCTTGTCCAGCTCCCATTCCATCCAAGAACTATGGCTTGCATATACTCCAGCAAGAGCCAAGATGACATCCGAGTCAACGATTTTTTTTGCCAATCTCGTCTTAACATAACTTTCATCTTCTGAATTAATCGGAGTATCTTTCGTGGATTCTTCGTATGCCGCACTGAAATACCCTCTACCATTTATCAAACTTCTTAGCGCCTCCAAAGTATCAGTGTATTGCCAAGAGTGACTTATAAATATTTTATATTCCTTTGCCATTCCAATTTAAACCTTTAGTAGCTCACTGAGTTTTTTCTTGCTTTCGAAATATGTTTCTGACTCCCACTCTACTGATGTCAGGGATAGAAATATTTTTTCGAACACATTACCGTTTTCTTCGTCACCTAGGCCAAAATAGCAACTGGCTAGGGTTGCATATGGCCATTTATTTACAGATTGAGTGCTTTCACCTTCATCAAGCAAGTATGCCAATGTATCTATTATTTCATACCTAGCTTTTTTTGCTGCAATTTTATAGAAAACCTTTTCCTCGGGATCTTCTTCTATACTTGCAGCAATATTCAAACAAATCGCGTAATTTTCACCATTGTAGTAATCTCTACGAATTTGGAATCCTTTTGAATAATAATCCATAGCTCGTCTTAAACACTCCCTATCGCTTGTTGCTTGCCATAAACGCTTATAAATGGCACCTGTAAGCCCAAGTGTTTCAGGATCATTTGTCTCATTATCTGGATCTAGCTTCTCAATTATTTGAAGAGCATCAGTTAGAGCAGATATTTCAGTAGGAACTTTAGACTTATACCTTGCAAGCGCATGCTGCTGGGTAAAGTATGATTCATTAGGAACTAAATCTTCTGCTTTCTGCCACAACTTAGCTGCTTCAGAAAAGTTAGAATCTTCCATGCAATGTGTGGCGCGTTCGGATATTGCAAATATACTATCTTCTCTATCGGAAAGATCCCCGATAATTCTTTGGTATTCTTTTTTTGTTAACTTAGGGGGTTCGATATCTTGTATATAATCATAAAGAGGGCTATCAACAGTACTATTTTTTAATAGAGAGCCAATCATATCTACTAGTGATTCTTTGCAACGCTCTGCCTCATCAACTCCGATATCATCACCCAAGTGTGAATAGTGAAAAATACGATTATGATTAATATCAAACGGTATCGTTCCTTCTTGCTCTTTTATGATTATTGTCGAAAAAGGTCTAACCGCATGGCGAACACCTAACTCATATATTGCATTTGGGTTATATGTAGATATATCCGCAACAACTAAATCAGCGTGCATTAATAGTGCATACATGCTTTTATCAATTAGACCAGAGTCTTGTATTTCATCAGCCCTTACGCATGTTAAGCCAGATTTTTCTACCGCAGGCCTAATGATATTTTTATATGTTTTGTCTAGATCTAATGTTTTTCCCGTGGATAAATCTGTCTTTTTTCCGAAGCCCATTATTACAAAACATAACTTTTTCCTTTTAGTCACTCAGCACATCCTTTTCATGAAATTATAACAGTGATTAGAGCGCGTGCTCGTGTATCGACTTGAACGAGCTGACACGTTCAACAATATTATCGATCGGGCTATTTGCCATCTAACCCATTGATAGTAATAGACACTAAGGTTAGTTCGGCTACCTATGCAGAATTCGCGCGCTTGCACGTTTTGCCGGACCCAATAATACTGTATGAAAATACATATATTCGGACAACAACGTATGGACGCGCAGAGCAGACCGTCCAAGCTGATGGATCGTGTGAAGGCCACCATGCGGGTAAAACGCTACAGCCCGCGTACCGAGAAGACCTACTGCTACTGGATACGCTACTTCATTCGTTTCCATGGCGTGCGTCACCCCGCCAGCATGGGTGCCCCTGAAGTGAAGGCTTTCCTGGAACACCTCGCGGTAGAACGCTATGTGGCGGCGGCCACGCAGAGCTAATCAACTCTGAACTACAACGAGAGAATGTGGACGTGAAGCGAAAACTTAGGTCGATATCAGCCGATTATCAGGAAAGCTCCAGCTCCATATAGTGAACTGCACTTTCGGTCTTACAAATTCGGAAACCAAGCCGTTCGTAAAGCGCCACGGCTGGATTCATGCTAAACACGCAAAGCCGAAGAAGTTTAACTCCTGTATCCTTGGCAATATCGCTGGCAAAACTGATAGCCTGCGAGCCTACTCCCCTGCCCTGCCAATCCGGCCTTATCTGTAGGTCTCGAATGTAATAAGCCATATCATCGTGACTCAACCGCAAGACACCCACCGCGCTGTCACCCAAGATGATCTCGTAGCTCTCGAACTCTTCCCAGTTCTTATCAAACAACGCCTGATCCCAATGAACCCCGATCTTTTGATAGTACGGCTCCATATTCTGGCGAGTCAGCCGTTCAACAAATTCCTTGTTTTTCGCTTGTCGGAACTCAGGCGTCATTTCTACTTTCCTGGCAGTGATCAAACTGCGTTACCGGTAATTACGTGAACGTGCCAGCGCACTCACCCATACGATCCGGCGCCAACCCTGGAGAGATACACTAATTATGAGCGAGTCAAAAAAAGGCTCGGCAGCCGAGGCGGGGTTTTCGCCCGTGCGTTGTTCCCAGGGTGGCAGACTCTTCACAGCGAGGAGCTAGGCACGCTACCGCCCCTACCTGGGCATGTGGTGATGGCGTCCTGCCATCCATGCAGTAGTCCCTACGTGTCGGGTCCCGCGTTAATAGTGACACCTTTATCCATGGCGCAACCGATCATCAAGAACCCTGCCCTTATTCACCATGTTTCAAGAATCTTCCCAATGAATGCCGCGCCGGTGGTTGACCCCGCCACCCCAAGAACACCGCAGTTGAGCACCACCGTAAACCAGAAAATAATTTGGAAAGGCCGCTTGCTTGATTTATGCCGAAACACCTGTTGCGCCAATAGCGCACCAGGCCAGCCACCTAACAATGCACAGAAATGAAGTGTATTTTCCGACGTCCGCTGAGCCTCGCGTTGCGCCGCCCATTTATCAAGGCCATACAAGACGAAGGTTAAAGCGCTCATTCCAGCGAAACCCGACAACGAGGATGCCGGCAACTTCCCCGTATCGACGAGCCTCCACAATACCGGGAAAGGCAAGAGGGCTGCGGCTGAAAAGAGCATGCGCTTTGACATCAGCATCCCAGAGACAGCACCTAGACCAGCGGGGCGCACATTCACAGCGCGCGCCTTGCCATCCGAGGCCGTGCTCATCTCATAGGAGACGCTATCACCGACTGAGGGTCGGGATGCACCACGCGCCATGCCGCTTACATGAAAGAATAGCCTGTCACCACCCGAGTCGGGGCTGATGAAGCCAAACCCTCTATCATCTTTCCAATCCGCAATGCGTCCTCGCATCAATTCTTACCTCACTTGGACAACATGCCTCTGTTCGCCGATGATTCACCACCCCTGAAGCCCTTATGAACTGGTGCGGCATACCGCCCGCCCTTCTTCCCGTAGATAGCAGCAAAAGCTCGCTACATCCTCATTACTGAAACGGCCCGAGATGAACTCACCCGGGATCAGCCCTTCGTCCCACCGCTCCGATAGCAGAATGTACTCCGCCGCCTTTTCATCACCCGGGGATATCTCCACGACGGCGGTGGTTTGATGGATATAGAGATCACGTAGTTCTTTCGTACAGTTAATAATGGGGAAGGTTTCGTCAGCAGTGCACTGATATCCAGCCTGGGCAAAAAAATCACTTGCGGTGGAGAACAGGACACTAGGTTCCAAGTGCGGAAGTGGTGTTGGTTCAATGTTTCTGACGATATCACTGGCCACATTGGTGCAGCCAGAAACGAGCACTGACATCAAGCTCAAAAGGAGGTATTGCTTCTTCATAGCAGTCGTAACTCTTCACAAAGTAACTCTTCACAAGAGCGGGAGAAGCAATAAACGAACCGGGCACGCTACCGCCCCTACCTGGGCATGAGGTGATGGCGTCTTGCCATCCATGCGGTAGTCCCTGCGTACAGCTATGGTGTGATTCGGCCTGATCGTCTCGGCGACCTTGAGCAGCCAGCGTATTCAAGAATGGTGATGGAAGCAAAATGGCGGTGAGTCGCGGAGGTGGCGCAACTCGGCGCCTGTGTCTGTAAGCCACCGAGCGATTCCCCTGCCTCACCGAGAGAAAAGCCCTGTCGGCGAAGTAAGTGATACACAAAAAAGCCCCGAAGGCTGGATTGGGTGTCCAACTTTCGGGGTGCAGTTCAGATCTGGCTCGGGGCTTTTTCTTATGAGACGTGTCTTTTGAGGCGAGTATTGCCTCTAGCTGGTGACCCACTGCCCGCCGCGGTAGGCGACAATCTCGCCGTTCTGGTCATTGAGCGCGAAGAGGTTGATCCAGTCGTTATCCACCAGTGACGCGAGCATCTCGTGGCGGCTGATGATGTCCTCGATGGCGAGAGTCGGCGCCGCCAGGTAAACGCTCAGGCGCAGGGGTTCGTGGCGCCATTGCTCGCCGTCGTGCAGCGACTGCATCGGCAGGCCGATGCGCAGGTCCCCGCCGTTGCCCTCGAACACGCCGATATGCCCGCCGACCACGTTGTGCAGCACCTTGTTGCCGCTGCCCAGCTTGCGGTTGTCCAGCACGGAGCTGTTGTACTGCATGTTGATCCAGTGGGCGACAACCATGGGCGCGGTCATGATCTGCTCAAGCCTCGAGAAGTCTGGATCGGTGCGCCAATCATAATCATGCAGAAAGCTGCGGCCGGCCAGATCGATGGGCGCCGTAACGTGGCGTGGTGCGGCGATGAAGCTGGCGTTGTTGGCAAGCCCCCACTCCGGGCGGGTCTGCGACCAGTCGGCGCCGCGGCGATCGAGGGTCTTGGCAAGATCCGATTCCTCCGCCGAGAGGCCGAGCCGCGGGGCACGCTCGCGCCGGGCCTGGGCGCTTGCCTGCTCGAGCCATTGCCGCTCGGCCTGGCTCAGCGGGTCATTATGATCCCCCCCGGCCTCCGGCAACTCGATCCGGTCGGTGATGGTGTGGTGCAGCGCGGGCACGAAGCGGGTCTGCTCCGGAATGATAAGGCCCATATCAGCCAGCTTCTCACGCTGCGCTGGGTCGTTGAGCAACCGGGCCAGAGCCCGCACCGAGACCTCGCCCGACTGCCCGCCACAGGCGCCGCACTCGAGCCCCGCCGCATGCGGGTTGTTGCTGCTCTGGCTGGTGTGGCCGACCAGCAGCACCCGGGGGGCGAACTGCTCGGTGAGCCCCATGGCGTTCAGGATGGTGTGGGCGAGCCCTGCCTTGTCATGGAGGCTCAGCGCCTCGCCGCTGTCCCGCCAGTGCCAGCTGAGCTGATCCATGGCGATGGGGGCGCGCTTGGCTTTGGGGTCCAACGAGCGGCGCAGCAGCTTGCCGGCGTACATGAGGCCCCCGGCCTCCACGGCGGTGAAGGTGGCGCTGGCCGCCTTGCTCCATTCCTGAAGACGCGCCTGCCAGTTGAGCCGCTGGGCGGAGCGGCGGTCGCCTTCGGCCGAGCCGCTGCAAAGGGTTACCTTCGGGGCCAGCAGGCCCGGCAGATGGGGCTGAGCTAGCGCGGCGCCGGACGGCCGATGTTCCAGCGGCAGGCCGAAGAAGCCGGCAAACCCCAGGGTCTGGATCGCCGGGCTCTGCTGCTCCAGCGCCCGGCGCAGGGGCTCGGAGCGCACATCGATGCAGAACGCCGCCTGAAGCTCGGGTGGGGTGGTCGGCAAGGTGGCCCGGACCGACTCGCCCAGCGCCCGATGCAACGGCTGCTGGTAAGCGAGTTCGCTGGCGATCTGCCACACCCACAGCGGCTGCTGTGCGCGGTGATGTCGATCGATCTGCTCCGGCAGTTCCACCAGCTCGCGGTGCCACAGGGCCATCAGCCGTTCGGCCTGATCGGGTCGCTCCTGGCGGATATAGCGCCACAGCACGAGCTCCCAGGCCAGGCGAATCGCCAGCAGGCTGCGCATGTCGGACGGCCGCTGTTTGGCCTCGCTTGAGGCAAGCGCACGCTGCCAATCCTGATAGGCGACCCAGGCCGCCCAGCCATTGATGTCCAGCAGCAGCGCCTGGGCATAGCCGTCGAGGCGCTTGGCATCGACATCCAGCTCGGCGATCGCGGCCTGGAACAGGCCGTCCTCGGTGTGCGGCAGGGTCTCGAAATAACGCCGCAGCTTCGGCTCGCCCATCAGGATGGCGATGCCGCGATCCTTGAGGGTCATGTCGCGCCAGTGCTGATACAGGCGCTTGTCGGCAGGCGCGGTCAAGCGTTCGGCGTTGAGAGGCCCGTCCTCTTGGAAGTAGGCGGCGCAGAACTGGCTGATCTGGTGGGTGATCTCGTCACGCCAGGCCATCTTGTGCTGCCGGTCACGGCGCGCATCCACCAGATCGCTGATGTTGTGCCAGTGCGGTAGCCGGGCCAGGTCCTCGACCACCTGCAGCAGGTTCTTGTAGCTCCCCTGGTAGCCGATCCGCTTGGCCGCCTGGGTCAGATGATCATCGCTGATCTCGCCGCGCTGCCAGGCTCCCAGATAGTGGCTTGGCGGCATCAGGCAGCGAATGTTGGCAAGCGCCGACAGCCGGGCGAAGACGTTGGCCGCGCTGTCCCCGCGCATGGCCCAGTATGGGCTGACCGCAATCTGGCGATCCAGCGGCCAGGTCGGGGCGACGCTTCCGCAGGCCCGATCCAGTGCCTGCTCGTGCGCGGGCGTCAACGGCGGATGGTCGTCCACGTTCACGGACTGGGGAGTCAATGCGATCTTGGCGTTTTCTTGAATCGTCATAGCGAACCCTCACGAGAATCGGTATGCAGCTGCTTGGCCTGGATGCGACTCGGCAACGCATGCGGCCAGAGTTTCAAGGTGTTTCGAGTGACCCACTCATCCAGATAAAAACCGGCGTAGCAGTAGAGGTTCAGCTTCTGCACCCAGCCAAGGTGCAGGCCATAGCGCTGCAGGCAGTAGCCCGCAAACAGCACCACGAAAAGCAGGCTGACCCAGAGATCCGCCCAGAGGGATGTCGTGTGCTCGAAAGTAGGCAGGAGCACGGCGAACAGCGACTTGAGCGTGAAATAGGCGAGCATCACCAGCGCGGCCAGGCCAAGGAAGCGGGCTCCGGTATCTGGCGCGCCCTGGCGGCGCCGTTCGGCTAGCAAGACGGTCAGGGCCAGGGTCAGCAGCACCCAGGGGCTCAGCATATCGAAGGCCGTGGATTCGGTCGTCGAGCGAACCACGACGCCCAGCGCCACCACCATCGCCGTGCTGATACCGCCCGCCGAGAACCACTGGGCAAGCGTCGGGTGGCTTCCAGGTGCCTGGCGACGCTGCAGATCCTCTTTGACCGCCTCGCCGGAACTCAAGAAGGCGTAGGCCTTGTAGCAGGAGTGCGCGATCAGGTGCAGCAGCGCCAGCTCCACGAGCCCCAGGGCAATCTCGACCAGCATCAGGCCCATCTGCGCGCTGGTCGACCAGGCCAGCCGCACCTTGATGCTGATGCGCGTCATCATGACCAGGGCCGCCAGAACGCTGCTGACCCCGGCCACCACCAGGATCAATGCCTGTGCAGGAACCGACGCCTGCAGCAGCGGATAGAACAGCAGCAACAGGTAGCCGCCAAGATTGATCACGCCGCCATGCAGCGCCGCTGAAACCGGGGTGGGTGCTTCGACTACCTGGATCAGCCAGCCATGCAGGGGCAGTTGGGCGCACTTGATCAGCGCCGCCAGGGCAAGCAAACAGGCCGCCGCCTGTTCGCTGAAGGAAAGCACTACGTCGGGCGCTGCATAGGCGCCGGTAATCACGCTGATGCGTGCGCTGTCGTGGTGCAGGTACAGCAGCAGAAAGGCCCCCAGGGCGCAGAGTTCGGCGCCGCGGGCAAAGAGAAACTTCTTGTGGGCGGCCAGGGCCGCGCGTGGGCGATCGGGATAGAACATCAGGAGCTGGTGCATGGACAGACCGATGGTCAGCCAGGCAAGCAGGAATACCACCAGATGGTCGCTCAGCACCGCCACGCTGACGGCCGCGAATACAGTCTGGGCCAGGGCGACGAAGCGCCGCTGGCGGGGTTCGCCCTGCAGATAGGTGGCGCTATAGCGGATCACCACGAAGCCGATGAAGTTGGCCAGCAGCAGCATGACCAGATGCAAGGGCGTGGTCAGCCAAGCGCCGCTCACCGCCGGCAGCAGCTGGAACACACCCAGCCCCAGCAGGACCACCGCGAGCAGCAGGCCGCTCGAGGTAGCGACCTTCGCCATGTGCCAGGCGCGCTCACGCGGCTGACGAGCGCTCGCCAAGGCCCCCAGCGCTAGCACGGTGGGCACCAGGGAGAGCAGGATAGTGGGCAACAGCTCGTTCCAGTGCATGAAAAAACTCCGATAATCCGTGGAGCGAGCAGTATCCTGTGACTCGTTTTTGAATAAAAATAGATATAAATTGACGCATTGTTCTATAAAAGAGAACGGTATGAGCCGCTTGAACTATCACCACCTCTACTATTTCTGGCGCGTGGCCGCCGAGGGCAACCTCACCCGAGTTGCCGAATCGCTGCACCTGTCGCAGAGCGCCCTGTCGGCACAGATACGCAAACTGGAAGACAGGATGGGCAAGCCGCTGTTCGAGCGACGTAACCGCCGCTTGCTGCTGACCGAGGCGGGCCGGCAGGTGTTCAACTATGCCGAGGTGATCTTTACCAAGGGCGAGGAGCTGGAGTCGCTGATCAACCGGGGCATCGAGCCTGAGCATCAGCACATACGCATCGGCACGCTCTCCAGCATGTCGCGCAATTTCATCGAGGGCTTCATCGCCCCGCTGCTGCACCGGGATGGGCCAAAAGTGCAGTTCAGCCTCTACGCCCGGAGCATGGCCGACCTGCTTGATGGCCTCGCCCGCCACGAGTTCGACCTGGTGCTGACCAACACGCAATTGCAGCCCTCTGACTCGCCACAGGCGGCCTGGCAAAGCCAGTTGCTGGCCCGCCAACCGCTCTCCATCATCGGCCCACCCGACTCAGAGCCACCCCTGCCCTTTCCCCAGGGCTACGATGGCCTGCGCTGGGTGCTGCCGGGCGAACATCATGAGGTACGGCGCGCCTTCGATGGCTATTGCAGCCTGCATCAGTACCGGCCAGACATTCTCGCCGAGGCCGATGACATGGCCATGCTGCGCCTGCTGGCCCGGGACAGCGGCGCCGTGAGCGTGCTGCCCGAGGTGGTGGTCAAGGATGAGCTTGAGCAGGGGCGCTTAACACGCTTCAAACGGCTGCCCAACGTGTACGAGAACTTCTACGCCATCACCCTGCCTCGGGAGTTCATGCCGGCCGTGGTATCGGAGCTGCTGGCCCGCCCCCAGATAGAGCTGTCCTCGGCGCATGGCGAGGGCGGCTAATGGCCTCCACCTGTGGCATCGCGTCCAAACGAAACGCCCCCGCGCCAGATGACCGGCGCGGGGGCGTTTCAGGGGGGCCGCTAAAGGCAGGCGCTAAGACAAAGCGCTAACGGCTTACTGCTGGCCGGCCAGGGCCGCACGGTGCGCGTGCAGCTTCTTGTAGCTCTCGATCAGTCGCTGGTGCTTCTCGAGCCCTTCCAGCTGCATGTTGGTCGGGGTCAAGCCGTGGAAGCGCATGTCACCGTTGATGGAATCGACTACGGCGCTGATGGTGTCCTCGCCAAACATACGCGTGAAGTTATAGAGATAGTCTTCCAGCTCCAGCTCGTCATCTAGGGCGATCTGCAGCACCGCGTTCATCGCCTGGTAGAAGAGCCCGCGTTCAACGCTGTTGTCGTTGAACTGCAGGAACATCTCGACCCGCTCAAGCGCGTCTTCGAGCTGGCCAAGCGCCAGGTTGATCAGAAGCTTCAGCTCGAGGATTGTGAGCTGACCCCAGACGGTATTCTCATCGAACTCGATGCCGATCAGGGTGATGATGTCTTCGTGATCATCGATCTGGGTTTCTTCCAGGCGTTCGAGCAGGCCGGCCAGTTGATCGTCATCCAGGGAGTGGATGTTGAGAATGTCCTCACGGAACAACAGCGCCTTGTTGGTGTTGTCCCACACCAGATCCTCGACCGGATAGACCTCGGAATAGCCCGGCACCAGGATGCGGCACACTGGCGCGCCCAGGTCTTCAAAGACAGCCACATAGACCTCTTTGCCCATCTCTTCGAGCATGCCAAACAGGCAGGCAGCCTCTTCCGAGGTAGTGCCCGAGAAGTCCCACTCGCAGAAGTCCACGTCCGCCTTCGAGCTGAAGAAACGCCAGGAGACCAGGCCCGAGGAGTCGATGAAGTGCTCGACGAAGTTGTTCGGCTCGGTGACGGCCAGCGAGTTGAAGGTCGGCGGCATGAAGTCGTTCAGACCCTCGAAGCTGCGGCCCTGCATCAGCTCGGTCAGGCTGCGCTCAAGGGCGACTTCGAAGCTCGGATGCGCGCCGAAGGAGGCAAAGACGCCACCGGTCTTGGGGTTCATTAGGGTGACACAGGCCACCGGGAAGCGCCCGCCCAGGGAAGCATCCTTGACCAGCACCGGGAAGCCTTGAGCCTCCAGCGCTTCAACGCCCTCGAGGATATCGGGATACTTCTTCAGCACATCCATCGGCACGTCCGGTAGCGCGATCTCTTGCTCGATAATCTCGCGCTTCACCGCCCGCTCGAAGATCTCCGACAGGCACTGCACCTCGGCTTCCTGCAGAGTGTTGCCGGCACTCATGCCGTTGCTGAGAAAGAGGTTCTCGATCAGGTTCGAGGGGAAATAAACCGTTTCGCCATCCGACTGGCGCACGAAGGGCAGCGAAACGATGCCGCGCTCCACCTTGCCGGAGTTGGTATCGATCAGGTTCGAGCCGCACAGCTCGTCGTCCGGGTTGTAGATCGCAAGGCAGTGCGCGTCCAGGATGCCCTCGGGCAGCTCGTCATTCGGGCCCGGCTGGAACCACTTCTCGTTCGGGTAATGAACAAACTCGCGGTTGGCAACCTCCTCGCCGAAGAACTGATCGTTGTAGAAGAAGTTGCAGCTCAGGCGTTCGATGAACTCACCCAGCGCCGAGGCCAGCGCACTTTCCTTGCTGGAGCCCTTGCCGTTGGTGAAACACATGGGGGAGGCGGCATCACGAATGTGCAGCGACCAGACATGCGGCACGATGTTTCGCCAGGAGGCGATCTCGACCTTCATGCCGAGGTTCTCGAAGATGCCGGTCATGTTGGCGATGGTCTGCTCGAGCGGCAGGTCCTTGCCCTCGATCCAGGTGCTCTGCCCTTCCGCCGGCTCGGCCATCAGCAGCGCCTGGGCGTCCTCGTCCAAGTTCTCGACCGTCTCGATCTTGAACTCGGGACCGGTCTGCACCACCTTCTTGACCGTGCAGCGCTCGATGGAGCGCAGGATGCCCTCGCGATCCTTGGCGGACAGATCTTCCGGCAGCTCGACCTGAATCTTGAAGATCTGGTTGTAGCGGTCTTCCGGGTCGACGATGTTGTTCTGCGACAGCCGAATGTTCTCGGTGGGAATGTTGCGCGCATTGCAGTACAGCCGCACGAAATAGGCCGCGCAGAGCGCCGAGGATGCCAGGAAATAGTCGAACGGACTCGGCGCCGACCCATCGCCCTTGTAGCGGATGGGCTGATCGGTGATGACGGTAAAATCGTCAAACTTGGCTTCAAGTCTGAGATTTTCGAGGAAGTTGACCTTGATTTCCATGAACGAAGCACCGGATATGTGTATGGGGGGCCCTAAGGCGTAACCCGCCATTATCCAGTTTTTGCCGCCATTCGTCTTGGGCGCTTACTAAAAAACACCGCCAAATGCGAGACGGACGAGCGAGCCAGGCCTGGCTCACACCGCTGTCATCACACGATTACGACCATGCCCCTTAGCCTGATACAGGGCCATATCGGCTCTCTTCAACAAGGTTTCGGGCGTATTGCCATTGCCGGGAGAAGTGGCAACGCCAAAGCTCATGGTCACTATTGCCGTGAGCTTTCCGTCAAGTTGGAAGACCTTCGACGCTATGGCGTCCCTCGCGCGCTCCGCGGCCTGGCGCGCGGCCTCAGCGTTACAGTCCGGCAGAATCACCACGAACTCCTCGCCACCAAAGCGACACGCCTTATCAACCTCTCGCAGATTGTCTGCCAGTGCTTGGCCAACAGCACACAAGACTTCGTCCCCCGTTTGGTGGCCATAGCGGTCATTGAAGGTCTTGAAATGATCGATGTCACCGATGATCAAGCTGAACGAGCCGCCGCTTCGTTCAGATCGCTTGACTTCGTCTGCCAGCAAGCGATCAAACTCTCGTCGATTATATAGGCCGGTCAAGCCATCGGTTATCGCCATGCTTCGAAGGCTGTTTTCTTGCTCACGAATTCGCTGCGTCATCTGGTTGAAGGCATTGGCTACATTAACCAGCTCGCATGGAATTTGAACTTCAATCTGGTGCTCGCGATCACCACTAGAAAAACGCATGGAGCCGTCTACCAGTTGATTCATGCTGTTAACGAGAGAGCGGTTGATTAACACGACCCCCATGACCGCACCAATGATAGAAACAACCAATCCTCCCAACGCGAGGTACTCCAACAGTGCCAGCCGAGACAAAACTTGTTCATGAGCTCGGTCGCTTCTGATGCTTACAGCGTCACGAATGGTTTCAAGCTGATGGGCGAGGCGGTCAATAAGCGATTCGAATTCATGGACTTGAGCTGAAACAGTCGCATTGCCGTGCAGACCTTCACCCGCCAGTATTGTGCCCGAAAGAGACGATAGCTCCTGCCACTGATTTCGCGCTTCGTCGAGATTGGCCACATTGAAACCTTGCCCATCCATGGCGGTGGCAAGATTTTCAAGGCTCGCGTTGATCTGACTAGCCTCTTCTTGATAGGCGGTCCTGAGCCGGGGCTCGCCATCAGTGACGAAATCGACAACTGACTCCGAGACATCCCAAAGTGACAGCTGAACACTCTGCAATGGATGCAGAATATTGCGCTGCGCCGAGGCAACCTCGAGCAGGGGCTGAATGATCGTGCCACGATACAAGAGGTAACCAGTCACCGCAGACAGGTAAATTGGCGCAAGGCTCATCAGCATGCCTGTTGCTAGCCAGAACTTCAGCGATCGACGCCGCCAGAATGCCGGTATATCCTGTATTCTTTTCATCCAACCTCTTTGACACTGGGACAGCCTATCTTTTCGCTAGCTCGACCTCAGTAAGCATACAGGACATTCACGTCATCCCGCCTCATTCATGAGGGCGCTGATCGAGAATCGTGAAGATCGGTGCTGCCGGCACTACCCATCCGGAGCAGCATTGGCGGCGTGAGAACCTGCCGTCATATGCTCAGGAAGAGCATTTTCTTCGCGCTTATATAGTCTTCAGGAATTGATTTCGGCCATCAGGGCAGCCGTAATCGCCAGCCACCATGGTGGCCGCCTTGCTCGTGAGTCAGTCGTCGTGTCGCCGGGCGTCAGCTCAGTGCGGTCAGCTTCGGTAACCCTTTCAGCAAGGTGGGCCACCATTTGTCGGCAGCATCACCGAGGTGAACGGTGATGCGCCTTGCGTGCAGTGACAATGTCGCGGCGATCTTGAGCACCTGTTCGCGCATCCTGCTCAGGCTCCAGCCTTGGCGGGTTTGCCGCTCCAGGAGGCAGCGCAGGCCATGCAGGACCTGATAGGCGTAGAGGCTCAGCAGCAGACTCACCTCGTTGCGGGCCATCACGTCCTGAACGGTGGAGGCGCCGCGATCGGTCGACGAGAGGTGCACGTCGAGTGCCGACTTCACCTCGCCCATGTGCGCCTCAGCGCTGCCGCGCTTGCGGTAGAGCGCCAGGACCTTCTCCGGCGGCCAGTCGAACTTGCCGAGGTTGGTGACCAGGAAGAAGGCATGTAGCAACAGATCATCGGGGCGTTCCTGCACCACCAACACCACGCGCCGTGGCGCCGCCCAGGAACCGGCTTGGTACTCCAGGTCATGGCACCATTCACGAGGCTGTTCGGGTGGCCGGCCTCGTGGCCGCTTCAGATGTGGCGCCGCCAGCGCCTGCAGGCCCGTGTGGCTGCGCAGCCGGCCCAGGTACTCGATGTCGCGATCTTCCAGGGCCTTCAGTGTGGCGTTGTCGGTGAACCCCGCATCGATGCGCACTCGAATCTGGGCCCCGGTGCTCTCGTTGAGTCGCCTGACCAAGTGCGGGATCCAGGTGTCGGCGTTCTCGGCCGGGCCGGCGTTGCCTTCCCGCAGCAGGCCGCCCACCATGTCGCCGGTCTCGGCCAGCGAGGCCACCAGCGGCGAGTAGATTCGTGCGCCGTAAAGACCATGAAACGCCGAGCCGCCCTGGTGACCGTGGACCTCGATCGGCAGGCCGTCGATGTCCAGCGTCAGCTGCTCGGGGCGTTCGCCATTCTTCAGCGAGGTCAGACGCCAGACCACCAGCCGCAGCAGGCCTTCGTGCACGGCATCAATGTTGTCGTTGCGCCCGAGACACGTCAGCAGCCGCGACAGCGTGGCTTGAGATGGTCGATCTTGGGCCAGTGGCGTCATTCCGCGAGCATCGCTGCAGGCCAACTGCCAGAGCGGGTCACGACGCAGCGTGTCGGTATCACTGAGGTCGATCCAGCCCATCGCGCGCTGCAGCACCAGGGTGCGCAGCTGGCTGGCCAGAGAATGACGGATTCGCAGCGGGTGGCGCCGATCGACCAGATTGTCTTCGAGCGCCTCGATCACGCCGCTGTTATCGAGGGCTTCACGCAGCAGCAAGGCGCCGCTGTCGCTGGTGGAGCGCTGGCCGTCGAGCTCAACGCGGATGGACCCGTTGCAGGACGGAATCCAGGGAGATACGCTTTCACCCATAGCGGATGGTCCTCTGGAATCAGGTTCTTGCCGGAACGTTCTGATTTCTCAAGAGAATACCATCCGCTATCTTCGTTTTCAGGCCTGCCTCATGAATAAGCCGGGGTCATAACTTCATGTGAGCGATGCCGATCAAATCGCTTCCTCTGGAGTGGAGCCTTGCTCAATGACCTCCCCCACTAAGGCCACCATGCTCGACACTTGGAGGTTTGCAAGCGACATGGCCGTCCCAATGAACAGTCCATTCACCAGCCTGGCTAAGCATCTCGGCGAACCACCGCGACCGGGGTGGTAGTGGCCAGCCTCGTCGCCCGTGACATATCAGGCATCGCTGATAAATTTCAATAATTCATTTGGCAGTCAAGTGTAAGAAAAAGGCCAGCGCTGCCAGAAGCAAAGCCGTACTGGCAATTATAGCCACCGGATAATATAAATTACCTGCCAACTCCAGCTGACTATACTTAATCACCATAATCAACCCCTCAAGCGCCAGCGCAATGCAAACTAGCCCTATAAACCGAGGTATGGTCCGTCTTAAGCTTGCGACTGCGCCTTCTTCCTCATCACTGCCCGAATGTTCTCTATTGACAACCAGCGCCAACTCGAAGAGCGCCAAGGCAATAATTGCCGTATTAACGCTGCTCAAAAAAATCTGCATAAACTCCGCGCCTTCCATAAACCCTTTAGCAACGGACATCAGCAGTGAAACAATAATCGCGATAGCCAACCCTAAAAAGATCAGGGCAAATAATTTCGCAAATACCGCCCGAACAAAATAAACCGTTTTATCATTCATCACACCCGGCGGTCTCAAGTTCCAAGCGCAACGCTATTGAAGGGTGCTCGGACCGCCGACGGATTTCTTGAGCACCTCGGCGTAGACTTCCAGTGGGGTTCGCCAGTCCAGTGTCTGGCGAGGCCGTGTGTTCAGTGAGTCGGCGATCTCGTCGAGCTCTTCCTGGCTGTAGACGGAGAGATCCGTGCCCTTTGGCAGATACTGCCGCAACAGCCCGTTGGTGTTCTCGTTCGAACCTCGCTGCCAGGGGCTATGCGGGTCAGCGAAGTAGATCGCCGTGCCGGTCTTCTGGGTGATCTCGGCATGTTTCACCATCTCTCTGCCTTGATCGTAGGTCATGGACAAGCGCAGCGATCGCGGCACCTCGTTTAGCTTGTCGCTGAAGCCAACGGCCGCTGCGGTGGCGGTGGTGCCATCCACTTTCGCCAGAATCACCAATCGCGTGGTGCGTTCCACCAGCGTACCGACGGCAGAGCGATTGTTGGCACCGATGATGAGATCGCCTTCCCAGTGGCCAGGCATCAAACGATCTTCGACCTCAGGCGGTCGCGCGTGGATGCTGACCAGATCGGGAATCTGGTTGCGCCGATCCGTGCCACGACTTCGTGGCCGGCGTTTGCCGTTGCCTTGTCGCAGGCAGGCGATGAGTTCCTTTTTGAGGCTACCGCGGGGCATCACATAGAGCGCGTTGTAGATGGCCTCGTGCGAGACCTGTCGACGTGAATCGTTGGGAGACATGCGCTTCAGTGTGCGGGCTATCTGTTGCGGTGACCAGTACGTGCGCAGCAGATGGACCACGACTTCAAACAACTCCCCGCCGGGGTGCAGCTTGGGACGCCGACGGGGCCGATGGCGTGTCAGGCGAGCCCGGTAGCCTGCGAGGCTGGCATCGTAGCCATTGATGGAGTGGCGAGCGATTTCTCGCGACACGGTACTCGGTGCACGGCCCAGATGATGGGCAATAGCTCGGATCGAGTGAGTCGCCCTCATCATCATGATGGCGGCTCGGTCTTCAGCAGAAAGATGGCGATAGTAGTGGTTCATGGCAACACCGTACCTGATGGGTCACGTGTTGCACTTGGTCATTGAGACCGCCCCCCCCCCTTTGAAAGACACTTCAGATATTTTGATAAAATACCCAACCCCAGTAATGATAGAGGACATTGTTTTTCACAAGCAATGAACAGCCTAGACCATGTACTACCAATAACACCACAGACCAATGAATGAGCTATGCTACTCTCAGAGAAATGCGCAGCGCTAGGGTAAAAATGGCACATATACTCATAAAACCATGAAGTATTTATGGCGTATTACTGAAGCAATAAGCCATGCAAAGGAGATGCGTCATGAACAACGATGACAGCCAACCAGATGTCGAAGGACATGACCTCGCCTCGAGATTCCCAACCGCCTATACCATTCTTTTCGGTCTCATTATTGTTATCGCTGCGCTGACCTGGATTATTCCTGCCGGTCAATATGATCGTGTCATGAATGAAGAGATCGGGCGTGAGGTGGCGGTGCCCGGCACCTACCAGATAGTCGAGCCACATCCACAAGGATTTGTGGACGTGATGTTGGCCCCCACCGCCGGCTTCTACGACCCGGAGAGCTACGCCGCCAACGCCATCGATGTGGCACTTTTTGTGCTGTTCCTGGGGGGATTTCTAGGTGTCATGAATGCGACAGGGGCCATTGACACCGGCATTCGCAGTGCTATGCGACACCTCAAGGGCCATGAAATATGGATGATTCCTATCCTGATGGTACTTTTTTCTCTGGGCGGCACGACCTATGGCATGGCGGAAGAGACGCTTGCCTTCTACGCCATCCTGATACCGGTGATACTGGCAGCTGGGTACGATGTCGTCACAGGCGTTGCCATTATCTTGATTGGTGCCGGTATCGGTGTTCTCGGCTCTACCATCAACCCGTTTGCCACGGTCATTGCGGCCAACGCGGCCAATATTCCATTCACCGATGGCATCGTGCTGCGGTTGATTCTGCTGATTGGCGGTCTTTTGATCTGTATCGCCTATGTGATGCGCTATGCCTCACGCATCAAGACCGACCCGTCCCGCTCTGTGGTGGCGAAGCAGTGGGATGCACACCGTAAGCTGTTCCTGAAGCCTCAGGATAGCGAGCTGCAAAGCGCGAAGCTCAGCACCAGCCAGATGATTTCGCTGTCGATCTTTGCGCTGACCTTTGCGGTGATGATCTGGGGCGTCGCCTCACAGGGCTGGTGGATGGCGCGAATGGGCGCGCTGTTCTTCGGTTCAGCCATCGTGATCGGCATCATCGCCCGGCTGGGCGAGAAGAAGTTGACCAGCAGTTTCGTCGACGGTGCACGAGACCTGCTGGGTGTGGCCCTGGTGGTCGGCCTGGCTCGCGGCATCGTGGTGATCATGGAACAGGGCATGATTGCCGACACCATCCTGCATAGTGCCGAAACCTCACTGGGCGGCCTGCCGGAACTCGCTTTCATCAATCTGATGTTCTGGATCGAAGTGGGCATGAGCTTCTTTGTGCCCTCTTCTTCCGGCCTGGCCGTGCTTTCCATGCCGATTCTTGCGCCGCTGGCGGATTTCGCGGATGTCGGCAGGGATCTGGTGGTCACCGCCTATCAGTCCGCCAATGGCCTGGTGAACCTGATCAACCCCACCTTCGCGGTGGTGGTCGGGGGCCTTGCCATCGGTCGGGTGTCCTATGATCGCTGGCTCGCCTTTATCTGGCCGCTTTTGCTGATACTGACCCTGTTCATCAGCGTGGTCATCAGTCTTGGCGCCCTGCTTTCATAAGGAGTTACCCCATGTCTGAGGCCACCCTAGGCGTACATTCCGAAACCGGCATCCTGCGCCAAGTCATCGTCTGCCGACCCGGTCTGGCCCATCGGCGGCTGACGCCCTCCAACTGCGATGCCCTACTGTTTGACGATGTGTTCTGGGTCAAGCAGGCCCAGAAGGACCATGACGTCTTTGCAAGCATCATGAGAACCCGAGGCATCGAGGTACTGGACGTCAACGATCTGCTCGCCGACATCCTCGATATCAAGGCAGGCCGCGCCTGGGTGCTGGATCATCGCATCACCTGGAACCACATCGGCGTGGGCATGGTGTCGGATCTGCGCGCCTGGATGGATGAACTGCCGAGCAAGACGCTGGCAGAGTTTCTGGTCGGCGGGCTGGAAGTGACGGACCTGCCCTTCGATCCGTCGGGGCTATTCGGCAATCATCTCGGACCTTTCGGCTTTGTACTGCCACCGCTGCCCAATCTCCTGTTCACCCGGGATAACAGCGCCTGGATCTATGGCGGCGTCACCCTCAACCCAATGTACTGGGCCGCCCGACGGCCCGAAACCCTGCTGATGGCGGCCATCTATACCTTCCACCCAAGGTTTGCCGGCAAGGTGAAAGTACATTGGGGAGATCCCTTGGTCGACCATGGCCTTGCCACTCTGGAAGGCGGCGACATCATGCCGGTGGGCAACGGCACGGTGCTGGTGGGCATGGGCGAGCGTTCATCCCCCCAGGCCATCGGCCAGTTGGCCAAGGCGCTGTTCGACGGTGATCAGGTACATCGGGTGATTGCCTGCCAGCTGCCCAAGTCCCGCTCGGCCATGCACCTGGATACGGTGTTCACCTGCTGCGGCGGCAATGTGGTGACTACCTTCAAGGAAGTCGCGGATGCTGTGGTCTGTTATGACCTGCGTCCCGGTGAAGGCGGCAAGACGTTGGCGTTCCATCAGGACCCGCGTCATATCTTTGACCTGGTCGCGGAAATCCTCGGCTACCCGACGCTAGAGATAGTGCCCACCGGCGGGGATAGCCCGGAAGAGCGGGAGCGGGAGCAGTGGAACGACGGCAATAACGTACTGGCGTTGAGCCCCGGCGTCGTCGTGGGCTATGACCGCAACGACGACACCAATGCCGCTCTGGAGGCCGCAGGAATCGAAGTATTGGCGATTCCGGGTGCCGAGCTGGGGCGCGGTCGCGGCGGCGGGCACTGCATGAGCTGCCCCACGTCCCGCGACCCTGTCTGATCCTCAAGGAGTACCCTCATGGCATTCAACCTCAAGAACCGACATGTGCTGACGCTGCGCGATTTTACGCCGCGGGAAATCACCTTTCTGCTCAAGCTGTCGGCGGACCTGAAAGCCGCCAAATATGCCGGCACCGAGGTACCGACACTCAAGGGCAAGGACATTGCCCTGATATTTGAGAAGGACTCCACCCGCACTCGGGTTGGCTTCGAGGTAGCGGCCTACGATCAGGGCGCCCGCGTCACCTACCTGGGGCCCACCGGCAACCACCTGGGACACAAGGAGTCGGTGAAAGACACCGCGCGAGTGTTGGGCCGAGTCTACGATGCCATTGAATATCGCGGCTTTGGGCAGGCCATTGTCGAGGAGCTGGCGGCCTATGCGGGCGTGCCCGTCTACAACGGGTTGACCAACGAGTTCCACCCCACCCAGATACTCGCGGATTTCCTGACCATGCAGGAGCACGTGGACAAACCGCTTCGCGAGGTGGCCTACATGTTCATCGGTGATGCCGCCAACAACATGGGCGACAGCCTGCTGATCGGCGGTGCCAAGATGGGGATGGATGTACGCCTGTGCGCCCCGCAAGCCTGCTGGCCGACTCAGGCCGTACAGGACGAGGCACAGGCGCTCGCAGCACTGACTGGCGCCCGAATCATGATCTGCGACGATATCGATACCGCCGTTGCCGGGGTGGATTTTGTCTACACCGATGTCTGGGTCTCCATGGGTGAGCCCAAGGAGAAATGGGCTGAGCGCATCAAGCTGCTGATGCCCTATCAGGTAAACGCCACTCTGATGGCCAAGGCCGGGAATCCCAGGGTGCGCTTCATGCACTGCCTGCCGGCGTTTCACAACATCGAGACCACCATCGGCCAGGAGATGCAGGAAAGCTTTGGTATCTCCGCCATGGAAGTGACCGAGGAGGTCTTCGAGAGCCCCGCCTCTATTGTCTTCGATCAGGCCGAGAACCGCCTGCACACCATCAAGGCGATTCTCGTCGCCACGCTGGGAGGCTAAAATGCTGGTCGTAGCGGCCTTGGGCGGCAATGCCCTCTTGAAGCGCGGCGAGCCGCTGACGGCAGCAGCTCAGCGTACTAACGTCACCGTTGCCGCCCGGGCACTTGCCGACATCGTGCAAGCCGGTCACCGCCTGGTGATCACCCATGGCAACGGCCCCCAGGTGGGCCTATTGGCGTTGCAGGGGGCCGCCTACAAGCCGGACGAGGCCTATCCGCTGGATGTGCTGGGCGCCGAGACCGAGGGCATGATCGGCTACATGATCGAGCAGGAACTGGAGAACGCGCTCGAGCACGACCGGCCGGTCGCTACCCTGCTGACCCAGGTGGTGGTCGATGCCCATGACCCGGCCTTTGCCCAGCCCACCAAGTTCGTCGGGCCGGTCTATGAGCAGGCCGAAGCAGAGCGCCGGGCGGCGGCGGCCGGCTGGCAGATTGCCAAGGACGGTGACCAATGGCGTCGCGTCGTCGCCTCCCCCAGGCCGCTGGAGATTCCGGATTTACGGGTACTGGAGCTGTTGCTCGCCCAGGATGTGGTGGTGATCTGCACCGGCGGCGGGGGGATACCGGTCGTGCGCCGAGAGGATGGTAGCCTTCTCGGGGTAGAGGCGGTGATCGACAAGGACGCCGCCAGCGCCCTGCTGGCGCGCCAGCTTGGTGCGGACGCCCTGCTGCTGCTGACCGATGTAGCGGCCGTCTACCGGGATTTTGGTACTGACGCTGCCGCCCCGCTGCAGGTACTGACGCTTCGCGAAGCCCAGGCCCTGACCGTACCCGCCGGCTCCATGGGCCCGAAGCTTGCGGCCGCCTGTGACTTCGCCGCCAGCGGAGGCATCAGCGGCATTGGCCGACTTGCCGATGCCGTCGCCATCCTGAAGGGCACGGCGGGCACTCGGGTGTCAGGGTGACCCGATCGACGGCAGTGCCACCTCTTCCTTAGGTGCCAGCTGCGACTGATAGCATTCGAGCAGCGCAGTGGCCTGGGCATCCTCATGCCACCGCCCGGCATAGACCACGGCACGCTGCGCGAGCTCCGAGCTGAGCGCAGGATCTTCCAGCAGTCGATTCACCGTCGCCGCGAACGCCGACTCGTCGTCCTCGGCGACCAGACAGCCCTCACCGTCGCAAAGCACATCTCGGGTGCCCATCACAGCGGTCGAGACCACCGGTGTGGCCAACGCCATCGCCTCCAGCAACACCAGGCCCTGTGTTTCGGTGCGCGAGGCGAACACGAAGACGTCGGCCGCCCGATACAACGCCTGCAGCTCGCCGTCACGCGCGAGATAGCCAACGAAGCGCACCGACGCTTCCACACCCGCGGCTCGAGCCTGGCGCGCCAGCGCCTGGCGAGCCGGCCCTTCTCCCGCGACTACCAGCGTGGCATGAGGATGGCAGGCCAGGACCCGGGGCAGCATCTCGATCAGGAAAGCGATGTTCTTCTCATGGGCCGCCCGGCCGACGAACAGCAAAAGCGGCGCTTCGGCATCAATGTCGAAGCCTCGGCGGGTATCGGCGGCGCTCACTTGACCCTCGCCACCAGCCGCGAACGCCTCCAGCGGCAGCCCGGTCGCTACCACCGAAATCGGCCGCGAGACGCCGTAGCGCACAAGCGCCTCGCGCATTGGCGTCGAGGGCGAAATCAGCGCCGCCACGGTCTGGCACTGCCGCACCGCCACTCGCCGCGCCGCGAAGCGCAGAAGGCTCGCGGGCAGCCAGGTGAGGTAGTGATGCAGGTATTCCTCGAACAGGGTATGACAGGTCTCGAAGACCGGCAGCCCAAGCCGAGCACCCAGCGCTCGGCCCGCATAGTGGGCCACGAAAGGCGTGTGTACATGGATCAGATCGAAGCCTTGCGCGGCTAACTCCGGGGCCAGGGCAAGGATGCGCCTGTAGTGCATCATCCGATCTTCGGGATCAGTGAGCACGCCTCGGGAATGGATGCGACGAATGCCCGGATCGTCTTCATGCCCTACTGGGTAGGCCGGGCAGATCAGCGTCACCGAATGGCCGAGGCGGGTCAGCGCCCGCCGAAAGCTCTCGATCGAGGTGGATACACCATTGACCCGCGGGAAGTACACATCCGAGATCATCAGAATTTTCATTCGGCGCCAGGCTCTTGTGGAATGCAATGAGGCAATGCGTCCCAACAGGCTAGCCAAGCGCAGTGACCGGGATGTGACGGCCAGGCGCGAGCAGACTCAAGACGCCGGCCGGCGCTTAAGGCTGGTACGGCGCTCGTGATAGGCGATCGCCAGGCCGCTGGCAATGATGATAAAGGTGCCGATATACACCCACAGATCGGGCATTTCACCCCAGAACCACCAGCCCAGGAGTACCGCCCAGACCATGCCGGTGTAGTCGAAGGGAGCGGCCAATGCCGCTGGCGCATGGCGAAAAGCCAGCGTAATGCAGGCCATGGCGCCGATGCCGAAGACACCGGCCCCCAGAAACCCCAGCCAGTGCAGCGGCCACGGCGCCTGCCATACCCAGGGCAGCATGGCGCCGGTGACCACCAACGGCACCAGCGTCACATAGAAGACCATCGCCCACAGGTATTCGCGTACCCCGTAGCGCCGCGCAGTGATCATCACCAGTGCATAGAAGAGCGCGGCGCCGACCACGACCAGGGCGCCGAGCTGGAACCCCTCTGCGCCTGGGCGCACCACCACCAGCACGCCACAGAAACCGACCACGGCGGCAATCAGCGGCAGTCGCTCGACCCGCTCGCCCAGCAGAGGCACCGAGAGCAGCGTCACGAACATCGGCGCGGCGAAAGCGATCGCCGTGGTTTCCGCCAGCGGCAGCACCGTCAGGCCGAACACGAAGCAAAGCATGGTGCCGGTCGCCAGCAGGCCACGCACCAGATGCACGCCGGGACGCTTGGTCGATAGCTTACGCAGACCGCCGTTAAAGTGCGCGATAAGGGCGATCAGCGGCAGCGACACCAGCGTCCGAAAGAAGATGATCTGGATCGGCGAATGCACGTCACCCAGCCACTTGGAAATCGCATCGCCTACCGAGAGGCAGAACACCCCGGCACACATCCACAGAATGCCTTTCTGCGATGACGACATGCCCTCTTCCCCTCGATCATCCGGCTGCACCAAGAACGGGCAGCATTAAAGCCCCCTAACATACATAAGCCAAGGGAGAAGAGCGATACAGTCAGGTGCCGAAGACCCGCTTTCCAGAAACGTTCTTCCATGCAAGATGGCCGAGGCGATAGGCCCCGGCCATTGCTCTTTGACGTTGGTTGGAAGTCAGCGTCTCCCCACGCTGGCGGTGGCGACCCGCCATGGCTCCTGGTAACTTCAAATGGTCATGTCAGAGCCAAGGCTGCCTTCACATCAACGCCACCAGGGGTTGGTTTCCCTGACCTGGCGCCGCTGCGTGTGCTTGAAGGTTTTCTTGCCGTTTGCCCGCTGCAGACGCGCAGAACGCTGCTCCAGGTAGGTGGAATCCGCAGCCAGCAGCATCGGACGCGCGCCGACCTGCTGTGTGCCGACATTACCCATCGGCATGTGACCCGCCGCTGGCTTCTCCATGGCCAGCGCCGCAGCGGAGGCCAGCAGACAAAGCGCCAGCGAGGTCGCAAGAATCTTGAGTTCCATGGCACACCTCTACTACTTAGCGAGGCGACACATAATCCCACGAATAGTCCGCCTCTCCATGGCTATTCACGGGCACAACCCTTGCCAGCCGCCACGTCCAGCCAGATAGGAAAAGAATATTAAATCAATGAGTTGAGTCATCTAGGGGTGAATCGCCCGGGTTCTTTTCACGTAGCCTTCCGGCCCTCTGGTGGGCAAACCGTTGGCCTCAATAGTGTAGTCCATGGCGATGCCTGGACGCCTAAAAAGCGATAGACAGGAAAGTGGCAAGTTCATGCGAAATCGGTATGTCAAACCGTCGATTATCAGCGAGTGCTCCGCCACTGGAAATCACGATCGAAACGTCGCCAGGCCAATTCTGGCCTTGACCACCCCATCGATCGGCTAGGCTTGGAAGGCGTCCTTCCACGGCTTGAGGAAACAACATGCGGATTACCGGCTTGGCGGCCTACAGCAGCGACTTGCACTACGACGGCACGGCCTATGCCTTTGCCGGCGGGCGCTCCTACCAGCACTTCACCAGTACCGTGGTGGTGCTGACCACCGATGAGGGCCTGACCGGTTTCGGGGAAGTGTGCCCCTGCGGGCCAAGCTACATGCCCGCCTTCGCCGGCGGCCTGCCCGCATGCCTGGAGGAGCTCGCTCCTCACGTGATTGGTGAGGACCCGCGCCACACGTCGCGCCTTCACCGCAAGATGGACCGGGCCCTAAACGGCCATGCCTATGCCAAGGCCGCCATCGATATCGCCTGCTGGGATCTGCTGGGCAAGGCCGCGGGGCTACCCGTGCACGTGCTGCTGGGTGGGCTGCTCACCGAGACGATGCCCTTGCATCGCATCGTGCCGCTTTCAGACCCTGCGGCGATGGCGGCTAGCCTTGATGCCTATCGGAAGGCCGGCTTTCGCCACTTTCAGGTCAAGCTCGGCCATGATGTGGACGAGGACATCGCCATGATGCGCTGCCTGGCCGACGGCTGGCAGCATGGCGAAGTCTGGGTCGGCGACATCAACGGCGCCTGGCGTCGCGACCAGGTGGCGCGCTTTTCCCGCTCGCTTCAGGATCTCGACCTGATCCTCGAGCAGCCCTGTGCAAGCTATGAGGAATGCCTATCATTTCGCCAACGCGCGCATCATCCCATCAAGCTGGACGAATGCCTGACCAGCGTGGCGGATGTGCAGCGGGCGCTCAAGGACGATGCCATGGACGCCATGGCGCTGAAGGTCAGCAAGTTCGGCGGCCTGACGCCCTCGCGCCTCATCCGCGATCTGTGCGTGGCCGCCGGCATCCCGATGACGATCGAGGATGCCTGGGGCAGCGGCATCGCCACCGCCGCCTATGCCCATCTGGCGGCCAGCACCCCGACGCCCTATCTGCTCAACACCACCGACCTGCATCGCTACAACACCACCCAGCTGGCCCATGGCGCGCCAGAGGTCACATGCGGCACTATGCGACTCAGCAACCGGCCCGGTTTGGGGGCCGAGCCAGATTTCTCGCTGCTGTCAGTGCCGCTGGTCACGGCCGGCTCGCTCAATTAGCCGTTGCTCACGGCTCAATCACCATAATCTCCGGTAAAAAAAGACCATGCCTGACGGGTGGGCATGATCTCCATACTGTTGGTGTTGATATGTAGCGGAAGAGAGGTGAGATAATTCTCGAGGCGCCGCTGCACATCGCCAACGCCATCTGCAACCGCTTCCCGACGACGACGAAACCCTGAGGCACATCAAGGCTGTTCCACCAGTCGCCTGCTAGCCTTGGCAATAGCCTTCCCCACTGAGCGCCACGTCATGCTAGACGCCTCATCGCCGGTCTCCCGTCTGCGCAACCTGGTACGCGACAACCCCACCCAAGTCCGCTGGCTGGGTGCCGTGGTGGGCATCTTCCTGCTGATCTACTTCCTCCCTGCCGGGTCCGCGAGGTTCGACAACGCGGTGCTGGAGGGCATCCGGCTGACGCACTGGTACGCTCAGGAGCATGTGATTCTCTGCCTGTTGCCGGCCTTTGTGATCGCCGGCGCCATGGCCGCCTACCTGAGCCAAAGCGCAGTGATGCGCTACCTGGGACCCGATGCGCCCATGCCGGTGGCGTTCGGCATGGCATCCGTCTCCGGCACCCTGCTCGCCGTCTGCTCCTGCACCGTGCTGCCGCTGTTCGGCGGCATTTATCGTCGTGGCGCAGGGCTGGGGCCGGCGGTGGCATTTCTCTACTCGGGGCCTGCCATCAACGTTATGGCCATCGTGGTTACCGCCAAGGTATTGGGCCTGGAACTTGGCTTGGCCCGGGCCATCGGTGCCATCGTCTTCGCCGTGGTGATCGGGGTAATCATGCATCTCATCTACCGCCGCGAGGAGCGGTCCCGGAGCAAGGCCAATGCCCGCGGCTTCGGCGATGACGATAGCGGTCGCCCATTGGGCCAGGTGGCGGCCTTTTTTGGGCTGATGGTGGGCATCCTGGTGTTCGCCAACTGGGCGGCCGCCGACAGCCCGGCATGGATGGCTATCTACGCCTGGAAATGGCCGATCACCGCGGCGCTCGCGCTGCTATTCGGTTGGCTGCTGTGGGCACGCTGGAGCTGGCCGGCTCGCTGGTTACTGGCGCTGGGCGGCGCCGTGGCACTGGCGGCGCTGGTCGCACCCGGCGCCCCCGAACTGGCCTTTGCGGTGGGGATCATCGGCCTGATGCTGATCGCCATGCTGCGCGAGGGCGACCGGGAGTGGGCCGGACAAAGCTGGGACTTCACCAAGCAAATCCTGCCACTGCTGCTGGCCGGGGTCTTCGTGGCAGGGCTCCTGCTGGGCCGCCCCGGCGAGGAAGGGCTGATCCCCTCGGAGTGGGTGATGATGGCCGTGGGTGACAATAGCCTGGGCTCCACCTTCCTGGCCTCTCTGCTGGGTGGCTTCATGTACTTCTCGACCCTCACCGAGGTCCCCATCGTTCAAGGCCTGCTGGGCAATGGCATGGGCAAGGGACCCGCGCTGGCGCTGCTGCTGGGCGGTCCCGCCCTGTCACTGCCGAACATGCTGGTGATCCGCACCATCCTTGGCACCCAGAAGACGCTGGTCTACTGCAGCCTAGTGGTGGTGATGGCAACGATCACCGGTTACCTCTACGGTCAGCTATGGCCGTAGCGACTTACTCAAGGGGCATGTCCATGAAACTGAGCATCTACGGCAAGGGCTGCAGGAAGTGCGAACAGCTGACCGATAACGCCAGGGCCGCTGCGGAGGCACTGGGCTTCAGCGTGGAGGTCGAGAAGATCACCGACATGAACGCCATCATCGATAAGGGCGTGATGCGCACCCCGGCCCTAGGCGTGGACGGCGAGGTGGTACTAGAGGGCAAGGTGGCCAGCGCCGAGGAAATACAGCGCCTGCTGAAGGCCTGATCAACCAATGATCAACACTGCAAGGCAGGCTGGCCAGCATCGGCATCCGCCTTGTCCCTACCCAGGGCAAGCCCGGACATGGACAATGGAGCGACTTGTCCTCGTCCGGAAATCACGTCATGCATCTCTGGCAATATGCCGCCATTTTCTTAAGCCTGGCCCTGGCAAGCTATGTCCAGACCCTCACTGGCTTTGCCTTCGGGCTGATCGTGATGGGACTCCTGGCAGCGATGGACGTGCTGCCCATCGAAAGCGCGGCGCTGCTGTGCACCCTGCTGAGCCTGTTCAACAACTCAATGGCCCTTCGAGGCCGCTGGCAACAGGTCGACATGGCTCTGATGCGCCGCCTGCTACTGTTTAGCCTGGCGATGCTGCCGGTGGGCTACTATCTGTCGATATGGCTGGGGGAGTCCCGTGCGCCTTTTCTCGGCCTGCTGCTGGGGGTGGTGATCCTGATCGCCTGCATCATCCTGATGCGCTCCCCGGCGCCCCGCCAGACACCCTCACCTAACTGGCAGTTTCATGTGGCCGGACTCTTCTCCGGGCTGATGGGCGGCCTTTTTTCCACCAACGGTCCGCCGCTGGTGGTGATGCTCTACCGTCAGCCGATGACGCTGATCGCCATCCGCTGCACCCTGCTGGGCGCCTTCCTCATCATGGGGCTGGCGCGCATGGGGCTCTCGCTGCTTTCCCCCGGGCGCGCCGGCGACCATCTCTCCGAGCTGATGATCCTGGGTGCCGTCGGCGCTGTCGTGGTGGCTGGCACGACTGAACTGGCGAGACGGCGGCCACCACCGATTAGTGATCACAACCTGCGCCGCGCCGCCTATGCCATCCTGCTATTGGCCAGTCTCAACCTGATCGGCAAGGGGCTAATGGCCTGAGTGTCGCTCCCGGCCATCACTGACGGGCGAGCCAAGCGCGATCATGCGGTATCATCGGCGCCCCATGCACGAGCCAAGGGTCCTTAATGCCGATTCTTAACAGCATCGTTCACACCATCGACAAGGCCGGCAGCGACGCGCCGGCGACCCTCACACCCGCCGCCGCGGCCATAAACGACTCGGCCACCATGAGCGAGCTGGTGGCCGGCCTCAACAAGGCCTATCACGGCAAGGCCAAGGCGTGGGGGCGCTTCGCCGAAGGCGATGAGGCCGGTGACTTCACCCCACGCCTCTCGGCTTACCTGGCGGATGATCAGGACTTCGTCACGTTCAGCCGCGAGCTCGCTGAAAAAATCACCGCGCTGGTCGACGACCACCTGCCGCTGGGCGGGCATCTGCTCATCGCCCATGAACGCCAAGGCGACACCGACTATCTCTCGCTGGCGCTGCTGCATATGCGCCAGGGCTTCGGTCTGGATGCCGAGCAGAACGTGATAGCGACCAGCCAGCTCAACCTGACCCAGCCCTCGCTTGCCGCACGTATCAACCTGACCCAGTGGCAGGACGATGCCTCGCCGTCACGCCAGTACCTGTCGTTCCTGCGCGATCGTGGCGGCAAGAAGCTCGCCGACGACTTCGCGACGCTGCTGGGCGCCCAGGAGGGCGTAGACGCCTCGAGCGAAACCCGCACCCTGCTCAAGGCCTTCAGTGACTATGTCGAGCAGGAGGATCTGCCAGAGGAGCAGAGCCGCGAGAAGACCGATGCGGTGATCGACTATGCCAGCGACCAGGCCAGCCGCGGCGAGCCCATCACCCTCGACGAGCTCTCCGAGTTGGTCGACGAACAGCAGCCCAAGGCCTTCTATGACTACATTCGTCAGCAGGACTACGGCCTGTCACCGGAGATCCCGCCCGACAAGCGCGCCCTCAATCAGTTCCGCCGCTTCACGGGGCGTGCCGGCGGCGTGTCGATCAGCTTCGACTCGCATCTCCTGGGCTCCAGCGTGGAATATGACGCGGATCAGGACCGACTGATTATCAAAAAGGTGCCAACGGGACTGCGCGACCAGCTCCAAAGGAGCTAGACGCCAGGCAACGTCTCAGCACCCACAACGGACGCATATTGCCCAGCATCCGCCCTCCCCTGCGCGAGGTTGACTACGCTTCATGCATGGCCTGTGCATTCGCGCAGGCTCGGGTTATAGAAAAACAAACGAGAAAAAACCCGGCACCAGGGTAGTCAGCACAGGGATAGCCAGCCAGGAGGGCAAGCTATGAGCCGTATTTTGATCGTCCAGGGCCACCCAGACACTACCCGGCCGCACCTTTGCCATGCGCTGGCCGGCCATTATCGGGAAGGCGCGGAGTCGGCGGAGCACGAGGTCCACCAGATCAGCATCGCCGCGCTTGATTTCCCCATACTGAAAAGCCAGCAGGAATGGCAGTACGGCGATCTGCCCGCCACGCTCGAAAGCGCCCAACGGGAGATTCTGTGGGCTCAGCATCTGGTGTTGATCTTCCCGCTGTGGCTTGGCGGTATGCCGGCGCTGGTCAAGGGGTTTCTGGAGCAGGTGGCGCGCCCTGGGTTTGCCTTCGAGTATCAGGACAACAACCCGCTTGGCAAAAAAGGACTGACGGGCCGCTCGGCGAGAATCCTGGTGACCATGGGCATGCCGGCATTGGTCTATCGTCACTTTTTCCGTGCCCACAGCGTCAAGGCACTGGAGCGCAACATCCTCGGCTTCGTTGGATTCATGCCGATTCGTGAAACCCTGATCGGCAGCGTCGAGACAATGAGCGACAAGACCCGCCTGGCCTGGTTCCGCAAGCTGCGGCGGTTGGGCAAACGCGCCGAGTAGCACGAGCATCATTGATGAGCCGACACCGGCCGGATCCGTGATCACCTGCCAGCGGAGCCGTATAAGACAACCCCGTGCATGCGGTCCCGCTCCCCGAGCTTGGCCATACGCTTGCGTTGCCGGCAGGCAAACCGCAGGGTATTGCCATGTGCACTTGATGAGAGCGGACGATGAGCGACGGCAAGGTGGTATATATCACAGGTGGCGCCCAGGGCATCGGCCGAGGCATGGCGCTTGGGCTGCTGTCGCGGGGTTACCGGGTGGTGATCGCCGATCTCGACCGGGAGGCAGGTGAGGCCTGCCTGGCTGAGCTTGGCGAATGCGTGAAGGGGCAAGCGGCCCCCGGCGATCCCGAGGCCCTGAGCTTCCAGCAGGTCGATGTGACCGATGAAGATCAGGTCAAGACCAGCCTTGCAGAGACCCTGACCCGCCACGGGCGGATCGATGGAGTGATCAACAATGCCGCCCTCGCCGATCCCTTCCTGGGGCCTATCGAATCCTTGACGCTTGAGAGCTGGCACAAGGTACTCGACACCAGCCTGACCAGCACGTTTCTGACCACCAAGCATGCGGCGCAGACCTTGCGTAAAAGCCAGGGCGCTATCATCAACATCGCCTCGACCCGGGCCCTGCAATCCGAACCCGACACCGAGGCTTATGCCGCTAGCAAGGGCGGCATCGTGGCGCTGACGCATGCCTTGGCGATGAGCCTTGGCCCAGCGGTGCGCGTCAATGCCATCAGCCCAGGATGGATAGAGGTCGGCGAATGGCAAAAGCCGTCGCGTCGCCAGACAGCCAAACTGAGTGTCGAAGACCACGCACAGCACCCGGCCGGGCGGGTCGGCGAGCCACGCGACATCGCTTCCATGGCGGCCTTTCTGCTCTCCGATGAGGCGGGTTTCATCACCGGCCAGAACTTCGTGGTCGACGGCGGCATGACGCGAAAGATGATCTATGCCGAGTAGGCATGGCCTCGACTGCCGCCCCTGACTCCCGCTCTCGTCAGTTGGCGAATGACTCCGCACTAACGCATCCGACGCCCTGCATCATCCGCTACGGGTTTCATCCATAAAGGGCGCTACATCGCAGCGCCCTGCTCTTTTCAATGACAAGAAGTCTGCGATAAAAGCACTCAGCGATAAAAGCGTGACAGCGCCTTGAGGACTTCCTGAGACGTCGACGCGTCAGGACGGGCCGCATTGAGCGGCTGCATCTGGTAGTCGTACACCTGGAAGCGGCCAGTCGGCTCGACGTCCACCTGGCGATCCGGCAGCAGAATGCCGTAGCCCATGTAGCTGCCAGAGAGCATCCAGTCCTTCGAAGAAGCCCCCTTGATCAGGTTATGTCCCAGCGTATAGCGCTGTGGGGCAGCCTCACAGCCCAGCACCTCTTCGAGCAACGTCGGCGCAATATCGGCATGCTGAGTACGGTAGTCGATCTCGCCCCCCGAATGCCCTGGCAGATGCATGACCAGGGGCACCTCGACCTGTTCACGGGAGTAGTTGCTGCCGTGTCCCCAGTAGTTCTTGCCATGCTCGTTGAAGGACTCGCCGTGATCGGCGGTGATAACCACCGCCGTGTTTTCGAGAAGACCGAGCGCCTTCAGGTCATCCAGCACTCTGCCGAGCTGCTGGTCCACATAGTGAGCCGCAGTGCGATAGCGATTGAAATAAGGCTCGGCATCGAAATCAGGGCCCAGCGCCAAATGGTTGACGGTCTCCCAGTAAGGAGTGAAACGCGGAAAATCTGGCGGGCTGCTATAGCCGTGGACGGCATCGAAGAACAGGAAGCCGAAGAATGGCCGTTGACCATTGCCTGGCTCGTCACGTTGGCCACCGCTCTGGCCATCGACCTTGTCATTGCGTGCGTTCCACGCCAGCCAGTCCTCGGTGATCTGTTGATCGCGCTCCCAGGGCTCGCCCTCAGCGGGCTTCAGGGAGACATCATCGAGCCCCGAGAATACGTTGCGATCAAAGGCAGGACTGACCAGGGTGGCCGACGACAGCACCTTGAAGCGGTAATCCTGGGACTCGAGGGTGTCCAGCAGCACCGGCGGCTGTTGGCTCGCCGTGAAGGCATCCCAGTAGTTCACCGGCAGCCCATAGAAGAGGCTGAACACGCCGGCTTTGGTGGAATTGCCACCGCTGAAATGCTCTGAGGCACTGATCCAGCCGGGGCTATGGGCGTAGCGGTACAGATTCGGCATCACTGTCGGGTTGAGCATGTCGTGACGCAGGGTGTCGATCACCACCAACATGACGTTGTCCGGTGATTCGCTGGCACGACACGCTAGAGGGGCAAGAGGATAATTGAGGCCATGGCTGGCCTTGGACGACGCGCCCAGCTCAACGTTATCGCGAACTGCCTGCACATCGACCCAGCCCTGCTCGATAAAGAACCGCTTGGCGGTTGCCGGATAGAACAGCGGAAAATGGCGGGTCATGGCCGTGATTTTCTGGTCATAGAAGGCATCCGCGCAGGCATGCCAGCCATGTACGCCCACCAGTGCCAGAAAGGTCAGCACAAACGCGAATCGGCTGGCGCCACCGGTGCTGCGCTTCTTGAGCACGCGCCCAAGAACGCCCTGCAGCACCAGCATGCCCAGAATCCCCGCCAAGGTGATCGAGATGGCCACCCATGAGAAGCTGAAGACGTCTCCGCCAGCGTTGACCAACAGATCGAGGATGAAGCCGCTCAGGTGGAAACGGTATTGATCGTAGACCAGCGTATCGAGCAGCAGCAGCAACTGCAGCGAACTGGCCCAGAGCGTTCCGAATAGCCACATCACCCGCCCACGCACCAGCGGTGCGAGCACGAAAAGCGGCAGTGCACCCAGCCATACCAGCAGCGAGATATGGCCTGCAAAAACCAGCCCCAGGTAGCCCCACTGAGCAAGCCCGCTGGGTTCGATGTAGTCGACATAGCGACTGGCGATCGACCAGGCCAACAGCATATTGGCCAGGGTCCAGGCGCCTATCCAGCGCCAGCGAAGAAAGAGAGTAGAACGCATGATGGGAAACCGGAAATGACAGTAGAAGCACGCCCGACAGTGACAACACGATTTGCTTGAGAATCACTGCGAGAAAAAATGTTAGCATGCTAATATTAACCGGGTTCCACCGCCAAGCCAACTCATGACGCCATCACCACCTTCGTATTCTATACAGCTTGCCATTTTTAGGTGATCAGAATGGCATGCTCATCAAGCAATCGCGCTCCCCACGCTGCGCTCCGTTATCAGCGCCAACGTCCACCGCCGAGATTCGTTGCCAGGCATGCGTTAAAGCAGGTGCGGGGCCAGCCACTGCTTCAGTTGTGGCCCCTGCATGACACCAGCCTGGCGGGCGACTTCCTGGCCGTGACGGAACACCGCCAGGGTGGGAATACTGCGGATGTTGAAGCGCCCGGCCAGTGCCTGTTCAGCATCGGTATCCAGCTTGGCGAAGCGCATCCGCGGCTCCAACTCACCGGCCAGTTGCGAGAAGATCGGTGCCATCGCTTTGCAGGGCCCACACCAGGCCGCCCAAAAATCCACGACCACCGGCAGATCGCTGCGATTGACCAGGGCATTGAAGTTGGCGCCGTTAAGTTCGACGGGGGCGCCGGTGAATAGCGCCTGCTTACACTTGCCACAGCGGCCCTGAGCCAGCCGAGCCTGTGCCACCCGGTTCAAGGCGGCACAATGCGGGCAGGCCAGTGTCAGACTGTCGGCGGTCGCGTCGTTTGATGAGTCAGTCATGATGATGTCTCCAAGAATTGATTCAGTCGTAAATTGTCAGAAAGCGGTCAGTCGCTCGTAATATGGCCAAGCGCCCCGCTGCCTTCAAGGCAGAGCGCCCTATCAAGTTGCCGCCGCTCTTGAGGCTTCTTCTCACTGTTTTTTTCATCGCTCTTTAACCGCTTTTTTGCAGTTCCACCGAGGCCCTGACATATCCCCATGACATCACGACCGCATCCACGCATCCTGCTTCGCCTGCTTTCGTTGCTAAACCCCTACCGCATCCGCCTGATACTGGCGGCAGTCGCGTTGCTGGTGGCTTCGGGTAGCGTGCTGCTGGTTGGTCAGGGACTCAAGATGGTCATCGACCAAGGCTTCATCGCTGAAGATGCCGCGCGCCTCAATCAGGCCTTGCTTGGCTTACTGGTTATCGTTGCTCTGCTTGCCGGGGCCTCGGCGCTTCGCTACTACCTGGTCACCTGGATCGGCGAGCGGCTGGCCGGCGACCTTCGTCGCCAGGTGTTCGATCATCTGCTGACCCTCGAGCCGGCCTTCTTCGAGCAGGAATCGGCCACCGCCGGCGGAGCCGGTCATGGCGGTGCCGGAGAGATCCAGTCGCGGTTGACCGCCGACACCAGCGTGCTGCAGAGCCTGTTTGGCTCGTCACTGTCCGTGGCGTTGCGCAATCTGCTCATGCTGATCGGCGCGGTGATCATGATGGTGGCCACCCAGCCCTGGCTCTCGGCGGTTGTCCTACTGGGCATTCCTGCGACGCTGTTACCCATCCTGTGGTACGGGCGCCGGGTCCGACGCCTGTCGCGCTCGAGCCAGGACCAGGTCGCCGAGCTTGGCCGCTACGCCGGCGAGGCACTGACCGGCATCCGCACGCTCCAGGCTTTCGGCCATGAGGATATCGACCGACGCGACTACGGTGCCCGGGTCGAGACCGCCTTCACCACGGCCATCAACCGGACTCGTCAGCGAGCCTGGTTGACCGGTATCGCCATGCTGGTGGTCTTCACGGCCGTCGGCCTGATGCTCTGGCAAGGGGGGCATGCGGTGCTGGCTGGCGACATGAGTGCCGGCGAGCTATCGGCGTTTGTTTTCTATGCGGTGCTGGCCGCCGGTGGCGTAGCGGCGCTGGCCGAGGTTGCCGGTGATGTACAGCGTGCCGCCGGCGCTGCCGAGCGCCTGCTGGAACTGCTCGACGCCCGCCCGACGATCACAGCCCCTGCCGTGCCGCGAACGCTGCCCGACCGGGTCGAGGGAGCAATCGGCATCGAGGCAGTGCGCTTCGCCTATCCTAACCGTCCAGGCACTCCAGCGCTTGATGGCATCAACCTGCATATCCGCCCCGGTGAACGGGTGGCGCTGGTCGGGCCTTCTGGCGCCGGCAAGAGCACACTCCTTCACTTGCTGTTGCGCTTCTATGACCCCCAGGCCGGACGCCTTACCCTGGATGGCATCGATCTTCGCGAGTTCGACCCGCACACCTTGAGGGCCCAGCTGGGGCTGGTTTCGCAGGAGCCAGTGCTATTCTCGGGCTCCGCGGCCGACAACATCCGCTACGGCAAGCCCGAAGCGAGCCTTCAGGAAGTCCGTGAGGCAGCCCGAGACGCCAATGCTCTGAGCTTCATCGAGGCCCTGCCGGATGGCTTCGAGACTCCCTTGGGGCCCGGTGGGGTGCAGCTTTCGGGCGGCCAGAGACAGCGGCTGGCCATCGCCCGAGCCCTGCTGCGAGACCCGCGAGTGCTGCTGCTGGACGAGGCCACCAGCGCGCTGGACGCGGAAAGCGAACGCGTCGTCCAGGAGGCACTGGACCGCCTGATGCAAGGGCGCACCAGCCTGGTGATCGCCCACCGTTTGGCGACAGTGATCGCCGCCGACCGCCTGCTGGTGTTCGACCAGGGAAGACTGATCGCATCGGGAAGCCACGCCAGCCTTTTGGAGTCCAGCGCACTCTATAGGCAGCTCGCGAGCCTGCAATTTAGCGCGAACATGTCGTAGCGTGTCGTTAAGTAAGCAAATGTGATTAAAGGTATGGGCATCCCGGCCGATGGTCTGCATATTAGAAAGATGCGCTAATTAGCCGACCTCGTCGTCACTCACGGTCATGGACGAGCCGATATTCATGTCTACCTTGCTACTCCTCATCATGCCTGCCAGCGTCGTAGTAATCGCCTGGTGGTCGCTCGAGCACCGCTACCGACGCCCCTTGAGGCAGATGATCGCGCGCATCGACACTCTGGACGGAGGCTCAAACCCAGAGCGCTTGCCACCCAGTCAGACCATGCATGGATCGCTGGCGGACCGGTTAGCACAGCGAGTCGACCACCTATGCGCGGCCAACTGCGAGCTGCAGGAACAGGCGATCAAGGACCCGCTCACGGGACTTGGCAACCGCCGGCTGCTGGAACAGCGTCTCGATATCGCCCTGCCTCTTAGCCGTCGCTGGTTACATGCGGTGTCAGCGCTGGTGATCGACGTCGATCATTTCAAGGAATATAACGATCTCTATGGTCATCAGGCAGGCGATGAGTGCCTGGTCGAGATCGCCAACGTGCTGCGCGATACCTTCCGGCGCGAGACCGATATCGTGGTACGTCTGGGCGGCGAGGAGTTCCTGGTGGTGCTGCTCGATGCCGATGAAGAGGAAGCCGTGCGCCTGGCCGAGGCCATGCGTGGCATGCTGCAAGCAGTAGGTATCGAGCACGAAGCCTCCAGTGTCACCGACGTGGTCACCGTCAGCATCGGCGTTGCCGTCACCCGTTCCGGCGAACCGGTCAGCCTCGACGATATCATTGCCACCGCCGATGCCGGCCTCTACGAATGCAAGGAGACCGGCCGCAACCGGGTGATAAGCCGAACGGTCACCCGGACCGATCGGGAGGAAACCAGCGCGATGGCCTGATCACTGCATGCATGACCAGCCACGTCCTGCATGTCGCGCGAAGCGGCTTACGTCGTCAGGCCCGTCAGCGTATCGAGCCTGACCTCAAGGAATCGAAGCAGGTTCCTTGCCGCTATCGACCCATGTCCAGGGTCGTTCCCCAGGCGAGCAAACCGACCTGCCACACTGATCGCCTGGCATGATAAAGGCCCCACCGTCGTGGCCTCTTAGGGCTATCATGGTGACTCAAGATTGACAGGTAAGGGGATCGCATCTGATGCGCCCTGTCTTACTCAAGCCCAACAGGTGACGTTATTCACTCCCCTGACCGTCAATGATCAAGGCCAATAGTTCATGGGCAGACTCTTCGTCATTTTACTGCTGGGACTGGGACTTGGTGCCTGCGCAGCCCCGGCAGTAGAAACTCGCGACGGCTATAGCGTCGATCATCGCCATACCGCAACGTCTCACTCGAGCCGGGTGCGCTACCTGGTGATCCACTACACCGATGCCGATGAGGCCGACTCGCTCAGCGCTCTTACCGGTCCGCGGGTCAGCAGCCATTATCTGATCCCCCCGCCGCGTAGCGGCAAGCCGCCCCCTGTCTACCAGCTGGTCGACGAGTCACGGCGGGCCTGGCATGCCGGTGCCAGCGGCTGGGCGGGGCGTGAGAATCTCAACGATACCTCCATTGGCATCGAGATCGTCAATGCGGGGCCGGATCGGCCCTTTGCAGACCTCAAGGACGGTGCGGACGTGACCTGGGCGCCCTTCCCCGACGCCCAGGTCACCGCGCAGATCGCGCTCGCCCGGGACATCATCGCCCGCCACGACATCGCCCCCACCGCAGTGCTGAGTCATGCCGAGATCGCCCCGACCCGCAAGATCGATCCCGGCCCGGCCTTTCCCTGGAAGCGGCTTCACGCGGCGGGCATTGGCCCCTGGCCGGATCCGGCAAGGGTCGCCCGCTATCATCGATACTTCACCCAAGCCCCACCCTCGCTTGGCGACCTGCAGCTGGGGCTTACAGCTTGGGGTTTCGCGCTGGAACAAAGCGAGGTCCTGGATGAAGCGACCCGAGGTGCGCTGCGCGCCTTCCAGATGCGTTTTCGCCCGGAGGACTACCGCGGGCTCCCCGATGCCGAGACCGCGGCGATCCTCTGGGCGCTGCTGGAAGGCTACCGGCCCGAAGCAATGCCCCACCGCTGAGGCAAGCGGCCGTCAGGCGGTGACCTTCATCTCCTCATCGGCCCGGAAGCTGCGCATATGCCCGTCTCGCTCCACGGCCACGTGCCAGATGAGTGCCTGCTCCAGGCAGTGGGGCGTATGGCCGCCACGCTCCCTGGCCTGCTCGAAGTAGCGCCGCAACGCTGGACGGTAAAGCGGATCGGCACAGTGCTCGATCACCCGCTCTGCCCGCTCCCGGGGAGCCAGGCCGCGCAGGTCGGCCAGACCATGCTCGGTGACCAGGATGTCCACGTCGTGCTCGGTATGATCCACATGGCTGACGAAGGGCACCACGCTCGAGACGTCTCCCCCCTTGGCCAGTGACTTGGTGACGAAGATCGACAGCTGGGCGTTACGGGCGAAGTCACCTGAGCCCCCGATGCCGTTCATCATCCGAGTGCCACAGACATGGGTGGAGTTGACGTTGCCGTAGATGTCGAACTCCAGCGCGGTGTTGATGGCAATGATGCCCAGTCGACGCACGATGCCAGGATGGTTGGAGAGCTCCTGGGGCCTCAGGATCAGGCGGTCACGGTAGTCGTCCAGACGCGGCCATACCCGCTTGCCGCACGCCTCGGAAAGGGTGATCGAACAGCCCGAGGCAAACTCCAGCTTGCCGGCGTCCAGCAGATCGAAGGTGGAGTCCTGCAGCACCTCAGAGTACATGGTCAAGTGCTCGAAGGGGCCCTCGGCCAGCCCGCTCATCACCGCATTGGCCATGCTGCCGATCCCTGCCTGGAGCGGCAGCAGCGAGGCTGCCAGGCGCCCGGCCTCCACCTCGGCGGTGAAAAAGCCGATCAGCTGATCGGCGATACTCCGGGTATCCACATCCGGTGGCAATACCGTGGAGGGGCTGTCGTGGCCATGGGTGACGACGATGGCGGCGATCTTCGCGGGATCGATGGGGATGTAGGGGGTGCCGATGCGCGAGTCCGGCGCCACCACGGGGATCGGCGGGCGAGTAGGGCGCATCTGCGGGATATAGATATCGTGGAGCCCCTCCAGCTCGGCGGGAGAATCGAGGTTGAGCTCGATGATCACCTTGTCGGCCAGGATCGCATAGCTGGCCGAATTGCCCACCGAATTAGTGGGCACGATACCGCCCTCCTCGGTAATGGCACAGGCCTCAACCACCGCCACGTCGAGATCGGCGAGCTGACGGTTGCGCAGCAGCTCAACGGTCTCGGAGAGATGCTGGTCGATGAACATGACCTCGCCGGCATTGATGGCGCGACGCAGGGTGGTATCCACCTGGAAGGGCATGCGTCGCGACAGCACCTTGGCCTCGGTCAGCCGCTGATCCAGGTCGTTGCCCAACGAGGCGCCCGTCATCAGCGTGATGGAGAGAGGCGTGCGGGCCGCACGCTCGGCTAGCGCCAGCGGCACTGCCTTGGCCTCACCGGCGCGGGTAAAGCCGCTCATGCCCACCGTCATGCCGTCGGTGATCAGCGCGGCGGCCTCGTCGGCGCTGCACAGCCGATCACGCCAATGGGGCCAGCGGCAACGTTCCTGAATGGTGGTCTCGTCATGCACGCCCGGGGTCCTCCGTCGCTCAGGGTTGATAATTCGGAAGCTCAATGATTGCACGTAAATCATAACTCCACTATCGATATCCGGATTTTATCGGCAATTGTCTAATACATCGACATTTTTAACACGGACCACGCGGCACCCACCCAACAGGCTTTTGCCGCCACCCGGGCTTCACCGTACAATACGTGTAACTCTGCCCGCCGGCCATCAGGCCGGCCGGTGCCCGTTCAAGATTCGAAGGAAACGCCGGACCCATGCGCGCCAGCCAATTGTTGCTCTCCACCCTCAAGGAAACGCCCGCCGACGCCGAAGTGATCAGCCATCAGCTGATGCTGCGCGCGGGCATGATTCGCCGTCTGACCTCGGGGCTCTACACCTGGCTGCCGATGGGCCTGCGCACTCTGCGCAAGGTCGAGCGGGTGGTCCGCGAGGAAATGGATCGCGCTGGAGCCCAGGAAGTGCTGATGCCGGCCGTGCAGCCCGCCGAACTGTGGCAGGAATCCGGCCGCTGGGAGCAGTATGGCCCGGAACTGCTGCGCCTCAAGGATCGCCATGACCGCGACTATTGCGTGGGGCCGACCCACGAGGAAGTGATCACCGACCTGGTGCGCAAGGAGATCTCGAGCTACAAGCAGCTGCCGTCGAACTTCTACCAGATCCAGACCAAGTTCCGCGACGAGATCCGCCCGCGCTTCGGGGTGATGCGCTCGCGTGAGTTCATCATGAAGGACGCCTACTCCTTCCATATCGATGAAGACTCCCTGAAAGAGACCTATCAGGCGATGTATGACGCCTACGTGCGCATCTTCACCCGTCTGGGGCTGGATTTCCGGCCGGTGATTGCCGACAACGGCTCCATCGGCGGCACCGGCTCCCACGAGTTCCACGTGCTGGCCGACTCGGGTGAGGACGATATCGTCTTCTCCACCGCGTCCGACTATGCCGCCAACATCGAGAAGGCAGAAGCCCTGCCAGCACCGCTGGGCAGTCAGGTCACTGCTGCTGCCGCGAGCGAAGAACTGCGCCTGGTCGATACCCCCGAGACCAAGACCATCGCCGCGCTGGTCGACAAGCATGGCCTCGCCATCGAGAAGACCATCAAGACGCTGATGGTTCATGCCGACGCCGGTGGCCTGATCGCCCTGCTGGTGCGTGGCGATCATGAGCTCAACGAGATCAAGGCCGAGAACCTGCCCGAGGTCAAGGCGCCGCTGACCATGGCGACAGAGGACGAAATCCGTGCCGCCGTGGGCGCGGGCCCCGGCTCGCTGGGCCCGGTCAACCTGGACATGCCGGTGATCGTCGACCGCAGCGTGGCGCTGATGAGCGACTTTGGCGCCGGCGCCAACATCGATGACAAGCACTACTTCGGCATCAACTGGGAGCGTGACCTGGCACTGCCCAAGGTCGCCGACATCCGCAACGTGGTCGAAGGCGACCCCTCGCCGGACGGTCAGGGCGAACTGGCGATCAAGCGTGGCATCGAGGTCGGCCACGTCTTCCAGCTGGGCACCAAATACTCCCAGGCCATGAATGCCACCGTGCTTGGCGACGACGGCAAGGCGGTGCACCCGTGGATGGGCTGCTACGGCATCGGCGTGACCCGGGTGGTGGCCTCTGCCATCGAGCAGAACCATGACGACGCCGGCATCATCTGGCCGGATGCGCTGGCGCCTTTCGAAGTGGCCATGGTGCCCATGAACGCCCACAAGTCGGAACGGGTCCGCGAGACCGCCGAACGCCTGTACCACGAGCTGAAGGCTCAGGGCATCGATGTGCTGCTCGACGACCGGGATATCCGCCCCGGGGTCAAGTTCGCCGACCAGGAGCTGATCGGCATCCCCCATCGCCTAGTGATCGGCGACCGCAGCCTCGACAAGGGTGAACTCGAGTACAAGGGACGTCGCGATGAAGAGGCCACCATGGTGCCTGCCGACACCATCGTCGACTTCCTGCGCTCTCGCATCGGCTGATGCCTGTCGCCGGGCCCCGCCTGCCACGCACAGCGCTGCTGAGCCTGGCCATACTGGGCTCGGCTTTGCTGATGACCGACTCCCTGGCCCAGGCTGATACTGGCCCGGGCTATTCCGCGCCCCTTCACCAGACGCTGGAAAGCGTACTCGACACGCCAAGGCCCGCCATCGACCTCTGGGCGGACCTCCAGTGGCGCTCGACCATGGCGACACAACTTTCCCGTTACATCGAAGACCCCGCACGCCGCTCACGCCTGCTGGACAACATCCAACAGGAAGCGCGGCTGGCGGGGCTAGCCCCCGGCATTGTGATGGCATTGATTCAGGTCGAGAGCGCTTTTCGGTCCAATGCCGTCTCCAGTGCTGGCGCTCAGGGTCTGATGCAAGTGATGCCGTTCTGGGTCGAAGCTCTGGGGCGCCCCGAGGATGACCTCTTCGACCCTCTGCTCAACCTTCGCTATGGCTGTACCATCCTCGCCCACTACCTGGACGTGGAGGACGGTGATCTGACTCGCGCTCTGGCCCGCTACAACGGCAGCCGGGGCGAGACTTGGTACCCTGAGCGGGTGATGAGGGCCTGGCACCAGCACTGGTGGCAGCCCCCTTGATCTGCCCGGTTATCACCGGTATTGATGCACTCACGCTTTATCAGAAAAACAGTTTGTGCTGCTTATAGCACCGATGATGCAGGTGACACGATGCTCTGGCTGCCTCGAAATCCCTGTGAAACGCCTGTGAGAAAAGGAACCCATGTGACCAGAGCCCCTCACGTACTGCTGAGCTCCTTGCTGTTGGCCACAGGCCTCTTGAGCAGCCTGGCCGCACAGGCCGCCCGCATCACCGTAACCGATGCCGCAACCGGCAAACCGCTTCCAGAAGCGGTGGTCGAGGTAGATATTGAGGGCGCTTCCAAGGCGGCCCCTTCATCGGTGGACGTCTATCAACGCAATGCCGCCTTTCATCCCCATGTCAGTGCCGTAAGCGTAGGCAGCCGCGTCAGCTTTCCCAATCGCGACACCACTCGCCACCATGTCTATTCCTTTTCCCCCACCGGTGTCTTCGACCTGAACCTCTACCGACAGGAGACGCCGCCGCCCGTGCCATTCGATACTGCCGGGGTGGCGGTACTCGGCTGCAACATCCACGACCATATGCAGGCCTTCATCGTGGTCAGCGATGCCGCGAAATTCGCCATCACCGACGAGAATGGGCAAGTCAATCTGGAGGACCTGCCACCTGGCGAGCACCGACTGCGGGTATGGCACCCTCGCCTTGAAGAAACCCATCAGCAGTGGTGGGAGGCACCCAGACCGGTCAGCGCCAGCGACCTGCGCAGCGTCTCCCTATCGCTTTCGGTCGCAGCGAAACCAGCGGCTGAGCAGTCTTCGCTGCAACAGCGCTTCAATCGGGCCTTGAGCCAGTGAGGCCCGCATGACGTTCCGCTCCCGCCTGCTGATTACCATGCTCTCGGTGGTGATACTGGCTCAGGTCGTCACCGCGGCCGCCACCCTGAGCGCCATCCGCGCCGATATCATGGCATCCGGCCAGCGCGACCTGGACGTCGGCCTGAGCGTGCTGCGCGAGGTGCTCGATGCGCGCGGCCAGCGGCTGCGTGATACGGTCGACATCCTCACCGACGACTTCGGTTTCAAGAGTGCCGTGGCCACCAAGGACACCTCCACGCTCGAATCGGTGCTGATCAATCATGGCAGCCGCGCCGAGGCAGATATGGTGCTGCTCACCGACCCCAGCGGGCGCTTGCTGGCAAGCAGCCATCACGAGACCGGCAGCCAGCTGCCTTTCAAGGGGCTGTGGCGCGCGGCTCAGGAAGGCCAGGGCAGCGTCGAGGTGGTGCTGCAAGACGGGATTCCCTACCAGTTCGTCCTGTTACCCGTGCGTGCGCCCAACCTGATCGGCTGGGCAGGTATGGGCTTTCGGCTAGATGCCGAACTCGCCAAAGAGATCGATGCCCTCACCCAGCTGCCGGTCAGCTTCATTGGCCACCACCTCGGTCAGGACCAGGCAAGCTATACGGCGACGTCTCGCGCTGACCTGCCGCCCGAAGAGCTGACTCAACTGCTTAGCGCACTTGATGGCATGGGTTCCGTCGCGGAACTGGATGCAAACGCCGACTATCTGACCCGCGCCCGCTTGCTGCGCCGCGCCGGTGAGGATGAAGCCTTCGCCCTGATCCAGGCCTCACGCACGAGCCTGCTGGCGCCCTATCGTAATATTCAATGGCAGTTGCTGGCGCTGTTCGCCGCCACCCTGACGCTGACCGCCTTGGTCGCGGCGTTCAGCGCCAAAGGCATCAGCCGCCCGCTGCGCCGACTCGCCGATGCCGCCAGGCGTATCGGCCAGGGCGAGCGTATAGCCGACCTCAAGTCTGGTCAGCATGGCGAAATGCGTGTGCTCGCGGACACACTCATGACCATGCAGGAAGACATCGCACAGCGGGAGGCAAGCCTCCTGCACCAGTCTCGGCATGATATTCTGACTGATCTTCCCAACCGCACGTCTGCGCAGCACGACGTTCAGGACGATATCGAAAAAGGCAGTGGTTTCACCCTTCTGCGTATGGCGATCGGTGACTTTCGCCGCATCAACGACACCTTCGGCTACGCCCTCGGCGACCGAGTACTGATCACGCTGTCACGCCGGCTCGATCGGTTGCCGGCACCAACCGTGCAGGCCTACCGCATCGGCGGGGACGAGTTCCTGCTGCGCCTGGATGCCCCGTCCTGCCCGCCCGGGTGGTTCGAGGCGCTCCAGGATGAGCTCGCCGAGCCAATCGATCTGGAGGGATCACCCATCCGTCCACGACTGTCGTTCGGCGAGGTGCGATTTCCCGAGGATGGCGACACTCCGCACCTGTTGATGCGACGCGCCGACGTGGCTTTGGACATCGCCCGCCATCATCACCATGCCCACCAGCGCTACATTGCCGGCCAGGACGAACGGCACCTGCGTCAGTTGACCCTGATCCGCGACCTGCATGACGCGGTAGAACAGCACCAGCTGACCATGGTCTACCAGCCCAAGGTACTGGCAACGAACGGCGATATCGTCCAGTTCGAGGCACTGATGCGCTGGGAGCACCCGACGCTCGGCTTCATTCCACCCGACGAGTTCATCACCCTGGCCGAGCGCTCCGGCAATATCCGCATGCTCAGTAGCTGGATGATCGAAACCGTCTGCGCCCAGCTTCATCAGTGGCAGACACAGGGCCACGGTCTGCGCGTGGCCATCAATCTGTCGGCCGAAGACATCATGGACGAGACCCTGACAGCGCGACTGAAAGAGGTGCTTGAGAGGAACGGCCTAGTGCCCGACCAGTTGGGGCTGGAAGTGACCGAGAGCGCCATCATCAAGGACCCTGCACTCGCCACGCGTCATCTGGAGGAGCTGCGCGGCGCCGGCATGACGCTGGCGATCGACGACTTCGGCACCGGTTATTCGTCCCTCGCCCAACTGAAGCGGCTGCCGGTGCAGGAGCTCAAGATCGACAAGTCGTTCATCCTGCGCCTGGATGACTCCCCCGACGATGAGGTGATCGTGCGCTCGACCATAGAGCTCGGCCAGAACCTCGGCCTCAAGGTCGTGGCAGAGGGCGTCGAGACCGAGGCAAGCCGCACCATCTTGAAAGGCTTCGGCTGCCACTACCTGCAGGGCTATCTGATTGCCCGGCCACTACCCGCAGACGAGGTCACTTTATGGGTCGAGCGTTATCAAGCCCAGCAACCCCCGACACAAGGAGCCTGAGGATGAGGCGATCCGGGTTCTCTTTTGCCCCCATCATGCTGGCCATTCTTGCCCTGCTGAGTTCCCCTGCCACCCAGGCGGGCAGCCGCCTGCTGGCCACCGGCGGCGTCACCCAGGTCGAGGGCGCGGCAGGGGGCGGGATATCGCCCTGGGGGGTGCTGGCCGGCACCGCGAGCGAAGGCGAGTTCGCCGCCACGGCCAGCGTCAGCCAGGCGCGAGTCGATGATTACACCCTGGGGGTAGCCGGTATCGCCGGCAACATCCAGGACCGCCTTGAGCTATCGCTGGCCCGACAACGTTTCGATCTGAACACCCTGGGCGGTCGCCTCGAGCAGGACATCCTCGGCGCCAAGCTGCGCCTCTACGGCGACCCTTTGTATGACACCTGGGGCACCTGGAGTCTGGGGGTGCAGCACAAGCGCATGGTCGATGGCGAACTGGCCAAGGCGCTTGGCGCCAAGGATACGGCAGGCACCGACATCTATCTCGCGACGAGCAAGCTCTGGTTCGCGGCGGTTGGCGGGCGGAACCTCTTGACCAACCTGACCCTGCGCTCGACCCGCGCCAACCAGGGCGGGCTGCTGGGATTCGGCGGCGATCAGAAGGCAAGTCGGTCACTGGTCGTGGAGGGCTCGCTGGGGCTGATGCTGGCGCCGGACTGGGTCGTCGGCGTCGAGTATCGCCAGAAACCCGACAACCTGGGGGTCGCCGCCGAAAACGACTGGCGCGACGTCTATGTGGCACATTTCTTCAACAAGCACGTCTCGCTGACCGGAGCCTGGCTCGATCTTGGCGATATCGCCGGCCTGGCCGATCAGCAAGGCGGCTATCTCTCGCTGCAGGTGGCGCTATGATCGGCTGTTTTCACACTCCAACGGGCGGCGCTTCTCGGAGCCGCGCTTATCGAGACGATGCCTCTGGCGGCGATGCTTTTCGAGTCAGTGCTTTCCAAGCAGCATGGAGGCCGGCCCTGCTGATCGTCGGCCTTGTGATGCTGGGCGGCTGCGCTCATTCCCCTCCCGCCCCCAGTGCAGAGGAGTATCAGGCGAGCACCGACGACGCCGGCTCACGCGCTGTGGCAAACGCCAGTGACGACAGCCTGTATGCCGCTCTTGGCGGAAAGCCTGTGATCGACGCCGTGGTCAATGACTTTCTCTATCGCATTGCCGGGGACGAGCGCATCGTCGACTTTTTCGCCAATACCAACATCGATCACTTCGCCGAGGCCTTCGCCACCCAGCTATGCGATATCAGCGACGGCCCCTGTGACTACGCGGGTCCCTCGATGGCTCGTGCCCACCAGCAGATGGGCATCACCAACGCGCACTTCAATGCCGTAGTCGATCACCTGCGTGCCGCACTAGTCGACCAGGACGTGCCCGCCGGCCCGCGCAACCGCTTACTGGGGCGCCTGGCTCGCCTTCACGATGCGGTGATGCTACGCCAGCCCTAAGCCCCTCACGTCATCCTTCACGTCAGCTCTCTTCAGCCCTCACGTCAACGCTCAGGCCAGGGAAGTGCCCACACTGCGCGAGGGAGAAAAGTGAACCGCCACAAAACGTATAGCCATAAAAAAGCCGACCCGAAGGCCGGCCACAGGAGGCAATGCCCCCTTCCCCTGACGACTCATGTCGCGCGACTTGGACTCCCCTGCGGGCGTCTTCGCCGTTCAGTGCCGATGTTTCCCCTTGCGCCGATGATCACGCCTCACGAAGCCTAACAAGCCGATCATGAAGGCGATCACCAAGCCCAGGGTGCCCAGTCCGAAAACCACGCTTTCATCCCAGTACAGGCACTGCTCCTGCCGCGACGTGATGGCGTCACTCTAACGGGCGGCGACAGGAAGGGGGGTGATCTGGATCAATTTTCTCAAGCCTCGGCCACATAGCACTCCAAGGGCTTGATGTGGATCAGTTTTTGCGCGCCGCCGTCACAGCACCTTGCGATCTTCGACCTTGGCATGATCGGTGCCTTCCGGCAGCGGATGGCCCTTGGCCAGCTCCGCCCGAGTCGCTTCACGCACCGACAAAACCTCAAGATCGTAGGTGAGGGTCTCGCCTGCCAACGGATGATTGGTGTCGACGGTGACCTGGGTGGCCCCGACCTCAAGCACCGTTACAACCTGAGGGCCATCCTCACCGGGGGTCTGAAAGCGCATGCCGGGGGTCAACTCGGCGACCGGAAACGAGCCTCGACCCACTTCCTGCACCTTGGCTTCGTCTCGCTGACCATAGGCGTCATCAGGGCCCAGGGTGGCACTCAGGGTAGCGCCGGGAGCCTGGCCCTCTAGGGCGCTCTCCAGGCCAGCCACAATATTGACGTGGCCGTGTAGATACTCGAGGGGAGTCTCACGGGCGCGGGAGTCATCGAGCAGGGTGCCGTCGGCATCCGTCAAGCGATAGTGCAGGTTGACGACCCGATGAGGGGCGATTTGCATGTAGAACACTCCTAATACTGGACGCGCAGCCCTACGTTCACTGGGTGCGGCGTAGCTGGGCGATGGGCATTTCCAAGCGCTGCTGCTTGTGCAGCATGTTGAGCAGCACGATGGCACGCTCCTCGCCTTTCTGGGATTCAAAGACCGCCTTGAGATCCTGGAAGGGACCCTCGATGATCTCGACGCTCTCGCCGGCGCGGAAATAGACGTTGGCCGTCTCGTTCTCCGGCGATGTACTGGCATTGCGCCTCAGGGTCTCGATCAGGCTATCGGCTACCGCCACCGGCTCGTCGCCGAAGGTCAGCAGTTTGAGCACTCCGCGAGTCGAGCGGATCGGCCGCCAGTTGCTGGCGATGCGATCCAGGCGAATGAACAGATAATAGGGAAACAGCGGCTCTGCAATCCAGGCAAGTTTGCCACGGCGCTTCTTCTGCACCTCAAGTACCGGATGAAAGACATCAAAGCCCTGATTGGCGAGATGCTCGGCGGCACGAAACGACTCACTTCCCTTGCACTGGATCACATACCAGCGCGCAATGGCATCGCTCTCGACGCCATCGGCATCATGCCCCTGGCCATCAATGGCATCACTCATAAGTCTCCCTTCTCCTCGCGCGCATCCTTGGCAGCGACTGCAGCGATTGTCACACTTAGCGTATTCGTCGCTCTTGGCGCACGTACATCGTGGACTTCATAAACGGCCATCTGGCGACTAACGGCCTGTCGCCGCCGTCCATGAACAGCGATAGGTATTTGATTTTCCATAGCGTCATGCGACGCGGTCAGACATCATTCTAGCATTGCCCCACCGACCACGTGTAAGCCCCACCCTTTTCCGGAGTGTTTTGATGCCCTCGTTATCCCCACGCCGAAGCTGGCGCGACGCCCTGGCGGTCTACCTGCGCGCACCGGTCATCACCATGCTGTTCCTGGGGTTTTCCGCCGGCCTGCCGTTTTTGCTGGTCTTCTCCACCCTCTCGGCCTGGTTGCGCAGCGACGGCGTCGAGGTGGCGGCCATCGGCTTCTTCTCCTGGATCGGCATCCTCTATTCGATCAAGTTCTTCTGGGCGCCGGTGGTCGACCGTCTGTCGCTGCCCTGGCTGACACCGCTGCTCGGCCAGCGACGCAGCTGGATGCTGCTCGCTCAGGCAATGATCGCCGCGGGGCTGGTAGGCCTTTCCAGCCTCGACCCTCAGGGCCACCTGCCCGTGGTAGCGGCATTCGCTCTGCTGGTGGCCTTCGGCTCGGCCACCCAGGACATCGCCATCGATGCCTTTCGTATCGAGTCCGCTGCCGAGGAAGTCCAGGCCGCCATGTCTTCGACCTACATCATCGGCTATCGGGGCGGTCTGATCGCCGCCGGCGCTGGCGCGCTATACATTGCCTCGCTGGTCTCGTGGCAGGCCGCCTACCTCGCCATGGCCGCGCTGGTGAGTGTCGGCATGCTGACGGTATTGCTGCGCCCGGAGCCCAAGCGGTCGCCGCTGTCGGTACAGTTGATCCACGAGCCCCGGGTGCGTGCCTTCCTGCGGGCGACCCGCGGTCGCCACCGGGGGCTGCGTCGTCTCGGTGCCTGGGCCATTGGCGCGGTGGTCTGCCCTTTCACGGATTTCTTCGCCCGTCATGGCGTCAAGGCCCTGTGGCTGCTGGTCTTCGTCGGGGTCTTTCGCATCAGCGATCTGGCGATGGCCTCGATGGCCAACCCGCTATATATCGACCTGGGCTTTTCGCTGGCCACCATTGCCAACGTCACCAACGTCTTCGGCATCGCCATGAGTATCGGGGGCGGGATTCTTGGCGGGCTGCTGGTGGTGCGCTACGGAATCGGACCGATCCTGGTGCTGGGTGCCATGGCGGCGGCGTTGACCAACCTGCTGTTCGCCTCGCTGGCCCTGGCCGGCGACAGCCTGCCGATGCTGGTGGCAACCATCACCGCCGATAACCTGGCCAATGGCTTGGCAAGTGCCGTCTTCATCGCCTTCCTGTCGAGCCTGACCTCGCGAGCCTACACCGCGACCCAATATGCGCTGTTCTCGTCGCTGATGACCTTACCCGGCAAGTTTCTAAGCGGTTTCGGCGGCATGGTGGTCGCCGCCCAGGGCTACCCCACCTTCTTCGTGGCAGCATCGGCCCTCGGCCTGCCGGCGATCCTGCTGGCCCTGTGGATCCACCGTCGTTCCGCGCTGCTGGCCCAGCCGACACCCAGCAACTGATGCAGATCGGGCCGCGATATGCATCGCGGCCCGATCTGTGATCGCCCGAAACCGGACGATGGGTAACGCTAGCCCAGGCCGACTAGGGCTTAGGCTTATTCGGCGTAGACGTGACCAACGCCATCAGGACTTGAGGCTATGGCGCTGCGCATCCAGCCAGCCAAGAGCACCCTGGGTATTGGACCACTGATCACGCATCAGGGTGCGATACTGCCAGGCTTCGGCGCGGCTGCCGGGCTCGGGGGCATCTGCCTGGCGGCCGCGCACCTCGCGACCACGTGGGTCGCAGAGCATCGCCATCACGTGAGGGTTGATCCGGCGAACCTCCTCGAGCGCCTCGCGGGCCTCATCGAGGCGCTCGAGACGATACAGCGCCAGCACCCGGCCCATCAGCACACCCAGCAGAGGCGGTGTCTCGCTGGCCTGCAGGCTGACCTCGAGGGCCCGGTGGTTGCGGCTCTCGCGCAGCAGTTGGTCGAGCACCAGCTCACGCAGCCCCAGCGAGTCCTGGGCGTCCAGCGTCAGCAGCCGCTCGGCGAGCTCCCGGGAGCGCTCACGGGCGCCACGTTCCATGCCCACCACCAGCGCCAGGCCGGTGCGCAGCAGAACGGCATTATCGGCGGCGTCCCATTCGAAGTCGCCTCCCCCTTCGCTCTCGAGCTGGGTCAACCAGCGCTCCAGACGGACTGCCAGTGGCTCGAAGAGACTCGGCGCCATCCACGGCAGACTACCAAAGCGGCTGGTCAGGGCCAGCGTCAGCGACTGCACGACCTGGGGCGAATCGAGCCACTCGGGATGCGCGCACAGCTCGCCAAGCCAGTCGCTGGCATGGGGCCAGGGGTCATCGACGAAGCCCAGTGCCGCCTCTTCATCGACCAGCACCTGGAAGTGCTTTTGCCAGGCGGCAAACAGCGTGTCCTGACGGGCGGTCGTATGGAATTCGAGGCTGCCCTCGGCGGTGCGCGTGAACTCGAGAAGTGGCGCGGTCGGCAGCGACTCGAGCAGCGCCTGCAGGGCCGCCAGGGGGTCGGCCAGATCTTCTTCGGAACTGACCATCTGCTCGGCTAGGGTGGCGCCTGGGTTCTCGGCCAGGTCGGCCAGGAACTCGAGCTGCTCTGGATCAAGATCGCCGCGGCGCGACAGCCGACGGAACCAGAACCGCGCCCGCTCGGCGGCCTCTTCGACGTTGCCTTCGTGAAGCAACAGCATGGCCTCGATATAGGCCAGGGTCGGCGAGTCAGGCAGCGCCTGCTGCGCGCGCACGAAGGCCTCACGGGCGCTTGCCAGGTCATCGTCGTCGAGATACATCAGGCACAGTCGCTCGAGCGCCACGCCGCGCAGGAAGAGCGGGCCTCGATCGAGCACATCATCAAGCAGTGCGGTGCGCTTTTTATGAAAGCCGCGTTCCTGATAGAGATCGATCAAGAGCTCGAAGGCCGGTTCGGCCTGCTCCGGAAGACGTTCCCAATCGGAGGTATTGAACAGCGCCTCGAGAATCTGCTGGGCCCGGCCTCGCTGGCCGCCCTCGGCGGCAATCAGCCCTGCCTCGAGCAGCGCCTGGGCCGGCGCCCGACCGCTATCCAGCGCCGCCTTGAGGGTGTCGCCCTTCCATTCGCGCAGCGACAGCATCCACATAAGGTGACCGGGTATAGGCCCCGGGAAGCGCTCGGCCCCGCAACATTGCTTGGTCTTGAGCCCGGAATCACACCAGCAGGGCTCGTTGCGCCCCGGACGCGCCAACGGCTCGCAGGCAAAATCCAGTCGCTCGAGCGGCGTCTGCGACCACAGCTCCGGGCCCAGCGCCTGTGCCAGCGAGAGCTTGCCACCGACCAGCGCCGGGCCGTCTTCGCGCACCCAGGCCATAAAGGACGGGTAATGCTCGTTGTTTCGAATCGCCGTCAGTGCGCCGGAGGCGAAGCCCAGCAACTGTTCTACCCATACCGCCAGCATGTCTTCTCCCTTCACCGAGGCTTTGCGCAGGCCGAACCTGCACCGAAGGGCAGCATGCTACCATGCCGCCCTTGGCCCCTCACTATTGTCGACCCGACTCGCTTGCCCTGTATCAGACTCGCCTTCGTTCCATTGGCCATTATCACCCGGTTCGGGTATCGCGGCCTGAAGAAGCTGGCCTCAGGGCCGCACCAGCGCATGCCCGCGCTCGCCAAGCGCCTTGGCCAGTCGCGCGATATGCGAAGGCCCCACCTCACAGCAGCCACCGATGATCTCGATGCCGTGATCGATCCAGCGCGTTGCCGTGCGCGTAAAGGCCTCGGGGTCAAGGTCATGGCGTGCCTCAAGCGCGCTGACGGTGCCGCCGGGGGCCAACGCCTCGACGGAGGTGAACCCATTGGGATAAGCGCCGGTCGCCCCGGAGAAACCGGTCAGCACGTCGAGACTGGCCTCGATGGTTTCAGGTTGACTGCAGTTGAGCAGCAGCGCCTGCACGCCGAGCGATTCCGCGAGCGCCACCGCGTCGGCCAGCGGCTCATGGCTGCGCAGCCGGTCGGGATGCGCATCATCGAGCGTTACTGCGACCCAGACCGGCAGGCCCGTCTCCGATGCCGCCGTTACCGCCGAGCGCATCTCGTCAAGGGAAGCCATCGCCTCGCACAGCCACAGATCAACGCCTTCGCCGGCAGCCACCATACGCCGATAGCTGGGCACGGCTACTTCGCCAGCGGGTGACTGATCGGGCCGGTAGCTGGCGACCAGCGGGGGCAGGCAGCCGGCAATCGCCACGTCCTCGCCGCAGGCGGCGACCGCTTTTTGCGCCCGCTCCAGCGCCCGTTGATGCAGCACCTCGAGAGTCTCGGCCTGTCCGGCAAGGGAGAGGCGCTCCGGCGTGGCGGTATAGGTCGCCAGGGTAATCACTCGAGCGCCGGCCCGAATGAAGTCTTCATGAAGGCCCTGCACCAGATCGGGGTGCTGCTTGAGGATATGGGTGGACCAGAGCGGGGTGGGCGGCTCGCCAGCACGACGGACGAGCTCCTGGCCCATGCCGCCGTCCAGCAGCACGATCGATGACATACACTGACTCCTGACTCGCATAACGATTCGAATAGCGTCTCGCATCACGACTTCACATTCGACAGACGGGCCGCACACTCGTGAGCAGCGACCTCCAGACTCAGGCGCATGAGCCCATCGACGCATGATTCGGATACCCGACAGGTGGAGAATTTTAGCATGCTCATGATAGGGCTGTTGCCCTCGAATGAGGGGTGCTAATGTGTCGCCCGCCGACGGCTGTCGGCTTCCCCGTTTGATGCTGATGAAGGCTACCGTGCTCGTACCCATTCCCTTTCGCCGCCGTGGCAAGGACACTTCACACGAGACATCTCAGGTCCGCCTCGAACGCGAAGGCCGCGACGAGATTGATCGCATCACCCGCGCCGTGGAGAAGGTCCCCTGGTCGGTCAGCCTGCTGCAGATCCTGTGGACCGCCGGTCCCGTCACCCTGCTGGGCGCCTGGGGCGGCTACCTGCTGGGCTACGGGCGCGCGCCCACCGCCGATAACTACATCTTCTTTATCAGCTACACAGTGATTACCGGCGCGACCGGCATCATCGCCAACCTGGTGCATCAGTTCACTGGGGCGCGACACGCTGAGAAGACCACCGCCAAGATAGAGCGCGTCATCAAGGCACTGCCGGATCTGCTGCTGACCACGCGCGACCTGATCGTCGAAAGCCTCGAGGGCGACGCCCGGCGTCGCGAGGCCGCCGCCATGCTGCTGCGCAAGCAGGACCTGTCACCCGAGGGTGTTGAGCTTGCCGCCCTTGAGCTGCTCGATGATCGCGACAGCGCCCGGATCATCAGCCAGATCGACATCTACCGTCGAGTCGGCCTGCATGCCCGTATCCGCGACATGATCGCGCTCTACGGCGAGACACTGGAACCGCAGTTCCAGGAACTCGCCGCGCTGGCCCCGGAGGCCACCGACCTGTTGCGGGCGCGCTTCACTGGCCAGGCGCCAGCGCTGCAGCACGGGGTCTCGCGAGATGACAACTTCATCGAGCGCGTGCTGGCGGCCATCGAGCAGGACGACGAGCTCCTGATGACGCTGCAGGACGTGGAAGAGATGCTGATCCTGGCCTTCGAGCTGATCAGCGGCCGACAGATCCCCATGCTGACCTTCGAGTACAAGGGCCGCTGGAAGCTGGCGCAGGCCTTCGATGCCCTGGAACAGGCCCGCGCCCGGCACCGTATCGCTCAGGCCACCGGCCTTTCGCGCCTCAAGGCCCTGATGGCCTATCTCGCCGAGCAGTCGGGCACCCTGGTCGAGGATTCCGCCTCGGGGCTGCGCGCCGAGGTACTGGTCGAGCGCTCGCGCAACGCTATGGATGCACTCGCCGAGCAGATCCAGCATCTGGCCAAGGCGGTGCGCAGCGGCCAGAGCCAGCATCGCCGTGCCCTGGATCACAAGGCCGAGCTCTTGGCCAACGCCGTGCGTCTGCACAAGCAGGTATCGGAAGCCTACGAGCAAGTGGGTCGCCATCATGCCCAGCTGCTCAAGATGGTCGAGCGCTGGGAGCGCATCAGCCATGCCCAGGACAGCGACGGGGCCCGCCTGCAGCTGAGCCCAGGCCGGCGCGGCCTGCGCATCCGCGAGCACGTCATCGAACTCGATGACGAAGCCAAGGCCAAGGTCTGCAAGCGGCTCGTCAAGCACCTGGGCAGCAGCGAATTCGATCAGCATCGCCGAACCACGCTGGGCATCGAACGCGAGCGGCGACTGTCGGTCGGCGGCGGGGTGTCCAAGCGCCTGGCGGTCGAGATCGCCCTGGCGCTTGAGCCGCATATCCATCTTTCTCGGCCGGCGGTGCAGCGCGCCATCAACAGCACCAACGCCGCGGATTTTGGCCAGCTCGAGCCTAACCTGTCGGCGGCTGCCAAGGCGGCGATGGGGGCCGCCATGGTCAAGGAGATCGAGGTCGACCTGTCGCGCCCCGCCGAGCAGCTCGCCCTGGCGCTGGTGCGCCACTATCACGTGGAGCTCGAACCCGAGGCCATCGACTTCCTGGTCCAGCACTATGGGGCTCGGGAAGCCACCCTGACCATGCTCTCCAACTACCATGCCAGTCATGCCGGCACTGACACGCCCAACATAAGCTATCTGAGCCAGCGTCCGCCGATGGTCGGCAAGCCCCACCGGGACTGGTACCGCGCTCTGGTCAAGGCGCGCCGGGCACTGGGCCTGAAAGGCGGCGAACGCCGCTGAGGCGGGCCCTGGGATGTCCAAGGCGCCTCAATCCTGCCGTGCCCACTCAAGCAGCGGCCGAGCCCGCCCGGCCATGTCCAGCCGGGCCTGCAGGCGCACCAGGTTCCAATAGTGGCCGTTGAGCGTACGTGACAGCAGCAACGTATCCGCCGGCGGCTGCAGGCGATCCATCGCCGCCCACACTCGCGGGCTCAGCTCGCGGAGGCGCCGGTGCACCCGCACATCGCCAAGATCCTGCTCGCCGGGCGCGAACAGCGGCGCGACGGCCGCGGCGCTGTCACGGTACAGACTCAGCGGCGCCCCTTCGCCCTGACGCCCGCCCATCTCCAGCAGAGCCGCATCCATGGCCATGGGGTCTTCCTCCAGGGTGGCCTCGAGCAGCCTGAGCATCTGCCGCAGCCGCGCCTCGGGCACCGCAATCACTGCGCCAAGATCATAGATGATCAAGCGCCCCTCGGCGTCGGCGGCAAAGTTGCCGGCATGCGGGTCGGCATGCAGCTCACCGAAGGTAAAGAGCTCATCGGTCATCCAGTCGGCGAGGCGAACCGCCACGGCCTGGCGCAGGGCATCATTCGCCTGATCCATCTCACGCAGCGGCATGCCCGGCACGTATGACATGGCCAGCACCCGAGAGGTGCACAGCGCCTCGATCGGCGCCGGGATGACGACATCATCGTTTTGCGCGTAGCGCTGCCGATAGCGCGACAGGGCTGCAGCCTCGGCCCGGTAGTCGAGCTCACCGCGCAGGCTCTCGGCGAGTTCCTCGAAGAGCGCATCCAGGCGCGCCTGGGGCACCTTGAACCAACGTCCCAGCCGCATCATCCGGCGCACCTGGGAAAGATCGCTCTCCAGGACATCGACAAGTCCCGGATACTGCACCTTGAGCACCAGGGTCTCGCCATCGAGAGTCGTGGCGAGATGTACCTGACCCATGGAGGCGCTGGCAAAGGGGCGCTCCTCGATCTGTGCGAAACGCGCGTCGAGATCGCCGTATTCGGCCTCGAGGGTGGTGCGGATCTTCGCCCAGGGCATCGGCTGTGCCTGGCGCTGCAGCCGGGCGAGCTCGTCGGCAAGCTCCTGCGGCAGCAGGTCATCCCACTGCGACATGACCTGGGCGAGCTTCATGGCCGGCCCCTTGAGTTCCGAGAGCCCTTCGAACAGCGCCTCGCCCAACGAGCGCCAGTCGGCTTCGCCCCCCAGGCGGATCTTGAGCATTGCGCCGCCGGTTCTTGCCCCCAGTCCCAGCAGCCGTCGCGTTCTGCCGCGTTCACGCATAGTGATACAAACCTTGTACGATTTTGGCTTCAGGTTACACCTGGCGAGCCGGGCAAGATACTGGAAGAATGTCCATTACTTTGACAAGGTGGCGAGCTCGCCCTGCATCCCGTTATTCACTCTCATGAGGCTCCCATGCGCCTGATTATCGCCGAGAAACCGAGCCTTGCCCGCGCCATCGCCGATGCCCTGCCCGGTCAGGCCAAGCGCAGTGACGGCGCCCTGACGGTCGGCGATACCACCGTGACCTGGTGCCTGGGTCACCTGCTCGAGCAGGCGCCGCCGGATGCCTATGACCCGGCCCTCAAGCAATGGCGCCTCGATCATCTGCCGATCCTTCCCGACCCCTGGCGCCTGATGCCAAGGCCCAAGGCGCGCGGCCAGCTGGCGGTGATTCGTCGGCTGCTCAAGGAGGCCAGCAGCGTGGTGCACGCCGGCGACCCGGATCGTGAAGGCCAACTATTGGTGCAGGAAGTACTCGACTACCTGAAGTGGCGCGGGCCGGTGGCGCGCCTCCTGGTCAACGATCTCAACCGCCCGGCGGTGGTCAAGGCACTCGGGCAGCTTGCCGACAACGCCGAGTTTCAGGCGCTGTATCGGGCCGCCGAGACCCGCTCCCGGGCCGACTGGCTGTATGGCATCAACCTGACCCGCGCCTGGACCCTGACCGGTCGCCAGGCGGGGCACGACGGCGTGCTCTCGGTGGGCCGGGTCCAGACGCCGGTGCTTGGGCTGGTGGTGCGCCGCGACGCCGAGATTGCCGCCTTCACGCCACGCCCCTTTCATGTGCTGTGGGTCGATCTGGCCGTCGAGCACGGCAACCTCAGGGCCTGGTGGCAGCCTGGCGAGCATCACCCGCTGGATGACCAGGGTCGCCTGCTCGAGCGCGCCCCCGCCGAGGCGCTGGCCGCACGCTTGCCGGGCAGCCAGGGTAAGCTCACCTCGCTCACTGCCAAGAAGAGCCGCCAGGCCGCTCCACTGCCCTACTCCCTGTCGGCGCTGCAGGTCGACGCGGCCCGTCGCTACAAGCTGTCGGCCAAGGCGGTGCTCGATACCTGCCAGAGCCTCTACGAGCGCCACAAGCTGATCACCTATCCGCGCTCGGACTGTCGCTATCTGCCCGCCGCTCACCATGGCCCATCGAGGCAGTCGCTGACCAACGCCTGTCAGGGCGATGCCACCCTGGGCCCCTGGCTTTCAGGCGCCGACTTCTCGTTGCGCTCCAAGGCCTTCAACGATGCCAAGGTCAGCGCCCACCACGCCCTTTCGCCCACCGGCACCCGACCGGACTTCTCGCGACTGTCGGCCACCGAGGCCAACGTCTTCCGGCTGATTGCCCGCAACGTGCTGGCGCAGTTCTATCCGCCGCTTGCGACCCGCGAGGTCAAGGCCGAGTTCACCATCCTCGAGGAGCGCTTTCGCGCCCAGGGCCGGGAGATTCTCGCCCCGGGCTGGAAACCGCTGTTCACCACCCGCGACGAGGCACCGCCGCTGCCGCCCTTGCGAGAGGGCGAGCCGGCAAGCGTCCAGGAGGTCGGCGTCGAGGATCGCGAGACCCGGCCGCCGGAACCCTTCAACGATGCCAGCCTGATCAAGGCGATGATGAACATCGCCCGCTATGTTCAGGATCCGGCGGTCAAGCGCACCCTGAAGGACTCCGATGGCCTGGGCACCGAGGCGACCCGCGCCGGCATCATCGAGACGCTGCTCGATCGCGGCTATCTGGTGCGCCAGCAGCAGGCCCTGCGCGCCACCCAGATCGGCCATGCGCTGATCAACGCCCTGCCCGAGGCGGTCGGCCGCGCCGAGCGCACCGCGCTCTGGGAGCAGCGCCTGACCGACATCGCCGAGACCGGCAGCGACCCGTCGCCCTTCCTCTCAGGCCTGGTCGAGGACCTGCGAAGCCTGCTGGGCGCTGCCGATGCCGGGCGCATGCGCAGCGCCCTGAGTGACGCACGCGGTGTCGCCCCGGCCGCGCCGAGTGCCGCCACGTCGCGGCGCAAGACGCGCCGGCAGGGCACGGGAAAAGGGGCGCGCGCCTCTTCCAAGCGCACCTCTGCCAAGGGCGCATCGACCAATAGCTCATCGACCAAGAGCACTGCCGGCAAGACGACCGGCAGCACAGGCACGCGACGCAAGGCCGGCGGTTCGGGCCGGCGCGGCAAGAAGACGGACGACGCATGAACACGACGACGGACAGCACCACGCACGCTCGCCCCGCTCACCAGGCGCAACCCGAGCGGCCCAGCCACTGGATCCTCGGCCCCGGGGCCGTGGGACGACTGCTTGCCATGCAGCTGGCGGCCCAGGTGCCGGTGACACTGATTGGGCGTCGCGAGCCGCCAAGCCGGCTGACCCTGACCACGCCCGAGGGCGAGCACCTCGCGCGCGCACTGCCCGGCGCCACGCTTGAGACCCTGCCGGCGACGCCCCCGGCGATGATCCACCTGACCACTAAGGCGCATGGTGCCGAGGCGGCCATCGAAGCCCTGACCGGTCGAGTGCCTGCCACCACACCGCTGGTGCTGTGGCAGAACGGCTTTAGCGTTCAGGAGGCCATGACCCGGTCCTGGCCCGGCCCGGTGCTCTGCGCCAGCACCACCGAGGGCGCCTTCGTGGACGACACGCCACAGCGTCAGGCCGTGGTGCACGCCGGCCATGGTCGCACCGTGATCGGCCACCTCGACGGCGCCTACCCTGAGCTTGCCGAGTCGCTGGCCAGCACCCTGAGTGCAGCGGGCCTGCCCTGTCAGGCAGTCGATAACATCCGCGTCAGGCTGTGGCACAAGCTCGCGGTCAATGCCGCCATTAATCCGCTGGTGGCGCGCTTTCGGATCCGCAACGGCCAGCTCAGGGATCGTCCCTTCCGGCCGATGGTCGAGGCGCTGGTGACAGAACTCGCCTTGATCATGGCCGTCGAAGGCATCCCCGCCCCGCCCGACGGCTGGTCGGCGCCGGTGTGGAGTGTGGTCGCGGGCACCGCCAACAATCGCGCCTCAATGCTCCAGGACGTGCTGGCGGGCCGACCCACCGAGATTGATGCCATCCTCGGGCCGCTCCTCCAAACGGCCCGCCGGCACGCGATGCCCTGCCCGCATCTCGAGGCCCTGCAGGCCGGAGGTTGAAGCACCGACGCTGCGCCCGCCCCCAACCAAGACGCGCCGACCCGCAAGGCCGAGCATGCCAAGCGGCAGCGCGATACCAACGCCACGCACGACAGGTTCCGGCTCGGGAAGTAGGGCCGCGAGGCAAGCAACTTCGGCGATATGACATCTTGGCCCTCTGGTGGCCAGGCGGTATGTTCAGCTGTGATTCAGCCCCCCCTTACCATGGGAACTCCCTTCGCCAGACGACGAGGCCTGATCAAGCGCAAGACAATCTGGCAATGCCTCTGAGCCTCGCCACTACCGCGGCCCTGGCCAGTGGCGAACCCGGCGGTAAGGATGATGATCGCGGGGGCCGCCAGATCGTATTGCCGACCGCCGCGGCGCGCACAAATTCCTCCAGCGGTTCAGACTGAATTCAGTTTACCCCGGCATGATCGACTCCTCTCCCTTCACTCATCGCGAAGGGAGCGACCATGGCCGCCGCGAAGCTCCCTCGCTTCTCCTATCACGTCGCCAGCGACTCACGTCGGGTGCCGCCCTGGGCCTGCTCCCGGCCCAGACCAATCCTTGCGGCCCGGTCGCTATGGCAGCGGCGACATGGCGTGACGGGTCGAATCAAGATCGAGAGAAGCCGCTGACATGGTAGCCTTGGCCGTATCGCCACGCGTTGCAGCAAGCGCTTCCCCTCCAGCCACCTATAGCTACGATGGCAGACTGGCAGGAAAAAAGGCCCAAGCGACTTGAAAGCCGGGAAGACAACCATTCGAGACCCTATCCCCATACAAAAAAGGACTACGTCAAAGATGTTCAAACTTGCTCTAGGTGGGCTCATTACCCTCCTCTTCCTTGCCATCGGAGGAATGGCCTTTATGCATAGCGGTATGTATAACGTCGCCGCGACTGATCCCCACCTGCCGTTTGTCGAATCAATGATGCACTCGACCCTGCATGCTTCGGTCGAGGCCGGTGCCGAGGAGCTCGAGGTTCCCGACCTGAACAGGGACCGCATGATTCGAGAAGGCGCCTCTGCCTACGATCAGCTCTGCGCCGCATGTCACCTCAAGCCTGGGCTCGAGAGCACGGTTTTGCGCGCCGGTCTCAACCCCATGCCACCGACCTTGTCGAGACCGACTCACCAGAGTCCGGCTCAGCAATTCTGGATCATCAAGAACGGCATCAAGATGACCGGTATGCCAGCCTGGGGCGTGACTCACGAGGATCAGGAACTCTGGGAGATCGTGGCCTTCCTGCGGCAGCTGCCGGAGCTGTCTCAACCCGAGTACCTGGCCATGGTCACGCCGAGCGGGCCTGAAGCCGGTCACTCGGCGCATGAGGGTCACGACCATGAGCACGGCGACACCAGTGCAATGGCTACACCGGAGCCGGCACCTTCTCAGCCACAAGATGATGGCCACGATCATGATCATGGCGACATGAGTGCCTTGAGCGAGCAGGAGACAACGCCTGATCCCGCCGCGGCAAAGGTAACTGCGACCACAGAGCTCCAGTTGGCCACCTCGAGCAAAGACGGCACTCCGGAGCAGGATACTTCGCCTTCCTCGCCGTCCGGTGACGATCACTATGCGGATGGGCATAGCCACTGAGCCCCCTGCTGTTTTCCGTAATCTTGCCGTCACGCAAGCATGCTCCGTTCGGGGTAAGGCGTGCATCACGGCCCCGAACGGTAAGGCACCAATCAAGGTATTGATGGCCTGAGCATTGGAGTGACTCTATGTTTCCTGCCCTGGCCATTCGTCACGCTCTCCGGTCTGCTGCCGACTTCTTCCCGTTAGCCGCTCACCAAATCAACTCTTCGGGAGTCGCATCATGTTCACCGATTGTTTCACCACCATGGGGCACATGGGCTGGCTGGGTTGGATGATGCCGCTCGCCGTCCTGCTGCTTCTCAGTCTCGGCATTGCCGCCCTCATCAAGTATCTGTGCACCTCCAACAAGGGAGATCGCTCATGAAACTCACCATGCCTCACCTACTGCTGGCGACCGGCCTGCTGCTGGGCGCCACCACCGCCCATGCCGCCCTGCCGGACGAGGCCACTCTGTACAAGAATCCCCAGTGCGGCTGCTGCGATGGTTATGCCCGCCACCTGGAACGAACGGGTATCGACGTCACCATCGTCGATGACAAGGACTTAAGCGCGGTCAAGAAGGCGGCGGGCGTCCCCTTCGGAATGGGTGCCTGCCACACCATCATCATGGGCGACTATGTGATCGAGGGGCATGTCCCCCTGGCAGCAGTAGAAGCGCTCTTCGAACAACAGCCCGATGCCAATGGCATCGGACTGGCCGGCATGCCGAGTGGCACGCCAGGCATGCCGGGGCCACAGACGGAGCCTTATGAGGTCTACCAGTTCCAAGATCACCAGGACGCACCCTTCATGACGCTTTAGCGAGACCCGCCTGATGCCCCGCCGGACTCCTATCGAGCGACAGCCGGCGGGCGTCCGGCATCCTCCGTCCAGGGACCGGAGTGACCTCGCTCTAGTCCCTGACGACCCTGTGATGAGAAGGTGCCTCGCCGCTTGGAAGATGAGGTCGGATGCTCACTGTTTCCTTGCTAAGCCCCTTTCGGCATTCAGCCCAAATTCAGCTTGATGACTTATAAACGGACCTGCCGATTGACCCAATGGAGCTATCCATATGCGCAAGACAATCCTAGCAATGACCCTGGGCCTCGCCTCTACCGCGGTCCTGGCCAGCGGCGAACATGGCAGTGAGAATCACGCTCAGGTGGACCGCACCATCAGCTTCGAGGCCGGTGACATGTGGTTCACCCCTGGCAAGCTCGATATCGAGCCAGGCAAGACGGTAAAGTTCGAGATCACCAACACCGGCAACCTCAAGCACGAGTTCGTGATCGGCAACGCCGCCGCTCAGGAGCAACACCGCGAAATGATGCGCGAGATGGCATCGAGCGGCGGCCACAACATGTCCGGTGGACATGGTGACGGCGGGCACGGCGGCGGCATGCCCTCCGTGACCATCGCCCCGGGTGAGACCGCGACCCTGGTATGGACCGCCCCGCAGGACACCGATACGCTAGAATTCGCCTGCAACATTCCCGGCCACTACGAGTCAGGCATGAACGGAGAGATCCACTTCCAGGGATGAACGCATGAAGCTGTTGCTAGTCGAGGACGATGACCTACTGGCCGAGAGCCTGGCGGAGACCTTGCAGGACGAGGGCTACAGCGTCGATACGGCCACACGCATGCGTGTGGCCGACGCGTTGATGGCCACGGAAGCCTATTCCCTCGCCATCCTCGATATCGGCCTTCCCGACGGTTCTGGCCTGGAGCTGCTGCAACGCTGGCGGGAGCAGGGCCATCGTTTGCCCATCCTGGCACTGACCGCACGAGACACCTGGGAAGACAAGGTCGTGGGGTTGCGGCGAGGAGCCGACGATTACATGACCAAGCCCTTTCACGAGGCCGAGCTGCTGGCCCGCTTGCATGCCCTGTTACGACGACAGTCCGGCGGCTTGGCCCAGCGATTGACCGTCAACGGGGTGCAACTGGACGAGCAGACTCAAGAAGTCAGCACCGACGGGGCGACCTGGCACTCCCTTACGGCCACCGAATTTCGGCTACTGCGCTACCTGATGCATCATCCGGATCACGTGCACTCCAAGGTGCGCCTGCTCGACCAGCTCTACACCCTGGACCAGGATGCCCCCGCCCCGAACCTGGTCGAGGTCTATATCGGGCGGCTGCGCCGCCGCCTGGGCAAGCACATCATCCAGACGCGTCGCGGCCAGGGGTATGTCTTTGCTTCGCGCTGATCGTCGTAGCCTGCGCTTTCGCCTGTTCCTCTGGCTGGGTGGCGTGGCTCTGATTGCCGTCGCTATCACCTGGCTACTGCATGGCATCCTGCTGCGTGAGCTGGCCCGCGACTTCCTGGGCGATCGACTGCGCCAGGAGGCGCACTACACGCTGCAACGGCTGCATCAGGAACAGTCCCAGGTGAAACCCTGGCTGGACTCCGCCAGCTTGACCTCGCAGATGTTTCATCACCTCTACGTGTTGCGGCTGGATGACACGGTCAGCACCTCCCACCCCGACTGGCTGAGCACTCTCACCCCCTACCTGGAAGGCGTTGACGATACCCTGCTCGAGGTGCGGGGGCAGGATGAGCGGCACCTGCTGGTCTATCGTGAGATCTTTACCCTGGAAGACGGCACCTCCGGCACCCTGTTGATTGGCGAGGACTTCGCCGAGGTGGAAGCCGGCCTGGCCACCCTGCACTGGTGGGTCGGTGGCATCGCGGGCCTGGTACTGCTCCTGCTAATTACGCTCAACCTGGTCGCCGTGAATGCAGGACTGTCACCCCTGGTTCGGCTTCAGCGGCAACTCGATGAACTGCGTGCGGGGTATCGCGAGCGCCTGCAGTTGGACACGCCATCAGAACTGGATGGCCTGGTCGGTCAGCTCAACCGCTTCATGGACGAGCAGGACAAGCGACTCAAGCGTTCGCGGGACGCCGTCGCCAACCTCTCTCATGCGCTGAAGACGCCCCTAGCGGCCGTCACGCAGGTGCTTCGCGGCTCCCGCCCCATCGACGGCGATCGCCGCCTAAAGCTATTGACCCGCCTGGAGGACATGCAGGCTCAGCTTGACGCGGAGCTGCGTCGTTCACGCATCGCTGGCCCCTATGCCGGCCAGTTCACCCGCGTCCGGCAGGAGGCCGAGCGACTGATCGAGATGTTCGCCACCCTGCACCCCGACAAGCGCTTTCACCTTGATGGACCGCAGGATGGTCGGGCCACGGTCAGCGTCGAGCGCCAGGACTTCACCGAGATGCTGGGGATCGTCCTCGACAATGCCGGGAAATGGGCGCAGCGCGACGTTCACTGTCGCCTGAGCGTGACGACGACGCTGACGCTGACGCTGGTCATCGAGGATGACGGTCCCGGCGTGGCAAAGGCGGATCTCGCCCAACTGGGCCGACGCGGGCTCCGCCTCGACGAAGGGCGCCCGGGTCATGGCCTGGGGCTGTCGATCCTTCGGCAGCTGGTCGAGCAGTATGAGGGGCGCGTGACCTTCGCCGCGACGGTCGCGGGGGGCCTGGCCGTCACCATCGTGCTGCCAACCGCCACAGCACGCGTAAATTCCTCCAGCGACTCAGGCTAGATTCAGTTTACCCCGGCATGATCGATTCCTCTCACCTCATCGCGAAGGAATCGTCCATGGTCGCCGCGAAGCAATCCAGGCTTCCCCTATCACGCCGCCAGCTGCTCAAGCGTGGTGCCGCCCTGGGTCTCGGTACCGCCGCCCTGAGCCTGCGCCCAGCCTGGGCCAATCCCTGGGGTCAAGCCGCTGGCTATCCGCAAGGCGTCGAAACTGGGCCCGACCTGGCCCTAGCGATACGCCGAGATACTCTGCCCATCGCCGGCAAGACAGCTCGCCTGATCAGCATCAACGGCACCAGCCCCGGCCCGCTGATCCGCCTCAAGGAGGGCCAGGATGCCGTGCTTCGAGTCACTAACCTGCTCGAGGAACCGACCTCCATTCATTGGCATGGGCTGATCCTGCCACCCGGCATGGATGGCGTACCTGGCCTCAGCTTCGCCGGTATCGCGCCCGGTGAAACCTTCACCTACCGTTTCCCGGTTCGCCAGAGCGGCACCTACTGGTATCACAGCCACTCGGGGCTGCAGGAACAGCTCGGCCATGCCGGTCCCCTGGTCATCGATGCCGCCGAGCGGGAGCCCTTTCGGTATGACCGCGAGCACGTGCTGCTGCTGACCGACTGGACCTTCGAGGATCCGGCCAGTGTCTTTCGCAACCTGAAGCTCGGTGAAGGCTACTACAACTTCCAGGAGCGCACCGTCGCCGACTTCTTCGCCGACGTGGAGAAAAACGGCTTCGCCGATACCGCGGCCCAACGAGCCATGTGGGCCCAGATGCGCATGAGCTCGCGGGATATCGCCGACGTTACCGGCAGCACCTATACCTACCTGCTCAACGGCCACGCCCCGAGCGATAACTGGACCGCCCTGTTCAAGCCCGGCGAGACGCTACGACTGCGCATTATCAATGGCTCGGCAATGAGCTACTTCGACATGCGTATCCCGGGCCTCAAGATGACGGTGGTGGCCGCCGATGGCCAACCGGTACAGCCCGTCCCAGTAGACGAGTTCCGCATCGGCGTGGCGGAAACCTATGATGTTCTCGTCACGCCCAAGGATGACGGCGCCTACTCGCTGTTCGCCGAATCCATGGATCGCAGCGGCTTCGCCCTGGGCACCCTGGCGCCGCGCCTGGGCATGACCGCCGCCGTGCCGGCGCGGCGCCAGATCGCCGACCGTGGCATGGAGGCCATGGGCGCTCATGGCGACATGGACATGTCTGGCATGGATCACACCCAGATGGCTGGCATAGATCACCCCGGCATGCAGGGCATGGACCATTCCAAGATGCAGGGCTCGGACCACTCCGGCATGCAGGGCATGGATCATTCCAAGACGCAGGGCTCGGGCCACTCCGGCATGCAGAGCATGGATCATTCCAAGACCCAGGGCTCGGACCACTCCGACATGCAAAGCATGGATCATGCCCAGATGGCCGGCATGGATGGCATGGCCTCCCCCGAGGCCGGAACGATGCTCCCCGTGGGGGTGGCCCAGCCCGGCTCCCGCTACGATCAGGCCGGTGTCGGCATCGACCCGAGCGAACGCCGCGTGCTGGTCTATCGCGACCTCAAGGCCTTCACACCCTGGCCGGACCGGCGCCCTCCCGGTCGTGAACTGGAGCTGCACTTGACCGGCAACATGGAACGCTACATGTGGTCCTTCGACGGCAAGAAATTCAGCGAGGTCAATGGCCCCATCCACTTTGAGAAGGATGAGCGGCTGCGCCTGATCCTGGTCAACGACACCATGATGGAGCATCCCATTCACCTGCATGGCATGTGGATGGAGTTGGAGAATGGCGCCGGTGAACTTATTCCGCGCAAGCACACCCTGAACGTCAAGCCCGGTGAGCGGGTATCTGCCCTGATCACCGCCGATGCCGAGGGGAGCTGGGGTTTTCACTGTCACCTGCTCTATCACATGGATGCCGGCATGTTCCGGGTCGTCAAGGTCACATAAGGAATGTTCATGAAGTCCAAGTCTGTCGTTATCGGTACCGGTTCGACCCTCGCCATGCTGGTGGCCGCCGGCGCTCAAGCCAGCGATGGCTACGATGCCCCGGCGAACTGGCCATCGCCGATGGCTGAACACTCACGGGGCTCGATACTCGTCGATCGCTTGGAATATGCTTCCCCCGACAAGGGCGAGGATGCCCTGGTGTGGGATTTCCAGGCCTGGTACGGCGGCGACGTCAATCGGGTCTACCTGAAGGGGGAAGGCGAGAATACTCAGGGTGACGGCGAGGATGCGGAATTCGAAAACCTCGATCTGCTCTACAGCCGTCTGATCGCCGATTTCTGGGAGCTCCAGGGCGGTATCGGCTATCAGGGTGGCATCGCTTCGAACGATCATCCCGAACGCTACTTCGGCGTCATCAATCTCCAGGGGCTCGTGCCTTATCGCGTCGAGACCGATCTCGACCTGAGGGTCAGCGAGGACGGCGATGTCTCGGCCAGCCTGGAAAGCGAATACGACCTGCGGATCACCCAGCGGACCTACCTGCAACCGCGCCTAGAAGTCGCCGCGGCGGCCGATGAGGTGCCGGAATTTGGCGTCGGTGAGGGCCTCAACTCGGTTCGCACCGGGCTTCGGTTGCGATATGAAATCACCCGAAAGTTCGCCCCCTATATCGGCGGCTACTGGGAAAAGTCCTATGGTGACACGGCTGACTTGGCCCGCGCCTCGGGGGATGCCACCGAAGATACCGGCGTCGTCGCCGGCGTGAGGATATGGTATTAACCTCATTTTGCATATCTCGATATTTCTTCTGCGCCACATATTAATGTGGCGTTTTTTTATCTATTTTTAGCACATTTCAGTTTTTATTTTCATAATTACAACGTCAACCAATCAAGGAGGTGGTCCATGAAACGTCAACTCATTTCCACGGTGCCGCGATGTTGCGCCTGGTCTCTGCCTCATCCTTCGCCATCACTGGCGATAAGCCAAGTGGTTCTGTGATCATTGAAAAAGGGGGTGACCAACTCCCAGATCCTGAGCCCCGCCAAGCTCTATCAGGTCAATGTGGAGCAGGCCCAGATGATCCAGATCAGAAACGAACACCTTGCTAGCGACTCCTGCGCTTTTATCGTAATAGCAGGGGGGCTGTACGATAGCTCTGGCAAGCTCGTATACAAGGATTCCAACCCACGTATTCACTTCCAGAACTCCGAGCATGTTCAGCCTAGGACCCACAACTACTGCATTCCTGGCAGCGGAACTTGTGTACTGAGCCGTAGGGCTGCAAGGACCTCGTAGAGAATGGTTGAGCCCGCCCGCCAGGATGTTATGAGCCTCTGTTAAGCCCTTTCGAGCCGAATCCGGTAGCTCAGGTCTCCTGTCACTATGGTGAGCCACTGATCCGGATATGGCGGACTGCCAAGAATGATCTCTTTTGCTTAGGTCTAAGTTATGCTGACATCTGCAGGGATTTTTTTGTCCATGATGCCACTTTAACCTTAGGTGGCCCGTAGTCGGAGCGCAGTGTCAGTGGTGGCTGAACACGACCCAGAGCCCCTAGTCGATAAATCAGCGCTTCCTCCAAGGCAGCCTCCGCTATTTTGCTGCTGCCTTTGTCCGACAATCGCCAGCCATGGAACTCACGCGTAAAGCAGTCGATGATTACCGCCAGTCTGGCCCGCCGATCTTTACAACACCACACATGGGTGAGATCCGTGGCCCAGCGCTCATCTTGTCGTGAGGCCACGGACGAAAGACTCCTGACGCGAGGGCAGAAGCCCTGTGGTCGCTTGCGCGCCAGCCAGCCCTTCAACTGCAGGATGCGCTGTATCAGCTTGTGGTTCTCTCCCAGGACACACACCAGGCGGCGATAGCTGTAGGTGGGGACCGCTCCAGGGCCAGCTTTACCCGGGCTGCCAGATCAGTATTGATGACACGCCGCCGCGCCTTGGACTGGTAATACAGGCTTCGCAGTAGCAGCTCCAACCAGCGACAGAGCTTGGTTAGGGATACTACATAGCCCTCCAGGGCCAGTTCCGCCTGCAGCGACCTTACAAGTTCCCGTCCTCTTCGAGCAGGCGGCGAAACTTTTTTAATGCATAGATCTGCAGATGGGCCTCGCCCAGCGCTTCCTTGGTTTCCCGGAGCTCGGACTCGAACTGCTCACGGATATCCTTGGCACGGGCCTTGAGCCCGTTTCCATGCTGCGCTGGGCTTCTTCGATCCAGCCGAAATCGTGCTGGAGGCCACTTCAGCGACCGTGGTCTTGCCCTTTAAGGTGTCCATGACCACCGCGGCCTTGCGCTTGGCGGTCCAGCGTTTGACGGTAGGTTCGTTGCTCATCGCATCCTCCTCATCGCTGCACTATAGCCTATGCAGCCATGGAGGGGATCACTTCACACACCTAACAATCTTACCAATCGGAGAGTCTAAAAATTTCATCAACAACGATATCGGCCCCCTTCTTGGATAAATGATCGTCATCATAATAAAACGGGACGCTATTCCGCTGAACTACACACCTGCCTTGCACATAGTTGTTACAAAACAGGTCACTAACGACTACCCGCTTAATACCGGGAGCCGGCATACTATCAAAAGCATCTATGACGAATTTATTTCTTGAATAAAAGTCTTCATAAGGGAATGTCACCTGCTCAAGAACTTGATTATTTTCCGAGTAATAAAACCGATTCATCTTTTCAATATCAATGCCAGTCTCAGGAACTGGATAAACGAGATAAAGAGACCTAGCGACTTTCGCCATTTCTTCAATATACTTTATCAAGTATTCTCTCTTGGTTTTCGCGTCGCGATAAAACTCACCAGAAACCAGCACGTCATATTCTCTGTAGTTGGCATCCCTCTCGGAAAATCCTTCGCTGTTTCGATACGGCATTTTATCAATCACGCCCTCAATAGGAAAAAGCTTGAAGCTCCAACGACTAGCAAGTATCACCTCTGCATCTTGTCGCTTTATGATACTCGTAAATTCTTCGAATCTTTCCTCACAGTCTTCAACCGATCTATTCTTGTTTCTTCTTATAAAGGGCACGGTCTCACAGCCGTCCAAATTGAAAACTCTTCCCTTGATGTTCTGTCTTTTAAACACCTGGTCAAGTGAGTAACTGATCGCTTGAGCATGTGAATCACCGATCAAGATTACGACTTCACTGGAATCCTTGTCCCCAAAGGTACACTCAGATACCCAATGTGAACCCTCGGTCCTTTGTGGCACACAAACATCGCCGATGGTTTCTACTTTTTCACCAAAAGATCGAAACTCAACGTTTGGAGACATTATAAAATCACCGTTAATATATCCATTTTCTTCGTGTCCGTATAAACCTATAGATACAAACATTACCAACCCGGCCGAAGAGAAGAAAAACAATCTCCTGCTGTCAATTTTCTCCTTCCTTCGAAACGGCTGCTCAATAATTTTCCAACTGACGACAGCTAGTGCTACTGAAAAACAGCTCAAAAATAGCATTAGCATGGGGCTTGGCTCCGATAGACTTTGTATCCGCGCAAAGGCAAATAGTGGCTGATGCCACAAGTAGGCGCTATAGCTAATAAAGCCTATACCTACGAGCAGGCGAGTGTTGAGAAGTCTTGCGGCGAATGTTTCCTTGTCCGCAAAAATCACCAAGAGTACGGCGCCTAAAACTGGTGCAAGCGCATATGCACTTGGAAAAGGGGTGGCTTCATCGTAAACGAACACAGATACTAAAATTGCGGCCAAACCGACTAATGCAAGCGAATCATTCTTGACCACTCCACGCCGCTGCACGACAAAAGCCGCCATAGTTCCTGCAAGCAACTCCCACGCTCGTGTTGGTGCTAAATAGAAGTTAGGAGTTGATTTATTTCGCCATCCCCATTCGCTCAGTAAAAAGCTGATTGCGGAAAACAATACGATCATCCAAAAGACGCGATTTTTTCCATATCGCCAAGCTAGAAAGAGAAAAATTGGGAATAAAACGTAGTATTGTTCTTCGACAGCTAAGCTCCATGTGTGTAACAGAGGTTTTTCTTCGGCAGCCGCGTCAAAATAACCACTTTCCTGCCAGAATAGCACATTGGACGAAAACAAGCTGACTGCGACAAGGCTGTGAGAAAAATCATCCAATTGGCTTGGCAGCATCCACATCCATGAAAACAAGGTGCTGCAAAGCATTACAAAGAAGAGTGCTGGCAAGATTCGCCGTGCACGACGCTCATAGAAACCTAAGAAGCTGAATCGCTTATTATCAATATCTTCAATTAAGATGGTCGTAATGAGGTAGCCGCTGATGACAAAGAAAACATCTACGCCGACAAATCCTCCGCTAAAAATCGCAAATCCGGCGTGGAACAATATCACTGAAACAACAGCAAGTGCTCTCAAGCCATCAATTTCGGAACGATATTTCAAGGCAACTACCCTTAGTTAAAAAAGCGGCCTCGATAACAATTCTAACAACTGCCCCGTCATGCACCTTGTTGCCATAACTCATTGTTATCGCCATTCTTCCTGCTCGCTCGTCTTACTGCTGACTTAGAACGCCGCGAGCGTGGCATCTGTGCGCCCCATCAGCGGCGTAGCGCGCCGTAAGGAGCTAGGCCCCAATGCACAGAGCCAAGTTCATACGGCATGCCCTTCCATATAGCCAGCATAGCCAACATGTGTGACTCCAACACCCAAGAAGGCGACCATTTTATCCTGTACCTTGATGACCTAATTGCTCGACATGTGTATGGAACTGGAGAACGGCGCCAGAGAGGGCCTCAATCCGGTTCGCACAGGGCTGCGGTTGCGATATGAAGCCACCCGATAGTTCGCCCCCTATGTCGGCGATTACTGGGAAATCTTATGCCGACATGGCTGACTTGGCTCGCGCCTCGTGGGATGCCACCGGGGATACTGGCGTCGTCACCGGCGTGAAGATGTGGCTCTTATCCAGCCCTAACGTCATAATGGTTCGCGCTGAGCCCTCATAAAATATGCGAAAAATCAGGATCTCTCGGTCCTGACCCTGCGATGCGCTCTAGGTCAGAGAAAGGGAGACATGGTTAGCCCGCACAAGATCGATACTGGCGCCCCGAAACGCCTTTCCCGTGCTTCATGGCGACGCATCATGTTGGGCATGGCGGTACTTACCGTTTTTCTCGCCACCGCTCTGGTGCTGTGGCGAACCGGCATGCTGGATGCCTTGCTGGCCGGCGACACCCTCGAACAGGCAGTGATACGGCTTGGCCCATTCGGTCCAGCACTGGTCGTTGGCCTAATGATGATCGCCATCGTCATGAGCCCGATCCCCAGTGCCCCGATCGCGCTCGCTGCCGGCGCGGCCTTTGGTCATGTCTGGGGCACGCTTTACGTGGCCATCGGCTCCGAGGCCGGTGCGCTTATCGCCTTCGCCATTTCCCGCCTGCTAGGGCATGACGCGCTGAGGGCCTGGTTGGGCATGCGGCCCTCCAGCGGTCTACTCTATCGTTTCATCGCCTCCCAGAACGCCCTGATGGCCGTCGTTTTCGTGACCCGGCTGATGCCGTTCCTGTCTTTCGACGTCGTCAGCTACGCGGCCGGCCTCTCGCCTCTCAAGGCCTGGCGCTTTGCCATCGCCACACTGCTAGGCGTCATGCCAGCGAGCTTCCTGCTGGCGCATTTCGGCGACGAGCTCGCCTCCAACGATCTGCGCCTCGCGGGCCTCACCGTGCTCGCACTCGGCACCATCACCCTACTTCCTCTCGCTTGGAAAGCGACTCCAGCGCGCTATCGCGCAGCCCTGCGCCGTAAGCTAAACCTGAAGTAGCGAGCCAGTGCCTCACCAAGCGCCGCCGGAGTCGGCTATGACTTGTAACCGGTAAATGCCGCACTGACGTGTCTGTGACGCCACTAAACGACTCTCCCCCATCCGGCCCTGATTCAGCCGTGTCGCCCGGGCTGTGGCGGGTGCCCTGGAGAAATGAACTGCATGACGTCGATCACAATTGGGGGATGCCCCGAACCTTGTGTCACCCCTCGGCTTGACCATTGGGTTACACAAGGGTCTTAAGCTGTCGATATATGCATGATCAACGTACAGCCTTTGTCTTCCAGGCGGCTTTATTCCTGAAGTCCGGCGCGGCACGACCAGCAGGTCCACGCCTCGGCAGGGAAATGATGGAGAGGATGTGATGAAGCAACATCAGCACGATCATGGTCACGAACACACTTCGCCAGATGCTGCGCCGACTCAGGAGCGCAAAACGACAAACACAAGGACGAACGGCCAGCAGACCGGCGCCCAATACACTTGCCCCATGCACCCGGAAATCATCAGAAACGCCCCCGGTGACTGCCCCAAGTGCGGCATGGCACTCGAGCCGATGGCGCCGGCGGCTGCGTCGCAGAAAACCGAGTGGATCTGCCCCATGCACCCGGAGATCGTCCGTGACGAATCCGGCGAGTGTCCCAAGTGCGGCATGGCACTCGAGCCGCGGCAAGTGAGCGCCGATGCCGAGGAGAACCCCGAGCTCATCGACATGACCCGCCGCTTCTGGGTTGGCGTCGCGCTCACCGTGCCGCTGTTCCTGCTGGCCATGGGCGGGATGGTGCCCGGCGTCGACATGGGGGCTCTGGTGCCTCACGGCATCCGGGTGTGGCTGGAGCTGACACTGGCCACGCCGGTGGTGCTGTGGAGCGGCTGGCCCTTCTTCGTGCGCGGCTATCGCTCGGTGATCAACACAAGCCCCAACATGTTCACCCTGATCGCGCTGGGCACGGGCGTCGCCTACCTGTATAGCCTGATCGCCGCGGTGTTTCCGCACATCTTCCCGCTTTCCTTCCGCGACGAGGCCGGCCAGGTCAGCGTCTACTTCGAAGCCGCCGCGATGATCGTCACCCTGGTGTTGCTCGGCCAGGTCATGGAGCTGCGGGCGCGAAGCCAGACCAACTCCGCGATCAAGGCGCTGCTGGGGATGGCGCCCAAGACCGCCCGCCGGATCAGCGACGACGGCAGCGAAGAGGATGTAGCGCTGGAGCAGGTGCAAATCGGCGACCGTCTGCGGGTCCATCCCGGTGAGAAGGTACCGGTGGACGGCGTCGTCATCGAGGGCAACTCTTCGCTGGACGAATCAATGATCACCGGGGAACCGATTCCCGTCGAGAAGAAGACCCACGATAAGGTCATCGGCGCCACCATCAACGGCACCGGCGCGCTGATCATCGAGGCGCAGCGGGTGGGCAGCGACACCCTTCTCGCCCAGATCGTGCAGATGGTCGCCGAAGCCAGCCGAAGCCGCGCCCCGATCCAGAACCTGGTGGACGTGGTGGCCGCCTACTTCGTGCCGGCAGTGGTGCTTGCATCCGTCACTACCTTCATCATCTGGAGCCTGTTCGGGCCCGAGCCGGCGATGGCCTACGCGCTGATCAACGCCGTGGCGGTGCTGATCATCGCCTGCCCCTGTGCGCTGGGCCTGGCCACCCCGATGTCGATCATGGTCGCCAGTGGCAAGGGCGCGTCGATGGGCGTGCTGTTCAAGAACGCCGAGGCGATCCAAACGCTGCGCGATGTCGACACCTTGGTTGTCGACAAGACCGGCACCCTCACCGAGGGGCACCCCAGGTTGCAGGACGTGGTGGCCGCCGAAGGCTTCTCGGAAGCGCAGGTGCTGGGCCTGGCGGCAACGCTGGAGCGTGGCAGCGAGCATCCGCTCGCCGCTGCCATCGTCCAGGGCGCCGAGACGCGCGAGGTAACCCTAGAGCGCTATACCGACTTCGCGTCCGTCACCGGTAAAGGCGTCACCGGCCGGGTCGGCAAACAGCAGGTGGCGCTGGGCAATCGCGTCCTGATGGAAAGCCTGGATATCGAAGCCTCGGCGCTCGCGGAGCGTGCCGAATCCCTACGGGCCGAGGGCAAGACGGCGATGTTCGTGGCGGTGGATGGTAAAGCTGCGGGGCTCGTCACTGTCGCCGATCCGATCAAGGACACTACGGCTGAAGCTATCCGCGCCCTGCATGAGGAAGGCATCCGCATCGTCATGCTCACCGGTGACAGCCAGACCACGGCGGAGGCCGTAGCGAAGGAATTAGGGATCGACGAGATCATCGCCGGGGTATTGCCGGAGCAGAAGGCCGAGAAGGTCAAGGCACTACAGGCCGAGGGGCGCTTCGTCGCCATGGCCGGCGACGGCATCAACGACGCCCCGGCGCTCGCCCAGGCCCAGGTGGGCATCGCCATGGGCACCGGCACCGATGTCGCCATGGAAAGTGCCGGCGTCACCCTGATCAAGGGCGATCTGATGGGCATCGTGCGCGCACGCAAGCTGAGTCGCGCCACCATGCGCAATATCAAGCAGAACCTGTTCTTTGCCTTCGCCTACAATAGCCTCGGTGTGCCTATTGCCGCCGGGGTGCTGTACCCCGCCTTTGGCCTGTTGCTGTCGCCGATCTTCGCCGCCGCGGCCATGTCATTGAGCTCGGTGTCGGTGGTGGGCAATGCCCTGCGACTGCGCCGAACAAACATCTGATCCTACATCTTGTGATCGAAGCGCACGCTGGCGCTCAAGCCAGCGTTGCCCAACAGCACTCTCGAGAGGTCATCTCACCATGCAAAATCAAGTCACGGCACTGTGTCTGGCCGGCGGCCTGTTGCTCGGCGCCAGCACAGCCCACGCCGCGCTGCCGGACAGCGCCCGCCTCTACAAGAACCCGTCCTGCGGTTGCTGCGAGACCTATGCCCGTCATCTCGAGTCCAGCGGCATCGACGTCGAAGTGATCGACAGCCAGCCCATGGGACAGATAAAGGAGGCGGCCGGCATCCCCTACGGCCAGGGGTCCTGCCATACCGTCATGATGGATGGCTATGTCATCGAGGGGCATGTGCCCGTCGCCGCCCTGGAGATGCTCTTTGAGCAGCGCCCTGAGATCGACGGCATCGGACTGGCCGGCATGCCCCAGGGCACTCCGGGTATGCCCGGACAGCAGCTCGCACCCTATGAGGTCTATCAATTCACTGACGGGCAGGCTACGCCGTTCATGACCCTTTGACTGGCTTGACTTAAGCAACGCTTAAGCCAACGGCACCACACTGGTGAGACATTCTTCCAGACCCGTCTCGCCATGCCGCCTTCACGACTCTCCTCTCGCCGGCAAGCCTCGTCTTCCGGCGCCACTACCGGCACCCGCTCTTCGGTTGCCGACGCTTGCCCACAAGCGGCCCTGCGGCGGGAGAGCGGACGCCCGGCCTCAGGCTGGCTCAGCTGGCTGCTGGTCGGCTGGGTCCTGTTTCTGACCATGATGCTCGTCGGGCGGGCCGCCGGCCTGGACTTCAAGCTCGCCGATACGCTTTATCATCTTCAGGGCGACGCTTGGTCACTGCACCATGCCTTTCTTACCGAGCAGGTACTGCATGGCGGTGGACGCATGCTCAGCCAGAGCATGGGCGTAGCAGCCATCCTTGCGCTGATCGCCAGCTGGCTGCGCCCCGCCTGGCGGGACTGGCGCCGCCCATTGGGCTATCTGGTGCTGGCCGTGGCAGCGTCGACCCTCGGCGTCTCGATACTCAAGCAGCTGATCAGCATGGACTGCCCCTGGGACCTTAGCCGCTATGGGGGCGCTCGTGCCTATATCGGCCTGCTGGCGACACGGCCCGCCGACTACCCGGACACGGCCTGCTTCCCCGCCGGGCATGCCAGTGCCGGCTATGCCTGGATCGCGCTTTACTTCTTCTGCAACGCCATCCGCCCCCGTTGGCGCTGGGCCGGCCTCTGCCTGGCGCTGGCCCTGGGCCTTGCATTCGGCATCGCCCAACAGCTTCGCGGTGCGCATTTCCTCTCACACGATCTGTGGACGCTAATGCTTTGCGCGACGCTGAGCCTGTTACTGGCCCGTTGGCTACTCCCCTCGTCCGTCAGCCTGGCCGCTTCCCCATCATCCTCAATCTCTCTCGAGGAAGACTCGCATGCATGAACGCTTTCGCATGGCCACCACCTGGCTGGCCAGCCTGGCGCGCCCGTCGCTGACCCTGTCACCAGAGCGCCTGACGCTGTTGGTCTGCCTGGTTTTCACGCTCTTCTACCAGCAGGCCTTCTGGCAGCAGGTCATGGCCGCTGAACCGGCCCTCACCGCCTGGCAGTTGCTCGCTTACGGGCTAGTGCTGACGGGGCTGCAGTTCATCGTCTTCGTGCTGTTCGTCACCCGCCATACGGCCAAACCCCTACTTTCGGCCTTGATCCTGCTGGCGGCCACGGTGAGCTACTACACCGGTCATTACGGCACCTACTTCGATACCCATATGATCGATAACGTGTTGCAGACCGACACCAAGGAAGCGGGTGAACTGCTTACCCCGGGCTTCGCGGGCTACCTGCTGCTGTACGCGGGGCTGCCGATGGCGCTGCTGTGGCGAGTCAGGCTCTCGGCAAGCACCTGGCCACGGGCGCTGGGGCGCCGCTTCGCCTACCTGGCCGGGGGGGTGGCGATGCTGGCAGTGGCGCTGATGGTGTCCTATCAGAGCCTGTCATCACTGATGCGCAACCATACCGAGCTGCGTTACCTGGTCACTCCGGGCAATGCCCTGATTTCCTCCGGCCGGGTGCTGGCGGCAAGTGACCCGCTGCCCGAGCAACGCCTGCCGATCGGCGAAGACGCCACTCGCCTGCCGCGTGCCGGCGACAAGCCGCTGCTGATGGTGTTGGTGGTGGGGGAAACCGTCCGTGCCGCCAACTGGGGGCTGAATGGCTATGCGCGCCAGACCACGCCTCAGTTGACGAAGCGTGGTGTGATCAACTTCACCGATGTGAGTACCTGCGGCACCAGCACCGCCGTTTCGCTGCCCTGCATGTTCGCGCCTATCGGCAAGGACGACTACGACGAGCGCTATATCAAGAGTCATGAGTCGCTGCTGGATGTGCTCGATCATGCGGGCTTTAACGTGCTATGGCTGGATAATCAGGCCGGGTGCAAGGGCGTCTGTGATGGCGTGAGTCAGCAGTCGATCCAACCCGATGATCACCCCAAGCAGTGCCAGGATGGCCGCTGCCTGGACGAGGCGCTGGATGAGGAACTGCGCGCCCGTCTCGACAACCTCGAAGGCGATACCGTCATCGTTCTCCATCAGCTCGGCAACCACGGCCCCAGCTACTATCAGCGCTATCCGGAAACGTTTCGTCGCTTCACGCCGACCTGCGACAGCGCCGACCTGAACAGCTGCTCGCAGCAGGCCATCACCAACAGCTACGACAACGCCATCCTCTATACTGATAGCGTGCTGGATCATGTGATTGGCGCCCTGGCGGAACAGTCGCATCATGCCGCTTCGCTGCTGTATCTCTCGGATCATGGCGAATCGCTGGGTGAACACGGCCTATACCTGCATGGACTACCCTACGCAATCGCCCCGAAGGAGCAGACCCAGGTACCTATGGTGTGGTGGTCATCGGCGGCCTTTGACGCGGCAGTAGGGCTCGACAAGGATTGCCTGGCAACAACCCGCGACGCCCCTCTTGGCCATGCCAACCTCTTTCACAGTGTGTTGGGAGCACTCAGGGTCGAGAGTCGCATTCTGAACCCGCAGCAAGACATGACGCGGGTCTGTAGAAGTGACGCCTAGTCATTCAACTTTGATACTTTAGTCGACATTTTCAGTTGACAGCAGGACTTAATGAAGCAGTAAGATAGATATTCTGAGCTTGCTAACTTTCAAGCCCCCGATGCTCGGTCACTCGCGCACCGGAATCGACACGAGGAGTACCATCATGCCAGATATGTCGCATCCCACCCTGTCGCTCGAGTCGCTGGCCGGTGACCTGCCGATCGCCGACCCCGCCGCGTCGCTTTCGCATCTGACGGTGGATAGCCCGGCGAGCTCACTGCTCACCGATTTCACCAAGGTGAGAGCACGCACTATCGGCACGGAGACACCCGCCGAAGAAGCCCGTCTGATCATGCAGGCCAGCGGCGTGCGTCTTCTGCTGGTGGCCGATGCCGATGGACACTGCCAGGGCATCGTCACAGCCAAGGAACTGCTCGGTGGACGCCGGACGACCCAAGCCATGCAGACTCATCAGATTGCCCGCGCCGACGTAACCGTGGGCATGGTGCAGTCTTCATGCTCAACGCTGCATGCGCTGCCGCTATCGCGCCTGTCGCACCTGACTATCGGCACGCTAGTCAAGGCACTGCAGGCCCATGGCGACCAGCATTTGCTGATCGTCGACCATGACGAACAGCAGCAGCCCCGGCTGCGCGGCCTAGTCTCGGCCTCCGATGCCGGGCGCGCGCTGGGCGTCGAGCTGGGTCAACTGCTCCGGGAACCACATAGCTTCGCCGATATCTGTCGCGTCATGCTCGGCCACGAGCTATGAAACCCCGCCACTGACGGGGTTCGTGATAGCCTGATAGACATTGACCCGTGCCGGCCTCGTGCCGGCATACCAACATCACACAAGGCGCTTCATGGCACACGATCACGCGCATCACAGTGACAGCGAAGCCAGGCTCCTGTGGGCCTTGGTACTCACCGGCGCCTTCATGATCGCCGAGGTGGTCGGTGGGCTACTTTCCGGCTCGCTGGCGCTGCTGGCCGATGCCGCTCACATGCTCACCGACAGCGCCGCCCTGGCGCTGGCCTGGTTCGCCGCCCGCTTGAGCAGACGCCCCTCCGACCGACGTCGCACCTTTGGCTATCACCGCGTGCAGATACTGGCCGCCTTCGTCAACGGCCTGACGCTGATCGGCCTGGTCGTGTGGATTTGCGTCGAGGCCATCGGACGACTGCTGAACCCGGTCGATATCCAGGCCAATACCATGATGGTGATCGCGACCCTGGGGCTGGCGGTAAATATCGTAGTATTCGCCATCCTGCACCTGGGTGATCGCGATAACCTCAATATCCGCGGCGCGGCTCTGCATGTGCTGGGAGACCTGCTTGGCTCGGTGGCGGCCATCGTCGCCGGCGCGGTCATCTTCGCCACTGGCTGGATGCCGATCGACCCTCTGCTATCGCTGCTGATTGCCGCGCTTATTCTGCACAGCGCTTGGAAACTGACCCGCGAATCTGCACACATCCTGCTCGAAGGCGCCCCGGATGGCCTCGACGTGGATCAGATCGAACACAGTATCCCGCAGCAGATTGCCGCCGTCTCGGAGGTGCACCACGTGCATGCCTGGTCGCTGACGCCGGCCCGGCCGATGGTGTCACTGCATGCCACCCTGGTCGACGGCATGGATCGCCACGAGGCGCTGGTGGCTATCAAGGCGTTGCTGGATGAACGTTTTGGTATCAGCCATGCCACCATCCAGCTCGAGGCGCGCGACTACTGCCTGGATTCGCCGGAATCGGATAGCTGCAGGGAGACTGAAGCGTCGGCGCCACACGCGCATGCTCACTCTCACGAACACTCTCATTCGCACGGATAGCGCAAGCTGGCGCTATTCGAACGGCATTATTCAAAGAGCACTACTCAAAGAGTGCTATTCAAACAACGTCATGAAAACAAAGCACTAGGATCACCATGTGGCTTTCAATTCTCGCCGTCAGCGGCGGTGCAGCCATCGGCGCCAACGCCCGCTGGTTGCTGGGACTATGGCTTAATCACTATTACCCGGCCATTCCGCTCGGCACACTGTTCGCCAATACGCTCGGCGGCTATCTGATCGGCCTCTTCGTGGCCCTGTTCAGCGAACACCCCCATATTTCACCGGAATGGCGACTGTTTCTCGTCACCGGCCTGTTCGGTGCTTTGACGACATTTTCTTCCTTCACCGCTGAAATTCTCGCTAACCTTCAGGCCGGTCGCCCGGGTCTGGCGCTGACCGGCATCGGCCTGCATCTTGGCGGCTCGCTGCTGTTCGCCTGGCTGGGTATGCTCAGCGTGAGCCTGGTACGCGACTTGATCGGGACCATGCCCTGATGAGGCGCCGATGAAATACAGCGCGTGAACTATCCCCTAACCCCTTATATCCCCCTTAACGACGGTGCCGGCAGCATCCAGCCGGGCCTGTCGCTTGATCGCGACTCCCTGACACCGGTCACGACTGATAGGATTGCATTCCTTGTCCCGACTGAATCGACCCCCTTATGAGCTCCGACCGGTCTTCAATAGATAGCCCTTCTACTGAGCCCTCATCCGAGCCGCTCTCTTCACAAGAGCCTTCGCAAGCGCCGCCTCCGAACGCTGGCGAAGCTGAAAGATCGCACATCAACAGCTCACGGCTGGTAGGCCTGCAGGCAAGTATCGCGAGCCTCAGCCAACGCTTGAAACCTTATGCCTGGCTATGGCCCCCGGTCGCTTTCAGTGCCGGGGTCGCGAGTTTCTTCCTGGTCGATCGCCAGCAGTGGCTGGGAGGCGCTCTTGCTCTGGCGATGCTGCTGGCATGGCTGCTGCTGCTCTCGGAAAGCCTGATTCAACGATGGCTTTCCAACCGCGGCTATCCCCACCTGTCACGGGGCGTGACCACCTTCATCGCCCAGATGATCCACCAGGAGACCCTGTTCTTCAGCCTGCCCTTTCTGCTTGCGACCACCGTGTGGTCGAGCGGTCAGGCGGTCTTCACGGTGCTCTTCGTGGGGCTTGCTCTGCTGTCGATTCTCGATCCGCTGTATTTCCGCCTGGCCGAACGCCATCGCTGGGTGTATTTCGCTTTCCACGCCCTGTGTGTGTTCGTGGTGGTATTGGTCACGCTGCCAATCATGCTGTACCTGACCACCGGCGAGAGCCTGGCCATCGCGCTGGCCGTGATGGTGGTATTTACGGTGCCCAGTCTGGTCAACCTGCTGCGCCCCAAACGCGCAAGCAGCTGGCTAGCGATGATCGGCCTGGCCTTGCTATTGGCAGGTGCTGGTTGGGCCAGTCGCGGCTGGGTGCCGCCCGCCAATCTTTGGCTCAGCGGTTATGCCCTGTCGCCAGGGTTAGAAGTCTCGAGCCGCAGCCCAAGCGGCCAAATGGCCTTGACCAGCGAGGCGGTCGCCTCCCGCGGCCTCTTCGTCTTCACGGCAATCCGTGCGCCGCGTGGCCTGAGCGAGACGGTTTATCATGAGTGGCGCCACAATGGCATTCTGATCGACCGCATTCCATTGGAGATTCGCGGTGGACGCGCTCAGGGATACAGAGCCTGGACCCACAAGCAGAATTTCCCGGAGAACCCCGACGGCGCCTGGCGGGTGGATGTGATGACGCCGTCAGGCCAGCGGATCGGCGTGGTGCGCTTCACCGTGCAGGAGGATGCTAAGGATGCGCAGGTTGTCAATGGCGACATCCAGACACCGTGGGGCCTGCCCGGGCTCAACTGGCGCCAACTGATTCCCGCCAAGGAAAACGACGCGACATGATCGCTGCTCGACCGGCCAGTGATCATTTCTTCGCCAAATGTGGGGTTGCATTGCCCAGGGCGAGTTCGCACAATGCAACTATTAGCTGGCGAACATAGGGCTACCATGCAAAAGAATATCGGCTTCAAGCTGGCCCGCCTGCCAAGACTCTGGCGAGCCATCATCGATCAGCGCCTAGCACCGCTGGGACTAACACAGACCCGCTGGGTCACCCTCTACCACCTGTGGCGGCTCGGCGATGGTCAGCCGCAGTGCGATCTGGCGAGGGCGATTGGCGTCGAGGCTCCATCGCTGGTGCGCACCTTGGATCAGCTTGCTCAGCAAGGCCTGATCGAACGCTGCCCCTGCGACCATGACCGCCGCGCCAAGCGTATCTTCCTGACGGAAGAAGCCGCGCCTCTGCTCGAGCAGATCGATAGCGTGGTGGAGCATGCCCGGGAAGAAATGCTCGACGGGCTGAGCGATGAGGACATCGAACGACTCGATGTCCTGCTCTCTCGCATCGAGGATAACGGCCTCAAGATCCAGACCCGGGACGACGTCAAGGCCTAGGCTTGAACTGCAAACGTGTCCTGCAGAGCGGCGGCGGGAGTCACCGCCGCGCCTGATCTCGCATTTCTCGAAATCCCAGCTTGCGGGGCGCCGGTTCATCCGGTCGCCCCGCAAGCTGCTGATGAAGGTCCAGGATATTGCTCCGATGCCGTTCAAAAGCATCGACCCCGAGCGACTCCTCCCACCATAGCGTCAGCGCCTCACGGCTTGATTCCACTACCTTCGCATCCATCGGCAGCTCTGCCAGCACTGTCTCGAGCCTTGCTCTGGCCTCGCCGGGCAGTGGGCGCAGCGGTTCGACGCGCCAACGCCAGCCGTCCATGAACGGCTTGAGCGCATCGCTTGCCACCGCCTCGCGAACCAGCACGAAACGTGGCCCCGGATACTCGCCGGGATACGCCCATCGGTAGCTTGCCATCTGCCCGCCCTCATGCAACGGCGAATCGCCCAGTTTGACCCTAATCCCTGACTTTCTCGCCGCCTCACGCAGCTGCCCCATGCGCTGCTGCTGGAGGCTGGGCCGGAGCCACATCATTGGCGAGAGCATCAGCCCCATCACCAGCACAATGATCAACCAAACCATGTTCACCTCTACCTGCAGAAGATCGACCGAGCCCGCACGACGGAGCGCCGGAGAACGGGGCGAAAGATCGCCAACCTGGCACACCTCGGTCGACCAAAAAGGATTACTAAAATATGCTAAAAGATTGATATAAATCGTTGTCGCGAGCTAGTGGCAAGCCTAAAGTTGAGTCAGGCCCATTCACTTTCTACCGGGAGACTCTCATGAGCAACGAGTATGGTCACATCCTGGTCGCCGTCGACCTGACCAAGGATTCCCACAAGGTGCTGGAACGCGCGCTGCCGATTGCTGACCGCAACCACGCCAAGCTATCCATCATGCATACCCTGGAACCGCTGGGCTTCGCCTACGGCGGTGACATTCCGATGGATCTGACCAGCATTCAGGACCAGTTGGACGAGCACGCCAAGCAGCGTCTGGCCGAAATTGCCGATCCACATCAGGTCGCCAAGGAAGATCAGCACGTGGTGGTCGGCATGCCTGACACCGAGATTCATCGCTTCGCCGAGGAGCATGACGTCGACCTGATCGTAGTCGGCTCGCACGGCCGTCATGGCTTTGCGCTGCTGCTGGGTTCCACGTCCACAGGCGTGCTGCACGGAGCCAAGTGCGATGTGCTGGCGGTGCGGGTTGGTGATGAAGACAGCAAGGAATAGAGCAACCTTGAGCACTACCGCCAAGCCAATACCATCGCTTGGTTAATGCCTCACCCGCACGATGGCATCACTGGTGTCATGGCATCATTTGCCTCATGACAGCATGTGCCTCATGACAATAGCGCGTGTCACAGCAACGGCGGCGCCCATCTGGGCGCCGCCGTTGTGTCGTTACGAGCGCGCTCAGGCCTCGCCGGCGGCCATCGCCTCGAGCTCCATCCAGCGCTCCATGGCCTCATCGAGCTCGCCCTGCTTGGCGGAGAGCGCCTCCAGAGTGGCGGTGACGTCCGCTGCTTCCTGCTGATAGAAACTCGGGTCCCCGGTCTTGGCCTCGAAGTCGGCAACCTCACTTTCCAGGCGCTCGATCAGCGCCGGCAGTTGATCCAGCTCCCGCTGCAGCTTGTAGGAAAGCTTGACCCGTTTCTTTTCCGCCGCCGCGTCCATGGCGGCCGGCTCTGGCTCGCCACGAGACGCCTTGGCTTCGCTGGGCGACTCCGTCTTGGCCTGCCCTGCCGCCTGGGCGGCGTTGAAGTCCCAGGGGGCCGGCGGCAGCTTGCCGCCCTGGCGTATCCAGTCGCTGTAGCCGCCGACATACTCGCGCACGATGCCGTCGCCTTCGAAGGCCAGCACCCCGGTCACCACGTTGTCCATGAAGGACCGGTCGTGAGACACCAGCAACAGGGTGCCGTCGAAGTCGAGCAGCAGCTCTTCAAGGAGCTCCAGGGTTTCGACGTCAAGGTCGTTGGTCGGCTCATCGAGTACCAGTACGTTGGCGGGCTGGGTGAACAGCTTGGCCAGCAGTAGGCGGTTCGACTCGCCGCCGGAGAGCGCCTTGACCGGCTGGCGGGCGCGCTCCGGAGTGAACAGGAAGTCCTGCAGATAGCTGATCACGTGGCGGTCCTTGCCCCCCACGGTCACCCGGTCGCTGCCCTGGGCCACGTTGTCGTAGACGGTCTTCTCCGGTTCGAGACCGGCCCTCAACTGGTCGAAGTAAGCCACCTGCATCTTGGTGCCCAGCTTGACCTTGCCTTCCTGGGGCTCGAGCTCGCCGAGCAGGATCTTCAGCAGGGTGGTTTTGCCGGCGCCGTTGCGGCCGATCAGGCCGATTCGGTCACCACGCTGAATATCGAGGCTCAGGTCGCGGATCACATAATCGCTGCCGAAGGACTGGCTGACATGCTTGAGCTCCACCACCTGCTTGCCGCTGCGCTCGCCGGTGTCAACCGACAGGTTGGCATTGCCCTGGCGTTCGCGGCGCTGGCCGCGTTCGCGACGCATCTGCTCCAAGGCACGCACGCGGCCTTCGTTACGGGTCCGGCGAGCCTTGATGCCCTGCCGGATCCAGGACTCCTCCTGGGCGAGCTTCTTGTCGAATTCGGCGTTCTCGCGCGCCTCGATTTCCAGCTCGTGAGTCTTCTGTTCCTGATACTTGGCGTAGTCGCCGGGATAGCGGCCCAGGCGACCGCGATCCAGTTCCAGAATGGCGGTGGCAAGGCGCGACAGAAAGGTACGGTCGTGGGTGATGAACAACACGGCGCCATTGAAGGCGGCGAGCTGGTCTTCGAGCCAGCCGATGGTATCCAGGTCCAGATGGTTGGTGGGCTCGTCGAGCAGCAGCAGGTCAGGCTCGGCGACCAGCGCCCTGGCCAGGGCCACACGCCGCCGCCAACCGCCGGACAGTGCATCCATGGCGTCGTCGGCGGGCAGGCCGAGTCGTGTCAGCACCGTGTCGATACGCTGATGGAAGGACCAGCCGTCGATGGCCTCGAGCTGGGTCTGCAGGCGCTCCATGCGCGCCATGTCAGGGTCCGGGTCCTGAATCAGATGATGATACTCGGCGAGCAGCGAACCGGCTTCGGGCAGCCCCTGGGCGACGACATCGAAGATGGTCTCGCCGGAGGCCTCGGGCAAGTCCTGCTCGAGCACGCCGATCTTGAGCCCGGGGGCTCTCCACAGGCTACCGCCATCGGCCTGGATCTCCCCCGACACCAGCTTGAGCAGGGTCGACTTGCCGGTACCATTGCGGCCCACCAGCGCCAGGCGCTCGCCGCGCTCCAGCACCAGGTCGGCCCCATTGAGCAGCACCTGAGGGCCATAGGCCAGTTGCAGCTGTTCCAGACGTAGCAGGGTCACGCGTTTACCTCTTGGTGTTCAGCATTAGGCGCGCCACGCAGGCACGCGCAAGTGCGCCTAGTGTAACGCGGACGATGCCTCGCCGTCGGCCCTTGTCGAGCCTTAGCGGCCACCGTCGTGGCCACAACGGTCGCGCGTGACCCTGCTGCTGCCGGGCGGGTACAATACTTGGCCATTTTTCGAAAGGAAATGCACCTTGGCCGAACCAACCGCCACCTTCGACGATGTACTGCCCGAGGCGCTGCGCTTTCGCTCCCCGGCCCCGCTGGTGGACATCGGCGCCAACCTCACCCACGAGAGCTTCGGTCGCGACCTCGAGGCGGTGATTCATCGCGCACGTGCCGCCCATGTCGACACCCTGATTCTTACCGGCACCGACCGCGAGCATGCCGAACAGGCAGTAGCGATGGCCCGTCAACATCCGGGGCTTTACGCCACCGCCGGCGTGCACCCCCATGATGCCAGCGGCTGGAACCCGGAGCTTGCTCGCGCCATGGCAGCGCTTCACCGAGAGCCTGAGGTGGTCGCCGTCGGCGAGTGTGGGCTCGACTTCAACCGCAATTTCTCCACGCCCACCGAGCAGGAGCGCGCCTTCGAGGCACAGCTGGGGCTTGCCGCCGAGTCCGGCCTGCCCGTCTTTATCCACGAGCGCGATGCGGGTCGGCGCATGCTGGAGATACTGCACGCCTGGCGCGATGACGTGAGCCAGGCAGTGGTGCACTGCTTCACCGGCGAGCGCGAAACGCTGTATGGCTATCGCGACCTGGACCTGCACATCGGCCTCACCGGCTGGCTTTGCGACGAGCGCCGCGGCCATCATCTGCGCGATCTGGTCAGCGAGATCCCCCTCGACCGGCTAATGGTCGAGACCGACTGCCCCTATCTCTTGCCGCGCAACCTGCCGGCCAAGCTCAAGGGGCGTCGACACGAACCGGCCCTCTTGCCATGGATCGTGCGCGAGATCGCCCACTGGCGCGACCTCGACGAACAGGCACTGGCCGAGGCGACAACCGCCACGGCGCGCGCTTTCTTCCGCTTGCCTGACGGCACGGCCGACTGACGCCAACGACACATACTGACTGCAGACACCACCTTCAGAAGAGGATTCCTGACATGGCCGATGTTCCCGGCTTCATTGCCGTTGAGACCGGTGAAGAAGGCGGCTTGCCGCTGGCGATCGCCTGGTCGCTGAACGATGGGCGCATCAAGCACACCCTGATCCAGCCCGATACTGACTGGCTGGACGATGACATGGTCGCGCTGGGCGACTACAGCCAGGAAGAGCTGGAAAGCCTGGGCATCAGCCCGCTGGACGTGATCCGGGAGCTCGAGACCGATCACTTCAACGCCACCCTGTATACGGCTGGCGTCAGCGATGACGAGGCGGCGCTATCGCGGCTGTTCGAGACGTTCGGCCTCGACCCCTTCGTCGAGATGGCCCCCGCCGAGTCGCTCTATCCGGACCTGGACGCTGGCGAATGGTCACGGGAGCGCGGCATGCTGTTTGCCGAACAGGGCCTGGAGCCCATGCGCCCGGAACAGGAAGTCGAAGTCATGCTGATGCTGCATCGCCGGCTTGTACTCGGTGAGGACACCGAATTCGGCCATGACGGCAGTCACGACATCGACCTAGAAGAAGATTAAGGCAAGCGTAAGTCGGCAAAGCACACGCCGACCGCAATGTTAGGCCAACACTGCTAGGCCGGGACGGGCGCACAGGGCGCCGCGAGCCTACGCCGCCCAAGACTGACCGCCGCCGAGAGCGGCTGCCCTTCCCGGTAGAAAGCCTGCAGGGCGTCACGAAAAGCCTGGGCGCGCTCGGGCAGGCCATCGGCCTCGACCCGAGCCGCACGGGCTTCTACCCGAGCGCGAAACCCTTCCCGATCGACCTCCACCTCGCCCAGATTATCGACGCTGACATTGAAGGGCAGCCCACAGGCTCTGGAGAACAATAGCTCCAAGGACTGGGGGGCGACCTCCACGGCCTCGAAGGATGCCTGCTGTTCAGCATCCCGACCGTCGGGCAGGTACCAGTAACCGTAATCCTCGAGCGTGCGACGTCGCGCCCCGGCGATGCACCAGTGACTGACTTCGTGCAGCACGCTTGCAAAGAACCCGCGCGCGAAGATCACGCGATGATGATCGCAGTCGGCATCCGCAGGCAGGTAGAGCGGCTCGTCACCGCCCCGCACCAGGCGGGTCTGATAGGTGGAGTGAAACAGGCCATCGAACAGGGCGATGACGTCCTCGAGACGATGGGTCACGGCATCTCCGGGTAGCGAAATGACGGGACGGAGTATAAGGGCATCGCAGCCAAGCGAAAACCATCTCCGCTTGCTAGACTACGGCTCCGGTCTGCCCCTGGAAGGGCCAGCCTTGCCGCGTTCGAAAGGAGTCTTCGTTGTCGTCGTCATCCCTCTCCCCGCTGTCCCAGTGGTACAAGCAGACTCGCCTGTTGATGGGCCTGGCCTTGCCGATCTGTGGCGCCCAGCTCGCTCAGGCCGGCATGAGCACCGTCGATGTGATCATGACCGGTCGGCTCAGTGCGACCGACCTGGCCGCCGTGTCGGTGGGCTCGAGTCTGTGGCTGCCGCTGATGCTGTTCATGGCCGGCACGCTGATGGGACTGACGCCGATCGTCGCCCAGCTGCTCGGCGCCGAACGCACGGTGACGATCCGCTCCCGCGTCCATCAGGCGCTGTGGGTCGCCCTGGTAATGGGGGTGATTGTCGCTGTGCTGCTGCATCAGGCGGTGATGCCTATCTTCACTTGGATGAGTGTTCCTCCTGCTGTCGCCGAGCGCTCGTCGGCCTACCTGGCCGCCGTGGCCTTCGGCATGCCCGGCTCGGCGCTTTTCATGGCACTGCGGGCCTTTTCCGATGGCATGAACCATACTCGCCCGGCGCTCTGGATCAGCCTCTTAGGCCTCGCCGTGAACATCCCCTTCAACTATCTGCTGATCCATGGCGGCCCAGGCCTGGTCGGGCTGTTCGGTGAGCAACTGCCAGCGACCATCAAGGCACTGCCGGCGCTGGGTGCCCTCGGGTGCGGCATCGCCACGGCGATCTCGATGTGGGCCATGGCGCTGGCCATGCTGCTTTATACCCGCCAGAGCCGCGCCTATGGCTCGGTCGCCCTGTGGCAGTCGCTCACCAGACCGCACATCGAGCAAATCCGTGAACTGCTGGTCGTCGGCGTACCGATCGGCGTATCGATTTTCGTCGAGGTCACGCTCTTCACCCTGATCGCGCTGTTCATCGCCAGTCTTGGCGAGGTGGTCGTCTCGGCTCACCAGGTAGCCCTCAACGTCACCTCGCTGCTGTTCATGCTGCCGCTGTCGCTGGGCATGGCATTGACGGTGCGGGTCGGTAACACCCTGGGGACCGGCAACCTGGCCACGGCCCGCTTCGTGGCCTGGCACGGCATCGCCCTGAGCCTTGTGATCGCGCTGTTTAACAATCTGATTCTGTGGTTCGCCGCAGAACCCGTGCTGGCCCTGTACACTCATAACACCGAGGTGCAGCAGGTCGCCCTGTCGCTGATCGGCCTGGCGATGCTCTATCAGATTTCCGACTCTCTGCAGGTCAACATGGCCGGCGCGCTGCGCGGCTACAAGGACACCCGGATCATCATGATCATCACGCTGATCGCCTATTGGCTGGTCGGATTGGGCGGGGGCCATATGCTCGGTATTGGTGCCCTGCCCGGCCTTGCGGCCCCGCTCGGCGTTCATGGCTACTGGATTGGCCTGGTGGCCGGCCTGACGGTCGCGGCGGTGCTACTGGGCATCAGACTCCATACCATCAGCAAGGCGGTGAGCAATGGAGAACGCACGATTCAGACCAGCTAGTAGCCGTGAGCCCAACCGAGGATCATGGCTCGCTACCAGGCGCCTGATGCGGCTCGGACTGATCATGGCTGTCACCCTGACGCTCACCGGCTGCGAACGCGGCACTGAGGTCAATGCGCTGTTCACGGACTATCAGCAGCGCCTGGCAGCCGCCCTGGAGGTCGATCCACCGGCCTCGGCCTCGCCCGCCAATATCGCGGCCTTTCCCGAAGACGACGCCCGACTGTTCGATATCCCCGACATCCGCGAGGGTATGCTCGATATCTACGCCCTTCGCGAGTGCCAGATCGCCGCACTGGTCGCCAATCGCAACAACCAGCTCGGCAAGGTGGCGGCACCCAGCCAGCACTGGCTGTATGAGCTCAAGCTTTGGCGGCGACTTGAGGCCTGTCGTCATTCGGCGGTGGCCAAGCGGCTGGACGAAGAGGACAGGCAGCGCCTGGAACGCCTGGCGCGCACCAAGGCCGAACAGATGCCGATGGCCAGTTGGAACGCCCTATTCGGGTCTGAAGAGTGGACCGGTAGCTTCTCTCGGGCCAGTGGTCCACTCCCGCCCGATGCGCTGACGCGTCCTGATGATGCACTGGCGGCCCTGGCCTACCTGCGTACCATGACCGCCCGGCAGTTGGACCCTGACTGGCAACCGGACTCCTCTACCCTCGAGCAGCACCTCAAGGCACTGCGTGAAGAGCCCCTGAGCGCCCAGGTATTGCGTAGCCTCCAGCTGGCCACCCTGCGTCTGGAGGAAGCCAACCGATTATTCGACGCCGCTGACACCGAGTCCTCTTGCCCCCTGGCAGACGCCGGACGCTTGCCTGCGCTGCGCACCCAAGTGGATGACGAACTGCGCCCCTATCTCGAGGGCCTGACGCGGCTGGCCGGCAGTTGGCTCGGCGCCGTGGAGACTCTGCTCAACGTTCAGCAGGTCTCCCGCGAGGCAATCGATGACTACCGCCACAACTGGCTGTCACTGGACAATCCTGAGGCCCCCTGGCAACGCTTTCTCAACGCCCGGGAGGCCCATCGCCAGCACTGGCAACGACTCATGCGGCGCTGCAGCACCGACGAAGAGCCTTAAGGAAGGCTTAACTTTCATACACTGACTGTGCTAATAGTGAATCTAGGCTAGTCAAATGCCGTGATGACGCGCTTAAGGAGGGTTGTGATGGGAATTCCGATGTCCCGCCCCGCTCAGGTCATCGACCTGGACACCATGCGAAAGCGGCAACGCGCCAAGAAACGGCTAGTCCGGTTGTCCCCGGAACTGGATGGGCTGGAAATGCTCTATCATCTGGCCTCTGACCCGGAAACGCTCTATGGCATGCCATTGCTTGCCTGGGGCATGCGTGAGGATGGAGAAGTCGTCGGCCTGGTGCCCTGGATGGAGGCACTGACGCCTTGTCATCAGCTGGATGACCCACAGTTTGGTCACTTCGTCGGCTACCGAGACCCGGAAACCGATGAGGTCTTCCACAGTGCTCCCGACCACAAGGTCTTCGAGCTAGAGCATGCCGCCGCCTACTTCGACTACGAGGAAACCTTCGAGTCGACCTTGATCCAGCAGCTGCCAGACATTCTCGGCACCCATGCCCTGTGCATGGATAGTGAGGATGAGCCCTGGCAGCTCAAACAGGTCTTCGGCTGGCGGCTCTACAACAATGGCGAAATCGAGGCCCTGCTGGTCGACGAAGACCTCATTGAGTCAACGCCGGTGGTGTCCGGTGACGCCTGCCTGTACCCCGGCCACAGCCGACATCAGGTGGTGTACTTCTTTCAGCGAGTGATAGCCAACCGGATCAAGCAGGAGGACCCGGCGACTCTCGAGGCCCTGGCCCTGATGATCAGCAACGAATAAGGCGGCACCTGCTCGAGGACGTCAGCCGAGGCGAATCAGATACAGGTAGGTCTCTTCGCCCTCATGCTGGTAGATCAGCTCGTGGCCCAGAAAGCTGCAGAACTTCGGGATATCGCGGGTCGTCGCTGGATCGGTAGCGACCACCTTGAGAATCTCGCCCTGCGTCATGTCCCGCACCTTGTTGTGCATCAACATGATCGGCTCGGGACAGTAAAGGCCACAGGTATCCAGTTCGGCATCGTGATCTGGCAGGTCATCAGCGTAATCGGCCATCGGCTTCTCGATTGGGTTGCGGGTAAAGGACTATTTGCGGTTCAGGAGTAAGTCACGTGTGACGATTGCGGGCGATGGAGCAGCACCATGATAAAAGTACTCATCAGGCGGCGCATCATGCCCGGGCTCGAGGAAGAGTACGACCAAGCGGCGCGCAGCGCCATGAGAGCCTCAATCAATGCCAGCGGCTTCATTGCCGGTGAGAGCCTGTGCGAGCGCCACCACCCTGACCGACGCCTGCTGATTACCCAGTGGCGAGATCTGGCCGCCTGGAAGACATGGCAACAGGGGCCAGAGCGGGAGCGCGTCATGCAGCACGTCCTGCCGCTGCTGGTCGAGGATGAAGAAATCAATCTTTACGAGCACTGCTGATAACGTCCGGACCACAGTGCCCTTTCGGGCCATGGCCTGAATGAAGCCACCTGCTATCCCGAGTCTTGAGGTTAGCCGCTCACCGTCACCTTGATGCTAAACGTACTGGCCTGATCAGTGCCGAGACTGGCCGTGGTTGAGCTGACTAGTGCTCCAACCGCACATGGACCGTGACTTCTTCACGGTCATGGTACAGGTGGTGACAGCGAATCTCGGCGGCGACGCCCGCTCGCTTGAGCTGATCATCCAAGCGAGCCAGACACCGCGCGACCTCAGCCCACCGCTGCTTCATCGGCAGCTTGAGATTGAAGACTGCCTCGCGACACCAGCGCTTGACCAACCACCGCTCCACCATTTCCACGACGCGAATCGGCTTGTCGACGATGTCGCAGACCAACCAGTCGAGGCGATTGGGCGGCGTCCAGGTAAAGCCGTCTTCGCGCAGGTGATCGACCTGGCCGGTGGCCATCAGCCCCTTGTCCATGGGACCGTTATCGATCGCATAAACATACATGCCCTGATGCACCAGCTGCCAGGTCCAGCCACCGGGCGCCGCGCCCAGATCGGCGGCCTGCATGCCCTCGCCCAGGCGCATCTCCCACTCATCACGCGGGACGAAGACGTGCCAGGCTTCTTCGAGCTTGAGGGTCGAGCGACTCGGTGCATTTCTGGGGAAGCGTAGACGCAGGATCCCGCCCAGCCGCTCACTGCGATTACCCGGAAAGCTCATGCCGAGCTGCACAGAGTCACCGGCCGTCCAGTAGAGATGCAGCCGCCGACCGCCGGCCTTGCGCCGCAGGGCTCCGCGTTTCTTCAGGATGGACTCGAGGGGACGTGTCAGCGCCTTGATCAATCCACTCAAGGCCTTGCCGTCATTGGTGTCAGGCGTTTCCTGCCAAAGGCTCTCGAAGCTCCAGCCACTGGCCACCACCTGCTCAATGATCGGTGTCAGGCGGTCATCCCGAGAAAGACCTTCAAGCGCAGGAAGAGCCACCAGGCTCTGACGGGCAAACACCAGGGACGCCAGCGGCAAGTCACGGTGCAGGGCATTGGCCGGCTCGTCACCGGTAAGCATGAAGCTCACGAAGCCGCTGTTCGGCGTCGCCTGGGGGTAACCTGACCACCCGAGCTGAGCGGCCTTGTCGGTAACTTCGGCGCTGAGATCGTTCTCAAAGCCCGGGCGGCAATAGAGCAGCAACTGCTGGGGAATCATGTGACCTCTCCTGTGAAGGGGCGCTAGTCTAGCCGTCGTCAGACCCGCTCACAAGTCGGGTCCCGCCATGCTACCCCAGCTAATGGCAGGATGACTGGCCGCTTAGCACGCCGCCATGTCTTACCGCCCATGCCCTTTTCAACCTTCCCGCTCCATATCCTGAGCCAAGCCCTGCTAGACAGTACCGATTTACTGCGAACGAGGGCTTCGATGTCCTCCAACGGCAGGCTTGAACCAGAGACACTCTTGGACCGGAGACACGAATAGGCTGACTGCCCTTTCATCTCAGCGTAAGCGTTCGCCAAACACCGCTTGTCAGTGATCAGACGTTGTGCTGCCAGTGATGGGGCAGAAGCTCGTGGATCTGGCTGGCCTTGTGTGTCGGTAGCCGTTCCAGCACGTCCTTCAGGTAGGCATAGGGCTCGTGGCCGTTGAGCTTGGCGCACTGGATCAAGCTCATGATGGTAGCGGCGCGCTGGCCACTGCGCAGTGACCCGGCGAATAGCCAGTTGCTGCGGCCCAGCGCCCAAGGGCGGATCAGGTTCTCGACCCGGTTGTTATCGATAGGTAGTCGGCCGTCATCCAGATAGCGCGTCAACGCCGCCCAACGCTTCAGGCTGTAGTCCAGCGCTTTCGCCGTCGCCGAACCATTCGGCACCTTTTCTCGGTGGGCCAGCATCCAGCGGTGCAGCGTGTCGGCGAGAGGTCTGGCTCGAGTGTCGCGTAACCGCTGGCGTTCTTCCTCGGTCAATGGCTGGGCCTCGCGCTCTAGTTGGTAGAGCTGGCCGATCAGCTCGATGGCCTGCTCGGCGATCTGGCTCTTGCCGGCTACATGCAGATCAACGAACTTGCGCCGCGCATGAGCCATGCAGCCGATCTCGGTGACGCCGTTGGCGAAGCTTTGCTTGTAGCCGCTGTAGTCGTCGCAGACCAGCTTGCCCCGCCACTCGCCGAGGAAGTCGCGGGCATGCTGACCACTGCGTCCCTCGCTGAAGTCGTAGACGACGGCCTTCAGGCCGGCGTAGGGCGTGGTGGCGTAAGCCCAAAGGTAGGCGCGATGTGTCTTCTTCTTGCCCGGGGCCAGCATCGGCACCGGCGTCTCGTCGGCATGCAGCACCGGCTCACTGAGCAGCAGCTTACGTAGGGCATCGATCAGCGGCTGAAGCCGCACGCCGCAGATGCCGACCCACTCGGCCAGAGTGGAGCGCGGAATCGCCACGCCGGCACGGGAGAAGATCTGCTCCTGGCGATACAGTGGGAGGTGATCGGCGTACTTGGCGATCAGCACCTGGGCCAGCAGACCGGCGGTGGGGATGCCCTTGTCGATGATCTGCGCCGGCATCGGCGCCTGGGTCAGTGTCTCGCAGTGATCACAGACCCACTTGCCACGGATATGGCGCTCGACATGGAATACGCCCGGCGTGTAGTCGAGCTTCTCGCTGACCTCCTCGCCGATCCGCCGCAGCTGACAACCACACGGGCAGTGATCATTCTCTGGGTCATGGTGAATCTCGGTGCGCGGCAGTTCGGGAGGCAAAGAGGCGCGCTTGGGCGTCTTCTTGGGCGCCGATGACGCATCGGTCGTGACCAGGTCTTCCAACTCAGTCTCGATGGCGGCGATGTCGGCATCCACCCCATCCTCCAGCAGACTGATCTGCAGAACGTTGAGCTGCTCGCTGCGCTTGCCGAAGGCGTGGCGCTTGAGCAGCGCCAGTTCATAGGTCAGCTTCTGATTGACCTGCTCGCTGTGGCGGAGCGCTTTATCCTTTTCCTCGACCTGCGTCATCAGCGTTGCCGCCAGGTGGCGGAGCTGATCGGGAGAGAGCTGAGACAGGTCGGGAGGCATGTTCATTCGCTGAGTATGCCAACCTGCCGTGGGGAGTGGGATTGGCACTTCAGCGAATAGCGAGCCGGGAGATTCTGTGCCTTATCTGGCTCGGTATGTCAGACCACCGAGATCACGCCACCGGCGCCGAGACGTTGCCAGGGTAGGCCCTGAACCAGCGCCGTGACCTGCTCTGGGCAGAGCTCGACGCGATCGCCGTGCCGGTGGCTGGCCCAGTGGAACTTGCCCTGGTTCAGACGCCGGGCGCACAGCCAGATGCCCAGGCCATCGTGAACCAGCACCTTCATACGGTTGCCGCGCCGGTTGGCGAACAGATAGGCACAGTGCGGTCGGGCGGCACCGAAGACCTTCACCACCCGGGCCAGTGCCGTATCCGGTCCGGCGCGCATATCCAACGGCTCCGTCGCCAACCAGATCTCGTCGATGCGGATCATGCGAGCAGCTCTCGGATCAGAGATCGACACGCGTCGGCCTCCGAGGCAGGCCACTCGATGACCATCGGGCCGTTGGGGTGCGGGATCGTGAGGCGAATACGGTCCGTCACCTGATTTTGGCGAGCGACCGGTAATGAGGCACTGGCCATGGGCACCGGCACAAACGCCGGTGCTTCTGGCGCGGCAGTCCGCTGGCGGGCGGCGCGGATCCACTTGTGGACCAAGTTGGCATTCAGGCTGTGCTCCAGGGCAACCCCGGCCACGGAGGCACCCGATTGCTGGCAGGCCTCAACGATTCTTGCCTTGAACGCGGTGGTGAAGCGACGACGCTTCCGAGGGGCTTCCGGCACGCTTAAGTCAGTCATGGTAGGTGTCCACTTATTAATAGGTGGGCACCTACTGTGATGGAATTCAGGTACTTTCGGCAGATGGGTTCACCGGGCGGTTACATCTCAGCCCCGGAGTCGGCGATCCATACAAGACCCACCGCCCAGACATGAAAAAACCCCGGCCTGTTAAGGACCGGGGTTTTCTCTAAATAAGTGCCTGACGATGACCTACTCTCGCATGGAGAAACTCCACACTACCATCGGCGCTAAGCGGTTTCACTTCCGAGTTCGGCATGGGATCGGGTGGTTCACGCTCGCTATGGTCGTCAGGCGAAACGGGTTGATGAGACACCTTGGCGGCTCATCGCAATATGAAATCATGCTGACGTGATCGTCTCTTGTTACTGCTCGCGTATCCGTCAATTGTGCGCGTCATGCGCAGACCCCTTGGGGTTATATGGTCAAGCCTCACGGGCCATTAGTACACGTTAGCTCAACGCCTTGCAGCGCTTCCACACCGTGCCTATCAACCAGCTCGTCTTGCTGGGCCCTTCAGGAGGCTTATGCCTCAGGGAAGTCTCATCTTGAAGGGGGCTTCCCGCTTAGATGCTTTCAGCGGTTATCCCGTCCGCACTTAGCTACCCGGCAATGCCACTGGCGTGACAACCGGAACACCAGAGGTGCGTCCACTCCGGTCCTCTCGTACTAGGAGCAGCACTTCTCAAACTTCCAACGCCCACGGCAGATAGGGACCGAACTGTCTCACGACGTTCTAAACCCAGCTCGCGTACCACTTTAAATGGCGAACAGCCATACCCTTGGGACCGACTTCAGCCCCAGGATGTGATGAGCCGACATCGAGGTGCCAAACACCGCCGTCGATGTGAACTCTTGGGCGGTATCAGCCTGTTATCCCCGGAGTACCTTTTATCCGTTGAGCGATGGCCCTTCCATACAGAACCACCGGATCACTAGAACCTACTTTCGTACCTGCTCGACGTGTCTGTCTCGCAGTTAAGCACCCTTATGCTCTTGCACTCAATGCACGATTTCCAACCGTGCTGAGGGTACCTTCGTGCTCCTCCGTTACTCTTTGGGAGGAGACCGCCCCAGTCAAACTACCCACCACACACTGTCCTCGATCCGGATAACGGACCGGAGTTAGAACGCCAATGATGCCAGGCTGGTATTTCAAGGTTGGCTCCACGATAGCTAGCGCCACCGTTTCCAAGCCTCCCAGCTATCCTACACAAGCAACATCAGCGTCCAGTGTGAAGCTATAGTAAAGGTTCACGGGGTCTTTCCGTCTAGCCGCGGGTACACAGCATCTTCACTGCGATTTCAATTTCACTGAGTCTCGGGTGGAGACAGCGTGGCCATCATTACGCCATTCGTGCAGGTCGGAACTTACCCGACAAGGAATTTCGCTACCTTAGGACCGTTATAGTTACGGCCGCCGTTTACCGGGGCTTCGATCAGGAGCTTCGCCGAAGCTAACACCATCAATTAACCTTCCGGCACCGGGCAGGCGTCACACCCTATACGTCCGCTTACGCGTTGGCAGAGTGCTGTGTTTTTAATAAACAGTTGCAGCCACCTGGTATCTTCGACCGCGTCAGGCTCGGGGAGCAAGTCCCTTCACCCTAATGCGGCGTGCCTTCTCCCGAAGTTACGGCACCATTTTGCCTAGTTCCTTCACCCGAGTTCTCTCAAGCGCCTTGGTATTCTCTACCTGACCACCTGTGTCGGTTTGGGGTACGGTTCCACAGTATCTGAAGCTTAGAGGCTTTTCCTGGAAGCGTGGCATCGATGACTTCCAGACCGTAGTCTGTTCGTCTCGTCTCTCGGCCTTGGGGTACCGGATTTACCTGATTCCCCAGCCTACTGACTTTCACCAGGACAACCAACGCCTGGCTCACCTAGCCTTCTTCGTCCCCCCATCGCAATACTGTGAAGTACGGGAATATTGACCCGTTTCCCATCGACTACGCCTTTCGGCCTCGCCTTAGGGGCCGACTCACTCTGCTCCGATTAGCGTCGAACAGAAACCCTTGGTCTTCCGGCGGGGGAGTTTTTCACTCCCCTTGTCGTTACTCATGTCAGCATTCGCACTCGTGATACCTCCAGCATGCTTCTCAACACACCTTCATCGGCTTACACGACGCTCCTCTACCGCTCGCCATTCGGCGAACCCGTAGCTTCGGTACCTGATTTAGCCCCGTTACATCTTCCGCGCAGGCCGACTCGACTAGTGAGCTATTACGCTTTCTTTAAAGGATGGCTGCTTCTAAGCCAACCTCCTAGCTGTCTGAGCCTTCCCACATCGTTTCCCACTTAATCAGGATTTTGGGACCTTAGCTGACGGTCTGGGTTGTTTCCCTTTTCACAACGGACGTTAGCACCCGCTGTGTGTCTCCCACGCTGCACTCACCGGTATTCGGAGTTTGCCTCGGGTTGGTAAGTCGGGATGACCCCCTAGCCGAAACAGTGCTCTACCCCCGGCGGTGATACGTGAGGCGCTACCTAAATAGCTTTCGAGGAGAACCAGCTATCTCCGGGCTTGATTAGCCTTTCACTCCGATCCACAAGTCATCCAAATCTTTTTCAACAGATCCTGGTTCGGTCCTCCAATTGATGTTACTCAATCTTCAACCTGCTCATGGATAGATCGCCCGGTTTCGGGTCTATTTCCAGCGACTGGTCGCCCAGTTAAGACTCGATTTCTCTACGCCTCCCCTATACGGTTAAGCTCGCCACTGAAAATAAGTCGCTGACCCATTATACAAAAGGTACGCGGTCACCGAACAAGTCGGCTCCCACTGCTTGTACGCATACGGTTTCAGGATCTATTTCACTCCCCTCTCCGGGGTTCTTTTCGCCTTTCCCTCACGGTACTGGTTCACTATCGGTCAGTCAGGAGTATTTAGCCTTGGAGGATGGTCCCCCCGTCTTCAGTCAAGGTTTCTCGTGCCCCGACCTACTCGATTTCACACCAATCAGATTTCGACTACGGGGCTATCACCCTGTATCGCGTGGTTTCCCAACCACTTCGTCTATCAGTCATGGTGCTTAAGGGCTGGTCCCCGTTCGCTCGCCGCTACTTGGGGAATCTCGGTTGATTTCTTTTCCTCAGGGTACTTAGATGTTTCAGTTCCCCTGGTTCGCCTCCCAACACCTATGTATTCAGTGTGGGATACCCAACTTACGTTGGGTGGGTTTCCCCATTCAGAAATGTCCGGGTCGCAGGTTGTTTGCCACCTCGCCGAACCTTATCGCAGGCTTCCACGTCTTTCATCGCCTCTGACTGCCTAGGCATCCACCGTATGCGCTTCATCGCTTGACCATATAACCCGAAAGGGTCTGATCCGCGATGACGCACGACAATTGCCGGATACGCTTGAGACGTATCACATGCCCTTTCCTGGGTAGGAAAGGGACTTTTGTCAGCATGATTCATATTGTTAAAGAGCGACTGTCGAACCGACAGTCACAAGCCCGACATCATCGTTTGTGATGATAGGCTTGTGACTGTGGACTCACAGATGACTGTTGGGATGATGGTGGAGCCTAGCGGGATCGAACCGCTGACCTCCTGCGTGCAAGGCAGGCGCTCTCCCAGCTGAGCTAAGGCCCCTCTGATTGCTCGACGCGACATGGAGAATTTTATTCGGATCAAGGCGCTTTGGTGCGACGTGTAGCTCGCTACACGAGTGCCGAAGCAACGCAGGACCGGATAAAATTTGGTGGGTCTGGGCAGACTCGAACTGCCGACCTCACCCTTATCAGGGGTGCGCTCTAACCAACTGAGCTACAGACCCAACACCTACTCTCTCACTGAGAAGAACGTGGCCGGCTTGCCGACCTCACCCTCCTTTCCATTTAAGGTCAGGGGGTGCGCTCTAACCAACTGAGCGAATACTCTAAGGTCACGCTGGGTCTTTACCCAAACAGTCTTATGCTCTGGCCGATCAGATAATTCATTGTGGACACTTGCCGCGAAGAGGCGAGTCGTCGATTAAGGAGGTGATCCAGCCGCAGGTTCCCCTACGGCTACCTTGTTACGACTTCACCCCAGTCATGAACCACACCGTGGTGATCGCTCCCCCGAAGGTTAAGCTAACCACTTCTGGTGCAGTCCACTCCCATGGTGTGACGGGCGGTGTGTACAAGGCCCGGGAACGTATTCACCGTGACATTCTGATTCACGATTACTAGCGATTCCGACTTCACGGAGTCGAGTTGCAGACTCCGATCCGAACTGAGGCCGGCTTTATGGGATTAGCTCCACGTCGCCGTCTTGCAACCCTTTGTACCGGCCATTGTAGCACGTGTGTAGCCCTACTCGTAAGGGCCATGATGACTTGACGTCATCCCCACCTTCCTCCGGTTTGTCACCGGCAGTCTCCTTAGAGTTCCCGACATTACTCGCTGGCAAATAAGGATAGGGGTTGCGCTCGTTACGGGACTTAACCCAACATTTCACAACACGAGCTGACGACAGCCATGCAGCACCTGTCTGTGCGTTCCCGAAGGCACCAATCCATCTCTGGAAAGTTCGCACGATGTCAAGAGTAGGTAAGGTTCTTCGCGTTGCATCGAATTAAACCACATGCTCCACCGCTTGTGCGGGCCCCCGTCAATTCATTTGAGTTTTAACCTTGCGGCCGTACTCCCCAGGCGGTCGACTTATTGCGTTAACTGCGCCACTAAGAACTCGAGGCTCCCAACGGCTAGTCGACATCGTTTACGGCGTGGACTACCAGGGTATCTAATCCTGTTTGCTACCCACGCTTTCGCACCTCAGTGTCAGTGTCAGTCCAGAAGGCCGCCTTCGCCACTGGTATTCCTCCCGATCTCTACGCATTTCACCGCTACACCGGGAATTCTACCTTCCTCTCCTGCACTCTAGCCTAACAGTTCCGGATGCAGTTCCCAGGTTGAGCCCGGGGCTTTCACAACCGGCTTATCAAGCCACCTACGCGCGCTTTACGCCCAGTAATTCCGATTAACGCTTGCACCCTCCGTATTACCGCGGCTGCTGGCACGGAGTTAGCCGGTGCTTCTTCTGCGAGTGATGTCCTTCCTGACAAGTATTAATCATCAGGCCTTCTTCCTCGCTGAAAGTGCTTTACAACCCGAAAGCCTTCTTCACACACGCGGCATGGCTGGATCAGGCTTTCGCCCATTGTCCAATATTCCCCACTGCTGCCTCCCGTAGGAGTCTGGGCCGTGTCTCAGTCCCAGTGTGGCTGATCATCCTCTCAGACCAGCTACGGATCGTCGCCTTGGTGAGCCATTACCTCACCAACAAGCTAATCCGACATAGGCTCATCCGATAGCGCAAGGTCCGAAGATCCCCTGCTTTCCCCCGTAGGGCGTATGCGGTATTAGCGTGAGTTTCCCCACGTTATCCCCCACTACCGGGCAGATTCCTATGCATTACTCACCCGTCCGCCGCTCGACGCCTCCTAGCAAGCTAGGATCGTTTCCGCTCGACTTGCATGTGTTAGGCCTGCCGCCAGCGTTCAATCTGAGCCATGATCAAACTCTTCAGTTTAAAATCATACGGTCTTACCTTTCCGAAGAAAGAAGCAGACCAAACTTGGCTCAAGGTTCAAACGTCTCAAAAAACGAAGCCGATATGGCTTGCTTTGACGAGTCGCTTGCCTTGAAGTATCGGTGACTGATCACCCCTTCATCGACAAGCGCCCACATGAATTATCTGATCGATTGTTAAAGAGCAGCTCCGAACTCTTAAGAGAGGAGCATCTCGCATTTGCCTGGCCGTTCGGCCGGCGCCCTGCGAGGAAGGCGTATTCTACTGAATCGGCAGTGAATGTCAACCCTTGCTGTTATTGCTCACTCTAGATGACCGAGTGAACCAGCGGCGAGTTGAGCGCCGATCGAGCGGAGGAGCATTCTACCGTTTCCGGCTGTTTTGTCAATGCCTTTCGATCAAACCTGATCGAAAAACCTTAACGAAAACAAGTGCTTCCAACACCCTACACCGCTTCCGACGTTTGCTCGTCGGCGGCAGCGGATGCGTACTTTACGGATTATCGCGGACCCACGCAAGGGCTTTTCGACCACTAACTTCAAAAACAGCCTGACACCCCTTAAAAGACCGCGTAACTGCCGCAAAAGCGTTTCCAATCCCTAACAGTAGTCCAGGCCTAGCGTCCCCACCAGATGGAAGATCAGTGCCAACCTAACAATGAGCCCCCTGCTACTCAGCATCCAGATATTGGCGGGCTTCTTTCATAGTAAAAGACGACATGATTAAAGAGCGGCATGCTTTCAACTCATCCAATCCGCTCATCCAACCAGCTTCAACTTCACTCATGCCCTCTTCTCGGCGGTAGATAGCTATCGCATAACTGGCATCGCCACCTGACTCAGGCGCCCTCCTCCATTTTGATCCGTATAGCGTGTGTGCAATCTAAAGGCTCAGATCACGAAAAGGTCTACGAAGCGATGAACCGGCGTGGCCTCGAGCAGAGCCTGGTCCTTGCACAAGGCAAAGATGTCGTTGCAGCGTCGCGGCGCGAAGCGGGTTGCCAGGTTGGCCTTGAACTTTTCCTCGAGCAGCGGGATACCCTCCTCACGACGCCGACGGTGACCGATCGGGTATTCAACGGCGACCTGCTCGGTCTTGCTGCCATCCTTGAAGAACACTTGGATGGCGTTGGCGATGGAGCGCTTGTCGGCCTCGAGATACTCGCGGGTATAGCGAGCGTCCTCGATGATCTCCATCTTGTCGCGCAGTTGGTCGATGATTGGGTGGTCGCGATGGAAGGCATCCTCATAGTGCTCGGCGGTCAGCCAGCCGAAGGCCAGCGGCACGGCGGTCATGTACTGCAGGCAGTGATCGCGGTCGGCCGGATTGGCGAGAGCCCCCACCTTGGAGATGATGCGAATCGCCGACTCATGGGTGGTAATCACGATCCTGTCGATCTCGTCGAGCCGATCCTTGACCTGCGGATGCAGGGTCACGGCGGCTTCGCAGGCGGTTTGGGCGTGAAACTCCGCCGGGAAGGATATCTTGAACAGCACGTTCTCCATCACATAGCTGCCATAGTCCTGGCTCAAGGAGAACTGGCGCTGACCCTCCGGCTTGATTTGCTGGTCCTTGTTGGTCTTTGCGAACAGCACATCATAGAAGCCCCACTGCGGCGCGCTGAGGACCCCGGGAATCCCCATCTCGCCGCGCATGGCGATATCGGCCAAGCGCACGGCACGGGAAGTCGCATCACCTGCGGCCCAGGACTTGCGCGAGCCGGCGTTCGGCGCATGACGATAGGTGCGCAGGCTCTGACCGTCGACGAAGGCATGCGACAGCGCCGACAGCAGCTGCTCACGATCGGCCCCCATCAGCTTGGCGATCACCGCAGTGGAGGCCACCTTGACCAGTACCACGTGGTCGAGCCCCACACGGTTGAAAGAGTTCTCCAACGCAATCACGCCCTGGATTTCGTGGGCCATGATCATGGCCTCGAGCACCTCGCGCATGGTCAGCGGCGTGCGATCATCGGCAACACGCTGCTGCGACAGATGGTCGGCGATGGCGAGAATCCCACCCAGATTATCTGAAGGATGCCCCCATTCGGCGGCCAGCCAGGTGTCGTTATAGTCGAGCCAGCGGATGACGCAGCCGATATCCCAGGCGGCCTTGACCGGATCAAGGCGGAAGGATGTGCCAGGCACCCGCGCGCCATGGGGCACTATCGTGCCCTCGACCAACGGCCCCAAATGCTTGGTGCATTCCGGAAAGCGCAGCGCCAGCAGGCCACAGCCCAGTGTATCCATCAGACAGTTGCGTGCCGTATCCAGGGCCTCGGCGCTGTCGATGCGATAGTCCAGGACGTAGTCGGCGATCCGTTGAAGCTCGCTGTCATAGTCCGGACGAACATTGGCTTCTGCGGTGGCATCCATGGCAGCTCCTCCTCATCAATGGCGGGTCAGAGATTATTGCCGGCCACTTCACTATAGGAAACGACACGCTATAAGAAACGAGAGGCTAGCGAAAAGGCGATACGCCGGACCACTTACCTCAAGGCACTACAGCTCGAAACGCACTCACCAGCAACACGAATCAGCACAACGTGACGGTCGAGAAAGACAGCTCAGAAACTGTCGCCAGGCACTCGAACGAAGCCCTCCATCAACACCCGGGCGCTGCGGCTCATTACCGCCTGATCGATGACCCAACGGCCGTCCACAAGGCTTGCTTCCGCACCAACCCTCAGGGTGCCGGACGGGTGGCCGAAGGTCACAGCCGTATGCTTGCCGCCGCCGGCTGCCAGGTTGACCAGGGTCCCTTCGATGGCCGCTGCCGAAGCGATGGCCACCGCCGCGGTGCCCATCATGGCGTGATGGAGTTTGCCCATGGAGAGCGCTCGTACCCTCAGGTCGATGTCGTCGGCCTCAACCGATTTACCACTCGACGCGGTGTAGCTCGCCGGTGGCGCCACGAAGGCCACCTTGGGCGTGTGCTGTCGATTGGCAGCCTCGCCAAGTTCCTTGATCAGCCCCATACGCAGGGCCCCATGGGCGCGGATGGACTCGAACTTTTCGAGCGCCTCGGTATCGCCGTTGATCGCTTCCTGCAGCTCGCTGCCGGAGTAGCCAAGGTCAGAGGCGTTGATAAACACAGTCGGAATGCCGGCGTTGATCATCGTCGCCTTGAGGCGACCTCCCGGCACTACATCATCCGGTACCTCCAGTTCATCGATCAGATGGCCGGTGGGGAAGATGGCACCCTCACCGTCTGCGGGATCCTTGAAGGCCACCGGCACTTCGGCTGCCGGAAAAGTCACACCGTCGAGCTCGAAGTCACCGACCTCCTGCACCTGGCCATCGGTGATCGGCACCCGGGAGACAATGGTCTTGCCGATATTGACCTGCCAGATACGCACCTCGACCACCCCGTTCTCGGGGATACGCGCGGAATCGATGAGGCCGTTGCTGATAGCGAAGGGGCCCACGGCGGCAGACAGGTTGCCGCAGTTACCGCTCCAGTCGACGAACGGCTTGTCGATCGCCACCTGGCCGAACAGATAATCCACGTCATGCTCGGGGCTGTCGCTCTTCGACAAGATCACCGTCTTGCTGGTGCTGGAGGTCGCCCCGCCCATGCCGTCAATCTGCTTCTGATAGGGGTCGGGGCTGCCGATTACCCGTAGCAACAGACGATCACGGACCTCGCCCGGCTGGCGAGCCGCCTCGGGCAGGTCCTGAAGGCGGAAGAAGACCCCCTTGCTGGTGCCGCCACGCATATAGGTCGCGGGAATCCGGATCTGGTTCATACGTTGTCTGCCTCCGCGGTTTCCAGGAAGTCCTGAGCGAAGCGCTGCAGCACGCCGCCAGCTGAGTAGATGGAGACCTCCTCGGCGGTATCCAGGCGACAGGTCACCGGCACCCTGTCGATCTCGCCGCTCTGGCGGTGGATCTTGAGCTCGAGCGTGGCTTGCGGTGACGGCGTGCCCTCGACGTCATAGGTCTCGGTGCCGTCGAGCTTGAGGGTGTGGCGTGTGGTGCCCTCCTCGAACTGCAGGGGCATCACGCCCATGCCGATCAGGTTAGTGCGGTGGATGCGCTCGAAGCCCTCGGCGACGATGGCCTCGACCCCGGCGAGCGCCACGCCCTTGGCCGCCCAGTCACGCGACGAGCCCTGGCCGTAGTCGGCGCCGGCGACGATGATCAACGGCTGCTTGCGCTCCATGTAGGTCTCGATGGCCTCCCACATGCGCGTGACCTTGCCCTCCGGCTCGATGCGCGCCAGCGAGCCCTGCCGCACCTTGCCGCTCTCGTCGCGCACCATCTCGTTGTAGAGCTTGGGATTGGCAAAGGTGGCCCGCTGTGCGGTCAAGTGATCGCCGCGGTGGGTGGCGTAGGAGTTGAAGTCCTCCTCCGGCAAACCCATCTTCGCCAGGTACTCGCCCGCCGCACTGTCCAGCATGATGGCGTTGGACGGTGACAGATGATCGGTGGTGATGTTGTCCGGCAACACCGCCAACGGCCGCATGCCCTTGAGGGTTTTCTCGCCAACCATGCCACCTTCCCAATAGGGCGGGCGACGGATATAGGTGCTCTGGGGACGCCATTCGTAGAGCGGATTGACCTGGGCACGAGCGCCCTTGTCCACATCGAACATCGGGATATAGGTCGCCCGAAACTGCTCCGGCTTGACGCTCTGCTTGACGATGGAATCGATCTCCTCGTCCGCGGGCCAGATATCCTTCAGGGTGACCGGGTTGCCGTTGTGATCGTAGCCCAGGACATCCTTCTCGATGTCGAAGCGGATGGTCCCCGCGATGGCGTAGGCCACCACCAGCGGCGGCGAGGCGAGGAAGGCCTGCTTGGCATAAGGGTGGATGCGGCCATCGAAGTTGCGGTTACCGGACAGCACCGCCGTGGAATAAAGGTCCCGCTCGACGATCTCCTGCTGGATCTTCGGGTCCAGGGCGCCGGACATGCCGTTGCAGGTGGTGCAGGCGAAGGCCACCACACCGAAGCCAAGATCTTCGAGCTCGGGCAGCAGGTTGGCCTCCTCCAGATACATCTTCACCGTCTTGGAGCCCGGCGCCAGGGAGCTCTTCACCCAGGGTTTGCGGGTCAGGCCCAGCTTGTTGGCATTGCGGGCGATCAGACCCGCGGCCACCATGTTGCGCGGATTACTGGTATTCGTGCAGCTGGTGATGGCGGCGATGATCACTGCGCCATCGGGTATCTTGCCCGCTTTCTCCTCCGCCTGCGCCTTGTCCAGGTCAACGGCGATACCGCGCTTGGCGAGTTCAGAGGTCGGCAGATGGGCATGGGGGTTGGACGGGCCCGCCAGGGTCCGAGTAACCGAAGACAGATCGAAGGTCAGCATGCGCTCATATTCGGCAGCCTTGAGGCTGTCGCCCCATAAGCCCGCTTCCTTCGCATACCGTTCGACCAGCGCCACCTGATCATCGTCGCGACCGGTGAGTTTCAGATAGTCGATAGTCTGATCGTCGATGTAGAACATCGCCGCCGTGGCCCCATACTCTGGCGTCATGTTGGAGATGGTGGCCCGATCGCCTACGGTCAGCGCCTCGGCCCCCTCACCGAAGAACTCCAGGTAGGCCCCCACCACGCGCTCCTGGCGCAGGAACTCGGTTAGCGCCAGCACCATGTCCGTACTGGTAATCCCGGGCTGCAGCTTGCCAGTAAGCTTCACGCCGACGATGTCCGGCAGGCGCATCATGGAGGCGCGACCCAGCATCACGCTCTCGGCCTCGAGGCCGCCCACGCCGACGGAGATCACCCCCAGCGCGTCGACCATCGGCGTGTGGCTGTCGGTGCCCACGCAGGTATCCGGGAACGCCACGCCATCGCGCTTCTGCACCACCGGAGACATCTTCTCCAGATTGATCTGGTGCATGATGCCGTTGCCGGGGGGGATGACATCGACGTTCTCGAACGCGGTCTTGGTCCAATTGATGAAGTGGAAGCGGTCGTCGTTGCGACGGTCCTCGATGGCGCGATTCTGCGCGAAGGCATCCTTCTCGAATCCGGCATGCTCGACGGCCAGCGAATGATCGACGATCAACTGGGTCGGCACTACCGGGTTGACCTTGGCCGGGTCCCCGCCCTTCTCGGCGATGGCATCGCGCAGGCCAGCCAGATCGACCAGGGCCGTCTGGCCGAGGATGTCGTGACACACCACGCGGGCCGGGTACCAGGGGAAGTCCAGATCACGCCGACGTTCGATCAGCTGCTTGAGCGAATCGGTCAACACGGCCGGCTCGCAGCGGCGCACCAACTGTTCGGCCAGCACGCGCGAGGTATAGGGAAGCGTGTCGTAGGCCCCGGGCTTAATGTCCTCGACGGCCGCACGGGTATCAAAATACTCAAGCGACGTGCCGGGTAAGGGTTTGCGGTAGTCAGTGTTCATGGCGTCGGGCATCTTTTTTCAGTGGGCTCAAAGGCAGGAAGAGCAAGGCAGGCGAGATCAGAGCACACGAGAGAGACGAGCGTGGCGACCCAGCGGCCGACACGCTCGATCTCAGGGGGTAGATCAGTCACGCTGCTCGACGGGCACCCATGCCTGAGGCTCAGGGCCACTGTAATCAGCACTGGGGCGGATGATGCGATTGTTGTCGCGCTGCTCGAAAACGTGGGCGCACCAGCCGGTAACCCGTGAGCAGACGAAGATCGGGGTGAATAGCTTGGTCGGGATGCCCATGAAATGATAAGCGCTGGCATGGAAGAAGTCGGCGTTGCAGAACAGCTTCTTCTCGCGCCACATCACCGACTCGACACGCTCGGACACCGGATAGAGGACGCTGTCACCGACATCCTCGGCGAGCTTCTTGGACCACTGCTTGATCAGGGCATTGCGCGGGTCGGAGTCACGGTAGATGGCATGGCCAAAGCCCATGATCTTGTCCTTACGCGCCAGCATGCCCATGACCTCGCGCTCGGCCTCTTCCGGGCTCTGCCAGCCCTCGATCATCGCCATCGCCGCTTCGTTGGCACCGCCATGTAGCGGACCTCTCAGGGTGCCGATAGCGCCGGTCACGCAAGAGTGCATATCCGACAGCGTCGAGGCGCAGACCCGGGCATTGAAGGTCGAGGCATTGAATTCGTGCTCGGCATACAGGATCAATGACACGTTCATGACCCGGGCATGCAGCTCGGAGGCTGGTTCGTCGCGCAACAGATGCAGGAAGTGCCCGCCCACCGAAGCATCATCGGTCACGGTATCGATGCGCACTCCCTCATGAGTGAAGCGATACCAGTAGCAGATGATCGATGGCAGCGCCGCCAGCAGTCGATCCGCCACGTCCTGCTGCTCATCGAAGCTCTGCTCGGTTTCCAGGTTGCCAAGCATCGATGCCCCGGTGCGCATCACATCCATCGGATGGGCGTCGGCGGGAATCTGCTCGAGGACCTTTTTCAGCGCATCAGGCAGGGCGCGTAGCCCCTTGAGCTTGGTGATATAGGCATCGAGCTCAGCCTGATTCGGCAGCTTGCCCTTGAGCAGCAGGTAGGCGACTTCCTCGAAGCGTGCATGCTCCGCCAGATCGTGGATATCGTAACCGCGATAGGTCAGCCCGGAACCGCTCTTGCCGACAGTGCACAGAGCGGTACTGCCCGCGCTCTGGCCGCGCAGACCCGCGCCTGCCTTGGGTTGTTCTGCCATGACGTGTCTCCTACTGGCGTGTAATCGATGTTGTGGTTGTTGTCGTATTAAATGCAGTCGTGATGAATGCAGTCGTGACGGGGCTAGTCGTCCTGGTGACTGGTCACCGGGTCAGTCCTGACGCTTGTCTGTGAAGAGCGCATCCAACTTCTGCTCGAAGCTGTGATAGTCGAGAAAATCGTAGAGTTCGTCGCGGGTCTGCATGATGTCGACCACGTCACGCTGATGCCCGTTGTCGGCGATGCTCTGATAAACCTTGAGCGCCGCGGCATTCATGGCGCGGAATGCCGACAGCGGATACAGCACCATGCGGCAGCCGACCTCGGCGAGCTCCTGCTGGCTGAACAGTGGCGTGGCACCGAACTCGGTGATGTTGGCAAGGATCGGCGCCTTCACCCTGTCGCAGAAGGCCCGATAGTCATCGAGACTGTGCACCGCCTCGGCGAAGATCGCATCGGCGCCGGCCTCGACGCAGGCATTGGCCCGGTCGATGGCTGCCTCGAGTCCTTCCTTCTGGAAGGCATCGGTACGCGCAATCAGGTAGAAGTCTGGATCCAGGCGGGCGTCGGCGGCGGCCTTGATGCGGTCGACCATCTCTTCCCTGGACACGATGGCCTTGTTGGGCCGATGGCCGCAGCGCTTCTGTGCCACCTGATCTTCAAGATGCACGGCCGCCACCCCGGCGCGCTGCATCTCCTTGACGGTGCGCTCGATGTTGAAGGCGCCCCCCCAGCCGGTATCGATATCCACCAGCAGCGGCAGATCAGTGGCAGCGGTGATCCGCCGCGCGTCCTCGACCACGTCGTTCATGGTGGTCATGCCAAGATCGGGCAGACCGAAGGAGGCGTTAGCCACCCCACCACCGGACAGGTAGATGGCCTGATGGCCGACCCGCTGAGCCATCAGCGCAGTGTAGGCGTTGATGGTGCCCAGGATCGGCAGGGGCTGTTGGGCCTCGAGGGCGGCACGAAAGCGTGCACCGGGAGTGAGGGTGGTCATGATGTTCTCCTGTCTGGGAAAGCGCCCCGGGCAACGTTCGTCACTGGGACTGAGTGGATTCCTGGTCGAGAATGGCCGCATAGCGCTCGGCGACGTTGGCTCTCGAGGCGCTGACGTGGCGACGCATCAGCAGTTCGGATAGCTCTGCGTCACCGGCCTCGATGGCATCGACGATGCGATGGTGCTCGACGAAGGCACGCTGCGGGCGGCTGCCACTGGCGCTGAACTGGGTACGATAGAGCCGTACTAGGTAATAAAGGTCGTCGCAGAGAATCGTCATCAGCATGCGATTGTGACTGCCCTGCACGATCCGATAATGAAAATCGAGATCCCCTTCCCGCTGAAAGTAAGCCTCGCCGCGGCGAAGGTCGGCCTGACGCTCGTGCACGGCCAGCACCTCGCGCAGGCCGGCAATCTCATCGGCGGTCATGTGCTCGGCGGCAAGCCTCGCGGCCATGCTTTCCAACGCCTCGCGCACATCGAACAACTCGATCAGCTCTTTCATTGAGAGCTTGACCACCCGTGCGCCAACATGAGGCACTCGCTCGATCAGGCGATGCGTTTCAAGCCTGCGCATGGCTTCGCGCAGCGGACCACGGGAAATGCCGTAGGTCTTGGAAAGGCCCGGCTCGGTGATCTTGCTGCCCGGCGCCAGGTCACCGCGCACGATGGCGCTCTGCAACTGGTTGAAGACCCGCTCTGCCAGGGTGCGCACTTCCGGGGTCGCGAGATCGGGTGAAGAGGTTGTCATAGTAATTGTCGACAATTAAATGATGAAATGAACTTTAGCCAGCCGCCGGGATGGGGTCAATATGCATTCGGCCCGCATTGACTACACCTTTTGGCGTACGGCTAAAGGTGGGCGCCAAATTTGTTGTCGACAATATTACCAGAGATGCCGGCGTAACGCCGAGCTCCTGATGGCGCGGCTGAAGCGTGGATAACGCAGAAGGGACAAATGGCGTCACGGCCCCTAGAATGTGGCGCTCGTTGAGGAAAAGCACATCCCATGAGTTCACGACTGGAAATCACGCCGCTGCCCTACCGGACGGATCCGCTCGGCTATTTTGCGCCGCTACGCGAGCGTCGCGGCGCCGTATTACTGGACAGCGGGCGCCCTCATGGCCCCGGAGGGCGCTATGACATCATCAGTGCCGAGCCGATCGCGCTGATGAGCGTCAATCCCGCGGGCCAGGTCAGCGGCGACAGCGATACACCGCTTCCCGAGGAGCCCATCGCCGCCCAGAAGGCGCTGCTGTCACGGCTCGATGTCGAAGCACCTGAGAGCGACCTGCCCTTCCTCGGCGGCCTGATCGGGTATTGGAGCTACGACTTCGGCCGCTGCCTTGAGCCGATCAACGGCAAGGCCAAGGACGCCGTCGAGCTGCCCTGGAGCCGGATCGGTCTCTATGACTGGGCGATCATCCAGGATCATGCCCGGGGCGAGAGCTTCCTGGTGGCCGATCAGCGTCGGCGCGTCCAGGTGGAAACCTGGCTGGCCACCGAGGCACCGAGCACCACCCCCTTCGCAATCACCGCCCCTTTCGCGGGCGAGCAGGACCGGATGGGCTATGGCGAGCGCTTTCGTGCCGTCCAGCGCTACATTCATGCCGGCGACTGCTACCAGATCAATCTGACCCAGCGCTTTAGCGCCCCCTACCAGGGCGACCTCTGGCAGGCCTACTTGCGGCTGCGCAAGGCGACGCCCACGCCTTTCGCCGGCTACATGGCATGGGAAGACAAGGCCGTGCTGTCGCTGTCACCGGAGCGTTTCCTGCAATGTCATGCCGGCCGTGTCGAGGCACGCCCCATCAAGGGCACAAGACCGCGGGGCGACACGCCCGAGCAGGATGCGGCGCTGGCACAGGCGCTCAAGGCCAGCGCCAAGGACCGCGCAGAAAACGTGATGATTGTCGATCTGCTGCGCAACGACCTGGGGCGGGCCTGCGCACCGGGGAGCGTCAGGGTGCCACAGCTGTGCGGTCTTGAGAGCTATGCCAACGTCCACCACCTGGTCAGCGTGGTCGAGGGCCGGCTTGCCGATGATCAGGCGCCACTGGATATTCTGGCGGCCGCCTTCCCCGGCGGGTCAATCACCGGCGCACCGAAGATCCGCGCCATGCAGATCATCGACGAACTGGAACCCAGCCGTCGCAGCGTCTACTGCGGAAGCCTTGGCTATATCGACCAGCGTGGGCATATGGACACCTCGATCGCCATCCGTACCGTCGTTGCCAGTGGTGGGCAGCTGCATCTGTGGGGCGGCGGCGGTCTGGTCGCGGACTCGGAAGAAGATGCCGAATACCTCGAGACCCTGGACAAGATCCGACATCTCCTGACGGCGCTTAGCGATAGCGACTAAGAGCCGGATTGAGCATGCGCGTGTTCCAGCGCGATCCGTGCAAACCCGCTAAAAAGGTCCGCCCCGATAGCACCGGCCATTCTAACGGCACCCTGTCGTGCGATCATTTCGCTATATAAGAACCGAACCAATAAGTATTGGGGCCGGGGGCAGACGATTTGCTAGGGTGGCGCCATTATCGGAACGCATTCAGGTTCCTCATTATTTCAGGAGGCCCCATGGACTTTGACATCGACGCCATCAATCGCGACCTCGGCCAGGACCCCGAAGCCCTGACGCGCTGGGCGCTGACCCTTGGCAAGCATGCCATCTGCACCACCAACTTCCGCCCCTTTGAAGCGGTGATCCTGCACATGGTTACCCAGGTTCAGCCGGACATCCCGGTGGTGTGGATGGACTCGGGCTACAATACCGATGCCACCTATCGCTTCGCCGACGACGTCATCAAGCGGCTCAACCTGAACCTGGTGAGCTACCTGCCCAAGCGCACCCGGGCTCACCGCGAGGCGCTGGAAGGCGCCACGCCGACCATCGACGACCCGCGACATACCGCCTTCACCGAGGAGGTCAAGCTGGAACCCTTCACCCGTGCCCTGCGCGAAATGGCCCCCCAGGTCTGGCTGACCGCCCTGCGCGCCGAGGACACCCCAGAGCGGGCCAAGATGCAGCCGGTGTCGATCAACGACGACGGCCTGATCAAGGTCGCACCGGTACTGCACTGGAGCGCCAAGGACATGTACGAGTACCTGGTCAAGCACGACCTGCCCAACAACTTCGACTACTTCGACCCCACCAAGGTGGAAGACAAGCGCGAGTGCGGCCTGCATCTGCAGCATTGATCGCCTGACTGTCGCAGGCTAGGTACTGACAGAACACGAAAAGGCCCCGATAGCGAACGCTATCGGGGCCTTCTTCGTCACTGCATGGCTGTCTATCTATATGACGGGCTATATGACTGTCTATGTGACGAGCTATGTGCTGACCATTCGGTTGTCTAGGTGAATGGCGATGTGACCGTCCGTGTAACGAGTCATATGGCTGTCTTGTCTTGCCTGACAATCCATTCAGCGCACCGGTAGTTCTATCTGCGAGAACAGTTCCTGCTCATGGCGCGGGCCGGCCGCCAGAGCGGCCTCGACCAGATCACGTTGGAGATGCGGTGCGAAGCCCTGCACAAAATCGAACATGAAGCCGCGCATGAAGGTGCCCCGACGAATGCCGATCTTGGTGGTGGAACTCTCGAACAGGTGGCTGGCATCCAGTGCCACCAGGTCTCCGTCGGTCTCGGGATCGACCGCCATATGCGCGACGATGCCTACCCCCAGACCGAGGCGCACATAGGTCTTGATGACATCGGCATCCGCGGCGGTGAGCACCACATTGGGGGTGAGATCCTGGGCACGGAAAGCGTCATCGAGCTGCGAGCGGCCGGTGAAGCCGAATACATAGGTGACCAGCGGATACTCGGCCAGCCCCTCGAGGGTCAGCTTGCCGGCCTCGGCCAGCGGATGCCCCTTGGGCACCAACACGCAGCGATTCCAGCGATAGCAGGGTAACAGCACCAAATCATTAAAGAGTTCCAGCGACTCGGTACAGATAGCGAAATCGGCCTGCCCTTCGCTGACCATTTCGGCAATCTGCTTGGGCGTGCCCTGCTGCATATGCAGCGCCACCTCCGGATACTTGCGAGTGAACTCGCCGATCACCGGCGGCAGCGCATAGCGCGCCTGGGTATGGGTGGTGGCGATCGACAGGCTGCCGCGGCGCTCGTTGCTGTGCTCCTGGGCCACCTGCTTGATGTTGTCGGTGGTGCGCAGCACCTGCCCCGCCAGGTCGATGATCGCGCGACCGGCGGGCGTCACCCGGGTCAGGTGCTTGCCGCTGCGGGCAAAGATCTCGACGCCTAGCTCGTCCTCCAACAGACGGATCTGCTTGGAAATGCCCGGCTGCGAAGTAAAGAGGCTCTGCGCCGTGGCCGAGACATTGAGATTGTGGCGCGTGACCTCCCAGATATAACGCAGTTGCTGCAGCTTCATCCCCGAAACACTCCTTATTCCCATGCCGTTAGCCATGCCTTTTAATGGGCCGTCTGCCTGGTATTGCCGGGCCGCCGGCTCACGGTTTTAATACCGCAAGGCAATAACATAATGTAGCATGATTACTTTATGCTATAAGAATAGCATACAAAAAAGTTCCACGAGAGTGCAGCGCCGATGCCACCATCATTACGGCTGGCTATCGATCTTATTGGGGAACAGGCATTTGCCAGCGGCCCCGGCGGCCGCTACCATCAGCCGACTACGCTGAAAAAGCGCGCGTTAAACGCGTAATGCAACGGGAGAATTACATGGCCAACAACGTCGATGTCACCACTGCCAACTTCGAGCAGGAAGTCCTCAAGGCCGACAAGCCGGTCCTGCTGAAGTTCTGGGCGCCCTGGTGCGGCCCCTGCAAGATGATGGCGCCGGTGGTGGACGAAGTCGCCGACGAGCGTGCCGACAATGTGAAGGTCGTGAGCGTAAACGTCGACGACGCGCCGGACATTGCCGCCGAACACGGCGTACGCGGTGTGCCGACCGTGATGCTGTTCAAGTCTGGTGCCAAGGTGGCCTCACTGGTCGGTGCCCAGTCCAAGTCGCAGCTCGCGCAGTTCCTCGACCAGAACGCCTGATAGCGGGCCTCACCCCCCATCACGTTCGCTCCGACGCCTCGGCCCTGCCGGGGCGTCGTCGTTTCAGTATCCAGAGTTGCCGTGTCGCAGCGCCATGCTCAGGCGTCTGCCGACGGTGTCCGCTCTTTCCCAGGCACCGTTACCGGTCGCTCATGGGCCGGTCCTAGCAAACGGGCCATCCAGCGCGTCTGCGGATGACTGTCCAGGGCGATCTTCAGGGTCATCGTCAACAGCACGGACAATAGCAGCCCAGCGGTTCCTAATATCCAGCCCCATACCACCAGTGACAGGAAGGCCACGAAGGTCGATAGACCCAGTGCCCGCCCCATCACCCGGGGCTCGACCAGGTTGCCCAGCACGAAGTTGATGCCCAGATAGCTCCCCGCCAGCAGCATCGCCGGAAAGACCCCGCCCTGGGGCGAGACCAGCAGCAGCAGCACCGGCGGAATTGCCGCTAGCACCGACCCGATGTTGGGTATGTAGTTCAGCCCGAAGGCAAGTGTCGCCCACAGCAGCGGGAAATCGACGCCCAATATCTTGCAGGAAACCCACACCAGCACGCCGGTTACCAGGCTGATCAGCGTTTTCACCGCCAGGTAACGCTTGAGGGTCAGGCTGAACTCATTGAAGCGCTGAAGGCTCGGCACCGGATTCAAAAGAGCCTGGGAGATCTTCTCCCTGAAGTTGAGTGTTTCAAAGAGCAGAAAGACCACCAACAGCGCTACGATCAGGCTCTGCATCAGCACGTTGCCGACCTCACCCAGCAGTGCCGGAATCAGTTGGGTGGCCTGGGTCGGGTCCAGCCATTCCGAGAAGCGCTCCGGACGAATCGATACGCCCATGCCCGCTAGCCAGTTGAGAATGCTCAGGTAATGATCATATAGTTGCGACTCGAGCCCCGGTAGCTCCTCGGCAAAGGTATTAACGCTATTGACCAGCAGCAGGCCCAGCAGGCTTAGCAGCAGGCCAATCACCAGCAGCGTGATCCATACCGACATCCGCAGCCCCACGCCATGGCGATGCAGCCAATGCACCGGCGAAGTGCAGATCACGGCGATGAACAGCGACAGCAGCAGAGGCACCAGCAGGCTGGCCCCAAGCTTCATGCCACCGATGATGACCACCAGGGCGGCCAACGCCAGGGTCAGATTAAGCGGAATGGTCCTTGCCGCCTCGTCGATATCCTCTTCGTTCATGAGTCCTTCCCGGGAATCGCTTATGCTGGATGATGAAAGAAGTTTACCGACTCGCCACTGCCTGTACACAATCATCGGACGATATATCGACCAAACTGCACGGAGGTTGCATGCTTTCTCATACTGCCCAACGGGTCCTGACAGACCACCCACCGCTCACTCGTCGCCTACTTCAAGGCAGAGGCCCACGCATGGGCATTAGGCTCGGCCTCCTGCTGGCGGCCTGCATGACGATCAGTGCCGCCGCCGTGGCCCAGCAGCCGGCCACTCAAGAGCAAACGCCGGGGCGGCTCGAGGTGTCGGCCCAACACACGCTGGAGGTGGCGCCCGATATGGCGACGCTAACTGCCCGCCTATGGGAGCGCACTCCGGCACGAGCCGTCGACTCGGCGCGGGAGGCAAGCCCCGAGGCCCTGAGTGAGGCACGCACCCGGCTCGAGGGCCGCATGGGCGAGCTGATCCGCACCCTCGAAGGCAAAGGCTTGCCACGAGACGCCATTCAGGCCGGCTCGTTGTCGGTACAACCAAACTATGTACAGGGCCCCATCAACGCCGAGGGACAGCCAGAGCAGCGGGTGCGGACCCAGCTGACCCGGCCGATCACCCTGACCCTTGATGACCTCGAGGCTCTGCCCGGTCTCCTCGACGCCCTGACCGTCGCCGGTGTCGACTCTCTGGACGGTGTCAGCTACGACCTCAAGGATCGCAGCGCGGCAAGCGATGAGGCCCTGGGCCTTGCCATCGATCGGGCCAAGGCAAAAGCCACGCTGATGGCCGAGCGCCTCAATATCACCCTCGGCCGTGTGCTGCAGGTGCAGGAGACCCAGGTGCCAAGCTTCCAGCCACAGATGATGATGCGTGCAGGCGATGCATCGACCAAGGAGATGGCCTCAGAGTATCGCCCGGGCCAAATCGAGATCGATGCTGAAGTCGCGGTTCAATGGGCCATCGCCGACGAATAACGTGCTGATAGAGCAGCGTTCAAACCCCGGCGCCTGCTCGCCCAATGCACAAGGCCCCGACGGCGCTGCCGTCGGGGCCTTGCTATTTCCTGTTACGTCAGGCGGTCGCGGCTCGCGAGGATCCGACGCGACCAAGGAAACACCTGAGTATCGCAACAATTCCAACGAGAGCGATCTAAACGCCCTCAGCCGTTGATCACCTCAAGACCCCCCATATAGGGGCGCAGCGCCTCGGGTACGACAATCGAACCGTCAGCCTGCTGATGATTCTCGAGCACCGCCAGCAGGCAGCGGCCCACCGCGAGCCCCGACCCATTGAGGGTATGCAGGAGCTGCGGCTTCTTGTGATCCGGATGGCGGAAGCGGGCCTGCATGCGACGAGCCTGGAAGTCCTCGCAGTTGGAAATCGAAGAGATTTCCCGGTAGGTGTCCTGGCTCGGCAGCCAGACTTCCAGGTCATAGGTCTTGGTCGCCCCGAAGCCGATGTCTCCGGTGCACAGGGTGACGACGCGATACGGCAGACGCAGTGCCTGCAGCAGCGCCTCGGCGTGACCACGCATCTCCTCGAGAGCGTCATAGCTCTTGTCGGGCTCGACCATCTGCACCATCTCGACCTTGTCGAACTGGTGCTGACGGATCATGCCGCGCGTATCGCGCCCGTGAGAACCGGCCTCGCTGCGAAAGCAGGGGGTATGCGCGGTCAGGCGCATCGGCAGGGACTTGTACTCGAGAATTTCATCCCGGGCGAAGTTGGTCAGCGGTACCTCGGCGGTGGGGATCAGGTAATAGTCCTGATCGCCCTCGAGGCGGAACAGGTCTTCACCGAACTTGGGCAACTGGCCGGTGCCGGTCAGCGAGTCGGCATTGACCATGTAGGGCACATAGCACTCTTCATAGCCATGCGCCTCGGTCTGAGTGTCGAGCATGAACTGAGCGAGCGCCCGGTGCAGCCGAGCAATCGGGCCGCGCATCACCGCGAAGCGCGAGCCGGTCAGCTTGGACGCCATGTCGAAGTCCAGACAGCCGTGCTTGGCGCCGAGATCGACGTGGTCCTTGACCTCGAAATCGAAATCGCGCGGTGTGCCCCAACGGTGCAGCTCGACGTTATCGTCTTCGCTTTCACCTTCCGGCACGCTGTCGTGGGGCAGGTTGGGCAGCGCCGAAACCAGGGCGTCCCACTCCTCCTGCAGACCCGCCAGCGCCTTCTTGGCGGCATCCAGGCGATCACCCAGGTCACTTACTTCGGCCAGCAGCGGCTCGATGTCCTGACCCTCGGCCTTGGCCTTGCCGATCGCCTTGGAGCGCGTGTTGCGTTCGCTCTGTAGCTGTTCGGTCTGGGTCTGCAGTTCGCGGCGCTTAGACTCCAGCGACTCGAGTTGAGCGGTATCGAGAGTGAAGCCACGCTTGGCCAGTCGTTGGGCAACCTGGTCGAGGTCACCACGCAGCAGTTTTGGATCGAGCATGGAATCCTGTCCGTCACAGTCAATGAAAGGGCAATGTCGCCAGCAGGCGCTCATTGTAGGGAAAAGCCGCTGCTTTCACCACGCCGCTGCCGGCGTGCACCGTCCGTCATGCTCCGGTAAAGTGGGTCATATTCCTTTTTTCCTGCCCACGCCAGGACATCGATGGCGATGACCGCCGGCCAGGGCAGCGACCCACGGTCTGATAGCGACTCATGATTGCACAACTGGACACCCTCGCCCGGCTTGACGCCGACTACCTGCGCTTCCTCGAGGCCCTGCGGGCCGACGGGTTCAACGGCGAGATCGCGCCTGACTATGCCAACCGCACCGTGCTGGCCACCGACAACTCGATCTACCAGCGCCTGCCCCAGGCGGTGCTCTATCCGCGTAACGCCGAGGATCTCGAGCTCATCGCCCGTCTCGCTGGCCAGGAGACGCATCGCAAAGTGGTACTCACGCCGCGCGGCGGCGGCACCGGCACCAACGGCCAGTCGCTGACCGACGGCCTGGTGGTCGATGTCTCCAAACACATGAATGCCATCATCGACATCGATGTCGAGCGGCGTCGGGTGCGTGTCCAGGCCGGGGTGGTCAAGGATCAGCTCAACGCCGCACTCAAGCCGCACGGGCTATTCTTCGCCCCGGAACTGTCGACCTCCAACCGCGCGACCATCGGCGGCATGATCTCGACCGATGCCAGCGGCCAGGGCAGCTGCGAGTACGGCAAGACCCGGGATCACGTGCTTGAGCTGGACAGCGTGTTGCTGGGCGGCGAGCGCCTCACCAGCCGGCCACTTGACGCCGATGCCCTCGAGGCGACCTGCGCCCGCGATGACCGGATCGGCGAGACCCACCGCACCGCCCGCGCCATCATCGACACCCAGGCCGGGCTGATCGAGGCCAAGTTTCCCAAGCTCAACCGCTGCCTGACCGGCTATGACCTGGCGCATCTTTATAACGACGAACGGCAGTTCGATCTGAACAGCGCGCTGTGCGGTTCGGAGGGCTCGCTTGGGCTGCTCAACGAAGCGGTACTTAACGTGCTGCCGATCCCGAAGCACTCCACCCTGGTCAATGTGCGCTACGCCAGTTTCATGGACGCCCTGCGGGATGCCAAGGCGCTGATGGCGAGCGCCGCCGCCCCCACGTCCATCGAGACGGTGGATGACAAAGTCCTCGGGCTCGCCATGCAGGACTTCGTGTGGGACAGCGTGGCGGAATTCTTCCCGGCTACCACCAGCGCGCCCCAGGCAGGCCATAGCGAAGACCAAGCCGAAGCCGAAGACGATACGGCGGTGGCGGCGCGCACCGAGACGGCGATTCGCGGCATCAACCTGATCGAATTCAACGCCGATGACCCCGAAGCGCTGAAGGCTCGCATCGCCGATTTCACCCGCCACCTGGCGGCGGACAGCAGCGTCGAGCGCCTGGGCTACACCCTGGCCGAGGGCCGCGAGCAGATCCAGCGCGTCTATGCGATGCGCAAGCGCGCAGTGGGCCTGCTCGGCAACGCCAAGGGCGAGAAGCGCCCGATTCCCTTCGTCGAGGACACCGCGGTGCCCCCCGAGCACCTGGCCGACTACATCGCCGAGTTCCGCGCCGCCCTGGATGCCCGCGGGCTTGCCTACGGCATGTTCGGCCACGTCGATGCCGGCGTACTGCATGTGCGGCCGGCCATCGACATGAAGGACCCGGCCCAGGAGGCACTGATCCGCGAGATCTCGGATGAGGTCGCCGAGCTGACCCACAAGTATCACGGCCTGTTGTGGGGCGAACATGGCAAGGGCGTGCGTTCCGAATACGCGCCCAAGTTCTTCGGCGAACTCTATCCTAGCCTGCAACGGCTGAAGGCGGCCTTCGATCCGCATAACCAGCTGAATCCGGGCAAGATCGCCACGCCGCTCTCTATCCCGCCCGAAGATGCGGAATCCTCTACTCCGCCCGACGCCGCGGAATCCTCTACCTCGCCCGGAACCTCGGGAAGCGCGCCCGACGAGGCGGAACCCTCTCCCCCGCCCGTCACCGCGAGTGAAGCGCCCTCAGCGGATAAAGAGACGCAAGAAACGCCGAACAACGGCGCCGAACAGACGCTAAAATGGGTCGATCCGGGGCTCTTGACCATCGACGGCGTGCCGACCCGGGGCCAGCACGATCGCCAGATCGACGAGCGGGTCTGGCAGTCCCACGCCGCAGCGGTCTACTGCAACGGCAATGGCGCCTGCTACAACTACGACCCCGATGACGCCATGTGCCCGTCCTGGAAGGCGACCCGCGAGCGGGTCCAGTCGCCCAAGGGCCGCGCCAGCCTGATGCGGGAATGGCTGCGCCTGCAGGGTCAGGCCGGCACCGACGTGGTCGAGGAATCGAAGCAGAAGAAGGCCGAGGGCGTCTGGGGCTTCGTGCGCGACTTTCCCGCCCGCGCCCGCAACACCTGGGCCAAACGCCGCGGTCAGGAGGACTTCTCTCATGAGGTCTATGACGCCATGGCGGGCTGTCTGGCCTGCAAGTCCTGCGCCGGCCAGTGCCCGATCAAGGTCAACGTGCCGGAGTTTCGCTCCCAGTTCCTCGAGGTCTACCACGGCCGCTACCTGCGCGCGCCACGGGATTACGTTATCGGCGGCCTGGAGTTCATGGTGCCTTATCTCGCCCCGCTGGCGCCGCTCTACAACGCGGCGCTCGACAACCGCCTGGTCGAGCGCCTGCTCGCCGGTCCCGTCGGCATGGTCGACAGCCCCAAACTCTCGCGAGCAAGCCTCAAGAAACAGCTCAAGGCCTGGGGGGTTGCCGAGGCGACCCCAACGGCGCTTGGTCTGCTGACCGAGACCCAGAAAGCCAACAGCGTGATCCTGGTCCAGGACGCCTTCACCAGCTACTTCGAATCCAAGCTGGTCATGGACGTGGTCGAGCTGCTCTCGCGGCTGGATATCAAGGTCTTCGTCGCGCCCTTCTCGCCCAACGGCAAGCCGCTCAACGTTCAGGGCTTCCTCGGCGCGTTCGAGCGCACGGCAGAACGCCAGGCCAAGAGGCTCCAGAGCCTTGCGGGCTTCGGCGTGCCGCTGGTCGGTATTGACCCGGCGATGACCCTGACCTACCGCCAGGAGTACGTGAAGGCCCTGGGACCCGATGCCGTGCCCGAGGTGCTGATGCTGCAGGAATGGCTGGTGTCGCTGGGCAAGCGCCTCAAACCCCGCGGCGTTACGCTCAGCGATCCGGGCTTCAAGCTGCTCGCCCACTGCACCGAGAAGACCAACGCGCCGGGCTCTCCCAAGGCCTGGCAGCAAGTCTTCAGCGCTTTCGGCCTGGAGCTCGAGGTACTCGCCAGCGGCTGCTGCGGGATGTCCGGCACCTACGGCCACGAGGCACGCAACCTCGAAACCTCGAAAACCATCTATGCCCAGTCCTGGCAGCCCAAGGTGGAAGACCCCGCCAACACCGGCCGCCTGCTGGCCACCGGCTATTCCTGCCGCAGCCAGGCCAAGCGGCTCTCCGACACCTCGCTGCCCCATCCCCTGCAGGGGCTGCTGGAGACGCTGCGCGGCGCCTGATCAGGCCACCCTGCCATGAAACGCGCCCGGCCGAACAAGGTCGGGTGCACAAGGCCGGGCAGGCGTTGGAAGTATCCAGGCTGATAGCGACTGGCAAACCTGCTCACCTGAATCCAAGCACTGCTCCGGCGTCCTCTAACCCTCTCACTCTTGTCCCCCTCCTTTTCCTTTCCTTGCTGGCCGCATTCATCGACACACGAGCCGCTTAATGCCGGGCGTCATGGCTGGCCACTGAGCGCGTCGACAGCCCCGGTGTCATCGGGAACACATCGACACCGTTTAGGGTTTGCATGTGGCCTGCTGCGAAGATAGGCTTCGCGGCTTTCTGACACTCACCGGAGCATCCTCATGGAGCATGCAGCCCTCCAACTGGCGGGAATCGGCCTGCTAGCCCTGATCTGCCAATGGGTCGCTTGGCAGCTGCGGCTGCCGGCCATCCTCACGCTGCTGGTCGCCGGCATCGCCGCGGGCCCCGTCACCGGCGTACTCGCCCCGGACGCTCTGCTCGGCGAGCTGCTGTTTCCGCTGGTTTCACTAGCGGTGGCGGTGATCCTCTTCGAGGGTGCTCTGACCCTGAGCTTTCGCGAACTGGGCGGCCACGGCCGCACCGTGCGACGGCTGGTGACCTGGGGCGTACTGATAACCGGGCTGATCGGCACCGGAGCCGCCTACCTGCTGCTGGATCTGTCCTGGCAGATGGCCAGCGTGCTCGGCGCGCTGCTGGTGGTCACCGGGCCCACCGTGGTGCTGCCGCTGCTGCAGACGCTGCGGGCCAAGGAGAACCTGACCCAGATTCTGCGCTGGGAAGGCATCCTGATCGATCCAGTGGGCGCTATCGGCGCGGTACTGGTCTACGAGTTCGTAGCGCTAGGGGGCTCGGTCAACGCCGGCAACGCCGCGGCGCATACGCTTATGCTGTTCGGCAAGACGGCACTGATCGGATTCGGGCTGGGCATCGCCGGTGGCTATCTGTGGGGCCTGGTGCTTCGCCACAACTGGCTGCCGCGCAAGCTTCACAGCTTCGGCACGCTGATGATGATGCTGACGCTGTACTCGATTTCCAACACCCTTTTCCACGAGTCGGGGCTGCTGACCGTCACCGTGATGGGCGTGTGGCTGGCCAACATGCGCGGCGTGCCGACCCAGCCGATCATCGAGTTCAAGGAAACCCTCTCGATCCTGCTGATCTCGGGGCTGTTCATCCTGCTCGCCGCACGCCTTACCACCGACCAGCTGTCGCTGCTGACCTGGCCGGCCTGGGCTTTCCTGGCCGTCCTGGTGGCGGTGGCACGCCCGCTGACGGTCTGGCTATGCACCCTGGGCAGTGGACTCGACTGGCGCGAGAAGACGCTACTGGCCTTCATCTCGCCTCGCGGTATCGTTGCCGCCGCCGTCGCCTCGCTGTTCTCGCTGCGCCTGACAAGCATGAACATGCCCGGCGCAGAGCTGCTGGTGCCGGTAACCTTCCTGGTGATCATCAGCACGGTGGTGATGCAGAGCCTGATGGCTCGTCCACTGGCCGGCCTGCTGAACCTGAGCCGTCCCACGCCGCGTGGTTTCCTGATCATTGGCGCCAACCCCGTGGCCCGGGCAGTAGCCGGTACGCTGCAGGAAAACGGCTTCAAGGTATTGCTCACCGACAACAGCTGGGATGCCGTCCAGGAGGCGCGGACCGTGGGGCTGCCGGTCTACTATGGCGATCCGCTTTCCGAGCATGCCGCCCAGCACCTGGAGCTGACCGGTATCGGCCACCTGCTGCCGCTGTCGCCCTATCGCGAACTCAACAACCTGGCGGCCCTGCACTTCGAGCCCCAGGTCGGCGAAGGCAAGGTCTACCGGCTGGCCGTCAAGGCCGGCAAGAAGCCACAGCCCCGCCACGACCAGGCGCTGGGCCACCTGCCGGTGGCCTTCGGCGAAGACGTGACCTTTGCCCGCCTGTCGAGCCTGATCGCCCGCGGCGCGGCCATCCAGTGCATGCCGATATCCACCACCATGAAGATCGAGGACTACCGCACCAGGCACCGGGATCGCCTGCTGCCGCTGTTTGCCTTCACCCCCGGTGGGCGCATCCGCATCGCCACCGCCGAGGAGAGCTTCGTGCCGCGCAGCGGTGAGACCCTGATCGGTCTAACCTACGCCGAAACCGGCAGCGAGGTCATGGAAGCACAGCGCACTGAGCGCCGTCGTCCCATCACGTGAAGGGCCGGCTCACGCGGCCTATTCCTCCCCGCCAAACGCAAAAGGGCTGCCAGATGGCAGCCCTTTTGCTTATTCATGATGCGCGCGATAGCGACACTTGCCGTCTTGATGGCAAGACAATCTAGCCGTTGGCGGTCGCTGTATCGGCAGCTTCCAGGCTGCTCTCGGCATCGGCTACCAGCGCAAATTCCTCGTCGGCGGTCTTCGCCACCAGCTTGTTCTTGCTGTAGAGGAAGTAGTAGGCCGCACCGAGCACGAACAGGATCAGGGTGTAGTTGAAGGCACGCGGGTCGAAGGCATAGACGCCGGACAGGGCCACCAATGACAGCACAAGGGCAACGCCCGAGGTGATGATGCCGCCGGGCGTCCTGTAAGGACGCGCCAGTTCCGGACGCTTCAGGCGCAGTAGGATATGGCTCAGCGCCATCAGCGCATAGGACAGGGTGGCCCCCACCACGGCCATGCCCAAGATCAGGTCGCCTTGGCCGCTCAGCGATACCAGGAAGCCGAACACACCCGGCACCACCAGCGCCCAGGTCGGCGCCTTGCGGCGGCTGGTCAGCGAGAGCATCTTGGGCAGATAGCCGGCCCGGGACAGAGCGAATACCAGACGGCTGTAGCCGTAGATGATCGAGAAGAAGGACGCAATCAGGCCGGCAAGCCCCAGCACATTGACCAGCGTGGCCAGGGTGGCATAGTCCGCGGCCTTGAGGGCATCCACCAGCGGCACGCCGCTGCTGCCGATCATACCGGCACCGGCGGCACCGGCCAGCAGCACCACCACCAGCAGTGCCGTCACCACCAGAAAGAGCATTGCGCCGATGATCCCCTTGGGCACATCGCGAGCAGGATTCTTGGCTTCCTCGGCGGCCAGCGGCACACCTTCAACGGCAAGGAACAGCCACATGCCGAAGGGCAGCGCGGCCCAGACGCCAGCCCAGCCGAAGGGCATAAAGGCATTGGCGCCGGCGGCATCGGTCGGGCTGATGTCGAACAGGCGGCTGGCATCGAACACACCGATCAGCGCAAGCGCCGTGGCGATGATGGCGAACACGGCAAGGCCGCTGATCACCATCATCACCTTCAGCGCCTCACCGACGCCGGCCAGGTGAATGCCGATAAAGACCGCATAGAAGAGCGCGTAGACCACGGGGCCATTAATGCCCAACAGTTCCTCGACCGCGGCGCCGATGAAAATCACGATCGCCGCCGGCGCCAGGGCATACTCGATCAGCACCGCAAGGCCGGTCAGATAGCCGCCCGCCGGCCCCATGGCCTGACGCGCGAAGCTGTAGCCGCCCCCGGCGGCAGGAATCGCCGCCGACATCTCGGCAAGCGACAGCACAAGGGCAAAGTACATCAGCCCCATCAGGGTGGCGGCGATGACGAAGCCGCCCCAGCCTGCCTCGGCGATGCCGAAGTTCCAGCCGGCAAAGTCGCCGGAGATCACGTAGGACACCCCTAGACCGGCCAGCAGAATCCAGCCGGCGGTGCCTTTCTTCAGCTGTCTTTTGGCCAGGTAATCCTGGTCAAGGCTCGAGTCGTTCATGGCAATACCTCTCATCATTGTTATTGGGGATAAAGCGGGTGACACATCAGGCCATCGTCAGGAAATCAGAAAGTTGCGAATGCCCTCCGCAGACTCGATGACATCATCCTGTGTCCGATCCTTGAGATTGACGCCGGACAGTCCCTTGGCCCGTGATTCACGCAGCAAGTAGAGAAGCCGCCGACTGGCATCGGCGAAGGAAAGCCCTGCCGGGCGTACGTTGGAAATGCAGTTGCGATAGGCATCGGTGAGTCCGACCGCCGGTCCCCAGGTCATGTAGAGCCCGAGGCTATCCGGCGAGCTAAGCCCGGGGCGCTCGCCGATCAGTACCAGCACCGCTCGGGCGTTGAGCAACTCGCCGACCTCATCACCAATCGCGACCCGCCCCTGCTCGACCACCGAGAGCGGCGCCAGCGACCATGCCTGGTCGTCATCGGCGAAGGTCTGGGTCAGCGCGTCCAGAAAGGGCGCCGCATTTTGCTGTACGGCAAGCGACGACAGACCGTCGACCACGGTAATGGCCAGGTCATAGGCAGTCTGCGGCGCGTCGTCCGCCGCACGAAGCCGCTGCAAAGACGCCTCATCGAGACGCCGGCCCCAGTCCGGGCGCTGCAGGTACGTCAAGCGGTCGGGAACACGACTGTGCAGGCGCTTTATCGGCAGACTCGCCTTGAGTCCGTCAAGCGCTTCGAGGTTTTGGCAAAGCGCTTCTACATCCAGCGGCAGATGCACGGCATCCTGGGCGCGAGCGTGAGCCAGCTGGAACTCCAGCGAGCGCGCGGTAGGCAGGCTAATGCCGGCACGGCCAAGGCCAATGCGCGCATCGGTGAACTGGCGGAGGTGATGCCAGGGGTTGTCCGTCACGCCGTGGTCGAGGGCTTTATCGGTCATTGATCGGCTCCTGCGGCGGGCAGGTTGGCAAGCGATCGGGCAAAGGAGTCCGGCAAGACAGCACTGGGAGAGTGCTTGGCGACGTCATCGAAGATCGCCATCTCGCTAAGCCAGCGCTCGAATTCCGGGGCCGGCGACAGATCCAGCGCCCGACGTGCATAGAGGGCATCGTGGAAGGATGTGGTCTGGTAGTTGAGCATGATGTCATCAGAGCCCGGGATGCCCATGATGAAGGTGCAGCCCGCCACTCCGAGCAGCGTGAGCAGGTTGTCCATGTCGTTCTGGTCTGCATCGGCGTGGTTGGTGTAGCAGATGTCACAGCCCATCGGCACGCCGAGCAACTTGCCGCAGAAATGATCCTCGAGTCCGGCGCGAATGATCTGCTTGCCATCGAACAGGTACTCCGGGCCGATGAAGCCGACCACGGTGTTGACCAGCAGCGGTTCGAAGTGGCGCGCTACCGCGTAGGCGCGCACCTCGCAGGTCTGCTGATCGAGCCCATGGTGGGCATTGGCCGACAACGCACTGCCCTGGCCGGTCTCGAAATACATGACGTTGTCACCTACGGTGCCGCGCTTGAGGCTTCTTGCCGCATCACGGGCCTCGGCGAGTACCCCGAGGTTAAACCCGAAGCTTTCGTTGGTGGCCTGGGTGCCGCCGATCGACTGGAACACCAGGTCCACCGGCGCCCCCTGCTCGATCGCCTCCAGGGTGTTGGTGACGTGGGTCAGCACACAGGACTGGGTCGGAATCTGGTACTTACGAATCACCTCATCCATCAGCTTCATCAGCTTGATGCTCTGGGCGACGTTATCGGTCGCCGGGTTGATGCCGATCACCGCATCACCGTTGCCGTAGAGCAGGCCATCGAGGATGCTGGCGGCAATGCCGGTCACATCATCGGTCGGATGGTTGGGCTGCAGGCGGGTCGACAATCTTCCGGGCAGGCCGATGGTATTGCGAAAGGCGGTGGTCACCCTGCACTTCTTGGCGACCAGAATCAGGTCCTGATTGCGCATCAGCTTGCTGACCGCCGCGGCCATCTCCGGCGTGATGCCGGCCTGAACGCGTGTCAGCATCTCGGGGGTGGCAAGATCGCTCAACAGCCAGTTGCGAAAGTCGCCAACGGTGAGATGGCTGATGGGAGCGAAGGCCTCTTTATCGTGAGTGTCGATGATCAGCCGCGTGATCTCATCTTCCTCATAGGGGATAAGGTGGTCTTCGAGGAAGGTGCGCAGCGGCAACTCCGCCAGCGCCATCTGCGCCACCACACGCTCTTCAGCGGAGTCAGCGATGACGCCTGCCAGGCGGTCACCGGAACGCGCCGGCGTGGCCTTAGCCATCACTTCGGCCAGGTTCTTGAAGCGATGGCATTGACTACCCAGCGTGTAATGATAGGCCTTGGCCATGATCGTCTCCCAGGGTGAACCCGTCCGCCGGCGACCGGAACAACCAGATCGCGGCCCCCGGCGGAATGAAACTTGCTTGTATAAAGAGTATCGACGACGCTTCAGCGAGCGTTATCGCTTTCCGGCAAAACGAAATATATCAATAGCAACAAGCAGTTATCTTATGGGAAGGGACAACATGCCCCATGAGGGGGAGTGAGATACCGTGTCGCTAGATCGCCAACCATCACAGAATGCACCATGGAGGTGCACTTGGGAGGCATGGGATGCCAACGAACACGCCCACAACCTCACCGACTGGTCGCAGGAGTATGATCAATTTAGCAGGGGCGCCTTCTACGGGCGTATCGACGAAGTCCGACTGAGCGAGATGCAGGTCTTCAAGGAGTACACCAGCAATGCTCTTGGCCAGCAGTGCAAGGTGTGGCCGGAATCGCTGTGGATCGGCATTCCCGTCGATGGCCAGAGCTGCCGCATCAACGGGCATCGGGTAGGGGCGCAGGAGGTGATGTGTCAGCCGGGCGGCCATGACTTCGAGCTGGTGACGCCGGATCGTTTCGGCATCTATGGCCTGGTGGTCAGCCGGCAATGGCTGACCCGGGCCGGCGCCGCCGATGACCTACTGGCGGCGGACCCCGAGCGCCTGATGCGCCTGCAGCTGCCCGACCATACCCGGCAGGCGGACCGGCTTTTTAATCGAGCGCCTGCTGGGCACGCAGCGCGAGCAGCTGTCGGTCAAGGTCCATCAGGACATCCTGAGCCTGGCGCTTGCCGAGATCCTGCGCGAGGAAACGCCCAATACCGAGATGCCGCCCAGCTATGGCCACCGCAAGCAGGTGGTGGATCGCATCAAGGCGCATCTGAACGCCTGCGAGGCGCCGCCGGTGGCCTTGAGCGAGCTGTGCGAGATCGCCCACGTCAGCCAGCGCACCCTGCAGTACAGCTTCACCAGCATTCTGGGTATCAGCCCCATTCAGTTCCTGCGCCTGACACGGCTCAACCGGGTCCGCCGTCGCCTGAGCGCACCGGATACCGGCACTACGGTCAGCCAGGTAGCCGCCGACTGGGGATTTTATCACCTGGGACAGTTCGCCCAGGACTATCGTCAGCTGTTCGGGGAAGCTCCCTCCGTGACGCTTTACCGCCATGCGGCCTGACGGCCGCCCTGCCCTAAACGCCCGCCGAGGGATAATTCATCGCTCACACAACGAGGCCCCGGCGTTGGCTCACCGGGGCCCGATCTCTGCTGCGTGTGGAAGCTGCCTACCTGAACGCTAGATGCACTCTGAACAGGTGCCATGAAGCGTGAAGCGCCACTGGCCCGCTCAGTAGAACATCGCCTCCAGCGCCGCGCCGGGGTCACCCACGCGCATAAAGGCCTCACCGACAAGAAAACCATGCACGCCACGCTCGCGCATCCGCGCCACGTCCTCGCGGCCATGGATACCCGACTCGGTGATTACCGTCACGCCCTTAGGTATCCGTTCGAGCAGCTCGAAGGTAGTCTCGAGACGGGTCTCGAAGGTGTGCAGGTCGCGGTTGTTGATGCCGACCAGAGTCAGATCCAGCGCCAGCGCCCGCACCAACTCCTTGGCATCGTGCACTTCCACCAGCACATCCATGCCCAGCGCCACGGCCTGGTCATGCAGCGCCTTGAGGCGGGCGTCATCCAGAGCGGCAACGATCAGCAGGATGCAGTCGGCGCCGATGGCCCGGGCCTCGACGACCTGGTAGCCATGGGTGATGAAGTCCTTGCGGATCACCGGCAGCCCACAGGCATCCTGCGCTTCGATCAGGTAATCCTCGTGGCCCTGGAAGAAGTCGGCATCGGTGAGCACCGACAGGCAGGCCGCCCCACCACGCTCGTAGGCGCGGGCGATGTCGGCGGGGCGAAAGTCCTCACGCATGACGCCCTTCGAGGGCGAAGCTTTCTTGACCTCGGCGATCACCGCCGGATCACCGGCAGCGATGCGCGCTTCCAACGCGGCGACGAAGCCCCGCGGCGGCGCCTGGCGAGCGGCGAGATCGTGAAGTTCGTCCTCGCTGACCGCCTGGCGGCGCTCGGCGACTTCCTCGTCCTTGCGCGCCAGGATGCGGGCCAGAATAGTCGGCAGGCGATCTTTAGACGAACGGCCTTGAGACTGAGCGCCTTGAGACGAAGAGCCTGGAGAGTGGGTGCCTGGAGAGTGAGTGCCTTGAGAATGCGTATCTTGCGCTTGAGTCATGTCAGACGTTCCTAGTTTCCAAAGGCCATATTCAAGAGCCGTGCCCAGAGGCCGCAGTCAGACTGCAAAGACTCGGGTGAAATCGGCAAGCTCCTTGAGCTTCTCCGCGGGCAGCTTCGAGGCCTGAGAGTCCTGGGCCATCAGGACGCCTTCCTTGAGGGTATCGGCAACACCCGAGGCATACAGAGCGGCACCAGCATTCAGGGCGACGATATCCGCCGCCGGTCCCTCGCCAACCAGCGACTGCTTGACCAGCGCAAGGCTCTCTTCCGCGGTCGACACCTTGAGGGCGCTAAGCGACTGACGCTCGATGCCGAAGTCCTCGGGGGCGATCGTGTACTGGGTGATCTCGCCATCCTTGAGCTCAGCCACATGGGTCGGCGCCGCAAGCGAGATCTCGTCGAGCCCGTCTTCGGCGTGGACCACCAGCACGTGTTCGCTGCCCAGCCGCCTGAGCACCTCGGCCATCAGCGGCAGCAGCTTCGCCGAATAGACGCCCAGCAGCTGATTCGGCGCACTGGCCGGGTTGGTCAGCGGCCCCAGGATATTGAACAGGGTACGCACGCCCATCTCGCGGCGCGGCCCCACCGCATAGCGCATCGCGGTGTGGTGGTGGGGGGCAAACATGAAGCCGACCCCGACCTGGTCGATACAGCGCGCCACCTGATCGGCGGCCAGGTCGAGATTGATCCCGGCGACGCTGAACAGATCGGCACTGCCCGACGAGGAAGACACGCCTCGGTTGCCGTGCTTGGCGACATGGGCTCCCGCCGCCGCGACCACAAAGCTCGAGGCCGTCGAGATGTTGAACAGGTTGGCACCGTCACCGCCGGTGCCAACGATATCGACGACATTTTCGCCATGCACCGTTACCGGAATCATCAGCTCACGCATCACCTGGGCGGCGGCGCTGATCTCTTCGGCGGTCTCGCCTTTCACGGAAAGCCCCACCAGGAAACCGCCGATCTGAGCGTCGGTGGCTTCGCCGGTCATGATGGCATGCATCACGCTGTGGGTCTGTTCATAGCTCAGGCTCTGGCCGCGCATCACGGCGTCGATCGCCTCTCGCATCTGCATCTTGTCTCTCCTTGCGATCCATGTCGTGGTGTGGCGATCAACGTTCAACCACGTTGCAGAAAGGTGGCCAGCAACTCGTGGCCCTGACGGGTGAGAATCGATTCGGGGTGGAACTGCACCCCTTCGATATCCAGTGTCTTGTGCCGCAGGCCCATGATCAGCCCCGGGGTGACATCGTCGTCATCCACCCAGGCGGTGACCTCGAGGCAGTCCGGCACACTGTCCGCGTCCACCACCAGCGAATGATAGCGGGTCACCTCCAGCGGGTTCTCAAGGCCAGTGAACACGCCGGTATTCAGGTGACGCACCTTGGAGGTCTTGCCATGCATCACCTGGGGGGCGCGCACCACCTCGCCGCCGAATACCTGACCGATGGCCTGGTGACCGAGGCAAACGCCGAGGATCGGCACGCGCCCGGCGAAATGGCGAATCACCTCAAGCGAAATACCGGCTTCACTGGGCGTGCAGGGCCCCGGTGAAATCACGATATGGCTCGGCGCCATGGCCTCGATCTCTTCGATCGTGATGGCGTCGTTGCGGTGGGTATCGACTTTCGCCCCCAGCTCGGCGAGATACTGCACCACGTTGTAGGTAAAGCTATCGTAGTTATCGATCATCAGCACGGACATGGCTATAAGATCCTGTTTCTACTCGTCGTCAGTGTGGCTATCAGCCTTCGGTACCCAGATGCTTACTCGGGATGAATCAAGTGCTCATATCCGCCATGCAGGGAACCAGCAGACACAAAAATGCCGCCCTGACGGCGGCATTTTCTCCAAAACGTCAGCGCGCCGCCCCCTGTTTAGGACTGCCACCACTGCTGGTTCGGATGTGTGTGATCTGGTGTTTTCATAGGGCAATAGTGCTGGGCAGGCGTCGCCCCTGTCAAGGCGCAACACGGGCGTGACGCCTCACGAGAGGCATGGAGCCGGCATCCCCTGCCGGACTAGGTCGGGAATCTCCTCGGCCGGGCGTGCGGCACTCAACAAGAACCCCTGCCCAAAATGGCAGCCGATATCGCCAAGCTGCTTATGCTGTGCCTCGGTTTCGATCCCTTCCGCCACCGTTTTCAACGACAGGTGCCGCCCAAGCTCTGTGATCGCGCTGACAATGCGTCCGCCAGCGCCCTCTTCTTCCAAGCGGTCAATAAACATCTTGTCGATCTTGAGGGTATCCAACGGCATCGACTGCAAGCGAGCCAATGATGAATATCCCTGGCCGAAGTCATCCAATGAAAGGTGGAATCCTGCCTCGCTTAACCAGTGCATCGCCTCGGACACTTCATTTGGCGCGTGCATCAGGGTGTCTTCGGTCAGCTCCAGCGACCACCAGCCTGGATCCGTGCCTTCCCCCGTCACCATGTCGCGAATATGCATCGCCGCTTTTTTGCCCTGCAACTAGCTAACCGACAGATTGACCCCCATCCAGATATCGACGCCGTCTCGGCGCCAGGCGGCTATCTGCCGCGCCGCCGTCACCAGGACCCAGTCTCCAATGGCGTCGATCAACCCAAGCTCTTCGGCCAGCGGGATAAAGGTACCCGGAGAGACCATCTGTCCGTCCGACTTTTTCCACCGGATCAGCGCTTCGACCCCCACGATGTTTCCACCGTCGATCTTCCAGATCGGCTGGTAGTGGAGGAGGAACTGGTGGGCCTCGAGCGCATGATAGAGCTCAGCCTCCAGAGTCAAACGTTTCTGACGTTCACTTCCCAGATCATCGGAGTAGAACACCAGCGGCAACCCGGACGACTTGGCCTGGTACATCGCCATGTCGGCCTGCTCGACCACGGTCTCGACCTCGGAACCAAAGTAGGGAAACAGACTGACGCCGATGCTCGCACCGAGGTGATGCCGGTAGCCCTGAATATCGAACGGCTGTTTCAGAGCTTCATGAATTCTGACGGCCAAGGCCTCGGCGCCTCGGCAAAGACGCTCGATGCCGTCATCTTCTTCAAGCGATGGCTGACGCGGCTCATCGACCATGACGACAATGAACTCATCGCCTCCCTGCCGGCCCACCAGGTCACCCTGTCGAAGAGTATGCTGGATGCGTTGGGCTACATGCTTGAGCACTTCATCGCCTGCCGCATGGCCGAGCGCATCGTTGATCAGCTTGAAATCATTGAGATCGATGAACAGCACTGCCGCGATGCGATCATGCCCATCGTCGGCCGCGACCCGTTTCAAGCGGTGCAGGAGAGAGCGCCGGTTTGGCAATGAGGTCAGAGTGTCGTTGTAGGCGAGGCGCCGTATTTCCCGCCCCTGGCGTTCACGCTCACGTCGCATCCGCAGCTTGTCCAACCCGAAGGCGAGGTTGTCTGACAAGCGCTCGAGAAGCTCATTCTCCTCACCTTCAAAGTCGCCCCAGTCCCGGGAGTACACGACCAGAATGCCACTCGGAGTTGACTGGGTTCGCAGCGGCAATAAGATGGCACTTCTCAACCCCCAGGCTTCAATCTGCGGCCACCAGGCCGCCATGCGGTGATCCGACATCAAGTCCGGGACGACTTGAGTGCGACCCCTCGAGAGTGCCGTACCAACGACGGTACTGCCTTGTGGGCTGTCCTCCCAGCGCACCTCTAGGTTGTCGGCATAGCCAGTCGCCGGGCCCGACACCTCGGAAATGGTGATGGTCGAGGTCCCTTCTTGAGCGAACCCCACCCAAGCCAGCTCATACCCCTCGGACTGAGTGATCATCCGACACACGGCGCTGACCAGACCGTCCTCATCCGATTCCCGCAGCATCACCTCGTTGCATGCATGCAGCGTCTTCAAGGCGCGACTCACCCCGGCGAGGGCCTGGCGAGTGAGGTCATGCTCTCGAGACTGATGGTGCGACAAGTCTCGCAGGCGCAGTAGATTTCGGATCCGGGCGCGAATTTCCGGACCTGTCGTCGGCAGGCGCAGCACGTCTTCCACGGCTTGCCCAAGCTCTTGCTTGAGCGCGCCGGGCGAGACGCGCTGCCCTGGTGCCAGCAAGAGAACCGGCAATACCACCGGGTGGGCATCGGCACGTAATTGGGCGACATGCTTGCGCTGATGCCGAAGTGTCGAGGGGTCGAGGATGAGAAGGTCCGCTGCGCCGCTGAAAGGCCTTCCATGCTCGAGTCCGACGGACTCCAGATCTTCATCCCCGCCGAGAGTCTGGATCAGAAGATTACAATCCGCATTGGATTGAAGGGCGATCTCGACTCGCCAAGGCTGGCCTTGCGGTGCGCTATCCACCATTATCCGCCGATCCTCGGAAAGCCCTGCCGGAGCCCATCTCAGGGTCGCCCCGCAGGATGCCGCGCAGGCCGGTCAAGGGCTTACCTACCTTCAGCCCACCCGCAGTGATATCGAATTCACGAAGCGTCTTCTCGAAGTCACCCGTGCGCTTCTTCAACATGCCGATGGTCTTGCGGATCTCGCCATCGAGTTCGATATAGCGCAATATCAGCACGGCGTCGGCCAGGTAGCTGATGCCGAGTTCGCTAACTCTCATTTCTCCGCCGGCAATCGAGCCAACCTCGTTGACGAGCAGCACGGTCACTCCCATATTGCCCAAGTAGCGGCAAAGCGCGTGGGCGTGGGATACCACGTCTTCGCCGCGCACTGACTGCCGATACCCCGAGAGGCTATCGATCATGACCATCGTGGCCCCCCGTTCCTCTACTTCACGGCGGACACGCCAGGCGAATTCATCCGGTGTATAGCGCAGTGGCTCGACCGACTCCACCGCGAGTGAATCGTCATGCATCATCTCACCCAGCGGTATGCCGACATGCTCACAGCGATGCCGGATCGTCGCGAGGCTTTCCTCGAAGCTGAAGATGACCGAACGCTCTCCGCGGCTCGCCGCCTCACGCATGAACTGGGCACCGAGCGACGTCTTGCCCACCCCAGTCGGGCCAGAGATGATCGTGACCGTGCCTCGCCCGATGCCACCTCCGGAGAGAGTATCCAGTTCGGCCACTCCAGAAGGAATCGACTCGGCAACGAAGGGCTGGCCGTGTTCTCCCGGCACCAGGCGCTCAAAGACACTCATGCCTTGATCGTTCAAGCGAATGGTATGCCGGCCTTCGGCGAAGCCGGAACCGCGAAACTTCACGACAGACAGCGATCGACCCGACTCCGTGCGGTCAAGCTGCAGAATGCCATCGCCGAGATACTGCAGGTCCTCGTCGGCCTCCGAACCGCGTTCCGAGGTAAAAAGCAGGGTCGAGCCGGCATTCGTCAGGTATTCAAGCAGCGCCATCACCTGCTTGCGGAACTGGAAGGTATCGGGCACCAGGTGACGGAACTGGCTGAGCGCATCGATGAAGACGCGCGCCGGAGGCCCTTCCGGAAATGCCTCTTCGATACGCGAGCGGATGTCGGGTGGCTCCGCTTCCCAAGGTTCGAGCAGGGTATAGGTCGATTGCCCACGGGTTTGCGCGGTGGGCGAGAGATCAATGGTCACTACCCCCTCGAGCGCCATGCCAATGCTCGCCGCATCATTGCGAATATTGCGGTCTGCCTCGCCGAGACTGACCAGCAATGCCCGTTCGCCTTCCGGCTTGGCGGAAAGAAAATGCAGGCCCAGCGTCGTCTTGCCCGTACCGGGGCCACCTGACACCAGGTATGACCGGCCAGGCAGGAAGCCTCCGTGAAGAATTTTCTCCAGTCCCGGAACATCTGTCGTGATGCGTGGCGACGGATTGCTTTTCATGATTCTCCCTAGCGTGATCTCTTCGCCTCGATAAAAGCTGCTCGACCGGCGGCACCTTGTATCGCTCAGGCTGATACGACCCTGGAGGCCTTGGCGAAGCGATGTCAGCCAGGCAGCCGGACCTTCTCCGGTGAGAGCCCTAACCATACCCAAGCGGCTAGGGAAAGCAACTTGGCTAGCGTCACGCTCAACAAGATGCGCAACGACGGTCTTCGTTCTGCTTGGCCCCATGAACCAAAACCCCGCCACTGGCGGGGTTTGAAGGGCGAGCCAAAACGTGTCGATCGTCAATTAAGTGGTGAAGGGGTATGTCTGCCCTTACTCCAGGTTGTCCAGGCCGCGCTCGGCCATGGCCACGGCGCGGAACAGGGCACGCCCCTTGTTGAGAGTCTCCTGCCACTCGAGTTCGGGCACCGAGTCGGCAACGACCCCGGCACCCGCTTGAACGTGCAGCTGACCGTCCTTGATGACGGCGGTCCGGATGGCGATGGCGGTATCCATGTTGCCGTGCCAGGAGAGATAGCCCACGGCGCCGGAATAGATGCCGCGCTTGACCGGCTCCAGCTCGTCGATGATTTCCATGGCACGGATTTTGGGGGCCCCTGACAGCGTGCCCGCCGGGAAGGTGGCGCGCAGCACGTCCATGGCCGTCAATCCCGGCTTCAGCTTGCCAGTGACGTTGGAAACGATATGCATGACGTGGGAATAGCGCTCCACCGCCATCTGATCGGTGACCTTGACGGTACCCGTTTCGCTGATGCGGCCCACGTCGTTGCGACCCAGGTCAATCAGCATCAGGTGCTCGGCGATCTCCTTGGGATCGGCCATCAGGTCGGCTTCCAGCGCCTGGTCCTCGGCCTCGGTAGCACCACGTACACGGGTGCCGGCGATCGGACGCACGGTGACCTCGCCTTCTTCCAGGCGCGTCAGGATCTCCGGCGACGAGCCCACCACATGATGATCATCGAGGTTGAAGAAAAACATGTACGGCGAAGGGTTAAGGCTGCGCAGCGCTCGATACAGATCGAGCGGCGGCGCCTGATAGGGAATCGACATGCGCTGCGAGGGCACACATTGCATGACATCGCCGGCCAGCACGTATTCCTTGATCTTCTCGACCGCGGCCTTGAAGCCTTCTTCGGTGAAGCCGGAGTTGAAGTGGCCTTCCTCGACGGCTCGCCTGCCCGTGCCGGGACTCTGGGTGGTAATAGTGGCAGTGCGCAGCTGAATCTCGAGGCGCTCGAGGCGCTCACGCGCCATGGCATAGGCCCCCTCGACAGCCGGATCGGGATGCGTCCACAGAGTCAGGCGACCAGAGAGATTGTCGAACACCACCAGGTCATCACAGACCATCAGCAGAATGTCCGGCACGCCCAGGGGATCGGGCTTGTCGACGCCGGCAAGGCGTGGCTCGGCATAGCGCACGGTATCATAGCCGAAGTAGCCGACCAGGCCACCGTCGAAGCGCGGCTGATCGTCGAGTCGTGGCACCTTGAAGCGCTGCTGGAACTGTTCGATCCAGTCCAGTGGATCCTCGACCCGGCTCGCGCCCAGTACCTCGTCATCCTTTAGGTGGCGCACTTCGTAACCGCGTACTTCGATTCGTTCGCGGCTGGGCAGCCCGATGATCGAGTAGCGGCCCCACTTCTCTCCGCCCTGCACCGACTCGAGCAGGAAGGTCCAGGGTGCATTGGCCAGCTTCAGGTAAGTGGAAAGCGGGGTATCGAGATCGGCGAGAACCTCGCGGGTTACCGGAATACGGTTATAGCCGGCATCGGCCAGCTCTTCGAAGTGTTCGGGGGTCATCATGCCCGGCAGTTCCTTCAAGAATGAATCACTTAAGCGGGGACGCTTATGCTTAACAGGGGGGCGTGGCTATCGCATTGCACTGAAGCATGCTTGCGCACGTCTCACGCACGGTACGGATCGGTATACGGGCGTGTTAACGCACTAGGCCGGCATCACCATCGCCAACGCTTGACGTCACGCATCAGTCCTGCGGTGCCATGGCAACGTACATCTTGAGGGGAATGACGGGTGTCCGGCGTCATGAGGGAATCCGTTATAGCAGGATCTTATTGATTCGGCGGTTTTTATACCGCCATATTCAATTTCACACTAAACGAGTTCGGAAAGCGATTCAACTACCGCATCGGGGCGACTGGCGGTCACCGATTCGCCGTGATTATACCCGTAAGGCACGGCCAGCGTTCGAAAGCCCGCGCGCTTGCCTGCTTCGATGTCATGGCGCGAATCGCCGACCATCAGGCAGACCTCTGGCGACACCCCGAAATGTGCCGCTGCGTGCAGCAAGGGGGCGGGATCGGGCTTCTTCTCGTCCAGAGAATCGCCGCCCAAACACAGGCCGAAGCAGTCTGCCAGATCAAAGTGCTCGAGGATCGGGGCAATGAAGGCCTTGGGCTTGTTGGTAATCAGCGCCAGTGACAGGCCGCTGTCAATGAGGCCATCAATGGCCTCCCGCACACCGGGATACAGCCTAGTGAGCGCCACCGGCGAGGCATGGTAGTGCGCGAGAAAGCGTGCATGGCAGGCCTCTAGCTCATCCTCATCGACCGGACGCTTCAGCACATCGCCAAGGGCTCGCTCGACCAGACGCCGGGAGCCGTTACCGACCCAGTCCCGCACACGCACTTCACCGGCCGGTGGCATGCCCTGATCCTCCAGGGCGGCATCGAGCGCCGCGGCCAAATCGGGAACCGAATCGATCAAGGTACCATCGAGGTCAAAGGCCACCATACGCATGTCGCGAACCAGGTCATGCATAGCAAATTCCTTTCTAATCAATGTGTTTTGCACATATGGTCGATCAACATCCATTTCATGCATGTAATATTACGAAAAAACATGATCAAAACTAGCCTTTGCCCATAGGCATTCGTCGAGCAGAGGCATATCCTAGACATCAGCCGTCGCCGCTACCAGGTGGAGAGCCCTCGGGGATCGACGTAAGCGCATCGCCGCGCCCAGCGCCCCTCATGAGACGCCCTGCCTGACTCAGGCGATTCTCGCGTTTCTCAATCTTCACATTCATCAACGGAGTGTCTCATGTCTCTACCACGCATTGTGGTGGTCGGCGGTGGCGCCGGCGGGCTCGAACTCGTGACACGGCTGGGCCGCAAGCTGGGTAAACGCCAACGGGCTGAAATCGTGCTCGTCGACCGGAACCCTACCCATATCTGGAAGCCGCTGCTCCATGAAGTCGCCACCGGGGTCCTCGACTCTGGCCTCGACGAAGTCTCCTACCAAGGCCATTCCAAGGCCCACGGCTATCGCTTCCAACGTGGCACCCTGTGTGATCTGGACCGCGATACACAGAAGCTTACCCTGGCGCCGATTATCGATGACGACGGCGAGACGGTGGTGCTGCCCTCCCGTGAGTTGGACTATGACTACCTGGTAATGGCACTGGGTAGCGTATCCAACGATTTCGGCACGCCTGGCGTCGCCGAACATGCCCACTTCCTCGATAGTCCGCACCAGGCGGAAGCCTTCCGCCACGACATGCTCAACACCTTCCTGCGCTACAGCGATCCCGAACGCCGCATCCACCCCAAGCTGGCGGTGGGTATCGTTGGGGCCGGCGCCACCGGCGTGGAGCTGGCAGCCGAGCTCTACGGCGCTTCGAAGATGCTCAACAGCTACGGTTTCACCTCGCTTGAGAGCACACAGCTCGAAGTTCACCTGATCGAGGCCGCGCCACGCATTCTGCCAGCCCTACCCGAGCGCATCAGTCAGGCGGTGCATAAGGAGCTCGAAAAACTGGGCGTCAATGTGCACGTGGATACCAAAGTGACCTGCGCCGATGAAGAAGGCTTCATGACAGCCGACGGCACCCGCATCGAGACCGACCTCAACGTCTGGGCGGCCGGCATCAAAGCGCCGGCCTTTCTCTCCGAGCTGGGGCTGTCTACCCAGCGCAATCACCAGCTCAAGGTCGAGCGGACCCTGCAGAGCATTGATGATCCGCATATCTTCGCCTTTGGCGACTGCGCCAGCTGCCCTCAGGAAGATGGCAAGACGGTTCCTCCGCGGGCTCAGGCCGCTCACCAACAGGCGGGCACCCTCTTCCACAATCTGGTCGCCACCCTCGATGGCAAGCCGCTCAAGGATTTCACCTTCCACGACCGTGGCTCTCTGATCTCGCTTGCCCACTTCGACGCCGTGGGTTCGCTGATGCGTGGCGCCTCCGCGCGCTCACTGTTTATCGAAGGGCGCCTGGCCAAGGTCTTCTATGCATCGCTGTATCGCATGCACCAGCTCGCCATCCACGGCACCGTGAAGACCGGCATGACAGTAGTTGTCGACGGCCTCAATCGCTTCCTCAAGCCGAAGATGAAGCTGCATTGACGGCCTAAACAGGCACAGTTGACCTGAGCCTGAAATGACATCTTGAATACTCGATTACGCCATGAACAGGAATGCCGGGGGTAAGGCATGGATCGTTTCTACAACGCGCCGGAAAACGTCGTCGATGAGATACTCTGCGGCGTCGCGGCGTCGGCGCCGCTGCGCATTGCCGAACCGGAAAGCGGCCTTCGCATCCTCATTCGCAAGGAGTGGGACAGGCAGCAGCAAGGCCGCGAACAGGTCGCGGTGCTCTCCGGCGGGGGCGCCGGCCACGAACCTGCCCACGCGGGTTTTGTCGGCGAAGGCATGCTGACCGGGGTAATCTCCGGCAGCCTGTTCGCCTCCCCCAGCGTCGAGGCGGTGCTCGCCGCGATACGTGAGGTCTGTGGCGACGCCGGTTGCCTGCTGGTGGTCAAGAACTATACCGGTGATCGCCTCAACTTTGGCCTCGCCGCCGAACGCGCCCGCAGCGAGGGGCTGGATGTCGCCATGATCATCGTTGCCGACGATGTCGCGATCGATAAGGCCCCGCAGCCCCGCGGCATTGCCGGCACCCTGCTGGTCCACAAACTAGCGGGCTATCTGGCAAGCAAGCAGACCCCCCTCGACGAGATTCGCGCCCAGGCCGAATCGCTGTGCGCCCACATGGGCTCGATGGGCATGGCATTGCGCCCGGCGGCTCAGCCGGGACACGCCTTGGCGTCGCGCTCACCGGAACTGGGGCTGGGTATCCACAACGAGACCGGCACCCGCGAAGTGGACCCGCAGAGCGCCGACGAAGCCATGAGCTTAGTGCTTGAGCCCCTACGCAATGCACTGGCGGCGCGCAAGCTTACTGGGCACAACCTCTCCGGGCCGTGGATCGTCATGCTCAACGACCTGGGCAGTTGCTCGACGCAGGAGCTCGGGGTGCTGGCCGATAGCCTGTTGCGTCAGTTGGGTATCGATCAGGTCGCTCACTTGATTGGGCCGGCACCGCTGATGACGTCGCTGGACATGCACGGGGTTTCCGTCACGCTGCTGTCGGCGCAAGACGCGTTCGTGACTGGGCTTACCGCACCGACCAGGGCACCTGCCTGGCCGGGGATGAAGGCCGTCGCACGTCCCGAGCATTTCACGCCGGACACCCGTCAGGACCGAGACGCGCTGAGCGACGATGCCCCTCAGGACAAAGGCGTTACCGCCTCGCTTCAGCGCGTAATCGACACCCTCCGCCAGGCGCGCGAAGAACTGGACGCTCTGGATGCCAAGAGTGGCGACGGTGACGCTGGCGCCAGCATGCACAGTGGCGCTGACTCGATCGCCGCGGCACTCGAGGCAAGTCGGCTCAATACGCAGGCGCTGCCGTCGCTGTTTGCCGGCATCGGACAGCTCCTGGCTCGCGACATGGGCGGCTCAAGCGGCGTGCTGCTGTCGATCCTGTTCACCGCTGCCGGCGCCGCACTGGATCAGCGGGGCGAGCTCGGCACAGCCCTTGCCGATGGTGTCGAGAAGATGCAGGCCTACGGCGGCGCCAAGCCCGGCGACCGCACCATGGTGGATGCGTTAGTGCCGGCGATCGAGGCCCTGAGGCGTGGCGAATCGCTCCAACAGGCAGCGCAAGCGGCCCGCGACGGCGCACAGGCCACGGCAGCCCTGACCCAGGCCAATGCCGGGCGCTCTGCCTATGTGCCGGAAAGCGCCCTCAAGGGTGTGGTTGACCCCGGTGCAGAAGCGGTCGCACGCGTTTTCGAGGCGCTAGCCGCTTAATAGCACCTGACGGTTAACGCATGGTGCAACGCCAACACTAAAAGGCCGCCGAGTACCCTCGGCGGCCTTTTAGTGTCCAGATAATGGTTATTGCCGTTGCTATTGTCGTTGTTAGGGCAATCGTCGTTCACCCGCTTAAGGCGGCGAGTCAGCGCGGGCCTCAGAGACCGCTCTTCTCAGCCTTCTGCTCATCGTGGTGATAAACGTGCACGTCGCGCTGCGGAAAGGGAATGCTAATGCCCTCGGCATCGAAGCGCCGCTTGATCTCCTCAGTCATTTCCCAGTACACGTCCCAGTAATCACTGGCTTTGACCCAAGGCCGCACGATCCAGTTGACGCTTGAATCCAGCATCGCGCTCATACGAATATTGGGCGCAGGGGATTCCAGCACCCGCGCATCCTTGGCCACCACTTCTTCCAGCACCCGGCGCACGACATCGATATCGGCGTCATAGCCGACGCTTGCCACCAGATCGACCCGGCGGGTGTCGTGAGAGGAGTAGTTGGTAATGGCGCCGCTCATCATCTGGCCGTTGGGCACGATGATCTTGCGGTTGTCGCCGGTCTTGAGCTCGGTGGTAAATATCTGCACGTCATCGATCACCCCGGCAACGCCGCCAGCCTCGACGTAATCGCCGATCTTGTAGGGCCGGAAGATGATCACCAGCACCCCGGCGGCGAAGTTGGCAAGCGAGCCCTGCAGCGCAAGACCGACAGCCAGGCCAGCCGCACCCAGAACCGCGATCAGCGAGGTGGTCTGGATGCCGAGCTGGCTAATGGCGGCCAGGACCACCACGATCAGCAACAGAGTCCTTAGGATGTTGCCAAGGAACTTGATCAACAGCGGCTCGACCTTGGCCCGCTCCATGGCCTTGATACTCAGACGATGCACCAGTGAAATCACCCAGCGGCCGATCACGAAGATGGCGAGTGCCGCCACCAGATCGATAGCAAAGCTAGTGCCGGTGGTCTGCAGGTAGGTCAACAGGGCATCCCTTTCCATAGCGGTTCCTCGATGAAATCAGGCGGCATGCAAACCGCCGGGGTTGGTCAGATATCGGTGATCAAACATCGGCGCTGCCGACCGTTCATCCTTGTATAGAGCATCGCAGCGGTTATGGCAGCTTTTGCGGCACTTGCTGAGTGCCGTCTGTGCGACGCGCCTCGAGCCAGGCGAGCTTTCCCGCCGCCGACAGGCGTTTAACCTGCGCCTCGAGTCGCAGCGCATCGCCCCGCTCGCCGACGGCCTCGTGGTGCAATAGAGTCAGAGGCCCCTTGCCGCGCAGCGCCTTGGCGCCACGCACGCCGTCACGGTGCTCCTTGAAGCGCCTTGCCACGTCGGTGGTAATACCGGTGTAGAGATGACCGGCGGCGGTCCTGAGCATGTAGAGATGCCAGCACGGCGATGCCGTCATGCTGCTCAGGCCTTTGCCAATTCGTCGCGAAAAGCCTGCATCACGCTGTCATAGCGGTTCGGGTCGTCGCCACTGCGTGCCTTGAATACCGCCGAACCGGCGACGAAGGTATCGGCCCCTGCCCTGGCGATCTCGGCGATGTTGTCGACCTTCACCCCCCCGTCGATCTCCAGGCGAATATTGCGGCCGCTGGCATCGATGCGCCGGCGCACGTCACGCAGTTTGTCGAGGGTGCCGGGAATGAACGACTGGCCGCCGAAGCCCGGATTAACGCTCATCAGCAGAATTATGTCGACCTTGTCCATCACGTAGTCGAGATAGGACAGCGGCGTGGCCGGATTGAACACCAGGCCGGCCTGGCAGCCACCCTCGCGGATCATGGCAAGCGAGCGGTCGATATGATCTGAGGCTTCCGGGTGGAAGGTAATATAGCTGGCACCGGCGTCGATGAAGTCGCCGATCAGACGATCCACCGGCCGCACCATCAGGTGGGCGTCGATGGGCGCGGTAACGCCGTGCTTGCGCAGCGCTTCGCAGACCATCGGACCGATGGTCAGGTTAGGCACGTAGTGGTTGTCCATGACGTCGAAATGGACGATGTCGGCGCCGGAGGCCAGCACGTCATCGACCTCTGCGCCGAGGCGGGCGAAGTCGGCAGAAAGAATCGAGGGCGCGATCTTGAAGTCTGGCGTTGCATCGCTCATGGGCAGGGCAGGCTCCTGAAATACGAAAGAATGGCAAGGACAAGCCGCCATTCTAGCAGCAAGGCAGCGAGCCGGCGCCCCTTGCAACCCCGGCCTGCCGGCGCTAGTGCTGATGTCTCCCCTTGCCGGCTTTTCATGCAGCCTTGCTTGCCCCCTCCTTGCGCCCCTCGCGCATAGCAACAATAGTGGAGAACGACACATCACCAAGGAGACGGTCATGCCCCAGTTCCCCCTGCGATACTCACTTGCCTTTGGCCTCCTGGCCGGCACTCTGTCATTCGCACCCGGCATCTTTGCTCAAGAAGCCATTCTCGAGGGCGAGCGCTTCCATCCGGAAGTCGGCACTCAGGGCATGGTCGCCACCAGTCATTTTCTCGCCTCCCAGGTGTCGCATGACGTGCTGGCGGCGGGCGGCAATGCGGTGGATGCGGCGGTCAGCGCCGGTTTCGCGCTAGCTGTCACCCAACCCCGCTCGGGCAACATTGGCGGCGGGGGCTTCATGCTGATTTCGGATGAAACCAGCGGCGAGGTCATCGCCATCGACTATCGCGAGATGGCGCCATACGCCGCCACCGAGACTATGTTCCAGGACGCCGACGGCAATGCGGTCACCGAGCGTTCTCGCTTCACTCATCTGGCGGCCGGGGTGCCCGGCACCGTCGCCGGCCTGGCCATGGCTCTAGAGCAATACGGCACCATGAGTCTGGCAGAGGCCCTGGCGCCGGCCATCGATCTTGCAGAAAACGGCTTTCCGCTGCCCCAGCGTTTTGTCGACGGCATCCGCGATTCACGCATGAACTTCGAGCCCTGGGAAGCATCGAGAGCCAAGTTCTTCAAGGAAGATGGCAGCTCTTATCAGGTTGGCGACATCTTCCGTCAGCCGGATCTCGCGGCCACCCTCAAGCGCATCGCTGATCAGGGCGCCCGGGAATTCTACGAAGGCGAGACAGCACAGCTGATAGTCGCCGAGATGCAGGCCCACGACGGCCTGATCACCATGGAGGACCTGGCCGCCTACCAGCCGATCATTCGCGAGCCGAGCCACGGCACTTATCGCGGCTATGACATCTATGCCATGAGCCCGCCCTCCTCTGGCGGCGCCCATATCGTGCAGATGCTCAATATCCTCGAGGACTATGATATCGGCGCGATGGGATTCAACTCCGCCGCCACCATCCATGTAATGGCCGAAGCCATGAAGCGCGCCTATGCCGATCGCTCCGAGTACCTGGGCGATACCGACTTCGTCTCAGTCCCGCTTGAGGGCATCACCTCGAAGGCCTACGCCGCCGAACTGCGTCAGGGCATCAGCATGGACGAGGCCACACCAAGCGCCACCCTGGCGCCGGGCAATCCGCTGCCCTATGAGTCCAACGAGACCACCCACTTCTCGATCGTCGACGACAATGGCCTGGCGGTTTCCAATACCTACACCATCAACTTCAGCTACGGCTCGGGGATCGTGGTCGACGGGGCCGGCTTTCTGCTCAACAACGAAATGGATGATTTCTCGGCCAAGCCCGGCGTGCCCAACGCCTATGGATTGATCGGCGGCGAGGCCAACAAGGTCGAGCCCGGCAAGCGCATGCTTTCCTCGATGACCCCGACCATCGTCAAGAAGGATGGCAAGAACTTCCTGATCACCGGCAGCCCCGGCGGTTCACGGATCATCACCACGACCCTGCAGGTGCTGATGAACGTCATCGATCACCACATGAACATCCAGTCGGCGGTCAGCGCCCCGCGCATTCACCACCAGTGGTTGCCCGACGAGATTCGCATCGAGGATGGCATCAGCCCGGATACGATCACGCTGCTCGAGGCCAAGGGTCATACCATCAGCCAGCAGGACGCCATGGGCGCGGCCCAGTCGATCCTGATCCGCGATGGCGAATATCACGGCGGCGCCGACCCGCGGCGCTCGACCTCCTCGGCCATGGGGCTCTGATATTCCAAGAGACCTTTATTCCACGAGACCTTGCCCTATGATGGACGGCCCGGCATCGCCGGGCCATTTCATTTCACCGCTCCCTCAGGTGCCCATGCCCACCCTGATTCTTGCCATCGCCGAGCTGTTCGGCACCGCCCTGTGGTTCACTCCCAATGCCGTGCTCCCGGAGCTGATGACGTTATGGTCATTGGCCCCGTCCGATCTGGGCTGGCTGACCGGTGCCGTTCAGGGCGGCTTTCTGCTTGGCACCCTGATCATAGGCCTGACCGGTCTCGCCGACCGTCTCGATGCCAGCCGACTGTTCGCCGCATGCTGCCTGCTCGGCGCGCTCTCCAACGCCCTGCTGCCGATGGCCGGGGGGCTGGATGGTGCGGTAACGCTCAGGATGATCACCGGCCTGTGTCTAGCGGGCATCTACCCAGTGGGCATGAAGCTGATGGTTGGCTGGACGCCGGGGCGCAGCGGGCTTGGCCTGGCCTGGCTGGTAGGCATGCTGGTGTTGGGCACCGCCCTGCCCCACGGTCTGCGTGCCTTCACCGCCCTCGATGACGTCACCCTATCCTGGCGAGGCGGCATCTGGAGCGCTTCGCTGCTGGCGGTGCTGGGCGGCATCATGGTCTGGCGGCTCGGGGAAGCACCGCGTCAGGCCGATGCCGCCCCTGGAGCCGATTCTGGTACGAAGCCTGGCCCCAATTCCGGCCATGGCCTGCGCCTGGGCGGCCTCTCGGCCTTCGGGATCAGCAACTTCCGCCATGCTGCCAGTGCCTACTTCGGCCACATGTGGGAGCTCTACACCCTCTGGGCATTGCTGCCCCTGATGCTCGCTGCACGCTGGCCTTCATTGACCACCGCTGAGCTTGCCTTCGCCGCCTTCGCGCTAATCGCCGTTGGCGGGCCCTGCTGCTGGATCGGCGGTGCCTTTAGCGCACGCCTGGGCAGTCGCCGCGTGGCACAGTTCGCCCTGGCGGGCTCAGGCCTTTGCTGTGCGCTCTACCCGCTGCTGAGCGGGCTGCCGGCGGCAGGTCTGATTGGCTTTCTCGCGCTGTGGAGTGCGCTGGCGGTGGTCGATTCACCGCAGTTTTCGGCTCTTTCGGCCACGGCTTGCCCGGCCAATATCGTGGGCAGCGCACTCACACTGCAGAACGCCATCGGTTTCGCGATCTCCATGCTGTCGCTACTGATTCTGATTCCGCTGTGGCAGATCACCGGCCCCTGGCTTGCCTGGCTGCTGCTGCCAGGACCACTGCTCGGCCTGTGGTGCCTGCATGGGTATACTCGGTACTAATCAAGTAACCGGAAGGGGCCGTGGCATCGTCGTGCATGATGTGTCGGGTGTTGATCGTCATCAAACCTGTCGTCATTCAACCACCTGTTATCGTTCCATCGTTTTGGCGGAGGCTCATCGCCTCCGCCATTGCAGGAAAGAGCTTGGTTATTGTGTCGAGATCATTTCCTGATCCTTGCCAGTCACACTCATCCACATCACCACGGCAATGATTACGCCAAGGAAGATGAGACTTGTCGCAATGGTTCCAAAGCCAAGACCACCGTAATTGACCGGCTGCGACAAGAGGTCACCAAAAGAGGCGCCGAGAGGACGTGTAAAGATATAAACGAGCCAAAAGGCCAATATAGAATCAAGCCCGATCATAAAATAGCCGATGCTCAAGGATATGATGATTGCACCAAACAGCATGCCAGTGGCCAGGTAGCCAAGACCAAATTGCTCAGACACAAGATCGCCCACAGCGGTGCCGAGCGCGAAGGTGAAGAGTATTGTAATCCAGTAAAATGCTTCACGCCGCGTGGAGATAATTGTGTGAATCGACAGGGTGCCCTCTTGCCGGAACCAGGCCCCGAATGTCAGTGCAAGGAGCACAGTAAAAACGGCGGTACAGGTCACGAGACTGACACCGAGATTATCAACCAGGTTATCGGTTACCAAGGTGCCGACGATAGAGATAAGAACAACCGCTAGCCAGTATGCCCATGGCACATAGCGCTTCATTGAGAATTGAAGCAGGAGTGCACCGGCCAACACAGTGCTCATGATGATTGAAGTTACAGTAAGCCCTAACCCCAGATTCACGGCAATATAATCGGCGGCGGTCTCCCCCATCGTCACCGCCATGAGTTTTATAACCCAGAAACCAGCAGTCACTTGAGGGACGCGATTTGGATACAGGCCTGGAGACGATTCATTTTGAGTGGTAACTGCATCAGTTTTCATCATTTTCTTCCGTTATTTACTTGGCAAGCGCAAGTGCTTGTGCCGAAAATTGATCAGAATGTGTGTCATCGTCTGCATTACAGCGTTCAATCGCCTTGGACTGCAGGGTCATCGCCTTATCTCGCTCGGAGATGGAGCCACTGGATAATGCGCGGCGAACGTCTTGGAGCATCGTTTCACAAGGAATCGCGTGACCATTGGCATCTGTCACTGCTACACCGGCTACGCGCCGAACTCCGCCCGCAGACCCGCTTTGTACTGGATCCGCCAGCGTGGTAGATAAGACTGCAAGCACGTTATCCACCTTTGACGTGTCTGGCGCTTTTTCTCGAAGTGCTGCAAAAACGTGATCGGCAGCAGTATCAACATTGCCCCAGGCAGAGGGTGCCTTGGGCCGCAGCGTGGACTCGGCCTTATCCCATTTCGTCTCAAAATCGGTCACCCGAAGCTCTGCCTCTGTCAATTTTCCAGCATCAACGAGGGATCGGGTATCACTAACAATGCTTTCGTAGCCGGAAAGGTCACCGAGAGGGTCCGCTTTGTGAGAAGTCATTTCCGAATGTTGGACGGGCAACATCCATATCTCAACAACAGTAAACACGCTGGTGGGCAGCGCTATTAATAGCACAGCGAGGAGAATTTGTTTCATCGAAAACTCCGAGTCGTTGGTAGACGGCGCTATTTATAGTTTCCTTCATATACATTCGACTGTACCGAACTATACAGATCTGTAATGTTCCCAGCATTTACAGTGAACATTACAAGCTTACAATATCCAGAATAGGTCCATGTGACTTGCACCTATCAGAGTCGTGATGTGCCGGATGGCATCGCACTATCCTGCATCTATTTAGGATAGCAATATGATCTTTTTTGAAGAATTCTCGTCATGTAGCCTTGCTGGAATGGCTCTTGCACTGACGTTTCCGGTAAACCTAGCCCTCGCGAATGAAAACCCGACCGAGGCCAAAGCGTTTCTCGCCTCAGGGATGACCATCTCGCAGGCGACTTCAAAGGCCGAAGAAGGCAACCCTGGCACCGCCATGTCGGTCGCCTGGGAACCCCAAGGGTCGGATAAGATGGCTTTCGAGGTAGAACTTGCCCAGACTGATGGCACGGTATCGACTGTGCTTGTTGCACCCAAGTAGCAGGATGTTGACCAAGGCTGCGAATCCAAAGGGGCATGAAGGGGATGACGCCGAAGACGGTGAAGACTGAAACCCTATGACGCTAGGTAGACACCGCTAATGATAGATAGGTAAAGCAAGAGATCAGGATGGAGAGCGGCGGTATGGCATCGCCGCTCTTTTGCTTAAGGCTACGCCACCTTCTGGCGGAGGCGAACAGGTGACAGCGTTACCAAAAAGCGCAATAGGTGAGACGGCCACCTGACCCCGCGATGGAGCGCTGGACCCGACCGTTAAAAGACGCAGTGATCAACCGCGTCCTTACAAGCCATGGCCCTCTTTTCTGATTTGAAAACAACAAGGTACGAGTGAACGGTGAAGATACTGGTGATCGAGGACGACAAACTCACAGGTGAATATATCGCCAATGCCTGTCGTGAAGAGGGCCATATCGTCGACCTGATTGCGGATGGTTCTCAAGGGCTGGTTCAGGCAGCTTCTGGCAGTTATGAAGTACTTGTCATTGACAGAATGTTACCCAGCGTGGATGGGCTGGCCATTGTCCGCACGTTACGAGGGGCTAAAATACCCGTACCGATCTTGTTGCTAACCGCCCTTGATGGGGTCGAAGATCGTATTGAGGGCCTTAATGCAGGAGCCGATGACTACCTGGTCAAGCCTTTTGTCTTCGGCGAACTTTCCGCCCGCATTGCCGCCTTGTCGCGGCGTCCACCACATGCAGCCGAACCCACCACGCTCCGGGCCCGAGATCTCGAGATGGACCTCATATTCCACAAGGTGACGCGCGCAGGAAAGACAATAAGTCTACTGCCTCGTGAGTTTGCGCTGCTTGAGTGCCTCCTTCGCCACAAGGGAAGGGTTCAAACGCGAACGATGCTTCTGGAAGCTGTCTGGGATATCCATTTCGACCCCCAAACCAATGTCGTCGAGACTCATGTTAGCCGCTTGCGCGGTAAAGTCGACAAGCCCTTTGACCAGGACTTGATCGAAACCGTGCGTGGCGTGGGCTACCGGATTACAGAATGATGGCCATCCGTTCGACACCGCTGAGGCTGACAGGCACCTTAATCGTGGTCTTTGTCATGTTTACCTTGGCCGGTTATGCGACTGCCTATTTAGTCACTCGTAGCTCTCTTAACCGTGAGCTAACCGCGCAGCTGAATCAGACCGTTGGGGCTATTCAATCGGTAGTGGAACAGGACGAGATTCGTGAGCGTATTGAGGAAATAGCCGCCGCTGCCAATTCACGAAAACTGCTTCTTCGCTATACCGAGCCGGGTGAAGCGGCGCTTGGCAACCTGCCCAGCCCGGTTGAGCTTCAGCCTAACGACATCGTTCGACATACGCGCCTTGCCTTGCAAGACAAATCGCTAGCCGACAGCTATCTGGGTTGGGAAGGACCTGTCGGTGGTGGGCAATTGACCCTGCTCGTGGGCCGCGACAGTCTTGATGAGCTTGGAGAGACGTTTGCGAAGGTGCTGTTGTTCAGTCTGATACCGGCTCTGTTACTGGCAACGACGATAGGCGCACTGGTTGCCCGCAAGGCCCGCAATCGTATGGAAGCCATCAGGTTTACACTCACGCAACTGACGTCTGGCCACCAAGATGCACGGGTGTCCATTTCAGGTGATGCCGAAGATGATCTTGGCCAGATAGGCATAGCGATCAACCGAATGGCGGACGCACAAGAAGCATCGATCGAAGCACTTCGCCAAGTCTCCGCTGATATTGCTCATGATTTGAGAACTCCTATTCAGCGTGTTTCGGTGCTCCTCCACCAGCTTGATGATGAATCACTGTCTGAGTCAGCACAAAATGTCATTACCCAGGCACGTGACGAGACGGCCCAAATCGTTACAACCTTCCAGGCTCTTCTACAGATTGCCCAGCTTGAAAGTGGCCAGGCGCGTTCCACTTTTACCGACGTTAATTTATCTGAATTAGTATTAAATCTTACGGACGTCTTCGGGCCCGCAAGCGAAGAAAGCGGCCACCAACTGACGGCACGAACCAACGGCGCAGTCATCGTCGAAGGCAACCCCACTCTCCTTGGCCGGTTAATCGCTAACCTTATCGAGAATGCCTTGCGTCACACACCGCCTGGGCGGATCCTGGTTCAAATCGACGGAGAATTCGATCCGGTACTGACCGTATCGGATGAGGGGCCCGGGATCCCTGAAGAGGAGCGAGACCGAGTGCTCCACCGCCTCTACCGGCTAGAGAGGAGTCGAACCAGTGAAGGAAGCGGGCTCGGCTTGAGCTTAGTGGCTGCTATCGCGGAACTGCACAACGCCACACTGACACTGGGCGATGCAAAGCCAGGCTTGAGCATTACTGTCGCCTTCGGCAAATAATGCGAGCTTCATGCTGTCACTGCTGTTCCTAATTCCGGCAGGCCGCCGGTCCCTGGCTTTCCTGGCTATTGCTGTCGGGCCCCTGCTCGGCCTGTGGTGCCTGCATGGGTATACTCGGCAGCAAGACACGGCTTCCGTCTCTTCATAAGGATCTTGATCATGACACAACGTTTGAACACCAAGGCTCGTCAACAGGCTGCATGGCAGACGGTGTTGAGCCTATTGCTGATGGCCCTGCTGCTATCAATGGCCGGTTGTGCCAGCAGTCCTCAATACATCCAGGCCAACCCGAAGGTAAGCGACGACCTGCCTGAAAGCGGTAGCGGTCAGCCGGTCACGCTGACCGTGATCGACGGCCGCGACAGCGACGTATTGGGCAGCCGCAGCGGCGCCGTCATGGGGACCGACACGATCACCCTACCGACGGCCGACGTGCTCCCCGAGCTCGAGTCCCAGGCCGAATATGCCCTGCGTCAGATGGGCTTCACGCCCGCCGACGACCGCGATGCGCAGCGTCCACGGCTTACCCTGACACTCAAGCGTCTCGATTATGCCCACGGCAACAGCCAGCCGCTGCTCGGCGAGGCAGAGCTCGAGGCGGTATTCGAGGCCGAGGCACAAAATGGTAGCGAAAGCTATGTTGGCCGTTACACCTCAAGGCGCAACCAGTCTTATGCATTGCGCCCAAACCAGGAAGACAACACCCAGATGATCAACGAGCTGCTAAGCGATGGCCTCGACAGGGCCTTCGGTGATCCGGCGATGGGACAACTGCTGGCCCGCTAAACAGGGGGCTTTCACACGGAAACAAGAACGCCCGGCAGTTGCCGGGCGTTCTTGTGTGGATCAGTGGTAGGCAATTCGGCCAAGCACGCAATGACCAGGGATGGCCCTGATCAGGCGTCCGTCAGCGGCTTTTGATAGACAACGTCGGCAGAACGCCTTGAAGCCGCGTCCCGCCCTGAGAGTAGCGAAGCGTCACTGGCCCTGCTCCCGGCCTGCTCGTGGGCCACGGCGCTGAAGCGACCAGACGCTCTCCTGCCAACCGTTGTCTTCCGGCTCGCCATCCTCGAGGTGGCTCACTTCGAAGTTAGCGCCAAACAGCTCTCTCACTTCATCGGCAGGCACGCTGTAAGGCGGCCCGGCATCGTCACCGGGGGCGCGGGTCAGGCTGATCAGAAGCCCTCGGGCGCCGGGTGGCATCAGCTGGGCGAGATGGAAGGCATAGCGTTGCCGGGTCGCCGGTGGCAGGGCGATCAGCGCCGCCCGGTCGTAGAAAGCCCCCAGGTCGGCTGCCTGCTGGGTGTGGAAATGGAAGAAGTCGCCACACCAGAGCTCGATGCTGCCCTGTCGCCAGATCTCGAAATCGCTCTGGCGATAGCGAGACGACGCCCCGCCTCCCGCGACGAACTGCTCGATGGCAAGCGAGGCAAGCTCGATCCCCAGCACCGGATGGCCCTCGGCGGCTAGCCAGCGCATATCCAGGCTCTTGCCACAAAGCGGCACCAGCACCTTGGTTCCCGGCTCGACGCCAAGAGTTGTCCAGTGGCGGACCAAGGCCGGATGTTCGGCGTCGCGATGAAAGCCGATCCGTCCCTCGCGCCAGCGCGAGATCCATTCATTGTTCATGCCCGCTCCTGCTGCATCGGTCTGGGCATGGGATACCCGCTTGGTAACCCGCTGCCTTCCATCAGCGCTTTACTAGAACCAACGATCGTTTTTCTTGCGACGCCTGGGCAGGTGAGGAACGATCAACCCAATCAGCAGGCCACCCCCGGCCACGCCGCCACCGTACATGAAGTAGCGCAGCAGCAGGTCTTCTTCCTGAGTGTCCAGCCGGGCCTGGAGGCCGCGCAGGTTTTCCTGCGACTCACTGTACTGATCCTGCAACGCTTGGTTGCGGTTTTCGAGATCGCTGATCCGTGCTTCGCGCTGCTCAAGCGCAGCCGTAGTAGCGGCAAGCCGCCCTTCCCACTGCTCATTGATGCCTTCGAGCTCGTTACTCAGCGTCTTGACCCGCTCCTGCAGGGCCGGCAACTGGGCGGTAGCGCTTTTTTCCTCCTGAAGATCGGAAGAAAGAATCCACACTTGATCGCCCCCCGGGCCCTGGACCAGCGAGTAGTCCCCGCTGGTATCGAGCAGCTCGACCGGATCACCGGCTGTCAGGGTGCCAACGATGCGGTAGCCGTCAGTGGGTCCGCTGCGCACGAAGGTAGTGAGGTCGTCCGATACCCAGTAATCCGGGTCGGTGGTCTCCTGGGCTTGGGCCCCAAGCGTCAGAGTGGCCAAGGAAATCCCCAGCATCACAGAGTTGAATGTTCGCATAAGTCTGCCGTCTATCAGGGCGATGGAGGCTCGTCGATGCCTGCCCACGCGGAGTTGCTCAGGCCACCGCACGTCCTGTGTCGATGGCACTGCGATGAGACCTTATCCCATCCACACTTTCTGTGGATAAGTCTTGGGAAAACCGCTGGCGATCGCGTGGTAATCGGCGCAAGGCCTGGAATTGCCACGGATTGTTCAATTTTTAACCTCGCTGCCATGCAAGGATACGTGCACGATTTCCCAACGGCGGCCAGAATAGCACAGCCTTGGGGCGCTGGCCGTGCCGCCGCTGGATACGTATAATCTAGCCATCTACAGATAGGGCCGCCCGGGTCAGGGCCGCCCGGCCTCGGGCCTTGCCCGACCTCATTCCCAATTTCGGTGACGGACGCGCCGAGGCTCTTGCAGTCTCGGCCCATTGTTATGACGAAGAAACTCTTCATCAAGACCCACGGCTGCCAGATGAACGAGTATGACTCCGCCCGCATGGCGGATCTGCTCGGCGATTCCCACAAGCTGGAAATGACCGACGACGAGCGTGACGCCGACGTCATCCTGCTCAACACCTGCTCGATCCGCGAGAAGGCGCAGGAAAAGGTCTTTCACCAGCTCGGTCGCTGGAAGAAGCTCAAGGAAAAGAACCCGGACCTGGTGATCGGCGTCGGCGGCTGCGTGGCCAGCCAGGAAGGCGAGGCGCTGCGCAAGCGTGCGCCCTACGTCGACATGGTGTTTGGACCCCAGACCCTGCACCGCCTGCCGACCATGCTCGATGCCCGCAACAAGAGCGCGGAACCGATCTCGGTGGTCGACGTGACCTTCCCGGAAATCGAGAAGTTTGACCACCTGCCCAAGCCAAGCTCGGACGGCGCCACCGCCTTCGTCTCGATCATGGAAGGGTGCTCCAAATACTGCACCTTCTGCGTGGTGCCCTACACCCGCGGTGAAGAAATCTCCCGGCCCTTCGAGTCGGTCATGGACGAGGTCATTCACCTCGCCGACCAGGGCGTGCGTGAGATCAACCTGCTGGGGCAGAACGTCAACGCCTACCGCGGCGAAAACCAGCTCGGCGACGAAATCGACCTGGCCGAACTGATCGCCTGCGTGGCCGCCGTCGAAGGCATCGACCGCATCCGTTTCACCACATCGCATCCGGTGGAGTTCTCGGATTCGCTGATCGAAGCCTACGGCGAGATTCCGGAACTGGTCAGCCACCTTCACCTGCCCGTCCAGGCGGGCTCGGATCGTATCCTTGCCGCCATGAAGCGTGGCCATACGGTCGAAGAATACGTCGACAAGCTTGAACGTATCCGCGCGCTGCGTCCGGAGATCAGCTTCTCCTCGGACTTCATCATCGGCTTCCCGGGTGAGACCGAAGCCGACTTCGAGGCCACCATGGATCTGATCCACCGCATCGGCTTCGATCATTCCTTCAGCTTCGTCTATTCGGCGCGGCCCGGCACGCCTGCCACCGAGCTCGAAGACGAGACGCCGCAGTCGGTCAAGAAAGAGCGCCTGGCGATTCTTCAGGAGCGCCTCAACCAGAATGTGATGCAGATCAGCCGGCGCATGGTCGGCAACGTCGAGCGCATCCTGGTCACCGGTTTCTCGCCCCGGGACCCGGGACAGCTGACCGGGCGCACCGAGAACAACCGGGTGGTCAACTTCCGCGCGCCCAACCCGGCCGAGCTGATCGGCCACTTCGTCGACGTGGAAATCACCGAGGCACTGCCCAACTCGCTGCGCGGCGAACTCGCGTCGCCCGCCTGCTACTAAGCCCATTCCGCCCCTATTGTTGCCCGCTGACGACGTCCTGCCTCGAACAGGCGTCGTCGCGGGCATTGCCCCCGACACGCCCCGGGCAGTAAGCTGCCGTCATCCATCTCCAACGCACGGGATCCTCTCGACTTGAGCCAGACAACCTCTCAGGCCAATCGCATCATCACCCTGACCCTCGAGCCCAATGACCCGCGGCGCCTGGCCAACTTGAGCGGTCAGCGTGACGAACACTTCAAACTGATCGAAGAGCGTCTGGGCGTGACCCTGCGCAACCGCGGCAACACCTTCCAACTGGCTGGCCCCGGCGCCAGGTCCAAGGCGGCTGCCAACGTGCTCGAGCGGCTGTATCGTGAAACTGAGGCCAGCGACCTCACGCCCGACATGGTGCACCTCTTCCTGCAGGAATCGGGGCTAGAGGCCATCGAGGAAGAAGAGGACGCCATCGGTGATGGTGACTTGCTAATGCGCACGCCCAAGGCACTGATCAAGCCACGGGGGCAGAACCAGCAGAGCTATGTCGCCAGCATCCGCGCTCACGACATCAACTTTGGCATCGGCCCGGCCGGTACCGGCAAGACCTATCTTGCCGTCGCCGCCGCCGTGGAAGCCCTCAATCGCCAGGAAGTGCGCCGTATTCTGCTGGTGCGCCCCGCCGTCGAAGCCGGCGAGAAGCTCGGCTTCCTTCCTGGCGACCTGGCCCAGAAGATTGATCCCTACCTGCGCCCGCTGTATGACGCCCTGTACGAGATGATCGGCTTCGAACAGGTCAACAAGCTGATCGAGCGCCAGGTGATCGAGATCGCCCCGCTTGCCTACATGCGCGGTCGCACCCTGAACAATGCCTACATCATCCTCGACGAGAGCCAGAACACCACTCGCGAGCAGATGAAGATGTTCCTGACCCGCATCGGCTTCGGTTCGACAGCCGTTATCACCGGCGATGTGACCCAGGTTGACCTGCCCAGAGGGCAGAGTTCGGGGCTCATCCAGGTGCTCGACGTCCTCAAGGACACACCGGGCATCGGCGTCACTCATTTCGCCGCCAAGGACGTGGTGCGCCATCCGCTGGTACAACGGATCATCGAGGCCTACGATCATTTCGAGGCCGAGCAGGAAGACGCCGAGCGCGCGCGTCGCGAGCAGCGCGAAGCCCGTCGTGAAGCACAGGCCGAGGAACGCCAGGCGCGTAAGAGTCAGGGCCCTGCCGACTACGGGGAATCATCATGATCAGTGAACCTCCGCCAGTCACCGTCGATCGACAGGTCGCCCTCGAGGCCGCCGACGCCATCGCGGAGCTGCCCACCCAAGACGAGCTGGAACGCTGGATCAGCGCCGCACTGGCCCAGCATGAAGGCGAAACGCGCCAGGAACTCACGGTGCGTTTCGTCGAGGTCGAAGAAAGCCAAACCCTCAATCGCGACTATCGCGGCCGCGACCGCCCGACCAATGTATTGTCCTTTCCCTTCGAGTCGCCGCCGGGCCTGACCCTGCCATTGCTCGGCGACCTCGTCATCTGCCATGCCGTAGTGGTCCGCGAAGCCCATGAGCAGGAAAAGTCGCTGGCGGCTCACTACGCTCACATGGTGGTGCATGGCACCTTGCATCTGCTGGGTCATGACCATATCGAAGATGACGAAGCCGAGCGCATGGAGGCCCTGGAACGGGTCATTCTCTCAGGTTTCGCTATTCAAGATCCGTATGCCGCCGACCACCATCTCGACCTTGGTTCCGAGGAAAAGAGACCCCACGCATGAGCGAAGATCGATCGAGTAGTCAGAGCAACAAGTCCTGGCTCGAAAAACTGTTCACCGCTTTCAGCACCGACTCCGATGAACCCAGCTCTCGCGATGAGCTGAGGGAATTCCTCCGCGAGGCCGGCCCACGACTGCGTCTCGACCAGGACGCCCTGACCATTATCGAGGGTGCCCTGCAGATCAGCGATCAGCAGGTCCGCGAAGTGCTGATTCCCCGTTCTCAGGTCACAGCCATCGCCGCCGATCAGCCGCCGGAGGATTACCTGTCAGTGATTCTCGAGACCGGCCACTCGCGCTATCCGGTGATCGGCGAAAACCTGGACGAGGTGAAAGGCATCCTGCTGGCCAAGGATCTCCTGCCGCTGCTCATGAAGAGCCAGGAGAATCGCGACAGCTTCGATCTCACCAACATCCTGCGTCCGGCCATGTTCGTGCCCGAATCCAAACGCCTGAACAGCCTGCTTAAGGAATTTCGCGAGACCCACAACCATATGGCCGTGGTGGTCGACGAGTACGGCGGCACCGCCGGTATCGTGACCATCGAGGACATCCTCGAGCAGATCGTCGGCGATATCGAAGACGAGCATGATACCGACGAGGAAGAGGATATCCGCGAGCTGGGAGACGGCTGCTATGCGATCCGAGCCCTGACCCCGATCGAGGATTTCAACGAGCGCTTCGACACCGACTTCTCCGACGAGGAGTTCGACACCCTCGGGGGCCTGGTGATGCAGAGCTTCGGCCACCTGCCCAGGCGGGGTGAGTTCGCCGAACTCGGCGAATGGCGCTTCACGGTGCTCAACGCCGATAACCGTCGCATCCGCTTGCTACAAGCCGAACAGGCCGACACGCAGCCAGCCGAGGAAAGCCGCGCCTGACGGTGATTGCCTACGATCCTGAAGGTGCGCCGCATGGACGCCACACGAGACCGACGATGAATGAACGACGCCTGAGCCCGGCGATCGGCTATCTGATCGCGCTGATTGCCGGCGGACTGACCACCCTGTCCGCCGCCCCTTTCGCCCTGTGGTGGCTAGCCCCAGTCGCGATTGGCCTGATGTATCTTGGCATACAGGCCTTTAGCCCAGGGCAAGCGGCCCTAAAGGGCTGGTGCTACGGCCTTGGCCTGTTCGGCAGCGGCGCGTCCTGGGTCTACATTTCGATTCATGACTACGGCTACACCAGCATGCCGGTGGCGGCGATGCTCACCGCCCTCTTCGTTGCTGCCCTGGCCCTCTTTCCTGCCGCCACCCTGTGGCTCTACCGCCGCCTCACCGGGCCCAGGCTTGCAGCACTCAGTTTCGCCGGGGCCTGGGTACTGGGCGAGGTACTGCGCACCTACCTGTTTACCGGCTTCCCTTGGCTGCTGATCGGCACCTCGCAGGTGAATTCGCCCCTGGCCCCCTGGGCCCCGGTGGGGGGTGTCTACCTGCTGTCGCTGATCACCGCCCTGACCGGCACCCTGGGAGTCGAGGCGCTGCGACGCCGCTTGGCGCCGGCCGTCATCATTGCCGTTCTATGGCTGGTGCCCCTGGCGCTGCCCGGGCAGTGGACTCGCCCAGCGGAGGATGCCACGCGTGTGGCGCTGCTGCAGGGTAACCTACCACAGCTGACCAAATGGAGCGCCGAGGGCCAGCGGGACGCCTGGAATACCTATAGCACCATGACCTCAGGGCTCGCGGATGATCCCGACCTGATCGTCTGGCCCGAAGCCGCGCTGCCGATGTTCGAAGATCAGGCCATGCCGCTGCTTGAACGTGTCCAAGCCGGTCTCGCACCCGACACGGCGCTACTCACCGGCATTCTGCAACGCGATGTGGGCGGCTATTTCAACAGCGTGGTTGGCGTCGGCAATGCCAGCGGCCACTACCGCAAGGCCCACCTGGTGCCCTTCGGCGAATACCTGCCACTGGAGAGCCTGTTGAGAGGCGTGGTCGCCTTCTTCGATCTGCCAGCGCCGACGATGACGCCGGCCCAAGGAGCGCAGGCACCGATCCAGGCCGCCGGCCTCTCGATCGGTAGCGCCATCTGCTATGAAATCGTCTATGCCGATCTGGTGGCTTCACGCGCCCGAGACGCCGAGGTACTGCTGACGGTCTCCAATGACACCTGGTTTGGCGACTCACTGGGGCCGCTCCAACATCTACAGATGGCACGGCTCAGGGCGCTGGAGAATGGACGCTACGTGATGCGCGCGACCAGCAACGGCGTCACCGCTATCATCGATGACCAGGGACGCATCACCGCACAAGCCCCACAGTTCACCGCCACCGCCCTCACCGGCGAGGTGCGCGCCATGCAGGGCACAACCCCCTTTACCCGCACCGGCAGCTGGCCAGCCTGGCTCGCCGCCACCCTGCTGGTGCTGCCGGGGCTGGCCTTGTCAGGGCGGCGTCGCCTGGCGACCTAAACGCCTTTCGCCGCTCTTTCTTTCTCACCCTTCTTGCTCAGCCACGACAGCCCCAAATGCCACGAGGCCCGCCAATGGCGGGCCTCGTGGTTTCTGACATCGGCCAAGGGCTCTTGGGCGTCAGCCATCATCTTCGTGGGCACGCTCAGGACTTATCGCTGACCTACCCTTCCTCTGACTGACCCTTACTTACCCTTCTCGGCCTTATCCTTCCTCGGCCTTATTCATCGCTGCCGTCATCAGCGGGCACCTGCCCCAGCACTTCAGGGATGGTTTGGCACACGTAACGCCCCGGCGCCGGCTCGATGATCGACAGCTCGCCCTCGCCTGGCTGTCTTGCCGGCACCATCTTCACGGTATCCGCATAGCCGTTGTCGGTCATCCAGGCCTGCCAGTGCGGCCACCAGGAGCCCTCATTGAAGGTCGCACCCTCGAACCAGGCGTCCGGGTCGACTGGCAGTTCTGCGTTGGTCCAGAAACCGTACTTGTTCTTGTGCGGTGGGTTGACGATCCCGGCGATGTGCCCTGAGCCACCGAGCACGAAGGTAACCGGCCCCTTGGGAAGCTGGGTGCCGCCATAGGTGCTGTTCCACTTGGCGATATGGTCTTCACGAGTGGACACGAAGTAGCTAGGCGTGGAGATCTTGCGCAGGTCGATCTTGACCCCGTCCAGTTCGATGCCGCCGGGCTCGATCAGTCGATTTTCCAGATACATGTTACGCAGGTACCAGCCATGAGTACCGGCCGGCAGGTTGGTGCCGTCAGTGTTCCAGTACAGCAGATCGAAGGCCGCCGGCTTCTCGCCTTTCAGGTAGTTGCTGATATAGAACGACCAGAACAGATCGTTTTCGCGCAGCAGATTAAACGAGAAGGCCATCACCCGGCCATCCAGATAGCCATCGGCTTCCAACTGACGCTCGATGCCCTGCAGCACTGGCTCGTTGAGGAAGACACCGATCTCGCCGGGATCGCTGAAGTCCTGCAGCGTGGCCATATAGGTCACCGAGCGCACCTTACGCCCGCGACGTGTGCTGGTCAGGTAGGCCACCGTCGAGGCGGTCAGGGTGCCCCCGATGCAGTAACTCAGAAGATTTACCGACTTCTCACCGCACGCCTGCTCAATGGCACTCATGGCCTCGATGGGGCCCAGCTGCATGTAGTCGGCCCAGGTTAGATCACGCTGCTCGGGCCCCGGATTGCGCCAGGAAATCAGGAAGACGGTATGCCCCTGATCGACCAGCCACTTGACCAGAGAATTGTCCTGGCGCAGGTCGAGTATGTAGTACTTGTTGATCCAGGGCGGCACCATCAGCAGCGGCGTCTTGAACGTCTGCTCGGTGGTCGGCGCATACTGAATCAGCTGCATCAACTCGTTCTCAAAGACCACCGAGCCCGGTGTCACGGCCACATTCTCGCCGATGGTGAAGGCACTGCGATCGGTCATCTTGACGTTGATGCCTTCCGCCGAGTTGGCCAGATCCTCGCGAAGCTGTGCCAGCCCCTCGATAAGGTTCTGGCCCTTGGTCTCCATGGTCAGGCGCATCACCTCCGGGTTGGTAGAGGCAAAGTTCGACGGCGAGATGGCGCTCACGTACTGGCGAGCGTAGAACTCCAGGTTGCGCTTCTGGTCCGGCGGCATATTGTCGAGATTGCCGACCATGTCCTCGACCAGCCTCGAGAACAGCAGGTACTGCTCCAGCAGTCCTCGATAGAAGGGTTCGTGGCGCCAGGCCTCGTCCTTGAAGCGACGATCATGGCGGGCAGGCTCGATCAAGAGCTCAGTTTCTTCGCCGCTCAGGTCACGCAGGCCCTGCTGCCAGAGCTGCATCTGATCCTGAGCGAGCTGCATTTGCGTATTAATGAGCGTCTCGGGGTCGCTGACCAGGGCCTCGACGCCGGCACGAAAGCTCTCGCGCATGTCATCATAAATGGTCTTGCCGGCTTCACCGGGCAACATCCGCGCCAACATATCCTGCATCAGCACCTGATATTCCTGCCCCATCACTTCCAGCTGTTCGGTCCATTCCTGAAGTTCGGACGCCGACGGCGTATGAAAACCTGACTGCATTGCCCACTCCTGTGATCGAAGCCCTGTGCTCAAAGCCCTGTGCTCAAAGCTCTGTGATCAAAGCCCTGTCTGATCCCAAACCTACTGGTCAAACCACCTTGCTGCCAGCGCCCCGCTGACGGAGCAGTCGATGGCAGCCATCTTCTCTACCTTACGCGGCTCATGCCTGTATAACACAGGCGCCACATGACATACGGTCTATACATATACGCCCATGGCCGGAAAACGCGTGCGTCTTCCGGCCATGGGCGATGTGTAACCAGCGGGGGCTGGCCGCGTGCTCATATCAGGAACTCTTGCTACCGCCGGTATCGCCTGACTTGCTGGCTGCCGAACTCTTGGTGGCACTCGAGGCACTGCGACGGCTGGTCGCGCTGGAAGACGGCTTGGCAGCGGCCTGAGGCGTGGCCTCAGAGGCCTGTTTCGCCGCTTGTGCCGCCTGCTGAGTGGCCTGTGTCGCCTGCTCGGTGGCCTTCTCAGCGAACTGCTGAGTGGAAGCGATAGCCTGCTCGGTGGCGGCCGTCATCTGTTCGCTGGCGGACTGGGTCGCAGAGGCAGCCTGTTTGCTGGCGGTCTCGGAGACCTCGGTCATGACCTTTTCCATCTCGCGCTTGAATTCGAGACTCAGCTCGGTCATGGACTCGGCGTCCTTGAGCAGTTGGGTGGAGAGCTCGTTCATCATCTCCGCCTGACGAGTGCCGAAGTCGCGCATGGCCTCAGGGTCCTTGGCCTCGGAGGCATCCCGCAGCCGCTCGGTACCCAACTGGCTGTAGCGCTTCATGGACTCAAGCTGGAACTGGGTCAGCTTTTCCATGTTGTCGAGCATCAGGCCATTGAGCTTGCGCATCGGCGCAAAAAAACCTTCGGCCTGTTCCGTGAACTCGGTAAACATCTTGTCCTGCATGGCATCACCCTCCCAGGGTCATGGATGTGGGCGCGAGCCCTCTTTGCTGCATTGCACAAAGCGTAGTCCCGGACGCACGCCTATGCAATAGGTCGCGCTACTTGCGGTGCGACCTTGAACTGGCGCTGGCCGGTTCATCGGCCGGCTTGCTCTTGCCGGTCTTTTCGCCGTCGTCGGTTTTTTGCGACTTGCTGGAAGCGGCCTGAGCCTGACGAAGCATGTCGAGCATCATTTGCTGATAGTTACCGAAGCTGGTCATGCTCTGGGACAGGTTGTCCTGGAAATTGCCCTTTAGCGAATCCTGGAAAGCCGTCGGCATGAAGGGGGTCTTGAGGAAGGGCTGGAGCAGACTCATGGGGTCATAGCCCTCGACGCCGGCGTCCATCTGCTGCTGAATGCGTGACATCAGCTCGTTATGGAACGCCTCGACATCGGGCAAGCCAAGAGACTGGCGAAATTCGGCAGGCGTGAGGTCAAATTCGAGGTTAATCTTCATGGGCATAGCCAGACTGAGGTATTTGATCTCAGTCTAGCAGCCAGGGGGCCAACACGCGGCCCCCGTAAACTCAACGCAGGTGCGGCGTGTCGACACTGACGTCGAAGTTCTGCGCTCGGTGACGCAGCAGGTGATCAATCAGCGTCAGCGCCATCATGGCCTCGGCGATCGGGGTGGCGCGAATGCCCACACAGGGATCATGGCGACCCTTGGTGACCACTTCCACCGGATTGCCATGCACATCGATGGAGCGTCCCGGCAGAGTGATGCTGGAGGTCGGCTTGAGAGCCAGATGGGCGATCACCGTCTGGCCCGAGGAAATGCCGCCCAGCACGCCACCGGCGTGGTTGGACAGAAAGCCGTCCGGCGTCATCTCGTCACGGTGCTCGCTGCCCCGCTGCGCAACCGCCGCGAAGCCATCGCCGATCTCCACGCCCTTGACCGCATTGATGCTCATCAGGCCATGGGCGAGTTCAGCATCCAGACGATCGAAGACCGGCTCGCCGAGCCCGGCCGGCACGCCCTCGGCCACCACGGTGATCTTGGCGCCCACCGAGTCCTGATCGCGGCGCAACTGATCCATGTAGGCCTCGAGCTCCGGCACCCGATCAGGATCGGGGCAGAAGAAGGCGTTGTCCTCGACCGCCGCCCAATCCTTGAACTCCATTGTCAGCGGACCGAGCTGGCTCATGTAGCCGCGCACGCTGATGCCCTGAGCCGACAGATAGGCCTTGGCGATGGCGCCGGCCGCCACGCGCATCGCGGTTTCCCGGGCGCTGGAGCGTCCGCCGCCCCGATAGTCCCGCCGGCCATACTTGTGATGGTAGGTGTAGTCGGCATGGGCCGGACGAAACTGGTCCTTGATCTTCGAGTAGTCCTTGGAGCGCTGATCGGTGTTCTCGATCATCAGGCCGATGGCGGTACCGGTGGTGACGCCCTCGAAGACGCCTGACAGGATCCGCACCTGGTCCGGCTCGCGACGCTGCGTGGTGTGCCGCGAGGTGCCGGGGCGGCGGCGATCGAGATCGCGCTGCAGATCAGCCTCACTGAGGGGGATACCCGGCGGGCAGCCGTCGACGATGGCGCCCAGCGCCGGGCCGTGGCTCTCGCCGAAAGTGGTGACAGTAAACAGCTTGCCGAAGGTATTACCGGACATTGACGTTCCTCAGAGCTCTGGTATCAGCAGTTCAGGCGAAAGATGCCGCGTAGGCGTCGAGTTCCTGGGCGGTCAGCACGAAGACGCCCTGCCCTCCGCGTTCGAACTCCAGCCACAGGAAGGGCACCTCTGGGAAAGCCGCCTCCAGATGATGGTCGGAGTTACCGACCTCGACGATCAGCACGCCATCATCGCTGAGCAGGCTTCTCGCCTCGCGCAGGATGCGGCGCACGATGTTCAGGCCATCGTCCCCGGCGCCCAGGGCCAGGGTCGGCTCGTGGCCGAATTCGGCCGGCATGGTGGCCAGGTCACGTGCATCCACATAAGGGGGATTGGAGACGATCAAGTCATAGCGCTGACCACCCAGACTATCGAACACATCGGACGCCACGGCCCTCACCCGTGCACCGACGTCGTGGCGCGTGATATTGGCCTTGGCCACCTCGAGCGCATCGGCACTGATGTCGGCCAGATCGACCTCGGCGGTAGGCAGGTGCAGAGCGGTGGCGATACCGATGCAGCCCGAGCCGCAGCAAAGGTCCAGCACCCGCGCCGGCGGCTCCTCGGGGAACCAGGCGGAGAAACCGTCCTCAATCAGCTCGGCGATAGGCGAGCGAGGAATCAGCACCCGCTCGTCGACGTTGAACGCCACGCCCGCAAAGAAGGCCTCTCCAAGTAGATAGGGCAACGGCCGGCGCGTCTCGATACGTGAGCGGACCAGCCCAACGATGCGGCGCCGCTCCATGGGTAGCAGTCGTGCCTCTAGCACGGAGGGGTCCACGTCCCAGGGCAAGTGCAGGGCACCCAGCGTCAACGCCACCGCCTCGTCCCAGGGAGAGGCAGTGCCATGTCCGAAATGAAGGCCATGGGTGTAAAATTCACTGGTCGCCCAGCGCAGGCAGTCACGCAGGGTGAGTAGATCCTCGGCGATCATTCTATCATCGAGAATCAGAGTCGAATCGGCATCGGGTCGGGAAGCGGCCACGCGTCGTCCTGTGGTTTATCGGATTGAGATTCAAATCCTTGATTGTACCCGGCCCGACGCCCGCTTCACAGCCGCCGCCAAGCCGCTATACTAGCGCGTCATTTACCCATTCAATGTAATCCACGGGGAGCAACATGAGCCAGCGCCGCGGACACCCGGATGATGACGAGGTTTCGCTGTTTCGCCAGGCCCTGGCCGACGCAGGCGTCAAGCCGATGAGCTCGAATCGGGCCGACCCGGGCAAGCCGAAACAGCGGCGCCGAGAGGCCCTGGCCGAACGTCGTGCCGCTGCCCTCGAAGCCGACAGCTATCAGTTGAGCAGTCGCACCAGCGATGGTCGGGTCGAGCCGGTAAGGCCCTCCGAGTGGCTCGACTTCACCGTCCCCGACCTGCCCCAGCGAACCCGCAGCCAATTGAAGCGCGGCAGCATCGCCTGGGAGGCAGGGCTCGACCTGCACGGCTACACCGTCGACGAAGCGCGCGCAGAACTCGAAAGCTTCATTGCCGAGGCCCGCGCCCAACGCGCCCGCTGCGTGCTGGTGGTCCACGGCAAGGCGCGCAGCACCAGCGGACCCGACGCCTACCCGGTGATCAAGAGCCATGTGAACGCCTGGCTTCGGGAATGGCCAAGCGTGCTGGCCTTCTGCTCGGCGCGGGAACTGGATGGAGGCAGCGGCGCTGTTTATGTGCTGCTGCGCCGTCGCGGCGAGAGCCTCTAGTCGGACGCGCCTCTCTGTTTTCACAAATAGAGAGCCAGGCGATATCCGAGCCCTAGGGCGCGGCAGGCTCACTGGTCTCGGGTGTCGTTTGATCCGGCGAGGCAGCCGGCGCGGGCACGGTCATCGGCGAGACCACGGGGGTCTCGATTAGCGGTGCGCGGCGGGCCCCGGCTCGGCAGGCCGCGGGTCCCTCGAGCCGATCGATTGCCTGAGACGCCAGATGCTGGCCCAGCTTGATCAGGACCTCGGCTCGATGAAACTCATAAGCTCCGCAAACCGTCTTGGGTATCTCGATCAGCACATCCGGCGGATAGCCCGCCACCTTGTACTTGGCCAATGCCGCCTGGGTGATATCGAAGGAGGCCAGCATCATGTCGAGCTTGCCCCAGGCCCGCTGGCTGGCGGCCTGCGCGCTCTGTGTCTCTTCGCCCTCGTCGACGCCATTACCGTTGTCGTTTCCGCTACCTGAATTGAACAGCCGCTGGGCACGTCCGCGCACCCCGGCCACCCAGCCCGAAAAACCACGCCCCGCAGCCTCCAGGGCCTCTTCACGGGCCAGTTCTTCAGCCACTTCCTCAGCCGGCAATAGCTCTTCAAGCGTTACCGGCCGCGGGCTGTGCGCGGTGGCATTGACCGCTACCACCAGGTCGGCCTGGGCAGAGACGGTGGGAATGATCGGCAAGGGGTTCATCAGACCGCCATCGACCAGCACCTGATCACCGACATGAACCGGAGTAATGATGCCGGGCACGGCAATGGAGGCGCGGATGGCCTGCAACAATGAGCCGCTCTGGAACCACACCTCGCGCTGGCGAACAAGGTCGGTGGCCACGGTGGTCACCGGCAGCGGCAGGTCCTCGATGAGGGTATCGCCGATCAGGCTGGCCAGCTTGCTCATCACCTTGTTAGCGCGCATGGCGCCCATCGGACTCCAGGTGACGTCAACCAGCTTGAGCACATCGAAATAATCCAGCTGGCACACCCAGTCGCGATAGGCCGGTAGCTGACCAGCGGCATAGATACCGCCTACCAACGCGCCCATAGAGCAGCCCGAGATGGCGACAATCTCGTAGCCTCGCGCCTCGAGCTCCTCGATCACGCCAATATGCGCATAGCCCCTCGCACCGCCGCTGCCAAGCACCAGGGCGACACGTTTACCTTCTTTCGTCTTGCCGCTCATCGCTCCCCCTCCGCACCAGCCGTTCGCTTGGCACGTCTCACTTCTCGACCACACTGGAAGCGGCCATCTGCCACCATTGTGCGATGCTGCCGGCCACATCGGCCAGCGCTTCGCGTTCAAGATGCAAATGATGCCCCCCTTGCAACACCCGGCGCTCGAGCCCCTTCAGCGCCGCCCGATTCTGTATGGCTCCCTCCCGCTCACCCAGGATGCCCCGCTCACCTTCGATCAGCAGCGTGGGTGCCTCAATCGCAGCAAGCATTCCAACCACCTGTTCAGGGCAAAAGCGCACCAGCGAAGGGCGCAGCAGACGGCCATCGGTTCGCAGCCGGACATGGCCATCCTCCAACGGCTCCAGATTACGCTCGACCAGCGGCCAGGCCGAGTCGGCATCGATAAGCGTCACTCCGCCCGCGACCCGGGCCGCCACAGCACTCTCTACATCAGCATAGCGCGGTGACGGTGAGCTGCGCCGCCGATGCCCCAGCAGGCCACGCCGCAGCTGCTGTGCGGTGTCATCTCCCGGCGTGCTGAGCGTGCCCAAGCCGTCGATCAGCATCAGTCGTTCGACCCGTTCAGGAAGCGCCGCTGCCAGCAGACAGGCCACCCCTGCGCCCATCGAGTGGGCCAGCAGCGGAGCTGACTCGAGCTCCAGACTCACCACCGCATCCAGCACGTCATGGCAGTAATCCCAGATCGCATAGTCGACGCCCGGCGGATGTCGCCGGGAGCGGCCATGGCCGGCGAAATCCAGCGCCACGATTCGAATCCCGAGTCGCTCGACCAGCAAGGGCGCCAGTCGTGAAAAGCTCGCCGCATTGTCGAGCCAGCCATGCAAGGCAAGCCAGGTCGGCGCATCGGGCTTTCCCCAGGCCAACGCCGCCAGACGGCCTTCAGCCAAGTGCAGTTCGGTCGGGGTCATCAGGAAGACTCCAGCAGACGATCAAGAGTGGCACACAGGACCCGTCGACAGGCCTCGGGGTGCTCCATGGGAAACATGTGGCCTCCAGGCACCAACTCCACTGCCACCCCACGGCGAGCAAACCGCCGTCGGCGGCGTGCCGTGAGCAAGTCCGACTCTCGGCCCGCCAACAGTGCCAGCGGCACCTTTAACCGCTTGGGTAGCCCCCGCAGGTGATCGGGCAGATGGCGAAAGATCGCCACCTCGGTATCGGGGGAAAAGGCCAAGCCGACGCCGCCACCGTCATAATGGCGCGCAGCACCGGCCAGGTAGTCGCTAAAGGCCTCCGGAGTAAAGCCCTTGAAAAGACCTTTACGCCGGAGGTCGTCGCTCATCGTCTGGTGATCCGGCCAGTGCGCTCGGCGCCCCAAGCTGCGACCCGCCGGCGTGATGCGATCGACAAAGCCAGTGCGCTTGGCAAGCTTGATGGCCAGCGCATCGAGGCCCAGCATCAATGGCGGATCCATGGCGACCACGCAGCGAAAACGCTCCGGCGCCTTCTCCGCCGCCATCGCCATCAGCACGCCACCCAGCGAGTGCCCGACGCCGATCACCTGGGTGTCCCCCTCAGGCAGACGTGACAGCAGCTCATCACGGAGCGCCAACCAGTTATGCCCTACCGGAAAGTGTGGGTGATGGCCAAGCTGGTCTAGAGGATGCAGGGCGAACCGCTCGCCCAGCGGTGCCAAGAGACTCTGGTAGCTGCGCCCGGTGAAGCCGTTGGCGTGGGCGAAGACCAGCGGGAGCTTGGGGGCGTGCTCACTGGAGGCGACGGGAGAGGCAGTGCCAGCCCAGTCGGAAGCATGACGCTGGGGCATGAAATCATCCTGGTCAGTGGAAACTAGCAGGCTAACGGGATTACCATACCCCGCCTAGCCGCTACTGAGCCAGTATAAAACGACTGTTTGACTTTCAAGCCGTCCATTAGTCATGACTGGACAGCCAAGCGCGCTCGCCGCTCACTTCCCTCATTTTGGAGACCGCCGTGTCAAAGCCGCGTCCCCCTCGCGACACCCGCCTACGCAATGCCCTCTTCTTTACCGCCGTGGTCGCGGCGATCATCGTCGGCCGCTGGCTGGCGATCTAGGGAGCACTTACAGGTATGAACCTTCTAGCGGTCTTCCAGCACACCCTCAACGTCACCCTGCCGGTCTTTGCCATGGTATTCATCGGCATTGGCCTGAAACGCTGGGGCTGGATCGACCCGGCCTTCGTTTCCACCGCATCAAAGCTGGTGTTCAAGGCCACATTACCGACTCTGGTCTTCATGAGCATCGTCCAGGCCGATCTCGAGGCGAGCCTGAATCCAGGCATGCTGGTTTTTTTCGCTCTCGCCACCCTGGCAAGCTTCGTACTTGCCTGGGGCTGGGCCAACTGGCGCGTGGCGCGAGCGGATCGCGGGGTCTATATCCAGGGCGCCTTTCGCGGCAATTGCGGCATTGTCGGCCTGGCACTGGCGGCCAGCATGTACGGCGACTACGGCCTCTCGGCGGGCGGGTTGCTGCTGGGGGTGGTGATTATCAGCTATAACGCCCTGTCAGTGGTGGCGCTGAGCACTTTTCAGGACGGTCAAGCGGCGGACTGGCGCAGCATCCTTGGGCATATCGCCAAGAATCCACTGATTCTTGCCGTGGTGGCCGCCCTGCCGGTCGCGCTCTCGGGACTGACGCTGCCGGGCTGGCTGCTGACGACCGGCGACTACTTCGCTTCCCTGACCCTGCCACTGGCCCTTATCTGCGTGGGGGCGACGCTATCGGTCAGCGCCCTACGCAACGACAGCACCACCGCCGTCAGCGCCAGCCTGATGAAGATGGCCATCCTGCCGGCGCTCGCCACATCTGGGGCCTGGCTGGTGGGCTTCACGGGCCGCGAACTGGGAGTGCTATTCCTGTTCTTCGCAAGCCCTACAGCGGCCGCCAGCTTCGTGATGGTCAAAGCGATGAACGGTAATGCAAAGCTCGCCGCCAACATCATCGCTATCAGCACCCTGCTGGCCAGCCTGACCATCACCGGTGGCGTATTCGGCCTGCGCGTCGCCGGACTGATCTAGCCAAACTTATCCTGCCCCCACCTCTAGCCGGGTACTGCTAGTTCGCGGCTAGTTCGCGGCTAGTTAGCGTCCGCGCGAATCACCACCTCAAATTGCTCGATGCCACCGCCTTCGCCGAAGGCTTCCTTCGGCATGGGGTTGGCGTGGGCGCGTTTGAAGTCGTCGCTGCCAACCCAGGCACGAAAGGCATCCTGGCTCTCCCATTCGGTTTCCACCACGTAGGGCGCCTGATTGCCCTGAGGGCGCAGCACCCGCATGGCGATGAACCCTGGCTGCTTGTCGATCTCGCCGGCACGCGCACGAAAGCGCGCCTCGAACTCCTCTTCATAACCCGGCGTCACGTGGATGCGATTGTTGACCATGTACGTCATGGGGCGCTCCTGAGAAAAAGTGGGCAAATATGTACGCAGTGATAGAGGCGCCGCGGTAGGCGGCGCGCGAGATCGGCCACCTTGGGGAGGCAGCGCTATGGATAGTTCGCTATGGATAGTTCTCTATGGATAGCTCAGCGATGCCCGGGCGCTTCCAGGCCGATCAGGCGTGCGCAGCCAGCAGCGAAGACATCACTCTCCAGTCGAGCGATGGCGGCAGTAGGAAATCCCAGCCCCAGCGCCCGCGGCCCGTCGGTAAGCTGTGCTGTCAGCACGCCGACCAGCGGCATGTGGCTAACCAGCAGCAGCGGCCCCGGCGACTGTTCCTGAGTGTCGATCAGCCAGTCGAGGATCGGGCCAACCGGATCGTCCGGGGTGATGATCGGCAGCGTCTCGACCTCCACGCCCAGGCGCTCGGCCATCAGCGTCGCCGTCTGCTGAGCACGGCGATAAGGACTCGCCAGCACCCGGGGGGTGGCGAGCCCTTCATCGGCGATGCGCTGCGCCAGCCATTCGGCCATGAAATTGCCTTCACGGTGGCCTTCGTCGGTGAGCGAGCGCTCGGCATCCGGGCGCCCGGGGGCGGCTTGGCCGTGACGCATGATCCATAGGGTCTCGTGCATCTTGTTCAATCCTCCAGGCGCCGGGCTGCCTTGACGTCCTCACGGGACAGGGTGAATTCCACGTCGCTACTCTGTTCGCCCTGCATGAGCAGCTTGGCCATGTCGCGGGCCGGCACCTGATTGAAGAGGACCTGATAGAGGCCCTCAGCGAGGGGCATATAGACGCCCTCCTCTGAAGACTTGTCATGCACCAGGTGCACGGTATTGACGCCTTCGGCGACCTGCCCCAAGGCCTCGACGGCCTCTTCAAGGGTTCGCCCCTCGCCAAGGGCGTAGCCGACGCGGTAATTGCGGGAAAGCTTCGATGAGCAGGTGACGATCAAATCGCCGACGCCGGAAAGGCCGAGAAAGGTCATGGGGTTGGCGCCCAGATGCACGGCAAAACGGCTCATTTCCGCCAGCGCCCGGGTCATCAGCATACTGCGGGTGTTCTCCCCCATGCCGAGGGCCGCCGCCATGCCGGCGGCGATGGCATAGATGTTCTTCAGTGCACCGCCAAGCTCAACGCCGAAGCGATCGTTGCTGGCATAGACCCGGAAATAGTCGCAGCCCAGCACGCTCTGTACCCGGGTGCGGGTCAAGGGGTCATCGCTTGCGATCACGGTGGCCGTGAGTTGCTTGTCGGCGACCTCGGAGGCAAGGTTGGGGCCGGAGATCACACCGATGTGGGGAAAGCCCGTCTCCTCCTCGAGGATCTGGCTCATCAGCTTGAAACCTTCGGCCTGAATGCCCTTGGTGGTACTGACCAGTATCTGCTCGGAGGACAGCCAGGGCCTCGCCTGGCGCACTACGCTGCGGAAGGCCTGGGAGGGAATCGCCGCCAGCACCAGCTCCGCCCCGATGAGCACCTCGCGCATGTCGGTTGCGGCCGTCACGGCCGGGTTGATGGCGTAATCCGGCAGATAATGGCTGTTGCGATGGTCCCGGTTGATCTCATTCGCCAGACTGGCATCACGCATCCACTGGTGTACCCGGGCCCCATTGTCGGCCGCAATGCTGGCAAGCGCAGTGCCGAAACTGCCGCCACCCAACACGGCGACCTTCAAGCGATCATCAGACATTCTCGATCCATTGATGAGTGATAGACCCCTTCATTGTAACGAAAAGCGGAGAGGCAGAAATGCCTCTCCGCTCGGGAGCCGCCAATGAGAGGCACGAGGCCCCAGATGACTCAGTCGATCATCGGCACCAAGCTGTCGATGCTCGAACGGGCATCGCCAAACAGCATCCGGGTGTTCTCCTTGAAGAACAGCGGGTTCTCGATGCCGGAGTAGCCGGTGCCCTGTCCGCGCTTGCAGACAAAGACCTGCTTGGCCTCCCACACCTTGAGCACCGGCATGCCGGCGATGGGGCTTGCAGGATCTTCCTGTGCCGCGGGATTAACGATGTCGTTGGAGCCGATGACGATCACCACGTCGGTCTCGGCGAAGTCATCGTTGATCTCGTCCATCTCCATGACGATGTCATAGGGTACCCGCGCTTCAGCGAGCAGCACATTCATGTGCCCCGGCAGGCGCCCGGCCACCGGATGGATGCCGAAGCGCACATTCTTGCCGGCGCTGCGCAATTTGCGGGTCAGCTCGCTGACCGCGTTCTGCGCCTGGGCCACCGCCATGCCGTAACCGGGAACGATGATGACACTGTCGGCGTCGTTCAGCGCGCTGGCCACGCCGCCGGTATCGATGGCCACCTGCTCGCCCTCGATCTCTGCTGCTTCCCCCTTGGTTCCGCCGAAACCGCCCAGGATCACATTGATGAAGTTGCGGTTCATCGCCTTGCACATGATGTAGGACAGAATGGCCCCCGAAGAGCCTACCAGGGCGCCAGTGACGATCAGCAGATCATTGGAGAGCGTAAAGCCGATGGCGGCGGCCGCCCAGCCGGAATAGCTGTTGAGCATGGAGACCACCACCGGCATATCGGCGCCGCCGATGCCCATGATCAGGTGCCAGCCGACGAAGAAGGCCAGCAGTGCCAACAGCAGCAGCGTCCAGAAGCCGGCTCCATTGAGGTAGGCAATGGCCAGCAGCAGCGACAGCACAGCCGCACCGGCATTCAGCCAGTGGCCGCCCGGGAACTGGCGGGGCTTGCCGTCGACCTTGCCGGCGAGCTTGCCGAAGGCGATCACCGAGCCGGTAAAGGTCACCGCACCGATGAACACCCCAAGCACCACCTCGACCTGCAGAAAGGTCAGCTCGGCCGGCGTTTTCGACGCCAGAGTGGCGGCAAAGGCAGAGAAACCCTCGGTGCCGGACTCGGCAAGCTTTGCTGCCAGGACCCGGCGCCGCTCCAGGTCGGCGTTCCAGCCGACGAACACCGCTGCCAGGCCGACGAAGGAGTGCAGCGCCGCCACCAGCTGCGGCATCTCGGTCATGTCGACCTTTCTGGCCACCACCGTGCCAATGGCAGCCCCGATCAGCATCATCGGAATCATCCAGCCATAGCCACCGATGCCCGGACCGAACATGGTAGCGCCGACCCCCAGCGCCATGCCGACGATGCCATACCACACCGCTCGCTTGGCCTTTTCCTGATTGCTCAAGCCCCCCAGCGAGAGGATGAACAACACACTTGCCGCGATCGCCGCGGCAGAAACGAATTCTTGACCCAGCATCTCGTATCTCCGCGATTCAGGATTTCTGGAACATGGCCAGCATCCGGCGTGTCACCTGGAAGCCACCCACGATATTGATGGATGCGATCAGCACCGAAATACCGGCAAGCAGGCCAACCAGCCAGTTGCCCGAGCCGATCTGCAGTACGGCACCGAGGATGACGATGCCGGAGATAGCATTGGTCACCGCCATCAGCGGGGTATGCAGCGAGTGACTGACGTTCCAGATCACTTGGAAGCCGACGAAGCAGGCCAGCGCGAAGACGATGAAATGCTGCATGAAGGAAGCCGGCGCCACCTGGCCAAGCAGCCACATCAAGGCCCCGCCCACCACCAGCATTCCCACCTGACGCTTGGTCTGAGCGACGAAGGCGGCATGCTCGGCGGCCTTCTTCTCCTCATGAGTGGGCTCCTTTTCCTTCGGCTTGGGCTTGGCCGCCCCGATCGCCTTCACCTTGGGCGGCGGTGGCGGGAAGGTGATCTCTCCGGCGTGCGTCACGGTGGACCCGCGGATGACATCATCTTCCATGTTGTGATTGACCACGCCGTCCTTCTCGGGGGTCAGGTCGGTCAACATATGGCGAATATTGGTGGCATAGAGCAGCGAGGACTGCGTCGCCATGCGCGACGGGAAGTCGGTATAGCCCACCACGATCACGCCGTTGTCGGTGACGATGCGCTCATCCGGCACGGTCAGGTCACAGTTACCCCCTTTTTCGGCGGCCAGGTCGATGATCACCGAGCCAGGTTTCATGGCCTCGACCATGTCCTCGAGCCACAGCTTGGGAGCCGGCTTGCCGGGTATCAGCGCAGTGGTAATGACGATGTCCACGTCCGGCGCCTGCTCGCGGAAACAGGCAAGCTGCTTTTCGCGAAACTCCGGACTGGAGGGTGCCGCATAGCCGCCGCTCTCGGCACCATCCTGACTGTCCTCAAAATCGAGAAACAGGAACTCGGCGCCCATGGATTCGATCTGCTCGGCCACTTCGGGGCGCACATCGAACGCGCGAACCACGGCACCGAGGCTGGTGGCGGTACCGATGGCGGCCAGCCCCGCCACCCCGGCGCCGACTACCAGCACCTTGGCCGGCGGCACCTTGCCGGCGGCGGTGACCTGGCCGGTGAAGAAGCGGCCGAACTGGTTACCGGCCTCGATCACCGCCCGGTAGCCGGCGATATTGGCAGTACTCGACAGGGCATCCATCTTCTGCGCCCTGGAGATACGCGGCACCATGTCCATGGCGACGACGGTAGCGCCCTGAGCGCGGCAGCGCTCCAGCAGCGCCTCATTCTGGGCCGGCCAGAAGAACGAAATCAGCGTCTGGCCATCATGCAGCCGGTCAGCTTCCTCGTCGGTGGGCTCGCGTACCTTGATGACGGTATCGGCCTGCTCCCAGAGCGTTTTAGCGTCGTCGACCACGCTGACGCCGGCATCACGATAGGCCGCATCGGCGAAGCCCGCGGCCACGCCGGCCCCGGCCTCGATGAGGCAGTCATGGCCGAGTTTCTGAATCTGCTGCGCGCTCTCCGGGGTCAGCGCCACTCGCGCCTCGCCCGGGGCCTGCTCCTTTGGTGCTCCGATCTTCACTCTATGCCTCCCTGTCGCGACGCTTGCCGCGAAGCCGACCGCCGTCCTAAAAACGGCGGGAATGAGTCGATATCTGCATGAATATCCGGGGGTAACACGCCTGTTTCGCCCGCCCCGGGTCATCCTTTGCGATAACGCAGTGTTTGGAGAAAGCAGCGCAAAGGCAAGGGTTTACGATAAAAAATCCTTTATAAATATACAGTTATGACATCCATAACCTACTCTTTATATTAATGATCCGAGTCAACTAATTGATAAATAATGGAAAAAATGAATTCCCCAACCTGACAAAATCGTTATGAGTGTCATAACGAAAGCATTATTGCTGCCTTGCCTGTCACCGTTCTTCGATTCATCACCGACCACATGCGTTCGCAAAAACGGGAGCAGATCAAAACTGATGCACCACTTCCTGCGTCGAGGTGATCCGCGCGTAATGGCTGCCCAGCAACGACAGGCTGAAGTGCTGCACATCCTCGGCGGCCCAGCGCTGCCCATCGATATCGTCGATAGGAAAACTCGCGCAGGCATCGGAGACCACGACCACGCCAAAATCCAGGCAGTGTGCATGGCGAGCGGCCGTCGACACGGCATGGCCGGTGGACACGCCCGCCACCACCAGACGCGACACACCGTGACGCCTCAACCAGATATCCAGGTCAGTGCCGATGAAGGGGCTTTCGACGTGTTTGGTGACGATACGCTCCCCAACACGGGGCGTTGCCGAGGCTTTGAATTCGGCCCCGGCATGGCCGGAGCGATAGAGGGACCCCGGGGTATGGGAGAAATGCCGGACATGAACGATGTGTCCATTGCCACCCCGCCAGCAACTCAGCAGTTCATCAACCCGATCATCCAGGGCTGGATTGCTATGCATGCCATTGAGCTCGACATCATCGATCGCCTTCTGGAGATCGATCAGCAGCAGAGCCGCCGCATCGTCCCTGGCATCGTAAAGACGCAACCGTGCATTACTTGACTGGCGCACCATCACCACCTCCGTCGCCTGTCCTGAAAGAAGCAGTCCCGAATTGCATGCTCCGCCTTGAGCCGAACAAACACGCCTGAACCGCATGAACCGCTTTGTACTGAATAAGCGGCCCCGAGACGAATCCCCCATCCCGACACCGAATAAGCGGCCGTGAACCGAATAACCACAGGATAAGCTGCTCCGAGTGAGCGCGTTCCAAGGGGCGCTATCCGGCACGCACCCGGCAAGTATTCATGCAAGCATAGGCGCTTGCGCGCCTTGCTGCCCTGCATCAAAGCACGCGACTCTCAACGCTCGACCGCACTGGGGGCTAAAACGACGACGCCTCCCGCGGCATAAGCCGGAGAGGCGTATTGAAGGTGCTCGACATGCGGGTATCGGCAAGATCAGGCTAATCGCCAAAGCGTCCAATCAGGCAGGCGTATCACCCGCATAGCGACGAATGCGCTCCGCATTGGTGCGCAGCAGCGACAGCAGCACATGCTGATAGTCGGAACGGGTGGCGTAATCATTGAGCATCGCGATCAGCGCTTCCGGCGGCACCTCGCCCTGAGCCGACAACTGGGCCCGACGCGCCCGCAGGTCTGCATAGGCACGATGGGTGTTCAGGTTCTTGAGATAGGCGCGCACGGCGTCCTGCAGACTGTCGAAGGACTGGTAGCGGCCACCGCTAGTGCGCATACCAAACAGGTTGTTGTTCTGACGTGCCAGCCGCGACGTTCCCCACCCGGATTCTTCCACCGCCTGCACGGCGACCATTTCCAGCGGCACCGGGGCGACACGCTTGAGAAGCAGCGCATTGATCTTGCCCGGCTCGCAGTCCAGCGCATATTCCTTGCACAGCGCCGTTACCCGTTCACGCTCGGCGCGGGTCCAGGGCGTGTCACGCTCGGCGAGCGCCATAAGCCACTCACGACGGGCCGCGAGCCGCGAGTTCTCGGCCTCGACGATCGGCACCAGCACCTGGAGGAAAGCATCCTTGCGCCGAGGTCCGGCCGGCAGTTGCCGCAGGTCAGGCAGGGTCACGGCCGCGGCCGGTTCTGTAGTAAGGGTGGGACGAGGTTCAGCGGGTTGGGAGACTGCCACCGGCGGCATGGCCACCAGCGCAAGAACAAGACTCAGGACCAGTAGCGCCAACGGCAAGGGCCGACGACGCGAGGGCGACGACAAGAAACACCAGGGAAATAGATAGCGCATCATCAGGACTCCGCTAACAGTGGTTGAGGGCCATCGTGCTATGACCGTCGTGCTAAGACGTCTCCTCAACAAGATGCCCCTCATTCAATGTCAGGGGCGCAGGAAAAAGGCAGTGGGCAGATGCATCCCAAGGCCCGGTGACAACCAGCGGGCAAGATTATCAGGCATTGGTCGAATCACCGAGCTTTTTTGCACTGCACAAAAAGAAAACCCCGCCAGGCGGAACCTGACGGGGTTTGCTAACACTCACGGCGCGCAGCGCGGGTCGTCTATGTCAACGCACGACCATTACGCCATCAGCAGCGCGTTGAGGCGCTTGACGTAAGCGGCCGGATCGTCGAGATGACCGCCCTCGGCGATGATCGCCTGATCGAGCAGGATCCGCGACAGGTCGCTAAAGGCCTCGCCATCGGCGCCCTCGAGACGACCGACCAGCGCATGCTCGGGGTTGAGCTCGAGGATCGGCTTGACTTCAGGCATCGGCTGACCGGCCGCCTCCATGATGCGGCGCATCTGGAAGCCCATCTCGTGCTCAGGCAGCACCACGCAGGCCGGGGAGTCGGTGAGGCGATGGGTAACCTTGACCTCCTGAACTTCCTCGCCCAGCGCTTCCTTGACGCGCTTGACCAGGTCTTCCTTGGACTTGGCGGTCTCTTCCTGCGCCTTCTTCTCGTCCTCGTCTTCGATCTCGCCCAGATCAAGGTCGCCCTTGGCGACGTCGACCATGGACTTGCCGTCGAACTCGGTGAGGTGGCTCATCAGCCACTCATCGATACGGTCGGAAAGCAGCAGTACCTCGATGCCCTTCTTGCGGAAGATCTCGAGATGCGGGCTGTGCTTGGCCGCATTGAAGCTGTCGGCCACGATGTAATAGATCTTCTGCTGGCCTTCCTTCATGCGCTCCACGTAAGCCGCCAGCGACTGATCCTGAGTCGTGCTGTCGGTGTGAGTGGAAGCGAAGCGAAGCAGCGCGGCGATCTTGTCGCGGTTGGCATGATCCTCGGCCGGGCCTTCCTTCAACACGGTGCCGAAGGTGTTCCAGAAGGTCTGGTACTGTTCGTCGTCCTTGGCCAGCTTCTTGAGCATGTCCAGGCCGCGCTTGGTCAGGGCCGCCTTCATCTTGTCGACCTGCGGGTCCTGCTGCAGCAGCTCGCGGGAGACGTTCAGCGACAGATCCTTGGTGTCGACCACACCCTTGACGAAGCGCAGATACAGCGGCAGGAACTGCTCGGCGTCGTCCATGATGAAGACGCGCTGCACGTAGAGCTTGAGGCCGCGGGCCCCGTCACGCTCGTAAAGATCGAAGGGCGCGCGGCCCGGCACATAGAGAAGGCTGGTGTAGTCGAGCTTGCCCTCGACCCGATTGTGGCTCCAGGTCAGCGGATCGCTGAAGTCATGGGAGACGTGCTTGTAAAACGCCTTGTACTCGTCGTCGGTAATCTCGGCCTTGGGGCGCACCCACAGAGCGGTCGCCTCGTTGACGGTCTCCCAGGTCTCGACCTCGCTGCCTTCGATCTCGTTGCCCTCGTCGTCCTTGGCAGTCTCGACCTTGGGCATGCGCACCGGCACTTCGATATGGTCGGAATACTTGCGCACCAGATTCTTGAGGCGGAAGTCGTCGGCGTATTCCTGGGCGTCATCCTTGAGGTGCAGCACGATCTCGGTGCCACGTACCTCGCGGTCGATGTCGGCGATGGTGAATTCGCCCTCGCCTTTCGAGCGCCATTCGACGCCGGCATCCTGGGGCAGGTCGGCACGACGAGTGCGGACGCTCACCTCATCGGCGACGATGAAGCCAGAATAGAAACCGACGCCAAACTGACCGATCAGGCGTGCATCTTTCTGTTGCTCGCCGGAAAGCTGCTGGAGAAAGTCGGCGGTGCCGCTCTTGGCGATGGTGCCGAGGTTCTGGATCACGTCATCACGGCTCATGCCAATGCCGTTGTCGCGAACGGTGACGGTGCCGGCCTTGGCATCGTGCTCGATCTCGACGCGCAGTTCGCTGTCACCCTCGTAGAGTGCATCGTTATCCAGCGCCTGATAGCGCAGCTTGTCGCAGGCATCGGCAGCGTTGGAAATCATCTCACGCAGGAAGATCTCCCGGTTGGAGTACAGGGAGTGAATCATCAGATTCAACAGCTGTTTGACTTCGGTCTGGAAGCCCAGGGTTTCTTCATGGGTGACGGTAGACATGTAACGAGTCCCTCATCGATCTCAGCATTGGGGGCGGTTGCCAACGGCAACGCGCCGGTATCGGGTGATGTGATCGAAATATGGGGCTCTGAATGGGCTTTTCAAGCCTGCCGAATCAACTGGATGACATTGATTCGACAAATGAGGCCGCGAGTGACACCTGATCCTCGGCGCCAGACCAATGGCTAGTCATCGCGACCCGCCCGCCAGGCATGATAAGGCGCCAGGTGACGGTCGACCCGAGATAACAGCCAGCCAACGATCAGGGCGTCGTCAGCCAGCCCCAACACCAGAAAGACATCGGGAATCAGATCCAAGGGTGACAGCAGATAGGCGACGGCTGCCGTCATGCAACCGATGGCCCGCCAGGGCACCGGCCGATAGCGCCCCGTCAGCACATCGCCAAGCATGGGGAAGAACGAGCGCAACGCGCGGCCGATCCGCGCAAACGATCGACCCCGCCGGCCAAGCCAGCCCTTGCCTCCTGACGGTGATCCTGCCATGTTGCTCTCCCCTGACTGCCCCGGTTGCTTTTGCGGCATCCATGACGCGAATGCTAACTCATTAGACCTCTTGCCCTCCCCGAGTGTCACCCGCTTAAACTGCCGCCAGGGTTAGACGGACTGTCAAAGTGCTTCCACTCCTGGCCAAGATGCCACGAGACAACCGAGCCTTCACCACCTGTCGAAAGCTGGCGACACTACTCAACGGGTCATGCATCGGCGAAGATAACGGTTATGCACGGCGCGACTCTGGAGATCCCCTAATGCGACGCTTCCTCCCCTCTCGGCATTGGCCGGCCCTGCTGGCAAGTCTGGCGCTCAGCCTGCCGCTGGGCCTGACAGTCGATGCGGCCAAGGCCGATGAAACACAGGATATGGCCATGCGTGATGCCCTGGAGGCCGCCAGGGCAAAGGAATTCTCGCGTATTGACCAGGCGGCCATCGATGGCCATGTCCTCGAGGGCTACGTGGAGTATCACCGCCTGCTGTCGCGCCTGCCAAATGCGCCGGCATCGCAGGTGCAAGACTTCATGACCCGATACGACGACTCGCCGCTGGCCGACTGGATGCGCGGCGAAGCCATAGGCCGTTACGGCAAGGCCGGTCGCTTTGAAAGCCTGCGCGAGATCAGCGACGGCGAGCCTCGTGGCACTCAGCGCCGCTGTTACTACTATACCGCCCTGCTGGATACCCGCCCCCAGGATGCCGCCAACGGTGGACGGGCGCTATGGCGCGTCGGCCACTCCCAGCCCGACGCCTGTAACCCGCTGTTTCGCGCCCTTCGCGAACGTGGCGAGATAGGCGCCCCCGAGATCTGGGAGCGCCTTACCCTGGCCTGGCAGGCCGGTGAGACTGGCATGGTGAGCTATCTTGGCCGTCAGTTAGGCAGCGCCTGGCAGCCCGGGCTAGACGCCCTGGACCGCCTGCAGCAGGACTTCTCGGCCATTACTCAGGTGCCCACGCGCATCGGCCCACAAGGAGGCGGCACCGACGCGCTCTATGAAGCGGCCATGCACGGTTTCACCCGAGCCGATACCGAGGCAGCCCTGGAAGCCTGGCGCAAGATCTCGCCGCACGTCGATCTCGGCGCCGGTGCACGGCGGGAAATCGAACACGACCTGATGTTCTATTCGATGGTTCGCGAAGTCGCCAATAACCGCGGCTGGGTCGATGCCACCCTCCCCGGTTTCCAGGACACCGACCTGCTGGAGCTCAGGATACGCCGGGCACTTGCTCAACGTGATTGGAGCGGCGTAATCGATTGGGTGCATCGCCTGCCGGACGAGCCGCGCCGCGAGGCCCGCTGGCAATACTGGGTAGGCCGCGCGCTCGAGCAGCTCGGCAATCCCGGCGGAGCCGCCGACGCCTTCCGCGCTGCCGCCAGCGACCGCAGCTTCTTCGGTTTCGCCGCCGCGGACCGTCTCGATGTGCCCTATGCATTGAATCTGGAGCGAGTCAGCTACAACGCGGCTTACCGCGAGCGCATTGCCGAATGGCCGGTCGTGCAGCGCACAGAAGCACTGATTCGCATCGGTGAGCCAGGACTTGCCAACAGCGAGTGGTACAGCGCTGCCGGTCGCGCCGATGCTGACAAGGCCAAGGCACTGGCGGACTACGCCGCTTATCGTGGCTGGCATGCGCGCGCGGTGCAGACCACGATTGCCGCCGGCCTTTGGGATGCACTGGACTGGCGCTTCCCCGAGGCCTATCGCGACGATTTCCTGCACTGGGGCAATCGCCGCGGCGTCGACCCCTACCTCTTGATGGCCATCGCCCGCCGTGAAAGTGCCTACAACCCAACGGTGGTCTCACCGGCCGGTGCCCGAGGCCTGATGCAACTGATGCCGGCCACCGCGCGCCATGTCAGTCGGCAACTGGGGCTCGAGGACCCTGGCCTCTATGGCGTTCTGCAGCCGGAAACCAACATCCGTCTGGGAAGCCGCTATATCCAGGACATGATCGAGCGCTACCGTGGCAATCGGCTGGCCGCCACCGCCGCCTACAACGCCGGACCGAACCGGGTCGACCGCTGGCTCAAGGATGCCCCGCGGGAGTTCGACCTGTTCGTGGAGAGCATTCCCTTCCACGAGACCCGCCAGTACGTCCAGGCGGTAATGGCCTACCGGGTGATCTTCGAGAGTCTTGCCAAGGGCGGCAGCACCCAGGATGTGTCGCTGCTGACCCAGGCGGAGCAACGCGAGCGTTACGACACCTCACTGCTCGCCCAGCAATAGAACGCTTGCCGCGCACCTGCGGCAAGCCATACCAGAGAGACCGACACACCACGGGCCCGCCAAGCGGGCCCGTGGTGCTTTCAGGCAGGGGCTTTTGTGACGCTGAGTTCGTTAAACGCGACTGATCTTTCCCCAAGACCCGCAACCGGGTGGCTCGGAGCCGACGCCAAGGCATTCAGACAGGTCGCTGTGACAGCGCAAGCTTGAGGCCAAAGGCGACCATCACCATCCCGGTGGCGCCATCCAGAGTGCGCGACACCGCTCGGCGCGCCAGCCAGTGGCCGGCCCGGCCCAGCATCACCGCGATGCCGATCTGCCACAGATTGGCAATCAGGAAGTGCACGCCGGCCAGCCACAGCGACTTGGCCAGCGCCGGGTCGCCCGGGGCGATGAACTGGGGAAGAAAGGCCATGTAGAACACGACCGTCTTGGGGTTGAGCACATTGGAAAGAAAACCCTCGCGCAGCGGCACCCAGTGCGATACCGCCTGCCGCTCGACAGAACAGTCGGCAACCGGCAGCGGCGTGCCCCGCCGGGCACTCGCCAGGCTCTGCAGGCCAAGCCATATCAGATAGGCCGCACCGACCAGTTTTAACGCCGAAAAGGCCCAGGCCGACTGCAGCAGGATGACCGAGATGCCCAGCGCCGAGACGGTGGCATGCACGAAGAGCCCCGAACAGATCGCCAGGCTGGTCAGCACCCCATCGCGCAGACCGCCGCGCGTGGTGTTGCGAATCACCAACAGGGTATCCACCCCGGGGCTCAGCGTCAGCAGGGTGATGGCAACGAGAAAGGGCCAGAACTGGGCATCGAAGAACATGAGCGGCAGGCCTCCTTGCCGTGCAGAATCGCCCGTTCAGAGCGAATGGACTAAGGCCGGGCCTGCCCGGCCATGGATCAGTTGAAGATGCCGCGTTTGGCATGCTTCATCGAGATCTGGTCATTGAGCGTCCAGAAGTCATAGAGCACGCCCAGCAGGAAGAACCCGCCCGTCAGCAAGTAAAGAATACCGGTCAGCCACTTACCCATATAGAAACGGTGCAGACCGAACACCCCAAGGAAGGTCAGCAGCACCCAGGCCAGTGAGTAATTGATCGGCCCGGCCTGATAGCGGAAGTCCGCGTCACGGTCCATGCCGGGAATCAGAAACAGATCGATCAGCCAGCCAATCCCCAGTAGGCCCAGGGTGAAGAACCAGATGGTGCCGGTGACCGGCTTGCCATAATAGAAGCGATGGGCGCCGAGGAAGCCGAAGATCCACAGCAGATAGCCCATCAGCTTACTGTGAGTGTCGCTGGGCGCACTGCTCATTGATGCCATATCAGGTACCTCGTCTAGACGTGTAGCGAAGTGGAGTAGCGGAGAGCCCCGTCAGCGCTCCGCCGGTACTGAACCTCAGATGACGCCCAGCTCGCGCAGGCGCTCCTTCAAATAGCTGTCAGCCGTATGGCGCTCGGACAGCACTACTTCCGGCCGCGGGTGCAGAAACAACGGCAGCGACAGCCGTGAGTGGAAACGCGCCGGACCGCTGGGGTTGACCACCCGATGAGACGTCGAGGGGAAGTACCCGCCCGAGGCCTCCTGCAGCATGTCGCCGACATTAATGATCAGTTGGCCCGGATCGCAGGGCACCGCCAGCCACTCGCCCTCGCGGTTTTTGACCTCAAGTCCGGGCTCATTGGACGCCGGCAGCACGGTGATCAGATTGATGTCTTCATGGGCAGCGGCACGCACGGCACCGGGCACCTCATCGCCGGACAGCGGCGGATAGTGCAGAACCCGCAGCAGTGTCTGGCCGCTATCGGCAATCATCCGCGACAGCGGCTCCCGGTAACGCTCGGCCACCTCCGGCGGTGTTTCGGCCTCGATCCAGCCGAGCAGCGTCGCCGCCAGTGCCTCGGCGCGACGATAGTACTCCATGATGTCCTCGGCCAGCGCGTCGGGAATCCGGCCCCAAGGATAGACGTGGTAGTACTCCTTGAGATCCTTGACCGACTGGCCTTTGGCGGTCTCGGAGACCGAGGGCGGGAAGTAACCATCCTGGCGCCCAGGATCGAATTGAAACTCATGCTTGTCCTGCCCTTCGAAGAAGGCCTGCCACTGGCGATAGATGGATTCCACCAGGTCGGATGAAATCGGATGGTTGCGCAGCACGCCGAATCCCGTCTCGCGCAGCGAGGCAACGAAGCGTTGAGGGGCGTCGGCGGCAGTGAAATCGACGTTCTGGACGGCCATGATATTTCCATCTAAAGTGATTTTGCGGGCATTCAGGCATGCCACTTCGCGGGTTATATTGACCCAACTCGGCTGCCGATGCATCTATCCGCTAAGTGGGTTGGCAAGTGGCAAGACGCCTGACGTTGATTGATTCCTTTGTCATTCTCCTCTCGCTCTTCTTCTCGACATAACCCACATACAGAGGGGACTTGCGCCGGACACGGGCATGATGTCCCCAGCATGATCATTACGTAAGGTAAGGAAAACAAAGATGGCAACTGGCACTGTCAAGTGGTTCAACGACACCAAGGGCTACGGCTTCATTTCTCCGGATGATGGCGGCGACGATCTCTTCGCCCACTTCTCCGAGATCCAGGCCGAGGGCTTCAAGTCTCTACAGGACGGTCAGAAGGTCAGCTTCGACGTCACTCAGGGCAAGAAAGGCCTCCAGGCCGCCAACATCAAGCCCGTCAGCTGATCAGCTACGATCAGATAAAAAGGCGCGGCTGCCCCTCGCCAGTTGCTAGCGCTGCGACAGCAGGCAGCAGACAGCAGCAGAGGGTTACAGCATCGGGTGTTCACATAGACTTTTCACATAGGCTGTTCGCGAAGTGTATGCCCGAACACTCAATGGCTAAGCAAAGGTCCACCGAGGTGGACCTTTTTCCTTAGCCGTTGCGGCACCTTTTAAACGCACGGACTGCGCCACGCGCTAGACACAGCGCTGACTCATCTACGTCCGCTGTTGACGTTCAGGGCTGACCAAGTTCTTTATCGGCCTCGTTCAGCATCTCGTCAGGCGTCTTGCTCTCCGCTTCCTTGAACTGCTGATCGATTTCCTGCTGGGCTTCCTCGAACCGGCGCTCGGTCTCCGCCATGAAGGCCTCGATCTCGGACTTGCTGGTCTCGCCAGGCGTCACTTCCAGGTTATCGTCGGCGCTGATCATGGCGTCGATCTCGGAGTCGCTCGGCTCGCTGGGTGTCGTTTCACCGATGGAACTGCCCACAGGCTCATTGAGCATGGACTCGTCGGTCATGGAGTCCTGACTCATCGACCCGGCACTCAGCGACGCGTTGCCGCCCATGGTGCTGTCACTGGCCGCGCCATCGCTTGCGGTCTCGGGGGCATTGGTGATCGAAGCTGCAGCGCCCTCCTCAGCACTCGGCTCTACCGTCGCCGCGCCATCAGAGTTCTCTGCTGCGGGCGCCTCTTCAGCCGCCGGAGCATTCGCCGCAGTGTCGCTTGCCGCTTGGTCACTGGTCGTCTGATCATTGGCCGCCGGATCGCCGGCTACCGGATCGTCACCATTGCCACATCCGGCCAGTCCCAGGCTCAGAACCAGAGCCAGCAGCAGGGCCCCGTATGGCGTCTTCATCATCTTGAATTTCCTCGCATCGTGTGTGGTGTCATTCCAGCAAAGCGCTGACGCGCACGCAAGGCGCCGGATCACTCGCCGATATCTTCGGCCCAGACCTCGGGGTGGCGATCAATGAAGGTATTCATCAGCTCACGGCACTGGACATCGTCGCGCACCTCAAGTTCGACGCCGGCCTGACGCAGGGTGTCTTCGGCGCCAAGAAAGGTGCGGTGCTCGCCGATCACTACCTTGGGAATGCCATACAGCAGGATGGCGCCACTACACATTGGACAGGGTGAGAGGGTGGTATAGAGTACCGAGTCACGGTACACCGATGCAGGCTGACGCCCGGCATTCTCGAGGGCATCCATCTCACCATGTAGCACCACGCTGCCGCGCTGCTGACGCTGGTTGTGACCACGCCCGATGATGCGCCCGCGATGCACCAGCACCGAGCCGATCGGCACACCGCCCTCCTCGAGGCCCAACCGCGCCTCGTCGATCGCCGCCTGCATGAATTCATCCATTGTCTGTCTCTCGTCGGGCTGTGGTAGACGTAAGCGTCGATCAGGTCGCGAACAGCTGACCGTCGATATCGCGAAAGGCCTTGAACTCCAGCGCATTCCCGCTGGGATCATAGAAAAACATGGTGGCCTGCTCGCCGGGCTGGCCTTGGAAGCGCACATAGGGCTCGATCTCGAAACGCACCCCGGCCTCGGTCAGGCGGTCGACAAGCGCTTCCCATTCGGCCATCTCAAGCACCACACCAAAGTGCGGTACCGGTACGCCATGACCGTCCACCGCATTATGATGGCGCTGCGGCGTCATGTCAGGGTTGAGGTGACAGACGAACTGATGGCCGAAGAGATTGAAATCGATCCAGGTATCGCTCGAGCGGCCCTCCGGGCAGCCCAGCAGATCAGCGTAGAAACCGCGCGCCTCAGCGAGATCCCGGACCTGCACGGCCAGATGGAATGGGGTCAACATCGAACATCGCTCCCTGTTGTTATCATGAATCGTTCTAATGAGTCGTTCTAATGAGTCGTGATCATGAATTATCATCGTGCGTGGTTATTACGAACCGCCATCAGGGTGCCGGCGCGGCATGCTCAAGCAATCGACAGTCGTGTGGCGCCAGCAAGTCGATGGCACCTGGGGCCAGTTCCACATCCAGGTGATCCAGGCGATGCGGCTCGCCATCCAGAGTCAGTGGCAGTGGCGTATCGGCCGTTACTCGGATTTGGTCGGTCTGCCAGTACTCCACGTACTCGCCGTTTGCGGGTAGCCGCTTGAGTTCGGCGAGCATCTGGCGCATCCCCGAGAGCGAAGAAGACTGCCGAACCGCCAGCACTTCCAAAAGGCCATCATCGAGACGGGCCATCGGGCTAAGCTGCTGTCCCCCGCCGGCCTGGGCGCCATTGCCAATCGCCAGCAGAAAAAGCTCGCGGTTCCCCTCGCCCCCCGGCCACTCGAGCCGGGCCGGGCAGGCGTGGAAACGCCAGGCCTTGAGCGCTCCCATCAGCGAATAGGCACCGCCGCCGAGTAAACGCTTGAGCGTCTTGGGGGTAGAGGCCGTGATCTCGGCCCCGAAGCCTGCCGACAGCATGTTGAGGAAATACTGATCGCCGACTCGCAGCACATCCACCGCTCGAGGAGACGCCGTGAGCGCCAGGCCCAGTGCTGCCTTGAGCTCTTCGGGGATGCCCAGGCCGGTGGCCAGATCATTGGCCGTGCCCATCGGCAACATGCCCAAGGCAGGCCGCGCATCCCGTGACAGGCGCATCAGGCCATTGACCGCCTCGTTCACGGTGCCATCACCGCCGGCGACGATCAGCCGCGACACCCCATCCTCACCTGCTCGCTCAGCGAGCATGGCGGCATCCCCGGCTTCCCAGGTCACCTGAACCTCGAGCCGGACGCCCTGCTCGCGCACGGCTTCCACGGCCTCACGCAGGGCCGGTGATTGGGCCGATTTGCCATTGATCAGCAGGCGTAAGATTAAACGGTTAGCATTCATGGCGCTTATCTTACACCGTTGCACTGGGTATCGGCGACGCATGGACGATGCAAAAGGTTGGCAAAGGCTGGCCGATAGGAAACCATTAGGCATAGACGCTACGCTCGAGCAGCGCACCCGCCCCGAACAAGGACGTACAGACGAGGAGACATCATGATCGAACCGGCTTTTCTGCTGGTCGCTTTTCTAGGAGGCCTGGGCGCCCTCGCACTCAGGCTTCCACCACTGGTCGGCTTTCTGGCTGGCGGTTTCGTGCTCAACGCACTGGGTTATGAAGAGACGCCGCTACTGACCACACTGGCCAATATTGGTGTGACGCTCTTGCTGTTCACCATCGGCCTCAAGCTCGATGTGCGCACTCTGCTGCGCAAGGAGGTGTGGGCCGGGGCCTCCCTGCACCTGGTCGTTTCGACGCTGCTGCTCAGCGCAGCACTGGGACTTTTCGCACTGGCAGGCTTCAAGCTGCTCGACGGTGTACCCTGGCAAACGCTGGCCCTGCTTGGTTTCGCCCTGTCGTTCTCTAGCACCGTTTTCGTGATCAAGGTGCTGGACAAGCGCAGCGAAACACAGACCGCCTATGGCCGCCTGGCGATCGGCGTGCTGATCATGCAGGACATTTTTGCCGTGGTGTTCCTCACCGTCTCCACCGGCGAGATGCCGAGCCCCTGGGCGCTGTTGTTGCTGCTGCTGATTCCAGCGGCTCCCCTGCTGCAGCGACTGCTCGACCGCATGGGGCACGGCGAGATGCAGATGCTGTGCGGCATGCTGATGGCGCTGGTACTCGGGTACGGCCTCTTCGATGCGGTCGGTATCAAGGGCGACCTCGGTGCGCTGATCGTGGGCCTGCTGCTGGCGCCTCACCCGGCCGCCCAGAACTTGGCGCGTTCGATGTTCAACCTGAAGGAGCTGCTGCTGGTCGGCTTTTTCCTGACCATCGGCCTGACCGCCATGCCCGATGCCGAGATGCTCGGCCTGGCTTTGCTGCTGGTGGCCGCGGTGCCGCTCAAGGCGCTGCTCTATCAGGTGATCTTCATGGGCTTTCGGCTACGCCTGCGCACTTCGGTGCTGGCTTCATTGGGACTCGCCAACTACTCCGAATTCGGCCTTATCGTTGGCGCCCTGGCAGCCGGCCAGGGCTGGCTCGACGACAAGTGGCTGGTGGTGATGTCGCTGGCGGTGGCGATCAGCTTCGTGCTTTCCTCATTGCTCAATGGCGCCAGCGAGACCCTCTATCGCCGCTTCGCCGAGCTGCTGCCGGTACGAATGACCAGGGGACCGGACGCAGTAGAGCGCTCCATCGAGGTCGGCAATGCCGAAGCGGTGGTAATGGGCATGGGACGTATCGGCCGCAGCACCTACAAGCGGCTGCAGAAGCAGTACGGCCTCAAGGTGCTGGGCATCGACAGCAACCCGCAAAGCGTCAAGCGCCTTCAGGAGCAGGGCTATAACCTGCTGGAGGGCGATGCCCTGGATTCGGACTTCTGGGACAAGCTGATGATGTCGCCGACCCTGAAGCTCGTGGTGCTGGCGATGCCGCACCATGCAGGCAACCTCTTCGCCCTCAAGCAGTTGCATGACCGAGATGAGTTCAAGGGTCAGATCACCGCCATCGTCGAGTATCCCGACGAGATCAAGCCGATCCAGGCCTTGGGGGCGAACGCCGTTTACCACATCTACGACGAGGCCGGCCGGGCGCTGGCCGACAGCGCCGCCAAGGAGGCTGGCCTGGTCACCGATGTCGACCAGCTGGGCTGATGTTAGCGAATGCTGACGGGCCTGGCCTTCCTCGCCCCTCCCCCACTTGAATGCGCCTTTTTCTAAAAAAACGTTCTCAAAAAAACGGGCCGCCCCGATAGGGCGGCCCGTTTCGTCTCTTGCCGTCATGCTAGTCACAAGATCGACAAGTACGCTTAGACTGGCACCTGCCTAAGAGGTCACACCCTGACCGGCGACACCAAAAGCGTCACCGGTCGTGGCGTCAATCGGCCAGCGCCTTTTCAATCACTTCATAGACGTTCGGCGAGAGATCCTCTGCGCGGATGCGCTCGAGTTCGGCTTTCATCAGCTCCTGACGAGCCTCGTCGAAGCGCTGCCAGCGCGTCAGCGGCGTAACCAGGCGCGCGGCGATTTCCGGGTTAAGCCGGTTGAGTTCGATCACCACGTCGCTCAGCAGCTGGTAGCCGGCGCCGTCGATGCGGTGGAAGTTGACCCGGTTGCTGGCGAAGGCGCCGATCAGGGCACGCACCTTGTTGGGGTTCTTCAACGAGAACTTCGGGTGCTTCATCAGGAACTTGACGCGATCCAGGGCGTCGGCCTGCGGCCGGGTTACCTGAATGCTGAACCACTGATCCATTACCAGCGGATCGTGGGCCCACTTGTCACCGAAGGCACGCAGCGCCGGATCGGCCAGGTCATTGCGCGAGCTGTGGGTGAGCAGCGTCAGTGCTGCACGCACGTCGGTCATATTGTGATCGGCGTTGAACTGGGCCTGCACAAGTTCCAGCGCCTCCTCGTCCTCGATCGCCACCAGATAGGACAGGGCCACGTTCTTGAGACTGCGCGCGGCGATCTGCTCGGGCTCCGGCGCATAGGGCTCATCGAGCTGGTTGGCACGATACACCGCCATGAACTCGTCGCGCAGGGAAGCCGCCAGCGACTGCTTGACGAAAGTACGAGCGGCATGGATGGCATCGACATCGACCACAGGCTGCTGCTCGGCGATGTAGGCCTCCGAAGGCAGGGTCAGCATCTCGGCGAGCACCGCCTTGTCGTCGGTTTCGCCGGTCAACAGGGTGCGGAAGGCGTCGATGACGCGCACGTCCATGACCTTCTCGACGCCATTGCGATGTGCCGCGATCAGGTCATCGAGGGCCAGCATCGCCAGCCGCTGGCCGGCATCCCAGCGATTGAAGCCGTCAGAATCCTGCTGCAGCAGGAAGGCCAGGTCTTCACGGCTGTATGGGAAGCGCAGCTTGACCGGCGCCGAGAAACCGCGCAGCAGCGACGGCACCGGGGCCTCGGCCAGATCGGTGAAGACGAAGTGCTGCTCGGATTCGCGCAGATGAATCACGGTGTCGGTGCCCACCGCCTCGCCGTCGAAGGTCATCTTGAGATCCTGGCCGGACTTGGTACCGACCAGGCCCATGCGGATCGGGATGTGCAGCGCGACCTTGTCCGGCTGCCCCGGGGTCGGCGCCGTGCGCTGACGCAGGGTCAGGTGGTACTCGGACGTGGCATAGTCGTACTCGCCGTGAGCGTCGATCTCCGGTGTCCCGGCCTGGGAGTACCAGTGCATGAACTGGCTCAGGTCGAGACCCGACACCTCGCTCATGCAGCCGACGAAGTCCTCGATGGTGGCGGCCTGGCCGTCGAGACGCTCGAAATACAGATCCGAGCCGCGGCGGAACAGCTCCCAGCCCAGCAGGTTCTGCAGCATGCGAACCACTTCGGCACCCTTCTCATAGATGGTCAGGGTGTAGAAGTTGCCAATCTCGATGTAGTGATCGGGACGGATCGGATGGGCGGTCGGCCCGGCATCTTCGGCGAACTGAGCGGTACGGAACACCGAGACATCCTCGATGCGCTTGACCGGCGCCGAGTTGGTATCCGCCGAGAAGCTCTGGTCGCGGAACACCGTGAAACCTTCCTTGAGCGACAGCTGGAACCAGTCGCGACAGGTCACGCGATTGCCAGACCAGTTGTGGAAGTACTCGTGGGCAACGATGCTCTCGACGCGCTGGAAGGCCGCATCGGTGGCGGTGTGCGGATGCGTCAGCACCGCCGCCGAGTTGAAGATGTTGAGGCCCTTGTTCTCCATGGCGCCCATGTTGAAGTCGTTGACGGCCACGATCATGAACAGGTCCAGATCGTACTCGCGCCCATAGGTCTCTTCGTCCCACTTCATGGCGCGCTTCAGCGAGGCCATGGCGTGATCGGTCTTCGAGAGGTTCTCTTCCTCGACCCATACCTGCAGCGTGACATCGCGACCACTCTGGGTGGTGAAGTGATCCTCGACCTTTTTCAGGTCACCGGCCACCAGGGCGAACAGGTAGCTGGGCTTGGGGTGCGGGTCTTCCCAGGTGACGAAGTGGCGATCACCGGGCAGTTCGCCGGATTCCACCGGATTGCCATTGGACAGCAGCACCGGCAGCGTCGCCCGGTCACCGATCACCGTGGTCGAGAAGGTCGCCATCACATCCGGACGGTCCGGATAGAAGGTGATGCGGCGAAAGCCTTCCGCCTCGCACTGGGTGCAGAACATGCCGCTGGACTGGTAGAGGCCTGCCAGGGCGGTATTGGCCGCCGGGTTGATCTCGACCTCGGTGTCGAGCAGGAAGCTTGCCGGCACGCGATGCACGGTCAGCGAGGCATCGTCCTGCGCGTACTCATCGGCTTCGAGCTCCTCACCGTCGATGGCGATACGCTTAAGCGAGAGCTGTTCGCCATTGAGCATCAGCGGCAGCGAGTCTGAATCCTGGTGCGCGGGATGACGCTCCAGATGCAGGCGGGCGGTGACGCGGGTCGCTGACGACGACAAATCGAACTTCAGCTCGGTATGAGTCACCCGGTACGCGGGCGGTTGGTAATCATGCAGGTAAGTCGGCTGCATCGCAGACATCGAGGAAGGCTCCTGTTCTGAAATCGCCGATCATTGTACGGCGCCAGTGGCAGCCATCTCAAAGTCGGCGGTGATTCGAGTGCATGGCCCGGGGCGAAAGAGCCTGGGAGGTAAGAGTGAATATTGGGAAAGCACGGGGCTCTGGTCGAGTGACAATCCAGGCCCCGAGGCATGCCAGCGACACGATCACGACGAGCTTGAGGCCCAGGGAGATCGGACTAAACACCAACACACCGATAGAGAATGCCAGCATCAGCACGGCCAGCCGCTTGGCATGACGCGGAATCGCCCGTTCACGCTCCCAGGCCGCCAAGGGCGGACCAAAACGCGGGTGCCGGCGAATCCAGGCGGCAAAACGAGGCGAGCCCTTTGAAGCGGCCCACACCGCCACCAGCATGAAGCAGGTGGTCGGCATCAGCGGCAGAAAGGCACCGATCACACCGAGCGCGAAGCTCACCATCGCCAGCAGGCGATAGGCGGTGCGGGTCACGGTGGTTCGAGGCATGTCCGTTCTCCTGATAACGGCAGCGTCTAGCTGAAGCTTAGCATCCATGAGGTCATTGAACCCCAACAACGCATTGAACGGAAATCGCTTTGCGCTATTTGACGTCTAACGCCGCTCAATGAGGCGTCTTTAAAGCAGTGAGCGCATGGCGCCGCCCTTGGGGTCAATCAAGCCACGATCCATCGTACTGCGCCGATCAATCGCGGAAATTGTTGTACTGCAGAGCCAGGTCCGGCCCCTGCTCGCTCTTGAGCAATGCGATGGCCTGTTGCAGGTCATCACGCTTCTTGCCCGTCACGCGCACCTTGTCGCCCTGGATCTGGGCCTGGACCTTAATCTTGGCATCCTTGATCTGCTTGACGATGGCCTTGCAGTCCGGCTGCTCGAGTCCCTGTTTCAGCTTGACCTCCTGGCGAGCCTTGACGCCACTCAGCTCCGGGTCCTGCTCATCCATGCAGCGGGCATCGATACCCCGTGCGATCAGCTTGGCACGCAGGACATCGGCCATCTGCTTGAGCTGGAAGTCGGCGTCGGCCTCGAGCGCAACAGTGTCGTCGTTAAGAGTGAAGCTGGCCTCGACGCCGCGGAAATCGAAACGCGTCTGCACTTCGCGATTGGCCTGATCCACGGCATTCATAGCTTCGTGTTTGTCGAACTCGGAGACGATATCGAAGGAGGGCATGAGACGTTCCTGACGAAGTGGAAATGGAGTGCGATTCTAGATCACCGCGACGGGCATTTCACCCGTCGCGCCTCGCATCAGTCATTAACCGTTGACCACTCGCCCGGTGTCCGGGGCGAGCAGCGACTTCTCCATCTGCCAGGCCGCGCAGCCATCGGCATAGTAGTCATCGAGCCAGCGCCGCAGCCCGAAGCCCATACGCCGATAGAGTGCCCGGGCGCGCCGGTTATCGGCCCGCACCTCGAGGGTCAGCCACTCGCAGCCACGTTCTCGCACCTCGCTTTCCAGCGTATCCAGCAGGCGCCGCCCGACTCCCTGGCCCTGGACGTCGGGATGCACACAGAAGGAATAGAGCCTCGCCGCGAGGCTGTTACGACGCAAAAGCAGGGTCGCATAGCCCACCAGTCGCCGTGCTTCATCCTCGGCCACCCAGGTAATGGCGTGAGCACGGTTCAATAAGTGTGACAGCTGCCGTCGGTTGAAATGATCGGTCGTGAAACAGAGCTGTTCGAGCTGGCAGAGTGCTGCGAGGTCACCCGGCTGAGCCGGGCGCAACAGGGCGGTCATGTCGAAGGGTACCTTGAGTATGTAATGAGGATTCTGCGATGCATGTAACCCAGTGTCACCGCCTGGGATGATGAATTTATTTCACCATATCCGCATATTGTCTTGATCCCTCTGCACGCGCATGCTGACCATCAGGAATTGCCTTCGGCCGCGCTCAAGGAGAGCCTTTCAATGCCCCTGCAAATCGTCGTCGACCGACTTGTCGACTGGCGCCCCTACTTCCCAAGCGACGACCTGATCACGGCCGATGATTACCTGGCAGAGGCGCGACCGGCTCAGGCCCTGGAAAAAGAACAGGAGCAGGATGCGGCCACCCACGTCATCAACCTGTCTGGTGAACTCGACTACTTGGAGAGCGGCTACTATGTGTCGCTGCTGGCGCAGGCCCGCGGCCAGCGAGTGCTACCCAGCGTCGAGACGCTCAATCAACTGTCGCGCAAGGCACTGGTCGACCTGCAGCTCGAGGCCCTGAGCCCTCTGCTCAATGAGCTGGCCAAGCGCGGTTCGCTGACCGGCGACAGCATCACCCTGCGCGTGATGTTCGGCGAGAGCCTGCAACCGGCGCTGTCCAAGCTGGCCCGCAAACTCTTCGAACGCCTGCCCTGCCCGCTGCTCGAGGCGCGCTTCACGCGACGCCAGGACATGTGGCGGCTGTCACGGCTCAAGCCACTGCGGCTCACCGCGCTCACTCAAGAAGAGCAGGACCTGTTCGCCAGCGCCTTGAACCGGCACTCGCGCAAGGTCTGGCGAACCCCAAAGGCCCGCCGCCGCTATCGCTTCGACCTGGCCATGCTGGTCGACCCGCAGGAGGCCCTGCCCCCAAGCAACCGCGCCGCACTCAAGGAGTTCATCCGTGCCGGACGCAAGCTGGGTATCGATGTCTCGCTGATCACCAAGCGTGACGCGGGTCGGCTGGCCGAGTTCGATGGGCTCTTCATCCGGGAGACCACGAGCCTCGATCACCATACCTATCGCATGGCTCGACGCGCCGAGCATGAGGGCCTGGTGGTCATCGACGACCCACGCTCGATCCTGCGCTGCACCAACAAGGTGTATCTGCACACCCTGCTGCGGGCACGTGGCATCGCGACTCCTGAAGGCGTACTGCTGAATCGCAACGACCTGCCCCGGTTGGCGGAAAAGGCGGCGGGACTCAGCTTCCCCATGGTGCTCAAGATCCCCGACGGCTCCTTCTCGCGGGGCATCGTCAAGATCACCTCCGCCGAGGCGCTGTTGGCCGAAGCCGAGCGGCTGTTCGCCTCCTCGGCCCTGCTGTTGCTGCAGGAGTGGCTGCCCACCGACTTCGACTGGCGCATCGGCGTGCTCGACGGCCAGCCGCTGTTCGCCAGCCGCTACTACATGGCCCGCGGTCACTGGCAGATCTACGACCACTCCAAGGGCAAGACCAGAAGCGGCGGCTTCAGCACGCACGCTCCCGAGGATGTGCCCGCCGCCGTCATCAAGGCGGCGCTCAAGTCGACCCGGCTGATCGGCAACGGCCTGTATGGCGTCGATCTGAAGCAGATCGGCGACCGAGTGGTGGTCATCGAGATCAACGATAACCCCAATATCGACGCCGGCGTGGAAGACTCCCTGCTGGGACGAGCCCTCTACAGCCGAATCCTCGAGGTGTTCCTCGAGCGTATGGAGGCCAACCGACGCGTCGGCGGTTGAGGCAACGGCTGCTAAGATGGGCGTCTTATGCTCAAGGAGCGTCTGCTCCAGGCCCGTCCCAAGGAAAGCCCCGCATGACCAATACCTCGTCCGCCCAGCCTCTCCTGCGTCAGTACCTGACGCAGGTCGCTTGCCAGGGCCAGCCCGTCACCTACCGTCAGGCCTGTGAAGCCCTGGGGCTATCCCCACCCGGCATGATTCAGGCTCTGGCGCGGCTGCTGGAAGACAGCATGGGTGATGACGCCGCGGCCGATCGCCCCTTCCTGGCCGCACTGGTCGTCAGCCAGTCAAGAGAGCGCCACGGCCTACCGGCACCGGGCTTCTTCGATGCGGCCCGCCGTTTGGGTCGCTTCGGCAGCGACGCGAAAGGTGATGGGGGAAGGGAATCTGACAATCGGTCGGAAAGTGCGGCAGGCAATGAATCAGCACGTGAGGCAGCCAGGCGCTTTCACGAACAGGAACTGGCTGCTGCACTGGCGCACTATGGTTAAAACAACATGATTAAAACAACATGGCTGAGCAATCAGTGACGGTCGCCGAAGGCAGACCGCGGAGCCCGATTGCTCCCCGGTCGGCCTGGAATCAGCATCAACCGACCTCGACCTCGTAGCCGGTAAACTTGCGAAGGTTGATGACACCGGTATCGAGGATCAGGTACTGGCCCTTGAGCCCCATCAGGGTGCCTTCTACCTCGGCGACCTTGTCGAAGTTGTGAGAAACGATTTTGCGCGGGAACTCGAGCACCGGGTAATCGAGGTGGCGAGGCGCGTCATCCAGCACGCGGATGGCATCAGCGCCGAAACGCTCGCGCAGGCTGCTGAGCCCGCCGTCGAGCTTGGCCAATAGTCGATCACGCTCGCCGACCAGATCCATCGGCTCAACGTCGCCCTTGAGCATCGCGCGCCAGTTGGTGCGATCGCTGACCTCTTCCTTGAACAGCATCTCGACGAAGCCAGACTGCTGTCGGGTGTCGACCTCGATAATCGGCAGGGCCTGGATGGCGCCCTGATCGAGCCAGCGAGTCGGCACCTGGGTACGTCGGGTGATCCCCACCTTGAGCCCCGATGAGTTGGCCAGATAGACCACATGGGGCTGGAAGCAGTGACGCTCGCCCCATTCCGGCTCGCGGCAGGTGCCGGCGAAGAAGTGGCAGGTCTCAGGCTTCATGATGCAGGTATCGCAGCTGGCCAAGCGCTTGAAGCAGGGGTAACAGTGGCCCTGGGCGAAGCTTTTCTTGGTGGCCCGGCCGCAGTGCGTGCAGGCAATGGCACCGGTCCAGCTAAGCCGCAACGACTGACCCAGACGCGCATTGAGGGGCAGGCGCGTTTCATCGAGACGCAGTGCGTAATCCGCCGCCTCCCCGGCCTTTCCCGGCGAGATGGCCATCTTGCTCAGGCAACCGCGAGCGGCGGTGTCGATCAGTTCACCCACTTGAGGCTTTCCTCGCCGTTGCTGGCACTCTCTACACTACTATTTCCACTACTCCCCCCACCGACATCACTCCCAGCGTCGCTGCCACAGCTGGTGCGATCCAGATAGCCGACCCGCTGGTCGGGAGACACGCCATGCTCGGCTTCGTACTTGATCACGGCCTCGAGGCACAGCTCGACCTGCTCGGCGCTCAGCACCCGCCCGTCAGGCCATTTGCGCAGCGACACCGCCTGCTTGAGGCTATCGTAGATGGCCGGCGTCATCTGCTGGACCATCTTGTCGAAGGTCATCTCGCTCATTTCAGTCTTCCTTTAGTGACATGGGGTGTCATCACCATCGCATCAGGCCCTTCGGGCACGGCGCGCATCATACCAGCCCAGTGCCAGGCCCACGACCAGGCCGCCCACGTGGGCCTCGTTGGCCACGTTGCCGAACCCGACCATCCCGGCCATCTCGGTCATGGTGAAGACCATCCAGCCCAGCATGAACACCACCAGCATCTGGGGCACGAAGAACCCGCTGCTGGGCGCTAGCCGCGACATCAGCCATACGTAACCAAGCAGCGCATAGACCACGCCGGACATGCCGCCGAACAGCACCGTGCCGGTGACGTACTGGGCAAGGTTGCCCACGATGGCACTGACGACGGCCAGGACCAGCATCAGCTTGCCGCCGCGCAGCGCCTCGATCTGGCGGCCGAAATACCACAGCCACAGCAGATTGAAGATCAGGTGCATCCAGCCGAAGTGCAAAAGGGCCGGCGAAAACAGCCGCCACACCTGCCCGGAGCTCAGGGTATCGGCCAGCGTGCCCAGGCTCAGGCTGCCGCCCGCCACGGCCACCGGCACGATGGTCAACATGGCCACCACGATATCGCCGAGCAGCCACATCAGGCCAAACACCACTAGGCAGGCCGCCAGCAAGCTGGCGGTCACCGGCGCCAGGGCGAAGGGGCGCAACAGCGGCGACGCATTGAGCTTGGCGCGCGCCGCATGGCCGCTGGGCATCAGCGACTCGCCGCGCTGCCAGCGTTCCAGCAACCGGGTGAGATCATCCAACTGGGCGGGGTCCGCAAGCCACAGGGTGTAGCCGTCCTCGTCCTCAGTGAAGCGATGACCGATGCGGTGGGCCCACAGTGCCTGGCGCAGGTCACGGGTATCGGTGTCTCGGGGCAGCATGAGCACCTTCAACATGCGGGGTTCCTTTTCATGCCAGTATGAATGGGGGCATACGCCGCAAAAGGCGTCTATGCGCCAGTGTAACGAATTCCACAAAGAAAAATCCGGCGGAGGGGGCCGCCGGATAAGAGCAAGGGATCATTCAAGGGAACACTCTTGAGATGCGCCTGCCGGGAAGAAGTTCATGCGTGATGCCTAAAATAATGTAAAAGTTTGTTATCTTATCGTGACAGATTGTTCTTACCGCCTATTCCGGTCGTTCAATCGAAATCGATCTCCCAGGGCCGAGGCATCGCCTGCTCATCGCGAGGCACCTTGAGCCAGACGAAGTGATTGGCATCCAGTCGAGTTTCGCCGCTCCAGCGATAGGCCACCAGGCGGCCAAACTTGACCGCGCTGTAATCGAGGCAGGCCACGTTGGGCGCCGGCAATGCCGGAATGCCCTCGCACCAATAGTGGCCAATAAACAGCGGCGGCTCGTCGGGTCCGTAGTAGCTCAGTCGGGCACGTTCGCTCGCGCTCAACGCTCGAAGCTCCAGGTCGCCGGGCAGGTTGTCCGGCTGAAAGACCACATCGCCGTAGGTATGCGGGTCGCGGGCCCAGAAGTGAGTGCGAAAGCTGCGGCGCCGGAAACCGTCTCCTGAGTGAATCTCCAGGTTATCGGGCAGCACGAGGTGGCTGCCACGGGTCAACCGGTCCATGATCGCAAAGGCCTTGGTGCCGTGCATCGCCGACTCGCGCAGGAAGGCTTCATCCATGCGTCCGTCCGGGTGGTCGAGGCGAAAGGCGTCGATCAACGCCTGATCCCAGCAGGCGTGAACCACCCGCAGGCCGTCTCGCTCTAGAAACAGCGGAATCTGCATGAACCAGGCCAGGGTATCGTCCCACTCGTTCAGGTGATCGCTGTACTGCTCGAGGGTGTCCTTGATGATGCGGTTATGTCGCGGAGTATGGGCCCGCAGGAAGCCCCCTTCCGGGTCACGCCGGCAATACGCCAGGGCGTTGTATTCGTGATTGCCCATGACGATATGCGCCTCGCCGGCCTCGACCATGCGCCGGGCAATGGTCACCGCCAGGCGAATGCGCGGGCCGCGGTCGATCAGGTCGCCGAGGAAGATCACCCGCCGCCGCGGATGGCGATAGACCCCGCGCCGCCGGTGATAGCCGAGCTTCTCGAGCAGTGCGGCCAGGGTGGCGCCACAGCCGTGCACATCGCCGATCAGGTCGTAGCCTTCGATGCCATCGCTCATGGTCATCTCAATCCCCCAGCCGGCTGCTCCAGCCGAGCTTGCTGCGACAGACCTCGTAGAAGTTGTGGCCCAGGGGGTGCACCAGCTTCAAACGCTCGGGCTTCCTGCGTACATAGAGAATGTCGTCGGGTTTGGATACGACCCGAGTCTGACCATCGCAGCTGACGTGGGGATAGGCTTCGTTGGTCTCGCCGATATGAATGCGGATTTCAGAACTGGCATCCACAACGATGGGACGGCTCGACAGGGTATGGGGAAACATCGGCACCAGGGTGATGGCTTCAATGCTGGGATGCACGATAGGACCACCGCCGGAGAGCGCGTAGGCGGTGGAGCCGGTAGGAGTGGCAATGATCAGTCCATCGCTGCGCTGGCTGTAGACGAACTGGCCGTCGATGAAGAGCTCGAACTCGATCATGCGCACCGCCTTACCGGGATGCATAACTACGTCGTTGAGGGCTTCGGCGCTGCCGACCAGCGCATCATTGCGATAGACCTCGGCATCGAGCAGGAAGCGCTCTTCGATCATGAAGCGCCCGGCCAGTACCTCGCCGACCTTGTCCTCGAGCTCGCTCGGCGAGATGTCGGTCAGAAAGCCCAGCCGGCCACGGTTGACCCCGAGCACCGGCGTGCCGCTCTTGCACAGCGCTCGCGCCGCGCCCAGCAGGCTGCCATCACCTCCGATCACGATCACCAGATCACAGATTTCGCCCAGCATCCGCCGGCTGGCTTCCTGCTGGCCGTGATCCAACATCACGGTTGCAGTGCGATCCTCGAGAATGACGTGATAGCCGCCTTCATCGAGGAAGCGGATCAGTCGCCTGAGCGTATCCACTACCTTGGCACTGCCCATGCGGCCGATCAGGCCAATGTTCTTGAAGGTTGTCATGCGCGCTCCCGCCTCATCGAGCCGTCATTATGCGGACTCCCGCCGGGAGCGGCAAACCGCCAGGCAGCCCCCTCAAGCCAGCGGCGAGACCGGCAGGCGGCGACGGCGCACCCACCACTCGTTGATAGCGAGCGACGCCACGAGGATGGCACCGCCCAGCGCCAGTCGGGATAGATCGGCATCCCGGTTCCAGAGCGCCAGGTTGACCAGAAGCCCCGCCGGCACCAGCGCATTGTTCATGATGGCAAGCGCTCCCGCATCGACCCGGGTCGCTCCCTTGTTCCACAGGAAGTAGCCGAGCCCAGAGGCCACCAGGCCAAGCCACGCCAGCACGCCCCACTGAAGCCCAGAGGAAGGCAGCTTAGCGGGGTTGCCGAACAGCGCGAAGGCCACGACCACCAGCGCCAGTGCGCCCAGGTAGAACCAGCCGAAGATGCTGTATTGGGGCACATCATCTTCCAGGCGCACGGCCAGATGACGGTAGGCCACCTGACCCAGCGCAAAGCACAGGTTGGCGCCCTGCACCACTAGGAAACCCAGCCAGAAACCGCTATCCACGCCCTGGTAGCGAATCACCGCCGCGCCGATCACGGCAAGCAATGCACTGAGCAGGTAGAATGGCGTGAACCGCCCGGCCAGGGCGTCGTCGATCAGCGTTACGTAGAGCGGCGTGAAGATGGTGAACAGCAGCACCTCCGGCACCGACAGCAGCAGAAACGACTGATAGAAGAAGATGTACATCAGCCCCAACTGCACGGCGCCGATCGCCATCAGCGCCAGCTTGTGACGATTGGCCAGCAGCCGCGGCTTGAGAAACGGCAAGAACACCAGCGTGGCCAACACGATGCGCACCAGCACCGCGAAGTAGCTGTCGACCTGACCGGACAGGTAGGCGCCGATCAGCGAGAACGAAAACGCCCATAAGGCTGTGACGCCCACAAGATAGCTCATTGGTTAACTCCACAAGGAAATAAAGTTGACAAGCATTATACGCGTGCGCGCCCTGCTACCAACCATCAGTCGCCTGAAATTTTCCTCGCGTTCCGGCACTGCCTCGCAGTGCGAGTGGTCCGGCGAAGGATATGGCAGCGTCACGGTGAGCGAAGACGACCAGGTACGATGCTTCCATGTACGCTTCCATGAGGAGGGCCACTTCGCGCTCGCAGGACAATCTCGGGAAGTCGCGTTTCGCAACGTCTATCGTTGGGAGCTGGAAGAGGACCGCTTGCGCCTCTTCCATGAGCGGCGCGGTCGAGAAGCGGCCGTCTGGCTGTTCGACCTGATCGAGGCCGAGGATGGCAGCGGGCTGGTGGCCGCCGCCCCTCACCTGTGCGGCGAGGATCGCTACACGGCAAGACTAGCGGTCAATAGCGATGGCTTCGCGCTCGACTGGCGCATCCAAGGCCCGCGCAAGGACGAATCGATCGCCTACCGCTATTTCATTCGCTGAGCCCTTCTGCCAACGTCCTCGGCATTGATCAGGCGGCGGTGGGATCTCTCCTGCGCCCTGCCCTCACCGCCTGACCGGTTCTCTTGGCCGACGCTCTTGGCCGGTTTTCTTATGATGGTCTTAGCGCCACTTGAGCGACTCCGAATGCGCCGGGTTATCGGCGTGGGAGTCGGCGCTCAGCACCTCACCGACGCTCTGGGCCTGAGGGCTCGCCAAGTACTCCTCGAGCTTGGCCTCGGCCTCGTCGCCAAACAGGATCTCGCAGGCCTCTCTGAGCCCGGGGGCCTTGCGGATGTCTTCGGCACTGACCACCAGCGAGATCTTCGAGCGCCGGCGCAGGAAATCCTCGAGACGGGTAATCATCTCGCGGCGCTGTGCCTGTCGAATCTCGCAGCGCAGGTACTCGGTGCCTTCGATCAACACCTCGGCCTGACGCGGGTCTTCGCGGATTTCCTCGAGCATGTCCAATGCCTGAGCGCCGTAGCGCCGCCAAAGCCGTGTGCTCAGGGCCTCATGGTGATGAGGCGCCATGGCGTCCAGCCCCATCAGGCGCGCCTGATGGAAGAATTCCTTGCGCACCGCTCGTCCCGGCTCCCCATACCAGACGTAGTCTGCATAGGGCACCTCGACGCCCAGCTCCTTGACCGCCGCAACGATCTCGTCGCCGACGTTAAGGCAGTCGGTCAGCTTGCCGCCAAAGATGCTCAGGTGATGGGTAGCGGCGTCGGTATCGATGACGTGCTTGCGAGAGAGCTGCAGGAAGTCCCGATCGCCCCCCGAGCTCGCCTTGACCGCCAACGGACGCACGCCGCAGCGGGTCGAAATGATGTCGTCCTGGGTCAGCGGCGCATTCAGCGTCAGTCGCTTGTTGATGTTGTCCAGCACGAAGCGGATGTCATCGTCGGTGACCTTCACCTCGGGGCTCTCTACCCGGGTGTCGGTGGTGCCGATACAGGTGCGCCGCCCCATGGGAATGACGAAGAATAGCCGGCCGTCATCGGCGAAGAAGGCCAGCACCCGCTGATGCTCGCTGAGCTGCGGCACGATCAGGTGAATGCCCTTGGAATAGACGTGCTGGTGCTCGGTGCGCTCGCCGCTCAGGGAGTTGTGCTGATCCACATAGGGCCCGGCGGCATTGACCACCACCTTGGCGCGAATCTCGAAGGTATCGCCGGTCATCACATTGCGGGCCTGGGTGATCCAGCGCTGCCCTTCCCGCTTGGCGCCCAGCGACTCGACATAGTTAGTGGCCGCACAGCCCCGGTCCATGGCACTGCGCACGAAGTTGAAGACAAAGCGCGCATCATTGTCGTGCAGGTAGGCATCGGAGTATTCGAAGCCGCCCACGCTGCCAGCGATATCGACGATCGGCTCACGGGCCTTGATGCCCTCAGGCGACAGGTAGTGCGGGATCTTGGTGAAGCCATTACCGATGAACCAGTAGAGCCAGCTACCCGCCCACAGATAGCGCGGGTGGTAGCGGAAACCGCTGGCGATGGTAGTCAGGAATCGAATCTCCTTCACCGTCGACGGAAAGTGCTTGATCAGGTGGTTGCGACTCTTGCACAGCTTGCGGACCAGCGGAAAGTCATGGCTCTCCATGTACTTGATGCCGCCCCACACCAGATTCGAGGAATGCATGCTGGTGCTGCTGGCAAAGTCGCCGCGATCAATCAGCGCCACCTTGACGCCCTTGCCCGCCAACGCCGCCGCCGAGGCCGCGCCATTGATGCCGCCCCCGATGACCAGGACATCGAAATCCTCTTGCTGCTGGCGGTCGAGATTGTGTTTGCGCAATTGCATGATGCCGTGCCTTTGTGAAGTGGCCTTTGTCTTTGTCGAGTAATCTTTGAGGAGTGGCCTTTGTGAAATGGACTTTATGAAATGACTCGGCCAATAGGACGCGATGCAGACGCAAGAGCCCTCCCCTCGTAACAACCCTCCCTTTTTTAATAACGCGTCATAGCGAGCAACGCAGGCCTACTCCAGCGGCGTGTCCCAAGCCTTGGAGAGCGCCACCGCCCGATGCCAGCGCCGATAAAGGGCGGCGCGCTCCGCCTCAGGCATGCCCGGCTGATAGCACTGGGCAAGCTGCCACTTGGCGTCGATCTCGGCGCGATCCTTCCAGAAGCCGGTCGCCAGACCCGCGAGATAGGCGGCGCCAAGCGCCGTGGTCTCGGTGATCCGCGGCACCTTGACCGGCACACCCAAGGTGTCGGCCTGGAACTGCATCAGGAAGGTGTTCACCGCCCCGCCGCCATCGGCGCGCAGCTCTTTGAGCGGAATGCCGGACTCATCAACCATGATCTCGACGATGTCGCGCGTCTGGTAGGCAATGCTCTCGAGCACCGCCCGGGCGATATGCGCCTTGGTGGTGCCCCGCGTCACGCCAAGCAGCGTGCCGCGCGCATAAGGGTCCCAATGCGGCGCGCCAAGCCCGGTCAGAGCCGGCACGAAATAGACGTTGTCATTGCCTGACAGTGACAGCGCCATGCGCTCGGTGTCTGCGGCATCATCGATGATATTGAGTTCATCACGCAGCCACTGCACCGCCGCGCCGGTGACGAAGATCGCCCCTTCCAGCGCGTATTCCACCGGTTCATCGCCGATGCCCCAGGCGATGGTCGAGAGCAACCCGTGCTGGCTTGCCACCGGCTGGGTGCCTGTGTTCATCAGCAGGAAGCTGCCGGTGCCATAGGTGTTCTTGGCCATGCCCTCGCCGTGGCAGGCCTCACCGAACAGCGCGGCCTGCTGATCCCCGGCGATACCGGCCACCGGCACGCGAGCACCGAAAAATGCCTCCGGGTCGGTCTCACCGAAGAGCGAAGACGATGATTTGACCTCGGGCAGGATGGCCGCCGGCACCTTGAGCAGGTCCAGCAGCTCCTCGTCCCATTCGAGGCTATGGATGTTGTACATCAGGGTGCGCGATGCGTTGGACACATCGGTTGCATGCACTCGCCCGCCGGTCAGCTTGTGGACCAGCCAGCTGTCGATGGTGCCAAAGGCGAGCTCGCCGCGCTCGGCGCGCTCACGCAGGCCGCTGACGTTGTCGAGCAGCCAGCGCACCTTGGTACCGGAAAAGTAGGGGTCGCAGACCAACCCGGTTTTGGCGCGGAAGGTGGCTTCGAGCCCCTCCTCGCGTAGCGTCTCGCAGATACCTGCCGCACGGCGGTCCTGCCAGACAATGGCGCGGTGAACCGGCTCGCCGGTCTCGCGGTCCCACAGCAGCGTGGTCTCGCGTTGGTTGGCGATGCCGATGCCGACGATTTGATCGGGAAGAATATCGGCGCGATTGAGCGCCTCCTGGACGACCTGATGCGTCACGCTCCAGATCATCTGTGCATCGTGCTCGACCCAGCCAGGCTTGGGATAGTACTGACGAAACTCCCGGTAGGCCCTGCCCCGGGCGATGCCGTCATGGTCGAAGACCAGCACCGTCGAGCCCGTGGTGCCCTGGTCGATGGCCAGGATATAACCCTTGTTCATGCAATCACCTCGGCACCACCTCGCCCCGCGAACGGGACGAGGAAGCGTCATGCCGGTTGACGATAGTCCCTTGGGCGGCCGTTTTGCCGGCCGCCCTCCGGCGATCAAGCCTTACTGCTGCCAGGACTGGATCAGTTCGTCGTAGGGGACGGTGGTGCCCTGAGGCATCTCGTTGTCGAGCTTGGCCTTGGGCGCACCGGGCTGGTTCAGCCAGTACTCCGGGTCACGCTCTTCGTTGAGCTTGGGTTCGAAGGTAGCGAACACCTTCGCACGAGCCAGTCGCGACATGATGTTGTCGAGATCTCCGGCCAGGTTGTCCAGGGCTTCCTTGGGGGTGACATCGCCGCTGACCGCAGGGGCCAGGTTCTGCCACCACAGCGGAGCCATGCGCGGATAGTCAGGCACGTTGGTGCTCGACGGGGTCCACTTGGACTGATCCGGGCTGCGATAGAACTCCACCAGGCCACCCAGCTTGGGCGCCATCTCGGTCATCTCGTCGGAGAAGATGTCTGAGCGGCGAATTGGTGTCAGACCGGCCATCAGCTTCTCAAGTGACACCGTCTTGGAGGTGGTGAACTGCGCGTACAGCCAGGCTGCAGTGCGACGATCCTCGGGTGTGGAATCGAAGAAGGTCCAGGAGCCCACGTCCTGATAGCCAACCTTCATGCCTTCTTCCCAGTAAGGACCGGTCGGCGAAGGGGCCATGCGCCACTTGGGGTTGCCCTCGGCATCGGTGACCGGCACATCGGGGCTGGTCATGTCGGCGGTGAAGGCGGTGTACCAGAACATCTGCTGGGCGATCTGGCCCTGGGCAGGCACCGGGCCGGCCTCACCGAAGGTCATGCCCTGGGCTTCAGGCGGCGCATAGTCACGCAGCCAGTCGACCATCTTGGTGACGGCGAACACCGAGGCCGGCGAATTGGTGGCACCGCCGCGGCTGACGCTGGCGCCTACCGGACGGCTGTCTTCGTCGACGCGGATACCCCAGTCATCTACCGGATTACCGAAGGGCACGCCGGGGCTACCCATACCGGCCATCGACAGCCAGGAGTCATGGAAACGCCAGCCAAGTGACGGATCGCGACGCCCGTAGTCCATGTGGCCGTAGACCTTCTGGCCGTCGAGTTCACCTACATCATTGGTGAAGAACTCAGCGATGTCCTGATAGGCAGTCCAGTTGGTCGGCACGCCCAGATCATAGCCGTAGCGCTCGCGGAACTGTTTCTGCAGGTCTTCGCGCTGGAACCAGTCATAGCGGAACCAGTAGAGGTTGGCGAACTGCTGGTCGGGCAGCTGATAGATATCCCCATCCGGCCCAGTGGTGTACTGGATGCCGATGAAGTCTTCCAGGTCCAGAGTCGGCAGAGTGTAGTCGGCCCACTCATTTTTCATCGCTTTGGACAGGTTGATGGTGGTGCCATAGCGAATATGGGTGCCGATGGAGTCCGAATCGTTGACGTAGCCATCGTAGATGTTGCGACCCGACTGCATCTGGGTCTGCATGTTGTTGACGACGTCACCCTCGCCAATGATGTTGTGGGTGAGCTCGATGCCGGTCAGCTCTGTGAAGGCCTTGGACAGCACGTCGCGCTCATAGACGTGGGTGGTCAAGCCTTCGGAGACCACGTTGATCTCCATGCCACGGAAGGGTTCGGCGGCCTTGGCGAACCACTCGAGCTCGGCAGCCTGCTGCTCGCGGCTCAGCGTCGAGTGCTGGAAGTTCTCGTCGATCAGCCGGTCGATAACGGCCTGAGTGTCATGATTGTCGGCGTGCACTGAGCCGCTGGCCAGCATCACGCCAGCCGCCAGCACAGAGAGTCGCATTCTTGTCGGTATCATAATGACCTCTTCTTATTGAAGTGCTTACTTGAAGGAGTGACTCCTTCCACCCAGATCACCCCCAACGGATCAGTACCAGCAACCACAGTACCGAACCCGCAAGGGCCCACCAGATACTCAGGGGCGTGAAGCCCACCACCATCAGATGCAGATAGGCGGCGGACAACAGCCCGATAAAGAGACGATCACCGCGCGTGGTCGAGATCGGCAGAAAGCCCTTACGCTCGACCGTTGGCTGCACGACCTCCCAGACCGTCATGCCGGCGAGCATCGCCGCAATAACGGAAAAGAAGACAGTGGTCGGCAGCGTCCATACCATCCATTCCATGACGCGCCCTCCTCAGGTGCGGCCCAGGGCGAAGCCCTTGGCGATGTGATTGCGAACGAAGTAGACCACCAGGATGCCGGGCACGATGGTCAGCACACCGGCGGCGGCCAGCGTCCCCCAGTCGATGCCTGAGGCCGTGGAGGTACTGGTCATCACCGAGGCAATCGGCTGCGCATTGGTCGAGGTCAGGGTGCTGGCCAGCAGCAGCTCGACCCACGAGAACATGAACAGGAAGAACAGCGTCACGCCGATCCCCGAGCGAATCATCGGGATGAAGATCCGCACGAAGAAGCGCGGGAAACTATAGCCATCGATGAAGGCGGTCTCGTCGATTTCCTTGGGCACGCTGCTCATGAAGCCCTCGAGAATCCAGATCGCCAGAGGGATATTGAACAGGCAGTGCGCCAGCGCCACCGCGATATGGGTATCGAACAGCCCCACGGTGTAATAGAGCTGGAAGTACGGCAGCAGGAAGACGGCGGGCGGCGCCATCAGGTTGGTCAGCAGCCAGAAGAACAGGTGCTTATCGCCAATGAAATGATAGCGACTGAACGCATAGGCCGCAGGCAAGGCAACCAGAATACTGATCACCATGTTCATCACCACATAGGTGATCGAGTTCACATAGCCCATATACCAAGTCTCAGTGGTAAAGATCTTGGTGTAGTGCTCAAGGGTGAAGTTGTCCGGCCACAGGGTTAAGCCACCGAGAATCTCGGTGTTGGACTGGAACGACATGTTCATCAGCCAGTAGATCGGCAGCAGGACGAACAGCAAATAGAGTCCCAGCAGGAGCTTGGGCCGCAGGCGGCCCGGCACGGCCCGTGCCTTGCGGCGGCGCCGCTTGTCTTCGACGGCTGCCCGCTGGCGCACTTCTGCGGGAGTCGTAGGCTTGGACTGGCTCATCTCAGGCGCCCCCCTCTTTGTCTTTCTGCATATTCATGATCGCGGTGTAGAACACCCAACTGACCAGCAGGATGATCAGGAAGTAGATCAGCGAGAAGGCGGCAGAAGGACCGAGATCCTGCTGGCCGATTGCCATGGTGGTCAGTGACTGACTCAGGAAGGTGGTCGAACTGCCTGGCCCGCCACCGGTCAGCACGAAGGGCTCGGCGTAGATCATGAAAGAGTGCATGAAGCGCAGCAGCACCCCGATCACCAGCACGTTGGTCAGCTTGGGCAGTTGAATGAAGCGGAACACCGCCCAGCGCGAGGCGCGATCGATACGTGCCGCCTGGTAGTAGGCTTCGGGAATCGAGCGCAGACCGCTATAGCACAAAAGCGCGATCAGCGGCGTCCAGTGCCAGACGTCCATGATGATGATGGTGCCCCACGCATCCACCGCGCTGCGGGTGATGTTGTACTCGTAGCCCAGCTCGCGAAGCCCCCAGCCCATCAGGCCGATGTCGCCACGGGTAAAGATCTGCCAGATGCTGCCCACCACGTTCCAGGGAATCAGCAGCGGCAGCGTCACCAGGATCAGTACCGCCGAAGCCTGCCAGCCCTTCTTGGGCATCAGCAGGGCAATGCCGATACCCAGCGGCACCTGAATGCAGAGCACCGTCAGCGAAAAGGCGAACTGGCGCAGCAACGCCGACTGCAGGGTCGGATCGTTGAGCATTTGCACGAACCATTCGGTGCCGGTGAAAAAGCGGGTGTTGGCATCGAACACGTCCTGCACCGAATAGTTGACGACGGTCATCAACGGAATGATCGCCGAGAAGGCCACCAGCGCCAGCATCGGCAGGATCAGCAGCCAGGCCTTGTTGTCGTAGACCTTATTCATGGTCGGTCTCCACACGGTATTCGTCGATATAGACGCCCAGGCGCCCCTGGGGGAAGCGGATGTAGGCCTTGCCCTTGGGCGTGACCTGGTCCTCATCGATACGCGCCTTGAGGGTCACGTCGCCAAGCGCCAGCGTCAGGATCGAATAGGTCCCCAAGTCCTGAGCGTTCACCACATCGACTGCCAGCGAGTCTTCCTCGGCGGTCTCGAAGACCTCCACGAAGTCGGGACGGATACCGAGGCGAATGTTGTCCGAGGAACTGCGGGCGATCATGTCCCGCATCTTGGGCGCGACCGGAATCACCACCTCACCGCAGCGAACCTGGTCATCTTTCACCGAGATATCGAGCAGGTTCATGCCGGGGCTGCCGATGAAATAGCCTACGAAGGTATGAGCCGGGCGCTCATAAAGCTCACGAGGGGTGCCGAACTGCACTACCTGGCCCTGGTACATGACCGCGATCTTGTCAGCGAACGTCGAGGCTTCCAGCTGATCGTGGGTCACATAGACCATGGTGATGTTGAAGCGCCGGTGGATCTCCTTGAGCTTACGGCGCAGCTTCCACTTGAGCTGCGGGTCGATCACGGTCAGCGGCTCGTCGAAGAGAATCGCCGAGACGTCTTCGCGGACCAGGCCGCGGCCCATGGAGACCTTCTGCTTTTCGTCGGCGGTCAGGTTCTTGGCCTTGCGCTTGAGCTGGGGGGTCAGCTCCAGCACGTCGGCCACTTCGAGCACCTTCTCGCGGATCTGCGTCTCGCCCATACCGGCGTTACGCAGCGGAAAAGCCAGGTTGTCGAATACCGTCATGGTGTCGTACACCACCGGGAACTGGAAAACCTGGGCGATGTTGCGCTGCTCGGGAGGTAGCGAGTTGACGCGCTCGCCATCGAACAGCACTTCCCCGCTTGAGGGCTCCAGCAGCCCGGAGATGATGTTGAGCAAGGTCGACTTGCCACAGCCGGACGGCCCCAGCAAGGCATAGGCGCCGCCCTGGTGCCAGACATGATCCATCTCGCGAATCGCATAATCTTCTGGCCCGGACGGCGACGGCAGATAGGAATGGGCGAGTTGCCGCAGGGTAATTTCCGCCATCTTAGAGGCCTCCCAAATGCGCCGGAATATGAACCACGCCGCCCTGCCGATCGAAGGCATAGACCTTGTGCGTCGGCACGTAGAGAGTGACGGGGTCGTCAGGATCGAACTCGTGAACGCCTTCCAGCAGCACCGTCATCTCGAAGCGCTCGTTATGTACGTGAAGGAAGGTTTCCGAGCCACTTAGCTCGGCCAGGTCGACGCGCATCTCGAGCGATAGATCGTCCGCCGCCTGAGGGTGCAGCGCGATATGCGAGGCGCGGATGCCGAAACGGAAGTCCCCCTCGCCCAGCGGACGCAGGTCATCATTGAGGGGGAACTGGATGCCACCATCGAGATGCACCTCGCGCCCGGTGATGCGGCCATCGACGATATTGATCGGCGGCTCCGAGAACATCTCGGCGGCAAGGATGTCCTGGGGACGGTGATACACCTCTTCGGTGGGCCCGTACTGCAGCAGTCTTCCCTCATGCAGCACGGCGGTATTGCCGCCCAGCGCCAGCGCCTCGCCGGGCTCGGTGGTGGCATAGACCGCGATGCAATGGCGCTCGCTGAACAGGGTGCGCAGTTCGTCGCGCAGCTCTTCACGCAGCTTGTAATCCAGGTTGACCAGCGGTTCGTCGAAGAGAATGACGTCGGCTTCCTTGACCAGCGCTCGCCCCATGGCGGTTCGCTGCTGCTGGCCACCGGACAGTTCCAGAGGAAAGCGGTCCAGCAGATGGTCGATGCGCAGCATCTCGGCGGTCTCGCGCACGCGACGATCGATATCGGCGCTGGCGACCTTGGCCAGCCTGAGCGGCGAGGCGATGTTCTCAAAGACGCTCAGCGCCGGATAGTTGATGAACTGCTGGTACACCATCGAGACATTGCGACGACGCACCGAAACGCCGGTCACGTCGCGACCGTCCATCATGATGCGCCCACGGGTCGGAACTTCGAGCCCCGCCATCAGGCGCATCAGCGTTGTCTTGCCTGCCAGGGTGCGCCCCAGCAGCACGTTGAACGACCCCGGGGCTAATTCCATATTCACGCCTTCGATATGGGTGGCGCCGTTGACCACGTGGTCGATGTTCTCAAGGATCAGGGACATGTCGTTCTCATGGGCAGCATGGGTGAATCAGCGCGAGACAACCTGCAAGCAGACGTCGCGCGACATGGCAGCGGAGAGATCAGTAACACTAGGCGAGCTCCTGTTTGTTGTTGTAAGAAGCGATTCAGGAGGACAAGTGCACATCAGCGCATCTTGATGTTCGCTTGCAAACATACGAACACTCACAGATGTTCGTTTCAGTGCTCAGACTAGTCGAGAGGGGGTATGGCGGCAACGCAAACTGGGCGTTTCTAGCTTATACCTTGGTCTACAAGGCCCTAAAAATCAGTAAAATGATCGAAAAATGCGAAAATAACAGGAAGGCGGCACGACATTTTCGCTTTCGATCATGGAAAGAAAGCCCAACCGAACATTCGACGGCACATCACAGCGCCGCCGAAGGGTTGATGGGGAACATAACATCAGGGAAAGAAGGCGGGATGCGGCTGGGGTTGGATTTAGTCGAGCTGGATTGAACCGGGTTGAATTGAGGCGAGTGGATTGCGCTGGATTGCGTCGCCTCAGGAATTGCCTTTCTCACCGGATCTTGGCTCGTCACCCTTACCTTCACCGGCCTGACGTCCGCTCCCGGCTTTCTCATCACCATGGTCGCCTGACGGTTTCGACTGGTTGTCGCACGCCGATACCCTACCGCCATGTGCCTTAGGATCTATTTTCTGTTCGAGTCGCTCGGCGCCGTCGGCCAAGGATTCGTGATAGCGAGACCAGTCTTCCCAGTCGTGGGGCGTGCCACTGCGGGGGCGATGCTGTCCTGCCTCGATGGCTCTGGACCAGGCCAGCTCCTCAAGGGTATGCGGTTTTTCCTCTTCCTTGTCCAGGTCGATGCCTTTCTTGGCGAGATATTGGCGAGCATCCATAAGGACTCTCCTCTAGGCTCTTGTCGGTGTTGCGACTTTCGGGGCCAGCGCCGGCAAACTAGCCAAACCTGCTCCGAAACCGGCTGTTCCATCACCATTCTACTCTTCATGACTCAGGTCGGTGATGGGTGTTTCATCAGCGAAAGCTATCGCTGAGTTCAAATCAATCAAATTCCTCTCTCACTGACGTACCGGGATACTCGTAGGCGTTTTACGCTAGGCAGCGTCGCCTTAGGTCTGAGATAGCATCGATGTTGTCGACATACCTCTGGGCAAATGCGGTCAGGACCGCGTCTCATACACGCCGCTGCCCGCTCACTCATTCGGATATGGAACTGGATATGCAAGAACGTCAGGTTGATGTCGCCATCATCGGTGCCGGTACCGCCGGTCTCGGCGCCTACCGCGCCGCTAAACAGCACACCGATTCCGTGGTCATGATCGAGGGTGGCCCTTACGGTACCACCTGCGCCCGGGTGGGCTGCATGCCCTCGAAGCTCTTGATCGCCGCTGCCGAGGCCGCCCACCAAGCCGCTGATACCGAGGCCTTCGGCATCCGCCTCAATGGCGAGATCGAAGTCAATGGTGCAGCGGTGATGGCGCGCGTGAAACGTGAACGTGACCGTTTCGTCGGTTTCGTGCTCGAATCGGTCGAGCGCATTCCCGCCGACGACAAGCTACACGGCTATGCCCGCTTTGAAGGCCCCAACACCCTGCTCGTTGATGATCACACCCGCGTACACGCCAAGCGGGTAGTGATCGCCAGCGGTTCACGGCCCAGCTACCCCGGTTTCTTCGAGGCTGCCGGCGACAGACTGATCATCAACGACGACGTTTTCGAATGGGACAACCTGCCGGAGTCGGTTGCTGTATTCGGCCCCGGCGTTATCGGCCTCGAGCTTGGCCAGGCATTGCACCGCCTCGGCGTGCGGCTGAGAGTGTTTGGCGTCGGCGGCGCCCTAGGCCCTCTTCAGGATGACGCCGTGCGTGACGTCGCGGATCGCACCTTCAACCAGGAGTTCTACGTCGACCCCGATGCCCAAGTAGAGGCCATCGAGCGAGACGGCGACAGCGTGGTGGTGACCTTCCTCGAGCGCGACAGTGGCCAGCGCCTGACCGAGCGCTTCGACTACCTGCTCGCCGCCACCGGGCGTCGCCCTAACGTCGACCGGCTCTCGATCGAGAACGCCAATCTGACGCTTAACGACAAGGGCGTGCCGACCTACAACACCTTTACCCTGCAGTGTCGCAATGCCGAAGGCGGCCCCAGTCATATTTTCATCGCTGGAGACGCCGACCAGGACCTGCCTCTGCTGCATGAAGCCAGCGACGAAGGGCGCATCGCCGGCGACAACGCCGGGCGCTACCCCGAAATGCGCGCCGGCCAGCGCCGCACACCGTTGGCGGTAGTGTTTAGCGATCCACAGATGGCAACGGTGGGGCTCAGCTATGCTGAACTCGAAAGGCGCTACGGCGGATGTGACTGCCTGGCCAGCGGCGAGGTGTCTTTCGAAGGCCAAGGCCGCTCACGAGTGATGCGAGTCAACAAGGGGCTGATGCGGGTCTATGCCGAGCAGGGCAGCGGGCTCTTCCTTGGCGCTGAGATATTTGGCCCGCGCGCCGAGCACCTGGCGCACTTGCTGGCCTGGGCACAGCAACAGCGCATGACGGTCGCCCAGATGCTGGAGATGCCGTTCTATCACCCGGTCATCGAAGAAGGTCTACGTACCGCCCTTCGCGACCTGAACGCCAATCTGCAGCTCGGTTCTCGGATCGTTGAGCGCTGCATGGAATGCGGACCGGGCGACTGACCCAACCCGGGGCCAAGCGACGCAACGGGTCACTACCGTTGAAGCAAGGAGACTGACGATGCCACAGACCGCTCCCAGTATCGTACGCGATATCATGTCCCGCGATTGCTATAGGGTGACCAGTAATACCTCGATCACCCAACTGGTCAAGGGCCTTGGGCTGCACCGGCTGCCAGGCGTGCCGGTTGTCGATGACCGAGATCATCTGATCGGCTTCATCTCCGAGCAGGACGTGCTTGGCAAGTTGCTTCAGAGCGCCTACCTCAACGACGAGGCGCCACTGGTCAGGGAACTGATGCGCCACGAAGTACTGTCGGTGGCGCCTGCCAAGAGCATCACCGACCTTGCCCAGGAAATGCTCGGCACCAAGCCAAAGGTTTACCCGGTCGTGGAACAGGAGCGTCTGGTGGGTATCGTGACGCGTCGCGACATCCTCAGCGCCATTCTGCAAATGCGCGGCGGGCACCACTAGGCGCCAGCCGATACCGCCTCCAAGCTCACGCTCCAACGTCATACCCAGACGAGCGCTGCCCGGCCTTCAAAAAAGGCCGGGCAGCGCTCGTTGCGCTCGCCTCTTCATGGCCGAGCCACCTCTCGCCATACAGGCAAAAAAAACGCCATGTGAGAGCACATGGCGGTAAGGATCGGAACCTGAGTATTCACTCCTAACTGCGACTGCTATCGCCAAGGAATTTGTACTCACCTTCTGTGACCGCGCCCTACCGAAAACTATCCATCCCGCTCGAAAAAATTCTTACACCACCATTTCTCGGTCCGAGGCTAGACGCTGTCTAACACATTGGTTACAGTGCCAATCGGTTCGCGGGTGTAGCTCAATGGTAGAGCAGAAGCTTCCCAAGCTTAAGACGAGGGTTCGATTCCCTTCACCCGCTCCAAAAGCCCGCATCATATTGCTCAGACTGCCCTTCCCTCCTCGTAAGCATCAGAACTCAGGAGTTCGAGCAAGAAATTGCTCCAGTTGTTCAAGCGGCATTGGCTTGGCAAGCAAGAACCCCTGAAAGATCTCGCAGCCATCATCAGCGAGGCACTGCAGCTGGTCCTCAGTCTCCACCCCCTCGGCTACCACCTGCAGTTCCATGTGTTTCGCCATGGAAATAATGCTTTGAACGATTGCCCTATCGTTGCCATCCACCGCCAGGTCACGGATGAAGCTGCGATCGATCTTGACCTTGCTAACCGGCAGCTGTTTCAGGTAGCTAAGGCTTGAGAAGCCAGTACCGAAATCATCGATGGCTACACCAACTCCCAATTCACGTAGGGCATGCAGAATCGAAATGGTGACTTCCTTATCCTCCATCAATACCCCCTCGGTGACCTCCAGCTCAAGCCAGTGTGGCGGAATATGGCTTTCCTCTAAGCGTTGCTCGAGCTGGCTGAGGAAGGTAGGTCGCTGGAACTGCATCGGCGACAGGTTAACGGCCACGCGGCAGCCTCTGGCTCCGAGTTCCTGCAGCTGCGGCAGGTCCTGACAGACCTGCGCCAACACCCACTCACTGATAGGAATGATCTGACCGGTAATTTCCGCGACCGGGATGAAGTTGCCCGGAGAGATCTGCCCCTTGGTCGGGTGCTGCCAGCGGATGAGAGCCTCAAAGCCCAACACATCACCGTCATAACTCATCAGCGGCTGATAATGCAGGGAAAATTCGTCCTTCTCGATAGCCTCCTGAATGTCCTTCCGTAACTCGACGCGCTTTGACAACCCCATGTTGAAGTGGTGACGGTACCAGAGCGCTGTGTTGCCGCCCTGTTTCTTGGCTGCATACATGGCGCTATCAGCCCACATGATCAGCTGCTCGGGGTGCTGTAATGACATCTCTCGACTCGAGGCCATGCCAATGCTGGCGGAGAGTCGGAAGACGTGATCGTCGACCTTATACGGGCGCGTGAGTGCTGCCAGCAAACGGTCGACGACCTTTTGCGCCTGATGTTCCTGCTCAAGGTTAGGCAAAAGCACCAGAAACTCATCGCCGCCGAAGCGTCCCAGGGTGTCACCGGCACGAAGCTCTGTGGCAAGGCGCTCGGCAACGGCCACCAGCAGACGGTCTCCCATAGCGTGCCCGTGGGTGTCGTTGATCGGCTTGAAGTCATCGAGATCAATGAAGAACACCACCAGCAACTCATTTCTGCGCTGGGCGATTTCAGCATGGTGCTTCAGGCGCTCTTCAAACTTTGCACGGTTATAGGCATCGGTCAGAACATCATGACTTGCCTGGTGAGTCAGCGCCGCCTGATCGGCAATGCGTTGGGTGACATCGTTTACGACGCCGATGAAATGGCTCACTGCCCCGTGTTCGTCACGCACTGGTGAAATGTGCAGATCATTCCAGAATCGCTCGCCATTCTTGCGATAGTTGCACAGCGTCACCTGAACATCACGCTGGTCATCCAGTCCTTGCCGGATTTCCTGAACCGTCTGGGGGTCGGTCTCGTGCCCTTGAAGGAACCGGCAGTTCCGCCCCTTGATCTCTGCGTTGCTATAGCCAGAGATGCGGCTAAAAGCATGGTTGGCGAATATGATCGGCATATCAGTCTGGTTGGCATCGACGATCAATACACCATGAACACTGGCCTCAACGCTGCGCTCCAGGATGCGTAGTCGGGTTTCATCATTCTTGAGCGCAGTGATGTCCTTGGCGATACCAAAGACCCCGGTCACACGATCACCCATCATGATAGGAATGGTCGTGACATCAAGCTCATGGAGAGTGCCGCGTACGTCACGGTTCTGTAGCTCATACCGGAGGGCACGACCAGTCCGGGCAATCTCGAGTAGTGCTTGCCCTTGGGGAATGTCGCCAGTCTCGACGAACTGTGAGAAATGCTTGCCCAACATCTCGCTGGCCGGCAGCCCCGTTATCTCCGCTACTTGCGGGTTCAGGCTCAGGAAGAGCCCCTCCATATCCAAAGAGAAGACCGCATCAGGGTGATGCGTAAACAGGGAGCGATAGCGCTGCTCGCTTTCGACCAGGGCCTGACGGTCACGGTGACGCTCGATGGCCAGGGCGACAAGGTCGACGGCTTTGCTGGCCAGTTGACGTTCCTCGTTATCTGGCGCACCGGGCTCCGAGTGATATAGCGCTACTGTCGCCAAGACTTGCCCACGTGATGAGATCACCGGAAATGACCAGCAGGCGGCAAGCTCGTAGTGCTTTACCAGGTCTTGATAGCCTTCCCAGCGCGGATCTGTCGCCAGATCCTCGCAAATAACCAGCTTGCGCGAGTAAGCGGCACTGCCACAGGCACCGACCTCTGGACCGATTTTGACCCCGGTGAGTGCCTGGAGATACTTGCTAGGCAAGCTAGGGCCAATACCGTCATGGAAATAGGTCTGTGTATCATCACACAGCATGATCGTGCAGAAGGCCCCCGGTACCTGGCGCTCCAGCATTCGACAGACGGCTTCCAAGGACTTGTCCTGAGAGGTCTCCCCGGCAATCAGGGCCTGAGCCCGATACTGATACTGGAGCTGCCGATTGGCATGATCCAATTGCCGCGCACGCCCCTGACTCAGCCTCATGACTCCGATACTGAAAGCCAGCAGATAACTCAGGATCAGGCTGCCGGCACCCACGCCGGTGGAAAGCAGCGACGAGGCCGACCAGGGGCCGGGGGGACCACCGAAGATCGCCAGGCGCAGGGGGGACGCACCGGGAAAATCGATGAAACGCTCGGCGAGCGGCTGCAGGGCCTGTTCGCTATCATCGTGTGCATGGTCTAGCGCCACCGGTTCTCCCAGTAGTCGATCATCCTGCTCGACATGCAGCACATAGTCGCCCAATTCGGGACGCATCTCCCGGAGAAGCAGCATGTTCAGATCTATTTGAGCGACCAGACGACCTGCCGCCGGACTGGGAAGAGGGACTGCGACCAGGGCCTTCAATGGCTGATCGGGAGAGAGAAATAGCCACTTGAGCGAATCGCCTTGAGACAGCAACTGCTGTCTGACCTCATCATCCGCCAGGCAGGCCTCTAGTCGGGACAGCGACTCGGTGTTCTGCGCCTTGCGCCAGCCCACATCCCCTGCCCCATCAACGAAGGCGATGCCTTCCAGGGCGGAGAGATCACGTAGATAGCTATCTGCATCCTGTACCTGCAACGACGCTGTGGACAGGCCTTCCAATACGCTCCAACGTTCACCCATGCGCTTTAACGCCTGCTCATGGCGCTTGATGATCGCTTCGCTGGTCAGTTCGGCCACATCCGCTACATGCGACGCCTGCTCCGCTTCGACCCGGTGTTGCTGCCAGCCGACAAGCAGCCAGCCGAGCGTGCTCAGGGTGACCCCGATCACCGCTGCGGTACAGAGCCCCCGACCAAGCCTGAGTGGAAAACGCTGCCAGTGTTCTGCCGCATAGCGCATGGCCAAGCCGAAGCATAAGTAGAAACCACTGCACAGAGGGCTGCTCATCCGCTGCAGCTCCTGCAAGGCGTCATGGCGTGTGGGTACCAGGACCACCAGGAGGCTGGCCAAGCCTACTAGGAAGAGTCCGTTACCTACTAACTTGAAGCACCAGCGCCTGGCCTGCCCCCGCACGCCAAGCCATAGGCCGAAGGCGATCATCAAGGGAAAGATGGCGGAGGCGATCTGTAAGCTCCCCTTTCCCGCTCCGCTATCGAAGCTCACTCCCTGAGGGGAGATCCCCATGGCCTCGGCCAGCAGATACACGGCATAGAAAGCTAGCAGAGCTGACAGGCTTAAGCGCCACCTCCGGTGATGCTGGATCAACGCCAGGAGGCCAAGCCCGGCCAGCAGCCCTGAGACAGCACTGCCCGGCGTGACCCGCAGGCCAGACGGCAGATGAAGGTCCAGCCCCAGTTGAGCGAAGAGTGCACCAAATACGCCCATCGCGGTGGTGCCGGCAATCAACACCACCAGCCCGGCATCCCCAGCCAAGTGTTGATGCTTGTGTGCAGAATCCATCAGAGGTCATCCCTTACTGAAGTACCATCAGGAGGAAGTTAATACTTTTTCCTTATAACTCAGATGCTTAAAAAACAAGAGCAGCTACATATTTTCACTACACTGTACACACAATTTTTTCCTACACACTCAACAATCAATAGGCGAGTTGGCTGACAAGGTAAGAAATACATGCATTGAAAGACTTAGAAGCATCGCGCAGCGATTCCATTTCTCACGTCAGATGATCGCATTACGGATGATGGGTAGGAAAGAGTGGCATATGCTGCTTAAGCATTAGTTTTCTACGAGGACCACACACGTGGAGTTACACAGCCTGTGGCAGTCGCTGACGTATCCAAAACGCATGGCGAAATCGTTGGCAAATAACCACAGCATCCAGTGCGCCATCATCATGCTGCTATTGTGCCTTGGCGCAGGAATCGTATATGCCACTGGTGGGACGGCTTACGCCTATCTTTATTATTGCTGATCCCCATATTGGTTGCCGCCTCATGATATGCCCTGCCTGGTAGCCTTATCACAGCACTTGTCGCCAGCATATTGATGGCTTTTATGCCTCAAGACGCCAACCGTGGCATCGATCAGGAAAGCGCCAACTATTTGCTCCGTATGGCGCTGTATATGCTGCTGGGTGGCGTTGCCGATTGGCTGTCTCATTCCCGTCGTCAAGCGCTCGTCGCCCATCGCTACGTGGCCCACAGCGATGACCAATCTGGCCTCGCTAACCAGGTCGCACTCAATGAGGGTCTTCACAAGCGACACTCACAGCCCAAATGACTGGTGTGGTCAAGGTAAAGATCACTGACATGTCAGACGTCATCGAAGCCTTGGGCTTAGAAGCTGCCGATGAGCTTCTCTTCGAGATGAGCCAAAAGCTTAGTCGGGCGATTAGTGGTAACCACCAAGCCTACCGCATCACCCCAGATGAGCTGGCTCTGATCGTGCCAGACCTCGAACCACATGATCTCGACACAATCAGTCAGCAATTGCTGGAGGCTGGGGAGGAAACCCCATCCATTCAGCAGATGCCTGTCCGTATCCAGCTGGCACTTGGCAGCGCCATTACCGACATCAACAACAAGATAATGCCAGTCAAGCTGCTACGAGAACCGCACGTTGCAATTTGAAATCCATCCAACGACGGCAGGGGAGCACACATTGAACGCAGCATGTCGTGACCAAACAGACTTGGCGGCATCATTGATCACGCTCACCTTCCGCAAAATGCCTGACGCGATTCCCGGTGGCAACCTGCGGCTTACATACCACTCAAGCCCGTCGTTTTGGCCGACGCCCATTCACGAGATCACCTCCCCCGCCTCAATCAATGTCAGGCGGCCGGTCAAGAAGGCACCGGTGTCGATATAGTGGACATTGCCAAGGCTGGTTGGGGTGCCGACGATGGAGTGCCCCACTACTACAGCATCGATGCCATCGACGGTTGTCCTGTCACCTTCCTTGATGCGCGAGCGACCCCAAATAAGGCGCTCGCGGCCGGAATCATTGTCTTCGAGTTCAAGCCGGGACCTGTCAGCGGGCGGTTCAGCATGCACGATGCCTATACGCTTGCCGGCAACGCTTAGCTCTCTTGCGTAGGGTAGATGGCGCATGGCATCGCTGAGCACCATCTTCACTTCCTTGACGCTCCCTCTCTGCACCCAGGTGCCGCCATTGGCCATCCACAATTCATGCTTGTGCCATTCATCGCCGACGGTGTTGAACAAAGCTTTGTAGGCCAGCATCTCGTGATTGCCTCGCACTCCGAAGAACCAGGGCTTGAACGGCAAAGACAGGCAGTCGAACGATTGTGCGCCGCGATCGATCAGGTCGCCCACGCTGAAAAGGCGATCCCGAGCCCTATCGAAATCGACGCTGGCCATGGCTTTCATCAGCAGGTCGTACTGGCCATGAATGTCGCCGACCAGGAAGTCGCGGCCTTGCGTATTGGCGGCATGCTGCACAAAAAAGGTCACGGCTACGGCTCCTTCTGATCTGCCCACATCGGCTACCGGGCAAGGATGGCGCTATCCAACGCCCACCTCTAGCGGGTAGCACCAAAGATCGAGAGTAGATTCGTCATCAGGTAGCGCCAGCCATGCGGGGGTAACCTGCGCCCTCTGCTGCTCCTGCTCCTGCTCCTGCTTCTGCTTCTCTACTATAGTGCCGCCCGGCCATGGTAAAGTGCGGGCAGACTTGGGCGCTGGCGGCAAAGTCCTGCCTATATGACTGAATAGAGCAGCAAGTGACAGACAGAGATAGCCCACCAACAGGGGTCGCTGAGTGCTCTATACCCGCTACACAGTCGCTCAGTTCCTGAATGTCTTTTCCTTCTACCTGTGAGCCGATCACATGGCTACCTTTCTGCTGATCTTTGCTGTTTGCTTCCTGGTCATCGGCAGTATGGTCGGTGTCATGATGCTGTCGCGCACGCCGCGCTACCGTACAGAGGCTCATGATCTGCTGACGCTATTCGACAAAGCGCTCACCGGCAGCCTCAGCGAGACAGAATGGCATACCGTCATTGGCTACCCAGTGCGTCATGATGAATTCCTCGAGGGCGTTCGCCGCCGCGCGCAGCACCTGATGGATGAGCACGGCCGCCCCTGGCAGGCCGCTCAGGGTGGGTCGCTGTTCTCCCGCAGCGGGCGTGACGATCTTCAGGCGCTGCGTGACCACCTCGCTTCCAGAACGGCGCTACGAGAGGCACGAGAGCGACCACAGTCAGACTAAGGCCGCTGTCTTTCGATTTGCATCGGCGTACAATGGCCGCCTATCTGGTTTAATGTGCCGGGAGTGCCAAACCGATGCCCAGCGCCCTTCATCTTTTCCCGCTCGATACCATTACCAAGCACCATGATCATGACTATCATCAGATCGTGATCGGGGTGGATGGTAATGCCGAGTTCGAGATCGAAGGTCTGGGCGGTTCGATTGCCCCTCTCTCGGGATGCATCGTTCCGGCCAATCACGTGCATTACTACGAAGGGGTGGGGATCAATCGCCATCTCATCATGAACCTGCCATCCGACGCTTTCCCCCTGGCAGGCCAGCACCATGAGTTCGCGCGGCTGTTCGACGCGCCACTGTTCTTCTCGTTAGATGCATCGCTCACCCGCTATCTCGACTTCCTGGTACAAGAACTCAGCCACATGATGGACGGAGCGCCACAGCAGCTGGTGCATCACGAACTGATGGCGACCACCTTTCTGTCCTGCCTTAACGTGCGCCTGCAGCCCGCTCAAGAACTGTCCAACGGGCAACAGCGCATCAACTTGGCCTCGTTGGATCGCTATATTCAGCAACACCTTTCAAAACGACTCAGCGTCGCTGATCTGGCACGTCATGCCTGTCTGAGCGAGGCCCATTTCACTGACTGCTTCCGCCAACAGGCGGGCGTAACGCCTTATCAATATCTGCTGACCAAGCGCCTGCGTACGGCCCAGCATCTACTCCTTTCAACGCGCCTCCCCTTGTCGGAAATTGCTGATCAGACTGGCTTTTCTTCGCAAAGCTCGCTGTCACATGCCTTCCGCCGCAGCTTCGGTCACCCTCCCAGCGCCTTGCGTCGGCCTACACAGCCAACCATTCTTAATAACGCTCCTTAAGACGTAACCAAAAAGTCTAAATATCGACTTACTCTCGCAACCTTTCCCGCTTTTTGACAAATCAAGCCGGGAAATTCGCAAGACGCAAGCCGCGCGCATCACTACATTCATCCAGTCATGAAACGACCACGGGCAGTTCGCGCCTGCCCTGACGTTTCCTGGGCCACGCTTCACCAGCCGGGTTCCTGCCACCTTCGCAGGCCACTGACGTCATGTCGGCAATGTCGCCCGGTCACGCATTGTCATGGGGTATTCATAAATGCTAGATGTCGGGTCCCCGATGATCGAATCGCCTATAGAAGTTATCCTCTGCTAGCCGCCAGAGAGCTTCTTCAGCAATTCATTCGGGAGCAGGTTCATGGACATCAAGCTGCATAAACAAGCGACCACGACACCGAAGATCCGTGCCGAGATCCAGGCAGCCCCCACCAGCATCACGGATAGCGAGTTGGCCCGCCAATATGGCGTCGCCACCGCGACCATCCGGCGCTGGCGGAACCGTGACGATGTCCACGATCGATCTCACACGCGGCACAACCTGCTGGCCACGCTCACGCCCGAGCAAGAGGAGGTGCTGATCGCCGCTCGCGAATTCCTTCGCCTCGGTCTGGATGATCTCCTGGTCGTGGCACGTGAATTCCTGAATCCTCGCTTGTCCCGCTCCGGGCTGCATCGCATGCTCAAGCGGCGCGAGGTGCCGACATTGGCGAAACTGGCTCGGCAGGACGCCGGCGGTGATGAGAAGCCCCGGCACAAGCCCTTCAAGGACTATGAGCCGGGTTTCGTGCACATCGACATTAAACACCTGCCTCAGATGCCTGACGAGCAGCAGAAACGCTACTTGTACGTCGCCATCGACCGTGCCACGCGCTGGGTCTATTTGGAGATCAAGCGCAGTCAGTCAGCGAAGGACGCGCGTGCGTTCATGAAGCAGTTGAAGGAGAAGGCCCCCTTCAAGATCCAGACGGTACTTACAGACAACGGAAAATCCTTTACTGATCGCTTTACTCGGGCCGGTGAGCGTAAGCCCAGCGGCAACCATGCATTCGACCAGGAGTGCCAAGCCCATAACATCGAGCATCGTCTGATCAAGCCGGGCAGGCCGCAGACGAACGGCATGGTGGAGCGCTTCAATGGTCGCATCAGCGACGTGTTGGCGACTCGGCGCTACACCTCAGGCGAAGACCTTGAGCAGACGCTGAAACGCTATATGTGGCTGTACAATCACCACATTCCGCAGAAGGCACTGCATCATCAATCGCCGATTGAGGTGATGAAGGTATGGCAGATCAAGCACCCTGAGTTATTTACCAAGCGGGTGGTTAATCACACGGGACCCGACAGCTAGACGCTAATAACATGCTGGATAGCACCATTTGGAAGCAGGACCTGGATACGCTGTTCGCCCGCATCAGCGATCATTACGTGGTGGATGAAGAAACCTTCGTAGGTGAACTCGTCGACTTCCTGTCCGCCGACGAAGCAGAATTCAAGCGGACAGCGAACCAGGCAGCCGAGCTGGTACGCGAAGTCCGGGAAATGGATACAGCAGTCGATTCCATCGATGAACTGCTCCAACAGTACAGCCTTGATACCAATGAAGGCCTGATGTTGATGTGCCTCGCCGAGGCCATGCTGCGCATTCCGGATAAAGCCACTGCAGACGCCCTGATCGAAGACAAGCTTGGTCCGGCAGACTGGAAGGCCCACGTCGGCAAGAGTGAGTCGTGGTTCGTCAATGCGTCTACCTGGGGCCTTTTGATGACTGGTCGCGTCATCAACCTGGACAAGCCCAAGGAAGGCAAGCCCGCCCACTTCATCAATAAGCTCGTCAATCGCATGGGTGAGCCGGTCATTCGTCGCGCCATGTATGAAGCGATGAAGATCATGGGCAAGCAGTTCGTGCTCGGCCGCGACATCGAAGAGGCACTCAAGCGCTCCAAGCCGCTATTCGATAAAGGCTACACCTACTCCTACGACATGCTCGGTGAAGCGGCTCGAACCCGCGCGGACGCCAAACGCTATTTCGATTCCTATGCCGACGCCATCAAGAGCGTGGGCAAGACCAGCAAGAGCCTGTCGTCCAAGACGCCGTCACCGTCGATCTCCATCAAGCTCTCGGCCCTGCATCCGCGCTATGAATTCGGGCGTCGCGAGCAGGTCCTCGAAGAGCTGGTCGGCACCGTGCGTGAGCTGGCGGCCATGGCGCGCGAGCGCGATGTGGCCATGACCATCGATGCTGAAGAAGTCGATCGCCTCGAGTTGTCGCTGGAAGTCTTCCGTGCCGTCTATGAAAGCGACACCTGCCGTGGCTGGGGCCACTTCGGTTTGGTCGTGCAGGCTTACGCCAAGCGCGCCCTGCCGGTGCTGCATTACATCAATCGCCTGGCCGACCAGCAGGGCGACGAGATCCCGATGCGCCTGGTCAAGGGCGCTTACTGGGATACCGAAGTCAAGGAGTGCCAGCAGATCGGCGTCGACGGCTATCCGGTCTATACCCGCAAGGCCAGCACTGACGTTGCCTATCTGGTCTGTGCCAGCTTCCTGCTGTCGGAAAGCACCCGCGGGCGTATCTTCCCGCAGTTCGCGACGCACAACGCGCACACCATCAGCACCATTCTTGAACTGGCCAACGAAGCAAGTCGGCCCTTCGAGTTCCAGCGCCTGCACGGCATGGGCGAGGCCCTGTACGACGCGGCGCTCAAGCGTGCACCGCAAGGCACTTACTGCCGTATCTATGCGCCGGTAGGGGCGCACAAGGATCTACTGCCGTATCTGGTTCGCCGCCTGCTCGAGAACGGGGCCAACTCCTCCTTCGTTCACCAGTTGGTGGACCCGCGTGTCCCGGTCGAATCGCTTTGCGTGCACCCGGTAGAGACGCTCAAGCAGTACAAGACCTACGCCAACAACCGGATTCCTTTGCCCAAGGATATCTATGGCCCTAACCGCGTGAACTCGAAGGGAGTGAACTTGAACATCAACAGCCAGTACCAGCCGCTCATGGATGAGATGGCGAAATTCATGGACAAGGAGTACAACGCTAAACCGCTGCTGGCCTTCGATGTTGCCGATGACGGCAGTGCTCGCCATGATGTCCTCTGCCCGTTCGACCGCAAGGTCAAAGTGGGCAGCGTGCAGTGGACCAGCAAGGACCAGGCGTCCAAGGCCGTGGATGCCGCCTGGGCTGCCTTCCCGCGTTGGGAGAACACTCCGGTTGCCGAGCGTGCCGCCATCATCCGCCGCCTGGGCGACCTGATGGAAGAGAACCTCGCCGAGCTGATGGCCCTGTGCTCGCGCGAAGGTGGCAAGCTGCTGACCGATGGCGTCGACGAGATCCGCGAGGCGGTTGACTTCTGCCGCTACTATGCGACCCGCGCCGAAGAGCTGTTCGGTAACGCCACCACTCTGCCGGGCCCCACCGGCGAGTCCAACGAGCTGATGCTGTCCGGCAAGGGCGTGTTTGCCGCGATCAGCCCCTGGAACTTCCCGATCGCCATCTTCTGCGGTCAGGTCGTGGCAGCGGCCGTTGCCGGCAACCCGGTACTGGCCAAGCCGGCCGAACAGACCTCACTGGCGGCCAACCGCATTATCGAACTGCTCTATGAAGCGGGCATGCCGCGCGACGTCGTACAGCTGCTGCCGGGCGATGGCCCCACCGTGGGCAGCGTGCTCAGCGGTGATCCGCGCATCACTGGCGTGGTCTTCACCGGCGGCACCGACACCGCTCAGATCATCAACCGCGCACTGGCCGCCCGTGAAGGCGCCGCCCTGCCGACACTGATCGCCGAGACTGGCGGCATGAACGCCATGATCGTCGACTCGACCGCCCTGCCCGAGCAGGTCGTGGCCGATGTCGTGCAGTCCGCGTTCCAGAGTGCCGGTCAGCGCTGCTCCGCACTGCGCGTGCTTTACCTCCAGGAAGACGTGGCCGACCGGGTCATCGAGATCCTCAAGGGCGCGATGGACGAGCTGCATGTGGGCGATCCGCGCAACCTGGGTACCGATGTGGGCCCGGTGATCGACGAGGACGCGCGCAAGGGCCTGATGGCTCACATCGAGAAACTCAAGGGCGAAGGCCGTCTGGTCGCCGAAACCAAACTCGACCCGGTGCACACCGCCGAGGGCACCTTCGTCGCCCCGGTCGCCTTCGAGATCGACAGCATCGACGCCCTGGAGCGCGAGCAATTCGGCCCGATTCTGCATATCGTTCGCTACAAGGCCAGCGAGATCGATAAGGTGGTCCAATCCATCAACGATCGCCGCTACGGTCTGACCTTCGGCGTGCATAGCCGCAACGAATCCTTCGCCGAAGAAATCGCGCAAAAGATTCGGGTAGGCAATGTATACGTAAATCGTAATATCATAGGCGCCGTCGTCGGCGTCCAGCCCTTCGGTGGTCAGGGGCTGTCGGGCACCGGCCCCAAGGCGGGTGGTCCGAACTATCTGTTGCGTTTCGCCACAGAGAAGACGCTGACTATCAATACCGCCGCGCTCGGCGGCAACGCGTCGCTACTCGCGATGGGTGATGAATAACCCGGATCGAGTAGTCTGCCCTGCGGGGGATGCCCCCCGCAGGGCGGGAACGTACGAAAAGGCCTTGTAGATCGTCTATAACTAAAGCAGGGCCCTTTCGGCGTTGGACAACAATAACTGCAGAAGGACGACTCAAGATGATAGAAAAAACCTAGCCCCCAGCTTTACCTTCGCGCTCTACCTGAAGCAGGTGAAGAGAAAAGAGTTACAAAAACAATGCGTGCCACTACCGGATTCTGCACGGTAAACGCACTAACCGGTCGGAACGAGTTCCGCCCTAATAAATTGGAGATGTTCCATGGCTATTGGTGTTTGGATCAGCCTATTTGTTTACTTTGCGCTCATGGTTGCCATCGGCATCTATGCGATGCGCAAAGCCACGTCGTCGTCTGAAGACTACATGCTAGGTGGACGATCTCTCAGTCCAAAGGTAGCGGCCCTATCGGCCGGTGCATCGGACATGAGCGGTTGGTTGCTCCTGGGTCTGCCCGGTGCGCTGTTTGCATCTGGCCTGGGTTCTGCCTGGATCGGTATCGGCCTGCTTGTTGGCGCGTTCTTCAACTGGACACTGGTCGCACCACGCCTTCGTGAACAGACGGTTCACTATGGCAATGCGATTACCATTCCGTCTTTCCTGGCCAACCGGTTCCCGACTCAGGCGATGTCGCTGAGAACGGTATCCGCTATCGTCATCGTGATCTTCTTCGCGGTTTATACAGCGTCAGGCCTGGTGGCAGGCGGCAAGCTGTTTGAAAGCGCGTTCTCCGGGATCTTCAACTTCGGTGGTCTAAGCGACTACGCCGTAGGTATCGTCATCACCTTGGGCGTGGTACTTGCCTACACGGTGGTCGGTGGCTTCCTGGCCGTGAGCATGACGGACTTCGTGCAAGGCTGCATCATGATGCTGGCCCTGGTGATCATGCCGGCGGTAGTGCTCTTTGGCGAAGGCGGCGGCGGTTTCGCCCAGGCGTCACAGACGCTGAATGAAGTCGATCCCACGCTGTTATCCTGGACCAACGGGCTGACCTTTATCGGTTGGCTGTCTGCGGTTACCTGGGGTCTGGGTTATTTCGGTCAGCCGCACATCATCGTGCGCTTCATGGCTATCCGGACGCTGAAGGAAGTGCCAGTTGCCCGTAACATCGGTATGGGCTGGATGGCTATCTCCCTGATCGGCGCGGTCTCACTGGGTATTTTCGGCCGCGCTTATGCGGTTCGCAATGGCTTGAACATTGAAGATCCAGAAACCATCTTCATCGTTCTGTCGAACCTGCTGTTCCATCCGCTGATCACTGGCTTCCTCTATGCAGCACTGCTGGCAGCGATCATGAGCACCATCTCCAGTCAGCTGCTGGTGTCCTCATCCTCACTGACCGAGGACTTCTATCGCCTGTTCCTGCGTAAAGAAGCCAGCGATCGTGAGTGTGTGAATGTTGGCCGCATCTGCGTAGTACTGGTTGGCCTGGTTGCTGCCGTCATTGCCTCTGATCCCAACTCTCAGGTTCTGGGACTGGTCAGTAATGCCTGGGCAGGCTTCGGCTCGGCGTTTGGTCCTTTGATCATTCTGTCGCTGATGTGGCAGCGTACTAACGGCGCTGGTGCCATTGCGGGCATGGTGGTCGGTGCTCTCACCGTCATTATCTGGATCTCTCTGGGCTGGAATGGATCGTTCATGGGTGGCCCGGGTGTGTACGAGATCATTCCTGGCTTCATCGCTTCCATGATTGCCATTCTGGTGGTGAGCAGCGTTACTGCTGATGCAGGCGAATATCAGCACATCACTCGCTAAGAGCGCGCGCATGACGCTCTCAACGTAGTGAAAGGCGTAGTAACAAGCGAGTAACAAGCGTAGTGAAAGGGCTCCTGAGGGGGCCCTTTTTATTATCTGCTGATACCAGGCCAACAGGACCCGGCTGGCGGCCACCATCGCCAGCGTAATGCCCTCCCCCAGTTTTCGCTTTTTGACTCATGTTGACCCGAGTCGCCATCAAGTGCCCGGCGTCCTTGCCGGCTGCCAACGCCAGCCCCTACCTGGTCGTTGCGCACAAAGACCGCCAGTGTTGCCACGGTGAATGGGCAAGTGATCGAGCAGTTACGCGCGCCGAGCTTGCGCAGATCTACCTTGAGCATGTGATACCGAACAGCGATGCATAGCCCCCTCATTCCGACCTGAATGAAGCGGCCATAAACCCTATGATATTCATCGTCAGATAGATGCCCGGGCCGAATCCTTCCTGGGAGTAAATTCGGGCAAGCAATGTAGACGTAAATCGTAATATCATTGGCGCCGTCGTCAGCGTTCGGCCCTTCGATGGTCAGGGTCTATCAGGCACCGCTCTCATGCGGGTGGCCCCATCTATCTGCTGCGTTTCGTCTTTTTCGCTTCGTCCCAGAGATAACCCTGACCATCAATACCGCCGCGTTCGACGGCACCGCGTCGCTATTCGCTATGGGTGATGAGTCACTCATTACGAATGGTCTGCCAAGCAGGATAGTAACGCTCCGCTTGGCGGGTACGTACGAAAAGGCCTTGCCTTTCTTTTATAAGAAAAGCAGGGCCCTTTCGGCGTTTGACAACCATAACCGCAGAAGGACGACTCAACATGGTTGAAAACAACCTGACCATCGGCTTTACCTTCGCGCTCTATCTGGTGGTGATGCTCGGCATCGGCGTCATCGCTTATAAGCGCACGACCAACCTCTCCGACTACATTCTTGGCGGTCGTTCTCTTGGGCCCTGGACGTCAGCTATTTCGGCCGGCGCCTCCGACATGTCCGGCTGGCTGCTGCTTGGCCTGCCGGGCGCAGCCTATGTCAGCGGCCTTTCTGCTGGCTGGATCGGCATCGGTCTGCTCGCAGGCACCTGGCTGAACTGGCTGATCGTGGCCCGCCGCATGCGCGTCTACAGCTTCAAGTCTGGCGACGCCCTGACCCTGCCGGAGTTCTTCGCCAACCGCTTCCGCGACAAGACTCAGCTGCTACGTGTGGTATCAGCGATCTTCATCCTGATGTTCTTCATGTTCTACACCAGCTCCGGCCTGGTCGCCGGCGGCAAGCTGTTCGAAACTGTCTTCGGCCTCGATTACACCCTGGCAGTGACAGTCGGCACCCTGGCAATCATCTCCTACACCTTCTTCGGCGGTTTCCTGGCGGTGTCCTGGACCGACTTGATCCAAGGCCTGATGATGGCTGCCGCCCTGCTGATCGTACCGGTCATCGCCCTGTCCGAGCTCGGTGGTTTCAGCGGCAGTAGCGCCCAGATCCTCGCCGAAAATGGTGACATGCTGAAATGGTTCACCGATGCCAACACCGGCGAGTCCCTGACCGCTATCGGCATCATCAGCTCCATGGCATGGGGCCTGGGTTATTTCGGTCAGCCGCATATCCTAGCGCGCTTTGCCGCCATCCGCAGCCCGAACGACATCCCGGCCGCACGTCGCATCGCCGTGTCCTGGTCGGCGCTCTGCCTGATCTGTGCCATGGGTGTTGGCCTGCTGGGCACCGTCTACATGGCCCGCGACCTGGGTGACGGCGAGACCATCTTCATGATCATGGTCAATGCTATCTTCCATCCGGTCATCGCCGGCGTGCTGCTGGCCGCGATCCTGGCAGCCGTGATGTCCACCGCCGACTCCCAACTGCTGGTCTCTTCCTCAGCCCTGACCGATGACTTCTACAAAGCCATGATCCGTAAGGATGCCTCTCAGAGTGAACTGGTCTGGGTGGGGCGCTTCGCGGTCATCGGCATCGCCGTCATTGCCTACCTGCTGGCCCTGAACCCGGACTCTTCCGTGCTGGGACTGGTGTCCTACGCCTGGGCGGGCTTCGGCGCGGCCTTCGGCCCGGCGCTGATCATGGCCCTGTTCTGGCGTCGCATGAACACCTGGGGCGCCCTGGCCGGCATCTTGGTCGGTGGTGTGACCGTAGTGGCCTGGGCTCAGATCTCCGGCGGCATCTTCGATCTTTACGAAATCGTGCCGGGCGTGATCTTCGCCTACATCGCCATCGTTGTGGTCTCACTGATCACCGGTGAGCCGACTGCCGAGATCACCGAGGAGTTCGACTCCATCAAGGAAGGTTGAACCTTTTCCATCTCGAGCAAGTTTCGGTTCAGAGCTAGAACTGCGGGGGCGCCCATTGGCGCCCCCGCTGCGTTTCATGCCTTCACGAACCTAGCTGGCTGACGCCTGACCAGCTTGCTGACCCAGTCCACCGCTCAGGCCGCCGTCATTCGGCCAAGCACGAATAGCGCAAAAACCACCAGCCCCCACCAGCAGGCGGGCGCTGACATCAACTGACGAAGCCAACGACGAGGCGCTGTCACCCCCACCCCGTGCATGAAACCTGCCCCTATTGCCCATAGCCCCAGCAGCACCATCGGCAGGCGCCATCCCCAGGACAAGTCGCTGAGCGCCTCAGGCCGCCACAGCAGCGCCACCGAGAGAACCGACGACAGCACCAGGCCGGCAAAGGGCAGCCAAACCTGCCGTAACATGCGTGAATTCATATGTCCTCCTTGCCGACTCGCCGTTATCAAGCAGCGTCTCTCTGATAGCCAGTCAAGACCAATTCAGATGACTTGGCGAATCATCATCGCTCACATGGCTGCATCACCTTTACACATCCTATACAGAATCATGCCTTTGATAAGAGGCCATTAACCTCATACCCTCCATATTCTGGGGCAATCATAACTATCAGCGTGATTGGAAAAATCTTGATGCCAAAGGAAACACTGTTTCCTATACTGCTCTTGTCAAACTAGGAGCCGGCCAGCGACCGCTAGCGTCGATCCACTAGAAGCAACCAGGAGGCTTACATGAACAAGGCAACTCTTTTTTCCGCAGCTGTTATCGCCACCAGCGGCTTGATGGCTACCCAGACGGCTATGGCCTATCAGGCTGGTGATATCTTCGTGCGCGGCGGTGTCGCTCAAGTCGAGCCCACTTCCGACAACGGCAACCTCAACGGGGCTGAGCTCGATGTATCCGACGAGCGTGGTTTCACCTATGGCTTTGGCTATCTGTTGACCGACAAGGTTGGCGTCGAGCTCAACAGCAGCGAGCCCTTCGAGCACGACCTGAGCCTAGGTGGAAAAGGCATCGGCAGCGTGGATCGCACCCCGGTCAACCTGCTGGCGAACTACTACCCGCTGGGCGGTACTAGGGGCAAGGTACAGCCCTACGTCGGGGTCGGGGTCAACTACACCACCTACTCCGATGAAGAGCTGAGTGGCCTGAATATCGATGACTCCTGGGGTGCGATAGGCCAGGTCGGCGTCGATCTCGCCCTCACTGACTATCTGCTGCTCAATGGCTCGGTGAGCTATTCCGATGTCGAAGCCGACGCCAGCCTGAATGGCAATGGCATCGGTACCGCGGATATCGATCCGGTAACCATCGGCGGCGGCATCACCCTGCGCTTCTAATGAATGGCATCTAGCAACACGCTTCTGATCAGGCACTGCTGATCAAGAGTAGAAGCATCTAACGCCGGGCCCTTGGCCCGGCGTTTTTTTTGCTGCGAGCAAGCGCATCGACGATAATATTGCGCCGAAAATCTCATGTTCTTTCCAACGTTCCACTATCAACTCGCAGGTATTCTCCGTGAAAACGCGTCTTTCCGGTTTCGAGGTGCTCGCGCTGGGCTTCATGACCTTCGCTCTGTTCCTCGGGGCCGGCAACATCATCTTCCCGCCGCAAGTCGGCCAGGGTGCCGGAATCGCCTTCTGGCCCGCGGCACTGGGCTTTCTGGTCACTGGCGTCGGCCTGCCATTGCTAGGCATCGTGGCTGTGGCCATCGTCGGCGGCGGTCTGGACCGACTGACCTCGCCACTACCCAAGGTGGCAGCAATGCTCTTCGGCCTGGGCATCTATCTGTCGATCGGCCCGCTGTTCGCATTGCCCCGTACCGGCACCGTGGCCTTCGAGATGGGCATGCGCCCCTTCATCGACTCCGCTCCAAGCACCGGCCTGGCCATTCACTCGGTGCTTTTCTTTGGCCTCGCCACCTTGCTGGCGTTGTCGCCCGGCCGGCTGGTCGATGTGATCGGCAAGTGGATCACCCCCCTGCTGATATTCCTGCTGATGGTGATCGCCGCCGCCACCTTGCTCTTTCCTCAGGGGCCGCTGGGGCCGATCAGCGAGTCCTGGGTCGATGCGCCCTTCGCTCAGGGTTTTGAAAACGGTTACCTGACCATGGACACCCTGGCCTCGCTGGTCTTCGGCATCCTGATCGTCAGCGCTATCCGCGAGCGCGGCATCGAGGATCGCCGCACCCTGATGCGCTACACCCTGATGACCGGTGTGATCGCCGCGACCTGCCTGGCCGCGGTCTATCTGCCCCTGGCCTACATGGGCGCCACCAGCCATGAGGTAGCGGCCGGTGCCGACAACGGCACACTGATTCCCACCTATGTGCAGGCGCTGTTCGGCCCGGCCGGCCCAGTGTTGCTGGCAGTGATCATCACCTTGGCCTGTCTGACCACGGCGGTTGGCCTGCTGACCTCCTGCGGCGAGTACTTCCATCGTCTCTTCCCGCGTCTACCCTACCGAGTGATGGTCATCGTCATGGGCGCCTTTTCCGCCCTGGTGGCCAACCAGGGGTTGGATAGCCTGATCCGCGTCTCGGTGCCGGTACTGGTGGCCCTCTACCCACCGGCCATCGCCCTGATAGCTCTGTCTATGCTGCGCAGGCAGTTGGCGGACGCGCCGCGGGTCTTCTCCTGCACGATGGGGCTGACCTTCGCCGCCAGTCTGCTGGACGGCCTGGCCGCCAGCGGCATCGAGACACTGGTGAAGCCAGCAAGCACCCTGCAGGCCATGCTGCCACTAGGCGAGACAAGTTTCGGCTGGGTGCTGCCGGCCGCCGCTGGCCTGCTGCTGGGCCTGGCCATTAGTCGCCGCAGCGGCGTCTCGCTGGACCCGGCACTCGCCGACTGAGACCACCAAGGGGGCCCTTAGGGGCATGCGACATGCCGGAGCACTAAAAGCGCCAGAGCACTCAAGGTGCCCAACGCAAGACGCCCGCTTCCCATCGGAAGCGGGCGTCGTCGTTTAGGCGGCTCATTCAGGTGAGTCGTTCAGGCGATTCTTGCAGACAACCGCATGTGGCTCAGAAGCGGTAGCTCAGGCCCGCCATCACCACCACCGGGTCGATCTCGACGGTGCCGGCATCGCTGCCGCCAACCTTGGCATCGGTATCGATGTCCAGATACCAGGCCGCCGCATTGAGCGCCCAATGATCATCGATCACCAGATCGACCCCGACCTGACCCGCGGCCCCCCAGGAATCATCGAGCTCCAGGGTTGAGCCATCGACCTTTTCATCGGTGAAGGTGGTGTAATTGACGCCCAGTCCGGCATAAGGCTGCACGCGTGCCTGGGTGCCGCCCAGCGGATAGTACTGCAGGGTCAAGGTCGGCGGCAGGTGCTTGGTAGAGGCCTGGTTGGCACCATTCAGCTCAATGTCGTGTTCGAAGCGCTGAGCGGCAAGGAGCTCGACACCCAGCTTGTCGGTAAACCGATAGCCCAGGGTGAAGGCGGCCGCACTGTCGCTCTGCACGTCCACGTCAATGGCACCGTTGGAGAGGGTGCCGTTGTCGCTCTTCGGCGTGACCTTGGCCACGCCGAAGCGGGTGAAGATATCCCCGACGCCATACTGGGAACCGGCAGCGAGTGCATCGCTTGAATGGACAGCGCTGGCAGCGACCAGGCCAGTGGCGAGAACAGCAGTGAGGACAGAATAACGCATGACTCGATTCCTTTTGATGTCGAGGCAGCCATGGCTGCCGAAAAAGACATCCCGAGTCTACTCAGCGAGAAAGGGGCAAATATTGATTCAGCGCAAGACCGGAAGGCTCACCGCCCGGCCTGCGACAATACACCCCGTCATCAGCGCCAGCGCCACGGCCTCAACGGTTATCGAAGAAAATGAAGCCAGTGGAATGGTTGAGCAACATCAGCGCGCAGCCAGTAACAACACCGAGTAAAACACCCAGTGAGAAGCGCCAATGACTAAGCTAGTAAGCATTAGGTGAACTCAGCGCGGCGTGTGCCGGTGCAGGCCAAGGGCCGCCAGGCTTTCATCGTCGAGTTCCTCAACGACCTCGACCCGTGCCAGCTCAGCGTGGTACTGCGCCGACAGGAAGGCCTCACCCGCCAACAGGTGAGCAAGATACTCCCTCGCCGGCCGCAACGACTCAGCGGTGCGCTCTGGCTGGGCGACGTACACCCACGCTTCGATGGGGCCTTCGTCGGTGAGCACGGATTCACGTACCCGGGTGTAATCGTGAGGATGCCCTTCGAAAGGATCCATCAGCGTGATCTGGTCGGGATGGGTCAGCTCGAAGAGCGCCCCCTCGACCCGCTGCCCCCGGGCCGGATGGACGTTGGCATGCGCAATCCCCGGCACCTTGGATGCCTTGTCGAAGCTCAGCCGATAATCATCCAGCACCCCGGCCAGGGCACGCCGGGTCTCGCCGATCCGCGCATCGACTCGTGCCACGTTCATGTTGCTGCCATAGGCAAAGTAATAGGGCATGCGGTTCTCCTGGCTTTAGCGACCTCAGGAGGCCTCGTTGATCACCTGATCGACTTCCTCGATGGCCTTGACCACTAACAGGCGATCACCGGCACGCGCCTGCTCCTGCTTGAGATACACATCGGCCGCCGGTGCCACATTGCAGCTGGCGGGCAGTGCCGCTTGCGCTGCAATCATGGCATCGAGGCGGGCGATGAACACGAAGCGCAGCCACTGGGGCAGTGACATGCTGTCGACACAGAACGGCTGCTGGCTGGCCATCGCTTCGGTTGAGGGTTCTTCCACCCGCCACAGGTCTGAGGCCTTGAGGGTTGCTTCCAGACGGCGAACCGCCTCGTCGAGTTGCTGGTGAACGCTCATAGTCTCTCCCCAATCAAAACCAAAACAGGCCATTATCCCGGGCAAGCCTCGGCTTGGCCAGTCGTTGCTGGCTTAGCCCTCCAGTGGCGCCTGATTTGCCAGCACCTTGCGCAGAAAGTCCCGGGTGCGTGGATCACGAGGCGCCGAGAACAGTTCAGAGGGCGGCCCCTGTTCGACAATGCGTCCACCCTCCATAAAGATCACTCGATCGGCCACGTCGCGGGCAAACGCCATCTCGTGAGTCACCACCAGCATGGTCTGACGTTCCTCGGCCAGCTGTTTCATCAGTCCCAACACCTCCTCGACCCATTCCGGGTCCAGCGACGAGGTCGGTTCATCGAACAGGATCACCTCGGCCTGGGCCGCCATGGCGCGCCCTATGCCGACACGCTGCTGTTGTCCACCTGAGAGCGAGGCCGGATAGGCATCCGCCTTGTCGGCAAGACCGATACGCTCGAGAATTTCCCGTCCGCGAGCATGTGCCTTGGCCTTGGGCCAGTGATTGACCACGATCAGGCCTTCGGTGATGTTCTCAAGCGCCGTCTTGTTGGCGAACAGGGCATAGTTCTGGAACACAAAGGCAGTGGCGCGACGCAGCGCCAGGATATCCGCCTTGCGCGGGCGGGCGGCATTAACGTCGAGGTTGCCGATACGAATCCGCCCAGCATCCGGCCGTTCGAGAAAATTCAGACAGCGCAGCAGGGTCGACTTTCCCGTACCGGACGGGCCGATCACCACGATGATTTCACCCTGCTGAATTTTCAGGTCGATGCCGTTGAGCACGACGCTGTCCTGAAAGTGTTTGATCAGTCCTTCTACCACCATCATCGTTGATAGGCCTCGTTGAATCTTGCCTCAAGGCGCCGCTGCAGCCAGGCCAGCAGCTCGACTATCCCCCAGTAGATAACAGCGACCGTAATGAAGGCTTCAAAGTAGAGGAAGCTACCTGCGGCCTCCTTTTGGGTGGCCCCCATCAGCTCCGTCACGCCCAGGGTAAAGGCCAGCGAAGTGGCCTTGATCATGTCGATGAAATAGTTCATCAACGTCGGTACTGCGATGCGGGTAGCCTGGGGCAGCACGATGCGCCGCATCAGTTGCGCATTGGTCATGCCGATCGACAGCGCCGCCTCGGTCTGACTGCGGTCCACGCCGACGATGGCGGCACGGATTGATTCCGCCATGTACGCAGAGAAGTGCAAGGTCAGACCAAGAATGGTCGCGGTAATGCCATTGATCTCGGTCAGCGCACTAAACAACTGGGGCAACCCGTAATAGAACAGGAACAGCTGGACCAGCAGTGGCGTGCCGCGGAAGAACGAGATGAACAGCAGCGTGGCCGCATTCAAGCCGGGAATCGCCAGCACCCGGACCACGGCCAGCAGACAGGCCAGCACCAGGGCCAGCACCATGCCGGCCCCGGCCATTTCCAAGGTCAGTGGCAGATAGCTCAGCAGGATCGGCACCAGCCCAAGCATGTAATCAACGTCGAGCACACTCATCATGACTCCCGGTTACGGGCGGGTGATATCGGTGCCGAACCAGCGTTCGGAGATCGCGCTCAGCGTACCGTCGCTGCGCAACGTCGACAGCGCCGAGTTGACTCGATCACGCAGTTCGCCGTCGCCCTCCCGGAACGGCAGAGCATTGCGGATCTGGGAGAACGGCTGACCGGCGAGCGCCAGCGGTAGCGGTTTTTCCTTGATGACCTGGCTAGCACTGACCCGGTCCATGACAAAGGCATCGACCCGCCCCAACGCCGTGTCCTGCTCGATATTGCTTTCGTAGGTGCGAATGTCGATCTCGTCGGCATAAGGCAAGGCTTCGAGCAACGCTTCGTAATTGGAGCCCAGATTGACTGCCACCGACTTGCCGCGCAGGTCCTCGACGCCATGGATACTGTCATTGCCGCGCTTGACTACCACCTGGGCACCGTCATAGACGTAGGGCTCGGTGAAGCGGTACTTCGCCTCACGCTCATCGGTGATGGTGATCTGGTTGGCAATGGTATCGATGCGCCCGGACTCGAGCATGCCGAACAGGCCGGAGAAGTTGGCCGTCACAAACGTCACCTCGACGCCCATCTCCTTGGCGACGGCCTCCAGCACATCGACTTCAAAGCCCTTGAGCTCATCCTGTTCGACGAAGGTGAAGGGGAAATACCCGCCGGACATGCCGACCTTGAGAGGATCGTCGGCCTGGGCCAGCCCGGCAGTGGCGAGTGCAGCGGCACCCAGCAGAGAAAGAGTGAAGGAACGCAGCATGCGTGCTCTCCTGAATTGAGTTTAAAGAGATCATTAAGTAATAAGCCATTATAAAGCTTATTACCCTTTGGAACATAGGTCAGGTAAGGCTTACCTACTAGATTTTACTGCTACACCTAACGGCGAGGCGTCCTCTCTTCCTCCACCACTGCATCAACGACATCGCATCACCGACATCGCATCAACGACCCTGCATCAACGCCCCACCCCATGCCACATAGTGCTTCCCTTGTAAGGCAACGGCCATGCCGTGCAACTTCCCATCTCAGAGTGACATCTATTCGTCACGCTATTGTCATGCACAGAAACACTGAAAAGAACTGTGGATAACCATTGGACAAGCGCGGCTTACCGGGACGTCATGGGGCCTAGGGATGACTGGGTAATTTTTATACAACCCGCGGTTTCTCCCCAGCTCGGGACTGCCAAGGGAACCGGCATAAGTGATAGAGTGGCCGCTTGATTATGGGAAGGTGCCATGCAGCCAATTTTGACGCTTCACGACTTCTTCACGCGCAGCGGCGCCCAGGTTCGGCTCTATCATATGGGCCGGCGCTTGGCACCCTGTTCGCTCGACGAGCTGGCGGCCTTCGAGGCCCAACAGCAGCCTTGGCCGAGCCCCTGGCAGGGGCAGGCGCGACTGGCCTGCATATTCACGCTTGGCGATGCCGAAGAGCCGCTGATCTGGTTCCTGTCACTGCCACTGGACGAGCAGGGATATCTGGTGGCCGCTCCTCGGGATGCGTTCATCCAGCGTCTGCTCGAGACCCTAGGCCACAGCGTCTCGACGCTGGGCAAGGAGCACCAGGTAGACAACCTGATGAAAGACAACCCGCTGGCCTTCGCACCCTCGCTGCAGCTTCAGGCGATGCTGCACGCCCGCGCCAACCAGGATATGGATCGCCCGGGCAGCCAGTATCTCGAGTTCGCTGAAGACTACCTGACCGGCGCCCAGAGTGATGTTCCATCAGAGCACCAGGACGACCTTCAGGGCAATCAGTGGCAGGCGCTTGGCCTCCAGGGCCTGGCTGACTTCGCGACACGCCACGACACCGACCAGGCTCATGCCCTGGCCCAGCGGCTGCCAAGGCTGCCCAACGAAGTCCTGCATTCGCTGTGCTATTGCCTCGAGCATGTCAGCCTTGATGCCGCACTGATTCAGGCGCTGCGCGCACGCGGCGAGCAGGCGGCAAGCGCTGGTGACATAGAGACCTTCTGCGCCTGCGTGCGAGCGATGGGCGCAAGCCAGGATGACAGCGTCGGCGCCTGGTACGGCAAGCTGCTGGACGATTCGGCCGCCTGTGGCCCGGACCTGCTTGCGGCGATCGCCGCTCGCGGCTGGGAGCATCTGGAAGACGCCCAGCGCCTGCCGCGCTATCTCGAGCGCCTGGCCGAGCAGCCGTCGGTAGACTTCACCGCGATGGTCAAGGATCTGGCGTTGATTCCGCGGCTGCGCCTGCCGCTGCTGATGCAGTTGCGCGATGCGCCGCCCGACTCACCGGTCGGTCAACGGCTCGCCCACCTTCACCACTGACGCGGAGGGGTCATGAAAGCACTGCCCTATCAGGCCAAGGCGGTCATCGGTCGCCGAGAAATGGTCACGCTTCCGGAACTGGGGCTGACCCTTTGCTGCAAGGCCGACACCGGCGCCCGTACCTCGGCCCTGCATGCCGAGGACATAGAGACCTATGAGGAAGGTGGCCACGTCTGGGTCAGCTTCGTGACCCGGGGCGGCGGACCTGATAGCCCGGCCCACCCCGTGCGCCTGCACCTGCATGACCGTCGAATGGTGACCAGCTCCAACGGCCAGTCTGAATGGCGCTACGTGGTGCGCACGCGCTTGCAGATGGGTGAGCTCGACTTCATGGCGGAGTTGAGCCTGACGCACCGCGGCGATATGCGCCACCCGATGCTGCTCGGCCGTCGTGCCATGCGCCGCCTGCTGGTTGCGCCCGGCGCCGCCTTCCTTCACGGCGAGCCCTGACTTTTTTACAAGGACCCGATGCATGCATATCGCCCTGCTTTCCCGCAATCGCCACCTGTATTCCACCCGCCGCCTGATCGAGGCAGCGGAGCAGCGTGGCCATAGCATCCGGGTTGTCGATACCCTGCGCTGCTACATGAACATCACCTCGCACCGGCCCTCGATTCACTACAAGGGGGCGGAACTGGAACCGTTCGACGCTGTGATTCCGCGTATCGGTTCTTCAGTGACGTTCTATGGCTGCGCGGTGCTACGCCAGTTCGAGATGATGGGCACCTATGTGCTCAACGACAACGTGGCGATCACTCGCTCACGAGACAAGCTGCGCTCTCTGCAGCTACTGTCGCGAAAGGGTGTGGGTCTGCCTGTCACCGGCTTTGCTCACTCTCCCGATGACATCCCTGACCTGATTACCATGGTCAAAGGCGCCCCTCTGGTCATCAAGCTTCTGGAAGGCACCCAGGGCATCGGCGTGGTGCTGGCCGAGACCAACCAGGCGGCCGAGAGCGTGATCCAGGCCTTCATGGGCATGAAGGCCAACATCATGGTTCAGGAATACATCAAGGAAGCCAAGGGCGCCGATATCCGCTGCCTGGTGATTGGCGACAAGGTGATAGCCTCGATGAAGCGCCAGGCAGCGGAAGGCGAGTTTCGTTCCAATCTGCACCGGGGCGGTAGCGCCAGCGTGATCCGCATCACCCCGGAGGAACGCTCCACGGCGATCCGGGCCGCCAAGGCCATGGGCCTGCATGTGGCTGGGGTCGATTTGTTGCGCTCCAATCACGGGCCAGTGATCATGGAAGTCAACTCATCGCCAGGGCTTCAAGGCATCGAGACGGCCACCGGCAAGGACATCGCCGGTCAGATCATCGAGCACCTGGAAAAGCATGCCGCCCCGAAACTCAAGGCCCCGCCCAAGCCCAAGGGCTAGGGTGGCACTCTCGGGCTAGCCCGCCCGAGAGTTTTTTATCGCCCAGGGGTAGCAAAACACTGTTTCCCCACGCACAATCTGCGTCACCGGAGGAGGTGACTGCTCATGTTTCTCGATAATCGCCAAGTGGCGATGGACAGCTTGCTCGAAGCGCTGGCCGATAGCCTCGACTATTTCCAGGACAACATCGAACGCCTGCGTCCGTCGCTGCGCGAAGTACTGAAGCCGCACTACGAGGCGCGCAGCAAGGACATGCAAAAGCTGCAGACGCTGGCCAAGCGTCACCTCAACCTGTTGCCCAGAGACGCCGATGTCGAACGCGACGACTACATGTGGCTGTGGAGCCGGCTGAAGAGCTTCGTCGGCAACGATAGTCAGGTGCTGATCGGTGAGCTGCTCGAACAGGAACGCGTGCTGATGCAGGCCCTCGCCACGCTGCATACTCATCCGCTGCCCGACTCCATCGAGCCGGTCATGGAGCGCTGCTGGAAGGGCTGCCGTAAGCTGATTCGCGAGCTGTATCAGCTGCAGAAAGAGAACCGCTAGCCTCCCCTGCGCCTTCGGGCCCGCCCGCGGGGGACGTCACGTCAGCGTCGACTCCCCCTGACGTACTGTTCTGCCCTTCTTGCTCCTTCTCCTCCTGCAGGCTCTTTCCCTTTTGCAGATGCTGTGATACCGCCACCGCCTGCGCCGATACCCGTGGCGGCTTGGCAATCACCAGTGGCTCTTCGGGTCCCAGAAAGTAGGCTTCCCGCCCCCAGAGATACAGATCGCCGAGCGTGGCCAGTCGCGCCAGCCACTCCCGGGCGCGCAGCCGCCAGATACCGTCCGCCTCTTCTTCCTGCACCGCGCAGCCTTCGACCTTGAGCCCCAACGCATCGGCGATGAACATGGCCCTGGGCAGATGCCAGGCCTGACTGATCAGCAGCGCGCGCTCGACGTCGAAGACCGCCTGAGCGCGCACCAGGGTATCGAAAGTGCTGAAGCCCGCATAATCCAGCGTCATGTCGACATCACGCACGCGAAGAGCACGCAGCTCTCGCCACATGCTCACGGGCTCGTTGTAGTAGCGGGTGCGGTTATCGCCGGACAGCAGCAGATGATCGACGCGTCGGTCGCGCATCAAGCTAGCAGCGGCTTCGATCCGCGCCGCGAAATAGGGATTGCGCCCGCCCTGTCGGCTCCAAAGCGAGGTGCCGAAGACGATGCCTACCGGCGCTTCGACACACTGCGACAGCTGATGATCAATACGGCCTCGCGTGCGCTCGACCATCCACAGATTGGCCGCCACCCCAGCGATTACCAGGCATACCACCAGGGCGCCCAGCGTCATCAGGATGGCCCTGAGGCCCACCCCCCATTTCCGGTACATGCAAGCTTACCCTTTGCTGTCCAGCACCCCGGGGCGCATGGCGTTTGTTCCGACGCCCGGCCCGGCTCACCGGTGGTGCTTTCCCCCGCGTTCAGGGACGTCATCTCACGGCTATATGACACGCACGCTACTATGTCCGCTACCATCAATCCATGGCGCGTGGGTCCGGTCGTGAAACCTTAGAACATGCCCAGTTCGAGCCGGGCTTCCTCGCTCATCATCTCGCGACTCCAGGGCGGGTCGAAGACGATTTCGACATGGACCTTGCTGATCTGCGGGGCGCCGAGGATCTTGTTGCGGGCATCGGCAGCGATCACATCACCCATGCCGCAGCCCGGCGCAGTGAGCGTCATGCGCAACGTGACGAGGCGCTCGCCGGTCAGCAGCCGCTCGATGCGACAGCCATAGACCAGGCCCAGTTCGACGATATCGACCGGAATCTCCGGGTCGAAGCAGGTGCGTAGCTGGTCCCAGACGAACTGCTCGATCTGCTCTTCGCTGGCGTCCTCGGGCAGAGTCGGGCGCGGCAGTGACTCGAGACCCAGGGCATCCAGATTGGCGCCCTCGATCAGAAACAGGCGGCCCTCGAAGGCCACGCTGACGGTACTGCCCTTAGCCTGCATCACCGAGACAATGCTGTCCTCGGTCAGCGTCACGGTCTTGCCGAAGGGGATGGAGATAACCTCCACATCCCGCTGCAGGGGCATTTCCTGGCCCTTATAGAGCTCTTCCACTTGTTCCATGGCCGACATTTGGCTCCTCCGGGGTCAGTTAGCGCACCATGCCGATCACCCGCTCCAGAGACTCGACGAAGATGTCGATCTCCTCGGGGGTGTTGTAGGCGGCAAAGGAGGCGCGACAGGTGGCATCGACACCGAAGTGTGCGAGCAGCGGCTGGGCGCAGTGATGACCGGTGCGAATCGCCACGCCAAGCTGGTCGATCAGCAGGCCGATGTCCTGACTGTGGGCGCCCTCGACCACGAAGGACATCACGGCCGCCTTGCCGGGAGCGGTGCCCAGAATCCGCAGGCCGTCGATGCGCGAAAGCTCCCGCGTAGCATGCTCGGTGAGGCGATGCTCCCAGGCACGGATCAGCGGCAGACCGATGCCGGACACCCAATCGAGCGCCGCGCCCAGAGCGATCACCTCGGCGATCGCCGGGGTGCCAGCCTCGAACTTGTGGGGAATATCGGCAAAGGTGCTGCCGGCCTCGAAGGACACGGTCTTGATCATCTCGCCACCACCCTGCCAAGGCGGCATGGCGTTCAACAGGGCGGCTTTGCCGTAGAGCACACCAACGCCTGTGGGCCCGTAGACCTTATGCCCGGAAAACGCATAAAAGTCGACGTCCATGGCCGACACATCGACCTGCTCATGGGGCGCCGCCTGGGCACCGTCGACCAGGATCAGGGCGCCATGGGAGTGCGCCACGCTTGCCATCTCGGAGACCGGATTAACGGTGCCGAAGGCGTTGGATACGTGGTTCACCGCCACCAGGCGAGTCCGTTCGGTGAAGAGATCACGGTAGGCGGCCTGATCGAGCACGCCACGCTCATCGACCGGGATCACCTTGATGGTGAAGCCGATCTCCTTGGCCAGCAGCTGCCAGGGCACGATGTTCGAGTGGTGCTCTAGCTGCGAGATCAGCACCTCATCGCCGGCCTTGAGATTGGCCCGGCCCCAGGTGTTGACCACCAGATTGATGGCCTCGGTAGTGCCACGGGTAAAGATGATCTCGCGGATCTCGCGGGCATTGATGAAGGCCCGCACCTTGTCACGGGCACGCTCGAAGGCAGAGGTCGCCTCATCAGACAGGGTATGCAGGCCACGATGGATATTGGCGTTGTAGTGCCGATAGTAGTCGTCGAAGACCTCAATCACCTGCCGTGGCGTCTGGCAGGTGGCGGCGTTGTCGAGATACACCAGCGGCTTGTCGTGAACCTCCCGGTCAAGGATCGGGAAGTCGCTGCGTACCTTGGCCACGTCCAGCATCAGGTCACTGAAGTCAGTCATGACTTACTCCTCATCCAGGGCGGCGGCAACCTCGACCAGCCCGGCCAGATTGAACCGCTCCGGCAGCTTGCCGGCCACCGTGCGCTCGACGCGCTCGGCCACGGCGTCCAGCGCCACCTGATCCATCACTTCGCCGGCAAAGGCCAGGGTCAGCAAGCCGCGGGCGGTCTCTTCGCCGATGCCCCGAGCCCGCAGCGCGAAGATGGCTTCTTCGTCGAGCTGGCCAGTGGTGGCCCCGTGGGAGCATTTGACGTCGTCGGCGTAAATCTCGAGTTCCGGCTTGGTGTCGATCTCGGCACGGTCGGAGAGCAGCAGGTTGGCGTTGCTCTGGTGCGCTTCGATCTTCTGGCTGTCGCGGCGCACGACCACCTTGCCATTGAAGACGCCATGGGCCCGATCGCCGAGAATGCCCTTGTAATTCTCGTTGGAGAAGGTGTGGGGCGCGTTGTGATTGACCAGGGTGTGGTTGTCGACGTGCTGGCGACCCTGGGCGAAGAACAGACCGAAGTAGTTGGTCTCGGCACCCTGGGCGTTGAGCTCGGCGACGATGTCGTTGCGCACCAGCGAGCCGCCCAGGTTCAGGTTGAAGGACGTGAAGCGGCTGTCGCGCCCCTGATCGATATGCAGGCTCGAGACATGCAGGTCCTTGAGCGATGCTTCCTGCAGTTTGTAGTGCGTCAGAATCGCGCCACGCTCGAGCATCACCTCGGAGACCAGGTTGGAGAAGTTGGCAGCGCCCTCCTCGCCCACCTGGTGCTCGATCACGGTGGCCTGGCTACGTGCACCGGCTTCGATCAGCACCCGCGGATGACTCATCAGCGGGGTGGCATTGGCCCGGGACAGGAACTGCACCAGGATCGGCGTCTCGACCACCGAGCCCGGCGCCAGGCGAATCACCGCACCCTCTTCGGCGAAGGCGGTATTGAGCGCCGTGAACGGCGAGAAATCGACGCCGGCCAGGCGCCCAAGGGCACCGCCCACCGCTTCGTGGTTGTCGGCCAGTGCCTGGGACAGCGGCTCGACGCTGACGCCGGCCGGCAGAGCCGCCAGGTCAGACAGCTCGGGCGCAAAAATGCCGTCGACGAAGGTCAAGCGCAGCGCCTCGAGGGGCAACGTCAGGGCCGCGGCGGTCGCGGGGGACAGCGGTGCCACGTCCTGCGCATCCTGAGCCAGGGTAAAGTCACCGCGGGCGATGGCGCGCACATCGGTGTACTTGAAGGCCTCATCACGGCGGGTCGGGAAGCCCAGCGCCTCGAAGCGCGCCGCGCCAGCCTGACGGCGGGCGGCAATCCAGGTCGGCTCGGCGCCACGGCGCGTGCCGCGTGCGCTCAGTGCATCGAGAAAAGTCTGTTCGTCGCTCATGCCGCGGATTCCTCCAGGACCCATTCGTAGCCGCGCGATTCGAGTTCCAGGGCCAGCTCCTTGCCGCCGGTCTTGACGATGCGTCCGTCGACCAGCACATGCACCACGTCCGGCACGATATGATCGAGCAGGCGCTGGTAGTGAGTGACCATCAGGATGGCGCGATTGGCGTCACGCAGAGAGTTGACGCCGTCGGCGACCACCTTCATGGCGTCGATATCCAGGCCGGAGTCGATCTCGTCGAGCATGGCGAGCTTGGGCTCGAGCAGCAGCATCTGGAGGATCTCGTTGCGCTTCTTCTCGCCACCGGAGAAACCTTCATTGACGGCGCGCTGCAGGAAGCTCGAGTCCATCTTCATGAACTTGATCTTTTCCCGCACCAGCTTCATGAACTCCGGTGCCGGCATCTCGTCTTCGCCGCGGGCTGCGCGCTGAGCATTCAGCGCCGCCTTGAGCAGGTAGATGTTCTTCACCCCGGGGATCTCGACCGGATACTGGAAGCCGAGCAGCAGGCCAGCACAGGCACGCTCCTCGATGTCCATCTCCAGCACGTCCTTGCCTTCGAAGGTGATCGAACCGCTGGTTACCTCATAGCCGTCCTTGCCGGCGATGACCGCCGACAGGGTCGACTTGCCGGCCCCGTTGGGGCCCATGATGGCATGCACCTCACCAGGATTGATGGTCAGCGAGAGGCCCTTGAGGATTTCCTTGCCTTCCACCGTGACGTGCAGGTCCTTGACTTCGAGCATGTTGACACCTTGATTCGGTTCGGGCCGCCACGCGGCCTTTAAAGATTCGATGACGGATGACGTATCACAGGGCGTGCGGCGCTTAGCCGACGGCACCTTCCAATGTCACGTTGAGCAGCGCTTCAGCTTCGACGGCGAACTCCATCGGCAGCTCCTGGAAGACGTCCTTGCAGAAGCCGTTGACGATCATGCTGACCGCATCTTCCTCGGAGATACCTCGGCTCTGGCAGTAGAACAGCTGGTCCTCGCCGATCTTCGAGGTGGTCGCCTCGTGCTCGACGGTGGCGGTGCTGTTGCCAATTTCCTGATAGGGGAAGGTGTGAGCGCCACACTGATCACCGATCAGCAGCGAATCACACTGGGTGAAGTTGCGCGCGCCCTTGGCCCGTGGGCCGATCTTGACCAGGCCACGATAGGACTGGTTGCTGCGCCCGGCGGAAATGCCCTTGGAGATGATGCTGGAGCGGGTACCCTCGCCGATGTGAATCATCTTGGTGCCGGTATCGGCCTGCTGACGGCCGTTGGTCACCGCCACCGAATAGAACTCGCCGATGCTGTCGCGGCCGCGCAGCACGCAGGACGGGTACTTCCAGGTGATCGCCGAGCCGGTCTCGACCTGGGTCCAACTGATACGCGAGCGGTCGCCGCGGCAATCACCGCGCTTGGTCACGAAGTTGTAGATACCGCCCTTGCCATCTTCATCGCCCGGGTACCAGTTCTGCACCGTGGAGTACTTGATGTAGGCATCTTCCAGCGCCACCAGTTCGACCACCGCTGCGTGCAGCTGGTTTTCATCACGCTGAGGCGCGGTGCAGCCCTCGAGATAGGAGACCTGGGCCTGCTTCTCGCAGATGATCAGGGTGCGCTCGAACTGCCCGGTGTTGGCGGCGTTGATACGGAAATAGGTGGAAAGCTCCATCGGGCAGGTCACGCCTTCCGGCACGAAGACGAAGGAACCGTCGGTGAAGACCGCGGAGTTGAGCGCCGCGAAGTAGTTGTCTGCAGCTGGCACCACGCTGCCCAGGTACTGCTTGATCAGCTCCGGGTAATCGCGGATGGCCTCCGAGATCGAGCAGAAGATCACCCCGGCCTCGGCCAGCTTGTCCTTGAAGGTGGTGGTCACGGACACCGAGTCGAAGACCGCGTCCACGGCGACGCCCGCCAGTGCGGCCCGCTCGTGCAGCGGAATGCCCAGCTTCTCGTAGGTTTCGAGCAGCTTGGGATCGACCTCGTCGAGGCTCTGCGGACGATCTTCGTCCTTCTTAGGCGCGCTGTAGTAGGAGATCGCCTGGTAGTCGATGGGAGGATAATCCAGATGCGCCCAGGAGGGTGACGTCATCTTCAACCACTGATGGTAGGCCTTGAGACGCCACTCGAGCATCCACTCGGGCTCGCCCTTCTTCTTCGAGATGAAGGCGATGGTGTTCTCATCGAGGCCAGGCGGCATCGTGTCGCTTTCGATGTCTGTCACGAACCCTTGGGTATATTCGCGACGGACAAGCTGCTCCATTTCTTCACTTGCCATGGTCTGTCTCCTCCCGGGCAATTGGAATCGAGGAATCCGGGCGTTTTACGTTAGCGACCGGCCTCGCTGGCCAGGGTCACGGATTGAATGGGAAGCCTGACCGGCAACTTGATCGGCGTGGTTTCGGCCAGATGCGCCAGGGTCACGCTGTCGAGCAGGGCGCGCACGGCAAGTGACACCCGCTGCCAGTTGTCGGATACCCCGCAGGTGGCGGCCAGCTCGCAGTCGCCGTCGTCCTGACTGCACTCGGTCATCGCCACCGGGCCTTCGATGGCAGTGATGATATCGATGGCGCTGATCTGGGAAGCGGGCCGCGCCAGGCGATAGCCGCCCTGCGCGCCGCGCTGAGACAGCAACAGCCCTGCACGAACCAGCATCTTCAGCGTCTTGCTCACCGTAGGGTGCGGCAGCTGGACCGCCTCAGCCAATTCAGCGGCGGCATGCGGCTGCTCCGGATGACGAGCGATCTGCGCCATGACAACGGCGGCGTAATCGGTCAAACGGGACAGTTTCAGCATGGCGGCACTCCTTGAGCGCAAAAGCGCGGTGGCGGTCTGCCTGGCGAGGTAGCCTCGGATTGAGGACCATTTTAGTCCTGTATAAGCACGATGTGAAGCCTCCCTCCCGGTCCCGGCAGGCTTGTCGACGGATCGACGCACGATCGGCACCGATGGCATCAATAATGACAATTATTATCATTTGAGACAGGCCCGCTCCTCCCTAAACCGGAATGGGGAATAACCCGGCCCGATTGACCGACCTGATACGCAAATCCGGTATGCACGCCCGAAACGCAAACACCCCCGCCAGGAAGCCCGGCGGGGGTGTCATCAGTCGGTCAGCGCCCGGCGGGGCGCGCCCGATCAGGCGTCGAACGGATTACGCAGGACAATGGTCTCGTTGCGATCCGGCCCGGTAGAGATGATGTCGATGGGCGTACCCACCTGCTCTTCCAGGAAGCGGATATAGCCACGGGCATTGTCCGGCAGATCCTCGACGCGCTTGACGCCCAGGGTCGACTCGCTCCAGCCCGGCAGGTCGTGGTAGAGCGGCTCGATGGCCTCATACCCTTCGGAGTCCACCGGCGTATCCAGCACGTCGCCATCCTTGCTGCGATAGCCGATGCAGACACGGATGTTCTCCAGACCGTCGAGCACATCGAGCTTGGTCAGACACAGGCCAGAGACCGAATTGATCTGCACCGCATGGCGCAGGGCCACGGCATCGAACCAGCCACAGCGACGCGCGCGACCGGTGGTCGCGCCGAACTCGTGGCCTTTCTCGGCCAGGTGGCGACCGTGATCATCGAAGAGCTCGGTGGGGAATGGACCGGAGCCGACACGCGTGGTGTAAGCCTTGGTGATGCCCAGCACATAATCGAGATACAGCGGGCCAACGCCGGAGCCGGTAGCAGTGCCACCAGCCGTGGTGTTGGAACTGGTCACGAACGGATAGGTACCGTGGTCGATATCCAGCAGCGAGCCCTGAGCCCCCTCGAAGAGAATGTTCTCGCCGGCCTTGCGGAAGTCGTGGACCAGACCCACGGTGTCGCAGACCATCGGGCGCAGGTCCTCACCCATCTGCATGGCCTCGTCGAGCACCTGCTGGAAATCGACCGGCTCTTCACCGTGATACTTGGTCAGCACGAAATTGTGATAGTCCAGCACCTCGCCGAGCTTGGAGGCGAAGCGCTCACGGTGCTGCAGATCCCCAAGGCGCAGGCCGCGACGAGCGACCTTATCTTCATAGGCCGGGCCGATCCCGCGACCAGTGGTGCCGATCTTGGCCACGCCGCGCGCCTTCTCGCGCGCCTGGTCCAGCCGCACGTGATAGGACAGGATCAGCGGGCAGGCCGGCGACAGGCGCAGGCGCTCACGCACCGGAACGCCCTTGGCTTCCAGCTCGCGGATTTCCTTGATCAGCGCCTCCGGCGACAGCACCACGCCGTTGCCGATCACGCAGGTCTTGTCGTCCCGCAGAATACCGGACGGAATCAGGTGCAGGACGGTTTTTTCACCGTCGATGACCAGCGTATGACCGGCATTGTGCCCGCCTTGGAAACGCACCACCGCAGCGGCCGATTCGGTCAGCAGGTCGACGACCTTGCCCTTGCCTTCGTCACCCCACTGGGTGCCCAGTACGACTACGTTCTTGCCCATTGCTCTCGTCTCTTGATCAAAGAATCCGTCAATCGAAGCCTCATCGCCGGCCTCAGGCCAGGTGAGACACCTGCCAGTCATCGCCCATGTGCACCAGCTGGCGATCGCAGCGGTGCTCGGCGGGCCCGGTGCGCTGGCCTGGCAGGGCCTGCACCACGCGCTCGCCGGCCTCACGCAGGCCTTGCACGGCCTGGGCCAGGCCCGGGGCATCGTCGGCCGGGGCCCAGATACCGTCGCAGGGGGGCTGCTGTTCGTCCAGGGTCGCCAGTAGTTTGAGGTCCATCGAGAAACCGGTGGCCGGGCGAGCACGCCCGAAGGCCCGCCCAGTATCGTCATAGCGTCCGCCCTTGGCTAGCGCCTGGCCATAGCCCGGCACATAGGCGGCGAACATCATGCCGGTGTGATATTCATAGCCGCGCAGCTCGGCAAGATCGATGTAGATATCGAGCTGCGGGTCGGCCGCCGCTACGCCTTCGCACAGCGCCGACAGCTGGTCCAGGGCAGCAGCGACAGGCGCCGGCGCCTCGGCGAAAGCGCTTCGCGCCTCGTCGAGCACTTCGCGACCGCCGTGCAGCTCGACCAGCGCGAGGAACATCTCGGCAAGCGCCGGATCCTTGACGCTTGACTCGACGCAGGAGGCCAGCTCGCCCGGTGACTTGAGCTCCAGGGCCGCGAAGATCGCGCGCTCCTCGGCATGCTCCAGCTCGGCAGCCTGCACCAGGCTGCGATAGAGGCCGATATGGCCCAGCGCCAGGTGGACTTCGCCGGCACCGGCCGCCTTGACGCTACCCAGCGCCAGGCGAAGGATTTCCAGGTCCGCCTCGAGACCGGCGTGGCCGAACAGCTCGACGCCAACCTGCACCGGGCTTCGGCTTCCCTGGTGCTGGTCAGACTTGGCCCGCAGCACGTTGGTGCAGTAGCAAAGCCGCACGGGTCCTTGGCGCTTCAATGAGTGGGCATCCATGCGCGCCACCTGAGGTGTGACGTCGGCACTGGCGCCCATCATGCGCCCGGTGAGCTGGTCGGTCAGCTTGAAGGTCTGCAGGTCGAGGTCGGTGCCGGTGCCGGTCAGCAACGAGTCGAGAAACTCGAGGGGGGGCGGCATCACCTGGTCATACCCCCAGCGATGGTAGAGGTCGAGCAACGCCCGACGAAGCTCTTCCATGCGCGCCGCCTGGGGCGGCAACACTTCATCCATGCCGTCGGGGAGCAACCAGCGGTCAGCGATGGTCATGTTCTGTCCTGCCAAGGTTGAATGGCCTATCCGGGCGTCGGCCGGGATCACGAAGCCTTTAGAAGGCCACGACTTCCGCGCCCCTCGGGTCGCATGGCCCAAGCAAACGGAGTCGCATGACCCGTGGGAACGCCCACAAAAAAACCGGGCAACGCCCGGTTGAGGGATTCTATCACGTTTGACTGTGTGATGAACCCTGAGCGGGGCGCTGATCGCCCCGCTCACTGCACTGTTCGTGCAGAATCACGCTGGCGCAGATTCACGCCACCAGCATCATTCCCCGCCTTGAGGTGACGGGCTCTTGAGGTAGCGGAAGAAGTCGCTCGACGGGTCGAGCACCATCATGTTGCCACCACTGCTGAAGCTCTCGCGGTAGGCATCGAGGCTGCGCCAGAAGGAGTAGAACTCCTCATCCTGCTGGTAGGCATCCGAGTAGATCGCGGCGGCCTCGGCATCACCCTCGCCACGAAGGGTCTCGGAGCGCGACTGAGCCTGCGCCAGCAGCACCTGGCGGCGACGATCGGCATTGGCGCGAATACGCTCGGCCTCTTCCTGGCCCTGCGCGCGCCATTCCCGTGCCTGACGCTCACGCTCGGAGCGCATCCGCGAGTAGACCGCGGAGGACACATCCTCGGGCAGATCGATACGCTTGACGCGAATATCGCGAATCGCCACACCCAGCTCGTCACGCATCAGGTTGTCGAGTTCCTTGGTCGGCGCGGTCATCAGGTCATCACGACGCTCGGAGATGATCTGCTGCAGGTTCAGGCGACCGAACTCGTTACGCAGGCTCTCGTCGACGCGGGGCTGAATCAGGCGTACGGCCATCATCTCGTCCCCGGCGGTAGCCTCGTAGTAGCGGGTCGGGTTGACCACCTGCCACTTGACGTAGGAGTCGACGATGACCGCTTTCTGCTCGAGTGTCAGGTAGCGGCTGGCGTCGGTATCCAGCGTCAGCACACGGGTATCGAAGGTCCGTACCGTCTGGGTAATCGGAATCTTCACGTGAAGGCCAGGCTGAATGTTCTCCTCGATGACCTCACCGAAGCGCAGCTTCACCGCGCGCTGGGTTTCATCGACGATGTACAGGCTGTTGCTGGCCAACCAGGCGACGGCTGCGAGGCCGCCGACGATCAGCAGGGAGCGATTATTGATCATTACCGGCCCTCCCTCTGGATACCGCTGGTGCTATTGCTGGAACTTGAACTGCGATTGGACTGCTGGCCCTGGCCACGCAGGCGCTCCAGCAGCTGAGGGTCGACATTCTGAGCATTGGCATCCTGGTTGTTCTGGCCGTTCTGCCCCGACTTGCTGCCTGAACGCAGCTGATCCAGCGGCAGGTACATCATCGGGCTCGAATCGGCATCGACCAGCACCTTGTCGGTACGGCCCAAGACGTCGCTCATGGTGTCGAGGTAGAGACGCTCACGCATCACGCCCGGTGCACCCTTGTACTGGGTCAGCAGCGAGTTGAAGCGGTTGGCCTTACCCTGAGCCTCGGCTACTACCGATTCGCGATAGCCCTGGCCCTGTTCGAGCAGACGCTGTGCCTGACCCTGAGCCGCGGGAATGATCGCGTTGGCATACGCCATGGCTTCGTTGATGGTGCGCTGGCGATCCTCACGAGCACGAATCACGTCATCGAAGGCGTCCTGCACGGCATCCGGCGGCGCAGTCGATTCGATGTTGATGGTCTGCAAGAGCAGCCCCGTGCCATAGCTGTCCAGGTAGGACTGCAAACGGCTGCTTACCGCACTGCCGAGGATCTCACGTCCGGAGGTCAGGATATCGATCATCTCGGTACCGCCGACCACATGACGCAGGGCGGAGTCCAGAGCATTCTCGAGGCTGACTTCGGGATTGCGGACATTGAGCACGAAGTCACGCGGATTGGAGACCTGGTACTGAGCCGATATCTCGACGGAAACGATATTCTCGTCCTGCGTCAGCATCGACTGCGTCTGCGTCAGCGAACGCACACGAGTCACGTTGACCATGCGCACGTCATCCACCAGCGGCGGATTCCAGTGCAGGCCCGGCGTGACGATTTCCTGGAACTTACCGAAGCGCAGCACCACGCCACGCTCTGACTGGTCGACCAGGTAGAACCCGGAGGCTGCCCACACGGCCAACGCGATCACGATCAACAGACCCGGCAGAGCGAAGGTGTTGCGACGACCGCCTCCCGAGTTGCCACCGCCACCGCTGCGCTTGCCGCGGCCGCCCAGGAGGCTGTTGATCTTGTCCTGGAATTTCTTCAGGGCTTCATCGAGGTCGGGAGGCCCCTGATTGTTGCCTCCGCCCCCATTATTGCCGCCGCCATTACCGCCGCGTCGGCCGCCCCCACTCCAGGGGTCATGCTGCTTGCCTCCACCAGGCTCATTCCAAGCCATACGTATTCTCCACTCTGCGTTGACTGCGTCGAGGGTCGAGGCTCTCGCGCCTCGACCCGACATGCGATGCGATCGTCATGTCCTGTTCGGTGCCCCGGCCATCCCGCCGGCAGCGTTAAGCTGCCATCTTGCCCTCAATGACGGGTATCAGAAAACCCTCAAGGCTCCCAGACCGGTTTTTCCTGCTCTTCGGGAGGCAGGTAGGTCTCGGCCTTCTCGCCGAGGCGCGCCATCAGCTGCATGAACTCACGCCTGGGCAGGCGGATATCGAGCAGCGAGCGACCCTGCTCATCGAAATGCTCCTCGCGAACGGCACCCAGCTCATGCAGGCCGGCACGCAGCTTGCCCTGCTCGGGCGACAGCGCCAGAGAGGTGTCCAGCACGTCCTCGGCGAGGCACTCGGAAAGCGCCTGCTGCAAAAGATCGAGCCCCAGGCCCTGCTGGGCCGACACCCATACCGACATGGGGCGACCCTCGCCGTCACGTTCGATGCGTGGCGCACTGTCGAACAGGTCGATCTTGTTCATCACCCTCAGGCACGGCACCTCATCGGCACCGATTTCCTCTAGCACGCCTTCGACCTGGGCCACGTTGAGCTCACGATCCGGGTCGGCGGCATCGATCACATGCACCAGCAGGCTGGCCTCGGCGGCCTCCTGCAGGGTGGCACGAAAGGCTTCGACCAACTTGTGCGGCAGGTGGCGGATGAAGCCCACGGTATCGGCCAGCACCACCGGTCCTACATCGTCGATCTCGAGCCGGCGCAGGGTCGGATCAAGCGTCGCGAAGAGCTGGTCGGCGGCGAACACGCTGGCCTCGGTCACGCTGTTGAACAGCGTGGACTTGCCGGCGTTGGTGTAGCCCACCAGCGAAACGCTGGGGATCTCCGCCTTGGCGCGCGCACGACGATTCTGCTCACGCTGGGAGCGCACCTTGTCGAGCCGTTTATGAATCGACTTGATACGCCCGCGCAGCAGACGACGGTCGGTCTCGAGCTGGGTTTCACCCGGCCCGCGCAGACCGATACCGCCCTTCTGGCGCTCGAGGTGGGTCCAGCCGCGCACCAGGCGCGTGGACATGTACTCGAGCTGGGCCAGTTCGACCTGCAGCTTGCCTTCATGGGTCCGCGCACGCTGGGCGAAGATATCGAGGATCAACCCGGTACGGTCGAGCACCCGGCACTTCAACGCCTGCTCGACGTTGCGCTGCTGGGAAGGACTCAGGGCGTGGTTGAAGATCACCAATTCGGCGTGGTGAATCTCGCGCAGCTCCTTGAGCTCCTCGAGCTTGCCACTACCGATGAATGTGCGGGAATCGGGCCGGCTCCGGCTGCCCTGCATCAGGGTAGCCGGCTCGGCACCAGCGGAGCGCACAAGCTCGAGGAATTCCCCCGGGTCTTCGCGCTCCTTCTCGTCCTGGAAGTCGACATGGACGAGGATCGCCGTCTCTCCGGCGTCGGGACGTTCAAAAAACAATCAATACCTCGTGATCAGCTTTCCTGGGCCACCGCAGTATCCTGGGCAGGCAGGCGCACGTTGCGCGACGGCACGACCGTCGAGATTGCGTGCTTGTACACCATCTGGCTGACAGTATTGCGCAGCAGGATCACGAACTGATCGAAGGACTCGATCTGTCCCTGCAACTTGATACCGTTGACCAAGAAGATCGATACCGGAATGCGCTCCTTGCGCAGAATATTCAGGTACGGGTCTTGGAGGGATTGCCCCTTGGACATTTTGCTCTCCCTAATCTGTCTCTTAGCTGATGTCATTTTTATCGGCTTTGGCACGGTGCTTGCCGTTCCTCGGCACGGATAGTGTGCGGCTCGAAAAGTGCGAACCAATCCAACCATCTATCTTACGCTATGTCTCGCAGTGGCGCACGAGATTCAGAACCTCTTCGAGCGGGTCTGCGCCCTGGCTGTCGACCCAATGCAGGTCGGGCCAGCGGCGCAGCCAGGTCAACTGGCGCTTGGCCAGCTGACGGGTGGCAATCACCCCTCGCTCGCGAAACTCCTCCCGGCCGTAGTGACCGTCCAGATGCTCCCATGCCTGTCGATAACCGACGCTCTTCATCGAAGGCAGCCCCGGATGCAGATCGACACGCTCACGCAGGGCGGCGACTTCTTCGAGGAAATCGCCCGCCAGCATGGCATCGAAGCGCTGGGCGATACGCCAGTGAAGCACGGCACGCTCGCTGGGTGACACGGCGATTGACAACGTACGGTAGGGAAAGGTTTCACGGCGCTGCTCTCGCCATAGCTCTGTCATCGCTCGGCCGCTGATGCGCTGCACTTCCAGCGCCCGCATCAGCCGCTGGGGATCGTTGACATGGATGCGCTGCGCCGATGCCGGATCGACCTCGGCTAGCGCCTCATGCACAGCGGAAAGCCCGCCCTCGGCAGCCAGTGCCTCGATGCCGGCGCGCACCTCGGGATCGCTGCTCGGCAGGTTGGCCACCCCCTCGGTGAGGTGCTTGTAATACATCATGGTGCCGCCGACCAGCAGCGGAATGCCGCCGGTCTCGCTGATGGCTGCCATCTCGCGCAAGGCATCCTGACGAAAATCCTCCGCCGAATAGGGATCGGCCGGGTCGCGGATATCGATCAGCCGGTGCGGCGCCCGGGCGAGCTCCTCGGCGCTTGGTTTGGCGGTGCCAATATCCATACCGCGGTAGACCATCGCCGAGTCGACGCTGATCAGCTCGCAGCCCAGGCGCTCGTGCAGTGCCATGGCTAGATCGGTCTTGCCGGCGGCGGTAGGGCCCATCAGCAGGATCGCCAGCGGGCGGTTGTCCGCCTCGCCGGTCGTTGTCATGGCGTTCATCATTGCCCCCGCAGGAAACGCTTGTCGAGCTCGTGCATCGACATCTCGAACCAGGTCGGGCGACCATGATTGCACTGACCGCTGCGCTCGGTACGCTCCATGTCACGCAGCAGGGCGTTCATTTCGGCGATCGACAGCCGCCGGTTGGCACGCACGCTGCCATGGCAGGCCATGGTCGAGAGCAGCTCGTTGATATGGGCCTCGAGACGATCCGAACGGCCGTAGCGTTCGAGGTCGCCGAGCATGTCACGAATCAGCGGCTCGACATCGGCATCGGCGAGCAGGGTCGGCACCTGACGCACCAGCAGCGTCTCGGGGCCCGCCACGTCGAGCTCGACCCCCAGGCGAGTGAAGGCCTCGCGCTCTGATTCGGCGGTGGCCACCTCGGCAGGGCTCGCCGCCAGCGACACCGGCACCAGCAGCGGCTGCGCCTCGAGGGCATCGCCGTGCACCTGAGTCTTCATGCGCTCATAGGTGATTCGCTCATGGGCCGCATGCATATCCACGACCACCATGCCCCGCTCGGTCTGAGCGAGAATATAGACACCGTGCAGCTGGGCAACGGCATAGCCCATGGGCGGCGCTTGTGTGGCATCGTCTTCGGGCATCGGTGGTGCGGGCTCTCGGGCAGCTCTGACCTCTTCCCGCTCGGCGAGTGCCGTGCCGGCGGCCACGCCTCCGGGCGGCATGGTCTGTGGGGTCAGCAGGCTCTCTTCATGATCCGGGTGCAGAGCGTGGTAGCCGGCCATGAATTCGCGAACCTTATTGGCGCCGGGGTGGCGCTCGTCGCTTGACGGGCGCAGCGCCATCGGCTGCTGCTGCCAGCGACCGGCATCGCCCGACTCGCTTGCCCCACCGTCAACTGAGCCAGACTGAGACACGCCCTGGGCACCTCCCTCACCATCGACCGCAGACACAGCGCCTGACTCACCCGCCACTTCATCTGCACCGGGAGCATCGCTGTTGGGGCGCACCTCGCCAAGCGCCCGATGCAGGCTCGAGAACAGGAAGTCATGCACCAGGCGGCCATCACGGAAGCGCACCTCATGCTTGGTGGGATGCACGTTGACATCGACCACCGAAGGGTCGAGCTCCAGATAGAGCACGAACACCGGGTGACGGCCGTGGAAAAGCACGTCCCGATAGGCCTGACGAACCGCGTGGGCCACCAGTCGATCGCGGACCACCCGGCCATTGACGAAGAAATACTGCTGATCGGCCTGGGCGCGAGAATGCGTTGGTAGCCCTACCCAGCCCCACAGTCGCAGGCCACTGGCCTCGATATCCAGATGCAGGGCGTTTTCCAGGAACTTGTTGCCGAGCAGCGCGCCGATGCGACGCTCTCGGGATGCACCGTCATCACCGGGGCGAAGCTGGTGCAGGGTCTTCTGGTTGTGCCGCAGGGTCCAGCCGATGTCGAAACGCGACAGCGCCAGGCGCCGAAACCCTTCTTCGACATGACCGAACTCGGTCTTTTCAGTACGCAGGAACTTGCGTCGCGCCGGGGTATTGAAAAACAGGTCGCGCACGATGACCGAGGTACCGCGAGGATGCGGTGCCGGCGTGACCCGGGGCTCCATGCGCCGCCCCTCGGCCACCACCCGCCAGCCCTCTCGCGGGTCGTCGGTAACGTTTGAGGTCAGCTCCAGCCGTGACACCGCGCTGATCGACGCCAGCGCCTCGCCGCGAAACCCCAGGCTCGCCACCCCTTCGAGGTCATCGAGCGAGGTGATCTTGCTGGTCGCATGGCGTGCCAAGGCCAGCGGCAGGTCATCCTCGCTGATGCCGGAGCCATCGTCGCGCACCTTGATCAGCCGCGCACCGCCCGCCTCGAGCTCCAGCTCGATGCGCCGGCTGCCGGCATCGATGGCGTTCTCGACGAGTTCCTTGATCACCGAGGCCGGACGCTCGACCACCTCACCGGCGGAAATCTGGTTGGCCAAGCGCGGATCGAGCACCTGGATGGCATGCCTGTCTGTCATAGCATCTCTACAGTATATATCGACAGTACGTAACTACAGTACGTAACTACAGTACATAACTACAGCATCTGGAAAGGGCCACCTTGAGCCTCAGGAACGCGGTATACGCAGCACCTGGCCCACTCGGATATCGTCACCGTTGATCTGGTTGGCCTGCTTGAGCATGGCAACCGGCACCTGATGGCGGGCGGCGATTTCGGAGAGGGTGTCGCCGGGCTGGATGCGGTACTCATTGCTGGCCTGCCCCCGTCCCTGATCGCGCTGCCAAGCCAGCAGGCTGCCCGGTGGCGGATTGCGGGTGAAGTGCGCCTCGATGCCGGAGAAGACGGCCTGGGCCAGCTTGCGCTGGTGGGATGGGTCACTCAGGCGGCGCTCTTCCTGAGGGTTCGAGATAAAACCGGTCTCGACCAGCAGCGAGGGAATATCCGGCGACTTCAACACCACGAAGCCCGCCTGTTCGACCCGAGGCTTGTGCAGCGGATTGACCTGCTTGAGGCGATCGAGCACCTGCCCGCCGATGGCCAGGGAGTCATTGAGGGTCGCCGTCATGGTCAGGTCCAGCAGCACGCCACGCAGCACTTCATCCTTGTCGCGCAACGATAAGTTGCCGTCGACCCCGCCGATCAAGTCGGCGCGGTTCTCGCTGTTGGCGAGCCATTTGGCGGTCTCCGAGGTGGCGCCGCGCTGGGACAGCGCAAATACCGAGCTGCCCTTGGGCCTCGCACTCGAGAAGGCATCGGCATGGATCGAGACGAAGAAGTCGGCCTTCTGTTCGCGGGCGATGCGGGTCCGCTCTCTGAGCCCGACATAGTAGTCGCTGTCACGGATCATCACCGCACGAAAGCCCGGCGCGGCATCGATGATGCGCTTCAGGGAGCGGGCGATATCCAGCACCACATCTTTCTCGCGTGTACCGCGGCTGCCAATGGCCCCCGGGTCTTCCCCACCGTGGCCGGCATCCACCGCGATGATGATGTCGCGCTTGGGATGCGGCGCTGCACTGGCCTGGCTGGTCGCCTGGGCCGGCTGGGCGTTCTGCTCCTGAGCGCGGATCATGTCCTCGATCGGGTCTTTGACGGCGCTTTCGCCCGGGTATTCGAGATCCACCACCAGACGGTGGCCATACTGATCATTGGGACTCAGGGAAAAGTGGCGTGGCTCGACGCGGCGCTCGAGGTCCAGCACCACCCGCAGATCGTTGCCGGCTCGAACGCCCGTGCGCACCGCGGTGATGGCACTACCGTCGAGGTTCAGGGTCGCACTATCGGCCTGCAGTTTGCTGTCCGCGAGATCGATCACCAGCCGGTCAGGGTTTTCTAGGGTAAAAACGTCCGCATCGACCGGCGAGGACAGGTCGAACACCAGTCTGGCATGGTCGGGTGCCGCCCACAGACGCATGTTGTCGACGTCAGCGGCCAAGGCAGGCCCCGTCAGGGCGCACCAGGTTACTGCCAGCAGCAGCGCGGTGCTGGCCAAACGCTTGAGGTAGCGCCGCCCGACGCCTGAAAGGGTAGCAATCACATTCATGGTGTCGTCGAAACATCCTTATTGGGGGGCCAGTCGGCGAGCCGCGCAAGCACCACCCGCCCCCACTCGCTGTCGGCATCGAGCAAGGCACTGCGCCCGGAGGGCAACACCTCGAGACAGACACGCAGATCCGGCACCGGCAGCCAGCCGGCACCCCGGCTCGGCCACTCGATCAGGCTCAACTGGTCATCGCCCAAGAGGTCCCGGGCCCCCGTGAACTCGAGCTCCTCGGGATCGCCCAGCCGATAAAGGTCAAAGTGTTGAATATGGACGTCGCCGAGCTCATAAGGTTCGACCAGCGTGTAGGTCGGGCTCTTGACCGCACCCTTGTGCCCATACGCGCGCAGCACACCGCGAGTCAAGGTGGTCTTGCCGGCACCCAGTTCACCTTCCAGATGGACCTGCCCGCGGCCCTTGAGGGCTAGCCCAAGAGCCTCGCCGAAGGCGACCTGAGTCTGTTCATCCGGAAGTATCACGCGCATCGTTTGTCCTGCCATTGATCAATCGTCGCGCATAGGATGCCAGATCACCGGCCAGCAAACCACGCTCCCCGCCGGCCGCCGCGGCCTGATCCGCCGCTCGCGCGTGCAGCACTACGCCAAGCCGAGCGGCCGCCGACAGGGTGAGCCCCTGGGCGATCAAGGCCCCCAGCATGCCGGATAGGGCATCCCCCATGCCGCCACTGGCCATGCCAGGGTTGCCAAAGGGGCACACCGCCAGGCCCTTGCCATCGGCGATCAAGCTGCCGGAGCCCTTGAGCACCACCGCACCACCATAGCGATCGACCAAGGCCCTTGCCGCCGCCGGACGGTCGGCCTGAATCTCTGCCCCGCTGCTGGCAAGCAGCCTCGCCGCCTCGCCGGGATGCGGTGTCAGCAGCCAGTCCTCTCGCCTGAGCGAAGGCCAGAGGCTGACCAGCAGGGTCAGGGCGTCGGCATCCACCACCAGCGGCTTGCCAGCGTCCAGCGCCACCCGCAGCATGGCCTGACCCCAGGCACCAACCCCCAGCCCAGGACCCACGACCAACACCGTCGCAGCGCTCAACAGCCTGCCCAGATCGTTGGCGCTGTGTACGCCATGCACCATCACCTCCGGACAGCGCACAAGGCTCGCCGTGACGTGTTCAGGGGCAGTAGCCAGGCTCACCTTGCCGGCACCCAATCGTGCCGCGGTTTGACTCGCAAGCAGCGCGGCCCCGCCAAAACCCGGCGCGCCGCCGATCACCAGCACATGGCCGAAGTCACCCTTGTGGCTATCCTGGGCACGAGGCGGCAGGGCTGTCTCAGCACCCAGCCGCCAGGCCGCCGGTTCGATATCGTCATGATCAAGTGACGCGACGCCCAGCGACTCGAACTGCACCTCGCCGCAGCAGGCCGGACCGGCACCGGTCTGTAAACCGAGCTTATCGGCGATAAAGGTGATAGTCAGATGAGCCCGCACCGCCGAGCCCATCGCCGCCCCCGTGTCCGCCGAGAGCCCTGAGGGAATATCCACCGATAAAACCGGTCGCGCGCTAGCATTGATCGCGTCGATTGCCGAAGCAAAGGGCTCACGCACCTCGCCGGCAAGCCCTGTGCCCAGCAGCGCATCGACGATCAGCTCGCCGTCGAGCGCGGCCTGGGGCTGCCAGGGGCTGATGCCGACGCCCGCCTGGCGGGCCATCTCCACCGCCCGGCCGGCATCACCCTCGAGCGACCCAGGATCGCGAAGACTATAGAGTTGCACCTCGAGGCCATCGAGGGCCGCCAGGGCGGCGATCACATAGCCGTCACCGGCGTTGTTGCCGGCGCCGCACAGCACGCTCAAATGCCTGACCGCCGGCCAGCGCTGGCGCAGCCCACGATAGGCCGCCATGGCGGCACGCTGCATCAGCGCAAACCCCTTTATGCCCGCGGCGATAGTGCGCTTGTCCAGCTCCCTTACCTGAGCGGCTCGATAGAGCGGGCGTCCTGCCTCGTTCTGCATGCTTGGCTCCTCAATGACGACTTCCAGAGACTAGTGTAGGGTGTGGGCGCCTGTCGCCCCATCGGAACTTAAGCAGCTACTCAAGCCAACCTTAGTCGCCACGCTTTTCCGCCGGCTCAGCTCCCGATTAGCCCCGATTCAGCCACTCGTCTAGCCGTGACCCACGCCACATGTCGACCACTGCCTCCCAACAAGCGCCATCAGCCCAACAAGCGTCATCTGGCGCAAAAGCGCTATCCGATGCCGACCTGGCCGCACTCGCTGCCAAGATCAAGGTCTGGGGGCGCGAACTGGGCTTTCAGGAACTCGGCATCACCGACACGGACCTCTCCAGCCACGAGCGCTATCTCGAGCGCTGGCTGGCGGCGGGATATCATGGCGAGATGGGCTTCATGGAGAAGCACGGCACCAAGCGCACCCGCCCGGAAGAGCTAGTGCCCGGAACGCTGCGCGTAATCAGCGCACGCATGGACTACCTGCCCCCGGAGGTCGAGACCACCAAGGTGCTGGGCAAGCCAGACATCGCCTATGTCTCGCGCTACGCACTGGGCCGTGACTATCACAAGCTGATCAGAAAGCGCCTGGCCACCCTTGCCAAGCGCATCGAGGCCGAGGTGGGAGCCTTCGGTTACCGAGCCTTCGTCGATTCGGCACCGGTGATGGAGCGGGCCCTGGCACAGAAGGCCGGGCTCGGCTGGTTCGGCAAGAACGCCATGCTGCTCAACCCACAGGCGGGCTCGCTGTTTTTCCTCGGTGAGCTCTACACCGACCTGCCGCTGCCGGTTGATGCGCCCTTCGAGACCGAGCACTGCGGCAAGTGCTCATCCTGCCGCACCGCCTGCCCCACCGGGGCCATCGTCGACGACAAGGTCGTCGACTCCAGGCGCTGCATTTCCTACCTGACCATTGAGCTGCACGGTGCCATTCCCGAGCAATACCGGGAGGCGATGGGCAATCGAGTCTACGGCTGCGACGACTGCCAGCTGGTCTGCCCCTTCACCCGCTTCACCCGGGCCAGTCAGGAAGAGGACTTCGCGCCCCGCCATGACCTAGACCGCATCGCACTGACTCGGCTGTTCGCCTGGAGTGAAGAAGAGTTCCTGGACAAGACCGCGGGCAGTGCGATTCGGCGCATCGGCTACGAGCGCTGGCTGCGCAACCTGGCAGTGGGGCTTGGCAACGCGCCCTGGAGCGAGACCGTGGAGGCCGCGCTCAAGGCGCGGCTGGCCTACCCCTCAGATCTGGTGCGCGAGCATGTGCGCTGGGCGCTTGAACGCCAGCGTGACAAACGCGCCCAGCGGATTCTCTAGTCACAGGCGCCTCGCTGGCGCCGCCCTATCGGCGACGCTGAGTTTCTGCTTGCCTGCGACCTCTTACCAAACCTTTTTTGCCTGCCGGTTACTCTTCCTCGTCCCGCACCAGGTTCGGCGGCTGCAGGAAGGTCCGGCGATAGTGGGCAAGCTCGGCGACGGATTCGCGAATGTCATCCAGTGCCTGGTGAGTGCCCTTCTTCTCGAACCCCGCAAGAGCGCCCGGGTTCCAGCGCTTGGCCAGTTCCTTGAGGGTCGAGGGATCGATGTTGCGATAGTGGAAGAAGGCCAGCAGCTCGGGCATCTCGCGCTCCAGGAAGCGCCGGTCCTGGTGCACGCTGTTGCCACACATCGGCGAAGTGCCCGGCACCACGTGAGCGGCCAGGAATTCGAGGGTCTGGCGCTCGGCGGCGGCGGTGTCGATGGAGCTTTTCCTGACGCGCTCGATCAACCCCGAATCGCCATGGGTCTTCTGGTTCCAATCATCCATGCCATTCAACAGGGCGTCAGACTGATGAACAGCCAGCGCCGGGCCTTCCGCGATCAGGTTCAGCTCGCTGTCGGTGATCAGGGTGGCGATCTCGATGATGCGCTCGCGATTAGGGTCCAGACCGGTCATTTCCAGATCGATCCAGATCAAACGGTCATTACGCGGCGCGCCTTGCTCATCGGCCATGGTGGGGTGTCTCCTGGGTGGTTACAATGAAGGCCATTGTACAGACCCTTGGGCCCGCATGAGCAAACGCAAGTTAACCCGCCAGCAGCGCTGGCGCATCGAGAAGATCCAGGCCGAGCGCACCAAGCGTGCGAGCCGCCACGACGTCGATGACGACGCCGCCCTCGGCGCCGGCGAGTACGGCCCCGAACGCGAGGGTCGGGTGATCGCACACTTCGGCCGCAGCCTGGCCGTCGCCGCAAGCGAAGATGGCACCCACTACCGCTGCCACCTGCGCGCCAACCTCGAGAGCCTGGTCACCGGCGACCGGGTGGTATGGCGCCTGGGGGAAGAAGGCAGCGGCGTCGTGGTGGCGCGGGGTGAGCGCGACAACGTACTCGAACGCCCCGATGCCCGTGGTCAGCTCAAGCCGGTGGCGGCCAATATCGACCAGATCCTGATCGTCTTCGCCGTCGAGCCGGCTCCGCATGCCAACCTGATCGATCGCTACCTGGTGGCCGCCGAGGCCACCGGCATTGCGCCTGTGCTGGTGCTCAACAAGATCGACCTGCTGCCCGACGATGGCGGTGAGCTCAAGGCACTGCTTGACCGCTATGAAGCGCTGGGCTATCCGGTAGTCGAGGCGACTACCCAGCGCCCGGACGGCCTGGATGCCCTGCACGCCCGCCTGACCGAGCGAACCTCAGTGTTCGTCGGCCAGAGCGGGGTGGGTAAGTCCTCGCTTATCGACCGCCTGTTACCCGATGAAGCGCTGCGCATCGGCGCGCTCTCCGAGGATTCCCGCAAGGGCACCCACACGACCACCACCGCCCGCCTTTACCGGCTGCCCTCGCCTGTCGCGGATGACGGCGGTGAGCTGATCGACTCGCCGGGCATTCGCGAGTTCGGCCTGGGCCACCTGACCGAAGACGAAGTCACTCAGGGCTTTATCGAGTTTCGCGACCATCTCGGCCACTGCCGCTTTCGTGACTGTCGCCATCGCCAGGAGCCCGGCTGTGCCCTGCTGGCCGCCGTGGAGCGCGGCGATATCGAGGCGGCTCGCTTCGACAGCTACCGGCGCATCCTCGAAAGCCTCAACACCCCTGGCCACTGAATCAACACGCTAGGCTCCCGAATAACCGGCTACCGAGCATTAGAAACCGGCCCGGCGGCTGTGACATGATCCTGGCATTCCCTAATTCACCACGAGGCGTGACCCATGAGTTCCGAAGACAACCTGCTGCCGTTGATCGTCGAACCCGAGCAACTCGAGGCGCGGCTTGGCCACCCGGATTTATTGATCATCGATGTCCCGGCGAAGGCTGACAGCTACCTGGAAGGCCACGTGCCCGGCGCGGTCTTCCTCGATTACAAACATCTGCTGCTCGGCAGCGGTGACGTGCCCAACGACACGCCAAGCGTCGAGCAGCTCTCGGCGCTGTTCTCCTCGCTGGGGCTGGATCGCGACACCCATGTGGTGGCCTATGACGACGAGGGCGGCGGCTGGGCCGGGCGCCTGCTGTGGACCCTGGAGCTGATCGGCCACAACCGCTACTCCTATCTCAACGGCGGCATCCACGCCTGGCGCCAGCAAGAGCTCGCCACCGAGATCCAGCCTCACGAGCCTGTGCTCAGCCACTACGAGGCCGAGATACTGCACCCCGAGGTGAGCATCGACGCCGAGACGATTCAGGAGCGCCTGAGCGACAAAAACTTCGCCGTCTGGGATGCCCGTTCGCGCGCCGAATATGACGGCGAGAAGGGCCAGAACAAGCATCTGGGCCATATTCCTGGCGCGGTCAATCTGGACTGGCTCGACGTCATGGATCGCGACAACGCCCTTCGCATCCGCGACTATGCCGAACTCGTCACCGAGCTCGACGCCCTGGGCCTGACCCCTGACATGGAAATTGCCACCCACTGCCAGAGCCACCACCGCAGCGGCCTGACCTGGCTTGCCGGCAAGGCGCTGGGCTTCACCAAGATGCGCGCCTACCCCGGGTCCTGGAAGGACTGGGGAAACCGCGACGACACGCCGATCGAGCACTGATCGACACACTTCGAGCACCGGTCGAGCCATGATCGACGCCTCATCGAACACCAACGGACACCCTACGTGACACGCGACAAGCTGTTTGCCCTGATCCAGTATCCCCTGCCCCACCACCTGATCTCTCGGACGGTGGGCTGGTTTGCCGAGACTCGCCTGAGCTGGCTGAAGAATGCCCTGATCCGCGCCTTCATCAAGCGCTTCAAGGTCGACATGGACGAGGCGGCCGAGCCGGACCCGACCGCCTACGCTTGCTTCAACGACTTCTTCACCCGCGCACTGCGCAAGGGAGCACGCCCCGTCGCCGAAGGACTGGTCTCGCCCGCCGACGGCACCCTGTCACAGTTCGGACGCACCCATCATGGCACCCAGATCCAGGCCAAGAGTCAGGCCTACTCGCTGACCAGCCTGCTGGGCGGCGACACGCACCGGGCCGCACCCTTCCGTCAGGGCAGCTTCGCCACCGTCTACCTGTCGCCCAGCGACTACCATCGCGTGCACATGCCGCTGACCGGCACCCTCAAGGAGATGGTCTATGTGCCGGGGCGTATTTTCTCGGTCAATCAGGCCACCGCCGATCATGTGCCGGGACTGTTCGCCCGCAACGAACGGCTGGTGTGCATCTTCGATACCGAAGAGGGGCCGCTGGCCATGGTGCTGGTGGGTGCCATGATCGTCGCCGCCATCGAGACGGTATGGGCCGGCCAGATTACTCCGCTGAGTGACCAGGTGCAGAGCATTCGCTTCGATGAACCGATCACCCTGGAAAAAGGCGCCGAGATGGGACGCTTCAAGCTAGGCTCGACGGTCGTGATGTGCTTTGGCCACGAGGCCAGCTTTGATGCCGCCGAGCTCGATGCCAGCGTGCGCATGGGCGAACGCCTCGGCGAGATTCCCCATCACGCGCCTCAGACATCCTGAAGGCGCGTCCCGAGTAGACCGCCGGCAGCGCCCCGGCAAACGGTGATGAACCATCAAAAACGCCCCCGCAGATTCGGTATGGCCGAACCGGCGGGGGCGTTGTCGTATCAGCCGCTATCGTCGTGGCGAGGGCCAGGCGCCTAGTGCTCTGCCTCACGCAACTCAGCGATCCGCTCAGCCGACGGCGCCTCGGCATCCGGATAACCGAACTGCTCTACCAGGTACGCCATCAGGCTTGCCGCCTCATCATTGCTGATGTCCTGATCCAGCGCCGGCATCAGCAATTCACCGTCGTTGGTCTCGCGCTGGATGCCGTGCAGGACCACCTGGGTCAGGTTGCCCAGATGCGTACTACCCATGACGCTGTTGTTGATCAGCGGCGGATAATGCCCATCCTGGGACCCCTGCCCAGACGCCCCGTGACAGCTTGCGCAGGCCCCCAGGTAGAGCCGCGCCCCCTGGTCCTGCGGGGCATCCTCGGTAAGATCAACACCGCGCAGCCTGGCGACGTCATCGGCCGGCTGCCCCTGCGTAAAGCGACTCGGCCCCGCCTCGCTGACCGCCGGCACTGACTTGAGGTAGGTCGCGATGGCCTGCAAATCGTCGCGCTTCAGGAACCGCAGGCTGTGCTCGATCGCTTCCCCCATCGGCCCGGCCGCCTGGGCTTTACCGGGCACACTGCCAGACTCGAGATAGGTGACCAGTTGCTCGTCGCTCCAGTCACCCACCCCGTGGTCCTCGTCGCTGGTGATGTTGAAGGCATACCAGCCATCCAGCTCAGCGCCGGCGAGATAGTCCTCATCCCCGGCCTCATATCCTTTCTCCTGGAAGGCGATACCGCGCGGGGTATGGCAGGTGCCGCAGTGCCCCAGCCCCTCGACCAGATAGGCCCCGCGGTTCCACTCATCGCTCTGCGAGGCATCCGGCGTGAAGCCGACCTCGTCCGGAGCAAACACCCAGGCCCAGATGTTCAGCGGCCAGCGCATGTTCAGCGGCCAAGAGATGTCGCTGTCACGATTCTCTTTCGCCACCGGCTCGACGCCATGCTGGAAATAGGCATACAGCGCCTCGACATCCTCATCGGTGAGGGTCGAAAAGGACGGATAGGGCATGGCCGGATACAGCTGATGCCCGTCCCTTGCCTCGCCGTTACGCAGGGCGTTGGCGAAGTCTTCGACCGTATAGCGGCCGATGCCGGTCTCTTTGTCCGGCGTGATGTTGGTCGAATAGATGGTGCCGACCGGGGTCGACATCGGCAGGCCACCCGCGAAAGGCTCGCCCTCTGGGGCCGTGTGGCAGGCCGTGCAGTCACCGGCCTTGGCAAGATAGGCGCCTTTTTCGACCTGAGCGTCATCGACCGGCTGCTGGGCGTAAGCCGTCGTTGCCGCCAGTGCCAGGGTTGGCAGGACGGAGCTCCATTTAGCAAAGCGCGTCATGTCATACCTCCCCTTGCAGACGGTCGGCGATGCGCAGAGCCAGCGCGGCGATGGTCAGGGTGCAGTTCACCGAGCCCACCGTCGGCATGGTGCCGCTGCTGGCGATCGACAGGTTCTCGTGATCGTGGCAACGGCAGTCACCGTCGACCACCGAATCCGTGGGGTCGTCACCCATCAGCACGGTGCCGCAGATGTGCTGGTTGTTCGAATAGTCGTCGCGAAACTGCACATCGGTGCCACCCATTAGTTCGGCAATGCGGGCGTACTGCTCGCGGGTATGCGCCGCGCTGCGCTTCACGTAATCATCGATGGCGTAGTGGAATTCCGGCTTGGGAATACCCAACGCATCCTTCTCGCTGCTCGGCACAATGCGATTTTCGGGATGCGGCAGCAATTCATGAAAGCTGTCGAACTGCACGTAGCGCGAGGCCCGGTCGCGAATCTCCTGGTCCAGTTCCGGCCCCAGACGCAGGGTATCCTCGGCGAGGATCTCGTTGGTCATCGGCGTCGTGCGCGAGATGTTCGACATATGCAGTTTCTTGGCGGCGAAGTCACTGCGGAAATCGCCGTCGCGCCAGCTGACGATCGAGGTCATTTCCTGGGGCCCCCGGCCGGCCCACAGCTTCTCGTTGGCGAAGAAACGCACCCCAGTTCCCGGATGGTCCATCAGGTTGCGGCCGACCATGCCGGAAGAATTGCCGATGCCATCCGGGTAGGCCGCGCTGGTCGAGATCAGCATCAGCTTGGGAATCTCGATGCCGTTGGCGGCCAGCACGAACTCGCGCCCTTCTACGCGGTGCTCGTCGCCCTGCGGGTCCTTGTAATGCACCGCTGTGATGCGGCCGTTATCGCCCGCCTCGATACGATGCACCACCGCCTGATCGATCAACTGGGCCCCGGCACGCTCGGCCTTTTCGACGTGGAAGATGCCGTTGTACATGGCTCCGATCGGACAGATGGGCATGCAGTTGTTGTTGCCACAGCAGGTCGGCCTGCCGTCGTAGGGTCGGCTGTTGCGCGCCACCGGCTCGGTGACCATGTTAAAGCCATTGCCATTGAGCACTTCGGAAACCCGCTGATCGTTGTAGGACAGCGGCAGCGGTTCCATCGGGTAAGGAGCGCTGCGCGGCGAGCCCAGATCAATATCGTTGGGCCCCCAGACACCCAGCGCTTCCTCAGCGCGCTGGTAATAGGGTTCCAGGGTGGCGTAGTCGATTGGCCAGTCGCGGCCCACGCCATACAGGCTCTTGAGCTTCAGGTCGCTTGGTAAAAAGCGCCAGGCCGCCGCAGCCCAGTGCCAGGTCGTACCGCCGACAGCGCGGATGTACTGAGCGTCGTAGGCCTGCTCGCCCTTCTGCACCAGGTAGCCGTTATCGGGGCTCGCCATCGGATGCGGCGCATAATCACTGGACGGATACGGCGCCATGAAGTCCATCTTGTTGGGCTGGTTGCGAAAGCGCTCGACGATCTGCCAGCGCGGCATGCGCGGCCCCGCCTCGAGCATGATCACTGATTTGCCGGCCTCGGCCATGCGGTGGGCAATCAGCGCTCCGGCCACGCCAGAACCGATCACGACGACATCGGCGGATGCTGTTTCAGCCATGCTCAGGCTCCCTGCTTGGTGGTGGTCGATATGGCGGTCGGATCGGCAGCCGGCGGCTCCTCGGCCCAATAACCCGGCCGATTCGGGCAGTAACTGCGAATCACCAACACATCGGAGACGGCATCAAACATCAGCGACTGCTGGTAGGTGACCAATTCGGCCTTCGGCATCTTGCCGACCACGCCCGTGTACCACGCCGACAGCAAACGATTGGCCACGCTGCGATGCGCCGTTGTCAGGCTGACCGTGTCTGCCTGAAAGGCCTCATCCAGGTAAGCGAGATCGTCATCGAGTGTGACCCAGTGACGCGACAGCACCTCGAAGAGCCGTTTGCCCTGCTCTTCATCGAGACCAGCTCGCGTGGTCAGTTGGCGCGACAAGCGCATGAAACGTTCAAAGGGGGCATCCGCCTCATTCCCCTGCTGAGCCAGCGCCAGGCCGGGCATCAAGGGAATGGCGCCGACGCCCAGGGAATGCTTGAGCAGGCTACGGCGACTTAGCGCGAGCCGCGATGCGGGGCCGTCGCTCGAGGCAAGCGGCATATCGCCAGACGAGGTCGTCATCCTGTCGTCCTCTATAAGATGCGGTGGGGAGTACGCGCCGGGTTGACGCATTCAAATAAGGTAGAATTAGTTAGCATGCTATCAGGAGCTACCAGGAACTTCCATTATCCCGAGCTGCCCGGGCGTCGCTTGCGGTCCAGGGTAAGCCAACCGGTTCCCTATACTGCCCCCCTTACCCCTCTGCCATGATCACTTTAATAACCTTTAGGCAAAATATCCTCTCTGAATCAGGTGACCTACCCGTTACATTGGTTACCGGTAACATCGGCCTTCATGCTCGCGGGGTGGCGAAGGCCATCACCTCGGCGACGCTACCCTTGCCAAGCGCCAGTTGAAGCAGCCGGTCGAGACCCAGAGCCACTCCACTGCCCGAGGGCATGCCTGAGCGAAGCGCCGCCAGCAGACGCTCGTCAACATCCACTTCTGGCTTGCCAAGCGCCCGGCGGGCGATATTGTCCTCGAGGAAACGTGCCTGTTGTTCGCAGGCGTCGGTCAGCTCGTCATATCCGTTGGCGAGTTCCAGCCCATCGAGATAGACCTCGAAACGCGAGGCCACCCAGGCGCCGTCCTCCGGGTCCTGGTGGCGCCTGGCCAGCGCGGCCTGGCTGGCCGGGTAGTCGACCACCACGTCCGGCCCTTCGCGGCCAAGGGTCGGCTCGATGGCAAGGCTCATCAGCAGATCCAGGCAGTCATCTCTCTGCGCATCGGCCATGTCGAGCCCGCCTTGCGTACTGGCCAGACTGCGCAGTGCATCGAGGTCTTCCGTGAAGGGGTCGATGGCGAGGCCCTCGCGGAAGAGATCGCGGTAGCGGTACCGGCGCTGCGGGCCGGGATTATGGGGCAACACGTCGCGAATCAGAGCATCGGTCTCGTCGATCAAAGCGGCAAGTGTGAAGCCCGGGCGATACCACTCGAGCATGGTAAATTCGAGGTTGTGGCGCGTGCCCACCTCGCCGTCGCGAAAGCTGCGGGCGAGCTGGAAGATGGGCCCGCTGCCGGCCGCCAACAAGCGTTTCATGTGGAATTCCGGCGAAGTCTGCAACCACAGTCGCTCTCGGCCTGAGGGCGTCGTCGCCTCGCAGGACAGGGAGTCGAGATGCACATCGGTGCTGCCGCCATGACCGAGCACCGGCGTGTCGATCTCGAGCACGTCGCGTGCCGCGAAGAAGGCTCGCACCTTACCAAGCAGCCGGGCACGCTCGCGCAGGGTCGCGATCTCGGCCGAGGGGCGCCAATCGGTTGCCATAAAACTCTCCTAAAACGGTACTCAAGCTGAGCTCCACTTCTACTCAACTTCTGCTCGGAAAACACGAAGGCCACGCCGTATCGGCGTGGCCTTCATGGAGCTTAATCCATAAGTCTGAATAAGCAGTCCTAAATAAACAGGTCTGAATAAACAGGGTGGATTCGCGACCGGCTCAGGCGCGGGAGACGTAGTCGCCGGAGCGCGTATCGATCTTGAGCACCTCGCCCTCATTGATGAACAGCGGCACGCGCACCACGGCGCCGGAGGACAGCGTCGCCGGCTTGGAGCCGCCCTGCGCAGTGTCGCCCTTGAGGCCGGGGTCGGTCTCGGTGACTTCAAGCTCGATGAAATTCGGCGCGGTGACGGTGATGGCGTTGTCGTTCCACAACGTCACGGTGTAGGGCACCTGCTCCTTGAGCCACTTCTCGGTCTCGGCCAGGGCGCGCTTCTCGACCGCGTACTGCTCGAAGGAGCCATCGGTCTTCATGAAGTACCACATGTCGCCGTCGGAATAGAGGTATTCCATTTCCAGCTCGAGGACGTCAGCGGCTTCAAGGGAATCGCCAGACTTGAAGGTGCGCTCCCAGACACGACCGGTCATCAGGTTGCGTAGTTTGACCCGGTTGAAGGCCTGGCCCTTGCCCGGCTTGACGAAGTCGTTCTCAACGATCGCGCAGGGGTCGCCATCGAGCATCACCTTCAGACCGCCCTTGAATTCGTTGGTAGAATAGCTCGCCATGATTCCTCACCGATAATTGTTGGTCACGCCGGCCATTTGCCGGACGTGAATCGAAAATGTGACGCGGGCCCAAGCCCTCGCCCTCTGATAGTGTGTGCGCATGATAACCCGAAGCCCTGCCAATGTGCAGATTGCAAGCGACCTTGCCTCGTCGTCCCCTACATCCACCTCGCCGGCCTGGCAGCGTCAGCTGGCTGACGTGGTCCGCGACCCCGCCGAACTGTGCCGCCGCCTGGGGCTTGGCGACGAGGCCCTGCCCGGTGCGCGAGACGGCCATGCCCTGTTCGAGGTGCGCGTACCCGAGGCCTACCTCTCCCGCATCCGCCCGGGCGACCCGGACGATCCGCTGCTGCGCCAGGTACTGCCGCTGGTCGCCGAAACCGATGCCGTAGACGGCTTCATCGCCGACCCGCTCGAGGAAGCCGACCACACCCCGCGCCGGGGGCTGATTCACAAGTACGCCGGCCGTGTGCTTCTGATCGCGAGCCCGACCTGTGCCATCAACTGCCGCTACTGTTTCCGCCGCCACTTCCCCTATCAGGAGAACTCGCCCTCCAGGGCCCAGTGGCAGGCAACCCTCGATTACCTGCGCGAGGATGCCTCGATTCATGAGGTGATTCTCTCCGGCGGCGATCCGCTGGCGGCGAGTGATCGCCAGCTCGCCTGGCTGGTCGCACGCCTCGAGGAGATTCCTCACCTCAAGCGGCTGCGCATCCACACGCGGCTGCCGGTGGTGATTCCAGCCCGCATCGACGAAGCACTGCTCGACTGGCTGGGCAGCACGCGACTGCAGAAGGTGGTGGTGCTGCACGCCAACCATGCCCAGGAAATCGACGAGCACGTGGCGGCGGCCTGTAAGCGACTCACGGCGTCAGGCGTCACCCTGCTCAACCAGAGCGTGCTGCTGCGCGGCGTCAACGACAGCGTGGCGGCCCTGGCCGCACTTTCAGAGCGACTCTTCGAGACCGGGGTACTGCCCTACTACCTGCATGTGCTCGACCCGGTGAGCGGTGCCGCCCATTTCGACGTGGCCGATGAGGAAGCGCGCTCGCTGGTGGAGGCGCTGCGAGATCGGCTGCCCGGGTTCTTGATGCCGCGACTGGTGCGTGAAGTGCCCGGCGCCGCCAGCAAGACGCCGCTCTAGCGATTCAAGGCAGATTCACCAGGCATCACGGCGCCAAGCCTCTGCTCGACCAGCTTCAGCCGCCCAACGAAACGCCCCCGCGACCATTCGGTCGCGGGGGCGCTGGTTTGCCATCACATTATCGCGTCATACCGATCACTTCGCCGCCGCCAGGCTGTCCGCCGTGACGTTGGCCGCTACCGGCTCGTCGGCCAGGTGGCGGTTGAGTGCGCCGATCACACCCTTCATGGACGCGGCGGTGATGCTCTCGTCAATCCCCACGCCGAAGATCGCCTTCTCGCCGACACGCACCTCGACGTAAGCAATGGCCTCGGCATCGGCGCCCTGCCCGCGGGAATGCTCGTGATAGTCAATGATCTCGGCATCCACACCGTGAGCCACCAGCGCCTTGATGAAGGCGGCCAAGGGCCCGTTGCCTTCACCGCGGATAGTCTCGCGCTCGCCCTTGTGCTCGATCAGCGCCTCGAGGTGTACCCGCGGGCTGTCCGGTTCTGAAGACAGACGATGGTTGATCAGACCATAGGGGGCGGCCTTGTCCAGGTATTCGTCGCTGAAGGCCTGGTAGATCATTTTTGAGGTGATTTCGCGGCCGGTACGATCGGCCACTTCCTGCACGACCTGACTGAATTCGATGGACAGGCGGCGCGGCAGCTCGATGCCGTGCTCCTGCTCGAGCAGGTAAGAGATACCGCCCTTGCCTGACTGGCTGTTGACGCGGATCACTGCCTCGTAGCTGCGGCCAACGTCCATCGGATCGATCGGCAGATAAGGCACTTCCCATACCGCATCCGGGTTATCGCGGCGCGCGTTCATGCCCTTCTTGATGGCATCCTGGTGAGAGCCTGAGAAGGCCGTGAACACCAGATCGCCGACATAGGGGTGACGCGGGTGAACCGGCAACTGGTTGCAGTGCTCGACCTCACGCATGATCGGGGTGATGTTGGAGAAGTCGAGCGCCGGGTGCACGCCCTGGGTATAGAGATTCATGGCCAGGGTGACGATATCGACGTTACCGGTGCGCTCACCGTTGCCGAACAGGGTGCCCTCGACGCGATCGGCGCCGGCCATCACGGTCAATTCGGCGGCGGCCACGCCGGTGCCCCGGTCGTTGTGCGGGTGAACACTGACGATCAGGTGATCACGGTGGCTGATGTGACGGCAGAACCACTCGACCTGATCGGCATAGTTGTTGGGGGTCGCGCACTCCACCGTCGCCGGCAGGTTAACGATCATCGGCTTCTCGGCCGTGGCGCCATAGGTCGCCATGACCTCGTCGACGATCTCGACCGCGAAATCCATCTCGGTGGTAGTAAAGAGCTCCGGCGAGTACTGGAAGGTCCAGTCGGTTTCCGGGGACTCTTCCATGCGCTGACGAATCAGGGCAGTGGCATCGCAGGCGATCTTGATGCAATCGCTCTTGTCGACGTTGAATACCACGCGGCGAAATACCGGGTCAGTCGCGTTGTACACGTGCACGATGGCCTTCTTCGCGCCCTTCAAGGCCTCGAAGGTCCGGTCGATCAGATGCGGGCGCGCCTGGGTCAACACCTGGATGGTCACGTCATCCGGCACCAGGTCGTCCTCGATCAGCTCGCGGGCGAAGTCGAAGTCGATCTGCGAGGCGGACGGGAAGCCGATCTCGATCTGCTTGAACCCCACCTGAACCAGCAGATCGAAGAAACGCTTCTTGCGCTCGAGATCCATCGGATCGATCAGCGCCTGGTTGCCATCGCGAAGGTCAACGCTACACCACAGCGGCGGCGTCTCGATGCGCCGGCTGGGCCACTGGCGATCGGGCAGATCAACGGCAACGAAGGGGCGGTATTTACTGGACGGGTCGGCGAGCATCATGGCGTGAACTCCTGGCGCGGGGTGAGTGATGGCGTGCACATACGACGACGCCCCGGCTGCTGAGGGCAGGCCGGGGCGTCGGTCGCGGAAATATAGCGGTATACGAACACGCAGCGGTGGCTTCGAGGCATGAAAGCCCAAAAAGAAGCGACGGCGCATACGTTTGTAGACATGTGGCTGACTGACATCTTGCTACCTCAACGACCTGAACAACTTGGACTCTAAAATGCAACGCGAGGCGTCGCCCGGCGGGCTCAAAGGCCAGCTAGTAGTAGTCGTAGGTCTAGGCGGAGGTCAAAAGATGTCGTATTCATGTGCCCAAGCAAATCAGGCTGACGAGTGCTTGTCAACTAGCGATCCCGGGACAGCCCCTCCTCCAACCGAGTGATCTGCTCGCTCAGGGCCCTGACATCACGACGCAAGGCATGCAGTTCGCCGGCCTCGCCAGTGCCATTCTCGATCTCCATCTGCACGCTTTCCTTCTGCATCACGTCGAGCACGATACCGATCATCATATTGAGAAAGATGAACGCAGTCAGGAAGATAAAGGTTAAATAATACAGCCAGCTCCAAGCATACAGCTCTTGGGTGGCGTACATGACATCGGTCCAATCCTCAAAGGTCGCGATGCGAAACAGTGTCAGCATAGCCACCGAGATGTTGTCCCACAGGAAAGGATCGACGTCATTAAACAGGAAGCTGCCGAGCGCGGCATAAATGTAGAAAATGATGAACATCAGCAGGGCCACGTAGCCCATGCGGGGAATCGACTTGATCAGCGCCGCCAGCAGAATGCGCAGCTCGGGAATCATCGATACCAGGCGCAGCACCCGGAAGACGCGCAACAGCCGTGCCAGCAACACCATTTCCGAGTCGTCCAGCGGTATCAAGCTTGCCACGACAATCAGGGTATCGAAGATGTTCCAGCCGCTCTTGAAGAAGTCCTTGACCGAGCGTTCAGCGGCCAGGCGAATCAGAATCTCGACAAGAAAGAAAAGCGTCACCGCCCAGTCGAAGTAGTACAGCGCCTGCTCGAAGCGACTAGTCTGTTCTTCATAGGTCTTGGCACCGATCAACAATGCCGAGACGAGAATGATGGCGATCACGCAGGTCTCGAACAGCTTATTGGCGCGCAGCCGCTCGAAGCGGGCCTGCCAGGTGTTGAAGGGTTCGCTCATCGGGGATGGGGTCTCTTTTCGGGGGCTCTTTCTTGGCGACTTTTTCTTGACGACTTTCTCTTGGCGACTCTTTCCAAGGGGCTCGCTACAAGTCGACCTGGTCTGATCGGGCGTGGGCCTAGGCATTAATCACTGGCCGTCATCGACCATGCTCATCGGCCTTGGGCCTAGCGCCCGCGAGAATAGCACGGGGTCGTGATGGCAATCACAGGGATACCGTACTTTCCCCCTCTTCTTTCACTCGGCGGTATACGATATACCATTCATCAGGCGCCATGAGCCAGTCCACCCCAAGAGGCTTGAACATATGATCGAGCGAGTTCGCCATGCCTCATGACAGCTGGCTTCGTTGCGCTGCCGCACTTCATAACGACGTCTACCTGCTGCTAGATCACCAACTGCGGATCAGCGAACAGCTGGGCACCCTGACCGATGTAGACACCACGGATCTGTCGGGTCAGATGCTGACTGACTGCGTCGCCCCCGATGGCATGGCGGCTTTGGAGACGACCCTGTCGGCACTGCTGATACGTCGCCTGCCTGGTGAAGTCACGACGCTCTGGCCCAACGGTAACCAGACGCATTGGAAAGCCATGCCGACGCCGACCGCGGGGCTGGTGTTAAGCCGGGTACGAGAACGCCAAGCGGGGTTGGGACATGACTCATTGGTGTCGATGATCGATGCCCTGCCAGTCATGGTGGCAAGCATCGATAACGAGCTGCGTTACCGCTTCGTCAACGCGAGCTACGAGGCCTTCTTCGGAAAGACCCGTGGCACACTGTGCGGGCAACATATCGAAGTGATCCTCGGCGAGGCAACGTGGAAGCGGCTGACCCCGTTCTACGAGCGGGTCCTATCCGGCGAACGCGTGCAGTACGAAGAGACCCTACCCTTGAAAGACGGCAGTGTCTTGGAGTGCCGCGTCCAGTATGTGCCGGACATGGCCGCGGATGGCAGCGTAAAAGGGTTCTTCGCCGCTATCGAGGACGTCAGCGAATACGGCGCCACGATACGTCTACTGAAGCAGATTCATCACATTGTCCACAATCGACCCGACGAGTATGACAGCACTATCGATGACCTCCTGACCCTGGCGCTCGACTTCCTGGGCCTAGAGATCGGCATCGTCAGCCAAGTCAGCGGCGACATCTACAAGGTGCGTCATGTGGTCAGCCAGCAATCCGGGCTAGAGCCTGGGGCACAGTTTTCCCTGGGGGAGACGTTCTGCTGCCTGACGCTAGAAGCTGACGATGTGCTGGGCACCGTCCATGCCGGCGAGAACCCGCTTTTTCAGGGCCACCCCTGCTATCAGCGCTTCCCGCTGGAGAGCTACATTGGCGTCCCGCTGATCATCAACGGCGAAGTGTGGGGCACCCTCAACTTTTCGAGCCCTAAAGCACGACAGATGTCGTTCACCGCGCTGGAAATCGAGCTGGTGCGCCTGGTCGGCGATGCTGTTGAGCATCTGATCACCAGGTATCTCACCTCTGAACGCTGGGCCAAGGAACGGGAAGCCATCAACCATCTGGCGCTGACCGATGCGCTGACCGGGCTACCCAACCGCGCTCGAATCGACCGGGCCCTGGATGAAGCCATCACCCGACGCTATGCCATCAGCTTGGCGATCATCGATATCGACTTCTTCAAGCGTATCAACGACCGTCATGGGCACGACGTTGGCGATCGAGTACTGCGCGGAGTTGCTGACACACTGGCGGAAGGCGTACGTGAGGGAGATCTGATCGGTCGACTGGGCGGTGAGGAATTCATGCTGCTGATGCACGCCACTCCCTTGTTTACGGCTCGTCGTGTAGCGGAACGGCTGCGCCGGGCCGTCGAATCTTTCTCGCTGCCAATGGACCCGGAACCGCCGCTGTCGGTGACCATCAGCCTTGGCCTCACCCAGGGGCGACAGGACGACGATGCCGCCAGTCTCTATCAGCGTGCCGATCACGCCCTCTACATGGCCAAGCACCGAGGGCGCAATAGGATCGAAGTACTCTAGACCGCCATAACCATAATCAAACGCCCCGCCCTGCAGCATGGCGGGACGGGGCGTGTAATGCGAGACCTGCAGCGGACTAGCTGGCTAGCTTCTCGGTTACTAGGATGGTCAGCAAATCCTGAGCGTGCTGGGCGGCTTCGTGACCGAGGCTCGTCAGGTATCCGCCGTCGTCCTGCGTAATCAGGCCCTTGTCATGAAGCCGGCGGGCAGCCGAAATGGCTTCCGGCGTAGCGTTCGAATGTACCTTGATGCCTTCTTGGGTCGTGGTCAGGTTGAACAGGCCAAGGATCTTCATTTCCTCGAACAGCTCCGGCGAGAAACGGGATGTGGGCATGGCGACCTCATACAAGTAAGTGACTCTCACAAACTAGCCCGCCATCCGCCACGGCACCAGAGCTACCTCATCCGCAAACGCCAATATCGTCCCATCGATTACGATCCTGTGACCCGGAGACTTTTTTCAACGCAATAGTCACGATGCGCAGGTGAATATGGGCGGAATGCACCACGCTATCTCTAGGGACACGCTGAATAGAAAAATACCGGTATAGCATCAGGAATATATAAGCCAAAGATGCGGATCATCAGACGGATCTGACAGTAAGGAGTGCGCTGTGACCTCCCAAGGGAAAAACGAGAACCAAGCCAGTGACGCTTCCTTAGACGCAGGCCAGCGGGATGATGAAGGTCAGATAAAGCGACTGCAGGCTGATCTTGAGCATATGAGACTAGAGCGCGATCAGTGGAAGCGGGAATCGAATCAGCTCTTCGACGCCATGTTTCGGCAAAATACCGCACCCAAGCTGTTGATAGAGGTCGATAGCGGACAGATCATCGATGCTAATGAGTCGGCGCTTTCGTTTTACGGCTATTCCCGATCAGCGATCGAGCGACTGAACATTCGCGACATCAATCCTCTTGATGACGCGGCCCTCAGGCGGGAACTTCAATTAGCGCAGCGCGAAGAGCGGCGCTTTTTCCGTTTCCAGCACCGCCTGGCCAACGGCGAGCTGCGTGATGTCGAGGTCTACAGTAGCCCGATGACGCGCCACGGATGCCAGTTGCTTCACTCGATCATCCATGACGTAACCGAACGCACCAGAGCAGAAGCCGAGCTGGCCGCCCAGAAAGCCGAGTATCGCGACCTGATCGAGCAGCACCCTCATTTCGTGGTGCGTTACCTGCCCGACACCACGATTCTCTTCATCAACGCTCCCTTGTCTAAGCTGACCGGTAAGCATCAAGACGCCCTGGTCGGCAAGCGCTGGGGCGACCTGCTGCCCGCCGAACAGCAGGACGCCATCCGAGAACACCTGGCTGACTTCAGTGACCAGACACCGATTCGCGCGTTCGAGAACCAGGTAACCGATAGCCAGGGTAAGACGCGCTGGGTGCACTGGACCAGTCGCGCCTTCTGTGATGAGAACGGCACGCCAAGGGAGTTCCAGAGCGTAGGTATCGATATTACCGAACGTCGAATGCTCGAGCAGGAGCATCGACGGCTGAGCGAAATCATCGAAGCAACCCCCGACTTGATCTCCATGGCGGACACCGAGGCACGGCCGTTCTATTACAACCCAGCCGGCAAGAAGCTGATAGGCCACCAGTTGGCCTCGTCATCTCCCGATGAGCATATCGTCTTCCATCAGCTGGCGGATATCTGGCAGCACCTACGTGAGAACGCAATACCGGAGGCGCTGAGAAACGGCTATTGGCAGGGGGAAGGCAAGATTCGAAATGCCCTGGGCGAAGAGATCCCGGTTCAGCAGACGCTGATCGCTCACCGCAACGCGCAAGGCGAGACCACGCACTTCTCAACCATCATGCATGACCTGACGCAGCACAAGGCGCTTGAGGCCGAGCACCGGCTGATGGCTGTCGCCTTTCATACCGGGCAAGGGGTAATGATCGTCAACCGACAGCAGATCATCGAACGCGTCAACGATGCTTTTACCTCGATCACCGGCTATACGCTTCAAGCAGCCGTTGGCCAGTCCCCTCAGTTGCTGCAATCCGACCAGCACGATGCCACCTTCTACCAGCGTGTCCAATTCACTCTGTCGGTCAGCGGGTACTGGGAGGGAGAATACTGGTATCGACATCAAAACGGCGAAACTCTGCCTTTATGGCAGTCCATCTCCACCCTGACCAACGGCCAAGGTGAGATCGAGCACTATATCTACGTCTTCCATGACATCCGCAAGCAGAAGATATTGGAAGAAGAGCTCAAGCATCTCGCCGAACATGACCGGCTGACCGGCATCTGCAACCGCACCCGACTCTATCGGCTGCAGGAGCAGGCTATCAACGACCTCGAGCGTTACGACACGCCTTTTTCGCTAATCATGCTCGATATCGACTGTTTCAAGGACATCAATGATGAGTACGGACACGATGTCGGCGACAGTGTGCTCAAGGCACTGACCGATGTCATCATCCGGCAGCTGCGTGACAGTGACGAAGTCGGTCGCTGGGGCGGCGATGAATTCATGCTGCTGGCCGGCCACACGCACCTGGACGGCGCCATCAAGCTGGCAGAACGGGTTCGCGCCAGCATCGAAGCGACATCCTTCGACGATGTCGGCAGCGTGACCGTGAGCCTGGGGGTCGTGGAGTTCCATCGCGGTATGACCCTAGCGGAGTCGGGGAAAGCCGTCGATGAGGCGCTCTATCGAGCCAAGCGCCGGGGGCGTAATCGCGTGGAGAGCCTTCCCGGCGACACCTGATGACAGCCCCGGGAACCGACTTGAGCACGTAAGCTCAGGCGTAACGGGTTAGAACAACACCCGATCGGACAACAGCTGAGCGGCTTACCCATGGTTCGCTTGTTGGCTCGCATAGTGAATGCAGCTCGCCTGGAGGATGAGGCTCGCGCCAGAAGCCCTCAGCCCTCAAGATCGCTCTGGCGATAGCCGATCAGATAGAGCACTGCATCGAGACCCAGTGTCGAAAGCGAATGACTGGCCTGCTGACGCACCAGCGGCTTGGCCCGAAAGGCGATACCGAGTCCCGCTGTGGCTAGCATCTTCAAATCGTTGGCGCCGTCACCCACGGCAATGGTCTGCTCCAGCGCCAGCCCCTCGCGGCGGGCGATCTCGCGCAGCAGATAGGCTTTGCGCTCGGCATCGAGGATCGGCTCACGCACCTCGCCGGTGACCTTGCCATTCTCGATGACCAGCTCATTGGCATGGACTTCATCAAAGCCAAGCTTCTGCTGCAGGTAATCGGCGAAGTAGGTAAAGCCACCGGAGAGGATGGCGGTGCGATATCCCAACCGTTTGAGGTGGCCCATCAGGCGTTCGACGCCGTCCATCAACGGCAGGTTCTCGGCGATGTCGGCGAGCACCGCCTCGTCCAGGCCCTTCAGCTTGCTCATCCGCTCGCGAAAGCTCTGCTGAAAATCCAGCTCGCCGCGCATCGCCCGTTCGGTGACCGCTGCCACCTCATCGCCCACGCCGTGGCGCCGGGCCAGCTCGTCGATCACTTCGGTCTGGATCAGCGTCGAGTCCATGTCGAAGCACACCAGCCGACGGTGGCGACGCCAGATCGAATCCTCCTGAATGGCGATATCCACGCCGTGCATGGCGCCCAGCGCCAGGGCCTTTTCACGCAAGGCGGTCAGGTCGACTTCCTCACCGCGCAGCCAACACTCGACGCAGGCGCCCATGGGGTGACGATCGCTGCCCTCTCCGGCCACGCTGCCATCCAGCGGCTCACGGCCTGACAGACGATGGATCAGCTCGACGGTCAGGTCATGTTCGGCGGTCAGGGCGCCGACCTCGGCAAGAATGCCCGCAGGGAGATGCGGCGCCAGCAGGGTCAGGATCAGCCGTGGCCGACTTTCCTGGGCGCTCCAGCGCTGATAGTCCTCGGCACCCACCTGCACCGCCTGGATGTCGAGCCCCAAGGTATCGCCAGCCTCAGCGAGAATCGCCTCCAGGTCGCTGTCATGATCAAGCCCGACCAGCGCCTCCAGCGACAGGATATCGAAGGTCACGCTCTGATTGATGTCCAACAGGCGGGCCCCGGCGCGGGCCAGGGCGCTTCCTAGGCCGGCGAGCTGGCCGGGATGGGCCTGGCCCGTGGCGCGAATCAAGAGTCGTCGTGTCATGAGCCTTCCCTCAGTCTTCAATGGCGAGGCGGTCAACCTTCTGGAAGCCGCGAGGCAGCTTGCTGCCGCGACGCCCGCGTTCACCGGTATAGTAATCGAGATCGCTCGGCTTGAGCGTCAGCTTGCGCTTGCCGGCATGCACCACCAGCGCGGCCCCTTCAGGCAGCATCACCAGGTCGCGCATGAACTCTTCGCGCTGGGTGGCTCGGGTGCCGGGAATATCGAGCATCTTGTTGCCTTTGCCCTTGGCCATCTCCGGTAGCTGTTCGAGGGCAAACACCAGCAGGCGCCCTTCGTTGGAGACGGCGGCAACCTGCACGCCCTCACCGCTCGGCACCGCCAGCGGCGGAATCACAGCACAGCCCTTGGGTACCGAGAGGATGGCCTTGCCGGCCTTGTTCTTGCCGATCAGGTCCTCGAGCCGGGCAATGAAGCCATAGCCGCCGTCGGACGCCAGCAGATAGCGAGTCTCGGGGGGCGCCAGCATCAGCCCGGCCATATGCGCCCCAGCCGCGGTGTTGACGCGACCGGTAATCGGCTCGCCCTGGCTTCTGGCGCTGGGCAGGTTATGGGCGGCCAGGGTGTAAGCTCGCCCGGTATCGTCAAGCAGCACCAGCGGCTGATTGGTCTTGCCTCGCGCCGCCAGGTGGAAGCGGTCGCCGGACTTGTAGCTGAGCCCGGCGGGGTCGATCTCGTGCCCCTTGGCCGAGCGAATCCAGCCCTTCTCGGACAGCACCACGGTGACCGGATCGGCGCCGAGAAGCTCGACTTCAGACAGCGCCTTGGCCTCGCCGCGCTCGACCAGCGGCGCACGGCGATCATCGCCGTGTTCCTTGGCAGCCTCGCGCAACTCATCTTCGATCAGGTCGGTGAGTGCTTCCTCGCTACCCAGCAGCGTCTTGAGGTGCTTACGCTCAGCGGCCAACTCGTCCTGCTCGCCGCGAATCTTGAACTCCTCGAGTTTGGCCAAGTGGCGCAAACGCAGCTCAAGGATGGCCTCTGCCTGACGCTCGGAGAGATCGAAGGCCTGGATCAGCGCGGCCTTGGGCTCGTCCTCTTCCCGAATGATACGGATCACCTCATCGATATTGAGGTAGGCCGCCAGCAGACCCTCGAGAATATGCAGGCGATCCTCGACCTTGCCCAGGCGATGTTCGAGGCGCCGGCGCACGGTCGTGCGGCGGAAGTTGAGCCATTCGCCAAGCATTTGCGGCAGGGGCATGACCCGCGGCCGGCCATCCAGGCCAATCACATTCATGTTGACGCGGATGTTCTTCTCGAGATCGCTGGTGGCGAACAGGTGTGCCATCAGGGCCTCGATATCGACCCGGTTGGAGCGCGGCTCGATAACCAATCGCGTCGGAGTCTCGTGGGTCGATTCGTCGCGCAGGTCGGCAACCATCGGCAGCTTCTTGGCCTGCATCTGGGCGGCGATCTGCTCGAGTACCTTGGACCCGCTTACCTGGTAAGGCAGCGCGGTGATCACCACCTTGCCCTCTTCCAGGGTGTAACGGGCACGCAGCTTGACCGAGCCACGGCCACTCTCATAAAGCTTACGCAGATCAGAGCGCGGGGTGATGATTTCAGCGGCAGAGGGAAAGTCCGGCGCCGGCACATACTCGAGCAGATCGGCCGTCGTCGCCTCAGGGTGGCGCAGCAGGTGGCAGGTCGCTTCGACCACCTCGTTGACGTTATGGGGCGGTATATCGGTGGCCATGCCCACGGCGATGCCGGTACCGCCGTTGAGCAGCACATGGGGCAACTTGGCCGGCAGCACCACCGGCTCGTTCATGGTGCCATCGAAGTTGGGCGTCCAGTCGACGGTGCCCTGCCCCAGTTCGCTGAGCAGCACCTCGGAAAACTTGGACAGCCGCGCCTCGGTGTAGCGCATGGCGGCGAAGGACTTGGGGTCGTCGGGGCTGCCCCAGTTGCCCTGGCCATCCACCAGCGGATAGCGGTAACTGAACGGCTGGGCCATCAGCACCATCGCCTCGTAGCAGGCGCTGTCACCGTGCGGGTGAAACTTGCCGAGTACGTCGCCGACGGTGCGCGCCGACTTCTTGTACTTGGCGTTGGCGCTGAGCGAAAGCTCGCGCATGGCGTAGACGATGCGCCGCTGCACCGGCTTCATGCCGTCGCCGATGTGGGGCAGCGCACGGTCGAGAATCACGTACATCGAGTAGTCGAGGTACGCCTTTTCGGTGTACTCGCGAAGGGAAAGACGCTCGACGTCCCCCTCCGCCACCTGAATATCCATGGTCATCGGGGAATCAAACCTCTATGTCTGCGAGATTGCCGTAGTCCTCGAGCCAGCTCTTGCGATCACTGGCGCGCTTGCGGGCGAGCAGCATGTCCATCATCTCGAAGGTGCCGTCGCCATCCTCACGGGTCAGCTGCACCAGACGGCGCGTATCGGCGGCCATGGTGGTCTCGCGCAACTGCAGCGGGCTCATCTCGCCGAGGCCCTTGAAGCGCTGGACGTTGACGGTGCCGCGCTTGCCTTCCAGGCGCTTGAGAATCGCCGCCTTCTCGCTCTCGTCGAGGGCATAGTGAACCTCCTTGCCCAGGTCGATGCGATACAGTGGCGGCATGGCGACGAACACGTGGCCAGCGGCCACCAGCGCCGGGAAGTGGCGCACGAACAGCGCACACAGCAGGGTAGCAATGTGCAGTCCGTCGGAGTCGGCATCGGCAAGGATGCAGATCTTGTGGTAGCGCAGCTTCGAGAGATCATCGCTGACCGGGTCGATGCCGATGGCCACGGCGATGTCGTGAACCTCCTGAGAGCCATAGATGTCGTGGGACTCCACCTCCCAGGTATTGAGGATCTTGCCACGCAGCGGCAGGATCGCCTGCGTTTCGCGATCACGAGCCTGCTTGGCGCTACCCCCAGCGGAATCACCCTCGACCAGGAACAGCTCGCTGGCGGCCGGATCCTGACCTGAGCAGTCGGCAAGTTTGCCCGGCAGCGCAGGGCCGGAAGTGACCTTCTTGCGAGCGACCTTCTTGGCGCTCTTCTGGCGGCGCTGGGCGGCGCTGATCACCAGCTCCGCCAGCGCCTCGGCCTGATCGACATGGTGGTTGAGCCACAGCGAGAAGGCATCCTTGACCACGCCGGAGACAAAGGCCGCCACCGCCCGGGAGGACAGCCGCTCCTTGGTCTGGCCAGCGAACTGTGGGTCGAGCATTTTCACCGAGAACACATAGCTGACCCGCTCCCACAAATCGTCGGCGGTCAGCTTCACGCCCCGGGGCAGAATGCTTCTGTACTCGCAGAACTCGCGCAGTGCCTCGAGCAGCCCCGAGCGCAGGCCATTGACGTGAGTGCCGCCGAGCGGAGTGGGGATCAGGTTGACGTAGGATTCCATCAGCGGCTCGCCACCCTCCGGCAGCCACTGCAGCGCCCAGTCGACGCCCTGCTCGTCGTCGGCGAAGTGGCCAACGAACGGCGAGGCCGGCAGCACTTCGAAGCCGTCGGTGGCCTGGGCCAGATAGTCGCGCAGGCCATCCTCGTATTGCCACTCGCTCTGGCTGCCATCGGTCTCGGTAAGGGTTACCTTGAGCCCTGGACAGAGCACCGCCTTGGCACGCAGCAGGTGCTTCAGCCGCGGCAGGGCAAGCTTGGGGCTGTCGAAATAGCTCTCGTCGGGCCAGAAGCGCACCAGGGTGCCGGTGGCACGCTTGGCACAGCTGCCGATAACGGCCAGGTCCGACACCTTTTCACCGTGCTCGAAGGCGATGGCGTGGCGATTACCGTCGCGACACACCTCGACCTCGAGGCGCCGCGACAGGGCGTTGACCACCGACACACCGACCCCGTGCAGGCCGCCCGCAAAGCGGTAGCTCGACTGGGAGAACTTGCCACCGGCATGCAGCTTGGTGAGGATCAGCTCGATCCCCGAGACGCCGTGCTCGGGGTGAATATCGATGGGCATGCCGCGGCCGTCATCCGAAACCTCGATGCCGCCATCGGCAAGCAGGCGCAGCTGGATGTGATGGGCATGCTCGGCCAGGGCCTCATCGACGCTGTTGTCGATGACTTCCTGAGCCAGGTGATTGGGTCGCGAGGTATCCGTGTACATCCCCGGGCGCTTTCGCACCGGTTCGAGCCCGGAAAGAACCTCGATGGAACTAGCACTGTATTGCGTCATGCGTTGTCCAGGTGTTTGGCAGTGAACGGGGCGGATGGCACGCCGCCAGGCGTCGTCATGCGTGATGAAAGATCGTGGTCACCCGGCCCGGTGCGAGGCGACGACCGCCGTGGGCCAGCACCGCCGGCAGATAGTCAGCAAGTGCGCTGAAGCCGTGGTCGCCGCCAGGATGCAGGATCGTCGAGCATCCCGCGTAGGCCTCGAAGGCATCGCGACAGTCCAGCGTCTCGTCAGCGGTACCCAGCAGCAGAAGGTAATGCGCAGGCGTCAACCGGGCCGGTGTCAGGGCCTCAAGCGCCTCATGGTGACGGTGGTCGATGACGAAGCGCTCGCCAGTATCCGCGTTGACGAAGGCCTCGCCGATCCAGCTTTGCATCAGACGTGCCGGCCGCACCGCCGGGTTGATGGCCACCGCGGGAAGGCCCAGCCGCTCGGCAAGGCAACTGACCAGAAAGCCGCCCATGGAACTGCCCACCAATAGCGGCCGTGGGCCCAGGGCCTCGAGTGCCGCCTCGGCGGTGGCCAGGGCCTCATTGGGGCGATGCGAGAGCTGCGGGGCCTCACAGGGCAAGGGGGCCCTTTCCACGACGCTACAGGCCGCGCGCATCAGTTGCGACTTGGGCGAACTTACGCCGCTATTGAAGCCGTGCAGGTAGAGCACGCCGCTCGCCGGGGTCGATTCACGATCGATGTCGGCGCTCAGCATACCGCATTTCCTGTATACGCATCCAGCATCAAGACACCTCACGCCGAGACGCGCCAGCCCGCGAGATTCCTGCCCTGGCTTCGCTGGCCTCGCTGCTCGCCTGGTCCTCGGCGGCCCACAGCGCCTGGATCAGGCCCTGGCTGGAATCGTCCATGGTCTCCAGGCCTTCGCGGGAGCCCAGGATACGCTCGGTCTCGCCGGCGATCTGCTTGCCGAGCTCCACGCCCCACTGGTCGAAAGGGTTGATGTCCCAGATGGTGGCCTGCACGAAGACCTTATGCTCATAGAGGGCAATCAGCGCGCCCAGGGTATGAGGCGTCAGGCGGTCGAGCAGCACGGTGCTAGAAGGCTGGTTGCCGCGATAGCGCTTGTGGTTCGGCCGCGGGCCGTCGTCTTCGATGGCGTCATCGCCGAGCATCAGCAGGCGCGACTGGGCGAAGCAGTTGGCGAGCGTCAGGCGATGCTGAGCCTTGAGGTGCGCGCGGGTTTCGGCGTCCTCGACGCGATCATAGCGGCGCAGCGGCGCGATGAAGTCGCACTCCACCGACTGGGTGCCCTGGTGCAGCAGCTGATAGAAGGCGTGCTGGGCGTTGGGGCCGAGCTGCCCCCATAGCACCGGGCAGGTGGAGTAAGCGGTCACCTGCCCCTCGTTGGTCACCGACTTGCCATTGGACTCCATCTCGAGCTGCTCGAGATAGCTCGCAAAGTACTCGAGCCGGCCGTCGTAGGGCAGGATCGAGTGCGCGCGAATATCCAGGAAATTGACGTTCCAGATACCGGCGAGGCCCAGCAGCACTGGCAGGTTATCCTCGAGGGGCGCCTCCTGGAAATGGCGGTCCATGGCATAGGCGCCGCCCAGCAGTGCCCGGAAATTGGCCATGCCCACTACCAGCGCGATGGGCAGGCCGATGGCCCCCCACAGCGAGTAACGTCCGCCGACCCACTCCCAGAACTCGAGCTGATTGGCCGGCGCGATGCCCCACTCGGCCATCTTCTCAAGACTCGCCGAGACGCCGATAAAGTGCTGACGCATCACCAGAGCCCGGTCGATGGCGCTGGGCTCCTCGTGATCATCGTGGACCAGTCGACTCAGCAGCCAATCCCGGGCGGTGCGGGCATTCGACAAGGTGTCGATGGTGGTGAAGGACTTCGACGACAGTACGAACAGGGTGGTTTCGGGATTCAGCCGCGACAGGTAATCGGCAAGCTGGGAGCCGTCCATGGTCGAGGCAAAATGCACCTTGATCTCGTGCACGTCGCGCGGCCGATAGTCGGCGAGGGCATGGGTGACCATCAGCGGGCCAAGATCCGAACCGCCGACCCCCAGGTTGACCACATCGCTGACCGCCTTGCCGGTGGCGCCGCGCCACTGGCCGGCGTGGAACTTGTCGACCATCGCCTCCATGCGATCCAGCGTTTCGTGCACCGCGGGCACCAGATCCTGGCCCTCGACCTCGAGATGGGCATCCGCCGGCAGGCGCAGCGCGGTGTGCAGCGCTGGGCGATCCTCGGAATGGTTGACCCGTTCGCCGGCCAGCAGTCGCGAAATGGCTGCCGGCACACCGGCCTCCCGAGCCAGCGCCAGGAGCCCCTCGAAGGTCTCGTTGCTGAAGCGTTGCTTGGAAAGATCCAGGGTCAGTCCCGCCGCCCGGCGGCAGAAACGGGGATAGCGAGGCTCGCCCGTCGTCGCGGCCTCTCGAAACAGCGTCTTCAGATGCACCTCGCGCATCTCCCGCGCATGCTCCGCCAGCGCCTTCCAGGCGGGCCGCTGATCGATCGGGGTCGGATGGCTCATGAACTCTCTCTCCTTGACGAGCGCGACGCGTTGACGAACACCATTAACTAACACCATTCACGGGCACCACTCACGTACACAACGGCCGCCCGGCGCAACGGGTGCAGCCGGGCGGCGCGGGGCGTAGAATGCCGGAAATTCCGCTATGACCCCGACATGACGCCATGACTGACGCATCTTACCGTGACGCGATCTTTTCGACACCCCTGGACCGGGTAGCGCGCTTCTCCTTCGACGAACAGGTGGTGGCCTGCTTCCCTGACATGATCCGTCGCTCGGTGCCGGGCTATGGCCAGATACTGGGCATGCTCGGGGTGATCGCCGAACGTCACCTGCGCCATGGCGCCCACGTTTATGATCTCGGCTGTTCGCTAGGCGCAGTGGGCCTGGCGCTGGCCGGGCGCCTGCCGGCGGACGCCTTCCGCCTGACCGGGGTCGACCTGTCGCCGGCGATGGTCAGCCGCGCCAGCGAGACCTTCGCTGCCGAATGCCCGGCGCATGCCTTTGAGGTCGTCGAGGGCGACATTCGCGCGCTCGACTACCGCTCCTCGGGCATGATCGTGCTCAATTTCACCCTGCAGTTCCTGCCGCCCGCCGATCGCGAAGCGGTGATCAAGGCACTTTACGACGCCCTGGAGCCCGGCGGCGTGCTGGTGCTCTCGGAAAAGATCGTCGCCGAGGACGAGCAGGAGAATGCTTGGCTGGTCGAGCGCTATCACGACTTCAAGCGCGCCAACGGCTACAGCGACATGGAGATCAGCCAGAAGCGCACCGCGCTCGAGAACGTGCTGGTGCCGGACACCCTCGCCGCCCACCATGAGCGCCTTGCCGGCGCCGGCTTCCCGCGCAGCCACACTTGGTTTCAGTACCTTAACTTCGCCTCGATCATCGCCTTCAAGGACGCCTGAGTGTTGTCACCGGATTCCCACCGCCGCCTCTATCACGCCTTCGTCGATCAGGGCCTCGAGCCCTGGCTGGCCCGCCTTCCCGAACAGCTAGCCCGTGGCCTTGACCGCAAGCGCCACGGTGACCTGCCGGCCTGGGAAAAGGCAGTGGCCAAGCTGCCCGCGCTGGCCGACGAACGCCGGGCAGACCTGGATCAGGACACGGTCAGCGTCAACGTGGCACTGACTGAGCCTCAACGGCGACAGTGCCATAACCTCCTGAAAAAGCTCGCTCCCTGGCGCAAGGGCCCCTATTCGCTGGGCGGCATCCATATCGATACCGAATGGCGCTCGGACTGGAAGTGGCAAAGAGTATATCCGCACCTCTCGGCGCTGGCCGGTCGCCGGGTGCTGGACGTAGGTGGCGGCAGCGGCTATCACGCCTGGCGTATGGCCGGCGCCGGTGCCTCTTTCGTGCTGGTGATCGACCCCTCGCCGCGCTTCTTCTACCAGTTCCAGGCGGTGCGTCATTTCATCGGCGACGGCGATGGCGGCCGCACACACTTCCTGCCGGTGGGCATCGAGGACGTACCCGAGAAACTCGAGGCTTTCGACACCGTGTTCTCGATGGGCGTGCTTTACCATCGCCCCTCACCCCTCGAGCACTTGCAGCAGTTGAAGGATGCCCTGCGCCCCGGTGGTGAACTGGTGCTGGAAACCCTGGTAGTGGAAGGCGACACCACCACCGTTTTCATGCCCGGCGAGCGATACGCGGCGATGCCCAACGTCTACTTCCTGCCCTCCTCCGCCGCCTTGAGCCACTGGCTCGAACGCTGCGGCTTCAGCGACGTGCGGGTGGTCGACGAGGCCGAGACCAGCCTCGATGAGCAGCGCGCGACCGAGTGGATGAGCTTCCAGTCGCTTGCCGATTTCCTCGACCCCGAGGACCCCCGCCTCACGATCGAGGGCCACCCGGCGCCGCGGCGTGCCGTGCTGATCGCCACCAAGCCCGCGTAAGAGCAGGCGCGGGACGTTTGGCGCTCCCTCCTACTTCATTGCATCAGGGCACCCGCGGCATCGTCGTCCAGCGCCACCCCCTCGACTCCATAGGTCTCTTCCAGCGCCAGCAGGTAATGGCGCAACGCCCGGCGCGTCGCCTGCTCGTGCAGGTCATGACGCACTCGGTCGGCCACGGCCTCATAGGGCAAACGTCGGCCTTTCCGACAGGCATTGATGCAGACCAGATGCCAACCATAGCGCGAGGCCAGCGGCCGCTCATGGGTGCCCTCGGTCAGGTGCTGCAGCGCCCGGTCGAGCTCCGCTACCGTCTGGCCGGAGACCAGCCAGCCGAGCTCTCCGCCCTCATCCTTCGAGGGGCAGGCGGAATGACGCTGGGCCAGCTCGGTGAAGCGTTCAGGCGCCTCACGCAGCTCGGCGATCAAGCGCTCGCCCAGCTGGTACTGGGCGTCGCGGGCCCGGGCGTCGTCGGGCGCGGCCGCCAGCAGGATATGGCGAACATGGCGCTGGGTGGGCGTACTGAAGCGCGTCGGGTGCGCCGTAAAGAAGCGGCGACAGGCCGCCTCATCGGGCTCGGGCACCTCCAGTTCGCGCTCCAGCAGTTCGGTCATGGCGGCATCGTTCTCGATGCCCTGGTCATCCACCACCGACGGCAGGCCGAGTTCACGGGCGCGCTGGCTCAGCAGCTCGCGCACCACCAGCGACCTGGCGGCCAGGAGCTGCGCCTCGGCCGCCGACTCGGCCGGGTGATACTGCATCTCCCGGGCGATGGCATCCTCGTCGATCACCACCCGCCCAACCTGCACCGGGGGGGCACTCTGGCCGCCCGGCAGTTGCTCGATATCGATCTTCTGCATGGTCATTATCCTCAACGTTAAAACTGAGCGTGCGACGGCCAGACTAGGCGGAGATCGGCGAAAAAGCGGAGTTTACGCGTTTGTAAATGAGCATTTTGAGCCGATCTCCAACAACGCATGGCCGAGCAAAGCCAGTTTTAGCCACGGCGGCGGACGATCTGATAGCGCCTGCCCAGATAACCTAACGGAATGCTCCAGACGTGCACCAGGCGAGTGAAGGGAAAGATCAGCACGATGGTCAAGCCCAGCAGGATATGCAGCTTGTAGATCAGGCCGATCCCGGCGAGATGCGCCGCCGCCCCGCCCTGGAAGAAAACGATGGACTGAGCCCAGTGGGCGAGCCGGAGCATCACGCCGCCGTCCAGGTGCCCTAGGGCGGGAATGATGGTCAATAGCCCTAGGGTCACCTGGATCACCAGCAGGAGGATGATGGCGGTATCCATCGAACTGGAGGACGCCCTCACCCTGGGGTTGGTGAGGCGTCGATGCGCTAGCATGGCGCCCCCCACCAGGCACATGACGCCGGCGAGGCCGCCGATCACGATGGCGACCAGTTGCTTGGCGCTGGCGCTCATGAAGGGGGCATAGACCCAGTGGGGGGTCAGCAACCCCACCAGGTGGCCGAAGAAGATCACCAGGATGCCGACATGGAAGAGGTTGCTGGCCAGCCGCATATGCTTCGACGACAGCATCTGGCTGGAGCCGGTCTTCCAGGAATACTGGCCGTGATCGAAGCGTACCAGGCTGCCGATCAGGAAGACGGTGCCGGCGAGATAGGGGTAAAGCCCGAACAGCAGGGTGTTGAGGTAGTTCATGGCTGATCTCCTTGAGGCCGCGACACGGAGACAGTGGGGTCGAGGACCCGTACCGCTTCGCTGGGCGTCACGTGCTTGCGCTCGGCGAGGCGCCGCCCCTCGGCGGACTGCAGGGCGCAATCCTGGTCCGACTCGGCGGAGAAGCGCACCGCCTCTTCCTCCCAGACCGCGTCCAGCGCCTCGGGAGTATGATCCGACGCTTCCTCGCGAACCTGGGGGCGATGGGCGTCAATGTCGTCTTCGGCGCCGATCAGCGCCAGCAGCGCCAGCGGCACCAGGGCGTGGTCGGCCTCGCGCTCCTCGAGACGGGCGGCGAGCAGCGCCAGGATATGGCGAATCTCGCCCAGCCAGCGGCCGATCTCGCCCTCTGGTCGTGTGGAGAGGTATTCGAGGAACAGCGGCAGGTAGTCGGGCAGCTCGCGGGCGTCGAGCTCGAAACCGGCGGCCCGGTACTCGGCCAGCAGGTCGACCATCGCCTGGCCGCGATCCCGGGACTCGCCGTGCACGTGCTCGAACAGCAGCAACGAGGTCGAACGCCCGCGATCGAACAAGCCAACATACTCGGCCTGCCGGTCGAGCAGGTCCGCCTCGGCCAGCCGCCGGCACCAGTCACCCAGCCGGGAGCGCAGTGCACCCGCCAGGCGCGGCTCCGCGGCGATGACGGCCTCGAGCTCGCCGGCCGCTGCCTGCAACTCGGCGGTCGGGTAATCCAGCAACCGGGCCAGGGCCCGCAGGCTCAGCATGTCCGGGGCTCGGTCGTCGCGTGCATGGCTAGTCATTGCGCGCCTCCTCACTCTTTTGCTCGCTCCGACCATCGTTCTGAGGATCGAAGGTGCCCACCGGCTTGACCAGGGTCGTGGTCTGCTTGCGTCCACCGAACAGGCTCGCCTCGTTGCTGCCGCCCTGGCAGCCGTTGCCGAAGCTGAAGCCGCAGCCGCCGCGCTCGGGGAAGGCATCGCGAGCCGTTTCCCGATGGCTGGTAGGAATCACGAAGCGATCCTCGTAGTCGGCGATGGCCAAATAGCGATACATTTCCTCGACCTGCGCCTCGCTGAGGCCCACCTCGTCGAGCACCGAGGTCTCGGCCGCGCCCTCCACATGCTTGCCGCGCATGTAGACCCGCATCGCCATCAACCGCTTCAGGGCCAGCACCACCGGCGCCTCCTCGCCGGCGGTGAGCAGGTTGGCCAGGTACTGCACCGGGATGCGCAGTGACTCGATCTTCGGCAACACGCCGTCATGCTCCACGTGGCCGGCCTCCGCCGCGGACTGGATCGGCGACAGCGGCGGCACGTACCAGACCATCGGCAATGTGCGGTACTCCGGGTGCAGCGGCAGGGCCAGCTGCCAATCGATGGCCAACTTATAGACCGGCGAGGCCTGGGCGGCCTGGATGACGTTGTCGGGAATGCCGTCCTGCTTCGCTTGGGCAATCACCGCCGGATCATGGGGGTCGAGAAAGATCTCGCACTGGCGGTGATAGAGGTCGCGCTCGTCCTCGGAGGCGGCCACCTCCTCGATGCGGTCGGCATCGTAAAGCAGCACGCCCAGGTAGCGGATGCGCCCCACGCAGGTCTCGGAGCACACCGTCGGCTGGCCCGACTCGATGCGCGGGTAGCAGAAGATGCACTTCTCGGACTTGCCGGACTTCCAGTTGTAATAGATCTTCTTGTACGGGCAGCCGGAGATGCACATCCGCCAGCCACGGCACTTGTCCTGATCGATCAGCACGATGCCGTCTTCCTCTCGCTTGTAGATCGCGCCACTCGGGCAGGACGCCACACAGCTCGGATTCAGGCAGTGCTCGCAGAGCCTGGGCAGATACATCATGAAGGTGTTCTCGAACTGGCCATAGATGTCGGCCTGGATCTGCTCGAAGTTCGCATCGTGACGCCGCTTGGCGAACTCGGTGCCGAGGATCTCCTCCCAGTTCGGGCCCCACTCGATCTTTTGCATGCGCTGCCCGGAGATCAGCGAGCGCGGCCGGGCCACCGGCTGATGCTCGCCGGCCTTGGCCTGGTGCAGATGCTGGTAGTCGAAGGTGAACGGCTCGTAGTAATCATCGATCTCCGGCAGATCGGGATTGGCGAAGATGTTCGCCAGCACTCGCCACTTGCCACCGATGCGCGGCTCGATCCGGCCGTCCTGGCGCCTGAGCCAGCCGCCCTTCCATTTAGCTTGGCTCTCCCACTCCTTGGGATAGCCGATGCCGGGCTTGGTCTCGACGTTGTTGAACCAGGCATATTCCATGCCTTCGCGGCTAGTCCAGACGTTCTTGCAGGTCACCGAGCAGGTATGACAGCCGATGCACTTGTCGAGATTGAGGACCATGCCAACCTGGGAACGAATCTTCATTTCACGACCTCCTGTACGCTGTCATTGCCTTCTCCATCCAGCCAGTCGACATGTTTCATCTTGCGCACGATGACGAATTCGTCGCGGTTGGAGCCCACCGTGCCGTAGTAGTTGAAGCTATAGGCGAGCTGCGCATAGCCACCGATCATGTGAGTGGGCTTGGGACACACCCGGGTCACGGAGTTGTGGATACCGCCTCGGGTGCCGGTGACTTCACTGCCCGGCACGTTCACGATGCGCTCCTGGGCGTGATACATCATCACCATGCCGACCTTGACCCGCTGGCTGACCACCGCCCGCGCGGCGATAGCGCCGTTGGCGTTGTAGGCTTCAATCCAGTCGTTATCTTCTACGCCAATTGATTGCGCGTCGTCCTCCGACAGCCAGATAATCGGACCGCCTCGCGACAGGGTCTGCATCAGCAGGTTGTCCGAGTAGGTCGAATGGATTCCCCACTTCTGGTGTGGCGTCAAGAAATTGAGCGCAATTTCAGGATTACCGTTGCCCTTGGGCGTGGCTAAGCTTGCCGCCGCCTTGGTATCAATGGGCGGGCGGTAGACCAGCAGGCTCTCGCCAAAGGCGCGCATCCAGGGGTGATCCTGATAGAGCTGCTGACGACCACTCACCGTGCGCCAGGGGATCAGCTCGTGGACGTTGGTGTAGCCGGCGTTGTAGGAGACATGCTCGTCCTCGAGGCCCGACCAAGTGGGGCTGGAGATGATCTTGCGCGGCTGGGCAACCACATCACGAAAGCGAATCTTCTCGTCACGCTTGGGCTCAGCCAGGTGGGTGTGATCGCGGCCGGTGATCTGCGACAGCGCGCCCCAGGCCTTGACCGCCACCTGACCGTTGGTCTCCGGCGCCAGGGTCAGGATCATCTCGGCGGCGTCAATGGCCGAGTCGATGCAGGGCTGCCCCTTGGCCGGGCCGTCGCGCTTGACATGGTTCAGGCCCCGGAGTAACTCGACTTCCGTCTCGGTCTTCCAGGCGATGCCCTTGCCGCCGTTGCCGATGGACTCGAGCAGCGGCCCCACCGAGGTGAAGCGCTCGAAGGTGGCCGGATAGTCGCGCTTGACCTCGATCAGCGCCGGCATGGTCTTGCCTGGCAGCGGCTCGCACTCGCCGCGCTTCCAGTCCTTGACCTCGGGCTGGGCCAGCTCCCCGGGGGAGTCGTGTTGGTGCGGCAGGGTGACCAGGTCGGTCTCCTCGCCCAGGTGGCCGACGCAGACCCGCGAGAACGCCTTGGCGATGCCCTTGTATATCTCCCAGTCGCTGCGCGACTCCCAGGCCGGGTCGGTCGCCGCGGTCAGCGGGTGGATGAAGGGGTGCATGTCCGAGGTATTGAGGTCGTCCTTCTCGTACCAGGTCGCGGTGGGCAGCACCACGTCGGAGTACAGGCAGGTGGTGGACATACGGAAGTCCAGGGTCACCAGCAGGTCGATCTTGCCTTCGGGAGCGTCATCACGCCAGGTGACCTCCTCGGGCATCTTGCCGCCCATCTCCCCCAGGTCCTTGCCCTGGATGCCGTGACGGGTGCCCAACAGGTACTTGAGCATGTATTCGTGGCCCTTGCCCGAGCTGCCCAGCAGGTTGGAGCGCCAGATGAACATGTTGCGCGGGAAGTTCTGCGGGCTGTCCGGATCCTCGGCGGCGAAGCGCAGCTGACCGCTCTTGAGGCGCTCGACCACATAGTCGGCGGTACTCATGCCCGCCTCGGCGGCGGCTTCGGCCAGGCGCAGCGGATTGGTATCGAGCTGCGGCGCGGAGGGCAGCCAGCCCATGCGCTCGGCGCGCACGTTGAAGTCGATCAGGCTGCCGCGATAGTCCTCGGGCCTGGCCAGCGGCGAGAGAATCTCCTTAACGTCGAGCTTCTCGAACCGCCACTGGGAGGAGTGGTTGTAGAAGAAGGAGGTGCCGTTCATGTGCCGCGGCGGACGCTGCCAGTCGAGACCGAAGGCCAGCGGGGTCCAGCCGGTCTGCGGGCGCAGCTTCTCCTGGCCGACATAGTGCGCCCAGCCGCCGCCGCTCTGGCCGATGCAACCGCACATGACCAGCATGTTGATTAGGCCGCGGTAGTTCATGTCCATGTGATACCAATGGTTCATGCCGGCACCGACGATGATCATCGAGCGGCCACGGGTCTTGTCGGCATTGTCGGCGAACTCCCGGGCGATGCGGATGACCTGGGCCGCCGGCACCCCGGTGATCTTTTCCTGCCAGGCCGGAGTATAGGGCCTGATCTGGTCGTAGGCGGTAGCACCGTCGTCCTCGCCGTCGGCACCGAACCCGCGATCGATCCCGTAGTTGGCGCACATCAGGTCGAAGACGGTCACCGCCAGCACCTCGCGGCCATCGGCCAACGTCAGGCGCTTGGCGGGCAGGCTGTGATGCAGGACGTCGTCACCGGCCACATGGTCGAAGTGCTCATGCTCGAGCCCGCCGAAGTAGGGGAAGCCGACCCTGGCCACGGCATCGTGGCGCTCGGCCAGCGACAGGGCCAACGACACCTCGTTGCCGTCGGCATCCCGCGGCTCCAGGTTCCACCTGCCCTGCCCCCCTTCCTGTTCTCCCCATCGGAAGCCGATGGAGCCCCGCGGCACGACGAGGCGGTCGGCGGTCTCGTCCCAGGCCAGGGTCTTCCACTCGGGGTTGTTGTCCTGGCCCAGGTTGGCGTCGAAGTCGCTGGCGCGCAGCTGCTTGCCCGGCACGTAGCTGCCGTCGTCACGCGCTTCCAGCTCGACCAGGCAGGGCATGTCGGTATAGCGGCGCACGTAGTCGGTGAAGTAAGCGCTGGGGTTGTCGAGATGGAATTCCTTGAGGATCACATGGCCCATGGCCATGCCCAGCGCCGCGTCGGTGCCCTGCTTGGCGGAGAGCCACTCGTCGCAGAGCTTGGAGACTTCCGCGTAGTCCGGAGTGATGGCCACCGTCTTGGTGCCCTTGTAGCGCACCTCGGTGAAGAAGTGGGCATCTGGGGTGCGGGTCTGGGGCACGTTGGAGCCCCAGGCGATGATGTAGCCCGAGTTGTACCAGTCGGCGGACTCCGGCACGTCGGTCTGCTCGCCCCAGGTTTGGGGGCTGGCCGGCGGCAGGTCGCAGTACCAGTCGTAGAACGACAGGCAGACCCCGCCGATCAGCGACAGGTAGCGGGCGCCGGAGGCGTAGGAGACCATCGACATGGCGGGAATCGGCGAGAAGCCGATGATGCGATCCGGCCCGTACTGCTTGGCGGTATGGACGTTGGAGGCGGCGATCAGCTCGCTCATCTCGTCCCAGTCGGCGCGCACGAAGCCGCCCATGCCGCGGGCGCGCTTGTACTGGCGAGCCTTGGCCGGGTCCTCGACGATCGAGGCCCAGGCCTCCACCGGGTCGCTATGCTGCTTACGCGCCTCGCGCCACAGCATGATCAGCGCCTGGCGCACCAGCGGATACTTGAGACGATTGGCGCTGTACAGGTACCAGGAGTAGCTGGCGCCTCGCGGGCAGCCACGCGGCTCGTGGTTGGGCAGGTCCGGCCGGGTGCGCGGATAGTCGGTCTGCTGGGTCTCCCAGGTGACCAGGCCGTTCTTGACGTAGATCTTCCAGCTGCAGGAGCCGGTGCAGTTCACGCCATGGGTGGAGCGCACGATCTTGTCGTGCTGCCAGCGGGCGCGATAGCCGTCTTCCCAGTCGCGGGTCTCGTCGCGGGTCTCGCCATGCCCGCCGGCGAACGCGGGGGGCCTATTGGCCAGGTACTTCAAACGGTCCAGAAAATGACTCATGTGTCTCTCCTCCTCAGCGGTCGGCCCGCTGTCACTGGGTCACGGCCGTGGCGACACGGCGTTCGCTGAAACGAATCTCGGCGTTGTCACGGGTGTAGTAGAACCAGGTCAGCCCCACGCAGATCGCGTAGAAGGCGATGAAGCCGTAGAGCGCCATCTCGGCACCGCCGGTCAGGGCGATGGAGCTGCCAAAGGTCTTGGGAATGAAGAAGGCGCCATAGGCGGCGATCGCCGAGGTGAAGCCGATGGTGGCCGCCGCCTCCTTCTCGCCCTGCTGGCGCTGTTCGTCGGCCGAGAGGTGCGGCATCAGGCGGGGAATCTCCTCGCGGAAGATCGCCGGAATCATCTGGAAGGTGCTGGCGTTGCCCACCCCGGTAAAGAAGAACAGCAGCAGGAACATGGCGAAGAAGCCCCAGAAGGCGCCCGACTGGTCCTTGATGCCGAGGAAGAACAGCACCCCGGCCACGCAGGCGATCATCGCCGCGAACACCCAGAGGGTGACCCGCGCACCGCCGAAGCGGTCGGAGATCCCGCCGGTCAGCGCCCGGCTCAAGGCGCCGACCAGCGGCCCCAGGAAGGCGAACTTGAGCACGTCGACCTCGGGGAACTGGTTGGAGGCCAGCAACGGGAAGCCCGCCGAGTAGCCGATGAAGCTGCCGAAGGTGCCGGTGTAGAGCACGCACATCAGCCAGTTGTGCTTGCGGGTGAAGATCACCGCCTGATCCTTGAACGACGACTTGGCGCTGGCGATATCGTTCATGCCGAACCAGGCCGCCACGGCGGCGATGACGATGAAGGGGACCCAGACGAAGCCGGCATTCTGCAGCCACAGCGAGTCGCCGCCGCTCACCGACTGGGCGCCGCCGGCGACCGCGCTGAACACGCCGGTGGTGATCACCAGGGGCACCAGGAACTGCATGACGCTGACCCCGAGGTTACCCAGGCCGGCATTCAGGCCCAGCGCCTTGCCCTTCTCCTGCTTGGGATAGAAGAAGGAGATGTTGGCCATGCTGGAGGCGAAATTGCCGCCACCGAAGCCACACAGTAGCGCCAGGATCAGCATCACCAGATAGGGGGTCTCGGGATTTTGCACCGCGAAGCCAATCCACAGGGCCGGCAGCAGCAGCGAGGCGGTGGAGATCGCCGTGAAGCGCCGACCACCGAAGATCGGCACCATGAAGCTGTAGAAGATGCGCAGCGTGGCGCCGGACAGGCCCGGCAGGGCCGCCAACCAGAACAGCTGATTGGAACTGTAGTCGAAGCCCACCTGGGGCAGCTTGGCGACCACCACCGACCACACCATCCACACCGAAAAGGCCAGCAGCAGGTTGGGGATCGAGATCCACAGGTTGCACGAGGCGATGCGCTTGCCCTTCTCCTCCCAGAACGTCGGGTCCTCGGGGCGCCAGTCCTCGAGCACGAACTTGCTGGGGGTGGCGAATTCCGGCAGATCGGTGGTCTCTCGCTGGGCCTCCCACTCGATACGGGTGACCCTGAGGATCGCGTAGTGCATCCAGGCCAGGGCGGCCGCGGACACCACGAACAGCAGCATGAAGGCGCTCTGCCAGATGCCGATGACGTCATTGAGCATGCCGAAGGTCAGCGGCAGGAAGAAGCCGCCCAGGCCGCCGACCATGCCGACCACGCCCCCCACGATGCCGACGTTCTGGGGATAGTAAACGGGGATATGCTTGAACACCGCCGCCTTGCCCAGCGACATGAAGAACCCCAGCACCATGGTCAGGGCCACGAAGCCGGCCAGGGACATGGCGAAGGAGAAGCGGATCTCGCCGGCGACGCCGCGGATGACATAGTCGGTCGGCGGATAGCTGAGCAGGAAAGTCGTGATCACCGAGGCGATCAGGGTCCAGTACATCACCCGCCGCGCGCCATAGCGGTCGGACATCCAGCCCCCCAGGACGCGAAACAGCGAGGCGGGAATGGTATAGAGGGCGGCAACGATGCCCGCAGCGGCGATACCCAGGCCGTAGACCTCGACCAGGTAGTGCGGCAGCCACAGCGCCAGCGCCACGAAGCCGCCAAACACGAAGAAGTAGTAGAGGGAGAAACGCCATACCCGCAGCTCGGCCAGCGGCGCCAGCTGCTCCTTGAGCGGCACCGGGTTGGCCCGGCGCTGGGCGCTCATCGGATCGATGCGGGCCAGCAGCATGAAGGCCACGCCCATCACCGCGATCACCGTGGCATAGACCAACGCGGTACCCTGCCAGCCCAGCGCCAGCAGCAGGAAGGGAGCACCGAAGTTGGTCACGGCGGCCCCCACGTTACCGGCACCGAAGATGCCCAGCGCCGTGCCCTGCTTCTCTTTCTCGAACCAGGCCGAGGTGTAGGCCACCCCGACGATGAAGGAACCGCCGGCCAGGCCGATGCCCAAGGCGCCGACCAGCAGCATGAGGTAGTTGGTGGCGAAGGTCAGCAGGTAGACGCAGACGGCGGTGGCCAGCATCAGCAGGCCGAACACCCACCGCCCGCCGAAACGGTCGGTGAGCAGGCCCAGGAACAGCCGGCTGATGGAGCCGGTGAGCACCGGGGTAGCCATCAACAACCCCAGCTGGGTGTCCGACAGCAGGAAGTCGTCCTTGAGTTGCAGGCCGAGAATCGAAAAGATGGTCCAGACGGCGAAGCACAGGGTGAACGCCAAGGTCGACAGCCCCAGCGCTCGATTCTGCTCGCGGCGTGTTACGGCGAGTGATGTCACGATGCCACCCCCTCAGGTCGCAATAAAACAGATTGCTGTAGGGGTACTCTGCCGGTGGGCACCGCGGACATTCTTGATCCAGATCAAAGGAGAGACAGGACCTTGATAGGAAAATCAACGACTTATGACCAACTGGGTATATAATGGAAGTTGATAAGTTATTGAATAAAATGCCAATAAAAAATATACCTATTACTTTATAGGTAGTTAAAGATGAGAAGGATTTCATTGGTGATAATCAAGCGCCGCCGCTACTCGCTGACCCTGACGCTGACCCTGGTATTCGGGATGATCTCGCTGCTGGCGATCGCGAGCATGCTGTCGACGGTGTATCTGGCCGATACCGCCGAGGGCGACGCCCGCGCCATCAACCTGGCCGGGTCGCTGCGCATGCAGGCCTGGCGGGCGCTGGCCACAGCCGACGCGCCGGCATCCCGCCAGCGCTACCTGGCGGGCATCGAGGAGAGCCACGCTCGCCTGGGCGAGACGCGCCTGGTGCAAGACGGCGACGGGGATATCGCACGACGGCTGGCGACGATCCGCCGGCAATGGCAACAGGAGCTGGCCCCGCGCCTGACCGCTGGCGAGCGAGGAGAGCTGCCGACGGCGCGACTCGATGCCCACGTCGACGCGCTGGATGCACTGGTCGGCCGCCTGGAAGCGGCCGCCGAGCAGCGTCTGCGCTGGCTGAAGTGGCTGCAGTTGACGCTGTTGACGTTGACCCTGCCGCTGCTGGCCTACGGCGGCTATCGCCTGCTCCGCCATGTGCTGATGCCGTTACGCGACCTGCTGGGTGTCATAGAGCGCCTGCGCCAGGGCGACTTCGCGGCCCACAGCGGCTACCGTCGCCAGGACGAGATCGGCCTGCTGGCCACCACCGTGGACGACATGGCCGCCCATCTCGAGGCGGCCATCGCCGAGCGCGCCCGGCAGCGTCAGGCGCGACGCCTGGCGCTGATGGAGGAGCGCGCGGTGATGGCCCGGGAGCTTCACGACTCCCTGGCCCAGGCGTTGAGCTACCAGAACATCCAGGCTCTGCGGCTGCAACGGCGCCTGGCCGCCAGCGATGGTGACCCGCATAGCGGCGCCATCGTCGAGGAACTGCGTGGCGGCATCGAGCACGCCTACCGCCAGCTGCGCGAGCTGCTGACGACCTTCCGCACCCGGCTCACCGAGCATGGCCTCAGGGCGGCGGTCGAGGACGCCGCCGAGAGCTTCACCCAACGCGGCGGCATCTGGATCCACCAGGAGGTGACGCTGGCCGACGACGTCCTGGGTCCCGACGAGGAACTGCACGTCGTTCAGATCCTGCGCGAGGCACTGGCCAACGTCGTGCAGCACGCACGTGCCTCGCGGGCGGCCATTCACCTGACCGGTGACGCCGACGGCGTGACGCTGCGGGTGGACGATGACGGCAGCGGCCTGCCGGACGATCTCACTCGTCCGGAGCACTATGGCATCATCATCATGAAGGAGCGTGCGCAGGGCCTGGGTGGCCGGCTGCACTTCGCTGCCAGCGACTGGGGCGGCGCACGTCTCGAGCTCCACTTCACCCCGCACGGAGAACCGCATGATGCCACCTGATGGCCGCCGCGGCGTCCTAATCGTCGACGATCACCCCCTGTTTCGGCGGGGGGTGCGCCAACTGCTCGAGATGAGCGAGCGACTGACCTGCCTCGGCGAGGCCGATGACGGCGAGGCGGCCCTGCTAAAGGCCGAGGCGCTGTCGCCGGATCTTATTCTGCTGGACCTGCAGATGCATGCCATGGATGGCATCGCCACCCTCAGGGCCCTGAGGGAGGCCGGCCTCGACACGCGGGTGATCATCCTGAGTGTTTCCGATCACCAGGAGAACGTGATCGCCGCCATTCGCGCCGGCGCCGACGGCTACCTGCTCAAGGACATGCCGCCCGATCGACTGCTCGAGGCTCTGGAACGGCAAGGCGATGGCGAGATGCTCTTCGACCCGCGTCTCACCGCCCTGATGGCCGGCGCCCTGCGCCGCAGGCCCACGGTCAGCGGTCCGACTCTCGATCATCTTACCCGTCGGGAACGCGAAATCCTGCGCCTGCTGGCCAAGAGCTACGCCAACAAGCAGATCGCCCAGCACCTGGCCATCCGCGAAGGCACGGTCAAGGTGCACATGCGCCACCTGCTGAAGAAGCTCGAGATGCACTCGCGCACCGAAGCCGCCGTGTGGGCCGCCCAGCAAGAGCTGGGATAGCCGAACAGCGCGACAGCAAGCTTGACGATCCGACAGCCCCCCTTCCGCCCTGACCCGGTGCTGCCCCGCAACGCCCCCGGGGCAATCGTTTGCCAAACAGTGGCAGTAAGATGGCCGGGACGAAAATGACTACAATTTGGCTGACGATCAAGTCGAATGGATGGGGACGTATCGATGATTACCGTCGAGCTGTTTCGCTATAAACCCGACACCGATAGGACACCGCATCTCGAGCGGGTCGAGCTCGACGAGTGCTTTCGTAAGGCGATGGTGCTGGATGTGCTGGAATATCTGAAAACGCAGGATCCCACCCTCGTCTACAGGCGCTCCTGTCGCGAGGGCGTGTGTGGCTCGGATGGCATGAACATCAACGGTAAAAACGGCCTGGCCTGCATCACGCCGATGGCCGAGGCACTAGGCCGTTCAACTACCCTGATTCTGCGTCCGCTGCCCGGTATGCCGGTGATCCGCGACCTGGTCGTCGATCAGCAGCTGTTCTTCAAGCAACTGGAACGCATCCGCCCCTATCTGATCAATGACACACCTGAGCCGGCCATCGAGCGCCTACAAGCCCCAAAGGACCGGGACCGGCTCGACGGCCTCTACGAATGCATCCTGTGTGCTTGCTGTACCTCAGCCTGCCCATCGTGGTGGTGGAACCCGCAGAAATATATTGGACCAGCGGGCCTGCTGCAGGCCTATCGTTTCCTGATTGATAGCCGTGACACCGCCACCGACGAACGCCTTTCCGAGCTGGAAGACCCGTTCAGCGTCTTCCGCTGCCGGCAGATCGCCAACTGCACCTGGGTTTGCCCCAAGGGACTCAACCCGATGCAGGCCATCGGCCGAATCAAGGCCCTGCTACTTAGTCGCGGCAGCTAACGCCATGCTGCCAGCGACGTTTCATCAACGTCGCGGTGATCTCCTCGATCTAGGTCAGGGCGACCACACGATCGGCAGGCTAAGCATCGGAATCAGGCCGGGCCGTGGGGTGTCTCTCAGGCCAACCAGGACAACGGGCTGTGATGCAGGGCAGCGCCTACGATGTAAAGGAACACCGTCACCGCTGCCAGCGCTGCCAGGCCGCGCTTGGCCGGCGTTCGGCCCCGCTTGATGGCGACGCTACCCAACAGGACATAGGCCAGCAGGCCCAGCAGCTTGGCCGCCAGCCAGGGCTGCTGGTGCGGCCAGGCGCGCAGCATAAGCATCAGCGACACCCCCAGTGTCAACAGTGCGGTATCGATGACATGAGGCAGGATGCGCACCCAGCGTGCCTGCAGTCGCGGCGACGCGCGCACCGACCACCAGGCACGCAATACGAACAGCGAAAGGCTGAGCCCAGCGGCGCTCATGTGCAGGTACTTGATCAGCAGGTACGACGACATCCCTTATCCTGAGCCTCTCAGCCTTCCCCACCGTCGGGCCGCGATGACAGCAGCGGCCAGGCGTAGTGCATCAGGAAGACCGCATAAGCGAGGCACCACAGCAGGATGCTCAGGCTCAGCATCCAGTGGGTGACCTGGGGCCATAGCGTCGGCACCAGCGCCCGCAGCGTGGCCGCAAGCAGCATCATGCCCAAGGCCACACCGATCCCCGGCAGGGTCTTGATGGGGCGGCCGGTATGCCCCAGCGAGACCCGCGACAGCATCGACAGGATCATGGTGCCCATGCCGCCCACGGTCAGGGCATGGATCGCCAGCGTCGCCGGCAGCGCCCCTAGGGCGGCCAGGCCGAACATGACGAGCCCCAGGCCAACGAAGGCGTAGCTCGCGTGAAGCCCCCACAGCAGCGGTTCGCGAAGCGTGCGCCCGCCTTCCCAGCGCGCCAGGCGCCACAGATTGGCGAGGCCGGCGGAAATGGCCAACGCCGCCGTCAGGAGCGCCGGCATGACGAGCCCCGCCGCCCCCAGCAGTCCGATCAGCACCAGCGCCGCCACGCCGCCGATGGCCAGTCGCTCCAGCCAGGCGCTGGGCTGGGCCTTCGGCCGTTTCAGACGCAGCGAGGTGAAGAAGGGAATCACCCGCCCCCCGAGCACCACCATCAACAGGGTGATCAGCAGTACCGCGAGGTGGGCACCGGCGCGCACCAGGGTGCCGTCACCGCGGGCGAGCCCCCAGTGCATCAGGGCGTTGGCCACCACCAGCAGCACCAACACCGGCACAAAGATCAGGTTGCGCCACTGCTTCGCCCTGATCACCAGCCGCGCCATCACCCCCGCCACCAGCGGCAGGAAGGCCAGGTCGACCAGCGCGACCGAGAGCCCGTTCGGCGCGCCGGGCGGGCTCATTAGGCCGGGAAAGGCCATCACGAGGCGACCTGCCAGCCACACCAGCACGATGGCGAGCAGCGGCCAGCCATGCAGGCTGCGCTGCCCCGTCCAGTTCTGCACTGCGGTCAGCAGGAAGCCCGCCACGATGGCCGCCACGAAGCCGAACAGCATCTCGTGCTGATGCCACCAGACCATACCGCCCAAGGGCTCAAACAGCAGGCTGCCGTGCCAGAAGGCGCCCCAGGCCAACATGGCCAGCAGGCTGAACAGGGCACCGAACAGGAAGAAGGGGCGAAAAGCCAGCCGCCACAGCGGCATGACCCGGCTCAGGGTCGACGAAATCGGCAGACTACTTTCTCCAGCCATGGTAATGCTCCTCAAGCGGCATCGAGCGAGCGCCCGAAATGCTCGAAGTGGCAGCGATTGTCGGCCGGGAGCAGCCGCGCCAGGATACCGCCGACACCCAGCATATCGTGAAAATTCCGGCTGCCCCGCCCCTCGGGCTCACGCTTGATCGACAGCCGATAGCTACGCCCGTTGGGCATCGCTGATAGGCTGTAATGGCGGCAGACCGGCTTGCCATCGATCACGAGTATCACCCCGATGAACTGCCCCGCTGGCCGACCGGCGTTTCGCGCTCGTAGTGGAACTTCATGTAGACGATGCCCGGCGCCATGACCAGGCACCAGGCCAGCTCTACTTCGTCGTCATAGTGCGGGTCGAAGTGGCGCAGGATCTCGACCAAGGTTTCCATCCACAGATCAAAGAGCGCCGGGCGAATGTCGAGATACTGGCAGTTATGACTTATGGCGACCCGGTCGAGATAATAGTCGGCATGGCACGAACCATAAAAGGCCAGCAGGTGGTAGAAGGATTTCTTGAGCATCGCCTGCTGACGGAGCATGTCGGTGATGCGGAACTTCTCTGCCACCTCTTCGGAGGCCGCGACGAACCTCAGGTAGAAAGCCTCGAAGAAACCCTTCCCTGAGATGTGGCGCGCCAGCACTCTCTCATAGCTGCCGTCGAAGATCGTCTCGATAATCCAAGGCATTCTCCCTGACCACCCACACAGACTATCCAGAGCCGGGTATCCCTTGCTTAAAGCCTAGCCGCAGGCTGGCGCGGCGCCACCTCGTCCGCGATGGAGCATGACCCAGGGCAAGGAAAGCGGAGCGCTTTCTCAACCTCCGTCGCCGGCCTCGCCCAGCGCCTGGCGGCGAATCCGCCAGTCCTCCAGCGCCAGCCGTGCCCGGGCCTGGCGCGCCTGCTCGCGCAGGGCGTCGGAGGGCGTCTCGGTGGCGGCAAGCCCTCGCCCTTCCTGCCAGTCATAGAAGGTCGGCTGTGCCAGGTTGGTCGCCGCCCCCTGCTTGCTCACCAACAAACCTGCGCCACCGTCCTGGCGATTGAACGACAGCGCCATCGGCTTCTCGACCGGTGCATAGAGATCACGCCCGACCCAGGGCACCTCGGCCTTCGAGAGCGAATGCGCCCACAGGGTGGGGAAGATATCGCGGTGACTGGTCCAATCCTCGCGCTGGGCCGTGGCCTGCTGGCGATAGCGCGGCGGCAGCCACACAAGGATCGGCACGCCGAACTGATCGAACAGATCATGGGCATCCGGGTACTGAATGATCGAGCGGGAGTTGTGATCGCCGGTCGCGGCAAAAAGCGTATGCCCGAGCAGGCCATCTGACTCGAGACGGTCCAGGAAGCCGCCCATGGCATCGTTGGCGTATTGATAGGTCTCGAGAATCGAGGTGCCAAATTCGGGCGATACCGCCAACGAATCCCCCAGTTGCGTGACATCCAGCGGCGCCGGCGTGTAGTGATCAGGAACATGGTAGGGAGGATGATTGGTGATCGAGAGCATCACCAGCATCACCTTCTCGCCCCTGGCATCGGCCTCACGCAAGAGTTCGGCGCCGGTGCGGAACATCCACTCGTCATCCAGTCCCCAGGTGCCACCGGTAGCCTCGGGGAAGCGCTCACGAATCGCGCTGGAACCGAGCACCTGATCGAAACCCTGGCGTCTCAGGGCATCGTCGAGGTCACGCCACTGCACCGAGCCCGCGGTCAGGAACACCGTGCGGTAGCCGTCTCGCCGATACGGCAGGGCCGCCGAGGTCGAGAAGCTACGATAGCCATAGCGGCTCTGGGTCAGCGGGCTGATCGGCGTATCCAACAACAGCCCCTCGAGGCTCGGATGGGTGCCGTTCTCCGCCGACAGGGCATGAGGGAAATAGTCCGCCTTACCCTCGAGCCAGGGCCGCAGCCGGCCAAGCAGGTCGTTGCTCTCGGGGTCATCGAAATCCAGCGGTCGGCGTCCCCAGCTTTCCATCAGGCTGACCACCACATGGGGTGGAGCCTCTTCGGCCGCCGGCCGGCGAGGCGTGGTCAGGGTCATGCGCTCAAGCACCTCATCGGCATTGTCGACCTCGGTCCAACCCAGCGTCCGGGCCGCTTCAACCGGCGATGAGAAGCCGTAATGCTCGAGCCCCGCCCGGGGGTTGTCGCCGATATTATTGAGTTCGCGCTCCTTCCATGCCAGGTACAGCGCCTGCGGACCGCTGGGCACCAGATCGTTGACGAAGGCATTGGCCGAGACGGCCATATTCATCTCACGCAGCGGGAAGGTCCCGAGGCTTCCGCGTCCGAGCCCGATGAGCGCGACCAGGCTCACTACCACCATCACGCTCGCACGCGGCCAGCCCAGATGGTGCGATCGGCGACGACTGTCTCGAATACTGTCTCGACGACCTTTTTGACGACCCGTTCGACGGCCATCGCGACGACCGCCGCGGCGCATCCAGGCAAGCTGGGCGCCGGTCATGCCGGCCAGCGCCACCAGCAGTGCCAGCAAGGGATAGTCGCTCCACACCGTATCGATCACCGCCCGGGTGTCGTCTTCGAACAGGCCAAAGATCAGTGAGTTGATTGGTCCCTGATAAAAGCTGAAGAAGAAGTGATTGACCAATGACAGCAAGTTGACCAGCAGCATGCACACCAGCGCCCAGGGAAGCCACAGCCGCCGCCATATGGCGATGAAAGGCCGTGGCAGCACCAGCAGCAGAGTCGCCACTAGCAGCCAGGGGCCGAGCAGTACCGCCATGATCTTGGCGTCAAAGCGCAGGCCGATCCAGAACGCCTGCAGCAGATCAGAGGTAGGAGCGGTGAGCGGCGTCGGGGCATTCATCCACAACAGCAGGCCACGCATCAGGGTCAGCATCGCCACCCCGACCAGCCCAAGGCGCCATAGCTGGCGATTGATCTCGCGCCAATGCCCCCAGCGCGAGACTGTCATTCCATTGTCAATCATTGGTCATTCCATCGTGTTAGGCGACGCGTACTATAACGGCCCATTCAAGGTCTGACGATCCTCAAGGGCTCTCGAAAGCCCCCTCGAAAGCCCCCTCGAAAGGCCCTGCTTAACGCAGGCATGCCCACACGATGGAAGACAGGCAAGGCGCGCGCCTCACTCCAGCCAAGGACTTATCTGGCCTCAAGCGGGCGAGAAGGCCCGAAATGCTCGTAGTGGCGATGGTCTTCGTCGACCCCCAGTGATGTCAGTGACTGATCCATCGCCGTCATGAAGCCCTGAGGGCCAACGAAGAAGCAGTGCGGCTGACCCGCCGGGAGGTAGCGAGCGAGCAGCTCGCGATCGAGACGCCCCACATGATCCGCTTCGGTATTGCCCGTCTCAGCGCGCTCGTAGACGACCGCGCAGGTCAAACGCTCGGGATAGGCCGCCTTCAGCGATGCCAGCTCCTCGGCGAAGGCATGCTGGGCGCGCTCCTGTGCGGCATGCAGGTAGACGACCTCACGGCCCTGCTCCAACCCCTGCGCTGCCAGCGGCAACATCGGCGTCTGGCCAACACCGCCACTGATCAGCATCAGCGGCGTGTCACTTTCTTCGAGGGTTAGTTCCCCGGCCGGCGGCAGCAGTTCAAGAGTGTCGCCGACGCCAAGCACATCGTGCAGATGCCGGCTGACCCGACCCTCAGGCTCACGCTTGATCGACAGCCGGTAGCGCTCACCGTTGGGCGAGGCCGAAAGACTGTAGTGACGATAGACAGGGGCACCGTCGATCATGAGCCGCACCCCGATGAACTGCCCCGGCACGAAATCGGCCACGGGCCCGCCATCTTCTGGGACCAGCACGAAGGAGCGAATCACCGAGCTCTCCTGGCGGGTCGCGTCGATGCGGAAGGTCCGAGTGCCCCGCCAACCGCCCTCACGCTGGGCAAATTCATGATAGCGATGGTCCTCAAGCTCGATCAGCAAGCCTGCCAGTTCCTCGTAGAGCGCTCCCCAGGCATCGGCGACGTCGGGCGTCACGGCATCGCCCAGCACCTCGCCGATGGCCGCCATCAGGCACTCGCCGACGATCGGGTACTGATCGGGACGAATACCCAGCGAGACATGCTTACTGACCACCGTGGCCAGCACCTGCCGGGCACGAGCGGGCTCCCTGCGCAGTTGCACATAGGCCAGCACCGCCCCAGCGAGCGCCTGCGGCTGGGCACCGTCGGCCTGATGCGCCGCATTGAACAGCACAGAGACTTCCGGGTAACGGGAGAACATCAGCGGATAAAAGCGTGACGTAATGGTACCGAGGTGCTCGGCCACCACTGGCGCAGTCGCATCGATCAGACTTTCCTGGTCTTTCGTCAGCATTCAGGCTCTCACTCTTGGTAAAGACGGTTGATAAAGATGCTTGGCTGCAACCCGTTGAGTTACAGCAACGGCGGGGCATCGAGGTAACACTCCGTGCCCTGCTTCTTTATCAATAAGCAATCTTCATGCCAGAAGTGCGCCGCACATTACCAAATCTCTCGCTGCACGCGCCTCATGCGGCTTTCGGCAATGTCCTTCCTGACCAATCAATGATCCTAGGCATGAGAGGTGCCAGCCCGGATTGACAAATTGACAGTAAACATGATGTCTTTATGACCATAAATTGTCATAAGGACATCTCCATGACTGACTTTCTCGATGCCCTACGTGACCTGCTCGCTCGCCTTTCCACAGGCGATGCCGAGGATACCTACCACGATGACTGGACCAGGCTTCTGCATGCGCTGGTCGGTGATACCCAAGCCGATGCCAGCACCCTGATGGTGATGAACCAGGATAGCCTGCGGCCGGTGGCGGTCCTGGGCCTGCCCGATGACGTTCGCGGCCGCCCCTTCCGGCTGCAGGAACACCCTCGCCTGGCTGCCATCGCCTCCCATCCGGGCATCTGTCGCTTTCCGCCCGACAGCGAGCTGCCCGACCCTTTCGATGGCCTGATCGACGAGGACATGAGCCAGGTCCATGACTGCCTGGGCGTTGCACTCAGGGACGGCGATCGGCTGATCGGCTTGCTGACGCTCGATGCTCTGGACGTCCAGGGGCTGGCAAGCCTGGATGATGGCGAGCTGCTGGCCGCCGCGCGCCTGCTTGGCACCTGTCTGCGAGTGGCCGAGCAGCTCAGCACCACCCGCCAGCAGCTCAGCGAGGCCCTGGAGGAAGAGCAACGCAGCGTCCCTCTTCAACAGTGGCACAGCCCCGTCATGGGGCGCCTGATGAACGCCCTGTCATTGGTGGCACCTACCGACATGAGCGTGCTACTGCATGGCGAGACCGGGGTCGGCAAGGAAGCGGTGGCGCGCGCCCTGCATGTCCGCTCCCAACGCCACCGCGGCCCACTCGTGCAGGTCAACTGCGCCGCCCTTCCCGAGCACCTGATCGAAAGCGAGCTGTTTGGCCACCGGCGCGGCGCCTTTTCGGGCGCACACGCCGAACGCCGCGGGCACTTCGCTATGGCCGATGGTGGCACCCTGATGCTCGATGAGGTCGGCGAGCTGCCCCTGGCCCTGCAGCCCAAGCTGCTGCGGGTGCTTCAGGAAGGCGAGATTCAGCCGTTGGGCAGCGAGCGTGCTGAGCGCGTCGACGTACGCATCATTGCCGTCACCAATCGCGACCTGTCAAGCGAGGTCGAAGCGGGCCGCTTCCGGGAAGACCTCTATCACCGCCTGAACGCTTTTCCTCTTGCCGTTCCGCCGCTACGCGAGCGACCTGAAGATATTTCACTGCTGGCCGGCCATTTCCTCGAGGAAAACCGGATACGGCTCGGGGTCGCCAACCTGCGCCTAGACGCTGACGCCATGGCCGCACTGACGGCCTGGCAGTGGCCAGGCAACATACGCGAGCTCGAGCACACCCTGGGCAGAGCGGCGCTGAGGGCCCTTGGCGAGCAGGGAGCCGTCAGCCCCCAGGTGAGACGCCAGTCAGTACTCCGCCTGTCGCCCCACCACCTGGCGCTGCCCGGCTTACCCGCAAGTGAAATTCCCGCCTGCGGCGAGACACCAGCCAACCCCACAGTAGCCAGAAAAGCCACGCTCAGTGATGCGACCGCCTTGCCCCTGCGACAGGCCACCGACGACTTCCAACGACGCCATATCCAGGCCCACCTCGAGGCGAAATCCGGCAACTGGGCGGCCACCGCCCGAGAGCTATGCATCGACCCCGGCAACCTGCACCGCCTGGCCAGGCGCCTTGGCTTGAAGGACTAGCGCTCAAGGACTAGCTCTCAAGGACTAGAAAAGCCCCGCCACCCAAGGGTGACGAGGCTTTTCGGTTGGCAAGGGGCTGGCCTTGGCGGCGCCTTAGCGACCCAGCAGCGTGCTCACGTCCTTGGCTTCCCAATGCGGGAAATACTTGCGCACCAAGGCGTTGAGTTCGACTTCAAAGCCCTGCCAGTCGACTTCGCCACCGACTTGGCCGCTGCCCTTGGCCGTGCCGCGAATCATGCCGGCACCGACGGTGACGTTGGTCAGACGGTCGACGACGATGAAGCTGCCGGTGCCCGGGCTCTTGCGGTAGTCGTCCACCGGTACCTCGGCGGTCAGCTCTACCTGGCAGCGGCCGATGGCGTTGAGCTCCAGACGCTCGGCGTCCTTATGCTCAAGGGTGTTGACATCGACCTGGTAGTCGATGTGACTCACCTGACCGGTCAGGTCTCGCGTGGCGAGCTTGAGATCATAGGGCCGGCCGGGCTCGAGCGCCGTCTCGTGCATCCAGACGATATCGGCCTCGAAGGCGTTGGACATCGGCACCTCGGCATCGGCGGCAACGAGCCAGTCGCCTCGAGAGATGTCGATCTCGTCTTCCAGGGTCACAGTGATCGCCTGACCCGGATAGGCCGCTTCCAGGTCGCCGTCGAAGGTGACGATACGCTCGATCTTGCTCGTCTTGTTGGACGGCAGCGCCTTGACGGCCTGACCTGGACGCAGGATGCCGGCGGCGAGGGTGCCGCAGTAACCGCGAAAGTCGAGATTAGGCCGATTGACGTACTGCACGGGCAGGCGCAGATCACTGAGGTTCGAGTCGTGAGCGACCTCGACGGTCTCCAGCAGCGAGAGCAGCGGCTCGCCGCCAAACCAGTCCATTTGGTCACTGCCGTTGACCACGTTGTCGCCGGTCAGCGCCGACAGCGGCACGAAGCGGATATCCGGAGCGTTGAGGTTTTCGGCGAAGGCCCGGTACTCGGCGACGATCTCGTTGAAGCGGTCTTCGGAGTAGTCGACCAGGTCCATCTTGTTGACCGCGATCACCAGGTGCTGGATGCCCAGCAGGTCGGCGATGTAGCTGTGGCGGCGAGTCTGGGTCTGCACGCCATAACGGGCGTCGATCAGGATCACCGCGAGGCTCGCGGTGGAGGCGCCGGTGGCCATGTTGCGGGTGTACTGCTCGTGGCCCGGCGTATCGGCGATGATGAACTTGCGCCGGTCGGTGGAGAAGAAGCGATAGGCGACGTCGATGGTGATGCCCTGCTCCCGCTCGGACTGCAGGCCGTCGACCAGCAGCGCCAGATCGACCTGATCACCGGTGGTCCCGCTGGTCTTGGAAGCCTGGGTGATGGCGGCGAGCTGATCCTCGTAGATCATCTTGGAGTCGTGCAGCAGCCGCCCGATCAGGGTCGACTTGCCGTCATCGACGCTGCCGCAGGTGATGAAGCGCAAGAGATCCTTGTTCTCGTGCTCGTGCAGGTACTGCTCGATGTTGTCGGCGATCAGGGTTGATTGATGAGCCATGACGTATCCCGGAAAAGTCTGGCCGGCTGGCACGACGCGCCGTACTGAAACATGGCGTGCCGCCGGCGGAAAAAGGCGAACGAAGCAACCGAAGGGCCTTCAGGCCACGGTCGATGGACTAGAAGTAGCCCTCACGCTTCTTCTTCTCCATCGAGCCGGCCTGGTCGTGGTCGATGGCACGACCCGAACGCTCGGAGGTGCGGGTCAAGAGCATCTCCTGAATGATCTCGGGCAGCGTGGTGGCCTTTGATTCCACGGCGCCGGTCAGCGGGTAGCAGCCCAGGGTGCGGAAGCGAACCCACTTCTCTTCGGGCACTTCGCCTTCCTCCAGCGGCAGGCGATCATCGTCGACCATGATGTCCATGCCATCGCGATGCACCACCGGACGCGGCGCGGAGAAGTACAGCGGCACGATGGGAATCGACTCCAGGTAGATGTACTGCCAGATGTCGAGTTCGGTCCAGTTGGAAAGCGGGAAGACGCGGATCGACTCGCCCTTGTTGACCTTGGCGTTGTAGATGTTCCACAGCTCCGGGCGCTGCTTCTTGGGGTCCCAGCGGTGGAACTTGTCGCGGAAGGAGTAGACGCGCTCCTTGGCGCGGCTGGCCTCCTCGTCGCGACGCGCGCCGCCGAAGGCGGCATCGAAGCCGTACTTGTCGAGCGCCTGCTTGAGGGAGGCGGTCTTCATGATGTCGGTGTACTTGGAGCTGCCGTGATCGAACGGATTGATGTTCGCCTCGACGCCTTCCTGGTTGATGTGCTCGATCAGCTCCATGCCCGCCTCGTCGGCCATGCGGTCGCGGAACTTGATCATCTCGCGGAACTTCCAGGTGGTATTGACGTGCATCAGCGGAAACGGCGGCGTGCCTGGATAGAAGGCTTTGCGCGCCAGGTGCAGCATCACCGAGGAATCTTTGCCGATGGAGTAGAGCATTACCGGGTTGGCGAACTCGGCGGCCACCTCACGGATGATGTGAATAGACTCGGCTTCGAGCTGCTTCAGATGGGTCAAGCGTTCGGGGGTTAACTCGGTCATCGGCGTTTCGGGCTCTATTGATGGGAGACGAACGGCCGGTAAAGCTCCGCTTCTGGCGGACTCGCGGCAGCGTAATAGCGCTAGGGTAACGAGGCGACGCTGATAACGTCAAAGAATGAAGAACTATCTTTTAAGCTTCAATAGCTATAAAGAGATCCACACGGATTGAGCTAGCCCCGACTCATGGACGGTCGTTCAGCGGTGAGGCGAGGGCATAAGGCGAGGCAGTGAGGCTTACAGGTCGACCCGCTCGATCCAGGTGGTCAGTTCATCACCGTGGAAATCGACCACTCGATAGCCGGGCCGAGAGGCCTCGTCGACGGCGAAATGAGGCGAGCCGCCCAGGAACTGGTCGGTCGTGGACGGGCAGCCGAAGACGGCCACTTCGCCCTCGGCCAGCGATTCACGGCTGGCAAAGGCCTGGTGAATATGGCCACAGAGGATGGCCCGCACCTGGCCATAGGCGGCGAGGGTCTGCCACAGCGCCTCGCGATCGTGAAGGCCGATGGCATCCATCCATGCCGAGCCAATGGCCACCGGCGGATGGTGCATCACCAGCATGGTCGGGCGTTCATCGCCCTCGAGATGTTCGGCCAGCGCCTGCAGCTTGGCCTGGCCAAGCTCGCCGTGAGGCTGACCGTTGACTCGGGTATCGAGCAGCAGCAGGCGCCAGTGGCCCAGGTCGACCTCGCCGTTGAGCTCGCGATGCTCGACCATCAGCTCGGGCTGGTCATGATTACCGGGCAGCCAGAACCAGGGACAGCCCAAAGACGCGAAGGCCTCTTGGGCATGGGCGTAGGACATCAGGGTCTCATCCTGACTGACGTCACCGGTCACCAGCAGTACGTCCGGGCGCTTTGCTTGGGCATGCTCAAGCACCGCATGCAGCTGGCGCAGCGGAAAGCCAGTGCGAGAGCGTGCCTCGGGATCGGCGTGCAGGTGAGTATCGGTGACCTGAACCAGACGCATCAGCGCAGCACCGGAGCGTCCAGGGAGTGACCATGCGCCATGCCGTGCTCGAGCCATTCGCCCAGGAAGCGGTTGAGCTGGAGCTTTTCATCGGGCTGGTGCATGCGCGCGTTGGGGTAGCGATAGCGGCCATGGAAATGGCGCTGGCGCTGGAAATCCGTGACCTCGGCCATGCGCACGTCATGGTAGAGGTGAACCCGCATGCAGGGCGGGTCGATGACGGCATCGAGTACTCCGGACTGGCTGACCCTCACGATGGTGGTGTAGGGGGCGCACTCGAGCACCTCGAGGTGCAGGGTGCCAAAGCGCTGCTCACGCCCGGACAGGGCGACATCGCGGCGCTCTCCGGCACCCAGCTCGCCCAGCAGGCGGCTTAGCCGCAGGTAGTTGGCGCTGCATTCGCCCTGCAGGGTCTTCAAGTCGGTGACATAGGCGTTTCTGGCCACAGGGTTACCTCCGTGCGCGCAGTGAGGCCCGCTCGCGCGCCAACCAATGGAAGGCGATCAGGCACATGGCATTGTCGAGTCGGCCGGCGTCGAGCAGCTCCCAAGCCTTCAGGTACGGTATCACATGCACCTGAATGTCTTCGTGTTCCTCGTCGAGCCCGTGCACGCCGCCAAGCCCAGCGCTGTCCACCAGGCCACAGAACAGGGTGACCCGCTCGTTGCAGGCGCCGGGGCTCGGGTAGTAGCTGTGTAGTTCGATCAGCTCACCGATCGGGCAGTTGGCCTCTTCGATGGCTTCACGTCTGGCCACCTCGGCCGGGCTTTCTCCGGGCTTGATCAGCCCCGCCACGGGCTCTAGCTTCCAGGGGCTGACCGTATCATCCAAGGCGCCAGCGCGGATCTGTTCGACCAGCACCACCGCATCGCGCTCGACATCGTAAAGCAGTACGCCCACGGCATCGAAGCGCACGTGCACCTCGCGCACCACCTCCTCGCTCCATCCTCCCTCGAAGCGCCGATGGCGAAGGCGCCGGCGCTCGAGGCGAAAGAAGCCCTGGTAAAGGCATTCGTCTTCCAGACGCTCGACATCGGCCGAGCCGAAGCGCGGTGGGTCAAGCTCGGGAGTCGGGTCGTGATGCTCGCCCATCGGGCCTCCGGGTCGAAATCAAAGAAGCCATTATCCCGACCCGACCACTCCCTGCCAACCTTGGTCATGAAGTCAGCACCGCCATTCAGCGCTCGCCGCGGGGCGGGAAACGTACATCGAAGCCGCGCGCATCGAGCTGGCGCACCTCTTGGGGACGGCCCTGGTCATCGAGGCGCACCAGGCCAATGCCGGCGCCATTCCACAGCCGCTCGCCGGCTTTGGCCCGGTCAGGATCGCGTGGACGAATACGCAGTGCACGGCGCTTCGTGAGGCGATTGAGGGGCGAGCGTGGTGCATACAGCCAGCGATTCAGGCGGTCAAACCAGTCGAGCAGGGTATCGGGAAAAGAGTTCTTCAGCCCGCTTGAGGTGATCTGCCAAAGCTGCGGCCCCCGTTGGCGGTGTCGCACTTCGATATCGTAGACGAAGGAATAGTGCACGTCGCCGGACAGAATCACGTAGTTCCCCGGCGTGCGCGAATGACGAAAGATGTTGAGCATCACGCTGGCCGCCCCGCGATGGGCCATCCAGTTCTCGGCATCCACCAGCAGTGGCTTGCCGCCCAGAGCGAAGAGCTTCTGCACGGCCTCGATCAGCTTGACGCCGAACATCGGCGCCGGCGACACGATCAGCACCGAGGGTTCATCGAGCAGTTCCTGCTGCAGATCGCACAAGGCTTCCCAGTCCATCAGCCCCGAGGGGCGATGGCGACGCGCCTCGCTGCGCCAGCGCCGGGTGCGGGTGTCGAGCATCAATAGCTTGGGCGTGCCGGGGACGATGACCTCCCAGCCCTCGAAGCGCAGCAAGCGGGCGATCACCGCATCCTGAGACGCTGCCGCCAACCAGCCGCCGCTTGTGCTCGCCGGTATTCCTGAGGGTGTTGGTGCTGTCGCTGGCGCTGCATCCTGGGGCTCGCGCGGCGGCGCTGCCTCGGCCAGCAGATTGGCCAGGTCATCGAGAGGCGCCGCCAGCCGATCCGGGTCGTTGCCCCAGCCCTGGCAGAGCAGGTAGGCCAGCAGCGCGTTGCCGATGATGCGCCGCGAGAAGTCATGGCCGTAGGCGGTTTCTTCCCAGGCCGCCGTGAGGTTCCAGTCATCGGTGACGTCATGATCGTCGAAGATCATCAGGGTCGGCACATTGGCCATTACCCGAGCCACCGCCGGCAAGCCGGCCACGAACTCCTCGATCACCGCCACTTCCTGGTCGTACTGATCACGATTGGCTGCTTCGAGGGATGGCACAGCCGGCGTGATCAGTTGCCAGGGCACCGGCGACCAGGCCAGCAGATACATGGCCAGCATTTCGGCGAAAGTAATCAGGTGATTGTGTGCATGGGCAGTGGTGAAGATCGGCTTGCGCACTCCGCCGAAGAAGCGCTCTCGCAGGGCCTCGGAGGTGTAAACGTCGGGCAGCAGCGCTTCGCGGGCATAGTAGCCCTTGGGCGAGGCATAAAGCGCAGGACTGTCTTTCACCTCGGCGCCCTCGAGGGTCTCGTCGACCAGTCCGAGACGCGCGATTAGCGCATGAATGGCGGCAAGCATGGGACCTGCGACATCGTCGGCGTATATCTGGTCACCGGTCATCAATAGCCAGGCCGGCCGTTCATGGGCTTCGCCCCAGCGTTCGCCCAGCCACTCATCGGCACGCACGAGACCATCGCCGCTGGGATGATGGGGCTTACGACAGGAGCCATGCAGCAACTGACCGATCCGGGAAGCGATCACGAAGCCGGGCAATGCGGCAGCGTCATGACAGCCACCTTGATAACGGGCATCTTGATAACACAGATGAGGCGCCCAATCGGCGATGCTGCGGGCACCTGCCGACGCATCGCGAATCACCAGGTCATAGTCGATACGCACGTCTTGCGGCAGTGGCGTCTCGAGGGTCACGTCGATCAAGTGCACGACCGCGTGGCGACCCACCGGCAGGCAGCGGCAGAGGGATTCATCAAGCACCAGTCGCCGACCCTCACTGCCGTCCGCGGGGGTCAGCACTAGCTCGAAGGGCAGCGAACGACTGCCCACCAGCCATAGCACCAGCCGCTCAGGGCTTGAACGACGCAGCAGCGGGCCGGCGAGCACATCAGGCAAAGAGGTTACGTCATCAGTCGGCATCATGGGCACCAAGAGTAGCGCAGCCTCTGGCATCGCGTCTTGCCTGTGATGGCGTCTGCACCTTGCTGTCTAGATCATGCGCTGGATATCAGCCGCGCACTCCTTGAGAAGACGCGTTGAAGACGGGCTTTCGCCAGGCGCTTCATCCCAGCGTGTTATCCCAGCTTGGCAAGCCGACGGCTGGCCTTTTCACGCAGGGCTGCATCCGTTGCGGCGCGCGACGGTCGGGCTTGGCCGTTGATGGCTCGCTCAAGATGCATTCGAGCGTCATCCATCCGCCCTTCCTCCTGAAGGAAAGTGGCGAAGTAGAAGTGCACATCGATGCCCTCGGGACGAATCGCCACAGCGCGCTCGAACATGCGCTCGGCAGTGGCGTCATCACCAAAGGCCAGCGGCCAGCCCGGTGCCCGATCATAGAGCGCGCCAAGCGTCACATAGGCCGAGCCCTGAAGCCCGTCAGGGTCTTGCGCGACGGCGCGTTCGAGCACCTCTCGGGCTTCCTTGGCAAGCCCCAGGGCCGAGAGGCCACCCTCGGCGCGAGCCTGGGAAGCAAAGATGATGCCCTGCCATACCAGCAGCTCTGCCTCGTTCGGGTAGCGCTCACCCAGCGCTCGGGCCTCCACAGCCAGATCCTCGAGGGCGTTGGCCTGTTTTTCCTCTGGCAGCTCGGTGCTGATTCGCTCGAAGCGCGCAACCAGGGCGCTCAAGCTGGCCTTCCAGGCAGCGCTGGCTGCTTGAGTGTCGTCGTGGGATTCTAGCGTGCTTGTGCCCGTGGATGCCGTCTGGCCCTGAGTCCCGACGTCGGCCTGGGCATGCACCGCAGAAACCAGACAGCCACACAGCGCCAGGGCGGCCAGGCGAGAAGGTAGAGATGACATGGCAAGCATCCTCAATCAAACAGGTGGCAGGGGAATCGTCTTCACTGCATTCTAACGAACGTTTGATTTTATGCCTGCTCGACTTGCGTCGTAGTCGCGATCCAGGCGTGGCATTGTCACGCTCTCGGCCTAAGCTTAATGGGGCCTGGGCTTAACGAGACGCGCATCGAAATGTCATGGTTAAAGTACTTTCAAGCATCGCCATGAGCGCCATGTATTGTAGAAAGCCATGTAGAGAACCAGGTAGAAAGCTATGCAGCGAGCGACGGAGAGAGATATGAAGATAGATCTGAAGAGAGACCTGAAGAGAGCCATGCCATGAAGGGTCGCAACATGACGCGCTGGCGGGATCCCGCCAAGGACCCGCGCCAGGAACCCAAGAGTCATCTGATCACCGCTGAGGGCCATGCTAGGCTCAAGGGCATCCTTGACCACCTGTCCCGGGTAAAGCGCCCTGCGCTCTCGACCAAGGTCGGTGAGGCGGCAGCGCTCGGCGATCGCAGCGAGAACGCCGACTACACCTACAACAAGAAGGAGTTGAACCGCGTCATCGCGCGCATCCGCTATCTGACCAAGCGGCTGGACGAGCTGCAGGTGGTGGATCGCCTGCCGGCGGATACCGGCAAGGTCTATTTCGGGGCCTTCGTCACCCTCGAGGATGAGGACGGCGAGGAGCTTGAAATCCGCATCGTCGGCCACGATGAAACCCGCAGCGACCTTCGCTGGATCAGCGTCGACGCGCCGCTGGCCAAGGCACTGCTCGGCAAATCGCTGGACGATGAAGCGACGGTAGCCGCCCCCGCCGGCCAGACCACCTATGTGATCACCGCGATCCAGTACCGCACTCCTCAGCCAAGTTAGGGCGCCCCGAGGGACGACACCCACAGCCGCTATCGTGTGCGGCTACCTTGTAACGCTCCCATCTGCTCTGTAGGTCGTACTTACACCTCGACCGGCACCTCGACCGGGTGCGTCAGTCGTCCAGGGCGTAATCGATAGTCGTGACCACGCGTATCCGCTTGATGTCCGGGGTGTAGCTGTCCAGGTCCTCGATGGAGAAATACCCCTGGCTTGCCCGGCGAATGCGCCCTACGGCGCTGCCGGCGTCGCTGGCGAACTGCTCGGCGGCACGCCGTGCGTCCTGGGTGGCATCGGCGATCATCTCCGGCTTGATGGCTTCAAGCCCGGTGAACAGGAATTCGATGCGGTACTCGTAGTTGGGTGACAGCAGCACGCCGTTGCCTACCAGAGCGCCGGTTTTGGGCATGGCAGCCTTGACCCTCGCCACCTTGGGCGTGCGCAGCAGCACGGTAGCTTCGGCGCGATAGCGTTCCTCGGGAGGCGGCTGACCGTAGCTCTCGGCCTGCAGGTCACGCACATTGGGCGGCGTGACGCTGATGTTGCCGGCATCGAAGCCTTCGGCGGTCAGGAAGTCGCGAATGCGCGCCTCAGCGGCCGCCAGTTCAGCCTGCAAAGGCCCCAGTTGGTTGCCCGTTACACTGAAATGCAGCGGCCACAAGGCAAGATCGGCGGGCAGCTCTCGCTCGGCCAGCCCCTTGACCGTCACGACACGATCGGCCTGTTTCCACACCTGGGCGGCGGCGCGAATATAACTGCCGCCCCACACCAGCCCCAGCATCAGGAGACTACCCAGAATCAGCGCACCGACGATCCGACCCATGGTCATGACAAGCACTCCCTGCAAGATAAACGGATCGTCTAAGCATGCTACCCGTTGGTTTTTTTCGCCAGATAAACCCGAAACCGCCGGTTATCGGCGAGGAGCTGGAAGCTGCCGAAGGCGGCCTCAAGAAGGTCCGGATAGGGCAGAAAAGCATTGGCGACCAGTACCAGCTGGCCGCCGGGGGCCAGATGCGCCGGCGCCTCGCGGATCAGCCGCGCCGCCGGGCCATAGTCAATGGCCCGTTCCTGGTGGAACGGCGGGTTGCTGACGATGAGATCGAAGCACCGGCCCTCGAGCCGGGAATAAACATCGCTTTCAAGCGCCTCACCGGGAAGCTGATTGGCGGCCAGGGTGCGACGTGTCGCCTCTACCGCGAAGGCGTTGACGTCCACCGCCGTGACCACAGCACCGCGACGTGCCAGCCAGGCCGCCAGGATGCCGTCGCCACAGCCCACGTCCAGCACCGAGTCTTCCGCTTCGCCCTCGCTCTGGCACTTGGCAGCGGCATCAATAGCCGGCAACACCTCCGGCAGGGTATCGAGCAGCAGCCGAGTGCCATCATCGAGCTTGCCGTGACCAAACACGCCCGGGTGGCTGGCAAGCGTTAGCCCCTCAGCCTCGAAGCGGGTCCAGGCCAGGTCCGGGTCCAGGCCGACCGGCTCGAGGTGCGTTTCGAAGAGGGTGCAGCGGCGGGCGCTGTCGCGCTTGCGACAACCAAGCCCCAGAGACGCCAGCACCTTGAGGGCACGCTTAACGCCGCCATTGTTCTCGCCGACCACCTGCAAGGGCGTGCCGGCCGGCAAGGCCTGGCAGAGCCTGAGTAGCCACCACTCTCCCAGCGCATGGCTCTTGGGCCAGAACAGCACTGCCCCGGGCGGTACATCCGGGGTCTCCTGCAAGGCCGATAGCGCCACCTTACCGCGGTTCCGCCAGGCTTCCACGACGCTGTGATCGGCAGACAGCAGGCGCCCTTCGGCTTCTTCCAGCCACGCATCCCGGGGCGGCGCCACCCACAGCCAGTCGCGGTAGTCCATGGATTGGCGTTCCAGCAGCTGGCAAACGGCGGTCTCGGCGGGCATCTGTCAGGCTCCCTGGGATTATGAAGAGGGCGATGAAGAGGGCGATGAAGAGGAGGATGAGGTAGCGTCGACGGCAGCGGCCGGCCGAGTCAGGGTGTACAGCAGGTAGCGGCCCAGACGCCAATGGGGTTCGGCATCGCAGTAGCGCCGCTCGAGCTCCACCAGCTTGGCAAGGGCGGCGGAATCGAGCTCGCGGGTCTGCAGGTAGTCATGGAAGATGCGCACCCCGGCCCGCGCCTTAATGGTAAGCCCCGCTTCGCTAGCCCAGGTCTCGATCTGGCCATTTGTCAGCGGCGAGATCGGCGTGAGGCGCTGTCGCTGGCCGGTGCCCGCGAGACGATCCGCCAGCACCTTGTCGAGATTACCTTTGACCACGTTGGAGAGTCGCAGGGCATCGCGATTGAAGACCATCAACGACAGCTGGCCGCCAGGGGCAAGTGCCTCTGCCAGTCGCATGAAGGCATCACGCGGATCGGACAGCCATTCGAGCACCGCATGACAGACGATCAGCGGCCAGGGTCCCGGTGCCAGTTCGGCAAGGTCCTGCAGCGGAGCCTGGATCAGCTCGACCTGGGTATCGGTCAGTGCTTGCCGGGCGTGTGCCAGCATCTCTCCGGACGGCTCGAGCAGAGTCACCGGGTGTCTGCGCTGGTCAAACCAGCTCGCCATCTGGCCAAGCCCTCCGCCTACGTCCAGTACCGGTTGGCCAGCGAGGTTGAGATGACGTGGTAGCAGGTGATCAAGCACGGCGAGACGAATATCGCCCCGCACGCTGCCGTAGAGCCCCGCGGAGAACTTGTCGGCCAAACCGTCAAAGTGGCGATCGCCATGCACGGACAAGTACGTCGCCAGCGGACGGGAGGGGGAGGTGGCGGCCATCTAGGCTCCGGACAGGAAGGAATCAGGCGGCCATTCTAGCCGGAAACGGCATCCGACTCACTGTCTTCAGTGACATACATGGCCCGTTTATGCCGAATACGATATGATCCGGTTATTAATAAAAAACAATGAAGAAAATAATATTTTAATATTAGCTAATAATCATCAATTATCGATCATACCCCTCACGAGTGGCCGATCGATGTTGTTTTCTTACGCCGGGAAAAACACCATTGACACAGCTTGCTACCCTGCCCGTACATCTGACCAGGCTACTGGAAATCCCCAATCTGGCGATTTCCGTGGCCGACGGCGAAGTTCATGACCCTCCCCTGATTTTCGTCAACGAGGCCTTCGAATCCCTCACCGGCTACCGCCGCGACGAGGTGATCGGGCACTCCTGTCGCTTCCTGCAGGGCGAGGATACCGATCCATCGGCCATTGAACGGCTACGCGAGTCCATCCAGCAGGGCACGCCGATCACCCTGACGCTGAAGAACCGGCGCAAGGACGGCTCCGAGTTCTGGAACGAACTATACCTGTCGACGCTATATACCGAGGGCCACCGCTACCTGGTGGGGCTCCAGCGAGATGTCAGCGAACGCGAGCAGGCCTGGAAGCATCTGGAGCTGACCCAGGCCGTATTCCGCAATACGCACGATGGCATCATGGTCACCGATGCCCGAAAACGCATCATCGACACCAACCCGGCGTTCACTCGTCTGACCGGTTATCCTCAGGAAGAGGTACTGGGCAAACGCCCCAACCTGCTGTCATCAGGCAAGCATGATTCCGGCTTCTATCAGAGCATGTTCGCGGCGGTCGAGGCGCGCGGTTTCTGGACCGGCGATATCTGGAATACCCGCAAGGACGGCAGTCAGCTGATCGAGAACACCACCATCTCGGCCATTCGCAATGACCATGGCGAAATCGTTAACTATATCGGGGTGTTCCGCGACATTACCCAGCGCCACCTCAATCAGGCGCGACTGGAACGCATGGCAAGCTACGATCCGCTGACCGGCCTGTTCAATCGCGGCCACTTCAACACCCTTCTGGAAAGGCAGCTCGAGAGCCTGGAGTTCACCCAAACCGGCCTTGCCGTCTTGTTTCTCGATCTCGACGACTTCAAGCCGATCAACGACAGCTTCGGCCATGCCAGCGGTGACGAACTCCTGATCGAGATCAGCCGACGCCTGAAGCGGCTGATGCGGGCCAACGACCTGACGGCTCGCTTCGGCGGTGACGAATTCGTGATCGCCCTGAACGGCCTGGGCACGGTCGACAAGGCGAGCAAGGTCGCTCGCAAGGTACTCGATGACGTCATCCAACCCTACGCACTCGACAACGGGGAAAGGGTCACGGTCTCGGCCTCGGTGGGGATCGCCTTCACTACCGCACACGCCACCACCAGCACGGCCCTGCTGGACGCCGCCGATGCAGCCATGTACGAGGCCAAGCAGCTGGGCAAGAACTGCATCGCCGTGGCCGATACGCAACTGAACGAGTCATTGGCCGAGGATGCCCACATGCGCATCAAGGCCGCCTTCGAGCAGGGCGAGCTCGAGCTTTATTTTCAGCCCATCCTGTCCCTGGCAACCAATGAAATCATCAGCTTCGAAGCCCTGGCACGCTGGCGCCATCCCGAGATGGGCGTGCTCGGGCCGCAGCATTTCATCGACACCATCATCCACTCTTCACTGAGCCTGCCCTTCGGCCGCTGGCTGATCGATCAGGCCGGCCAGGTGGCGAGCCGGCTGCGCGGCCACGGCCATCATGCCCTGATCGGCGTCAACCTCTCCCAGGATCAGATCGAGACAGGCGCCTTCATCGAGGCCTTGTCGGCCACCCGCCACCGCTATGATCTCAGCGCCCCCTTCCTAGTCGCCGAGGTGCTCGAATCCACGCACTTCCACGACCTGGACCTGGCCTGCAGCCTGCTCAGCGAGGCCCGGCAGCTGGGCGCGCTCGTCGCCCTGGATGACTTCGGCTCCGGTATCTCCTCGATCACCTACGCAAGCCAGCTCCCCCTGAATACCCTCAAGGTCGATCGCAGTGCAGTGATGCATGTGGACACACGCCAGGATCAACGCCAGTTCATCAGCGGCATCATCGCCATGGGGCACGCCATGCAGCGCGACGTGCTGGCCGAAGGCATCGAGACAGACGCTCAGTTGACCACCGTGCGAGAACTGGGCTGCGATCTGGTCCAGGGCTTCCTGATCGGCAAGCCGATGCCCTATCACGAACTGCATGAACGCTACCTGAGTCCTACGGCCTCGCCCCGCTACCCGCTGCGCAAGCTGTGAACCACAAGATACGGGTTTATCTCGTGCCATCAGGCGCTTATAATGCTGCACCTGACGATGCCCCCTTAGCTCAGCTGGATAGAGCAATCCCCTCCTAAGGGATAGGTCGAAGGTTCAAATCCTTCAGGGGGCGCCACTTCTGGACCTCACCGTCACCCTCCGAACGCCCGCCTTAAACATCGCAGTAATTGCCTCGCTCGCATTGCTTGCAGTGAACCCAGCGCTGTCCATCTTCGTTCTTGATCATGAATCCTGGCGTCTCGCCACCGTCTATATCGTGAATACGTTCAACGACAGGATGGCCGTAATGGTCGTTACGGCAGGTAATGCGATAGCTGCCATCGGGCAGCGGCTCGATACTGGTGTATTCATCATGCGGCATTGAAGGCCCCCTATACTGTGCGCTCTCAACACTCAGTATGGCAGGCAATGCGACGATGATGCCTGACCGGCCATTCAGCGTGGCCAATCAGGCTGATACACCGCTCTCGATAGTCTGGTTGCGGCCTTGTCGCTTGGCCTGATAGCTGGCGTCATCGGCACGAGCCAGGATCTCGTCGATCGTCGTATCAGTGACGAGGAAGCAAGCAGCACCCAGGCTCAAGGTGACACGATAGTCTTTGCCCTCCGCCGATACGCTCAGGTCTGCCACCGTCTCCAGCAGTCGCCTTGACACCGTTCTCGCCTGCGCAAGAGTGCAGCTTGGCATCAGGATGGCGAACTCGTCTCCCCCTTGGCGGGCCACATAATCATTCTTGCGTACCAGCGGTGTAATCGCGCCGGCGATGGCCCGCAGCATTTCATCACCCAGCGCATGGCCACCTTCGTCATTGATTGGCTTGAAGTGATCCAGATCGAAAATCATCAGCACAGACTGCTGCTCTCGCTGCTGCCATTCGATAAAAGCCTCTTCAAGGCGGCGCTCGAAACCTCGCCGGTTCAGCAGCCCCGTCAGGGGATCATGCTCGGCCTCCCAACGCTGTAAGGCCTCTTCTTCACGGCGCAGAGTAATATCCTTGACCGTCCCTACATGACCCAGCAACGCCTGCTGCTTGAGCACCTGGCCGACATGCACCTCAAGCCAGAGCACCTCACCATTGGTTCGCACGTAACGCACCTGGCGCAGGAAATTACGCCCGTTACGCATGGCATCGCGCCACAGATCAACGAAGTCGTTGCGATCCTCGCTGTGAATGTGACGCATCCAATAGATATCTTGGCTACTCTCTTCCTCATAGCCGATCAATTCAGCCAGCGCGGGGTTAATGTACTGCACCTCGCCGGTGGGTGACGCCACGAACATGCCCACCGGCGACGAAGCCAGCACCGCATCGAGGAAAGCCTGTCGCTCGTGAAGGCTGGCGGTAGCTTCTTCGGTCTGGCACTGAAGACGATTAAATGTCGTTGCCAGTTGACTCAGTTCACTCATTCGCGTGCGGATTTTTACCCGCTCGCGCGCTCCGCTGGCCACTTGACGAATCTGGCGCTCCAGGCGGCTCAGGGGCCTCAGCACCAGCTTCAGGAACCACCACAAGAGCGGCAGCATCAGCACGATGGTCACCAGGCCCGCCCACCAGAGTTTTCCCACCAACATACCAATCGGTGCCTGCACCTGAGACATCGGACGGGTGACCTGGACGACCCAGCCTGCACTCCAGGCCTGCGCATAGGCTCGCAGGGCCTTGGCACCATCGGCAAGCTTGCCCTCGCCGGCCCCCTGCCATCCCAGTAATGCCAGATCCAGCAGACTGTCACTACCGCCACTGCTGATACGCTGCATGACCAAGCTGTTATCAGGATGTGACAGCAAGGTGCCGGAAGAGCTGATCAAAGAGGCGTAACCATCATTGCCGATGCGAATACGCCTGAGGCTATCGAAGAAACTGCTAGTCTCGACGTTCACCGCACCGATCAGTTGACCGGTAAAGCCTCCTTTCTCATCCTCAAGAGGCACTGTCACCATCACGAACGGTTTGCCAGAGCCTTTACTTAGAAGCGGGTCGCTGACATAGGGCCTACCCACGGCACGAGCAAAACGAAAGTAGTCGCGATCCGTGACGTCGACGCCATTCAGGGTTTCAAGATAGGGATAGCTGGCGGTGATCTTGCCCTCTCGTGAGACAAGCGCCAGGCGGTCGAACAGGGCAAGCAGCGGGGGGCTCGTGATCATTGCTTCGCCAGATGCGCTCGCAAGCCGCGGACTGATTCCACCGGCAAGGCGTTCAAGCGCTTCCATACGCTGCTCAATCGAGCGATCAACCTGACGGGCGACCAGTCCGGCTTCATAGTTGAGGTGGCTGATATTGGCCTGACGAATCAGTTCACTGCCCGTCAGATAGGTAAACGCCAGCGTCGCGACGACCAATATACTCCAACCGATGCCGATCCACAGCATGAGGCGGGAATGAAGCGTGCCCAAGATTCGCATCATGCTGATTCCACCCACTAAACTCATCAATCAAGTGAGTACTTTATCATGGGAAGCATCATTTAATATTCCCCTGCCTTCTTCAACTATCTAATGACATCCATGTTGAGCCGCCGATTTCTGTGATGCCCTGAAAGGCAGGCTTCCTCAAAACCTCAGTGACATGCTTTATCGATGTCATATAAAAAGGGCCTGCCATGATGGCAGGCCCTGCGATTTCCCCGTGCATTCACCCTGATGTACGAAAGGGTAAAGCGAAGCGTATCGGCTAAACGTCAGTCAAGCTGCTTAACGCGCAGCTCGTAGTTGTTGACGCCACTCATCGCCGAGCCAAATTTCTGGCCATTGACCCAGATACGATATTGGCCGGGTTCGAGACGCGCCTCAAGATCGACATCACCGTCGAAGCCTTCACCGGCATCACGCGTCACGACGTTGCCAGCCTGATCCCGCACCTCAAGCTCGATCCGGTACGTGCCTTCATAGCCTGTCGGATAGGTCGCGGTGGTAATCGCTACGGTACCGGCCTTCTGGACTTCAAAGGACAGCACTTCGCCGCGGGCACGAATCTTCACGTCGGTGACAATTTCCTGGAACGACTGAACCTGCTCGGCTTTAGCAGGTTCAGCAGGCGCTGACGCGGCTTCAGGTGTCGCAGAAGCTTCCGGGGCCTCAGGCTGACTCGGCTGGCTAGCTGCACTGACTGCCGGCGCCGCCAGGGCGGCCACCGCATCGCTATCGTTGACGAAGGCGCTACGCTTGCCATCACGATCGACACTAGCCGTCACGCTGCCGCCATCATCCAGCGCATCGGTGCGATTGCCCTGGTCATCGAAGCCTGCCACGGTGATGAAGAAGCTGTTGCCTTGAGTGCCCTTGGAGCCATATTTCTGGCCCTCGACCCGCAGCACATAGTCGCCGGGCTCGAGGCGCTGGTGCATTTCCAGGCCACCGTTCTGACCAAGCCCCTCGCCGCGGGCGATCACGCCCCCCTGGCTATCGAGCAGGGTCGCCTTGACCCGATAGTCTTCTGACTGACCGCTCGGCACGTCACTCTCGAACAAATACTCACCGGCTTTATCGACGGTGAAGGCATGCTCGTGCACACCGTCATAGTTGAAGCTCTGGCTGCGGGCGTCGTTCTCCGGCTGGAAGAAGCCGGTCAGATCGAGCGCGCGTCCTTCCTCGCGAAAGCGCTCCTCGGCGGTACTGCCCAGGCTGGCGCTGCTTAGCAGCGTTAGGCCGAGGGCGACGAGCACCCCGCTGACAATGGACTGTTTCATGGAACCTCGCATCAAGACGAAAAAAGCCGGCCCTTTGGGCCGGCTTTCGTTATATAAGCCTGAGGCTGCGGGGTCAAACCCCAAAGGCGAAAGGCTTAGAACAGGTAGGTGATACCGGTAGCAACACCATCGTAAGCGTCTTCATTTGCGTCGTAGCTAGCGACTTCGACATAGGTATACATGGCGCTGGAGATGTTATAGGTGCCACCAACGATGACTTCGGTACGATCATCTTTACCGTCTTCGTCGTAGCTGACTTCCTGCACGGCACCGTAGACGTCGCCCATACCGTATCCATAACGCGCACTCAGGGCAGTGAAGTCGACATCATTTTTAGCGTCGCTGCCGTCATCAAACTGTTCGTACTTGGCAGCAACACGCAGCGCGCCCATGGTGTACTGAGCGGTCACACCGTACTGGTCGCCAAAATCGGATTCCGGATCAGTCGTAACATCGAAAGTATCGAGGTTGTCATAGACGGCGGCCAGAGAGAATGCGCCTGCGGTGTACTTGGCGCCACCGAAGAAAGAAGCCTTACCAGAATCGGTGGTGTTCTCAGTCTCGTTAGAGCCCTTGTACTGGGTACCAACAGCGAACTGCAGGCCACCGAAGGACGGTGAAGTGTAGGTCACCTTGTCGGTCTCACGAGCACCACCGACGTTGTTGTCGTTGGTCCGGTCGTAAGTTGAATCGGAGGCGTCGAAATATTCGTTGTTGGTGATCGGATCTTGGATCCAGTCGTCGATCAGCTGGTCGTAGGAGCCGAGACGCACGTCACCGAAGGAGCCCTTGGCACCGACGTAAGCCTGGTCGCCGGAATCGCGGCCAGCGGTCTTCATTTCGTCGGCCTTGAAGTCGTCGAATTCGAGCTTCAGGTAGCCGGTCACGTCGCTGGTGATGGCGTGCTCGGCGGCGAAGCCGAAGGTAGAGCCGTTGTCGTCGATGGCGTCTTGGGAATCACCGTTTTCATCATTGACGTTGGCGTAGACCATCTGGATGTTGCCGTACAGGTCCAGCTTGGTGCCGTCCTGGTTGTAGACGGTAGCAGCGGAGGCAGAGGCGGAAACTACCATGGCGCCGGCGATAGCAGTCGCTAAGAGTGTCTTTTTCATCGCGATAAGTCCTTTGTGTGACTAGCTTCAGGTTTCGATCGTATATGCTGCTTGATGCAGCCGGCCTTTCGGTTTTTCCCGCCTGGGCATATTGCTCAAACCCCAAGCGTCTATCCGATATTGGCCTTGTTATAATCCAATGCTCGCAGGCAAACCATATACCGGGATTTTGCGGAGTGCAACAAGAAAAAACACTGTTTTTAATCTCGATGCACAAAGTATATGGAACGCTTTCTGCTGACTGCTGTCCTCTCGCGGGTCATTCAGCGGCTCGAGGGTGGCACGCCAGTGTGACAACCCGATGACGTTCAGCGGCGCCCATCATGCACAGGGATCACGTCAACGCAAAGTCGTGCTCATCAACGCTTTATCGACTTTGCGCGGGACTTTTTTCACGGGCTCGCGTGACGTCAGCGTGAAGAGTGCTTGGCAAGCAGCGCCCCCAGCTTGCGCTCCAGGCGCTCGGCGGGCGCCTCTGACGATGAGCCGGCAACGGCCGTTTCAGATGACGCCGCAGCAACCTCTTGGCGCGGGGCGCCTTGGCGTGAAGCAGCGTTGCCGGCCGGCGCGCTTCCTAGGCCTGTCCCCCCCTGCTGGCGCCCTGGCGACTGGCGTTTTTTCCCGCCACCTATCTTGTTGGCGCCATTCTTGTCGGCACGCTTGTTATCAGCACCCTTCTTATCGACCCGCGGCTTGCCGTCAGACGACATGGCTTTGCCTGAGCGCTCTGCCTGCTGCTGAGCTCGCAGTTCCTCGAGCTTCTTGCGCGCATAGCGGGCCTCGCCTTCGGAAACGGAGCCTGCGGCCTCGCCGTCAAGCCCGGCCCGCTCGGCGCCTTCTCGCACCGCCTTGAGATAACGGGGCAGATGCACGTAGCAAGCCAGCGCGCGACGCACCAACTTTTCCGGCCAGGGCTCGCGGTCCAGCAGATCTTCGTGAATACCGACCTTCAGAGGCCGGGTGTGGCCTTTGAAAAAGGCATCCGGGTAGCGGCGGTACCATTGACTCAGAAGCGCCTGGGGGGATGGAGCCTCGCCAATCGGCAGAGAGGTCTGAGCACTCCCATCGTCGGCTTGCGCATCGCCAACTTGGGCAGGTGCGTCGACTTCTTCTGCGGCTGGCTCTTGCTTTGAGGGAAAAGTGTCGGAGACGTCAGGAGCACCGCCAGATGAAGCAGCTCGACCAAGTGTCGCATGAAAGACCGGCGAGGGCGCCTCTTCTTGGAAGGCCGGCTCCTGGAAAGCCGCTTCCTGTGAAGGTGGTTCTTGGGGCGCCGGTCGAACGCGGTGGGAAAGCAAGGCGGCCAACCCCTGGCTGCGGGGGTGCGCATGGCCATCGGCGGTGTGCGGTGCTCGCGCAAACTTCTCTTCCAACTCGCGACACTTGGCCTCAAGCGCCTGGTGCTTGAGGGCTAACTCATGGTGCTGCTGTTCCAGCTCGTGAGCCTGGCGCTCAAGCTCATGGCTGTAATCTTCGAGCTCACGATTGCGAGCTTCGAGCCGGCGATTTTGCTCCCGAAGCGCCGCCACCCGGCCTCGCGCGCTCGCCAACTCGTTGGCCTGGGCTGTGGCACAGGCTTCAAGCGTCGCCAGCAAGGTGGCGGTACGTTCATTGTTCAAGGCATGCCCCTCCATGCGCGGCTCACGGTAATGGGCCAGTTCACTTGACCCGACCAGAGAGGCCGTATGCCGGCCGCTCGAAGGCGGACCTGGAAAACCCGGCCCGACGCTGACCAGGGCCACTCTGGGCAAGTGTGTGCCACCCTGGCCTTTCTGACAAACGATGCTGGGCTAGACGACAAGCCGATGCACGCGTTCTCACAGCTAATCGTCAGGCTCTGCCATGCCAGCCTTACAACGACAATGCCCGCGCTGGCAGGTGCTGACACTGAACGGCAGCGCTAGACGCGCCGATACTCGCAGAAGGCATAGGCCGGCTGCCCTTCTGCAGGCGTGCCCTCGACAGCCTGCTCCCGCCGCCACGAAGGCCCTTCGAACTCGGGAAAGAAGGCGTCGCCCTCGAGAATGATATCGACTTCGGTCAGGTAGAGCCGACTGGCGTACGGCAGAGCCTGAGCATAGATCTGGGCGCCGCCCATCACCATGATTTCCTCAACGCCATCGATGATCGCCTGCTGGTCGGCGAGGTCCAGGGCACTGGCCAGGTCATGACAGATACTCAACCCCGGATGCTCAAAGGTCGGATCGCGGGTAACCACGATATTGCGCCGCCCCGGCAGCGGCCGGCCGATCGACTCGAAGGTCTTGCGGCCCATGACCAGCGGCTTGCCCTGGGTCATGGCCTTGAAGAACTTGAGATCCTCGGGCAGGTACCAGGGCAGCTGGTTATCGACTCCGATCACCCGATTACGGGACATGGCAGCGATCATCGCAACCGGCACCACGGTCTCGATGGGTTCTATCGCCTCTCTGACGTCACGCGTGCTCGTATCGCTCATACCGCCACCTTGGCCTTGATATGGGGGTGCGCCTCATAGCCGTCGATACGAATGTCTTCGAAGCGGAAGGCGAACAGGTCATCGATCTCTGGGTTGAGCCATAAGGTGGGAGCAGCCAAGGGCGTGCGGGAAAGCTGCAGCTCGGCCTGTTCCAGATGATTCGAATACAGGTGGGCATCCCCCAGGGTATGCACGAACTCTCCCGGCGCCAGGCCGCAGACCTGGGCCATCATCTGCGTCAGCAGAGCGTAGCTGGCGATATTGAAAGGTACGCCCAGGAAAATATCGGCGCTGCGCTGATAGAGCTGGCAGGACAGGCGACCGTTGCTGACATAAAACTGGAACAGCGCATGGCAGGGTGGCAGGGCCATCTCGTCGACCAGCGCCGGGTTCCAGGCGGAGACGATCAGGCGCCGCGAGTCCGGATTGTGCTTGATCTGCTCGATCACCTTGGCGATCTGATCGACGTGCCCGCCCTGGGGGTGCGGCCAGCTGCGCCATTGATAGCCATAGACCGGGCCCAGGTCGCCGTTCTCATCGGCCCACTCATCCCATATCCGCACGCCGTTTTCTTTCAGATAGGCGATATTGGTGTCGCCGGCCAGGAACCACAAGAGCTCATGAATGATCGAGCGTAAATGCAGTTTCTTGGTGGTCAGCAGCGGGAAGCCGCGGGCCAGATCGAAGCGCATCTGGTGGCCGAATACGCTCCTGGTTCCAACGCCGGTGCGATCATGCTTGATAGCGCCATGTTCGAGCACATGGCGCATCAGATCCAGGTAGGGTTGCTCAAGCGCCAAGGCGGCGCCAGCTGTCTCATGGGTGTCGTCTGACATCGCGGTATCGCCGAGGGTTGTGACAAAAGGCGTAGTGTACTGAGTCAGCGAATCAGCCGCCAACCCCAGGGCAAGCAGCCTCGCCAGAATGAAGCACCTTCGCGGCTGCACCTAGGTTAAGGCGCACGCCACTCAGGCGCTCGCCGGCTCGGTCTGGCGGGCATCATCCACTGGGCGATGGCGTGACCACAGCATCAGCAGTCCACCGGCCAGAATCATCGGCAGCGACAACAGCATGCCCATGGTCAGCCAGTTCCAGGCAATGAAGCCCAACTGGGGGTCGGGCAGACGCACGAATTCGATCAGGAAACGGAAACAGCCATAACAGACCAGGAACAGTCCCGACACCAGGCCGCGACGACGTGGGGTCGCTGACACCCACCACAGAATGGCGAACAGAACCGCCCCCTCGAGAACGGCCTCGTAGAGAGACGAGGGGTGACGAGGGGCCGGCCCCATGCCGGGAAAAGGCATCCCCCAAGGAAGGTCGGTCAACCGACCGGGGAGTTCGGTATTGATGAAGTTCCCGATGCGCCCAGCGCCCAGGCCAATCGGTACCAGCGGTGCCACAAAATCGGTCAGCTGGAAAAAGGCCAATTGATGCTTGCGAGCAAACAGCAGTGCCGCCACCAGCACGCCAAGCAGCCCACCGTGGAAGCTCATGCCGCCGTCCCAGACCTGAAACAGCCACAGCGGATCGGCGAGCAGGCGGTCGAGCCCATAAAAGAAGGCATACCCCAGCCGACCACCCACAACGACGCCGATGGCGGCATAGAAGATCAGATCACCCACATCATCGCCAGAGAGCCCTACCCGGCTGGCGCGACGGCGGCCTAACCACCAGGCGGCAATAAAGCCAATCACATACATCAGGCCGTACCAGTGAACCTTGAAAGGACCAAGGGCGATGGCTACCGGGTCGATCGTGGGGTAATTCAGCATCTTGCATCCAGATGTATTGAAGTAATGGGAAATCAGAACAAGCGTGGGGAGTGAATAGCAACCTCAGCCAGGGGCTCGACCCAGCCCCGGCAACCAGTGCCAGATCATCTTGACCAGCGCCTGCGGACGATAGGGCTTGGCCAGGTGGTCGTCCATGCCGACTGACCTGAAGTTCGCGCAGTCAGCCTCGCTGGCATTTGCCGTCAGGGCAATCAATACACTCCGTTCACTCTCACCGCTCTCGGTCTCACGTAACGCCTCACGGGCTCGCCAGCGGCGGCTGGTTTCCAGACCATCAAGCGTAGGCATGTAGATATCCATGAACACCAGATCGTAGAACTGCTCTGCTGCAAGCGTCAGCGCCTGCTCACCACTTTCGGCCACGTCGACGTCGAACCCTTCGGCCTCGAGGACATTGCGCGCCAGCATGCTGTTGACCGGACCGTCATCGACGACCAGCACCTTGGGCCAGTAAGGCGCCCTGTCACTTTTTTCAGCAGGTTCCGCAGGCTGGCCAAGCAACTCGGGCATTGGCTCGGAGAGGCTTGTCACCAATGCAGTAATATCGGCCAGTCGTTCACGCAGACGCTCCTGCCCGGGAGGCGCGGCATCGTCGGTAAAATACTGGCTGAGTTCCTGGACCAGGGGCTCGAGCTCACGCTGCAGTAGGCTCATGTAAGTCGACTTGAGTCGCGAGTCTTCTCGCGCGCGATCGCGAGCCTGGATCAACTGGCCGGCATAATCCGGTGCATTGTCCAGCGGATCTAGGATGCCCAGTTCATGGTCATGACGATCGCGCAATGACAGCATGCGCAGCCCATGCCAGCCGCCCTTGCTATCATGCAGCCGAACCTTGCTCCACTCGGCACCGGGATCGTCGCAGCGAAGCATGCACTGAGCGCTCAGCCCCTTGAGATCCGCCTTGCTGCAGCCCATCAGTTGCTCAAAGGCCGTGTTGGCATCTACCACCACATCATTGCGCATCATGAAGGCCGGCACCGACAGGCCTGCCAGCATCTGCTCGAGCTGAGGCCGCTCGGTCAATCGACTCAGCAAGGTATCAAGGCTGTCGAGCAGGGATTCCAATCGCGTCACAGGGCTGCCCGTCTGGGCATCTCCCAGATGCACGCGCTTGGGCTTGAGCCAGCTGGGCAGCTCCTTCTGGACTTCGCGCAGCAGCCTTTCGAGGCGTTCGTAGGGCACGCCGAGATGGGTTTCCCAGCGCTGCAGACGATGACGAACCATGACGAGGAAGATGCTGACGATCAGCCCGGTGCCGACCAGCATCACCAGCATCAGCACCGCCAGTGCCAGCGACGCGCTTTGCACCGAGAGTGATGCCCGCCATATCATGACCCAGGCCACGGCGCACAGCGTCACCAGTGATGCTTCGGCCAGCAGCAAAGGCCATAGCACCGGCCATATCAGCCGCTGCCACAGGCTATCTGGGCGCGTTTCCACTCGCATTGACTGCCTTTTCGGTTCGTCGGTCGAAGATAGGGGGAGTGTACGTGGCTGTGGGAACCCTGTCATGAAACCGATTGCCGCTGTCGGCAATCGCCTACATACAATGCATGCCTCTTATCATCTATTGCCTCTCTGCCAAGCACCGCTACGGTTAGGGTGAAGACAAGCGCATGGGCAGAAAAAGATACCAGGATAGCCACACGGGCATCGGACTTTGCGGCTTCGGCGTCGCAGGGTAAGGTAGCGCAATGTGCCTGATCGCTTTCGACTACCGACCCCATGCCTCTGCCTGGTTGCACCTGGTGGCCAACCGCGATGAATCCTTTGCGCGACCCAGTGCGCCCTTAGGGGCATGGCCCGAGGAGCCGGACATCATCGGTGGCCGCGACCTGGTCGCTGGTGGCAGCTGGTTCGCCGTGCACCGCCGGGGACGCTTTGCTGCCGTAACCAATGTCCGCGATCCCGCCATCGAGTCTCCACCCGACGGCCCCAGCCGAGGACATCTGGTACCCGAGGCGCTGAAGACTGACGACCTCTCGGGTTGGCTCAATGCCCTGGCGAGCAGCGAGGCCTATCGTTACGCCGGTTTTAACCTGTTAGTAGGCGATCACTCAGGCCTCTGGCATCTGCACCGCGGTCGGGGCGCCATTCAGCTAAACCGGCTGACCGCAGGCCTTCACGGCCTCTCCAATGCAAGACTCGACACGCCCTGGCCCAAGCTTACCCTTGCGCGCCAGGGGCTGGCCGACAGCCTCCTCGACGGCGACTGGCCACAATCGGCGCTGGCAGTAATGCACCAGCAATGCCTCGACATCGGCGATCAGGCACTGCCCGACACCGGGGTCGGCCTCACCCTGGAGCGCCAGCTGGCGCCGCCCTTCATTCTTGGCGAGACCTATGGCACCCGTGCCACCACTTGGCTGGAATGGCACCAGAACGGACACCTCGAGCTCAGCGAGCGCCGCTTTGGCCCGAACGCCAGCAACCTCGGCGAGACACATCTTTCGCTCTCGACAGAGCACTGGGACAGAACGCTGCAGGCGTAACCTCTCGCCGCCTTTGCCGGGCTCGTCGCTTGGTTGCGCTGCTCTGTCAGGCCGCGCAACTGAGGGCGTCTTCGCCCACTCGATAAACCGGCCTAGTCTCTGGGCGGGAGCAGGTGTGCAAGCTGCCACTCACCCAGGCGGACATTGAGGTGGATGCGCACCGCCGAAGGCGTCGACAGCGACAGGGTTTCCTTGACCAGTCCGCGGGCCGCCGGCAACGTCACGCGGCGAATGGCGGCTCGCACACGCGGTAAGCTGGGGGCATTCATCGACAGGGTATCGAAGCCCATGCCCATCAACAGCAGTGCACCGGCCGGATCCCCGGCCAGCTCGCCACAGACCGACGTCGGCACCCCAAGCGCCGAGGCTTCATCGGCCAGACGCGCTAGTGCGGACAAGACTCCTGGATGGCAAGGATCATAGAGCTCGGCCACCCGCGGGTTGTTGCGATCCACCGCCAGCAGGTACTGGGTCAGGTCATTGCTGCCGACCGAGAAGAAATCGACACGTTCGGCCAGCGCCTCGAGCTGAAAGAGCGTGGCCGGCACTTCGATCATCACGCCAATCTGCGGGCGTTCGATCAGCATGCCATCTTCTTCTAGCTCGGCCTGGGCTCGGTCGATCAGGCGCAGAGCACTGTCGACCTCCTCGACGTTGGTGATCATCGGCAGCAGGATCTGCAGGTTATCCAGGCCATGAGATGCCCGCAGCATGGCGCGCAGCTGGACCATCAACACCTCGGGGTGATCCAGCGTCACTCGGATGCCGCGCCAACCAAGGAAGGGGTTGGCCTCCTCGATGGGGAAATAGGGCAAGTCCTTGTCGCCGCCGATATCCAGGGTGCGCATCACCACCGGCAACGGCGCGAAGCTCTCGAGCTGGTCGCGATACAGCCGAGTCTGCTCCTGCTCACCGGGGAAGCGCTCGGTGATCATGAACGGCACTTCGGTACGATAGAGCCCCACCCCGCTGACACGTGGTTTGAGTGACGCTACCGCGTCCACGGCCAGACCAGTGTTGACCATCAGCTTCATGACATGAGCATCAGGCGTTTCGCTGGGCAGGTCCTGCTCGTGTTCGAGCACCTCGGCCAGAGCCTCTTCCTCGGCGATCAGGTTCTGATAGTGCCGGCCGAGCTCCTCGGCGGGACGCACGAACAGCCGGCCACGGTGCCCATCAAGTATCACCGGCGCGCCGTTGAGGCGCGTCAGCGGCAGATCGACCATGCCGAGCACTGTCGGCACGCCCATCGCCCGGGCCAGGATCGCCACATGCGAGGTACTGGAGCCGCGGATCGATACCAGGCCGGCGAGCTTGCCGCGAGGAACCTCGCCCAGAGTCGCCACGCTGATCTCGTCGCCGACCAGGATGGTACGCTCGGGATAGGTGGAGGGAGTGGACGCGCTTTCTTCCTGAAGGTGTGCCAGCACACGCCGCCCCAGATCGCGTACGTCGGCGGCGCGCTCACGCAGGTAGTTATCGTCGACTCGCTCAAGGTACTGCACATGGCGGCGCACCACGTCGGCCAGAGCGCCGGGCGCCCACTGCCCTTCGCGGATGCGCTTCTCGACCTCCTGCCCGAGCGCCGCCTCGCTGAGCATTTGCTGATAGACCTCGAACAACGCCAGCTCCTGAGCACTGATCCGGCTAGCCAGGCGTTCGCCAGTGGCACGCAGTTCATCACGCACCTTGAGAATCGCCTCCTTGAGCCTGGCGATCTCGTAGTCGATATCGGTAGGAATCAGGTCAGGAACGCTGTCCAGGTCGGCGGGAGGGGCAATCACCACGGCGTCACCGATCGCCATGCCTGGCGAAGCGGCAACCCCGGTGAACATGGCCTGACCGTCGGCCCTCACCGGACGGCTCAAGGCGCCGGTGGCCAGCGCATGGGCCAGCACCCCGCCGAGCTGGGCCGCCATGGTCACCAGGAAAGCCTCATCGCCCTCGTCGTAGCGCCGCTTGTCCTGCTGCTGCACGACCAGCACGCCAAGCATGCGGCGCTGATGGATGATCGGCACGCCGAGGAAACTCGAAAAGCGCTCTTCGCCGGTTTCTTCGAAGTAGCGAAAATGCGGATGTGCCGGGGCATCTTCCAGGTTGAGAGGCTCCTCGCGCTGACCGACAAGCCCTACCAGGCCTTCGCCCAGGGGCATGCTGACCTGCTTCACGGCACGCGAATGCAGGCCAATGGTCTCCATCAGCACCAGGCGCTCCAGCTCGACGTCGTAAAGATAGAAAGAACAGACGTCGGTGCGCATGGCCTTGCGGATGCGACGCACCATGGTCGAGAGCGCGGCATCGAGATTGCGCGCCTCGTTGACCTCTTGGACGATACGACGTAGCACGTCGAGCATGAGCGTTCTTCTTGTCATTGTCGGTTTGAATTGCAGCCGGTTTGAATGTCGGCGCCCGGCCCGGGGTCAGTCGCCCCCCAGAGCCAGTCGCTGTGCGCGGGGGGCCAACTCGCGCAGGGCGCGGCGATAGACCTCTCGCTTGAAGGGCACCACTTGCCCCAGGGGATACCAGTAGCTCACCCATCGCCAACCATCGAACTCAGGCTTGGGGGTGGTATCCATGCAGACCCGACTGTCGGTACAGCGGATCCTCAGCAAAAACCACTTCTGTTTCTGGCCGATGCATACCGGCCGTGAATGGGTTCGTATCATGCGTCGTGGCAGACGGTAGCGCAGCCACCCTCGGGTACAGGCGAGCAGTTCGACATCGGCTTCGGTGAGGCCGATCTCTTCTTCCAGCTCCCGGTACAGGGCCTGTTGCGGTGTCTCGTTGGCCTGGATGCCTCCCTGGGGAAACTGCCACGCATTCTGTCCTACCCGACGCGCCCAAAGCAGCTGGCCCTCGTGGTTGGCAATGATAATGCCAACATTGGGGCGAAAGCCGTCAGCGTCGATCACGGACATCACCTTATGAATCCAATATTGAAGCCATTCTTCCACAAAGCTGGAAAGGGCATCAATACACTTCACAGCGCCCGCCTGCAGCGGTGTTCAATGCCGAACCACTCTGCAATAATCCGCCTCTGATTCAGCTGCCTCCCGGCGACAGGTATATGCCCTGCGGCGCAAGCCCTTTTGGCGCAAACCCTGTCGTCCATCGCCAACACTACAAGGAGTGTGCCTTGAGCCTGGCCATCTTCGATCTCGACAACACCCTGATCGGCATCGACAGCGATCATGCCTGGGGAGAGTTCCTGCTCGAACAGGGCGCAGTCGACCCGATTGCCTACCGGGAGGCCAACGAACGTTTCATGCGCGACTACGAGAACGGCACGCTCGACATGCATGCCTTCCTTGAAGTCGCCCTCAAGCCGTTGGCCGAGAACACCCCCGAGCAACTGGCCGCCTGGCACCAGCAGTTCATGGCCAGCAAAATCGAGCCAGCCATACTGACGCGTGGCGAAGAACTAGTGGCACGCCACCGTACGCGGGGTGACACCCTGCTGATCATTACGGCAACCAATCGCTTCATCACCGGCCCCATCGCCGAGCGACTGGGTATCGATAACCTGATTGCCGTCGAGCCAGAAATTCACGACGGGCGCTACACCGGCCGTGTAACCGGCACGCCAAGCTATCGAGAAGGTAAGGTCGTGCGCCTTGAGCAGTGGCTCGAGGGGCGCGGCGTGACCATGGACGGCGCCTGGTTCTATAGCGACTCTCATAACGATCTGCCGCTGCTGGAACAGGTCGACCATCCGGTTGCCGTCGACCCCGACCCCAAGCTGCGCCAGCACGCCCTGGATCAGGGCTGGCGCCTCATCAGCCTGCGCTGACTCCCCCGGCGCCCCAAGGCGCGTCATTCCGCTCACGTCCATACCGCCCTGCTCGGCCATGCTTCTACTCAGTGGCCAAGCAGGGTGTTGTTGTCTGCGAACAGGCACGCAAGAAGGTCAAGCCCCGCATCGCCCCGGCCGGCACTTGCTCCCACCCTCCCGCCAGGCTTCCTTAGCCCCTGCCCAGCTTCAGATGGCACAAACCGGCATGGCATTTCGACATTTCATGGCTATGATGAATTTTATCCATTGGTGCAACGCAGCAAATATTACCAGCCGCGCCATCCGGACAACTCTTTGATTTTTATACAATAAACGACACCCTACGAACCCAAGGAATTCCTTATGGGGTTCCCCTTCAGCATAAAGTCGAGCTTTGGGATGGATTTTATTTGTCTACGAAGACGCTATAATGCGCGCAGATACTTCATGTCGACCCTGCAGACGACAGCGCCTCGCCTGCAGGCTCAGGGCCTCCGAGACTGTCTCGGAGGGTTCGTCCCGCACCAAGACAAGCGAGAGACCCCATGACTACCCCGACCTACGATGTGCTGATTGTCGGAGGCGGCGTTTCCGGCACCGCCCTGCTATATGAACTGGCCCGTTACACTGACCTCAAGGCCGTCGGTCTGGTCGAGAAGTACGATCATGTGGCGATCGTCAACTCCCATGGTCGCAACAACAGCCAGACCATTCACTGTGGCGACATCGAAACCAATTACACCCTCGACAAGGCCAAAGTGACCAAGCGGACCGCCGGCATGGTGATCAATTTCGCCACCAAGCTGACCCCGGTTAAGCGCGACAAGGTCGTCTACAAGTATCCGAAGATGGTGCTGGGCGTGGGCGACCGCGAAGTCGACTTCCTGCGCAACCGCTTCACCAAGTTCTCCGAACTCTTCCCCAACATGAGGCTGCTCGAGCGCGACGACATCGCCGAGCTCGAGCCCAAGCTGGTGGAAGGCCGTCGCCCGGAAGAGCCGATCGTGGCCATGGGCTCTACCGGCGAATATACCGCGGTCAACTACACCACCCTTTCCGAAGCCTTCGTTGAAGAAGGCCAGAAGGCCGCCGACGAGAAGGGCATGGACTTCGACGTGCACCTCTCGACCGCCGTCGAGAAGGTCCATCAGGAAGGGGATCTCTTCAAGATAGAGACGCCCAACAAGGGCACCCTCACGGCCCGCTACGTGGTGGTAAGCGCCGGCGGCCACTCGCTATTGTTCGCCCATCAGATGGGCTATGGCCTGGACAAGTCCTGCCTGCCGATGGCCGGCTCCTTCTACTTCACGCCCAAGGTGCTCAACGGCAAGGTCTACACCGTCCAGAACGAGAACCTGCCCTTCGCCGCCGTGCACGGCGACCCGGATGTACTGGTCGAGAACAAGACCCGCTTCGGCCCTACCGCCCTGATGCTGCCGCTGCTCGAGCGCTACAACGGCAAGACGTTCATCGAGTTTCTGAAGGTGCTGCGCCTGGATCAGAACGTGGTCAAGGCTTTGTGGGACCTGCTCAAGGTGCGCGACATTCGCAACTACATCTTCAAGAACTTCATGTTCGAAGTGCCGGTGCTGCGCGAGCGCCTGTTCCTCAAGGACGTGAAGAAGATCGTGCCGAGCCTGACCGTCAAGGACGTCAGCTTCGCCAAGGGCTTCGGCGGCGTTCGCCCGCAGCTGATCGACAAGGAAAAGCAGAAGCTGGTCATGGGCGAGGCCAAGATCAACCCGGGTACCGGCATCGTCTTCAACATGACACCGTCTCCCGGTGGCACCAGCTGCCTTGGCAACGCGGAGAAAGACATGTTCCTGGCTCAGGAATTCCTCGGCTTCAACATCGACACCGAGGCCTTCGAACGTGACCTGCTGACCGGCGAAGTGCCGTTGACTGAGCTGGAGCGCCCCGAGGCCACGTCGCTGATGTAATCTCACTGTCCATGACACAAGGCCCAAGACATAAGGGCCGAGGATAGCAAGTCCAGAACGCAAAACGCCCCGGTCATATGCCGGGGCGTTTTCGTTGGTGCTTGATTGTCAGCAACAGGTCTTATTCGGGACGCCTCACCTGCCATGAGTCGTGCGGCAGAGGCGCCTACACCTAGACGTCTCGATCAGGGTAAGGGCCAGGTCAGGGACTAGCTCATGACCCCATTTGGGACTGGCCTCAGGAACTCGTGACGCCGATAGAGCACTGAGCCTCTGTGGGCGGCGAGTGTGCGGCGTGCAGGCGACCAATGAGTTGATCTTCCAGATCGAACCGTGATTCCAGGCCCCGGGCCAGGCGATCCAACCAGGCCGGTAGGCGACTCAGATAGTAGTCGCAACGGCTTGGAGTTGCATAGTCGGCATCGAAGGACAGCACCAGCTCGGTGGACATCTCCAGACGCTCGAGCAACTGGTCGGCAATGGTCAGCGCCTCGTCGTCGCTGAAGGCCTTGGCCTCCTCACGCAGTTGCGGGTAAATCTCGAAATGGCCAGCGCTGATGTAGTCCATGAGCAGCTCACTGAAGCCATCGATCTGCGCTTTTTCAACCGACTCGAGAGCATCGTCGCAGTCCTTTCTGAGAGCGACGAAGCTGTTCAGCATTACCCGACGCTCCTCGAGCCATCGATCGATCAGCCGATGAACTCCCCCCCAGCGCTCCAATGCGGTTTGGCAATCTTCCAGCATAGTGGCCTCCCAAGCCCGGGCTCTATGCCCACTGACGTAACTCCGTTGTGAGCAAGACTCCGCTTCCGTGGATGGCCTGTCAATGCAAAGATGCCGCCTCTGTTGATCCAGAACAACACTTAGTCAACGCACGAGCGTTTCAAGCAGTCACTTGACGACGACGCCCGCTCAAGGCAGCGCGCAGCATGCCCAGCGGCGCCAGTGCCAGCACCAGAAAGCCGATCAGGGTCCAACCCGGCAACGACAGGCCAAGCAGGCGTCCGCCGACTTCCGCACACTCTCCGGAGCCTACCAGCACCATGCTCAACACCTTCTGGAGCGGCAGAATCTCCAGCATGTAATCAAGCCCCGGGCCACAGCTCGGCACCTCGCTGGGCGGCAGCGACTGGAGCCATAGGTGGCGGCCGGCAAGCCCTATCCCAGCCGCCACCGTGACGAGCCCCAGTAGCCCGTAGACGACTCCTCCCCATCCACGGGGCCCATGCAGCGCGGCCAGGGCAAGCACCAGAGCAGTGGCCAGCACCGCGACACGCTGGAAGATGCACAGCGGACAGGGCTCAAGCCCCATGGCGTGCTCAAGGAACAGCGCAACGCCCATCATCAGCACACAGAAACCCAGTCCTGCCAACGCAAAGCGTCGCGGCGTCCACACCTCGAGAGATCGCATCATGCGGAAAACATCCTTAAAGAGAATCAGAGACTAAGGACCTCGCCCGCTCTACATGGCGAGATGGCGAGATGGCGAGGCCCGGCCAGGGTTCAGGCCTCGCCGATGGGACGAGGTTCCCGCGCCCGGGCGAAATAGTGAGCCAGAAAGTCGTCGAAGTTCTCCACGTCAGCTGCCTCGATGTCGCCCTGCTGCTGCAGGGAGGTCTCGCGAAGCTCTTCAAGCAGCGCATCACGGGCGCGATCCATCGGCTCGGCGCGCCAGGCCTCAGCCTGCTCCCTGGCAAGCGCCAGGGTCGCCTCGACGAAGTCTTCGTCGTTGTCGCGCAGTCGAGCCGCCAACTGCCCGGAAGGCGTCAAGCGCGGGTCATCGAGACGCGGTTCCAGTGCGTTCAGCGCCTGGGCATGTGCTTCGCCACCTTCGATGATATCGAGCAATTCGGCCACGCCCCTGAGCTCCGAGAAGATCGTGTGGCCGCGCTCGGCAAGACGCTGAGACTGGCCGTCGATGGTCAGGCACAGCTCGGGGTCACGGCCGCGCTCGACAACGAGCCGGCGATTGTCGTCGAGCCGATCGCACTCCTCATCGGAAATCCACGGGCTTTCAGTAAGCAGGCACCACAGCAGGAAGGTATCGAGGAAGCGCATCTGCGTCTCGTCCAGGCCCAGCGCCATGAAGGGGTTGAGGTCGAGACAGCGCACCTCGATGTACTCGACGCCACGCGCCTCCAGGGCCTGGGTCGGGGTCTCGTCGTGGCGCGCCACCCGCTTAGGGCGAATGTCGCTGTAGTACTCATTTTCGATCTGCAGGATATTGGCATTCAGCTGCCGCCATTCCCCGTCTTCCTTGACGCCCTTCTCCTGATAGGCCGGCCAGGGGGTCGAGATGGCATGGCGAAGCGTGCCGACATAGTTCGACAGCGAGTTGAAGCAGATTTTGAGCTGCTCCTGCACCTTATTCTGGTAACCCAGATCGGACATGCGAAGCGTCGTGGCATAGTCGGACAACAGCGTATGGCGGCCATGACGGTGGAGCTTGTCGGAGGCAAGCCGGCCCTCGAGGAAGCTCTCATCGATGGCAGGCGACGCACCGAACAGATACATCAAGAGCCAGCTATTGCGACGGAAATGCCGGATCAGCCCGAAATAACGCAGCGACCGATAATCACCCTCGGTGTCACGACCCGCCTGGCGGTCGAGTTCCTTGAGCAGCGGCCAGAGGTTGTCCGGCACCGAGACGTTATAGTGCAGTCCGGCGATGGCCTGCATGATGCGCCCATAGCGCACATCCAAGCCCTTGCGATAGACATGCTTCATGGTGCCGACGTTGGAGTCACCATAGTCAGCGATTGGCACACTATCGTTGCCATTGAGCCGTGAGGGCATACTGGCTGGCCAGATTAGCTCTTCGCCCAGATAGCGATAGCTATAGCGATGCAAGTCACCAAGAAACGCCAGTGCATCCGCCGGCCGACAATGCACCGGTGTGATGTACTCGAGCAGCGCCTCGGAGTAATCGGTGGTGATGTACGGATGCGTCAGCTTCGACCCCAGGCGACGGGGATGTGGCGTCGCGGCAATCATGCCGTGGGCATCGGCGCGCAGGCCCTCTTTCTCGATACCACGACGCAGTCGGCCGATCAGCCCTTTGCGGGCAGGCCCCTTGAGACGGGAGAGGACGGTGGCGAGTTGCTCGGACAAGGTGAACACCCCATGTCATGGAAGGGCGGGGCCAGGCCCCTCTCTTCGCTCTTGAAAACGGGGCGAGCGCCATAGTCGTGACGCTCGCACGAAACGGGTTCCCACAATCGGGATCTCAAACAAATAATTATGCGGCCTCGACGGCGGCTTTCAAGGCGCCGTCAGCAGGCCATCACTTGGTCTTGTGCTTGGCCTGCAGCAGGGCCGCACCCAGCGCGCCCACCGACTGGTCGCTCCGCGGGGCTTCACCGCCCTGGCGGCGCGGCTTACGGTCACGAGCGCTGCCGCGCCGCGACTCTCCGCCACGTCCTCCGCTGCTTTCGGCTTCGGGCGCTTCGGGCTCGTCGTCCAGCCGCATCGACAGGCCGATGCGCTTGCGCGGAATATCCACTGCCATCACCTTGACCCGCACGATGTCGCCGGCCTTGACCACGCTGCGCGGGTCCTCGACGAAGCTGTGCGACAGCGCCGAGATATGCACCAGGCCATCCTGGTGGACACCGATGTCGACGAAGGCGCCGAAGTGAGTGACGTTGGTCACACTGCCCTCGAGCAACATGCCGGGCTCGAGATCCTTCAGGGTCTCGACGCCCTCCCGGAACTCAGCGGCCTTGAACTCCGGACGTGGATCGCGGCCCGGCTTGTCGAGTTCCTTCAGGATATCGCTGATGGTGGGCACACCGAAGCGCTCATCGGCATGGTCGGCGGGCTTGATCGCCTTGAGAGTGGCGCTGTCGCCGATCAGGCTCGCCACCTCGCGGCGACCGGCCTTGGCGATGCGCTCGACCAGCGGATAGGCCTCCGGGTGCACGGCGCTGGCATCCAGCGGATTGTTGCCGTTCATGATGCGCAGGAAGCCGGCACACTGCTCGAAGGTCTTCGGCCCCAGGCGACTGACCTCGAGCAGCGCCTGGCGGCTCGAAAAGGCACCTTCGGCGTTGCGGCGGGCGACGATGTTCTCGGCAAGCCCCGGGTTGAGCCCCGAGACCCGGGAAAGCAGCGCGCTGGAGGCCATGTTGAGATCCACGCCCACGGCGTTGACACAGTCCTCGATCACCGCCTCGAGGCTTCTGGACAGCTGCACCTGGGAGACGTCGTGCTGATACTGGCCGACGCCGATCGACTTGGGCTCGATCTTGACCAGTTCCGCCAGCGGGTCCTGCAGCCGACGGGCGATCGAGACGGCACCGCGGATGGTGACGTCAAGATCGGGGAACTCCCGCGCCGCATACTCGGAGGCGGAATAGACCGAGGCGCCGGCCTCGCTGACCATCACCTTGCTGATCTTGCGACCACCCTGGCCGCCCAGACGACTTATCAGCTCACCGGCCAGCTTGTCGCTTTCGCGGCTGGCCGTGCCGTTGCCTACCGCGATCAGCGCCACACCGTGTTTCTCGACCAGCTTGCCAAGCACCGCAAGCGCCTCATCCCAGCGGTTCTGGGGCGCGTGGGGGTAGATGGTGGCATGCTCGAGGAACTGGCCGGTGGCGTCAACCACCGCGACCTTGCAGCCCGTCCGCAGCCCAGGGTCGAGGGCCAGCGTGGCCTTCGGGCCCGCGGGTGCCGCCAGCAGCAGATCCTTCAGGTTAGCGGCGAAGACATTGATGGCCTCGAGCTCGGCGCGCTCGCGCAGCCGGCCCATCAGCTCGGTCTCAAGATGGGTGTAGAGCTTGACCCGCCAGGTCCAGCGGACCACCTCGCGCAGCCAGCGATCGGCTGGGCGGCCATGGTCCTGAATACCGGCCTGGCGGGCAATAGCCACTTCGGCCGGGTGTACCGGCGCTTCGTCCTCGCCGGGTAGCTTGAGGGCCAGCGCCAGCACCCCCTCGTTGCGGCCACGGAACATCGCCAGGGCACGGTGCGATGGCACCTTGGCCAGCCGCTCGTCATGCTCGAAGTAGTCGGAGAACTTGGCGCCCTCCTCGGCCTTGCCCTCGATCAGGCGGGCGCTGAGCTCGCCCTCCTCCCAGAATCGCTCGCGCAGCCGCCCGACCAGCTCGGCATCCTCGGCGAAGCGCTCCATGAGAATCTGCTTGGCACCGTCGAGAGCCGCCTTGGCGTCCTCGATGGCCGGGGTATCGCCCTCAGCGGCGCGCAGGTAGCCCTGAGCTTCCTGCTGGGGATCAAGAGAAGGATCGGCAAGCAGCGCATCCGCCAGCGGCTCCAGGCCAGCCTCACGGGCGATCTGTGCCTTGGTGCGGCGCTTCTTGCGATAGGGCAGGTAAAGATCTTCAAGTCGCTGCTTGGTGTCGGCATCGCGAATCTGCTTGGCGAGAGTGGGGTCGAGCTTGCCCTGCTCGTCAATGGCGGCAAGCACCGCCTCGCGGCGCTCTTCGAGCTCGCGACAGTAACGCAGACGCTCATCGAGCTGGCGCAGTTGGGTGTCGTCCAGCCCGCCGGTGACTTCCTTGCGGTAGCGGGAGATGAAGGGCACGCTGGCCCCGCCGTCGAGCAGCTCCACCGTGGCCGCCACCTGCTGGGGGCGAACGGCGAGTTCTTCGGCGAGGCGAGCATTGATCTTGGCTTGTGCGTCCATGGAGTCCTTGACGTTCGACCGACGAAAGATCGCGACAAGGTACCATAAACGCTTGGACATCGCTGGTATCCCAGCAGCGCCCCAAGTCGCCCGTCTCCGTGTGGCACCTGTCGGCGCAAGCTGTCCTCAAGGCGGCTCGGCGCCGGCCGATAAGAAGACCATGTGGACCTGACTTTCCACATGCCCCTTCCTCTGTCGGCTCAGGATACAAAAGCCCATGTTAGAGCAATTGAATAAGATAAGCGTTAAATACGCTATTGCCTTCATCGGCGTGGCACTGTCGTTGATCGCTGTCGTCACGGTCGACTTCCTCCTGGTCAATACCGTCAAGGAACGAATGACCGAATTCAGCAGCACCTTTAACAACGCAACATCCAATGTTCTCAACGCCGACCGCGACCTCTATCAGGCGCATGTCGCCATCCTGGAATACCTGGGCGAGGAGCCGGGCACCACTTCAGCCAAGGCCCAGCTCGACGATTATCGCGAAAATGCCCAGCAGGCCTATGACCGGATGCAGAACTTCCAGCAACTGCTGGCCGACTACCCCAGTATCACAGCCAAGCTGAATGGATTCGAGCAGCTCTATACCGACTGGCGCAGTCAGACTGACCAGGTCATTTCCCTGCACGACAACGGCCGACGGGATGATGCAGATGTCCACTTCGAAGGTCCCATGAGCCAGGCCTTTGGCGCCCTGCGCAACGTCTATGATATCGGGGGCGAGGCAGTCGCCGACAAGACCCAAGCGCTTGAAGCGGCCACCCTCGAGAAGGTCCAAGCTCAGCAATATGCGGTCACTCTATTTACATTGGTGGTGGCCATCGTCGCCATCGCCATCGCCCTGGGGGGACCACTGATGATGTCCAGGGCGATCCGCCAGATCACACATCGCATCAAAGAGATTGCCGAAGGCGATGGCGACCTGACCGCGCGCATCCAGTCAAAGCGCAGAGACGAAATTGGCGAACTCGCCTCTCAATTCAATGTCTTCGTTACGCGCATCGACCGGACCCTACAAGCTGTTCGCGCCAGCACCCATAGCGTACAACATGCCTCCGATGAGATCGCCAAGGGCAGCCAGGATCTGGCCTCGCGCAGCCAGCAAGCGGCCTCCAATCTGCAGGAGACATCGGCCTCCATGGAGGAGATCACATCCACAGTAAGCAACACCGCCGACGCAGCACAGCAGGCCAATCAGCTGGTACAGTCGACGTCGAACGTCGCCCATGAGGGTCAGCTGGCGATGAGCCAAGTCGAGCAGACCATGGACGACATCAGCGCCTCGTCGGCCCAGATCAAGGACATCATTGCCCTCATCGATGGGATAGCTTTCCAGACCAACATCCTGGCACTCAATGCCTCAGTCGAAGCGGCGCGCGCCGGCGAGCACGGTCGTGGCTTCGCCGTTGTGGCCCAGGAAGTACGCACGCTGGCCGGTCGTTCCAGCGATGCGTCTCAGAGCATCCGCGAACTGATCGACACGTCGGTCACACGCACTCAGTTCGGTGCCGACTTGGTAAAAAGAACGGGCAAGACCATGGAGGAGATCGTCAAGAGCATCAGCCGCGTCACCGACGTTATCGGCGACATCAGCGCCGGCGCGAAGGAACAGAGCCTAGGCATTGGCCAAGTCAACACGGCAGTGAGCGAACTCGACGCCATGACCCAGCAGAACGCGTCCATGGTTGAACAGACCAATGCCGCCGCGTCCGGAATGCAAGAGCAAGCGGAGCGTCTCAACGAACTGCTCGCCTCGTTCCGGTTGGGCAATGATCTGAGCGAAAGCTTGCCTTCCCCCTCAGCCACCGGCGCCGGCACAACACACGCTTCCGCCCAGACTTCCCACGCCCAGACTTCCCACGCCCAGGCCGCCCCCGCCCGGACAACCCGAACGTCATCACCCACGCCGTCCAGAGCACCGGCCGAGGAATGGGAGGAGTTCTAGACACACGCGTAACCTGAAGAAAGACGGCCAGAGCAATTGCTCTGGCCGTCTTGTTTCTTGTCCATGCTGCACGCTAGCCGGATCAGGCAGCCACGAAGGTCAGCGCCAGGCCATTGTTACACCAGCGCAGGCCGGTGGGCTCTGGCCCGTCCTCAAATACGTGCCCCTGGTGCCCACCGCAGCGCGCGCAATGATACTCGGTGCGCGGCCAGATCGACGAGTAGTCGACCTCGGTCAACAGGTGGCCTTCCACGTGGGTGAAGAAGCTCGGCCAGCCGGTGCCGGAGTCGTACTTCATGTCACTCTTGAAGAGCAGCAACTCGCAGCCCGCACAGCGGAACTCCCCTTTTCGGGTTTCCTTGTCCAAGGGGCTCGAATGCGCAGGCTCGGTACCCGCCTCGCGCAGCACGTTGAACTGCGCTTCGCTAAGCCGCTCACGCCACTGCGCCTCGCTGAGTTCAAGCACCTCGATTCCCGCGGCGCGCTCCAGGTCCAGCTTGGGCCGGGCACTGGCCAGTGCGGGAAACAGGCTTGCTATGCCGCCGGCGCCAAGCAGACCGATAAAGTGTCGACGTTGCATTACTACCTCCACTGATGGCACCGGTTCATCCAACATGGCGACGGTGCGCCAGGAAGCCCCGGTACTTAAGTTCAGGTGCCTGGATATAAGCAAGCACTTGAATACAGGTATCCGAATACAGCTGCCTGAAAGGCGACGCCCACAAAAAAGGGAAGCCGCAGCCTCCCTTCTCTGACTCTTGATCGGCGCCGGGGTTCGCCCCTGTGCGCTAACGTTTACGCCTAAAGGCGCTTACGTCAGTTGCGGACCGGCCTGCACGATCGCCTCGTCGACGCCGGCAAACTTCTTGAAGTTGTCGACGAACTTGGCCACCAGGTCCTTCATGTGGCGATCATAGGCGGCGCGATCTTCCCAGGTCTCGCGCGGATCGAGCAGGCTCGAGTCGACGCCCGGCACGGCCATCGGCACCTCGAGGTTCAGGCCCTCGACGGTGCGGGTCTCGACGTCGCGCAGCACGCCGGACTGAATGGCGCCAATGATGCCGCGGGTGGTGGGGATCGCGAAGCGCGAGCCGCCTTCGCCATAAGCACCGCCAGTCCAGCCGGTGTTGACCAGGTAGACGCGCGCATCATTCTCTTCGACGCGCTTGATCAGCAGATCGGCGTACTCGCGGGCCGGGCGCGGGAAGAAAGGCGCACCGAAGCAGGTTGAGAATGTCGCTTCCAGGCCTGCCGAAGAGCCCATCTCGGTGGAGCCGACCTTGGCGGTGTAGCCGGACAGGAAATGATAGGCCGCGGCTTCCTTGGACAGCACCGATACCGGCGGCAGTACGCCAGACATATCGCAGGTCAGGAAGATGATGGCGTTGGGTTCGCCGGCCCGATTCTCCGGCACGCGCTTCTCGATGTGCTCGAGCGGATAGGCGGCACGCGAGTTCTGGGTCAGGCTGTCATCGGCATAGTCCGGGCTGCGACGGTCATCGAGCACCACATTCTCGAGCACCGCGCCGAACTGGATGGCCTGCCAGATCACCGGCTCGTTCTTCTCGGACAGGTCGATGCACTTGGCGTAGCAGCCGCCCTCGATGTTGAACACCGTGCCCTTGCCCCAGCCATGCTCATCGTCGCCGATCAGGTAGCGTGCCGGGTCGGCTGACAGCGTGGTCTTGCCGGTGCCGGACAGGCCAAAGAACAGGGTGGTCTCGCCGTCTTCACCGACGTTGGCGCTACAGTGCATCGGCAACACGTCATGAGCCGGCAGCAGGAAATTCTGCACCGAGAACATGGCTTTCTTCATTTCGCCGGCGTAGTGCATGCCGGCGATCAGCACCCGACGACCGGCGAAATCCAGGATCACCGCCGCTTCGGAGTTGGTGCCGTCGCGGGCCGGGTCGCAGGCAAAATGAGCGGCATTGAGGATGGTCCACTCGTCCTTGGTGGCCGGATTATAGCCCTCTGGACGCACGAACATGGTGCGACCGAAGAGGTTCTGCCAGGCCGTCTCGGTGGTCATGCGCACCGGCAGGTAGTACTGCGGATCGGCCCCCACGTGCAGCTCAGAGAAGAAGCTGTCGCGCTCGCCCAGGTAAGTCTCGACCCGCTGCCACAGCGCCTCGAAGGCGGCCGCATCGAAGGGACGGTTGACGCTGCCCCAGTCGATCTGGCTGCTGGTCGACGGCTCCTCAACGATAAAGCGATCCGCCGGTGAGCGCCCCGTGCGCGCCCCGGTGTTCACTACCAGGGCGCCGTTGTCGGCCAGTCGCCCTTCGCCGCGAAGCAGGGCATGCTCGACCAGCTCAGCGCTGCTCAAGTTGGTGAATTGCTGATGGCTGGCGGTCGCGTCGACGCGTGGGACGGCTTGGTTCGTGGTCATTTAGGTGTCCTGGGCCCGAAGGCACTTCTCTCTCGATGGCCGGCGCGTCATGACGCGCCCTCTGTGTTCGCGCCGGCGCCGGTGACAGGTGGGCCTGTTCTTTTGGGGAAACGGCGCCGGGCGGCTCGAATGGTCGAGCATTATGGCAAAAAGGGACGCGTGGGAAAACGCCCCGTTTCGCTATCGTTCGTGTAGTTTTTCTACTACATAGAAGCACTTATCCGACGATGGCGCGCATCGCTCAGTGAAGGGTCGGCGAAGGCGCGTCAGGCGACTCGATCAGCGCTTCGATTTCCGCAGCACCAAAATGATAGCGGGTATGGCAGAAGTGGCACTGGGTGTCGACGGCCTGCTGCTCCTCGAGGATGCTGCGCAGCTCCGCCTCACCCAGATTGTGGAGTGCCCGGGCGATGCGTTCCCGCGAGCAGCTGCAGGCGAAATACAAGGGTTTGGGATCGAAGACCCGCACGGTTTCCTCATGGTAGAGCCGATGCAGAAGCTCACGCTGCTCGAGGCCGAGCAGTTCTTCATCCTTGAGGGTGCTGGCCAGATGCACGGAGCGTTCCCAGGCGTCCTGGTCCTGGTTCTGGCTCTCGTCGGGCAGGCGTTGCAGCAAGAGCCCACCGGCCCGATGCTGCTCGGCATCCGCCGCCAGCCAGAGCTTGGTCGGCAACTGTTCAGAGCGGGCGAAGTAATCTTCCAGGCAGCCGGCCAGGCTGTCTTCGCTAAGCTCGACGATGCCCTGATAGCGGTTGCCCTCTTTCGGGTCGAGGGTGATCACGATGCGGCCATCGCCCAGCAGCTCGCGGAAGCCGGCGCCGTCATCGGGCAGGGACTGATCCTCGGCCAGGCGCGCGATGCCCCGTAGCTCACCACCGGGGTTGGACTCGGCCATCAGCAGGCCCAGCGGCCCGTTACCGCGCACCTCGAGGCTCAGGGTGCCGTCGAGCTTGACGGTCTCGGTGAGCAGCGCAGCGGCGCTCAGCAGTTCGCCCAGCAGCCGGGCAACCGGCGCTGGGTAGGTTTGGGTATCGAGCACCGCCGCATAAGCAGCGTCGAGGGTCATCAGCTCGCCGCGAACGTTGGTGTCGTCGAGCAGGAAGCGTTGGATCTGGTCGGTCATGTGAAGATTTCCGGTAACGTCGAATCTGGGGAATGCGGGCTCTGCAGAGCGCTGTCGGCGCCTAGTCGCCCGAGTCACGCATGAAGCGCTTGATCTCGCGCCGATCGCGCCGGTCGGGCCGCTTGAGGGGGTGCTGCATGGCCTGGTTGGCCAGACGACGCTGCTCGGCTTCCTTAGTACGGCGCGCGACGCTCTCCTCGGTCTCGCGGTACAGGGTGCGCGCCTCCGGGGCGCCGCGTCTCTGGCCAGAGAGCTCAAGCACCTCGACTTCGTAGGTGTCGAAGCCCTGCGGTACGCGAACCAGGGCGCCCACCTCCACCGTCTTGCTGGTCTTCGCGCGGCCACCGTTGTAGTGCACCTTGCCGCCCTCGACCGCCTTCTTGGCGAGCTGGCGGGTCTTGAAAAAGCGCGCCGCCCACAGCCACTTGTCGAGTCGTACGTCGCCCATGCTTACCCCTCCTCGTCTTGCTGATCGCCGGGCCGCTCGTTTGGCAGGATGCTCGCGAAGCGATCCAGGGCGATAAACTCCTCGAGATCGCGTTCCGGGCGTCGGCTGTCGGGCTGCTTGATGCCCAGCAAATGGCGGATGCCGAACTCACGAGCGCTCTCGAGCACCGCCGGATTATCATCGATAAAGAGCGTCCGGGCGGGATCGAAGGGCTCGATGTCCTGCAGGGCGAACCAGAATTCCTGCGCCTCCTTGGGAACGCCGACATCCGCCGAGGAGACAATGGCATCGAGGAAATCCTCGAGCCCCGTCAGCGGCAGCTTCAGCGCCAGGCTCTCGCGGTCGGCATTGGTCGCCAGCACCACCCGCGGATGGGCATGCTTGAGCCAGGTAAGAAAGTCCAGAGCGTCGCTACGCAGACCGATCAGGTGCTGCACCTCACGCTTCAGGGCGACAATATCGACGCCCAGTTCGCGGCTCCAGTAGGCCAGGCTGTACCAGTTGAGAGTGCCCTGCTCCGAGATGATGCGCGAGCGGATTTCCTCCTGGCTGGCGGCATCCAGGCGGTGCAACTCGACATAGCGGCGTGGCAGGTGCTCAAGCCAGAAGTGGCTGTCGAAATGCAAGTCCAGCAGGGTACCGTCCATGTCCAGCAACACGGTATCGATGGCGCGCCAGTCGATCATCGGCCAAGGGCTCCGCAGCAATGAATAGAGTGCTATTGTACCCCTTCATGCCATCGCTGCCCACGGAGCCCCCATGCCACAAGACGCCGACTGGCCACAGAAACCCCGCACCCTGGCACGCCGCGAGGTGGCCAGGAGCCGACTGTTCGCCATCGAGGAAATGGAGCTGCGGTTTGCCAACGGCGCCGAGCGCACCTTCGAGCGCCTGATGCCACGCGGCAACGGCGTGGGCGCGGTGATGATCGTGGCCATGCCCGACCCCGAGCATGTGCTGCTGATTCGCGAGTATGCCGCCGGATTCGACGACTACGTGCTGACGCTGCCCAAGGGGGTGGTCGACCCCGGCGAGGATATCGTCGGTGCGGCCAATCGCGAGCTGATGGAGGAATGCGGATTCGGCGCCCATCGCCTGGAACCGCTGGTGGAGCTGTCGCTGGCGCCCAACTACATGCATCACCGCATGCAGGTGATGCTGGCAAGCGACCTTTACCCCCAGCGCCTGCCCGGCGACGAGCCGGAGCCGCTGATCGTCGAGACTCACGCCATCGAATCACTACCGAGCCTGCTCGCCCGTGAAGACTTCCACGAGGCCCGCGCCATCGCCGCGCTCTACATCGCCAGAGACCGGCTGCGCGAGGCCAGCCCGTCGATGGATCTCTGGTAGCCCTGGCTTCACAGGGCGGCGACGGCTGCCCGCAGACTAGCGCTGGCGCATGCCATTGCCCTCGCGCAACTTGACCCAGCGCTGCTGGCGATAGCTGTCGAGGCCGGCCTCCAGCAGCGTCATCACCTTGATCGCCGAACCAGCATCGACAGGATTCGCCGCCTGACCCGCCAGCGCATCGGCAATGCCCTGATAGTAGGCCAGGTAGTCACCGGGCAGCGTCGGATGCTCCCGGGAAACCAGTTCCTGCGACGCTTCGTCCCAGGTCCGCAAGGTGCCGCGGTTCGTATCGACACCCCACTCTGGCCCCGGCGTATCGCCGGCCTTGAGGCGATCTTCCTGGGGGTCGAGGCCATACTTCACATAGCTGCCCTTCGTGCCGTGGGCGGCGAAGCGTGGCGTCGGCTCGGCGATCAGCGCACTGGCCTTGAGCGTCACGCGGCGCTCGTCGTAATCGAGCAGGGCCACGAAGTCATCATCGGTCTGGGCACCGTCACGACTCACCGCCAGGTCGAGCAGAATGCCCCGCGGCATGCCAAACAGCTCCAGCGCCTGGTCGAGAAGGTGCGGCCCCAGGTCATACCAGATGCCACCGCCGGGCTGGGCCTGTTCCCGCCAGCGATCGCGCACCTCGGGGCGAAAGCGATCGAAGCGTGATTCAAGTGAGACCAGACGACCGAGCTCGCCAGCATCCAGCAGCGCCTTGAGGGTCAGATAATCGCTGTCCCAGCGGCGGTTGTGGAATACCGACAGCAGCCGATCGCTCTCTTCGGCCAGACCGCGCAGCACCTTCGCCTCTGACAGGGTCACCGTGAAAGGCTTGTCGACGACCACGTGCTTACCGGCAGCGAGTGCTGCCTTGGCCAGCGGAAAGTGGCTCTGATTGGGCGTCGGAATCACCACCAGGTCGATGTCACTGCGCGAAAACAGCGCCTGGGGCTTAGCCTCCACGTCCATCTCGGGCAGCCTTGCGTGCACCTTGTCGGCGTCACTCGAGGAAATCGCCACCAGTTCGAGATTGGGCGTGGCCTGGATCAATGGCACGTGAAAGGTCTGGCTGGCAAAGCCGAAGCCCACCACGCCGACCGTAAACTTCTGCTTCATCGAGGATCCTTGAGGTATGTCGAGAAGATAAGGGCCCTCATGGGCCTGAAGATGTCGCGACCTATAGAGCTGTCGCGCCCATGCATATCATCAAACGGTCAGAGAAACGTCATATCGACCTTGGTCGAGTCAACCATACTGAAGTGTGGCTGTTCTGTTCCACCATGGTGGTTGCCCATGATCGAGGGAGGTTGATTTGATGTGTTACAGCGAAGAAAGTCTTGCACAGCTGATGCTGTGGTATGAACTGGAATGTGAACTGTATGCGCCACTCAATGAGGAAGAGAAGATTCTCGAGGCGGCGTAGGCGCCCCCTGGCGGCGAAAAAGCCAGGAACTGCCGGATTTCATTGAGGCCCGCGCCGAAAGGCGCGGGCCTTATCACTGATGTCAAGCGCATTGATGATTCGCGAGCGCCTCAGTCCAGCTTGTCGAGATCGCGCACCGCGCCCTTGTCGGCGGAGGTTGCCAGCAGCGCATAGGCCTTCAGTGCCGCCGACACCTTGCGAACGCGCTCGATGGCAGGCTTCCAGGCCTGTTTGCCGCGCGCCTCCATCGCCTCGCGACGCGACGCCAGGGTGGCGTCATCCAGCAGCACGTCGATGCGGCGATTGGGGATGTCGATGCGAATGCGATCGCCCTGCTCGACCAGGCCAATGGCACCGCCAGCGGCCGCCTCCGGCGAGACGTGGCCGATGGAGAGTCCCGACGTACCCCCAGAGAAGCGCCCGTCGGTCAGCAGCGCGCAGGCCTTGCCCAGCCCCTTGGACTTCAGATACGAGGTCGGATAGAGCATCTCCTGCATGCCCGGGCCGCCCTTCGGGCCCTCGTAGCGGATCACCACCACATCGCCCTCGCTGACCTTGTCGGCAAGGATGTGCTCGACCGCCTGATCCTGTGACTCGACCACATGGGCGCGGCCCTCGAAGACCAGAATGGCGTCATCGACGCCGGCGGTCTTCACCACGCAGCCATCGACGGCGATGTTGCCCTTGAGCACCGCAAGCCCGCCCTGGGTAGAGAAGGCATGGGCCAGATCGCGAATGCAGCCGGTGGCACGATCACCGTCCAGGCTCGGCCAGCGGGCACTCTGGGAAAACGCGGTCTGGGTGGGAATACCGCCGGGGCCGGCGCGGAAGAACTCCACCACCTCGGGGCTCGGTGAGCGCATGATGTCCCACTCATCGAGTGCCGCGGCCAGGCTATCGCCATAGACGGTCGGCACCCGGGTATCCAGCACGCCGGCCCGGTCCAGCTCGCCGAGGATCGCCATGATGCCGCCGGCCCGATGCACGTCCTCGATGTGATACTTCTGGGTGTTGGGCGCGACCTTGCACAGCTGCGGCACTTCCCTGGACAGCCGATCGATGTCGTCCATGGTGAAGTCGACCTCGGCCTCCTGCGCTGCGGCCAGCAGGTGCAGGATGGTGTTGGTGGAGCCGCCCATGGCGATATCCAGGGTCATGGCGTTCTTGAACGCCGCCTTGGCACCGATGGCGCGGGGCAGCAGATGTGCCTCGTCGCCCTCGTAGTAGCGCTTGGCCAGCTCGACGATGCGATGCCCGGCAGTCTCGAACAGCCGCCGGCGATCGGCGTGGGTGGCCAGCACCGTGCCGTTGCCGGGTAACGCCAGACCCAGAGCCTCGGTCAGGCAGTTCATCGAGTTGGCGGTGAACATGCCCGAGCAGCTGCCACAGGTCGGGCAGGCGCTGCGCTCGACTTCGTTCAGCGTCTCGTCGTCAACGCTATCGTCGGCGGCCATGACCATCGCATCGACCAGATCCAGGCCGTGATCCAGCAGCTTGGTCTTGCCGGCTTCCATGGGCCCGCCGGAGACGAAGATCACCGGCACGTTGAGGCGCATGGCGGCCATCAGCATGCCCGGCGTGATCTTGTCGCAGTTGGAGATACACACCAGGGCATCGGCGCAGTGGGCGTTGACCATGTACTCGACGCTGTCGGCGATGATGTCGCGACTCGGCAAGGAATAGAGCATGCCGTCATGACCCATGGCGATGCCGTCATCCACCGCGATGGTATTGAATTCCTTGGCCACGCCCCCGGCCTTCTCGATCTCGCGAGCCACCAGTTGACCCATGTCCTTGAGATGCACATGGCCCGGCACGAACTGGGTGAAGGAATTGGCGACGGCGATGATCGGCTTGTGGAAGTCGTCGTCCTTCATTCCGGTGGCGCGCCACAGGGCCCGGGCGCCGGCCATGTTGCGACCGGCGGTGGTGGTGCGAGAGCGATATTCGGGCATGCGATCCTCTGTCTTCTTGCGCGTCTCGTGTCTCGAGACGTCGTTTTCGTCGTCCTGGCGCCACGGTCGTTGCCGGGCGCTCGGTGTCCAGTGAACCGACGATTCTTACATGAGCCCGGTTGGCATGGAAGCGCCCGCCCCTTCCCGCAGCGCTCTCCGCCACATTCTCCGCTGCACTTCTCCGTAACGCTCTCAGCAACGCTCTCAAGACGCTCTCAACGACGCTCGCCGCGACGCCCTGGGCAACGACGGCCTTCGACGGGCGCTACACCGCCACCAGGCGGCCACCCAGCAACTGCAGACGACGCTGGGCCAGAGCGTCGACGTCTTCCGGATCGTGACTGACCAGCAGCACCGCGACACCCGCCGCCTGCTGGCGGCGCACCAGGTCCCAGAGCGCCTCGCGATTACCGCGATCCAGGCCGCTGAAGGGCTCATCGAGCAGCAGCACGCGGGTCTCGCGCAGCAGCGAGCGCAAGAGCGCCACCCGCTGCTGCTGGCCGCCAGAGAGCTCGCCGGGTAACCGATCATGCAGTCCGTCCAAGCCGACCTCGGCGAGGCCTTCGAGAATACGTCCGCGCTGGGCACCCGAAAGCGTGAGATCCGGTGAAAGCCCCAGACCAACATTCATCCAGACCGGCAGATGTTCGAAAAGGTTGTGATCCTGAAAAACCGTGGTCATGCCCCGATTCCAGGGCGGTTGCTCGATCAGGTTTTCGCCTATCTCCTCGTTCAGGCCCTTGGTCAGGCACTCGCCCTGCCCCTCGCTCAACCAAGAGAGCCGGCCATCGCTTGGGGTAAGAAATCCCGCCAACAGATTAAGCAGGGTGCTCTTGCCCGACCCGGAGGGCCCGGATACGGCCAGGCACTCCCCCGGCGCCAGGCGGAAGGTGAAGGCGAAGTCCGGGGTCTCGCCCGGATCGCAGCGGGTGTAGTGAAAACTCAGGTAATCGGCGGAAAGCATCAGGGCTCCGGGCGGTCCGCGTGAGGCTTACGGGAATGAGGTCTATGCGGATAAAGAAATGGATAGCGCGGCAGGTGACGCGTCAGCCAGGACAAGAGCACGAACAGCGCGGCCACCGTTGCCAGCAGCACCAGGGCAGTGGCCGCGGCGGTCTGCCAGCGGTAGCTGCCGAGCTGCTGGTAGAGCAGCATCGGTAGCGTCGGCGCCGAGGGGCTGCCGAACAGGGCGATAACGCTGAAGTCCCCCATCGACAGGGTCATGGCATAGGCAAGGGCCAGCGCCGCCGGGCGTCGCAGGCGCGGCCACAGCAGCCAGCGAAAGCGCGCCACGCCTTGAATATCAAGCTGGTCGGCGAGTCGCCGCTGGGCCAGCGGCAGGCCGAGCAGCGCTCCGCGCAGCACCTGCATGACGAACGGCAGGGCCATGAAGCCGTTGACCAGCACCACCAGACCATAGCCCTGCCAGCCACCACCGAGCCGCGGGCGCAGCAACAAGAAGAGCCCGGTACCCAGCACCAGCGCCGGCAGCACCAGGATCAGCTGGCCGCTGCCCTCCATCAGCCCCGCCGCCAGGCGCCGCCCGCGTGCGGCCAGCCAGCCGCGACCGGCGAGCAGGGCAAGCCCCAGCATCAGCGCCAGGCTCCCCGCCCCGGCGGCCATGACGAGACTTCGCCCCAGCGCCGGCCACAGGCTCGACTGACCGGCGAGATCGGTCACACCCCCGAGCCCCGCCACCACCACCGCCGCCAGGGGTGGCAGCAACAGTAAGGCAAGACCCACGAGCCAGAGACCATCCGTGATCCGTGAGACACCCAGGGCGTCGCGGCGCTGCCAGCGCCCCTTGAGCGGCATTGCGCCGTCGCCAGCCACCAGCGAGGGGGCTCCGCCGCGGTTCAGCGCCAGGGCCCAGAGCCCCAGGCAGATCGTCAATTGGGTCAGCGCCAAGAGTGCCGCCAGCGCCAGGTCGTTATCGAACTTGAGGGCCTGATAGAGCGCGACCTCGAGCGTCGTCGAGGAAGGCCCACCGCCCAGGGTCATGACGATGGCGAAGCTGGTGAAGCACAGGGTAAAGATCAGCGCGGCGAGTCGTGGCAGCAGCCTCTTGAGCGCCGGCCATTCGAGGGTACGCCAGATGGCCCGGCGTTTGAGACCAAGCTGCGCCGCCAGACGCCAGTGGGCGGCGGGGGCGCGTTCAAGCTCCTGCAGCAGCAGCCGAGCGGCCAGCGGCAGGTTGTAGAAGACATGCGCCAGCACGATGCCAGAGAGGCCATAGAGATAGCCCGCCGGCGTGCCCGTCAGTGCCTCCCAGAGCGGCGACGCCCAGCCCTGACGGCCATGCACCGCCACCAGGCCAAACAGGGCGATCAGGCTGGGGATCACCAGCGACAGCTCCATGGCGCGCAGCAACAGGCGACGCCCGACAAAATGCGGTCGCCGGGCCAAGGCCACCGCTACTGGCACCGCCAGGGCCAGCGAGGCAAGCGTCGATAAGCTGGCCTGCCAGAGGCTGAAGCGCAGCACGCCGGCCAGATACGGTTCCCGCCACAGGCTCGACGGCGAGATACCGGGCGCCTGCACCAGCAACGCCCCCAGGCTGCCAAGCCCCAGCCCGACCAGCGCCGTCAGGGCCGCGAGCCCCGCCCAAAGTGGCAGGCGGGTCAGCCGCCGGCGGCCATATGGGGTCGCCTCGCTCGCCGTTAGCGCCTCAGACGCCATGGCGCACGGCCAAGACCTGAGCATAGGTGCGCTTTACCTGCGTCATCGAGTGCTGGCATTGAGCCATTCGCGGATCCATTCGCGGCGATGGGCCTGCACCTCGTCGGGGGTGAAGGTGAAGCTCTCGGGCTCGATCAGTCGATCGAAGACCGCGGGGCGCTCATCACCGAGCTCGATGGCCGGATACATGACGTTGCCAAGCGGTATATGGCGCTGGAAGTCCGGGGTCAGCACGAAATCGAGAAACTCTCTCGCGAGCGCCGGGTGCTCGCTGGTCTTGAGCATCGCCGCGGTCTCTACCTGCAGGTAATGCCCCTCGGCGAATTCGGCGGCCTGATAGCGATCGGTGTCCTCGACGGCCATGTGGTAGGCCGGCGAGGTGCTGTAGGAGAGCACCATCGGCGCCTCGCCGTTCATGAACAGCGAGAAGTAGGCCTGGCTCCAGCCGCCGGTGACGGTCAGCACGTGATCGTTGAGCTTCTCCCAGGCCGCAGGCGCCTCGTCGCCGTAGACCCGCTTCATCCACAAAAGGAGCCCAAGACCGGTAACGCTGGTGCGTGGGTCCTGAATGATCACCTTGAGATCGTCAGGCGCTGCTAACAGCTCGGCGAAGCTTGTTGGTGGGTTGGGCAGGGCCTCGCTGTCATAGACGAAGGCAAAGCGCCCCCAGTCATAAGGCAGGAAGACCGGATCGTCCCAGGCGATCGGCAGTTCCAGGCGCGACAGATCCGCCTGGTGCGGGGCCAGCAGATCCAGGTCACGCGCCTCTGCCATCAGGTTCATGTCGAGACCCAGCACCAGATCGGCGGCACTGCCCTCGCCTTCCAGGCGCAGCCGCTGCAGAATATCGACGCCGCCGGAGAGTGCTACGAACTCGAGCCGGCAATCGCCGCAGCGCGCCTCGAAGGCTTCCTTGATACCCGGGCCCGGGCCCCATTCGGCGACGAAGGAATCGTAGGTGTAGACCGTCAGGGTGCGCGGCTCGTCGGCCATCGCCGAAGCGGCGGCCAGCCCTGCCGCAAGGCCTGCCGTGACTCCCAGTGCCGTGCGGATCGCCTTGGCGTTCATGATGGTAGTGTCCCCTCATGCGCAGGGCCCCGAGATCGGGGCCCTGCCGTGATGAAAGCGTGACCGGTGCCTCACTCAGGCACCGACAAGGACGCCGGTGTCTAGAAGACCACTTTGGCCACGTCCTTGTACTGCTTGGCGAAGTGAACCGTCATGCCCTCGCGCAGATAGTCCGGCAGCTCGTCGTAGTCACGCCGGTTGGCCTCGGGCAGGATCACCTCGAAGATGTCGCTGCGCCGTGCGGCGATGATCTTCTCGCGGATACCGCCCACCGGCAACACCTGGCCGGTCAGGGTCAGCTCACCGGTCATGGCAAGCGAGCGATCGATGGACTGATGGCGCGCCAGCGAGAGCAGCGTCGTGGCCATGGTCACCCCCGCTGAGGGGCCATCCTTGGGCGTCGCCCCTTCCGGGACATGCAGATGAATGAAGGCGTCGTTGAAGAAGTCGGCATCGGCGCCGAATTCACCCAGATGGCCCTGCACATAGCTGTAGGCGATGTTGGCGGACTCCTTCATCACATCGCCGAGCTGGCCGGTAAGCTTGAAGCCGCGATCCAGGGCATGGACCTTGCCGGCTTCCACCGGCAGGGTCGCGCCGCCCATCGAGGTCCAGGCAAGTCCGGTGACCACGCCCTCGCCCTTGAGCACCGTCTCCTTGCGAAACGGCGGCGCACCAAGGAATTCCTCGAGGTTGTTGACCGATACCTTGACCGTCTGCTGGTCGTGCTCGAGCAGCTTGACCGCCGCCTTGCGTACGATGCGGTGCAGCTGTTTCTCCAGTTGGCGCACGCCGGCCTCGCGGGCATAGCCCTCTATCACCTGGCGCAGCGCCGCATCGGTGAGGTTGATGCGCTTCTTGGGGATCCTGTCGCGTTTGAGCAGCTTCGGCCAGAGGTGGTGCTTGGCGATGGCCATCTTTTCCTCTGCGATATAGCCGGACAGGCGGATCTGCTCCATGCGGTCGAGCAGCGCCCCGGGGATCGAGTCCAGGGTGTTGGCGGTGCAGACGAACAGCACCTTCGACAGATCCAGCCGCACGTCGAGATAGTGATCAAGGAAGTCGACGTTCTGCTCCGGGTCGAGCACTTCGAGCAGCGCCGAGGCCGGGTCGCCCTGGAACGACTGACCAAGCTTGTCGATCTCGTCAAGCATGATCACCGGGTTTTCGACTTCCACTTCCTTGATGGCCTGAACCAGCTTGCCCGGCATAGCGCCCACATAGGTGCGGCGGTGGCCCTTGATTTCGGCCTCATCGCGCATGCCGCCCACCGAGAAGCGATAGAACTCGCGACCCAGCGCCTCGGCGATGGAGCGTCCCACCGAGGTCTTGCCGACCCCTGGAGGCCCCACCAGCAGCAGGATCGAGCCGCCCACGTCGCCCTTGAAGGTGCCTTCGGCGAGAAACTCGACGATGCGCTCCTTCACGTCAGCAAGGCCGTCATGGTCGCGATCCAGCACCGTGCGCGCGTGCTTCAGATCGAGCTGATCCTGACTGGTGATGCCCCAGGGCAGCGAGGTAAGCCAGTCGAGGTAGTTGCGGGTTGTGCCGTATTCCGGCGAGCCGGTCTCGAGCACCGAGAGCTTGTCGAGCTCATCGTCGATGCGGCGCATCACCCGCTCGGGCACCTCGAGCTCGGTGAGGCGCTTCTTGAAGGTATCGACGTCGTTGTCGCGGTCGTCCTTGGAAATTCCCAGCTCGCGCTGGATGACCTTCAGCTGCTCGCGCAGGAAGAATTCGCGCTGGCGATCCTGCATCTGGGCGTTGACTTGGTCGCTGATCTCGCTCTGTAGCTGAGCGACCTCGATCTCCTTGCGCAGCAGCGGCAGCACCTTCTGCATGCGCTCCATCACCGGCCAGGTCTCGAGAATGGCCTGCAGCTCAGGGCCCTTGGCGGAGGTCATGGCGGCGGCGAAATCGGTCAGCGGCCCCGGCTCATGGGGGCTGAAGCGGTTGAGATAGTGCTTGAGTTCTTCGCCGTAGAGCGGGTTGATGGGCAGCAGTTCCTTGATGCCGTTGATCATCGCCATGGCGTAGGCGCGGGTCTCGTCCTCGTCGGCGTTGACCGGCTCCTTGGGATAGCTGACCTCGACCAGGTAGGGCGGCTTTTTCGACAGCCAGCGCTGGATGCGAAAGCGCCGCATGCCCTGGGCGATAAACTGAATCTGATCATCCTCGCCCTGCACCTTGTGCATGCGCACGGCGGTGCCGGTGACCGGGAAGTGGCCGTAGTCCAGTTCGTCGATCTCGGTATCGCCCACATAGGCAAGGCCAACCGTATGATGCGGCGTATTGCCCACGCGCTTGATGGTCTCTTCCCAGCGCGGGCGATGAATCACCAGCGGCTGTACCTGAGCCGGAAAGAAGGGACGGTTGTGAATCGGCAACAGATAGATCCGCTCGGGAAGATAGTCCCGAGTCGGCACCACTGCGCCACTTTCGATGTGAGCATCTTCGTCCGGCGCCTCCTCGTCGGAGGCCCGGTCATCGCGTTCGTAAAAGACTTGCTGAAGATCGTCGTCGCGCTCGCTCATGATCCATCCTGTGATCCGGTTGGCCGTATGACCCTAGGCCATGGAATGCGGGCGGCGGTGACGAACTTCAAGTCATGCTCTGCGTCGAGAACGAACCGGGCCCAGCCAATGAGCTGGGCCCGAGTGCCTCACAGCAGCGGCGGCAGGGGGCGGCCGTTGACGGTCGGCCGTCCGTTTTCGATAAGGATATTCAGGCGTTCGGTGGTCATCGGCAGGCCCAGCTGCATCACCGCCATCGGCGGCACACCCTGCCAGTCAAACTGGCCATTGAGTCGCCGCACCCAGCGCAGGCGCTGCTTGGTCTGGCCGAGATCCTCGAGCGACAGGTTCTCGGCGCCTTCGCCATCGAAGGTCAGCTCACCACTCAGCTCGGTGTCCATGGAGAGCATGTCGCTCTGCACGGCGAGATGATCGAGCGTCAGTGTTGGCGAATCAACGAACAGCGCCAGCAGCTGGGGCTCAAGGCGTTCAAGCAGAGCGGAGAATTCGGCATCGCTGAGCTCTTCGATAGGCGTGCCGCGGGCTGTCTCATCATCGATGGCCGCTTCGAGGGTGCGGACCGCTTCAGCGTTAATATGCGACAGCGAGAAAGCAAGCTCACCGGAGAGAAGGGGTTCATCGTCGACCCGCGCTTCGCCGAGTTTTAGGGTGCCGTCCAGCTGCAACTCCTCTGCACCGAGACTCAGGTCGCCCTGATAACTCAGGTCGGCGAGTTCGACCGTGGGGTTGTAATCACGAGCCATCATCAGGCTATCCAGTGCGAAACTCGCCTGCTGATCACGTTCCTGGCCCGTTTCGTCCTGCTGGTAGCGAGAAGACAGCGTCAGGCGTCCCACCTTGAGATCCCCCTCCTCTCCACGAAGCTCCCAGGGCGAAATCTCACCGGCCAGACGCACGTCGTCGGGTTGCCCCTCGAGGGTCAGGAAGCCGCCTTCGCTGATCAGCCGGCTATCGGTGACCTGGCTATCGATAGCGGCGAGATCGAGCCGCCCGGTGAAGTTGCCGCTCAGGGTCTCGATCTCGGCATGCCAGCGCGGGGGCGCCGCTTCGAGCTTGTCGGCGAACAACGCCTGGTCGCTCATGGCAAGCTCCAGCTCTCCCGAAAGCCGCGTGCTGGAAAGCCCGTGGCGGGCACTGTAGGGAAGACTCAGGTTCCAGCCCTCGTCGAGCTTGGGCGTGATGACGATCTCACCGCTGGAGGTAAACCAGCCCTGCTTGATGTTCTGGCGCTCGATCGTGACATCATCGCTTTCCTCGAGGGACTTCAGGCCCCGCGTCAGCTCGTCGTCGAATCGTTCGCTCGAGTAGACCTGAGCGGCGACATAGCCGCCCCCCACTAGTACAACCGCGGTCACGGCCAACAGTCCCTTGCGCATCGTGCTCACTCACTGGCAATGATCATCGCTTGGCGATGATGAATGAATTTTTATCAAACGCTATATTGGCAAGCCGCCCTGGTCACCCACCGGTACGGGTCTAGTGCAACCACAGCCAAAGGTGGATGGTGCTCCAGGCATAGATGCCGGCCAGCACGTCATCGATCATGATGCCGAAGCCACCGGCCACTCGCCGGTCGGCCCAGCGGATTGGCCAAGGCTTGTAGATATCGAAGACCCGAAAGATGGCGAAGCCCCATAGCGCCGCTTCCCAGGAAAACGGCACCGCCGCCATGGTGATCCAGTAGCCGACGAACTCGTCCCAGACGATACCGGAATGGTCGTGGACGCCGAGATCCCGCGAGGTGCGATCGCACAGCCAGATCCCCAGGAAATAGGCCACCACCACGACGCCCAGGTACCAGGACAGCGGCAGATCCGTCATCAACCAATAGAAAGGGATCGCCGCCAGGGTCCCGAAGGTGCCAGGGGCGAAGGGGACGACGCCGCTACCCAGACCAAAAGCCAGGAAATGGCTGGGGCGTCGCCAGACGCTGCCCGGTGCACGATTCATGGCGTTGCTCCTGAAAAGTGTTGCCAGCCCCCTGGGCCGTTCGCTTCCACACCGTGAATGCCGGGTGTAATAGTGAAGCGTCCGATGACCGTCAGCGGCACCCCAAGAGTGCCGAGCGCCTGGCGAGCCGATTCAAGGGCCTCCGCCGGCAGGCCGACCAGCAACTCATAGTCGTCACCTCCGGTAAGCGCTGCCTGGCGGGCGCCCTCTCCCAGCCGCTCGACCAGGCCCTCGGCCAGCGGCAGCGCCTCAAGATCCAACTCCACGCCAAGCGCCGAGGCATCGCAGAGATGCTGAAGGTCGGCGAGCAGACCATCGGAGACGTCGATTGCCGCACTGGCCAAGCCACGCAGCGCTTGCCCGGCAGCCAGCCGCGGCTCGGGTAGCAGGTAGGCGGCCAGCAGCGGATCATCCAGCGAGCGCTCGCCTGACTGCCAGGCGGCCAGACCGCCGGCCCCGCCACCCAGCGAGCCGGTGACGGCGAGCAGGTCACCTTCACCGGCACCATCGCGGGTCAGGGCCTCGCCGGGCGGAACCTCACCCTGCACGGTGACGCTAACCGAAAGCGGGCCGCGGGTCACATCACCACCGACCAGATCGACCCCGGCGCGGGCGCAAAGGGCATCGAAGCCCTGAGCGAAAGGCTCGAGCCAGGCATCGTCGGCATGGTCGAGGGTCAGCGCCATCAGGCACCAGCGGGGGGCGGCGCCCATGGCCGCCAGATCGCTCAGGCTGACCGCCAGCGCCCGATGGCCGATGGCCGCGGCGGGCGCTGCGTGGGGAAAGTGGACGTCGGCCACCGACGTATCGACGCTGACCGCCAGCTGGTGGCCGGGGGTAGGCGTCAGCAGGGTGCAATCATCGCCTACGCCCAGCACCACGCCGGCGCTGCGCGCAGGCCGCGTGAAGTGGCGGGCGATCATGTCGAACTCGCTCGGCGAGGCACCCATGGACTGGCCTGGCGTCGGCTTTTGCATCGCGAGTGACATTTCAGCGGCGGGCGCTGACCTCGGCATAGCGCAGACGCGCCGCGAGCTTGTCGAGCAGACCATTGATGTACTTGTGACCATCAGTGGCACCGAAGGACTTGGCGAGCTCCACACCCTCATTGATCACGGCCCGATACGGGACCTCGAGGCGCCGGGACAGCTCGTAGGTACCCAGGCGCAGGATCGCCAGTTCGATGCTGTCGAGATCTTCGAGGCGACGGTCGAGCAGCGGGGTCAGCGACGCATCCAGATCCGCCTGGAAGCGCACCACGTTGTGGACCAGCTCATGGAACAGCGCCAGGTCGGCGATCTCCATGACCTTGTGCCAGTTTTCATGGTCCTCGAGATCTTCATCGGCGATCTGGCTGCGGAACTCAGCCTCAATGGTGCTGACCGGCTTGCCGGTCATCTGCCAAGTGTAGATGGCCTGCACCGCCAGCTCGCGAGCCGCATGGCGGGAGATCTGGCTCTTCGACGGCGCCCGACGCTCGTTATCCGAGGAACGGCTCATTCTTCACCTCCGAAATGCTTGAGCAGCGAGACCATTTCCATGGCGGCCATGGCGGCCTCGGCGCCCTTGTTGCCGGCCTTGGTACCGGCTCGCTCGATGGCCTGCTCAATGGAGTTGACGGTCAGCACGCCATTGGCGATCGGGGTATCGAACTGCAGCTGCAAGGAGCCAAGAGCGGTGTTGCAGCTGCCGGCGACATGCTCGAAGTGCGGCGTGCCGCCGCGAATCACCGCGCCGAGAGCGATCACCGCATCCGGACTCGCCACCTGGAGGGCACGCTTGACCGCCAGCGGCAGCTCCCAGGCGCCCGGCACATGGACGATGTCGATATGTTCGGCGTCCACGCCATGGCGAACCAGGCTGTCCACGGCACCTTCGACCAGGCTGTCGACCACATGGTGGTTGAACCGGCCGACCACGATCACGTAGCGGCCATCGACGTCGGTGAAGTTACCTTCGACTTGGGAGATCGGTTGCATGCTTGTCTTCCTGCTTGAATCTTCTACGCGCCCGGGAGGGCGCTTCTCGGGTGTTGCGTTCGTCGCCGGGGCGTCCGCTCGCCTCGAGCGGACGCCCCGGATATTACGATATCAAGGGCTCAGGGGCTCAACCGCTCGACCACTTCCAGATCGAAGCCGGAAAGGGCCGAGAACTTCCAGGGCGAGCTCAAAAGGCGCATCTTGCCGACGCCCAGATGACGCAGGATCTGTGAGCCGGTGCCGATGGTCAGATAATTGCCGGCGCCATCGGAGTCGCTCGAGCGCGGTGCGCGCTTGCGCTCGAGCAGCACATCGAGCTGATCCTTGAGGTCAGAAGCCTGGCGGGCATCGTCAAGCAGCACGAAGACACCGCTCTCGGCGTCGGCGATCTCGGCCAGCGCCTGCTGGGCGGTCCAGCTCTGGCTGCCCGGACGGGTAAGCGTCAGGATGTCGCGCAGGGTGTCGGCCAGGTGCACGCGCACCGTGGTTGGTTCCTCGGCGCGGGGCGTACCCTTGACCAGCGCCATATGATGGGCGCCCTGAATGCTGTCGCGGAAGACGTGCAGAGTGAGCTCACCGAAGGCGGTCTCCACGGGCGTCGCCTCGAGGTGATCCACGGTCTGCTCGGTGTGAATGCGATAGTGGATCAGATCGGCAATGGTACCCATCTTCAGGCCGTGCTCGGCGGCGAAGCGCTCGAGCTCCGGACGACGCGCCATGCTGCCGTCGTCGTTCATCACTTCGCAGATCACGCCACTGGGATCGAGCCCGGCCATCGCCGCGAGGTCACAGGCCGCTTCGGTGTGGCCGGCGCGGCGCAGCACGCCACCTGGCTCGGCCATCAGCGGAAAAATATGGCCCGGCTGGACGATATCGGATGCCTTGGCATCCCGAGCCGAGGCCGCGCGCACGGTGCGGGCGCGATCGGCGGCAGAGATCCCGGTGGACACGCCCTCGGCGGCCTCGATGGACAGCGTGAACTTGGTGCCAAAGCCGGAGCCGTTGTCGTGCACCATCAGCGGCAGCTGCAGGCGCTCGCAGCGCTCGCGGGTCATCGGCAAACAGATCAGGCCGCGGGCGTGGCGAGCCATGAAGTTGATGTGCTCGGCCTCGACCTTCTCGGCGGCCATGATGATGTCGCCTTCGTTCTCGCGATCCTCATCGTCCATGAGGATCACCATCTTGCCCTGACGGATGTCCTCGATCAGGTCCTCGATACGCGCCAGATCGCTGGCCGACTCGCTCTGGTCGTCCGCGGTCTGAGCAGACAGGTCCTTGGTCAGGTCATTGGAAAGCGCCATGGGATCTCCGAATTACTGTGCGTGCTGGCGTCAACGGTAGGCGCCGCATACCGGGGCGCCGCTAATAGAAAGCTGGCGCCGACGGGCTGCCGATGAATGATGCCGGCAGCAGATCGGCGCTCAGGGTACCTTGGCAAGCCGCGCGGCGCCAGCATTGGGCCGCAGCCCGGCGCTACTCTCAAGCCCACCCTCAGGATGACTGGCGCTGGGGGCGAGCGATGATCCGCCAGTCGCGTCCCACGGCACGCATGTCGAGTATATCCAGCGGCCGCTGCTGCGCCATGCGCTCGAGCCCGGGCAGTGCCACCAACGGGCGTGCCTCGCCGCCAAGCAGGGTCGGCGCAACGAACAGCTGCATCTCGTCGACAAGCTCGGCATCAAGCATGCCGCCGGCCAGCGTCGCCCCAGTCTCGAGCAGCACCTCGTTGGCCTGCTCCTCGCGGGCCAGATACTCGAGCAGCGCGACCAGGTCCACTCGGCCATCGACGCCTGACGGCAAGCACAACACCTCGGCGCCGGCCGCCTCGAGTCTTGTCCGGCGCTCGCCGTCCCGGGAACAGGTGGCGACCAGCGTGCGCCCCGGTTCGCTCAGACAGGCCGCCGCCAGCGGCAGGCGCAGGGTGGTGTCGACGATGACCCGCAGCGGCTGGCGGCGGGCGATCGCCTCGCCGTCCTCGAGGTCGAGCTGGGAGGCGCGCACCGTCAGGCGTGAATTGTCGAAGATGATCGAGTCGACGCCGCTGATCACCGCACTGGAACGAGCGCGCAGACGCTGCACCTCGGTGCGTGCGCGAGGCCCGGTAATCCATTGTGATTCCCCGGAGCGCATCGCGGTGCGCCCATCGAGGCTCATCGCCATCTTCATGCGCACGAAGGGTCGCCCGCGGGTCATGCGCGACACAAAGCCCGGGTTCAGCGCCCTCGCCTCGTCCTCGAGTAGCCCGCACTCCACCTCGATACCGGCCTCGCGCAGCATGGCGAAGCCCTGCCCCGCCACCGCCGCATGAGGGTCCTGCATGGCGGCCACCACCTTATTGACGCCGGCCTCGATCAGCGCCTGGGCGCAGGGCCCGGTGCGGCCGTGATGAGCGCAGGGTTCCAGAGTCACATAGGCAGTGGCGCCCCGCGCGGCGTCGCCGGCGTCAGACAGGGCATGGATCTCGGCATGGGGCTCGCCGGCGCGGACATGATAGCCGTCGCCGACGATCTGGCGGCGTTTGACCAGCACGCAGCCGACCCTAGGATTCGGGTCGGTGGTATAGAGGCCGCGGCGTGCCAGGGTCAGGGCACGGGCCATGAAGGCTTCCGGGGTCGCAGTGGCCATGAGCATCCTATGCAATTGAGCAGGCAAGAGAAGTGTGCGGCGTCAGTGATCGTCCTGAGGCGAGAAGCTCGGCTCCTGGGCCAGGCGGTCGATTTCTGCACGAAACTCGTCGATATCCTGGAAGCGGCGATAGACCGAGGCGAAGCGGATATAGGCGATCTGATCCAGACGCTTCAAGGCATCCATCACTTCCTGGCCGACCTCAATGGCCTTGATCTCACGCTCGCCCCGTGCCCGCAGGCGCTGGCGAATCCGCTCGACGGCGGCCTCGATCGATTCGGCGCTCACCGGGCGCTTCTCCAGCGCCCGAAGCATGCCGGCGCGCAGCTTGGCCTCATCGAAACTTTCCCGCGAACCGTCCGCCTTGACGACCCGCGGCATGACCAGCTCAGCGGTCTCATAGGTCGTGAATCGTTCACCGCAGGCGGCGCACTGACGTCGACGACGAACCTGGTCGCCCTCGACGACCAGGCGCGAATCGGTGACCTTGGTGTCATGGGTACCGCAGAAAGGACAATGCATCGGCTGGATTCCGGCCTGTTCGACACAACAACTATTGCTCTATTGTAACGATTTGGCCGCATGGCGCCCAGTCACTCTTCACGATTGGCACGAGCCCTGCATGATGCCAAGGATATGCCCCGCCGCCGGCCAGGTGCGCGTTTCGGCCCCTCGAGGAATTGACCATGAGCTCATCCCTGCCCCCCACGCCCCCACGCCAGTTGGACGAAGCCGGCTTCGTCAACGCCGCTCGCGCACGACTGGAGGAAGTCTACGGCCCCCGCAGCGAGGCGATCATGCGCCGCCTGGTCACCCTGATTTCGCACCAGCGTGGTGCCATCGATGCCACGCCGCGTCCATTGTGGAGCGAGCGTGACCAGTGGCTGATCACCTACGGCGACAGCCTGCTTGACGGTGATCGCGCGCCGCTGGAGGTGCTGAAGGGATTTCTCGATGAGCGCATGGAAGACACCTTCAGCGGGGTGCATGTGCTGCCCTTCTTTCCGTGGAGCAGCGACGATGGTTTCTCGGTCGTGCACTACCGGGAGGTCAACCCGGAGCTCGGCGACTGGCCGGATATCCGCTCGCTGGCCGAGCGCCGGGACCTGATGGTCGACCTGGTGATCAACCATGTATCTCGGGACTCGCTGTGGTTCGTCGACTACCTGGCCGACAGCCAGCCCGGGCGCGACTACTTCATCGAAATGGACCCGGCGACCGACCTGTCTCAGGTCACGCGGCCGCGCAACTCGCCGCTGCTGGTGCCGGTCAGCACCCGCCGCGGCACCCGCCACCTGTGGGCCACCTTCTCGGAAGACCAGATCGATCTCAACTTCGACAACCCGGACGTACTGATCGAGTTCGTCGGCATCCTGCTCTTCTACCTGCAGCAGGGAGCCCGCACCATTCGCCTGGATGCCATCGCCTATCTGTGGAAGGAAGTCGGCACCTCCTGCATTCACCTGCCCCAGACCCACGCCATCGTGCGACTGCTGCGGGCAGTCGTCGATTACGTGGCGCCGGGCACGCGGCTGATCACCGAGACCAATGTGCCGCACCGCGAGAACATGAGCTACCTGGGGCTCGAGCGGGCAACCATGGAAGGCATGTCACCGGACGAGGCGCACCTGATCTATCAGTTCACCCTGCCACCGCTGCTGGTGCATACCCTGACCAGCGGCGATGCCACGGCGCTAACCCAGTGGGCCAGCAGCCTGCCGTCGCTACCGCCGGGCTGCAGTTACTTCAACTTCACGGCCAGCCACGACGGCATCGGCGTGCGCGCCCTGGAAGGGCTGCTCCCGCAGCATGAGGTCGACGTGATGCTGGATCTCATGCACCGCTTCGGCGGCTTCGTCAGCATGAAGACCAACCCGGACGGCCAGGACTCCCCCTACGAAATCAACATCGCCTACTTCGACGCCATGAAGGGCACCCGACGCGGCGCCGATGCCTGGCAGGTCGAACGCTTCCTGCTGAGCCAGAACCTGCTGCTAGCCCTGCAGGGCATCCCCGGTATCTACCTGCACTCGTTGACCGCGACACTCAATGACAACGAGGGCGTGGAGCGCAAGGGCCAGCTGCGGGCCATCAACCGCCGCCGTTGGCAGCTTTCCGAGCTCAACGAACTGATCGACAGCCGTAGCACCCCGACCCGCGAGGCCTTCGGCTCGCTCAAGGAGCGCCTCAAGCTGCGCGCCGCGGAACCCTGCTTCCACCCCGAGGCGCCTCAGCGGGTTCTCGATACGCCGCCGGGGCTCTTCGCCATCGAGCGCGGCCCACTGCCGGATGGCCGCCGGCTGCTGGCGATCTACAACATCAGCGACCAGCGCCAGCCGCTCAGCATGCCTGAGCTGGATCAGGGCCAATGGCTCGACGTGCTCGCCGACGGCGCGGTCTGGGCACCGGAAGAGCGCGAGATACTGCGCCCTTACCGCAGTCTGTGGCTGGTGCAGCCGGGCCATAACTGAGCCCCAAGCAGACTGAACCAAGGGAACTAGGCCAAAAGAACTAAGCCAAAAGAACTAGGCAAAGCGGACTGAGCCACGCCTGAAGGGCGGTGCCAGTCCGAACAGCGCCAATCTGACCCTAACTGAGGCGCAATAAGCCTGGCTCAGCCAAATTAAGCCAAATTAAGGCGAGGCTGGACTAAACTAGGCCGAAAGCACGTAGCGCTTATCAATCACCCCAGGCGCCGGGCAAGCCACCAGCCGGCTACCATCGTGGCTAGCATGGCCGCAAGCGGTAGGCTCAGGCCCGAAAGCGATGCGAAAGCCGGCCCCGGGCAGTAGCCGGAGAGCCCCCAGCCGATGCCGAACAGCGCCGCACCGCCCAGCAGCTTGGTATCCAGGTCGCGGCGCGTCGGAAGCTGGAAGGCGCCCGTGAAGAGTGGCGCGGGACGGCGCAGCACCCACCGGTAACCGATGAAGGTGGTCACCACCGCCCCGCCGAGTACGAACATCAGCGTCGGGTCCCAGCCGCCGGCCAGATCGAGAAAACCGATCACCCGAGCAGGGTCCGTCATACCGCCAAGCGCCAGCCCCAGGCCGAACAACAGGCCGGCGAGATAGCCCGCGACGGGCTTGAGCATCGCTGTCTTCATGCCCCACCTCCCAGCAGATGCCGCACCACATAGACAGTGACGATACCGGTGACCAGAAACGTCAGGGTCGCCGCCATCGAGCGCGGCGAGAGCCGCGACAGGCCGCAAACGCCATGGCCGCTGGTGCAGCCGCTACCGATACCGGTACCAAACCCCACCAGCAGTCCGGCGATCAGCATCAGCCCCACCCCGCCGGCGGGTGCGCCGATCACGGCTCCCGGCTCGCCGGCGACGTTGCCCTGTCCGCCGAGCGCCATCAAGATCAGCGGCCCGCTGACCAGCCCCAGCAGAAAGGTCAGGCGCCAGGCGGTATCTCCCTTGGGCCGTTCCAGTACCAGCGCCGAGAGAATGCCGCTGATCCCGGCGATGCGGCCAAGGGTGGCCATCAACCACACCGCCGAGAGGCCGATCAATACGCCACCGGCCAGGCCATACAGACTCGAAGTCCAATCCAACATCGTCTCCTCCGTGGTTTCCGTCATAGGTTGCCGTAACTGATTTCCCTGGGTCATTGCGCTACTTCGGTGCTTTAAGCAGCTGTACTACTGCTTTGCTCCAAGCGGCTGCGCCAGGTGATTGCCCTAACGCGTGGCCTAGCGAGGGTCAATCACCAGCTCGACTCAGGGCCCCGGCTTGCAGGTACGGATGCCCAGCATCGAATAGAGCGGGCAACTGCCCAACAACCCGGTCACCACCGGCACCACACCGATCCAACCCCAGACGCCGATGGTGCCGGTGACGGCCAGGCCGATCAGGATGGCGCCGATCACGATGCGAGCGATCTTGTCGATACTGCCTATGTTCTTCTTCATGGTCCCACTCCTTGCTTGAGGGACGCGTCGGGCGTCTCGCCCGGTGCGTGTAAAACCCCGGCGGCGTCGCCGTGAAGCACGTGCCAGGCATCGAAGGTGCTCAGGAACACACGTCCTGTCAGCGCCTTGATCAAATGCGTGCCCTTGAGATGATCCATTACCGGGCCCTTGACCTCGGCCAGATGCAGGCAGACGCCTGAGTCCTTCAACCGGCCATTGATGGCCTCCAGGCTATCCAGGGCGGAAGCGTCGATCACGTTGACCGCCTGACAGGCCAGCACGATGTGTTTGAGATCGGGCTGGCGGCTGGCCAGCGCCATCACGGTGTCTTCCAGGTAGCGGGCATTGGCGAAGTAGAGGCTCTCGTCGACGCGCAGTATCGCCAAGTGCTCGTCAGTCTCGACTTCGTGGCGCTTGACGTTGCGAAAGTGCTCACTGCCCGGCACCCGGCCCACCACGGCACTGTGCGGCCGGCTGGTGCGATACAGATGCAACCCCAGCGACAGCGCGACGCCGACCAGAATGCCGCTCTCCACCCCTTGCAGCAGGGTCAGCACCAGGGTCGCCAGCATGGCCACGCCGTCGGCCCGGGAATACGCCCAGGTGCGCTTGATGGCCGGCAGGTCGATCAGGGTACCCACGGCGACGATGATGGTGGCGGCCAGCGTCGCCTTGGGCAGGAACGCCAGTGGGGTGGTCAGGGTCAGCGTCGCCAGGGCGATGCCAAGCGCGGTGAAGGCACCGGCGAGTGGCGTAGCGGCGCCGGCTTCGAAGTTGACCACCGAACGGGAGAAACCGCCAGATACCGGCGATCCGCCGCTGGCACCCGCGCCGAGGTTGGCAAGCCCCAGCGCGATCAGCTCTTGGTTGGGATCAATGCGCTGGCGGCGTTTGGCGGCCAACGTCTGGGCCACCGAGACCGATTCCACGAACCCCACCAGGCTGATCAGCACCGCCGCAGGAGCAAGGCTCGTCCACAGTCCCGAATCGAGGCTCGGCAAGGCCAGGTTGGGCAGCCCGCTTGGCACCTCGCCGACCAAGGCCACGCCTCGGGCGCCGAGCCCCAGGGACCAGGCCAGCAGCGTGGTCACGATCACCGCCGAGACCGGCGCCGCCTTGGCGACCAGATCGGCCGCTGTGGCCGACAGCCCCAGGCGGTGCAGGATGCCCTTGAGCCGGCGCCGACACCACAGCAGAAAGCCCCAAACGCCGAGGCCGATCGCCAGCGTGATGAGGCTGACCTGGCCAAGCGAAGCGACCAGCGACGTGACCATCTCCACCAGGTTGTCGCCAGCGGCCTTCACGCCCAGCAGATGACGCAGCTGACTCGCCGCGATCAGGATGCCTGAGGCAGTGACGAACCCCGAGATCACCGGATGGCTCAGAAAATTGGCCAGAAACCCCAGCCGCAGCAGCCCCATGGCCACCAGCAACAGCCCCGATAGCGCGGCCAGCACCAGCGCCGCCCCCACATACTCGGCACTGCCCGGCGCGGCGATGCCCGACAGCGCCGCGGCGGTCATCAGCGATGCCACCGCCACTGGCCCCACTGCCAGGGTGGCGCTAGTGCCGAAGACGGCATAGAAGACCAGCGGCAACATGCTGGCGTAGAGCCCCACTTCCGGCGGCAGGCCCGCCAGCAGGGCATAGGCCAGCGCCTGAGGCACCAGCATCAGGGTCACGATCACCGCTGCCAGCAAATCGCGGGCCAGAGTGTCCCGGCGGTAGCCGTGCAACCAGCCGATCAGGGGAATCCAGCGTGAAGGGGTCATGAGCGTCTCATTACCTGGGGCATCCTGCTCAATCACGGCGAGCGGGACGCACCAGCCATTCGCGTCCCTTGAGCATGCCGTTCCAGTAGATCCAGGGCAGCAGGCTGGCCTTGAGCCACCAGGCCAGTCGCGTGGGGCGCGTGCCGTCGTTGAGCCAACGCGGAAACGTCGGCTGAAGCACGCCGTCATAGCCAAATTCGGCCAGCACGATGCGTCCGCGCTCCACGGTCAAGGGACAGGAGCCATAGCCCAGATAAGCTGCCGCCAGCGGGGTATCGTCCAGCGAGGCCAACAGGTTCTCGGCCACCACCGGGGTCTGCTTGCGCACGGCGGCAGCGGTCTTGGCATTGGCGGTGCCGCTGGCATCACCCAGGCCAAAGATGTCGGCGTATGCCCTGTGCTGAAGCGTGGCCGGATCCAAGTCGAGCCAGCCGGCCTCGTTCGACAGCTGCGACTGGGCGATAAAGGCCGGGGCCTTCTGGGGCGGCACGACGTGTAGCATGTCAAAGCCCCGCTCCTCTTCGCGTTCACCGTCCTTATCGCTCACCGCAAAGCGGGCGGTACGCGACGGACCGTCTACCGCAATCAACCGATGACTGAAGGCCGTCTCGATTCCATATAAAGTGATATAGCGCTGCAACGCTGGCACGTAGTCGGACACGCCAAACAGCACGCCGCCAGCGTTACAGAAGCTCACGTCTATATCTTTCAGACGCTGCTCGCGGCGCCAGTGGTCGCAGGCCAGGTACATCGCCTTCTGCGGCGCGCCGGCGCACTTGATGGGCATCGGTGGCTGCGTGAACAGTGCCTTGCCTTTTTCAAGCGACTGCACCAGCGACCAAGTGTAAGGCGCCAAATCATAGCGATAATTGGAGGTGACGCCATTCTGACCCAGCGCTTCCTCGAGCCCCTCGATGGCGGACCAATCACAGACCAGTCCCGGCGCCACTACCAGCCGCTCGTAAGCTACCGACTCGCCGCTCTCCAGGCGGACCAGGCGGGCCTCTGCGTCAATATTCTCGGCCCGACTGGCGTGCCAGGTCACAGCGTCGGGCATCACCTCACGCATCGGGCGACGCGTCACTTCCGGCGTAAAGACACCGCCGCCGACCATGGTCCAGCCCGGCTGGTAATAGTGCTCTTCGGCGGGCTCGATGATGGCGACATCCAGACTCGACCGGCGCTTGAGCAGACTCGCGGCCACCGAGATGCCGGCGGCGCCACCGCCGATGATCAGCACCGTATGGCGGCGAACCTGGCCGGAGGGGGAAGCCTCAGAAGAGTGATCGGTCATTGCATACTCCAGAACAGCGATTTATGAAGGCAGCGCCTGGCTGCGGGGCCAATCGCCTCACAACAGGTTGATCGGCACCTTGAGGTAAACCTGGCCATTCTCATCGGCCGGTGGCATTTCGCCCGCGCGCATATTGACCTGAACAGAGGGCAATATCAGGCGTGGCATGCCCAGGGTGGCGTCACGCTCGGTGCGCAGCTTGACGAAGTCCTCCTCGCTCACGCCCTCATGAACATGAATATTGTCGGCGCGCTGCTCGGCCACCGAGGTCTCGTGGTGATAGCTGTCGCGATCCGGGCTCTTGTAGTCGTGACAAAGGAAAAGCCGCGTCTCACCGGGCAGGGCCAGCACCTTCTGAATCGAACGGAAGAGCGTGGCGGCATCGCCACCGGGAAAATCGCAGCGGGCAGTGCCGTAATCGGGCATGAACAGGGTGTCGCCGACGAAGGCGGCATCGCCGATCACATAGGTCAGGCAGGCCGGGGTATGCCCCGGGGTGTGCAGCACTCGGCCCTCGAGGCCGCCGATGGCAAAGGTATCGCCCTCTTCGAACAGGCAGTCGAACTGGCTCCCATCCCGGGCGAACTCGGTCCCGGCATTGAAGGCCTTGCCGAAGATCTCCTGCACCTCGGTGATGCGGGCACCGATGCCGGTCTGGCCGCCGAGCTTCTGGTGCAGATAAGGCGCCGCCGACAGGTGATCGGCGTGTACATGGGTCTCCAGAATCCAGGCGACCTCTAGCTCGTGCTCACGGATGAAGGCGATGATCGCATCGGCACTCTTCACGTCGGTGTGCCCGGCGGGGTAATCGAAATCCAGCACCGAGTCGAGAATCGCACAGGCCCGACTCGCCGGGTCCTGAACCACGTAGCTAAAGGTATTGGTGGGTTCGTCAAAGAAAGACGTGACGATCGGGCTTTTCATCGCGGATACCTCTGCAACCAAAAAACACGGGGAAACCGAAAGCGCGTGGTTAGCGCAACTGGCCTCAGCATAACGCAAATAACGTTCTAACGTTATACCATTTAAATATATTTAAAGGAGGCTACCCCGAGCTGGGGCTAACGGCAAAGCGGTGGGCTTTCTACCAGCATAGGCGTCAGCGGCGACATCACCGGGCAATAGCAGGCGCCGCTTGACCTACGTCAAGCGGCGTAAGGCACAGGTGGCATGCGCGCGCCGCGCTAAAGCTCAATGCGCTGCTGGTAGGCGGGAATCTCGGCATCGATGCCGGTGGTAGCAAGGATCTGCTGCAAGGCCAGCTGAGCCGTGGGCTCGCCGTGCACCAGATAAAACCGTGGACGATCACGAAAGGCGCTGGCCCAGGCGACCAGCTCGGTCTGGCCGGCGTGTGCTGAAAAGCCGCCAATGGTGTGGATGTGCGCCTTCACCTTCAGGTCCTTTCCCAACACCTTGAGGTGGTTAGCGCCATCAACCAGTCGCCGACCATTGGTCCCCGCGGCCTGAAAGCCGACGATAACGACCCGGGTACTGGAATGTTCAAGGTTGTAGCGAAAGTGATGCAGGATGCGGCCACCGTTGCACATCCCGGCGCCGGCGATAATGATCGCCCCGCCCCGAATCCGGTTGATAGCCATGGACTCCTCGACGCTGCGGGTCAGTCGCAGCCCGGGCAAATATTGTTCGGGGTCGCCATGGGCCGCCACGTTGAGCGCATGCAGGTCCTCGGGATCGAGGGTCGAGCGGCGACGCTCGTAGAGTTCGGTCACCCGGATCGCCATTGGGCTATCCAGAAAGATGCGCTGCTGGCGCAGCCGGCCCTGGTGATAGAGCATGCTGAGGTGATAGAGAATTTCCTGGGTGCGACCGATGGCGAAAGCAGGAATCAGCACATTGCCGCCATCTTCGAAGGCCGCCGCGAGCACCTCGGCAAACTCCTCGATGGTCTCCTTGAGCGGACGATGATTACGGTCGCCATAGGTGCTTTCCATCAACACCAGGTCGGCGTCACGCTGGATTTCGGGGTCCTTCATCAGCGCCGATTCGGGATTGCCGAGGTCTCCGGAGAACACCAGGCGCCGGGTGCGCCCGCCTGATGGAATCGCCAGTTCAACGATCGCCGAACCGAGGATATGGCCGGCATCGTGATACACGAGAACGACGCCGCCGGCGAGGGTCACCGGCTGGCCGAAATGCTGGGTCTGGCAGAGATCGAGCGTCCTCTCGACGTCGTCGATGTCGAAGAGCGGCTCAAGGAGTGGTTTGCCGGCCCGATGCCGCCAGCGGTTCTCCCACTCGATATCCTTGGCCATGATGAAAGCGGAGTCGGCCAGCGTGATCTCAAGTAGCGCCTTGGTGCCGGGCGTGCAGTGGATGGGGCCTCGATAGCCCTCTCTCACCAGCTTGGGCAGCAGCCCGCAGTGATCCAGGTGGCCGTGGGAGATCACGACTTCGTCGAGGGTCTTGGCCAGGCTACCGAAGGGGGCTGAATTGACCCGCTCCGCCTCTTCTGCCCCCTGATGCATGCCACATTCGAGTAGCAGCCGCCGAGAGGCGCTGCTCTCGCCCGGCTCGACAACATCATCATCTCCATCGACTTCAATCAGATAGCGCGAACCGGTCACCTCGCCGACCGCACCCAGAAACGTCAGTGTCGACATCGGGCCTACCTCCGACTGCTGGGGTCACGCGTTCAGCATAGTCGCAGGATGTCACCAGGCCAGATTCGTAAGGACAGGAGCGCGACTACACCTTGCCCTGATTGTCGAGCTCCACCGCCGCATGCATGCGCTCGAGCAGATCGGGAATCGCCGCCTGCACCCGGTTCCAGCTGGGGATGAACGGCTTGTCGCGGGGATTGTCGAGGAAGGCCGCCCCCGCCTCCATGATGTTGGAGGCAAACAGTTCCACCGCCTGTTCCTCGCTGTGCCGGTCGAGTTTCAGGCCATTCATGGCGGCATCGTTGTCGTAGGCCTCGATCAGGTCCAGCGCGATGCGATAGTAGGTCGCCTTGATGGTGCGGAAGGTCTCGGCATGAATCTCCACTCCCAGGGTCGCCAGCTTGCGATACAGCGCCTTGGCGATATCCAGGCTCATGCGGTTGAGTCCGGTGGTGGCATCCTCTGCAGAGACCGTCTGATGCTTGTGGTCGTAGACATCGGCGATGTCGACCTGGCAAAGCTGCTTGGTGGAGTAGTTGCGATGCACCTCGGAGAGCACGCCGATCTCGAGCCCCCAATCGCTGGGAATACGAATGCCATCGAGCACATCGGTGCGCATCGAGAACTCCCCGGACAGCGGATAGCGATAGCTGTCGAGGTAGTCCAGATAGGGCAGCGGGCCGTAGATCTTTTTCAGCGCCCTGATCAAGGGCGTGACCATCAGCCGCGAGACCCGGCCATTGAGCTTGCCCTCGGCGATGCGCGAGTAGTAGCCCTTGCAGAATTCGTAGTTGAACTGCGGGTGCGCCACCGGATAGATCAACCGCGCCAGCAGGCCACGATCGTAGGTAACGATGTCACAGTCATGCAGGGCGACCGCTTCGGTGCGCCGCGAGGCCTGGACATAGCCACCGCAGAACCAGACGTTGCGCCCTTTGCCCGGCTCCTGGGGCGAGATGCCCTCCTCGGCCAGCTCGGCGTCCAGTGCCTTGAGCCGGGGGCCATCGTTCCACAGGATGCGGTGGTGCTGAGGCAAGCGCGAAAAGAATTCCCGCGCGTGCAGAAACTGCTCCCGATCGGCCCGATCAAGCCCGATCACGATCTCTGAGAGGTAGGGCACCTTGGCCAGCTCATCGACGATATGGGAAAGCGCCGGGCCCTCTAGCTCGGAGTACAAGGAAGGCAGAATCAGCCCCATCGGACGGCGCCGGGAAAAGCGCACCAGATCGGCCTCGATGTCCTCCACCGGGCGCCGCATCAGGTTATGGAAGTTGGTGATGATACCGTTCTGGTAAAAGTCGCTCATCCGGGGCTCTCCTGATCATCGTGCTTGTCACTGTTTCCAGTAAGCGTGTCTTGTCATCGTGTTGTGTGATCGAGTCTTGTCATGGCGGCGACTGTTCGTCGAACGGCTTGGGGAGCTCGTCTCCCCACCAGTAATCAAGCCCCTCGGCCCAGCCCGTGGGTCCCGGCTGGCGTGCGTGAAACTGGTGGGCATTGCCAAGATTCACAGTATGACCATGGTGGCCCGGGATCAGCACGGCGCGATCCACTGCCTCGAGCAGCGGCACATCGTTAGGCCCGTCGCCGAGCCCCAGGGTCAGAGGCCGGCGGCCACGCAGCGCCTGATAGCGCTCCACTAGCCAGCGAACGCCGTCGCCCTTGTCGAGCTGTCCCATGGCATGCCAGAAGCGCCCGCCGCGAAGCAGGCATAGCCCGTCCGCCTCCAGCGCCTGGCGAAAATCTACGAGCGCCATCTCGGTGTCGTCCCACACCAGCGGCTCGCAGCCCTCACGCACCCTGGCCAGACGGGCCTGGGGTTCCGACAGGCCGGTCAGCGACATGATCTCGTCGATGCTGAGTTCACCCATGCTGCGAAAGCGAACGCCGAGGCGCTCGCGCATCACGCCCAGCCGAGTGCGCAGGAAACTGATATCGATGCCCGGCGTCTTGACCGCCAGGCCATCGACAAAGTTCGGATCACGATCCAGGCGGGCGTGCTGCCAGGCGGGTGGCAGGCCAATCACCGCACCGTTTTCGGCAATGAAGGGAGTATCTTTCAGGCCCAGCTCCCGACGCAGCGGCATGAGCTCGGCTCGCGTCTTGCTGGTAACCGGAATCACCGCCACTCCAGCGTGACGGAGACGCTCAAGCCAGGGTACGGCCGGCTGCCACTCGTAGCTGTCGTGGTCGAGCAGGGTGCCGTCGAGGTCGGTGAAGACCAGGCGAGGCAGGGAGGGCGTGGCAGAGGACATGGGCATTACCTGCTGGCTGGCATGAGCGTGCCAATATGAAAAAACCCTAGCACGCAGCGTGCCAGACTACTGCATTCGCCATGACGCGTGGCGCAACGCTGGGTGTTGTGGGTCCTGACAGAGGCCTTTAGCACCACGATGAGGCATTCTTTCAGCAACACACCGCCACCTTGCACCATTTTAGGTCAGGATATACCTGAGCGCCGTTGGTCGACACAAAAGACGCCTACATGACGAGCTGAATGGCCATCATAACGCCACCACATTGATACAATATATCGCCATATTATTACTGGCCATCAATGGCTTATTTTCGCTATTATCCCCTGAAGTTCACTGTTCTATTTATCGAGAAAAACGCATGAATACCTCGCCACTCACTCTACTCGTCATGGGCGTTTCCGGCTCGGGTAAATCGCATATCGGACACCTGCTTGCCCAGGCAATCCATGCCGACTTCATTGATGCCGACGACCATCACAGCGAGAACAGTATCGCCAAGATGGCGCGAGGAGAGCCGCTGAATGATAACGATCGTCAAGGCTGGCTGCTGACGCTTGCGAATCTTTACCGCGACTATCGCGAACAGGGGAAAGATGTCGTCATCGGCTGCTCGGCACTGAAACACCGCTACCGTGACGTGCTGCGCCAAGGCGCTCCCGAACTGAAAATCCTTTATCTTCATGGCTCACGGGAAGTATTGATGGAGCGCTTGGGCGGTCGTAGCGGCCACTTCTTTACCGGTGAACACATGCTGAACAGCCAGCTTGCCGATCTCGAGATGCCGGAAGAAGCCGAGGCCGTTCGCCTGGATATCCGTCAGTCGCCTGAAGGCATTGTGACGGACTTTCTGTCGCGATCCGGCATTCAGCGCTGAGCGAGCACTTCGAAAGAAGAACCTCAAAAGAAAATCCTCGAAACAAGCACCTCGAAAGACAACCTCAAGCCCAAGTGCCATGAGTCTCGACATGGCGCTTACCTTCAATTTTTGGCATCAACTCCCTACTCTTTTTCACCTCCCACCTGATATTTTCCTCATAGATCTGCACCCTCTTAGGCAATACGTCTCTATCGGCACGCTGCTTTGCCTTATTCTTAATAATCGTTCCTGATTTCACTCTTTATGTGGCTCTTCATTCTGTGCTTAATATCATGCCATCGACGCTTCACCAGGCATGAATTTTCGCTGCCCAACTGATGCACCTTCGGCTAATCAACTTGGTTTTTTGTTATCACTGATTGATAACAGCGCCCCCCGCAGAGCCTTAAATGAAAAACGCCCCGACCATTCGCATGGTCGGGACGTTCGGTCAGGCGTATTCCATGGCGATCACGAACGAAGTGTCGTGAATCAGACCAGCCACATGGCCAGATCGGGGAAGAACAGCAGCAGGAACAGCACGCACAGCTGAATGGCGATAAACGGCAGCAGCGATACGAAGATGTCCTTGAGGCTGATGCTGGGCGGCGCCACCCCCTTCAGATAGAAGGCAGCTGGGCCGAACGGTGGCGACAGGAAGGAGACCTGCATGTTGACCGCGAACAGGATGCCGAACCAGATCGGGCTATAGCCCAACTGCTCGACGATCGGCACGAAGATCGGCAGGGCCAGCATCGCCACCCCGATCCAGTCGAGGAACATGCCCAGCACCAGCAGGATCGCCATCATCACCAGCAGGATCACGATCGGCTCAACGTCCATGCCGAGGATCACCTGCGAGATGAAACGGTTACCGCCCATCAGGTTATAGACCCCAACCAGCGCCGCGGCACCGATACCGATCCAGATGATCATGCCACAGGTGGTCATGGTCTGGCCGAGGCTTGCATGCAAGGTCTTGAAGGAAAACTCACCGCGCAGCACGATCGCCAGCAGCACCCCGAACACGCCCATCGCCGCCGCTTCGGTGACCGAGGCCACACCGCCGTAGATCGTGCCCAGCACCATGAAGGCGATCAGCCCCGGCACCATGATGGCCCTGAGTGCCTGCCAACGATTGGAGAAGCCGTCTTCACGATCAGCATCGGTCATCGGTGGCCCCATCGCCGGGTTGCGCATGCAGCGCACCAGCACATAGGCGATGTAGGAGCCCATCAGGATCACCGCGGGCGTGATCGCGGCGGTAAACAGATCGGCGATCGATACGCTGGCAATCAGGCCATAGATGATCAGCACGATCGAGGGCGGCATCATGGTGCCGAGGGCACCGCCCGCACAGACCACACCGATCGACAGGTGCTTGTCATAGCCCAGTCGCAGCATCTGCGGCAAGGCCAGAATACCCAGCAGCACGATCTCGCCGCCGATAATGCCGGACAGCGCCGCCAGGAAGAAAGCCACCACGATGGTCTGAACGGCGACCCCGCCAGGCAGGCGGCCGGCAAAGACCCGCATGGCGTTGAAGAGATCCTTGGCTATCCCCGATCGGTCAAGTAACGAGGCCATCAACACGAACATCGGCACTGCCACCAGCGAATACTCGGTAACGAAGCCAAATACCCGGCTGGTGACCAGCGGCAAGGCGTTGCCGCCGAACCAGCCGAAGGTGAAAACGAGGGCCACCAGGCCAGTGATGAAGGCCAGCGGCAGGCCCGTCACCAGCAGCGCAAAGATGGCGGTAACCAATAACAGCGTTCCGTCGGCGATATCCATTACCGGCTCCCCTCAGCGTTCGTGGTCGGCTTGGCGCGCAGCGACTGGATGCTATGAATCAACGCCTGAATGCTCATGACAATCAGCGAGACCATGATGATGCCCTTGACGAAGGCCGGAAACGGCGGGTTCCAGGAGGTGCCCGAACGCTCCAGCGACCAGTCGCCAAACGGATTGTGGGAGGCATCCCAGAACATCACGAAGGCGGCGTAGCTCATCGCTAGGCAGAAGCCCAGCGTCACCAGATCATTGAAGCGATCCAGCCAGACCTTGAGCCGCGGACCGGCGTGGTCGTAGAGCACGCGTACGCGAATATGCTGGTTGCCGGCCAATGCCGCGGGGCCACCCAGGGCAAAGCTCACGGCCACCAGCATGACCACGCTCTCATGCACCCAGGAGGTCGGCGAATCGAAGCCGTAGCGCATGATGACCTCGAAGACGCTGATGCCCATGGCGATGAATACCAGCCAGGCGGCACCTCGGGCACACCAGGTCACTCCGTGATCGAAGGCGCTGCGCGTCGGATCACTCGGCTCAGGCTCCCCCGCGGTGGCGGCGACCAGCTCGTCGTCGCGCGTCACGCCGGCCGCCTCGTGGCGTTGGGATTGTCGAGACATGACGTTTCCTCTCAAATGAACAGGGACGACGGCACCACCACCGGGCGCTCGGTGACGGTGCCGTCGACGCGGGGCCGGAATCCAGGTCCCGGCCCCGGGCGGGTTACATCAGGTTATGGTCCTGCAGATAGCTGACCACGGAGTCGTAGTACTTCTGGGTGATCTCGTTCTTCTCGGCCCAGACCGCCCACTCTTCCTTGGCGATATTGCGGAACTTGGCACGCTCTTCGGCCGGCATGTCGATAATCTCGATGTTCGGATCCTCGTTCACCTTCTTCACCGCCGCGAGATCCCGCGCCTTGAGCATGGCCACCATTTCATAGGACATGCTGTCGACGGAGGTCTCGAGGATGGCCTTCAGATCAGCCGGCAGGCCGTCCCAGATGTCCTTGTTGAGCGAAATCGCCACCATCGGCAGCGAGTGGAAGCCCGGATAGTTCGGATAAGGCGCGAACTCGTAGAGACCCTGGTCGTAGTTGGTGGCAAAGACCGTGTAGTCGGCGGCGTCGATCACGCCCTTCTCGAGAGCGGTATAAACCTCGGACCCCGGCAGGTTGACCGGCGTGGCGCCGGCCTTCTCGAAGATGTTGTAAACCATCCCCTGAGGCGCACGCAGCTTGAGACCTTCGAGGTCTTCGACGGAGCGAATCGGGCGCTTGGAGGGCAGTGCCTCGAGGCCAGTGGCAGCCGCACCAATCAGGTGCACACCGTAGGGCTCGGCCAACTCGTTGTAGATGTCCTCGCCGCCGGCGTAATTCATGTAGTCAAGAAACTCCACCGGGTCGCCCCAGGCGCCCACCAGATTGCCCATCATGCCGAAGGCCGGGTTCTGACCGGAGAAGTAGCTCGGGTCGGTCATGTGGCCCTGGAGGATGTTGGCACTCACCGCCTGCAGGGTTTCGGTCGCCCCGACCACGGCGTTGACCGGCAGAATCTCGATCTCGATACGACCGCCGGACATGGTGTTGACGTTCTCGGCCCAGGCCTTCTTGAGCTCGAACTGCGGCTCACCGGAGGTCTCCGAGGTCTGGAAGGTCCATTCGTATTCTGCCGCCTGGGCGCCGAAAGCCATGGAGCCGAGCACGGCCGCCGTCAGGGCCTTGAGGGCGAAAGGCTTGAGAGCGGAAGACTTGATAGGCGTGACGTTTTTCATGGTGCGTTTCCTCGTCATCGGTTGAGAGTGAGGTTGTTGTTACCGGTACGCGAAGGCACCGCGGACGGCCCGATCACATCGTCATGACGCGGGCGGCAATGCACCCGGAAGGCGCAAATGAGAAAGCGGCGTGGCAAAGATGCTATCGATGCCCAGATCCAGCCCGGTGCGTTCGAGAACGCGCAGAGCGGCCTGCTCGGCCTCTTCGGGGCGACGCAGACGAATGGCCTCCATCAGTTGACGATGGCGTTCCATGCTGTCCTGCAACTCGTCGGCGCTGTGGTTCGAGGTCTCGACCAGTAGCGCAATCGCCGGCTTGAGCACATGGCTGATCTGAGACCACAGCAGGTTGTGTGTGGCCGCGAAGATCGCTTCATGGAAGGCCACGTCGTGATCGTCATGACTGACGTCCTGATGGCAATGGTCGGGCGACTCCAGCGCCTTGATCATGCCCAGATAAGCGGTCTCGATCTCGTTCAGATCGGCGGCAGTGGCATGCTCCGCTGCCAGGCGAGCCACGAAAGGCTCCACCGCTACCCGGAAAGCGAAAATCTCCTGACGGATGCGCGGGTTCGGCTGGGCGAACCGCGCCATCCAGTCGCTGACCCTTGGATCCAGCAGATGCCACTGCGCCAGCTCCTGGACGCGACTACCCTGCCCCGAGATGCGCTTGATCATGCCGGCGGCTACCAGAGACTGCAGAGCGCTGCGCACGGTACTGCGGCTCACGCCATAGGTCGCGCAGAGGTCGAGCTCCTTGGGCACGAAGTCGCCCGGCGCATAGACACCGCCGAAGATGGCCTCGGCCAGCTGTTCGGCGATATCCGGCCGCGTGGCGCGACTGCTTGTAGTGGAAGGTGCTTGGCCCATGAGGGAACCTGCCCGGCGTGTCTGTTTGTTGAATCGCTATGTCTGACATAGGATCAACCAACAACGGACATAGCGCCTTTAGACCATGGTCGCGTTTTCAACATCGGAATCGCCCAGAAGCGACTCGCAGCCACAAAAAAACGCCCCAGCCAGTGTGGCCGGGGCGTTGTCATGTACCGCCAGGAAATCAGGCGGTCGGAATCAGGCTCAGTCGCGATAGACCGGGAAACGGGCGCAAACCGCTTCGACCTTGGCCTGAACCTCGGATTCGACGGCGCTGGAATCACCGCTGACCATGGCGTCTAGGATGTCACAGATCCAAGTGGCTAGATCACGGCATTCGGTCTCACCAAAGCCGCGGGTAGTGACAGCCGGCGTGCCGATGCGCAGGCCGGACGTGACGAACGGGCTCTGCGGGTCGCCCGGCACGGCGTTCTTGTTGACGGTGATATGGGCACGGCCCAGAGCGGCGTCCGCGTCCTTGCCGGTCAGGCCCTGCTTGATCAGCGACAGCAGGAAAAGGTGATCCTCGGTGCCGCCGGACACGATGTCGAAGCCGCGCTCGATGAAGACCTTGGCCATGACCTGGGCGTTCTTGACCACCTGTTGCTGGTAGGCCTTGAAGCCCGGCTCCATGGCTTCCTTGAAGCAGATCGCTTTGGCGGCGATGACGTGCTCGAGCGGGCCACCCTGGCCGCCCGGGAAGACGGCAGACTGCAGCTTCTTCTCGATATCGGCATTGCCTTCGGCGGACAGGATCAGGCCGCCGCGCGGGCCGCGCAGGGTCTTGTGGGTGGTGGTGGTAACCACGTGGGCATGCGGCAGCGGCGTCGGGTAGACACCGGCAGCGACCAGGCCAGCCACGTGGGCCATATCGACCAACAGGTAGGCGCCCACTTCGTCGGCGATCTCGCGGAACTTGGCCCAGTCGATGATCTGGGAATAGGCGGAGAAGCCGGCGATGATCATCTTCGGCTTGTGCTCGCGCGCCAGGCGCGCGACCTCCTCGTAATCGATCAGGCCGCTGTCGTCGAGACCGTACTGGATGGCTTCGTAGTGCTTGCCCGAGAAGTTCGGCTTGGCACCGTGAGTCAGGTGACCACCGGCGTCGAGGCTCATGCCGAGGATGGTATCACCCGGCTTGACCAACGCTTGGAAGACTGCGCCGTTGGCCTGGGAGCCGGAGTGCGGCTGAACGTTGGCATAGCTTGCCCCGAACAGCTCCTTGGCGTAATCGATGGCCAACTGCTCGACGATGTCGACATACTCGCAGCCGCCGTAGTAGCGCTTGCCCGGATAGCCTTCCGCATACTTGTTGGTCAGCTGCGAGCCCTGCGCTTCCATCACTCGCGGGCTGGCGTAGTTTTCGGAAGCGATCAGTTCGATATGCGCTTCCTGGCGAGCAGTTTCCTTCTGCATCGCCTCAAGCAGAGCATCATCGAATCCGGCAATCTGCATGTCACGGCTGAACATCGTCGTTGGTCCTCGAGCTAGGGGGGGTGAAACGATGCCGTCATAATACCGCAGCCAAGGGCGCCTTTCACATGAAAGCCGGTCATCCCGTGCTCGATAATTTCTCACCTTGGCTTTAGTCACGCTAAAGCCAAGGTGAGCCCCACGGAGAAGACAGCCATGCGACGCGCCCCTATCGGCCGACCTCAGATATCGCCGTCCAAGCGACGCTCAAGCAACCCATTGACCCGCTCGATCACCTCGAGACGCGCCTGGCGCTTGTCATCACAAGTGATCAATGACCAGGGGGCATGCGTCCGGTGGGTCTGGGCGAACATCTCATTGATGGCGACCTCGTAGTCATCCCAGCGAGCGCGGTTTCGCCAGTCTTCCTCGGTCAGCTTGTATTGCTTGCGAGGGGTGTTGGCTCGCGCCTCGAAACGCTTGAGCTGCTCATCCTTGCTGATCGACAGAAAGAACTTGCCAAGCACCGTGCCGTGTTCGAGCAAGCGCTTCTCGAAATGGCGAATCTCACCATAGGCGCGCCGCCATTGAGCCGGGGCGGCAAAGCCCTCCACCCGCTCGACCAGCACTCGCCCGTACCAGGAGCGATCAAAGATCGCGAAGCGCCCATCGGCGGGAAGTCGTCGCCAGAAACGCCACGCCCAGGGGTGGAGACGCTCCTCATCGTTAGGCGCAGCGATACTGTGCACGCGATAGTGCCGTGCATCCAGCGCCGAGGTCACCCGGTGAATACTGCCGCCCTTGCCGGCGGCGTCATGGCCCTCGAAGACCAGCACCACCGGAATGCCGCGTCGGGCCGCCTCGCGGCTGTTATGCGACAGCCGCGCCTGCTGCTCGACCAGCCGCTGCTGATAGTCGTCCTTGTCCAGGCGCCCGGCCGACTGATGGTCGGAATCAGGCTTGGTCACCGAGGGTGCATCCTTGGCCGGCGGCGCTAGGTGACAGCTTGCCCAGGGCGCTTCGGGATCGACCGTCGGCTGGTTCGCAGTGTCGAGCAGTCGCTCGGCCACCTGGTGGATCAAGTCTTCCGGGTCGTCACCGGAAATGCAGTGCCAGGGCGCCCAGTCGGTATGAGTAGTCTCGCGTAGCGGCTTGCCGAGCGCCTTGATCAGCGGATGCTGGAGATGGCGTTGCCAGTCAGCGGGATCAAGCTGCCATGCCCGACTCGGATCCTCCTGCATGGCGGTCAGCCGCTCGCCTTGAGTTTTTCGGTCGATGTCCAGCCAAATCTTGACCAGCGCCACGTTCTCGGCGGCGAGTTCGGCCTCGAAATCGCGGATCATCGCCAGGCGATCCTCGAAAGCGCCGGCGCCGATGCGCCGCTCGGCGCGAGCGAAGAGCGCATCGCCATACCAGCCGTGGACGAAGATACCGGTAGTGCCGCGGGCCGGGATACGCCGCCAGTAGCGCCACAGTGCCGGCCGCTTGGCATCCTCGCTGCTGGGCTCCAGAGCGTGCACCTCAGTACGGCGGTTCTCCAGCCAGTGATTGAGCATGTTGAGCATGGGATGCATGTAGCTCGCCGCCTGGCCGCTGAGCATCAGCACCACGGCCCGGTTCTCGCGCTTGGCCATCTCCAGCTGGGCTTCCAGCAGCTGATAGCGCAGTGTCTCTGTCTTCATCTGTCGGCCTTCATCCGTGTGTTTCTATCCATCTGGCCTGGTTGTCCCTTGCCAGTTCTTTACCAGTACCGGGACTGCCGGACGACTGCGGATTGCCACATGGGTCCTGCCTCACGCCTCGCCGAGCAGGCCAAGGCTCGCCATGGGGGTCTGGCGGCGCAGGCTGCGCGACAGACCATGACCGATCACCCCGACCAGCAGGGCGCCACCCAGCGGCAGCCCTATCCACAGCCAGGGGTGCAGGCGCGGGGCAAGATCCAGCCAGCCGGCATAGATCCCTGCGGCGGCAAGCTCGGCGAGCAACGCGCCCATCAGACCACTCGCCAGGCCTAGAATGGCAAACTCGGCCCCCTGCACCCGGGATATCAGGCGATCGCCGGCACCGAAGACCCGCAGCAGACCACTCTCATGGGCACGCAGCGGACGGCTGGCGATCAGCGCCGCATAGAGCACACTGATGCCGGCCAATAGCACGAAGCCAAGCACCAGCTCCACCGAGCGGGTGACCTGAGTCAACAGCTCGCGCACCTGACCGAGGATCGCCTCGACGTTGAGCAGCGATACCGCCGGGAAATTCTTGACGATCTGGCCGGGCAGCGGGCTCTGGGCATCGCCCAAGTGGAAGGCGGTGATATAAGTGTGGCCGAAGCGCTCCAGCACGCCAGGGGGGAAGATCACATAGAAGTTGGGGCGGAAGCTGTCCCAGTCGAGATCGCGAAGACTGGTGATACGCCCGGTGAGCGTATCGGCGCCAATGGTGAAGCTCATGGTGTCGCCAAGCGCCAGGCCTAGACGGCCGGCCAGTTCAGCTTCAAGCGATATCGGCACGATCTTGTCGGACGGCTCCGTGGCCGTCCCGCCGCCGGCACTCGATGCATCACCGGAAGACTTTCCTGCAGCCGACGCCGTAGCGTCCGGCCCGGCGCCGCCTGTCCCGAACCATTCCCCCGCCAACAGGCGGTTGCCCTCTGGGAGGGTGTCGCGCCAGGTCAGATTGAGCTCGCGCCGCAGGGCATTGCTGCCCCGGCCGCTCTCGGGCACCGCCTCCAGGGGCGGCTGGCCGTTGAGCGCGGTGATGCGCCCACGCACCATCGGATAGAGCGCGGTGCGATCATCTACCGTTCCGGCCAGGGTCTCGATGAAGGCGTCACGTTCCTGAGGCTGGATGTTGATGGCGAAGTAGTTGGGGGTATCCTCGGGCAGTTGGTCCTGCCAGGCCGTGAGCAGGTCGCCGCGCACCAGGCCGATCATCGCCATCGCCGCAAACGTCACCGCGAAGGCCAGTAGCTGACCGAGACTCGCCTGACGACGGCGGCCGAGCTGACGGGCGCCGAGCCGCAGTGCCCGGGTCGGTGAGGAGGCATGCAGGCCCTGTGGCAGCAGCGCGGCCAGGCGCAGTACCCCGCTTAGCAGCAGCGTGCCGACCCCACCAAGCATGACCAGCATCACCAGCCCTCCGACGAGCAGTGCCGCAGACAGCCAAAGATCGCCGGAGTAGAGCCACATCAGACCGCCGAACACCAGACTCGCCATCGCCACCACCAGCCAGGCCGAGGCCGGCAGCGGGTCGAGTTCACGCCGCAGCACCTTGAGGGCACTGACCCGCTTCAGGCGCAGCAGCGTCGGGCCGGCAAAGCCGACCAGCACGGCAAGCGCCGTGAGCACCCCGAGCGCCAGAGGCAGAGGGCCAGGCGGCGGCAGCTCGAGCGGCAGGAAGGCCGTCAGCAACGCCAGAAGCCCTGCCTGGCCAGCCAAGCCCAGCAGCGCCCCGCACACCGAGGCCGCCAGCGCCAGCCAGCCGAGCTGCAGCGCGAACAGTCGAGTCAGCTGTCGCTGGGAGGCGCCAAAGCAACGCAGCAGTGCAGCGGTATCCAGGTGGCGATCCACATAGCGCCGGGTCGCCATGGCCACCGCCACCCCGGCCAGCAGCACCGCGGCGAGGCCGGCCAGCGCCAGGTACTTCTCGGCACGCTCCAGGGCTCGCCCGAGGCCCGGTCGGTCGACCCGCACATCCCGCACCTCGACGCCATCGCGCCTGAGCGCTTCAAGGCGGGCATCGAGGCTCGACACTGCCTCCGGCGGGCCGGCAGCGAGAATCTCGTATTCGACCCGCGAGCCCGGCTGCACCAGGCCGGTGGCCGCCAGATCATCGACGTGCATCATCAGCCGCGGATTGAAGCTCGAAAAGCCCCCGGACTGGTCGGCCTCGCGCTCGATGATACCGCTCACGGTCAGGGTGGCTCGCCCCACTCTGACCTCATCGCCAATCTTCAGATCGATCAGCGACTCGAGCCTGGGGTCGACCCAGGCCTCGCTCGGCGCGGGGCCGCGAGCCAGCGGCTCGACGCCGTTGCCGACATCGACCCGTGACGCGCCATACAGCGGGTAGGCGCTGTCGACCACCTTGAGGCTCGCCGGTTGGAAACGCTCGCCGCGGCTGATCATCGATACCAGATCGACCTGATCCGAGAGGGTCATGCCGGCCTCTCGCAGCGTGCTTTTTAGCTCGCTGGAGAAGGGCTCGCCCTGCTCGAGCACCAGGTCTCCCCCCAGCATCTGCCCCGCCTGACGGGTCAGGCCGCGTTCGAGACGATCGAGGAAGAAGCCGATCATGGTCGAGGCCGCCACCGCCAGCGCCAGCGCCACGAACAGCGCCCTCACGTCGGCAGCGCGCAGATCCCGCTTGAGGCCGCGGGCCGCGAGCCCCAGCCAGTGCAGGCCGTTGCCCGAGGCTCGTCGGGTATCGCGCCGTGAGTCACCGCTTGCCATCATGCGCCCACCTCCTCTCGGGTCATGTCCACCAGCTGGCCGTCGATGAGCCGCAGGCAGCGATCGCAGCGGCGCGCCAGCGCATGGTCGTGGGTAACCAGCATCAGGGTAGTGCCGGCTTCGCGGTTGAGGGCGAACAGTCGCTCGATGATGCGCTCGCCGGTGGCCGGGTCCAGATTGCCGGTCGGCTCGTCGGCGAACACCAGCTCGGCCCCGGTGACGAAGGCGCGGGCCAGGGCGACCCGCTGCTGTTCGCCGCCGGATAGCTGCTTGGGCAGGTGGTCGAGGCGCTCGCCAAGCCCTACACGCGTCAACCAGTCGCGGGCCCGGGCATCGTTGTCGGCGGCAGGCGCCAGCTCCAGCGGCAGTAGCACATTTTCAAGCGCGGTGAGAGTCGGCAGCAGCTGGAAGTTCTGGAACACGAACCCTACCCGGCCGGCACGCAGCTGGGCGCGTCCGTCCTCGTCCAGCGCGGCCAGCGACTCGCCAAACAGGGTGAGTTCACCGCTGCTTGGCGCATCGAGTCCGGCCAGCAATCCCAACAGGGTAGACTTGCCAGCACCGCTCTCGCCGAGGATCGCCACCGTTTCTCCGGGGAACACCGTGAGCGAGAGATCACTCAGAATGGTCAACGACCGATCGCCACTCCTGACCTGCTTGCCGAGCTGGCGAGCCTGTAGGATAGGCGCAAGATCATGATCCGAGGAGGTGGACGTAGTGTTGGAAAAAGTGGTGGACATAGTGGTGGACATAGCGACTGGATTTCCTGTTGGCCTGAGAAGGTCGAAACGCGGTGCCAGAGGCCCCGCCGGGCGAAAAGCTGCGCTGAGTGCTGATCCACGCGCGGTGGCGAGGGCTGAGCCCCGTGTCGGGCTGAGCGTCGGACCGGGCGCTTGGGGTGCGCGGTGCGCCCGACACGCAAGACATCTGGTGCAAACGTTCGGCCGGTGCCTGCTGGGGGTGGCTCCAGTCAAGAAACCCGCTGCGACCCCCACCCTGACAATACGTCGAGGGTCACTCGCAGGACTGACAGCTGGCCTGAGCCTGGCCGCGCTTGCAATGGCGACGCCCGCCCTGGCTGCCTCGCCCTCAGCCACCGATGATCGCCCCACCCTGTTGGTGATGGGCGATAGCCTGAGCGCCGCCTATGGCCTCGAGCGGCCGGAGGACGGCTGGGTCAGTCTGCTGGCCGCAAGGCTCGACGACGAGGCCCGGGTAGTGAATGCCAGCATCAGCGGCGAGACTTCCGCCGGCGGCGCCACACGCCTGCCTGAGCTGTTACGACAGCATTCCCCTGAAATCGTGCTATTGGAACTGGGCGCCAACGATGGCCTGCGCGGCCTGGCGCCTGGCCAGATGCGCACCAACCTCGAGTCGATGATCGAGAAAAGTCAGGCCAGCGGCGCCCAAGTGGTACTGCTCGGCATCGATATTCCGCCCAATTACGGCGACGCCTACCGGGCTGCCTTCACTGGCGTTTTTGAAGACTTGGCCGAGCGCTATGAGCTGCCGCTGGTGCCCTTCCTGCTCGAGGGTGTCGCTCTGGAAGATGGGCTGATGCAGGACGACGGCCTGCATCCCACCGCCGAGGCCCAGCCACTGATCCTTGAAAATGTATGGACGACCCTGGCGCCGCTGCTCGATCAGGCGGCGACAGGGTCAGAGATCACTTCCCAAACGACCTCCCTATCCAACTCATTATCCGCTCAGACCTGAGGGGCCGGCTCGGCGGTCTTCTGCCACTGCTGAAGGCCCAGGCCGCCTAGAATCAGCACCAGGCCAGCCAGCGTCGAGATCAGGATCGGCTCGCCGACCACCAGGTGCAGCAGCAACAGGGAAATCGGCGGCGACAGAAAGATCAGATTGGCCACCTTGGCCGTGCGCGAAATGCCGCGCACGGCCAGTTGCCAGAGCACGAAGGCGATGCCCATCTCGAAAAGCCCCACATAGATGCCGGCGCCAACGCCTTTCCAGCCATACCACTCGAAGCCCGGTCCCAGTGCGATCAGCACCGTGAACACCGGCAGGCCAACGCTGAAGTTCTGCCACTGTGCGACCAGCGGGGGACGGCTATCGCGAGCATTGAGCAGCCAGTAGAGCGCCCAGAGCAGAGTCGAGGCCAGCGCCAGCCCTACGCCCAGCGGGTCGGCGAAGGCCACGTCGAGCACTGCGCCGCGGGTGGCGATGGTCCAGACACCGGCATAGGCAATCAAACCGGCGAGTATATCGATGCGGGTCAACCGCTGGCCGAGAATCGGCACGGCGAGAAAGGCCATGGCCAGGGCCCAGGTGTAGTTGAGTGCCATCGCCTCCTGCCCCGGCAGTCGATCATAGGCAGCGAACAGCACCAGGTAGTAGGCCACCGGGTTCATCAGCCCGGCCCACAGCGCGGTGCGCCAGCCCTGCACCAGCGCCTGGCGCAAGAGCCCCTTTCGCCATACCAGAATGCCCATCAGCGCCCAGGAGACCAAGGCAGCGATCCACATCAGTTCCAGCGGCGACATTTCGCCAAGCGCGACCTTGAAGGCCGTTGCCACCGTGGACCAGAGCCCCACGGCGCCCAGGCCGCAAAGCATGGCGTGACGTTCCTGTGTCATGCGCTCTCCTTTGTGTGTGATGTGCCATGAGCGGGCAGCATCGGCGTTGCTGACGGTCAGCGATGCAGAGCCATCAGCCATTCATTACGAGCCATCAGCCATTCATCAAGAGCCATCAGCCGTTCATTAAGAGCCATCAGTTATTCATTACAAGCCCTCAGCGGTCCAGATGCCCCAGGTCTCGCGAGGGGTCAAGCCGATCCCGCACTCGCTGCTTGAGCAGCTTGATGTCAGGGAAGCCGTCATCGCGCTTGCGCTCCCAGAGTCGCTCGCCGTCAAAGGTGATCTCGAAGTGCCCACCGTGGCTTGGCACCAGCGCGACCTCATCGAGGTCCTCGCCGAAGGTCGACAGCAGTTCCTGCGCATACCAGCCGGCGCGCAGCAGCCAGTGGCACTGGGTACAGAAGTGGATACGCACGCTTGCCATGAGGCCCTCTCCTTGTTGGACATTTGCCAGGCATCATAACTGAGGCATCATGGCTGCTGGAATGCGCGCACAGGGAGCCCCACTGCATGCCACCAACCGAGATTTCACAGACCCGCCTCTACGAGTGGCTGACCGGCGATGACGACAGCCGGATGTGTAAGGATATTCCCGACTCCGCCTGCGAGGTGCAACCCACGAACTTCCTGCGCCATCTGATCGCCTCGCTCGGCAACAAGCTGGCCGACGAGCTGTCCAGTGCCCGCCTGGTGCTGCCCTGGCTGATGGGGGCGATCGGTGCACCGCTATGGATGGTGGGTCTGCTGGTCCCGATCCGCGAGGCCGGCGCCCTGCTGCCTCAGGTGTTCGTGGCCGGTTTCATACGCCATCAGGCGCAGCGCAAATGGACCTGGGTAGCCGGCGGGCTGATTCAGGCCGTGGCCGCTCTGCTGCTAGTCGCCCTCGCCCTGCTGGGTCAGGGCGGCCTTGGCGGCAGCCTGGTGCTGTTAGTGCTGATCGTGCTGTCACTGGCCCGCGGCCTGTCGTCGATCGCCACCAAGGACGTGCTGGGCAAGACCATCGCCAAGCAGCGCCGCGGCACCCTGATGGGCTGGAGCGGCAGCATCGCCGGCGGCGTGACCCTGGCCGCCGGTATCGTGCTAATGCTCTTCGATGACCGCCCCAGTGAGCTGGCCCTGGCGGTACTGATGGGCGTGGCGGCGCTTGGCTGGGGCCTGAACGCATTTTGCGCGGCCCTCATCGAGGAGGCGCCTGGTGCCGTGGAAGGCGGTGAGAACGCCTGGGACAGCGTGCGTCAGGGCCTGCACCTGCTGCGCGAAGACCCGGCCTTCCTGCGCTTCAACCTGGCCCGCGCCCTACTGCTCTCCAGCGCCCTGGCCCTGCCCTACATCGCGCTACTGGCTCAGCAACGCAACGGCTCGGCCCTTGGCGACCTGGGCCTTCTGATCATCGTCTCGGGGCTTGCCAGCATGCTGGCAAGCCCGGTGTGGGGCAAGCGTGCCGATGCCTCGAGCCGGCGTGTGATGCGTGACGCCGGCCTCGCTGCCGCCATTTGCTGTGCCCTGGCGGCGCTGGCGGGCGGTCTTCCCGGCGCCTGGACGGCGACCCCCTGGCCCTACGCCCTGCTCTACGGGCTGTTGGTGATCGCCCATGCCGGGGTGCGCCTGGGCCGCAAGACCTACGTGGTAGATCTCGCCGGTAGCGATCGACGTGCCCTTTATGTGGCGTTGTCCAATACGCTGACCGGCTTTTTGATGCTGCTGGTCGGTGGTCTGGTCGGCGCGCTCGCCCAATGGTTCGGCAGCGCCGTGCTGCTTGGGTTGCTTGCTGCCTGCGCGCTTGCCGCCGCGCTAACCGCTCAGGGCCTGCCCGAGGTCGAGGAGTGAACGCAACACATTGAAATCTGGCAACCGCCTAGCCATGATAGAGCGATATACACCGTGGCTAGGCCATACCTACCCACACCCATAGGGTCGCGACAGGAACGCTTCGCATGAAAAGACCGCCCATGATCAGCCCCGAGCTTCTGGAACGCATCATCGACGCCTCGGAGGACGGTATTGTCGTTGCCGAACGCGAGGGTGAGGAACACATCCTGATTTACGTCAATCAGGGGTTCGAACGGCTGACCGGCTATAGCACCGATGAGATCCTCTACCGTGACTGCCGCTTCCTGCAGAACGACGACCGCGATCAGCCCGGCCTCGCCCGCATACGCGATGCCATGATCGAGGATCGGCCCTGCCGCGAGATCCTGCGCAACTACAAGAAGGACGGCACCCTCTTCTATAACGAGCTGTCGATCACGCCGATGTACGACGAGCAGGAAGACATTACCTACTACCTTGGCGTGCAGAAGGATGTCACCGAGCGAGTCGAGGCCATCGCCGAGCTCGAACGCGTCAAGGGCACGGCCAAAGACTGATTTTTTCCCTTCCCCCTCTTGTCCTCACCCGCAACTGGCGTTATATAGCCAGCTACGCACCCGCGTTGCCCGATGCTCGCCCAAGGCGAGCATCCGTTGCCATCTCTACATGGGGTCATGGGAGGACATCACATGAGCCGCAAACACCAAGTACACGACACGTCCGACGATGCCAATGATGATGTGATCTATGATGGGGATGTCGACGCGTTCATGGACGCCGTGAACGACAGTCAGTACACCCCCAGTCGTTCCTCACGCGCTGAAAACCTTCAGGCACGGCGCCGTCTCGAGAGCCTCTTGGAAGAACGTCGCCTCAAGCAGGTCATCGACGATGACTGGGGACTCGACGCCGAGGAAGAAGAAGAAGAGTAACCCCCGGCTAACTCCAATATCCATCTGCAGGACAGCCACCTGCATGACAGCCAACTTCGGAACGAGCATCAGGATGGTGCGGGCACTGCCGGCCGCGCCATCCTGAACTTCTCTGGTGGCCATTCACCTCCCGCCACCCTCCGCCATCGCTCATCTCCTCGGCTCAATCACCGCCCAGCGCTGGCCTTTCGCGGGTGCGGCCACTATCATCGTGCCGAAACCCTCAACCCAATGGATATCCATGGCGCAATACGTCTATACCATGAACCGGGTGGGCAAGGTCGTCCCTCCCAAGCGTCAGATCCTCAAGGATATTTCGCTTTCCTTCTTCCCGGGCGCCAAGATTGGCGTGCTCGGCCTGAACGGCGCCGGCAAGTCAACGCTGCTGCGCATCATGGCCGGGATCGACACCGAGTTCGAAGGCGAAGCGCGCCCCATGCCGGGCATCAACGTCGGCTACCTGCCCCAGGAACCGGAACTCGACGACGACAAGAGCGTGCGTGAGACCGTTGAGGAAGCGCTGTCCGGCATCAAGGAGGCCCAGGAGCAGCTCGAGGCCGTCTATACCGCCTATGCAGAGCCCGACGCTGACTTCGAAGCCCTGGCAAGCGAACAGGCGCGCCTGGAGAACATCATCGAGGCCGCCGACGCCCACAACCTCGAGCGCAAGCTGGAAGTGGCCGCCGAAGCGCTACGCCTGCCGGCCTGGGACGCGCGGGTCGGCCACCTGTCCGGTGGCGAGCGCCGCCGCGTGGCGCTGTGCCGTCTGCTGCTGTCGAGCCCGGACATGCTGCTGCTCGACGAGCCTACCAACCACCTGGACGCCGAGTCCGTGGCCTGGCTCGAACGCTTCCTGCACGACTACAGCGGCACCGTGGTGGCGATCACCCACGACCGCTACTTCCTCGACAACGTGGCCGGCTGGATCCTCGAGCTCGACCGCGGCCAGGGCATTCCCTTCGAAGGCAACTACTCCGGCTGGCTGGAAGCCAAGGAAAAGCGCCTCGAGCAGGAGTCCAAGCAGGAAGCCTCGAAGAACAAGGCCATCAAGCAGGAACTCGAGTGGGTGCGCAGCAATGCCAAGGGCCGCCAGGCCAAGAGCAAGGCACGCCTCAACCGCTTCGAAGAAATGCAGTCCGGCGACTTCCAGAAGCGCAACGAGACCAACGAAATCTACATTCCGCCCGGTCCGCGTCTGGGTGACAAGGTCATCGAGTTCCACGACGTGGCCAAGGCCTTCGACGGCCGGCTGCTCTACGAGGACCTGACCTTCAGCGTGCCCAAGGGCGCGATCGTCGGCATCGTTGGCGGCAACGGCGCCGGCAAGTCGACGCTGTTCAAGCTGATCACCGGCAAGGAACAGCCCGACGCCGGTGAGGTAGTGCTCGGCGATACCGTCGACATCGCCTACGTCGAACAGCTGCGCGATGCCCTAGACGACAAGCAGACGGTATGGGAAGCGGTATCCGACGGCCAGGACATGCTCAACATCAATGGCTACGAGGTGTCCTCGCGGGCCTACGTGGGTCGTTTCAACTTCAAGGGCAACGACCAGCAGAAGCGTCTGTCGGAGCTTTCCGGCGGCGAACGTGGTCGCCTGCAGCTGGCGCAGACCCTCAAGCAGGGCGCCAACGTGCTGCTGCTCGATGAGCCCTCGAACGATCTGGACATCGAGACGCTGCGTGCCCTGGAAGATGCCCTGCTGGCCTTCCCCGGCTGCGCCATGGTGATCTCTCACGACCGCTGGTTCCTCGACCGTATTGCCACCCACATTCTCGCCTACGAGGGCGATTCCAATGTGGTGTTCTTCGAAGGCAACTACACCGAGTACGAGGCCGACCACAAGAAACGGGTCGGCAACGACACCCCGCATCGCATGAAGTACAAGCGCATCGACGCCTGAAGCAAAAGGCATTTGCGCGATGATCCGACGGGCGGTGGCGACACCGCCCGTTTTCATGCTGAGGTGACGGCTCCGCCGTCATCCTTAACGCCCCCTCGACCTAACGCCCTTTCGATCTAGCCCCCTACCGACCACCTGACGCGTCGCTCCCATGCTTGATGCCACGGGTCGCGTTGCCTCTTGGCGCCTTCGAACGCCTCACCGACCTTGCATGGCAGGCCCACACGGGGGATAAAGCAGGCATGATCTTCACAAGGATGTGCTCATGACGAACCCCATACGCTGGCTGATAAATCGCGTTCTGAGCTTTCGACAGAGCATTGCCTTCCTGCCTAGCCTGCTGGCCATGCTCTACCTGGTGCTAGGGCTCTTGGCCGTTCTCCCGCTGGGCGAGCGCCTGCCGCTGCCGGGCTTTCTGGCAGGCATTCGGTTCACAGATATAGAAACGCCGCGAACCCTGCTGTCGACGCTGATCGCCGCCATGATCTCACTGGCCGTGTTCAGTTTTTCCATGGTGATGTCGGTGCTGACCCAGGCCGGCGGCAACTTTTCCCATAAACTGGTCTTCGGGCTGATCACAGAGCGTCATCATCAGCGAGTCCTGGGCCACTACCTGGGTACCATCCTGTTCATCCTGATGCTGCTGATGGTCCCGGTGAGCGGTGAGGTACCCAGCACCTGGCGTTCGCTGAGCACCTACCTGGGCGTGGCCATGGTCACCCACTGTCTGGCGCTGTTTGTCTACTTCATTCACAACGCCTCCCAATCAGTGCAGATCAATGCCGTGAATCGCGGCCTGCACCAGGCCACCCGCAAGTCGCTTGCCAAGCTAGAGACCCGACAGCAACGCCCGGGATGGTGTCACCGGCCGACGTCACAGCCAGTACAGGCTCACTGGCCGCAGATCAAGGCACGCCGCAGCGGCTATATCCAGAATGCCGACATCGAGGCGCTGGGCCGCCTGGCCATTGAGGCCGATGTCGTGGTGCATATGAATTTCAGCTTCGGCGACTTCACGGTGGAAGGCTTTCCCTTGTTCACGATCGAGGCCGCCGAAGCCCCCGGAGAGCGCTTCGAAACATCGGCGCTGGGGCTGCTGGTCTATGTGGAGGGGGAAGTCGCGGAGGATCTCTACGTCAACGGGATGACGCAGCTAATGGAGGTCGCCGTCAAAGCGCTGTCGCCGGGCATCAATGACCCGGGCACGGCTCGACTCTGCCTGCACCAGCTGACCGAACTGCTGTGCCGGCGCCTGGAGTTTCATCCCTGTAACACCTTCACCGATCGGCAGGGAAAGCGGCGGGTGATCTGGAAGACCGAACGCTTCGACAGCCTGCTGTACCGGCTGGTCAATCCGATCCTGCACTACGGCAAGGATGATGTAAGCATCGGCCTTGCCCTGCTCAAGTCGCTGAAGACGCTTTCGCTGTTCGCCGAAGAAGCCGAGCTCACCACCATCCAACGTCATGCCGAGCGGGTGATTGCCACCCTCGCCGAGCGCGACACCCACGCCCTGGATCGGCAGTTCATCGGCGAGCGGCTGGCCAGCGGCGAGCACCGCCTGACGCTTCCCGCCGAGCTGCCGACGCCGGGGGCGAGACCGGTAACGGCGCCTTGAGGCGCTTTCTGGGTGGGCATCCGTCGATCTGCATAAGTCAGGCTCTGAATCACTTCCGCCACTAGGCGAGCCGCAAAGCACTCAGTAGAAGCCCGGCTCGCCCTGAGGGCGGGTCTTGAAGCGGCGATGCAGCCACAGATACTGCTCGGGATGGCGACGGATCGCCGCCTCGATGACCGCATTGACCTGAGCCGCATCGGCCACCTCGTCGCCGCTCGGGAAGTGCTCCAATGCCGGCAGGTATTCGAGGGTGTAAGTGCGGTTGTCGGGGTTGCGGTGGAAAATCAGCGGCATGACCGGCGCGCCGGTCATGCGCGCGATCTTGGCGGTCAGCTTGATGGTCGCGGCATTGATACCGAAGAACGGCGCGAAGACACTGACGTCACGCCCAAAATCCTGATCCGGAGAATACCAGACGTTGTTCCCGGCCTTGATCCGGCGCACCACGCCACGCAGGTCGTGTCGATCGATGGCTCGGCCGAAGATCCGGTTGCGAGCCTTGGTCATGAAGCGCTCGAAGAGCGGATTATCATGAGGGCGATAGACCACGTCTGCGGGGAAGAACAGCGAGTGCAGGGCCCCTCCCAGGTCGAGGGTCGAGAAGTGAACGCCGATGATCAGCACCCCCTTGCCCTGTGCCTGTGCACGCACCATGTGCTCCTGACCCTTGAAGGTGACCCGGTGGCGCAGATGTTCCGGGTCCCTGCACCAGCCGGTGGCGGTCTCAACCAACCCCATGCCATTGGCGATGAAGGCCTCGCGCACCAGCCGGGCCCGGGCCTTTTCATCCCGCTCGGGAAAGCACAGCCGGATGTTGGTCTCGGTGATGTGCCGGCGGCGCTTGGCAAAACGCCAGGCCAAGAGACCTATCAGGCGACCGATGCCGAGCTTGAGGCGCCAGGGCAGCCATGCAATAAGGCGCATCAGCCCAATCGATAGCCAGGTCGGCCAGTACCGAGGATGGGCGAAGGAAGTCTGGGTGTCAGTCTTGGTGTCGTCCTGTGACATGCATTTCTCTAGTTCAGGGTCGGATCAGCCACCATGATACCGCCTTGGCACCCGCGGCAGCACCCCGGTAAGCAGGGTATAGCTGATGGTGTCGCAGTAGCGGGCGACCTCATCGACCGACAGCACCTCGCCGTTGGCCGCTTGCCCCCATAGCACCACTTCGCTGCCGATATCGGCAGCCGGCAGCTCGGTAATATCCACGATCAGCATGTCCATCGACACCTTGCCGGCCAGCCCCGCACGCTGGCCGTCCACCAGTAGCGGCGTGCCATCCACCGCATGGCGGTCATAGCCATCCCCATAGCCACAGGCCACCACGCCGACGCGACTAGGGCGCGGCGCCTTGAAACGACCGCCATAGCCCACCGGCTCGCCGGCGGCGATCTCGCGCACGGCGATGATCTCGGAGCGCAGCGTCATCACCGGCACCAATGACCGGCTGGCGTCATTGGCGCCCTCCAGGGGGTCGCTTCCATAGAGCATCACCCCGGGGCGGTTCCAGGCACCATGGGCCTCGGGCCAGGCCAGGGTGGCCGGCGAATTGGCCAGACACGTTGGGGCGTCAAGGGATTGGGCAAGCTCATTGAGCAGCCCGAGCTGGCGGCGGAAGTAGCCCGGCTCGAGGGCGTCGGCGGTCGCGAAATGGCTCATCAGGTGGAGATCGGCGACGTGATCGGGCGCTGCCTGTAGACGCGCCCAGATATCGGCGGCCTGAGCCGGGGGAAAGCCCAGGCGGTGCATGCCGGAATCGACCTTTAACCAGGCGGGAATGGGGCGACGAGGCGTGAAAGACAGCAGCGCCTCGACCTGCCACTCGCTATGCACCGCCACCCACAGGCCGAGGGCCTCCACTCGCTCAAGCTCCGCGGCCTCGAAGATGCCCTCGAGCAGCACGACCGGCGCCTCGATGCCCGCCGCGCGCAGCGTTTCCGCCTCTTCGAGGCAGGCCACCGCAAAGGCTGGCGCCAGATCCTCGAGCGCCCGCGCACAGGCCACGGCGCCGTGCCCGTAGGCATCGGCCTTGAGCACCGCCACCGACTGGCTATGCGGCGCCAGGTCCCTTGCCAGGCAATAGTTGTGGCGCAAGGCATTGAGGTCGATGTCGGCGATCAGGGGACGAGCCATGGAGGTCTCCGGCCAGATTGGAGAGGACAAAAAAGAGCCTAAGATTATTTGTCATCTGGCGCGCTTTTTCACGAAACTTTTAACCGATTTTAGTTAAAAATACATTCTAAAAGACTATCAAGAATATTTATTTAAGATTATTCGACTACCAATCGCACGCTCGGGTCTTCCACCCTCCATAGCACCCTCGACCCGCACGCGATGATCGGCAGGGAGAGAGGTTTGAGAACGCACAGAGGGGCAATGCCAGCAGCAACGGCGATTATGCCGGCGCACAGCAGTCGCAAAAACGCCGCGATGCAGTCATCGCGGCGTATATGGGGTAGATCACTCGAAAATGGCGTCCAGCGATAGGCCCTGCTTCTCGAGGACGCGCCGCAGCTTCTTTAGTGCCTCTACTTGAATCTGGCGAACTCGCTCACGGGTCAGGCCAATTTCTTCACCGACCTCCTCGAGCGTGGCCGCCTCATGGCCGCGCAGGCCAAAACGCCTGACCACCACTTCCATCTGTTTCTCGGTGAGTTCGGCCAGCCAATCGTCAACGTGCTGTTTTACATCGCCGTCGACCAGCGAGGACTCGGGGCCATGGTCATTGTCATCGGCCAACGTCTCGATCAGCGGCTTGTCGCTCTCGCCACCCATCGGGTAATCCACCGATGATACCCGTTCATTGAGCCCCATCATCTTCTTGACCGTCGCCACCGGCTTATCGAGGAAGTCAGCAATTTCCTCGGCGGTGGCCTCGTGGTCGAGTTTCTGGGTCAGCTCACGGGCCGCACGCAGATAGATGTTGAGTTCCTTGACCACGTGAATGGGCAGTCGAATGGTACGCGTCTGATTCATCAGCGCACGCTCGATGGTCTGACGAATCCACCAGGTTGCATAGGTAGAGAAGCGAAATCCACGCTCGGGGTCGAATTTCTCCACGGCGCGAATGAGACCAAGGTTGCCCTCCTCGATCAGGTCAAGCAGCGACAGCCCCCTGTTCAGGTAGCGCCTGGCGATCTTGACCACCAGGCGGAGATTGGACTCGATCATCCGCGAGCGCCCGGCAGGGGCGCCGGCCTGGGCGAGGCGACCAAAGTGCACTTCTTCCTCGGGACTCAGCAGCGGCGAGAAACCGATTTCGTTGAGATAGATCTGGGTGGCATCGAGACTGTGATGATAGGTGTTCTCTTCCCGGTTCAGGGCCTTCTCGAACGCCCTTTCATCTTTCTCTTGTGCCTCTTCGACCTCATCGCCACCTGTCGTTTCGACATCCTCTATCTCGACATCCTGAATATCCCGTTCAAGCATGCTCATCTCGCTACCCCACTATCTGCTTAGCCATGGCCAGGTCGCCCCCAGCGCTTATACTGCGATAGCGAAGGCCTGGCCATTAGGCTTCTGTCGTAGGCTCCCGCCTACGTCAAGCGCTGCGGGTCAACGCCCAGGGAGAAAATCCAGGGGATCCTTGGGCTGCCCATCCTTGCGCACCTCGAAGTGCAGTTTGACGGCATCGGCGTCGGTGTCTCCCATGGTGGCGATCACTTCACCGGCTTCGACCACGTCGTTTTCCTTCACCTGTAGACTGTCATTGTGGGCATAGGCACTCAGGAACTGATTATTGTGCTTGAGCAGGATCAGGTTGCCGTATCCCCGTACGCCATCCCCTGCATAGACCACGATTCCTGGGCCGGCCGCCTTGACAGACTGCCCCTTTTGACCTCCGATATCAATGCCTGCGGTAATGCTCGATCCTTCACCGAAGCCGTTAATCACCTCGCCGTCAGCAGGCCACTGCCAAGGCACCTCATCGACAGGCTGATAAGTGCGTCGCTCGGAAGCCGGTTCACTTTCCCCGGCTACTGCAGCGCCAGCGTCAGCCTGCTGAGATGGCGTCTTGCTTTGCTCGGACGACGGGGCTGAAGCCGTTTCAGATTTGGCCTCCGTCGTGCCCGCTTCCTGTTGTTGCTGCTCGGCGGCGTGAGCCTTCTCACGGGCTTCCCGCTCAGCGCGGTCGGCCGCACTCAGTTCGCCATCGGCGCCTGGGCTTTCGTAGTTGTAGACCGGGCCCGGCGCTTGCTCGCCACCAGCAACCGCTGTGCCGCCTTGGTCAGCTCCCTGATTGGCTGCTTGGCCAGTGTCGGCCGCTGACGCCTGGGTCTGTTGACCGGCCTGCTCACCGGAAGAGTCGGGTAACGGCGCGGAGGTAAGCCGGCGATTACGCTCGATGGCCGAGGTATCCGGCTCCAGCCAGTCCGGGCTTTCACCGCCACCGCTGCGGGCCGCGCTGGCCTGGGCCCCACCAGCCGTTTCGGCCTGAGCAATGGCGGTTCCCTGCAAACTCCCGCCCTGGCCGCCTGACAGGCTCAACTGCTGGCCTGGCTTAATGCGATAGGGCGGAGTAATGCCGTTGAGCTGGGCCAGATCGCGGAAATCCATCTCATAACGCCAGGCGATGCCGTAGAGCGTATCGCCGGGTTCGACGGTATAGGTGCCGGTAGTCGCCTGCTTACGGGTCAACGAGAGATCCTGTACCTGTATGCCATTCGCCCCTTCCGGGGGCTGGGCCGCACAGGCGGCCAGGGACAACGTCACGGCAGAGGCCAACAGAGCCTTGCGCATCACAAACTTCCTCCTTGTCAGTGGCTGTCGGTCGGCGAAGCAAAACGCCCCACCGCCAGCACCAGAATCAGGCCGGCCAGCATCAGAGCCACGGCCGGGAACAGAGCCGACGGATCACCCGTCAGCTGGGCATAGTCATTAGGTAGCAGATACCGGTATTCCATCGGGATGATCTGCTCATCGGGCCCCAGACGGTAGCTGACCAATTCCCGCCAGGGCCACAACAACGGCAAGGACCCGAGAATGAAGCCGATCAGCAGCTGCAGGGTCGCGGTATGAAAACGCGAAAGCAACCAGGATAGCAGCCGCGAAAAGGTCACCAGCCCCACCAGGCACCCCAACCCAAACTGCGCCATCAGCACCACGTCGAAGGCCTTGAGGCCCTCCATCACGCTGCTATAGAGCCCCATGGTCAGCAGCAGGAAGCTGCCCGAAATGCCCGGCAGGAGCATGGCACTGATGGCGATCGCACCCGCCACGCCAAGCATCAGACCCTCGCTGCCCAACCCGCTGACCAGCGGCATCAGCGCTGGCAGACCGTCCGCCAGCAAGAGGCCGGCAGCCAACGGCAGCACATGCCAGATTCGCCAGTCGGTCAGCCGACGGCTCACGACCCAGGCCGAGGCAGCGACCAGGCCGAAGAAGAAGGCGTCGAGCAGCAACCGCTGGTTTTCGAGCAGGTAGGTAACCAGGTGAGCAACGCTTACCAGGCTGACGCCGATCCCCAGTACCAGAGGAATCACGAAACCGAGATTGAGATGAACCGCCACTCCCTTGAGGCCACCACGCCGCCAGGCACCCCAGGCACTGGGCCCGAAGTTCTTGATGGAATAGATCAATTCCTCGTAGATGCCGGTGATAAAGGCAATGGTACCGCCGGAGACGCCGGGCACCGCATCGGCGGCCCCCATGCCGGCACCCTTGAGGAAAACTGAATAGGACCGCTTCAACGTATGACTCCCTGTAATAGCGGCACGAAGCGCACGGGCTCCAGCCGCTGGTATTCAAAATGCTGACCCTGTCGGCGCACCCGCGTCAGCCATTGATGGCCGGCATCATCCTCAAGCGGCGTGATCAGGACACCGCCCTGTGCCAGCTGATCGAGCAGCGCCGGCGGCAGTTCGCTGGCGCAGGCTGTTAGCAGAATCACGTCGAAGGGCGCGGCCTCGCGCCAGCCGTGCCCGCCGTCGGCCAGGCGCAGCGTGACGTTATGCACCAACAGGCGACGAAGCCGCTCGGCGGCCCGTTCCTTGAGCGCGGCGATACGCTCGACAGAAAACACCCGCGGCACCAGCCGCGAGAGTATCAGGGTCTGATAGCCAGAGCCGGTTCCGACCTCAAGCACCCGCTGCGGCGCCTCGGCCACCACCAGCTCGCTCATCCGCGCCACTATCCACGGCTGAGACAGGGTCTGGCCATGCCCGATCGGCAGAGAGCTGTCCTCGTAGGCCCGATGCGACAGAGCCTCGTCGAGAAACAGGTGACGAGGCTCCCGGCGCAGGGTATCCAGCACCCGCTCATCGGCGATGCCGGCCTCTTCCAGGCGCCCTACCAGACGATCCCGGGTGCGCTGAGAGGTCATGCCGACACCGATCAACGCCGGATCTTTCAACTCACGCAAAGGCATCCAGCCACCCCTGTACGTCTCCCAACGCGGCATGGCGCGTCAGGTCGGTTTGCAATGGCGTGATCGACACGAACCCCGCCTCCACGGCGGCGAAGTCGGTATCCGGGCCATCATCGGCGTTCTCACCAACGGCGGCGATCCAATAACGCTCGCGGCCACGCGGGTCGAGCACTTTCATCGGCTTGGCGGCGGGGCCACGATAACCCATCCTTGTGACCTTGAAGCCACGGATCTGGTCCCAGGGCAGGTCCGGCACATTGACGTTGAGCAGGCTGCGGGGCGGCAGTGACAGGGAGGACGCAGCACCGACCAGGCTTGCCGCCACGCGCCCGGCGGTTTCGAAATAGCGCTGACCGACCAGCGACATGGCGATCGCCGACATGCCCAGGTTGCGCCCCTCCATGGCTGCGGCTACGGTGCCGGAGTAGAGAACGTCATCACCCAGGTTGGCGCCATGGTTGATGCCCGATATGACCAGGTCCGGACGCTCTTCCCAGACCCCATTGACGCCGAGGTAGACGCAGTCGGCTGGCGTGCCATCAACGCTGTAGAAACCGTTATCCAGCCCCGACAGCATCAGCGGCCGATTCAGGGTCAGCGAATTGCTGGCCCCGCTCTTGTCACGGTCAGGCGCCACCACCCGCAGGTGGGCATGATCACTCAGGGCGTCATACAGCGCCCGAAGCCCCGGGGCATGGACGCCATCATCATTGGACAGCAACAAACGGTGCATCCGATCTCCTTGCCTTCCCAACATCCGGCCGGCAATCGCCGGCGGAAGGACAGCCGCCCAACGGCTGCCCCTGTTCTATGGCCCGCCCTATAGGGTCGGGTGTGTCATCAACTCACGCAGCACCGCGGTGGCGAAGGCGCCCCGCGGCAGGCCGAAGGCCAGCCGAAGCTCATGACCATCCCGGGCCAGGCGCGGTGCGTCGAGACGCAGACGCAGCGGGCGGCGCCCCATGCGCACCTCGGCCGCCTCGAGCCCGGCAGCAAGCTCGGGCTCGGAGGCGATCATCGCACGCTCCCGTTCTGCCGCCTGGTCCTGACTGGCCAGGCGGCCACTACCCCACAGCACGCCGCTGGGATGGACATCCAGACGCGCCGCACGTTCCCGCAGCTCGTCGTCGACGTCATCGACCAGAAACTGGCTGGCGGTGCCCTCGAGCATGACAAGCTCGCCCGGCAGCGGAGTGGCCCAGCTATTATCCACGATGCGCGCGGCCAGGAGTTGGTTGAACAGGTAACTGCGCGCCGCCGACAGCAACATGCCCTGGCGATCATCCCGCTTGCGCCAGCCCCGCGCCAGCAGCGCTCGCGCCCTGGCCAGATTGCGTCCGTCGGGACCGAAACGCTGCGGGCCGAAATAGTTGGGCACTCCGCCTTCGATCAGCCTCTGCCAGCGTGACTCGAGCATGGGGTCGTCGACGACATCGCCGCTCAGGCGCAGCAGGAAGTGGTTGCCCCGATGCACGCCCCGCTTGAGCTTGCGCGGGTGGCGGGCCTGATCGAGCAGGCGCACCGAGCGGGCATCATCGCTTGCAAGCCGTGCATCCAGCGCCGCCTGGATATCCTCGGGGGCTTCACGGCCAGGAAGATGCACCGAGAGCCACTGGCGTGTCACCGCCTGGCGATCCTTCATGCCCGCATAGCCGATATCGCGCTCCCGCACGCCGCACACCTGGGCCAGCATCCGGGCCAGCTCGTGAGTCGTCAGCGCACGCTTTTCGACCCACAGCCAGAGATGTTCACCGCTGCCTTCCGGGCTGAACCCCAGACACTCCTCGACCACGAAATCCTCGGGCACGGCCCGGTAATCCCCGGCCGGCAGCGCCTCGTGTGATCCCATGCCCGACACCCTGTCCGGTGCCATGTCCGATGTTAAGCCCAGTGCCCTCGGCCAGGCCGGGGGCCAGGGTGTCGCTTCAGCCGTCATGGCGGGCTCCCAACGGTGGACGCGCCTCGAGCAGCACCACCGCCTCGGCGGCGATGCCCTCGCCGCGACCGGTAAAGCCAAGCTTTTCCGTGGTGGTGGCCTTGACGTTGACGGCGCCTGACGCGACCTCGAGATCAGCGGCCAGGTGCTCGATCATGGCCATCAGGTGAGGCGCCATCTTCGGCGCCTGGGCGATAAGCGTGACGTCCAGATTACCGACCCGCAGGCCCTTGCCCTGCACCAGACGCATCACGTGGCGCAGCAGCGCACGACTGTCGGCCCCCGCCCAGGCCTGGTCGGTGTCGGGGAAGTGGCGGCCGATATCGCCAAGGGCACAGGCGCCGAGCAGGGCATCACAAACGGCATGCAGCAGCACGTCGCCGTCGGAGTGGGCGACGAAGCCGCGTTCGAAGGGAACCCGCACCCCGCCTAGCATCAGGTGGTCGCCCTCGCCGAAGCGATGAACGTCGAAACCGTGGCCGATCCGCAGCGTCATGTGGTGCTATTCCCGAAAGCTTGCGAAGACGCGGCCTGGGCGGCCAGCACATGAGCCGCCAGCGCCAGGTCTTCGGGATGAGTGATCTTGAGATTATCGCGACGCCCCACCACCAGGCACGGCGCGAAGCCCAGTGCCTCGACGGCGGAAGCCTCGTCGGTGACGGCCACGCCCTGCAAGCGTGCTGCCTCAAGGGCCTCGCGCAGGAGACCGACGCGAAAGCCCTGGGGCGTCTGGGCATGCCACAGGCCGCTGCGTGGCTCGGTGGTGGCGACCCGCCCGGCGGCATCGGCGCGCTTCATGGTGTCGGCCACCGGCGTCGCCAGCAGCGCTCCTGCCGGTTCTTCCTCGATAGCAGCCCGCAACCGCGCTAGATCCCCGAGGGACACACAGGGCCTGGCCACGTCATGCACCAGCACCAGGTCATCGTCGCCGGCCTGCTCACCGAGCATAGCAAGCGCCCGGCTCACGGTATCGGCCCGCTCCGCGCCGCCCGAGCTGCGTCGCCAGTCGGCAAAGGGCACCCAGGCCGGATCGAACCAGCGGTCATCGTCATCCAGGCACAGGCAGAGGCCGGCCTCGGGAAAGGCCTGATACAGGCGTGACAGGGTGTGTGCCAATACCGGACGACCGCCGAGCTCCAGGTACTGCTTGGGGCGGTCGGCCCCCATGCGCCGTCCCTGGCCGGCGGCCGGCACGATCAGCCACAGACGGCTCATGGGCTCTCCTTGTCGGCGTTGACATCCGGCACCCAGTAGAACTGCTCGTCGCGACGCACCATACCGATGTCGCTCCGCGCTCGCTCTTCGATGGCATCGAGACCGTTCTTGAGGTCGACCACCTCGGCGGCAAGCCGCTCGTTACGCGCCCGCATCGGCTGGTTCTCGTTTTCCATGGCATCGGCTCGAGCGCGGATCTGAGAGTACTCCTTGAGCCCGCCCTCGCCGAACCACAGCCGGTACTGCAGCAGCATAATCAGGGCAACCAGCACGATGGCCAACCACTTGAGCATGAAGGGTCCTGTCAGGGGATTTCGATGGCACGCATTATGCCATCATCTCTCGACCAGCGGCGAGCGGTGCCATCCGTCTACGGTGATCAATGCTTGAACGGCAGCGACGCCTCGGCCTGCTGACAGTAGGCCTCGACCTGGGCGCCTTCCTCGTGGCAGAAGCGGGCCACGGCATCATGCAGGCGAGGATCAGCGATGTGATGCAGCGAGCGCAGTCGGCGCGGCGAGAACCCCCGGGTAAGTTTGTGCTCACCCTGGGTGCCGGGATCGAAGCGACTGAGCCCTCGCTCCAGGCAGTGCTCGATGCCCTGGTAGTAGCAGGCTTCGAAGTGCAGGCAGTCAGCCATGACCTCACTCCCCCAGTAGCGCCCGTAGAGGGTATGACGCCCCTGCAGACAGAGTGCTGCCGCTACCGGCTTGCCTTGTAACCGGGCCTGAATCAGCACCAGAGCCTCGGGCAGGCTTTCCCGCAGGCGCTGGAAGAACTCGACATTCAGATAGCCCTGTCGGCCACGCTCCAGGTAGGTGATCTGGTAGCAGCGATAGAAGTGCTCGAGGGCATCCGCGTCGATAGCCTCGCCTTCCAGGCGGTGCAGGCTGAGCCCCTGATCGGCAACGATGCGACGCTCGCGGCGAATCTCCTTGCGCCGGCGCGACGTCATGGCCATCAGGAAACCGTCGAAGTCCCCGTAGCCCGCGTCCTGCCACTGGAATTGCACGCCCCGTCTCTCGATGAGCCCGGGACGAGCGGTGCACCAGTCATCGACTTCGGCGTCTTCGGCAAACAGCAGGTGCCAGGTGAGAATGTCGCGACCTTCCCAACTGCCCGCCAGCAGCTGCATGGCCGCCAACCGATCCTCGCCGGGCGCCAGGGCCAGCCGAGGGCCCGGAGCCGGCGTAAAGGGAATGGCCGACAGCGCCTTGGGGTAATACTCCCCGCCGGCACGCTCCCAGGCATCCGCCCACCCCCAATCGAAGACGTACTCCCCGTAGGAGTGTGTCTTGTCATAGCTGGGTAGCACGCCGACCAGCACGCCGCCCCGCCATAGCGTCAGGTGCCTGGGCGCCCAGCCGGTGTCAGGCGCCACCGCGCCGCTGGCTTCCAGGGCATGCAGAAACTCGTGACGCAGGAAGGGATGATCATCCCCTACCAGGGCATTCCACTCATCACGCGGGATAGCGGCAACGGCATCGACACAGGAAATCGACAGACCCGTCTGATCGGGCCGGGAAGGAGCGGTCATCGCGACCTCAGAGATCAAAAGAGTGACGAGTGGACGACTGGAAGGCCATTGAGCGGATGACTCAGGCGTGGACGAGCTTGCGTCGCTGATACCTGAACCTGATGGCCAACGCCAACACTTGGATCTGACGTCCAGATCTAATAGCTAGAACTAAAATTAAACCTAGAATCAAGCGCGCTCAACGTGCCCGACTCAAATATTTCTGACTCAAAATACGATAAATAACTACGATTAAACCCGGCGGCAGTCAACGCCCACTCTCACCCAGGTGACGGCTAAGCAGCCCTGTCCTCAGCGGCGACCATCGCTGCCGGTCGCCAGGGGGCGATAGTCGACCGCCCCGGTCGCTGCCGATGAGGAGACATTGGGTGCAGCTTCGTCATCTCGAGCGCGACCCGCTGGCTGGTCTCTGCGCGTGCGCTCGTGGGCCTGCTCAGCGGCGCGGGAAGGCTGGCGTTCCGAGACGGTCCTGTCTTCGCGAACGTTTTCACGCACATTGCGCTCATGGGCAAGGCTTGCCGTTACCAGATCAGACAGCTCGGTGACGCTGAGCGCCACTCGTTCTACGCCCGACTGGCCCCAGTTGACCAGCAGTGCCGGGGCCTCGCGGGACTGATCGATGCCCACGATACGCCCCAGGCGCCCGCTGTCCGGATCACGCAGCTGTGACCCCAAGAGGCAATGTGTGTCTGCTACTGCCTTGTCCATGATGGCTGGCTTCCTGAAGCTGAGGAAGATGATTGACCTTGATAAGTGAGAGCTTAGCAGCTAAGCCGCCAGTGCGAGACCCCATTAGCGCCAAGTCATGAAGAAAGGCAACAAAAAAGGGTGCCTATCGGCACCCTCTGCTGCAAGTAGGACATCCCGCCGGCCTGCGAACACGAGCGGAGCCGTGAGATCGCCGGAACCGCAGGATGACGCGATGTCCGTACCCTTTACCGCCTCAGGAGGCGGCGTGCATGGCCAGCGCTGTGTCCAGCATGCGATTGGAGAAGCCCCACTCGTTGTCATACCAGGCCATCACCTTGACCAGGCGACCGTTGACCCGCGTGTGGTTGGCATCGAAGGTGGAGGAATTGGGATCATGATTGAAGTCAATCGACACCAGCGGCTGGGCGTTGACGGCCAGCACCTTGGAGCCTTCCGCCGCCTTGGCGACGATCTCGTTGATCTCTTCCTTGGTGGTGTCGCGACTGGCGTTGAACACCAGATCGACCAGCGACACGTTGATCACCGGCACGCGCACCGCCAGGCCGTCGAACTTGCCTTCGAGCTCCGGCAGCACCAGTCCCACCGCCGCAGCGGCACCGGTCTTGGTCGGGATCATCGACTGGGTCGCGCTGCGCGCCCGGTACGGGTCCTTGTGGTAGACGTCAGACAGATTCTGGTCGTTGGTATAGGCATGAACGGTGGTCATCAGGCCGTTCTCGATGCCTACAGCATCGTTCAGGGCCTTGGCCACCGGCGCCAGACAGTTGGTAGTGCAGGAGGCATTGGACACGACCTTGTGTTCGGCAGTCAGCACGTCGTCGTTGACGCCAAACACCACGGTGGCGTCGGCATCCGGGCTCGGCGCGGAAATCAGCACGCGACCGGCACCGGCCTCAAGGTGTTTGCCGGCATCGGCCTTCTTGACGAAAAGACCGGTGCACTCCATGACCAGATCGACGTTCAGGGATTTCCACGGCAGCTGTGCCGGATCTCGCTGAGCGTAGATGCTGATGCGCTGACCATCGATGCTGATGCTCTCGTCATCGTGCTCGACCCGATGCGGGAAATGCCCATGCACGCTATCGTGCTTGAGCAGGTGAGCATTGAGCGACGGATCGCCCAGGTCATTGATGGCAACGACCTCGATCCGGTCGCTGTAACCGTTTTCGTAGAGTGCTCGCAGCACATTGCGGCCGATGCGGCCGAAACCATTGATAGCTACTCGTAACGTCATGACGGCATCCTCACGCTGATTCTGCTGGCGTCTGCTTGAATCGAGGGTCATATGCAGGAACATTGCCCGAAGCATACGAGAGACGGTCGAAATACCGCCGCGACCCCCAGTGAAATAATCTTACATTTGCGCCCCAATTTGGCCCAAAGCATGACGACATTCAAGGCAATTTTTTGCTAAATTTACAAACATTGCCACCCACCACCCCTCAGCGAGGCTGCCCATGGCTACACAAGATACCCCTCTGAACGACGTCGTCCGCCAGGTCACCGAACGCATTCGCGAACGCTCCCAGGAGCGGCGGGCTCTCTATGAACGCCGCATGGCCGACCAGCATGGCCGCGGTGTGCATCGCGGCGAGCTGTCCTGCGGCAACCTGGCTCACGGCTTCGCCGCGTGCGGCGATACCGACAAGGGTCGGCTCAAGATGATGAACAGTGCCAACCTCGGCATCATTTCGTCATATAACGACATGCTGTCGGCGCACCAGCCGCTGGAATCCTTCCCGGAAACCATCAAGGATGCCGCCCGCGCCATGGGCTCGACCGCCCAGTTCGCCGGCGGCGTACCGGCCATGTGCGACGGCGTCACACAGGGCCAGCCTGGCATGGAGCTGTCGCTTTACTCCCGCGAGGTGATCGCAATGGCCGCCGCCGTGGGGCTATCGCACAACATGTTCGACGGTGCGATCTTCCTCGGTGTATGTGACAAGATCGTGCCAGGACTGTTCATCAGCGCCGCGCGCTTCGGCCACCTGCCGTCGACCTTCGTGCCGGCCGGCCCTATGACCAGTGGCCTCCCCAACAAGGAAAAGGCCCGTATCCGCCAGCTGTTCGCCGAAGGCAAAGTCGGCCGCGAAGATCTCCTGCAGGCCGAGTCCGATTCTTACCATGGCCCGGGCACCTGCACCTTCTATGGCACTGCCAACTCCAACCAGTTGATGATGGAGATCATGGGTCTGCACCTGCCCGGCGCTTCATTCATCAACCCGGGCACCCCGCTGCGCGAGGCACTGACCCGCTACGCGGCCGAACAGACGATCCGCAACACAGAGGCCGGCGGCGACTATCGTCCCTTCTACAAGCAAGTCGATGAGAAGGCGATTGTCAACGCCATGGTCGGCCTGCTGGCCTCCGGCGGCTCGACCAACCACACCCTGCATCTGGTGGCCATGGCCGCCGCGGCGGGGCTGACCATCACCTGGGACGACTTCACTGCCCTTTCCGCCGTGGTGCCGAGCATGACGCGCATCTACCCCAACGGTCAGGCCGACATCAACCATTTCCAGGCCGCCGGCGGCATGAGCCTGCTGATTCGCGAACTGCTCGGCGCCGGGCTGATCCACCAGGATATCGCTACCGTCTTCGGCACCGACATGAGCGCCTACACCCAGGAGCCCTTCCTCGAGGACGGCAAGCTGGTCTGGCACGAGGGCCCCACCGAGAGCCTCGACCGCGATGTGCTGCGTCCGGTATCTGAGGCCTTCGCCCCGACCGGCGGCCTGACCGTACTTGACGGCAATCTGGGCCGCGGGGTGATCAAGGTCTCTGCCGTGGAAGCCGAGCACCGGCTGGTGGAAGCGCCGGTGCGGATCTTCGATGATCAGAATCAGCTCAAGGCCGCCTTCGAAGCCGGCGAGCTCGACCGAGACGTGGTGGTCGTGGTGCGCTTCCAGGGGCCAAAGGCCAACGGCATGCCGGAACTGCACAAGCTCACGCCTTTCCTCGGCGTGCTGCAGGATCGTGGTTTCAAGGTCGCCCTGGTCACCGACGGGCGCATGTCAGGCGCCTCGGGCAAGGTGCCGGCGGCCATCCACATGACTCCGGAAGCCATCGACGGCGGCCCACTGGCCAAGCTCAAGGAAGGCGACGTGGTGCGCCTTGACGCCAACCGCGGCGAGCTCAGCGTACTCGTCAAGGCCGATGAGTGGGCCAAGCGCTCCCTGGCTGACGCCAACCTGGAGCACTACCACTCTGGGCTTGGCCGCGAGCTCTTTGCCGGCTTCCGCCATCTGGCCATGGGCGCCGAAGAAGGTGCCGGCGTGTTCGGCGGCTTCGAAGCCGACGACCTGGCGCGCCAGCAACAGCAGATTCAGGAAGAGGACGCCTAGTGACCCGCCCCGCTCTGATGGGTGCCGCCGCCGAAAGCGGCGGCGCCCTTTTTCGAACGCCGGAGGCAGATACATGACCCGCCCTGCCCTGATTGGTGATATTGGTGGCACCAACGCACGCTTTGCGCTGGTGACGCCGGGGAGTTTCGCGCCCCACGACATCCTGAGCCTGCCCTGCGCCGACTATCCGAGCCTGGTGGACGCCGTCGATGATTATCTGGTGCGGGTCGGCCATGGTGGCGAGCGCGCCCCGCGGGAAGCCTGCCTGGCCTTCGCCTGCCCGGTACACGACGACTGGGTCAAGATGACCAACAATGCCTGGGCCTTCTCGAAAGCCGAGGTACAGCAGTCGCTCAACCTCAAGCTATTCAAAGTCATCAACGACTTCACCGCCCAGGCGCTGGGCGTGCCTCATGTCGCCACCGAGGATCTCGTCCCGGTGGGCGGCGGCTCGGCCCAGGCACACAGCATCCGCCTGGTGATCGGCCCCGGCACCGGCCTCGGCGTAGCCGGGGTCTTCCCCGGTCAGCACGCCTGGATTCCGCTGCCTACCGAGGGGGGACATGTGACCTTCGCGCCCACCGACGAGCGAGAACAGAACCTGCTGCGCTATTTCCATTCACGCTATGGCCGCGTTTCGGTGGAGCGCATCCTCTGCGGGCAGGGGCTTCTGGACCTTTACTGCGCCCATGCCTCCCTGAAGGGCGTCAACCCGCACTATCAGAGCCCCGCCGAGGTCACGGCCGGTGCCGCCGAAAGCGATGCCATCGCGGTGGACACCGTGCAGCGCTTCCTCAAGATCCTCGGAGACGTGTGCGGCGATGCGGCCCTGACCATCGGTGCCCGTGGCGGTGTCTACCTGTGCGGTGGCATCCTGCCACGGCTGATTGACTGGCTGCCGGATAGCCGCTTTCGTGCTGCCTTTGCCGACAAGGGCCGGATGAGCGCTTACAATGCCGACATCCCGAGCTGGGTGGTGACCGCACCCTGGACGGGGCTGCTGGGCGCCGCCGAGGCATTGCACAACGAGGAGGTCGAATGATTCCAAGGTCCCTGCGCGAACTGCTGGATTCCACTCATGGACAGCGCCAAGCCGAATGGCAGGGGCGCACCCTGTGGCTGGCCCGTGAGCCCTGGGGGGAGCTTGTGGTATCGCTGCAAGGCGCCCAGGTGCTGCACTTCTTAACCGCGCCCGATGCCGCGCGAAAAGCACCCGCCACTCAGACGCCCGAAACCGGGCGAGCCGCAGGCGCTTCACCCGCGCCCAATGCCGCACGAAAAGCGCCCGCCACTCAGACGCCCGATGCTGCGCTAGAAGCAGCGGAATCTCCGGCGGCGGACGCCGATGAAAGCGGCCTTGTGCCCGGTGGCTGGCTTTGGGTCACCCCTACGCCACAGCAGCGGCCGGGCGCGATTCGCGGGGGTATCCCGCTATGCTGGCCCTGGTTCGCCGACGAGCATACCGCCGATGAGTCGCCGGACCGTTCCGGCCCCATGCATGGCCCGGCACGCCTGACGGACTGGCACCTGGACGCCGTGGACGAGCATGAGGAAGGCGTCGAGCTGCACCTCTCGCCTACTCAGCGCCTGCACTCTCAGCTGCTGGTGCGAGCGGTGATCCAGGCCAATGCCCAGCGCCTGCACGTGGAGCTGATCAGCGAGCATGTCGGTGAAACGCCGGTCAAGCTGACCGCCGCCCTGCACAGCTACCTGGCCGTGGCCAACGTACAGGGCTGCCGCCTTACTGGCCTTGCGGGTGCTCGCTATCTCGACAAACGCGCCGGCTTCGCCGAACGTGAGCAGCAGGGCGAGCTTGGCATCCGTGGTCCTCTGGATCGCATCTATCATTCCAACCGGCCACTGGTATTGGATGACGGCGAGCGCCAGCTCACTATCGCCAAGCAGGGCAGCGACTCGACGGTGGTCTGGCATCCGGGCGATGACCTGCCGGCCGACACCTCAGCGCAGGCCGGTCGCCACTTCCTGTGCGTCGAGTCAGCCTTCACGCGCCTCGATCCGGTCTGGCTGGTTCCCGGTGCCCAGCACCTGCTGGGCACTACCCTGTCACGTGCGGAGAGCGATTGATGAGCACCGAGCTTTTTCGCGATGCCCCCTTCCTGCTGGGCATGATGCGGTTGCATGAAGACGAGGCGTTGCACCAGCCGAACGCCATGGCCGACTGGATCGAGGCGCGCCTCGACCAGGGCCTCAACTGGTTCGACCATGCCGACATCTACGGCGACCGTCAGGGCGAAACCCTGTTCGGGCAGGCGCTGCGCGCCCGCCCGGAGCTCGCCAAGCGAGTCAAGATCGTCACCAAGGCAAGCATCGTCACCCCCGGGCGCGATCTCTCGCCGATGGGCGTCAAGCACTACGACAGCTCGCCTGAGTACATCACCCAGGCCATCGACGACGCCCTGGATCGTCTCGGCGTCGAGCGCCTCGAGCACTTCCTGCTCCACCGCCCCGACCCGCTGATGAATGCCGAGGACACCGCCCGCGCACTGGACGCCGCCATTGACGCCGGCAAGATCGGCGCCGCTGGGGTCTCGAACTTCCTGCCCGAACAGTGGCGTCGACTGCAGCACGCCATGCAGCACAAGCTGGTCGGCCACCAGCTGCAGCTGTCGCTGGCCTACCCTGACCCGCTGTTCGACGGACGCTATGACGCTCTGATCGCCGATAACCTGCAGCCCATGGCATGGTCGCCGCTGGGCGGAGGCATCGTCTTCGAGGACGTTCTCGGCGAATCGCTCTCAAGGATCGCGGAGGACCTCGAGACCAGTTCCGCCGGCCTCGCCCTCGCCTGGCTCAGGGCCCTGCCCCAGCGCCCGGTGCCGGTGATTGGCACCCTGAGGCCCAGCCGCATCGATGAATTGCTGACCGGCGCCAACCTGAACCTGGAGCGCCCCACCTGGTTTGCCCTGCTCGAGGAGGCTCGCAGCCACCGCGTCGCCTGAGCGGTCTGGGTGCCGATACGAGCGCTGACAGAGAAACATCCGCCACGGGTGACTCGATTCATCCAATCGACGACCATGATAACAAGCAACCACCACAACAATGACGCCACCCACGATCCCGGAGGACGGCATGTTCCAACTGACCCGCAGCGTCACCTGGCAGGCCCTCGAGCGCCTGCACCAGCAGACCGCCAATGATCGCATCAGCGACTACTTCACGGCTGACCCCGAGCGCTTCGAGAAGATGAGCCTGCGCGTCGGTGGACTCTTCCTCGACTACTCCAAGCATCAGGTGTCCGACGAGGTGCTCAAGACGCTGCTCGAGCTTGCCGACCATTCTGCCCTGGTACAGCGCCGCGCGCAGATGTTCTCCGGCGACATCATCAACGTCACCGAAGATCGCCCGGTGCTGCACACCGCCCTGCGCAATCTGAGTGACGAGCCGGTCTACGTGGATGGCAAGAACGTGATGCCTGAGATTCACCAGACCCGCGAGCAGATCAAGCGTTTCTCGGAAGAGGTGCGCAGCGGCGAGTGGAAAGGCTACAGCGGCGAGCGGATCAAGGACGTGGTCAACATCGGCATCGGCGGCTCGGACCTCGGCCCCAACATGGCCTGCCGGGCGCTGCTCAAGCATCGTCACCCGGAACTCAACTTCCACTTCGTTTCCAACGTCGATGGCACCCATATCCAGAAGGTGCTGAAGCGCCTCGACCCGGCGACCACGCTGTTCATCGTCTCGACCAAGACGTTCTCGACGCAGGAGACGCTGCTCAACGCCAAGACCGCACGGCGCTGGTTCCTCGACGGTGCAGGCGAGGACGCCGATGTGGGCGCTCACTTCATCGCCGCCTCGACCAACCGCAAGGCGGCGATGGAGTTTGGCATCCGTGAAGAGAACGTCTTCGAGTTCTGGGCCTGGGTCGGCGGGCGTTATTCGATGTGGTCATCGATCGGCTTACCCATCGCGCTGTCCATTGGTTTCGAGGGCTTCATCGAGCTGCTCGAAGGCGCTCAGGAGATGGACAAGCACTTCATCGAGGCCCCCTTCGCCGAGAACATGCCGGTGCTGATGGCGCTGATCGGCATCTGGTACATCAATTTCCACGGTGCCGAGACTCAGGCCATCGTGCCCTACGACCAGGCGCTGCATCAGCTGCCCGCCTTCCTGCAGCAGCTCGACATGGAGTCCAACGGCAAGTCGGTGGATATCTTCGGCCAGCCGGTCAACTACAAGACCGGGCCGATCGTCTGGGGCGAGACCGGCTCCAACGGGCAGCACGCTTTCTTCCAGCTGCTGCACCAGGGCACACGCTTCGTGCCGATCGACTTCATCGCTTCGCTGAAGCCCGAGTCCGGCTTCGAGGATCACCACTTCGCTCTGCTGACCAACATGCTCGCCCAGGCCAATGCCTTCATGGAAGGCAGCCAGGACAGCAGCCAGCTAGATCCCTACAGCTGCCCGGGTAACCGTCCGTCGAGCACCCTGTTGCTGGATGAACTGACGCCGAAGAACCTGGGCGCGCTGATCGCGCTCTACGAACACAAGGTGTTCGTGCAGGGCGTGATCTGGAACATCAATTCCTTCGATCAGTGGGGCGTTCAGCTCGGCAAGCGCATCGCCGGCGAGATCAGCGAGCGCATCGACGAGAACAGCCAGGACTTCGATGCCTCGACCCAGGGGCTGCTGGCCCTGGTACGCGGCCACTTCGGCGAGCGCCAGAGCGGTACCGCCGCAAAGACCAAGGCTGCTGAAGGCACCAAGAAGAATACCGCCAAGGCCAAAGCCACCCAGTCACCGGCCAAGCAGGATACTTCCTCATGACGCCCATCATTGCCTTCGGCGAGGCCCTCGTCGATATGCTCTCCAACCGTCTAGGCGACGATGCCCAGGGCCCCGAGACCTTCACCCCCTACGCCGGCGGTGCGCCGGCCAATGTCGCCGTGGCCTGCGCCCGTCTGGGCGTGCCCAGCCGCTTTCTCGGCATGCTCGGCGACGACCACTTCGGCGACTTCCTGGCCGACGAACTCGAGTCCCATGGGGTCGATACCTCGGGCGTGGTGCGCACGCGTGAAGCGCGCACCGCGCTTGCCTTCGTCTCTCGTGACGCGGCAGGCGAGCGCACCTTCGACTTCTATCGCCCACCGGCGGCGGACCTGCTGTATCGCCTCGAACACCTGCCTGCCGGCGTTTTCGAATCTCCGGCAATCCTGCATTTGTGCAGCAACAGCCTGACCGAAGACGGCATCGCCGAGACGACCCTGAGTCTCGCCGACATGGCGGCCAAGAGCGGAAGCCTGGTCAGCGTCGATGCCAACCTGCGACACAACCTGTGGTCGACCGGCCAGGCCGAGGTCGGACCGGTGACGCAGCTGATCGAGCGTGCCGCCCTGCTCAAGCTGGCCCGCGAGGAACTCGATTTCCTGCGCGGGGACCACCCCGCCGAGGACTGGCTGGCCGAGCGCCTGACCGCCGGCGTACGCCTGATCCTGATCACCGATGGTCCTGGCGCGGTCGAAGTGCGCACCGTGAATGGCTATTTCACGGTCACCCCGCCTCGCGTCACCGCGGTAGACACTACCGCCGGCGGCGATGCCTTCATCGGGGGGCTGCTGGCCACTCTTGCCAATCAGGACCTGTCTGCCCAACAAGCCGGCAACGACTGGTGGCACGATGAAGCCATGCTGCGCCGCGCCGTGGATGTCGCCTGCCGCTGCGGTGCCCACGCGGTCACCCGCCCCGGCTCCTATGAGGCCCTGCCGGGGCGCAGAGAGCTCGACGCCTGGCAACCCTGAATCCTGGGAAGCCGCACACATGCATTGTTTGCGCTAGACAAACGACCTAAAGTATTTCGCGGCGCCTCCGATATATCGTCGCTAGGGGGTTTTTGCCCTTGGCGACTATTGCTCGGAGCAGGGCCATGAAAATACCCGGTAAACATCCTGAAGAAACTCGTCGGCTGGCCGCCCTACAGGCACTGCAGATCCTTGACACCCCCGCCGAAGATGGCCTGGATGGTCTGACGCGCCTGGCACAGGAACTCTTCGACGTCCCTATCGCCTTGATCTCGCTGGTCGACGACAAGCGTCAGTGGTTCAAATCATGCCACGGCCTCGATATCCGCGAAACGCACCGCGATGTTTCCTTCTGTGGCCATGCCGTCGCCAATGACGCTCCCTTTGTCATCGAAGACACTGCCAGTGACCCCGCCTTTGTCGATCACCCCCTGGTCACCGGCCCCCCGAATATCCGCTTCTACGCCGGTCACCCGCTACGCCCTCAGGATGCCCTGCCGATCGGCACTCTGTGTTTGATCGACACCCGTCCACGCACGTTCGGTCCCAACGAGCACCTTCGCTTGGCCATGCTAGCCGCCCAAGCCGAAGAGTTGCTGCGCTTGCACCTGCTCCGCGTCGAGGAGGCCGAGAAAAAGGCCGAAATCAAGCACCTCAGCAGCCTGTTGCAAGGCGTCCTCGACAGCAGCCGGGACCCCATCTACGCCCGCAGCACTGGGGGACGCTATCTGACGGCCAACCGTGCCTGCCTGGATAAGCTGGGACTCGATGACGTTCCGTTAGATCCCCTCAAAGTCGAGGAGCACCTGCCTGCCCCCATCGCCGAGCGTCTGGCCGCCGCGGAGCAGCTGGTCATACGCCAAGGCGTGCCCGAGCGCTTCATTCTGCCCCCGCTCAACGACACCGTGTTCGATGTGACCGTATCGCCACTGCGCGATGCACAGGGCAACATTCGCGGCACCGTCGGCGTCGCCCACGACATCACCTCTGCTCAGCGACAAGCGGCACTGCTCAAGGTGCTTCATCAGGGAATCACCGACTATCAGGCCCTGATGTCGGGAGAGCACCTCTGGGAGTTCCTGATGGAAGGTCTGCAAGTGCTCACCGGCAGCGATTACGCGCTGATCGGCGAAGTCATCAAGGTCGAGGGACATCCCGCGCTGAAGATTCATGCCATCACCGACCTGAGCTGGAGCGAGGAATCCCGTAAATTGATGTTGCGGCTACGCAGTGGTGACATGACGCTGGATAATCCCAACAGCCTGCTTGGCCGGGTGTTCGCCCACGGCGAAACGGTGATGACCAATGACGTCGCTTCACACCCAAATCGCAGCGGCTTTCCTTCCGGTCATCCCGCCATCCACAACTATCTGGGCGTACCGATTCACGACGGCGACCAGGTGATCGGCATGTACGCCATCGCCAACAGCCCCCAGCGCTTCAACAAGGCGCTGCTTGACTGGATCGAGCCCTTTACGGCGACCTGTGCCCTCTTGATCAACTTCTATCGTCAGCGAGCACAGCGCGAGAACATCATCGCCGAACTGGCTGCCGCAAGAGACCAGGCGGAAAAGGCCAACTTGGCCAAGAGCGACTTTCTTTCCTCGATGAGTCATGAGCTGCGCACCCCGCTCAACGCGATTCTCGGCTTCGCCCAGTTGCTTGCCAACAGCCGCAAAGCACCGCTCAACGAACGCCAGCAGCGCCAGGTCCACCAGATCGAAAAGAGCGGCCATCATCTGCTCGGCTTGATCAATGAGGTACTGGATCTCGCCAAGATCGAGGCCGGGCACCTGCAACTCTCTCTGGAGCCTCTGCTGCTGGGTAGCCTTATCAAGGATGCCAGTGACACCCTGGCCGGCATCGCCGAGAATGCCGGCATCAAACTGATGGCCAGGTCACCCGAGCCGGATATTGCCGTGATTGCCGACTACACCCGCACCAAGCAGGTGTTGTTGAACCTGATGTCCAACGCCATCAAGTACAACCGTGAAGCCGGGCACGTGAAGCTGTACGTCACGCTAATCGACTCTCGCGTGCGCGTCACCGTCAGTGACACCGGCCATGGAATTCCTACCGAGCATCAGGCAGAGCTGTTCGAGCCCTTTCAACGACTTACCGCCGAACACAGTGCTATCGAGGGCACCGGAATTGGCCTGGCCATCACCCGCGAGCTGGTTGTGCACATGCAGGGCTCCATCGGCGTCGACAGCACCCCCGGCGAAGGCAGCGACTTCTGGTTCGAACTGCCGCTGGCCGTTAATGGCGCAGCCAAGGAACATGACGCCTCGCCGGATGCAAATGAGACGAACACCCGCCTGACGGGTCATCGACTGCTCTACATCGAAGACAACCCCGCCAATCAGCGTCTCATGGAGGACATCATCGAGGATCTCGAAGGTTTCAGCCTGCAGGTGGTGCCCAGTGCTGAAGTCGGCCTCGAGCTGATCCGCCACTGCCCTCCGGATCTGGTGCTAATGGACCTGCACCTACCGGGCATGGACGGCTATCAGGCATTGGCCGTGCTGCGCCAATCCACCGAGCATGCCGATCTGCCGGTGATCGCCCTGTCGGCCAATGCCATGGCCTGCGACCAGCAACCCGGCCAAAAGGCCGGTTTCGATGCCTATCTCACCAAGCCGCTAGATCTAGGCACATTTAGCGAGACGCTGGCTCGCCTGCTGTCCTGATGCTCGATACCTGATGCTCACATGATGCCCGCGATTCAAGGAGCCCTACGTTGACGGATGACACCGCCCTGACCCATAAGCGCCTGCTGGTGGTTGACGATAATCCGGCAAACGTCGAGCTGCTGCTCGATCTGCTCGACGATCACGGCTTCGAAAACGTCACCAGCACCAGCGACAGCAGTCGCGTGGTGTCGCTCTGCGAGGCCGATTGCCCGGATCTTATCCTCCTCGACATCCGCATGCCGGGCCTTGACGGCCATGGCGTCATGAGTGCTCTCACGGAACGCTTCGACTCCCAGGCGCCACCGGTGATCGTGCTCACCGCCCAGCACGATCATGAGACCCGGCAAACAGCCCTGTCTCTAGGCGCGCGTGACTTCCTGACCAAGCCCTTTCGCCACGATGAGGTCTTGCAGCGCATCAATAATGTCCTTTCGGTGCAACACCGCTTCGAGGTCCGAGATCAGCAGGCGGAAGCCCTCGAACACCTGGTGTCATTGCGCACCCAGGCGCTCGAACGCCAAACGCGCACCGATCCGACGACCGATCTGCCCAACCGCCATGGATTGAGTGAGGTGCTAGAACAGCGCGCAACGCTTAGCGACCCCACCGGCATCCTCTTCATCGCCCTGGACGAGCTGGATGACATCGTGCGCCTGCATGGCTACAGCGCCATCGAAGGGCTGCTCAAACAGCTCGGCCAGCGACTCGCGGCCAAGCTGCCGCCCTCGCATGTCGTCGGTCCCTGGGGAGGCACTGAGTGGCTGGTGATCTGCCCCGATCCCGTGGATACCGCAACCCTCGTTGAGCTGGCCAACTGTCTGTGTCGCCTGATTCATCAGGACCACCCCGTGGGCGACCTGCTGCTGTCCATCAAGGCGCGAGTCGGCATCTGCCAGGCCAGCCGCTTCGAACCCGAGCGTCTGATCCACCAGGCCGCACTGGCCCTTCCTCATGGTTACTCGCCGATGGTGCAGTACTATTCCGAGACCCTTGAGCAGCAACAGCGCCGTCGCCTAAGGCTGCAACAGGCTCTGCGCGGTGCAGGAGAACGGGGCGAGCTCGAGCTGGCCTTCCAGCCCAAGGTCGATCTTGCCAGCGGACGAGCAGTCGGTGCCGAGGCGCTGCTGCGCTGGCATCATCCCGACTTCGGAACGGTCTCGCCGGCCGACTTCATCCCTCTGGCCGAAGCCAGCGGCGATATCCTCGCCATCGGCGACTGGGTCATCGATGCGGCGCTCGATCAGCTCAAGGCGTGGCGCCAGGAAGCCTGGATCAATGAGGACTTCCACCTGGCCATCAACGTGGCGGCCCGCCAACTGTCGCGACAGGATTTCGCCGAGCGGCTGCTGGAACGTCTGCGCTGGTACGACCTGCCCGGCTCCAGCCTGGGACTCGAAGTCACCGAATCGGGGCTGATGGTGGATGTCGGCCTGGCCCGCGAGCAGCTCACCATCCTCGCTCGCGCCGGCACTCGTATCGCCATCGATGACTTCGGCACCGGCTACTCGTCGCTTGCCTACTTGAAGACCCTGCCGGTCAGCACCCTGAAGATTGATCGCGCCTTCGTCAGTCCTCTTCCGGATAGCGAAGAGGACCGCAATCTGGCCGCCACCGTCATCGCCATGGCGCACAGCTTCTGTTGCGACGTGGTCGCCGAAGGCATCGAGCAAGCCTCCCAGGCGACCCTGCTCCGCGAGCTGGGCTTTGAGACCGCTCAGGGCTACTACTATTCCCGCCCGCTGCCGCCTGAGGCCTTCGCCGACTGGCATCGCCAGCAGCAAGCGGCGATGGCCTAGCGCCTGCCCAGATAGCCTTACGGCAGGGAGTACCGCCGGTAGCGATAGCGATGGGAAGCGACTCGGCAGGTAAAAAAAGACCCGCCAGCGGCGGGTCGAACAACAGCAGAGCTGTCGAGAGAGAAACGTTTAGCGATGAAGCACTCTGCCGGCGGCCGGTTCAGTGGTGGAAACGCTCGGCGGCCTGGCGTGCCAGCTCGCGGATGCCGTCCCAGTCCTCGGCCTCGACCAGCGCCTGGGGCGTCAGCCAGGAGCCGCCCACACACATCACGTTAGGCAGCTTGAGGTAGTCTTCGGCATTGTCGACGGTGATGCCGCCGGTCGGGCAGAAGCGCGCCTCGGGAATCGGGCCGCCGAAGGACTTGATGGCCTTGGCACCGCCACTGGATTCCGCCGGGAAGAACTTGAAGCGACGATAGCCATACTGCCAGCCGGTCATCAGCTCAGAGATGGTAGAGATACCGGGCAGCATGGGCACCGGGCTCTCGACCCCATAGCGATACAGCGCCTCGGTCGCCCCGGGAGTCACCACAAAATCGGCCCCGACCTGTTCGGCCTGACGGTACTGAGCCGGCGTCAGCACGGTGCCAACGCCGATGCTGGCGCCGGGCAGGGCTTCGCGCATGCGGCGGATGGCCTCAAGCGCACAGTCGGTTCGCAGGGTGATCTCCAGCACCGGCAGGCCGCCCTCGACCAAAGCGCGTGCCAGAGGGACTGCATCCTCGATCCGTTCGATGGTGATCACCGGAATCACCTCGGCCTTGAGACAGATACTGTCGAGTTCGGTCGTGCGGGTGGAAGGCAGCTGCTTGTCGATGGTCATGATGGTCTCCAAAAAGTCAAGGAAGCGCTGAATCAATCGTCGAGCGGTTCAAGCACAAGGCGCACGGAGCACAGGAACCGGAGCATATGCGGTATATGTGAGGATTCCGAGCACCGCGCAACGCAGTGATTGAAACGCGCAGGCATTCATTCAGTGTTTCCTAGGGCGCCCAGTAGATCGCCAGCGGGCAAGCGAGGAAGGCGCGAATCGGCAGCGCTTGCACGTCATCGCCGCCCAGGGCCGCGGCCAGCTTGGAACGCTTGCCCTCGCCGTTGAGATGTAGCACATGGCGCTTGGCCTGATGCAGCCGGTCGGCGCTCAGAGTAATCCGCGCCTGGGGCTGGCTGGGGGTACGCACCGCAACGACCGTCGCTTCGGTACTCAGCGCCAGCGGCAGTTCCTGGCTATCCGGGAACAGCGAGGCCGTGTGGCCATCGTCGCCCATGCCGAGAATGACCATGCTTGCCGGCCAGCTAAGCCCCGCCAGACGCTCGCCGACGGCCGCCGCGCCCTGCTCCGGGGTGGCATCGTCGGTGGTCAGAGGCACGAAATTGGCGGCAGCCGCTTCTGCCGTCAGCAAGTGCTCGCGCACCAGCCGGGCATTGCTGTCATCGGCGTCCTCGGCGACCCAGCGCTCGTCGGCCAGGGTCACGTCGATGCGCGACCAGGGCAGCGACTTGGCGGCCAGAGCATGGAAGAACGGCACCGGGGTGGAACCGCCGGAGACCACCAGCAAGGCCCTGTCCTGATGTGCGAGATCGGCGCGCAGTGCTTCGGCCACGGCCTCAGCCAGCTGGTGGGCCAAATGTTCGCGACTGGTGCTCATGTTGCATCCTCGTGCAGTTATCGTGGTGCCCCGCTCGCGGGGCACCGGGTCAATAGTCTTCGTACCAGCTACGGCCGTCCTGGGTGATCATGGCGATCGAGGCCACCGGCCCCCAGGACCCCGCCGGGTAGCGCCGTGGCGGCGTACCACGATCGTCCCAGCCGGCGATCAGCTGATCGCACCAGCGCCAGGCATATTCAATCTCGTCGCGACGCACGAACAGGTACTGCTGCCCCTTCATTACCTCGAGCAGCAGACGCTCGTAGGCATCGGGAATCCGCGTCTTGGGGAAGGCGCTGTTGAAATCCAGATGCAGTGGGCCGGTGCGCAGGCGCATGCCCTTGTCGAGCCCTGCATCTTTGGTCAACACCTGCAAGGCAATGCCTTCTTCAGGCTGCAGGCGGATGACCAGCTTGTTGGCCGCCAGGCTGCGCTGGTCCGGATCGAAGATATAATGCGGCTGCTGGCGGAAATGAATGACGATCTGCGACAGCTTGTCCGGCAAGCGCTTGCCGGTGCGCAGATAGAACGGCACCCCTGCCCAGCGCCAGTTGGCCACTTCGGTCTTCATGGCCACGAAGGTCTCGGTATGGCTCTCGGTATTGGCACCCTCTTCCTCGAGATAGCCAGGCACCGCCTGACCGGCGCTGGTGCCGGCGGTGTACTGACCGCGCACCACGTCCCTGTCCAGTGACTCATGGGTGAAGGGTTTCAGGGCCTTGAGCACCTTGACCTTCTCGTCACGGATAGCATCGGCGTCAAGATTCGAGGGCGGATCCATGGCCGTCAGGCAGAGCAGCTGCAGCAAGTGGTTCTGCACCATGTCGCGCAGCTGGCCTGCCTGGTCGAAGTAGCCCCAGCGCCCTTCGATACCCACTTCCTCGGCCACGGTGATTTCAACGTGGGAGATATGGTTCTGGTTCCACTGGGTGCCGAACAGCGGGTTGGCGAAACGCAGCGCGATCAGGTTCTGAACGGTTTCCTTGCCCAGGTAGTGATCGATGCGATAGATCCGCGATTCCGGGAACACTTCGCCGATGACGTCATTGATTTCCTGAGACGAGATCAGGTCATAGCCGATCGGCTTTTCGACCACCACCCGCGACTCGTCATCGAGGCTGCCGCTGGTGTCGAGGTTGCGGCAGATGTCGCCATAGATTTTCGCCGGCACCGACAGATAGACCACCATCGGCCGTGGCGACCCCTCTCGCCAGGCGCGCACGGCCTGATAATCGTCGGGCTTGGCGAAGTCGACCTTGGCGTAGTCGATACGCTCGAGGAAGCGAGCCAGACTCTCGGCGTCCTGCTCCTTGGGCTTGACCCGTTTCTTCAGGGCCTCGGCCACCTTGTCGCGAAAGTCGCTGACATCCAGCTCGTGACGCGCCAGACCGAGCACGCGGGTATCGGCGGGCATCAGCCCTTCGCGATCAAGCTGATAAAGCGCTGGAAACAGCTTGCGCAGGGCCAGATCGCCCAAAGCACCGAACAGGGCCAGGTCGACATCCAGGTGGCCAGTGTTCTGAGAACGGGTATCGCGGGTCATGCCTCGCTCCCTGAAATATGGTTAACTTACGCACAAAATACGTTATTCGCGCGACAAAAAGCAATATTTATAAGTAACTTTACCACTTGCTCGGCATGGCAATGGCGTTGATTTGGCGCACACCTGCCGCTCACGCTAGCATATCCTGCATAATGTAGTTAAATCACTACATGACGAGGACCGCGCCGCGGATCGCTCCGCGAGTGCGGCACAGCCTGCCCATCATGCCGCCTCGTCATGTTCGTCGCTACGGAGACTTTCCCTCAGCATGGCCAGTCACGATCTGATCGCCCGCATCCGCGCTCGTCTGGACGAGCTCAATCGCTCCGAGCGCAAGGTGGCCGACGTCATCCTGCAGGACCCGGCATCTGCCACCGGCATGAGCATCGCCACCCTGGCACAAGCGGCCTCGGTCAGCGAACCGACCGTCAACCGTTTCTGCCGTAACTTCGAGGCCAAGGGTTACCCGGATTTCAAGATCAAGCTGGCACAGAGTCTGGCCGGTGGTACACCCTACGTCAGTCGAAACGTCGAGCGCGACGACGATGCCGCCCACTACGGTGACAAGATCTTCGGCGCCACCATCGCCGCCCTCGACGAGGCCCGCCGCGAGCTGGATGCCAAGCGCGTCGAGCGAGCCGTCGATTACCTGATTCAGGCCAAGCAGATTCACTTCTTCGGCCTCGGGGCCTCGGGGCCGGTGGCCCAGGATGCCCAGCACAAGTTCTTTCGCTTCAACCTGCCGGTGATGGCCTACGAGGACGTGCTGATGCAGCGCATGGTCGCCGCCTCCTGCCATACCGGCGACGTGGTGGTGATCATCTCCTATACCGGACGTACCCGAGAGCTGGTCGAGATCGCCCGGCTGGCCCGTGACAACAGCGCCGTGGTGCTGGGTATCACCGCCCCTGACTCGCCGCTGGCCAGGGAATGCACCGAGACCCTTGAGGTCACGACGCCAGAAGATACCGATGTCTACATGCCGATGACCTCGCGCATGATCCACCTGGCACTGATCGACGTGCTGGCCACCGGCGTGACCCTGCGCCGCGGCGAGGATTTCCTCGACCACCTGAAGAAGATCAAGGAAAGCCTGCAGCCGACCCGCTTCCCGACCGATTCGGATGCATCCTGAGGGCTGCACGGAACGCCTGCAGTAGCCGAGGGCAGCTGTCGGTCACCTGCTGCGTTACACTGACGGCCCTCCCGCATACAGAAGCAAGAGAACGCCCGATGAACTACGCCGCGCCCCGGAAGAGATCATGAACGCCAGAGTGCTCGCCCTGCTGCTGCCTCTGGTGCTTGCAAGCCTGCCGGCTCATGCCTTCGATCTCGATGAACTGGAGACACGTCTGGCCACTCCCGAACGGATGCAAGGCCACTTTCGCCAACTCCACTGGCTGGCCGAACGAGAAGTCCGCCTGCACAGCCAAGGCCGCTTCCTGTATCAGCGTGACCGACAGCTGATCTGGCTCTTCGAGTCGCCCAGTCGTCAGGTACTGAGCTTCACGCCGGGCCAGGTGGCATATGGGCCAACTGCCGACGCAAACGACGTAGAAACCGACATCGAGGCACTGTTACCCGAGCGCGAGACCTTTCAGCGCCACATGGTCGATCTAATCGGCGGGCACTTTTCAGCGCTCGATGAGGACTACCGGCTCGACCTTTCCGGTGACAGCGACGCATGGCAAGTATCGCTTCACCCTAGGGCTTTGGGCCTGGAGCTGCCGCTGACAACCCTGACCCTTTCTGGCGGCGAGCGAATCGAGCGCCTGGACATGGCCATCGCCAATGGCGACACCCTCACCATCCAGCTGACTGATAGCGAAGAAGTGATCAACGAGAGCCTGGTGCCCTGGCTGGTGAACTGGCTGACCGGCGAGCCCCTGGCAACGGGGCAAACGCCCGCCTCGGAACCCCTGGAGGATACCGCGACCGGTTCGGCAATGGAGCAGGAGCACAAGGCGGGGAGCGAAGAAGACGCTCCCCGGAAGGGTGAGACGTCGCTCAGCCCTTGATGGCGCAGGTAACGGTGATCTCGACCTTGAGCTCATCGGCTGGCATCGGTGCGGTGATGCAAGTCCGCGCCGGGGCATGCCCTTCGGGCACCCAGGCGTCCCAGACCTCGTTCATGGCGGCAAAATCGTGGCCTTCCTTGAGATAAATGGTCGCCGAGAGCAGGTGCTCGCGGTTGGAACCGACTTCCTCGAGCAGCGCTTCGACACGCTCTAGCATGCTGCGGGTCTGCTCGGCGATATCGCCGTGACGTGCTTCGGGGCCGGCCACCTGGCCACACAGATAGCCCACTCCGTTGTGGATCACGGCGCGGCTCATGCGTGCCTTGGTATCATGTCGAACGATGGTCATGAGTGTCTCGCTGCTTGAGTGAGTGGCAAATCCAAACGGCATCCTAATACAGCGCAACAGGGCGGAAAACACTTTACTTCAGCACGGCCCTGCGACGCGGCGCCGTGCCAGCCGATAGGGACGTTGGCCATTATGGCGGGATATCGAGACTTGCTGCGTCATCATCGCGGCTTACTGTCCATCGCCTTTCTGGCGATGTTCTCATCAAGCTTCGGGCAGAGCTTCTTCGTCGGGCTCTTCCAGGCGCCCATCAGTGATCGACTAGGCCTAACGGCCGGCGAATTCGGCAGTGCCTATGCACTGGTCACGCTGTTCGCGGGCTTCGCCATGCTGAGACTGGGCCCAAGCATCGACTGGATCCCGCCGCGCCGCTTCGCCATTCTCGTGCTGGCGAGCCTGGCACTTGGCGTTACGCTGCTCACCCTCGCTCCCTGGTGGCTCCTGGGCCTGCTGGGCCTGGGTCTGGTGCGCCTATGCGGCCAGGGCATGATGACTCACCTGGGCAACACCCTGGCCGGTCGCGAATTCGTGGCCGAGCGCGGGCGCGCGCTAGGGCTGATCAGCCTGGGAGTAATGCTGGGTGAGAGTGCCCTGCCACCGCTGATCGCCATGCTGCTGGTATGGTTCGGCTGGCGGGAGCTGTGGTGGCTGTTTGGCCTGGTACTTGCCACCCTGTGGCTGCCGCTGCTCTTGCGCGGTCCCTGGCCGCAGGCGCCGGGCATGCGGCCGGCCTCTCACGAGGGCCGCCAAGGACCGCGCCCGTTCCGCGAGACGCGTTTCTGGCGGCTGCTGCCATTGCTGATGACCCTGCCGGTCTCGATGACCGGCCTGTTCATCTACCAGGCGCGCATGACCGAAGATCTCGGCAGCACCCTGGCGACCTATGCCCTGGCGTTGACCGGCATGGGGCTCGCCAAGCTGCCTGGCGCCCTGCTGGGTGGACGCCTGGTCGATCATATCGGTCCCATGCTACTGGCCCGCCTCTACCTGCTGCCATTCGCTATCGCGCTACTGCTGGCCATGCTGATAGGGGGCGATCTCGGGGTATGGGCGCTGATGGTCGGCGGAGGCCTGGCGATGGGCACTCAGGAGCCGATCGCCACCAGCCTGCTGGTCAGGATATGGGGCAGCGAACACCTGGGCACGGTCCGCTCGACGCTGAGTGCCGCCATGGTGTTTTCCACCGGCATCGCCCCGGCCCTGCTGGGCATCGCGCTGGACGCCGGCATCACTTTCGAGGGCGTACTGGGTGGCATGCTGGTCCTGCTGATAGTCGGCTGGTGGCTGGCTCAGGGCGCCCTTCCGGCAGATGCCGACACGCCCTGAGATCCTCGTTCAGCCGAACACCGTTAGCGCAACAGCAGCACCGGCAGGCTGGCCCGGCGCAGCATGGTGGTAGTCGTGCTACCCACCAGCAGGTGGCGCACCCGCGAGTGGCCATAGGCGCCCATCACCAGCATATCGATGTCATGCTCTTCGGCGTAGCCTCGCAGGCTCGCTTCCACCTCACCGGCGCGGATCTCGCCGTGGGCTTCGAAGCCGGCGTCCGTGAGGGTCTTCAAGGCCCAGTCGAGCTGCGAGCGCACATCGGCCACCTCGGCTCCGACCATCACCACATGACAGTCGATTCCCTTGAACAGCGGGCTCTGGGCGATCATTTCGACGCCCTTGCGGGTGGTCTTGCTGCCGTCAAAGGCAATCATCACTCGCTTGGGGGCGCGAAACTCATCGGGCACCATCAGAATCGGACGATGCAGGCTGCGCACCACTCGCTCGAGGTTGGACCCCAGGTGCTCGGGCGCCTGATGAGCGGCTTCGCCACGCTTGCCAATTACCAGCAAGCGGATGTCGTTCTCGAGTTCGGTCAGGGTCTCGACCAGCTCGCCGTTGCGCTGGCGTGAGGAAGGCTCCGTCACGCCATCTTCGATGGCACGGGCCTTGGCGGCATCGAGCGTCACACGGCCGTGCTCCTGAGCCAGCCGCGCTCGCTGTTCATCCAGTGTCGTGAGTTCCTCGAGCAGGTGCTCCCGGGAGCCCAGTCCGATGTTGCCGGTCAGGTTGGCTTCGGCCACCTGTGGGTGGTTGTCGACCACATGCAGGAAGGTCAGTGGCGCAGCCATGGCAAGGCTCGCCCAGGCAGCGTAATCGCATACGCCGGTGGAGAAGTGAGAGCCGTCGATGGCTGCCATCACTTGATCGGTCATGGTGCAGGTCCTTGGCAGGTGGGTGGCGTCTCTGCTGTTGCCGTTCCAGGTTTTCTTCTTTCCTGGTTTATCGCCTTTCTACCGCAATGCGCCGGCGCTGAATAGCACCGGCGCGCTTCGCGGCTCAGTGGCCGCCCATCAGCTTGTCCACGGCGTCCGGCTTGTCGTGGACCGCGAAGCGGTCGACGATGGTCGCACTGGCTTCGTTGAGGCCAATCACCTCGACCTCGGTGCCTTCACGGCGGAACTTGAGCACCGCCTTGTCCAGCGCTTCGACGGCCGTGATATCCCAGAAATGCGCCCGGGACAGGTCGATCACCACTCGCTCGACGCTTTCCTTGAAGTCGAAGGCATCCATGAAGCGCTCGCCGGAGGCGAAGAACACCTGCCCGACGACCTGATAACGACGACCGCGGCCATCTTCGGTGGCCTCGGTACCGATGTAGAGAATGTTGCCGACCTTGTTGGCGAAGAACAGCGAGGCCAGCAGCACGCCGACAAAGACACCCATCGCCAGGTTATGAGTGCTGACGGTCACCACCACGGTCGTCAGCATCACGATATTGGTGCTCAGCGGATGCTTCTTCAGATCACGGATCGAGGTCCAACTGAAGGTACCGATGGAGACCATGATCATCACGGCCACCAGCGCCGCCATGGGAATCTGGGAGACCCAATCGGACAGGAAGACGACCATCATCAGCAGCACCACGCCGGCGACCAGCGTCGACAGGCGCCCACGCCCGCCGGATTTGATGTTGATCACCGACTGACCGATCATCGCGCAGCCCGCCATGCCGCCGAGCAGGCCGGCACCAATGTTGGCGATACCCTGGCCCTTGCACTCGCGGTTCTTGTTGGAAGGCGTATCGGTCAGGTCGTCGACGATGGTGGCGGTCATCATCGATTCCAGCAGGCCCACCACGGTCAGCATCACCGAGTAGGGCAGGATGATCCAGAGCGTCTCGAGGTTCAGCGGCACTTCCGGCCACAGGAACACCGGCAGGGTATCCGGCAGATCCCCCATGTCACCGACGGTGCGAATATCCATGCCCGAGACCATATACACCACGGTCAGCACCAGGATGCAGACCAGCGGAGACGGCAGGGTCTTGCCGATCACCGGGATCAGCGGGAACAGGTAGATAATGCCGAGCCCCGCGGCCGTCATGGCGTAGACATGCCAGGTCACGTCGGTGAGCTCAGGCAGCTGCGCCATGAAGATCAGGATCGCCAGGGCGTTGACGAAGCCGGTGACCACCGAACGCGACACGAAGCGCATCAGATCGGCGAGCCGTAAATAGCCGGCCACGATCTGCAGCACCCCGGTCAGCAGGGTCGCCGCCAGCAGGTACTCAAGGCCATGCTCCTTGACCAGCGTCACCATCAGCAGCGCCATGGCGCCAGTCGCCGCCGAGATCATGCCCGGCCGACCGCCGGTGAAGGCGATGATCACGGCAATACAGAAGGAGGCGTAGAGGCCGACCTTGGGGTCGACGCCGGCAATGATCGAGAAGGCAATGGCCTCCGGAATCAGCGCCAGCGCCACCACGATTCCCGATAGCGAATCGCCCTTGATGTTGGAAAACCAGTCTTGCTTGATTGATCGGATCATTCTGCGGTCCAGTCGTGGGTCCATGTCATGCCCGAAGGCGCGAAGCGCGTGGCGCGCGGTGGCGTCGAAATATGGGAGCCGCCTGAAGCGCGACGCTAAGCTCGGCCTGCCAGCAAAGGCAGGCCGGAGACGCGGCGGAGCGTGTCGCTAATCAGCACGCTTGGCGTCAGGATGACGCCAAGCGATGACGCTGCCATGAAGACAGCGACAGGATGGGAAAGGGAACGCTAGGGCGGGGTGCTGCCAGTGGCTGGCAGGCTATGCCAAGTAGTAACTATCGTATCTGCTGTCACAGTGAATCATCCCGTCACTCGCAGGCAAGGACCGTCACGGCGACCCTCGACCCTGGTGTTATCAACGTCTGTTTTGACAAGCGGCGGATTCTACCAGCTGACTGCGCGACCTGCACCCTAGGAGAAGTGACGACCTGGGCTAACGTGACAGCCGAGGGGCTCGCCACACCGGCCGCTTAGCTCACGGTTGACTCAACACTTACTCAATACCTACTCAACACTTGCTCAAAATTTTGCCCGCCACTCACTGACTGCCGACCTCGCTTGTTTAGTCGGACCGGGGCGGTGCCGGGGGCTTCCGGTACTCACCCATGTCCCGGAAGGCCTGCATGACATCCATGGGCAGCGGGAAGAAGATGGTCGAGGCATTCTTGTTGCTCATGTCGCTCATGGTCTGCAGGTAGCGCAGTTGCAACGCTGCCGAGTTTTCAGACATCACATTGGCGGCTTCGACCAGTTTCTTCGAGGCCTGCAGCTCGCCCTCGGCATGGATGACCTTGGCGCGCCGTTCGCGCTCCGCCTCAGCCTGGCGGGCGATGGCGCGGATCATGCTCTCGTCGAGATCCACGTGCTTGATCTCGACGTTGGCGACCTTGATGCCCCACCCCTCGGCGGAGCTGTCGATGATCTCCTGAATGTCCTTATTGAGCTTGTCGCGCTCGGAAAGCATTTCGTCGAGTTCGTGCTTGCCAAGCACCGAGCGCAGGGTGGTCTGGGCCAGCTGGCTGGTGGCATTGACATAGTGCTCGACCTGGATGATGGCCTTCTCCGGATCGACTACCCGGAAGTACAGCACCGCATTGACCCTGACGGTGACGTTGTCCTGAGAAATCACGTCCTGCTCCGGCACATCCATGGTGATCAACCGGAGATCGACCACCTGCATCCGCTGGACAGCGGGGATAATGAATAACAGCCCCGGCCCCATGACCCGTTGGAAGCGCCCCAGGAAGAACACCACACCACGCTTGTATTCCGGCAGGATGCGAATCGATGCCGCCAGCAGCATGATCAGCAGCACCACCGGCACTAGATAGGAAATCCACATGGCTCACACCTCCTTGGATGAAACCGGCCGCAATGGCTCGGCTCCATCTGATAAATGCCCAGGCTCGCCGTCCCTGAGACGACACCTAGGTCTCGGATGATGATTCCTTGATCGGCTCGACCTCGACGGTCAGGCCGTCAAGGCGCACCACCCTGAGCGACTGCCCCTTACGCACCGGCTCGCCTGCATGAGCCCGCCAGCGTTCGTTATGCAGCCACACATGACCGTCGCCATCGAAGTCCTCCAGCGCCCTGGCCTCGGCGTCCAACATCTCTTCCTTTCCGGTCCGCGCAGGGCGTCGGCGCAGACGCATGAAATGGATCATCATCCACAGCAAAAGGGCCGCGGCGAGCCCTGCCACACCGCCGATCAGCGGCAGCGAAACACTCAGGTTCTCGGCATCCATCAGAATCACCGAGCCAATCACGAAGGCCACGATGCCGCCGATGCCGAGAATGCCAAAACTGGGCATCAACGCCTCCCCGGCGATCAGCCCCAGACCGACCAGGATCAGCGCCAGGCCGGCAAAGTTGACCGGCAGCACCTGAAAGGCGAACAGCGCCAGCAACAGCGAGATCACGCCGATGGTGCCGGGCACCAGGCTGCCAGGGTTGGCGAGTTCGAAGATCAGCCCGTAGAAACCGATAATCAGCAGGAAGTAGGCAACGTTGGGATCGCTGATCACCGACAAGAGCTCGGTACGCCAGTCCGGATCAAAGCGCTCAAGGGTCAGGCCGGCGCTGTCCAGTACCCGCTCGCCGTTGGCCATGATCACGGTCCGACCATCGATCTGCACCAGCAGGTCGTCGAGGTCGCGGGCCAGCACATCGATCACGCCCTGCTCGAGAGCCTCTTGGGAGGTCAGGGTGCGAGCCTCGCGCACGGCGAGTTCGGCCCAGTCGGCGTTGCGCCCGTGTCGCCCGGCGAGGCTGCGGATATAGGCCACCGCATCCTCGAGCACCTTGCGTTCCATGGCGGTGGTACCCCGTCGTTTCGGAGCGTCGGCGGCGGAGTCCTCTGCCGGCTGAGAGCCTGAGCCCTGAGAGCCTGAGCCCTGAGAGTCTGAGCCCTGAGAGTCTGAAGCCCGGGCGTCTAAAACCTGGGTATCGGCACTCTTGGCAGCGCCGGTACCGCCCGACGCACCGACGCTCGTCGCGGCTTCACCGCCCTTGGCCTTGCCCGGCGCCGCATTCCCTGCATCTTCCTCACCGGTCGCGGGGGCCTCGTCGCCAAGGCCGGGCAGACCGCCGCCGCCCATACTCACCGGAGTGGCCGACCCCAGATGCGTCGAGGGCGCCATGGCCGCCACATGGCTGGCATACAAGAGATAAGTGCCGGCACTGGCCGCTCGCGCGCCGTCGGGTGCAACATAGACCACCACCGGGACCGGTGAGGCGAGCATCTCGCTGATCATGTCGCGCATCGAAGCATCGAGCCCGCCGGGCGTATCCAGGATAAGAATCGCCAGTTCCGCCTGAGCGTCCCGGGCCCGGTGCAGGCCACGAATGAAGTAGTCGGCGGTGGCGGGGCCAACGGCGCCATCCAGGGTCATCACCAGGCCCAGACGATCACGCGCATCCTGCTGGGCAAGAACCGGCCCCAGCCAGGCAAGCATCGCCCCGAGCAGCAGAGCCGTGAGGCTCGGCCACAGCCAACGGCGTCGTATGCGATGGGATGTGATGACCTGCATGACATCTGCCCCCTTCCCTGCTCCCTGGCATCCAGCGGCTCCGGTCCAGGCGAAGGCTTCCTTCACCGTCTGCCTGTACCGCACATCCGGCTAGCCCCCCTTACAACATAGTCAAGATAACCCCGACCCGGGCCGAATAGTCAGGCTCAGAGCCGCGCGATGCCCGCCGTCCTCATGCCTCTCTCTTGCATAGACTCCTCCTCATAGCCTCGCCTTCATCTACTTTCATAACCCTGCTTTCAGATCCCTACTTCCATATCCCTACTTTCAAACTCCAGCCAAAAGCCGGCCGAAACCCGCCTGGCAGGTAGGCCGGCCGGCGATCCATCGAGCATGCCAATAGAGCGCTTGATTGCTGGAGACGCAGGGCACGCCGAAGCGCTGCTCGAGTTCGTCGAGCACATCCAGCGCGCGCAGGTTGGTACAGGGCAGAACCACCGCATCTACTGGCCCCGCGCCGTCGAGCAGCGTCGCCAGGGCATCGCCCAGGCAGGCGGGGTCCACCGCCGGAATGTCCGGATCATGATCAAGACGGAAACCGCCGATGGCCGCGACCTCGATTCCCAGCGCCGTGAAGGCGTCAAGGAAGGCGTCATCGACCTCCCGCACATAGGGCGTCAGCACGGCGATGCGTCGGGCCTCCAGGGCCTCCAGGGCGGCACGGATGGCGAGCCAGGGATGAGTAACAGCCACTTCCGGGCGCACTGCATGCAGGCGCTCGGCGATCGGCACATCGCCAATCAACAGCCCCGCCGAGGTGCAGCCAAATGCCAGGGTGTGCAGCGGCAGCCCCGGCACCAGAGTCGCCGCCGCCGGGGTAATGCCCGCCTCGAGCGCCTTGAGGGCGGCTGGGGTAACCTCGGCGTGGGTGGGCATGCGAGTGCAGAACAGCTCCATGTCGTCACCGACCAGCCGATGCCAGTCACGCTCCAGGGTGTAGTCGGTATCGAGCAGTACCAGGCCGATGCGCAAAAGCTCCGGTCGGTTATAGCGCTGAAAGGCCAGCGCGCGATCATCTGCAACGGCAACGTGAGGTAGTGAGGACACTGAAGAGACAGACGACATGGCGACATCCATGAACCGGGGGTGATGCCATTACCTTAGTCGCTTCACGCGGCTCAAGCTTGGATCATCATGCCGTCGCGGCGCTTATTTCCATGCGCCAGATTTTCATGCAGCGGCTTTCTATGCAGGACGACCGCGCTGTCCTGCGGTCTGGTGATCGCTCACTGTCTTCTATCCACTACCTATCCACTACCTACATTACCTACCACTGCCCACCACTACCTATCCACGACCAGCGGGCCTTCCCGCATCGCCCGGCAAGCATCGTGAACAACACCGGTCCGGGGCCTCACCTCAGACGGCGCCAAGATTATGTGATTCACTCCGCTGGCATGGGGTAAGGTCCTGTGACAAAAAGATTGTAAGCTTGCCCGACGACGGCCGACCAAGTGCCATTACCCGTTCTTTTCCCGACCCGAGACCGCTATGCTCGACACGGACACCGCTGCCTCGACACAGGCCATCGCCTCGCTGTGCCAGCCGCTGCGTCAGGCGCTCATCGAGGCGGGCCTCAATGGTGAGCTAACGGCGCTGACCCCGATGGCCGACACCGGCCTGGCTCACGCCCACCTGTGGCTCTCCCGCCAGAACGGCGAGGACTGGGTGGCGCGGCTGCCCAAGCAGAGCCAGATGCGCCTTGCCGCCGATGACAACCTCGCCTATCAGGCGGCCTGCTTCACCCGGGCGAGCCAGGGCGGCCACACTCCGGCTCTGAAGGCCGTGCTCCCCGTAAGCGACGCCTTGCCGCGAGGCGGCCTGCTGGTGTCGGCGATCCGCGGCCGCCACGCCCGGCTGCCCGAGGACCTGCCGGCGATCGCCAAGGCCCTGGCCAGCCTGCATGCACAGCCGCTGCCACCGGCCGCAAAGCGGACACCCTTGCAGGCACCGACCGACCCCTGGGCGGCCATGCTCACGGAACTTCATCAGCAGGCGGCGTATCTTGATCGAGCCAAGATCACCCCCGAGGTTCGCCGTCAGCTCTCTGATGATCTGGCAGACCTTGAGCAATGGTGCCGCCGGGCACCGCCAGCCAGTCAGTCGCTGATCAGCTTCGATGCCCACCCCGGCAACTTCCTGATCCAGGACGACGGCCGCGCGATGCTCGTCGATCTGGAAAAATGCCGCTACAGCCTGCCCGGCTTCGACCTGGCCCATGCGAGCCTCTACACCTCGACCACCTGGGACCCGCACAGCTATGCCGAACTGAGCCTTGGCGAGGTGCGCGCTTTCCACCGTGCCTGGGCTGCCGCCATGGCCGAGCACGGCGCCCGCATCGACGCCGACGAGCTGTTGCAGTGTCGCCGCGCCATGTGGCTGTGGTCGGTGACCTGGTGCGCCAAGTGGCAGGCCGAGCAGCGAAGGGCCCGAGACGCCAGCGCTGCGGGTGAAGACTGGTCATCGGAACTCAGTGATCCAGCGCTGATCGCCCATGTCGCCGACCGGGTCGAGCACTATCTGTCGCCGCCGGTCATTGCCCAGGTTCGCCATGAATGGCGGTCACTGGCCGGTGATAGCGGCCTGGCCTGACGCGCCTTCTCAAGCGCCTGACCAAGCGCCTTACTGTGCAATGCTCATCACCGTAAAAGATCATCGCCGTATCAGTTCAACACAAGGACTCTCGCCATGCACCGGATTGCCCCCCTTGCCCGCTCGCGCTCGTTCACTGGCTATTTCGGCCGCTCGATTGCCGTGGCTACTCTATCTGCCACTGCCCTCGCCACCGCCTTGCCGAGCCTCGCCCAGGACGACGCGCTGGCGCTGGATGACTGGACCGCCATCGAACAGGCCGCCCAGGGACAGACGGTCTACTGGAACGCCTGGGGCGGAGATAGCCGCACCAACGACTACCTGTCCTGGGTCGCCGACGAGCTCGAGGCACGCCACGACATCGAACTGGTACACGTCAAGCTCAGCGATACCGGCACGGCAGTCTCGCGGGTCATCGCGGAGAAGGCCGCTGGCAACCTCGATGAGGGTGCCATCGATCTGATCTGGATCAACGGCGAGAATTTCGCCGCCATGAAGGACAACGACCTGCTGTTTGGCCCCTTCGCCGAGGCCCTGCCTCATTACGCCCTGACTCGTGCCGATGCCAACCCGGAAGTGCGCGTCGACTTCACGGTGCCCACCGAAGGCTTCGAGGCGCCCTGGGGCAAGGCGCAGTTGACCTTCTACTACGACAGCGCCCGCGTCGAGAGCCCGCCGAGCTCCATGGCAGAACTGCTCGACTGGGCTCGCGCCCACCCGGGTCGCTTCACCTATCCCCTGGTGCCCGACTTCACCGGCAGCACCTTCCTCAAACAAGCCCTGATCGAGCTGACCCCGGACACCGCGCCGCTCTATCAGCCGGTAGAGGAGAGCGACTTCGCCACCGTCACCGCCCCGCTGTGGGACTATCTCAACGCTCTGCACCCCTATCTGTGGCGCGAGGGACGCAACTTCCCGACCAGCGGCCCCGAAATGAAGCGCCTGATGGGCGACGGCGAGCTGAGCCTGGCCTTTACCTTCATCCCCTCCGAGCCGGCCGCGGCCGTGGCCGACTTCCAGCTGCCGCCCACCACCCGCAGCTACGTGCTCGACGCTGGCACCCTGGGCAATGTGCACTTCGTCGCCATTCCCTTCAATGCAAGCCATAAGGCCGGCGCCCTGGTGACCGCCAACTTCCTGCTCTCGCCGGAAGCACAGGCACACAAGCAGGACCCGGCCGTGTGGGGCGATCGCACGGTACTCGATATGGACGCAGTGAGCGACGAGGTGCGCGCGACCTTCATCGACGACAGTGACAACCCGGCCGCCCTGCCCGCCGGCGCCTTGTCGAAGACGGTTCCCGAGCCGCACCCGAGCTGGATGGAACGCCTCGAGGCGGCCTGGCTCGAGCGTTACGGCAGCCAGTGACCCGATGCGCCTCTTCTCACCGACCATTCGCACCATCCCCTGGCTCGCCATGGCCCTGCTCAGCCTGCCGGTGGCCGGGGGACTCGCCGGGATTCTAGCCCCGGCGCTGGGCTGGCTGCCGGCTCTCGGCGGCGATGAACTGACCCTTGAGCACTGGCGGACCCTGGTGGCGACGCCGGGACTTGCCGACATGGTGCGCCTGAGCCTGAGCGCCGGGCTTGCCAGTTCGCTGATCTCGCTGGCCATCGTCATGCTGTTTCTCGGCGCCTTCGCCGAGACACGGGCCCTGGCCCTGGTGCGGCGACTGCTGTCGCCCCTGCTGGCGGTGCCGCATGCTGCTGCCGCCATCGGCATCGCCTTCCTGCTCACCCCCTCGGGGCTCGCCAGCCGTATGATCTCCCCCTGGCCCAGCGGCTGGGACACGCCGCCGGACTATCTCTTCCCCGGCGACCCCTGGGGCCTGGGCCTCACCATCGGCCTGGTCATCAAGGAAGTGCCCTTCCTGTTACTGATGAGCCTGGCCGCCCTGCCCCAGTGTCAGGCCCAGGCACGGCTGCGGCTGGCCCGATCGCTGGGCTATGCGCCAGTCACCGCCTTCGCCAAGGCGGTGCTGCCGGGGCTCTACCCGCTGATTCGCCTGCCGATCTATGCGGTAATCGCCTTCGCCTCCGCCAATGTCGAAGTGGCCATGATCCTCGGCCCCACCACCCCGCCGCCGCTCGCAGTGGCGGTGGTGCGCTGGATCAACGACCCGGACCTTTCCATGCGCTTCGTCGCCTCGGCGGCGGCCCTGTTGCAGCTCGGCGTGACCCTGGCGGCGCTCGGCCTGTGGTGGCTCGGCGAACGACTGGTCGCACGCCTGACCCGGACCGCCCTGTCCAGCGGCCGCCGCCAGGCCGGCGACCGTCTGTGGGCCGGCGCCGGCGGGCTCACCACCCTGCTGGCCGTCCTGCTGCTCGGCGGCAGCCTCGTGGGGTTGGTGCTGTGGTCACTGGCCGCCTGGTGGCCCTTCCCGGCAGCGCTGCCAAACCCCTTGAGCCTGCACGCCTGGCAGGGGGCGCTGCCCGGCCTCAAGGACCCGCTGGCACAGACGGCGCTGATCGGCCTGGCCGCCACCGGGCTGTCGCTGGTATTGACCGTCGGCGCTCTGGAGGCCGAGCATCTGCGCAACCGTGGCATGGCCGCCTGGGCAGAACTGGTGCTGTATCTGCCGTTAGTCGTACCGCCGGTCGCCTTCCTGTTCGGTCTGGTCCAGCTGCAGGTTCAGGCCGGCCTGGCCCCGGGAGCATTGGCCGTGATTCTGGCCCATAGCCTCTTCGTGCTGCCCTATGTCTTCCTGTCGCTTGCCGAGAGCTATCGGCGTCTGGACCCTCGCTGGGCACAGGTGGCGGCGAGCCTCGGCCATTCCCCGGCCAGCCTCTTTGTGCGCGTACGCCTGCCGCTGCTGACGGTTCCGATCCTGACCGCCGCGGCGGTCGGCTTCTCGGTAAGCGTCGGCCAGTATCTGCCGACTCTGCTGATGAGCGCCGGTCGCCTGTCCACGCTGACTACCGAGGCGGTAAGCCTGGCAAGCGGTGGCGACCGCCGCCTGACCGCCGTCTATGCACTGATGCAGCTGCTGCTGCCGGCCCTGGGCTTCACCCTGGCCCTGGCCCTGCCCCGCCTGCTGATGCGTCACCGAAGTGGAGTACTCAATCCGTGACCCCTCTCGATACCCTTTCCCCTAGCGGGGCTATCCATACGAGCGCTGAGCGCACGGCAGACGGCCGCCTTTCCACCGGGCATGCCCTGATCCTCGAGGACATACGCATCGACCAGGGCGGCCGCCCGCTGCTATCGCTGGATGCCCGCATCGCCCCGGGCGAGGTGCTGACGCTGATGGGCCCGTCAGGCGTCGGCAAGTCGACCCTGCTTGCCTACCTGGCCGGCTTCCTGGCGCCCGCCTTCACCGGCCAGGGGCGGGTGCTGCTCAATGACAGCGACCTGACTCGCCTGCCGGCCGAGGCGCGCCAGCTGGGCCTGTTGTTTCAGGACCCGCTGCTCTTCCCCCACCTGAGCGTCGGCGGCAACCTGGCCTTCGGCATGCCCCGGAAGGAGCCCTTGAATGCATCCGGGAAAGGGCCCCGGAAAGAGACTCGGCGGGCACGACACGAGAAAATAGAGGCAGCGCTCGAAGAAATCGGAATGGCCGGCTTCGCCGACCGCGACCCGACCACGCTATCTGGCGGCCAGCGCTCACGGGTGGCGCTGATGCGGGTGCTGCTCTCAAAGCCCTGTGCCATGCTGCTGGATGAGCCCTTCTCGAAGCTCGATGCCTCGCTGCGCCAAGAAATGCGTTCGCTGGTCTTCACGCGGGTGCAGCGCCTTGGCCTCCCGGCGCTGATGGTGACCCACGATGCGGCCGATGCGAATGCCGCCGGCGGTCCGGTCATCGAGCTGGGAGCCCAGCCTTGACCCCATCCATGTCTTGACCCTATCCATGCCTCGTCCAAGCCAGTGACCATGCCCGTATCCATAGTCCTCTCCCGCCCCCCGCGCCTGAGCATCATCATTCCCACCCTGAACGAGGCGGCCAGCATCGAAAGCCAGCTGACCGCCCTGCTCGGCCTGTGGGTGTGTGGCGTCGAGCTGATCGTCGTCGATGGCGGCAGCCAGGACGACACCGTGGCGATTGCCAAGCGCCACGCCAGCCGAGTGCTATCCAGCGAACCGGGCCGCGCCAGGCAGATGAACCTGGGCGCCCGGACCAGTCGTGGCGAGCAGCTCTTGTTCCTGCACGCCGATACGAAACTGCCCCGCCGTGCCGACCGACTGATCGCCAAGGCCTTGTCTGGCTCACGCTGCTGGGGGCGCTTCGACATTCGCCTATCAGGTGAGCAGAGCATGCTGGGTGTCATCGCCTTCTGCATGAACTGGCGCTCGAGACTCACCGGCATCGCCACCGGCGACCAGGCCCTGTTCATGACCCGCGCCGCCTTCGAGGCCGTGGGCGGCTATCCAGATCAACCGCTGATGGAGGACATCGAGATCAGCAAACGCTTGAAACACCTATCGAAGCCGGCCTGCCTGCGCGCGCGGGTGGTGAGTTCCGGGCGACGCTGGGAGAACAACGGCCTGTGGGTCACCATGCTGCTGATGTGGCGGCTGCGCTATCGCTACTGGCGCGGCGAGGACTGCCAACGGCTGGCCGAGGAGTACCGCCATGCACGCTGATCCGCTTAACGACGGCTTCCCCCTGGCCATTCTCGCCAAGGCCCCCGTGCCGGGACGGGTCAAGACGCGGCTGACCCCTACCTTCGCCCCCGAGACCGCGGCCAGGCTGCACGAGCAGCTGCTACGTCAGACCCTGAAGGTCGCACTGGCCGCCACTCCGGCCCACCGCATCGTGCTGTGGACCAGCCTCGAGCATGACCACCCGCTGTTCGTGGAATTCGCCGAGCGCCATGGCATCAGCCTGCGCCCCCAGCCTGAGGGCGACCTAGGTGTGCGCATGTTCACGGCGCTCGAGGCCATGGGCGCCCCGGGACTCTTGGTGGGCAGCGACTGCCCGGTGCTGGCGCCTCAACTGCTGGCCGACTGTCACGCGGCCCTTTCCCGCCATGACGGCGTGCTGCTGCCCGCCGAGGACGGCGGCTATGCACTGGTGGGGCTACGGGCGCCTTGTCAGGCGTTCTTCACGGATATCGCCTGGGGCAGTGATCGAGTGCTTGCCCAGACGCTGGCCCGAGCCGACAGCCTGGGCTGGCGACTCGCGCAGCCTGCCAAGGTATGGGACGTCGATCGGCCCGAAGATGTGGCCCGCTGGCAGAGCCAAGACACCTCGCCTTGATGTTTCGCATCGGCGGATCATGCTACGAAGAGCGATCGACGACAGGGGATGACATGGCGGCGGGAACAACGCAAGACACCAACGCAAGGATGCAGCGCCTGGCGGCCGTGCGGCCTCGGCTGGTGTCCTTCGCACGGCTGCAGCTCAGGGAACCAGCCCTGGCCGAGGATGCCGTGCAGGAGGCGCTGGCCACCGCCATCGAGAAGGACGACGACTTCGCGGGGCGTTCCGGTTACGAGACCTGGGTGTTCGGCATCCTCAAGTACAAGATCCTCGATGCCCTGCGCGCCCAGCGCCGCCAGGGCAAGTGGCAGCCCTTCGACGACGAAAGCGACGACGAGGCCATCGACCGGCAGTTTCAACAGAGCGGGCACTGGCAGCTCGCCGCCCGCCCCTCGGACTGGGGCGATCCGGAAGCCACCTTCGCCAACGAGCATTTCTGGCGGGTCTTTGACACCTGCATGATTGCCCTGCCGGAGAACATCGCCCGCGTCTTCTCGCTGCGCGAACTGATGGGACTTTCCACCGCGGACATCTGCAAGGAAACCGGGCTCAAAGAGAACAACTGCTGGGTGATCCTGCACCGTGCTCGCCTGCGCCTGCGGGCCTGCATCGAGCGCGGCTATCTCTCCCAGCACGGCCTGTCGGAGCAAGAAAAATGATCAAGGTGATGATGTGCCGGGAAGCGACCCGGCTGATGTCCAAGCGCCTGGACGCCACACTCAGCCTTGGCGAGCGCTTTTCGCTGCGCTTTCACCTGGGCATGTGTCGTGCCTGTCGCCACTGCAATGCCCAGTTCGACCTGCTGCACCAGGCCGGCCGTCGCTTCGACGATGAGCCGCCCGCGGACGAAGGTGACAACACCTCAACCCGGCGCTGATTCGTCGTCGATGGCTGACGGCTAGCCTGAGCGACCGCCCCGGCGCGAGGCCGGGGCGGTCGTTGCTGCATAACGCCTAGATAAGCCGATCGGCCAATTCCCAGAGATCGCCGACCGTGAAGTCGGGCTCGCCGCCCCAGGCATCAAAGGGTGCCTCGGCGCTGCGCCTTATCCAGGCGGCATGCAGGCCGGCATGGCGAGCCCCGATCACGTCGAAGGGATTGCTGGAAATCAGCCAGGTGTCCTGGGCCTCGCTCTCCATGCGGTCGCGCAGGTGGGAATAGACCGCAGGATCGGGCTTGAATCGCTTGATCTCATCGACGCTTACGATGTCGTCGAAGTGATCGCGCAGCCCGGCCTGACTCAGCAGCCCATCGACCGCCTCACGGGTGCCGTTGGAGAAGGCCACGCAGGTCACCCCGGCCCGGGTGAAGCGCTCGAGAGCCTCGGCGACGTCGGGAAAGGCCGGCAGCTTGCCGTAGGTGGCCATCAGGCGATCCTTCTGCCCCTCACTAAGGCCAGCGCTCAGAGCACGGTCGGTAAACTCAAGCGCCTCACGAGTGCAGTCGGAGAAAGGCGCATAGGCCCCCATCAACCCTCGCCGGAAGCTGTACTCCAACTGCTTGTCACGCCAGCGCTGAGAGAAGGCCGCTGCCCGCTCACCCAGGGCCTCTTCCAGTTCAGCGATCACGCCGTGGGTATCGATCAGGGTGCCATAGACGTCGAAGGCCAATACGCGTTTGCTCATCGTGCATCCTTGTGTCTAGTGCTTAAAAAGAAACCTGAGAACTTGTACTTAATACTAAGAAAGCGTCCTGAGAAAGCGACCTGAAGAAGCGTCCTGAAGAACCGTTCAGCATCAGTATCGGATCAACAGCTTGGTAGCATTTAGTCTTGGCGACAAGCCAAGGCCTGGCAGATCCCCCAGCGCTGGACTCATTCCAAACGGCTAAGCCCAGACGGCTCAGGTTAAGCGACTGAGGGCGAAATCCGCGATGGCGGTGTCCTGCACACCGGTGCCGGTAAGATCACAGACCGTAATGGTCGCCGGCGTCAGCCTCAGGCGCTGGCCCTCGGCAATCACTTGGCCCAGCTCGAAGACCTTGAAAGGCAACTCTCCATCGGCCCCGCTCCCGGCCGAAGGTCCATCAGCGGACCCGGCGAAGGCCTTGAGCTCGCCGTTGCGTTCGCTCTGGGCCCGGCTGTCGCAAACGAAGGCATCGGCGCGGGTCAGCACGCTGGCATCGAGTTCGCGTTTCTCGGGGCTGTCCGAGCCCATGGCGGTGACGTGCACACCCTCGGGCAGGTCCGCCGCACTGAGAATCGGCTGCTGGGACGGTGTGGTGGTGACGATGATGTCGGCCTCGGCGCAGGCGGCCCGGACGCTTTCATGCACCGTCACCGCAAGCCCCATGGCGCGCAGTTGCTCGGCGCAGTCATTCGCCGCCTCCGGCCGACGCGCCCAGAGATCAACGGCCTCGATATCGCGCACCAGACGCAGCGCTTCGACCTGCCGCTTAGCCTGTTCACCGGCTCCCAGCACCGCGACCCGGCGACTGTCGGCCCGCGACAGATGTTTGGCGGCAATGGCGCCTGCCAGGGCGGTGCGCACCATGGTCAGATAGCCCTCGTCGAACAGCACCGCCTCGACCAGGCCGGTCTGGGCCGAGAATACCATCATCAGACCATTGAGGCTGGGAAGCCCTCGCTTGGGATTATCGAAGAATCCGGGGCTTACCTTGATCGCGAAACGGGAAAAGCCGCGAATATGTGCGGTCTTGACGTCGACCTCGCCGTTGGCTTCCTCGATGGCCATGGACAGGATCGGCGGCTGCACCGCCTCGCCGCGCCCCAGGGCCGCAAAGCCCGCTTCCACGGCGCTCAGGGCGTCCTGATCCAGCGTCACGGCCGCGCTGATCGCCGCCCGGTCGAATAGCTGCATGAGCCTCTCCTGATGAGGGAATGTCGTGATGAGGGAATCAAGTGCACTAGCGTCCTACGAGACGCCGGGCCCGATCAAGGGTCTCGAGTGACACCCCGTTGCCGGAGACGATCAGCGCAACCGTCTGGCCACGGATATCGATGTGGTGCTCTTCGATCGCCGCCAGCCCGACCGCCGCAGCGCCCTCGACCAGCAGTTTCTCGTTCTCGAGCATGTCGACCATGGCATGGGCGATGGCGGCCTCGGAGACCTGATAGTGATCGTCCATCACCTCGTCGACTAGGGCAAAACTGCAGCGGTTATCCAGGCCGATGCCGCCGCCCAGCGAATCGCCGAGGCTCTCGGCCTCCTCGACCGTCACCGGGTGGCCGGCTTCCAGGCTCTTCCACATCGCCGCCCCGCGACTGAGGCTGACCCCAGTTATCTGGGCCTCGGGGCGAATGGCCTTCATGGCCGCGCCGATGCCGCCGAGCAGGCCGCCACCGGAGAGCCCGACGAAGACCCGATCGAGACCGGGGGCATCTTCCAGCAGCTCGAGTCCGATGGTGCCCTGACCGGCGGCAATCAGCGGATCGTCGAAGGGCGGGACCAGGGTCATGCCCTCCTCGTCGACCAGCCTCGCCACTTCCTTGAAGGCCTCGTCCTGACTGGCGCCGATGCGTGTGACAGTGGCGCCCAGGGACTCGATGGCGGCGATCTTGTTGGCCGGCACCAGAGTCGACAGGCAGATGGTCGCCGGCACGCCCAGGCGTGCCGCGGCGAAGGCCACCGCCCGGCCGTGGTTGCCGGTAGACGCGGTGGTGACGCCGCGGGCCAACGCCTCGCGGCCATGGCGTTCAATCAGGGCGGCAATCATGTTGGTGGCGCCGCGCAGCTTGAAGGCGCCAGTGGGCTGGCAGGTCTCGAGCTTGAGCAGCACTTCGGCCTCGAAGCGCCGCGAGAGGGGCGCCGAGCGCACCAGCGGCGAGCGCACCACCTGGCCGGCGATGCGCTTGCGAGCCTTATAGAGCTCGGCCAGGGTAACGCCATGAATGGGGTGGGACATGGGCTCTTCCTTTATCCTTTCATCCTTCACCGGATGACCATAACCATAGCGGTAACCGCCATCATAACCAGCGTCATAGCAACCGTCATAACCAAGCGCGCCGCCCAGTGGGCGGCGCGCTTGGTTCTCAATCGGCGCTTGCCTGACCTGGCCTCGCTCAGCGCAGATCGCCCGATGCGGTGAGTTCGTCGGTCACCTTGTCCACGGCGCGCTTGGCGCGCGCGATGATCTCGTCGACCTGGTCGGGAGTGGTAATCAGCGGCGGCGCGAAACCGAGGATATCGCCCTGCGGCATGGCACGCGCGATCAGGTTCTCCTCGAAGGCCGCCGCGGCGATCCGCGGGCCAACCTTGAGGCTCGGATCGAAGTGGGCGCGCTTGGCCGGATTGGCGGAGAACTCGAGCGAGGCCAGCATCCCCACGCCGCGCGTCTGGCCGACGATCGGGTGATCCCCGAAGGTCGCCTGCATCTGCTGCTGCAGGTAGGCACCGGTCTCGGCGGCGTTGGCGGTAAGGCCCTCGCGCTCGATGATCTTGAGGTTGGCAAGCCCCGCCGCACAGCCCAGCGCATGACCGGAGTAGGTCCAGCCGTGGCCGATCGGGCCGTATTCACCGGTGCCCTGCTCCAGCACCTTCCATACCCGATCGCCGACGATCACCCCGGACAGCGGCTGGTAGGCGCTGGTCAGGCCCTTGGCCACGGTGATCAGGTCCGGCTTGATGCCGTAGTGATGGCTGCCGAAGTTGGTGCCGATACGCCCGAAACCACAGACCACCTCATCGGCGATCAGCAGCACGTCGTACTTGTCGAGCACCGCCTGGATCGCTGCCCAGTAGCCTTCCGGCGGCGGCACGATGCCACCGGTGCCGAGCACCGGCTCGCCGATGAAGGCGGCCACGGTGTCGGGGCCCTCGGCGAGAATCATTTCCTCGAGCCGGGTCGCGCAGTAGGCCGAGAATTCCTGCTCGCTCATGCCTTCCTGCTCGGCGGCACGGTGGTAGTAATACGGCGCCTCGGTGTGGCGGATGGTATCGATCGGCAGGTCGAAATGATCGTGAAACGCCTTCAGACCGGTCAGTGAACCCGATGCGATACCAGAGCCGTGATAGCCACGCATCCGCGAAATGACTTTCTTCTTCTGCGGGCGGCCGAGCACGTTGTTGTAATAACGCACCAGCTTGAGCTGGGTCTCGTTGGCATCGCTGCCTGACATGCCGTAGTAGACCTTGGACATGCCGGGACCGGCCAGCTCGAGAATCTTCTCTGAAAGCTCGATCTGCGCCTCGTTGGAGTGCCCCACATAGGTGTGGTAGTAGGACATCTGCAGGGCCTGCTTGTAGATGGCGTCAGCCACCTCAGTGCGGCCATAGCCGATGTTGACGCAGTACAGGCCGGCAAAGCCGTCGATGAACTCGCGACCATCCATATCGACAATATTGATGCCCTTGCCACCGGTAATGACTCGGCCCGGCGCATCGCCATGGGCAAAGTCACGCAGGTGCGTGGACGCATGGAAGGTGACCTTGCGGTCGCGATCGATCAGCTCCTGGTGCTGCTGGCTCATTTCGTTCTCTCTTTTCTCGTGCTCCCCGGCATCCCACCGGGGAGAAGGTTCAAATCAATTATTCAAGACCACTAATCTTGGGAGCTCTGTATTGGGAGCTGTGTCTTGGGAGCTGTGCGTTCGATGGCCTGGCTAGCTTCCTGACACGGAGCCCAGGGCGCCCAGGCAGTAGTACTTGGTCTCCAGGTACTCATCGATGCCGCTGACGCCGCCTTCACGCCCAAGCCCTGACTGCTTGACGCCACCGAAGGGAATCGGCGGCCCGGTCATCTTGACCGAGTTGACCGAGACCATGCCGTATTCCAGCGCCCGCATCAGCTTCCAGATGCGGCGGATGTCGTGGGTGTAGACATAGGCGGCAAGGCCGTATTCGGTGTCGTTGGCCATGGCGATGACTTCATCGTCGTCGCTATAGGCGGTGATGCCGGCCACCGGGGCGAAGTTCTCTTCGCGCCAGACTTTCATCTCGCGGGTCACACCAGTCAGCAGCACCGGCATGAAGAAGTTGGGTCCGGGCGCCGCCGACTGATCGCCGGCCACCAGGGTCGCGCCCCGGGAAATGGCGTCGTCGACAATGCTCGAGGCCTTCTCGACCGCCTGGCCGTGAATCAGCGGGCCGAGATCGACCTCGCTCTGCAGGCCGTTGCCGACGGTCAGCGCCGCCATGCGCTCGGCGAAGTGCTCGACGAAGGCGTCATGGATCGACTCGTGCACCAGGATGCGGTTGGCCGCCAGGCAATCCTGGCCGGCAGTCTGAAACTTGGCAGCGACCGCCGCCAGGGCGGCCTCATGCGGGTCCATATCCGGGCCGACGATGAAGGGCGCGTTGCCGCCAAGCTCCAGCGAGACACGCTTGACGGTGCCGGCGCTCTGCTCGAGCAACAGCCGCCCAACCCGGGTGGAGCCGGTGAAGGACAGCGCCTTGACGCGCTCCTCTTTGCACAGGATCGAGGACACCTCGGCGGGCTCGCCCAATACCACGTTGAAGATACCCGCGGGAATACTGGCCCGCTCGGCAAGCTCGGCCAGCGCCAGCGCCGAGAACGGCGTCTCGCCGGCCGGCTTCACGATCACCGGGCAGCCGGCGGCCATGGCGGCAGCCGCCTTGCGAGTGATCATCGCCAGCGGGAAGTTCCAGGGCGTGATCAGGGCGGCGATACCGATCGGCTCCTTGATGGTGCCCAGGGCCGCATTGGGAATGTGGCTCGGAATGGTTTCACCGAAGGTACGCTTGCCCTGCTCGGCGAACCATTTGATGAAGCTGGCGCCATATTCCACTTCGCCGCGGGCATCCGGTAGCGGCTTGCCCTGCTCCATGGACATCAGGATGGCCAGGTCTTCGCGGTGCGCCTGCAGAAGGTCGTACCAGGCCAGCAGACGGTCGGCGCGCTCGTCGGCACGCAGCGCACGCCACTGGACGAAGGCACGCTCGGCGGCGTCCACAGCGCCGCGAATCTGGTCGGCTTCCAGCCAGGGGATATGGCCCAGGACCTCACCAGTGGCCGGATCGGTCACGGCCTCCTCGCGGCCACCATCACCGTGGGTCCACTTGCCATCAACATAGGCGTACTGGCGGAACAGGCGCGGATCGTCGAGCCGCTGAGTCACCGTCGTGGACACTTTCATGAAACACCTCCTGGAAAAGCAGCGCCCGTGGCGCTCACGCTAAAATACGACCGGGCGGCCAATGCCGCCTCATGCATACAGAGTACGGCGCCCAGGAGGACGAGACTTTTTGTTGGATCGCCATCAGCGCCAGGTTTTTTTCGTGTTAAGGCCGAAAGCAGCAGAATCTTCTGTTGGACACTCTTAGCCAGCAGAGGCAGGCCTACGACCGGCAAAAACGGGGCCCAGAAACGCCTTCGCCCCGGCCGAGTGGCCGAGGCGAAGGTGATGCTTGGCAGTGAGTGGTGGGGCTAGGAGCGGCCCGAAGGCGTCAATCAGCGCCTTCGGAAGTCGCCAGCAGCGCCTCTTCGGTGAAAACGATCAAACCGAGCTCCGGGCGATAGCCATGGATCTCCGTGACATCCAGAGCCTGCAGGAAGTAGAGAATCTCCTCGCTGATCACCTGGCCCGGCACCAAGACCGGGAAGCCCGGCGGATAGGGGATCACGAAGCTCGCCGAGACGACATCTCGTCCAGCCGTCATGGCTCGCTGCAGCTCGCCATTGTCGAAGCGCAAGTACTCGGTATTTTCCTCGTCGTAGCTGAGGAAGTAGGCGCGGCGAATATCGCCATCGGGTGTGCCTGCTTCCACATGGGGCCGGAAAGCATCATGGAAGCGGCTAAAGTCCGGCAGCGGCGGCAGATCATGGATCAGCGATTTGACCTGATGCTCAATGATCTTGCGTTCCGGACGACTGCTTTCCTCCCAGCGTCGATCGAAGGATTTGGCCAGCTTGATCAGTACGTCCAGCAGGTAGGCGATTGCCCCGCGAGTAGTGCCAATGTTGGTCATGAACAGTACGGTGTTGCGAGACGTCTTGTTGATCTGAATACCGTACTGGTTCATCAGGTAGTCGTTCTTGAAGGCATCGCCGTCGATACCCGTCTTGCCGATCGACAGGGTGATGCGCGTCGGGTCAACCACGAACTCATCCTGGGCCCAGGCCTCTTCCATCTTGTTCCAGCCCGCATTGGGGTCGTAGTAGGTCTCGACCCCTGACTGGCGGAACTCGGCAGGCACCAGATCACTGTTCTTGAGCACCTCGAAATACTTTTTCAACAACGGGTTGGTATAGAGCTGCTCGCGCAACGATAGCGCCGCCTCGACCTGGGAGTGCACCAGCTCAAAACCTTCCATCTCAGCCTGCATGCGTCCCACGTCCAACGAGGCCAGAATCTGGTAGTTGGGCGAGGTCGAGGTGTGGGTCATGTAGGCTTCGTGGAACGGCGCCTCGACCTTCTGGCGGTAGTCCTGATCGTAGACGTGAATCATCGACCCCTGGCGCAGCGAGGTCAGGGTCTTGTGGGTCGAGTGGGTGGCATAGGTACGCACCCGCACGGTCTCGGGGTCCGGCATCAGCGGCCGATCGAGCCAAGTGGCATCGTCATCTGGATCCAGCTGATCAAACTCTTCCTTCCAGGCGGCATATTCCGCGGCATACTCCTCGCTGCGATAGCGGTCGCGCAGATGGCGCGCGGCATGCATCGCGGTGCGCGGGCGATAGGTCGGGTTGAAGGTGGCAAAGGCAAACCAGGCCTCGTCCCACAGAAAGACCAGGTCAGGCTTGATGGCCAGACACTCTTCCATGACCCGACGCACGTTGTAGACCACGCCGTCGAAGGTACAGTTGGTCAGCAGCAGCATCTTGACCTTGTCGAGCTGCCCCGAACGCTTGTATTCCAGCAGGGTCTTCTTGATCTCGCGCAGCGGCACGGCGCCGTACATCGAATAATCGTTGAGCGGATAGGAATCCAAATAGGCCACGTGAGCGCCGCTCAGCACCATGCCGTAGTGGTGCGACTTGTGGCAGTCGCGATCGACCAGCACGATGTCGCGCGGCTTGACCAGCGCCTGCACGACGATCTTGTTGGCCGTCGAGGTGCCGTTGGTGACGAAGAAGCTCTGCCGCGAACCAAAGGCGCGGGCCGCGTACTCCTGGGCCTTCTTGATCGGCCCATAGGGCTGCAACAGGGAATCCAGCCCGCCGGACGTCGCCGAGGTCTCCGCCAGGAAGATATTGATGCCGTAGAAGTCGATCATCTGCCCCGCCCAGTGGGAGCGGGTGATCGATTTGCCCCGGGAGATCGGCATGGCATGGAAGACCCCGGTGGGCTTGCGGCTATACTCCCGCAGCGCATCGAAGAACGGCGTGCGGAAGCGGTTGTCGATGGCACGCAGGATGGTGTGGTGCTGCTCGATATAGTCCGTTTCGCGGTAGAAAATCCGGTTGAAGTGACGGATATCTCGGCTGGCGGTGACTTCCACATCGCCACTGGTGACCAGGAACTGATCGATCTCCGGGCGAATCTCGCGAATCATTGAGCTCAGCAGAATGCTGCGTTCGGCCTCGGACTTGGTCTCGAGTTCGACTTCGGAGATACCTTCGAGATAGTTGCGCAGCGCGCTCAGATTGTACTTCGACTTGTAGGGGAATTCGTAGCGAATCAGGCAGGCCTGAATGTTCGGGTTGACTAGGATCGCGATCAACGCATCCTCGAAGCTGCGCACCGTCACCACATCGTAGACGAACTTGTCTTCGGGGCGCCGCAGGTTATGGAACGCCTCGCGCACCACTTCCTCTTCCTGCAGTGACATGGCATCGACGATCAACACCTCGAAGTAGGGCTGCGAGGAGCTGTTGGAGGTCGGGTGACCGCGACGCAGCTGCGCCAGGGCATCCAGGGTCTCGAGGTCTTCCGCATCGGCGTCGGTCTCGCTGAGATCGACCTGGCGACGACGGTAGGACTCGCTGATCATCGCCCGCACCAGGCGCTTGACCACCTTCTCAAGCAGCGAATATTCCTGGCGGTTGAACAGGTGCCAAAGGTGGCGAAAATCTTCCTTGGAGGGGAAAGCGTGGTAGTCCTCGATGATCTCCAGGCGGGTCAGCTTGATGTCGACGGCCTTGACCAGATTTCGGGACTGGGCGTCGTCCTTGAGGTGGATCAGCTTGCCAAGATCCCGCTTGAGAGCATTCCAGGTATCGGCACGAAGCTGGGAGATCTTGTGGTAGAACCCCAGGGCCGTATACGGCGTGTCTGTTCCAATCGTATCGCTCATGGTCCTTCCCCAGCAGTGCTGCTTGTCATTATTACATCCGCCACAAGCATCCTGCCCGCATGCAGCGTTATAGAGAGGCTAGCCGGCACCGTGGTGCCGGGGCCCGTAGTGAATGATGAAATTGGTCTCGGGAAAATGCGTGAAGCTCAGGTCTAGGTCGTGCGACGGCCAATGAAACTGCACGCGCCCCTGTAGAGGCCGGTACACCGAGGTGTAAACGGTGCCCAATCCGCGACGGTGGTCGGTGCGGTAAAGCGGCGGTGCGAAGAACGCAGAGACCAGACGCTCTTCGGTAGTGGCGTCGTCATCGACCAGGATCGAGAGCTGTCGCTCGCGGATCAGCGTTTCCGACGCCAACGCGTGGGCATACCACTCGATCTTCTTTTGATGGTTGGTCGCCACCGGCACGCGCTTGATGGTGGCCTTGCGATCCGGCGCAATCATCGCCGTGATGTAACGCCCTTGGGCATCATCGACGGTGATGTTGTAGGCCATGTGCGTCGGCACCCGCGCCAACACCTCGGCCGCCTCGGGGGTGGTATCACAGAACTCGAGGATATAGCGCAGGATCATCGGCGCACCGAAGCCGTCGCCAACCACGGTCCGCCCCCCGAAGGCCAGCGACACCGCCAGGCCGCTGTCGTTCATGCCGTCAAGCACACCCCACAGACAGTCGGTCATGGCGATCACCTGCCGCCCGTTCCAGCACGAGGACAGGATGGTGCCCTCGCACAGCTCGGGCGGGTAATCGTAGTTGCGCACCAGCAGATTGCTGTTGCCGTTGGCCAGCACGGCCTGTGAACAACCGGTGATATAGGCTGGCGGGCGATAGAGACTTAGCATGCGCGAGGAGAGATCACCGCCGCCAGCGAGCTCACACAAACGCTCGTAGGTCGGCAGCAGCTCGGGCATGTGGCGTCGCATGGCATTGAAGCCGGCCAGATACCCTGGCCGCTCCCGTTCGCCTTCCGACAAGAACCAGCGCTCATAAGCCGGCCAGTGGAGGTCAAACAGCGATTGCCACTTCACGCCAGCCTGCGGCTCATGGACGGTGCGAAAGGCCAGCTGCTTGACCGCGTCAGCGCCCCACTGGCGGCCGGCCCGTCCCATAGCGGTATCCTTCATCAAAGAATCTTGAAGTTGCCGCCGCCCACCGCATGATTCACGGCCACCTGCTCCACCACCGGATCCTGCACCGACTGACCGGCATACTGCCCACGAATGGCATCGATCCAGGCCTTGGCGCGCTCGGTGAGCTGGAAGTCATCATCCATCAGTCGTCCACGGGTGATCAGGATGCCGAGGTCCGCGCCCTCATAGCGGAAGTCGCCAACGCCACTGATGCGCATGAAGAAGGCCTCTTGCTCGCTCTCGGCGGCATGTGGGTGGGAATCGTAGTGATCGAATGCGATGCTACCGTCCACCGCCATGCGCCAGACGCCGGACTGCGGCGCCTGTGTCAGCAGATCCACCGTTTCATCGGTGTGCTTGATCACAAGTTGGCTCCAGCTATCGATGCTATCAGGGTGTGCCCAGCGATCGTTGACGGCCTGGATGTCGATATCGAAATCCTGGCTCGAGAACTCAAGCAGGTGGAACAGGAACAGCGGCACATCCGAATGGGCGAAGGCAGCCACGTTGGTCAACGAGCTGGCACCGGTAACCCGCGGATTGAGTTCGCCCAGATAGACATCGTTGGTGTCCATGTCGATCAGGAAGTCGAGTTCGAAGTAGCCACGATAGCCTTCCTCGCGCAGCGCCTCGCCAAACTTGTTGGTGTATTCCTGGGCCTTGTCACGCACTTCCTGGGTGAAGGCACCGGCGAACATCTCGTTGCCGCACCAGCCGCCCTTGTAGGGTGTCAGCGTCTTGAAGCCGACCAGTTCGGTCATCAGTGGGCCCACCACGGTGCCACAGCGCGTCGCACAGGCTTCGATGGCCGAGCCGCGGCAGTTGATGCGCTTCATGATCTTGACCTCTTCCTCGGCCTCGATCTCTTCGGCGTGGCGGTAGTACTCGTCTTCATTGGAAACGAAGAAGGTCGTATGGCCGGAGTCGCCATAGGCCGACTGGATGACCAGATCGTTGGTGCCCAGCTCCTTGCTGACTTCCATCAGGTGCTGATAGCTGTCGACCTTGGCCAGCACGTTGGGCACGCTGGGTACGCCAACCTTGTTGCCGATACGCACCGTTTCGATCTTGTTGTCCATCCGCGAACGCAGCTTGGCCGGCGGGAAGGCCACCCGCAGCCCCAGCTGTTCGCAGATTTCCTCGGTGTGCTCGTCGAACATCAGGAAGGCAGCCACCCCCTGCTCGCCACGAGAACGGATATAGTCGATGACTTCCTTATGCTCGAGCAGATAGTTGTTGATGTCCTCGATGCTCTCGAAGTCGCGCGGGAACTTCTCCTTGGGCACGAAAACGTTCTTCTGCTTGTCATCGAAGCAGTTGATGTAATTGATGTGGCGGAAATTACCCACCCAGTCGCCGATCCCCAGCAGGTTGAAGTTGGTCGCCGAAATGAAGTAGACCGGCTCCTTGTTGTTATGAAAGAAACGGCGCACATCGGAGATGCTGGTTAGTGTTGTTGTCATGGAGCTGGCTCCTTTTGGGTGACGTTCCTGCGCTGCTTGCGAGGCGGAGGGTGAAGCGCCGCCACTCTGGGCGGCGCTTTTGTGACTCATCAGGCGAGAAAACAGACGTCGTAAACCTTGAATAATAGGGGTTACCACCATGAACTCCTTTTCAGTACACGCCGCCCATCAACGCGAGAGGCGATCAGTATGGTTCGATATCCTGACGCGCTGGCTTCGCAAGCGGGCCCAAAGTGTCGAGGAAGGGAGTGGAACGGGTCTCGCTCCGGTACAGCGAAAAGTCCACCTGACGGTCACGGAAGCTCTTGAGTGGCTGACCCAGTCCCCGCAGCCCCGCCTCACGCTCGCGACGCACCCGTGTCATATCGATCTCGATCGGCATGACCTCTTCGCCGATGCCCGCCTGGTGAATGACATCCCCCGACGGCCCGACCACAATCGAGCGGCCGTTACCCAGCGCACCAGCACCGTTGATGTCGAAGAAATAGCACTGGTTGACCGCCGCATTGGTGCGCGCGATGGACAGTTCGATATCACGATCGATGGTGTCGGTCATGGTCGGGTGCAGGATCACCTCTGCGCCCATGGCTGCCAGGGTACGCGTGGTTTCCGGGAACCACATGTCGTAGCAAATCGAGACGCCGAAGCGACCGATGTTAGGCACGTCGAACACCACAAACTCGGTACCGCTTTCAACACCTGCCTCGTAGGGACGGAAGGGGAACATCTTGCGGAAACGATTGACCACCTGCCCCTGGGGATTGATCACGCTCAGGGTGTTATAGACCAGCTCACCGACCTGTTCGAACATCGAGCCTGGAATCAGCCACAGGCGATGCTTCTCGGCCAGCTCACAGAACATGGCCTCGGTACCGCTGGGCATGGGCTGCGCGTTCAGTGGGGAAGCGCCATGAGCCATCAGCTCGCTGAACACCACCATCTGAACATGGGGGAAGCGCGCCACCAGCATTTCGATGCGAGCGCGCATAGCATCGGTGTTGTCACCGTGGTGGGGTGCCTGGAGCTGAACCCCTGCAATCGTAAAATAAGACATGCGAACCTCTGCATTGCGATAGCCTAAAAACGATTGGTCGCCTTGTGCGCCAATCACCCTCGTAGTAGGCGATATCGCCAAACTGCTCGCTACGTTTCCAGCTTATGTCAGTTTTGCGTGAAGTGGAATCCACGAGATTTACACGGGCGCCATTTAATCAGACGCAAGCTCAATCGGTGGGGCCGTATGCTTGACGGTCTTGGTGACGATATAGGTGAAATAGCGCTGAATACCGATCTCCGACATCAGCCAGCCGTCGATCAGCCGCTGATAGGCATCGATGGTCTCTGCTTCGACCTTGATCAGATAATCGACACCACCCCCCACGGCCACGCACTCGGTGACCTCGGGGGTAGCCATGACCTCTGCCTCGAAGCGCTGGAAATCGCCCGCATGATGCGACTTGAGCTCGATCTGCACCCAGACCGGCGTCCGGCGCACCGCCATCCGGGCATTGAGGCGCGCGCCGTACCCTTCGATGATGCCGGCCTTCTCCAGTCGCCGCACCCGCTCCCAACAGGGGCTGACCGAAAGATTGATCGCCTCGGCCAGTCGCGATTTGGTAATGCGGCCGTCCTCGGCCAGGATCTCGAGGATCTTCAGATCATAACGATCGAGCTTCATCGTGGTCTCATCCGTCCAGGGCGTCGACGATATCGGCGATGACCGCGATGGTATCGCCCATACACACCTGGGCCGGGAAGCGACGCGCCACCAGCAGGCCGCTGCGCTCGGCGCGGTACTCGATCGGCGCGGTGCCGGTGCGGCTCATGTCATAGACCCGGGCGATTACCTCGCCCTCGCGGACCGGCTCACCCAGCGCCAGCGTCAGTTCCAGCAGCCCCTGATGCTCGCTCTGCACGTAGCAGGAGGCATCCGGCATATCGACGTAGACCTGAGGCTCGGCCGGCCCCTCGAGCTCGCCATCGATCAGACCGAAGTGAATCAGGAAGTTGTTGACGCCACGCTCGGCGATCACCAGGCGCTCCGGTGTTGTGGTGCCGCCGCCGCCAAGCTCAGTGGCCACGAACACCTTGCCCTGGCGTTCCACGGCCGTGTCGAAGAGTTTCTCGGCGTCCAGCTCGAACATCATCATCGCCGTGGGCGCACCGAAGGCCTTGGCGCCTTCCAGGGCGCGGCGTTGCAAGTCCCGGTCCTCGAGCTGATGCGAGGCGGCGAAAGGCACGATATCCAGGGTGCGCCCCCCCGAGTGCAGGTCCAGCACCACATCGCACATCGGCACCAGATAGCGGGTGAAGTAGTCGGCGATCTGTTCGGTCACTCCGCCATCCGGATTGCCCGGGAAACTGCGATTGAGGTTGCCGCTGTCCATTGGCGAGGTCCGTCGGCCGGCCTGAGCGGCCGGGGTATTCATCATCGGCACGATGATCACCCGACCGTGGACCTGCTCGACATCCAGCCCGTTGGCCAGCTTCATCAACGCAGTCATGCCCTCGTACTCATCGCCATGATTGCCGCCGGTCAACAGCGCCGTGGGGCCCTCTCCGTGCTTGATCACGGTAATCGGGATCATCACCGCGCCCCAGGCCGACTCGTCGTTGGAGATCGGCAGCTTGAGGAAACCGTGCTGGACGCCTTCGGCCTCGAAGTCGACCGTGGCGGAAATGGGGCTTGGCCGCACTCGGCTGGCTGACATGCTCATGAAGGTCTCCTTATTTGACGAACAGCTGGCGTGGGAAGTCGGCCAGCGTTTCACAGCCTGTCTCGGTGATCAGAATGCTTTCGGTGATTTCCAGGCCCCAGTTCTCATCCCATAGCCCCGGCATGAAATGGAATGTCATGCCAGGTTCGAGAATGGTCTCGTCAGACGGGCGCAGACTCATGGTCCGCTCGCCCCAGTCCGGCGGATAGCTGATGCCGATGGGATAGCCGCAGCGAGCGCCGCCACGGTCAAAGCCGTACTTGTCCATGGCCGAGCCCAGGGCCATGGCGATGTCCGCACAGCGGTTGCCGGGCTTGGCGACGGCCAGACCATTTTCGATGCCCTCGAGCAATGCCGACTCGGCGCGAATGAAGTCACGCGGCGGTGTGCCCAGATAAATGGTACGCGACATCGGCGCGTGATAGCGCTTGAAGACACCGGCGATCTCGAAGAAGGTGCCTTCCCCCTTGCGAAAGGGGGTGTCGTCCCAGGTCAGGTGTGGTGCTGCGGCATCGCTGCCCGTCGGCAACATCGGCACGATGGCCGGATAGTCGCCGCCGAAGATCTTGCCCTGGTCATCGCGCCAGCCTTCGATACCGACCCGGTAAATCTCGGAGACCAGTTTGCTCTTGGGCAACCCCGGCTCGATCATCTCGAGGATACGTGAATGCATTCCCTCGACGATCCGCGCCGCCACGCGCATGTACTCGACTTCTTGCGGCGACTTGATGGCCCGACACCAGTTGACCAGCGCATTGGCATCGATGAAGCGGGCGTGAGGCAGCTCGCGCAGCAGGCTCTGGTAGGCCTTGGCCGAGAAGTAATAGTTGTCCATCTCCATGCCCACCACGCCCTGATGCCAGCCGTAATACGGCAGGATGGTCTGAGCCAGGTAGTCCATGGGATGCATATCCGGATTCTGCACGTAGTAATCCGGGTAGTAGGTAATATTTTCCGGATCGATCCAGCAGGTCCGCAGGGCGCCGTTGGCGTCCATTCGCCGGCCATACCAGACCGGCTCGCCCTCGAGCCCTACCAGCACGCACTGGTGAACATAAAACGACCAGCCATCGTAGCCGGTTAGCCAAGCCATATTGGAGGGATCACTGACGATTATTACGTCAATACCACGGCTGGCCATCTCAGCACGCACCTTCCACAGCCGGCTTGCGTACTCCTCACGGGTGAAGGGCAGGGTTACCTGAATCATGGGCCATTCGCCATCAAAGAATCACCAAAACCGGCCTTGCTGACCAAGGCCGGGACCATAGGGCGTGTTATCGCCACCAACATGTCGTTGCTACTGACAAACAGTGATTGCTATCAAGTGCTTGACACTCGATTATGACAATCATCGGTCATTGACCTAGTGCTGATACTAGCACCGGCGTTGAGCCCTCCGTCAAAGGCTTTATTGTCTTTTCTTGCCGGATCGTGAGAGCCCGCCCAAGCCCCGCGTTAGAGCCGCCGCACAGGAGCCGATTGTCATGCAGATTCTCATCCACGCCGCCGATGCCGAGCAGTGGCAAACAGCCATCGCCAAGGCTCTGCCAACGGCCACGGTCATCACCAGTCATGTCTCCCTGGAGGCACGCCAGAATGCCGACTACCTGGTCGCCTGGCAGCCACCCGCCTGGCTGTTCGAGGAGCAGAAAGGGCTCAAGGGCATCATCAACCTCGGTGCTGGCGTGGACGCCCTGCTCAACAACCCGGCCCTGCCGGCGGGTGTACCAATCGTCAAGCTACGCGATGCCGGCATGGCCGATCCGATGATCGACTACGTACGCTACGCCGTGCTGCACTTCCAACGCGATTTCGATCTTTACGCTCGCCAGCAGGCACGCATCCAGTGGCAGGAACAGCCACTGGTTCCCAAGGCCGAATGGGGTATAGGCGTACTGGGGCTTGGCGCTATCGGCGCGCGAGTGGCACAGGCGCTGGCTGCCGATGGCTTTCCGGTTCACGGCTGGAGCCGCCGCCCCAAGGCGTTGGACGGCATCCGCTGCTATCACGGCAAGGAAGGCCTCGCGACCTTGCTTGGCCAGGTCAAGAGCCTCGTCACCCTGCTGCCGAACACGCCAGCGACCCGGGACATCATCAACGCCGAGACCCTGGCCGCCCTGCCCCCTGGCGCCAGCCTGATCAACCCCGGACGCGGCAGCCTGATCGACGAGGCCGCCCTGCTTGAAGCGCTGGGGCCCGTCGACGCCGAGACTAGGTACGGAAAAGATGACGGAAACGGCGACACCGGACGGCTACGGGGCGCGGTGCTGGACGCCTTTGCGTACGAGCCGCTGCCTGCCGATAGCCCACTGTGGCGACACCCGCGCGTACTGATTACCCCGCACATGGCCGCCCCCACGCCGCGTGATGCAGCCCTTGAGCAGGTAATAGACACCCTCAAGGCCTGGCAGGCCGGCGAACAGGTGCCAAGCGTCGACCCCACCGCGGGCTACTGAGCCAGAGCGGCGACCCCGTCCAAGAACCTGAACGAAAATAAGCTGAAGGTCACTATCGGCCTGACGGGGGCTTAGAAACGGGCGCCAAGAAACATAGGGGTCAGCGCAGCACTCGGGCGAAAAGAATATCCTCGAAGTGCTGCATGGGCGTCACCGACTTGAGAGTCTTGGCCCGCAGCAGCGCCCCCTGCCAGCCGGCCAGGATGAAGCTCGCCAGGGCCTCGCTATCGGTGTCTGGCGCAATGTCGCCTGCGCTCCGGGCCTGCTCCAGGCAGACAGCCAGCCGACGTTCCCACTCCTTGAGAATGCCGTCCAGCCGCTCGCGAAACAGCGCGTTCCGCGCCGACAGTTCCTGGCCCAGATTCCCAATAAGACAGCCACGACTGTGGTCACAGTCGGCCATATCGGCACGCCCTGCAGCAAAGAAGCGCTGCAGCCGCTCAAGCGGGGGGCGATCATCGTCGAGCAGCTCGTCCAGGCGTTGCTCATAGGTGTCGGCAAAGGCCTCGATCACGGCAAGGCCGAAATCTTCCTTGCTCGAGAAATAGTGATAGAAGGAGCCCTTGGGCACCGCTGATGCCTTGAGTACGGCATTGATGCCGGTGGCGTGGTAGCCCTGTTCGGCAATCAGCTCGGCGCCGACCTGAATCAGGGTGTCGCGGGTAGTGGCATGCTTGGAGGTCATCGAACGGGCAGTCATGAAAGGATGAAACAGGGGAAACTGTCCAAAAGCGGACAGCACAGATAGACCGTACAAGATCATGATACGCAAGGCACCGGGAAGGTGGGAACCGGGAGATACGAACCGCCCCGGCAGCAGGCGCCGGCGGGGCGGGATTGGTCATAAAGTGTGGCCCGAGGGTGACGTGCTTACAGCAGGGCGTTGAACTGCTTGATCCATTCCGGGTGCGCGGGCCAGGCCGGCGCGGTCACCAGCTTGCCGCAGGTGATGGCATCCGTCACCGCGATATCGGCGAATTCGCCACCGGCCAGATGAACCTCGGGAGCGCAGGCCGGGTAGGCGGAGACACGCCGCTTGTCGAGAGACACCGCCGCTGCCAGCAGTTGGGCACCGTGGCAGATCGACGCCACCGGCTTGTCGGTATCGAAGAAGTGGCGCACTACTTCAAGCACTCGCTCGTCGAGACGCAGGTATTCCGGCGCCCGACCGCCCGGCACGACCAGACCGTCGTAGTCGGCGGGGTCGATCTCGGCGAAAGTGGCGTTAAGCGCGAAATTATGTCCCGGTTTCTCGGTGTAGGTCTGGTCGCCCTCGAAGTCGTGAATAGCGGTCTTGACGCTATCGCCCTCACGCTTGTCCGGGCAGACGGCGTCGACTTGATGCCCCATGGCCTGCAAGGCCTGAAAGGGCACCATGATTTCGTAGTCCTCGACGAAGTCGCCGGCAATCAACAATAGCTTGGCCATAGAGAGCATCCTCTTATCCATAAGTGACGGGGCATCAAGCAACCGCAGACACGCGCAGCCGTCGGCGGTGCTGAGGAATCAGGTTAGCGCGCAATTCATTACAACGATAGCCGCGGAACCTTTCCCCCCACCACCTATCACAACCATGATGATTTCAGCATGACGGCTCGACTACCACCCCTGAAGCCCCGACTCGGGAGAGATGCAGATGAACCTCGCCACACCGAGGCGCCAACGACACCTGATGAGACTACTATCAGGGTTCGCTCTACTGCTCATCGCCTCCTTCAATGCCTTTGCGGCCGACGATGCGGCCGCGCCGCGCACCTTCGAGGCCACCTACCGTCTGGAAATCGACGGCTGGCCGGATGCCGACATCAGCCACAGCCTGAAGCGTCAGGGCGGGGCCTGGGTCAGTGAGATGCGCGCCTCCGTTGCCGTGGCCAATGGCTGGGAGCGTGGCCGTTTCACCCTCGGTGACGACGGAGTAACCAGTAGCGAATACGCCGGCGGCTATTCGCTGCTCGGCATCGGCGAGGATTACCATATGGGCCAGAGTGAGCTTGCCGCCTGGCCCGACCGCCAGGCGGCACTGTTCGAGCTCTCGCGACAGGCCGACCAGGTCTCTTGCTGGCACCCTCAGGTAGCGCCCTGCACCCTGAGATATACCAACTACAAGGGCGAGACGAAGAGCTTTCACTACCGCCGCCTCGAGACCACCACCCTCGACCTGCCGGCCGGCAACTTCCCGGCGGTGACCATTGCCCTGTGGCGCGGCGAACATCCCGATCGCGATCTTCGCCTGACCTTCAGCCCAGAGGTGCCGGGCCTGCTGCTGGCGGCCGACTATTTCAAGAACGGCGAACGCACGAGCCACCTGCGTTTGAGAAGGCTGCGCTTCAACGACCTGGCCAAGGCCAACTGAGGAGCGGCCAACTCGGGCTGGCCAGCTACAGAGAGACAATCCCGCTAAGCAACGCTCACGATCATTACGTTCGCTGATTCCCCATCAGCGAAAATCATTTCTCCTCATATAAGAGTCTGGTTACAGTAGCGCCTCCTGGTCGCCACATCGGCGACCCGCTGGTTAATGGAGGACCGATGCTGTCCGGCCTGCTTATCGTATTGCTGCCCCTGATTCTCGGCTACCTGGTGCCGCTGAAACATGAAAGCCTGCTGGCGGCGGTCAACCGCGCCGTCAACGGCGCCATCTACGTCATCCTGCTACTGATGGGCGTTGGCCTCGCCGGCCTGGATAACCTGGGCGGGCAGCTGTCACGGCTGGGGGGCCAGACCCTGCTGCTGTTCCTGATCACCGCCGCCTGCAATCTGCCTGCGCTGTGGTGGCTGTCACGACGCAGCGCCCTGCATGCTAACGGCGCAACGGTCGTCAAGGGGGCACCGACCAGCAAGCTGGCGGCCATGGGTGGCTCGCTGCTGCTGGTCGCAGTGGTGATCGCGGGGGTGCTGCTAGGCTTGGCCGGCAAGGCATTGGCCATCGACGGTCTGCATGGCGGCGCCGAAACACTCGCCGAGTGGGTGCTCTATGTGCTGTTAGCCCTGATCGGCTGCCAGTTGCGCAACTCCGGCATGTCGCTCAGGCAGATCCTGCTCAACCGCCACGGCCTGGCGATCGCCGCCACGGTCGCGGTCAGTTCACTGGCTGCTGGCCTGATCGCCGCCCCGCTGATGTCGCTTGAGTGGAACGAGGGGCTGGCCATGGCCGCCGGCTTCGGCTGGTATTCGCTGTCGGGCATCCTGATCGGCGACCAGTTGGGTCCGCTACTCGGCGGGGTGGCCTTCTTCAACGACCTGGCCCGGGAACTGATGGCTTTCATTCTGATCCCGCTGGTCATTCATCGCGCCACACCGCTCGCCATCGGCTATGGCGGCGCTACCTCGATGGACTTCACCCTGCCGGTCATCCAGCAGCATGGCGGCGTGGCCTGCGTGCCCATCGCCGTGGTCAGCGGCTTCATCCTATCGCTGCTTTCACCGCCGCTGATCCTGTTCCTGCTGTCACTGTAAATTCTCCCAAGAGCGAGGGAGGACGGGCGTTTAACCGAAGCGGATATGTCACAATACTACCGAGGTGATTTTCCCAAAAGGTAGCGTAGGCTATTCGCATCAGCCTGAAAAATGCCCCCGTCCAGGCCGTGGGGGATTGCTGGAAGTGAGTCACCATGAGCACCATTGCCCCCGTTTCTTCCTGCTTTCTCCGTGATCCGGCGCTCCCCTTCATTGAGGCGCGCCTGGTGGCTGATGGCAATGCCCTGAGCCATGCTCTCCATAGTCACGATTGTCACTCCTTCGGCGCCATCACCTCGGGATGCTCGCACTACTGGAGCCGTGGCCAGGGTCAGAAGGTCAGTGCTGGCGATGTGGTGGTCATCAACCCAGAGGACCGCCACGCTTGCAATGCTGTTCAAGACACGTCCTGGGGCTATCACATGCTGTATCTGGATAGCCAATGGCTGGCCGCACGCTGTCCTTCACTGCACGCTGATGACCAGGCGGACGTGCCGATGTTCGCCGCGCGGGTCAGCCGTGACCCTCGCCTCCACCAGGCCATCATCGCGCTGGGTTTTGCTCTCGCCGATCATGATACTCCCCGCATGGAACGAGAAAGCCGCGCCGAACTCATGGCAGAGCGCATACAGGAAGTACTCCATCCCCAGCGCCATTCGCCTATCCCGCCGGTACATTTGGCTCGTGCACTGGACCTACTGGCAACCGATTGGCACCGAGACCTGACACTCAAAGAGCTATGCCAGGCCGCCGAGTGCAGCGCCACCAGTCTGATCGCCGCCTTTCGCCGGCATCACGGCCTGACACCCCACGCCGCTCTGATCGACCTGAGGGTGCGCCATGCGCGCCAACAACTGCGCTTGGGTACTTCCATCGCAGACGTCGCCCAGGCCTGTGGATTCGCTGATCAGGCTCACCTGCAACGCACCTTCAAGCGTCTGCTGGCGACAACACCGGGGCACTATCTGGGACGCCGCTAGCCGCTGCCCCCTCAACCCAGCAACACAAGACCTGCGCTTAGCACCAGCAGTCCCGCTAACCCACGATTGATACACTGCATTCGGTGGGGCGACGATACCCAACCGTTCAACTGCCCCCCCGCCAGCGCCCACAGACTGATCGATAACGCGCACAGGCTGCCCCACAGCACGGCGAATACTGTCACCAGCGCCGGATCGCCATCTGCCGCGAAGGCCCCCATTCCCGCAACGGATGCCAACCAGGCCTTGGGGTTTATCCATTGCATAAAAGCGCCAGTGCACGCCCCCGCCGGCTCGGCTACCCGATCCATGTCGAGCTCACCATCGCTACGCGCTAGCCTCCAGGCCAGCCAGATCAGAAAGGCCACCCCGCCCAGGCGCACCAGATGGCGAAGCAACGGCCATTGCTGCCACAGTTCCACCATGCCGATCCCAATCAACCACAGCAGCAGGGTGAAACCAGCGCTGGCCCCCATTACCAGCGGCATAGCACCGCGCCAACCTACGTGAATGGCCGTTGATAGCACCAGCAGATTCACCGGACCAGGAGAAACGGACGCCGCCACAGCGAAGGCAGACATGGACACTAATAAAGATACCGACAAGGACATGGGACGACTCCACGAGACACGATGGCCCCATGTTGGCTAACCACCAGTGCTTCGTATTGAAGGAAATTTCAGCCAGCCGCATCCATCAACCTTCTGCCGTATCTTTTCTGGGTATTCCCTGGCAAGCACCTGCATGACCAAAGCAGCGTCATATCCACCCAGAAGCCCGACCGCCGGGGGTACACCCAAAGTCTAGGTTGATGGCAACCAACGCCGGGGCTAGTGTTTCCTTATCATCCAACTTAAACGATTAAGTTTGCATTTAATCACCGCCAGTCGCCCTGGTTTGCCACCAGGATTCGCCCATTCAGACAACAACAACACGACAAGGAATGCCTGATGATCAAGAAACTGATTCCCGCCATCGCACTGGCCAGCATCGCTGGCACCGCCACCACCCAGGCTCAGGCCGCTGAGCTGACCATTTCCTGCGGTGCCGTCGGCGCCGAACTGGCCCTGTGCGAGGAAGGCGTGAAGGCCTGGGAAGACAAAACCGGCCACACCGTCAACATCGTCTCGACGCCCAACTCTTCTACCGAACGTCTCTCGCTCTATCAGCAGATTCTGTCTGCCCAGTCCAGCGACATCGATGTGATGCAGATCGACGTAGTCTGGCCAGGCCTACTCGCCAACCACCTGCTCGACCTGAAAAAAGTCCTCGGCGAGGACGCCGCCGCCGGCCACTTCGACACCATCGTCGCCAACAACACCATCGACGACCGCCTGGTGGCCATGCCCTGGTTCACCGACGCCGGCGTGCTCTACTACCGCAAGGATCTGCTCGAAAAATACGGCCATGAGGCGCCCGAGACCTGGGAAGAGATGACCGCGATCGCCGAGGAAATCCAGGACGCCGAGCGGGCCGCCGGCAACGAGCGCATGTGGGGCTACGTCTTTCAGGGCCGCGCCTATGAGGGCCTGACCTGTAATGCCCTGGAATGGGTGGCGAGCAACGGCGGCGGCACCATCGTCGATGCCGACGGCGAAATCACCATCGACAATGCCAAGGCCGCCGAAGCGTTGGACCTGGCGGCAAGCTGGATCGGTGACATCTCACCGGAAGGCGCCCTCAACTACACCGAGGAAGAGGCCCGCGGGGTCTTCCAGTCCGGCAATGCGGTCTTCATGCGCAACTGGCCCTATGCCTGGTCGCTTGCACAGAGCGAGGACAGCGACGTGCGCGATCAGGTCGGCGTGGTCAAGCTGCCCCGCGGGGCCGATGGCCAAAACGCCGCGGGGCCGGGCGGCGAAAACCAGAGCGCCGCGACTCTGGGAGGCTGGAACCTGGCGGTCTCCAAGTACACCGAGTCCCCCGAGGTTGCGGCCGAGCTGGTGGCCTTCCTGACAGGCGAGGCCGAGCAGAAGCGCCGCGCCATCCAGGGCGCCTACAACCCGACCATCGCCAGCCTCTATGACGACGAGGAAGTACTGGCGGCCGTGCCCTTCTTCGGCACGCTCTACGACACATTCACCAATGCCGTCGCCCGCCCCTCTGCCCCCACCGGGGACAACTACGGCCGCGTCAGCAACAGCTTCTTCAATGCCGCACACAGCGTGCTGTCTGGTAACCAGACCGGCGCCGAGGCGGTCTCCCAGCTGGATAGCGAGCTGTCGCGCATCAAGCGTCGTCGCTGGTAACCGGAGGTCGTCATGTCCACTCCTGCAACCGAAAGCGCCTCCCGGGTGGGGGCGCGCTCTACCAAGGCGGGCTATCGAGGCACCAAGGTCCGCCGCCAGCGGGTTCGCGCCGCCTGGATGTTCCTGATTCCGATGCTGATCACCCTGGCGCTTGTCGCCGGCTGGCCGCTGGCGCGGACCTTCTACTTCAGCTTCACCGACGCCTCGCTGTCGGATACCGCCGGTGCCGCCTGGATCGGCATCGAGAACTACCTGGTCTTCGATGATGGCCACTGGTACGGCATCCTCACCGACCCGGTATGGTGGCAGTCGGTGTGGAACACCCTGTTCTTCTCGGTGGTATCGGTGTCCCTCGAAGTGGTGTTCGGCATCATCGTCGCCCTGCTGCTCAACGCCGAATTCAAGGGCCGCATGCTGGTGCGTGCCGCGGTGCTGATTCCCTGGGCCATCCCCACCATCGTCTCGGCCAAGATGTGGGCCTGGATGCTCAATGACCAGTTCGGGATCATCAACCACCTGCTGATGGCCATGGGCCTGATCGATGCGCCCCTGGCCTGGACCGCCGATGCAACCCTGTCGATGTGGGCGGTGATCATGGTCGACGTCTGGAAGACCATTCCCTTCGTCGCGCTGCTGGTGCTGGCCGCGCTGCAGATGCTGCCCAAGGATTGCTATGAAGCCGCCGAGGTCGACGGCATCCACCCGGTCAAGGTGTTCTTCCGGGTCACCCTGCCGCTGATCACCCCGGCCCTGCTGGTCGCCGTGATCTTCCGCCTGCTCGACGCCCTGCGCGTGTTCGACGTCATCTATGTGCTGACCTCGAACTCCACCAACACCATGACCATGTCGATCTACGCCCGTCAGCAACTGGTCGAGTTCCAGGACGTGGGCTACGGCAGCGCCGCCTCGACCCTGCTGTTCCTGATCATCGCGCTGGTGACCATCCTCTATCTGTATCTGGGCCGCCGCCAGTTGGGAGTCGACGAATGAACCGTTATCAGCAGATCAAGCTCGCCAAGCAGGTCGGCAAGTGGGCCCTGATCGCCGTGATCATGGTCTACGCCATTTTCCCCTTCTATTACGCCGTGATCACTTCGCTGAAACCCTCGAGCGAGCTGTTCCAGGTCGATTACTGGCTGTCCTCGGTGGACTTTGGCAACTACGCAGAGATCTTCTCCCAGGACAGCTTCATTCAGGCCATCGGCAACTCGATTCTGGTCGCCATCAGCGTGGTGTTCATTGCCCTGCTGCTGGGTGTGACCGCCTCCTATGCCCTGGGGCGGGTGCGCTTTCGCGGCCGCACCACGGTGATGCTGGTGGTCCTCGGCGTGTCGATGTTCCCGCAGGTCGCGGTGCTCTCGGGCCTGTTCGAGGTCATTCGCACCCTGAACCTGTACAACAGCCCCGGCGGCCTGATCCTGAGTTACACCATCTTCACTCTTCCGTTCACCGTCTGGGTGCTGACCACCTTCATGCGTCAGCTGCCGATGGAGCTCGAGGAGGCCGCCATCATGGACGGCGCCACCCCCTGGGTGACCCTCACCAAGGTGTTCCTGCCGCTGATGTGGCCGGCCATGGCGACCACCGGCCTGCTGGCCTTCATCGCCGCCTGGAACGAGTTCCTGTTCGCCCTGACCTTCACCCTGACCGACAGCCAGCGCACCGTGCCGGTCGCCATCGCGCTGATCTCTGGCGGTAGCCAGCATGAGCTGCCCTGGGGGCCGATCATGGCCGCGTCGGTCACCGTCACCGTGCCGCTGGTCATCCTGGTGATGATCTTCCAGCGCCGCATCGTCTCCGGCCTCACCGCCGGCGCCGTCAAAGGATAACGCTCATGTCATCGATGGAATCCAAGATGCAAGAATCAACGTTCTGGTGGCGCGGCGGCGTCATCTATCAGATCTACCCGCGCAGCTTCATGGACAGCAACGGCGATGGTATCGGCGACCTGCCGGGCATCACCGACAAGCTCGACTATGTGGCCTCGCTGAACGTCGATGGTATCTGGCTGTCGCCCTTCTTCACCTCGCCGATGCTCGATTTCGGCTACGACATCAGCGACTACCGCGACGTCGACCCGATGTTCGGCACCCTCGAGGACTTCAAGACGCTGCTCGAGCGTGCCCATGCGCTGGGTCTCAAGGTGATGATCGACCAGGTGATCAGCCACACCTCCGATCAGCACCCCTGGTTCCAGGAGAGCCGCCAGGACCGCACCAATGACAAGGCCGACTGGTTCGTGTGGGCGGACCCCAAGCCCGACGGCACGCCGCCCAACAACTGGCTGTCGATCTTCGGCGGCTCGGCCTGGACCTTCGATTCGCGCCGCCAGCAGTACTACCTGCACAACTTCCTGGAAAGCCAGCCGGACGTGAACTTCCACAACCCGGCGGCGCGCCAGGCCCAGCTCGACAACATGCGCTTCTGGCTCAAGCTCGGTGTCGACGGTTTCCGTCTCGACACCGTCAACTTCTACTTCCATGACCTCGAGCTTCGCGACAATCCGCCGGTACCGGCGGGCGAGGCCAAGACCCTGGGGGCGCCGGCCACCAACCCCTACACCTGGCAGCGCCACGTCTATGACCTGAGCCGCCCGGAGAATCTTGATTTCCTCAAGGACCTGCGCGCCCTGATGGACGAGTTCCCCGGTACTACCACGGTGGGCGAGATCGGCGACGACAACCCGCTTGAGCGCATGGCCGAATACACCGCCGGCGGCGACAAGCTGCACATGGCCTATGGCTTCGATCTGCTCAATGCCCCGCATTCGGCCGGCTATATCCGCGAGGTGATCGAACGCTTCCAGCGCCTGGCCGGCGATGCCTGGCCGTGCTGGGCGCTGTCCAATCATGACGTGATGCGCAGTGCGACCCGCTGGGGCGCCGACGAGGACCCCATCGCCTACCCCAAGGTGGCGCTTTCCATGGTGATGTCGCTACGCGGCAGCGTCTGCCTTTACCAAGGCGAGGAACTGGGACTGCCGGAGGCCGACGTGCCCTTCGAGCGTATCCAGGACCCCTATGGCAAGGTGCTGTGGCCGGAATTCAAGGGTCGCGACGGCTGCCGCACGCCGATGCCCTGGAGCGATGACCTCCAAGGCGGCTTCTCCCCGGTCGAGCCCTGGCTGCCGGTAGAGACTCGCCACCTGCTGCTCTCGGTAGCCCGTCAGCAGGATGACGCCGACTCGGTGCTCAACGCTACCCGCGCGATCTTGGCCTTCCGGCGCGATCATCCGGCGCTGATCGACGGCGAGCTGTCGCTGGTCGAGGTCGGCGAGGATCTGCTCGGCTTCATCCGCGAGGCGGACGAACGGGCAGGCGGCGAACGACTGCTATGCGTCTTCAACCTGACCGGGAAGCCCCAGGAGACCACCCTGCCGGCCTCTCTCGGCGAGCACGCCCGGCTGCTCGACGGCCCCGGCTTCCAGGCGGGCCTTGAGGCATCGCAGCTGACATTGCCGGCCTATCAGGCCGCCTTTATCTCGCTCGATTAACCCCTTTTCATATGCTGGCGCCTGAGGCGCCGGCAGGGAGTCGCAAGATGGCAAGCGTGAACCTCACACAGATCAACAAGATCTTCGGCAGCACCCACATCATCAAGGACCTTGATCTTGAGGTCGGCGATGGTGAGTTCGTGGTCTTCGTCGGCCCCTCGGGCTGTGGCAAGTCGACCCTTTTGCGCCTGATCGCCGGGCTCGAGTCGATCACCGACGGCGACATGCACTTCGCCAACGACCTGGTCAATGACCTGCCGCCCCGGGAGCGCGGCGTGGGCATGGTCTTCCAGTCCTATGCGCTCTATCCGCATATGACGGTATACGAGAATATGGCGTTCGGTCTCAAGCTCGCCAAGACCGACAAGCAGAGCATCGAGCAACGGGTGATGGAAACGGCCCGCATCCTGCAGCTCGAGGAGCTACTGCAGCGCAAGCCCAAGGAACTCTCCGGCGGCCAGCGTCAGCGCGTGGCCATGGGCCGTGCCATGGCCCGCGAGCCGCGCATCCTGCTGTTCGATGAGCCGCTCTCCAACCTGGATGCCTCGCTGCGCGTGCAGATGCGCAACGAGATCGCCCGGCTGCACCATCGGCTGGGTTCGACCATGATCTACGTCACCCACGATCAGGTCGAAGCCATGACGCTGGCCGACAAGATCGTGGTGCTGAGGGACGGTCGCATCGAACAGGTCGGCAGCCCCCAGACGCTCTATCAGCAACCCGCCACCAAGTTCGTTGCCGGCTTCATCGGCTCGCCAACCATGAACTTCCTGCCCGCCGAGCTGGTCTCGGGCGGCGACGAGGGCTGCCGAGTACGCGCCGAGGGACTGGGTGAGCTGGCCCTGCCCCAGGACGCAAGCGCTCAGGCCCAGGGGGCTGCCCTGTCCCTTGGCGTGCGTCCCGAGCATCTGAGCCTCGCCGAGGCCCAGGGCGACAACCGCTTCGAGATCGTCAACGTCGAGTACCTGGGCAATGAGGTCTATGTCTATCTCGAGCCCAAGGCCGGCGAGGCGCTGCTGATTCATCGCAGCGAAGCCCCCAGCCAGTGGCAGGTTGGCCAGCAGGTCGCCCTAGTACCACAGCTCGAACACGTGCACCTGTTCGATTCAAGCGACCGGGCCCTGGGGCTCGCCAAGGCCGCTGCGGCCGCCTGAGACCCCGACATCCCATAGCGCTCCCGCCACCGGCTGACGGTGGCGGGCACTCCTTTCACCGGTCTGTCACCAGCCTGTCACGAGCGGTATCATCGAGCCGAGATCCTATCGTCATGGAACCGCCTGTGAGTGCTGCCCCACCCCGCATCACCCTGAAAGACCTGGCTCGGGAGCTTGGCGTATCAACGGCCAGCGTCTCCAACGCCTTCAACCGCCCCGACCAGTTGTCGCCCAAGCTGCGCGAACGCATTCTCAGCGAGGCACAGCGACTCGGCTACTCAGGCCCCGATGCCAAGGCGCGCAGCCTGCGTACCGGTCGCTCGCGGATCATCGCCGTGGTGCTCGCCGAAACCCTGACCTACAGCCTCAATGACGCCGTGGCAAGCGAGTTGCTGGCCGGCATCGCCGAGGTGCTCGACGTCCACGGTCATACGCTGCTGCTGCTTTCGGGCCGACAGCATGTCTCCCAGGCCCCCGGCTCGGCCAACATCGCCGATGGCTTTATCGTCTATGGCCTGATGCCAAGCCTCAAGGTGCTGAACGACATACCGGCTCAGCGTCCTATGGTGGCGGTCGACTTCAATATCCAGTCGCGTCCCAGCGTGCATGTCGATAACGAACCCGCCAGCTATGCCGTTGCCAGCCATGCTCTGACCGCGCGCCCCAAGCGCCCCGGGATCATCAACCTGCGCCTGACAGAATCGCCCTGCAACGGCAGGGTCACCGCCGAGCACACCTTGCTGGCCGCCGGCCAAACCATCACCCGTTCGCGGCTGGCCGGCTTTCATCGCGCCCTTGAGGAGCAGAGCTTTGACCCGGCCACGGTGCCGATGTGGAACATCGAGGAGAACACCTTTGATGTCTGCGCGCCGGTGATCGGCGAGATTCTCGATCTCCCCGACGACGAACGTCCCGACCTCTTGCTATGCATGTCCGACCGCATCGCCCTGACCGTGCTCACCCTCGCCGAGCGGCGGGGCCTGCGCATTCCCGAAGACCTGCGCCTGACCGGCTTTGACGGCATCGCCGAGGGCCAGAACCGGGATCCGCGGCTGACCACCATCCGCCAGGACAGCCATGAGAAGGGCCGCATCGCCGCACGTATGATCCTGGGGCTGGCGCCTCGGGAAGACTGCATGCTGCACACCGAGCTGATTCTCGGCGACACCTGCCCGTAAAAATGCTGACCTTAATAACGAGACGCTGGAGAGCCCGGCCTTAGAGGGCGTTGCCCTCTCAGTGCCATGACTAGGGCCTTGGCTAGGTTATTGGCTAGTTCTTGGAGATTCTTGGATGGTTCTTGATTAGTTCTGGACACAAGACGCTTCGCACTTCTCGGCTCCCTCAAGCCACCGCGTCACCTCTTGCGAGACTGCCAGGGTTGCACGTTCTTTCCCCTCTTCCCCAATGCCCGACATGCGATCATGGCGACCTGCCGTTACTCGTATTGCAACACCTCTTACAGAAGAGCCTCCCTCTGACAGCACGTCTCTTTCAACAGAGCTCTTTAGGGACGTTCAAAAAGCATTGCTCTGGAAGCCAGGTTCTAGCAACCCGGTCCTAGCATCCCAGCCCTGGAAACCAAGCTCTGGGACTAAAGCTCTAGAAAAGAAGCTCTGTGAGCTGGGTTCTGTCAGCGCCTCGATGATTGGAGTATTCATGTCTGCCCCTCCTGCCTCACCATCTCATCCTCCTCGCCGCCCATGGCTGGCGCGGCTGTCTGCTATCGCGATACTGGCGCTCGCCGTCGCCGTGGCTGGCTACTGGCTGACGCATCGGCCCCAGGCGCCCAAACGCGCGCCAGCCGAACGCCCTGTGCCGCGCGTCGAGGTGATGACGGTCGGGCACCAGGCCGAGGCACCGGTGCTGAACGCCCATGGCCGCGTGCTGGCCGCCCGGGAAACGACCCTGTCGACCTCGATCAACGGCCGCCTGGAGGCCTTCGCTCCGCAGGTCGAACCGGGCCGCCGGGTCGCCAAGGGGCAGTGGCTGGCAAGGCTCGAGCGCACCGACTACGAACTGGCCCTGCGCGAGGCAGAGGCGTCGCTTGCCAGCGCCGAATCGGATCTTGCCTCCGAGCAGGGCGAGCAGATCCGCGCCGCCGCCGAGTACAGGACCTTTGGCCGCGACCTTCCCCCGGCCAGGCGAGCCTTGGTGCTGCGCGAGCCCCAGCTCAAGGCGGCCAAGGCCGCTGTGGAAACCGCTCGCGCCCAGCGCGACCGCGCTCAGACCGACCTGGCACGCACTGAGGTTACCGCCCCTTTCGATGCCGTGATTCAGGAGAAGCTGGTCGGCGAAGGGGCCGGGCTTGGCGCCTATGCCGACATCCTCAGCCTGGTCGGCATCGAGCGCTTCTGGGTGCGCCTCAACCTGCCTCAGGAGGCGCTGACCTGGCTTGACACTCACACTGCCGACGGCCACGGCAGCCGCGTGGAGCTCGACAGCCCCGCCTGGCCCGACGGCCAGATCCGTGAGGGCGAAGTGTGGAGTGTGCTGCCGAGCCTCGAGGAAAGCGGCCTGATGACCCAAGTGATGGTGGCGGTGGATGATCCGTTGGCACTCGAACATGAAGGCGCCCCGGCGCTGCGCCTGGGTGACCTGCTGGAAGCACGGCTGTATCCCGCGCAGACCCGCCAACTGATCCGCATACCGGTCTCGGCGCTGCGCGGCAACCGCAGGGTCTGGCTGCTCGATGAAAACAACCACCTGAGAATGCGTGATGTCGAACTCGCCCATCGAGGCGACGAAGTCGCGCTGATCGAGTCGGGCCTGAACGACGGCGAGCGTGTGATACTGGGCAACCTGGCCAATGCTGAGGCCGGCATGGCGTTGAAGGCCCGTGACAGCGAGATGGCCGAATCCACAGACAGCCCCTCCGGCGACGCAGCAGCAACACCCCACCAGGAGGGCAACGCATGAGCCAGCCCCCTGATCACCGTCGCATCCGCGGCCCTATCGCCTGGATGCGTGATCACGGCGTAGCCGCCAATCTGCTGATGCTGTGTCTGATCCTCGGCGGCCTGTGGAGCTCGACCCTGATCACCAAGGAGGTCTTCCCACGCTTCACGCTGGAAAACGTCAATGTATCGGTGAGCTACCCGGGCGCGACGCCCGAAGAAGTCGAGCAGAGCCTGCTGCTGGCCATGGAATCGGCCGTGCAGGATGTCGAGGGCACCGACAAGATCACCGCCACCGCCCGAGAAGGCAGCGGCTCGCTGTCGATCGAGCTGCAGGACGGCATCGAGACGATGCGCGCCTATCAGGATATCCAGCAGGCCATCGATGGCCTGACCACCCTGCCCGACGCGGCCGAGGCGCCACGCTATTCGCTCAGCGGTCATTCCCGCTCGGTCATCGAACTGATGCTGCACGGCGACACCGATGCCTTGACACTGCGTGACGTGGGCGAACGGCTGCGCAGCGAACTGCTGTCGGGCGACGGCATCACCAAGGTCGAGCTATCCGGCATTCGGGACCGACAGGTGCAGGTGACCCTCGACCAGACGGCGCTGCGCCGCTACGGCCTCGACCATGGCGACCTGGCAACCCGCATCGGCAACGAGGCCCTGAACCTCGCCGGCGGCAGCCTCGACACCCGGGACGGCGAATACATGGTGCGCTACGAGGCACGCCGCGAGGGCGCCGCGGACTTCGCTCGGCTGCCGGTACTGTCGACCCAGGATGGCAGCGTGATCCGCCTCGGCGATATCGCCACCATCAAGGATGGCTTCGCCGACAGCGACAGCGACAGCGAAGTACTCTACGACGGCCAACCCGCTATCGGTCTGGATATCTATCAGGTCGGCGACCAGACCCCGACCGAACTCTCGGCCGTGACCCGGGAGCTGCTGCCGGCCCTGCGCGCAAGCCTGCCCGAGGGACTCTCGCTGAGCGTCGCCGACGATGACTCGGAGATTTATCAGGACCGCCTGGAACTGCTGCTCAAGAACGCCTGGCTGGGGCTGGCGCTGGTGCTGGTGCTGCTCGGGCTCTTCCTCGAGGCGCGTCTGGCATTCTGGGTCACCCTGGGCATTCCCACCGCCTTTTTGGGCTCTCTGCTGTTTCTGCCGCTGATGGATGTCTCGATCAACATGATCTCGATGTTCGCGTTCATCATCGCGCTAGGCATCGTGGTCGACGACGCCATCATCGTCGGGGAAAACATCCACGCCCACCGGGAGCGCGGCGCTAGCCCCCGGGAGGCGGCGATCCTCGGTGCCCGTGAGATCGCCGTGCCGCTGGCCTTCGCGATTCTCTCCAACATCGTCGCCTTCCTGCCGCTGCTGTTTCTGCCCGGCTTCCTCGGCCTGATCTTCGGCATCATTCCGATGGTAGTGATCTGCATCTTCGCCCTGAGCTGGATCGAAGCGGTGTTCATTCTGCCCGCCCACCTGAGCCATGCGAGTCGCGCGCCAAACCGCCTGCTAGCACCGCTGGACCGACTGCGTCGACGGGTACAGGGCGGCCTCGACCGCTTTACTCAAGGGCCCTTCCGCTCACTGCTGGAACGAAGCCTCGACTACCGCGGCCTGACCGTGGCGCTGGCCATGGCAATGCTGGTCCTGGCGCTCGGTTGGCTGGGCAGTGGCCGACTCGGCTTTACCCTCATGCCGCGGGTAGAATCCCACCAGGCCGGCGTCACCGCCAACCTACCGGCGGGCAGCCCGATCGCCGACGACCGGGCGCTGCGCAACCAGCTGCTGGCCGCCCTCAAACGGGTGGAACAGCGCGACGATGGCCCGGTACTGGCTGCCAGCAGCGCCACCATCGATGCCGATAGCCTCAGCGTAGTGGCCTTCCTCGATACCGAGGCCGACGACAACTGGTCTACCGGCCAACTCAGCCGCGCCTGGCGTGAGGAGGTCGGCCACCCGACCGGCGCCGACACCCTGCTGTTCGAATCCGACGTGGGCGGCCCCGGCAGTGGCGCCGGCCTGACGATACGTCTTTCTGCCGCTGACAGCGCCTCGCTGGAAAAGGCCGCCAAGCGTGTTGCAGAGCGGCTCGCCGACTACCAGCCGCTCTCCGACATCGACAGCGGCCTTGAGAACGGCAAGCGTGAGCTGCGCCTGTCGTTGACCGCCACCGGCCGTGCCCTGGGGCTCGATGGTAGCGACCTGGCGGGCCAGCTGCGCGGCCCCCTGCAAGGCGCTACCGCCCTCAAGCAACAGCAGGGCCGCAATGAGGTCGAGGTCAAGGTATTGCTGCCCGAGAGCGACCGAACCAGCCTCGCCCAGCTCGAGGGGCTCAGCGTGCTGACGCCGGACGGCGTCGAGGTCCCCCTGTCGCGGGTCGCCCACATCATCACCGACACCGCCGCGTCGACCATTACCCGCATCAATGGGCGGCGGGTCATCGACGTCACCGCCAACGCCACTCCGCCGACGGCGGTCAATCAAGTGATCACAAGCCTCAAAGAGGAGGTCTTTCCCCAATTACGCGCCGACATACCCGGACTTAACATTGGCTTTGGCGGTCGACAGCAGGAGACCAGCGACAACTTGAAAAGCCTCCAGACGTCGTTGCTGTTCACCCTCGCCGCGCTCTATCTGCTGCTGGCGATTCCCTTTCGCAGCTACCTGCAGCCGCTGCTGGTAATGGCGGCGATTCCCTTCGGCCTGATAGGCGCGGTGATCGGTCACCTGCTGATGGGCTATGGGTTGTCGGTGATCAGCCTGCTCGGCATGCTGGCGCTATCGGGGATCGTCATCAACGACGCCCTGGTGCTGATCGACACCGCCAACCGGCACCGCCGGGCCGGGCAAGATCCGCGCAGTGCGGTGACCGCGGCCGCCCTGCGCCGGCTGCGCCCGATCCTGCTGACGACGCTCACCACCTTCTTCGGTCTGGCGCCGATGATCTTCGAGACTTCCCGTCAGGCGCGCTTCATGATCCCGATGGCGATCTCGATCGGCTTCGGGATCCTGTTCGCTACCCTGATCCTGCTGGTGCTGGTTCCCTCGCTGTACCTGCTGATCGAGGATGCCCGCCGAACCCTGGGCATGCCTCGGCGCACTGAAGCAGACGAGCGCGATACGGACGACCACAGCGCGCAGTCTCCTGATGGAGAAACCCCATACCTGGAGTCGCCATGACTGATGACGCTCTGCCTGCAAAACGCCGCCTGGCGCGCCCGGCTCTCTCGGTGCTGGGCCTCAAGCTGTTCGCGATTATCCTGATCGTCAACGTGGCGATTTCCGGGCTGGTCTTCGTCGGCGTGTCGCGAAGCATCAATAACGGCTTCATCGACTATCTAGAGACCACTCAGGCTGAGCTGGTGAATAACCTCGCCAACGCCCTCGGCGAAGAGTGGGGACGCAATGGCAACTGGCAGTGGCTGCGCACCGATCCGCGAGGCTGGCGAGAACTGGTTCGCCGTCAGCTGTGGCCGGATGGCCGACCACCTCAGATCGGCATCAAGCGCGATCTGGCCCGGGACCGGGACTTCGTGCTGCATGACGAGAACGGGCTGCCGGTGATCGGCCTGCCTCCTCGCCGTGACAGACTGCCGGCGAGGCTTGAGTGGGTGCCGATCCGCTATGAGGGTCGCCAAGTCGGCACCCTGGGCTATGTGCCGCCAGACCAACTGATGGAACACTTGGACGAGCTCTTCCTCGATCAGCAGCAGCGCAACCTGGGGATCATCGTCGCCTCACTGGTGTTGGCCTCCCTGCTCCTGGCAGGCGGCTTGTCCTGGTGGCTCGGTCGACGCACCCAGAGCATGGCGCTGGCCACCCGCCGCCTCACCCAGGGCGACTATGGCGCTCGCCTCACCGAACGCGGTCGCGATGAGCTATCGCGCCTCTCCCAGGACTTCAACGTGCTGGCCGCGACCCTCGAAGCCAACCGCGAGTCGCGACAGCGCTGGGTGACGGATATCGCCCACGAGCTACGCACCCCGCTTGCGGTGCTGCGCGGCGAGATCGAGGCCATGCAGGACGGCATCCGCCCGCTGGACCAGGACAATCTGGACTCGCTATCCCAGGAAGTCGGCCAGCTCGAACGCCTGGTCGGCGACCTGCGCTTACTCGCCCAAAGCGATGCCGGGGCCCTGGAGGTCTCGCTGGCCCCTCTGGACCTGGCCGACAGCCTCAGGGGGCGCCTGGACGATGCCAAGGGCTGGATCGCCGAGCACGACATCACCCTTGCAAGCGACATCCACCCCCCCATGATGATTCGCGGCGATGCCCAGCGGCTGCGCCAGCTGTGGAGCAACCTGATCGATAACACCCTGGCCTACACCACGGCGCCGGGACAGCTTCGGGTCACACTAGAGAGGCAAGGCCAGATGGCACGTCTGACCTGGGAAGACAGCGCACCCGGCGTGCCGGAGGCGGAACTTGAGCGGCTTACCCAGCGGCTCTATCGCGTTGAAGGGTCCCGCAGCCGCAAGAGCGGCGGCTCGGGACTCGGACTCTCGATCGCCGCGGCGCTGGTCAGCGCCCACGGTGGGACCCTGCATGCCACGCCTTCCCCCCTTGGCGGGCTATGCTGGACCATCGACTTTCCCCTGATGCCTGACGCCTAATGCCTGAAAACTGATACCTGAATACTGATACTTGAAAACCAGGCCCCACTGAACCCACGGAATCCCCGGAGACATTGGCATGACTGAGGCTTCCCCCAGCCGCATCCTGATCGTCGAAGACGAACCCAAGATCGCCCGCCTGATCGGCGACTACCTTACCGGCAGCGGCTACATGCCACACCACCTGGACCATGGCGATGAGGTCATGCCCTGGCTCAACGATCAGCAGCCCGACCTGGTACTGCTCGACCTGATGCTGCCCGGCACCGACGGCCTGGTGCTGTGCCGCCAGATCCGCGATCGCTGGCCGCAGCTGCCGGTGATCATGCTGACCGCCCGCGTCGAGGAGGTCGACCGCCTGCTGGGCCTCGAGCTCGGCGCCGACGACTACATCTGCAAGCCCTTCAGCCCTCGCGAAGTGGTCGCCCGCATCAAGGCGGTGCTGCGGCGCAGCCAGGCCCTGCCGCAGGACAGACCCGGCGCCCCCGGAACTCAAGGTGCACTGGTGCTCAACGAGGATGGCTGGCAGGCGCTGGCCGACGGCCAGGACCTAGCCCTGACCGCCGTCGAATACAAGCTCCTCAAGGTGATGATGGATGCCCAGGGGCGCATCTTCTCCCGCGACCAGCTGATGGATCACATGTATCGCGACCATCGCATCGTGTCCGAGCGCACCGTGGATTCCCACATCAAGAAGCTCAGGAAGAAGATTGCCGGTGTCTGGCCCGAGCGTGAGGTGATCCGCTCGATCTATGGCGTGGGTTACAAGTACGAGCCCGAGCCCTTGGACTGAAACTACGCTCCACACCTAAGCGCTGAAACCAGCAACTGACGTACAGCAGCCAGGACCGGCGCACCATCATGCTGATTTGCGTCTTGATCGCTGCACAATGGCGCCACAATGCCGGCGGATACTCTTCTTATCCGCGGTCGATCGTCGGCCCGGAACGCCAAGCATCAAGACGGGAGTGTCCGCATGAACCCTTTCAAACGCCACCTGCTCGCTATCAGCCTGGTCTCAAGCCTCGCCCTGCCGCTGACCGCCATCGCCGGCATGCCATCGAATACGCCCAAAGAGATGGGCCCGCATCAGGGGCCGCGCCTGGAAATGATGGCAGAGCTCGACCTGACCGATGAGCAGCGCAATGCCCTGCAGGAGACACGTCAAACCTTCCGGCAAGAGCACCAGGCACTGCGCGAGCAAGAACGCACCGCCATTGACGACATCCTCACCGAGGAGCAGCGCGCCAGCCTGTCGGCAACCCTTGAGCGGCATCAAGGTGCAGCGCGCCATGATCAGCGCCAGGCGCGTCAGCAAGTAAGGCTTGATGCACTGCTCGACAGCTGGTCACTAAGCGATGAAGATCGCGCTACGCTGAACGACGCACGCCAGGCCTTGATGGACAAGATGCGTGCCCTGCACGATGCGACATACGACAGCCGCGAGGAAAAGCGTGCCGCCATCGAGGCCCTGCGCCAGGAACATCAAGCGGCGCTGGCCGACGTACTCAACGAAGCACAGCGTCACGCTCTGGTCGTATTCATGATGCCCCACCACGACAAGCTCTCGCGCGACCACCTTGGTGGCGAAGGAGGTGAGCATCGTCATGAGCGGCATGGTGAACACAAAGGCAGCTACCAGGGAGAACCCCAGCAGTCCGCCGAGGCCAACGGCAACGGCTGATCCTCGCTAGCAGTCGACAGGTGCAATCCGGCCCGATGCCGTCACGCTCGACGTTTGGATGCTGGTATTGATGCCCGGCCCCTTGCCGGGCATCGCACATCTGACCAACTCACCTCAGAACCAACCTCAGAACCAACCTCAGAGCCAGGCCGCGACTTCGAAATGTCTTTCCCGCGCCTGGCCCAGCCCCACCCTCACGTTTCAGCCCACCTCCTGCCCCTTCCTGGATCCCAGCACTGCACGGCCCCCCAGTCCCGCCGACACCGTGTCTGTGGCCACATGGCGCCTTGCTCTTATCACGCCAGCACCACGCAAGGATCAGGCGCCATTTCCCAAGCCAATCGCCGTCAACGGTTGAAGGTTAATTCAGAAGCCTGTATTTTATTTGAACGGTCAATCAATAAAAAGCCGTCATGGCATGTCACCATCACCATGGCGAAAACAGCTCAGAACGCGCCCCGCCTCATCCGCGGTGTGCGATGCGTCACGTTTATCGTTATTTTATTGATTGGTCGTTCAATCAAAATAAATGAAGCACCTTCTTCAACGACACAAGGGAGTCTGCCCACTATGGCGCAAGACATGAAAGCCACCGAACGACGAGATCGCCTCAACCCCGTCGTCTTTATGGGGTCAGCAGCCGGCATCCTGCTGTTCCTGATCTTCACCATGACCTTCACCGAAAAGGCCGGCGCCATCTTTAACGCGGGCCTGGCATGGATCAACGATACCTTCGGCTGGTATTACATGCTGGCCGCCGTGGCCTATCTGGTCTTCGTGGTAGTGATCGGCTTTTCACGGGCCGGCTCGATCCGCCTGGGCCCTGACCACTCGCGCCCGGAATTTTCGCTGGTCTCCTGGGCATCCATGCTGTTCGCCGCGGGCATCGGCATCGATCTGCTGTTCTTCTGCGTAGCCGAGCCGCTGTCGCACTATCTCACGCCGCCCGACCTGGCGCCCGAGAGTGCCGCTGCATTACGTCAAGCCGTTCCCCAGACTTTCTTCCACTGGGGCCTGACCGGCTGGGGCATGTATGTGCTGATGGGCATGGCACTGGCCTACTTCAGCTATCGCCATCGCCTACCGCTGGCCATCCGCAGCGCGCTTTATCCGCTGCTCGGCAACCGCATCAATGGTCCGATCGGTAACGCGGTCGACATCACCGCCGTGATTTCCACGGTATTCGGTATCGCCACCAGCCTCGGCATCGGCGTCATCCAGCTCAACTACGGCCTGACCTTCCTGTTCGACGTGCCGGAGAGCCTGACCACCCAGATCATTCTGATCGTGCTGGTCGTGATCCTCGCTACCATCTCCGTGGTAACCGGCGTCGAGAAGGGTATCCGTCGCCTGTCCGAGTTCAACATGCTGTTGGCCACTGCGCTGCTGCTGTTCGTGCTCTTCCAGGGCCAGACCCTGCACCTGCTCGACGCGCTGGTGCTGAATGCCGGTGACTACCTGAGTGGCTTCCTTGCCAAGAGCTTCGACACCTACGCCTTTGCCGGCGAAGATGCCCAGCAGTGGATGGGCTGGTGGACGATCTTCTTCTGGGGCTGGTGGATCGCCTGGACGCCGTTCGTCGGCCTGTTCCTGGCACGCATCTCCCGTGGTCGTACTATCCGTGAATTCGTCACCGGTGCCCTACTGATCCCGCTCGGCTTCATGATGGCCTGGATGTCGATCTTCGGTAACAGCGGTATCGATATGGTCGCCAACCAGGGGCTGGTGGAACTCGGTCAACAGGCCCTGAACAGCCCGCAGACCACCATCTATACCTTCCTCGAGCAGTATCCGTACATCGGCATCACCGCCTCGGTGGTCACCGTGCTGGGCGTGGTGTTCTTCGTCACCTCCGCCGACTCCGGCGCTCTGGTGCTGGCGAACTTCACCACCATCCTGTCGGACGTGAACCACGATGCGCCGATCCGCCTGCGTATCTTCTGGTCCGCGGTCATCGGCCTGATCACCATCGCCCTGCTGATGGCCGGCGGTCTCGATGCACTGCAGAGTGCCGTGGTGATCACCGCCCTGCCCTTCTCACTGGTGATCTTCGCCATCATGGCCGGCCTGACCCGTGCCCTGCGTCTGGAGACCCACAAGGCCGACGCCCGCCAGCAGGTTGGCAGTGGCGCCGTTCAGGGCGACTGGCGCGAGCGCCTCGACCGGGCACTGGACACCTCGAACCGGGCTGGTACCGCGGCAACCATTGAGCACGCCATTCGTCCGGCGCTGACTCAGCTCGCCGAAGAGCTCAAGAGCCGTGGCCAGGCCGCTTACGTCAGCGAGACTCAGATCGATGGCGAACCGCTGCCGCGTGTGACCCTGCAGGTCGACCTCGAAGAAGCGCCGAGCTTCGTCTACGAGGTTCGCTCCCAGCGCCTGCGCACGCCGAGCTTCCTCCAGGTGGACGACGACTACTACCTGCGCCTGGACGTCTATCTGGCCGAAGGTGCCCTGGGACAGGATCTCAACGGCTGCACCCGCAATCAGGTAGTGCATGACGTGCTCGCCGAGTACGAGCGCCACCTGCAGTTCCTGAGCACGGCCGGAGAAGCCGGTGCTGTGCCGGCCATGCCGGGCTCGATCGGCGACATGGAGACCATGCCCAGCGCCAATTAAGGCGCCCGCGCAAGCACGGCATGATCCTCCGGGGCCCTGAGTCATGAACCTCGAGCCCCAGAACGCCAAACGGCGACTCTACGGAGTCGCCGTTTTTTTGGTTAGCGCTGCGCGGCTGAACTAGCCACCACAGGCGGATCACTCGCTCCAGCGACCCTCAGGAATCTGGCAGACCCCGTTGCTCGCGCTGCTCGGCCGTCAGCAGGTCCTGCAGGGCATTGTGCAACCGCAGCCGCTCCTCAAGCATGGCCCCGTGCAGCTCGGCCAGCCGCTGGTTCAGGGTCCGGGCCTGGTCGGGATCAGGGCGAGGATCCTGCAGCAGTAAACTCAGGTCCAGACGCAATTCGGCCATTTCCTCCATGCGCGCGAACTGGGCGCTGCGATGCGCGCGCAGCAGCTCGCGAACCTGTTTCACCTGCTCGGCGCTCAAACCATCGAAGAAGATGCCCCCCGGCATGCCAGACATCATACCGGGACCCATACCAAGCCCCGGCCCCATGTCATCCATCATGTCGCCATGCCGGCCGCCATAGTAACCGCCGTCTTGGTCACCTTGACGACCGCCCATCATGCCGGGCCCCATGCCATGACCTTCGCCATGACCTTCGCCATGACCTTGGCGATACCCTTGGCCATAACCTCCGCCCATCATGCCGTGGTGCACGCTCTCTGTCCCATCATCTCGCACACCCTCTCCCCCGCCATGACCAAACGCACTGCCCACGCCCAGCGCCACTACAAGTACTGGTGCTGATGCAAGTGCCAGCAGGCAGGGCGTCCAGCGGCGCCGCTCTTGTCGTTTCATGATCGCCTCTCCTGCGGGCCCAAGACGTGGCCCGGCTGTCACCGCTCGAATGGGCCCCATGATGCGCCCGCTACTACAAGGATAGCCGCGCTGCCTAACGCAGCCATGACGTGCATCAAGGCTTGGCCTGAGAAGGAGGCGTAGGTGGCCTGACGACCCTGACTGTCTGTAGCAGCACTTGCCAGACATATGGTTCAGCCACAGAAAAAGGGGCGCGACCGATGTCGCGCCCCTTTCTCTTTAGCTGCACCTGTGCGCCAAGATCGGCAACGAGGGCAGCCGGGCCTCCTGGCCCGGCGCATGGCCTCAGAAGAAGCCCAGCGGGTTGATATCGTAGCTGACCAGCAGGTTCTTGGTCTGCTGATAGTGCTCGAGCGCCATCTTGTGAGTCTCACGGCCGACACCGGACTTCTTGTAGCCACCGAAGGCGGCATGGGCCGGGTACTGGTGATAGCAGTTGGTCCACACCCGCCCGGCCTGGATCCCGCGGCCCATGCGGAAGGCCACATTCATGTCGCGGCTCCAGACCCCGGCGCCAAGGCCAAACTCGGTATCGTTGGCAATCGCCAGCGCTTCCTCCTCGTCCTTGAAAGTGGTCACCGCCACCACCGGACCGAAGATTTCCTCCTGGAAGACCCGCATCTTGTTGTGGCCCTTGAGCAGGGTCGGCTGGATATAGAAGCCCTTGTCGAACGCCGCCTCGACACGTTCCACATGACCGCCGGTCAGGAACTCGGCGCCTTCTTCGCGGGCGACCTCCATATAGGACATGATCTTGTCGAACTGCTCCTTGGAGGCCTGAGCGCCCACCTGCACCTCGGTATCCAGCGGGTTGCCGCGCTTGATCGACTGGGTGCGCTCCATGACCCGCGCCATGAAGTCGTCGTACATGCTCTCCTGGATCAGCGCCCGCGACGGGCAGGTGCAGACCTCGCCCTGATTGAAGAAGGCCAGCACCAGGCCTTCCACCGCTTTGTCGATAAAGGCGGGTTCGGCATTCATGATGTCGGCGAAGTAGATGTTCGGCGACTTGCCGCCGAGCTCAACGGTGGAGGGAATGATGTTCTCGGCGGCGCACTTTAGGATATGCGAGCCAACCGGAGTGGAGCCTGTGAAGGCGATCTTGGCGATGCGCTTGCTGCTGGCCAGCGCCTGACCGGCCTCGGCGCCGTAGCCGTTGACGACATTGACCACGCCTGGCGGCAACAGGTCGTGGATCAACTCCATCACCTTGAGGATCGAGGCCGGCGTCTGTTCGGCCGGTTTGAGCACCACGCAATTACCGGCGGCCAGCGCCGGAGCCAGCTTCCAGGTGGCCATCAGGATCGGGAAGTTCCAGGGAATGATCTGCCCCACCACCCCCAGCGGCTCGTGGAAATGGTAGGAAACGGTGTTGTTGTCGATATCCGCAGCGGTGCCTTCCTGGGCGCGGATGCAGCCAGCGAAGTAGCGGAAGTGATCCACCGCCAGCGGCAAATCGGCGTTGAGGGTCTCGCGCACCGCCTTGCCGTTGTCCCAGGTCTCGGCCACGGCCAGAGCCTCTAGATTCTGCTCGATGCGATCAGCGATCTTCAGAAGAATGTTGCTTCGCTCGGCCGCCGAGCTACGCCCCCAGGCCGGGGCCGCACGGTGAGCGGCATCCAGCGCCAGATCGATGTCCTCGGCCGTGGAGCGCGGGATCTGGCAGAACACCTCGCCATTCACCGGGCTAACATTATCGAAATACTGCCCCTTGATAGGGGCAACGAACTCGCCGTCGATGAAGTTGCCGTAGCGCTCGGCAAACGATACCAGCGCATCGGCGCTACCGGGGTTGGCATAGATCATGGCGTGACTCCTGAATTGACTATTATCGTTATGGACGAATCATCGTTATGGACGGATCGTGAATACCGTACTCTCAGTGTTGGCCAGTTATGCCGGGCGCGACATACATCGATGGCAGGAGACGACCTCCTCCTTCGGTAGGAGGCGAGGCGCTACCGCCAAGAACGCGAGTAACACTCCCCCTAACCCGCATAAAAAAAGGCGCGATTCGCATCGCGCCTTGCCGTGGTCTAGCGGGCGGCTCAGGTCGTCATGTCTAGTACCACGCGACCCTCTATCTGGCCCTCGATCATGCGCTGGAAGACATCGTTGATGTTCTCCAGTTTGTCGGTGCTCACCGTCGCCTTGACCTTGCCGTCACCGGCGAAGTCCAGCGACTCCTGAAGATCCAGACGACTGCCGACGATAGAGCCCCGAATGGTGATGCCATTGAGCACGGTATCGAAGATGGGCAGTGGGAAATCCCCTGGCGGCAATCCATTCAGCACCAGCGTGCCGCCGCGCCTCAGCATGCCCTGGGCCTGACCGAAGGCCTTGGGTGAAACCGCCGTCACCAGCGCGCCATGGGCACCGCCAATCTCGCGTTTGAGGAAAGCGGCCGGGTCGGTTTGCAGCGCATTGACCGTTACCGTGGCACCCAGCCGCTGCGCCAATGCCAGCTTGCCGTCATCGATATCGACGGCCGCCACGTTGAGCCCCATGGCCTTGGCATATTGCACGGCCATATGACCCAGACCGCCGATCCCGGAGATCACCACCCACTGGCCGGGGCGTGTGTCGGTCATCTTCAGCCCCTTGTAGACCGTGACGCCGGCGCACAGCACCGGGGCGATCTCGATAAAGCCAATGTTATCGGGCAGGCGTCCGACATAGCCAGCATCCGCCAGGGTGTAGTCGGCAAAACCGCCGTTGACCGAGTAGCCGGTATTCTGCTGCGATTCACATAGCGTTTCCCAGCCGCCCAGGCAGTGCTCGCAACAACCGCAGGCGGAGTACAGCCAAGGCACCCCGACACGGTCCCCTTCCTTGACGTGCGTGACCCCCTCGCCCACCGCCACAACATGGCCCACGCCCTCGTGACCGGGAATGAAGGGGGGCTCAGGCTTGACCGGCCAGTCACCATGAGCGGCGTGCAGATCGGTATGGCAGACACCCGACGCCGCCACCTTGACCAGGATTTCTCCCCGTTTGGGCCGAGGCGTCTGGACCTCCTCGATGGTCAGCGGTTCGCCAAACTGGCGTACCACGGCGGCTCTCATCGTTGCTTCCATGTCGAATCTCCTTTTTTATCGGCCGCGAGAGTGATGTCGTTGTAGCGGCGCACTCTCCAGTCTTGGTCAGCGAGACCTTCTGCGACATACTCTGATGGCAGGAGACGACCTCCTCCTTAGGGAGGAGGCGAGAGATTCCAGGAGATATTGCCCATGTACACCCTGATGGTCGCCGATGACCATCCGCTTTTTCGCGAGGCCATCGGCGCGGTGATCGCCTCCGGACTACCCGACAGCTTGCTGCTGGAGGCCGATAGCCTGGAAGGCGCCCTGCTAAAGGCGGAGGAACACGAGGAAGTCGACTTGGTTCTGCTTGATCTTGGCCTACCCGACGCCGAAGGGCTCTCGGGTCTAAGGCAAATACGCGAGCGGCGCCCCGACTTGCCGGTCGCGATTATCTCCGCCGATCAGGACCGACGCACCATCCTCGACGCCCTGGACCTGGGCGCGGTGGGCTACATCACCAAATCGACGCCGCGCCCAGACCTGCTTGCCGCCCTGACACGCATTCTGGAGGGGCAGCTTTACCTGCCCCCAGACATCATGCGTCGTCCCCCGTCCGAGGCTCAGCGGACACCGCCTGTAGACGAGGACATCAGGCGGCGCCTCTCCGAGCTCACCGGCAAGCAGCTGGAGGTGCTGATCCGCCTGACCCACGGCGCCTCCAACAAGGTGATCGCCCGTGAACTGGATATTGCCGAGACCACGGTGAAGACCCATGTCTCGGCGATTCTGCGCAAGCTCGGTGTGACTGGGCGGGTCCAGGCGATCCTCGCCGCCGGCTCGGTTGACCTCGACGCCCTGCTGACCGAGCGGCACGAACCCTCACGTTGAGCCGTCGCCCAACAAGCCGACCAGCTGCATGCGCAACCGCAGCGGTTTCAGGGGTTTGAGCAGACATCCGTAGCCTAGCTGGCGGGCCAAGCTCTTGATCGCCGCGTCGTGATTGGCGGTGATCATCACCACGGGCAAGCCGGGCTGGCGACGCCGAAGGTGCGCGGCCACGGCCAGTCCATCGGGGTTGGACGCGTCCAGGTGATAGTCGACCAACAGCACGTCTGCGGTCTCAATGGCCGCCTGAGTATCCAGGTCGGCCTCCAGGGCAGCCAGGGAGGTCGCGGTCCTTACCCGGCACCCCCACCCTTCCAGCAGCGCCGCCATTCCCTCGCAGATGCCGGGGTCATTGTCGATGACCCATACCCGCATGCCCGACAGGACGTCACTCTGCGTGGACGACGCCGCGGTCGAGGGGCGCGTCGGTGACGCCGGTAGCCGCCCATAGGGCACCCGCACCGAGAAGAGCGAACCGCGCCCCGGCTGAGAGGCCAGTCGCAGCGGATGATCCAGCATGGAGGCGATCCGATCGACGATAGCCAACCCCAGACCCAGCCCGCGATCCTGGGCATCGTGTCCACTCTCGGCACGCTGGAATTCGACGAAGATCGCCTCGCGTTGTGACTCGGCGATACCGGCTCCGGTATCGCCCACCAGGATCTCCAACCCTTCCGGGCGGCGCCTACAGCCCAGCAGCAGATGGCCCTGGCGAGTGTAGCGAATCGCATTGGTCAGGAAGTTGCGCACCACTCGTGCCAGCAACGCCAAATCCGACTCGATGACAGCGCTGGTGCCGACGTAATGCAGCGTCAGCCCCCGTGACGCGGCGATCTGACGGTACTCCTCGGCCATCACGTCGAGCAGATCGGCGGCGCGGAAGGCGGCGACATCCGGCTTCAGCACTCCGGCATCCAACCGTGAGATGTCGACCAGGGTGCCCAACAGGGCCTCGACGTCCTGCAGCGAACGGCCGATATTGCCCACCAGCCGCTGGGAGGCCTCTGGCACCGACTGCTCGCCAAGGGCGCTGGTGAATAGACGCGCGGCATTCAGCGGCTGCATGAGATCATGGCTGACCGCCGCGAGGAACTTGGTCTTGGAGAGATTCGCCGCTTCCGCCTCACGCTTGGACTCGCGCAAGCGCTGCTCGGCCTCGACCCGCACCGCAATCTCGTCGCGCAGCTGGAGATTGACCTGGCCCAACTCATCTAGAGTGCGGTGCAGGGTTTCGGTGCGTTCACGCACCTGCTCGGCCAGTAGCACCGCATGCTCGAAGGCGGCATAGGGCGCGCCACCGGCGGCCCCGCTGGACTCCACCCGCTCGATCAGCGCGCTACAGACCTTGCGCAGGCGCGCATTCTCCTCGGCTAGCGCCCGCTCACGCGGCGTGGCGGCCTCAAGCGCCTCGGGCTCCTCCGGGTCGCCCAATGACAACCCCCGTGAAGGTCTGGTTGACGTGCATGCCATGGTGCTGCTCCCCGTAGGTATTGAAGCCAATCACCCGCTGTTCACGCAGCCTTTGCGAGGCCAAGGCGGTCTGGTCGAGCATTTCGATCTCGAGCCGACGCAGGAAGCAGTCGCAACCGATGATCAACTGCGGCTTACCCAAGCGCTCCTGCAAGGCGGCAAACACCGCATCCAGGTCCTCGAGAATCGGCGCCGGCTGCATGGCGGTGAGCACGATGCCGTGTTCCACCGCGCAGTAGAAGGTCAGGCTGCCGTCGGCGTTGACCCGCTGGATCGAGCGTACGTAGTGGGCATCGCCGATCCGGACCGCCAAGGGCACGCGGGCGAAAACCTGCTCGTCGAGAGCCTCGACGGCACACCCGACTAATCGTGCGTATTCCTCGGCGGCCGGCGCGGCATTGAGCTCCATGACCTGACGACGCTCATGATCGGCGCGGGTCACCACCAGCTTCTCGCGTCGCGGCCGAAGATGGTGGGTGGTGAAGACTTCGAACGGCAGCCGAGTGTTGATCATGACCACCACTGCCGCCTGACTATGGAAATGCCCTTGGTAGAATACGTAGGTATGCGCCAGACGATTGTCGTCCCCAGCGGAGCCGCCAAAGCTCGGAATGCTGCCCAGCGCTGCGTCCAGGCTCGCCAGCACCTGTTCCTCGCTGCTGGACAGCCCATCGAGCAGCGTCAGCGCAAAGCTGTGGCCGCCGACTGGCGCCAAGGCCTGGCGCCGGCAGTCATCCAGCAAATTAGCCGTCAAGCGCTGGGCCCCGATCAGGTCGAAGCCTTCGAGGTCGCTGATCAGCGCCTGCGATACCGAAAAATGGCGCTGATCGAAGCCGATCGCCACGATGCAGCCCCGCCCGTAGCCCAGAGGTGTGATCTCACCGGCGGTGGTACAGCCGACCATGGCCACCGCGCCGAAGGCCTCATCCAGTGCCCGCCCCAGAGCGCCGAGATCATACTCCGCGCTGCAAAAGAACAGCACAAAGCCCAGTTGCGGATGACAGAGGGCCGCCGCCAGCTCCCCGGCGACGGCACACGGATCATCGGCCTCACTGTAGGCGACCCGCAGAGGTTCATCGTTGGCGGACCGGGGACGCGACTCGGCAACAGAGCTAGGCAGTTCGGACATGGCAGGCACTCGTCGGTCAATAATACCTTGAGTGTATGCCGCGCCTGGCCAGGCTCACAACGCGAAAACTCGCCCAGCATGGCGCGCCTCATGCGCGGTGATGGAGCAACAGACGTGCCAACTGCGCCATCATGGTCACCTCACCGTGCAGCCATAGGGCCAGACGCGAAGAGAACGGCATGCAAAGGAACACCATCACCGGAGAATGCCAAGCATTGCCACGGGCCCGGACGCATTCGCCCCGTTTTCCGTCAGGCTAGCCACGCCAGAACAGCGGCGTCAGCAGCACCAGTACGGTAAGGATTTCCAGGCGCCCCATCAGCATACCCAGGCACAGCAGCCATTTGGCGGTATCCGGCAGGGACGCGAAGTTACCCGATGGGCCGATGATGTCGCCAAGCCCCGGCCCGACGTTGGCCACCGCCGTCGCCGCCCCGGAGAGCGCTGTCACCAGATCCAGGCCCAGCAGGGAAAGCCCCAGCGCCAGCCCGGCGATAGTCAGGAAGAAGAAGAACGAGAAGGCGACCACGCCTCGGGTGATGTCATCGGTCAGCACCTGGCCATTGTAGCGGGAGCCGAAGACGCCGCTGGCATGGGTCAGGAAGCGCAGCTGGTTGCGCAGCATCACGCTTGCCACCTGAAAGCGAAAGATCTTGAGCCCGCCGCTGGTCGAGCCGCTGCAGCCGCCGACGAAGGTCAGGTAGAAGAAGGCCACCACGGCGAGCGGCCCCCACTGGGTATAATCATCCGAGGCATAGCCGGTGGTAGTGACCACCGAAATCACGTTGAAGGCTACCTGGGTCAGGGATTCGAAGAGCGGCGCCCCCACCCACACTCGCCAGGCGGTCAGCATCAAGATGACGATGGCCAGAAAGCCCAGCAGGCCTCGCACCTGCTGATCCCGCCACATTGCCATGGGCATGCCACGCAAGGCGCGAATATAGAGCACGAACGGCAGCGCCCCGCACAGCATGAACAGGCTTCCCATCCACAGCAGCAGCGGTTGGTCGGCATAGGCACCGAAGGACGCATCGGAGTTAGCAAAGCCGCCGGTGGACATCGACGACATGGCATGGACCACCGCATCCACCGGCAACATGCCCCCCAGCCAGTAACTGACCACGGCCAGCAGGGTAAAGCCGCAGTAGATACCCAGCGTCGCCTTGGCGATGCCACCGGTGCGCGGCATGACTTTCTCCGACCAATCGGAAGACTCGGTGTGAAACAGCCGCATACCACCGACCTTGAGGAAAGGCAGGATGGCGATGCCCATCACGATGATGCCGATGCCACCAAGCCACTGCATGATGCCGCGCCACAGCTTGAGACCATCGGAGAGCCCCTCGATACCCACCAGCACCGTCGAGCCGGTAGTGGTGATGGCCGAGACCGACTCGAAGACCGCATTGGTAAAGCTCAGCTGTGGCGCCCCCAGCACCAGCGGCAGGCTAGCCAGACCGCTGATCGATGCCCAGCTCAGAGTAGTCACCACGAACATCTGCCAGGTCTTGAGAGCCACCTGGGTGTGCCGGGTCGCCAGGCCCGTCACCGCCACGATGGCAAGCACGATGCCGATCGACAGCGCAAAAGCCTCGGCGTCAGGGTCCTGCTCGAACAGCAGCACCACCCAAGGCACCGTCATGAAGGCGGCCAACACCAGCCACAGCACCGCCATGACCTTAAATACCGGCGCCCAACCCCGCCCCCACTGGCGAATCCTTTCGGTCACGCTCGCCATCATGGACATGACGTTTTTCACCTCCTTATGAATCACCGGGCGATATAAACATGTCAGCCCATGGAATGCCCGCCCAAAAGCGCCCGTCATGCCCAGTAGATTCAGCCGATCACCATCAGCCCGACCACCCCGAACACGAACCCCAGCACCGCGCCCATTGGCGGCGCCCAGTGTTTTTCCAGCCTCACTCCCGGGGCGATATCCTGAAAGATGGAATAAAGAATCCCGCCCGAGGCCACCAGCATGATGGCGCCCACAAAGCCTCCATCATCACCAAGCCACAGGTAGCTTGAAAGCCCCGCCAGCGGGCCCAGTAGCGCCATCAGGGAAAAGCTCATGATGACCCGACTGGCACCGAAGTGCCCTGACTGCATGAACTCCCGATAGGCATTGAACGCCTCGGGTATGTTCTGCAAGGCGATCAGCCCGGCAATCAGCATCGCCTCTTCGGGTCGGATGGCGAAGATAGCCCCGACGACAATGGACTCCGGGATAAAGTCCAACAGCATGGCCAGGAACTGACTGGCCGGCAGCTGCCAGCGCACCATCGCCATGTCGACGACCATGAACACCATCCCGCCAAGCAACAGATATAGCGCAGCCATCGGCATCGACGTGATCGCGATGCCATCAGGCACTAGCACCAGCGCTACCGCAGAAAGCAGCGCCCCCCCGCCGAAGGCTAGCACGCTATGACGCAATTCCTGTTCCAGCCACTGCGGGTGAATGTGTTCGATTTGAGCCAGATAGGCGCCCAGCGGCATCGCCAGGCCCGCCATCAGGGTAATGGCCACCAGCAGCAACAGATCGAGCATGAGGTCTCCTTGTCGGGGGATTTATTGAACCTCCCATGATACGGCATGACCCCCGCCACACCGTCAGGCGTCGTCCACATCGTGTCGCGAAACCAGAAGGAGACACGGCCCTCACGGTGCCGATAGCCTGCCAGTAACGTTGAAATGGCAAGGGAACAGCGTTTGTACATGGCTACCCTCAAGCATCTATACCTCATAACGTCCCGATGTCTTGGAGAGAGCGGCCACTGCTGCAAGGATCATCACCGTTTTGGTGATGCCCACCTTGCGTTCATCGGCCATCTCTCCCCCACCTCTGCGGCCACAAGACCTGTTAACCGGCACTGAATCGTTACTGACGCTGCACTGCCGCCGCTGTTGAAAGGCGTTTCCTCTTCAACCAGGAGTTGAGCATGGCAACCGCCCCGGATGACTTGCAGACAGATGTTCACAAGGACCGCATCAATCCCGTCGTTTTCTATGGCTCGGCCATCGGTATCGTGGCCTTTGCGCTATGGACGATGGTCTTCACCGACTCCGCCAGCGCGGCGATCAATGCCGTGCTGGGCTGGATCTCGGATACCTTCGGCTGGTTCTACTTCGTCGCGGTGGTGGCCTACCTGGTATTCGTGATCGCCATCGCCACCTCTCGCTTGGGCAAGCTGCGACTCGGCCCGGCGCACTCCACGCCGGATTTCAACGTCGTGACTTGGGCCGCCATGCTGTTTTCCGCAGGGATCGGCATCGATCTGATCTTCTTCTGCATCGCCGAGCCGGTGACCCAATTCCTGGCGCCACCCGACGGCGATCCCTCTACCGTCGCGGCGGCACGTCGCGCCATGGAATTGACCTTCCTGCATTGGGGACTCTCCGGCTGGGGCGTCTACACGCTGGTGGGCATGTCACTGGCCTTCTTCAGCTATCGCCACGGCCTGCCGCTGACCATTCGCAGCGCGCTTTACCCCATCTTTGGTAAACGCATCCATGGCGCCATCGGCCATAGCGTGGACATCGCCGCCGTCCTGGGCACCCTGTTCGGCATCGCCACCAGCCTCGGCATCGGCATTATCCAGCTCAACTTCGGTCTGAGCTACATGTTCGGCCTGCCGGAGAACACGACCACCCAGGCGGTGCTGGCCGTGCTGATCGTGATCTTTTCCGCGATTTCCGCAGTAACCGGGGTCGACAAGGGCATCCGCAGGCTCTCCGAGTTCAACATGCTGCTGGCCCTGTTGCTGTTGCTGTTCGTGCTGTTCACCGGCAAGACCGTGTTCCTGCTTAATGCGTTGGTGATGAACGTAGGCGATTACCTGACCCATTTCGTCTCTCTGTCGATGAACACCTATGCCTTCGACCCGCCCACCGACTGGCTGAACGGCTGGACGGTGTTCTTCTGGGCCTGGTGGATCGCCTGGGGGCCCTTCGTGGGGCTTTTCCTGGCACGCATCTCGCGTGGGCGCACCATCCGCCAGTTCGTCGCCGGCACCCTGATCCTGCCCCTGGCTTTCATGATGGCGTGGATGTCGATCATGGGTAACAGCGCCATCGACATGGTGATGAACGGTACCGGAGTGGCCGATTTCGGTGAGCAGGCCATGAATAACCCCGGTTCGGCGATCTACCTGTTCCTTCAGAGCCTGCCCTGGGTCGGCCTGACCACAGTGGTCGTGACCCTGCTGGCGATCGTCTTCTTCGTGACCTCGGGCGACTCGGGCTCGCTGGTGCTGTCCAACCTGACCTCGATTCTGCGCGATCCCAACCATGATGCCCCGGCCTGGATGCGAGTGCTGTGGGCTGTGATCATCGGCGTGCTGACCCTGGCGCTGCTGATGGCCGGTGGCCTGGGAGCGCTACAGAGCGCGGTAGTGATCACGGGCCTGCCCTTCGCCTTCGTGCTGTTTCTGATGATGCTGGGGCTCTACAAGGCATTGAAAGTAGAGGGCCTCAAGGAAGACAGCCTGCAACGCAGCATGGCGGGCCATCTTTCGGGGCGCACCCTGCCCGGCGAGAGCGCGAATCGCAACTGGCGTCAGCGGCTGTCCCGCGCCGTGAGCTTCCCCAAGCGTGAGCAGGTGAGTCACTTCCTCGGTGACGTCGTCCAACCGGCCATGGAAGAGATCTGCAGCGTCTTGAGCGAGCAGGGCTACCCCGTGGAGATCGTCGAGGGTGAAAAGGCAGATGAGCACCTGGCGCTGAACGTGGGCCTTGGCGGCGAACAGGACTTTACCTATCAGGTCTGGCCCCGCCAGTGCGCCATGCCGGCCTTCTCGATTCGCGACACCCACGCCGGCACCCGTTACTATCGGCTGGAGGTTCACATCATCGAAGGGGGCCAGGGCTATGACATCTATGGCTACACCCAGGAGCAGCTGATCGCCGATATTCTCGATCAGTACGAGCGCCACCTGCTGTTCCTGCATATTCAGCGCGAGCAGCCCGGCACCCACACCGAGATGCCCGACGACCCGGCTTCCGCAGGACGCTGACCGTCACGCCCGACATCACTGATCGCGACATCAATGATCTCGGCACTAAGTATCACGCCACTAAAGGCCTTATGCCCTAGGAGCGATGAAATGAGTGAACAATCCTTCGACCGCAGCGTTGACTACGTGGTCGTCGGCGCCGGCTCAGCGGGTTCGGTGCTGGCCAACCGCCTCAGCGCAGAGAGCGACCTGGAGGTGTTAGTACTGGAGTTCGGCGGCAAGGACAACTCCATCTTCATCCAGATGCCGACCGCCTTCTCGATCCCGCTGAACAAGCCACGCTTCGATTGGGGGCTTCACACCGAGCCGGAGCCGGGCCTAAACGGGCGCAGCCTTCACCAGGCGCGAGGCAAGGTGATCGGCGGTTCATCCTCGATCAACGGCATGGCCTATGTGCGGGGCTGCGCCGGCGATTACGAGGAATGGGCCGAACTCGGCGCCGTCGGCTGGAACTATGCCGACGTACTGCCCTACTTCAAGCGTGCCGAAGGCTGCCTGTATGGCGATGATGACTACCGCTCCGGCAACGGCCTGCTTGGCGTGTGCAACGGCAATAACATGCAGAACCCGCTGTACAAGGCCTTCATCGAGGCAGGCCGCCAGGCAGGCTACGGCGAGACTCAGGACTACAACGGCTATCGCCAGGAAGGGTTCTGCCGCATGGACATGACGGTGCGTGACGGGGTGCGCTGCTCGACCGCCAATGCCTACCTGAAACCCGCCCTCAGCCGCGACAACCTGCAGCTGGAAATGCATGCCCTGACCACGCGGATTCTGTTCGAGGGCAAGCGGGCCGTCGGCGTTGAATACACAAAGAGTGGCAAGACCTTTAGGGTCCAGGCCCGTCGTGAAGTCATCCTTTCGGCCAGCGCCTTCAACTCACCCAAGCTCTTGATGCTCTCCGGCATCGGTCCTGCCGAGCACCTCAAGGAACACGGCATCGAGGTCGTCCACGACCTGCCGGGAGTCGGCCAGAACCTGCACGATCATCTCGAGGTCTGGGTGCAGCAAAGCTGCAAGCAGAAGATCACCCTCAACGGCTGGCTCAACCCTATCGGCCAGGCGCTGATCGGCCTGCGTTGGCTGGCATTCAAGTCAGGCCTCGGTGCCACCAACCACTTCGAATCCAACGGCTATATCCGCAGTCGCCCGGGCCTTGAATGGCCCGACCTGCAGTATCACTTCCTGGCCGGCGCCATCGCCTACGATGGCTCCAGCGCCGCCGAGGGGCACGGCTTCCAGGTACACCTGGGCGCCAACAAGCCCAAGAGTCGCGGCTGGGTAAAGCTTGCCTCCTCCGACCCCGCCGCACCGCCGAAGATCTTCTTCAACTACCTGCACGAGGAAGAAGACAAGCAGGCCTATCGGGACGGCCTGCGCCTGACTCGCGAAATCTTCGCCCAGCCGGCCCTAGATGCCTATCGCGGCGATGAGCTATCGCCCGGGAAAGACGTCGTCAGCGACGAGCAGGTCGATGAGTGGGTCGCCAACAGCGCCGAAACCGCCTATCACCCCTGCGGCAGCTGTCGCATGGGCACTGACGATATGGCGGTGGTCGACCCCGAGTGCCGCGTTCGTGGCATCGAACGACTGCGGGTGGTCGACTCCTCGATCATGCCCACCGTGACCAACGGCAATATCAATGCCCCGACCATCATGATCGCCGAGAAAGCCGCCGATCATATCCTCGGACGAGCGCTTCTGGCGCCGTCAGAAGCCGCCGTTTTCAGGATCAAGGACCCGCAGCGCCAGCGTGAGGGAGAGCCCGAAAGGCAAGCCTCATAGGCTCGTCGCTCTAACTCGATTCTCTAATGCGTTTCGCTAACCGGTTCGCTAACCTGCTACTCCAGGTCGCATCTCAAGGGCATCTTTCAACTTCCACGGCGTTTTTACCCGGCCACACTCGCCCCCATGCAAAAGCCCCGATATCCGCGAGGATACCGGGGCTTTTTGGCGACGGGGCAGCCGTCGGCGATCAGGCGTTAGCGGCCACCGACACTTCCTGACTGCCACGCTTGATCAGCGCGTAGCCAAGACCGGTGACCAGCGAACCGATGACGATGGCGGCAAGGTACATAAACACCGGCGTGATGGCGTTGGGAATCAGCAGCACGAAGATGCCGCCGTGCGGCGCCATCAGCTTGGCACCCACCAGCATCGAGATGGCACCGGTGATCGCCCCGCCGACCATGCAGGCGGGAATCACGCGCAGCGGATCCTTGGCGGCAAACGGAATCGCCCCTTCACTGATGAAGCACAGGCCGAGCACGAAGGACGCCTTGCCGGCTTCCCGCTCAGGCTCGGAGAACTTCGACTTGGCAACGAAGCTGGCGATACCCATGCCGATCGCCGGCACCATGCCTGAGGCCATGACGGCAGCCATCGGCGCATAGGTCTCGGAGGCCAGCAGGCCCACGCCGAAGGTGTAGGCCGCCTTGTTGACCGGCCCGCCCATGTCGAAGCACATCATGGCCCCAAGCAGGATGCCCAGCAGCACGGCGTTGGCAGAGCCCATGTTCTCGAGGAAGTTGGTCATCGCAGAAAGTACGGCGGCGACCGGCTCGCCGACCACATAGATCATGGTCAGACCGGTGATCAGGCTCGCCACCAGCGGGATGATCAGAATCGGCTTGAGCGATTCGATGCTCGAGGGCAGCTTGACGTACTGGGCGACCGCCTTGGCGACGTAACCGGCAAGGAAACCGGCGAGGATACCGCCGATGAAACCGGCGCCGATGTTCGAGGCCAGCATGCCGCCGATCATACCCGGGGCGATGCCCGGCCGGTCGGCGATCGAATAGGCGATATAGCCGGCCAGTACCGGCACCATCAGCGCGAAGGCGGTCCCACCGCCAATCTGCATCAGTGCTGCGGCGAAGGTGCCCTCTTCCTTGAAGGCCTCGATGCCGAACACGAAGGACAAGGCGATCAACAGGCCCCCGGCCACCACCATCGGCAGCATGAAGGACACCCCGGTCAGCAGGTGCTTGTAGACGCCCTTGTCCTTGACGCTCTTCTTGGCCTCGCCGCCACTGGCAGCACTGCCGGCCGATTCCACATCGGCCTCCGCAAGGGCAGCCTCGATGGCCTGGCGAGGCTTCTTCAACGCATTGCCGGTGGAGGTGCGATAGATGCGCTTGCCGGCGAAGCGGGTCGGGTCGACCTCGATGTCGCAGGCCAGCAGCACCACGTCGGCGGCAGCGATCTCTTCTTCGGTCAGCTTGTCCTGGGCGCCCACCGAGCCCTGGGTCTCGACGCGGATCTGGTGGCCCAACGCCCGCCCGGCTTCACTCAAGGCCTCGGCAGCCATGAAGGTGTGTGCCACCCCGGTCGGACAGGCGGTCACGGCGACGATTCGCTTGGCGCCGGCCGTATCGGCTACCGCCGGCTTGGCATCATCGGCAGGCGGCGTATAGGCGGCTGCCTGAGCCTGAGCCCGCTCGAGAAAGCCGGCGGGATCGGGCAGTGCCTGGGCGATCGGGGCCTGGTAAAGCGACTTTCCGGCAAAGCGTTGTGGACTGGGCACCGCATCGGCGGCCACCACCACCAGATCAGCCGCGGCGATGGACTCGGCAGAAGCCGGTTCCACCGGCGCCAGTTCACCGTGCATCTCTACCGTGGTGGACCAGCCCAGCCGGCTGGCCGCCTGCTCAAGGCGCCGCGCGGCGAGGAAGGTGGTGGCCATGCCACTCGGGCAGGCAGTAATCAGGATCACATTCATGCGAGCGCTCCCCCTGCGTCCACGTCGTTCAGGCGACGCACGCGGGTCTGTTGTTGGAGGTGAGGGAAGTCATCGGCGTGGGGATTGCCCACGCCAACATGGCGTACGGCTTCGGCGGACAAGGCCGTCGCGAAGCGCAGCGCCGCATCGGGGGCATGGCCCTCGAGGACGCCGTGCAACATACCGGCGAGCAGGGTGTCGCCAGCACCCACGGTACTGGCGACCGTCATCTTCGGCGGCGTGGCGTGCCAGGCCCCGCGATGGCTGACCCACAGCACGCCGTCGGCACCGGCAGAGATCAGCGCCTCCTGGATGCCGGCCTGATGCAGGCGAAGCCCCGCCGCCAGCCGGCGAGCGTCGCTGTCCAGGGCCTCGCCGGCCCACTCGGCCAGTTCCAGCTCGTTGGGCTTGACCGCCGCTGGGGAAGACGCAATGGCGCGGGTCAGCGCCGGACCGCTGGTATCGACCCATACCGGCAGGCCATGCGCTTTGAGACGCGTGATCAGCGCGGCCTGATCGTCGGCGTCGATGCCCGGCGGCAGGCTGCCGGCGATCACCACCGCGTCGGGACGTCGGCTGGGGTCGGCCGCCAGCGCCACCAGATCATCCAGAAGGTCTTTGAAGGTGGCCGCATCGATGACCAGGCCTGGACCGTTGACGTCGGTGACGCGGCCACTGTGCTCGGCGAGCTTGGCATTGATGCGGGTCTCGCCGGGCACGCGCCGGAAGCCATCCTCGACGCCCATGTCCTCGAAGGCGCGCCGGAAGGGGCCATCATTGTCTGCCCCCAGAAACCCGGAGACCACGACCTCATGCCCCAGTGCCGCCAGCACCCGGGCAACGTTCACGCCCTTGCCGGCGGCGCTCAGCTGCGTGGCATCGGTCCGGTTGACCTCGCCAAGGGTCAGCGTCGGCAGGCCGATCGCCAGATCCAGCGCCGGATTGAGACTGATCGTCAGCACCCTGGCCATCAGCGCACCTCCAGCGCGTTTCTTACGTCATCGCTGGTCGCCTGGGCCAGTGCCAGCGCGGCCTGGGCCTTGGCTTCGGCGAGATCGAAATCGCGCAGCCGCGCCTTGACCATCGGCACCTGGCGGGCACTGACCGAGAGTTCATCGACACCGAGGCCAACGAGCACCGGCACCGCCTGGGCGTCCGAGGCCAGCTCGCCGCATACCCCGACCCACTTGCCTTGGGCATGGGCGGCGTCAACGGTCATCTGGATCAGGCGCAGCACCGCCGGGTGCAGGCCGTCGGACTGAGCGGACAGCGCCGGGTGGCCGCGGTCGATGGCCAGGGTGTACTGGGTCAGATCGTTGGTGCCCACCGAGAAGAAGTCGACCTCGGCGGCAAGCGTCGGCGCCAGCAGCGCACAGGAGGGCACCTCGATCATCACGCCGAGCTGCACGTCGGTGGCGCGCTCCTCGGCCGGGATCTCCTCGAGCAGACGATCGTAAATCGCCTTGGCGGCCCGGAACTCGGCGATATCCTTGACCATCGGCAGCATGATGCGCAGCGGCCGACCCGATGTATTGTCGCCACCCGCAGCGGCCATCAGCAGAGCGCGCAGCTGGGTCTCGAGCACCTCGGGCTGGGTCAGGGCCAGACGAATCCCGCGCAGGCCGAGGAAGGGATTGTCTTCCTGAGGCACCGGCCAGTAGGGCAGTGGCTTGTCACCGCCCACATCCAGGGTACGAGCGACCAGCGGACGACCATCGAGGGCATCCATGGCCTCCTTGTATTCGCCGATCTGGGTCTTGAGGTCAGGCGCCTCGGAATGCGCCATGAAGATGAATTCGGTACGCAGCAGGCCCACGCCCTCGGCACCACGCTCGACGGCATCCGCGGTGTGGGCAGTGTTACCCAGGTTGGCGGCGACCTCGACGCGATGACCGTCGCGGGTACGGCCTTCCTCGAAGCGTGCCGCCCAGGCTTCACGCTCCAGGCGCTCATGCTCCTTGAGACTCAGTTCGGCGCGCTGGCGGCGCTCGGTAGACGGCGCAGGCGTGATGCGCCCGCGCTCGCCGTCGAGGATCATCTCAACGCCATCTTCAAGCGTCAGCACTCGCTCGCCGGCCCCCACGACGGCAGGGATGCCCAGCGCACGGGCCAGAATCGCGCTGTGGGCCGTCGCACCGCCTCTGGCGGTCAGCAGGCCGCGGACGCGGCTGGTATCGAGACGGGCCACATCGGAGGGGCCGACGTCGTCCATGACCAGGATGTAGGGATGATCCGGCGGCGTGGGCAGGCTGATGTCGCACAGGATCCCCAACACCCGCCGGCCCACGTCTCGCAGGTCGGCCGCGCGTTCGGCAAGCAGGCGATCGGCAAGCATTTCCTGGGCCCGGGCGGCGGTCTCGATAGCGGTCCACCAGGCCGCTTCGGCGGAATAGCCTTCCTGGATGCCTTCGCGGGCGGCCTGGTGCAGCTCCGGGTCGTCGAGCATTTCCTCGTGCATCGACAGGATCTCGGCGACCTCGCCACCCTGGGCACTTTGCACCAGCACCTCAAGCTGCTCGGCGCCTTCACGAATGGCCGCATCCAGACGGCGCTTCTGTTCACCGGCATCGCCGGCCCGCTCGGGGTACTCGAAGCGCGGCGTGCGCATTACGAACAGCGGCGCGATGGCCATGCCCGGGGAGGCGGCAACCGCCTGATAGGCGGTATCGGCAGGCAGCGGCTCCGGCGGCTTGGCGCCCTCGGGAGGCGTGCTGGCCACGTGCTCACGGCCTTCCTCGAAGGGCTGGACCACTTCACCCAGGCCGTCCAGCATGGCCTCACACATGGCGTCCAGAGCCTGGCTGGCGCCCTCGCCTTCTGCCGAGAACACCAATTGCTGGCCACGCCGGGCGCCAAGACCAATAACCTTGGTCAGACTGGCCGCAGACACGGCCTCGCCGCTGCCATCGGCCAGGCGCACCCGGACCGCGACGCTCTGACGACGCGCTACCTGAATCAGCTGCTTGGCCGGACGCGCATGCAGGCCGTGGGCGTTTAGCACTCGGGCACGTGCGGTCTGGGCACTGGCCGACTCGCCGGAAAGGCGCGCCAGCACGTTCTCGGCAGACAGCTGATGCAGATCATGGCCCTCACCGCGTTCGAGCAGGGCCGTTAACCGTTCCAGCAGGCTGCGATGCGCATCGCCCTGGGCAGCCAGACAAAAGACGCCGCTGACCGCGCTATCGCCCTGGCCGATGACGACCTCCGGGGTGGCCAGCGACAGCGCCGGGGCCTTCACATCTTTCGCACTGGTCGCGAACCAGAGCCCCTGGCCCAGCGACAGCGGCGACTGAGAGGCGATGTCGGAAACGAAGTCATTCCCGACGCAGCCCGCCTGGCGCAGTCGAGCGGCAGCGGCCAGGGCAAGCTCGAGCCGGTCTCGGGCGGGGAAATTGAGGCAGAGGGTATCGTCATCGAGGCGCGCTTCGACGACGGCCTTCGACAACAGCCCGGCCACCTCGGCGCGGGAGCCGGCGGCGGCCAGTCGCTCGGACACGCCCTCGCGGTCCAGCACGTGGGTCAACTGGCGCAGGATGTCCAGGTGCTCATCATTCTGAGCCGCGATGGTCACCAGCACATGCACCCGGTTGCCGTCGTGCCAGTCGATGCCCTTGGGGAACTGCAGCACCCGCACGCCGGTGCGCTTGACGTGAGTACGGCTCTCAGGCGTGCCATGGGGAATGGCGATGGCGTTGCCGAGAAAGGTGGATGACTGCGCCTCGCGGGCATGCAGGCCATCGCGATAGCCCGGCGCCACCAGGCCGGCCTCAACCAGCGCCGAAGACGCCTGATCGAGAGCCGCGCGCCAGTCATCGGCCTTGCGGTCGAGCAGGATATCGTCCTGTCCGAGTGTCAACATACTAGCCTCCTGTGCCTGGGGGCGGGCAGCGAGAGTGCCGGCCGCTGGCTGGCGGCCGGTGCACCTGGCCTTGCCAACCTTGCTTTCCCATGGCTGAATCGTGTCACCTAAGGTTTCGTACAATGCTGGATCGAGTCAGGCCATTTATCAAGCAGGATCGGCTACGACCTTGGGCGTAGCCGGTGATGCCAAGGGCTGGAGTAGAATGAGCCGCATCGCACACAAGGGATCACCATGACGCTCGCAGAAATCGCTCGCCTGTCCGGCGTTTCCCGGACCACGGCAAGCTATGTCATCAACGGCAAGGCCAAGGAACGACGCATCAGTCAGGAGACCGTCGACCGGGTCATGGCGGTGGTCGAGCAGCACCACTACCGAATCGATGCCCAGGCCGCGGCGCTGCGCCGCGGCGCCAGTCGCACCATTGGGCTGATCATTCCCGACCTGGAGAATGCGAGCTACGCCCTGCTCGCCAAGCGCCTAGAACAAGGGGCGCGACGCCGGGGCTATCAGCTGCTGATCGCCGGCTCCGAAGATAATCCGGAAAGCGAACGCGAGCTGGCTCGCGCCCTGCGTGCCCAGCGTTGCGAGGTGCTGATAGTGGCCAGTTGCCTGGCGATGGACGACCCCTTCTATGCTGAGCTGATGGACGGCGGCCTGCCGGTCATCGCCGTCGATCGTGCGCTGGATCCGCAACGCTTCGTCAGCGTGGTCAGCAACAACCAGTCGGCCGCCAAGGCGCTGACCCGCTCGGTTCTCACCCCGGAGCTCGAGCGAGTTGCCTGGTTCGACGCCGTACCTCAACTATCGATCAGCACCGAGCGACTGGCGGGCTTCCACGAGGCCCTAGAGGGCCACCACTGCCAGGCCGTGACCCGCAGCGCGGTCCGCTATGACCGCCAGGAAGGCGCGCGGCTGATGCGCGAGCTGCTCAAGGAGGGCATGCCGGACGCGCTGGTCACCGCCTCCTATACGCTGCTCGATGGCGTGCTGGATGAGCTTCTGGAAAGCGGTGGCCTACCGCCGTCGCTGCGCCTGGCCACCTTCGGCGATGATCGACTGCTGGATTTCCTGCCGCTGCCGGTTAACTCGCTGCCTCAGCAGCATGACCGGATCGCCGAACTGACGCTCGATCGCGCCATCGCCGCCGCCCATGGCGACTATCACCCCGGCCAGGTGGTGGTGGAACGCGCCCTGCGCCGGCGGCTGCCGCCCGGCGGGTGAGCGACACGAACGCCCTTCAGGCCAATGCTGGTGGCATTTCCCGCTTCAGACTTCCCACTTCAAGTCGGTTCGTTACCGGCACTCGGCGACCAGACGGGGCTGTCTGAAGCCTGACGGCTGTCGATGCCATCAAGCCAGGCATCCAGGGCGGCGAGCGAAGGAGCCAGGCAGTGATCAAGCGCGAGCAGTAACGTTGGCATCTCAACGTGCCGTGATTCCTTTGCCGCGGCTTCAAGCGCCCTGGCCCGCTCCCCGACCTGCACCAGGCCAAGGCTGAGCGCTTCGCCCTTCATCAAGTGCGCAAGCTGCATGACTTGCTCGGCCTGTCCATCGCCGACAGCCGTCAACAGGGCCTCCCGGCGATCCGGCAACTGGCGACGATAGATGCCCACCAACTGTCTGGCGCCCTCTATCTCGATGTGCTCGAGCAGCTCATCGAGCGGCTCCAGCGCCAGCCACTGACTGTCTTCTGCGTTAGCATCAACCGAATCAGCCGCTCCGTTGACAGGCTGTTCGCTGGCATCCTCAATATCCGCCTGGCCCGTCGCGGGCTCGGCTGACTGGCCAATATAGAGATGCAGCGTCTTGAGCAGCTGAGCACTGGCAAGCGGCTTGACCATATAGTCGTTCATGCCCGCCTCCAGGCAGCGCGAGCGCTCGTCACCAAAGGTGCCGGCCGTCATGGCAACGATCGGCACCTCGGCGCACCAGTCGCGGCGCTTACGCAACTGTCGCGTCACTTCAAGCCCGTCCATCAGCGGCATCTGCACATCCATGAAAATCAAGGCATAGGGCTCGGCCTGGGTCATTCTGAGCGCCTCATCACCCGACGAGGCAATATCGACCTGACACCCCAGACGCGACAGCATGATATGCGCCACCTGCTGATTGATCTCATTATCTTCGACGACTAGCAGCCGCTGGCCAGGTGGCAAGGCGGGCAAAACCTCCTGGGTGTCTTTTTCCCTCGCACCCTCAGGCACAAGGACGCGCGGCAATGGCACCTTGAACCAGAAGCAGCTACCCTCGCCAATTCGGCTGACGAAGTCTATTTCTCCGTCCATGGCGCTCACCAAACGTCTGCAGATCACCAGTCCTAAACCACTGCCCCCGAAGCGGCGAGCGGTGGAGGCATCGCCCTGCCGAAAGGGCTCGAACAGTCGATGCTGGTGGCTGCTGGGAATCCCTGGGCCACTATCGCTGACCGATACATGCAGTCGTTCTTGCAAAGACGAGTAGGCCACCAGCACCGAGACCTCGCCCTGCTCAGTGAACTTGATAGCATTGGAAAGCAGGTTGAGGAGCACTTGTCGAAGCCGGCCTGGGTCGCCCTTCAGCCGCGCAGGCACGTCTTCGGCGAGCCGGGCCGTCAGGGTGATATTCTTGTAGGTGGCCCGGGGCTCGAAGAGTCGCACGGCTGAATCGATCAGTTCCTGTAGCGAAAAATCGACCTGCTCGAGCTCGAGCCGACCGGACTCGATGCGAGAGAAATCGAGAATGTCATTGATCAATACGAGAAGCTTGTCGGCGCTGTCATGGATGATCTCGGCATAGCGTCGCGAGGAAGTATCCAGTGGTCGGCCGCGCAGCATCTCGCTCATGCCGATGACGCCATTGAGCGGCGTGCGAATCTCGTGACTGACGGTGGCCAGGAACTCGGATTTGGCTTCATTGGCAGCCTGAGACTTTTGCGCCGCCTCCTCGAGACGGCGTCTCAGCACTTCCTGGTCGCGCCGAGACGCCGCATTCTCCCGGGCCTCGCGAAAGAGAAACCGCGTCACCATCAGGATCGAAAGGCTCATCAACCCCAGCATGATAAGCAGCACCCAGTGAAGCAGCTGCAGGGCTTTTCGCTCTTGCTGCTTGGCGTCGGCCAGATAGGCGTTGGTAGCAATCACCAACTGCTGGCTGAGATAGATCAAGGGATCAAGTGCTGACTGAAGCGAGCGACGCGCTGCCACATCCAGGCGCTCTAGACCGCCGAACTGGAGGTCCAGAATATCCATCTGGTCTGCAATGGCAGGTATCAGGCGCGCCTGATCGTCGATACGGCTAAAAAGCTCACTAATCTCACCGCGTTGCAGAAAGTTGAGCCGGCTATAGAGCAGCTCGAACTTGACGCGTAACGACTCGAGATCCTCAGCATCGTTGAGCCGATCGCGTAGCTGGATAGCATCCCTATCAAGCTTGTAGGCTGCCCAGGTCGCATCCCCGCCGACACTGGCGGCAAGGCCTTCCTGGCGCCAAACGACCATGCCAGCCACCACCACCGCAGCCATGAAGAACACCAGCACCGAGGCGGCGCCGAGTTTCAGCCGCAGCGGGTAGCGAAGCATGATGTGAAATGCCGCTGGGAAGGATGGTATCGATACAGCTTAGTGGACATGGATCTTGGCAACCTGCCATACACTTCGATAGCGGATATTCTCGGTATTGAGTTCAGGATTCTCATCGAAGGGGTATAACACGAAGAGTGGCCCGAAGTCGCGAATCGCCAATGGCTCACCGTCCATGGTCATGGCCAGGATGACCGCGTAATCCTGAACATCACTGACCGGTATCTCCCCCGAAAAATGGTTCAGGGCCTCGACTCGCAGCTGGTCGCCGTGAGCACCGACCCGGGACAAAAGATCCCTAAGCAGCGGGCCTCGAAATTGCCGTTCCCGATCCGTCCAGGGTGTGTGGGTACTCACGACACGGCTAGGCAGCGCATCAAGCATCTCTCGATCGAAGCGGGCCTTGTCGCCGGCGTTGGTGTAGCGAATATCGCCGCTGATTTCGAGCAGCACCTTGCCTTCAGGCTTGGGCAAGGACAGTGGATCAGCGTGAGCGGCGACAACGCTAAGGCCTGCAAGGAGGCACCAGGCCAGGGAGTGGGCGATCGGGTTCATATAAGACCTCCGACGGTCCAGAATGCGTGCTGCCACCCTACGCGATCGTTGCACACGGGTCAGGGGCCGAATCATGCCAGAATTTCGACCTCGTCACCGAGCGCCAAACGGCCCTCTTTCAGCACGACCAGATTTTGACCAAACAGCACTTTCCCCTTCTCACCTCGTCGATAGGTCGCCAGTGTCTTGAGTGGTTCCTTGCCAGGCAAAAAGGTTCCAGTGGCCGGGTCGACGGTAATCATCGCGCAACGCGAGCAAGGTTCTGCAACCCCAAGCTCTACCTCCCCGATACGCAGCCGCTGCCAGCCATCCTCAGCAAAGGCATCGCTACCGGCCACCACCAGGTTGGGACGAAACTGGGCCATGATGTGAGGCTTACCTTCTGATGTTCCCTGTGAATGAGCCAGACGGGCATTAAGGTCGGCAAGCGACCCTTCACCGATCAGCAGCAGCGGGTAGCCGTCGGCGAATCCGACCCGCTGGTCGATCGATTGTCGATAGCGCGGTGAGCGCTCGCCGATACATAGCAGCTGGGCCGTCTCACCCAATATTTCACTGCACCAGGCATCGGCGTCTTGCGAGGTCGTCAGCGCTTCGAAGCGGTCACCCCATACCTCGGTCGCAAATGGTGCCAGAGCGAAGTCCGCCCGGACCAGCTCGAGATCCCGATGCCCGGGGAAACGCAGCACCACTGTTCTTTCACCTAGCTGAACCTGCATCAGCTCTAGTCGGGGATGCGTCCGTGCCGTGATGAAGCGCCCATCGGGCCGAGCCAACATCAGACGCCGATCCCCGACGATTCCTTCCTGATGCACCTGGGCACGTTCGAGCGCCTCTCCAGCACAAGACTTGAGCGGATAGCGATAAAGAGCAGACAAACGCAGGGAAGAGGTGGTCATGGCAAGCAGTCCTTGCTGGCAGGAGTAAGCATGGCGTGGAGCGCTCTAGGCTCGACGCCACGCGATATCGTCAAGGTGATTCGCCTGCATAGCTTACCGAAGACCGCCAATGCTGGGCCAGTTGCCTACACACTCAGTGGGTCGGAGGCTCGATGATCTCGACCTTTACCAGGTCTTCGTAGGCATGCCAACTGGCATGACCCAGCACCGGCAGGATCACGGCCAGGCCTATGTAGAAGGTCACCACGCCAAGCAGTACGCTGCCAGTAAGAATCGCGGCCCATAGCAGCATGGGACGGAAATTCTGCGCCACGGCCTTGAGGCTGGCCTCGATGCCCTCCATGAAGGTCAGGTCCTGATCCATCAGTGTCGGAATGGCGACGACACTGATCGAGAATGCTCCGAAGGCCAGTACCGCACCCGCCGCCGTGCCCACCAACAGCATGCTCAGCCCTTCTGAGGTGGTCAGCAAGGAGGTGTAGAGCGTATCGGGGCTTGGCACTTCGAAACCAAAGAAAAGTGCGAACAGCAGCGTCGCCAGCCGAATCCAGGCGAGGAAAAAGATCATCATCATCAGGCCCATCATCGCCAACTGACCGGTATGGGCACTCCAGGCACCAAAGGCATCGCCCATGGTCGGTGTCCGATGTTCCTCGAGGGCACGGCTGATCCCGTAGGCACCTACCGCCACCAGAGGGCCGAGGAACATGAAACCGGCCACCAACGGCAGCAACCAGTGCCAAAGGTCGAGGGTAAAGGCCGCGAGGGTCATCGCCAGGCTAAGGCCCACCCAGAACATGCCATAGGCCAAGCTAACGACAGTGGCATCGCGAAAGTCCTGAAAACCGGAAACCAGCCAGGCTCTGGGTCTATCCATACCCACCGGGTTGATGCTGATCTTGACGTTGTAGTCAGAAGGCTTGGGGCCCTTCGTGGCAGCTGCATTCATGGCATACCCCTCAACCGTTCGCGAAGATGGTCACCCTCAGGCCTGAACCTGACGCCGCACCCGGCGACGTCCAAGGGAGCGCATTGGCCTGCAAGGCAAGATCCCCTAACGTTTTTTCAATAGTGCTTTTTTTAATGTAGACGAGGGGGTGAAGAGTTGCCCCTACCGGCGCTTATGCTCGACCAGAGCCGACCCACGGATGCCTGTCAGGTCCCAGAAACGCCAACCCCCGAGCGGCAGAACCGTTCGGGGGTTGGCGACTAGCTTAGCGACGTGGCCGTTGATGAATCACCGCACAATCATTACCGACATTTTGCTGTGATGCACCACATGCTCGGCATTGGGGCCAAGGACGTAGTCGGCGAACTTGCGCTTGTTGTGCGAGGCCATCACCACTAGGTCAATATCGAGTTTCTTGGCGGTATCGATGATGGCTTCCCAGGGAGAGCCCTCGGCGATAGCACATTGCACGGTGATATCGCTGGGTATGTGCTGCTGTACGAACGCATGCTGAGCATCGGTTAGCGCCTTATGCGCCTTCTCGCTGAAGTCAGCAGGGAAATAGGACCCGACCAGCGGCATGCGGTAGTCAGGCAGCACGGTCACCAAGTGCAGCGAGGCGCCGAAGGTGTGACACAAGGCCAAGGCGGTGGGCAGCGCCCTTTCCCAGGACGCCTCCTCGTTGAGATCCAGCGGCAGCAGGATTTTCTGATACATGATCTACCCCCTCTGTTAGGCGGACACCGGTTTGGCCGAGCCATCGCGGCGACGCCGCTGCATCAGCACGATCAGGCCAAAGACCCCGAGGGCCGGAATCCACATCCACTCCTTGGACCAACGATCCACAGGTGCCAGCACCTCGATGATCTGCTGATCGAAGTCGAAGCCAAGTTTCTCGGCCTGACTGCCGAAGGCGACCATATCGACGACCAGGCTTTCATCCTTGACCAGTAGCTCCAGGCCGAAGTTGGACAGGCGTTCTTCCCCCGTCTCGCCTTCCGGCACCGGCAATGTCATGTAGGTAGTCAGTGGATCACCATAGGCGTCCTTACCCGCCACCTGGACACGCAGCGTACTGTCATCATCCATCTCACCCAGGGCCTGGACGAACTGGCTCGGCGGTATCGACTGGTAGGGATCGTGGATCATGTCCATCCAGAAGCCCGGACGGAACAGCGTGAAGGCCACCAGCAGCAGCAGGATACTCTCGTACCAGCGGTTGCGGGTCAGCATGAAGCCCTGGGTCGCCGCGGCAAAGATCAGCATGGCGATTGTCGCCACCACGAAGACCAGAATGCCCTGCAGGAAGGTCACGTCGATCAACAGCAGGTCGGTGTTGAAGATGAACAGGAACGGCAACGCAGCAGTCCGCAAGCTGTAGTAGAACGCCTGGAAACCGGTACGCAGCGGGTCACCCCCCGATACAGCAGCGGCGGCAAAGGATGCCAGCCCCACCGGTGGCGTGACGTCGGCCATGATGCCGAAATAGAACACGAACAGGTGCACGGCGATCAATGGCACCAGCAGGCCGTTCTGCTCACCCAAGGTTACGATCACCGGCGCCAGCAGCGCAGAAACCACGATGTAGTTGGCGGTGGTTGGCAGGCCCATGCCGAGGATCAGGCTCAGCACCGCGGTGAGCATCAGGATCAGCATCAGGTTGCCCATCGACAGGATCTCGACCACGTCGGCGAGCACCAGGCCAACGCCGGTCTGCGATACGGCCCCGACAATGATGCCGGCCGTGGCTGTGGCGATACCGATGCCGATCATGTTGCGGGCACCGGTGACCAGCCCATCCCACAGATCGAGGAAACCTGCTTTTATGTCCGCGGAGAGATCGCTCTGACCGCGGAAGATCGCCATGATCGGGCGCTGGGTGACGATGATGAAGGTCATGAACACCGTGGCCCAGAAGGCCGACAGCCCTGGCGACAGCCGCTCGACCATCAGACACCAGACCAGCACCACTACCGGCAGGATGAACTGCAGGCCCACCATCACGGTCGGGCGCGTCTGGGGCAGCTTGACCACCGGTGCATTGGGATCATCGGTCTCGAGCTCAGGGTAGTTGGAGCCAACCTTGAGCAGCCCGATGTAGATCACCGACAGACCCACAGCTACCACCCAGGGGGTTGCCTCGCCGAGTACCGGCTTGAGCCAGCCCAAGCCGTAATAGACCACCAGGGCGGTGATCATCATCAGCAAGAGACCGCCCAGGAAGCCAATGACCTTGCGTACCAGCGGCTTTGGCGGGTTGCTGCTCTCAAGCCCCTGCATGTTGGCCTTGAGGGCCTCGAGATGGACGATATAGACCAGAGCGATGTAGGAAATCAGCGCCGGCAGGAAGGCATGCTTGATAACTTCCACATAGGAGATGCCCACGTACTCGACCATCAGGAAGGCCGCAGCGCCCATCACCGGCGGCATGATCTGACCGTTCACCGACGAGGCGACCTCAACGGCCCCCGCTTTTTCGGAGGAGAAGCCGACCCGCTTCATCATTGGAATGGTAAAGGTACCGGTGGTCACCACGTTAGCGATAGAGGAGCCGGAAATCAGGCCGGTCATGCCTGAAGCCACCACTGCCGCCTTGGCCGGACCACCCTTGTAGTGGCCAAGCAGCGAGAAGGCCACCTTGATGAAGTAGTTACCGGCGCCCGCCTTGTCGAGCAGCGCACCAAACAATACGAACAAAAATACGAAGCTGGTCGACACCCCCAGCGCGATGCCGAACACCCCCTGGGTGGTCAGCCACTGGTGGTTGATCAAGCCCGAGACGCTGACCCCTCGATGGGACAGAATGCCCGGCATGTAGGGACCGGCAAGCGAGTAGCCGATAAAGACCAGGGCCACGATCATCAGCGGCGGGCCAAGCGCCCGGCGCGTGGCCTCGAGCAGCAGCAGAATGCCGATGACGCCGACGATCACATCCTGCATGATCGGCGCCCCCGGCCGCTGGGCCAGCTGCTCGTAGAAAATGAACATGTAGGCACCGGCGAGTGCCGCCAGCAGGCCAAGCACCCAATCCTGAATGGGGATACGATCCCGCGGGGAGTTTTTGGTAGCCGGATAGGCCATGTAAGCCAGAAACAGGGCAAACGCCAGGTGAATCGAGCGCGACTCGGTGGCGTTGAACACCCCGAACTCGAGCACGAAGGGTAGCGGTGAAGCGATCCACAGCTGGAACAACGACCAGACCGCTGCCGTAATCACCAGCACCTTGCCAGGCAGTCCGGGCGGCTTTCGCGCCCCGGAGTCCGAGGACGCCACCATGTCCTCGAGATCGACGCTCGAGGCTGAGGTCCTTGTTTTGTCTTCGCTCATGAAATCATCCTGCTTGCTATCCATCGCCGGAAAGGCCTGGGCTCCCGGGCCATACCCCGGGGCTAGAAACCATAATGCGCGACCTTCCTGCAGGAACGGCCGCGCATCGAGTCAGGAGCCTTGAACTCCGTTTAGACCAGGATCACTCGATCCAGCCACGCTCGCGATAGTAGCGAGCCGCACCCGGATGCAGCGGAGCCGACAGCCCCTGGGTGACCATTTCTTCTTCTTTCAGATTAGCGAATGCAGGGTGCAGACGCTTGAAGCGATCGAAGTTGTCGAACACCGCCTTGACGGTCTGATAGATGATGTCCTCATCCACGGAGGCCTTGGTCACGAAGGTCGCTGCCACGCCGAAGGTGGTCACGTCCTCGTCGTTGCCCTTGTAAAGACCACCCGGGATCAACACCTTCGAGTAATACGGATACTCTTCGACCAGACCGTCGATAGCCGGGCCATCCAGCGGGATCAGCTTGGCATCCACGGTTGTGGTGGCTTCCTGGATGGAACCGTTGGGGTGACCAACCACATAGACCATGGCGTCGATGTTGTTGTCGGCCAGGGCGGCAGCCTGCTCAGCGGCATCAAGCTGAGACGCCAGCGAGAAGGTGTCCTCGGTCCAGCCCTTGGCTTCCATGACCTGTTCCATGGTGTTGCGCTGGCCAGAACCCGGGTTACCGATGTTGACGCGCTTGCCTTCCAGATCATCGAGAGTTTCGATGCCGGAGTCAGCGCGGGCCAGCAGCGTCAGAGGCTCGCCGTGCACGCGGAAGACCGCACGCAGCTCGGGGTAGGCGTCGCCTGCAAAGTTGCCGGTACCGTTATAGGCCTGGTACTGCACGTCGGACTGAGCCACACCCATGTCCAGCTCACCGGACTTGATGCCGTTGATGTTGGCCACAGAACCGCCGGTGGACGGCGCGTTACACTTGATATCTGAGTCTTCGAGACGGTTCACGAGACGGCAGATCGACTGACCGACGACATAATAGACGCCGGTTTGACCGCCAGTACCGATCGTGATGAAGCGCTCCTGCGCTACGACCGGCGAGGAGAACATGGCGGCACCCATCAGCATGCCGGAGACGGCTGCAGCAGTGATTGCATGGCGTTTCATTCAGACACCTCTTGGTATTGTTGATGTTGGGTGGCATTGCCACCTCTGCGACATCGTCGCCCGTCTTGCGTCGGCGCGCATACCCAGAATGACGATTGACCCTTTTCGATCATCGCATTCGATGTATAAGGTATAGCTTGCCAGTGCGGGTCTGGCGACGTTGCGCTATCAGCGTTCAGTTCCGCTGACCCTTACAGAATATGATTATGCACTACTTTAGATCAAAACAACCGTACGATTCTGCTATTTACGACCAACATCTTAGTACTCTTTGCCGTTGAAACATGCCGACATCGGTCAACATGTACCGGCGAAACCTGATAGCCGTGCAACTGATATCGATGAGACTGATATCTACGAGCATCGCGGATAGACTGAGAAGGGATGAACCCTCGACTCGGACTCCCCATGACACCTGCCGTCGAGATCGAATGCCACCAGGGTGACATCGCCCACCAGCCCGACATGGACGCGGTGGTCAATGCCGCCAATGCGCAGCTGATGCCGGGCGGCGGAGTCGCCGGCGCCCTGCACCGGGCCGCCGGCCCGGGCCTCGCCGACGATTGTCGTCCGCTGGCACCGATCCGCCCCGGCCAGGCGGTAATTACCAGCGCCCATGGTTTGCCGAACCGCCACGTGATTCACTGCCTGGGGCCGGTCTATGGCCGCGACGAGCCCTCGGACATGCTGCTTGCCAGTTGCTACCGAGAGGCCATCGCCCTTGCCGAGGGTCACGGGCTCGCTTCCATCGCCTTTCCCGCTCTGTCCACCGGCGCTTTCGGCTACCCTATGAACGAAGCCACTTGGGTGGCCCTGACCACGGTACTGATGGAAGCCCCGCACTGCCGCCACCTGCGCCGGGTGCGTTTCGTTCTCCACGATGCCGCGAGCCTGACGCTCTATCGCCAGACCCTGACCTTGCTCGAGAACGCGGCATCGCCCTGAGCCGGTCTGCGGTGGCCGCGGGCCCAGCCGGCGGGTAGAGTGAGGCCTTTCTCACCCAAGACTTATGCCCCTAACGCCCGCCATGCCACTGCCGCTGATCCATCACCCTGGCTACACCATCGAGCTTCCCCCGCGTCATCCCTTTCCGATGGCCAAGTTTCGGGTGCTGCGAAACACCTTGGCCGCCGATGAGAACGAAATTCGTGCTGAGTGGATCACTCCACAAGCGGCGAACGAGACAAGCCTGGCTCGAGTCCATACGCCCGACTACCTGCGGGCCTTTCTCGGCGGCTCCCTGAGTGAGGCTGCCCAGCGACGCAGCGGTTTTCGCTGGTCCGAGGCGCTGGTCGAGCGCACCCTGCTCGAAGTCGGCGGCACGCTGGCAAGCGTCGAAGCGGCGCTCGATACCGGCCTTGCCTGCAATACCGCTGGCGGCACTCACCATGCGCATGCCGATGCCGCCAGCGGCTACTGTCTGATCAATGATCTCGCGGTCGCCGCGGCCCATGCGCTGGCCAAGCGATGGGTCGCGCGCATCCTGATTGTCGATCTGGACGTGCATCAGGGCGACGGCACCGCACGCCTTTTTCGCCACAATCACCGGATATTCACTTTCTCGATGCACGGCGCGGCGAACTTCCCGGCTCGCAAGCAGCATAGCGATCTGGACATCGCCCTGCCCCGTGGCACCGGTGATGATGACTACCTCGCACACCTCAAGGCGAGCCTGCCACAACTGCTGGCCCAGTTCGCGCCTGACCTGGTGCTCTATGATGCCGGCGTAGATGTGCATGCCGATGATCGACTCGGCCACCTGGCATTGAGTGATACAGGCCTGTTCGCCCGGGATCATTACGTGCTGGCAACCTGTCGCGAAGCGGGTTTGCCGGTCGCGGCGGTGATCGGTGGCGGTTATGACCGCGACCTCGAGGCGCTGGCCGACCGCCACGCCCAGCTGCATCGCGCCGCCAGCACGCTGACCTGAACCGCCTCAGAGTTACTCCCCGGGTTCAACTATCAAGCACGCGCTTTGGCTCCCACCACAAGACAGGCTCATGCACCTATATAGAGCGGCTGGAGAGAGCCGATTCAGGGACCTACCATCTAATCGCGGCACTCGCGGCGATAGGCCGCGGCAAGCTCACGCCGGGCGGCCCGCAGCCGATTGCCACGAGGCTCCTCGTACCCGGCCCGCAGCTGTTGCTGGACGGATTCGAGGCGCTGCTCGAGCCTTTCGCAGCGAGGATTCACCGCACTGGCAAAGCCCTGCGTCTTTCCACTAGAAGGCCGCGACGACGGCACCGGGCGATAGGGAGAGGCGCCGGGCGGACGCATACTATTGATATCCGGCAACTCATCAAGGCTGCGTTGCTCACCGCCGCCGTCGGGAGAGTGATCAGAGAAATGCCACTGGCCCTCCTCATCCTGCCAGGAATAGACCTGTGCCTGAGCCGCCATTGCCCACCCAACAAGCACCAGGCACACCCCTAGGCGGGTCAGGGCCGAACCTTTCATCGTCTCATGGCGCAGATGCGCCGCTCGGTTCACTGCTTTCATCGATGCCACTTCCCTGTGGTTGCTGTCATGCGGCGGCTGCCTCTGAGGAGGTATCTGCCTCCTATTCCCCGGCCCCTATTCCCCGGCCCCTATTCCCTGGACCCTGTTCTCTGGACGCACGCCTCTTTAATTTAGCTAGACGTTATATCCCAGAACGCCAGGCAGCCAAAGAGCGATCGACGGAAAGACCGCCACCAGGGCAAGCGCAGCCGCCATGGCGACCACGAAGATCAGCGCCCAACCCACGGTCTGTTCGAGGCGAATCTTCGCCACTTCGGTGGTGACCATCAGGTTTACCGCCACCGGCGGGGTAAACTGGCCGATGGCGATATTCATGGCCAGCAGGATGCCGAACCACACCGGATGCCAACCAAAATGCTCCATGACCGGAATCAGGATCGGCATCATGATCAGGTAGATCGAGATCGCGTCCAGCACCATCCCCGCCAGCAACACCGCCAGCATGATCAACACCAGCAGCCAGGCGCCATTGTCGGACAGGCCAATGATCCATTCGGCCAGATGTCGAAAGGTACCCAGCATAGTGCCGGCCCAGGCGAAGATCCCGGCCAGCGCGATGATCAGCATCACCACCCCGGTGATCACCGCGGCCTCGCCGAACAGTCGCCAAAGCTCCCGCCAGTCGAGCTCACGGGTCAGGAAGATGCCCACGATGACCCCGTAGGTGACCGCCGCCACAGCCGCCTCGGTGGGCGTAAACAGCCCCGAGCGCAGCCCACCCAGGATCAGCACCGGCGCGAAGAGCGCTGGCAGCGCCTGACGGAAACTCTCCCCCAGCGCCGGGCGCGACACGCTCTGCGGCGACTCCCAGCCATAGCGCCGCGACAGCCACCAGGCAGGCACTAGCAGGGCCGCACCGGCGAGCATGCCCGGGAAAAGCCCGGCGGCAAACAGCGCGCGCAGGTCGACCCCCGGCACCACGATCGAATACAGAATCAGCGCCACCGACGGCGGAATCAGGATCGCCGTGGAGGCAGAGGCCGCGATCAGCGTTGCCGAGAAAGGCTTCGGGTAGCCGGCGCGGGTCATGCTCGGCAGCATCACCATGGCCACGGCCGCCGCATCTGCTGGCCCCGAACCACTCATCCCGCCCATGATCATGCAAACAAGCACCGCGACCAGCGCAAGCCCGCCATGGCGAGGCCCGATCAGCGCCTGGGCGAAGCGCACCAGGCGGGCGGCCACCCCGGCACGCTCGAAGATCAGCCCGGTGAGGATAAATAGAGGAATGGCGATCAGCGGATACTTGGCGACGCTGTTGTAGGTGTTGGTGCCCAGGGTCGCCAGCATCGTCGCCGGCAATCCCAGCACGATGCCCAGGGCGCCTGACAGGCCAAGCGCAAAAGCTACCGGCACCCCAGCGATCAAAAGCCCAGCGAACGCCAGGATCATCCATACATCAGGACTCATCTTCGATGCCTCCGCGCAGGCGATCCAGGCACTGCTGGCTCAGCCGCAGCAGCATCAGTGCGGCAAGAACAGGCAGCCAGACGATGTACCACCACTGCGGCAGCCCCAGCCCCGGCGACAGCGACTGCCAGTGATATTCATCCCAGGCCAGCTTGCCGCCAAACCACACGATCAGGCTCAGTACCGTGGCACTGCAAAGCCATTGGAAGACGATCAGCACCCGTCGCGGCGCCGCCGGCAAGGCACGTTCGAGCAGGCTGATGCGGATATGGCCGTTGCGACGCAGCGCCACCGACGCACCGGCAAAGGTCAGCACGACCAGCAGGAATACCGAGAATTCCTCGGTGAAGGCGAAAGAGGCATCGGTGATGTAGCGCACGACGACATTCGCCAGGCTGATCAACGCGATAATTACAAGCGACAAGGTAGCCAGCACCCGCTCGGGTCTGGCATCGGGTTGGCTCTTCATGGCGTCCTCAAACGTCAAAAGCCGGCCCTTTTCGGGGCCGGTCAATCAGAGACAAGAGCTATTTACACAAGCGTTGGTCGCGCAGGCGTGCGTCGCTCAAGCGACAGGGACCTGTCATTCAGTCGGCCGCCATATCGTCGCGGGCAGCCTGCACCAGAGACTCGCCGATCTTATCGCCCCAGGTGGCATAGACGCTCTGGGTCGCCTCGACGAAGGCCTGGTGCTGCGCCTCGGTGAGCTCAACCACCTCGACACCGCGCTCCTCGATCGCTGCCCGACGTGCGCTTTCTTCATCGCGGGTCATGGCGATCTCCCACTCGCCGGCATCGACGGCGGCCTGACGCAGCAGGGCTTGATCCTCGGCGGACAGCGAGCCCCAGACACGCTGATTGGCCGCGAACACCAGCGGATCATTCATGTAGTTCCACAGCGTCAGGTTCGTCTGGCCGACCTGGTCGATGCGCGCCACGTCGAAGACCGAGAGCGGATTCTCCTGGCCATCGACGGCGCCGGTGGTCAGCGCCGGCTTGGCATCCGCCCAGCTCATCTGGGTCGGGTTGGCGCCCAGCGCCTCGAAGGTGTCCTGGAACAGGGGCGAGCCCACCACACGAATTTTCAGGCCATCCAGGTCGCTCGGTTCATCGACTGGGCCCTTGGAGTTGGAAAGCTGGCGAAAACCATTCTCACCCCAGGCTAACGGCACCACACCGCCCGCCTCGATGGCCGCGAAGACCTGCTCGCCAGCCTCACCGCCGGTCACCGCATCGACCGCCGCGTTGTCGGGCATGAAGAACGGCAGCGAAAAGAGATTGAGCTCCGGCACTTGCGGCGACCAGTTGATGGTCGAGCCCACCGCCAGGTCGATCAGCCCCGAGCGCATGGCCGAGAACTCGCGGGTCTGATCGCCAGACACCAGCTGGGCATTGGGATAGACCCGCAGCGTCAGACGGCCATCAGAGCGGGCCTCAACCAGCTCGGCCCACTTCTCCGCCGCCTGACCCCAGGGGAAGGCATCCGACAGCACCGTCGAGACCGAAAGTTCGCGAGCCTGGGCAGACAGTGCCGTGCACAGCAGGGCGGTTCCGGCCAGAATCGTCGTGAAACGGGAAAAACGAAACGTCATCATTGCGTGTCCTTGTTCAGGCTCCCTATAACCCGATGGTCGAGCCAAGGGTCCGGGCCTTCGTTATTGGTATGGGTATTGGTACAGCAATCGATCAATCAGCGGCTTCTATAGCAGTGTAAATAGAACCCGGCCGAAATGATGCCAAACCAAGGTATGAGGGGCGCGGCCGCGGCATGGCAAGCTTGGCGCTCCATGCTTTTAGAACATACACGCCAGCGCCTCGACGGGCTCATCACGTCAACAAACTGCTATGCTGCTAACTTTTTCGCCCATCGACCAACCTGAAGGACGAGCCGTGCCACTCCGCGATCTGCTACTGGGCCTCTTCGTCATCGCCATCTGGGCGCTGAACATCATCGTCATCAAGCTCGGGGTAGCCGACCTGCCGCCGCTGCTACTGACCACCCTGCGCTTTGCACTGGTGGCCGGGCTGCTGGTGCCCTTTCATCCGGTTCATCGACACCAACTGCCTTTCCTGCTCATGCTCTCGCTGACCTTCGGCAGCCTGCACTTTGCCCTGCTGTTCATCGGCCTCGGTCAGGCCGAGGCAGGCACCGGCGCCCTGCTAGTGCAGATGGGTACCCCTTTCGCCACGGTACTGGCGGTCATCTTCCTGCGTGAGCACCTGGACGCCAGACGACTGATTGGCCTGGTGCTGTCGTTCGGTGGCGTGGTGGTCCTGGCTGGCGGCCCCACCCTTCCCGCGCCGCTGCCACTGGCACTGCTGCTGCTCAGCGCACTGGGCTGGGCCATCTCGCAGCTCTTGATCAAACGCGGCCCCAAGATTCCACCACTGGCACTGGCCGGCTGGATAGCGCTGCTCTCGGTGCCTCAGGTGGCGCTGGGCTCATGGTGGTTCGAGACGGATCATCTCGCGGCGCTCAAGAACGCCGGTTGGGCGGGCTGGGGCGCAGTGGTTTACACCGCCGTGATGTCATCGATCGTCGCCTACGGCATCTGGTATGGCCTGCTGCGCCGCCACCCGGTCAGCAGCGTCACACCGCTGACGCTGCTGATGCCGGTGGGCGCGGTGCTGCTTGGCGCCTGGCTGCTCGGCGATAGCCTGAACATTTACAAGCTGGTCGGCGGCGGGCTTGTGCTGGCCGGGCTCGCGCTGATCATCCTTCAGCCGGCCCGCCAGCAGGCCGATACCTGAAGCTCACGGCTCGCACTGCCCCTCTGCTGGTCAAGCGGCCCGGGCAGGCTCACACAGTCGCCCACCTCAATACCGCGTTTGGCGAAATACCCGGCATTAACCTCCAGCGCCGCCACATAGGCGACACCGGCTCGATAGGCGCGGCAATCCCCCGACACATCAGAGCCGCAGGGGGTCATCTGGCGGATGGCGGCAATGCGCCCGTCGCCGTCGATGAAGGCGATATCCAAGGGAATCAGGGTGCGATACATCCAGAAGCCGCTGTCCGGCGATTGGGGCCGCTCATAAACAAACAGCATGCCGGCTTCTGCCCCCAGCTGTTCGCGCCCCATCAATCCATTCGCCCGCTGCTGCGGACTCTCGGCTAGCTCCACCTCCAGGCGCGATGGCCCCTGATCGCCATGAATGGCCAGGGTCGTGGACGCGTAGTGAAGCTCGGCTGCGCGGGCAGTGCTTGCCGGCCAACCGGCCAACGGCAGCCAGGCGATTGCGCCCGAGGCACCGCCGATGGCGGCCAGGCCTGAAAGAAAACGACGGCGGCTCATGCTTGCGGACAGGCTTATAGGAACCTTCATGAGTGGACCTCTCGGGTCATGAGGATGCGCCTGGCATCAGGTGGATAGCGGCGGCCAGCAGCGAGACCTGCACGGTCTCGCCTCGCGCCAGATCATTGCGACGGGCGGCGTGGGTGGTGATCTCGAAGCGTAGCGTCTCCGCACCATGATCGAAGGCCAGCGTGATCTGGGTCACGCCGCCCAGCACCACCATTTCCTGAACCTGGCCTTCAACCGGATTTTCTCGCTCGCCCTTTGACGGCCGGCCACGCCGGTGCAGGACCACGTCAGAGGGCGGCAGATACCAGCGCAGCGTCTGGCCGGGGGCGAATGCCTCGAGCCCTTGACCGACCTCTAGCCGATAGGGGCCCCAAGCCAGCCGTCGTTCGCCATGCTGTTCGATCACCTCACCGCTGAAGACATTGTGGCGATCCAGCAGCCGGGCAATCAGTGGCGTGTCTGGCGTGCGAAACAGGGTCTCCGGCGTCCCGCTCTGCAGGGTCTTGCCGCCATGAAGAACGCACAGCCGATCGGCCAGGGCGCTGGCCTCTTCCAGGTCATGAGTGACCAACACCATGGGAATGGTCAGCGTTTCGCGCAATAGCGCCAGTTCGCGTTGCAGGCGCCGACGGGTGACCTGATCCACCGCCGAGAAAGGCTCGTCGAGCAGCAGCACCTGGGGCTTGCGGGCCAGGGCCCGGGCCACCGCCACCCGCTGGCACTGGCCGCCCGAGAGCTGGTGAGGCAGGCGGTCCTCTAACCCTTCGAGCCGCACCCGCGAAAGCCAGGCCTCCGCCGTTGCACGCCGCGCCTCGCCACCATCACCCTCCACCGCCAGCAGGACGTTATCCCGGGCGCTAAGGTGAGGAAACAGGGCGTAGTCCTGGAAGACGAAGCCGATACGCCGGGCCTGGACGCTGAGCGAATGCCCGCGCGCGGCATCGAACCAGCTCTCGCCGCCACAGTGAATCTGCCCGCTGGCCACCTGGGTCAGGCCGGCGATAGCCCTCAGCAGCGTGGTCTTGCCGCTGCCAGAGGGACCGACCAGGCCCAGAAGCTCACCGGGCGCACAGGCAAAGTCAGCTGCCAGCGGAATCGGCCCTGCCTGATGCAGCGAGACGCTCAGTCCCTGGACGTGATGTCCTTGGAAATGCTGCCCCTCGGTATGAAGTGCCTCGACATCGGCCCCCTCGTCGCCGACACCCACGGCCTGTGAATCGTCATGTCCGCGCTCAGCCATGGCGGCGCCCTCCTCGCCTGGAAAGGCCATAGACCACACCAATGGTCAGGAACGAGATGCACAGCAGCAGCGCCGACATGCGGCCGGCGCCGGCTTCGTCGAAGGCCTGCACTCGGTCATAGATAGCGATTGCCAGGGTGCGGGTCTCGCCGTCGATGGCGCCGCCGACCATCAGGATCACCCCGAACTCGCCAAGGGTGTGGGCGAAAGTCAGCGCCAGCGCCGACACCACGCCTGAGCGCACCAGCGGCAGTTCGATGCGCCAGAAGGTCTGACTAGTCGACAGACCACTACACCAGGCGGCCTCGCGCAGGGTCTCCGGCACTGATTCGAAGGCGCGCTGAATCGGCTGCACGGCGAAGGGCAGGTTGACCACCAGCGAGGCGAGCAGGATGCCGGTGAAGGAAAAGTTCAGGCTGGTGCCGGTCATCGACGCCCAGAAACCACCCAAAGGGCCGTCCCCGGCGAAAGCCAGCATCAGATAGAAGCCCAGCACCGTGGGTGGCATCACCAGCGGCAGAGCCACCAGGGCTTCGATCAGCGCCCGGCGTCTTTGCATTCGGGCCAGACGCCGCCCCAGCCAAAGCCCCACCGGCAGCAGGATCAGACAAGTGCCGAACGCCAGGCGCAGCGAGACAGACAGCGCGCCCCAATCCATCAGGGCGCGTCCGGAGCCGGCACGGCAAAGCCATAATCACGAAACACCTGCCGCGCGGGCGGGCTCTGTAGGTAGGCATAGAAGGCCTCAGCCGTTTCCCCGGCTCCCGGCAGTAGAGCCATGCGCTGGTAGAGGGGCACATGCCAGGCCTCGGGAATCAGCACATAGCGGCTCTTCTCTGCAAGCAACGGTGAGCATGCCAGTGAATAGGCCACCAGACCGCCGCGGGTATCGGCAGACAGCGCGAAACGTGCCGCCTGGGCGACGTTCTCACCCTGCACCTGCAAGGGCTGGCTGGCGTCCCACAGGCCCTCATGCTCCAGTGCCTGACGCGCCGCGACGCCATAGGGCGCATGCTCAGGGTTTGCCAGGGCGAAGCGAGCCCGGCTGCCGTCGGTCTGCCAGGCCCGCACGGCGGCTTTCACCGCGGCCAGCGGCGCCTCGGGGGAAGGCTGCTCGCCCAGTTGACCGTCCTCTCCGCCTTCCCCGCTCTCCCCGCCTTCCTCGCCATCTAGGCCCTTGCGCTGCAGCCAGACCAGGCGCCCCCGGGCGTAGCGCACCCCGGCATCCCGGGTCTTGCCGGCCTCATTAAGCGCCTGCACGTAGCCTTCATTGGCCGAGAGAAACAGCTCGAAGGGCGCGCCCTGGACGATTTGCCGACGGAAGTTGCCAGATGACCCCATGTTGAGGATTACCTGGCGTCCGCTGACCTCCTGAAAATCTTCGGCGATCTCGGTCAGGGCGAACTGCAGGCTCGACGCCACGGCAATGCGGGGTACGTCGTTGGCCATGACGGCTGGCGCGACGGCCAGGCCCACGACCAGCAGCCACTGGGCAAGCTGGCGCGTCAACACTCGCATAGTGAAATCCTTGTCTGAGAATGAAGATCAAAAGATCAAAGGTGCAGGGGCATATCATCACAGCGTCCCTGAGCCGGCAACGCACGCGGCGACATGCCAGGATGTCACATCAGTGCAATGATACTAATTCAGTCTGAATGGTATGGCGCCATCCCCCCGACGAGGCTGATTTTCACACAATGCCGCTCTCCACGCAGACCCTGATGCAGCAAAGCGATGCCCAGTGGCTTGATTTCATCATCAAGGCCAACGCCCTGACGGTGCTTTTTCAACCCATTGTGGATGGCGAAAGCCAGCTGATCTTTGGCTATGAAGCGTTGGTTCGCGGCCCCTCAGATTCCCCGCTACATTCTCCCCTGAAGCTATTTGCCAGTGCCGAGCACGCAGGACGATTGGTCGAACTCGACCTGCTGTGTCGTCGGTTGGCTATTCAGCGCTTCGTCGAAATGGAGCTGCCGGCGCGCCTGTTTCTCAACGTGATGCCGGCCACCATCCTCGAATGGGATTTCCGCGAAGGGGCCACCATCGAGTACCTGAAACTCGCTGGCCTCTCGCCAGAACGGGTGGTGATCGAGCTGACCGAGCACGCGCCGATCCATGATTACGAACTGATGCGCCGAGCGGTTACCCACTATCGCAACATGGGTTTCAAGGTAGCGCTGGACGATCTTGGTGCAGGCTATTCCGGGCTGCGCCACTGGGCCGAGCTGCGCCCGGACTTCGTCAAGATCGATCGCCACTTCATCGAAAGCATCGACCAGGACTGCCTCAAGCAGCAGTTTCTGCGCTCGATCATCGACGTCTCACGCAATCTGGGCTGCCAACTGATCGCAGAGGGCATCGAGACCCGAGAGGAATATCACATCCTCTGGGAAATGCAGCTGACCTATCTGCAGGGCTATCATTTCGCACGCCCCAGCGAAGCCCCCCCTCGTAACATTGAAAATCTCAGGTACACCCCGCAGCGTCAGCCTGCCACCAGCCACATCGCCGCCTCGATCAGCCAGCCGATTGCCGCTATCGATGCCAAGAGCAAGCTGCCAACGCTGCTCGACCGGTTCAAGCATGATCTCGGGCTGCGTTGCGTGGCACTGGTGAGAGAGGGTCGTCCGATCGGCGTCATTCGTCGCAACGACTTCCTGACGCTGTTTGCCAACCCCTTCGCTCACTCTCTGTACGCCAAGAGCCACCTGGAAGAGCTCGCCGACAAGCAGATGATCGTGGCACGCAATGACACATCTCTGGAGCAGCTGAGCCAGTGGGTCACCGAAGCCGATGGCGGCCGTCACGAGGACTTCGTGATTGTTGATGAGGATGGGCTTTACCAAGGCATGGGCAATATCATCGACTTGCTTCGCGAGATCACCTCTCAACGTGTGCGCCAGGCTCGCCACGCCAACCCCCTGACCGGCCTGCCAGGCAATGCCCTGATCAACGACGCGATGGCGTCGCACCTTGCCGAAGGACGCGATTTCGTCGCCGCCTACTGCGACCTGGACCAGTTCAAGGCCTACAACGATGATTACGGCTATGCCCATGGCGACGAAGTCATCATTGCCGTGGCGAATCTGCTGCAGGATACGCTGATCGAGCACGGTCACTTCGTCGGCCATATCGGCGGTGATGATTTTATGCTGCTGCTGAGCGGCGGTGACTGGCAGGCCCATTGTGAGCAGGTGCTGGACCGTTTCGAGGCCATGGCGCCCAGTTTCTACCGCCCCGCCGACCAAGAGGCCGGTGGCATCGCAGGCGAAGACCGCCAGGGAAACCGCCAATTTTTCCCCTTCATCAGCCTGACGCTGGCCGCTCTGCCGGTGAAGCCCGGCCGTTTCAGCAGTGCCTTGACCATCGCCGACCGACTCTCTGAACTCAAGTGCCATGCCAAGCACGTGTCAGGCAATAACCTGCTGATCGAGCGCCGACGCCACTGAATCCAGTAACAACGAAGGCAGGTCGTCCACTTATCACTTTCCCTTCTTAGCTGCTTCTCTTACTGCCTCCTCCCAGGGCCTGCTCACAAGCTCCGACTGGACCGGGGCCATCCAACCACCTTTGGATGAAGTAGCCTCGGCAAGCACACGCCATAGACGAGCTTAAGGCCCACATCAGTGTCGCCGGCAGGGCGACTAGACGGCAGCGCGGAATCCCGTCACCGATGCTTGACGCCCGCTGGGTAGCTGAGTGACCGAGGCGACCGGCACGTCAATCTAGACGATCGCGAAATCAGCCGGCTTGCCTTCTGCGCTCTGATACACATCAAAGATGGCCTGCAATGCCGCCGCTATACTGCCCTCAACCCCGCGTCGCCGGAGATTACCATGGATCCCTCACCGCTCTTCAGCGATGCCTACCAGCCCCGCGAGATTGCCAAGCGGGTGGCCAGCATGGGCGTGACCAAGGCCCACGCCGATGCGCTCACGCTGCTGGTACTCGGCGTGCTGGCCGGCGCCTTCATCGCCCTGGGGGGCTTCTTCTACACCGTGGTGATCACGGACAGCACCCTGGGGCTGGGCGTGACACGGCTGCTCGGCGGGCTGGCCTTCAGCCTCGGCCTGGTGCTAGTGGTAGTGGGTGGCGCCGAGCTTTTCACCGGCAACAACCTGCTGGCCATGGCCTGGGCCAGCGGCCAGATCAGTACCCGCGCGCTGCTGCGCAACTGGGGGCTCGTGTATGTCGGTAACGTAATCGGAGCGCTGGGCACCGCGCTTCTGGTGGTGTGGGCCGACAGCGGGCTGCTGGGGGGCGGTGCGGTGGGCGAGACCGCGCGGGGCATCGCCGTCGCCAAGGCCGAGCTCGGCCTGCTCCCCGCCTTCGCTCGGGGCATGCTATGCAATGTGCTGGTGTGTCTCGCTGTATGGCTGGCCATGGGCGGGCATAGCGTCACCGACAAGATCCTGGCCATCACTCTGCCGATTGCGGCCTTCGTGGCGATGGGCTTCGAGCACTCCATCGCCAACTGGTTCTTCCTGCCGCTGGGCATGGCGCTGGATGCTCAGGGCCAGGTCTCGCTGGCCGGCGCAGCCACCAACCTGCTGGTGGTGACCCTTGGCAATATCGTCGGCGGCACCCTGCTCGTCGCCGGCGTCTACTGGCTTGCCTACCTGCGCCCTGCGCTACACCCGAATGGCAACGACAAGCCTCCGCCATCGCCCCCCTCTCTCAAGTAAAACCTGGCGGAGCCGATAAGCGATCATGCCTTTAAATTGTACATTAGCTATACAGGTAAGTTTAAATGTACAATCAAAAATAACGCTTACAGAAGGAATTGCCGCTCATGCCCCGCCAGGCTTTCACCATGTCACGCCATCATCAGCGGGCCGACCGATTGATGTGGATGCCCGCCCTGCTTCATCTACTCCTTTGCCTGGGACTCGGGCTCGCCACCGATACCCTGGCGCTGGCCGTCGGCTTCGTTGCCATCGCCTTTCCCATCGCCGCACTGGTGCAGTGGAAGGCCCCGGGACACATCGTCAACGGCTTCCTCAAGGCGGCCCTGTTCATGGGCCTGTCGGCACTGCTGATTGAACAGAGCGACGGACGCATCGAGGCCCACTTCAGCATCTTCATCATGCTCTCGACGCTGATCCTTTACAGCGACTGGCGCGTGATTGCCTTCGGCGGCGCGGTGATCGCCATTCATCATGCGCTCTTTACCTGGCTGCAGTATCAGGGCCTGGTCAGCCTCTACTTCAGCATGAGCGAGATGACACCGAACCATCTGCTGGCCTGCCTTGCGATGCATGGTGGCGCCGTGGTGGCACAGGTGGTGGTGCTGGGGTATCTGGCGCGGGTGCTGCATCAGCTGCTTAATGAAAGCCTGCGTGTCTGCGAGCTTGCGGAGCGTGCCGGTCATGGCCGACTCGACACGGCCTTCACGCCAGATGAGCGCGCGCGCCCGGCGCTCGGCGCCATGGCCAATATGCAGCAACGCATCAGCACTACCCTGCACGCCGCCCTCGACACGGCAAGCCAGGTCAATGACCTGAGCGATGGTCTTTGTCGCGAGCAGGACGCACTCCGCGAACAGGCGCACCGAAACGCCGCCCAGGTCGAGCGGGCCTCGGCCAGCGCTACCGAGCTGACCGCTACCACCCGCGAGAGCGCCGCTGAGGCCGGCCGGGTGCATCAGCTCGCCGGCGAGGCCGAGCAGGCTGCCCGACAGGGCGGCGAGACCGTCATCGAACTGCGCCATGCCATGCAGGCTCTGGAAGCCCAGATCACCGATATCACCGGTCTGCTCGGCGAGATCGATGCCATCACCTTCCAGACCAACCTGCTGGCGCTGAATGCTTCCGTGGAAGCGGCTCGGGCCGGGGAACAGGGTCGAGGCTTCGCCGTGGTGGCAGGGGAGGTCCGCAACCTGGCCGCCCGCACCAGCGACACCGCTTCGCGAATCGGCGAACTCACCCGCGACACCGGTGAAAGCCTGCAAAACGGCATGACGCAGACCCACCAGGCCGATGCGGCGATGCGCCAGGTGGTCGATGTCTTCGAGCAGGTCTCCCTGCGCCTGGCCGGCATCGATCAGGCCAGCACGCAGCAACGCCAGGGCATCGAGGCGCTCGAGGGCAGCATCAGCGAGATGCAGTCATCGCTGCACCACACGACCCACGCGCTGGAGGAGTCCCATCACATGGCCGAGCGCCTGGCAGGCTCCGCCGCCGTCCTGATGCATCACGTAGGAGAATTCCGCCTCGCCGAGCCCTCCGGAACCACCCCCTCACCGGCCACAGACACCCGCGAGGCACCGCGCCTTGGCGGCCAGCCCCCGGCCCTGAGTGCCTTTGCCGGCGCATGAATCTTGCTTCGCCAGCGCATGCGTACTTATCCCCGGGGCCGCTGACAGGTCCCGAGGCCGATACCGCTCAAGCATCGAATCGATTGTGAAGAGGCGGGCGTGAACCGGTATAATGCGCGCCCGCACGTTTGCACACTCGCACGCTCGGCGCACGCTGAGCCCTTTCGATTGGACCCCCCTTTGATCTCCACCGCCAATATCACCATGCAGTTCGGGGCCAAGCCCCTGTTCGAAGATGTCTCGATCAAGTTCAACAACGGCAACCGCTATGGCCTGATCGGCGCCAACGGCTGCGGCAAGTCGACCTTCATGAAGATTCTCGGCGGCGATCTCGAGCCGTCCGGCGGGCAGGTGATGCTCGATTCCGGGACTCGCCTGGGCAAGCTGCGTCAGGACCAGTTCGCCTATGAAGACCACCGGGTGATCGACACCGTGATCATGGGCAACACCGAGCTGTGGGAGGTCGCCGACGAGCGCGAGCGCATCTATTCGAACCCGGAAATGAGCGAAGAGGACGGCATGCGCGTCGCTGATCTCGAGACCCGCTTCGCCGAGCTCGACGGCTACACCGCCGAAGCTCGTGCCGGCGAGCTGCTGCTCGGCCTCGGCATCCCCGAGGCCCAGCACTTCGGCCCGATGAGCGAGGTGTCGCCTGGCTGGAAGCTGCGCGTGCTGCTGGCTCAGGCGCTCTTCGCCGACCCGGACGTACTGCTGCTCGACGAGCCCACCAACCACCTGGATATCAACACCATCCGTTGGCTCGAGGGCGTGCTAACGGCCCGCAGCAGCACCATGGTGATCATTTCCCACGACCGCCACTTCCTCAACAGCGTCTGCACCCACATGGCGGACCTGGACTACGGCGAGATCCAGCTGTTCCCGGGCACCTACGACGACTACATGACCGCGGCGACTCAGGCCCGCGAGCGCCTGCACGCCGACAACGCCAAGAAGAAGGCCGAGATCGCCGACCTGCAAGCCTTCGTCAGCCGCTTCTCGGCCAACGCCTCCAAAGCCAAGCAGGCCACCTCGCGCCAGCGCAAGATCGACAAGATCCAGCTCGAGGAGGTCAAGCCGTCTAGCCGTGTCAGCCCCTTTATTCGCTTCGAGCAGAACAAGAAGATCCACCGCGGCGCCGTGCAGGTCGAATCTCTCACCAAGGGCTTCGATGAAGGCCCGCTGTTCGAGAAACTGGGTCTGCAGATCGAGGCCGGTGAGCGCGTGGCGATCATCGGACCCAACGGCGTCGGCAAGACCACCCTGCTACGCTGCCTCAGCGGCCACCTGGCCCCGGATGCCGGCGAAGTGAAATGGACCGATGCCGCCGAGATCGGCTACTTCGCCCAGGATCATGCCGACGACTTCGCCAACCCGGCCACCCTCTACGAGTGGATGGCACAGTGGACCGACGGCGGCGAGCAGATGATCCGCGGCGCACTCGGTCGCATGCTGTTTTCCAACGACGATATCGGCAAGTCGGTGAAGGTGATCTCCGGCGGCGAACAGGGCCGCATGCTGTTTGGCAAACTGGCCCTGCAGAAGCCCAACGTGCTGCTGATGGACGAGCCCACCAATCACCTGGACATGGAATCCATCGAGGCTCTCAACCTGGCCCTGGATCACTATCCGGGCACCCTGGTGTTCGTCAGCCACGACCGCGAATTCGTGTCGTCACTTGCCACCCGCATCCTCGACATGAGCGGCGACAAGATCGTCGACTTCAGCGGCAGCTATGACGACTACCTGAAGAGCCAGGGCGTCTACGGCTAAGCGGCTGACTGTCACGCCTCCGCAATGCGGCATCGGCTATGCTTGAGGATTTGGACGGCGTGAGCGGCGCGGAGATCGACGCGAGGGGCGCGGGTTGCGCCGTCGATCGAGAGCCACGTCGCCGCACAACTGTCAGCGAGTACCCGCCGAATGCCAGCCCCACCCGACACTCAGACAGCGACGTCCCTGATCCTTGAGGCCGTCGCCGTCGGCGCCCTTGAGGATGTTTCCCTGAGCCTCGCTCCGGGCGAGATCACCTGCCTGTCCGGCCCCAGCGGCTCTGGCAAGAGCCGCCTGCTGCGCGCCATTGCTGATCTGGAGCCTCACGAAGGCGAGATCCGACTCGGTGATCAGGCTCAGGCGACGCTGCCCGGCCACGCCTGGCGCCGGGCGGTGATGCTGGTGCCGGCGGAAAGCCAATGGTGGGCCGAGGATGTCGGGGCGCATTTCGACCGCGACTGCCAGGCGGGTCTCGAGGCTCTGGGCCTTTCTCCGCAAACCCTCGACTGGCAGGTGGAACGGCTCTCTTCGGGCGAGAAGCAGCGGCTCGCCCTGCTGCGTGCCCTCTCCCGCCGGCCTCGTGCTCTCCTGCTGGATGAACCCACCGCCAACCTGGATCACTCAACCACCCTTTCTTGCGAGGCCTGGCTAGGCGAGCAGGCCCGCCAAGTCGGCATGCCGGTGCTGTGGGTCGCCCATGACCCGGAGCAGATCAAGCGAGTCGCCCAGCATCATGTCCGGATCACAGGCTCCCGCCTGGAGACGACCCCATGAACTTGATTGCCCTGGAATGGTGGCAGTTGGGCCTCGCTGCACTGATGGTCGTGGGCCTTGCGGCCTGCACCACGTTTGCACGCCTGGAAATCGGCCGGCCATTGCTGATCGCCGCGGCGCGCACGGCGGTGCAACTGACGCTGATCGGCCTGGTGCTGGAGGCGCTGTTCGCCTCGGCACGCTTTCAGTGGGTGGTGATGATGGCCGTGGCCATGCTGCTGATTGCCGGGCGCGAGGTGATGACGCGCCAACGACGGCGGCTCACCGGCGGCTGGGCCTTCGGGATCGGCACTCTGGCGATGTTCCTGTCCTCCTTCAGCGTCACGGTGCTGACCCTAACCGTAATCGTCGGGCCCGAGCCATGGTACGCGCCCCAGTACGCCATCCCGCTTCTAGGGATGCTGCTCGGCAACACCATGACCGGCGTGTCGCTGGCGATGGACCGTCTCACCACCAACGTCTGGCAGCAGCGCAGCGTGATCGAGAATCGGCTGATGCTGGGCCAGCCCTGGCAGGAAGCCATCGGTGACGTGCGCCGTGAGGCCATGCGCAGCGGCATGATCCCCACCATCAACGCCATGGCCGCGGCCGGCGTCGTCAGCCTGCCGGGCATGATGACCGGCCAGATACTCGCCGGCAGCGCCCCGGCCCTGGCCGTGAAATATCAGATCCTCATCATGTTCATCATCACCGCCGGCACCGGCTTCGGCACTCTGGCCGCCGTCGCCGCCGCCAGCCGACGGCTGTTCGATGAGCGCGAGCGGCTGCGTCTGGATCGGCTTAGCCCGCTCAAGGGCCAGGGTAGTTGAGTAGCCGGTCCGACGGCGCAGCAGTTCAGCGCACTAGCTTTGCCCGCTCAACCGTGCTTTCCGATCAACCGTTCTTGGCGCTCAATCACCGCTTCGGCGATGAAATCCAGGAAGGCGCGAATCCGGGCCACCCGGCGCAAGTCGGGGTGCGTCAACAGCCACAAATCGGTACTCAACTCCGCCAATGGCTCGCTGAGCCTTACCAGCCGTGAATCGGCATCGGCGAGATAGCAAGGCAGTACCGCCACACCGGCGCCTTCGCGAACGGCACTGAACATGCCCAGCATGCTGTCGAGTCGGTAGCGACACGTCGCCGCCACCGCTTGGTGCTCCATCCAGGCCTCCAGCGCCGAATAGCCCAACTGGGCATCGGGCCCCACCCAGTCCAAGCCATGCCAATCCTGCTCAGCGGCGTTATTGGCTTGGCACTCACGTGAGCCATATACGGCCTGAGCAATTTCGCCAATACGGCGCCCGACCAGCATCTCCGGCGGCGTCGACGAAGGCCGCACCGCCACATCCGCATCGCGTCGGGTCAGGTTGTACAACTGATTGGAGACGGCGACCTCTAGCACGATATCCGGATGCATCCGGCGAAAGTCCGCCAATAGCGGCGCCAACAGACCGGCGAGCAAGGTATCCGTGGTCGTCACCCGCAGCGTGCCGGACAGTCTCAAATCACGCCCCGCGACTCGGCGCTCGGCCCCCAGCACCTCTCGCTCGACACGGGCGCCGGTGGCGGCCATGTCCTCGCCGGCCGGCGTCGGCGTGTAGCCGCGGCGACCGCGCACGAAGAGGCTGACGCCCAGACGCCGTTCGATGCCGTCCAGGCGGCGAAACACCGTGGCGTGACTGAGTCCCAGGCGGCGTGCGGCACCAGACAAGGAGCCCGCCGCGTGGATGGCCAATACGACCCGCAGGTCGTCCCAGCGGACGCTCTGTTCATCCATGCAAAGTTATCTATCAGTTATGGAGAATGTTGTTTCACCAGTGCAAAGCCTAGGCTACTCCTGACCCTAACGTCACCCCAGGAGACACGCCATGCAGGTATTGATCGTCCACTGCCACCCCGAGCCCCGCTCCTTCAACGCGGCCCTCACCAACATCGCCGTCGACACCCTGGAGGGGCTCGGCCATCAAGTGGACGTCGCCGACCTCTACGCGGAGGGCTTCGATCCGGTGGAACGCCCCCAGCACTTCGCCGCGCGGCGCGACGACGAGCGGTTCGTGCCCCTCGACGAACAGCGACATGCCGTCGAGACCGGCGGTCTGCCCGAGGACGTGCAAGGCGAGATCGCGCGCCTCGAGCGGGCGGATCTGGTGATACTGCAGTTCCCGCTGTGGTGGCATGCGCAGCCCGCGATGCTCAAGGGCTGGTTCGATCGCGTCTTCGTCTACGGCGGAATCTACAGCGGCCGCATGCGCTACGATCGGGGCCGCCTGCGCGCCAAGCGGGTCCTATGCTCGGTGACCACCGGCTCGCCGGCGCCCGCATTCTCGCGGGATGGCCGCGGCGGGGATATCGCCGCCTTGATGTGGCCCATCCACTGCTCGCTCTACTACGTTGGCCTCGAGGTACTGCCGCCCCAACTCAACTACGGCATTCAGGGCGGTGGGCTCAGCTACCAGTCCGAGGCCACCTTTCGCGACCAGCTGGAAGCCGACAAGGCGCGCTGGGTGAGTCGCCTTAAGTCACTCGACGGTGATACCCCGATCGCCTTCGCGGGATGGGACGACTGGGACGAGGTCGGTGTGCTCAAGCCCGAGCACCCGGCCCGCTGGCGTCCCTAACGCCTCGTTCTTCCCTGAGCGCCAGCCACTCCCGGCACAGCCAGCCGCCGGCCCTAGCGATCTCCGCCTCGCTCGCTCCGGCGTAGCCCAGCACCAGGCCGGGCCGGCCGGGTGGCGTCAGGTAATACGCCGACAACGGCGACAGCCCGATGCCTTGGTCGACGCCGCGGGCCACCAGCGCCGCCTCGGTGGCGTGGTTGTCGAGCCAGGCCACCAGGTGCATGCCGGCCTGCCCCTCCGACAGCTCAAGCCCCTCACTGACCGCCGGCGCCAAGGCTTCTCGCAGCCGCGCCTGGCGGTCGCGGTAGCAGTCGCGCATGCGCCGCACATGGCGCGAGAAGTGGCCAGCGGCGATGAACTCGGCCAGTGCCGATTGCACCACGTACTGCCCCTCGCGATGCAGCCGGGCGTTGGCCCGCCGACACGGGTCCACCAGGGGCTCGGGCAGCACTACATAGCCCAGCCGCAGCCCCGGGTAGAGCACCTTGCTGAAGGTGCCGACATAGAGCACCCGCCCGCCGTTGTCGAGCCCCTGGAGCGCGGCGATGGGCCGTTGGCCATAGCGAAACTCGCTGTCGTAGTCGTCCTCGACGATCCAGGACCCATGCCGCTCGGCGGCCTCGAGCAGGGCCAGGCGCCGCCCCAGGGTCATGGTCACCCCGCTGGGATACTGATGCGAAGGCGTGACCTGAATCAGCCGCGGCTCGGGCAGGTCCGCCGCCACCCGCAGGCCCTCGTCATCCACCGGCACCGGGCGCATCTCGAGCCCGGCGGCCTCGAAACAAGCCTTGGCGCCGCCGTAGCCGGGTTCCTCGACCCAGACCCGGTCGCCGGGGTCGGTGAGCAGCCGCGCAATCAGCTCGAACCCCTGCTGGGCGCCCTGGACGATGAGGATCTGCTCGGGGCGGCAGCGCACCGAGCGCGACAGCCGCAGGTAGTCGCACAGCGCCTCGCGCAGCGCCGGCACGCCGCCATGAGTCTGATAGCCCAGCCAGTCAGTGGGCGCGCGATGCAGATGCCGTCTCATCAGTCGCTGCCATAGCGCCTGGGGGAAGCGATCCAGCGCCGGCACTCCCGGCGTGAAGACGCCGGGACGCGCATTCGGGCCGGCGCTGTAACCGAGCAGCCGCGTGCCCCGGGACGACAGTGCGACGGCCGTTGCCGTCCCGGGGGCCGCACCGGCCGGCGCCGATGCCAGCCTTGATGCCGACGAAGACCCGGCCAGTCGCGGCAGATCGGCGATGAAGGTCCCGGCGCCGGGGCGCGTCTCCAGGAAGCCCTCGGCGACCAGCTGCTCGAGGGCGGCCAGCACGGTATTGCGCCCCAGGCACAGCTCCCTGGCCAGGCGACGCGAGGACGGCAATCGGCTGCCCGGGGCCAGGCGCCCCGCCTGGATGCGCTCGCGCAACCCACGATAGAGCCGCCGACTGAGCGGTCCCGATGCGGCCTCGGCGAGTTCCATGGCGAGGGCGTCGATGACCCAGTCCAGCTTGGCCTGCGATGAAAGCGGTTCCATGATTTTCCCCAAAACCGGTTCTTATTCTGGAACCACTATGCCGCCAGACTGGCATTCGGTCACCCCAAACCTCAGGAGAACCGCCATGCCCGTGCGTCCCGCGACCCACGATGACCTTTCTGCCCTAGCCGAGCTGCTCGACGGCTATCGCCGCTTCTACGGCCAGGCGGCGGACCTCGCTGCCGCCACCGACTTCGCGGCGCGCCGCCTGGCGCTCGGCGACTCGCGCCTGCTGGTGGAGGCCGGCCTCGACGGCACGCTGCGGGGCTTCGTGCAGCTCTACCCGACACTGTCGACGGTGCAATTGGCCCCACGCTGGATCCTCGGCGATCTCTTCGTGGCCCCCGAGGCGCGCCGCCAGGGCGTCGCCAAGGCCCTGATGAACGCCGCCCGCAACCTGGCCGAATCTCACGGCATCGCCCAGCTGCGGCTGCAGACGCAGGTGGATAACCACAGTGCCAAGGCGCTCTACGCCTCGCTGGGCTGGCGTCGCGACGACGCCTTCGATCACTACGCCCTGTCGCTGCCGACCGCCACGACTCGCTGAGATGGCACCTATATGGCACCTGGAGATGGCGCTTAAAGAGAGGATCACCGGATGACGACGACCAATGCCTATAACCAGCCGGTGGGCCGGCCCGTACCGGGTTGGCAGGGCGCTGCAAGCCTCAGCCCCGTCACGCTGACGGGCCAAAGGGTGCGCGTCGAGCCCCTAGTCGCCGACCGCCACGCCGACGCCCTATTCACGGCCTGGCAAGCGCCCAACGCGGCACCGGAAACGCGCGACGCCCTGGCGGCACGCTGGACTTATCTGGGTGGGCGGCCCTTCGACGACGGCCCCGGCTGTCACGCCTGGCTGGCCGACCGAGCGGCCAGTGCTGATCCATGCTTCTACGCCATCGTCGACGCCGCCAGCGGCCAGGCGCTGGGCATCGCTGCCTACCTGAACATCGTGCCCGAACACGGCAGCCTAGAGGTCGGCCACCTGCACTTCTCGCCGCGCCTCGCGCGCACCGCCGCCGCTACCGAGGCGATGGTGCTGATGATGGGACACGCCTTCGCGCTGGGCTATCGGCGCTACGAATGGAAGTGCGACGCCCTCAACGCGCCGTCTCGGCGGGCCGCCGAACGGCTGGGCTTTCGCTTCGAGGGCACCTTCCGCCAGCACCGGGTGGTGCAGGGCCACAACCGCGACACGGCCTGGTTCTCGGTGCTCGACGGTGACTGGCCGGCACTGGAGCGCGCCTTCGCGTGCTGGCTCGCTCCCGACAACTTCGACCCCCGGGGCCGCCAGCACCGCTCCCTCCGCGAACTGACCGAGGCGGCGCTGGCGGCCACCTAAAGACACGGCTGATCCCTGTCACGACGAGGAGTCACTCGATGTACGTATCCCCCGCGCTGCGGATGTCCACGCCTAAGGCCCAGGCCTTGATCGAGGCGCATCCCTTCGGCGTGCTGGTCGGCGACGACCTGCAGGCGACCCACCTGCCGTTGCAGCTGAGACGCGACGAAGGCGAATTCGGCACTCTCTACGGCCACTTCGCCCGAGCCAACCCGCACTGGCAGGCACTGGAGAGTCGCCGAGTGCTGGCGATCTTCACCGGTCCCCATGCCTATGTGTCGCCCACCTGGTACGCCACCCGCCCGGCCGTACCGACTTGGAACTATGCCGCCGTGCACGCCGAGGGGCGGTTCGAACGACTCGACGGGGCCGCCACCGCCGCGCTGATCGAGCGCAGCCTGGCCCATTTCGAACCCGGCCTGCTCAACGACAAGGTGACGCTCGACGACGCCTTCCGCGACCGGCTGCTGGCCGGCATCGTCGGCTTCCGGCTCCCCATCGCCTCGCTCCAGGGCAAGGCCAAGCTCGGCCAGCAGCGCAGCGCCGCCGACCAGGCCGGGGTCGCAGCCGGGCTGCGCGACAGCGCCGCTCCCGAGGCCCGAGCCCTGTGGCGCTATATGCAGGACCAGGCAGGAGGCACGGGAGCCCCCTGATCTCGCACCAGCTCTATGCTCCAGAGCCATGCCCCAACGCAAAACGCCGCCGCCCCAAGGGGCAGCGGCGTTTGGCTAATCTAGCTCGTCGGCGAGGGAAACGCCCTGCCAACGACCCGCCAAGTGGCGTTACTTTTCGCGTTACTTTTCCCGTTACTTGGCAGCCGGCTTGGCCGCGGTAGTCGCGGCCTTGGAGGCGCTCTTGACGCTCTCTTCAGTCAGTTTCTGTGCCTGCTGAACCACTTCCTGGTTCATGGCGACTACCTTCTCTGCATCGGCCTTGACGCGCTCACCGACGTCCTTGGCCACTTTCTGCTGACCTTCGACGTAGGTGCGCAGGCCTTCGGCATCCTTGACGTTCAGGGCGGTGCGCGCTTGGCTGAGGCCGAGATCGCTGTAGGCCTTGGCGGCATCAAACTGGGCGGCCATCAGCTTTTCGGAGTAGTCCAGGCTCATCGCGGCATAGGCGCGAGCCGGGCCGAAGAACATGGATTCGAACTGCTGGGTGACTTGATCAAAATTAGTGCTGCTCATGGTCCACCTCTTAGCGAACGGTTTCGAATGGAGAGGCATCCTGCCCCTCGCTGCATTGCAACATAGCAAAGCACTTGCTGCGCCGCAACATCGGTTTCATGCTTCTTATGTGTCTCTATTTGACGCCCATCCGTCAGCCTCGGTGCGGGGCATTGAACCGCTGCTGACGAACAGATTCCGGTCAGATGACCACACTTTGATTCAAGCGTTTAAACCGCGTCTGATCAGCGCCTTGATGCGCCTCGTGCACGGCGATACTGTCGTTGCATTGGGCGAGCCTGCCTTCGGGCGAGCGCTGCCCGCTCCACCACAATTTCAAGAACAATCTCAAGGCAGGAGCTCCCACCTTGATCCGAATCGAAAACGTCTCCAAGTCCTTTGGCGGCTTGCAGGCGGTGAAGGACGTGTCCTTCGAGGTTGCCCAGGGCAGCATCACCGGCTTGATCGGCCCCAACGGCGCCGGAAAAAGCACCCTGTTCAACATCGTCGCTGGCCTCTTCCCGCCCACTAGCGGCCGCATCGTGCTCGACGGCCAGGACATCACCGGCCTGCCTACCCACGAGCTCTTCCACCGTGGCCTGGTGCGCACCTTCCAGATTCCCCATGAGTTCTCGCAGATGACGGTGCGCGAGAACCTGATGGTCGTGCCCCCTGAACAGAGCGGTGAAAACCTCTTCAACAGCTGGCTGCGCTGGGGCCAGGTCTGCAAGGAAGATGCCAAGGTACTCGAGCGGGTCGACGAAGTGCTCGACTTCCTCGAAATCTCGCACGTCGCCGACGAGCTAGCCGGCAATCTCTCGGGTGGCCAGAAGAAGCTTCTCGATCTGGGGCGCACCATGATGACCGACGCCAAGATGGTGCTGCTGGATGAGCCCGGTGCCGGCGTCAATCGCACCCTGCTCGGCAAGATCCGCGAGGCGATTCGTCGCCTCAACACCGAGCGGGGCTATACCTTCTGTCTGATCGAGCACGACATGGACCTGATCTCGCAACTCTGCGACCCGGTACACGTGATGGCCAACGGCGAGCTGATCGCCTCTGGCCCAATGGACGAGATTCGCCAGAATGCCGAGGTCCGCGAGGCCTACCTGGGTGGCGGCGTCAGTGGTCATATGGGGGAAGACGCATGAGCAGCTCGACCACCACCCTGTTGGATGCCCGCGATATCTACGGCGGCTATGGCGGTGCCGACATCCTCAAGGGCACCAACCTGCGCGCCAACGCAGACGAAATCGTGGTCATCGTCGGCCCCAACGGCGCCGGCAAGTCCACCGCCATGAAGGCCATCTTCGGTCTGGTGAAGATCCGCACGGGCCAGGTCCTTTTTCAGGGCGAGGACATCACCAACGCCAAGCCGGAACAGATGGTGCGCCGGGGTATCGCCTACGTACCTCAGGAGCAGAACGTCTTCCCCTCGCTGACCGTGCAGGAAAACCTCGAGATGGGCGGCTATCTGATGACCGGCGATCTCGGGCCGCGGATGGAGATGATCTATGATCTCTTTCCCAAGCTCGCCGAGCGCCGCCGCCAGCCTGCCGGACTGATGTCCGGCGGCGAGCGCCAACTGGTCGCCATGGGCCGTGCGCTGATGGTCGACCCTAAACTGTTGATGCTCGATGAGCCCACTGCCGGCCTGTCACCGAAGCTGATCGACGAGACCTTCGAGCGCATCAAGGAGATCAACGCCCAGGGCATCGGCGTGTTGATGGTCGAGCAGAATGCCAAGCAGGCGCTGGCTATCGCCAGCCGCGGCTATGTGCTTGCCACCGGCGCCAATCGCCATGAGGACACCGGGCCCAATCTGCTGGCCAACCCGGAAGTCGCTGAAATGTTCCTGGGGGGCTAGCCATGAATGACATCATACAGATCCTGATCTACGGCATGGTGCTGGGCAGCGTGCTCAGCATGGGCGCCATCGGGGTGTCGATGATCTTCGGCATCCTGCGCTTCGCACACTTCGCTCACGGCGACTTCATGACGCTTGGCGCCTATATCGGCCTGACCTTCATCGGGGTGATGGGGCTAAGCCCCTGGTTCGCCCTACCAGCAGCCATGGTCGGCATGGCCGTGGTCGCCGTGGTCATCGACCAACTGCTCTACCGGCGCATCCGCCGCACCCAACCGGTCATTCTACTGATCTCCTCGTTCGGCATGGCGCTGATCCTGCGCAGCCTGATCCAGCTGATCTGGGGCTCCGAAAACCAGACCTACGCCAGTGGCATCCAGTTCCCCTGGCGCCTCGACGTGCTCGGCGGTCTGCGCATCAAGCCTGATCATGTGTGGATCGTGCTGATCTCGCTGGGCCTGGTGGCCGGCGTGCATCTGTTCCTGACGCGCACCCGGATGGGCAAAGCGATGCGCGCCATGTCCGACAACATGGACCTGGCGCTGGTCAGCGGCATTCCGGCCGAGCGGGTCATCATCGTCACCTGGATCATCGGCGGCGCCCTGGCGGCAGCAGCCGGGGTGTTCCTCGGCATCGATACTCGCCTACACCCGGTGATGGGCTGGACAACGCTGCTGCCGGTGTTCGCCGCGGCCATTCTCGGCGGCATCGGGCGACCCTATGGGGCCATCGTTGGCGGCATGATCATCGGTATCTCGATGGAGATGTCGACACTGTTTATCTCTGCCGCCTACAAGCCGGCCGTGGCCTTCGCCATCATGGTGGTGATGCTGATCTTCCGGCCTCAGGGCATCTTCAAGGGGACACTGTGATGGAACTCGCCAGCCTGTTCGCTTACCTGGTCTCGTTTCTGACCTTCGCCGGCATCTATGCGGTGCTGGCCATGGGCCTCAACACCCAATGGGGCTTCACCGGTCAGTTCAACATCGGCATCGCCGGTTTCTTCGCTGTAGGGGCCTATACCAGCGCCATTCTCACTACCCCGGAAAGCCCCGCCTATCTCGGCGGGCTGGGCATGCCCTTCCTGGTCGGCCTGATTGGGGCGACGCTTGCCTCGGCGCTGATCGGCCTGGTGATCGGGCGCATCACCGCCAAGCTGCGCACCGACTACCTGGCCATCGCCACCATTGGCATCGCCGAGATGATTCGCCTGTTCATCAAGAACGAAGACTGGCTGACCAACGGCGTGCGCGGCATCGCCGGCATCGAGCGCCCCTTCGCCGGCACACCGCTGGACAGCCCCTTCGGCTATCTGCTGGTGGTGGTGGCCTTCGTGGTGCTGGTCTACTTCCTGCTTGAACGTGCCTATGCCTCGCCCTGGGGCCGGGTGCTGCGGGCGATCCGCGAGAACGAACCGGCGACCGCCGCGGCGGGCAAGTCGATCGCCCGCTTCCGCCTGCAGGCCTTCGTGCTTGGTGCAGCCATCATGGGGCTGGGCGGCGGCCTCTATGCTCACTTCTTCGGCTTCCTGAGCCCTGAGGCCTTCATGCCGCTCTACGGCACCTTCCTGGTGTGGGTGATGCTGATCGCCGGTGGCAGCGGCAATAACCGCGGCGCGATCCTCGGCGCTGTGGTGGTGTGGGGCGTGTGGACGCTGACCGAGCTCGCCACCGACCTGCTGCCCACCGAGTACGCCACTCAGGCCGCCGCCCTGCGGGTGCTGCTGATTGGCGTGCTTCTGCAGGTCATACTGGTCACTCGGCCGCAGGGCATTCTGCCCGAGAAGCCACCCAAGCTGATCGCCCGCAAGAAGTAACCCTCGACGAGACGGGCGGGCACGCTCCCGCTCATATTCCCACCGCCCCGGCCCTTGCGCCGGGGCTTTCTTTAGGACTCCGTCTCCATAGCGACGAGGCCGCCCCAAGGCACAGGCCCGCTCGCCCCGCCGGGCAACCTCGCCTACCGGCCGCCGATACGTCGCCCGCAAAAAAACCGCCCCGGCGCGCGGCCGGGGCGGTTACTTGGAGCTATCTCACAGCGGACAGGGCATCACTCGGGCATGGTGGGCTCGAAGATGCGGTTGGTGATGATCTCGCCATCCTTGAACGTCCACTCACCGAAGGTGCCCGGCACGTCGCCGTTACTGTCGAAGTTCACCGAACCCGAGGCGCCCTCGTAGTCAATGTCCTCACCGGCCGCGATCAGCTCTACGGCCTTGGCAAACTCGCCCGGGCCGACCTTCACGCCCGGCGGATTGGCGACCATGCGAACGCTGTCACGGATCGCCACACGATCGGTGGAACCGGCCTGCTCGGCAGCCAGCGCGATGACATAGAGTGCATCGTAGGCGGTATCCAGGTAGGGCTTGGGCGGCACCTCGCCGTATTCGCCGTCATAGGCGCTGGCAAAGTGCTGGGCACCCGGCGAATCGCCGCGAGCCTGAGGCACGGTGCCGATGGCGCCTTCCACGGCCTGGGCCCCAAGGTTATCGACCAGTTCCGGCGCCTTCATGCCATCGGTGAACACGAAGTCGCGGAAGAAACCGCCCTCGAGGGCCTGGCGCAGAATGGTCTCGCCGTTCTCTGGGTAGCCGATCAGCACCAGTGCCTCGGTACCACCAGTATCGGCCTGCTGCAGTTCACCGCGATAGGCGGCCTGGCCCTGCTCGTAGGCCACGCTTGCTGCCACGGTGCCGCCCTGGGCCTCGAAGGCCTTGCTGAAGGCATCGGTCAGGCCCTTGCCGTAATCGTTGTTCACGTAGATGACACTGACGGTCTTGTAGCCTTTCGCAGCGGTGATCTCGGACAGCGCCACACCCTGGAAGGCGTCTGATGGCACGGTGCGGAACAGGAAGTCGTCGTCATCCAGGCTAGTGATCACCGGCGAGGTAGAGGCGTTGGAGATCTGCAGCACCTGCTCGGGCTTGGATACGCTCTGAGCCACCGGAATGGTCACGCCGCTGGACAGCGCGCCGAAGATGGCATGCACGCCCTGCACGTTGACCAGTTTCTGAGCCGCTGCCACGCCGGGCTGCGGCGAGGTCTGGGTGTCACCGGCACTGATTTCCATCGGCTCACCCATCACGCCGCCGTCGGCGTTGATCTCCTTGACCGCCAGCTCAGCCGCGCGCAGCGACGGCTCACCATAGCTCTGCAGGTCGCCGGTCAGCGGCACCAGCACGCCAACGTTCAGCGGTTCGGCGGTGGCCGCGAGGCTTGTCGCCATCGCCATGGCAGAAATGGCCCCGATTAATGGTTTCTTGACGATCATGGTAAACGTCTCCTGTTGCTGACCTTGATTGTTCATTATTGACAGTCCGTTAGCGAGCGCGACACTGACATCGTGACGGCCCTTGTATCGCAGCATAAGCGTAGCCTAAACATTAAACAAAATGTCTGAGCGCAATCCTGTCAACGGTGCCAGCGGGCTTCTCGAACAGCGCCCAGAGGGGCCACATGCAACTATTTTGATAGCGTGCTAACATATTGCGTTTACCCACCAGTGCCCGACTGCCGACCAAAGGGAGACAGCATGGACCTCAAGGAAATCGCCCTCGGCGGCATCTACGTAAGCCCATTGCTGCTATACGCCCTGCTGGGCTTTCTCGGCGCACTGCTCGTTCGCACCCTGCTGCATCGCCTGGTGGGCTCGAGGGTGTTCTGGTATGAAGCCTGGTTCGACGCGGCATTGTTCGTGATCATCACCGCAGCCATCGCATTTCTCTCTTCTTCTGCTACCGGATCGTTATGATGCGCAAACTGCTTCGCATGCTGACCACGCTCGTGATCGTGGCCCTGGCCCTCGCCGCAGGTGCCTGGCTATGGCATTACTATCTCTATACGCCCTGGACCCGGGACGGCCGGGTACGGGCCGAGGTGATCACCATCGCACCCGATGTCTCCGGCTGGGTGAGCGAGCTGTCTATCGAGGATACTCAGGCAGTGGGCAAGGGCGATGTCCTGTTCCAGATCAACCGCCAGCGCTATGCAACGGCCGTTGAGCAGGCCAAGGCGGTGGTCGCACAAAGGCAGGCAGAGTGGCAGTCAAAGCAGCATGAAGAGACCCGCCGCAGCCGCCTTAGCAACCAGGCGATCAGCGACGAGGATCTGGATCTCGCACACCTTGAGACCCGCAGTGCCAAGGCCACTCTTGATCAGGCCCAGGCCGAGCTTGAAAGCGCGCAGCTCGACCTCGAACGCACCACGGTAACCGCGCCGGCCGATGGCCACGTCCTGAATCTCAAGCTCAGCGAAGGCAATTACGTCAATACCGGCAACCCGGTGATGGCGTTGGTGAAGGCAGATTCCTACTACGTGACCGGCTATTTCGAGGAGACCAAGATGCCGGGCATCGCCCTCGGCGATCCCGCCCGCGTCACCCTGATGAGCGGCGACACCCCGCTTGAAGGCCATGTTGCCGGCATTGGCCGTGGCATCGCCGACAGCAATACCTCATCCAACGACCAGCTGCTGCCCCAGGTCGAACCGACCTTCAGTTGGGTGCGATTGGCGCAACGTATCCCAGTGCGCATCGAACTCGATGAGATCCCCGAGAACACCCTGCTGAGTGCCGGCATGACTGCAACCGTGCGCATCCTCGAGGCACCGTCGCCTTGAGCCGCCTGTCACCCTGGATCGATGCCTACCTGACGCCGTCTCGATCCGCCCTCAAGTTTGCCACCAAGGCCACGCTCGCCATGGTGCTGGCGCTCTATGTGGCGCTACTGTTCGATCTCGACCGCCCCTACTGGGCGTTGATCTCGGCCGCCTTCCTGCAAATTCGGCCGATGAGCGGTATGGTGATCGAGAAAGGCCTGTGCCAGATCGGCGGCACCCTGATCGGTGCTTTGGTCGGCATCGGCATCATGGCCCTGTTTTCACAGGCGAGGGTGCCGGCGCTGATCACCCTCACGCTCTGGCTGATGCTGTGCGCCTACGCAAGCTCCCTTTTGCGCAACAACTTTTCCTACGGCTGCATCATGGGCGCCGTGACCGCGATGCTGGTGGTGGTCATCGGACACAGCCAGCCCGGCGGTGTCTTCGACATCGCCGTGGCCAGGCTCTCAGAGCTCGGCCTGGGGGCGATCTGTGCGACCCTGGTCAACGCCTTACTATGGCCCACGCCAGTCAAGGAACACCTGGCTCGTCAGGCCGACACCGTCGTCAATCAGGCCTTTACCCATGCCGCCCAGCGGCTGGATGCCAGCGACGATATGAGCGAGCTCCAGCAATCGCTGACCCAGAGCCTAGAGCCGCTGATGACGCTCGAAATCGACAGCCAATCGGCACGCTACGAGGGCCCCGGCAGTGCCGGCCGCGTCCGCGCGACTCACCTTTTGACCAAGCGCACGCTCCGCTTCTTTGCCACCCTGAGCGCGCTGCATCAGCTGTTGCAGAACCAGGCCGGCCAGATCAACGCACCGCTGAGACAGCTCGCCGGCGAGAGCGCCCAGGCCTTTCGCGATGCCGCGGATGTCAGCGGGGTACCAGCCGCCCGTGAGCGTCTGCAGGCCCTGCGCCATCAGGCCCATGCCTGCCCGGACGCCGATCTCGCCCCTCTGCAGCGCCGCCTGCTGCTTGGCCTGCGCGAGGTGCTGGGCAGCGCCATGATCATGCTCGACGCCCGAGAAGCCATCGCCCACCCCGGCCGCAAGCGCCTGCGTGCCGGCGCCCTCTCCTGGCACCGGGACCACCTGGCGGCACTGCTCAATGCCGGGCGTGCCGGGCTGGTGTTTTCCTGTCTGGCGACCTTCTGGCTACAAACGCACTGGTCCAACGGCCAAGTCGCGATGCTGCTGGGCACCCTGTTCTCGACGTTCTTCGCCAGCCGCGATAACCCGGTCACGATCTGCATGATGTTCTTCAAAGGCATGCTGGTGGCCCTGCCCAGCGCCTTCCTGTTCGGCCATGTACTGCTTTCCCAGGCCAACGGCTTTCCGATGCTGGCCATGCTGCTCTTCACGCCGCTTTTCCTGGGGCTTCTGGGGGCCGCAAAGCCCCAGCTGATGGGCTACTGCCTGGCCTTCACCATCTTCAATATCCTGCTGACCATGCCCGGCAACGGCATGGATTTCTCCTTCGACAGCTTTGCCAACCGCGCGATTGCCGTGATTATCGGTCTGAGTGCGGTCGTGATGGCATTTCGGCTGATACCCGGGTTAGGGGCTCCCGTTCAGCGCCGCCGTCTGGTCAGCGCCATCAGCCGGGACCTGCGCGACATCGGTACGCCACCGTTACACGAAGCAGAGGCCACGTTCAGCGGCCGCATGGCGGATCGCCTGCTGCAGCTCGGCCGCCACGACAACATGCTGCCCGAGGATCAACGACACCTGTTCATGATCGGCCTCAATGGCCTCGACCTCGGCCGCTCCTGCCTGCGTCTGCGCCATCGCCTCGACGATACCGCACCCCCGGTCCGCCAGGCCCTGCATGAGCTGCTGGCAGTACTTGCCAAGGCCTTCGAGGAAAGCGCTCGGGGCCAGTCGCCTCGCGGCATTCGCGAGGCGAGCCAGGCACTGGATGACGCCCTCGCCACCCACGGCGGTATCTCCAGGGACTGGCACGTATTGCTCGAAGGACTGGTCGAGCGCCTGTCGCTGACCCTCGAGCGCCAGGCCGAGGTGATGGCCGGCCACCCCACGCGACTTGCCAGTAAGCCCTCTTAAGTTGATTGCACGTCCAAATTTCTAACCTGTCGATATTTTTGATAGTGTGCTGTCGCCAAAAAGCGACAATCACTTCCAAAAAGGACAGGTAGCACCTGTTTTCTTCCTGATATCTTTAAATGTGAGCAAGCGATCACTCAAGGCCGTTGGCTTGACCATGGGGCTCTTCGCCGTTGCCACCCCGGTACTGGCTCAGGACAAAGATACCGCAAACGTCCAGCGCTAACTGGACGCCCTGCGCGACGAAATGCAGCAACTGCAGAATCAGCTCGAGCAACAAGAGAGCACATCAGCACAGGCCGAGGATGCCAGCGGCCAGGAAACACGCGAGCTGGCCGAAGAAAACCGCACCCTCATCGAAGCCGCCCAGCAGACCACCATCAGCGGCCAGCTTGAATTCGGCTCGGTATTCAACGACTGGGATCAGCGCGACAAGGACACCGTCGGCGACTTCGACTTCGGCAAGTTCAATCTTGGCATCAGCGGCGGCGAAGGGGCCTTCAACTACTCCTTCCAGTATCGCTTCTACAACGGCTATCGTTTCCTCCAGCACGGCTGGATGGGCTATGACGTATCAGAAAACGACAGTCTGAAGCTTTGCCTGGTGCAGACTCCGTTCGGTAACATGGATTATGGCTACCTGGGTTGGTACGGCACCCTGCCCTACATTGCTGGCTTCAACGACAACCAGAATGCGGGTATCAAGTGGGATCACAGCCAAGGCGCCTGGGACACATCGCTTGCCTTCTTCAAGAGCGACCAGCTCGGCGACGATAACGCCCACTACGGCGCCAATGCCGTCGGCAGCAGCGCTCAGGGCAACAGCGAAGAAAACCAGCTTGCCGCTCGCGTCGCCTACACCCTCGGCCAAGGCAGCGATTACACCACCGAAGTTAACCTGTCGGCCAAAGGCGGCCAGCTCTACAACACCAAGACTGGTGAGAGTGGCGACAACTGGCAGGCGGCCGTGGGCCTCAGTGGCAACTACGGCAGCTGGATGACCCGCTTGCAGGCCACCACCTACGCATACAATGCGGAAAATCCGGCGGAATCGGCCTCCGAAATCTCTGACAATGTCATGCAGATCGGGGCGTTCAACTTCAATTACCTGATCCCCGCCAAAGGTGAAATGTACTCGGCAAGCCTGGCCTACAGCATGGACGTCAACTGGGGTCCGGTAGAGAATGCCTATTTCTACAACGATCTAAGCATGATCGATCCGTCAGGCGACTTCACCCCGGCCAGCGGCGGCTTTGGCGACCGGGATAACCCCGTGGTCAACGACCTGGGCATGAAGCTCACCGCTGGGCCCTACTACGCCTGGTTCGATATCGTTACCAACAAGAACGGCCTCAACTATTTTGGCTTGCCGATCGACGATCAGTGGCACACCAGCTTTCAGACCCACGTCGGCCTGACGTTCTAAGCTGACATTTGACACCTCGCACATGAAAACGCCCCGCTCATCAGAGCGGGGCGTTTTCTATGCAAGCCAGCTAACGTTGCTTGGCGATGCGGCGCCGAAGACGTCGTCTGGCGCTCATGACAGCATCACTTGTCGTAGGCGCCCTGGATATCGACGATACGCTTGGCGTTGCGGCCCAGACCGGCGTGGGCATCGAGCATGCGCTCGACCCAGCCATACACAGGGTCAGCGTTGGACAGCAGGTCCGCCGTCGACACCGTGCGTGCCCACATGAAGTTGCCGAACAGCAGGTAGTCCGCGGCACCGGGGGTCTCGCCATCCATGAAGTCGCTCTCCTCAAGGCGCCCCCGCAACGGGGCCAGCGCCTGGTCGAGCATGCTCAGGCCCTTGGCCGGCGAATGCATTTCCTCCAAGGTGCGGCCGAAACGCTTCTCGCGGGTGGTACGGAAGTACTCCCGGTCATCGGGATGGATCGCATTGTAGAGATCCATGACGATGGTGCGCATCATGCCCGGCGCCAGCGAACGCTCGGCGTAGTGCTTGAAGAAGCGAGCCCTCGCTTCGGCTTCCGGGCTTCCCAGCAGCGGCTTGTCGGGATAGACCCGATCCAGATAGCGCATGATCTCGAAACTGTCGCTGACCACCTCATCGCCGTCGACCAACACCGGCACCAGTCCTTGCCCCGAGAAGGCGATGGCGTCTTTCTCGGAAAAGAGCCACGGTCGTGTCTCGGCATCAAGCCCCTTGTGCGCAAGCGCATAGCGCACCCGCCAGCAGAAGGGCGAAAAGAGCAGCTCGTCATCAATCCCGCACAGTTCATAAAGCACTCGGCTCATGTGGTCTCCTCACCTGTCCATTAGTCTAAAAATTGCGCCCCAAAACACCACGAACTTTCGTAAAAAAGGGCCATATTGGCGCTAACAATGCTTGTATATCAAAGAGATGGAGAAGCTTATTTAGCATAACACCAATGGTCATACCAATTATCCACTGATAGCCAAAGCATCAATCCAACCTTATGGTGCCAAGCCGTAGTATCGGTTACTAACCTAACCACCTTATGTCCTCGGCACCTCCCTTCCACCCAATGAAAACAAGGATTGCTGCCTCATGAGTCAAACCCTACTCGCCCTGCTCGCCTTCATGCCACTGTTGTTGGCTGGCGTGTTACTGATCGGCTTTCGTATGCCGGCGCGTCAGGCCATGCCCATCGTTTATGTGGTGACTGCCGCCATCGCCCTGTTTGCCTGGGACATGACGGCCAACCGCGTTCTGGCCTCGACCCTGCAGGGTCTGATGCTAACGGTGGCGATCCTGTGGATCATCTTTGGCGCCATCCTGCTACTCAACACTTTGAAGCATTCCGGCGGCATCGCAGCGATCCGCAACGGCTTCTCGGGCATCAGTCCGGACCGCCGGGTTCAGGCGATCATCGTCGCCTGGCTGTTTGGCTGCTTCATCGAAGGTGCTTCGGGCTTCGGCACGCCTGCCGCCGTAGCCGCACCGCTGATGGTAGCGCTCGGCTTCCCGGCGCTGGCCGCGGTGATGGTCGGCATGATGATCCAGTCCACGCCGGTATCCTTCGGTGCCGTGGGCACGCCCATCGTGGTCGGCGTTAGCGGTGGCCTGGACAAGGCCGGCATCACCGAGCAGTTGACCGCCGGCGGCGGCACCTGGCTCGAGTACTTTCGGCTGATCACCTCTGAGGTGGCCATCATTCACGGCATCATCGGTCTGTTGATGCCGCTGCTGCTGGTGCTAATGATGGTGCGTTTCTTCGGCGCCAATCGCTCCTGGAAGGAAGGCCTGTCGATTGCGCCCTTCGCCCTTTTCGCCGGTGCCTGCTTCGTGGTGCCCTACATGCTGGCCGGCGTGCTGCTGGGGCCGGAGTTCCCGTCGATGATCGGCGCCATGGTAGGCCTTGCCATCGTCGTGCCGGCCGCTCGCAGTGGCTTCCTGATCCCGAAAGACACCTGGGATTTCCCCGAGTCCAGCTCCTGGCCTGACGAGTGGATCGGCAAGCTCGAGATCAAGCTCGATAACGTCGGCGGCAAAGCGCCGATGTCTACCTTCATGGGCTGGGTGCCCTACGTGCTGCTGGCCATCTTCCTGGTCGCCTCGCGCACCATCGAGCCGCTCAAGCAGGCGCTGACCTCGCTCAGCCTGTCCTGGAGCAACATTCTTGGCGAGGCCGGCGTGTCGGGCAGCATCCAGCCACTCTACCTGCCTGGCGGCATTCTGATCGCGGTCGTGCTGGTCACCGTCGCCCTGCATCGCATGCGTATTGCAGAGGTCAAGGCCGCCGTCCACGAGTCGTCCAAGACCCTGCTGGGCGCTGGTTTCGTGCTGCTGTTCACCATTCCCATGGTGCGCATCCTGATCAACTCCGGCGTCAATACCGCAGACCTAGTCTCGATGCCGGTCGCCATGGCGCAGTTGGTGGCCGACAGCATGGGCCATGTCTATCCGCTGTTTGCACCGGCAGTGGGCGCCCTGGGGGCCTTTATCGCCGGCTCCAATACCGTGTCGAACCTGATGCTGTCGGACTTCCAGTTCAACGTCGCGCAGCAGCTGGGGCTATCCACCGCCATGATGGTGTCCCTGCAGGCGGTCGGCGCCGCCGCCGGCAACATGATCGCCATTCACAACGTGGTCGCAGCCTCGGCAACCGTCGGCCTGCTGGGTCGAGAAGGCATCACCCTGCGCAAGACGATCCTGCCAACGATCTACTACGTGACCGCCGCCGGTCTAATCGGTTTGATAGCGCTTTACGGCTTCAATATCAGCGACGGCCTGCTCGGCCTGGGCTAAAGGGGCCGGCACCCTAAGCCATCATCACGACGCCCGCGCCCAGCCGGGCGTCGTGCTTACTGGCCCTTGTACTGCGCTCCTTCTAATCTTGCTTTGCTCCCTTCGTTATTGCCTGCCTCTATCACGCCACTTCCTGACTGCTTTCGGCGTATGAATGCGTCATTCGTCGCTGGGCAACCGGCCATGCCCTTGGACACAATGACCCGGACACAATGAAAAGATGGAAAATATTTCCATTTTATCTCATCCATTGGTCATACCATCGTCCCAAGAGGCTTTACAGGCTTCCAAGGATTGCGCAGATTGGAGGACTAGCTTTTGCCGTGGCCCGTGGCCACGACCCAGTTGAGGCACGACCATGAACATCCTCTACGATGAACATCTCGACGGCGCGATTGCGCCCCATGACAAGGCCGATGTGCTCGCTGACCTGAGTCGGGCCATTCCGGGCATGACCCTCTTGCACCACGAGGAAGACCTGCGACCCTTCGAGTGCGATGGCCTGTCGGTCTACCAGGTGTTGCCAATGCTGGTGGCGCTGCCCGAGACCCTTGATCAGGTCGAGACGCTGATGCGCCGCTGCAACGCCCTGGGCGTGCCGGTTGTGACGCGCGGCGCCGGCACCGGCCTTTCCGGCGGCGCCCTGCCGTTAGAGCAGGGCGTGCTGCTGGTGATGTCGCGCTTCAAGCGCATCCTCGACGTCGACCCCGAGGCCCGCGTCGCGCGAGTGCAGCCCGGTGTTCGCAACCTGGCGATCTCCGAAGCCGCCGCGCCCCATGGTCTCTATTACGCTCCCGATCCTTCCTCGCAGATTGCCTGCTCGATCGGAGGCAACGTCGCCGAGAACGCGGGCGGTGTGCACTGCCTGAAATACGGCCTGACGGTGCATAACGTGCTCAAGGTCGAGGTGATTACCATCGAAGGCGAGCGCATGACCCTGGGCTCCGAGGCCTTCGACGCGCCGGGCTTCGACCTGCTGGCCCTGTTCACCGGTAGCGAGGGCATGCTCGGCGTGATCACCGAAATCACCGTCAAGCTGTTGCCCAAGCCCGAGACCGCCAAGGTGCTGATGGCAAGCTTCGACGACGTTGAGAAGGCAGGCCGCGCAGTGGGCGAGATCATCGCCGCGGGCATCATCCCTGGCGGCCTAGAGATGATGGACAAGCTGGCGATCCGCGCCGCCGAGGACTTCGTCAAGGCCGGCTACCCGGTAGATGCCGAAGCCATTCTGCTCTGCGAGCTCGACGGCGTGGAAGCCGACGTGGCCGACGACTGCGAGACGGTGCGCCGCGTGCTTGAAGCCGCCGGCGCCACAGATATCCAGCAGGCCCGCGACGAGGCCGAGCGGGCGCGCTTCTGGGCCGGTCGCAAGAATGCCTTCCCCGCCGTGGGGCGCATGTCTCCGGACTACTATTGCATGGACGGCACCATCCCGCGCCGGGCCCTGCCAGGCGTGCTAAAGGGCATCGCCCGGCTCTCCGAGGAATCGGGCCTGCGTGTTGCCAACGTCTTCCATGCCGGTGACGGCAATATGCATCCGCTGATCCTGTTCGATGCCAACCAGCCCGGCGAGCTTGAGCTTGCCGAAGAAGTCGGCGGCAAGATTCTTGAGCTGTGCGTGGAGGCCGGCGGCAGCATCACCGGCGAGCACGGCGTGGGCCGCGAGAAGATCAATCAGATGTGCGCCCAGTTCCAGCCCGATGAGATCACAGCGTTCCATGCGGTGAAGGCAGCCTTCGACGATCAGCGACTGCTCAACCCGGGCAAGAACATCCCGACCCTGCAGCGCTGTGCCGAGTTCGGTGCCATGCACGTCCACAACAACGAGCTGCCGCATCCAGAGCTTCCGCGGTTTTAATCGAGAGCTTCCACGGTTCTGATCAAGGCGGCCGCGGCGGCTAGAGGCCGCCGCGGAGCTGGCGAGACCCAGAAGGATTCATCATGTCTGAGAAATACGTATCACCCCGCGATCAGGACGCGAGCGCAGAACTTGGCGAGCAGATCCGCCAGGCAGATGCCGCTGGCTCGCCGTTGAGAATCGTCGGTGGCGACACCCGGGGTTTTTACGGCCGAACGATGGACGGCACGCCACTGTCGCTGGCCGCCCATCGCGGTATCACCCACTATGACCCGGTAGAGCTCGTCGTTTCGGTACGTGCCGGCACGCCGCTCGCGGAGCTAGAGGCAGCGCTTGAAGCAGAAGGCCAGATGCTCGGCTGCGAACCGCCTCGCTTCGGTGAGGGAAGCACCGTCGGCGGCATGATCGCCACCGGGCTATCCGGCCCGCGCCGTCCCTGGGCCGGCGCGGTGCGCGACTTCGTGCTCGGCACCCGCGTAATCGATCGCGCCGGCTGCGAGCTGCGCTTCGGCGGAGAGGTGATGAAGAACGTCGCCGGCTACGATCTGTCGCGGCTGATGGTCGGTGCCCAGGGCACCCTCGGTGTCGTCAGCGAGGTGTCGATGAAGGTGCTGCCCAAGCCCGCCGCAAGTGCCAGCCTGCACCTGGACATGCCGCTGGAGAAAGCCCTGGACCGGCTCACCGAATGGGGCCGCCAGCCGCTGCCGATCACCGCTGCGGCCTACGCAGCCGGCGCCCTGCACCTGCGCCTGGAGGGCGGCGCCAGCTCGGTGGCCGCGACCCGCGAGCGCCTCGGCGGCGACGAGCTCAAGGACGGCTTCTGGCAGGCGCTGCGCGACCTGAGCCTGCCCTTCTTCAACCAAGACTCACGCCCTCTGTGGCGGCTGTCATTGCCCAACCATACCCCGCCGCTTTCACTGGCCGGAGAAACGCTCTTCGATTGGGCCGGCGCCCAGCGCTGGCTGAAGAGCGACGCCGATCCCGAGGAGATTCGCGCCGCCGCCAGCAGCGCCGGCGGCCACGCCAGCTGCCTGACGCCCGGAACAGCCGAGCCCTTCACGCCGCTGGCCCCGGTCATCGCCAAGTACCACCGTCGGCTCAAGGCCGAACTCGACCCGAACGGGATCTTCAACCCTGGCCGCCTCTACGGCGACTTCTGAGCTCGGTAACAGCTCGAAGGGAACTCCCAAAAGAGCAGCACGACGGGAACGCCTGAAGAGATAGCCCGAAGAGAGAGCCCGATGCAGACTCATTTCAGCCAAGACGATCTCAAGAAGCCGCATATCCGTGAGGCCGACCGGGTACTGCGCAGCTGCGTGCACTGCGGCTTCTGCAATGCCACCTGCCCGACCTACCAGCTGCTCGGAGACGAGCGCGATGGGCCCCGCGGTCGCATCTACCTGATGAAGGAATTGCTGGAGAGCCGCGATGACGACGACCGGGTCACCGAGGAGACTCGGCTGCACCTGGACCGCTGTCTGACCTGCCGCAACTGCGAGACGACCTGCCCCTCCGGCGTCGAGTACCACAAGCTACTCGACATCGGCCGCGCCGAAATCGAGCGCCGCGTGCCGAGAAGCCTGCCGGAGCGAACCCTGCGCTTCGGGCTGCGCAAGGCGCTGGTCGAGCCCGCCCGCTTCAAGGCCCTGCTCGCGTTGGGTACTGCCTTCAAGCCACTGGTGCCGAGCCGGCTCAGCAGCAAGATACCGCCGGCGCCGGTGGATGCCGGCAAGCGCCCCGAGGGCAGGCGCCATGCTCGCCAGATGCTGATTCTCGAAGGCTGCGTACAGCCTGGCCTATCGCCCAACACCAATGCCGCCACCGCCCGAGTGCTGGACAAGCTCGGCATCGGCTTGACCCCAGCGCCCGAGGCCGGCTGCTGTGGCGCCATCGATTTCCACCTGAATGCCCAGGACGCCGGTCGAGAGCGCATGCGCGCCAATATCGACGCCTGGTGGCCGCACCTGGAAGAGGGCTGTGAAGCCATTGTTCAGACCGCCAGCGGCTGCGGCGCCATGGTCAAGGAATATGGCGAAGCGCTGGCCAACGATCCGGCCTATGCCGAGAAAGCCGCCCGCGTCAGCGCACTGGCCAAGGATCTCGGCGAACTACTGGCCAACGAAGACCTGGACGCCCTGAGCATTCAGGACAAGAAGCGGCTGGCCTTTCACTGCCCCTGTACGCTGCAGCATGCACAGAAGCTAGCGGGCAGCGTCGAAGGCGTACTCAGCCGGCTGGGCTTCTCGCTAACCCCGGTTCAGGATGGCCACCTGTGCTGCGGTTCGGCAGGTACCTATTCGATCACCCAGCCAGAACTGGCCACCCAGCTGCGAGACAACAAGCTCGACGCATTGGAAGCCGGCGACCCGGAGATGATCGTCACGGCGAACATTGGCTGTCAGACCCACCTGGCCGGGGCCGGCCGCACGCCGGTTCGCCACTGGATCGAAATCGTCGATGAGGCGCTGACATGACGTACCTAATGAAGGAGCGTCACCGCGCGATTCATGCAGGCGCCAGCCCTATCTGGCTGGCGCCGCTCAACCACCACATGTCCCACACCCCATAGGAGCATTCCATGCAGACCAAATCCGTACTGACCCTCGCAGATGCGAACATCATTCTCGACGCCGCACAGAAAGAAGCGGAAGCCAACGGCTGGGCCGTGACCATCGCTGTTGCCGATGACGGTGGCCATCTACTGGCCCTGCGCCGCCTCGATGGCGCCGCGCCGATGACTCCCTCGGTGGCCTCCGAGAAAGCCCGCACCTCCGCGCTGGGCGGCAAGGAAACCCAGGCCTTCGAGGACATGATCAACAACGGCCGCACAGCCTTCCTGTCCGCCCCGCTGACCGCCACCCTGTCAGGCGGTGTCCCGGTACTACACGACGGCCAAATCGCCGGCACCGTGGGCGTCTCCGGCGTCAAGCCGGATCAGGACGTACAGGTCGCCAAGGCAGGCATCGCCGCCCTGGGCTAAGCACGCACCGCCAACACGTTATTCCGGTTCTCCCCTTGCCCCCAGCCTAGAGCTGCGGGGCCCTTTTTCGTCCCGCCTTTTACTACACCGCTGATATACGCCACCGCTTGTCTGCCCTGCTGCAAGATCACGCCTTGCTGGCGACTTGTCTCGACAATGAGCACCGGCCGCCCGCCACATAGTGGCAATCGATACGATGCTGTCGAGATACTGAACTTACGCGTCAATCACTCCCGCTGGATCCACCAGCCATGAGCATTAGCCCGGCCCCCAACCCCGACATCAAGGCGCCCAAAAACGCCAGCCCCGACTGCTCCAGAAAATACAGGCCCAAGCCGACACCTAGCAGCACCGCGCCGCCTAACGTACAGGTTCCCTTGCCTAGTATGTCTCTCATGATCGCCTCCTCGCGCCTCATCCTCTGACTGTGCGCTGACCCACCCCTAACGCTGGAACTCTCGCCCGCTCTATTAGTCTTAGCCTGTATAGCGCCAAGCGCCATTACCGTGTGCGATTCCGAGTATGCAAATCCGTCATGCACGAAATGGTTGCATGCTACCTAATTATCGAATAGGTCGTGTATAGCATTCGTACAGCCACATGAATGCATTGAAGTGCCATTCACTGGACGAGAGGTACACTATGAAACGCATTGTGACCACAGCTTCAGCCCTGACACTGATGATGATGATGTCAGGCGCCGCTCTCGCTGAGCACCATGAAGACAAGATGGCCGACCCGACCGGCGTCGACTCAGCGAATGAAGTCAGCGATATGTCATCTGAGAGTGATGCAAAACTGGAAGATGGCCAAATCGTCAAAGAAGGCGGCAATGACAGCGCCAACGACATCGAGATGAAAGATAGCGATGCGACGCTGGAAGATGGCGAAGTCGCCCCGGATAGCGGCGTAGATTCCGCTAACGAAAACTAAGTTTCAGCCCCCTTGCTGATACATTGGACCCCGGCCATGCCGGGGTTTTTTCGTTTTGCCAGCCTTGACCATCCGGCGGCATACTGACGACTCGCCTTATACACCACCCGCCAACGCCCGGAGATGTTTCATGCCCGACAACGTGCATTTCTACCGCCCTGATGACGGCCACGGCCTGCCCCACAATCCCTTCAATGCCATCATCGGACCGCGACCCATCGGCTGGATTTCCTCGCAGAGCGCCGATGGCACCCGCAATCTAGCGCCCTACAGCTTCTTCAATGCCTTCAACTACACGCCGCCGATCATCGGGTTCGCAAGCGTCGGCTACAAGGACAGCGTGCGGAACATCGAAGCAACCGGCGAGTTCTGCTGGCAGCTATCAACTCGCGAACTGGCCGAGCCCATGAACCAGAGCTGTTCGGCGGTCGGCGCCGAGGTGGATGAATTCACTCTGGCCGGCCTCACTCCTGCGAACTCTCGCGTGGTCAGCGTCCCCCACGTCGCCGAGGCACGGGTGGTCTTCGAGTGCCGGCTAAGCCAGCTCCTGCAGCTCACCTCCGCCGCAGGCGATGCCGTCGACACCTGGCTGGTGCTCGGTGAGGTAGTCGGCGTGCACATCGATCAGACCCTCCTCAAGGATGGCGTCTACCAGACAGCCGACGCCGGCCCCATCCTGCGCGCCGGCGGTCCTGCGGACTACTTCGAGATCACTCCCGAGCAGCGCTTCGAGATGCATCGCCCGGGATAATGACTCGCGCCTCACAGCGCCCCCGTTTGCCAACCCCGGCAGTCGTGCGCAAGGTCGTGCAGGAAAAGAGACGGCCCGCCAGCCCATGGCGCGCCGCCCGCCGATGCACCAGACTGAACGAACATCGGAGATGAGGCAGCAGCCGAGAACAGCCCGAGAAGACCAGAGAAGAAGTCGATAGAGCGCGAGCGAAACACCAGGCCGGCGCAGTCGCGCCGAAGGAGAAGAGCATGGCCGGTGGATGGTCGAAAGATGGCGCCGTGCAAGAGCAGATCGACAGCACGGTAGAAGACGCCCTGGAACGGGCACGCAGCGAGCTCCCCCGCGGGGAAAGCCTTGCATACTGCGAGGAATGTGACGAAGCGATTCCACAGGCGCGGCGCGAGGCGGTGCCGGGCGTGCGCCTGTGCATCAACTGCCAGAGCAAGCGCGACAAGCACCGCTCTGCGGTCAGCGGCTATAACCGCCGTGGCAGCAAGGACAGCCAGCTTCGCTAGAGGCTCGAGCAACACACGCGGCAAGGCAGCCAACTACGTCTACTATCGGCCCTCGCCTGCCGTGGCCTTTTGCACCCTGAGCTCAAGGCGCCGCTCATAGAGCCCCTTGGCCACTAGAGTGCCCAGTACCAGGGCTCCGCCGACGAAGGCGATGGGCGTGGGGCGCTCGCCGAGAATGCCCCATGCCCACAGCGTGCCCACCACCACCTCAAGCAATAACAGCAGCCCTACCTCGGCCGCGGGCAGGTACAGCGGCCCGCGCTGCAAGAGCGTCACGCCCAACGGCACGATACCCAGACACAGCCCCACGATCATCAGCAAGCGCTCGCCATCCGGCAGCGTAAGCTCGCCCCCGGCACTCGCTACCAGGGCCCCACCCAGCCCCACGATCAGCCCTGCGAAGGTCAGCATCGGGCTCATGTCGACCCCCGGCCGGCGGCGACACAGAGTAAAGTTCAGCGCCAGGGTCGTGGCCGCCAGCAGGGCAAAGCCATTGCCCACCAGCGAGCCGGCGCCAGCGTCATCCGCCACGACCATCGTGATGCCTGCCATGCACAACCCGATCGAAAGCCAGGTGCGACGCGGCAGGCGCTCCTTGAGGATCACCCAGGAGAGCCCCGCCGCGATGATCGACGACGAGGCGAGAATGATCAGCACATTGCCGGCGCGGGTGTACTGATTGCCGAGCACGAAGCCGCAGGTGGTCAGGCTGAACAGCAGCGCCACCACGATGCCGGTGCCGCCGCAGCGTCGATAGGCCGCCAACGTATTGCGACCGTGTCGCGCCACTACCAGCAGCAGAAATCCCAGCGCCGAGACCAGGCCTCGCCACATCAGCATCTGCGCATCCGGCAGGTCGATCAGCTTGATCAGTAGCGCATCCGGGGACATGACCAGCGCCCCGCCGCCCGTCAGCAGCAGGCCCTGCTGGCGATAAGAAAGCCCTTGGTGAAGGGGCATTGGGAGACCTCTTGTGGATTCAAGAATAAACGCCTGCGCAGCAGGGGTTACACCCATCACGCCTGCCGCCAAGCCGCGACAACACTCGAGCACTATTGGCCATCAGTCGGGCGCCTAGGTGCATGAAAGGCCAGTTAAGCGAACCCGAATATGGATTGCAAAGGGAATGGCGGGCATCCGTCGAGTAAAACCCTGCGCTGGATCAAGCCGGTTGCGCCGTGACACAGCGTGGGATGGCTACACTGAGAAACATCGGCCGGATCGCGAGGCAGGCTGCCTTGCGAGCCGCACGGCGTGACGGGGTGTCGCATGGAAAAGAAGCACCAGATCAACCTGACTTACGTGATCGTCGCCTTTCTGGCGGTGATGGCCTTCCAGAGCCTGATCAGCCACCAGCGCACGACGGAGTCGATCCCCTATTCGCAGTTCATGCAAATGCTGGATAACGGTGAGATCGCCTCGGTGGAAATTGGCGAGGATCGTATCACCGGCACCTATCAGAATCCGCACGACGATGGCAGTACGGGCTTCAGCACCCGCCCCGTCGACCCGGCCCTTGCCGACAAGCTTGCCCAGTACGATGTCACCTACACCGGGGCGGCCAAGAACACCTTCCTGAGCATCCTGCTGTCGTGGATGGTGCCGCTGCTGTTCTTCTTTCTGATCTGGAGCTTCGTGATTCGCCGCATGTCCGGCAGCCAGGGGCTCGGCGGGATGATGACGCTGGGCAAGTCCAAGGCCAAGGTGTACGTCGAGACCGAAACCAAGGTGACCTTCGAGGATGTTGCCGGGGTCGACGAGGCCAAGGACGAACTCAAGGAAGTCGTCGATTTCCTGCGCGACCCGGTACGCTACGGCCGCCTAGGGGCGCACATTCCCAAGGGCATCCTGCTGGTCGGCCCGCCGGGCACCGGCAAGACGCTGCTGGCCAGGGCGGTGGCGGGTGAAGCCGGCGTGCCCTTCTTCTCGATCTCTGGCTCCGAATTCGTCGAGATGTTCGTCGGTATCGGCGCTGCCCGGGTACGCGACCTCTTCGAGCAGGCCGCAAAGGCCAAGCCCTGCATCATCTTCATCGATGAGCTGGATGCACTGGGCCGGGCACGAGGCCCCAGCATAATGGGCGGACAGGACGAGAAGGAGCAGACGTTGAACCAGCTACTGGCGGAGCTCGACGGCTTCGATCCCTCCGAGGGCATCGTGCTGCTGGCGGCCACCAACCGCCCGGAGATTCTGGATCCCGCGCTGCTGCGCGCCGGGCGCTTCGATCGTCAGGTATTGGTCGACCGACCGGAACGTGTGGGGCGCCGCGCCATCCTCGAGGTGCATATCGGCAAGGTGCAGCACCTGGCGCCGGACGTGGACCTGGATCATATCGCCGCGCTGACCCCAGGCTTCACCGGGGCCGATCTCGCCAACCTGGTCAACGAGGCGGCGCTGTTGGCCACGCGCCACGACAGCGACCAGGTCAGCATGGCGGACTTCACCAATGCCATCGAGCGCATCGTGGCGGGACTCGAGAAGAAGAGCCGACTGCTCAATGTCCACGAGCGCGAGGTGGTGGCCCACCACGAGATGGGACACGCCCTGGTAGCCTCGGCGCTGCCGGGTATGGACCCAGTACACAAAGTGTCGATCATTCCCCGCGGCGTGGGGGCGCTGGGTTACACCATGCAGCGCCCAACCGAGGATCGTTTCCTGCAGACCACCGGTGAGCTCAAGGACCGCATGACGGTGCTGATGGGTGGGCGGGCCGCAGAGCGGCTGATTTTCGACGAAATATCCACCGGCGCCGCCGACGACCTGGCCAAGGCCACCGAGATCGCTCGCCACATGACGACTCGCTTCGGCATGACCGCAGACACCGGCCAGGTGGTCTACGAGCAACAGCGCCAGGCCTTCCTCGGTGACACTTACGGCACGCTGAGCCCGCGAAGCTATTCAGAGGCCACCGCGCGGGAAATCGATCTGGAGGTGCGCGCGCTGATCGAGGAGGCCTACGGCGAGGCACAACGCATTCTCATCAGGCGCCGCGACACCCTGAAAGAAGGTGCGACCCTGCTGCTCGAACGCGAAACCCTGACCGCCGACGAATTCCCGGCCATCAAGCTGCAAGAGGGCGCAGAAAAGGTGGCGGAAGATGTGGAAGAAAATCAGCCAGCAGGGATTAAGGAAAAGTGGGTGCCCACGCAGGGCGAACCGACCAAGACGCCCCCCGACCACTGCCCGCCGAGCACGCCCCGCCGACTCTAGGTAAACCGCGATGATCAAGCCTGACCCCAGCATAAGTAGCACCAGCCCGACCCGTGCGGAAACCAGCCTCGAGGAGAGCACCGACCGCTTGATGCGGGCGTCGCTGGCACGGCTGACATCCGGCGTCTCGCCGTCGGCGGTGGTTCTGACCTACGTCGATTGGCTGACCAGCGTGGCGATGTCACCGGGCAAGCAGGCAACCCTTGCGCGCAAGGCGATGGACAAACAGCTGAGGCTGGCGATGTGGGCCGGCCGCTCGGCGCTCGACGCCGAGGCGGCGCCCTGCATCGAGCCCCTGCCCCAGGACCGGCGCTTTCGCGCCCCGGCCTGGCAGCGTTTTCCCTATAACCTGATCTACCAGTCGTTCCTGCTGCAGCAGCAATGGTGGTGCAATGCCACCACCGGCCTTGCCGGCCTGTCCCCACATCACGAACAGGCGCTCGAATTCGGCGCGCGCCAGCTACTCGACATGGTTTCCCCCGCCAATTTCCCGCTCCTCAACCCGCAGGTGCTGGACAAGACGCTTTCGACCGGCGGGGCCAACCTGATGAAGGGTGCCCAACAGTTCATCGACGACCTGCAGCGCCAGATGACGGGCCAGAAGCCGGCCGGAGCCGAGCAGTTCCTGCCCGGGCAGGCGGTCGCACTGACGCCTGGCATGGTGATCTATCGCAATGACCTGATCGAGCTGATTCAGTACGCCCCGTCAACCGACGAGGTGCATGCCGAACCGGTACTGGTCGTGCCCGCCTGGATCATGAAGTACTACATCCTCGACCTGTCGCCGGATAACTCGCTGGTGCGCTATCTGGTCGGCAAGGGCCATACGGTCTTCATGATCTCCTGGCGCAACCCCACGGGAGAGGACCGCGACCTCGGGCTCGATGACTACCAGCGCCTGGGCATCATGGATAGCCTCAAGGTAATCGGGTCGGTCTGCCCCGGAGCACCGGTACATAGCGTTGGCTACTGTCTTGGCGGCACGCTGCTGGCTATCACCGGGGCAACCATGGCGCGAGATCGCGATCACCGCCTGGGCTCGATGACGCTGCTAGCCGCCCAGACCGACTTCCGCGAGGCCGGCGAGCTGATGCTGTTCATCGATGACAAGCAGCTCTCTTTCCTCGAGGACACCATGTGGACACAGGGCGTGCTCGACACCAAGCAGATGGCCGGCGCCTTCCAGCTGCTGAGCTCCAACGATCTGATCTGGTCGCACCTCATCAACGACTATCTGCTGGGCGAGCACCGCCCCATCAACGACCTGATGGCCTGGAACGCCGATGCCACTCGCATGCCCTATCGTATGCACAGCGAATACCTGCGCCAGCTGTTCCTCGACAACGATCTCGCCGAGGGCCGCTTCAAGGTCGAAGGCCGTCCGATAACGGTCAGCGACATCCGTGTGCCAATCTTCGCGGTGGGCACCGAAAGGGACCATGTCGCCCCCTGGCGCTCGACCTACAAGATCCATCTGCTCGCCGACACCCAGGAGATCACCTTCTTGCTGACCAGCGGCGGCCACAATGTAGGCATCGTCTGCCCGCCAACGGACACCCGGCACCATTTCCGCATGGCCACCGCCAGCGAGGGCGATGCTTATGTCGACCCGGAGACCTGGCTTGAGCGCACCCCGGAGACCGCGGGTTCCTGGTGGCCCGCCTGGCAGGAGTGGCTGGCGGCACATTCAGGCGATCCCCAGGCGCCGCCGTCGATGGGGTCGGACGACTATCCTCCGCTGGACGATGCGCCCGGGCGCTACGTGTTGATGGAATAGTCATCACGCGGGCATGGAGGGGCCCGGCGTTTAATATGTAGAAGCCAAGGGAATCATCGTTGCCGACACTGGCGGGAATAAGCCCTGGTGTCGCTCTGCCGCACCGTTGCATCATGCGCCGGTCGGCCCCATGTTAGACTGCAACGATTTACTCTTGGCGGGAGCCCCGGCACACATGTCCCTAGAAGATCTCCACCTGACGCTGCGCAACCTCACCCTGGACGACTATTCTCAGCTCAAGACGCTGATGGACCGCGTCTATCACGACATCGGCGGCGCCTGGCCACAGCGCACCATCGAGCGGCTGATCAGCGAATTCCCCGAGGGTCAGATCGTCATCGAGGACGACGAGACCCTCATCGGCGTGGCCCTGACGGCCCGGGTCGACTACGAGGAATTTTCCAACCCGCACCGCTACGACGACCTGATGGATCAGCGGGAGATCATCCTCAACGCCCCCGAAGGCGACGCCATGTACGGTCTGGACGTGCTGATCGATCCGGCCTACCGGGGGTATCGGCTTGGCCGGCGCCTCTACGAAGCTCGCAAAGATCTCTGCAAATCCTTGAATATGCGAGCGATTCTTGCCGGCGGCCGAATCCCCAACTACCACCAGTACGCACACGAGATGGCGCCGGCCGAGTACCTGGATCAGGTCTCGCGCAAGGAGATTCACGACCCGATTCTCTCCTTCCAGCTGGCCAACGACTTCCAGGTCAAGCGACTGCTGCGCAAGTATTTGCCGGAAGATGAAAAGTCTCAGGGCTACGCGACCCTGCTCGAGTGGAACAACATCCTCTTTGAGCCTGCTGAATCGGTGCTCGACACCCGCAAGACCCAGGTACGAGTGGGTGCAGTGCAGTGGCAGATGCGCGAATTCTCCTCGGTGGAAGCGGTTCTGCAGCAGGCCGAATACTTCGTCGATGCGCTGTCAGATTACCAGAGTGACTTCGCGGTATTCCCGGAGCTTTTCAACGCACCGCTGATGGGCTTGCAGGACCGCGCCGCCCAGCAGGATCAGATCGAGGCTATCCGCTTCCTGGCCAGTTTCACCGAACGCTTCAAGACCGAGCTGTCGCGTATGGCGGTGTCCTACAACATCAACATCGTCGCCGGTTCGATGATCGAGGAGCGGGAAGACGGCCACCTCTACAACATCGCCTATCTCTTCCACCGCGACGGCGACATCGAAGCCCAGGCCAAGCTGCACATCACCCCCCAGGAGCGCCGTGACTGGATCATCGAGGGGGGCGATGACCTCCAGGTATTCGACACCGATGCCGGCCGAATCGGCATCCTGATCTGCTACGACGTCGAGTTCCCGGAAATATCGCGCCTGCTCGCCGATCAGGACATGGACATCCTCTTCGTGCCCTTCTGGACCGACACCAAGAATGGCTACCTGCGTGTACGCCATTGCTCCCAGGCCCGCGCCATCGAGAACGAGTGTTACGTCGTGCTGTGTGGCAGCGTCGGCAACGTGCCGGCCATCGAGAACATGGAGATCCAGTACGCCCAGTCTTCGGTGTTCTCACCCTCTGACTTCGCCTTTCCCCATGACGCCGTGCTGGCCGAGACCACACCCAACACCGAGATGATCATGTTCTCGGATCTCGACCTGAAGCGACTCACGGTGTTGCGCAACGAAGGCTCGGTGACCAATCTCAAGGACCGCCGCAAGGATCTCTTCGACCTGCGCTGGCGCGACTGGTCATGGAAGTCCGGGTCCCGCCAGGAAGACAACTGATCCATGCTCGAACGCTGGCGGCGTTGGCGGGCCGCCCGTTTTAACGCCCGCCATCCCTTTCCCGCCGACACCTGGCGCGAGGCTCGGGCTCGGCTGCCCCTGCTTGCCGCCTTGAGCGATGAAGACGCCGAGCGCCTGGGCCAGCGAGCCTGGGCCTTTGTGCATGACAAACGTCTGTCGCTGCACCCTGCCCTGGCCGATATGCCTTTTGACGAACCGGCGCGGCTGGCACTGGCCGGCCAGGCGTGTCTGCTGACCCTGGGCTGGTCGCAGGCCGAGCATCAGGAAGCCTTCGCCAATGTGCACGAGATCCTGATCCTGCCAGGTGCCTTCGCGCGCCAGGTCGAAGAAATGGATGAAGCAGGGGTGATGCACGAGTATGCCGATCAGCGAGCCGGCGAGACCTCTTTTCAAGGGCCGGTGGTGGTGGCCTACCCGGAACTGATGGCAAGTGGCGACTTCAGTGGCTTCAACGTGCTGATCCACGAACTCGCCCACAAGCTCGATATGGGCAACTCACGGGATGCCGATGGCTTCCCGCCGCTGCCGCGGGACATGGCCGCCAGTGAATGGCACCAAGTCTTCACCGCGGTTTGGGACGACCTGCAGGCGCACCTGGAGCGCGGTGAGGACACTCCCATTGACGACTATGCGGCTAGCCACCCCGGGGAATGTTTCGCCGTCTGCTGCGAGCATTTTTTCAGCGCGCCGGACCTGCTAGACAAGGCCTATCCGGCGCTTTACTCGCTGCTTTCCCGCTACTTCCAACAAGATCCGCTAGCACGCCTACCGGTGCCCTCTCAGCCCTGATCGGTGCTACCATCATGTCATCGAGAGGCTCACAAGGCGTTTCCCACGAGAGCCCAAACGGGTCTCAATTGACGCCTCACAGGTATCCAGGAAAGCGTCATGAAGGGTGATTTAAATAGCGTCCTTCCAGGCATTCTAAAACGCATTTAGAAAACGGCCCGGAAAACGCCGTTAAAAGAGTCTCGGCAAGGTCCTGAAAAGAGCCCTTGGTCCTGAATTCAGGGGTAAAGGGTTGGAAGAGTCCTGTGAAAATTCCTGGAAAACTCTAATAACCCCTGATAAAAGCTCTGAGAAACGTCCTGAGAAGCGTCCTGAAAAATGGCCATGAGCATGCCAGATAGCACTACCCTGACAGCCGTTCATGCATCACAACGGCGCCTATTTGCTGGCCAAACCCCCGTGCAGCTTCTAGCCTCATAAAGTGAGACGGGATCTCATTGAGGGCCCAAGTCATAAGATTGGATTGCCCATGGATTGAGGGACCCTGCGCCCCACGTCACATTCACTATTGAGCCAACTGTCTGTAGTCTTAAGGCTCCCTTAAGGAAAAGAGTGCAGGCTACGCGGCCTGCTGCTAAGACATTACGGAAGCAAAGAGACATCATCTTGAGTACACCGCTGGTATCGATCGTCATTCCTGCCAAGGATGAAGCAGGCAACCTGCCTGCGCTGCTCGACGAGGTCGACGCAGCTCTCGTCGGCACCGACTACGAAGTGCTGGTCGTGGACGATGCTTCCCAGGATGGCTCCTGGGCCATGCTGACTCGTCGCGCCACCGAAGACCCCCGCCTGCGACCCTTGCACCATGACAAGAGCGCCGGCCAGAGCACCTCCGTCTGGCAGGCCGCTCGTGCAGCCCGGGGCACCTGGCTCGCCACGCTCGACGGCGACGGTCAGAACGACCCTGCCGACCTGCCCAATCTGCTCGAACGCGCTCAGCGCGGCGATGTCACGCTAGTGGCCGGCCACCGCACCACTCGCCGCGACGACTGGCTCAAGCGGCTATCCTCACGGGTGGCCAACAAGGTGCGTTCGGCACTGCTCAAGGATGACACACCGGATACCGGCTGCGGCCTCAAGGTTATCCATCGCGAAGCCTTCCTGGCACTGCCCTACTTCAATCACATGCACCGTTTCCTGCCGGCTCTCGTGCTGGCACAGGGCGGTCGCTGTGTGTCGGTACCGGTCAACCATCGTCCTCGCGGCGCCGGCGAGTCCCACTACGGCCTCAACAACCGTTTGTGGGCAGGCCTGCTCGATATCCTCGGGGTGATGTGGCTGCGCAAGCGCACTCGCCTGCCGGCACCGCTGGATACCTTCGAGGCGAGTCCAGCCGCAGTTTCCAAGCTGACCCCTGATAGTTCAAGCGATCAAAGCTCGGGCGCTGACTCTGCCGAGGCCCCGACACCCACCTCAGCGCGGGAAGCCTCACGATGAACACCGAATGGCTGTGGATCGGCGTCGGCTTTCTTGGGCAGGCAATGTTCTCGGGGCGTTTTCTTGTGCAGTGGTTGGCCAGTGAGCGGGCCAAGCGCAGCGTGGTTCCCTTGGCGTTCTGGTTCTTCAGCCTTGCCGGTGGCGTCACGCTGCTGGCCTACGCCATCTATCGCAAAGACCCGGTATTCATCGCCGGCCAGGGCGCTGGCCTGCTGATCTATACCCGCAATCTGATGCTGATCCGTCGTGAGGCCAAGGTTCTGTCCGAGTCCGAGTCCGAGTCTGCCCAGTCCTGAACCACGTCTTTTCGTTTCGATATCTGCCGCGAGTTCCTCGATGCAACGTCCTGCTTACCTGCATGCCACCTACCGTCACGGGTTCTGGTGGCTAGCCCTAGTGGCCCTGGGCCTGCTGGCTCTCGGCCTTGGCCTGCGAGACCCCTGGCCCGCCGATGAGCCGCGCTTCGCGCTCAACGCCCTAGAAATGCTCAAGACCGGCCAGTTCTGGCTGCCGCATCGCGGCGGAGAGCTCTATCCTGACAAGCCGCCGATCTTCATGTGGGCCACCGCCGTATCGATCGCCATCACCGGCTCGGTACGGCTCGGCTTTCTGCTGCCTTCGCTAATTGCCGCGCTGGGCACCCTGGCGCTGGTCACCGACCTGACGAATCGCCTCTATGGCCGCCGGATAGCGCTGCTGTCCGGCGCCGCACTGCTGTCGACCGTGCAGTTCGCGCTGCAGGCCAAGACCGCCCAGATCGACATGCTGGTCACGCTGTGGATCACTTTGGGTGCCTACGGACTGATGCGACATGCGCTGCTCGGTCCGGCGAGAGGCTGGTGGTATCTGGGCTGCGCTTCGATGGGACTTGGCATCATCACTAAGGGGGTCGGCTTCCTGCCGCTGCTGATGGTGCCTGCCTGGGCGCTGCTGGCCTGGCGCGGCCAGGCCACGCCGCTGCGCCTGAAGGAACTGGGGCTCGGCCTGGCGATGATTCTGGGCGTCGCGGCACTCTGGGTGGTGCCGATGGCGCTGATTACCACTTTCGGCGATGAACCGGGGATGACCGCGTATCGCGACAACATCCTCTTCAAGCAGACCGGCAAGCGCCTGGCCACCGCCTGGCACCATGTCAAACCCTGGCATTACTACATTGTCTCGGTGCTGCCCTGGGCTTGGCTGCCGTTGGTACTGGGGCTGCCCTGGGTGGTGCCGTCCTGGTGGCATCGTATCCGCCGCATGGATGCCCGAGTGCTGCTACCACTCAGCGGCACGCTACTGGTCGTCGTATTCTTCTCGCTGTCCCCGGGCAAGCGCGGCGTCTATATGCTGCCGACCTCTCCGCTGCTGGTGTTGGCCATGGCACCGCTGCTGCCCGGCCTGCTTTGCAAGCGGGGCCTGCATTGGCTTGCCACCGGATTGCTGGCCCTGCTCGGCGGCATCTTCCTCATTGCTGGCCTGCTGGGCGCCTTCGGACTGCCGGCGCTGACTGAGCTTGCCGCCAAGTATGACGTCATGCCCTGGACCTGGTGGATCCTGCTCGGTGTCTCGGCGGCGGGGCTGCTCATTTGGCTGCGGCCGCGCCGCGGCATGCTGGGCCTGGCTGCCTGGCTGGCGGTGTTCTGGGCGCTGTGGTCCACCTTTGGCTACCAACAGCTCGACCAGACCCGTTCGCCCAGGGACATGATGCAGCGGGTGGTCCAGATTACCGGCCCTTCGGCCTGGCTGGCCCAACCCGACTTCGATGAAGAATTCCTGCTCCAGGCGCAACAGCCCAGCGTGCATTTTGGTTTTCACACCGATCAGGATGCCCAGTTCCTGAAGGCCTTTGACTGGCTCGCCCAGGCTCCTGACGAGCGCTGGATGCTAGTGCCTCAGCGCAAGGAAGATCAGATCGCCTGTGCCGACCTGAACCAGGCCAGGGACCTTGGCCTGCAGAACAATGAACACTGGTGGCTGATCCCGGGGCCGGCCTTCGCGTCCTGCGAGGGAGATACCGCCGCAGCGCCGCTGTTCGTGGCTCCGACCACGGTTGAGGGCCCCGTATCAGCCGGGCCCCAGCCAGGTACTCGCCCCGGTCAGGATGGCGTGTCAGAAGCGCCAGAGGAGGAAGGCAAATGAAGGTGCTGGTCACGGGTAACGCAGGCTTTATCGGCTTCCATGTGGCGCGAGCCCTGCTGCAGCGCGGCGACAGCGTCGTGGGCTTCGACAGCGTGAACGACTACTACGATCCGGCGCTCAAGGAGGCCCGACTCGCGACCCTCGATGCCGTGGCCGCACAAAGCGCCGGCAGCTATCACTTCGTGCGCGACAACCTGGCGAATGTCGAAGCGGTTGATGCCTGCTTCGCTGAGCACGCCTTCGACCGGGTCATCCACCTAGCCGCGCAGGCCGGGGTGCGCTACTCCATGGAAGCGCCGCTGGCCTACGTCGAGAGCAACGTGACCGCCTTCTGCGTGCTGCTCGAAGCCTGTCGTCGCCAGCAGGTCGCCCATCTTACCTACGCCAGCACCAGCAGCGTCTATGGGGCCAACACCCAGATGCCCTACCGCGAGGATCAGGGCGTTAATCATCCGCTGCAGCTCTACGCCGCCACCAAGCGTGCCAACGAGCTGATGGCCCACAGCTACAGCCACCTCTACCGAATTCCGACCACGGGGCTGCGCTTCTTCACCGTCTACGGGCCCTGGGGCCGGCCGGACATGGCGCTGTTCAAGTTCACCCGCAGCATCCAGGCCGAGCAGCCGATCCAGGTCTACAACCACGGCCACCACAGCCGCGACTTCACCTATATCGATGACATCGTCGAAGGGGTAATTCGAGCCAGCGACCAGGTCGCCAGCGCCGACCCTGACTGGAACAGCGATGCCCCGGCACCGGCCAGCAGCGATGCGCCCTACAGGATCTTCAATATCGGCAACCAGGCGCCGACCAGCCTTGGCGACTACATCACCGCCATCGAGGAAGCGTTGGGCAAAGCGGCGATCCGCGAGTTGCTGCCGCTTCAACCCGGCGATGCCGCGGATACCTTCGCCGACAGCTCGGCGCTGGCACAAGCGGTGGGCTATACGCCCTCAACCCCGGTCAAGGAAGGCGTCCAGTCCTTTGTCGACTGGTACCTGGACTTCTACGCCGAGTCACCGACAGAGCGCTCTTCAAGCCCGTCCGATAGCCAGGCCCACAGCGCCTCGGCCGCCTCCCGCGGCTGACGGTTGGCCGGGCGAACCAGCCAGAAGCGCTCAGCGCTGGGGACCGACAGCACAAACGGCTGAACCAGGTCTTCGCGGCTCTCGACCAGCCGACGATGGGTAAGGGCGATCCCTCCCCCGGCGGCAGCCAGTGTCAGCGTCATGACCTGGGTATCGCAGATCAGCGTCGGGCAATCGCTCTCGATCCCGGCGATGCCCGCCCGCTCCAGCCAGGCCGGCCAGCCCACCGCAAACCCCGCCGCGTGCAGCAGCGTTTCACCGGCGATATCCCCGGGTGCCTCAAGCCGTGCGGCCACTTCTGGCGCACAGGCCGGCACCATCGCCTCATCGCCAAGCGACAGAGCCTCCATTCCCGTCCAGTCCCCCGAGCCGTAGCGAATCTCGAGATCGGCGCCTTCCGGCCCGAAATCCTCCGGCCAGATCGCGCTGACCAGGCGCACCGCCACCGCCGAATGTGCACGATGAAAAGCCAGCAGCCGGGGCGCTACCCAGTTCTGCTGCATCACCGGCGTGGTACGCAGGGTCACTGGCGCATGGGGGCTTGGCCCGAACACCTCGGCGGTGCCCTCGGCCAACCGCGAGAAGGCCTCAAGCACGCTTGGCAGCCAAGCCTGGCCCGCCGGGGTCAGGCTCAGGCTGCGCGGGTGGCGCACGAACAGCTTCTGACCCAGGCGATCCTCGAGCAGTCGGATGCGTTGGCTGATCGCCGCCTGGGTCACGCCCAACTCCTGGCCGGCGGCGGTGAAGCTCATGGTGCGGGCGGCAGCCTCGAATGCCTGCAGCCAGATCAGCGGGGGCAGCCCCTTCATGTCAAAACCTGCATGTCAGAACCTTCCTACCAAGCGCCTGATGACAACGCCTTAATGAAAAACCCTGTGATAAGTACAGCTAGGGCAATGGGGCCAGATTAATCGTTTGTCGCGGGGCGGCGCAATCGCCAGCATAGGCGGCATATTCTCGTCACAGGCCACTGGCCAGCAGGAGTGCCCCATGACCGACACCACGCTTTCCGCCCCCGCAACGCAACGCACCGTCATCGCGATGGGCGAGCTGTCGGCGTATGCCAATGCGCCGGCACTCACCGATGCCCTGGCCAGCGGCGCCCGTGTCACCCTCAGCTGGGGCGATGGCGCCCAGGCTCACTTCCCGCTCACCTGGCTGCGCGACAACTGCCCCTGCGAGGCCTGTCGCCACACGGTCACCCGCGAGCGCCTCTACGTCCCCCTGACGCCGGTCACCGCCGCCCCCGAGGCCACACTTCACGACGGCAACCTGACCCTGACCTGGCAGGATGGCCATGTGAGCGACTTCGATGCCGGTTGGCTGCATCAGCGCCGCCCCGGCCAGGAGCCGGCGTCAGTCATCCCGGCGCGTCGCCCCTGGGCAGCCGATTATGCCCCCGAGTGCGTCGCCCATGCCGACTTCGTGGGCAACGCCGCCGGCGAGCGTGCCTGGCTCGAGGCCCTGCTGCGCGACGGCCTGGTGCTGCTCGACGCAGGCCCGCTGGCCGATGAGGAAGTCAGCCGCCTGGCCGAACGCATCGGCCCGATGCGTCCGACCAACTTCGGGGCCCGCTTCGACGTACGCTCCAAGCCCAACCCCAACAATGCCGCCTACACCGCCATCGGCCTGGCGCTGCACACCGACTTGCCCAACTGGCGACAGCCGCCGGACATTCAACTGCTCTACTGCCTGGAGAATGAAGCCGAGGGTGGCGAATCGATCTTTGCCGACGGCTTCGCGGCGGCCGAAACGCTGCGCCAGCAGAATCCCGAGGCCTTCCGCATCCTCAGCGAAACGCCGATCGACTTCCGCTTCCAGGACGAGGAGCAGGACATCAGCACCCGCGCGCCGGTGCTGTCGCTTGATCACGACGGCCAGCTGATCGAGGTGCGCTTCAACAACTGGATTCGCGACAGCCTGCGCCTGCCGACCCACGTCATCGATGCCTGGTACGACGCCTATCGCCAGTTCTGGCAGTTGCTGCATTCCTCGGAGCACCAGCTCGACTTCGCCCTGGCCCCTGGGCAGATGGTCGCCTTCGACAACCGCCGGGTGCTGCATGGCCGCCGCGCCTTCGACCCGAGCACCGGTCGGCGCCACCTGCAGGGCACCTACTTGGATCTGGACATGCTGGAATCGCGTCTGCGGGTGCTGTCTCGCCCCGACTGACCTCCTTTTCCCCTGACGCCGTGGCGACGCCACAGCCCGACTGCACAAGCAGCGCCACGGCTCACCCAATAGGCGGAGCGACGGCCGCCCAAACAATAGACCACGCAAGGAGATGCTCATGAACACCGTACTGCGCACCACGCTTACCGCACTGTCGGTTCCTGCCGCACTGACGCTTTCCCTGCCGACCCAGGCCGACGATGCGACCCTGGACTTCGGCGTTCCCGCCTGGCCGGGTATCACCGTCAAGACAGAAATCGCCAGCCAGTTGCTCGGCCCGCTGGGCTATGACACCAGAGTGCAATCACTTGGCATGCAGGTCATCTACCAGGGCATGCAGAGCGGCGACGTTGATCTCTTCCTCGGCGCCTGGCTGCCAGCCCAGGAGGATCTCTACACACCGCGCGTGGAAGATGGCAGCCTCAAGCGAGTGGCCAACAACGTCGATGGCGCTCAGATGACGCTGGCGGTCCCGGAGTATCTGTACGAGCAGGGCATCACCAGCTTCGCTGACCTGGACGCGCAGCGCGAGGCCTTCAATGGCGAGATTTATGGCTTCGGCGCCGGCTCCGCCGCCAGCGAGATTCTTCATCAGGCCATCGACGAGGACGCCTGGGGGCTCGGCGACTGGGAACTGGTGGATACCAGCGTCGTCGGCATGCTCAGTGCGGCACGCAGCGCCATCAGCCGCGAGGAGCCCATCGTTTGGGTCGGCTGGACGCCCCATTGGATGAACCTCGAACTGCCGATGCGCTACCTCGAGGACCCCAAAGACCTGTTCGGCAAGAACAATGGTGAGAGCGAGGTGCTAACCCTGATGCGGACGGGCTACGCCGAGTCCCACCCCAACCTTGAGCACTTCTTCACTCAGTTCACCTTCAGCGCTGACCAGCAGAGCTGGATGATCAACGAGTACGGCCAGGAGGAACGAGACGTAGAAGACGTTGCCCAACAGTGGATAGCGGATCATCCCGAGCGTATCCAGGCCATGCTTGAGGGCGTGACCGACCGTGACGGCAAGCCAGCCTGGCCCCAAGTGCAGGATGCTCTGGCGCTGTAACGGCCCTCGGCCTGGCCCGCGCTCAACTCCTTAAGCGCGGCGCAGGATAGACCGTCGCGCCCGGCGTGCCGCTTTGGCCGCCGGGCGCGTTGTCGTATGCTGTGTCGTCATTTGGACCACCACCTGCAAGGATCTTGTGCGCATGCCCCGCCCTCTACTGATGATTCTGCTCCTGCTCGTCACCCTGCTGGCGATGGGAGGCCTGTGGCAGTGGCTGGCCATGCACGATGTATTGACGGTGGCACGTCTACAGGCTATCGCGGCGGGTTCGGTGGCCTGGACACAGGCCCCCTGGGCGATTCTGGTGGTGGTTGCAGTCTATGCAGCGGCGTCACTGGTGATGTTCCCGCTGAGCCTGCTGGTAGCGGTGACAGGTCTGCTATTCGGGCCATGGTGGGGCTTCGGCTACGCCCTGGCGGGCACGCTGGCGGCGTCGATCCTGACGTACGGAGTAGGAAGGCGGCTTGGCCGCGAGGCGCTGATGCGCTATGGCGGCCGGCATCTCAAGGGGCTGTCGCGCTATCTGGCAGGTCGCGGCATTCGCACCATGACGGTGGTCAACCTGCTGCCGCTGGCGCCCTTTACGCTGACCAATATGCTGGCCGGCGCCTTTCACCTGCGTTTCCGCGATTACCTGATCGGCTCGGTCATCGGTATCGTGCCGGGGCTTGTCGGGGTCACGCTGCTGGGTAGCCAGCTGGGGCAACTGGTCACCGCCAACAACAAAGGCGAAATCGCCATCTCGCTGGGCGGCATTGCCCTCGGGGTGCTGGTGCTGGTCGGTCTCAAGCGCTATGCCACGCGCCGCCAGCAACGAGAACCGGCCCGCCCTGCTCACGCACAGCGCCCCCCAGAAGAAGCAGACATCCCGGACGCGCCAACCAGGCCACAAGAACAGGGCGACTCGGCTAACTCATAAAGCGCCTTCTCATGCCTTAGCGCCAACGGGCACCGGCCTCTGCTGAGGTCGGTGCCCGCTTATGTGTTCCGCTCTACTGGCCGGTGATTCCGGCTACCGGCTTTTGACCTTCAAGCGTCAGGACTGCTACTTGGGAGTGACTTCCTTCGACTCCGCCTCGTCGTCCTCGTGGCCGCGCCCGATCAGCGGCTGCCAGTCAGCATGCTCCCACTCATCCTGCAAGATAGAGCGCAGTATCCGGCCACGGTGACGCAGCATGTGCCACTCCGCGCCCAGGCGGCTGCGCACTCGATCCCAGGTGCCGTCATCGGCGTGGCTGAAGGGGCCACCCACGGCGATGGCTTGACGATAAACGTCCAGACAGCGCTGAGCGCAAGCGGTTTCATCGAAGGCCTGGGCGGTGGCCAGAGCCCCCTCGGCCATCGCCGACCGGCACTCAGTATCGGCAAGCGCCACCATGGCGTCGGCCACTGCCTCGCGGTCATCGTTGGGCAGCAGCCTGCCATTGCGACCATCCTTGAGCACCTCGCGCACGCCGGGGGCAGCCACGGCCACTACCGGCAAACCGGTGGCCATGGCCTCGACGACCACCATGCCCTGAGTCTCGCTATGCGAGGCGAAGCCGAAGACATCCATGGCATGGTAGGCATCGATCAGCGCCTGACCCTGCAGGCGTCCGGTGAAGTGCAGACGTGAGGCCACACCAAAGCGCTCGGCGACCTGCTTCATTGCTTCCCGGGCATCGCCATCACCGACCACCAGGCAATGTGCCTCGGGCAGTTGCTCTAGCATCCGTGCCAGCGCCTCGGTGAGGAAGGGCAGGTTCTTCTCCTTGGCGAGCCGCCCCACATGCCCCACCACATAGGCGTCCAAAGGAATGCCGTGCTCACGGCGAAGCGCGGCACCGTCACCCTGTGCGAAACGCCGGGTATCGACGCCGCTGGGTACCACCCAGACATGCGGATTGGCATCCCGTTCGAAGAGCAGCTCGCGGATGCTTTCACTGGGCGCGATCACCGCTTCGCAAAGCCGCGTGTACTGGGTGGAAAGGGCCACGGCGAAGCGCTGCATGCGCGGCGAATCGCCGGGCACGTAGTGGGTGTAGTGCTCGTACAGGGTGTGGTGGGTAAACACCAGCGGCAGCCCGTAGGTCTCGGCGGCCCGCGCGGCGGTATCGCCGAGCAGAAAGGGGTGATGCGAATGCACGATATCCGGGTCGAAGGCCTCGATGGCCTCATAGAGCTGACCGGGAATCGGTACCGGCAGCGAGAAGTCGCTGCCATTGAAATGCTGGACGGCGGCGACGCGTACCACGTCGTCCTCGTCCTCTGGCTGCCCGGTCAATTTGGGGGCCACTACCAGTACCCGGTGCCCCTCGGCCTGCAGCCGTGTTTTCAGACGCTGAACGGACTCACTGACCCCGCCCACGATTGGACAGTAAGTGTTGGTGAACATCAGCACATTCACGCCATAGACTCCCTCGTCAGCGTTTCCTGGATGCGCCGGCCGCCTATCCTTGCATGGCCTCGCCTTCCTCAAGATAGGCGATGCTGTAAGAAAACCCAGACGGCACACGACGGCGCAGATCATACACCCCATACGAACCTGATCGCACTCGCCATTGCCTAAGCAAGCGTCAGGAACAGGCGGGAATCATGACATCGATCATGGCAACGCCGCGCCCTCAAGGGCAAGGGAACCTATCGGTGGCATCTGAGGGTGCTCGGGCAGTGGCGGCACCCGCCCGGCCATCGCTTGCTCGAGATAGTCGATGAAGGTGCGAATCCGCTGGGGCACATGGCGGCGCTGGTCGAAGACGGCATAAAAATCGGCGCTGACGCCCTGCCAGCCGGGCATCAACTCAACCAGCCGCCCCGCCGCAAGGTGTTCATGCACGTTCCACCAGGAACGCAGCATCACGCCATGACCATCGATCGCCAGCTGCGTGATCACTTCACCGTCGTTACTTGCCATCTCGCCGCTGACCTTCACGCTGCGCGCCTGCCCCGCCTCGCCGCGGGGCTCGAAGCGCCACAGGGCGAAGTCGCTGTCATTCTCGCGGATCACCAGACAGCGGTGGTGCCCCAGATCCGCCGGCGTCTCGAGCCGCGGCATGGCCTCGCAATAGGAAGGTGCCGCGCACAGCAGTCGACGATTAGCGAGAATTCGCCGCGCCACCAGTCGCGAATCCGGCGGCTCTCCCACCCGGATGCCGATGTCGAAGCCCTGGTCGCTGAGGTTCATGGGAAAGTTGGTCAGCTCCAGCCAACCGGAAAGTGCCGGGTGACGCTGGCAGAACGACGAGAGCAGGGGGGCGACATGACAGCGACCGAAGCCGAAAGTGGCGTTGATACGCAGGCGACCCGAGAGATCGGCACGCCGGTCGCCGATGGTCTCTTCCAGCTCACCGAGCTCGTCGAGAATCAGGGCACCGCGCCGGCAATAGAGCTCGCCCTCGGCGGTCAGCGTCAGGCGACGCGTGGTGCGGGTGGCAAGCTCCACCCCCAGGCGCGATTCGATCTGCTTGAGGCGCTTGCTTACCGCCGACAGCGACAGGCCCAGCTCGCGTGCGGTGGCGGTCAAGCTGCCGCACTGCGCCAACCGCAGGAAGAACGCCAGGTCATCGAGCTGGGCCACAATGAGATTCTCTACTTAAACGCAACAATAACTTGCATTATAGCCTGATTATGCAACGAACTGGAGCGGGTAGACTGAAGGCATCGCCACTCAACCCATTCAAGGAAGGCACCCATGAGCCATCGCATCGCCATACTCGCCGGTGACGGCATCGGCACCGAAGTCATGCCCGAGGGCGTGCGCGCTCTCGAAGCTGCCGCCAAGCGCTTCGGCATCGAGCTTCAGCTCGAGCAGTTCGACTTCGCCAGCTGCGACTACTATCTCGAACACGGCCAGATGCTGCCGGACGACTGGCACGCGACCCTCGCCCAGTTCGACGCCATCTTCTATGGCGCCATCGGCTGGCCGGACAAGGTGCCCGACCACATTTCCCTGTGGGGCTCACTGCTCAAGTTTCGCCGCGAGTTCGATCAGTACGTCAACCTGCGCCCCTGCCGCCTGCTGCCCGGCATCAAGAGCCCGCTGGCAGGCCGTGAACCGGGTGACATCGACTTCTACGTAGTGCGCGAGAACACCGAAGGCGAGTACTCAAGCGTCGGCGGCACCATGTTCGAGGGCACCGACCGCGAGGTGGTGATCCAGGAAACGGTGATGACCCGCCACGGCGTCGACCGGGTACTCAAGTACGCCTTCGACCTGGCCGCCACCCGCCCCAGAAAAAAGCTGACCTCCGCCACTAAGTCCAACGGCATCGCCATCACCATGCCCTGGTGGGACAAGCGCGTGGCAGCCATGGGCCAGCACTACCCCGACGTCAACGTCGATCAGTTCCACATCGACATCCTGACCGCCAATTTCGTGCTGCACCCGGACTGGTTCGACGTGGTGGTGGCCAGCAACCTGTTCGGCGACATCCTCTCCGATCTGGGCCCGGCCTGCACCGGCACCATCGGCGTGGCCCCCTCGGCCAACATCAACCCGGAAGGCACCTTCCCGAGCCTCTTCGAGCCGGTTCACGGCAGCGCCCCGGATATCGCCGGCAAGCATATCGCCAACCCCATCGGCCAGATCTGGTCCGGCGCCATGATGCTCGAACACCTGGGCCACAAGGAGGCCGCCGATGCCATCGTTGCCGCCTTCGAGGCCGTCCTCGCCGAGGGAGATACCACAGTACTGACACCTGACCTTAACGGCTCAGGTTCAACCCAGGCGCTGGGCCAGGCGATTGCCGCGAGGATCGCCGCCGGTTGATACGAGCAAGGCATCCGGCGGCCCTGGCGCCATACCATGAATCGCTTATGATGAAGATTCATTACCTACCGTCCAGGAGCCGCCATGCCGCCTCGTGATCTGACTCATCGCCCGGCGCACCGTCCCTCGCGTCACCCGTTCACCATTGCCCTGCCCCTCGTTGCCTCGGGGCTGCTCGCCGGATGCACCGGCATCCCCGAGGGCACCCAGGCAGTCGAAGACTTCAACCTGGATCGCTATCTCGGTCAGTGGTACGAGATCGCGCGCCTCGATCACAGCTTCGAAGAAGGGCTCGACTGCGTTACCGCCGACTACTCCATGCGCGATGACGGCGGGGTGAAGGTGATCAACGCAGGGGTGAACCTCGAGACCGGCGAGCCCAGCGTGGCCGAAGGCAAGGCCTACTTCATCGATGAACCGAGCGTTGCCCGTCTGAAAGTCAGCTTCTTCGGCCCCTTCTATGGGGGGTACAACGTGCTGGAACTCGACCCCGACTACCAGCACGCCCTGGTGGTCGGCCCTAATCGCGACTACCTGTGGATCCTGGCCCGCACCCCAACGATGGCCCCCGACACCTACCAGGCGCTGGTGGACCGCGTAGCCGAGCTCGACTTTGCCGTCGACGACCTGATCGAGGTCGAGCAGGACCGGGCCTGTGCTCCCTATCGCCAAGGTACCTGACGCGTCTCGGCTTCCTGAGGCCTTGGGCCTGGGAGCCCACTCGGGAAAGGCCTGAAGGTCGACGCCGCGACCGCCGAGCAGACCACCGCAAGAGGGCGGAAAAGAGGACAACGGCGGCTTATCTCCTCCTCGGCGACTACCGACTAGGCAAAATGTATAACATACGAAGACCTGTATCCAACATAAGCTAGTGATGGCGCCGGCATGCTCGGCCCATTCATAGCAAAGGATTCGCTTATGACACTTGGACGACGTCAGTTTCTCGCCACCTCGGCCGCCCTCGGCGCGGCCATGACCGCCCCGACCCTATTGGCAGGAGGCCTTACCGGTGCCCCGCCATCACGCTATCCGGTCGAAGCCTGGCAATCTCTCGACGACCGCTTCGACCGCTACATGCTGTTCAATTCGCCACTCGAACGCCACTGGAGCGGTGGGCTGTGGCTGGAGGGGCCGGCCTGGAACGCCGTGGGGCGCTATGCGGTGTTCAGCGATATCCCCAGGGCTCGCCAAATGCGCTGGGACGAGGCCACCGGCCAGGTCAGCGTATTGCGCCACGAGGTCGGTCATTCCAACGGCAATGCCTTCGATGCCCAGGGGCGGCTGGTGGCCTGCGAGCATTCACCCGCGCGGGTGGTTCGCTACGAATGGGACGGCAGCGTCAGCGTGCTGGCCGACCAGTTTAACGGCAAGCGTCTCAACGCTCCGAATGATCTCGTGGCACTGAAAAGTGGCGGTATCATCTTCACAGATCCGGGATATGGTGCTCACGTCGACTACGAGGGACATCGCCGCGAACTGGAGCTCGATACCGCCGTCTACTACTGGGAAGACGGCATGGACCAGCCTCAGGTGCTGACCACGGAGCTTTACAAGCCCAATGGCATTGCATTGGGGCCGGATGGTAAAACGCTATATGTGACCGATACGGCGCCTTCTCACTATCCCGACCAGCCCGCCACCATCAACCGCTTCACCCTCGCCGACGACGGCAAGCGTCTCGAAAACGCACATCGCCTGGTGGCCAGTAAAAGCGAAGGCTATGACGGCATGACGGTCGACATGGATGGCAACCTGTGGGTCGGCACATCTGGCGGGGAAGGAGTCGATGGCGTCAGCATCTTCGCTCCGGATGGGGCGCTGATCGGTCGCATTCTGCTTCCGGAAGTCTGCGCCAACGTCTGCTTTGTTGGCGATGACCGCAACCGGCTGCTGATGACCGCCAGTCAATCGATCTATACGATCTATACCGGCACCCGCGGCATCTGAACGTGACGCCGGTCATGCCACCGAAAGCGCCATGACCCCAAAGCCGGGCACTCCGCATCGGATGCCCGGCTTTTTTGCCTGCCCATCTCGCCCCACCACCACCTGCCCTGGCTTTCACGATCGCACCGATCATTTTCATCAGCTCGACGTCTGGCCTTGTCGCCACCGCAATGGATTCGGAAGGTAGTCATCAACTGTCGTCCGGCGACCCTCTTATGACGGCCATCATGACAACAATCCGACAAGCAGGCGTCTTCATGACTTTCCACTCGCACGCTCCCGCTTCTTATTGTCAGCCGCTGCTGACCGCGATCACCGTCCTTACCGACAGCCATGCTGACCATGCTGGATCCCCACATGCTGGATAACTGGCTCGACCAACTGCTTGATGACGTCACGCCATCAAGCGACCACGGCCGCCTGCCCTTCGGCCATTATCGGCTGCACGGGCCCGGCATCCTCGAGCTTATTCCCAATCAGACGCAGCCCGGCGCCCGGGCCTGCGTGCTGTCGGCAGCGGTGCATGGCAACGAGACGGCGCCGGTGGAGCTCGTCGGCGAGCTGCTCTCTCGGCTCGAGGCCGGCCTGGTTCGCCTCGGCGCACCGGTGCTGGTGCTGATCGGCAACCCGCCGGCACTGCGGGCTGGCGAGCGTTTCATCACCACCAACCTCAACCGGCTGTTCCAGCGCGACCTGACCGCGAGCGGCGAGGAGCCGGATCGGGCCCGCACATTGATGAGCGCTGTGGATGATTTTTTCACCCGCCATGCGACGCTGCCACCGCTGCACTTTGATCTGCATACGGCGATCCGCGACAGCCGCTATCCGCGCTTTGCGGTCGAGCCCTACACCGAACAGGTGACAACGGAGCCCGCGCAGTGGCAGTGGCTGTCCCGGGCCGGCATCCAGGCGGTGCTCCATCAGCACTGTCATAGCTGGACCTTCTCTCATTACTCGCGCCACTATCATGGCGCTCAGGCGTTTACTCTGGAGCTTGGTCGCGTCGCCCCGTTCGGCGAGAATGACCTGAGCGCCCTGCGCCCCATGCGCGCCCTGCTGGAGGCCCTGTCCGAAGGTCATGAGCCGCCGGGGGCGCCGGCCAAGGCCATGAGCTTCTTTCGCGTCGAGCATGAACTCATGCGTGAGTCCGAGGACTTCGCCCTGTGTTTCGATGAGGCCACGCCGAACTTCAACGAATTCTCCCCCGGCGAATGCCTCGCCCGTGACGCCAAGGCCGGTGACTACGTGGTCGGACAGCACCCGCAGCGGGTGGTCTTCCCCAATGCCAAGGTAGAGATCGGCGCGCGGGCCGCCTTGCTGGTCGTCGAGGTGGTGCCGCCGACATGAGCCCGGCGGAAGGATCAACACCACCAGGAATCCGACGCCTGTCGACGACGACCGATAGACTACAAAATAAACATCTGATTCAGAATCATTAGAATTACATTCATTAAAACAACAAGTTAAAGGAATCTTCCATGTCTCCCCACCTTTCCCATCTAGACAAAAGTCGTAGCGCACCACCTAAGATCGATTCTGAAACGCCGTTCTTGGGCTGATAGAATCGCCCCTTTTTCGCGCCAGCCACGCTGACTCCCCGCCCTGCCGTCATCCCCGGCACGAGGCCCCCTGCACTGGAGCTCGAATCCATGGCCGCTACGCCTATTCCCCTGGAAGTACGTAACATCAAGAAACGCTTCGGTGACACCGAAGTGCTGAAAGGCCTGTCGCTCAAGGCCAAGAAGGGCGATGTCATCACCCTGATAGGTGCCTCCGGTTCCGGCAAGAGCACCTTCCTGCGCTGCATGAACCTGCTCGAACAGCCCGACGAAGGCGACCTGGTCGTCCACGGTGAGGACATCCGCTTCAAGATGACCAAGCACGGGCGAGAGCCGGCTGACTGGAAACAGGTGGTGGGCATGCGCGCCAAGCTGTCGATGGTCTTCCAGAGCTTCAACCTGTGGGCCCATATGACGCTGCTCGAAAACATCATCGAGGCACCGGTGCATGTGCTCGGCAAGTCCCGTCAGGACGCCATCGCCCACGCCCAGCAGCTGCTCGAGCGCGTAGGGCTCGCCGAGCGCGCCGACTACTACCCGGCGCAGATGTCCGGCGGCCAGCAGCAGCGCGGCGCCATCGCCCGGGCGCTGGCCATGGACCCGGAAGTGATGCTGTTCGACGAGCCGACCTCGGCGCTGGACCCGGAGCTGGTCGGCGACGTGCTCAAGGTCATGCGCGATCTCGCCAAGGAAGGCCGCACCATGATCGTGGTCACCCACGAGATGGCCTTCGCCCGCGATGTCTCCACCGAAGTGATCTACCTGCACCAGGGTCAGGTCGAAGAAGCCGGGCCGCCCGATGAGGTACTCGGCAATCCCAAGTCCGAGCGCCTCAAGCAGTTCCTGGCGCCCAAGCACTGATGCGCCGCCTCGGGACAAGGAGAGACACATGATCGACCTGCATGGCTACGGCCCGCGCCTGTTCGAAGGCGCCATGATCACCATTCAGCTGGGGGTGCTGTCGCTGATCCTCTCGGTGATACTCGGCCTGCTCACCGCCAGCGCGAAGATGTCGCGCAGCTGGCTTTTGCACCGCATCGGCACCCTTTACACCACCATCATCCGTGGCGTGCCGGACCTGGTGCTGATGATGCTGCTGTTCTTCGGCGGCCAGATCGGCATCAACCAGGTCACCGACTGGCTCTACTACCAGTTCAATATTGACATCTTCATCAACGTCAACGAGTTCGTGGCGGGCGTACTGACCATCGGCCTGATCTTCGGCGCCTATATGGGAGAGACCTTCCGCGGTGCTTTCATGGCGGTAGATAACGGCCAGATCGAGGCCGGTCGCGCCTATGGCATGACCAACTGGCTGATGTTCCGGCGCATCCGCTTCCCGCTGATGATGCGCCACGCTCTGCCGGGCCTGTCGAACAACTGGATGGTGCTGCTCAAGACCACCGCTCTGGTATCGGTAATCGGCCTGTCGGATATGGTGCGCGTGGCCGCCGAGGCCTCCAAGGCGACCCGCGAGCCCTTTACCTTCATGCTGATCGTCGCCGGCATCTATCTGCTGATCGCCAGTGTCTCCGAATGGGGTTTCGCACGGCTGCAGAAACGCTATGACGTCGGCTTCGGGGAGACCAACTAATGGAATCGCTCACGACCTGGATCGAGGGGCTGCTGGCCGACAATACCATCTTCACCCTGCAGACCCTCTCCTACTACGGCGAAGGCCTGACGACCACCGTCCAGTTGGTGTTTCTCTCGCTGATCATCGGTCTGGTGCTGGCGGTACCGCTGGCGATCGGTCGCGGCTCCAAGCATCAGTGGATCAAGATGCCGATCTTCTTCTACTGCTATGTGTTCCGCGGCACGCCGCTGCTGGTGCAGCTGTATCTGATCTATTACGGCGTGGTGTTCATCGATGGCATTCAGGACACCTGGCTGTGGGTGCTGCTCGAGAAACCCTTCGTGCCGGCGCTGATTGCCTTCACGCTGAACACTGCCGCCTATACCACCGAGATCTTCCGGGGCGCCATCAAGTCCACCGCCCGCGGCGAGATAGAAGCGGCCCGCGCCTATGGCATGTCCTGGTGGCTGATGATGCGACGCATCGTGCTGCCCAGCGCCTTCCGTCGTGCCCTGCCGGCCTACGGCAACGAGGTGATCTTCATGCTGCATGCCAGCGCCATCGCCAGCGTGGTCACGATCATGGACCTGACCGGGGCGGCGCGCTTCGTCTATGCGCGCTTCTACGCGCCCTTCGATGCCTTCCTGTTCGTGGCAGCGATCTATCTGTGCCTGACGTTCACCATCCTGTTCCTGTTCCGCTATCTCGAGAAGCGCCTGCTGGCACACCTCAAACCGTCGAGTCAATAACGGCTTAGCGTCAAACAAGCGTTGGAAAGCAGGGCAGCATAAGGCCTGCTTTCCCCTTCCGGCCGCTCCCGGGGTGCGCTATCTTGGGTGGCGGACCATCACCCACAAGGTGATTCAATACAATAACGGAGACATCCTCCATGAAGATCCAGACAGTCCTCGGCATCAGCCTGATCGGCGCCACCCTCTTCGCCGGCAGCGCCAACGCCGACGTCCGCGACATCCGCATCGGCGTTGACGTCCCCTACGAGCCGATGGAATTCCGCACGCCCGATGGCGAGCTAACCGGCTTCGACATCGAGCTTGGCAATGCGCTTTGCGCCGAAGTCGGCATTCAGTGCGAGTGGGTCGTGCAGGGTTGGGATGGCATCATCCCCGGTCTGATGGCCCGCAAGTACGACGCCATCATGTCGTCCATGACCATCAATGACGATCGCCGCAAGCAAGTGCTGTTCTCCGATCCGTACTTCACACCGCCGTCCGCCTGGTTCGCCCCGGTCGCAAGCGACATCGAAGTGCCCTACCCGCAGACCCTGGAAGGCAAGACCATCGGCGTCCAGCGCGGCACCCTGCAAGACAACTACGTCACCGACAACTTCGGCGACGTGGCCGACGTGAACCGCTATGCCACCGCCGACGACATGGTGCTGGACATGGATGCCGGCCGCCTGGACATCGTCTTCCTCGACTTCCCGGTCGGCAAGGCCACGCTGATCGACAGCAATGCCGGCAACTACAAGGTGATCGGCGAGATGATCACCGAGCCCAAGGAATACTTCGGTGACGGCTTCGGCATGGCCTTCCGCCAGCGCGACGAAGACCTGGCCAACGCCTTCAACGAGGCCCTGTCCACCTTGAAGGACAACGGCACTTACGAAGACATCTACAACGACTACTTCGGCGGGAAGTAAGCCTCGACGCGAGAGCCTCACCTATTGCCTGGCATGACAACGGCCCCGATACGCTCGGGGCCGTTTGCCTTTGTATCGACATCTGCCAGCGGCCGGTCTCTCGGCTGGCCATTCAGACCCGCGGGTGCACCCCGGGCGGATGCACCCCCGGCACATGACCGCCCTCCTCCCTCGAAACCAGACCGGCCTCGTCCCCCGCGGGCCGAGCCAACTCCTTGAGAATCCCGCATTCACTGGCAGGGCGCTGCCCCTGACAGCGTGCCCGCAGTGCCACGAGCGATTGTTCGAGGGCCTGCAGCTTGGCAATGCGGTCCGCCACATGGGTCAGGTGGGCATCGATCAGGGCATCGGCCTCGTGGCAAGGCTGGTCCGGGTGGTCATGGCACTCCAACAGGGCACGAATCTCGTCCAGGGTCATGTCCAGCACCCGGCAATGACGGATGAAGGCCAGCCGCTCGGCATGGGCTTCGCCGTAGAGCCGGTAGTTGCCCACCGTGCGTGCGGGTTCGGGCAACAGTCCTTCGCGTTCGTAATAGCGGATGGTGACGACGCGACAGCCGCTGCGCTTCGCCAGTTCACCGATCTTCATGGTCGCGTTCTCCTGGGGCTGGAATGAAGGGTTTGAATGAAGGGCCGGGATGAGGGACTTTCCTACACGGCTTGACCCTATACTGCCTATAGGGTCTGTCATGGGGCAAGATACGACCCAAGGAGTTCACGATGTCCGGTGATCACGTACATGAGCACGCCCACCAACACGCTCACGATCGTTCTCAAAACAGTTCTCACCACCCTGCTCATGATCACAAGCACGACCATAGCCATGCCCCCAGCCATGACGATAGACACGACCATGCCGCTGGCGGCTGCTGCGGGGCGTCGTCAGTGGATCAAGGCAGCAAACAGCCCAAGGGTGCGCCGCCAGGCAGCAAGACCCTGCGCCTGCGCATCGAAGAAATGGACTGCCCCACCGAGGAGGCCCTGCTGCGCAAGGGACTGGCCGAAGCCCCCGGAGTAGCCGCTCTGGACTTCGACCTGATGGGGCGGGTACTGAGCATCCACCATGTCGATGGCGACCCTGATGCCCTGGCAGCGCGGGTTCGTGAGTTAGGAATGACACCCCAGCCCCTGGATGCCGACGGTGCCACAGAGGGCTCGGAAAGCGCCCCAGAATCTTTCGCCGCCCGCTGGGGCAAGCTGCTAATCGCCGCGGCTCTGGCGCTGGGGGCTGAGCTTACGGGCTGGATCAGTCCAACCGCCGCGACCTGGTTCTCGCCGCTGTTGGCGCTTGCTGCCATTGGCCTGGTCGGCCTACCCACCTGGCGCAAGGGCTGGGTTGCGCTTCGCCATCGTAGTCTCAACATCAACGCCCTGATGAGCGTGGCGGTGACCGGTGCGATACTGATCGGCCACTGGTCCGAAGCGGCCATGGTGATGGTGCTGTTTACCCTGGCCGAACGCATCGAGGCCCGCTCCCTGGACCGCGCTCGCCGAGCCATCCGCGACCTGCTGGATACCGCCCCCGACAAGGCACGGCGTCAGGCACCAAACGGCGAATGGGAGACGGTGGCCGCCGAGGCCGTCGCCGTGGGTCAAGTGATTCGCGTCCTGCCCGGCGAGCGCCTGCCCCTGGACGGCGAGATCGTCCGCGGCCAGCCGACGCTGGATGAGTCACCGATCACCGGCGAAAGCCTGCCCCGGGACAAGGGGCCCGGCGAGACGGTCTTCGCCGGTGCCATCAACCGCCATGGTGACTTTGACTATCGCACCACTCGGCCGTCCAATGACACCACCCTGGCCCGCATCATCCATGCAGTGGAAGAAGCGCAGGCCAGCCGTGCGCCCACCCAGCGCTTCATTGACCGTTTCGCCGCCTACTACACCCCGGCCGTACTGGCCATCGCCGTGCTCACCGCACTGGCCTGGCCACTGCTGGGGCTCTTCACCTCAATGCAGGTCGCCTGGCTCGACGGCGTCTACCGGGCACTGGTGCTGCTGGTGATTGCCTGCCCCTGTGCGCTGGTGATTTCCACACCGGTGACCATCGTCAGCGGGCTTTCTGCCGCGGCCCGATCGGGCATCCTGATCAAAGGCGGCCGCTTTCTCGAGCAGGGCCGAAAACTTAGCTGGCTGGCGCTGGACAAGACCGGCACCTTGACCCAAGGACAGCCTCGCCTGACGCATTGGGCCGCTCTGGATGACGGCTTGGGTGAAGAGTCGAATGACGAACAGGACGGCGCCAACCGGTCACGGCTGGCCCGCCAGGCAGCCAGCCTCGCCGCACGCTCGACGCACCCCGTATCCCGGGCCATTCATGGCGAGCTTGCAGCAGGCGTCGGAGAACAGGATATCGATGCCTTTCGCGAACGCCCGGGAATGGGAGTGGAAGGTGAGCTAGAAGGCACCTCGCTATGGCTTGGCAACCGCCGGCTGCTGACCGAACACGGCCTGGCAAGCGACGCCCTCGAAGTGCGCCTCGAGACTCTGGAGCGTCAGGGTGCCAGCGTGGTGATGCTCGGCGACACGACTCGCGTGCTGGCGCTGTTCGCCGTTCAGGACCCTCTGAAACCCACCAGCCTCGCAGCCATCAGCAGGCTGCATGAGCTCGGGGTGCGCACCCTGATGCTGTCCGGTGACAATCGCCATACCGTTGCCGCCATCGCCGCCGAAGCCGGTATCGACGAAGCCCGAGGCGAACTGCTCCCCGAAGACAAGCTGGCCGCCATCGAGGCCCACTCGAAAAATGGCGTGACTGGCATGGTAGGTGACGGCATCAACGATGCACCGGCGCTCGCCCGAGCGGACATCGGTTTCGCCATGGGCGCCGCCGGCAGCGACGTGGCGATCGAGACCGCCGATGTGGCGCTGATGGACGATGACCTGGGCAAGCTGCCCACCTTCCTGAAGCTGTCACGGGCCACCCGAAGCGTACTGATCCAGAACATCGCCATCGCCCTCGGTCTCAAGGGCATCTTCATGGCGCTGGCCTTCACCGGTCAGGCGACCCTGTGGATGGCAGTGTTCGCCGACATGGGGGCCAGCCTGCTGGTGGTAGCCAACGGGCTGCGCCTGCTGCGCGCCGGCAAACCCTGAAGAACCGACGATTTGCAGGCAGCAAGAAGGTGACGGTGCCCGGCCATCAGCAGAAGCAACGCGATGGCCGGGCACTTTGATATTAAGAACTGTCGTATCAAGGACGGTCATATCAAGGACGATCCTTTCGAGTAGCCCTGGCGACTGATCTGAGTGGCGGGCGCTGTGTGGTGGTGTGATATCGTGATGGAAAGAAAGCTGCTGGTGCAGCACCGCCACGCACAAGGAAGAGCTACCATGCCTCATCTGATGTTCGTCTACGGCACCCTGAAGCGAGGGTTCGCGAATCATGCCGACCATCTCGCCGACGCCGAGTTCGTCGATATTGGCACGACCTGCGATGCCTATCCGCTGGTGCTGCATGGTGAGGACTTTCGGCCGGTGCTGGTCGAAGCCAGGGGCCAGGGCTACCTCGTGGCGGGGGAGCTCTACCGGGTCGACAGCCATACCCTCGATGCTCTCGATCGACTCGAACGCATCAATGACCACGACGGCTATCGACGTCGCCGCCTGGCCATCACCGACGATCAGGGCCAGCGGCACAGCGCCTGGGTCTACATGAAACCCGGTGCCTGGGTCGACGATGTTCGCAGCGAGTTGATGGAGGTCTTCGACGATGAGCGGCACCGTGCCTGAGCGGTTCGGTCGGGAAGCGGCCGGCCAGCGCAGCACCAGGCGACCACCTTCCAAGCGGGCGACGATGTCTCACTGGACCGGCTGGGGCCAGTGGCTGGCGCTGATCACCATGACAGTGGATCACATCACCCGTTACCTGCTGCCCGACAGCTGGGATGCCGGTTGGGCCAGCTCGTCAATCGGCCGCATTGCCTTCCCGCTGTTCTCTGCCATGGTCGCCTGGCACGGCCTCTTCAATACCAGAAGCCCGCTGCGCTACGCGAAGCGCATCCTGATCATCGGCCTGATCGCTCAGCTGCCCTACATGACCATGCCGCGTGACGGCTTTCAGCTTAACATCTGCTTCACGCTGGCGGCGGGGCTTGCTGCCGGCATCTTGCTACGTGATCTGGTGTTTCGGGACCGGTCTTTTTACCGCGGGGCGTTTCAGCACCATCCCCACCACGACAGGCCACTCGATCAGCCCCGGAAAGCCTTGGCGCCCCCTGGTCTTGCGATCGCCAGCCTGATAATGCTCGGCCTGGCCTGGTGGGTGCTGGGGAACTGGGTAGAATATGGCCACCTTGGCCTGGCGATGATTCCGCTTTACATGCTGGCCTTCGCGGGGCTAGGCGATCCCGGCACAGGCCGTTTGACAGGCCTGGCAGCGGCGGCATCCGCACTGCCGGTGTTGCTCAACGCCGGCCTGATGAACAGCTCCGAGATGGCCAAGGGGTTCACCGTGGCGACCAGTCTAACCCTGGTGATGCTGGCCGCCGGTGCCTGGCGCTGGGTGCCACGAGTTATCTACGCGATGCCACGGCGGCTATGGCTTGCCTGGTATCCGGGGCACTTCGCGGTGATCGCGCTGCTGCTGCACTGGCCCAGCTAGAGAGCAAGGCGCATCCAGGCGAGCGGGAAGAGGGGCTCGCTAGAAAAGCGCCGGGGCGAAAATCGGGTCAGGCCGACTGCAAGGTCGGCCATGGATTCAGGCGGGGTACTTCATCAGGCGCTGTCTGTATCAGGCCATGTCTAGAATCAGGCGCTACCAAAGTAACGTTCACGATCCTCGGGCGTGATATCGCTGATATGCAGCGGGTAGTGCGCACCGACCCGATCGTTGAAGAAGTGGTGAAGGGTGCGCTCGATCGTCGGGAAGGCCAGTTCCTCCCAGGGCACCTCGTGCTCTTCGAACAGCGCCACTTCCAGGCTCTCGGGGCCGGCACCGAAGCCGCCGGTGAGATCGGCGCGGAAGATCATGAATACCTGGTCGATGTGCGGGAGGTTGATCATGGTATAGAGATCGTGAATTTCGACCTCGGCGCAGGCCTCCTCGCGGGTCTCACGGGCCGCGGCCTCGACGGTAGTCTCGGCGTTTTCCATGAACCCAGCCGGCAGTGTCCAGTAGCCCTTGCGCGGTGCAATGGCACGCCGACACAGCAGCACCTTGCTGCCGCTCACCGGCAGGGTGCCGGCGACGATGCGCGGGTTCTGGTAGTGGATGGTACCGCAGGCATCGCACAGGAAGCGTGGGCGGTCATCGCCTTCGGGGATGGCAAAACGGACATTTTGCCCGCACTGGCTGCAGAAATTCATGACGGTCCTCACGCGGCCTGTGGGATGCCCACTTGACGCTCTTACGGGGGCTGGTTACAAGGATATAAACCCTGTGGAAGACCCATGTTAGAGAATCTTCGCGATCGCCTGCAAGCACATGTCCCGCAACGGCTTACCCTCAAGATGCCCCGCGCCGCGGTGCTGCTGCCGATCGTGGATCGTCCCGAACCTACGCTGCTGTTCACCCGCCGCGCCGATCATCTCAAGCAGCACGGCGGCCAGGTCGCCTTCCCCGGCGGCAAGTGGGAACACGGCGACGACGACCTGCTGGATACCGCCCTGCGCGAGGCCGAAGAAGAAATCGCCCTGCCCCCTGATCGGGTACAGCTGCTGGGACGGCTCAGCGATGTCATCTCGCTGCACGGCATTCGCGTCACCCCCTATGTGGGGCTGATTCCCGCCGACCTGCCGCTAGTCCCGGAGCTTGGCGAGCTGAATGCCATCTTCGAGGTGCCGCTGACGCACTTTCTCGATGACAAGCGCACCCATACCGACGTGATCCGGGTCGACGGCCGCGATTACTATGTTCCTAGCTACCGGGTTCCTAACAGCGGGCCTAGCGACAGGGTGCCCCACCACGGGATGCCCAACACCCAGGGCACTCAGGGTCAGGAGGGCAATCCGCAAGACGATGATCACGTGATCTGGGGGCTCTCGGCGATGATGCTGGTGGAGCTGCTGGCGGAAGGCTTCGCGATGCCGATCAGCCTGTTCGAGCGCCCGGCGGGAGAGCTATGCTACCGGCCCGAACGTCGTATGAGGGCGCCATGATTTCCGACACTCCCTTGCTCGACCCGGCCGGTCTGACACATCTGGTCGATGGCCTGGTCGAGCACGGCTGGTGCGTGGCCGAGGGCTTCATCGATCCTGCCCTGTGCCTTGCCCTACAACGCGAGCTCACTGACCTGGCGGCACGCGACGCGCTGCGCGCCGCCGGCATCGGCCGCGGCGAGGCTCACGAATTGCGCCGCGACATCCGCGGTGATGCCATCCACTGGCTCAACCGGGAAAGTCTGCCGCAACGCCAGTACCTGTCCGCCATGGACACCCTGCAACGCGCCCTGAATATCGAGCTCTACCTGGGGCTATTCGAGTTTGAGGCGCATTTCGCCCACTATCCGCCGGGCAGTTTCTACCAGAAACACGTCGACAGCTTCCGCGGCCGCGCCAACCGAGTGGTCTCGACGGTGCTCTACCTGAACAGCGACTGGCCCGACGACGGCGGTGGCGAAATGGCGGTATTTGATCCTGCCAAGCCGGAGCGCGAGCTTACGCGCATCCGCCCCGAGGCCGGCACCTTCGTCTGCTTTCTCTCGGAAACGGTCCCACACGAAGTACTGCCGACCCGACGGCCGCGGGCCAGCATCGCCGGCTGGTTCCGACGCAACGCCTCTCTCAACGGCCTGGTCGACCCGGCCCGATGACCACGTTCTGAGCAACCGGGAGCGGCCTCACAAGGCGTAGTCGATGACGCGCCGGTCGTAGCGGATCGCGGCCATGAACGGCATCAGCGCCTTGTGTTCGGGATGCCGCTGATAGGCTTCCAGGGCTTCGAGGGAGGCGAACGTCGCCAGAAGCGACAGATCTGCCGAGCTGTCCGTGTGCAGCAGGTCGATGCCAACCTCCAGGCTCAGCAGGCCCTCGATACGTCCGTTCAGCGCCTCCAGCTGACGCTTCGCCTGCGCGGCATTCTCGGCCTTGGTGCGGCCCTCGGCCTGCTCATGCAGGGTCCAGAGCACGATGTGCTTGATCATGGGGTGTCCTTGTCGGTCGAGTGTGTCTGAATCGAGTGAGTCGGAAAATCGGCACGCGCCTGTCACGCTGCCAGGCGCTCGCTGAGCATTCGGTGCCGCGCCGTCAGGCCATGAAACAGCCGCTCGCGCAGCCAGGCATGCCCTGCATCGGCGTGATGGCGCTCATGCCAGACCAGCCAATAGGAGAACGCCGGTACCGCGACCGGCAGAGCGCGCACTGCAAGGGGCCAGTGATCGATCACGCTAGCCGCCAGGCAGCCCGGCACACATAGCAGCAGGTCGCTGTGCTGGGTGGTGGAGAAACTCGCCAGGAAGTGCGGCTGACGCAGGCTTACCCGGCGGGCTAGCCCCTCGCGCTCCAGCGCCAGGTCCACCGCGCCTCGGTCATCGCCGCCCATGCTGACCAGTTGATGATCGGCGGCCAGAAAATCGTCCAGGCCTAGCGCTTCCTTGGCGGCCAGAGGATGATCCTCGCGCATCACGCAGACGAAGCGATCAGCGCCGATCTCGCGGCCATGCACGCTCGCCGGCACCCGCTCGCCGGGCACGCTGATTGCAAGCTCGGGGCCACCCTCGTCCAACTGGTGCTCGATGCTGCCACGATAACTCTCGATCTCGAGGCGCAGATGCGGCGCCTCCTCCTTCAGTGCCCGCCATTGGGGTGCCAGAAAGGCATGCATACCATAGTCGGTGCTGGCCAGGCTGAAACGCCGGGTGGTGCTGGCCGGATCGAAGGTCGGCGGCGCCAGCAGCGCACCCAGCTCCTGCAGCAGCCTTGCCAGCGGCGGGCCAAGCTCCTCAGCACGGGCCGTGGGGCGCAGGCCGCGGTGGGTGCGAACGAACAAAGGGTCATCAAAGGCCTGGCGCAGCTTGGCCAGGGTCCGCGATACTGCCGGCTGGCTCAGGTTGAGCCGCTCGGCGGCCCGCGACACACTTCGCGAATCCAGAAGCGCATGCAGGGTGACCAGGGCATTGAGGTCATGACGGGCGAGATCAGCGAGGTGCATGCAAACTCCGAAAAGGGTGTTGGAGACGACGCTCCGGGCTTCAAGGGCAAACACTATCACTTAAACGCATAGCACGATTAAGCAACATGCATTGGATTGATATGACGATAGTGCACTAGTCTGTACCCATTCCTCGGTGCAGCCCGGCAAGGGTTTGCCACTCAACGTTCATTACCCTTTAACGACAAGCTTTCAGGGAGACAGCCGATGCAAAGCCGCTATATCACCATCACTGACCATCCACAGGGCACCCCGGCGCGGGATCTGTTCGAACTTCACGAGACCGAGCTTGCGGCCCCGGCCGATGGTGAGGTTCGGGTACGCAACACCTGGCTGTCAGTCGACCCCTACATGCGCGGTCGCATGAGCGGTGTGAAGACCTACATCGATCCGTTCGAGCTGAATGCGCCACTGGAAGGCGCCGCGGTGGGCGAGGTCATCGAATCTCGCGACCCGAACTTCCCGGTGGGCGCCAAAGTTCGCCACATGGCAGGCTGGCGCGATATTGCCCAACTACCGGGCAATCAGCTCGAGCCGCTGCCCGCCTTCGAGGTGCCGGATCAGGCCTACCTTGGCGTGCTCGGCATGCCGGGCATGACCGCCTGGACCGGCCTCAACCGCATCGCCGAGATGCAGGAAGGTGACAACGTACTGGTCAGCGGTGCCGCCGGCGCAGTGGGCTCGCTCGCCGTGCAGCTGGCCAAGGCCAAGGGTGGCACCGTGGTGGGCATCGCCGGGTCCCAGGAAAAGCTTGACTGGCTTGAGTCCAAGGGCGTGAAGGCGGTCAGCTACAAGGGCAAGAGCGCCGCCCAGTTGACCGAAGCGCTCAGCGAGGCCTGCCCCGAGGGCTTCGATGTCTACTACGAAAACGTCGGGGGCATCTGCCTGGAAGCGGCGCTGAACAACTTGAGGGTGGGTGCGCGGATCGCCGTCTGTGGCATGATCGCCCGCTATAACGAGGACGCGCCGAGCGCCGGTCCGGGCAACCTGGCGATGATCCTGATCCGCCGTGCCCGTATGGAAGGCTTCATCGTCTTCGATCACTGGGCGAACTATCCCGCCTTCCTCGAAGAAGTCGGCCCGCAGGTCGCAAATGGCCAGATCGACTACGAGGAAACCATCGAAGAAGGCCTGGAGCGCACCCCCGATGCCTTCCTCAAGCTCTTCGAAGGTGCCAACCATGGCAAGATGCTGGTCAAGCTCTAAGCCCTCGCGGCTGCCGCTTGGCTAACATGCAACCGGCCGGGGCCATTACGGACCCGGCCGGTTTTTTATGCAGGCTATGTGAGCTGACTAGGTTGGCAGACCATGTTGGCAGACCAAGTTAGCGGGCTATGCTGATGCGAATCACCGCCGGCCGCCAAGCCCAGATACCTCATCCAGCAGACGTTCAAGCCTTCTTGACGAACTCGGACTTGAGCTTCATCGGGCCAATGCCATCGACCTTGCAGTCGATGTCGTGGTCGCCTTCGATCAGGCGGATGTTCTTGACCTTGGTACCGACCTTGACCACTGAAGAAGCGCCCTTGACCTTGAGATCCTTGATCACCGTCACGCTGTCGCCGTCTTCCAGCACGTTGCCGTTGGCATCGCGATAGACCGGCGAGTCATCGCTGGCATCAGCTGCGGCGTCCTGGGCCCACTCGTGGCCGCAGCCCGGGCACACAAACATGGCGCCGTCCTCGTAGGTGTAGTCGGCATCGCATGACGGGCAGTTGGGAAGATCACTCATGATTCAGTCCTGGTCGTGTGGGGCTTCAACAAATAAGGTTTAGAAAAGGCTTATCGCTAGGGCTTGGTTAATAGAGCTTGGTAGATAGAACTTGGCAAATAGAGCTTGGTCATCAGGTGGGGTCGCGCCCCACTGAGATATCCCTTTCGCTATACCGCCGAGAGGCACGAAGGCCGGCAAGCCTACCCGTTTTGGCGCCGCCACTCCACCCAAGGCCCCACTCGCCGCCTGCGGCATGGCGCCGCGCAGGCCAAATCAACGCATGACTCCGTATCCACTCAGCAACAACCGGCAACCAGGAAAACGCCCATGATGACGCTGCTATATAGCCCCACGTCCCCCTACGCACGCACCGTGCGCGTGGTGGTCGCAGAAAGAGGCCTGGAGAATCGTATCACCTTCTCTCGGGTCGACCCGTGGAGCACCGACCCCGCCCTGCTGACGGCCAACCCGCTCAGCCGAGTGCCGGCGCTGGTCACCGACGACGGCCAAACCCTCACCGAATCGCTGCTGATCGCGCGTTACCTGGAGGGAATCGCGGAGGCACCAACGACATCGCGGGTGCCCGAACCACGGCAAGCCGAGGTGCTGGCGCTTGCCGGCCTCGGTCAGGGACTCATGGATGCCGCCTTCCACACGGTGATGCTTCACAAGTTTCACTCCGACAGCACCAACACCGAATCCCTGGTTCAGCGCCGCCACGACGCCGTCTTGCGCACCATCGACAGCCTCGAAAGCCAGGTGACGAGTCTATCCAGCGAACAGCCAACCCTTGGCGACATCGTCATCGCCGTGGCGCTGGACTACCTGGCCTTCCGCCTGCCGGAGATCGCCTGGCACCAGGCCCACCCCCAGTTGGCAAGCTGGCTAGAGCGCATTCTGGCCAGAGAGAGCTTCAGCGCAACCCGCCCCACTAACGCCTGAGTAGCGGCTTTCGTGGGCAAGGGGCAATGATCACACGCGCCCGCCAGACAGGCGGGCGCCAGCGTCTTCCCCAGACCATGCCCTCACGGCTGATCTTGCCCATCCGCCGCGACCTCTCCCAAGACGTCGCCGGGGTTTCGAAGCGGACAGCTGGCAAGAGACAAACAGCCGCAGCCGATACAGCCATCGAGCTGATCACGCAGCCTGGCCAATTGATCGAGCTGATCACTCAGCTTGGTCAATTGAACGAGTCAGTTGAGCAATTCAGTAGAATAAGTCAGTTGAACCAAGCAGCCTCTAAGCCCCGTCCGTCAGGGACTGTGAATGATCATGAAGGTGCTCGAGGAAGGCGCTGACCTTTGAGGAGCGAAGCCGATTCTCGGGGTAGATGGCGTGAATGCCCTGCAGAGTCGGCTCTCCGGCCGCTTCCCAGTCATTAAGCACCGGTACCAGACTGCCGGCCTTCAGATACTGCTGCAGCAGCCAGGTGGGAAACAGCACGATGCCCTGACCCTGCAGCGCCGCCTCGACGAGGCTCTCGGCATTGTTGCTGCGAAGATTCCCCCTAGCCTCGACGACCCGAAACGGCGTGGTACTAGCGGCGCGAAAAAACCAGGGTTGCACGCCGCGGGTTCCCTTGTAGACGAGGCAGTTATGCGCGGGTAAATCATCTGGGCTCTGCGGCTCGCCATGCGCGGCCAGATAGCCGGGGGCGGCGCAGGCCACAAAACGCTGGGTAGCGAGTTCGCGGGCCACCAGGCTCGAATCTTCGAGAGCCCCGATGCGAATGACGATGTCTGCCCCTTCCTGCACCGGATCAACGAAGGCATCAGTGAGGGTCAGTTCGATGTCGATGTCGGGATACAGCGCCTGGAAGCTCGCCAGCAGCGGCGCCACGTGGAGACGCCCAAAGGCCACCGGGGCATTGACGCGCAAGAGGCCTTGCGGGTGGGTCGCGGCACCGCTGACCTGCTCGGACGCCATGTCCAGGCTCTCCAGCGCCTCGCGAACCTGATGGAGGTACCCCTCGCCGACCTCGGTCAGCCGCACCGCTCGCGTGTGCCGATACAACAGGCGATGACCGAGGGCCTTTTCGAGGCCGGCAATCCGCCGTGAGACCGACGACGCCGGCAGGCCGAAGTGGCGCGCCGCTTCGGCGAAGCTTCCCGAAGTGGCCACCCGCACGAAGAGTCGCAGTGCAATCAGGGTGACAGAATTGCTCATATCGCAATAAACCTTTGCCATAAACCGCCATTGTGCCTTTTATAGCACAGCAGTACTGTGGCCGCTTTTCACATCGAAGGAAACACGATGCAGCAAATTGCCACGCTTCTCTTCGTTCTATGCGCGGGTATGGGGCTATCGGTGGAGGCGGGCCTGCTTGGCCCCCTGGGCGAGCAGGTCGGACACTTATCGGCCACCCTTTCGATCTTCCTGGTCGGCGGGCTGCTACTGACTCTCGCCATGGTCTTCATCGGACGGCCGCCGCTGACCACGCTGTTCAAGCAACCGCGCTGGCTACTCACAGGCGGACTCCTGGGCCCCATCTATGTGGTCGTGCTGACCCTGACCACCCCCATTGTCGGTGTCGGCATGACCATGGTCGGCATCCTGTGCGGGCAGATCGGCGCCAGCCTGATCATTGACCATTTTGGCCTGCTCGGCAGTGAACGCCGCGCCATCGATGGCTATCGCCTGCTGGCACTGGCGCTGATTTTTCTCGCACTCTGGTTGATCTACTAAGGAGGTCAGGATGATGCTCACTCTGGTATTCCCGCTGCTCTTGCTCGGCGGCGCCGTGCTCGCCGCACAGTCCTCCGTCAACGGTCGCCTCGGGGCCAAGGTCGGGGTGCTGGCCAGCGCCTGGCTGACCTTCGTCATCGGCGCGGTCGTCACCTTCCTGCTGGTGTTCTTCTTTGAGCCGGCGCATTCAGCCACCCTGTTCAGCGTCCCCAAGTGGCAGCTTACCGGGGCGCTATTCGGCGTGGTGTACATGCTGGCAATCGTCTTCGCCGTGCCGCGCGTGGGCACTGCGGCCGCTACCGTGGCGGTAATCTCCGGGCAGTTGATCATGAGCCTGCTGGTCGATCATTTCGGCTGGCTCGACAATGACCGCCTGCCGCTGGACCCGTCACGTCTGGCTGCCATCGTGCTGCTTGCCGGGGCGCTGTTCCTGATTTACCTGAGCAACGCACGACGCGAGCGCCAGACTGCCAGCGCCTGACACCCAGCCTATGGCGCTCTAATCATTCGCCAGGGCTCCCTTGAACTGGCGGCGAGCTATCCCAAGGTCATGAGTAGGCCAATAGATGGACCGGGATAGCCCATCGGCTCGTCATTCACGGCAACATCACGACCTGGAGGTCACGATGGCTCAGCAACTGAACGGAAAACGCGTCGCCATTCTCGCCACCGACGGTTTCGAAGAATCGGAACTGTCCTCGCCGAGGGCGGCACTGCAAGGCCAAGGCGTGGAGGTGCATGTCATCACCCCTGACGGCAACGGCATCCGTGCCTGGGCCGAAACCGATTGGGGCGATACCTACGCCGCGGATAAACGCCTCGAGGACGTGCATCACGCGGACTATCACGGGCTGGTGCTGCCAGGTGGCTTGTTCAACCCGGACACGCTGCGCCTCAACGAACAGGCACTCAGCTTCGTCAGGGCCTTTTTCGAGGCCGGCAAGCCAGTGGCCGCGATCTGCCACGCCCCCTGGATCCTGATCAACGCAGGCGTCGTCGAAGGCCGCCGTATGACATCCGTACCCTCGGTGGCCCAAGACCTGAAAAACGCAGGCGCTCACTGGTCGGACGAACCGGTCGTCGTCGATAGCGGCCTGGTCACCAGCCGTACGCCGGTAGACCTCGATGCCTTCAACGGCAAGCTGCTGGAGGAAATGGCTGAAGGGCGTCATAGCCACCAGCACGCCTGATTGACCTGACGTGCTACACGCAGGTTCACTTCTCTAGGCCCATCGCCGCCCCGGCGATGGGTTTTTCGCTGTCATACTTTTGCAGGATAGCCCTGCACTTCGCATAATGAGCCCAGCGGCCTGCCCGGGTGGCCGATATCCCGTCAGTTCCCGCCACGATAGCGTGCTTATTCAGACCACTAGTGAGGCGCCTGTTGATCGCCCAATTGCTGCACTTCACGAAAAAACTGGTGCGCCTGTTCACACGGCCGATGAAAAGCGACAAGGGCCGCGGTGGCGTCATCGTCCAGCCCTATCGCGGCTACGGCTCCCGCAAGGAAGCCTTCGTCATGGGGCGGGTCTTTCGTCAGCCAGGCACCGGCAAACGGTGGGAGGAAGGCGGTACCACGCGGGACCTGGTGGATGTCGCTCGACGCATCATTCGTCGCGGTGTGCGCGATGCCCGCATCATCATGCGTCTTGGCGATGCCAAGACCATCGTCACTACCGACCGGGATGGCTACTTTTACGCCCACATCGACATCAATCATTCCTTGCCCACTGACAGGGTCTGGCATACGGCCAGCCTGGAGGTGCTCTCGGAAAAAGACGCCATCAGCACCCAGACTCAGGTCTATATCCCGCCAACCAACGCCGACCTGATCGTGATCAGCGATATCGACGACACGGTGATGCACACCGGCGTCGCCAACAAGCTGAAGATGCTCTACCGGCTGTTCATGGAAAAAGCGCAGCGACGCACGGCCTTTCCCGGGGTCGCCGCCTTCTACCGGGCACTCTATGGGGGCGTCGAAGGCAACCGCAAGCGGCCGATGCTCTACGTGTCGCGAGGCCCCTGGTGCATCTATGAAATGCTCGACCTGTTCTTCAACCTCAACCGGATACCGGTGGGGCCGATCCTTTTCCTGCGCGAATGGGGACTACGCCTTTCGCGCCCGTGGCCCCGCAAGGCCGAGGACCACAAGTCGGACGTCATTCGCAACATGCTCTCGCTCTACGCCGACCTGCCGTTCATTCTCATCGGTGATAGCGGTCAGCGAGACCCCGAGGTCTACACCGAGATCGTCAAAGAGCACCCCGAGCGAGTGTTAGCGATATACATCCGCAAGGTGGATAACGACCCCAAACGCGATGCCGCCATCGAGCGGCTGGCCGCTGAGGTCAGCCATACCGGCTGCACGCTGGTCCTCGCCGACAGCAGCCTCAGCATGGCCGAGCATGCCAAGGCGCACGGCTATATCTCCGCTGAGGGACTGGCGTCCGTTCGCGAAGAGCAATGACGGCGCGAGCGTTACCGTCCTGCCAACGCCGCTGATTGCCATGATGCATGGTGCATGGTGCATGGTGCCCAGCTGCTCAGATACTCAGATACTTAGATACTGAGATGAGCAGCTGATTGCCGGCGCCAGGAGGGTCCGATGCGTGCTTGGGCGTGTGTTGCGATTGTCGTGTAGGTGTCTTGGAAATAGCGGACTGAGGCCCGGACTAGCCAAACGCGGTGCTCAGATCAGGCTTCATCGTCGGGCAGAACCGAGCGAGCCCCCATGCCAGCGCGATGCCCGCGAAGGTAAGGCCGACCGGCGACCAGCTGAACGCCACGCCGGACGAGAAATACAGGATCAGGAAGAACACCGCCATCACGCCGCCGCCCAGCATCCGGCCGGCCTTTACGCCCGTGATGAAGATGCTTGCCAGCACGCCGACGCAGGGAATCAAAACGCTAGACAGGTCGATAACGAAGCCTTTGCCGCTTGCGGCAATATTGGGCAACACCCAGCGTGCCACAGCCTCCCAGACAACCAGATAGATGGCCGCTGGCGCAGCGAAACCGCCGAGCAGGCGCAACATGGTGCGAGCAGTCTCGTCGCTACCGGGCTTGGAAGGTGGAGGAATAGGCATGAGAAGCGTCCTGAAGAGGTTGAAACCAAAGCGCGATCAACATTTCTGTCAGCAACGCGATCAGAAGTGCGATCCAGAGGCGCTATTGAATCATTGACGCCATGTCGTTGCCCAGGCACACGCGCTATTCGGCGCAGTCGATGCACTTCAGGGTGGCGTAATTCAGCCCCAGTCGCTTGGTCGCGATGTACTCACCACATTCGATGCATTCACCAAAGCAGTCGTCGTCGATGCGCTTGAGCGCCAGGTCAATGAAGCGAATCGCCGCCTCACGACGCCGCTGGGCAGCCTGCGCCATGGCCTGTGTCTGCAACGCATCCATACGCGTCAGTCGCCCGGTGCTGGTCTGGTCAAGCGCCACCGTATCGCGGCTATCGGCGCTGGCATCGCCCTCTTCCACCAGTTGCTTACGCTGTTCCAGCAAGCGACGCTGCACGTCGTCCATGTCGAGTTCGGGATGGTTCATCATCGCCTCCTGGCTTAGGGCTTAAGACGTAGAGCTCCACGCTACCCTTGTCGACCGGCGCCTGTCATGGCCGAACGTCAGGTAGGACAATCCGCCGCATAGCGGCCCGCTTGCCCGGTCTGCTGGATTCTCCATAAAATGCTCGTCATGACTATTTCACGCCCGTTTTTACTCATGATCATCGTTCCTGTGATCGGCATTATTGCCCTCGCAGCATTTGTTTTTGGCGGCCAAGCCATCTCCGACGACAGGGTGGACGGCGAAATCCAGCAGGCGCTAGCTACCTCTCTCGATACCTCCAGCGCGATCGAACTGCAAAACCTGCAGGAAGTGCAGTACGGCTATGGCATCTGCGGCGCCTACAAGACGGCAGACGACGACGGCTATGCTTCCTTTTTCTACGACACCAGTCGTAAGCGCCTCACGCTGGACGTGAACTCGCGCGAATACACCTCGAACTGTGGCCTGTCGGCTATCTGCTGATCAAGAAACGAATACCCGGCTTCACGACATACGCGTGTCTTGTCCGGCCTGCCGGTCCAAACCTTCACAGTGGTCGGTCAGGTCTGTACCGGAGAGCCCCTTAAGCGCCGTATCATCATGGCATGGCGTTGACACCACCCGAGCGGAGAACATCCTGATGGCGAACAAGCTGAGAACCCGTGCTCTGACACACGCCCGTGGCAAGTGGGCCTGCGGACTGTTGGCACTACTGCTGACCGGCGGCATGGCGCACGCACAAGAGCTTTCCCTCCAGGATGCTCGGCTCAGCCTTCTGCCGGGCGATATGCCAGGCGCCGGCTACTTCAGCCTGCAAAACGATAGCGCTGAAGACGTGACGCTGGTGGGCGCTCAGACCGACGCCTTCAAGAATACCGAGATTCACATGAGCATGGAAAAGGACGGGATGGCCAGCATGCAGGCCGTGCCGGCAATCGACATTGCCGCCGGTAAAAGCTTTGAGTTTGCGCCGAAAGGCTATCACCTTATGTTCATGAACCGCGTCGCCCCCTTGGAAGTGGGTGATGATGTCGAGGTGGTGCTGCTCTTCGCAGACGGCCAGCAGTTGCCTGCCACCTTTGAGGTCGTTTCTCCCGCGACCATGCACTGACCACCGTCCAGGAGCCCCCTGATGCTCAAGTGGCTTTCTCCGATCCTCTTGTCAGTGTTGCTGGCAGGTTGCGAGGACCCCAACTGGCACACCTCGGACATCTCCGACATCATGCCGGCCCTTGATTTGAGCCTGATGGACGAGAATGGCCAGCAGGTCGAAGAAGACGCCTACACCGGCAAGACCACCCTGCTGTACTTCGGCTATACGCACTGTCCGGATGTCTGTCCCACATCCCTGGCGCGGATGACGGCTGCTATCAAGAAGCTTGATGAACCCGCTCGTGACGATATACAGGTGCTGTTCGTTTCCGTAGACCCGGAGCGCGATACCCCGGCGAGGCTCCGGCAATACACCGACGTATTCGGGCCACAGTTCATCGGCCTTACCGGCAGCACCGCCCAACTCGATGCGCTGACCAACCGCTACCGGGTCAGCTACGGATACGGCGAAAAGGACGAAAACGGCAACTATGACGTCTCGCACTCAAGCGGCATTTTCGTCTTCAACGAACAAGGCGACGCTCGCCTGCTGATGCGCAACAGTGATCCGATTCCTTCGATGGTCAGCGATCTCAAGCGCCTGATGGAGCGGGGATAAGAGGCGTAGACATATATCGCCAGGAGAAAGGGACAGACGTAAGGGGTAACAAGGCGTCAATGCAAAGCCGGGCCACTCGTTGCATTGCGATGGGCTATGGTTAGCGTGGCATTCATGATCATGGCCAGATCATGCATGAATTCAGCAACAAAAAAAGGCAGAGGCGTCGCCGCCTCTGCCGGATAGTCGAATGTTGTCCATCAGCTTATTACGCTAGGTCATCCGGCGTTCCACCGCCAGCATCGCTTTGGTCGAAACAGACTTCCGTTAGCCCCCTATCGGCCGTAACCTGCTGCCTCCCCCTGCCGACACAAGGATGCTGGATGTCACCCGCCGATACGCTTCGCCTGGTCTTTCTCTCTACCCTATGGGGCATGTCGTTCATCTTCATGCGGGTAGCCGTGCCGGAATTCGGTCCGGTGCCATTGATTCTGGTGCGTATGGGTGTGGGCGCTCTGCTGTTGGTGCCGCTGTTGCTTGGGGTGGGCTATCTGAAGCTGGTGTGGGAGAACAAGGGCCGTCTGCTATTGCTTGGGCTTGTGAACCATGTGCTGCCGTTCTGCCTGCTGGCCCTGGCGACTACCCGGCTGGAGGCAGGCTTCACCTCATTGATCAACGCCACCACGCCGATCTTCACCGCGCTGCTGGGCGCGCTGTTCTTCACCACGCCCGTGCAGCGCCAACAATACCTCGGCCTGGCCCTGGCCTTCTTCGGCGTCTATGTGCTCTCGGCAAACCGGTTGGATTTCGCCTTGGGCGGCGATGGCTGGTTCATCCTTTCGGCCCTGGGTGCGACCTTCTGCTATGGCGTCGCCACCAACTATTCGAAGACCTATCTGTCGCACCTCCCGGTGCGCGTGCTGGCGGCGGGCAGTACCGCCATGTCGGCGCTGATACTGCTGGTTCCCGGGCTGCTGCTGTGGCCAGCGGAGCCGATCAGCGCCATGGCCTGGGGCAACGGCCTGGCACTGGCGGCCTTCAGCACCACGCTAGCCTTCCTTTTGTATTTCGGCCTGCTGTCGAGTGCCGGGGCCACCGCGACGTCGACCGTCACCTTTCTGGTGCCGGTAAGTGCGCTGCTATGGGGCTATCTGCTGCTGGACGAAGTACTCAGCCTGCAGATACTGGCCGGCATGGCGATCACGCTGATCGGCACCGCCATTGCTACACGAATGATCCGCTGGAAACGGCCCACCGCCTCCCCAAAGCCGTGATGGCCGATGGCATGGCAGAACCTGGAAAAACAAAGCCCAGCACATGAAAAACGGCCGTGGTGTTATCACCACGGCCGTTAACGATGGCCGGGAGCGCTTGCTGCCTAGAAGCTCGGTTTGCGCTTCTCGAGGAAGGCGGTCATGCCTTCCTTCTGCTCGCTGCCGGCAAAGCCCAGCGCAAACAGGCTGGTTTCCAGCGCCAGGGCGCTGTCGAGATCCTGATCCATACCGTCGTGCACCGCCTGTTTGGCGCTGCGCACGGCCTGAGGGCCGTTGCCGCCGAGCTGCTTGGCGAGCGTCTTGGCGTATTGCTCCAGCTCGGCCTGAGGCATCACCTGATTAACCAGGCCGATGCGCAGAGCTTCCTGAGCATCGATCTTGCGCCCGGTGGTGACCAGATCCAGTGCCATGGCGGGACCGACCCGGCGCGGCAGGCGCTGGGTGCCGCCGAAGCCGGGAATCACGCCGAGCAACACTTCGGGTTGACCGAACACGGCGTTGTCGCTGGCCACCGCCCAGTCGCAGGCCAGCGCCAGTTCGCAGCCGCCGCCCAGGCAGAAACCGTTGACCAGCGCCACCACCGGCACCGGCAGACGCTCCAGACGCTTGATGGTGTTCAGCGCCTGGCTGGCGAAGGCGCGGGCTTCATCAGGGGTCTTGTCGCGCATCTCGGCTATGTCAGCACCGGCCACAAAGGCCTTCTCGCCCTCACCGGTGATCAATACCGCTCGCAGGTCATCGCGGGCCTCCAGGTCATCCAGGATGCCAGCAAGCTCGCTGAGCAACGCCGAATTGAGGGCATTGAGGGCCTTGGGACGGTTCATGGTCAGGCGGGCAATACCGGCGTCGATGGCCAGATGGATCGGTGCGTCGTTCATGATGACTCCTGTGTGGTAGGGCTCGCCCCCGGGCACCGAGGGCCGATACTGTCCAACCTAGCAAGCGCTCGGTTGGTAAACGATCCCACCTTTGTCTTGAACAAGGTCTTGAGCAAGCGAAAAACCGGCTACTGAAGCCCCGCAGGTTGCGCCGAGCCGACCTCAGGCGGCCCGGCAAGCGCGCATCACCATCATCCTACTCGTAGACGTGGAAACCGCGACCGCTCTTGCGGCCCAGATAGCCCGCGGCCACCATCCGCTTGAGCAGCGGGCAGGGGCGGTACTTGGGATCACCAAAGCCCTCCTGCAGCACCTCCATGATGGCCAGGCATACATCCAGCCCGATCAGGTCGGCGAGCTTCAGCGGGCCCATGGGGTGAGCGGCACCGAGCTGCATGGCCTCGTCGATGGCCTCTGGGCTGGCGGCGCCCTCCTGCACCAGGAAGGCGGCTTCGTTGATCATCGGCACCAGCAGGCGGTTGACCGCAAACCCCGGTGAGTCGGCGATGGCCACCGGCGTCTTGCCCAGCGCCTCGGTCAGTTGCTCGATCCTGGCGACGGTGGCGTCACTGGTCTGCTCGGCGCGAATCACCTCGACCAGCCCCAATACCGGCACCGGGTTGAAGAAGTGCATGCCCACTACCCGCTCGGGGCGCTCGCATACCGCCGCGAGACGAGTGAGCGACAGCGAAGACGTGTTCGAGGCGAGAATCGCCTCATGGTTCAGATGACTCAGATCAGCAAAGAGCTTCTCCTTGAGCGCCGGGTCTTCCGGGGCAGCCTCGATGATCACTTCGCGATCATGCAGACTGTCAAGGCTGGTGGTCAGGGTAAGGCGATCAAGCGCCGACTGGCGGCCCTCGTCGCTTAGCTTGTCCTTATCGACCAGCCGGGCCAGGCCCTTGCCGATCTTCTCCTTGGCACTTGCCAGGGCATCATCGCTGACATCATAAAGCGCGACCTGATGGTGACTGGTGATCAGCACCTGGGCGATGCCCTGGCCCATGGTGCCGGCGCCGACGACGCCGATGCGGGAAATGCTCATGTTGAGGGTCTCCGTGATGCCGCCCCGCTGGCAGCGACTGCTGCCAGAAGCGCCGACAGGAACAAGAAAACGGGCGACGCGCCTCACATCGCCCAATCCTCTCTAGCCTACCTCTCTGTGGAAAATGCTGCAGTGCCAAATGCTGCAGGTGCTCAGTGATCGAGCCCCACCATCGCCAGGCTCTCGAGCCCCGCCTCGATCACCGCCCGGTTGGCTCGCCCCACTGGCAGCCAGTGGCGCAGGACGAAGTCGGCACTCGCCAACTTGGCGCGATAGAAGGCCTGATCGTCAGACCCCGCGGCAAGCGCGGCCTCAGCGGCCAGCGCTGCGCGTCCCATCTGCCAGGCGCACAGCACATGCCCCGTCAGTTGCAGAAAGGGAGTCGCGTAGGCCTGAACGGCATCCGCGCCCTGAGCCGGATCGCGACCGGCGGCCAGCACTACTGCCGTGGCGGCTCGCAGGTCATCGGCACCGGCTTTCAGCGCGGCGCCCTGGGCGCTGAGCGCCAGCTTATCGGCGAGCTGCCCGGCGGTGGCTTCTACCTCATCGAGCAGAGCCGCAAGGGCGGCCCCCTCATCCCGGGCTAGCTTGCGCCCGGCGAGATCCAGGGCCTGGATACCGTTGGTGCCCTCATAGATCGGTGCAATGCGGGCGTCGCGCCACAGCTGAGCGGCACCGGTCTCTTCCACATAGCCCATGCCACCATGCACCTGTATCCCCTGCGAGGCGATATCGACGGCCTGGTCGGTGGAGAACGCCTTGACCACCGGGATCAGCACGTCGACCCGAGCCTGAGCGGCGTCGCGGGTCGCCTCATCGCCGTGATGGCGGGCAACATCCATCTGCGCTGCACAATAAAGTGCCAGAGCGCGCAGGGCATCGGTGCGCGCACGCATCGACAGCAGCATGCGGCGCACGTCGAAGTGGTCGATGATCGCGGCCGACTCGCCGCCGCGCGAACCAGGCGCACGGCCCTGGCTGCGCTCGGCGGCGTAGGCAAAGGCCTGCTGGGTGGCGCGTTCGGCGACGCCGATGCCCTGGATGCCGACCTTGTGGCGGGCCTCGTTCATCATCGTGAACATATGATTGAGCCCGCGACCGAGCTCACCGACCAGATAGCCGATAGCACCCTCGCCTTCGCCGAAACTCAGGGTGCAGGTGGGCGAGCCGTGGATGCCGAGCTTGTGCTCGATAGACGCACAGGTGACATCGTTGCGGGCCCCCAGCGCACCGTTATCATCGACCAGGAACTTGGGCACCAGGAACAGGGAGATGCCCTTGTTGCCCTCAGGAGCATCCGGGGTGCGCGCCAGCACCAAATGGATGATGTTCTCGGCCGCCTCGTGCTCGCCCCAAGTGATGTAGATCTTCTGGCCGTGCAGGCGATAGTGGTCGCCCTCACCGTCAGCACAGGGAATGGCCTTGGTGCGAACCCGAGACAGGTCCGAGCCCGCTTGAGGCTCGGTGAGATTCATGGTGCCGGTCCAGACGCCCTCGATCAGCTTCGGCAGGTAGCGCGCCTTGAGCGCCTCGCTGCCGTGATGCGACAGTGCCTCGATGGCACCGGCGGTGAGCATCGGACACAGCCCCAGCGCCATGTTGGCACCATGCAGCATTTCCTGCACCGCACTGGCCGCCACCTCGGGGAGCCCTTGCCCCCCCTGGGCCTCGGCGACGCCGATGCCGTTCCAACCGCCCTCGGCATAGGCCTGGTAGGCCTCGATGAAGCCATCGGGTACCGTCACGCTGCCATCCGGCTGGCGGCGGCAGCCCTGGCGATCACCGGGCAGGTTGAGCGGCGCCCAGACCTCACCGGCCAGCCGAGCGGCTTCGTCAAGCACGGCATCGAGCAGCTCGGGGCTGGTGTCCTCGAAGCCGGGCAGGTCGAGAGAGGTGTGCTCTAGGAGTTCCTCGAGCACGAAACGGGTGTCGCGCAGCGGAGCGTGATAGGGCGTCATCGCGGGCATCTCTTGAGAAAAGGTTAACCGCGATAGTAGGTTGGCGACCGGGACCCAAGCCATTAGGCGAAAGCCGCAGCGACTGTCGTTGGCCTCGTGTCGTTGATCTCAATAGTCGACCTCAGTCGTTGATCTCAATGCGAGCTCGACGCGGTCTCACTGCGGATCGGCCCGCCATCACCGGACATCCCATGCGGCTTTTCCTCCGACACATCTTGCGGGTCGGCATCGTCGTAGTAGGCGATATGCGCCTCATCGGCCGGCGGCGGGCCGACGATAGGCTCGGCGACGGCGACATCCGGCACTGCCAAAGAAAGGTCCTCGAGATATTCGTGCTCGACGGCTCCCTGTATCTGCGCGTCGGTGACGCCAAGCTCAGCCCCTGCCAGGGTCTGAGTCTGGGTGGCCACGAAGGGCGCCATGGGCAGCGGCGCCGGGCGGACGCTGCGTCGCCAGACGAAGAAGCCGACCAGGCCAAGCCCCACGGCGCCCATCGACCAGAACAGGCCACCGTCGCCGAACGCTGCCATCACCGGAGTGATCAGCGGCGGGCTGACCGTGGACCCCAACGCATTGATCAGCAGCAAGCCCTGGCTCATGCGCACCAGGGCACCGGCCGGGGCCCGGTCAGCGGCATGGCTGACCGCGACCGGATACAGTGAAAAGACGCCACCACCCAGCAGGAACAGCAGCCCACCCGTCAGCCACGACTCCCCCGGCACCAACAGCAGCGCCATCGACAGCCCCGCCGTGCTGGCGCCGATGATGATCAGCACCAACTGACGGTCGTGCTTGTCCGACCAGCGCCCGATCGGGTATTGCAGCAGCATGGCCCCGAGTACCACCACCGCCATCATCTGTCCGATCTGCGCGACCCCCAGACCGCTGCGCTGTAGGTAGAGCGGAAGCAGGCTATAGACCGCTGCCACGACCAGTCCCGAGCCGAAACAGCCCATCACCCCGGTGGGCGTCAGCGTGATCAGCCGCAGCGGTGACAGCGGCTCGGCGTGCTCGATCAGCGGCGATACCCGCGGGATCATCGCCATGGGCAGCACCGACAGCGAGGCCAGCATGCCCACCACCATGAAGGGCGCAGCATCGCTCATGGCGTTGGTTGCGCCGAGCAGCAGTTGACCAATCACGCCGGCGGCGTAAAGAGAGATCATGTACATGGCTAGCAGGCGACCACGTACCTTGGTATCGGCACTGGCCAGCAGCCAGCTCTCGATGACCAGATAGACCCCCACCGTGGCCCAGCCGCCAATCAGGCGCAGTGCGAACCAGCTGACAGGGTCGAGCCGCAGGCCCTGCAGCAGCACCGTGACCGCGACCAGCGAAGCAAAGCAGCCATAGGCGCGGATGTGCCCGATGCGAAGCAGCAGGCGGTCATTGAACAGCGCCCCCAGCGCCAAGCCGATGAAGTAGGCTGACGACACCCAGCCGATCACCACGGCGGACTCACCCGCCGCGTCCAGGCGCAGGGTGATCAGGGAGGCCAGGAAGCCATTGCCGATGCAGAGAATGAAGAGCCCCAGCAGGGGCGCAAGGGCCAAGGAAAGCAATTGCCGGGACATGACATGCCTCGCATCTACGAGAGGGGAAACACCGCCGCTCCCGGCGGGTGAGTCGCGATAATCATCTTGCCGGCGGGGAAGGTTCCACCACCTCGTCATCAGGCTAGAAGCCGGCCATCACCGGCGCAATGTGGGCAATCGCGCGGCGAATATACGCTTGGCCCGGCTCGTCGCCAAGCGCTATTTGCGTCTTCGTTCATGCACGATCATGGCGCCGAGGCAACACGCTTAATCAGGCCGTTTCATCAGTGCGCCTGATCAATACGTCTTAGAAGAGATTCTTAGAAGAGAGTCTTAGAAGAGAGTCTTAGAAGACCGCCTTAGGAGAACGACGTCATGGTCGGGAAAGGTCACGTCCATGGCGAGTCGCTCGGCGAGCCAGCGAAAGCTCGCTTCGCTGAAGAAGCAGACATGGGTGGGATCGAGAATATAGTGCCAGCCGGCGAAGGCCTCGTGGCTGGTGACCCGCTTGGTCATCAGCCCCAGCCAGCCGCCTGGACGCAGCAGCCCGGCCAGCCGGATGAGCTCGTCACCGGGGGCTGCCATGTGCTCGACCACCTCGGTGGCGGTGATGAAATCGAAGCTTCGTGACAGCGGCGCCGGGTCCGGAGCGTAGTAGGGGTCGAAGATGGCCATCGGATGACCCGCCTCCTCGAACATGACCGAGAGCGTCGGCCCCGGGCCGCTGCCGACATCGAGTCCCTCTGCGCCGGGCGTCAGCCGCGCAAGCAGGGGCGCCTGCAGCCTCGACAGGAAGCGTCGATAGCCGGCATCCTGCGGCGAATTCTGGTGCTGGTCATAGACCGCACGCTCGGCATCGGCATCCAGATGCTGATGAGGCGGCACGAAGACCAGGGTGCAGACCTGACACTGCAGGTAGTCGCGCCGCGCATCCCGATGGTAGGCCACCGCATCAGGCGCGTCGCACAGCGGGCAGGACAGAGGCTGGGTCATCGTCGTATGCTCATGAAAATATTCGCCGCCAAGCCTACTCTGATCGCCCAGGCGACCCAAGGAGGAACCCCATGCTGTCAGCTCTGGATCACCTGGTGATGTACGTCGATGACTTACCGCGAGCCGTGGATTTCTACAGCCGCGTCCTGGACATGGACGCCAAGGAGCAGGACGCCGGCCATGCCGACCTGCACCTCGGCAACCTGACCCTGCGCCTGCAGCTCACCGATAGCGCCGCTGCGCCCAAGGCAGCGACGCCCGCCACCGGCGGCATGGAGCTGTCTTTCGCCAGTCGCCTGCCGCTCGACGAGGTCGAGCGCCACCTGACCGCCCTTTCTATCCCAGTGGAGCTTGGTCCAGTGGCCCGGGCTGGCGGCAAGGGGCCGGTGGACTCGCTCTATCTGCGCGACCCGGAAGGCAACCTGCTGGAGATCACCCGCCCGCGTCGGTGATGGCAACACCTGTCTGGGCAGGTATCATATTGCCCAGGCTCGCTTTTTCGCCTATTTCCACTCAAACCGTTTCATTCAAGGACGATGTCATGCCCCAGACGCCCGCACCCGAGACGCCTCCTTCCGAGATGCCTCCCTCCCCTCAACAGGCAGACACCACCATGGCCATGGTGGTCTACGGTCTTTTACTGGCTGGCATGGTGATTGGCTTCACGCCGCTTATTGGCGTGGTCATCGCCTATGTCTACCGCGGCAAGGGGCCTGACTGGCTCGAGGCACACTATCGCTACCAGATCCGCACCTTCTGGATCGGCCTGCTGTACGGCCTAATCGCCACGCTCCTGACGCTGGTGGTGATCGGCGTCCCGCTGCTGATCGCTCTGGCGGTGTGGATGATCATCCGCTGTGTTAAGGGCTTCAAGGGCCTGCAGGAGCAACGCCCACCCGCCAATATCACCACCTGGCTGGTCTGAATTGTCGATGAGTGAAGACACCTCCCGCCGCAACCGCCTCCAGGCCACCGCCATCACCGCCCTATGGCGCAGCTTGGCCGGACGCCGGTTGAGCACCCTGTGGCGGCTGTCGACGTTCGCAGGCCCATTGGTGCACCGTTTCAGCAAGCGCGAGCGCCAGATCACCGAGACCAACCTGACGGTCGTCTATCCCCAGGCAAGCGACGCCGAGCGCCGCCGGCTGGCAAGCGAGAGCCTTACCCACTCCACCGCCACCATGCTCGAACTGGGCTTTGCCTGGATGGGCGACCCCGAGCGGGTCGAGGCGTCGATCATTGAAGTGCATGGCCGCGAGCTGCTCGATGAGGCCCGGGCCGAGGGGCGAGGAGTCATCGTGCTGGCGCCCCACTTTGGCAATTGGGAGGTGCTGAACTTCTGGCTCTCGGGCCACTTTCCGTTCACCGCCATGTACGAACCGCCCAAGATCGCCCCGCTGGACCCGGTGATTCGCCATGGCCGCGAACGGCGCGGTGCCCAGCTGGTGCCGACCAACCCGCGCGGCGTGGCAGCGCTGCTCAAGGCGCTAAAGCGCTGCGAAGCCGTCGGCATCCTGCCGGACCAGGAGCCTGACTGGGGCAGCGGCGTCTTCGCCCCCTTTTATGGCCGCCCCGCCTACACCGCCACCCTGCTGCCGAAACTGGTGGCCCGCACCCAGGCCCGGGTGGTCACCGGGGTCGCCAGGCGTCTCCCCGGGCGCGGCTTCGCGCTTCATTTCCTGGCCGCCGATGAACGGGTCTTTGATACCGACGAGACCGCCTCGGCCAGTGGCGTGAACGCAAGCGTCGAGGCCGCCATCGCCCTGGACCCAGCCCAGTACCAGTGGGAATACAAGCGTTACCGCAAGACGCCCGAGGAAGCCGCCGGCGACCCGGACTTCCGCCGTGCGCGCATCTACTGACGCCGAGAGAACTCATGACTCAGACCTATCTGCCCGAGCAGGACACCCGTGTCACTCAAATCATCTATGTCCTCTATCTGGCCGGCCTGATCACCGGCAGCGTGACCACGCTGATCGGCGCCATCATGGCCTATGTCTACCGCGGCGATGCCTCACCTTGGCTGCGTGAACACTATCGCTACCTGATCCGCACCTTCTGGATCGGGGCTCTCTACGGCTGCATCGCCTTTTTGCTCGGGGTGATCGGGATTGGCTTTCTGATCATGCCGCTGCTGGCGCTGTGGCTGATCTTGCGCTGCGTGATCGGCCTCAAGGCCGTGCGCGCCGACCAGGCACCGGCCAAGCCCAGCACGTGGTTGTGGTGAAACGGCTTTAGTGAGCGTGCTGAAGAACGGGGTCCACCTGGAACGCCTCCGCATGGGGAACATGCGGCGCCGGATTCCGTCTAATATAGATCGTAAGCTATTTACAAAGACGCGTTTATACCGAGCCTGATCCTGATATAGCGCCGATATACAGAGCCGATGTAACGAGCCCAATATAGAAGGTCCGACATGCATTGAGCGTTGCCATCACCACGCCAGAGCGAACCGGCCACGCCTGACTGGCTTCCCAGGTAAAGGCAGCACCGATAAGCTTTTTGCGTTCGCTCAGCGTCAAATCGCGCTGTTTGTCGCGACCATGGCAAGACCAAGATCCGCATCTGGGCAGTACAAGAACAGCGCACCTAATGCCACAGCTCGCCCCGATGCTTACTTAAATCTCCTCCCCGGATTGCGCAGGGACTGCCGGCGGGGGCTAATGGAGAACCACTGGAAGTGATGATGACTCCACAACACCCGCTGTGCGGCGCAGGTACGCCCCGGACAGCAGGTGCCCCAGCACCCAGACTTTCGACGCGCAGCGCACCTCAGCGCCGCCGTCGGTCATGGGTCGGTCGGCCCAGGCCATCTGCCTACGAACAGTCAAGCCCTGGCCGTCTCCTGCAGCGCAGCGTGGTACGCCGATGAGTTCTCTTGACGAACTTCGCAGCGCCCCGACGACGCCCAGTTCCTCTGCCCACGCCAACCGCCGTCAGTTCAGGCCCCCTTGGCGACGTAGCCGGCGAGCCCTGTTTGCCGGACTGTTCGCCGGCACCGCCGCGCTGGGCATCTGGGCAATGTTTCAGATCCTCTATGTCGGCGGCATCACGCCGCTGGAGCTGGTCATCCTGGGGCTGTTTGCCCTGACGTTCAGTTGGATCATCATTGCCTTCTGGAGTGCCGTGATCGGCTTCGTGCTGAGCCTGTGCCGCCGCGATCCGGTGACTCTGGCCCGCCTCCAGCCAGCGCAACCGCCCAGCGACGCCCAATCGAAAACCGCGCTGGTGATGCCAATTCACAATGAAAACATCAGCGGGGTCATCGCCGGGCTGGAGGCGACCTGCCGCGACCTGCCCGGCGACACGCCTCAGCGCCAGCTTGAAGTCTTTGTCCTGAGCGACAGTACCGACGATGCCATTGTCGATCAGGAGCATCTTGCGATCGGTGCCCTGCAGCGTCGCCTGAACGGCGCCTGTCAGTTGCACTATCGCCACCGGGACAGCAACAGCGGCCGCAAGGCCGGCAACCTCGGGGAGTTCTGCCGTCGCTGGGGAAAACGCTACGACTTCATGCTGGTGCTGGATGCCGACAGCGTGATGAGCGGCAGCACAGTGTCAGCGCTCATCGACGCCATGGAGGCCAACCCGCGGCTGGGCCTGCTGCAGACTGTCCCCATTCCTGTGCACCAGCAAAGCCTGTTCGGTCGAGCCAACCAGTTTGCCGCCTCGCTCTACTCGCCGATGCTCGCCGCCGGCCTGAGCTTCTGGCATGCCGACGCCGCCAACTACTTCGGCCACAACGCCATCATGCGCACCGAAGCGTTCATGGCCCACTGCGGTCTGCCGCAGCTGCCCGGATCGCCGCCGCTGGGAGGCGACATCCTCAGCCATGATTTCGTCGAGGCGGCACTGATGCGGCGTGGCGGCTGGCAGGTGCAGATGCAGACCGACCTGGACGGCAGCTTCGAGGAAATGCCCAGCCATATCCTCGACTACGCCAAACGGGACCGGCGTTGGGTGCAGGGCAATCTGCAGCACCTGCGCCTGCTGGGCGGACATGGCCTGCACCCGCTGAGCCGGCTGCACTTCCTGTTCGGGGCCTTTGCCTACATCTCCTCACTGGTCTGGCTGTCGATCCTGGTGATCAGCACCGCCGACGCCTTGATCCGCGCCATCGCCGAACCCAATTTTTTCACTTCCAACGCCCAGCTGTTTCCCGACTGGCCGATTGCGCCACCGCCCCTGATCATGCCCCTGCTGGGCGGCACCCTGGCCATGCTGCTGATGCCCAAGGTGCTGGGCATGTGTCTGGCGATGGCTCGCCGTCCCCGCGCCTTCGGCGGTCGCACACGGCTGGCCGTCAGCGTGGTGCTCGAAAGCCTGTTCGCGATGCTTATCGCGCCTTTGATGATGGTGTTCCACAGCCTGTTCGTGATCAACGTACTGAGCGGGCGCACCGTGGCCTGGGACCCTCAATCCCGAGAAGGACGCGCCGTGGCGTGGCGAGAGGCGTGGCGGCATACCTGGCAGGCCAGTCTGGTCGGACTTGCCTGGGCCGGCGTCACCTGGTGGTACACCCCAGTGTTCTTCTGGTGGCTGACTCCTGTGTGGCTGGGCCTGATGCTGGCCGCGCCACTGATCCGATTCAGCAGCAGCCTCACGCTTGGCCGCAGCCTGCGCCGCGCCGGCCTGCTGCTGGTGCCCAGCGAGACCTGCCCGCCCGCGGTGCTGCAAGCGCAGTCCTCGTCTGAAGAAGTGCCAGATGGCGAGCAGCCCTGGCCACCTCCGCAGGAGCTATCCGGCGAAATGCCGGAACAGACCTTCGCCGCCCCTCGACGCGACGCCGCCTAGCGAGGCCTCTCGTAGTGCACCGCCGGCAACGGCCAAGCCTCAGCCAACCGCCTACAACGTGTTGCACGACGTGATGCACAACGAACATCGTTGTTACCTATACCCGAACCGCTTGGAGCCATGGAATGCTGATACAACGCGGGATGTCAGGGCGAGCCAGCCATGCTCGCCCGGATCAGGCAGGACGTCTTGCGACGACCCTGTTGACCACCACCCTGCTCTGGACGGGGCTCGCCTCGTTTGGGCTTGGACTCGGCATAGCAACGCCGGCCTGGGCCGAAGCGCCGACAGCCGATGCATCGGCAGATGCCAATCTGGATGCGCAAAGCTCTGATGCGCAAAGCTCCGATGCGCAAAGCTCCGATGTTCAGAGCCCTGATGTTCAGAGCCCTGATGAGCAGAGCCCTGATGAGCAGAGCCCTGGCGCCCAGGGCCTGGAATCCCAGAGCAGTGGCACCGCAGCCACCGACGCCACCACAAGCCAGTCAGCTACCGGCGCCAAGACCAGCATGGCGTCTTTGGACGCGCTGTATGCCGAGGTCACCTCGCGGGCCAAACAGCTCGCTCAGGCCCCGTTCGAGGCTCACGATAACGCCTTGCCGGAAGCCTTGCAGGACATGAATTATGACCGTTACCGACAGATTCGCTTCCGTCCCGAAAAGGCCCTGTGGCGCGATCAGTCTCTCTTCGAGGTGCAGCTCTTCCACACCGGTTTTCTCTACGACCAGCCGGTAGGCCTGAACCTGGTCGAGTCGCGCGACAACAGCGGCCAGGTCGACGTGTCACCGCTGCCCTTCGATCAGGGGTATTTCCGCTATGACGATGCGGCGGCCCCCATCGGCGAGGCACTGGCCAAACAGTCCAGCGACGACCAGGCCCGGAACGATATCGGCTACGCGGGCTTTCGCCTGCATTACCCGCTCAACCGCGGCGACTACCGCGACGAATTCATGGTCTTCCTCGGCGCGTCCTATTTCCGTCTGATCGGCCGCGACCAGAGCTACGGCCTATCGGCGCGCGGGCTGGCCATCGACACCGCCTCGCCACAGGGCGAGGAGTTCCCTGCGTTCACGGACTTCTGGCTGGTCAAGCCGGCGCCAGACGCCACGCATATTCAGGTGCTGGCACTACTCGACAGTCCCTCGGTCAGTGGCGCCTACCGCTTCGATATCACCCCCGGCGAGTCCAGCACCGTCGATGTCGAGGCACGTCTCTTTGCCCGCGAGGACGTGAAGAAGCTCGGCATCGCCCCGCTGACCAGCATGTTCTGGCACGGGAGTCTGGAGCGCGTGCACGACGATGACTATCGGCCCCGCGTCCACGACTCGAACGGCCTGTCGATGCACACCGCCAAGGGGGAGTGGATCTGGCGTCCGCTGAGCAATCCCTCGCAGTTGCATGTCTCCTCGCTGCGCGATGACATGCCCCAAGGCTTCGGCCTGGTGCAACGCCTTCGTGCATTCGACGATTATTTGGACATGGAAGCGCGCTATGACCTGCGCCCCAGCCAGTGGGTAACGCCACAGGGCGGTGACTGGGGGGCCGGCGGTGTGGAACTGGTGGAGATTCCCACCGAGAACGAGACCAACGACAATATCATCGCCTACTGGGTGCCCGATGCGCCCTTCAAGGCCGGTGAGTCACGAACCTACCGCTACCGCACCTCGACCTTCGGCGCCTATCCGCCGACTCTCGAGCGTGCCGGTGTGGTACATACCCGCCAGGGTTGGGGAAGCGTACCCGGCCAGGACGATCCTCCGCCCAGGAGTCGCCGTCATTTCATCGTCGACTTTCGCGGCGGAGAGCTGTCGAGCCTGGATGCCAGCCAACCCGTGGAGATGACGCTGACGACGTCCAGCGGCGAGACCCTCACGCCGCAGGTGCAGCTGCTGCCCGACGGCAAGACATGGCGGGCGAGTTTTCGCCTCCAGCCCGACGGCGATCAGCCAGCCGACATGCGGCTGTCGCTAACCCTGCGTGGCCAACCGCTGACGGAAACCTGGAACTATGTCTGGTACCCCGGCGCTGCCCGCTGATAGCGACAGTAGCGAAAAGCGCTAGCCTTCGCCGAGCGCCTCGGCGAAGGCCTGCGCAGCGTTGTGCCAATCCTGCTGCTGGCGCCTGGCCTCAACAGCTCCCTTACGTAACTGAGCCCGAAGCTCGCCGTCTTCGAACCAGCGGCGCAGTGCCGTCGCCAAGGCCTTGGCATCTCCCGGTTCTACGGCCATACCCGCGCCTTCAGGCAGGGTATGACGCAATGCGCCGCCGGTGGTGGTGATCACCGGCAGGCCACGGGCCAGCGCTTCGGTCACCACCATACCGTAGCCTTCGTAGTAGGACGGCAGCACGAAGAGGTCCGCATCTGCGTAGTAGGATGAAAGCGCCTCAGGCGAGCGGGTCCCCAGCAGGTAGACCAACTCACCCAGCCCTTTTGCCTCGATCATCGCCTCGACCCGACTCGCATGGTCGGGGTCGAGCTCCAACCCGCCGATGCAGTCGCACTGCCAATTGAGGTCTGAAAGCTCGGAGAGCGCCTCGATCAGCACCTCATACCCCTTGCGTGGCGTCAGGCTCGCCACGCAAAGCAAGCGAGCGGGCTCAGTACCATCGACACAGCGGTCGACGCTGTTCGCCAATGGCACTGGCGTGACCCCCGGCTCGACCACATGAAGGCGCGATTTCAGCACACCGAAATCGGCCAGCCGTTCGGCAGTGAAGGTGCTGGTCGCGATCACCCGATGCACCGCCCTTAGCGCCAGCGTCTCGCTGACGCGAAAGCTTTCCCGCTGGATATCGCTCAGGCCGGTCTCGTCGGCCAGCGGATGATGCATCAGGGCGGTGAGCTCGAGCAGGTTGGCATGACGCGCCACTACTTCGGGCAGACCGGCCATCACCATGGCATCGAGCACCACCCGAGCGCCTTCGGGCTGTCGCGTCAGGGCGCGCTCAAGACTCTCGGTCGCCTGCTGATCGGGTGTCGGGAAGCGCCCGGCGAGCCCTTCTACCACAACCTCCCAGCCGCGCTCGCGCAGCGCCTCGGCGATGCGGGCGTCATAGACGTAGCTGCCGGTGAGCTGGTCGGGGTCGCCGGCTACCAGCAGGGTCAAAGCGGGCGTCCGGGAAGCGGCTGACATCATCCGTGACATCCTCATTTCAGTGGAAGAGTCGTTGTGCAGGATACGGCGCAAGCATAGCGCGGACTGGCAAGGACACGACAAGCTGCTAGACTGTCGCCACTCGCTTGACGGGGTGCCGGTGATACCGGCTGAGACCGCCCAACGCGTGCCAGCGCACGCGACAGGGGGGATCCCGTTGAACCTGATCCGGCTCGTACCGGCGTAGGAATCAAGCGGTGGCAGGGCACGGCTGCACCAGTCTCGCCCGGTTACGCCTTGCCCCCGATACGCCTACCCTGCCCGTGCCCCGGATCACGACCGTCACCGGAGGCCAGATGGGCTACTGCTTCAGCGATCTCACCACCACCTGCCAACAGGATTGGCACCGCTATATCGAGCACGACTTCGTGCGCACCCTCGGCGCCGGCACCCTCGATCAAAACGCCTTTCGCTGCTATCTACAACAAGACTACCTGTTCCTGATCCACTTTGCCCGCGCCTACGCGCTGGCCGCCTACAAGAGCCGTACCCTGAGCGACCTGCGCCAGGCCAACCGAACTGGACCTGCATGTCGGTTTCTGCCGCGATTGGGGCATTTCCGAGACCGATCTGGCCGCAGTGCCCGAGGCCCGCGAGACACTGGCTTATACCCGCTATGTGCTCGAGGCCGGCCACCGCGGCGACCTTCTGGACCTCCACGTAGCGTTGGCGCCCTGCCTGATCGGCTACGGCGAAATCGCGACCTGGCTCAATACCCAACCCACCACGGTGCGCGGCGCGGCCAACCCTTTTGACGCCTGGATCACGCTGTACGAAGGCCCCGAGTTTCAGCAGGCCATGGTGGATGAAATGGCCTGGCTCGATGCGCGCCTAGCGGAGGTCGGGCCGCGACGCTTCCAGGAACTGAGCCAGATATTCAGCGAGGCCACACGGCTCGAGATCGATTTCTGGCAGATGGGCCTCGATCAGCGCGACTGAGCCTGTCTCACAGGGCCTGTCGCACAGGGCCTGCCAAAATGGGCTCGCTGGAAAAGACCGCTCGGTTTGGTGGTGCCGAACGGCCATTGCAAGCCACCACCGGGAGCCAAGGCTCCCACCACTCGCTTGACGGGGTGCCGGTGATACCGGCTGAGATCATCCAACAGGCGCTAAAGGCGCCTGACAGGACGGATCCCGTTGAACCTGACCTGGCTAGGACCAGCGTAGGGATCAAGCGACAGGCAGGCCGTTTCCCCGCCGGTGCCGAAAACCGCCTGCCCCTGTCTCTCCTTCGCTTGTCCTCCCTGATGTTACCGGGAGAACACATCGCATGAGCAACACCCAGCACTTTCTCAACGAGCAGGCCCGCGTCGATGCGGCCGCCATCGCGCCCATGACGGGCTCGCGCAAGCTCCATGTCGAGGGCTCGCGCCCGGACATCCGCGTGCCCTTTCGCGAAATCGCCCTGTCACCAACGACCACCACCGACGGCGTCGAGCACAACCCGCCGCTGCTGGTCTATGACACCTCCGGGCCCTACACCGATCCGGGTGCCGAGATCGACCTGCGCCGCGGCTTGCCTGCCCTGCGCCAAACCTGGATCGATGAGCGCGACGACACCGACTGGCTGGATGGCCCCAGTTCGGGGTATGGCCGGCGCCGCGCCAACGACCCCATGCTGGCGCCACTGCGCTTCGAGTTGCAACGCTCTCCAAGGCGCGCACGCCCCGGAAAGGATGGCAAGGCCGGCAACGTCACCCAGCTCTACTATGCCCGCCAGGGCATCGTCACCCCGGAGATGGAGTTCATCGCCATCCGCGAGAATTTGCGCCGCCAGGCGCGCTGTTCAACGTATACGGGTTCGGAAGAGGTAGAGCACATCCTTGACCACCAGCACCCAGGACAGGGCTTCGGTGCCAGGCTCCCCGAGGAGATCACACCCGAGTTCGTGCGCGACGAGGTGGCCGCCGGACGTGCCATCATCCCCTGCAACATCAATCATCCGGAATCCGAGCCGATGATTATCGGCCGCAACTTCCTGGTGAAGATCAACGGCAACCTGGGCAACTCGGCGGTGACCTCTTCGATCGAGGATGAGGTCGACAAGATGACCTGGGGCATCCGTTGGGGCTCGGACACCATCATGGACCTATCCACCGGCCAGAACATCCACGAGACCCGGGAGTGGATCATCCGCAACGCGCCGGTGCCGGTGGGCACCGTGCCCATCTACCAGGCGCTGGAGAAGGTAAATGGCGTGGCTCAGGATCTGACCTGGGAGGTGTTTCGCGACACCTTGATCGAGCAGGCCGAACAGGGTGTCGATTACTTCACCATTCATGCAGGCGTGCTCTTGCGCTACGTGCCGCTGACGGCCAAGCGGGTCACCGGCATCGTCTCCCGGGGCGGGTCGATCATGGCCAAGTGGTGCCTCTATCACCATCAGGAGAGCTTTCTCTATACCCACTTCGAGGAAATCTGCGAGATCTGCAAGCAGTACGATGTCGCCTTCTCGCTGGGAGACGGCTTGCGCCCGGGCTCGGTGGCCGATGCCAACGACGCGGCCCAGTTCGCCGAGCTCGAGACCCTCGGTGAGCTGACGCGCATCGCCTGGAAGCATGACGTCCAGGTGATGGTCGAGGGACCCGGCCACGTGCCCATGCACCTGATCAAGGAAAACATGGACAAGCAACTTACCGAATGCGACGAGGCGCCCTTCTACACCCTAGGGCCGCTGACCACCGATATCGCGCCGGGCTATGATCACATCACCTCCGGCATCGGTGCCGCCATGATCGGCTGGTACGGCTGCGCCATGCTCTGCTATGTGACCCCCAAGGAGCATTTGGGCCTTCCCAACAAGGACGACGTCAAGACCGGCATCATCACCTACAAGATCGCCGCCCATGCCGCGGATCTTGCTAAGGGCCATCCCGCCGCCCAGCGTCGGGACAATGCGCTGTCCAAGGCGCGCTTCGAGTTCCGCTGGGAGGATCAGTTCAATCTGGGGCTGGATCCGGACACGGCCAGGGAATACCACGACGAGACCCTGCCCAAGGACTCGGCCAAGGTGGCCCATTTCTGCTCGATGTGTGGGCCCAAGTTCTGCTCGATGAAGATCAGCCAGGAAGTGCGAGACCATGTTTCCAATAACGCGATCAAAGACGGGACCCAGGGAGAGACCCGAGACGAGGCATCTGACCGTCGCCTCGACGATGACCCGAAAGCGGTAAAAAAGGGCATGGAGGAGCAGGCCCAAGCCTTCCGGGATGCCGGCGCCCGGCTCTATCAGCAGGTCTGAGACACCCGCCCACGCTCACTTCGGCAAAAGGCCCCGCCATGACTGACATGGACGGGGCCTGGTTGTGGCCGCTGGCGTCATGCATGACGCCAGAACACGGCAGCGTCTGCCGGCATCAGAAGCGGTAGGTAGCGCCCAGACTGAAACCGTCGAAGGTGAAATTGTCTTCATCGAGATAGCGGATGTAGTCGGCGCCGAAAGACAGGTTGCGGCTCATATCAAACTCTGCGCCGACACCGCCGGAGAAACCGCTCTCACTGTCATCGCCGTTGAAAGTGACGTCATTGAAGGAAACCTCACTGGCACCCAGCAATGCATAGAGCCGGAATTCCCGGGAGACCGGCAGGAAGCCCTTGGCGAAGATGCCTGCCAGGTAATCCAGATCGATATCCACGCCACCAATCGAATCCGACCCGCCGGTGGCCAGGTGGCCCTCAATGGCAAAGTAGTCGTTGAACTGCATGCCGGCTCTCAGTCGTAACGCTTCGCTCTCGGCGGAGGAGCTTCCCTGCGGATCGAAGTTCCAGAACATGACATCGGCGCCAAGGTAGGCCGCCGGTGTAATACTCATCTGTTCTGCCTGTGCACTGCCCGACACACCCAAGGCCCCCACCACGGCGCAAGCCGCCACCGGCGCTATCAATCGCTTCATGACTCATCTCCTCCGTTAGAAATCCCGATCACGGCACTGTTATCCGACGATGTCGTCCAACGCGCTTAATCGACTGCCGCAGCCAACCGCATTGAACAACCATTCCGACTCACCGAATTGACTAACAACGCTAATCAAGCCGGGTTTTAAAACAGTGTTTTATATCCCTATTCTAACGTGGATCATTTTCCATGATTGCGCCAGTAAATTATGTGATCGACGGCGGTTGGCGATCACCGCGAGAAAGCGACCACTCACTCGCAGATTAGTCGCAATTGACGAAATGCAGGCCACTTAAGGCAATACACTACTAGAGCTACAAGGCGCCAAACCCCAGCGGCATGCGGCTCATATTGTTCTCGACCCGTTTGACGCCTGGCTGGTTCTCGGCGGCCAGCTGTACCGCCTTCATTTCCTCATCACTGGCGACCAGGCCCCACAGCTCGACGACGCCATCCTTGACGATAACGTTGACGCGTACGGTGTTGAGCTTGTCCTCGATCTCCTTGCTGAGCGCTTCACGCAGGCTGCGGTCATCGACCGTTCCCTCGCTGGCCGGCGGAGTGATGGCCAGGCCTTGCAGCAGGTTGGAACGACTGACGATGCCTACCAACTTGCCGTCCCGGGTCACCGGCACCCGCTTGATATGGCGCTTCTCGAGCAGCCGGGCAATATCAGCGACGCAGACATCTTCCTCCACGTCGACCACCGGGTGGGACATGATGTCTCGTGCCGTATGGCCATGTGTCTTGATGTAGCTGGCCGCCGTTTCGGGCCCCGAAGAGACCAGCGCCAGCCACCAAGGCGTGGGCTTCTCGGCCTGATTTTCGGCGCGTCCCATCAGGTCGCCTTCGCTGACCATACCCAGCAGATGCTGGTCATCATCGATCACGGGTACCGCACTGATATGGTGATCCAGCAACAGGCGAGCAATTTCCTGGACACCTGTCTCGGGGGAAACACTGATAACCGTTGGCGTCATGACATCGACAGCGCGCATGGCACATCCTCCTGATGAATGCTGATGGCACAGAATGGTCTGGCAAGCCTCGCGCTCGATGCTTGGCATGGCCTGAATGCGACGCGCGCAAGGGGGATGGTTTCGCCAGGGCCTACTTAAACTCTAGTGCTGCCCCGAGATAGCCACAAGGCGGGATGGCGACATGCCGCACCCCTATCATGGGAGATAAGCCGACAATCGCCAGGTATCGGCTCGGCGTCTTGCCTAAGGTCGGCAGCGCCAGCTCTTTCAGTAAACGACAGCGCAGAGCCCAGGCAGATGACAGAACCCGGCACATGAACAGGGCGGCCAAAGGGCCGCCCTGTTCATGTCTGTCATGCGTATCGGTAATGATGGGTCGCGAACCAGCGCTTCCTGCGCGGACATGCGACCCTTTGGCGCCTCAGTTCCCGAGCAGTGCCAGGATGATGCGCTCCCCGTAGCCCCAGAGCAGGACTGTCAGGCCCAGCAGCACCTCAAGCAGGAGCACCCCGATGCCGAGTGTGGAACTGGAGACGATGAAGCCTTCTTCGCGACTGATGTCGAGAAAAGCCGGAATGCCCAGGTAAAGCAGATAGGCAGTGTAGCAGAGCCCAAGAATACCGGCCAGCAGGCACAGCCAGATAATGGGATAGATAGCCACAAGACCGCTGATGAACATCGGCGTGGCCACATAGCCAGCGAACACGATGCACTCGCTCTGTTTCGGCGGGTTGGGCGTAAAACGCTTGGCCATGGCACGGATCACCTTGCCCACCGCATACACCGCCGCGAGTATCACCAGATAAAAAACGACGCCAGCCCCCAAAGCATCCAGGTAGCCGAGCTGTATCGTGGTCTCGCCCCCCAGCCCCCAGCCCACCTGGGTGGTGCCGATATAGGAGCAGATGACCGGGATGGCTGCCAGCAGCAGCACATGATGCTCGTAGAGGTGGGTGAGCGTCTCGCGCTCTCCCTTGATCTGTTTCCATTCGCGTTGCGGATGGGCCATCAAGCCCCAGACATGCGTCAGCATCCGGATACCTCCATCTATCAGCAGGAGAGATCGTCATGAACCGACCTCAAGCACACACATGAAGCGTGCCTTATCAGCAGTATAGTCAGAAGGAAGGAGGAAGCGTCGACGACGGTTATCACCGTCGTCTCAACGCTTTGGATTGTTCGGGGAGAGCTCTGAAAGAGATCAGGGTGAGATCAGCGCAGCGAAGTCCATAAAAGCGGCGCATTAGGGAGGGCGGCATCCAATGACATCATCAGACTCAGTGCCGTGATGGTGAGAATGGAAAATCCGAACACGCTCTTGGCCCAGCGCTCCTCGTCTTGGGCACGATAGCCCTTACACGCCAGGTACAGCCAATAGACTCCCATACCCAGAGCGACGATGAAGTAGCCGGGGCCGGCATAGCCCGCAATGCTCAGCGCCAGGGTCGCCGGAATGAACGCCAGGATATAGCCGAGGATGTGATGCTTGGCACGGTGAATGCCACGCACCACCGGCAATACCGGAATCGATGCAGCGCGATAGTCTTCCAGGCGGAAGATGGCAATCGCATAGGAATGCGGCATCTGCCACAGGCAGAAGATGGTCAGCAGCGTCATGGCACCGGTATCGAAGGTGCCGCTGACGGCACAGTAGCCCACTACCGGCGGTATGGCCCCAGAGAGGCTACCGACCAGGGTGCCGTATTCGGAATGACGCTTCATCCACAGGCTGTAGACGACGACATAGATAACGAAGCCAAACGTGGCCAGCCCAACCGTCAAGGCGTTGGTGCCCAGAGCCAGCAGGGCAAAGCCTGCCAGCCCCAGCGCCGTGGCGAACCACAGCGTAGCACCCGCGGTGACGCGCCCCTGTACCAGCGGACGATTCTGGGTGCGCCGCATCACGCGATCGATATCTTGGTCGATGACGTTGTTGAAGGCACATCCAGAGGCAATCACCAGCGCCAGACCCACCACGGCAGAGAGAAACAGCGGCAGGTCGAACCCGCCCTGGGCGGCTAGAAAGTAGCCGCCCAGAACGGAGATCAAGTTACCGCCGATGATCCCCGGCTTGGTGAGTGTCAGGTAGTCCTTGAGCATGGAGGGCTGCGTTATCCGATCATCATGTTGAGGTTTAGATGATGCATGATCCACAGGGAACCTCCGATGACTAGAACCAGGATCGCCACGGCGAAGACGAACGACGTCAAGTTCCAGCCTTCGTCAGTCTTGGCGCTCATGTGCATGAACAGCACCAGCTGAACCAGCACCTGCAGCACCGCTGTCACAGTGATGACGCCGACCATCGCCAAGGGGCTGAAGTCGCCGCTCATCACTACCCCGAAGGGAATGATGGTCAGGACGATGGACAGAACCAAGCCCGTCACATAGGACTTGACGCTGCCATGACTGTTGTCGTGAGACGTGTGTGAGCCACTCATATCACAGGACTCCCATCAGATAAACGAAGGAGAATACGCAGATCCAGACAATGTCCAGGAAGTGCCAGAACAAGCTCAGGCACATGATCCGCGGACGGGTAACGTCGTTCAGCCCCTTTTTCTTGAGCTGAACCAGCATCACCAGGATCCAGATCAAGCCGAAGGTCACGTGCAGGCCGTGGGTGCCGACCAAGGTAAAGAAGGCCGACAGGAAGGCACTGCGATCCGGACCGAAACCTTCATGGATCAGGTGCTGGAATTCGTAGACCTCCATCGCCACGAACGAAGCGCCCAGGACGAAGGTGATCCACAGCCAACGGCTGACCTTGGCCGTCTGATTGGCGTTCATCGCCAGCACGGCCATGCCGTAGGTAAAGCTCGAGAACAGCAGCAGGAAGGTCTCGACCAGCACGAACGGCAGCTCAAAGATCTCGCCCGGTGTCGGCCCACCTGCCGTGCCCTTCAGGAGCACAGCGAAGGTGGCGAACAGGGACCCGAAGATCACCAGGTCGCTCATCAGGTAGACCCAGAAACCGAACAGCTTGGTGCCTGCGGTATCGTGGTGATCGTCGTGATGATCCTGGTCATGCCCGTGGGCATGACCTTGGTTGCTAAGAGTATCGGTTGCCATGATTAGCTCTGCATCTCCAGCCGAGTTGAGTGCGCGAGATCACCCTTCTGCTTCAAGCGCTGACGATGCTCGCGCTCGATGCGCTCCACTTCCGCCGCAGGGACGTAGTAGTCGACGTCATCGTTGAAGATCCGCGCCATGAAGGTCGCAAACATTCCGATGCCCCCGGCGATTGCCAGCCACCAGATATGCCACACAAGTGCAAAACCAAAGATGGTGGCGAAGAGTGCGATAACCGGACCTTCCCAGGTGTTCTTCGGCATGTGGATATCCTGGTAGGGCGGCTCGGAAATCGGCGGCACGCCACCGTTGGCCTTCTTGGCTTCCCAGAACCCATCCACACTGCTCACTTCAGGCAGGTGTGCGAAGTTGTAGAACGGCGCCGGCGAAGAGGTCGCCCACTCGAGGGTACGTGCGTCCCACGGATCGCCAGACACATCTTCGTTCTGCTTGCGATCACGGATGCTGACGTAGAACTGGATCAAGGTGCAGGCAATACCGGCCGCAATGATCAGCGCACCCACCCAGGCAACGATCATCAGCGGCTGCCACTCGGGGTTGTTATAGGACTGCATGCGGCGCACGGCACCGAAGAAGCTCAGCACATACAGGGGCATGAAGGCCACATAGAAGCCGGTGATCCAGCACCAGAAGGAACGCTTGCCCCACTTTTCGTTCAGGGTGAAGCCGAAGGCCTTCGGGAACCAGTAGGTCAGACCCGCCATCATGCCGAACACCACGCCGCCGATGATGACGTTGTGGAAGTGGGCGATGACGAACAGGCTGTTGTGCAGCACGAAGTTCGCCGCCGGCACCGACAGCATCACGCCGGTCATGCCGCCAATGGTGAAGGTAATGATGAAGCCCAGGGTCCACAGCACCGGGGACGTGATCTCCAGACGGCCGCGGTACATGGTGAACAGCCAGTTGAAGATCTTAACACCGGTGGGGATGGCGATGATCATCGTCATGATGCCAAAGAAGGCATTGACGTTGGCGCCGGCGCCCATGGTGAAGAAGTGGTGCAGCCAGACCACGAACGACAGGATGGTGATCGCCACCGTGGCCCAGACCATGGTGTTGTAGCCGAACAGGCGCTTCTTGGCGAAGGTCGCGATGACCTCTGAGAAGACACCGAATGCCGGCAGGATCAGGATGTACACCTCAGGATGGCCCCAGGCCCAGATGAGGTTGACGTACATCATCATGTTGCCACCGAGGTCGGTGGTGAAGAAGTGCATGCCCAGGTAACGATCGAGGGTCAGCAACGCGATGGTCGCGGTCAGGATCGGGAAGGAGGCGATGATCAACACGTTGGCGCACAGCGACGTCCAAGTAAAGATCGGCAGACGGAACATCGTCATGCCCTTGGTACGCATCTTGATGATCGTGACGAAGAAGTTGATCCCCGTCATGGTCGTACCTATCCCCGATATCTGTAACGCCCATATCCAGTAGTCCACGCCGACCCCGGGACTGTAGTCGAGTCCCGATAGTGGCGCGTAGGCTAACCAGCCGGTCTTGGCGAACTCACCGACGAAAAGTGACACGTTGACCAGGATCACACCCGCCGCGAACAACCAGAAGCTCAGGTTGTTGAGGAACGGGAAGGCCACGTCACGCGCACCGATCTGCAACGGCACCACCAAGTTCATCAGGCCGATGACCATGGGCATGGCAACGAAGAAGATCATGATCACGCCGTGGGCGGTGAAGATCTGGTCGTAGTGCGAAGGCGGCAAGAAGCCCTCCGCCCCGGCCGACGCCATGGCCAGCTGGGAGCGCATCATAAGGGCGTCCGCGAAGCCGCGAATCAGCATCACCAAGGCAACGATGAAGTACATGATGCCAAGCTTCTTGTGGTCAATGGAGGTGATCCATTCCTTCCACAAGTAGCCCCACTTCTTGAAGTACGTGATGGCGCCCGTCATCCCGAGCCCGCCCAACACGATGGCCGCAACGGTCACCATGATGATCGGCTGGTCGTACGGGACCGCCTCTAGACTGAGTTTTCCGAACATAATTTACTCCGCTGCCTCCGCGCTCATGGGCTCGCCATGAGACTCGTCCGATTCGCCATGACTTTCGTCGCTGTGACCATGGCCAAAGCCATCGGCATAGCTGTCGGCATATTTTGCCACACGCTCTTCGTGGTCACCGCCGGCATGGAAGCTCTTGATGATGCTCTCGTAGAGAGCCGGGGATACCTCAGAAAAGTACTGGATCTCGTTGACCTCGGTGGGCGCAGCGAGGTCGTAATACTCATCAGGGAAGGTCAGTGACTCAGACGACTCACGTACCTTGGACACCCAAGCCTCGAAGTCTTGCTGGGAGCCGACGTGAGCATCGAACGTCATATCCGAGAAGCCAGCACCACTGTAGTTTGTGGAGCGACCGGGATAGACGCCCTGCTCATCCGCAACAAGATGAACGTCATTATCCATGCCGGCCATGGCGTAGATCTGGCTGCCCAGGCGAGGAATGAAGAAAGAGTTCATCACCGAGCCAGAGGTGACGCGGAAGCGCACCGGAGTATCCTCTGGGAAGGCCAGCTCGTTGACCGTGGCAATGCCCTGTTCCGGATAAATGAACAGCCACTTCCAGTCCAGAGAGACCGCCTCGATGACAATCGGATCTTTGGCGTTGTCACCTTCGGCCTGAATGGGCTTGTGAGGATCCAGGCTGTGTGAGGTGTACCACGTCAGCACCGCCAGGAAGGCAATGATTACGCAGGGCACAAACCACACCACCGCTTCGACCTTATTGGAATGGTGCCAGTCGGGGCTGTAAGTGGCATTCCGATTGCTGCGACGGTAGCGCCAAGCGAAGGCGATAGTCATCACGATTACCGGAATGACAACGATCTGCATCAGACCGAACGCAGTCAGTATCAGGGTTCGCTGCTCTTCCCCGACCTGCCCCTTAGGATCCATCAGCGCCGAGTCGCACCCCGTCAGTAACAGGGCAAGCGACACGAGCACCAGCGGACTCAGCACACGTAAGTACTTCTTTCTTCTCATCCTACGACCTCGTCAGGGCACGAAATCAGGCTAACCTTAGTACTGGTTGAAAATTAGTACTGGTTGAAAATTAGCCGGCTAATGTATGCGCACAACAAATGCCACAACCGCCACGGCTTGAGTCCTGATCCATGACGTCAAGCCATATCCGCTGCAGCAAAGAGCTGTCACGCATCGCAACGAGACCTTATGAGCAAATGCTCAGCTTCCACAAAGGTCTGGCTACACTGACCGCGTATCGTCGGAGAAATACCCCCCACGCAACAGTGACGATTTGTCGCAGGGGTGTCGCAGATAGCGCACAGGTGAGGCGATGCGAGGCGCCAGGAAAGCCTAACACGAGGCGACGTAGGGAGGGGTGAGAAGAAAGGATCGGCGAAATGCACGCCGATTTTAATCCCACGAGTGCGACAACATGCCCTGCTGCCCCGGCTTATTCATCAGCAATATCGGCTCGTCCCGCTGTATCACTGAGCTAGCAGCTGATCATGGGAGCATGAGAAAGCGCAACCGAGCGTTGGTGCAAAAAATTGTTAGATGCGTCATACCATTTGGTATTATTTCCACTAGCAGGTTCCTGCTTCCCCGGGGCTCTAACGCTCCTGCAACACGCGTTCCCGAAACACGCACTTCCAAACACGCACTTCCAAAACAATAGACAAACCAAGGCAATTGCTATCATGTCCTCCCCCTCCCTGCGTCGAGCGTCCACTCTGCTCGGCACCAGCGCCCTTATGGCATTTTGCAGTGCACCGCTCCAGGCCGCAGACATGGACCCGATCTGGTCCTTCGCCAACGTCTCGGTGAACTACCTCGACTGGTCCGCCGGCACAGAGGAGCGCACCTCGACCAACGCCGCCAAGAGCGACTTCACCTTTCTCGAACTCGAGGGCGGCGCCGGCTTCGCCTGGGGTGAGTTCTACGGCTTCTTCGACCTAGAGAATCCGGGCAACGATCAATTCGACGAAAAGAGCGGCGGCAAGGACAACTTCCGTACCGCCGGCAAGCTCACCTCCCATATCTACCTGGGTGACTCGCCCTTCACGATCTACGCTCACCTCTATGATTTCCGCGACTATGGCTACAACGGTCGCGAACAGGACCAGGTCCTGGGTGTGGGCTATATCCAGACCTTCGACAACGGCCTGTGGTTCAAGCCCTTCCTGGGTGCGGCGCGCGTGCAGAGTGATGGCTACACCGGCATGAACGGTTACATGGCCGGCTGGGTTCTGGGCTATGGCTTCGAGGCACTCGGCCAGCAGTTCAGCGTCACCAACTGGCATGAACAGACCTTCGCGCGCGACGATGACTACCTCGCGCAGAATTATGTCGGCGACAAGGCGGAAAGCGTTGGCACCAATGGAGCGGTTTCATTATGGTGGCACCCGATTTCAAGCGTGACCACCGGCGTTCAGTACCGTTACTCGGACAATAAGCTGGGCACCCCCGAGGACTATCAGAACGCCGTCATCTACACGCTCAAGTACAACTTCCTGTAATGCCCAGGGCCCGGGTCGCCTCGCCGCCCGGGCAGCATTCGCTCCCATGAAGGACTTCCCATGACCATAATCATGAGCTTGGTGGGGATGGCGACGCTCATCCTGATCGCCCTCGTGTTTTCCTCCAACCGGCGCGCTATTCGCCTGCGCACCGTGGGTGGCGCCTTCGCTATCCAGGCCGGCATCGGCGCCTTCGTGCTGTACGTGCCTTTCGGCCAGTCAGTCCTCAAGACCATCTCGGATGCCGTCAGTCAGGTGGTGAGCTATGCCAACGACGGCATCGACTTCCTGTTCGGCGGGCTGGCCGACCCCTCCGGCGTGGGCTTCATCTTTGCCATCAAGGTCCTGCCGGTCATCATCTTTTTCTCGTCGCTGATCGCGGTGCTCTACTACCTGGGCATCATGCAGTGGGTGATCCGCCTGCTTGGCGGCGCGCTGCAGAAGGTGCTCGGCACCTCGCGCACCGAGTCGCTATCGGCCACCGCCAACATCTTCGTTGGCCAGACCGAAGCACCGCTAGTGGTGCGCCCCTTCATCAACAACATGACCTCCTCGCAGCTGTTTGCGGTGATGTGTGGTGGCCTTGCCTCGGTGGCGGGCTCGGTGCTGGCGGGCTATGCGGCGCTGGGCATTCCCATGGAATATCTGGTCGCGGCCTCTTTCATGGCGGCGCCGGGTGGCCTGCTATTCGCCAAGCTGCTGATGCCAGAGACCGAGACGCCCAAGGATGACGATGCCGACTCCATCCAGCACGTCCAGGATGACGACCAGCCAGCCAACGTGCTTGATGCGGCCGCCTCCGGCGCCAGCTCCGGTATGCGCCTGGCCGCCAACGTCGGCGCCATGCTGCTGGCCTTCATCGGCCTGATCGCACTGATCAACGGCATTCTCGGCGGCGTCGGCGGCTGGTTCGGTCTGGAGTCGCTGAGCCTTGAGCAGCTGCTAGGCTGGCTTTTCTCGCCACTGGCCTTCCTGCTCGGCACTCCCTGGGAGGAAGCCAACCTGGCAGGCTCCTTCATCGGCCAGAAGCTGGTGGTCAACGAGTTCGTCGCCTACATCAACCTGGCGCCCTACATCGAAGGCGAGCAGATGGTTGCCGCCACCGGTGCGGCCATGTCGGCGCACACCGTGGCCATCCTTTCCTTTGCCCTGTGCGGCTTCGCCAACCTGTCCTCGATCGCCATCCTGCTCGGCGGCCTGGGCAGCCTGGCACCGGGGCGTCGCCACGAGATTGCCCGCTTCGGCGTCAAGGCCGTATTGGCGGGCACCTTGTCCAACCTGATGTCGGCCACCATCGCGGGCTTCTTCATCGCACTGGCCGCCGGCTGACGCAGCGCCTTTCACCCCTCCTGCCGCCCCGAGCCCCTGGCCGGGGCGGTACTGGTTGAGCGCCCGCCAGCAGCCATGCTTTTTTGGCGATATGCTGGAAAAAGCTCGCCCTGCCGACGCGCCCTAACCTGAAGAGTACGGCCCAACGAGTACTGCCCAAACAAGTACAGCCAAATAAGTACTATGAAATTAAGTACTACCAAATAAGTACTGCCAAGAGAGCCGCTCCCATGCCCGACGCTTCCGCTACCCTCGATGCCTCGCTGCGTGCGCAGTTGATCGCCACCCGCAACCGCGCCTATGTGCCCTATTCACAGCACCCGGTGGGTGCGGCGTTGCAAACGCCCGAAGGAGAATGGTTTCTCGGTTGCAACGTCGAGATTGCCAACTACAAGGGGCTTTGCGCCGAGGCTTCGGCGATCGCCGCCATGGTCTCTTCAGGCACCCAACAGATCGCCACGCTTTACGTGATCGGCCCGGGCGAGCACTTGTGCACGCCCTGCGGCGACTGTCGCCAGCGCATTCGCGAATTTGCCTCCCCGGCCACGCGCATTCATGTGCTTAACGCCGAGGGCCAGGTACTCAAGAGCTACGATATGGAGACCCTGCTGCCTGATTCTTTCGGCCCGGAAAACATCGGCAAGTCCTCGCCGATGAGTACCTGACCCCAGACCCTAGACTGGAAAGCGCCACCCCCTCGACGTAGCATGCCGACGGGGCCGTGGGACGGATTAAAGCCCTGACGCCTGACGCCGATACTCTTTGGATACGTATTTGTCGATAGGATCTGTCACTCTTGATCGGCATACGTATTTCTTGACCGGCATAAGTAGTAACCGGCTGTCGACGCCTCACGGCTGCAGATGCCGCATCATGACAATAATTGTCCCGTGAGACACTTCGGAGCCAGAATGCCCAGCGGTCGCTTCAACCCCTTCGAGACCCTATTGCTGACCAGTCGAAGCCAGGCCGATACCGCCGGGCTGCTGCTGCTTGCTTGGGTGATGGCCTGTCGGGGGCCTCTCAATGAAGCACAGCGCCGTCACCTCACGGAATTGGCCAGCGAATGCCGCCACGGCCATGACCTGGAACCGATCTTCGCCCTGGCCGACCGTCAGGACTTCGATGCCATCCAGCTTGCCGCCGAGGTGATGCAAAAGGACCGTGGCGGCGAACAGGCCTATCCCTTTCTGCGCCAGGCGATCGCCGTGTCCGTCGTCGACGGCGAGCCCAGCATTTCCCAACATCATGTGCTGCGCTTTCTTGCCGACCTGCTGGGCGTCATCCCTTCCTTGTTCGCCACTCTCTATGCCGAACAGGCAGGGCGACCCTACGCCGTGCCCGAGGACCCCAGTCGCCGCGATTACTGGCTGGCCAAGGAACACCAGCGCCAGCAGGAAGAGGCACGACAACACGAGCAAGATGAGAGACGCCGCGAGCAGGAAGCACGAGAACGACAGGAACAGGAGCTTCGCCGGCAGCGTGAGCGACGCGAACAGGAAGCCCGCGAGCGCGAAAGACAGCGCCAGGAGAATGCTCGCCAAGAAAGGGCTCATCGGGAAAGAGCGCAGCAGGAAAGAGCGAGGCAGGACCAGGCTCGAGAGGAACGGGCTCGGCAAGAACGGCAACGCCAGGAAAAAGCTCGCCAGGAGCGTAGCAACGCGGGCCAGAACCAACGCTGGCAGCAGGCGCCACCCAACGATGCGCGCGCCCATCGCGCCCTGGCGGTGCTTGGCTTGCCTCCCGGGGCTAGCCGCGGCGAGATTCGCAAGGCCTATCGCCGCATGGCCCAGACCCACCATCCCGACCGTTTCTTCGCCGAGGGCGAGGCACGCATGGCAACGGCCTCTCAGCGTTTCCAGCGGATCAAGAACGCCTATGAATATCTAATGCGAGCTAGCTGAGCATGCGGGATCTCTATCAGCGACTGGGACTGCCCAATGATGCCAACGATAAGGACATCCAGCGGGCTATCGAGGCCTGCCATCACAACGCCCTCAAGGCCGATGCCAGAATAGTGCTGGGCGAACCCGAGCGCCGTGAAGAATACGATGCCCTGCACGGCACCCTGCGCGATATCGGCCTGCTGCGCGCAAGACTCGGTCTGACCCACGGCCCCTTCTGGCAGGACAATACCGCCAACGACTTCTCGCTGCCGCCGGATAACACCGGCGCCCGTCACGACCTGCTGATAGCACGGGTCGAGCGCGCCGTCGGCTTGCACGACGGTTGGCGGAAGTGGCGCGCCCCCTGGCTGTTGGCGATGCTGCTGATCGGGGCCACGGTGCTCGGCGCGGCAGCAGGCGCGGCGCTCTACCATTACTGGCTGGTCTGAACGCACACTACCGCCAACCGTTCACCTCGCCAGTAGCCTCTGAACTGCCCCCGCTATTTTCGCACTCCCCTCATTGAGCCGTTTTAGCCTACTCCGGGTGTCCCCTGATCACGCCTGGCCCCCGGCGGTGCGGCACGCCCAGCCTCGCCCGGCGAACGACCCAACACATCACGCCCTGAGTCTTCGCTCGCTGTCTCCGTTTCGGCTTCCGGTTCCGGCGCCTGCTCATCCAGCGCCTCGCCACCGCGACCTTCCATCTGCACGCTCAAACGCGGCATCGCAAGATCCAGGCCATCCTCTTCCAGGCGCTGCTTGAACCGCAGGTTGAAGGCGCGCGCCACGTCCCATTGCATGACCGGCGCCGTGCGCATGCGCATGCGCAGCACCGCAGCACCCTCCTCGAAGCGCTCGATGCCCTGCATCTCAAGCGCCGACCAGATGTGATGGCGCATCAGGGGGTCATGGCGCAGATCGTCGGCGACTTCCCGCACCAGCGTAATGCCATCATCGATCTTCATCTCATGGGGAATGCGCAAGCGCATCAAGGCGATACCGAATTGGCGCGACATGTTGTGGATCGATTTGATCTGGCTGAAGGTGATGGTGTGGACAATGCCATCGAGATCGCGCAGCCGCACGGTGCGCAGGGTCAGCCCCTCGACGGTGCCCAGGTGACCGCCCAGATCGACGAAGTCATCGATGGCCAACGAATCCTCAATCAGGATAAAGATACCCGTGATCAGGTCCTGCACCAGCGTCTGGGCGCCGAAGCCGATCGCCAGGCCGATCACACCGGCACCGGCCAGCAGCGGCGTGACGTTGACCCCCAGGTTGGCCAGGGCAACGATCGAAGCGATCACCACGATGGTCGCGAAGACCACGTTGCGGATCAGCGGAGTGATGGTCTGAGCCCGGGCACTGTTGACGCGCCGCCCTCGGGAGCGGGCCGAGCTCGCCAACGCCCGCTGGATAGCGGTATCGGCAAAGATCCAGGCCAGCCAGGCGATCAGCAAGGTAAAACCGATGCTGATCAACGCCTGGCCAATACGCGCGCCGGCCGCCTCCTGGCCGACACCCAGCAGCGAACCGCCCCATACGCGCATCGATAGCTCGGCAAAGGTCGCCCAGCACAGCATGTGCGCCAGGGCATACCCGAAGCGCTCAAGGCGGCGTCGATACTGGGAAACCCGCCTGCGCCCTTCGAGTGTCGCGCCGTAACGGCGCAGCAGGCCATTGATCACCAACGTCAGGATCAGCAGCGCCGCGGTGCCGATGGCCCGGGGCAAGGCACCGCCAGCATCGCCCACGGTGACCACCAGCGCCACCAGCGAGACCCCCACCAGCAGCAGGGCGGGGACATGCCACAGACCGCCGAGTACCCGCACCACGTAATTGATCGTGCTTTGCGCCTTACGCTGCGAATACGGGCGGTTGCGGATCAGGTGCTTGATCGGCTGCTTGAAGCGCAGAATGAAGATACCGCTCATCATCGCCGCCAGCAGGTTAGTGACGATCGACAGGAAACCCGCCAGATCGCTGCCCAACTGGGCGATCAGCTGCGGGGAGTCCAGTGCGTCACCCAGCGCCATCAATGCACCGATCAGGAACAGTCGCCGCAAGGCCCGAGTCCGCAGGAAGCGCACGGCGATATAACGATGCCCGCGGGTAAAGGCCGAGAACACCACCTCGCAGGCCGACGCCAGCAGCCGTCCGCACAGCGACACATAGGCGGTGACCAGCGCCAGGCTGACCGCGGCATTGGGTTCCACGAACTGTGACAGTGCCAGCATGATGGCAAAGGCCACCGCCCAGGGCAGCAGGCGGCGCAGGAAATGCACGCCAAGCAGCCATGCCTTAGGTTCGCGCGGCAGTTCCAGCGGCACGCCGACGCGGCGCACCACCAGACGGGCAAGCGCCATCAGTAGTAGCAGCAGCCCGACCCACACCGACAGCATCACTGTGGCTTCAACGGCCAGGCGCAGCAACGCCGCATTGCCGGCGTTACTGGCAAGCTCTCCAACATCCTGCCAGGCCTGAATCAGTCGCTGCTGCCACAGGTCAAGCGGCGACTGTCCATCATCGGCCTGCTCCCCCAGTTCGTTGAAGGTATCCGCTAGAGCGCCCAGCAACCCCTGAGGCCCGGCATCAGGACTGCCACCGTCGACCTGAGCGGTGCTGTCGCGCAGCGCCTTCAGCTCTTCCAACAGCGCGCCCCGCCGCTCCGCGTTGTCGAGCGTCGCGATCACAGTATCCAAGGACTCCACCACCGCCTTGGGATTCGGCTGGCTGCTGGATGAGTCACCAGCAAGTCCCGTGAGCCCCAGGCCCGGCGCCTGTGCCTGCGCCATCGATGGCAACAGCAGCATGGTCAACAGGGTCAGCAGCCCCCAGATCAACCGATGGCTGACAAGCGAAGAGCATGGAGCAGGCTCGCTCATGAAGACTCCCTACGTGACTGAAAGTGAAAAGAAAGCGAGAAAAGAAAGCAGGTCTGTCATCAATAAGACCCGTGACGCCCGGACCTCAGGGTAAAGGAATGCCCGCGCCGAGGCACCCTGTCACTGCCTACCGACAAGCACCTGCGCCCCTGGTGGGTCGCCGGCCGAGGTATGATAGTCTTGCGGTGCCAATTCAGGCTTACGGGAGTGTGGCATGGATCCGCAATCGCCCCCTGTTACCACTACCGGGGAAGGCAACCTCCGCCGTGTCGGCGTCGAGATAGAATTTGCCTGCGTCTCGCCAGCTGCGGCAGCGAGTCTGGTGGCCGAGCAGTTTGGCGGTCAGGTCATCGCACTCAGCCCACATCGCTGGCGAGTGGAAGGCACCCGTTGGGGAGAGTTCACCATCGAGCTCGATGCCAAGATGGTGCATCCGGACGACAAGGTAACCGCCGCCCAACCGAGCAGTGACGACGAATGGGCCCGCCAGCGGCATCAGTGGCATATCGAGCTTCACACGCGCTCTCGTGAGCTGCTGGGGGACGTAGTGGCCGGCCTGGTGCCCACCGAGATCGTCTGTCCACCGGTGCCCTGGAATGAACTCGGCGAGCTCGATGCGCTTTTCGGCGCATTGCGCCGCCATGGCGCCAAGGGCACCGACGATAGCCTGCTCTACGGCTTCGGGCTGCACCTCAACCCCGAGGTGCCGGGCACCGATATCGACAGCCTGCTCGCTCACCTGCGTGCCTACCTGCTACTGGCGCCCTGGCTGCGCGACCAGATCGACATCGACATCACCCGCGAAGTGCTGCCCCACGCCAACCCCTTCCCCAAGGCCTATGCCCTCAAGGTGCTCGACCCCAACTATGCGCCGGATCTCGACACCCTGATTGCTGACTACCTGCACGACAACCCGACCCGCAACCGCGAGCTCGATTTTTTGCCGCTGTTCGCCTGGCTGCGACCGGACCACCCCAATGCCCTGCTCAAGAACGAGCTGGTCAAGCCGCGGCCGACCTTCCACTACCGCCTGCCCAACGCCCACCTCTCGGCCAGGGACTGGGGCTCGGTGGTGGAGTGGAACCGCTGGCTGACGGTGGAGCGCCTCGCCGCCGACCCCGAGCGGCTCGCCGAGCGCGCTAATGACTTTCTCACCCATCATGCCCGCTCGCCCATGTCACGCTGGCTCGATAAGCTCAGGCACTGGATGAAGGACGAATGACCCGACCACTGATCGGTATCACCACCTCGGACCGCAAGAGCCGCCTCGCCTGGTTCTTCGACTGGCTGGCGGTCTGGCGCCACGGCGGTCGCCCGCTGAGGCTATCGCCGTCTCGCCCGGTGCCGGAAACACTCGACGGCCTGATCATCGGCGGCGGCGATGATATTGAAGCGCACCTGTACGGCGGCGAAGTACGGTTCGACGTCCGCGTCGACCCCGAACGTGACGCCCTGGAGCTCGACCTGCTGGAGCGCTTCATCCCCAGCCGCTGCCCGGTGCTCGGCATCTGCCGCGGCGCCCAGCTGATCAACGTCTATATGGGCGGCACACTGGACAGCGACATCTACACCACCTACGAGGGGCTCAAACGCCGGCGTACCGTGCTGCCGCGCAAGACCGTCGACATCGTCGCCGACAGCAAGCTGCATCGTATTCTCGGCGTCAGTTGGTGTCGCATCAACAGCCTCCACCACCAGGCGGTACAGGATGCCGGTCGCGGCATCGAAATCGTCGCAAGGGATAGAGACGGTCTGGTGCAGGGTATCGAATCCCGGGAGCACGATTTCCTGATGGGCGTGCAGTGGCATCCCGAATGGTTGATTTTCAATCGCCCACAGCAGCGACTGATCCGAGCACTGGTCGACGCTGCCGCCTGAACGCTCGCCGGGCAACTTCCAAGGTTGCTGACGGGGCGTTCTTTCGACCCATTCTTGCTGCACACGCTTTCCGCCAGGTCTGACAAGAAGCCCTGCAGAAACGACGACGGCCATTCCGGTGTCACCGGAATGGCCGTCGTTTGATTGAGCGCTAGCAGACGCTCATGATTCACCGGCCAAGGCTAGCGCTTGGGCGAGCCAGGCTGGTCGCTGATCTAGGCGTTAGCTTTCCAGGCGCGCATCCAGCGTGATCTCGGCATTGAACAGCTTCGAGACCGGGCACCCTTCCTTGGCCTTGTTCGCGGCATCATCGAAGGTGGCCTGATCGGCACCGGGAATCTTCGCCACGCAGCTCAAGTGTATGGCAGAGATGGTGAAACCGCTGTCGTCCTGATCGAGGCTAACGGTAGCCTCCGTCTTGATGCTTTCAGGCTCGAGGCCGGCCTCGCCCAGCATCATCGAGAACGCCATGGAGAAACAGCTGGCATGGGCGGCGCCGATCAGCTCTTCAGGGTTGGTACCGGCCTGCCCCTCGAAGCGCTGCTTGAAGCCGTAGGGATTAGAGGAGAGTGCACCGCTTTCTGTCGAAACCGTGCCCTTGCCATCTTTCAGGCTGCCTTGCCATTCTGCAGAACCTTTCTTCTTGATGCTCATACTGTCTCCTTAGTACTTATCATGAGTACGTATCGTGGGCACGGATCTTGAGTACTGACCGTGCGACTCGTGAAGGGACTGATTTACCATTTGAAGGTACTGACTGAAGCGACTACTCAAGCGACATTACTCAAGGTACTCGCTCCGCGTACTTACTCAAAGCATTCGCTTAGAGTGCTTGCTCGAGGCGCTCGATCAGGGGGCGTAATACGTCACTCCACCAGGCGCCAAGGTGAGTGCCTTTACCCCAGGGCATCCATGGCCGCCTGATAGTCAGGCTCCTCTTTCAGCTCGCCGACCAGTTGGCTATGGATCACCTGGTCCTGCTCATCGACAACCACTACCGCACGCGCGGTCAGCCCGGTCATCGGCCCGGATGACAGCGCCACGCCATAGGCTTTATGGAAGTCGGGGTGACGAAACGTCGAGAGCGTTTCGACGTTGTCCAGGCCCTCGGCGCCACAGAAACGCTTGGCAGCGAACGGCAGGTCCGCCGAGACCACCAGCACCACGGTATTATCGAGCTGGGAGGCGTACTCATTGAACTTGCGCGTCGAGGTGGCGCAGGTCGGCGTATCGACGCTCGGAATGATGTTCAGCACCTTGCGCTTGCCGGCGTAGTTGGCAAGGGTCACGTCCTCAAGGGCCTGATTAGTCAGAGTAAAAGCCGGGGCCGACTGGCCGCTCTGGGGAAGGTCACCATCGACCTCGACGGGAGTACCGGCACGGGTGATCTGCGTCATGTCACCTCCTGTGGAGTAAGGCCCTCGGGATGAAGGCCCGTAAAACGTCATCTACTATCATCAATGGCGATGATGGCGCCGCTAATCAAGTGCCGTCTCTCAGGCACCGTCTCTTAAGTACTGTCTTTCAAGTGCGTGGCTCACCCGTCTTCATCAATGTCGCCAGCTTGCTTGCCAGCGCCTCGCCCCCCAGCGCCGTCATGGCAGCGGCATTGCGCTCAGGAATGGCTTCAGGGTCGGGGTAGTGGGCCAAGGCTTCGGCGATGGCGTCTTCGCGCAGCAGATGCAGCATCGGCCAGGGCGAGCGATTGGTGTAATTGGCGGGATCGTCTTCCTCGACGCCATCGAAGCAATAGTCCGGGTGAAAACTCGCCAACTGGTAGACGCCCTCGTAGCCCTGTTCCTCGAATAGCGCCTCGGCAACGCCTAGCAGATCCAGATAGTCGTCGAAGTCGTTTACCCCATCGCTCAATACCAGCAGCGTGGTGGCAAGGGTGGCGTCCTCGTCGAGTCGCTGGCACTCAGCCAGCAGCGCACCCAGGGTCTCGTTCCAATCATGGGCCGACACCGCCACGTAGCGAATGGTATCGCGCTTCACCTCGCGGCCGGCGAAAGGGCATAGGTTGTGGCCTACTACCATGGCTTCGACCCAAGCACGGGAGGCAGCGATGGCCTGATCGGCAAGGGCACGGTTGGCAAGCGCATGCTCACCGATAACGGTAGTGGACGATAAAGAAGCAGAGGACATCGGCGGCTCGGCGGCAGGAAAATGTGAAGAACCCACATTGTAGCCGATAGCCCCTCTTCAAGCGTGACACATCATGAATGACGCCTGTCGCAATGCCGCGATACAAAGCGCCTGTTCAAGCTCAAGCCTGACCGTTGCCCGCCCTGCGGCCACGCCGCGACGCCAGGCGATCCGCCAGCCGCGTTGGTTCGGGAAGCTTGGTGCGCCCCAAGCAAGCCACCGTCCACTCGACGGCAGATGCCAGCGACAGCCGATGCCCCGGCGACACGTACACCGGTTTGACACCCAAGCGCGAGCGCAGCACCGCGCCGATGACCTCATCGTCATCGAGCAGCGGCGTCCAGTCACCGCGCGTGTCGGGCACCTCGCCATGGCGGCCACAGAGTCGCTTCTTGGCGATACCCAGGGTGGGCAGGTCGAGCCATAGGCCCAGATGGGCGGCGATACCGAGCCGCCGCGGGTGAGCAATCCCCTGGCCGTCTACCATCACCAGATCGGGACGCCTTAAAAGCTGGGAGAAAGCAGCCAACGCCGCCGGCAATTCACGAAAGGCCAGCAGCCCCGGCACATAGGGAAAGCGCGTGGGCTCGCGATGCACGACCTCTTCGAGCACCGCAAGCCCCGGCCAGGCCAACACGACGACGGCGGCGCGAGTGATCGCACCGCCGTCCTCGAAACCGATGTCCACACCGGCAATACGCTCTACCTCTGGCCGATGGCCCTCTCGGGGTAACCGGTCCGCTGTTTCAAGTTGAGACGCCAGGCGCTTCTGCAGCGCGATGGCCTCACGAGGTTCCAGCGCCCAATCGTGGAGGTCCGCCGTCAGAGGCCAGCGCCGTGTAGAAACATCATCTGAATTAATCGCAGAAACCCCAGCCCTCGAGCAGCATGCGCAGCTTCTCGACCCGCGCACGGTTTTTGCCGAGGTCGGTCACACCAAGACGCGAGGCACTCCGCACATGGCAGACGCCCTCTTCATCCGACCAGAAGAATTCCAAATCGTCGATGAACCCCAGCGGTGAATGGCATTCGGCATGCAGATAAGTGTCGGTAACCGTGATGACCTCGGCCTGTTCACAGCCGGCAAGAGCCGTCTGCAGGCGCTTCATCAACTGTGCCGTCGTACGGTCACCCGGCTCCAATGGCGCGATGTAGTGGGCATCATCTTCAGCCTGGCTTGAAACGCTGCTGTGGCGCTCATCACAGTTGGCGAGACGACCCTCATGGATACCCAAGTTGGCGGGCCGCTTGCTGGTTAGCGGATTGGTCATCATAGGCTGCATCCTTCGGTTCTGTTCGCGTGTTATGCGGTTGTTATTCGCTTGTGGCTAATGCCCAGCGGATTAGGCCAGTGCGGATTAATCCCGTTCTTGCATGAGACGCCATGTGGGTGAAACGGCATGGCCCTGTAGTGTCAGCGTCCGAAAACCATGCCACGGCCCCTAAGAACCATGATCTGTGGCTTGATAGCTGCCATGCACAGGCTTCGCTAGCAAAATATGCATTCTTAGCAACTAGCCTTTAGTCAAGTTCACATTCCCGGCCTTTGCAAGTCGCCACAGAGGCCCATTGCCCCAGGCGATGAACGCTTAATCCACGTACACCAATCTGCGATGGCCCCTGCAGCGGGTTGCTCATTGGCAGTATGATGGTGACCTGCTATTCATGGACGCGGAGCCCGCCTTGAAGCTGATTCACACCTCGGACTGGCACCTCGGCCAGACCTTTCACGGCCAGGAGCGCCACGTTGAGCACCGGGCTTTTCTCACCTGGCTGCTCGATACCCTGGACGCCCGCCAGGCCGACGCCCTGCTGGTCGCCGGCGACCTGTTCGATGTGGTCAATCCCTCGCTGAAAGCTCAGGAGCTGCTTTACGACTTCATCGTCGAGGCACATCGGCGTCTGCCGTCGCTGGACATCGTGCTGATCGCCGGCAACCACGACAGCGGTAATCGAGTCGAGCTGCCCGCCCCGCTGATGCGCCGCCTCAACACCCATGCCCTGGGCCGCGTTCACTGGCGAGACGACGGCCAGCTCGACGCCGAGCGTCTGCTAGTGCCCCTCACCGATGCCGCCGGCGAGACCCGCGCTTGGTGCCTGGCGCTGCCCTTCCTGCGCCCTGCCGAGGTCACCGGTCGCACGGGCCTGACGGCGAACGACGGCGAGCGAAAGGGCTCCAATGGCCGCGATGATGCTGCTCTCAATAGCGGTGGCCGTAATGACGGTGTTCGTAATGACTACGTGGCCGGTATAAGCGCCGTCCATGAACAGCTGATCGCTGCTGCACGTGACAAGCGCCAGCCGGATCAGGCATTGGTCGCCATGAGCCATGCCCACCTGCGTGGCGCCGCCGTGTCCGAGGGCAGCGAGCGGCCGATCGTGATCGGTGGCGAAGAATCGCTTTCAGCGAGCCTCTTTCCCGACGATATCGCCTACGTGGCACTGGGCCATCTACATCGGCCCCAGCAGGTCGGCGAAGCGCGCATCCGCTACAGCGGCAGCCCCATCCCGCTCGACTTCAGCGAAGTCGACTACCCCCACCAGGTGGTCGAAGTGGTGCTCGAAGGCGAGACCCTCGCCGCTACCGAAACGCTGCTGATTCCCCGTAGCGTTGAGCTCAAGCGCCTGGGCCCCGCCGATCTCGACAGCGTGCTCACCGAGCTCGATGCCCTCGATGACGACCCCGATCTCGCCACTGAGCGCTGGCCGTGGCTCGAGCTGCGCATCGATCTCGATGGTCCGCAGCCTGACCTGCGCGGCCGGGTCGATGCCGCCCTCGAAGGCCGAGCGCTGCGGCTGCTGCGCATCCACACCCGCTACCCCAAGGCAGGCGGCGAGGCGCCTGGCTCGCGCCGCGTCACGCTGGATAGCCTGGGGCCCCAGGCGCTGTTCGCCCGCGCCTGGGAAGAGGAGTACGGCGAACCCGCCGATGACCAGGTAAAACGCGACTTCGCGCTACTGATGCAGGACGTGATGGACGCGGAGGCTGACGTATGAAGATTCTCGCCATCCGCCTCGAAAATCTCACCTCGCTGGCTGGCAGTCAGGAACTCGACTTCACCGCCGCGCCCCTCAGAGACGCCGGCCTGTTCGCCATCACCGGCTCCACCGGCGCGGGCAAGAGCACCCTGCTCGACGCCCTGTGTCTGGCCCTTTATGGCAACACCCCGCGGCTGCGCGGCGCCCGCCAGGATCAGGCCCGGGTGCCGGACAGCGGCGACACCGATGTGACCAGCTTCGACCCTCGCACCCTGCTGCGGCGCGGCACCAGCCAGGGCCATGCCGAGGTCGACTTTCTGGGCCGCGATGGTCGACGCTACCGCGCCCGCTGGGCGGTCCGCCGTGCTCGCGGCAAGCCCAATGGCCGCCTTCAGGGCGCGGAGCAATCGCTCACTGACCTCGACGACGACCGCCTGCTGACCGCTCAGAAAAATGAATTCAAGGACCTGCTGCCGGAACGCCTGGGGCTCAATTTCGACCAGTTCACTCGCGCCGTCATGCTCGCCCAAAGCGAGTTCGCCGCCTTCCTCAAGGCCGACGACAATGCCAGAAGCGAGCTACTCGAAAAGCTCACCGATACCGCCGAGTACTCACAGCTTTCCATCGCCGCCTTCCAGCGCGCCAAGGCCGCTAATCAGGCCGTTGCCGAACTCAATACCCACCTCGCCGACGACCTGCCCGCCGAGCCCGAGGCCCGCGCCGAGCTGGAACGCAGTGTTGATGCCGCCGAGCGCGAACTGGATGCCAGACTGCAAGAAGCCAAACGCCTGGAGGCCCGCCAGCAATGGCATAGTGCCGATGAACGGCTGAACGCGGCCTACCAGGAAGGTCGCCAGCAGCAGCAAGAGGCCGAAAGCCGCTGGCAGGCGCTCGACCCCGCTCGTGCCGACCAGGAGTGGCGACGCCTGATCGCCCCGAAGCGCCATCGCCTCGCCCGCCAGGCCGAGCTGCCCAGCGAGATCAACAGGCTCGAAAAGGCCCTTGCCAACACCCGGAAAGCACGGGAAGACGCCCAGGCGGCGCAACAAAGCGCTGCTCAGGAACACGCCAAGGCCCAGCAAGCACTGACGGCGGCCAGCCAGGCACGAAAGGACGCCGAGCCGGCACTGCGCCAGGCCCGGGAACAGGCACAGCGGCGCGACAGCCTGGCTCAGCGGCTGGCGGATATTGAGACGAGCCACGAGCAGTACCAGCGTCAGGCCAACCAGATCGATGAGGCCCAGCGAAAGGCCGAGGCCCAGCAGCAGGAACACCGGCGCCGCCGCGACGAATGGCAGGCAAAGCTTCGAGAGCTGATGGGTGAGCACAGCCAGTTAAGCGACGCCCGCCAGGCGGCCCAGCAGGCCCACGATCGGGCCTCAAAGCGCCAGCTTTCATTGAGCACCTTGCACAGCCGCTGGCAGGAACACCTGCAGGCCGTTGATACCCAGCAATCGCTGGTAAAGCGCTTGGAGAGTGACGAGGCGCGCAAGGCCCAGCTCATGGAAAAGGGCAAGGCCGCTCGGCAACGGCTCGATGAACGACACCAGCATTACACAAGCGTGCAGGCCTTTATCGAACGCAGCCGCGCCGTGCGCAGCGAGAGCGTGATCAAGCTGCGCGAGCAGCTTCAGGAGGATGAACCCTGCCCGGTATGCGGCGGCCAGGATCATCCCTGGCGTCACCAGCCGCCGGAAACCCCCGAAGCCGCGCAGCTTGCCGCCCAGCAGGCCGACGAGGACCGCCAGCTCAGTGAGGCACAGAGCGACTGGGAACAAGCCCAGCAGGCCCGCGATGAATTGCTGGGCCAGTATCGTGCCCTGGAAAGCTCGCTCGAGCAGCAGCGCCGCGACCTTCAGGCCGCCGAGCAGCGCCTGACCAGTGCACAAAAGGCCCTAGCCGAACAGCCGCTAAGCGCCGAACTCGACGCCATTGATGCCGCCGAGCGCGAGGCCTGGCTAAGCCAGCAGCGCCAGCAAAACGACAGCGACCGCCAACACCATGAGCAGGCACTCGAGGCACTGACGCGCGCCGAAACCGAACTGGCACCGCTGCAGGAAGCCTTACGACAGGACGAGCTAACCCTGACGCAGTTGGACACCCAGCGGAAAAGCGTCGAAACAGAGCTTCAGGCACTCTCCGAGCGACTGCCGCCCCTCAAACAAGAGCGCGACGAGGTTGCCCGCGAACTCAACCAACGGCTCGGCGAACATGACAGCGCCGATGCCTGGCAGCAGCAGCTCGATAACCGCCAAGCCAACGCCCAGCAGGCACTGAATAGCGCCCTGGCAGCCCTGCATGAGGCAGAGCGCCGCCAGGGAGAGCTCACTCAGCAAGAGCGCCACGAAGCCGCCCAGCTAAAACGCCTTGAAGAGGAACGCGCCCCCCTGGAGCGAGAGCTTCAAGAATGGCGCCAGGCAAATCCGGCACTGGATGATGACACCCTCGCCCGCCTGCTGGCGCAGCCCGAGGACGAAGCCCACCGCCAGGAGCGGGACATCCGCGAGGCAGAGCAAGCCCTTCAGCGCAGCGATGCCAGCCTGAACGAGCGCCGCCAGGCGCTGCTTGCGCACCGCCGCGGGCAAGCGCTGGTCGACGAAACAGGCGCCGAAGACAATGACTCTGTGAGCGATGACCGTCTAAGCGATGGGCTTTTGAATAATGCCCTGCTGAGTGACGACACGGAGACGGAAATTCAGCAGCGTAAGGCAAAGCTTGCGGATGAGCTCACCGAGCTAGCGCCCAAGCGAGAGTCCGCGCAGCAGCACCGGGATGACGCCGTTCATGCCCTGCGCGACGACGACCGCCGCCGCGCCCGCCAGCAGGCCGCTCAGGCCGAACTCGATGCCGCCCGGGCCGAGCAGCAACGCTGGGGCCGCATCAGCGCCCTGATCGGCTCCGCCGACGGCAAGGCCTTCCGGCGCATTGCCCAGGCCTACAATCTCGAACTGCTGCTCGACCACGCCAATGCCCACCTCCACAACCTCGCGCCCCGCTATCGGCTGCGCCGGGGTGGCAGCCCGCTCGGGCTGCTGGTCGAGGATCACGACATGGCCGACGAACAGCGCTCGGTGCATTCACTCTCCGGCGGCGAGACCTTCCTGGTGTCGCTGGCCCTGGCCCTCGGACTCGCCTCGATGGCCTCCGGCGAACTCGCCATCGAATCGCTGTTCATCGACGAAGGTTTCGGTAGCCTCGACCCTCAGTCCCTGGCGCTGGCCATGGAAGCGCTGGATGGCCTACAGGCGCAGGGGCGTCGAGTCGGCGTGATCTCGCATATTCAGGAAATGCACGAACGCATCCCGGTACAGATCCAGGTCAATCCGCTGGGCAACGGCGCCAGCAGACTGACGCTGGTGGGAGACTGAGCAAACCCAAGAGTGAGCTATCACATACGGGTTACGCTCCCATATTGCCACGAGAGCGCGGAACACAAGCGTGCGCATGGCGAGCCGACCAACAACGTTGACAGGCACCGCAAGCCAGCCGCCACAAACAAAAAAGCTATCAGGAGCAACGGATGTCACAGGCCCCAGACACGACGACAAAGAGCATACTGATCACCGGGTGCTCGAGCGGCATCGGCCACGCCGCGGCGCATGCCCTGACGGCCCGCAGCTGGCGGGTGTTCGCCACGGCGCGGGCCGAAGCGGATGTCGAGCGGCTCAAGGAGGAAGGCCTGGAAACCCTGCCGCTGGACCTTGCCAGCAGCGCCTCGATCGAGGCCGCGGTGGAGGCGATAAAAGAGCGCACCGGCGGGCAACTGACGGCCTTATTCAATAACGGCGCCTACGGCCAGCCCGGCGCGGTGGAGGATCTGTCCCGTGACGTTCTGCGGGCCCAACTGGAAACCAACCTGCTGGGCACCCATGAACTCACCACCCTGGTGCTGCCGATGATGCGCGCCCAGGGGCACGGCCGCATCGTGCAGAACAGCTCGGTACTCGGCATTGCCGCGCTGCCCTATCGTGGCGCCTACGTGTGTTCCAAGTTCGCCCTCGAAGGCCTCACCGACACCCTGCGCATGGAGCTCAAGGGCAGCGGCATTCATGTCAGCCTGATCGAGCCCGGCCCCATCACCAGCCGGTTTCGCGAGAATGCGCATCGCGCCTTCCAGGCACATATCGATACCGCCCACAGCGCCCATGCCAACACTTACCAGAAGGTCGAGGCACGGCTAGCCGGCAGCGACAGTGGCGGCGCCTTCACCCTCGGCCCCGAGGCCGTGGTGAAAAAGCTGATCCACGCGCTAGAAAGCCCACGTCCGCGACCCCGATATGCGGTAACGGTGCCCACTCATCTGTTCGCAGCGCTCAAGCGGATACTGAGCACCCGCGGCATGGACCGGGTGCTACTGCGTTCCACTAAGGACGAGCGGGAGTGAGCCGATACGCGTCGGCACCCCGCTCGGGTCGTGCATCGCCGCTTACCCGGAGAAGGCCTCGTTCAGCCACTTGATGAAGTTGCGCTTGGGCTTGAATTCGCTACGCAGCTGCGCCAGCGCCGCCTCGAACGCATCGCGCTGAGGCGCAGTTTCGAGCCGGCCCTGCAGCTCCCGCAACAGGGCGATGCCATCCCGGTAGCCCTGGTTGTTGGTCTGTTGCACCTCATGACGCACCAGGCGCAGGTAGAGCGGCAGGCTCTCGTCGGGCGCCTTCAGCGCCTGGGCCAGCTGATGCAGCAGCGTGGGCGACACCGCCCGCTCGGCGCACAAGGCCTGGGCCTCGTCCCAGCGCCCCTCGAACAGATAGATCTCCAGCAGGCTGTCGACCATCCGCGGGCCCCAGCCAAAGGGTAACTGAGGCGTCTTGTCCAGCCCGTCCACCAGCCAGTCGTGGGCACGCCGACGATAATCGACGGCCAGGTTATGCTCGGTAGCCAGGTTCACCAGCTGGCGATAATCCCCCAGCTTCCGGGTGCTCTGGTAGATCTCCCATTGCAGCGCTGCGGCGGCCTCTTCCTCACCACGCTGCAGGTACAAGCGCACCTCGAGCCGCTGGCGTTCCACCTGCTGATGCGGAAACTCGCGGGATGCCGCCTGCTTCGCTCGCGCCAGCCACGTCTCCAGCTCATCCCAGGCCTCATGGGCGATACACCGCTGGGCAGCGTCCAGGCAATCCCGCTCATCGCTGGCCGTCTTCTGGTAGAGCGCCAGCATGGCGGGCAGGTCGCCGGCGGCCTCGGCGCGCTTGAGCAGGGGATCACGCAGACGAATATAGCGATACTTCGTCATCCAGCCAGCCTTTGTCGGCAGGGCCGGCAGGTCATCCCAGGCGCGCTGCAGGCAGGCATGATAGGCCGCCATGCCCGCGTCACCCAGCGCCTCGGCATAGGCATCGGGTATCGACGGATAGCTATCCTCGCTGCCGCCGAACGCCTTGTCATAGAGATAGGTCGCCAGCTTAGCGGGGGACCAATCGAGGCGCCTGACGGTCCTGACATGCGTGTCTTGCAGGGTCTGCTCGCAGTGAAAGCGAAAGCCGCCAGAGTCATCGATGGTCTCCAGCGCCCTAGCCATGCGCGACAGCGCATGGTCCACCAGCGCCAGACACTTGTCCGCCGGCAGCTGCGGGGCCTGCTCGGCAAGCTGCTCGACGATGACCTCGGCCCTGGCGAAGTAGGCGCTGACCTGGCCGTAACGGTACAGGTCACGGTTGAGGGGGAAGGCCGCCGTGATGCGCTTCTTCAGCGCCTTGTGATCCAGCACTCCGAGCACCGCATCGGCCCGCAACGACCACTGTTGGCGCAGCATCGGGTCCTGTGCGATCAGCGACTGCAGCGCCTCGATCAACGACGGCTTGTCCATCTGCTGCAGGTAGGCCTGTATCCGGTCCGTAGCATCGCCTTCCGTCAGGCGAGCCTCCTCGGCCTGATTCGTCCGGTACGCCAGGGCTACCGCCACGCAGTGCTTGCAGAAATCGATGCCCTCGGAGGCCGGGCAGTCGCAGCCGCCTTCCAGGCTGCGCTTGCTCAGTTTCAGGATCACGCGGTAGCGCTCGGTGCCCTCCACGTCGGCGTTGATGGTGGTGCCGCTCTGGTTCCAGCCCACCACCATGCCCTCACGGAAATACTCCACGCCGCGACCGAAGGCCGCCTCGCCGGCCAGCTTGCGCAGCTGCCGGTCGGACAGAAGTTCCCGTTCATCCTGCTGTGGCATCAGGCGTCTCCTCTTGCGAGTATGGCGGTGCTGCACCGTATTGTTGCCCGCTTCAGTTGTTCATTACTCGGCCTTGATGCGCCCCAGCAGCGCCTCGGCGGAATGTTCACCGCTGATCAACTCGGGACTAGCGGCGCGCCAGTCGGCGGTCAACTCACCACGGAAGGCCTTGGCGAGGATCGACTGAGTCAGCTTGTTGACGCGGGCCAGGGCATTCTTCATCTGATGTTCGCCTGATCGGCAAAAGCGAAAAGCTCGTCGACGCGGCCATCGGCTAACCCGCAATACGACTAACCCTCTATACGACTAACCCTCTATACGACTAACTCTTAATACTATGCAGGCTCATAAAGCCTCGCCTGAAACCCGATGAAGGCCTCGCGAATATTCTCGACGCTGCCGAGTTCGGCGATAGCATCCGTCGGGGTCTGGTATTTGAGTTCGATCAGTTGAGGCAGCTTGTCTTGGGCAAGCTCACCAACGCCGTCCTGAATATAGTGGTCTATGACGAAGTTCAGAAACTCGCGCTGGCGGTAGTCGTAGTCGGAGAAGAGCCTTTCGCGGTGGGTAGCCACCCGCTGCTCGCGGCTGAGCGGCGGCAGTGCGAAGGCGATGTAGGCCAGCACGTCGAAAAGATCGCTGTTTTCGGCGTTTACCAGGCGGCCAATATCCTTGAGCTGCTCGGCGCCGTAGCCCTTTTCGGCCAAGCTATCTAGTAGGCCCTGGCGGGTATCCGGTCGGCTCCAGAGTTCGCGTAGGGTCTCCTCATCATGGAAGAGTGCCGGCAGGTCACCGTAGAGCTGACGGATGAAGTCGGCAGCGGACATCGGCTTGCCGTCCGGGCTCCAGAAGGTGGTCGCGCTCATGTGCTGCAGCTGACGCACCTTGCCCGGCGCGAGTTCGATCACCAGCACCTGTTGCCCTCCTCCCTCGCACTGGCAGGGCATCTCGCCGCACACCGCGCAAGGCTCCGGCGACTCCTTTTCGCAGGTGCAGGGGCGTTTGCCGCATTGTTCGCAAGGCTCGGGCGGGGTCACCTCGCACACACAGGGGATCTCACCGCAACGGGAACACGGCTCGGGAGCGACGGGCTCGCCGTCCCACTCCGGGTCGCTGAAGTGCTCGTAGGCACGCACGAAATCGAGAATGGTGAAGTAGTCCTTGCCATCGAACAGTCGCGTGCCGCGGCCGATGATCTGCTTGAACTCGATCATCGAGTTCACCGGGCGCATCAGCACGATGTTGCGGATGTTGCGGGCGTCTACGCCGGTGGAAAGTTTCTGCGAGGTGGTCAGGATGGTGGGAATGGTCTTCTCGTTGTCCTGGAAGCGGCGCAGGAACCGCTCGCCCTCGGCGCCGTCATCGGCCGTCACCCGCACGCAGTAGTTGGGATCGGGGCTCGTCTTCATCTGGTTGATCAGATCGCGCACCGCCAGGGCGTGCTCCTGGTTGGCGCAGAACACCAGCGTCTTCTCGCGCGGGTCGATCATCTCCATGAACACCTGCACCCGGTACTGCTCTCGTTCCCTGATCTTGATGAGACGGTTGAAGTCGGCTTCGGTATAGCGCCGGCCCTGCTCGACTTCTCCCTGAACCACCGCGTCGTCGGGCGTATAGACATAGTCGTCCAGGGTGGTGGCGATCTGGCGTACCTTGAACGGCGTCAGGAAGCCGTCGTTGATGCCCTCCTTCAGCGAGTAGACGTAGGCCGGCTCGCCGAAGTAGGCGTAGGTGTCGGTATTGGTGGTGCGCTTGGGCGTGGCGGTCAGGCCCAGCTGCACCGCCGGGGCAAAGTACTCGAGGATGGCCCGCCAGCTGCTCTCGTCGTTGGCACCGCCGCGGTGGCATTCATCGATGATGATCAGATCGAAGAAGTCCGGCGGGTAGTCACCGAAGCTGGGGGCTGGGTTACCTACCGCGTCGCAACCGCTCATGAAGGTCTGGAAGATGGTGAAGAAGAGGTTACCGTTCTTGGGCACCCTGCCCTGCTTGCGGATCGCATCGGGCGCGATGCGCACCAGGGCGTCCTCAGGAAAGGCGGAGAAGCTGTTGTAGGCCTGGTCGGCGAGGATATTGCGGTCGGCGAGGAATAAAATGCGCGGCCGACGGCGAGTACCGTCGTCGCCCTGCCAGGCCGCCAGGTTCCAGCGGCTGTGGAACAGCTTCCAGGCGAGCTGGAAGGCAATGGCCGTCTTGCCGGTGCCGGTGGCCAGGGTCAGCAACACGCGGCGACGGCCGGCGGCGATGGCCTCCAGCGCCTGGTTGATGGCGTTATGCTGGTAGTAACGCGCCTGCCACTGGCTGCCGTTGTCGTGGAAGGCCACCTCGCCGAAGCGTTCGCGCCAGGGATTGGGCTCGGGGAAAGTCTCGGCCCACAGCGCCTCCGGCGTGGGATAGCCGGCTACCGGGCCTTCCTCGCCGGTGTGCAGGTCGACACGGTAGAGGCCCACCCCGTTGGTGGCATAGGCGAAGCGTGTTTGCAGCCGCTCGGCGTAGCGCTTGGCCTGAGCCAGGCCCTCGGTGACGGGAAGATCACGCTTCTTGGCCTCGATCACCGCCAGCTTCTGGCCCTGGTAGAAGAGCACGTAATCGGCGATGTCGCCGCGGGTGCGCTGCCCGCCGCCCTGCAGTCGCCCCAGGGTGATCACCTCACGCCGTACCCGGCTGCCTGCTACCCTGCCCCAGCCGGCTTCCTTGAGGGCGGGGTCGATCAGCTCGGCGCGGGTATCGGCTTCATTCATCGGTCAATCCTTGTCCGGTCGGTGCACGATCGGGAGCCTTCCAGCTCCGTAACCCTTCACAACATATGGGTTTCTGGCGGGCGAAGCCAGCTTTGGCCTTTCCCAACGAGCCATCCCTTCAGTCTTCTACAGGGCTGGCCAGCATGTTCATGACCAGCCGGACCATGGTCGCCTTGTTGGCCGGGTCGGACTCGGCGATCAACAGCGTCAGGGCGGCGAGGCCCACGTCGTTGACCACTACCTCGCCGTGAGCATCGAGCAGGCGATCATTACGGTAGAGGAAGTCCACGAACAGATAGGCCGCACTGCGCTTGTTGCCGTCGGCGAAGGGGTGGTTCTTGACCACGAAGTAAAGGAGGTGCGCCGCCTTGGCCTCCACAGAGGGGTAGGCCGGCTCGCCGAAGACCGTCTGGTCGAGGTTGCCGAGCAGCGCCTCGAGGCCGTCGCCGCGCTCCCGGGCGAACAGGTCGGTGGCCTCACCCTTAGCGATCAGCTCGGCCTTGAGCGTGGTGACCGCCGAGCGGGCTTCCTCAATCGTCGGCAGTCGGCCGCCAGCCTGAGCATGGGGCTCGGTCAGTAGGCCCTCGTCATAGCGTTGCAGCAGCAGGAAGGTCTGGGCATAGCGGGTGACGATATCGACGAGGCCACGGCCGCTTGCCGCATCCAGCGCCGGGCTGCCGGCCGTCTTGCGCACCAGCGCCATGGCGGCCTCCAGCTCGCGGGCGTTCTCCTCGAAGCGCTGGCGGTTCAGCGTCCAGCCCTGTGTCAGGTGCTCGCGCAGGGTGCGCGTCGCCCATATCCGGAAGCGGGTCGCCCGTGTGGAGCTGACCCGGTATCCGACCGAGATCACCGCATCCAGGCTGTAGTGTTTGCGCTTGCGTTTAACCTCTCGCTGCCCCTCCTGCCGAACTTGTAAGAAATCCTTACAGGTTGCCTCCTCCACCAGTTCGCCATCCGCGTAAACGTTCTTCAGGTGCATGGTGATGTTCTGAGGCTTGACGTCGAACAGTTCGGCCATCTGTGCCTGCGTGAGCCAGACCGTCTCATGCTCGGCATCCAGCCGCACCTCGACCGCCTGGTCGGCCCCCTGGTAGATGACGATGGGGGCCTGGCTCTCGGTACTCATGCCGTCGCCTCCTCCACCGACGCTTCGGCCACATTGGCCGTCAGCTCGCCGGAGAAGGCCTTCTGCAGCAGGGACTGCTTGAGCTCGGCCAGGGCGGTGAGTTTTTGCTGGTAGATGACCTCAAGTCGTTGGGTTTCAGAAGAAAACTCTTCGAAAATTTCAACCAGGCTTTGCTGTTCGTCAATAGAGAGTGCCGGCATGGGGTAAGATTTAAGCTTCGTAGCATTGATATTGGCTTGATTTACGCTACTGCTCATTACTGAACGCCCATAGTTCATTGCAAGCGAGCTATTCAAGAAGTAACAGAGAAAATCAGGGTCTAACAACGCCTTATTCCTGTGAATTCGAATCAAGTAGCCGGCAAATATTGCCTCTTTTTCTCCTTTATAAATTGCAGTCTTTCCGACCAACTCTGGACTATTTGTCCGATTGAAAAGCACATCATTGCAATCAAGTTTATACTTTTCAATCTCGCTAGGGTTACTAGAGTATTTGAGGTCAGACCAGGAAAATCTTCCCCTTGCGATATTTCCCATGCGTAGCACGGGAACCAATCCATCGCCTGCAGATTTCGAGGAAGATCCGTACTCCATCCTCTCAGATAGTTCGCCCAATGTAGTCCACTCACGACTATTATCTTTCAAAGAAGAAACCACGAACTCATCGAACAACTCGCGGGCGTTAGCGAGGTTTTTTTCGGTATTAGCAACGACCGTATCGATCCCGGTGAAGGCTTCATTGAGGATGGCGACGATGCGTTCTTGTTCGGGGAGAGGCGGAATTGGGATCGGAATCTCACGCAGCCTTCCCTGATTTAGTTTTGGTACCGTTAATCCGGAAATGAAAGGAGCTAAATCCGTCGTGTTAAGATAATAAATAACCCATGAATCAAGCATCACATTTCGATTGGGACGGATCACGTGAGCGTGATTATTCACCCAGCACTTTCCTTCTACGGCATAGGCCGTATTATCGCCTGCGCCCCACTTTGCGCCATCTTCTCCAATAAGCACTAATAGCTCATCGAAGATATATCCATCTACATAATCCAGAACTCCTGTAGCACCGTAGTACGGGTAAGGGCCCGCGACTCTGTTTCTCTTGGTGATTGGCTTACGCCTGCTATCCAGAATTTCGCAGACTTCACCCAGGCTTTTCCTTGTCCACTCCTCATTCATAACATCCCCCGAATCCCTTCCAGGATCTCCTCGGCCTCGCGGTCTAGCGTCTCGATCTCGTTGATGATCACCTCGGGGTCGCGCAGCGGGGCTTCTTCTGCCTTGTTGGGGTTCTTCACCGACAGATCGAAGGTCTCGCGGTCCAGATCATCGACGCTGACCTTCCAGGAGTTGTCGGAGTCGGCGAAGCTGGCCTGCAGGTCGACGAACTCGGCGAGATCATCGTCGTTGAGCGGATTGGTCTTGCCCAGGCTGGGCCGGGGTCGAGCTGGTAGTACCAGATATCGCGGGTCGGGGCGCCCTTCTCGAAGAACAGCACCACCGTCTTCACGCCGGCGCCGAGGAAGGTGCCGCCGGGGCAGTCGAGCACGGTGTGCAGGTTGCAGCTCTCCAAGAGCTCCTGGCGCAGCGCCTTCGAGGCGTTGTCGGCATTCGAGAGGAAGGTGTTCTTGATCACCACCGCGGCGCGGCCGCCGGCCTTCAAGCGCTTGATGAAGTGCTGCAGGAAGAGGAAGGCCGTCTCGCCGGTCTTGATCGGGAAGTTCTGCTGGACCTCCTTGCGCTCCTTGCCGCCGAAGGGCGGGTTGGCGAGGATCACGTCGAAACGGTCCTTCTCCTGCAGGTCGGCGAGGTTCTCGGTCAGGGTGTTGGTGTGCACCAGGTTGGGCGCCTCGATGCCATGCAGGATCATGTTCATGATGCCGATTACATAGGGCAGGCTCTTCTTCTCCTTGCCGGAGAAGGTGCGGTTCTGCAGGGTGTCGAGCTGCTCGGTGGTGAGCCTTCGCGGCTCGTCGCTGCCGAAGCCGTAGCGCAGGTATTCGTGGGCCTCGCAGAGAAAGCCCGCCGACCCGGCCGCGCCGTCGTAGAGGCGCTCGCCGATCCTGGGATCGATCACCCGGATCATGGCGCGGATCAGCGGGCGCGGGGTGTAGTACTCGCCGCCGTTGCGCCCGGCGTTGCCCATGTTCTTGATCTTGGCTTCATAGAGGTGCGAGAGCTCGTGCTTCTCGGCCTGGGAGCGGAACTGAAGGCTGTCCACCAGCTCCAGGGCATCGCGCAGGCTGTAGCCACTCTGGAACTTGTTGCGCACCTCGCCGAAGATCTCGCCGATCTTGTACTCGATGGTATCGGGGCCGCTGGCGCGCTCGCGAAAGCCCTGCAGGTAGGGGAAGAGCTCGCGATTGACGAAGTCGAGCAGGTCATCGCCGGTCAGGGCTCTGTCATGGTCCAGGGTGCCATCGCGCTTGCGGGGCGCCGCCCAGGTCGACCATTGATAGGCTGTGTCGATGATGAAGTCGAAGGGCTTGCCGGAAAGAGTGGCGTTGACGGCCCGGCGCTGCTCGAGGTCGTCCAGGTACTTGAGGAACAGCAACCAGGAGGTCTGTTCGGTGTAGTCCAGCTCGGTGGCGCAGCCGGCTTCTTTCCACAGCACATCGTCGATGTTCTTGAAGGTCTGCTCGAACATGGGGTTCGCAGGTCCTTATCAAAGGGTGTCATGCAGACGGCCGCCGGACGTAGTGTCGGCAGCCGCAGGAGAATCTTGGCGGCAATGCTACGCTGCAGCGTCTCAGGGCGCCAATCGCCGAGGGCGGCTCATCCGTGCCCCGCTAGGCACCTTATTTTATTTTCCATCCGAACTTAAAATAAGCGGCGGTGGAGTTTTAGTTTCGACGGCTCACGTCGGTAGGCGTCACGGTCCATGCGATTTCCCAATCACGCCGCCACACCAAAGAGCGCCCCTACCCCGGCGGTTAACCCCATCGCCAAGGCGCCCCAAAAGGCGACGCGCACCACCGAAGTAACGATCGGGGCACCACCCGCCCGAGCAGCCAACAGACCCAATAGCGCCAGGAAAACCAGCGAGCTGCCGGACAGCCCCCACATGAGCGTGGCAGCCGGCAGTAACGCGACCATCAATAGCGGCATTGCCGCACCCACCGCAAAGGTGGCCGCCGACGCGAAAGCGGCTTGCACTGGCTTGGCGGCCAAGGTGTCCGATATGCCGAGCTCATCTCGCGCATGGGCGCCAAGCGAGTCGTGTTCCATCAGTTGCGTTGCGACCTGGCCGGCCAGTTGCTCATCGAGACCACGTTCGACATAGATGGCTTTCAGTTCCGCGTGCTCTTGCCTGGGGTTGTCGGCGAGCTCTTGTTTCTCCCGCGCCAGGTCCGCGCTTTCGGTATCGGATTGAGAGCTGACCGACACGTACTCGCCGGCCGCCATCGACATGGCACCGGCGACAAGGCCGGCCACACCCGCCACCAGAATCGTCTGCGTCGTCGCCCCCGATGCCGCCACGCCCAACACCAGGCTCGCCGTGGAGACAATGCCGTCATTCGCGCCGAGCACAGCCGCGCGAAGCCAACCAATGCGGTGCGTTCTATGTCGTTCGGTGTGCTGCATGCAGCCTTCCTCGTGGAGTGTCGTTTTCCAGCTAAACATATCAGGCAGCGCTAGGTGCCGTATAGCAATTGTGACACAGCCGAAGACTATCCATTGCTGGCCATGGCGTCTCGATTGTCGGCACAAAAAAAACGGCCGCCAGAAACATCTGACGGCCGCTTTCCGACGAGGTTAACGACTTAGCGAATCACGAAGACCGAGCAATCGGCATGTCGCACCACCCGTTCGGCTGTGGAACCAATGAAGTAGTCGGTGAGCCCAGGACGGCTGGCCATCATCAGAATGGCGTCGGCACTGATCTCCGAGGCGTACTCGAGAATCTGATCATGAGCGCTGCCTTCTCGGGTAACGACATTCATGGCGACGTTCTCCAGCTGCAGCGACTCGGACAGGCTCTGCAGCTGGGCCTCGGCCTCCCGTTGATGCTCAGCGTATTGGTCTTCCCCCAACTGAGTCATCAGCGCTTCCTTGTGGACCGTGATCGGGTCCACATAAAGCAAGGTGATGCTGCCCGCACCATCGATCAACAAACGGGCGGACTCCTTTAGCCTAGCGAGCTGCTCTTGATGAACGAGATCGACGGGAATCAAGATGTGATTGAACATAGTGTCACCTCAACCCATGACTTTATTAGGTAGCCATAGCACGATTTCCGGGAAGACCATGCACAGGATCAGTACCACTAAGTTCACGGCCACAAAGGGCGTGACTGACCGGTAGATCTCTCCCATCCCGACATCAGGTGGCGCAATGCCTTTCAGGTAGAACAAGGCGAACCCATAGGGCGGCGTCTGCACAGCGATCAATATATTGAGAATCATCAGTACACCGAACCAGATGGGGTCATAGCCCATGGATACGGCGATGGGCGTAAACAGCGGCGCACACATCAGCACGATGATGAACTCGTCAATAATGAAGCCCAGCAGCAGCATGATCACCTGAAACAGGATAATGATCATGATAGGCGGCAGGTCCAGGCTTGCAGCGAGATCGGCCACCATGCTCTGCACCCCCATCAGCAGATGGAAATTGCTGAACACCGAGGCGCCGAAGATGATCCACATGGCCACGCTGACCAGGGTGGCGGTCTGGAGACCGGCAGACTGAAACATGGCCGGCCGGAAGCGCTTGTAGAGAATCGCCAGCAGAATGGCACCGAAGACGCCGATAGCCCCCGACTCGGTCGGCGTGGCAATGCCGGAGATGATGCTGCCCAGCACGACGAAGATCAGCAACAGCGCGGAAAGGCCATCGCGAAGAATGACGAATGTCTGCCGAGGTGTGCGATCCGGTGCGTCGTCATGCTCATCGTCCTTGGGCGCGCGGGACGGGTTAAGCCAGCAGCTGACAACCACATAGGTAATCAGAAGCACGATCGTCAACAAGGCCGGCATCATGGCGCCCAGGAACATGCGCCCGACCGAGTTCTGAGTCGCCGCGGCAAACATGATCATGGGGATGCTGGGGGGAATCAGGATACCCAGACCGCCACCCGCCATGATGACGCCCAGCGCCAGGCGCCGGTTATACCCGCGGTCCAGCATGGGGCGCAGCGCAATGCTGCCGGAGGTCATGATGCCGGCACCGATGATGCCGACCATGGCACCGATCATCGAGCACACCCCGATAACGCTGATGGCCAGGGAACCGCGTACCTTGCCGATCAACAGCTGGCTGGCGTTGAACATGGCATCGCCGATCCCAGACTTGGTCAGCAGCTGCCCCATGTAGATATAGAGCGGGATGGCCAGGAGGATAAAGCTGAAGAAGGTCGATTCCAGGGTGGTGGGAATCACGTTGAAGATGCCCTCGCCCCAGGTCATGTAACCAATGGCCATGGCGATACCGCCCAGCGCAAGGCCCACGGCGGCCCCCAGCGCGAAGAAGATCAGGATGCACAGCAACAGCACCCCAGTCAGCAGTTCAATGTCCATGATGGACCCCCTCTTTTTGTTTTAGCAGCGGGGTACCCGTCGCCAGGTAAAAAATGTCGTTCAGCGCGTCTCGCACAAATTGCGCAATGAATAGCGCACAGGCGATGACCATCATTACCCAGAAGTGATACATGGGCGGTGCCCACTCGCTCTGGCGGCGATAGTCGAACTCGATGGCCTCGAAAAACTTACCCATGCTCACTTTGATGATGATGGCCAGGAAGAAGATGGCCAGGGCGTAACCAAGGAGGTTGAAGACGCTCTTGGCCTTGGGCGAGACCTTCAGATAGAGGATGTCGACATTGATGTGTGCTCGTTTCTGCTGGGCATAAGCACCGCCCAGCGCCGTGATGTAGCCAAACAGAAACAGTGACAGGTCGTAGGCCCAGATCGTGGGACTACCGAGCACATAACGGGCGAACACTTCGAAGACGACGATACCGGCCAGTACCGGCATTAGGTAGGAAGCTGCTTTGCCGGTCAGCATGACGATAAGATCAATACCGTGGCAGAGCCCCCTCAGCAGGGTGAGGAACATAAGGGATCTCCTGAAATCATGTAAAAGGCGGAAAGCACCATGTGCTTTCCGCCTTCTCTTGACTTACTCACCGCTGAGAATCAGCAAGCCAAGATATATGCCAATCTCGATGAGGTGCTGCAGTGCCTCTCGATTGGCTACAAGACCGATACTGACAATTGAAAACATGGGAGCGTCTTAACGTTCTGCCCGTTTTCAAGAGCGATGATACGGCGGGCGATGTGCCTGCCATATCATCAATAACCGGTCTCATTCAGGATTTCGATCAACCGCTCGCTGTACTTGTCCTGCTGAGCGTACTCTTCACGCAGCGTCGCAGCGGCTTCGGCCCAAGCCTCCTTGTCAGCTTCGCTCGGCTCCGGGCTCCACTTCAGCCCATTGGCTTCCATTTCTGCCACCGCCTCGCTTTCCCACTGCTTGGACATGGTCAACTGCTCTTCAGCATGGATCTCGGTGGCCTTGCGCACGGCGTCCTTGAGATCATCGGGCAGCTTGTTCCACGCACTGCGGTTGACGACGATCGGCAGCACCTGAGCGCCGGCCAGCGGCAAGGGGTACATGTATTTGGCGACTTCAACATGGTTACCGTCGCGGTGGTCGATCATGTTGCTACCGATAGAACCGTCGATGACGCCAGTGGCCAGGCTGGTGTAAATCTCGCTCCAGGCCAGCGAAACCGGCGAGGCCCCCAGGTTACGCAGGAACTTGCCGTAAGCGCCGGGGGCGCGGATCTTGAGACCCTCGAAATCTTCCACCGACTCGATCGGTTCCTTGGTCAGGATGTAGACCGGCGGCTGGATGTACGGCTCGAGCCATACCAGTCCCTGGGAGCCATACGCCTCTTCCAGGACGTCTCCCCATCCCTTTTCGTGAAAAAGGCTGTAGAGCTCATCGGTATCGGCGGTGCCACCAGGCAGGCCGATCTCGACGACACCCGCCGGCAGCTCACCCGCGTGCATCGACTGGAACGGAGCGCCCATGGTGATCAGGCCAGATTTGACGGCACCCAGCAGCCCGCTGGTTCCAACCCCTTCGCCTGAATAGAGGACCTGGACCTTGATGCGGCCATCAGAGAGCTCCTCGATGTTCTTGCCCAGATTTTCGTACAGCTCGCCAAAGGCGGTGCCTCGGCTATAAAGGTTGCTGAAACGCCAGTTGTAATCCGCTGCCGCCACGTCAGTGGCCACGACGCTGAGTGCCAGTCCCAACCCCAGCGCCGATGTGGAAAGGTTTTTCTTCAGACTGCTGAATTTATTCAACATATTATTATCCTTCTAAGAACAAATGGAGTAGGGCCCAAGCCGATGATAGTAGGATAAGCAAGCAATAGATCGCAAATCCTTCGTTCAACGCTCAGCGTTCAAAATTAAGAACACTCCAATTGTGCGACCACCTCATCAGTATGCAGCCCCATGATAGACTTTGGTCCGCCCCTTTCTCAGGAGTCAGATCATGACCGCCACCGCCCTGCTCGAGACGCTGGTGGGCTTTGCCACCGTCTCACGCGATTCCAACCTTGAGCTGATTCGCTTCATCGAATCCTATCTCGACGAGTACGGCGTGCCCTACCAGCGGATTGAAAACGACGATGGCAGCAAGGCCAACCTGCTGGCACGCATCGGCCCGGCGGTCGAGGGCGGGGTGGTGCTATCCGGGCACACCGATGTGGTACCGGTCGATGGTCAGCCCTGGACGAGTGATCCGTTCACGCTGCGCGACGGCGACGATGGTCGCCTCTATGGCCGCGGCACCTGTGACATGAAGGGCTTTATTGCCTGCGCGTTGGCCCAGGTGCCGCACTGGGTCGAGCAGACCCTCGAACGGCCGATCTATCTCGCGTTGTCTTACGATGAAGAAATCGGCTGCCTGGGCGCGCCGCGGCTGATCGAACGGCTGATGGCCGACGAGCCTCGCCCGGCGGCAGTGATCGTCGGTGAGCCGACGCTGATGGCGCCGGTAGTGGCCCACAAGGGCATCACCAATCTGCGCACCACTGTCACCGGCCAGGCGGCCCACTCGAGCCAGGTGTATCAGGGCGTCTCGGCGATCCACGTCGCCGCGCGGCTGGTCACCCGCATCGAGGACATCATGGAGGAGCTCAAGGCCGAGGGGCGCATCGATGAGGCCTTCAACGTGGCGCATTCGAGCCTGCATGTGGGCCGTATCCAGGGCGGCACGGCGATCAACATCAAGGCCCGCGACTGTCACTTCGACTGGGAGATTCGCCATCTGCCAAGTGACAGCTTCGAGGCGCTCTATGCGCGCTTCGATGCCTACGCCCGGGAACTCGAGGCTGAGATGCAGGTTCGCTCGCCGGGTACCGGCATCGTCACCGAGCACATTACTCAGACCGTGCCGGCGCTTGCCGATCGCGACAATGCCGAGGCGGTGGCGCTGTGCAAGACACTGCTGGGTGACAAGCCTAATGAAGCGGTCGCCTACACCACCGAGGCCGGCCAGTTCCAGGGGGTGGGACTGCCCACGGTGATCTGCGGGCCGGGCAGCATCGGCCAGGCCCACCAGCCCGATGAGTATGTCGAACGTGATCAGCTCGCGGCCTGCGACCAGTTCATGCAGGCGCTGGGCACGGCAATGCACCAGGACTGAGCTTCCATTGGACGAGCCTTCTGTATGAGCGAGACCACTGTATGAAAAGTCACACGCCACGACTGCTGCTGATCAAGACCGGGGACAGCTTCCCCGACGTTGTCGCCAAGCATGGCGACTTCGAGGCGCTGTTCCAGGCCCGCCTGCCCGACCATGAGCTGACCGTTTGGGATGCGAGAGAGGATGCGCAAAGAGATACGCTGCCGCCTGAGCATGCAGAGTTCGATGGGGTGCTAATTACCGGATCACACGCCATGGTCAGCGACGGCGAGCCCTGGAGCGAGGCGCTGAAGCCCTGGCTGCACGAGGCCTGCGAACGCGACCTGCCAATACTTGGGGTCTGCTACGGGCATCAGTTGCTGGCCGAGGCGCTGGGCGGTAAAAGCGGCTATCACCCGGACGGCCGAGAGGTCGGCACCTTCGAGGTCGCACTCACCGAGGCCGGTCAGGCGGATGCCCTGCTCGGCGCCCTGCCCAACAGGTTCCCGGCTCACCTGACGCATGCCCAATCGGTGCTCACGCCACCAGCAGGTGCGGTGGTGCTGGCGTGCAATGCCCACGATCCCTATCAGGCGCTGCGCCTGGGGCCGCGCCAGTGGAGCGTGCAGTTCCACCCGGAATTCACCTCACCGGTGATGCGTGACTACCTCGAGCACCAGCGCGAGGGGCTGGGTGAAGCCGGCCAGAACGTCGAGGCCCTGTGCGAGGGCATCCACGCGACACCCGAGGCCAACGACCTGCTCGAGCACTTCATCGCCCTGCTAGAGAAATCTCCAGCGGATAGTCGCTAGTTTTTAGTCAGCTTGCTCATATGTTCAACATATGACAACTTGAGCCTACATTTTGCCGGACAGAGCCTACGTGAAGGAAAAGCAGCAAAAGCCCAACCAACGCCCTAGCGTCGCCGAATTTCTGGCCGAGGAGATTTTCTCCGGCCGCTATCAGCCCGGCGACTACGTGCCCAAGGAAGTCGACCTCTGCGAACAGTTCGCCATCAACCGCTCGGCGGTGCGCAGCGACCTAAGGCAACTCGTGGATGTCGGCATCATCGAGCGCATTTCTGGGCATGGCTCCAGGGTTCGCGAGTATTCCGAGTGGAATATTCTCGACCCCACCGTCACCGGATGGATGACGCGCTATGCCGCGCCAAACCCCAAGATCCAGCGCGAGATCCTGTCATTTCGACTGGATGTCGAGCCCTATGTCGCCATGATGGCCGCCCAACGCGCCACGGCGCGCGACCTGGTCGCGATTGAGGAAGCTTTTGAAGGCATGGGCCAGAACATGCACAGCGATGCTGGCCCGGAAACGAAGCGCCTGCACAGCGATTACGATGTGGCCTTTCATGTCGCGATCTACAAGGCCACCCACAATATTGTATGGGCGCAGCTTTCCCATATCCTGCGCCCATCCATCTATCTGCTGATCAAGATGTCCAACGTCAGCGCCACAGACCCCGAGGCGAGCCTGGAGCGCCATCGTAAGATGATGGAGGCCATTCGTACCCGCCGCCCTCACGAGGCCTTCCGCGCCGCTCAATCCGTGCTTGCCGGCACCGCCGATGCGCTCGGCCTCAAGCCCGGCGAATCGGTATTGGGAAGCAGCATGAACCTGACGCCGGACACCTGAACGATAGACACGGCTCAACCGCCTGACGGGCGGCGGCTGTAACATCAGGGTGTCATCGGCATCGCTAAGGCCGCCACTCGATAAACAACCGCTATCCGATAAACAGCCGCTATTCGATAAACGCTTCAACCGCGCGCCGGTGACCCAGCATCATGGCGTCGGCCACATGGCGCAGCGGTGCAATATCGATATCGCTTTCGCCGGTCTTCAGCAGTTCACGAAAATGCGCGTAGACGCCCTGGTACTCGTGTTCGGGCTCGTCGATTACCACCTCGCCATCGATGATCAGGCGCGAACCGCCGCTTTCAAGCTTGAGAACCCCGGCATCGGTGTCGATGCGCATGTCCCAGCGCGGCGGGTCCTGATGACGGAAGTCGAAGTCGGCGTCTACAGCAACGCCGGCCGCGGTGCGAAAGCCGAGCTTGGCGGCAATCGGCGTCTGGCAGTTTTCAGGCACCTCGAGATCTGCGTGCTTGAGAAAGAACGGCACCGACATCAACTGTGTGGCGATGGATAGCGCATTGATGCCAGGATCGAAGACGCCCATACCGCCCGCCTGCCAGATCCAATCCTGGCCTGGGTGCCAGACTCGCACATCCTCATGCCAGTCGATCGTCACCCCGGTCACAGTTCTTGAGGTGAGCCAATCCTGGGCGTGGCTGATGCCTGGTGCAAAACGCGAGTGCCAGGCGGCAAACAGCACGGCGTCATGCTCCTTGGCCAGCGCCTTGAGATCCTCCGTCTCGGCAAGCGTCGCTCCCGGCGGCTTCTCCAGCATCACCGCCTTGCCACGCTCCAGGGCCAGCCGCGCCAGTTCGTGGCGCAGGTGGGTCGGTGTGCAGATCGCGATGGCATCGAGAGCCGGCTCGGCGTCGAGCATGGTGGCAAGGTCTTTGTAGCTCGCGATGCCTTCCAGCTCGGAGAAGGGATCAGCCACAGCGACAAGCTCTATCCCCGGAGTGGACTGGATAGCCGCCAGATGCTGATCGCGCACGATCTTGCCGACCCCGACCAGACCCAGGCGAAATTCGGACATGACACCCTCCTGCAAGCAATGAAAACCGGCCCGCAGTGTAGCGCCACGACACCCTCTACCGCCACGACACCCTGAGCCACCTTGCGACCTCATCACCTAATGGCCCCGGCAGGCTCTCCGGTAAACGGCCGCCCCGGGGTGAGGCGGCCGTTTGCTGCTATGGCGTCAGTGGTTGTCCCGCGGGGGGCTGCGACGGGCGACGTCCTGATACTCAGTCGCACCTCGTAGAATCATGCCACGGTCCAGCGGCTCGACCATCGAGCGCTGAATTTCCTGCCAGGGCGTCTGATGCGCCGGATAGGGGTAACCACCGGCGGACTCGAGTCGCTCGCGGCGCAAAGCCAGTTCGTCTTCATCGACCAGCAGACGCACCTCGCAGCGGCCGAGATCCACTCGCAGCCGATCGCCGCTCTCGAGCAGCGCCAGCGGCCCGCCGGTGGCGGCTTCCGGCGAGGCGTTGAGGATCGACGGCGAGCCGGAAGTGCCCGATTGGCGACCGTCGCCCAGGCAGGGCAGCGAGTCGATGCCGGCGCGGATCAGCGCCTCCGGCGGTTGCATATTGACCACCTCGGCGCCGCCCGGATGGCCAACGGGCCCGGCGCCGCGCATCACCAGGATGGTGCGCTCATCGATACCGAGCGCAGGATCGTCGATGCGCGCGTGATAGTCCTCGGAGCCGTCGAACACCGCCACCTTGCCTTCGAAGGCATTGGGGTCCTCGGGATCGCTGAGGAAGCGCTGGCGGAAGTCCGTCGCGATCACGCTGGTCTTCATCAGCGCCGAGTCGAACAGGTTGCCCTTGAGGTTGAGGAAGCCCGCGTGCTCGACCAGCGGGTTAGCGTAGCGGCGGATCACTTCCTCGTCGACAGTCTCACGACCGGCCAGGTTATCGGCCAGGGTGCGGCCGTTGGCGGTCGGCACCTCGCCATGGAGCCGCCCGGCCTCGAGCAGCTCGTGCATCACCGCCGGCACGCCGCCGGCGCGGTGGAACTCCTCGCCGAGATAGGCGCCGGCCGGCATCACGTTGGCCAGCAGCGGCACCTCGTGGCCGAGCCGCTGCCAGTCGTCGTTGTCGAATTCGACGCCAGCGTGGCGGGCGATGGCGTTGATATGGACCGGGGCATTGGACGAGCCGCCCAGCGCCGAGCAGGTGACCACGGCGTTCTCGAACGCCTCGCGGGTCATGATGTCGCTCGGCCGCAGGTCGTCCCAGACCATGTCGACGATGCGCTCGCCGGTCTTATAGGCCACCGCCCCGCGCTCCTTGTAAGGACCTGGGATCATCGCCGACCCCGGCAGGCTCATGCCCAGCGCCTCGGCTAGCGAATTCATGGTCGAGGCCGTGCCCATGGTGTTGCAATGGCCCACCGAGGGCGCGGAATCGGCGATCCGCGACAGGAACTCGGGGTAGTCGATATCGCCGGCGGCCAGGCGCTTGCGCATCTCCCACACCACGGTGCCGGAGCCGACACGCTCGGCGCCGCGCCAGCCGTTGAGCATCGGCCCGCCGGACAGCACGATGGCCGGAATGTTGACCGTGGCGGCGGCCATCAGACTGGCCGGAGTGGTCTTGTCACAGCCGGTGGTCAGCACCACGCCGTCCAGCGGATAGCCGTGCAGCACCTCGACCAGGCCCAGGTAGGCCAGGTTGCGATCCAGTGCCGCAGTGGGGCGGCGCACGTTCTCGTGGATCGGATGCAGCGGGAACTCGAAGGGCACCCCGCCCGCGGCGCGGATGCCGTCCTTGACCCGCTTCACCAGCTCGATGTGGTGGCGATTGCAGGGCGTGAGGTCCGAGCCCGACTGGCAGATGCCGATGATCGGCTTACCCGAGGTCAGTTCTTCGAGCGTGATGCCGTAATTGAGATAGCGTTCGATGCACAGCGCCGTGGTACCGGGATGATCGGGGTTATCGAACCACCAGCGCGAGCGCAGCTGATCCGAGGTCAGACGGGGCGAGGACATGGTCAAACTCCTAGTCCCTGCGACGCCTGTCTCGGGCGTCGCAGGCATGGGATCGGATGGCGGCAAGACGGGAGGGGAACGCGGCGATTGGCCGGTGTCCGTATTCAGTGCGAGTGCCGGGGCACCTCGGCGCCGCGACAGCCAACCAGGAAGTCGAAATCGCAGCCTTCGTCGGCTTGCAGTACATGCTCGATATAGAGCTGGCGGTAACCGCCGCTGCTGGCAATGCGTGTCGACGCCGCGCGGGGATCGCTTTCGGCCAGCCGTGAGGCGAGTTCGTCTTCGCTGATGTCCAGATGCAGGCGGCCGTCATAGGCATCGAGTTCGATCCAGTCGCCGTTTTGCACGGCGGCAAGCGGCCCACCGGCGGCGGCTTCCGGCGCCACATGCAGCACCACGGTGCCATAGGCGGTGCCGCTCATGCGGGCATCGGAGATGCGCACCATGTCGGTTACCCCCTGCTCCAGCAGCTTCGACGGCAGCCCCATGTTCCCCACCTCGGCCATGCCGTGATAACCGCGTGGACCGCAATGCTTCATCACCAGCACGCTGTCTGCCGACACCTCGAGATCCGGGTCGTTGATGCGTGCCTTGTAGTCGTCGAAATCCTCGAAGACCACGGCCTGGCCGCGGTGGCGCATCAATTCCGGGCTCGCCGCCGAGGGCTTGAGCACCGCCCCTCCCGGGGCGAGGTTGCCGCGCAGCACGCACATGCCGCCGTCGTCTACCAACGGGTTGTCCAACGGGCGAATCACCTGATCATTGTAAAGCGGGGCATCTTTGACGTTGTCCCACAGCGTCTGGCCGTTGACGGTCAGGGCACCCTTGTGGGGCAGCCGGTCGGCCTCGCCGAGGCGGCGCAGCACCGCCGGCAGGCCGCCCGCATAGTAGAACTCTTCCATCAGGAAGCGCCCGGACGGCTGCAGATCGACGATCGTGGGCGTCCCGCGGCCAATGCGGTTCCAGTCATCCAAGGCCAGATCGACGCCCATACGTCCGGCGATCGCCTTCAGGTGGATGACCGCATTGGTGGAGCCACCGATGGCGGCATTGGTGCGAATGGCGTTCTCGAAGGCGCCCTTGGTGAGAACCTTGGAGAGTTTGAGATCCTCGTGGACCATCTCGACGATGCGATTGCCCGACAGGTGGGCCAGTACATAGCGACGCGAATCGACCGCAGGAATGGCCGCGTTGTGCGGCAGCGAGGCGCCCAGCGATTCGGCCATGCAGGCCATGGTCGAGGCCGTTCCCATGGTGTTGCAGGTACCCGCAGAGCGCGACATGCCAGCCTCGGCGGCCATGAAGTCGTGAATCGAGATCTTGCCGGCCTTGACCTCCTCCGAGAGTTTCCAGACCACAGTGCCCGAGCCAATGTCCTTGCCTTCATGCTTGCCGTTGAGCATCGGCCCGCCGGTGACCACCAGCGTCGGCAGGTCACAGCTCGCCGCCCCCATCAGCAGTGCCGGGGTGGTCTTGTCACAGCCCACCAGCAGCACCACCGCATCCATCGGATTGCCGCGGATTGCCTCTTCGACATCCATGCTGGCGAGGTTGCGGGTGAACATCGCAGTGGGACGCAGGTTGGATTCGCCGTTGGAGAACACCGGGAACTCTACCGGGTAACCACCGGCCTCGAGAATGCCCTGCTTGACGTGTTCGGCAAGCTTGCGGAAGTGCGCGTTGCAGGGCGTGAGCTCCGACCAGGTATTGCAGATACCGATGATCGGCTTGCCTTCGAACTCATGATCGGGAATGCCCTGATTCTTCATCCAGCTGCGGTACATGAAACCGTTCTTGTCGGCGGTACCAAACCAGGCAGCACTGCGCAGCGGGCGTTTATTCTGAGACATGGAGGTCACTCCTTATCGAAGGATCGCGGCCTGCGGCTCGATCCTGTATGCGGCGAAGATTGAGCTAGACGTTACCGATAACCGCCATGGTAGTCGATACATACAAAAGTATATGTTGAACAAATACGCTATATGTTCAACATTAAGCCTCCCAGATGGGGATGCTGCCCTGTCAGCTCACGCCACAACAAGAATCTTCCCTCTATGGAGAGTTTCATGCTCAAGCTTAAACACGTCATAGTCCTCACCGGCTCGGCCCTCCTGGTCGGGCTTGGCACCGCCCAGGCCGCCGAATACGACTGGAAGTTCCAAGCGTCGGAGACCTCAGGCGAGCCCAGCTTCAAGATCAAGCAAGCCTGGGCCGACAAGGTCGAAACCATGACCGATGGTCAGGTGCACATCGAAATCATGCCGATCAACTCCATCGTAGGCCCCACCGAGACCCTGCAGGCCGTGTCCTCGGGCATCCTTCAGGGCCACATGACCGATCCCAGCTACTTTTCCGGCCAGGATCCGGCCTTCGGCATGATGGGCAACCTGGTAGGGGCATGGAGCAACCCTTACGACTTCCTTGAATACATGAAGCAAGGCGGTGGCGAAGCGCTCTACAACGAACTGGCCGAACCCTATGGCACGCACTTGATCAGTGCGGCGACCTTCCCGCTGGAGTCAATTCCCTCCTCGGTGCCTATCGAGTCCATCGATGACTTTCAGGGCCTCAAGATCCGCGCTCCGCAGGGCATGGTCTACAACATCTTCGAGCGTATCGGCGCTGCACCGGTTAACTTGCCGGGTTCTGAGGTCTACACGGCCCTCGAGAAGGGCGTGATCGATGCCGCCGACTCTACGGTGCTCTCCAACAACGATGCCCAGGGCATCCACGCCTTCGCGCCCTACCCGCTGTACCCGGGCTTCCACTCCATGCCGATGATCGCCGTATCGATCAACAAGGATATCTGGGACGGGCTGCCCGAGAACCTGCAGGTCACCCTGGAAACGGCCTTCGACGACATGGCCTATGACCTGATTGCCCAGCTCAAGGAACAGGATCTGCAGACGCTGCAAGAGCTCAACGACAACCCGGACGTGCATCCGATCGACCTGTCTCAGGAAGAGCGCAAGAAGTTCCGCCAGGCCGCCGAGCAGGAATGGCAGGTGTGGGCAGGCAAGAACGCGATGACCCAGAAATACTATGACTCTGTCACCGCCTTCCTACGCGCTCGCAACCAGCTGTAAACCGACCGTTCACATCTTCAGGGGGCCGATCTCGATCGGCCCCGTTTCTCCACTTCCTGAGCATCGTGACGCCAAGCGGCGTCACGTGGAGGAACCATGTCTTCCAAGTTTTCCCAACCCGGCGACGATGACGTCGCCGCCGCCAAGGCGGATGAGACGGCAGCGGACGACAAGTCGCGCAACGCCTTCGATCGAGGCGTCGTCTGGTGTGCCCGCGGCGCCGCCTGGCTGGTATTCATCGCCATGGTGATCAGTGTCTTCGAAGTCCTGATGCGCTACGGCTTCAACTCGCCGACCTCCTGGGTCCATGAGAGCGTAGTCATGCTGGTCGCCGTCAGCTTCGCCATCGGCGGCCCCGCGGCCATGGCCGGCAACCACCACATCCGCGTGCGGGTGCTCTACGACAATGCCGGGCCGCGGCTCAAGCTATGGCTCGACCGCTTCAATGATCTGGTCACCCTGGGCTTCTGTCTGGGCATGAGCTACGCCGCCTTCGTGATGTTCTGGGACGCCTCTCACAACCCGCTCGGCGAATGGTCGCTGGAGCGCTCGGGCACCTCCTGGAACCCTCCGTTCCCGGCCCTGGTCAAGGGCATCATCATGGCCTCGCTGGTGCTGATGAGCGTGCAGGCGCTCATTCATAGCGTTCAGTCATTGCGCGCCAGACAGGCTCCGCCGACACCTCCCACCTCCACCGAGGGCAGCGTGTAATGGATATCGCCGACGGAACACTGTTGCTGGTAGGGGCCATCTTCGCCCTGCTGGTGACCGGACTGCCGCTTGCCTTCATCACCGGCCTGGTGGCGCTGGTTTTCACCTTCGGCTGGTTCGGACCTGAGGCCCTGCCACTGGTCACCAGCCGCGTCTTCGGCTTCGTCACCGAGTATTCGCTGGTAGCGGTGCCAATGTTCGTGTTGATGGCCTCGCTACTGGACCGATCAGGGATAGCCAAGGATCTCTTCAACGCCATGCGCGTGTTCGCCGGGCGCCTGCCTGGCGGCGTGGCCATCCAGACCATCGTGGTGGCCTTCTTCCTGGCCGCACTGTCAGGGATCATCGGCGGCGAGATCGTGCTGCTGGGCATTCTGGCGCTACCGCAGATGCTGCGCCTGGGGTATGACAAGCATCTATCGATCGGTGTGGTCTGTGCCGGTGGCTCGCTGGGCACCATGATGCCGCCGTCGATCGTACTGATCATCTATGGCCTGATCGCCAGCCAGTCGATTGCCGATCTGTTCACTGCGGCCATCACCCCGGCCTTGCTGCTGATGGGCTCCTACATCGCTTATGTGCTGATCCGCTGTCTGAAGAATCCCCGGCTCGGCCCACCGATGACCGATGCCGATCGCGAGGAAAGTTTCGCCACCAAGGGTCAGGCGCTCAAGGCCATCATCGTCCCCGGCCTGATCGCCTTCATGGTGCTGGGCTCGATCTACGGCGGCGTGGCCTCGGTCACCGAAGCCGCAGCGATGGGTGTCTTCGGTGTGCTGTTGGCCGTGGTCGCCCGCGGCGAATTCTCCTTGAAGACCCTGCACGGCAGCCTCGGCCAGACCATGACCACCTGCGGCATGATCATCTGGATCGGGATTGGCGCCGCGGCGCTGGTCGGGGTCTACAACCTGATGGGCGGCAACCGATTCATCTCGCAAGTGATTCTCGGCCTCGACGTCGAACCGGTGGTGATCATCCTCGTCATGATGGCAATCCTGTTGGTACTCGGCATGTTCCTCGACTGGATTGGCGTGGCGATGCTGACCCTGCCGATCTTCGTGCCGATCGTTGAGCAGCTGGGCTACAGCCCGGTCTGGTTCGGCATCCTGTTCGCGGTCAACATGCAGGTCTCCTTTCTGTCACCGCCGTTCGGCCCGGCCGCCTTCTACCTCAAGGGCGTCGCTCCCCCCAGCATCAGCCTGAAAGATATCTTCGTGGCACTGCTGCCGTTCATTGCCATCCAGCTGTGCGTGCTGTTCGCCCTGCTGTTCTATCCCAACCTGGCCATGTGGCTGGTGGGCTGATCCAACGGTTAGCTCACCTGGCGGCAAGGGAATGTCGCCGGTGCCTTGTAAAAGCCGACGCCACCTTGGCTCCGCTAAGCAAGGCTATAGAATCAACATATAACCATTAATGTTGTACATACACCGAGATGCGGCGCTATGATGAGGTCACTTCGATGCTCGACCGGCGCCTGACTCTCCTTTTCTCATCTGGATGTCGAGGAATCACGCAATGCGAATCATCCAATGTTTGCACCAGAACCGGCCCTTAGCGGCGCTGGTAGAAAACGAGCAAACGGTCCGCCTGACCGACGCCGATACCTACACCCTGGCACGGCGCGCCATCGCTGATGGCCGCGGTCTCGCTGAGGTGATCGAGGCGTCACTGACCGAGACGTGCCTCGACTATCAGCAGTTGATCGAGGAGGCGCGCCTGCTGCCGCCGCTGACCCACGCCGACCCCGCGCATTGCCTGGTCACCGGCACCGGCCTGACCCATCTGGGCAGCGCCGATACCCGTTCGGCGATGCACGCCCAGTCCTCGAGTCAGCCCCAGGCCGACGAATCCGAGCTGACCGACTCGATGCGCATGTTCAAGCTCGGCGTGGAGGGCGGCAAGCCCGCCGCCGGCGAAACCGGCGCCCAGCCCGAATGGTTCTACAAGGGCGACGGCGACTGCGTCGTGGCTCCCGAGGCGCCGATGCCGGTACCGGCCTTCGCCGAGGACGCCGGCGAGGAGCCGGAGCTCGCTGGGCTCTACGTGATCGGCGACGACGGCCAGCCCTGGCGCATCGGCTACGCCATCGGCAATGAGTTCTCCGACCACGTCACCGAACGCTTCAACTACCTGTGGCTGGCCCACTCCAAGCTGCGCCACTGCAGCTTCGGCCCGGAGCTCTTGATCGGCGAGCTACCCGAGCACCTCGAGGGCGTCAGCCGCATCGTGCGTGACGGCGAGACCTTGTGGGAGAAGCCGTTCCTCACTGGCGAAGCCAATATGGCGCACAGCTTGGCCAATCTCGAGCATCACCACTTCAAGTACCAAGGCTTCCGGCGCCCCGGTGACGTCCACGTGCACTTCTTCGGCACCGCGACGCTGAGCTTCGCCGATGGCATCAAGACCCGCGACGGCGATCGCTTCGAGATCGCCCTGCCGGCCTTCGGCCGCACGCTGCGCAATCCGCTGGCGTTCGTTACCGAAGACACCGAATTTTCGATCCATTCCCTGTAACCCCAGGAGGCTCTATGACTCTGGAAGGAACGCAACTGATCGGCCAGCGTGCCGTGACCGCCAATGGCCAGGCCATTCACGCCATCAATCCCGCCACCGGCGAGACCCTGTCGCCGGGCTATCCCGCCGGCAGCAAGGCCGAGGTCGAGCAAGCCTGTGAGCTGGCCTGGGAAGCCTTCGAGACCTACCGCGAGACCGGCCTGGAGGCGCGGGCGCGCTTCCTCGAGACCATCGCTGACGAGATCGAGGCCATCGGCGATGAGCTGATCGAGCGTGGCGTGGCCGAATCCGGCCTGCCACAGGCCCGCCTGCAGGGCGAACGCGGCCGCACCTGTGGCCAGCTGCGTCTGTTCGCCTCGGTAGTCCGCGCCGGCGAGTGGCTGGACGTGCGCATCGACCCGGCATTGCCCGAACGCGAACCGATGCCGCGGGTCGACCTGCGCCAGCGCCATATTGCCCTGGGCCCGGTCGCCGTCTTCGGCGCCTCCAACTTCCCGCTGGCCTTCTCGGTGGCCGGCGGCGATACCGCCTCGGCACTGGCGGCGGGCTGCCCGGTGGTGGTCAAGGCTCACTCGGCCCACCCCGGCACCTCTGAGCTGGTCGGTCGTGCCATACAGCGGGCGGTGACCAAGTGCGAGCTGCCCGAAGGGGTCTTCTCGCTGATCTACGGCTCCGGCAATGACATCGGTCAGGCGCTGGTTCGCGATGCCCGCATCAAGGCGGTCGGCTTCACGGGCTCACGCAATGGCGGTACGGCGCTGGCCAAGGCCGCCCAGGAGCGCCCGGAGCCGATCCCGGTCTACGCCGAGATGAGCTCGATCAACCCGGTCTTCCTGCTGCCGGAGGCCCTCAAGGCACGCGGCAAGGAACTGGGTGAGGCCTTTATCGGTTCGCTCAACATGGGGGCCGGCCAGTTCTGCACCAACCCCGGCCTGGTGATCGCCGTGAAGGGTGAGTCACTGGATGCCTTCGTGGCATCCGCCGGCGAAGCGGTGAAGGGCGCTGCCGCTCAGACCATGCTGACCCCGGGTATCCATGAGGCCTACACCCAGGGCGTGGATGGCCTGGTGGCCAGCAGCCATGCCCGCGAAGTGGCGCGTGGCCCGGCCGGCGACGGCCCCAACGCCTGTCAGGTCGGGCTGTTCGTGGCCAAGGCGGCCGACTTCCTGAAGGACGAAGCCCTGCAGGCCGAGGTCTTCGGGGCCACCTCACTGGTGGTGGAATGTGCCGACCAGGCCGAGGTGAAGCGCGTAGCCGAACATCTGGAAGGCCAGCTCACCGCCACCCTGCAGATGGATGACGGCGATTTGGACGCGGCCCGCGCGCTGCTGCCGGTGCTCGAGCGTCGTGCCGGCCGGGTGATGGCCAACGGCTGGCCGACCGGCGTCGAGGTCTGCCATGCGATGGTCCACGGTGGGCCTTATCCGGCCACCTCGGACTCGCGCACCACCTCGGTGGGCAGTGCGGCGATCCATCGCTTCCTGCGCCCGGTCTGCTACCAGAACCTGCCCCAGGGGCTGCTGCCCGAAGCGCTACGTGACGGCAACCCGGCGGGCGTCAGCCGCCTGGTCGACGGCAAGCGCGAGGCCTGAGGGCCTCGCCTGGCTGAGAAGCTGGTCACCAGAAGATTCAGGTGAAAGCAAAACGGGACGGCATCCGCCGTCCCGTTGTCATTTGCGGGCGTTCACATCGTCAGGCACAGCAGGGGCTTCGGCCAGGCTACCGACCAGATCGCGCAGATGGTCGATGAGCTCCTGTGCGGCTGGCGACAACGGCTCACCGCGTCGACTGATGATGCCGTAGTAGTCGAGAGGTTTACCAATCACCCGGTCGAGTATCACGTACTGGCCGCTTTCAAGCGGGCGTCGCAGTACCGAACGTGGCAATACCGCTAGCATGTCGGACGTCTGTAGCAGTTGCAGGGTCGCCTGGATCGAGGTGGTCTCGACGACATCGTTTGGCGAGACCACCCCCTCCTCGGCCAGCGCCGCCTCGAACACGCCGCGCATCGGACTAGTCAAAGGATGCAGGATCCATGGCCAGCGGCTGAGTGTGGCCAGATCAGGCGCCTCAGCACCTAGCACCAATGGATGATCGTGTCGCACCACCACCCGCAGAGGCTCATCGAGCAGTGGCTCGAAATCGAATAGGTTGTGCTGACTGACATGCGTCAGCCGGCCGATCACCAGATCAAGCCGCTTATACTCGAGTTCCGCCAACAGCCGGTCACTGGTCTGCTCTTGCAAACTAATCGACAACCGCGGCCGCTGGCGTTTGAGCCGGGCAATCGCCGCCGGCAGAATCTCGGGGGCCGCCGCTGAGATCGCGCCGATCAACAGCTGTCCATAGCCCCCCTCGCGCAGGTCGTTGATGTCACTGACAAGACGATCAGCATCGTTGACCAGTCGCCAGGCATGGCGAATCACCTGCTCACCCAGTTCGGTAGGCTGCATGGCCCGCGGCAGCCGCTCGAAGATGGCGAAACCGAAGTATGCCTCGAGGTCGCGCAGCATCTTGCTCGCCGCCGGCTGGCTCAAGTGCATCGCCCGCGCCGCCGCATGCATATTGCGACTCTGAGCAAGCGTTGTCAGCAATATCAAATGCTTGAAGCGCAGCCAGCCACAGAGACTGACGGATGACAGTCTTTCCATGGTAATGATGACTCCTATTAGTGCCCGCCCCCTAGAGTGACCGCAGCACCGTGATAACTAGATTGAATCACAATGCCACAAACTACGATTGGATTGTGATTAGAAGCAGGTCATAAGCTGGAGAAACTCCTAGTCCCAGCCCGGCCAGCAGATCCCGCCGGTCCTGACAGACAAAACAAAGTGCCCAGCCGGGCGGAGACACTTTAATGACCTCGTTGATCAACTATCTGACCCGCGTCCAATTCGGATGCGGAGCAATCAAGCATCTGGCCGCCGAACTGGAAACTCTCGGCATTAGCACTCCGCTTATCGTCACCGATCGTGGGCTCAGCGAGAGCGGCTTGATCGACACGATTCTAGAAGGCAGCGCGCTAAAAAGTCCGCCGCCGATCTTCGACGCCACCCCGGCCAATCCCACCGAAGTCGCTGTGGAAGATGCCCTGGCGGTATGCCAGAGGCATGGCTGCGACGGTATCGTCGCCATCGGCGGCGGCTCGAGCCTCGACCTAGCCAAGGGGCTCGCGCTGCTGGCGACCCATGCTCCACCGCTGCGTCAGTATGCAGTCATCGAGAATGGTGCAGAGCGAATCACGTCTGACGTGTTGGCAATAGTGGCGGTGCCGACCACGGCAGGGACTGGAAGTGAGGTAGGCCGCGGCGCCCTGATCACCCTGCGCGACCAACGCAAATTAGGCTTCCTCTCTCCTCATCTGATTCCAGCACTGGCCATCTGTGACCCGGAACTCACCCGCTCGCTGCCGCCCTATCTCACCGCAGCCACCGGCATGGATGCCATTGCCCACTGCGTCGAGACCTATCTGAGTCCTCGCCATAATCCACCGGCCGAGGCGATCGCCCTCGACGGTCTGGGCCGCGCCGCGCTTCACCTGCGCACTGCGGTGGCCAACGGTAACGACATGGAGGCTCGAAGCGAGATGATGATGGCGGCACTGGAAGGCGCCATGGCCTTTCAGAAGGGGCTGGGAGCTGTGCACTCACTCTCCCATGCGCTAGGCGGCCTGCAGGAGTTAAAGCTTCACCACGGCACGCTCAACGCTCTGCTGCTGCCGACGGTAATACGCTTCAACGCGCCAGCCTGTGAAGTCAAATATCGACGCCTGCGGGAGGTATTGGGGCTGTCTGCCGACGCCGATCTCGCCGCGTTCTTCGAGACCCTTACCAAGGACCTGGGCCTACCGACCACCCTGCAAGAGCTAGGTGTGACGCCGGAACTCTTCGAACAGACGGCTCAGTGGGCGCTCGAGGACCATTCAACGGCGACCAACCCTCGGACAGCCAGCCGCGAGGATTTCCGGCACATGCTCGAAGCAGCCAGCGCATGACACTCTTCCCCTGACCTGCCACCCACCATCGCAAGGCAGACCCTGACCGTCGACCGCATCGGCGCGTCAGGTTCTGCTGTGCCTAGAAAAAACAAAAACCCTTTTTAAACATGAATTTAAAAATCATTTTATCGACCAAAGTCGACTAATATGGTTATTGCGCACAATGTTCATTAACACTAACTTGAGTACGCAGACCCGCTAATCATCACGCAAGGACGAGACGCACATGAACAAGACAAACAAGCGACACCTGCTGACCGGCACCGCAGCCATGCTGGTACTGGCAATGTCCGGCCCTGTACTAGCCGATTACCCAGAGAAGCCGATCACCATCATCGTGCCTTGGGCCGCAGGCGGTGGCACCGATGCCACTGCACGTACCATTGCCAAGGCGCTCGAGGAGCAACTGGGCAAGACCGTCAACGTCGTCAACCGCACCGGCGGCAGCGGTGTCGTCGGCCATACCGCCATTGCCATGGCCAAGCCGGATGGTTACACGCTGGGCCTGATCACCGGCGAGATCAATATGATGCATTGGCAGGGCCTGACCCAACTGACCTATGAGGACTACACTCCGATCGCCCAGATCAACTACGACTACGCAGGCGTACAGGTCGCTAGCGATGCACCCTATGACACCGTCGATGAGCTAGTGACAATGATCGCCGAGCAGCCCAAGGGTACCTACAAAGCCTCCGGCACCGGCCAGGGCGGTGTCTGGCATCTCGCCTTCGCCGGCTTCTTGATGGATCAAGGCATGGCGCCCGATCAGGTGACCTGGATTCCCAGCCAAGGGGCCGCACCGGCAATGACCGAGCTCGCCGCCGGCGGGATCGACATCGTGCCGAGCTCGGTTCCCGAGGCACGCTCGATGGTTGAGGCGGGCAAGGCCCAGAGCCTAGCCATCATGGCCCCGCATCGCATCGACAGCTTCCCCGATGTCCCGACTCTGGGCGAAACGCTCGATACCGACTATCAGATCGGTGAATGGCGCGGCATCGCCGGCCCAGAGGGCATGGATCCCGAGGTCGTCGCTATTCTCGAGGAAGCCCTCGACGCCGCCTACCACAGCGATACCTACCAGAACTTCATGGCCAAGCAGGGCTTCGGCACCGAATGGCGCAACGCCAATGACTTCGGTGACTTCATGGCCGACATGGATGCCAAGTTCGGCCAAATCGTCGACCAGGTTGGCCTGGCCAAGTAACCCACTCGAGCCAAGGTGCCGTGATGAAAGATGTCATCCTCGGGCTGGGCTTCATGGTGCTGGGCGGCGGCGTATACGCCGTCGCCCAGCAGTATCCCACCCTACCTAGTCTGCAATACGGGCCGTCCCTTTTTCCCTCCCTCATCGGAGGAGGGTTCTTCCTGGGCGGCCTGGTACTGGCCGCGAGTCGTCTCAGGACGCTGCTAAGCCTTGCTGGCAACGGCGCCACACGACGTGAGCCAATCGACCTGCGCGGCCTGATGACCGCTCTGGTGCCCTGCTTGCTGGTGGTCTTCTATGTACTGTGCAGCGACACCCTCGGCGCTGCGCTGACGATGACGTTGATAATGACGGCACTGATGCGGCTTCGCGGCGTGTCCTGGCTGCTCGCAATTGGTGTCTCGGTGGTCGCCGCATTTGCGATCACCTTGATCTTTTCACGCTATCTGCTCATTCCCCTCCCCGAGGGGCAACTGGGTCTCTGGGGGTAAACCATGGATGCCTTCCTGCAAGGATTAGACTTGGTCTTCAATTGGCAGACATTGCTGGTCATCGCCGCCTCAGCGATATTCGGCGTCTTCGTCGGGGCAGTTCCGGGCCTCACGGCGACCATGGCCGTGGCACTGCTGGTACCTATCACCTTCTACATGGACTCGACGCCGGCGATTGCCGCCATCGTCACCACCTCGGCAATGGCGATCTTCGCCGGCGACATTCCCGGCACCTATCTCAACATTCCCGGCACCCCTGCCTCTGCAGCTTATGTAGGCGAGTCCCACCTACTGGCTCGACAAGGCCGCGCTCGCGAGACACTGGGGACCAACCTTATCTGCTCGATATTCGGAGGCCTCTTTGGCACCTTGGTGCTGGTTTTCGTGTCACCAACGCTGGCCGAATTGGCGCTCAATTTCAGCTCCTACGAGTACTTCTGGCTGGCCCTGCTAGGGCTGAGCAGCTCAATCTTCATTTCTATCGGCTCCAAGACCAAGGCGTTCCTATCGCTGATGATCGGCCTACTGCTGTCGACAGTGGGGCTGGATATGATGAGCGGCACTCCGCGCTTCACCTTCGGCGTTCCCGACCTGCTGGCCGGAATAAACTTCATTCCGGTGATGATCGGCATGTTCGCCCTCAATGAAATCATGGGGTTCTACGGCTCACGCCAAGAAGGACGCCAGGTCCCTGCCATAGCCAAGGACAGCGTATTTCGCGAGGCACCACGGCACCTGCGCCGCTACTGGCGGAATCTGCTGCGTGGCAGCACCGTCGGAACCCTGATCGGCGCTCTGCCAGGCGCAGGGGCCGATATCGCCGCCTGGATATCCTATGCCTTGGGCAAGAGCCGATCACGCAATCGGGCAGCCTACGGCACAGGCAACATCGAAGGCATCATCGATGCCAGCTCAGCCAACAACTCTGGGATCAGCGGCGCCTGGGTCCCGGCGCTGGTGTTTGGCATTCCCGGTGACTCGATCACCGCCATCGTCATCGGCGTGCTCTATATGAAGGGCATGAACCCGGGACCGACCATCTTCATGGAGGGAGGTGGTCTGGTCTATGCACTATTCATTGTCTTCTTTGTCGCCAACCTGGCCATGCTGCCGATCGGCTATCTGGCGATCCGCTGCTCGAAGGTGTTCATCTTGACACCGCGCAAGGTGCTGATGCCGATCATCCTCTGCTTCTGCATGGTCGGGGCATTCGCGATCAATAATGCCATCACCGATATCTGGATCATGCTGCTGGTCGGCATGCTGGCCTTCGTTCTCGCTCGCTGCGACTTCCCGATGGCACCAGCGATTCTCGGCCTGGTACTCGGCAGCACGCTGGAGAACAGCTTCATGAGCTCGATGCTCAAGTCCGGCGGCGACCTGCTGAGTTTCTTCTCGCGTCCGATCAGCGCCTCGCTAGGCGCGCTGGTGATCCTCATCTGGCTGACCCCACTGCTGGCCCGGGCCTACCGCCAGTGGCGCCCTCTATCTCAAGACACTTCCGCGAGGTCCTCATGAAACGTTATTCCTCTTCCCACCTCACGACCTTGCTGAGCACCCTCTTCGAAGAGGCTGGGGCCAGCCAAGACGTTGCCGAGGCCACCGCATCGATCCTAGTGGAGGGTGACCTGCTCGGCCACCACACCCATGGCACCAAGCTAGCCGCCGGCTATCTTGATGACCTGCGTGCCGGCCACGCCAGCGGCGATCCCACGCGCCTGGTCATCGAGCAGAACAGCCCGGTTGCCGCCCTCTACGATGGCCACTACCTGCTTGGCCCCTATCTGGTACAGACTGCACTGGAGCAGTGCCGCCAGTCCGCCAAGGAGTTTGGCATCGGCATGGTCAGTCTAAAACACTCTCACCATATCGCCTGTCTTGCCGCCTATCTGCTGCCACTGGTCGAGCAGGGACTGATGCCTATCATCATGAGCTCGGACCCATCAGTGGCCTCGGTCGCCCCCTTTGGCGGTACCGCTCCGGTCATCACGCCCAACCCAATCGCTGTCGGCATACCCGGTCGCGAACAGCCGATGCTGATCGACGTCAGCATGTCGACGGTGACCAACGGCACGGTCAATCAGGCGCGCGCGGCCGGCGAGCACCTGGAGCACCCGGTGATTCTCGACAGCCAAGGTGTGGCGAGTGATGATCCTGAGAGCTTCTTCGGTGACCCAGGCGGCAGCATCCTGCCGCTCGGGGGGCTGGACTTTGGCCACAAGGGTTTCGCCCTGGGGCTGATGGTCGAGGCACTGACCGCAGCGCTCAGTGGTTACGGTCGCAAGGATGCCCCTCAGGGCTGGGGTGCAGCGGTGATGGTGATGGTCATCGATCCAGCCCGCTTCGGCGGCCAAGCAGCGTTCCTGGATGAAACCGATCACTTGGTGAGGCGTTGCCTTGACGCCTCGCCCGGCGAAGCCGGAAAGAGCGTACGTCTGCCAGGACAGGCCGGCCTGCGTAAACGTGAAGAGTATCGCCGCGAGGGCATTCCGCTGCCAGCAGACGTGGTCAGCGCGCTGCACCGGGCAATTGCCGGCTCGCCAAGGGCCGACGAGCTCTCGCTATCCTGAACGCCATGTCGGATGTCCGCGAAAGCAACGCAACAACAGCAAGGACAACTTTTCGCAGGAGACTAGCATGCACGATGACAAGACGATCGGGATGATCGGCACCGGCATCATGGGCGGGCCAATGGCCATGCGCCTGGCGCGGGCCGGATGGCGGGTAAAGGCCTGGAACCGCAGCCGCGAAAAGGCCGCAGCGCTGTGTGAGGCGGGCAACGTCACGCTAGCCGACAACCCGGTGGCAGCGGCCGAGGACACCGCCGCGGTGATCGTCATGCTGAGCTCCGGGCCGGTGTGCAACGAGGTATTGCTCGGCGAAGCCGGAGCCTTGGCAGCCATGCGCCCCGACAGCACGCTGATCGTGATGAGCTCGATTCCGGTCGAAACCGCCCGCACGCAGGCAGAGGCGGCACGGCAGTGCGGCGTCTCCTACCTGGATGCGCCGGTATCAGGCGGCGAGCGCGGCGCCATCGACGGCACTCTGGCGATCATGGCCGGCGGTGAGGCCGCCGCCTTCGAGCAGGCCGAACCGCTTCTCGCTGAGCTGGGGCGCCCGGTGCATGTAGGCCCCGCTGGCAGCGGCCAGCTAGCCAAGCTCGCCAACCAGATGATCGTCGCCAATAGCATCGCCACGGTCTCCGAGGCCCTGCTACTGGCCGAACGCGGCGGCGCAGACCCGGCCCGCGTCCGCGAGGCACTGCAGGGAGGTTTCGCCGACTCGACGATTCTGCGCGTCCACGGCCAGCGCATGCTCGAGGGTAATCATGTCCCGGGCGGTCCGGCAAAGTGGCAGCTCAAGGATACCCAAACCGCCATGGAGCTGGCCGAACAGCTGTCGCTGGAGCTGCCGGTCAGCCAGTTGGTCAACCGGCTATTCCACGATCTCGTCGCGCATGGAGACGGCGAACTGGACCACAGCGCGCTGATCCGCGAACTGCGACGGCTCAATCGGCTGCCGGTGGAATAGTAGGCAAAACGGCCTAGAGCGTTTCCACCCAGCTTAGATAACGCGGCATCACCACCTCGCCGGCCTCGCGAAAGTCGGCCAGACGTTGTCTCACCTTGGTCTCGGCGTTCGCCAAGTGCTCGTCGAGCGCTTGCCCGGCCTGCTTGGGCAAGCGCGCACTCAGCGCCTCGAAGACCCGGCGATGCTCCGTGAAAAGCGGATCCTCTGCGGGCATCTCCACCGCACCGCCAAGCAGGTGTTTGCTGATCAAGAGGATAGGCCGCGTGCGGCGTAGCATGGTGATGATCTCCGGATTACCGCCGCGCATCAGCGCCTCTTGGTGCAGATCATTCTCGAGCGCATCGAGCCTGGCGCCCTCGAGATTCGGATACTGCCGCGCGGCTTCATTCAGCCGAAAGAGATAGCCGTCGAGTTCATGGTCAGATATAGCGCTGCAAGCACGGGAAATCATGAAAGGTTCCAACTGACGACGAGCGTCGTACAGGTGATGAAGGCGCTCATCGTCAAGCGGGATCACGCTCCAGCTGCTGTACTTGGTCTTGTCGACGACCCCTAGCGACTGCAGCGAGGCCAGGATACGTTGCGTCGTCGTGCGGCTGACATCGTAGGTCTTGGCAAGTTGGAGTTCGTTAAGCTCCAAGCGGCCTTTCATCGAGCAAAGCACCAGGTCGCGTTCGACCTTTTCGGCTAGTTCCTGCCATGCTTGCGTACGCTGGATTGATGCCTGTCCACCCGCCGCACGGAAGTCACCGGCACCCAGGGTGCGCCGGATGACCTCCCCGCCTCCCCGACCGACCAGATAGCCGCGGCCGTCGAAGCGACGGATTTTGCCCTCTTCATGAAGCCGGCTCAGGGTCTGGCGCACCGGAGAGCGGCTCATGTCGAAGATAGCGGCAATATTGCCCTCCAGCAGCACCAGCCCAGGCTCGAGATGTCCCCGGTCAATCCCTTGCACAAGGGCCTGATACAACTGCTCTTTCAATGTATTGCTCATGCACACACTCGACCAGGAAAACGCGCCATATCCTCTCGCTAAAACATCTCTCGTACCAGCCTCAACGCTTAGGTGACAGCACCGACCATCCACGGGACGAATTCGTTGTTGCCATAGCCAAGCGTCTCGCTGGCACTAAGCTGCCCGGAGGCCACCGCTATGATGCGTTCGAAAATCTCGCGACCGACGCTATCGACGCTGGCCGCCCCATCGACGATGGTACCGCAGTTGATGTCCATATCTTCGTGCATGGCCTCGAACATGCGAGTGTTGGTCGCGAGCTTGAGGCAAGGCGCTGGCTTGAAGCCTGATACCGAGCCCCGGCCGGTGGTGAAGCAGACCATGTTGGCCCCCGAGGCGATCTGGCCGGTAACCGATGCCGGGTCGTAACCGGGGCTGTCCATGAAGTTGAATCCGGCCCGCCGGCGCGGCTGGGCATATTCGAGTACGTCATTAAGGCTCGACGAACCACCCTTGGCCACCGCTCCCAGCGACTTCTCGAGGATCGTCGACAGTCCCCCCGCCTTGTTGCCCGGCGATGGATTGTTGTTGAGCTCTGCCCCATTGATGCGGGTGTAATGCTTCCACCAGGCAAGACGCTCAAGCAACTTGATCGCTACCTCTTTATCGATGGCGCGATCAAGCAACAGGTGCTCCGCGCCGTAGATCTCCGGCGTCTCGCTGAGAATCACGTTACCGCCATGTCTCACGATAAGATCCGCGGCATGGCCTAGGGCCGGGTTGGCGGAAATCCCCGAATAGCCGTCAGAGCCACCGCACTGCAGCGCCACGGTCAGATGCTCCAGCGCCGCCGGACGCCGCACCGGGCGCTGCTGCTCGCGAGCCATCTCCAGCACCTTTTCGCTGGCCAGCCGGATGCTCGCCCGCGTCCCCCCCGCCTCCTGGATATTGAAATAATAGAGTCGCGAGCTGTCTGCCAGACCTGACTTCTCGACCAGCTGCTTGACCTGGTTCGTCTCGCAGCCCAGGCCGATGATCAGCACGAAGGCAAAGTTTGGGTGGCGTGCATACCCTGCAATCACCCGCTCGAGGAAGGCGAAGCCGTCGGATTCGGTGTTCATGGCACACCCCGATCCATGAGTGACCGGAACAACGCCATCGAACCCCAGCGCCTCGATCTCTCCGCCGGCATTGAGTGATTCCGCCGCCATCTTGGCCACCGTCGCCGAGCAATTCACCGTCGACAGGATGCCGATGTAGTTGCGTGTCCCCACCTGCCCATTGTCGCGATGGTAGCCGTCGAAGGTCCGCTCGTTTGCCATCACCGGCGTCTGCTCGGCCGGAACGAAATTCGTCAACGAAGAGTCGCGCTCGCGCATCGCCAAATTGTGCGTGTGTACGTGTTCGCCGATGCCGATATCGCGGCTGGCAACACCGATGACCTGGCCGTATTTGATGACCTCCTCGCCGTCTGCGATCGCCGCCAATGCCACCTTGTGACCGGCGTCGATGTTCTGGGCGGCAAGGTGCTGGCTGGCATCGACAGGAAACCCTTGAGGAATAGCCCGGGTGGCGACGCCGACATTGTCGACGGCATTCAGCCTCACCACCGCCAGCGAATCATTGATCAGCTCCATACCTGCACCTCGAGAAAGCGATTGTTGGGGTCTTGTATCGCTCATACTTCCATACAATGACTATTGCACACAATAATCAAAAAATAATGGATCACTCCCCCCTGTCATGCTACGCCGAGCTTGTGATGCCAGCCCTGGACGCGCCCCGCGGGGCAGCACGGCATCGACTCACTGATAACCAAAACGAATCGATGGAACTTATTTTCGATTGGATGGAAATCAAAAAGTCGACGTACGCTGCTAGGACGCTTGGCCCGGCCACGACCGGGAGAACGACCTCACAGGAGCCACAAAGATGACCACCATTACCCACCTCGAAGTGCGCGACACCCGCTTCCCGACCTCACGTGATCTGGATGGTTCGGACGCCATGAATGCGGCGCCGGACTACTCGGCCACTTACGTGATTCTCTCGACGGATGCCGGCGACGGGCACGAAGGCCACGGCCTGACGTTCACCATCGGTCGTGGCAACGAGGTGTGCGTAGCCGCGGTGAACTCCCTGGCCTCACGTATTGTGGATCGCGAACTGGAGACGATAACCGCCGACATGGGCCGCTTCTGGCGCGACCTGACCAGCGGAGATAGTCAGCTGCGCTGGCTGGGGCCAGAGAAAGGCGTCATCCACCTCGCCTGTGCCTCCATCGTCAACGCCGTCTGGGATCTCTGGGCGAAGCGCGAGGGCAAGCCCATCTGGAAGCTGCTGGCCGACATGACACCCGAGGAATTGGTGCGCTGCCTGGACTTCCGTTTCGTCAGCGACGCCCTGACTCCTGGCGAGGCGCTGGCGATCCTTAAGCGCAACGAGTCCGGCAAGGCTCAGCGCGAGGCGCACATGCGGGAGGCCGGCTACCCGGGTTACACCACCTCGGCGGGCTGGCTCGGCTATTCCGAAGACAAGATGCGTCACTTGGCGCGCGAGGCGCTGGCAGAAGGCTGGGAGCATTTCAAGCAGAAGGTCGGTGGCGACCTGACCGAGGACCGGCGGCGCGCACAAATCCTGCGCGAAGAAATCGGCTGGCAGCGCACCCTGATGATGGATGCCAACCAGATGTGGGATGTCGACGAGGCGATCGCCAACATGCGCAGCCTGGCCGAGTACGCGCCGCTATGGATCGAAGAGCCTACCAGCCCAGACGACATCCTCGGCCATGCCGAGATTCGCGCCCGCCTGGCCCCGTCGATCGGCGTCGCCACCGGCGAGCACTGTCACAACCGGGTGATGTTCAAGCAGCTTCTCCAGGCCGAGGCGATCGACTTCTGCCAACTCGACGCAGCACGCCTGGGCGGCCTCAATGAAGTGATCGTGGTGCTGCTGCTCGCCGCCAAGTACGACGTGCCGGTCTGTCCGCACGGGGGCGGTGTCGGGCTGTGCGAATACACCCAGCACATCTCACTGTTCGACTACATCGCCGTATCCGGTTCGCTGGAGGGTCGCCTACTCGAGTACGTGGACCACCTGCACGAGCACTTCGTCGACCCGGTTCGCATCGAGAAGGGCCGCTACCTGGTGCCCGAGGCGCCTGGCTACAGCATCACCATGCACGCCGAGTCGCTGGCACGTTTCCAATTCCCCGATGGCGAGGCCTGGCAGGAATGACCGGATCTTCGCCGTCTGCCACAACACTACGACCAATGGCCAAGTCTCATCGAGCGCCTCTCTCATGTAAGTTCAACATATAAAATCATGTGATGAACATAATCAGAGATGACGTGTTCATCCCGGGCCGATACGCAACACATCGCGTTCGGCCTACACGCCGCGTGTTGCAGACACGCCAGCCACACCAAGGAGCCAAGCATGACAACAACCACAATGACGCGTGTGACCTCTCTGATCGGTGCCACACTGCTGGGCTTGACCACCCTGCAGGCCAGTGCCGCACCTGAAATGCCGCCGATCCCCGCCGTCCAAGGCGACGTCGTCCAGGCCGATGGTGATTTCAAGCTCAAGTTCAGTATTGGCACCACCCAGTCCGGTGCCCAGTACCGCGGCCTGGAGTACTTCGAAAAGATCGTCGAACAGCGTAGCGATGGCCACATCCAGGTCGAACTGTTTCCCGGCGCTCAGCTGGGTGATGACCTGCAGGCGGTGAGCGCATTGCAGTCCGGCACCCTGGAGATGACCGCGCCATCGACCTCGCCGCTGGTCAGCATGTTCCCGAAGTTCGCTCTCTTCGACCTCCCCTTCCTGTTCCCCACTCCGGACGTGGCCGACCAGGTATTGGATGGCGAAATCGGCCAACAGATGCTGGATGAAGCCTCGACCAATGGGCTTGTGGCGATCGGCTGGGCCGAGAACGGCTACCGTCAGCTGACCAACAGCCGCCATGAGGTGACAGCACCGGAGGATCTCGAGGGTCTCAAGATCCGCACCATGCAGAACCCCATCCACCTGGATATCTGGCGCACCCTTGGGGCCAACCCGACGCCGATGTCCTTCGCGGAGCTCTTCACCGCCTTGGAACAGGGCGTGGTCGATGGCCAGGAAAATCCGTGGATCACCATCCAGTCCTCGCGCTTCAACGAGGTTCAGGATTACGCCACTGAAACCAACCACGTCTACACCCCGTTCATTACGCTGGTCTCGGAGCGCTTCTGGTCTCGCCTGCCGGCTGACTACCAGCAGCTGCTGCGCGATGCGGCCAAGCAGATGGGCGAATACGAGCGCCACGTTGGTCGCAGCATGAACGACCAGATCAAGCAGGATCTCGCCGACTCCGGCATGGAGATCACCGAGCTGTCTCCGGAACAGGTAAAAGCCTTCCAAGAGAAGGTCGCACCGGTCTACGACAACTGGCGTGACCAGATCGGCGGCGAGCTGATTGACCAAGTCCGCGCTGCCTCGCAGTAACCATCGCAGCCGTCGGGCGGGAGCCTGCTCTCGCCCGACGTGTCATTTCTGGAGGGCTTCATGAACGTATCTACCCCCTCGACGTCCCGCCGCATGCTCACCTTGCTCAAGACCAGCCTGGAGGTCGCCGTCGGCCTGCTGGTGGTAGGTGTGGTGTTCTGTGTAGTGGCCAACGTCTTCGGCCGCTTCGTGCTCAATTACTCCTACGCATGGGCCGAAGAGCTCTCCCGCGTGCTGTTCATTTGGCTAGTCCTGCTGGGCGCCGGCCTCGGCAGCATCGACCGGGAGCACGTCGCCGTCAGCTTCTTCAAGGACAAGGCTCCGGCCCCGCTCAAGAAGCTGTTCTCGCTGCTGTCGATCGCCATCATCTATGTCGTCTGCGTGTGCATCCTGATGGGTTTCTGGGATCAGGTTTCCGGCTTCACTAGCGCCACGCCGATGCTAAAAATCCCCGGGACCGTGCTCTACAGCGCCATGCCCGTGATGGCAGTGCTCACGCTGATCGCCAATAGCCTGGCGCTCTATCATCTGCTCAGGGGGCAGCCGCAATGATTCTGTGGAGTATCCTCATCGGCTTGGCGATCTGCATCGTCATAGGCCTACCCATTTCGTTCGGGCTGGCAGCGATCAGCCTGTTCATCTTTGTATACGCCGACTACTCGCTGTCACCGATCGTCGCTCAGGCGGTCAACGGCCTGAATTCCTTCCCGCTGCTAGCGATTCCGCTGTTCATCCTGGTAGGCGAAGTGATGAGCCAAGGGGGCATCGCTAAGCGCCTGGTGAGACTGGCCAGCGCCTTGGTCGGCTTCATCTCTGGCGGTTTAGGCCAGGTGGCGGTTCTGACCTCGATGTTCTTCGGCGGCATCAGCGGCTCGGCGGTTGCCGATGCCTCCGCCGTAGGCAGCATGATGATCGAGCCAATGAAGCAGCATCGCTACAGCGCCTCAATGGCCACAGCCATCGTGGTTGCGGCCTCGGTGGTAGGCATCATCATTCCGCCATCGATTCCGATGATTCTATTCGGCGTGGTGACCAATACGTCGATATCGGCCCTGTTCATGGCCGGCATTCTGCCCGGCATCCTGATCACCCTGGGGCTGGCGATCACCACCTTCTTCCAGGCCAAGAAGACCGGCAAGGCACAGCCCTTCGATATCCGCGAGCTTTGGCTGGCGCTCAAGGACGCCCTGCTGGCACTTCTGCTGCCGGTGATCATCGTGGGGGGAATTCTCTCCGGCGTATTCACGCCCACCGAAAGTGCCGCCATCGCGCTGATCTATGCCATAGCCGTGTCGATGTTCGTCTATCGCAGCCTCACCCTGCGACTTTTTTTCACACTGTGCATCGCTACCGGCCGACTGACGGGCGTCGTCATGCTACTTCTGGCCTTCGCCAGTGTGCTGGCCTGGTTGCTGACCGCCAACATGATCCCGCAGCAACTGGTCGTTAGCCTCTCGGCGATCACAGATAACCGGCTGCTGCTGCTCCTGCTCCTGTCGTTTTTCCTCCTTGTGGTGGGCTTTTTCATGGACCTCACGCCGGCCATGGTGATCCTGGCGCCACTGATGACGCCGGTCGTGGTCAAGCTCGGCATCGACCCCGTTTATTTCGGCGTGCTGATGTCGTTCATTCTCGGTCTAGGGCTTATCACCCCACCCGTTGGCACCGTGCTCTACGTCGGCTGTGGTGTCGGTCGGGTCGGCATGGAGGAATTGGTCAAGAGCCTGCTGCCCTTCTATCTGACCCTTCTGCTGCTGTTGGCGGCATTCCTGCTCTTTCCCGGCCTGATCCTCTGGCATCAATGACATCGCATTGCGACAGGAGACCTTGCATGAACATTGGCCAGAAAGCGCTAAGAGCCTTCTTGACCGAGTTACTGGGCGAGAGCGGCGTCATCAGCGAAACAGCAGACACCTCTCGCTACACCACCGATTGGAGCGGCGAGCGTCTCGGCGAGCCACTGCTCGTCTCCCGTCCGCGTAGCCCGGAGGAAGTTGCAGCAATCGTCAGTTTTTGTCATCGCCACCAAGTACCGATGGTCGCCCAGGGCGGCCATACCGGGCTGGTCGGTGGCGCACTACCCGATGCCGAACGCCCGGAACTGGTGATTAGCCTCGAGCGATTAAACCGGATCAGAGACATCGATCCCCTCAACTTCACGCTGAGCGTAGACAGCGGCTGCGTGCTCCAGACCATCAAGGACGCTGCCGCAGAGAGCAACTGCGACTTCCCGCTGAGCCTAGGTGCGCAGGGAAGCTGTCAGATCGGCGGCAATATCGCCACCAATGCAGGCGGACTCAACGTGCTGCGTTTCGGCATGATGCGTCAGCTAGTGCTGGGTCTTGAGGTGGTGTTACCTGACGGGCGAATCTGGAACGGCATGCATGCCCTGCACAAGGACAACCGCGGTTACGACCTCAAACAGCTGTTCATCGGCGCCGAGGGCACACTGGGTATCGTGACCGGCGCGATGCTGAAGCTATTCCCCAAACCCGAGACCACTCGCACTGCGCTGGTCGCCGTCCCCGACGTTCCCGCTGCGCTGGCGCTCTATGCTCAAGCACGTCGCAGTTGCTGCGACCTGCTCTGCGCGTTCGAGCTTATCCCTCGTGCCTGTCTGGAGCTCGCCTTTGAGGCGGCTCCTTCTTTATCCGATCCGCTGGAGAGCGCTTACCCGGTCTATGTGCTGCTCGAAGTCGCCGCCAGCGGCCCGGTCGATCTCGATGCCATGATCGAACACCTCTTCGAGAATGGCATGCAGGACGGTCAGGTGCTCGATGGCGTTCTGGCCGCTAACGACACCCAGGCCAACCGCCTCTGGCAGATTCGTGAATACATGGTCGAGGGCCAGCAGCACCGCGGCGAACACCTTCGTACCGATATCTCACTGCCGATCTCATCGCTCAGCGAATTCTACGACGAGGCCAGCCGAGCCATGATCGCTCGCTCGCCGAACACCGAAATCATCGCCTATGGCCATATCGGTGACGGCAACCTGCACTTCAATTTGCTCCCTCCTCCCGACTTGGACCTCGCCGCCAAGCAGGCCCTGCTTCACGAGCTCGAAGGTGAGTTGTTCGCTATTGTCGAGCGCTACCAGGGCAGCATTAGCGCTGAACACGGCATTGGCCGCGTCAAACAGACACCGTTTCTGGCCGGTCTCAGCGATCTCGAACTCGAGTTAATCAGCGGCCTCAAGACCCTTTTCGATCCCGACGACCTGATGGCCGCCGGACGAATTCTGCCCCGCCGGGCATAAGTCGCCAGGCTCTTTCAGCTACAGGAATGACCATGAATCCAATCGATCCTCATCACTGTCTTCCCCAAGACCTCGACCAGGCCCTGCTGATCGGCCGAGTCTGGAGCGATACGCCGCATCCAGGCCCTGCCATTGTGATCGTACGCCGTGGCGAAGTGCTGGATATCTCAGCGCAGATTGCAACCATCGCCGACCTGCTCGACCTGGCAGATCCCGCCGCCTTCGTCCAAGACGTAGAGGGCGAATCGCTGGGCCAGGTCGATGCGCTGCTCGCCGCATCACTCAACGGTGCTGAAAGCGTCCCTCGCCTGCTTGCACCTTGTGATCTACAGACGGTCAAGGCATGCGGCGTGACCTTCGCCGTGAGCCTGCTCGAGCGAGTCATCGAAGAGCAGGCTGGTGGAGACCCGCAACGGGCAAGTGAGCTGCGCCGCGAGATCCAGTCATTGATCGGTGGCGACCTGTCGCGAATCCAACCGGGTTCGCCTCAGGCCCTCGCCCTGAAGGCAGATCTCCAGGCGCGAGGTGCCTGGTCTCAATATATGGAAGTGGGTATCGGCGAAGACGCCGAAGTATTCTCGAAGGCCCAGCCACTCTCCTCGATGGGCTTCGGCGACACCGTCGGCCTTCATCCCGCGTCGCGCTGGAACAACCCTGAACCTGAAATCGTGCTCGCCGTCGATGCCTTCGGTGCTCCGAAAGGCGCCAGCCTGGGCAATGACGTCAACCTGCGTGACATCGAGGGACGCAGCGCCCTGCTGCTGGGTAAAGCCAAGGACAACAACGCGTCTTGTTCCATCGGTCCCTTCATTCGTCTGTTCGACGAGCGCTTCACGATGGATACGGTTCGCCAGGCTCAGGTCTCGCTGCGCATCGAAGGCAGCGACGACAACTTCGTGCTGGAAGACTCAAGCGATATGCGCGAAATCAGCCGCGACCCCATGGATCTGGTGTCACAGACCCAGGGTGCTCACCATCAGTATCCTGACGGCTTCATGCTGTTCCTCGGCACCATGTTCTCCCCCGTTCAGGACCGCGATGGCCCGGGCCAGGGCTTCACCCACCATCTGAATGACCGCGTGACCATCGCCACCCCAAGCCTTGGCGCGCTAGTCAATCACGTCGGCCGCAGTGATCTTTTGCCGCCCTGGACCTTCGGCCTGCGCGCGCTGTTCGCGCATCTTGCCATCCGTCGCCATCACTAGCGTTTGCACCAATGGGCGGGTAGCAACCGATATCGTTCATTTCATTAATGCGTCAGGAGAAAGCCATGACACCGGAAGGCAAGCAACTGATCGGCCAGCGCGCCGTGACCGCCAATGGCAAGGCCATTCACGCCATCAATCCCGCCACCGGCGAGACCCTGTCGCCGGGCTATCCCGCCGGCAGCAAGGCCGAAGTCGTGCAGGCCTGTGAGCTTGCTTGGGAAGCCTTCGAGACCTACCGCGAGACCGGCCTGGAGGCGCGGGCGCGCTTCCTCGAGACCATCGCCGACGAGATCGAGGCCATCGGCGATGAGCTGATCGAGCGCGGTGTGGCCGAATCCGGCCTGCCCCAGGCCCGTCTTCAGGGCGAGCGCGGCCGTACCTGTGGCCAGCTGCGTCTGTTCGCCTCGGTGGTGCGGGCCGGCGAGTGGCTCGACGTGCGCATCGACCCGGCATTGCCCGAACGCGAACCGATGCCGCGGATCGACCTGCGCCAGCGCCATATCGCTCTGGGCCCGGTGGCCGTCTTCGGCGCCTCGAACTTCCCGCTGGCGTTCTCGGTAGCCGGCGGCGACACCGCCTCGGCACTGGCTGCCGGCTGCCCGGTGGTGGTCAAGGCTCACTCGGCCCACCCCGGCACCTCTGAGCTGGTCGGCCGTGCCGTGCAGCGGGCGGTGGCCAAGTGCGAGCTGCCCGAGGGGGTCTTCTCGCTGATCTACGGCTCTGGCAATGACATCGGTCAGGCCCTGGTCCGCGATGCCCGCATCAAGGCGGTCGGCTTTACTGGTTCGCGCAACGGCGGTACGGCGCTGGCCAAGGCGGCGCAAGAGCGCCCGGAGCCGATCCCGGTCTATGCCGAGATGAGCTCGATCAACCCGGTGTTCCTGCTGCCGGAGGCGCTGAACAATCGTGGCAAGGAACTGGGCGAGGCCTTTATCGGCTCGCTGAACATGGGTGCCGGCCAGTTCTGCACCAACCCCGGCCTGGTGATCGCCGTGAAGGGCGAGTCGCTGGATGCCTTTGTGGCGTCCGCCGGCGAGGCGGTGAAGGGCGCTGCCGCCCAGACCATGCTGACGCCGGGCATCTTCGATGCCTACACCCAGGGCGTGGATGGCCTGGTGGCCAGCAGCCATGCCCGCGAAGTGGCGCGTGGCCCGGCCGGCGACGGCCCCAACGCCTGCCAGGTCGGGCTGTTCGTCGCCAAGGCGGCCGACTTCCTGAAGGACGAAGCCCTGCAGGCCGAGGTTTTCGGTGCCACCTCACTGGTGGTCGAGTGCGCCGATCAGGCCGAAGTGAAGCGCGTGGCCGAGCATCTGGAAGGCCAGCTGACCGCCACCTTGCAGATGGATGATGGTGATCTGGACGCTGCCCGCGGCCTGCTGCCGGTGCTCGAGCGTCGTGCCGGTCGCGTGATGGCCAACGGCTGGCCGACCGGCGTCGAAGTCTGCCATGCCATGGTGCACGGCGGTCCCTATCCGGCGACGTCTGACTCACGCACCACCTCGGTGGGCAGTGCCGCGATCCATCGCTTCCTGCGCCCGGTGTGCTATCAGAACCTGCCCCAGGAGCTACTGCCCGAAGCGCTGCGTGACGACAACCCGGCTGGCGTCAGCCGTCTGGTCGACGGTAAGCGCGAGGTCTGAGGCCTTCGACTGGCGGAGACATGTCGTACCCATAAAAAAACGCAGGCCGGGGAATCCCCGGCCTGCGTTTATGCGGCATTCGCGCCTATGCCCTGAGGCTCGGGAGCCTGAAGATTCAGACTCCCGTTTAAGGCGTGCCTAGCTCACAACTTTGAGCTTAGGCCTGCGAGCGGCGACGAACAGGTGCGTCGTCGTTGTTGCGACGGCGCGGTGCGCGCTCCGGCGCGCCGCTGTCTTCGCTAATCTCCAGCGCACGGCCGCCAACCTTGGCGCGAGCCATCTTGCTGAGGATGCTGGCGGGCAGGCTGCTCGGCAGCTCGACCACGGAGAAGGCATTGCGGATATCGATGCGGCCGATGCGGGCGCCTTCGATACCACCTTCGTTGGCCAGCGCGCCGACCAGTTGGCCCGGCTTGACGCCGTCCTTGTGGCCAACGGCAACGCGGTAGCGCGTCATGCCTTCGCGCGGGGCGCTGTCACGACGCTTCGGCTTGCTATCACGAGCGGCGCGATCGTTGTTGCGATCCTTCGGTGCCTGCAGGCGACCGATCGGCGCTTCGTCGGCGCGAGCCATGGCGGCGAAGGCACAGGCCAGCTCAACCGGATCATGCCCTTCGGCGACCATGCGCTCGACCAGCGCACGCTGCTCGTCGCTGCCGGCGGTCAGGGTGCCAACCACACGCTGATGGAAGATCTCGTCGCGATGAGCGCGGATTGCCGCCTCGTCGGGCAGCGCCATGTCGCTCATGTGCTGGCCGGTGGCCTGCTCGATCCAGCGTACTTTGCGGGTCTCGCGGAAGCCGGCGAAGGTGATCGCCACGCCACTACGCCCGGCACGACCGGTACGACCGATGCGGTGGGTATAGGCTTCGGAGTCCTGCGGCAGGTCATAGTTGATGACGTGGGTGATGCGCGGCACGTCGAGGCCACGGGCGGCCACGTCTGTCGCGATCAGCACGTCGACCTTGCCACGCTTGAGGCGCGTGATGGTGCGCTCGCGCAGGCTCTGGTCCAGATCACCGGACAGGCCAGCGGCGTTGACGCCACGAGCGGTCAGCTGCTCGACCAGAGTGGTACAAGCGGCACGGGTACGCACGAAGACGATGGCGCCATCGACCGGCTCGACCTCGAGGATGCGCGACAGCGCCTCGAGCTTGGCGCCACCTTCGGCGCGCACCAAACGCTGGTCGATGCTGTCGGCAGTGCCCTGGGCCGATTCGATAGCGACCTTGACCGGGTCGACCAGATAGCGATTGACGATGCGCTCGATCTCGGTCGGCAGGGTCGCGGAGAAGAACACCCGCTGGGCGTCTTTAGGGGTATCGGCGACGACGCGCTTGACGTCATCGATGAAGCCCATGCGCAGCATTTCGTCGGCTTCGTCGAGCACCAGCGCGGACAGGCCGTCAAGCTTCAGGCTGCCACGATTCAGGTGATCGATGATGCGGCCCGGGGTGCCGACCACGACTTGTGCGCCACGCTTCAGCGCGCCGAGCTGTTCGCGGTATTCCTGGCCACCGCACAGGGTAGCGACCTGCAGGCCCTGCAGATTCTGGCCGTACTTAGTGAAGGACACGGCGACCTGCTGAGCCAGTTCGCGGGTCGGAGCCATCACCAGCACCTGGGGCTCACGGCGGGCGAGGTCGATGCGAGACAGGATCGGCAGCGCGAAAGCCGCGGTCTTGCCGGTACCGGTCTGAGCCTGGCCGATCATGTCACGGCCTTCGAGCAGGGCAGGAATGGTCTGCGCCTGGATCGGAGAGGGAGTTTCATAGCCCAGAGTTTCGAGGGCAGTCAGCACGGCAGGCAGCAGTGCCAGTTCGCCGAAGCTCGGCGAGGCGACAGAAGTCGAGGTCATCAATCACACCTTGGTAGGCCGGTCAGTACCGGCAACAGAGTTTGGTGGCGTCCCCGACCCGGAAAACGCAATAGCACAGGATCCACAAAGGGCCTGTAGGGTCGAATGCGAGCCGGCCCATGGTTGGGCTGGCTCGGGGCGGAGTCTGGGACGCCGGTCGCACCTGGCATTCGGTTCACGTCGTAACACGGGCATGGCCCGGATCAAACGAGCTTCGAACAAGCGCGGGGGCTTGCCGGAAACTCTCGGCGAACCGCTGTGGCGACCTTACGCACCGTACCGAGAGGCAGTGGGTGCTCCATCTACAAATCCAGACGCACTGGGCGAGGCCTTGGGCCTGCCCCGGGCGAACACTTGGCGAGCCCGGTCACAGCGCTTGGTCGCGGATCATCGCGCCTGGCGTCTTGCGAAAGCTTGCCATCCCAACCTAATGAGGCGGGTGCAATTCGTCATGATGGTGGGGGTCAACACATGCGAGGAGAGCGCATGCTATCATCGAGCCCTTTGCCATGCCAGTCTTTTTCGGGAGCCATGAATGCCTAGCCTGTGGGTCGATGCCGACGCCTGCCCGCGTGTCGCACGTGAGATCATCGTGCGCGCCGCCGAGCGCACCCAGACACCGACCTGGTTCGTCGCTAACCATCAGGTGCCGCTGCCGCCCTCGCCCTGGGTCAAGCCGCTGGCGGTGGCAAGCGGCTTCGACGCTGCCGATGACGAGATCGTTCGTCGCCTGGTCCCGGGGGATCTGCTGGTGACCGCCGACCTGCCGCTGGCTCAGGAGGCCATCGACAAGGGCGCGGCGGTGATGACTAATCGCGGCGAGACGCTGGATCACAGCAACATCCGCGCTCGCGTGCAGATGCGGGACTTTATGGAAACGATGCGCTCCAGCGGCGAACACACCGGCGGCCCCAAAGGCTACTCGGATGTCGACCGCCGGGAATTCGCCAACGCCCTGGACCGCTGGCTGGCCAAGAACGCCTGAGCCGCTTTCGGCTGACGCATGCCACTATCTAAGGTGAGCCGCTATCTAAGGCATGTCGCTATCAAAGAAGCCCCCTGCTAGAGGGGGCTTCTTTATCAACGCACGATCTAAGCTTCTTCTTTCTTATGCCGGCTTGCGGCGCTCACGTAGACTTACGACGGATTGCCTGCCCGGGCAGGCGCTCACGGTCGTGGGGCCGCTCGAGGTCAAGCGCGGGGCCCTTGGGCACGATGCGGGTCGGGTTGATGGTGTCGTGGCTGTAATAGTAGTGGCGCTTGATGTGATCCATGTTCACCGTCTCCTTGATGCCCGGCCACTGATATAGCTCGCGGACATAGTTCGAGAGGTTCGGGTAATCCTCGATGCGCCGAATATTGCACTTGAAGTGGCCGTGATAGACGGCGTCAAAGCGGATCAAAGTGGTGAACAGACGGATGTCTGCCTCGGTCAGCCACTCGCCGGCCAGGTAGCGCTGCTCGTTGAGACGCGCCTCCATCCGGTCGAGGGCGTCAAAGAGCGCGGTGACGTGCTTCTCATAGACCGCCTGATCGGTGGCGAAGCCTGACTTGTAGACGCCGTTGTTGATGTTGTCATAGACATCGGCGTTGACCGCATCGATGGTCTCGCGCAGGTCAGCGGGGTAGAAGTCCAGACGGTTGCCGGTGATGTCGTCGAAGGCATCATTGAACATCCGCAGCAGGTCGGCAGACTCGTTGCTGACGATGGTTTCGCCGCGCTTGTCCCACAGTGCAGGCACCGTGACGCGCCCCGTATAGTGCGGGTCGGTCAGGGTGTACAGCTCCCGGTGGTATCTCACGCCGTTGATCGGATCGCCGCTTGAGCCCTCATCCTCGTGATAGCTCCAGCCCTGATCGAGCATCAGCGGGCTGACATTAGAGGTGCCAATCAGGTCATCGAGCCCCTTGAGGTGGCGCATGATCAGGGCACGATGCGCCCAGGGGCAGGCCAGCGACACATAGAGGTGGTAGCGGCCGGACTCCGCGGGCCGACCCGGCTGGCCTTGGGGGCCTTCGCCGCCATCGGCGGTCACCCAGTCGCGCAGTTGGGCGGATTCGCGGACGAACTCGCCGCCGTGCTTCTTGGTGTCATACCACTGGTCGTGCCACTTGCCGTCGATCAACAGGCCCATAAGCCCTCCTCAAGATAGGGTGTAACGTATGGTTGTGAAGCGTACGCCAATTCTTTCGACGCTCAAGCGAGTCTTTTCCGGCATTCCATTCGATGACTTCGAATCATTCCGCCTGCGCCTGCTCCCATTCGCTCACCGACTGCATCAGCGCCGCGGCCATGGCGCGGGTCGCCGGGCCAGCCCGGTCACGATCGCGATGGATCAACTGAAACGGCACCTGACGCACACCGCCGACGAGCAGCGGAAGCGGCAGGAGCTCACCGCTCTCCAGGGCAGGTTCGATCAAAGTCTTCGGCACCCAGGCGAATCCCAGGCCACGCTTAAGCATGTCCACCGAGGTGGCCAAGTGGCTGACCGTCCAGCGCTGCTCGGCCTTCAGCCAGCCGGCATCCATGGCCTCGCGCTGCGCTGAGTCACGCACCACCAGTTGGCGGTGCTGCTCCAGATCGCGCAGATCCAGCGGCCGCCCAAGCCGATGCAGGGCGTGGTCGGGATGGGCCACGGCCAGAAAGGTAACGGTTGCCAGGGGCTCGCCGAGAAACCCCTGCGCCGCCAGCCCCGAGGCGACCAGGTCGGCCCGGCCGTCGTAGAGCATCTCGACCCCGCCGTTGAGCACCGTCTCATGCAGCTGTATCCGCACATGAGGAAAGGCCGCCGAGAAGCGCTCCAACGCCTGGGCCAGCACGTCCGGCGGGAATATCTGATCGATGGCCAGCACCACCTCCGCCTCCAGCCCCTCGGCGAGACTGTCGGCCACGTCCTCAAGGGCCTCGGCACTTTCAATCAGCTGGCGGGCCCGGCGCAGCAGCATCTCGCCGGCTTCGGTGAGCCGCACATTGCGCCCGACCGGCTCCAGCACCTTGACGCCCAGTTGCTCCTCGAGCTTGTGCACGGCGTGGTTGAGCGTCGAGGGGCTCTTGTGCACGACCAGAGAAGCACGGGCAAAGCCACCGTGGTCGACGACCGCCGCCAGCATCTGCCACTGCGAAAGCGTCACTCGAGACATTTCGATTTCCTCGAACCATTTGAGCAAAACTATGCGCTATCGTTGCGCCGGGTTCATGATCAACAATCTATGTCATCGACACCAGACCCCATGGCGGAGGATTTATCATGAGTGCTACCCCTGACACACACGACATCGACACAAACACCGGCAGCATCGACCGTCGCATCGAACGCCGACTCGCCGCTCAGCCAAGCCAGGACGGCGACGGCGTCAAGATCAAGCGCCTGCACGACTTCGGCGGCGGCCTCGATCCTTTCCTGATGCTCGACGAACTGGGGTCGGATCGCCCTGACGATTACATCGGCGGCTTTCCGCCGCACCCGCATCGCGGCATCCAGACCCTCACCTACGTGATTCACGGCGGCCTGACCCATGAAGACCACCTGGGCCACTCAAGCACCATCGAGGCCGGCGACGCCCAGTGGATGCACACCGGTCGCGGCATCATCCACTCGGAAATGCCGCTTACCGACCATCAGGGCTTGCATGCGTTCCAGCTGTGGCTGAACCTCGCGACTCGCGACAAGCTGAGCCCTGCCACCTACCGCGATGTGAAGGCCGCAGAGATGCCACACCTGACGCAGGACGGCGCGAGTCTCACCGCTCTGGGCGGGCACTGGCAGGCCAGCAACGGCGAAGCCATTGACGGCCCATTGGAGGCACTCGCCGGCCAGGGCGCCGTTGCGCACCTGAGCCTTAATGAAGGAGCATCGCTGGCGCTTACCGCCGATGCGCCCACTCTGCTGGCTTACGTCTTCGATGGCGCACTGGCAATTGCCGGCGAGAACGTCACCGCCGGAGAACTGGTGCGCTTGAGCGAGGGCGACCGCCTGTCACTAACAAGCCCCAACGGCGCTCAGGCCCTGCTGTTAGCGGGCGTTCCGCATCGCGAGCCGATCGCTCATTACGGGCCATTCGTGATGAACTCGGAGGCGGAATTGCAGCAGGCACTGCGCGATTACCGTGACGGAACTCTGACTGGCTGACCCCCGGGCATGACCCCGCTTAAAAGAAGTGTCAGGAAATTAATCAGGATTTCTAGGCGAAACAGCGTTAATTTTCTGGCATTCCATCTAGTTTGTGACGACACTTCCCAAACCCTGGGCAAGTGAGTGTGAATTACTGCTTACTGTATACGCGTACAGACTAGGCAGCTAATACGCCATGGGGTAAGGTTCTGATGCCTTTTTATATCCATTTGATCCTTACTGGCCTTTACTGACTATGTTGCGAATCCTTCATTCGCTACCGCGCACGCACAAGTTTCTTTTGTTACCCGTCGCCACGATGGTGGCCGTGCTGGGCGCGCAGCAACTCTACACCACCGTGTCGGCCTCGGAAGACGAGACCGACAACACCGAATTTACCGTCGTCGAGATGCCCATCGGCAGCTCTGACGCGCCACAGATTGTCGAAGCGACAGCGACACAGAAATCGCCCGAGCATGAGCGCCCATCGCTGCACAGCGACGATGAAGGTTATATCCCCCTTAACAGCCTGAAGGCGCAGGAAATTGTCGACATCAATTTCCTGGCCAAGGCTCATGCCGACACGCTGGATGATCCTGACGCACGGGACGCGGCGTCATTCGAAGACCCTCTCCAGACCAGCGAACCAAGCGACAGCGACACGGTTGGGGATACCGCTGGGCTGGTCGCCGGCGAGCCTCCTGCACTGGATGCCGGCGTGCTGCAACTCGCCAGCCACCTGGCCGAGATCAACGTCGATGATGGTGCCGAAGATGGCACCTCCTACGATGACTTCTCCGCCGATCCGCTATGGCTGGTCGATGATAATCCGTCGCTTGAAGCCGAGATCGTCGCTCACCAGACCTTCGTGCCCCAGTGGGAAACCTATACCGTGCAGCCCGGCGACACCTTCGCGGTGCTCGCAGAGCGCACGCTGGGTCTTGGCTACAGCGAAGTCATGCAGCTGCTCGATGCCCTGCCGGACAAGAACGTGTTGACCCGCTGGCGCGTGGGCCAGAACTTCGACTACAAGGTGGATAAAAACGGCGAGCTGATGGCGCTGCGTATCATGAAGAATGCTCGCAGTGGCTACCTGATCGAACGGGCGGAAAGCGATCAGCAAGCTTTCGAGATCGCCGATATCGAGAAAGCCGGCGAAGCGACTCAGCGGCTGTTCTCCGGCACCGTCAGTGGAAGCTTTGGCCAGTCGGCCCAGGCGACCGGCCTGAACTCGGCCGAGGTGGCCGAGCTGACCAACCTGCTATCCAAGAAACTCGACTTCCGTCGCGATACCCGGCGTGGCGATACCTTTCAGGTGCTGGTCGAGTCCGACATCATCGACGGCAAGAGTCTCGACTCGCGCATTCTCGCCGTGCGTTACCAGGGCGCGCGAATGGATCTGACAGTACTGCGCAATAGCGACAATAACCGCTTCTATACCCCGGACGGCCATAGCCTCGATCCAGCTTTCGACCGCTACCCCTTCGAGGGACATTACCGGTTGAGTTCATCGTTCAACCTGCGCCGCAAACACCCGATCACCGGGCGCATCAGCCCTCACTACGGCACCGACTTCGCCATGCCCAGTGGCTCTACGGTGCGCGCGCCGGCAGATGGTCGAGTGGTCAAGTCCGCCTATCACCGCCTGGCAGGCAACTACCTGGTAGTTCGTCACAATAACGGCTACAAGACCCGCTACTTGCATCTGTCCAAGCGCCTGGTCAGCGAAGGTGATCAAGTCAAGATGGGCGAGCGCATTGCACTTTCCGGTAACACCGGTCGCAGCACCGGCGCCCACCTGCACTACGAGGTGATCGTCAACGGTAACCGAGTCGATGCCATGCGCGTCGACCTGCCGGAAAACCAGAGCCTGTCAGGCCCCGCCCTGGTCGCTTTCAAGCGTGAGGCCGAGCCCATGCTGGCCCGCCTGGAAAACGACAACAACAACGCCGCCATCGCACAGACAAACGCCAGCCAGAGCGGCGACGACAGCTGACCCTGAGCGCTGCTGAAGCGCATCAACGAGTCAGCACCCAGCCAATAACCCCGCCATAGCGACGCTATCGCGGGGTTATTGCTTTGTAGGAGCGGGCCCACTGACACAGCCGTCGACGCTTATTCCCAGACGTTAGACACTAGCGTTATCGCTTAAATACCTTTGCATCAGGATGCCAACACTTTCGTTAGCAGCAAAACCATTGCACACATTAGCTGCCTTCGCCATGATGAAGGCATATAGGTTTTGAGTAGAGGGAGTTCACATGAACGATCGTGTCCTGCTGATTACCGGCGCTTCCAGTGGTATCGGTGCAGCCACTGCCCGTGCCGCAGCCCGAGAAGGCTTTCGACTGGTGCTCGCAGCCCGCTCCCGCGACAAGCTCAAAGCACTGGCCCAGGAGCTGGGTCCCGAGAATGTGCTGACCGTCAGCTGCGACGTAACGTCGATGGACGATCAGCAAAGTATGGTCGAGGAGGCCCTGGAGCGTTTCGGGCGCCTCGATGCGGTGTTCGCCAATGCCGGACGCGGCGGCTCGCCGGGCGGTTTCAAGGGCGCCGACCATGAAGCCTGGAAGGACATGATCCTGACCAACATCTACGGGGTGGGTCTCACTCTGCAGGCCTGCCTGCCAGCGCTTCAGAAGACCCGGGGCCATGTGCTGCTGACCGGCTCGGCGGCTGGACGAGCCACCATCCCAGGTTCGATGTACGGCGCCACCAAGTGGGCTGTTACCGGCATCGGCTATAACCTCCGCGAGGAGCTGCGCGGCAGCGGCATTCGCGTGACCCTGATCGAGCCGGGAATGGTCGACACGCCCTTCTTCGATGAGCCGCCCACTCACGCCCTGGAAGACAAAGACATCGCCAACGCGGTGCTCTACGCCATCAATCAGCCGCCCCACGTCGACGTCAACGAGATCTTGGTGCGCCCCACCCCGCCACTCGAGAGCTAGCGGGCCGGCCCCGCTCTTCTTAGCTGGACCCGCCACCTGAGCAGCTGCCAACTTCAGCCGCCTACTTTAGCCACTACTCCAGTCCCCTGGGCAAGCCCAGCCTTAGCTCAGGATCATCAGCACGCAGGCGGCGGTCAGCAGCCCCATCACCGCATTGAAGACCCGCCAGTGGCGGCGGGTCTTCATCAGCCTGCCGACCGCCACGCCAAAACCCGCCCACAGCGCGATCGACGGCAAGTTGGTCATGCCCATCACCAGAATCACCGCCACCGCCGAGGCCAGAAAGGCATCGCCGGACAGCGTGAAAGACGCTATTCCCGAGATCGCCATCACCCAGGCCTTGGGGTTGGCAAACTGGAAGGCGGCGGCCTGCCAGAAGGTCAGCGGCCGCGCATCCTCGCCGGGCCCGCGCTGATCCGGCGGCGGCGCAGTGGCGATCTTGTAGGCCAGCCACAGTAGATAGACACTGCCGGCGACCTTGAGGCCCTGCTGCAGCGGCGGCCACCGCTCGAACAGCGCTCCCAACCCCAGCGCCACAGCCCCCATCAGCACCATCACTCCGATCGAGATGCCTAGCATGTGCGGCAGGGTGCGCAGGAATCCGTAATTGGCGCCGGACGCGGTCAGCATCATGTTGTTGGGGCCCGGCGTGGCCGACATGCTGATGGAAAACAGCATCATGGGACCGATCAAGGCAAGCAATTCGGGCAGCGGGGCAGACATGACAGGCACCTTTCAGTCGAGGGTTCGGTGTCGAGGGGTTGGAGTCTGAGGGCGGCGCACTGGATAAATTGTGGGGGTACAATTTCTCAATAACGCCTGACAAAGACGGCGATTGTGCGCACAATCTCAGTATGCGCCGCCGTCCGCACCGATCAAGGAATGCTTTGTCACCCCGACATTGCCCGGTCCAAGGCAATTCCCTATCCCGGACGTGGCCCTGTCCACGGCCATCGGTCGCGGCGGCCCACCCGGTTCGCCATTTCGTCTTTCTGCTGGAACATCGCCGCATGGATATTCAGACCAAGGCCCGTGCCCGCTGCCACTGGCTACCCGATCTCGACGCCGCCGCTACCCCGCGCTATCAGGCGCTGGTCGACCGGCTGGCCGCCGACATCGCCGCCGGCACCCTTGCCCCCGGCGAGCGCTTGCCACCGCAGCGCCTGCTGGCCGACGCCCTCAGAGTGACCGTCGGCACCATCACCCGCGCCTACCGAGAGGCCGAGCGCCGTGGTCTGGTCGAAGCCAAGGTCGGCAGCGGCACACGAGTGCGCACCCTGGCGGCGGATGCGCCGCGTTTTCACCACCTGTCTCACGCCGCCGATGGCAGCGTCGACCTGTCGCTGAGCGTGCCGATTCCCCACCCCATGCGGGTGCAGCAGCTCTCCGGCGTGCTGGAACGCCTCGCCCACCGCCCTGGGGCCATCGACGCCGCACTCGCTTACCACCCCGAACAGGGCAGCCAGGCCAGCCGTGAGGGACTGGCCGGATGGCTGACAGAACAGGGGGTGCCCATGACCGCCGACGAGCTGATCCTGACCAGCGGCGGCCAACATGCGGACTACCTGGCCCTGCAAGCGCTGGTGCAGCCCGGCGAGGCCGTGGCCTCGGCGGCCCTGACCTACCCGGGCATGATCGCCGCCACCCGCCAGCTCGGCCTCAAGCACGTGGCGGTGCCAATGGATGCCGAAGGCATCCTGCCCCAGGCGCTGGAGCGGCTGTGCCTGCAACAGAAGATTCGCCTGCTGTACCTGATGCCCGAGCACAACAACCCTACCGGCGCCCAAATGGGGCAGGCGCGACGGGAGGCGATCGTCGAGGTCGCCCGTCGACACGACCTGCTGCTGCTGGAAGACGGGGTCCAGTTCGTGAGCGCCGAAACCCGCGGTACGCCTTTCTACCGGCTGGCGCCGGAGCGCTCGCTGTATATCTTCAGCGTCTCCAAGCTGCTCGCCGGCGGCCTGCGGCTGGGCGCCTTGCGCTCACCCGCCAACCTGATGGCCCGCCTCACCGCAGCGCTGCGCGCCCAGTACTGGGCCGTGCCCGAGCTGATGGCCAGCGCCGCGGCCGCATGGCTGACCAGTCCCGAGGCGAAGACGCTGATCGACTGGCAATGGCAGGAAGTGGCCGCGCGCCAGCGACTGCTTGCCGAGCGCCTCAGCGGCCATGAGATCAGCGCCCACCCTTGCGGCTTTCATGCCTGGCTGACGCTACCGGAGCCCTGGCGGGCGGTGGACTTCGTGGCCCGGGCCGCCGAGCGCGGGGTGACCGTGATCGGCGCCGACCCCTTCTGCGTGGGCAGCCAGCCGGCGCCTCAGGCGGTGCGCATCTGCGTGACACCGCCCGCCGAGCGCGCCCGGCTCGACGAGGGCCTGACGCGGCTGGCTGCACTGCTCGACGAGGAACCCCGACGAGACTCGCCGCTGGTCTGATTCGGCCCGAGCGGGTCAGGCCTCACCCCGGGCCGTATCGACCTCAGACGATGCGCGCGCTGCGCTCGAGCCGGATCGCCACCGCCTTGGAGGTCGGGGTATCGGTCCCCTTGCCGACGCTTTCCAGCGGCACCAGGGGATTGGTTTCCGGGTAGTAGGCCGCGCAGCAGCCTTCGGGAATGTCGTATTCCACCAGCTTGAAGGCCGCAGCGCGACGCGGTTTACCGTCGTGATCGAGACCGATCAGATCGACCCAATCCCCGGCGGAAAACCCTAGCCGCTCCATATCCGCCGGGTTGGCGAACAGCACCCGGCGCTGGCCTTTAATGCCACGATAGCGGTCGTTGTAGCCATAAACGGTGGTGTTGTATTGATCGTGGCTGCGCAGGGTCTGCAGGGTCAGCCAGCCGGCATCGCGCTTAGCGTGCATGCGCTGATGCAAGAGCATCTCGGGCAGCGGTGCGGCGCTGAATTCGGCGCGCCCGCTGGCGGTCGGAAACCGACACTCGCGGACGGGGTTGGCCAGATGGAAGCCTCGCGGCTGATCGAGGCGCGCATTGAAGTCATCAAAGCCCGGAATTACCGCCGCGATATCATCACGAATACGGTCGTAGTCACTGGCCAGGGCCGCCCAGTCGACCACGGCGGGATCGATGCCCCGGCGCGGCAGCACCCGCTTGAGGGTCGTCTCGGCGATGCCGGCGATGATAGCGGGCTCGGAGCGCAGCCAGGGCGAGGCCGGCTCGGTGCGCCCGGCGCTTGCGTGCACCATCGACATCGAGTCCTCGACGCTGATCTTCTGGATGTCCCCGGCCGGCCCCTGTCGGTCACGCTCGCTGCGGCCAAGGCAGGGCAGAATCAGCGCATCGCCGCCCACCACCAGATGGCTGCGGTTGAGTTTGGTGCTGATCTGTACGCTGAGGCGGGTGCGACGGAGCGCCGCCTCGGTCCGCGGCGTATCCGGCGTGGCGCGAGCGAAGTTGCCACCCAGGCCCAGGAACACCTCCGCCTGGCCCGCCTCCAGGGCATGGATGGCACCCACGGTATTGAACCCGGGCTCGCGCGGCATGGCGACACCGTAGCGCGCTTCCAGGGCATCGATCAGAAAGCCGGGCGCCGACTCGTCGATACCCATGGTGCGATCGCCCTGCACGTTGGAGTGGCCGCGCACCGGGCAGGCCCCGGCGCCCGGCCGGCCAACATGCCCGCCCAGCAGCAGCAGATTGATGATCTCGCGCACCATGTCCACCGAGTGCTCGTGCTGGGTGATGCCCATTGCCCAGGTGATGATCAGCCGCTTGGCGCTGGCATAAATCTCGGCGACATGCTCAAGCTCGGCGCGCGCCAGCCCGGACTGATCTTCGAGATCCTGCCAGGCAGTGGCCTCGACCAGGGCGCGCCACTCGGCAAGCCCGTGGGTGTACTGATCAATAAACGCGCTCGCCGGGGTGAAGCGCCCCTCTGCTTCCAGGGCAAACAGCGCCTTGGCGATACCCCGCAGTGCCGCCATGTCGCCGCCCATGCGCGGCTGTAGATAGTCCGAGCTGATCGTCTGGCTGCCACCGCGCAGCATCTCGAGCTTGTCCTGCGGGTCGGCGAAGCGCTCGAGCCCCCGCTCGCGCAAGGGATTGAAGGTGACCACCCGCGCGCCGCGCTTCACCGCCCGGCGCAGATCGCCGAGCATCCGCGGATGGTTGGTGCCGGGGTTCTGACCGAGCACGAAGAGGGTATCGGTCTCTTCGAAATCCTCGAGCAGCACCGTGCCCTTGCCGGTACCGAGACTGGCCATCATGCCCACGCCGCTGGCCTCGTGGCACATGTTCGAGCAATCGGGGAAGTTGTTGGTGCCATAGAGACGCACGAACAGCTGATAAAGATAGGCGGCCTCGTTGCTGGCCCGGCCCGAGGTATAAAACAGCGCCTGGTTGGGATCGTCGAGGGCCGCCAGGTGATCGGCGATCAGCGCGAAGGCCTCGTCCCAGCTGGTCGGCACATAGCGGTCGCTGTCCGCGTCATAGCGCATCGGCTCGGTGAGACGGCCCTGGTCCTCGAGGCGAAAGTCATCCCAGCTTTCGAGCTCGCTCAGGGTATGGCGGGCGAAGAAGTCGCGACTAACTCGCTTGGCCGTGGTCTCCCAGGCCACCGCCTTGACGCCGTTCTCGCAGAATTCGAAGGACGAGCCCTCCAGCGGGTCACCCCAGGCACAGCCCGGGCAATCGAAGCCCGCCGGCTGATTGGTCGACAGCAGCGCACGCACGCCGGTCAGCGGCGCGCGGCTGTGCTGCAAATGCTCACCCACACTCTTCAGGGCGCCCCAGCCCCCGGCGGGGCCGTTGTAGGCTTTCACCTGCGGGTCGCGTGTCAGCGCTGGATCGGCTTGGGGAATATCCAGGGTGTCTTGTGTCTCGGCGGTCATGGGAGTCTCGGCAGTCGGGGCTGAAGCGATAGTATCGGGGTCGAACCTGACGTGTGCATGGGCCTGTTTCCAGGTGGCGTCATGACCGGGGCGACTCGGCGGGCTCATGACCGCTGACCAGCTCCAGGCGCCGGCCGCGGTGACAGCAGATAAGGTTGAGACCGCATGCCCTCGCCACCTCGACGGCCATGGCCGAGGGGTGCGACAGGGTGGCCAGGGTCGAAATGCCGGCACGTACCGTCTTCTGCACCAGTTCCAGGCTGCAGCGACTGGAGAGCAGCACGGCATCTGGCATACGGCCGCGGCGCAGCCCTTCACCGATCACCCGGTCCAGCGCGTTGTGGCGACCGATATCCCAGCCATCCATGATCACCCGGCCACCGCCGCCCAGCCCAAGCGCCCCGTGCTGGCCGCGCCGGGCGCGGGCCTCGAGCTCGCCGAGCCCCTGACGAAGCGCCTCGCTTGGCAACGGCGGCCGAGCCTCGAGCCGCTTGAGCCCGGCCATCAGCTGGGCCTCATCGGCCATGCCGCAGGCCCCACAACTCGATACTGAGGCCGCCGGGCGCCGCGCCTCTTCGGCGCGCGCGGCAACGCCGGGAGCCACCCGGAGCGTCACCGACAGGCCATGGCGCAATCGGGCTAGCTGCACGTCTTGCACCTGATCGAGGCTATCGATCCAACCGGCAGTGAAGGCATGGCCAAGCGCCAGCGGCTCAAGCGACTCGGGCGTGGCGAGCAGGGCGACCATGGCGATGTCATTGAGCAGTAGCGTGATGGGGCGCTCCTGAGGGCCCTGCCAGTCACGCAGAGGCGCCTCACGACGATCGTCATAGCCCGCGGAAGCGGAAGGAATATGACGCGGCGTAAGTGAGAGCGCGGGGGAGGTCATATGGCATGATCCGAATAGCGTCTATGGCATCGACGCTAACCCAAGGTCATGGGCCGGCGCCAATCGAGACGCCTGATGCCATCATAGAGGCTGTCTATCTCTGTCGCCGCCTGATTGACAGGAACGTTTAGCTAAACAGGACCGCCGGCCACGGGGGCTGCCTCTCCGCCAGCGGGAAGGCCTTTGATCGCAGCAACGGCCCATCCATGATCAATGCCGGCTCAGGTTGCCGGCCAGGCCGCCAGCACTGCATCCAGTAGCCGGCTGGTCGGCCGCTGCTGACTCCACAAGAGCCCGACCCGATCCCCGTGGCCCGGCAGGCGATGCGTCACGAGCCCGGGGGCCAATCGCCTCGCCGCGGCCTCTGGCATCACCCCGACGCCGTGGCCCGCGGCCAGCAGCTCACCCAGGGCGTTGATGGAATTGGCCTCGAAGACCGGCTCGATGGTAAGCCCCTGCTCGGCCAGCCGGGACTCGAGCAGCTGGCGGTTGTGCATCTCAGGCGTCAGCAGACATAGCGGATACGCCAACAAATGCGACCAGTCCGCGTGCTCAGGCAGGCTGAAGTGCGCAGGCGATGCCACCAGGGCCGGCGCCTCCTCGATCAGCGGCCGGAAGGCAAAACCCGCCATCGGCGGAGTGTCTAGGTAACCTACCACCAGATCCAGGGCGCCATTGGCGAGCCCCTGCGCCAGATCCGGCGTCGCCTGCTCGCGCAGGCGGATGGAGAGCCCCGGGTGCGCGCGGCGAAGTGCCCCCAGGCGACCGATCACCTCACCCAACGCGGTGGGGATAACGCCCAGGGTCAGTCGCCCCGCCAGCGGTGCCTCGAGGGAAAGCTCGCCGCGCAGGGCGGCATATTCATCGAGGATACGCCGGGCATGCGCCAGCACCCGTTCGCCTTCCGGCGTAAAGCCCTCGAAGCGACGGCTGCGCCGGATCAAGCGGGTATCGAGTTCCTCCTCGAGCTGGCGCAGGCGCGCCGATAGGGTCGGCTGCGTCACATGGCAGGCGGCGGCGGCGCGCCCGAAGTGGCGCTCGCGGGCAAGTGCGGCGAGAAAGGCGAGCTGGCGATGGTCCAAACGTGTCTCCGCAACTCGTTAAGGTCGGTAGGATGTCCTGGTCAGCCTCGTTACACCAGAGGATGCAAGCGGCATCGATGGCGTGAGCAGCAGGTGCTCAACCGGCGCCGCCTGATACACTGGCCCATTGCCACCAAGGATGCTTATCTTGTCACCACCGCCCTCCCCCACGCCAGCCCGCTTCTCGAGCTTCATCGGCGTATTTCGCTACAGCCGCCGTGCCCTGGCGCTGGTCTGGGATACCTCCAAGGGCCTGACACTGGGGCTTGCACTCTGCACCCTGGTCGCCGGCGTACTGCCGGCGGTAGCGGCCTATGTCGGCCAGCTGATCGTCGATGCGGTGGTGGCCGCCATGGACGGCTACAAGGCAGCGGCCGAGCCAGCACTGCTCGACAGCGCCCTGCCGGTGCTCAAATACGTGGCGCTCGAGGGGCTGATTATCGCCCTGATCGACCTGGCCCAGCGCGGACTCTCGGCCCAGCAGTCACTGCTGCGGGCGCTGCTTGGCCAGAAGGTCAACGTGATGATCCTCGAGAAGGCCGGCACCCTGTCGCTTGCCCAGTTCGAGGACTCTGAATTCTACGACAAGCTGACCAGGGCCCGCCGCGAGGCCTCGACCCGGCCACTGGCGCTGGTCAACAAGACCTTCGGGCTCTTGCAGAACGGCATCTCGCTTGCCAGTTTCGCGGTGCTGCTGGTGCAGTTCTCCCCCTGGGCGATCGCCATTTTGGTAGTCGGCGCCCTGCCAGTATTCATCTCCGAGGCGAAGTTCTCCGGCGATGCCTTCCGGCTGTTTCGCTGGCGCTCACCGCAGACGCGCATGCAGATGTATCTGGAGACCGTGCTGGCTCGCGAAGACAGCATCAAGGAGGTCAAGCTATTTGGCCTCGAACCCCTGTTCCTCAAGCGCTATCGGGACATCTTCAAGGGTCTCTACGCCGAGGATCGCCGTCTGACGATTCGCCGCGATACCTGGGGCTTCTTGCTCGGCCTGCTGGGCACCCTGACCTTCTACGGCGCCTATGCCTGGGTGGTGATCGATACCGTGATCGGACGGCTGACCCTTGGCCAGATGACCATGTATCTGATGGTCTTCAAGCAGGGGCAGTCGGCGCTCTCGGCGAGCCTCACCGCCATCAGCGGTATGTACGAGGACAACCTCTACCTCTCGAATCTCTATGAATACCTGGAGCAGCCGGTGGAGAAAGACGCCGGCACCCTGACCCAGGGCGAGCATCCCGGCGACGGTATCCGCTTCGAGCAGGTGGGCTTCACCTACCCCGGCGCCGAGACGCCGGTGCTAGCCGGTATCAGCCTGCACCTGCTCCCGGGCCAGAGCCTGGCGCTGGTCGGTGAAAACGGTTCCGGCAAGACCACCCTGATCAAGCTGCTGACGCGTCTCTATCCGCCCAGCGAAGGCCGCATTCTGCTCGACGGCAGCCCGCTAGAGGACTGGGATGTTCAGGCCCTGCGCCGACGCATCGGCGTGATCTTCCAGGACTTCGTGCGCTATCAGCTGCAGGTAGGCGAAAACCTCGGCGTCGGTAACGTCGACGCCTTCTCCGACGAAGCCCGCTGGCGCTATGCCGCCGAGCATGGGCTGGCCGACGACTTCATCGCCCAGATGCCGGCGGGCTACGAAACCCAGCTGGGGCGCTGGTTCAAGGGCGGCCAGGAACTCTCCGGCGGACAGTGGCAGAAGGTGGCCCTGTCGCGGGCCTACATGCGAGAAGACGCCGATATCCTGGTGCTCGACGAACCCACGGCGGCCATGGACGCCGCCGCCGAGGCCCGGGTCTATGCCCGCTTCCGCGAACACCGCCAGGACAAGATGACCATTCTGATTTCGCACCGCTTTTCGACCGTACGCGCCGCCGACCAGATACTGGTCATCGACCGGGGACGGATCATCGAGCGCGGCGACCACGAGCATCTGCTGGCCGAGAACGGCCGCTATGCCAAGCTGTTCCGGCTACAGGCCGAGGGCTATCGGTGATCGCACAGCAACAGGCGAGCCGGGCGGCCTGGCAGCGGCCGCATGACGTCTGATGCGCAACGAATAATGGCCAAGGTCTACACCAGCACCAAGGGTTATATAAAAAACATCACTTAATCATGATGTTGTCCTGCCACTTTCTTTATCATACGCCTCCTGTCGATGCCCAACACCAGACGAGGAGGCTGCCCGATGCCGACCCAAGACCCTATCGCCGCCAGCCTCGCCCGCGCGCGCTACCTGATCGTCGACGGCGCACTTGCCACCGAACTGCAGACCCGCGGCCATGACCTTAGCGGTGATCTGTGGTCGGCACGCCTGCTGCGCGATGATCCGGCGGCCATCCGCGACGTGCATGCCGCCTACTTTTCAGCAGGCGCCGATATCGCCATCACCGCCAGTTACCAGGCCACCGTGGAAGGCTTTCAGCGTCTGGGGCTCGATGCGGCGAGCGCCGAGGCGCTGATCCAGCGCTCGGTGGCGCTGGCCCAGGAAGCTCGCGACGCCCACTGGGCCACGCACGCAAGCGACGACATCCCCTATCCGCTGGTTGCTGCCTCGGTGGGGCCCTATGGCGCCTACCTGGCCGATGGCAGCGAATATCGCGGCTACTATGGCATTGATCGGGCGGCACTCGCCGACTTCCATCGCCCGCGGCTCGCCACCCTGCTCGCCGCCCGACCGGATCTGTTGGCCATCGAGACCCTGCCGAGCCTCGACGAGGCACTGGCGCTTGCCGATCTGGTCGCGGAGCGGCCCGGCACACAGGCCTGGATCACCTTCTCTGCACGTGACGCTCAGCACATCAGCGACGGCACGCCGATCGCCGAGTGCGCGCGAGCGCTGCGTGACCGCCCCGGCATCTGCGCCATCGGCATCAACTGCACGGCCCTTGAGCACATCGAATCCCTGATCGGCGAGATCCGCGCCGAGTGCACGCTGCCGATCATCGTCTACCCCAACTCCGGGGAGCACTACGACGGCGTGACCAAGCGCTGGCATGCCGGCTGCGCTAGCGACGAGGCGCCCGTCGATCTGGCGGCAGGCGCCCCGCGCTGGCTTGCTGCCGGCGCCACGGCAATCGGTGGCTGCTGCCGCACCGGGCCCGACGACGTGCGGGCGCTAGCCGAGCAACGCCGTGGCACTCATCAGTAAGGGCTCATCAGAAAAGGCTAGGGAGTAAAGGCTAGGCCGTCAGGGCTAGAGAGTCAGGGCTAGCACACTGGCGGCCTTCTCCAAGCACCGGGGACTATCACTCGATGAGAACTCTCACTCGACGAGGGCTATCACCAAGCGAGGGCTATCACGGAGCAAATGCCCGGATAGCCCTCAATAGGTGCGATGGCCTAGAGCCAGCGCCTGGGGTGAGAGACGCCTTAAAACGCTAGGAGCTAGTCTCCTCGCTCCCCGGCATAGGCGTCGGCGTGGGCACCATCATCGGCTTCGTCAGCAGCTGGCTGGCGACATAGTAGACGATCGCCCCCAGCGCCGAGCCGGTGAACCAGCCGAAGTCGTAGAACCAGGTCATGGTGCCGGTCACCAGCGAGATGACCGTCAGCCCCACCGGTATCAGGAAGGCGATGAAGCCGGCCGGATTGTAGGCCGGGTAGGCACCATCATCCCGATACAGGCTCACCACATCCAGCGACTGGCGCTTCACCAGGAAGTAGTCCACCGCCATGATCCCGGCGATCGGCCCCAAGAGGCTCGAATACCCCAGCAGCCAGTTGGAGTAGAGGCTCTCCAGGGTCACGTCGGAGACGATCAGCCCGGCCTTCTGCAAGAGGTCATAGCCCATCAGCAGCACCCCGACCAGGCCGGTCATCAGCACACCGCGGGTCTGGTTGATCAGCTTGGGGGCGATGTTCTGGAAGTCGTTGGTGGGCGAGACGATGTTGGCGGCGGTGTTGGTAGAGAGGGTGGCGATGATGATCAGCACCATGGCGATCCCCACCCACACCGGGCTGTCGATGCGCCCGATCAGGCTGACCGGATCGGAGACCGTCTCGCCGACCAGCGACGCGGAGGCCGCAGTCATCACCACGCCCAGAGCGGCGAAGAAGAACATGGTCAGCGGCAGGCCAATCACCTGACCGACGATCTGGTCCTTCTGGCTCTTGGCGAAGCGGCTGAAGTCGGGAATGTTCAACGACAGCGTCGCCCAGAAGCCGACCATGGCGGTCAGGCCCGCGAAAAAGTAGCCGTATACCGAGGCGCCCTCAGGCCGCGACGGCGGCTGGCTCATCAGCTCACTCACCGACACATGGGGCATCGCCCACACCATCAGCCCTACGCCCACCGCCAGCAGCAGCGGCGCAGCCAGCGTCTCGAGCCACTTGATGGATTCCGCCCCGCGGATCACCACATAGAGGTTCATGGCGCCGAACAGGAAGAAGCCGATCACCTCGCCGACCCCGTCCAGTGCCTTCCAGGCCGGGAAGATCGCCGACAGCAGCAGGTGAATCGCCAGACCACCGAACATGGTCTGGATGCCGAACCAGCCGCAGCCCACCAGTGCCCGGATCAGGCAGGGCACGTTGGAGCCACGGATGCCGAATGACGAGCGCAGCACCACCGGAAAGGGAATGCCGAACTTGGTGCCGGGAAAGGCATTCAGGGTCAGCGGCACCAGCACCACTAGGTTGGCCAGCAGGATGGTCAACAGTGCCTCGCCTACCGACAGGCCGAAGTAAGCCGTCAGCACGCCCCCCAAGGTATAGGTCGGTACGCAGATCGCCATGCCCACCCACAGCGCTGCTACGTTCCAGCGGCTCCAGGTTCGTTCCTCAAGTCGCGTGGGGGCGATGTCCTCATTGAAGCGGGAGCTTTCCCCTACATCGCTGCCGACCTCGAGCTCAATGAGCTCGCCGCGGCGGATGGTGCGTGAAGTGGTTGCCGTCATTGTTGTTGTCTCCTCAGTGGCTCGCCAAACGCCCAGGCGTACCGGGCCGTCATGCTGCATCGCAAGAAACATGCCCGAATCGCGAACGGACATGGCCTGCATCGTCGGTGGAAGGCCATCTAGCAAGACCTTTCGCCGCCAACTTATTGATTTACATAATCATCAAAAACCTGTCTGAACCGTCAATTTTTACTGATGATCCCCGACACCTCTTCTAGATCAAGAAAATCCAGCATCCTGACACCATAGTCAATTTCCAAGATGGTGCATAAAACATCACACGGCGGACTTATAGAGCCAACAAAAAGGCGAGTAAGATGCTGTTTTTAAAAAAATAAAAACCTTTGTCGTCAAGAAGAACCACAAATGTGCGGCCGTAACACCAAAATGGAGAAAGCATTTTATTTCAGATAGTTAGGCATGCCTTGATGCCGATAACCTCATTGCAAAAAGTGCTTGCAAGGTCGACTCATCAGGGTCTAGTTTTTTCTTAACCTGACTCGATAGTCAGTTTTTAAAAACCACAACAACAAGACCAGATGAGGATCATGCGATGGAAAAGGTGAAGATCGGCGTCATCCAGATGGGCCTGAAGACCGGTACCGACCTCGACCCTGCGGCGATTCGCGACGCCATGAACGAGGCGCACCTGCCGCTGATCGAGCAGGCCGCCGAACAGGGCGTTCAGGTGCTGTGTTTCCAAGAGGTGTTCAACCAGCCCTACTTCTGCCCCAGCCAGGACAAGAAGTGGTACGACGCCGCCGAGCGTGTCCCCGAGGGGCCGACCTGCCAGATGATGCAGAAGCTCGCCGCCAAGCATCGCATGGTCATCATCGTGCCGATCTACGAGGAGACGGTGACCGGCATCTACTACAACACCGCTGCGGTCTTCGATGCCGATGGCAGCTACCTGGGCAAGTACCACAAGACCCATATCCCCCAAGTGGCCGGTTTCTGGGAGAAGTTCTACTTCAAGCCGGGCCACTCGAACTGGCCGGTGTTCGACACCGCCTACGGCAAGATCGGCGTCTATATCTGCTACGACCGTCACTTCCCCGAAGGCTGGCGCGCCCTGGCCCTCAACGGCGCCGAAATCATCTTCAATCCCAGCGCCACCGTCGCCGGCCTCTCCCAGTATCTGTGGGAGCTCGAGCAACCCGCCTCCGCTGCCGCCAACGGCTGCTTCATCGCCGCCATCAACCGGGTCGGCACCGAAGCGCCCTGGAACATCGGCGAGTTCTACGGCAGCTCCTACATCGCCAACCCCCGCGGCGAGATCGAGGCCCAGGCCAGCGCCAAGGATGACGAACTGCTCGTCCACGAGGTCGACCTGGCCATGGTCCGCGAGATCCGCAACAACTGGCAGTTCTTCCGCGACCGCCGCCCCGAGACCTACACCCGTCTGACCGACGGCGAGTAAGCCCGACCTGCCGCCCAAGCGGCGGCAGGCCACTGCCTGCGAGCCCCCAACAGCAGGCAAGACTCTTCGGACAACACCTAGGGAGCAGCGACCATGACGCTTTTGATCCGTGGCGGCACCGTCGTCACCCATGACGAAACCTTCCGCGCCGACGTCCTGTGCGTCGACGGCCATATCGCCGCCGTCGGCCTCGACCTCGAGGTTCCGGCCGGTGCCGAGATCATCGACGCCGAAGGCCAGTACGTGATGCCCGGCGGCATCGACCCGCACACCCATATGCAACTGCCCTTCATGGGCACCGTGGCCAGCGAGGACTTCTACACCGGCACTGCGGCGGGACTCGCCGGCGGCACCACCACCATCATCGACTTCGTGATCCCGAGCCCCGGCCAGTCGCTGATGGAGGCCTTCGAGACCTGGCGCGGCTGGGCCGACAAGGCCGCCGCCGACTACGCCTTCCACGTCGCCATCACCTGGTGGGACGACAGCGTGCGCGAGGACATGGGCACCCTGGTCCACGAGCACGGCGTGAACAGCTTCAAGCACTTCATGGCCTACAAGAACGCCATCATGGCCACCGACGACATCCTGGTGGAAAGCTTCACCCGCTGCCTCGAACTCGGCGCCGTGCCCACCGTGCATGCCGAGAACGGCGAACTGGTCTATCACCTGCAGCAGAAGCTGCTCGCTCAGGGCCTCACCGGCCCCGAGGCCCATCCGCTGTCCAGGCCGCCGCAGGTCGAGGGGGAAGCCGCCAGCCGCGCGATCCGCATCGCCGGCACCCTAGGTGCCCCGATCTACGTGGTGCACGTCTCCTGCAAGGACTCACTGGACGAGATCACCTACGCCCGCCAGCAGGGCCAGGCGGTCTACGGCGAGTGCCTGGCCGGCCATCTGGTGATCGATGACAGCGTCTATCGCAACAAGGACTGGGGCACTGCGGCTGCCTACGTGATGAGCCCGCCCTTCCGCAGCAAGGTGCACCAGGATGCTCTATGGAAGGGACTGCAGTCTGGCAACCTGCAGACCACCGCCACCGACCACTGTTGCTTCTGCGCCGAGCAGAAAGCCATGGGCAAGGAGGACTTCACCAAGATTCCCAACGGCACCGCCGGCATCGAAGACCGCATGGCCGTGCTGTGGGACGAGGGCGTCAACTCAGGCCGGCTCTCGCTTCAGGAATTCGTGGCCCTGACCTCCACCAACGCCGCCAAGATCTTCAACCTCTACCCACGCAAGGGTGCGGTGCGGGTCGGTGCCGATGCCGACCTGGTGGTCTGGGATCCCAAGGGCACGCGCACCATCTCGGCCAAGACTCACCACCAGAACATCGACTTCAACATCTTCGAGGGCAAGACGGTCACCGGCATCCCGCGCCACACCGTCAGCCAGGGCAAGTGGGTATGGCGCGACGGCGAGCTGCACGCCGAACGCGGCGCCGGCCGCTACCTCGAGCGTCCGGCCTACCCCGGCGTCTACGACGTGCTCCAGCGTCGCGCCGAGGTGAACGCGCCCACCGCCGTCGAACGCGATTGAGGCTTTACCCGCAAAAGCACACCAATGCCCCTCGCGCCCACCTGACCGGCGCGAGGGGCCCATAACAACAACCAAGGTGATCACCGTGACCCATTCACACCCTCTCAGCCACCTGCCTCACGCCGCAGACAGCCGTGACGCCGGCGCGGCCCTGGAGGCGGGCTTCAGCGACCTGCATCCGCCGCTGACCTCGCGCCAGGCCATCATCGAGAGCCAGCGCTGCCTGTACTGTTATGACGCGCCCTGCATCCAGGCCTGCCCCTCGGACATCGACATCCCGCGCTTCATCCGCGAGATCAGCGAGGACAATATCAACGGCGCCGCCCAAACCATTCTCGAGCAGAATATCCTCGGCGGCAGCTGCGCCCGGGTCTGTCCCACCGAGATCCTCTGTGAGCAGAGCTGCGTGCGCAATCATCACGAGGAGTGCCAACCGGTACTGATCGGCCTACTGCAGCGCCACGCCATCGACCACATGGACTTCGACGGCCATCCCTTTACCCGCGCCGCCGACACCGGCAAGCATATCGCCGTAGTGGGCGCTGGTCCGGCAGGCCTTTCCTGCGCCCATCGCCTGGCGACGCACGGCCATCGGGTGACCATCTTCGAGGCCGAGCCCAAGCCCGGCGGGCTCAACGAATACGGCATCGCCCGCTACAAACTCACCGACGATTACGCCCAGCGGGAGATCGATTTCCTGCTCGAGATCGGCGGCATCGAAATTCGCCATGGCCAGCGCCTGGGCGACAACCTGAGCCTCGAAGCGCTTCAGGCCGAGCATGACGCCGTTTTCCTGGGCCTGGGCCTCGGCGCCAGCCGGCGACTCGGCCTGACCGGTGAAGAGGCGTCGGGCGTAGCGACGCCCGGATTGATGCCAGCCACCGAGTACATCCGGGAGCTGCGCCAGGTCAGCGATCTCGGTGAACTGCCGCTGGCCAAGCGATGCGTAGTGATCGGCGCCGGCAATACCGCCATCGATATGGCAGTGCAAATGGCGCGCCTGGGTGCCGATGACGTCACCCTGGTCTACCGCCGCGGCGTCGAGGCCATGTCGGCCACCGGACACGAGCAGGACATCGCCCGGGCCAACGGGGTTCGCATCGTCACCTGGGCGACGCCCGACGAGATACTGCTGGATGATCAGGGCCGGGTGGCCGGCATGCGCTTCGCGCGCACCCAGGAGCAGGATGGCCGCCTGGTCAACACCGGCGAGACCCTGGAGCTTGCCGCCGATGCGGTCTTCACGGCCATCGGCCAGACCTTCGCCGCGGACAGCCTGAGCGATACCCGCGCCGCGCGGCTGGAGCCCGAGGTCGACAGGATTCACGTCGATGGCCAGTTGCGCACCAGCCTGCCCGGCGTTTATGCCGGCGGTGACTGCGTGGCGCCGGGACAGGACCTCACCGTACAGGCCGTGCAGCACGGCAAGCTGGCCGCCCAGGCCATTCACCAGGACCTCATGGCCCGTCAGGAGGTGGCGTAATGAAGGCGTCAGCGAAGAAACCCCAGGTCGACCTGAGCATCGAATTCGCCGGCATCAAGTCGCCCAACCCCTTCTGGCTGGCCTCAGCGCCGCCCACCGACAAGGCCTACAACGTCGAGCGCGCCTTCGAGGCCGGCTGGGGCGGCGTCGTTTGGAAGACCCTCGGCGAGGACCCGGCACCGGTCAATGTCTCGTCGCGCTATTCCGCGCACTTCGGCCACAACCGTGAGGTGCTGGGCTTCAACAACATCGAACTGATCACCGACCGCAGCCTCGAGATCAACCTGCGCGAGATCACCGAGGTCAAGAAACGCTGGCCGGATCGGGCGATGATCGTCTCGATCATGGTGCCCTGCGTCGAAGAGAGCTGGAGGGCGATCCTGCCCCGAGTCGAGGCCACCGGCGCCGACGGCATCGAGCTCAACCTGGGCTGCCCACACGGCATGCCCGAGCGCGGCATGGGCGCGGCGGTGGGTCAGAACCCCGAGCTGATCGAGCGGGTCACCCGCTGGTGCAAGACCTACTCGAGCCTGCCGGTGATCGTCAAGCTGACCCCCAACATCACCGACATCCGCGAGCCCGCCAAGGCCGCGCTGCGCGGCGGCGCCGATGCGGTGTCGCTGATCAACACCATCAACTCGATCACCTCGATTGATCTCGACCAGATGGTGGCCAAACCCACCGTGGGCCACCAGAGCACCCACGGCGGCTACTGCGGCTCGGCGGTCAAGCCGATCGCCATGAACATGGTCGCCGAGATCGCCCGCGACCCGGCCACCCGGGATCTGCCGATCTGCGGCATTGGTGGCATTTCCAACTGGCGCGACGCCGCCGAGTTCATGGCCCTGGGTGCCGGTGCGGTTCAGGTGTGCACCGCCGCCATGCTGCACGGCTTTCGCATCGTCGAGGAGATGAAGGACGGCCTGGCTCGCTGGATGGAGGAAAAGGGGTACGCGAACCTGGAGGCGTTTTCGGGTAAGGCGGTGGCCAAAACCACCGACTGGAAGTATCTCGACATGAACTTCCAGACCATCGCCCACATCGACCAGGACATGTGTATCCAATGCGGGCGCTGCTATATCGCCTGCGAGGATACCTCCCACCAGTCGATCGCCCAACTGATCGAGAAGAGCGGCGCACGACGCTACGAGGTCATCGAAGACGAGTGCGTGGGCTGCAACCTGTGTCAGATCACCTGCCCGGTGCAAGACTGCATCACCATGGTGCCGCAGCAGAACGATAAGCCCTACCTGAGTTGGAATGAGGACCCGCGTAATCCCTTCCGCGCCGCCGGTTGAGGATGGCACTTCAATAAGGTGGTGTTTGAGTCAATTCCAGATCACTCTCGCGCCACTCTATCTCAACCTCTCTTGTTACACTCTCTTATCATTATATCGCCACCCCGGGTTTGCCCGGGGTGGCGTTTTTCTGGTCAATGGACTCTCAGGACGACAGGCCGATCCCGCGCAAGATGATGCTGGTTACCGACTGCACGGCGCGCTCGAACTGCAGGTCATCCAGCGGCGCATCATCGTTGAGCAGGCAGATCTGATAGTCGAAATCGGCGTAATGCTGGGTAGAGGCCCAGATCATGTACAGCAGGTAAGATGGATCGACCGGCAGAATCTGTTCTGCCTCGATCCAGGTGCGGATCTTGGCCTCCTTGAGCTTGGCCCACTCGTAGAGGTGCTCACGCAGGCAGTCCCCGAGCACCGGCGCGCCCTGCATCACCTCGGCGGCCCATACCTTGGAGCCCGCGGCACGATTACGGGAATGAGCCATCTTGGCGCGAATGTAGGTCGAGAGCACCACTCTCGGGTCATCATAGAGTTCGAAGCACAGCGCATCCTGCTTCCAGACCTCAAGCAGCCCCAGCAATACCTCGCGGTAAAGCTCCTCCTTGGTGGAGAAGTAATAGTGCACGTTGGACTTAGGGATCTCGGCCAGCTCGGCAATCTCGACCACCGACGCTCCCGCATAGCCCTTCTCGGCGAAGACCCGCTCTGCCGCCAGCAGGATGTTCTCGACATTACGGCGTCGAATGCCGCCCTTGCGCTTGTCCATGCCGCCCTCTCGGTCCGATGAAACTCCTTGAAACGAAGGAGTATCCTAGCATTGTACAAGCCTTGTCGACCGGCCAATGCACCACGTCGCGAAACGCCACTAGGCTGGCGATACTTGGTCATGCGGGCGCCACATAAATTGGCAAGAATTGGCGAGAGTAGGCGAGCGGCCAGCATCTCACTTCGCTCTACCCAAGCTGAGATAAGCTGCCGGTAAACCGCTCGCCCTGAACGTTGGGCATGTCTTGTGGTTTTCCCCTCTGCGACGCCCTTGCTAGAGTGAGGGTTCACGGCCTGCCCCCTGCTGGCCGTGCCATTTCCCAAGAGAGGAAGCGCCGCATGAGTATTTCCGTAGGCGACAGGATCCCCGACGTCACTATCAAGACCAACGGCGCCAATGGCCCGGAAGACATCGCCCTGGGCGAGCTCTTTGCCGGCAAGAAGGTGGTGCTGTTCGCCGTTCCCGGTGCCTTCACCCCGGGCTGCTCCAACACCCACATGCCCGGCTTCGTGATCAAGGCCGACGACATCTTCGCTAAGGGCGTGGACACCATCGCCTGCATGGCGGTCAACGACGCCTTCGTGATGGATGCCTGGCAGAAAGACCAGAACGCCCAGCAAATCACGATGCTCGCCGATGGCAACGCCGAGTTCGCCCGTGCCCTGGGCCTCGACATGGATGTAAGCGCTGGCGGCATGGGTACTCGCAGCAAGCGCTTTGCGCTGATTGCCAACGACGGCGTGGTGGAATACCTGGGCGTCGACGCCAAGGGCGTTGACGAGAGCAGCGCCGATACCGTACTGGGGAAGCTCGGCTGACACAGCCCCCTGCCAACGCCACGGGTAGGTGCTCGGCATCGTCCCGTGGCCTCACACTACGCCCTGTTGACGCTCCTGGCGGCCTCTGCGCTCAAGGCGCCACAATCCTCTAGCGCTGAGACTCAAAGCCTGAGATGACATCAAAAAGCTCGGCATCAATCGAGCTCTGACGCAGGCGATGCAGGGTGCCGTGAAGCGTCTCCAGCAGTTCATCGATATTGCGATCGGCGCGCTCCATCGCCGCCAGCCGGCTGGCGTTCTCGCTGGCAAGCGACTCGGCACAGGCCTGGTACAGCGAAATGAACAGGTATTCATGGATCAGCCCACGCAGGGTGACGCTGCCCTGGCAGAGCACCTCGGGCAGGTTGTGGGTCGGCCAGGGAATGCTGGACAGGCGCTGCTGCCAGGCTGCATCGAGGGGCAGCAGGCGTTGGTGGGTCGGCTCATAGAGCGAGCCCCGCTTGGGTCTGTTGTGGAAGACGTAAAAGACGCCGGCATCGCGGTGGGCGTCACTTTCAAGCTGGATCTGCCCGACCAGGGGCGCGATACCCTCCACCGAGCCCGGCACGCCGAACTGTCCGGCCGGCTCGAGCCCCGCATCGGCCAGCCGGGCGTACACCCGCTCGCCCACCGCCCACACCTCCGGCGTACCCGGCAATGCGCCGAGCACACGACACGCCTCGTCGGCCACCAGGTCGTTGAACTGGCCCACCAGGCCCTGATCGGAGCCGAACACCACGGCACTGACCGGCCCCGTTGGCGTGCCAACGCCTGAGCTAGAACCAGCCGCAGTCTCGGGGCTGTCTCTCTCTATCGCCGCGGTTGCCAGGGCCGCCTCGCGAAAGCAGGCCGAAAGTCCCAGCTCCACGGTGCGGGTGTAGTCGGCAAGGGCCGTCACCGCATGCTCATACTGGCCGATACTCGAGGCCGCCAGCGCCTTCATGGTCTGCACCACCGACTGCAGATCGCCGGCACTGTCGATCTTGCGGCGCAGGCTGGCCATGGTCTCGATCATGACGCCCCCTCCTTGGCGACGGCCGCCGCATCGTCGGCGACCGGCTGAAACGGAGACAGCGCCTGGCGGGCCACGTCGAGTATCGCCTGACGGTCTTCATCGCTCAGGGTGTCGGCACTTGTGAAGCGCTCGCATACCGCCTCGGGCAGCGTCGCGGCCGCATCGTGCAGGGCCTGCTCGGCGGCCGGCATCTTCTCGAGGGGCAGCGAGTCGAACAGCCCTTCGCCGAGCGCCAGCAGCAGGGTGATCTGCGCTGGCACCGCAACCGGCGCAAAGGCCGGCTGCTTGAGACAGGCGCGAATGCGTCGGCCATGTTCCAGCACCTGTCGCGTAGCCTCGTCGAGGCGGGCGCCGAAGCGCACGAAGGTCTCGAGCTCCTCGAACTGGGCGTAGGCCAGTTTTAGATCACCGGCCGCCACCCGATAGGCGGCCCGCTGGGCCTTGCCACCGACCCGCGACACCGACTGACCGATGTCCACCGCCGGCAGCACGCCGAGCTCGAACAGCGTCGGTGACAGGTAGATCTGGCCATCTGTGATCGAGATCAGGTTGGTGGGAATGTAGGCGGCAATGTTCTGGGCCTCGGTTTCGATGATCGGCAGGGCGGTGAGCGAGCCGCCGCCCAGTTCCTCGCGTAGATGGGTGGCGCGCTCCAGAAGCCGCGAGTGGATGTAGAAGATATCGCCGGGGAAAGCCTCGCGACCCGGCGGGCGGCGCAGCAACAGCGACAGTTCGCGATAGGCGCGGGCATGCTGGGTAAGATCGTCATAGACGATCAGCACATCGCGGCCGGCCTCCATGAAATGCTCGGCGATGCTGGTCGCCGCATAGGGCGCAATATAAGAAAGCCCTGGCGGCTGATTGCCCTCGGTGACCACCACCACGGTATAGGCAAGCGCTCCCTTTTCGCGCAGCACGGCCACCGCCTTGGCCACCGCCGAAGCCCGCTGGCCGATCGCGCAGTAGACGCAGACCACGTCCTGACCTCGCTGGTTGAGGATGGCGTCCAGCGCGATGGCGGTCTTGCCGGTCTGCCGGTCACCCAGAATCAGCTCGCGCTGGCCGCGGCCGATCGGGATCAGCGCATCGATGACCTTGAGGCCGGTCTGCAGCGGCACGCTGACCCGGGCGCGATCCATGATCGCCGTCGCCGGCCGCTCGATGGGCAGGCGCTCATCGGTGGCAAGCGCACCTTGACCGTCCAGCGCGCGCCCCAGCGGGTCGATGATGCGCCCAAGCAAGCCCTCGCCCACCGCCACATCCACCACCCGGCCGGTGCGCTCGACGTCATCACCGGCCTCCAGTTGCCAGTAGTTGCCCAGCAGCACCACCCCAATGTCGTCTTCGTCGATGTTGAAGGCAATGCCGTAGATCTCGCCGGGAAAGCGCAATAGTTCCTCGAAGCCGACGTTGGGCAGGCCCGCGACCCGGGCGATGCCGGTGGATACGCTGGTGACGATGCCCACCTCGCGGGTCGACAGCGAAAAAGGCGTATTCTCTCGCGTATGGCGCAGGTCGGCGAAAGCCTCGATGAAGACGGCCTCGAGACTCGCCGGCTGCTCGGGCGCGACGTCACCAGGACCAGACGCCTTCCCGGCGTCAGACTCGCTTTGGGTGCCGATACCGGGGCTCTCATCCTTCATGACGCGGCGTCCGGCGTGATCCTGTCCTTGAGGAGCGCGGCGACGGCCTGCTCCTGGGCGTCGAGATAGCCCTCGAGGCTCCAGGCAAGCTGCTGGCCGTTGACGGTGAGCTCGATGCCGCTGATCACCTCCGGCGCCACCTTGAACTCGAGACGACTGCTGGTTGCCAGGTCCTCAGGGGTAAACTCAGCGGGAAAGCGCCGAGTGAGAGCCTCGCGAATCGCCGCCCGCTGGGCGTCGGGCAGGGGAAAGGCGCTACGCACCCTGACTGACGAGGCGTCCTTGGACGGCGCACTCTCGAGCGCCGCAGCGAAGCGCTGCTCGGTGTCCTCGTCCATCTCGTCGAGGCGTTTGAGGAGCACCGCGACCAGGCGCGCTTCCAGGCCCTCATCGGCCATGTCACTCAGCGCCTGGCGCGTCATCGCAAACACCTCGTCCTGGGTCTGGCGTCGCAGCGTCTGGTTAAGCCGCTCGGCCTCGGTGCGCAGCGCATTCTGACGCTGATCGCGCATGTCATCGGCCGCCTGCCGGGCCTCCTCGAGCAGCCGCGTACGTTCGGTCGCCGCCTCTTCGCTTGCCGTAGCCATCAGCGCCGTGCGCTGAGCCTCGAGCTCGGCATTGCTTGCCTTGAAGCGCTCGCGCTCCTCATCGGCCTTGGCCTGCCGGGCATCGGCATCGGCCAGGGTCGCAGCGATCCGGCTCTCCCGGGCGTCAATGGCATTCAGGATCGGCTGATAGAGGAATCGCTTCATCAGCCACACCAGAATGGCAAAATTGAGCAGCTGGGCCAGCACGGTGAACCAGTCGATGATCATGGCTCAGGACCCCGAGCCCAGCGTGATGACGTGATTCCAGAAGGGGTTGGCGAAGATCAGGATCATCGAGACCACGAAGCAGTAGATGGCGGTGGACTCGATCATGGCCAGGCCAACGAACAGGGTGCGGGTAATGGTGGCGGAGGCATCCGGCTGCTGGGCCAGTGACGTCAGGGCCGTCGCGACCGCCCTTCCCTCGCTGAACGCCGGCCCCATGGTGCCAAAGCCGGTGGTGATGCCGGCGGTGAAGATCGAGATCACCGCGATAAGCGTCATGCTGTCCATAGAAGTCTCCAAGAGGCGTATTGATCCGTAGCGAGGCGCATTGCAGAAAAGCGATGAGACGCGAAAAACAGCGAGGCCCGTTTAGGCATAGCCGCGACTATCACGGCGGGATCTCGCCGCCAGCCGGCGCGGCGGCCTTGAGCTCGGGCTTTCGCGTGCGGGTGGCCGCCGCGATGTAGACGGTGGCCAGGATGCTGAAGATATACGCCTGCACCATGCCGGTGAGTAGGCCCAGCAGGTTCATGATGACCGGGAACAGGAAGGGCGTGATGGAGAGCAGAATGGCGATGATCAGGGTGCCGCTCATCATGTTGCCGAACAGGCGCACCGCCAGTGCCAGGGTCCGCGACAGCTCGCTGATGATGTTGAAGGGCAGCATCACCACCGTCGGCTGCGTGTAGGAGCGCAGATAGCCGCCGAGGCCCTGCTCGGCAATACCGAAGAATGGCACCGCCACGAAAACCGTCAGCGCCAGGGCCACGGTGGTCGACAGCGAGCCGGTCGGCGGCTCATAGCCGGGGAGGATCGTGGCGAGGCTCGCCGCGGCCACGAACAGGAAGAGGGTGCCGATGAAGCCAATATAATGACGCGGCTGATCGAGGCCCACGTCGCGGATCTGGGCGATGATGCCGGTGACGATGATTTCCAGCAGGTTCTGCCAGCGCGAACGCTGATGGCCACTCGACAGCCGGCGGGTAATCAGCCAGGCGCCGACCACCAGCACCAGCATCAGCCCCCAGGTGTAGAGGATGGTGGCATTGAGCTTGAGCATGCCGAACTGCCAGAAAATGATCTCATCAGGGCTCAGGCGCATGGCGCACCTCCTGTGCCGGGGTGGCTTCCTCCGGGGCGGCCTCCACTGGGACGACATCCGCTGAGCGAGGCCTGCGGGTGAGCCAGGTGACCGCCACACGAGCGATCAGAAAACCCACCAGGCAGGCCAGCAGCCGCGGCCACTGATCGCCGGCCACCAGATAGAAACCATAGAGCGTCACCGCCAGGCGCACTGCGAGGCTCGCCAGAAACCACCGTGCCGGCCGCGTCGAGACGAGCCCGCGGCGAACGGTCCAGTAGAGCCCACCGAAGAAGAAGGCGCCAAGCGCCAGGCCCGCCAGCCCCGCCGGTGCCCAGGTCAACAACGCCTCGTAAACTATCGGGCCAACCCCGTTGAATCGCTCAGTCACGCCGGTGCTCCTCGTTATTGCCCGATGGGGTCTTGGCCTCTGTCTTGGTCTTGGGCTCGTCCCCATCGCCGTTGCGCTGCGCGTCGTGGATGGCCCGGTCTTCCTTGGACACCCAGTGCCAGGCATTCCAGCAGCCGATCACCAACCCGATCAGCAAAAGCGTCAATGTCCAGGACGGTGGCCCCGGATGACGCTTGTCGAGCCATACTCCGATCATCGCGCCAAGCAGGGTCGGCACCACCACCGACCAGCCGATCAGCCCCATCATGCCGAGCCCGAACCAGACGCCCTGGCCGCTGTGACGGCGCGCCTTGAGCTTACGCGCCGCCTTGGCCCCGACCTGCTCGGAGAGGCTCGGCTTGTCCTTATCGCTCCCCCGCTTCGGTGCGTCAGTCATGTTCGAAGCCTGCGAAGCGCTTGAGAAAGCCGCTTTCCAGCTTGGCCATCACCGAGCGCACCCGTTTTTCCTGCTCGTCCACACTGAGGAAGGCCTGCTCGACCGCCGCATGCAGTTCACCGAGATCGTGGCCCACCAGCGCCCTGCGAACCGATACCAGCACCTGGTACCCGGCCTTGACCAATACCCCTTCGTCCACCGCGACATAGCGCTCACCGTCGGCGGCGGTCTCGTAGATCAGAATGCCCGGCGTGAGCGCGGCCACACAGTCGAGCCGCCGGGGCAGCAGGCCGACATAGCCTTCGACGGTCTCGGCCACGACCCGCGACACTCCTCCGGTTTCGACGAACACCTGAAACGGCAGCAGCACCTTGAGGGTCATCAGCGCATCAGGCGTCGTCGCTTGAGTCGACATGTCCGGCCTCCTGCTGGCTCGCTTTCTCCTTACTCGTGGGCGCGTTACGCGCTTCCTCTTCGCTGGACCTGGTTTCTTCGGTGGCCTTAGTTTTTTCGCTGGCCTTGGCTTTGCCAGCGTTACCTCGGCCCGCGTCGTCAGCCTTGCGCTTGGCTTCATCGTCAGCCTTGAGCTTCACTTCATCGATGGCCCCGATCATGTAGAGGGCGCTTTCCGGCACGTTCTGGAACTCGTCGGCGAGAATCCGTTCACAGCCCTCCAAGGCATCGTCGAGGCTGACCAGGCGACCGCCAAGGCCGGTGAACTGCTCGGTGGTGAAGAACGGCTGGGTGAGGAAGCGCTCCAGGCGGCGGGCCCGGGCCACCACCTTTCGATCCTCCGGGGAGAGCTGTTCGAGGCCGAGCATGGCGATGATGTCCTTGAGCTCTGCGTACTGGGCGAGAGTCCGTCGAATTTCCTGGGCCAGCCGGTAGTGGCGCTCGCCGACGATGCCGGGGGTCGCCATCTTGGAGCTCGACTGCAGCGGGTCGATGGCCGGATACAGGCCTTCGCTGGCCCGCTTGCGCGACAGCACGATGGAAGCCGAGAGGTGCGAAAAGGTGTGTACCGCCGCCGGGTCGGTGAAGTCGTCCGCCGGTACATAGACCGCCTGGATCGAGGTGATGGCGCCGCTGTCGGTATTGGCGATTCGCTCCTCGAGCCCCGAGAGCTCGGTGCCCATGGTCGGCTGGTAGCCGAGCCGCGAGGGCATTTGGCCCATCAGCCCCGACACCTCGGCGCCGGCCTGGATGAAACGAAAGATATTGTCGATCAAGAGCAGCACGTCGCGATGCTCGTCGTCGCGGAAGTACTCGGCCATGGTCAGAGCCGCATGGCCGACCCGAAAACGCGCCCCGGGCGGTTCGTTCATCTGCGCGAACACCATCACCATGTTGGGCAGCACGCCGGCCTCCTTCATCTCCCGGTAGAGCTCTTCGCCCTCGCGACATCGCTCACCGATACCGCAGAACAGGCTGACGCCCTGCTGGGTGCCCACCATGTTGTGAATCATCTCGGTGAGCAGCACCGTCTTGCCGACCCCGGCGCCGCCGAACAGGCCCGCCTTGCCGCCGCGCTCCAGCGGCACCAGCACATCGATCAGCTTGATGCCGGTGGTGAAGATCGCCGACTGGGTCGAGCGGCGCGCCAGCGCAGGCGGCGCCCGGTGTACCGAGCGCCATTCGACCGGTTCCGGGGCAGGCAGGCGGTCGATGGGACGGCCGAATACATCGAACATTCGCGACAGGGTCTGGCGGCCGACCGGCGCCTTGAGCGGGCCGCCGCTGTCGATCACCGGCATGCCGCGGGCCAGCCCCTGGGTGGGCGTCAGGGCGATGCCGCGCAGGTGGTGGGCATCGAGCTGCACCAGCACCTCGATGACAATCTGCTGCTCGCTGCCGGCCCGCACGATGGTATGAATCGGCGGCAGCTGGTCGGCGAAACGCACTTCGACGACGCTACCGCGGACGGCGACCACGACCCCTCGGCTCCTCTCAGGAGAGGGGGCAGAATCACCCTCACCGCCGGGAGACGCCGCCGCGTCAGACGGCGACACCTGGCTCACGCTCTCCCCCTCGCGCGCAGCCGGGTTCGCAGCCGCTCGACCTCCTCGAGCAGGTCGGCGACCAGCGCGGCGAGCTCCGGTTCGGCCTCGAAGTCACGTTCGACCTGGCGCAGGCGCCGGGCCCGAGTCAGGTCTCGGCTGGTGAAACGCTGGCTGGTGAAGCGCTGACTGGTCACATAGCGACTGCCATCGGCCAACAGGCCGCTCTCGACCCGCTCGATGACCCAGTCGGCCTCCACCGCACAGGCACGAGCCAGCTCCTCGAGGGTCAGCGTGGACTCATCAATCAACTCGCCACGCACGGCTTTATCGTCTGCCATGACCAGCCCTCCTCGGATTGAAATCGAGCTCCCGTGCCATGGTGGCGTAGAGCTCGCGCGCCTTGTCGGTATCCGCTGGCGGCAGCACCACCGTAAGCTCCACATAGAGATCGCCCGGCTCCTGCCCGGGAATACCGCGCCCCTTGAGGCGCAGCCGACGCCCGCTTTGCGAGCCGGCAGGCACCTTGAGCCTGACCGGCCCCGCGGGCGTGGGTGTTTCGATGCTGGCTCCCAGCGCCGCCTCCCAGGGCGTCACCGGCACGCTGGCGTAGACATCGCGACCCTCGACGCGAAAGGCTGGATCGGGGTGGAAGTGGATTTCCAGAAACAGATCGCCCGGCGGCCCGCCGCCGATGCCCGGGCTGCCCTGCCCGGTCAGGCGAATGTGTTGGCCTTCCTTGACGCCCTTGGGAATCTTCACACTGAGGCTGTGTTGACGGGTCACCACCCGGCCCTGAGCATCCATTTCGGGCACCTGCAGGGTGATGGTGCGCGTCGCGCCCTGGTAGGCATCGGCGAGATCGATCATCACCTTGGCGTGGCGGTCCTCGCCGCGCATCCGGTAACCCTGGCCGCGCTGTTCGCGGCGCCCGGCCTGGCCAAACAGGTTGGCAAAGAAGTCGCTGAACTCGTCCGCCTCGGCCCCCTCGAAACCGCGGCCGGTGAACTCGAAGCCCGCATCCCAGTCCGGTGGCGGCCTGAAATCCTGACCGGCCCGATAGTCCTGGCCCAGCTGGTCATAGGCAGCGCGCTTCTCAGGGTCGCTGAGGACTTCCTTGGCCTCATTGATCGCCTGCATGCGCGCTTCGGCATCCGGCTCCTTGCTGACATCGGGATGATACTTGCGGGCCAGCTTGCGGTAGGCCTTCTTGACCTCCTCGGCGGTGGCGGTCTTTGCCACCCCGAGCGTCTGGTAGTAATCCTTGAATTCCAACTGGCCGGGCTCCGGGCAAGCGTGGCGGCGTGCCACGAATGAACGCCGATGCTTAAAAGCTAGTTGAAAACGTCACGCTCGGAGAATGATATGGCTCAAGTCTTGGCGACTTATTTCGCCGATGGCGAGGCGAAACGACAAGGCACTCAAGAGGCTGGTCGCCATGACAGCGATGGGGTAGGTTAATGAATAATGCACTGCACAACTGAGCGAAGCGTCAGGCAAATGCTTACGTCGCCACAGCGTGAAAGGGATCGGATTGGCGAATCGCGTGCACTGCGTTCATGCTAAAGCTATCGGGTAACGTCCACCCAGCGACAGGAGGCATCAAGAGACCGCAAGGACAGGAGAAGCGACACCGGCCGAGATCAGGTTTGAACTGTCATGCCCTCGTAAGGGCCCACTGCCAGTGTCGGAACTGCCGTTAACCAAGGAGTGTTCCTGCCGATGGTACGAATCGACAAGAAAGCCACCAGGCTTTACGTGTTAGACACCAACGTCCTGATTCATGATCCTGCCGCCCTTTATCAGTTCGAAGAGCACGATGTGGTCATTCCCATGACCGTGCTGGAGGAACTCGACAAGCACAAGAACGGCATTCGCGAGATCGCCCGTACCGCCCGTCAAGTCAGCCGCACCCTCTCCGATATCACCAGCCAGGTCAGCTTCGATGAGATCCAGGCCGGCATCCCGATTCCCGGCTCCATCGGCGTCACCGGACGCCTGCGCTTCCTCTGCTATAACGACCTGAAACCGTTGGACAACCTGGAAGACAGTCCGGACAACCGTATCCTCGCCGAAACCTGTCGGCTGCGCGATGACCGCCCGGATGCCTCGGTGATTCTGGTCACCAAGGACATCAACCTTCGCGTCAAGGCCGCCGCCCTCAAGGTACCGGTAGAAGACTATCTCAACGACCGCGCTTTCTCTGACCAGGACGTCATGAGCGAGGGCGCAAAGGTATACCCGGACGCCGGCGAGCATGGCGTGGGGCTATGGGAAGCGCTCAATGTCGAGGTCAAGGTCGAGCGAGCCGACCACCACACCTACTACAAGCTGAGCGGCGAAATGCCCAGTGACTGGCACGTCGGCATGCTGGTCTCTGACTGCGAAAACGGCGCCAACTTCGAAGCCATCATCCGCGAGCTGAGCCCGAACAGCGCGCGGCTGCAGCTACTCTCCAACTACCGCCACCACGCCGGCGTGTGGGGCGTGCACGCCCACGACAGCCGTCAGAACTTCACCCTCAACCTGCTGATGGACCCGGATATCGACCTGGTGACCATTGCCGGCAACGCGGGCACCGGCAAGACCTTCATGACGCTGGCGGCAGCGCTCCAGCAGACGCTGGACATGAAGGGCTTCGAGCGCATCGTCTTCACTCGGGCGCCGATCCCCATGGGCGAAGACATCGGCTTTTTGCCCGGCACCGAGGAAGAGAAGATGTCGCCCTGGATGGGCGCCTTCCATGACAACATGGACAACCTGCTGCGCGACGAGAAAGACGGCTCATCGAGCTGGAACAATGACGCCACCCGGTCGCTGATCGGCTCGCGGGTACAGATCCGCTCGCCAGGCTTCATGCGCGGCCGCACCCTCAATGACACCTTCCTGATCATCGACGAGGCGCAGAACTTTACCCCCAAACAGTTGAAAGCCCTGATCACCCGCGCCGGGCGCAACACCAAGATCGTCTGTCTGGGCAACGTCGGCCAGATCGACACTCCCTACCTCACCGCCAACACCTGCGGCATGGCGGCGGTGGTGCAGAACTTCCGCGACTGGCCCCATGCCGGCCATATCACGCTGAGAAGCGTCGAGCGCTCGCGGCTGGCCCTGGCGGGTGAGGAACTGCTGTAGCCCGCCAGATCATCAGCCTCTGCAAGCAAAGACGCCCGCCATCAGGCGGGCGTCTTGCGTAGCGTGTCTTGCACGTCATCCTTGATCGAGCGCGGCTACCGACCGGCTCAGCGCTGGCGGTTGGCGGCTTCCTCGAGCAGCGCTTCACTCTCGCTGCCCGCGCCCTTGCGAATGATCTCCTGGGCCTCGTGGTAGAGGCACACATGAGTATTGCAGGAGGCACAGAACACCTTGTCGTCAGGATTGTGCACCTGAGATACACGCATGCGGTGGCTTGAGCAGTTGGGGCAACCGACCGGCAGGCGGAAGTCTTCGGATAGATCGGGCATGCATGTCTCCTGAGAAGATCTGGTGATGTTCTGGATAAATCATCTGGGCAATCGGCCGAGAGTTCAAGCGGGCCCTGTCTTATCAAACACTGGCGACCCTACGATCTTCCCTGGTGCCAGGCATTGCCTAGCGCTTGCGTAAGACCACGCTCAGGTTATTGGCCGGCATCTCGACCACCTTCTCGAGCGACAATCCCTCGGCCTGTGCGCAGGCCATCACCGCCTCCAGATTGCGAATTCCCCATCGTGGGTCTCGTGCCCGCAGCGAGGCATCGAAGGCTTCGTTGCTGGGAGCGGTGTGCTGGCCGCCGCGACGGAAAGGGCCATAGAGGAAGAGCAGACCACCCGACGGCAGCCGCGCACCGGCCTCGCCCATCAGCGCCTCGGTGACCGCCCAGGGCGAGATGTGAGCGAGATTGATCGCTACCAGCGCATGGATTTCCTCCAGCGGCCAAGGCCGGCGTGTCGCATCCAATGCCACCGGCTCAGCCAGATTGGCGGGGCCCTGCGCTGACCGCCAGGCCCGAATCGAGGCAATCGCCTCCGGGCTCGGGTCGCTCGGCTGCCAGTCGAGCCAGGGCAGCGCCCGGGAGAAGTACAGCGCATGCTCGCCGCTACCGCTGGCCAGTTCCAGCACGCGCAGGCGATCGCCGCCGCACGCGCTCAGGGCCGCGTGGAGCGCAGGCTCCAGCACGTCAAGAATCGGTGCGCGGTTGCGCGCCACTGCCGGACTCGAAAGACGAGGATCAGGGTGCATCGCGGCTCCTTCAGCTCTTGGCCGGCTCATTGACGCCGTCGCCCAGGCGCTCACCTAGCCAGGTACTGATCTGGGCGATCTGCTGCGGGCAGATCGCATGCTGCATCGGATAACTGCGATAGGTCAGCGGGTGCCCCATGGCCTCGGCGCGCTTGGCGCCTTCGCGCCCCAGGGACTCCGGCACCACCGGGTCGAAGGTACCGTGATGCACCTCGATGGGCAGGTCCCGGTTGGCGTCACTGGGCACGATGGAGTCCGCCGTCGCGAAGTAGGTCGACAGCGCCAGCAGGCCACCAAGGGGCTGTGGATAGGTCAGCGCCGCTTCATAGGCCACGGCGCCGCCCTGGGAGAAACCGGCCAGGATGATATGGCGGCTGTCGATGCCACGAGCGATCTCGGCATCGATCAGTTCATGCACACGCTGGGCAGAGACGCGCAGCTGGTTCTCGTCGACCCGGCGGCCAAGATTCATCTCGAGGATGTCGTACCAGGCGGGCATCTGCATGCCGCCGTTGACGGTGACCGGCAGACGGGGCGCATGGGGCAGCACCGTGCGCAGCGATACGCTATCGGGCAGCGTGAAAGCCGGCACGATCGGTGCCAGGTCATTACCGTCGGCGCCCAGGCCGTGTAGGAGGATGAGGCTGGCATTGGCCGGGCGACCGCCGGCGGGTTCGATTACGCGCTCATTGGAAGTGCTCATCAGGCGGCTCCTTGCAGGAAAAACGTTGCCGTTACCCTACCCCAGCCGCCTCGCCACGGCGAGCGCGGACCTTTTCCAAATAGAACCTAGAAGGACCAGATCTGAGGGATCAGCCCCAGCGCCACCGCCGCGGTGATCAGGTTGAGCGGCCCGCCGACCCGCAGATAGTCGCGGAAGCGATAACCGCCGGGCCCATAGACCATCAGGTTGGTCTGATAGCCGATCGGGGTGATGAAACTCGCCGAGGCGGCGAACATCACCGCGATCACATAGGGCATGGGGCTCACGCCCAGGTTCTCGGCGGCCGCAGTGACGATAGGGAAGGTAATCACCGCCGCCGCATTGTTGGTGACCAGCGCGGTAAGCAAGGCCACCAGCACGTAGACGCCAACCAGCAGCAGCCAAGGACTGGCATCCACCACCCCCAGCGCGGAACTGGCCAGCGCCGTCGCAGCGCCGGAGCTCTCAAGAGCCGCGCCGAGGCCAAAGGAGGCCGCGATGGTCAGCAGCACCTGGGTGTCCATGCCACGCTTGGCGGCACCCACCGAGCAGCAGCCGGTGATCACGGCCAGCGCGGCACCCAGCATCGCCGCGTTGAGCATGCTCATCACGCCGAAGGTCGCCAACACCACCACGCCTCCCAAGATGCTCCAGGCGAGCCAGGCCTTCTCGTGCACCGGCCGCGCTTGGCCGTTGACCTGGCTGATCAGCAGGAAATCGCGAGACTGGCGGTGACGCTCGATGAACGGCGGGCGTGCCTCGAGCAGCAGCACGTCGGCGGGTTGCAGGCGAATCTGGCCCAGGTTGCCGGCGACTCGCTCGCCACCGCGACAAACCGCCAAGACGGCCGCGCCATAGAGGGTGCGAAAGTGACCCTCGCGGATGCGCTGACCAACGAACTGGCACTGATCGGAGACCACCACCTCGACCAGCCGGCGCTCCTTGTAATCCTTCTCGAGACTCAGCTCACCCTGCCGCGATGGCATCAGCCCCCGGATCTGCTGCAGCTCCACCGCGCCTGCCGAGGTGCCGGCAAACACCAGCCGGTCGTTGCCCTTGAGCATCTCCCCCGGGCCCACCACGCTGACCACGTTGCCGCCGCGCTCGATCTCGACCAGGAACAGGTCTTCCAGGTGACGCAGCCCCGCCTGCTCGACGCTCTTGTCGACCAGCGGCCCTTCGGGGTCGACCTCCATCTCGATGGTGAACTCTCGCGGATTCTCGAAGGCCTGAGCGGTACCACCGCCCCGCGGCAGCAGGTGCCGCCCCACCAGTGCCAGGTAGAGCACGCCGGTCATCGCCATGGGCACCCCCACCCAGGCGATGTCGAAGAGCCCCAGGCTCAGCTGTGGATAGCGTTCGCCGAGCAAGCCGTTGACCACCAGGTTCGTGCTGGTGCCGAGCAGCGATACGGTACCGCCAAGAATGGAGGCAAAACTCAGCGGCATCAGGAAGCGCGAGGCCGGCTGGCGGATGCGTCGACTCCAGCCCAGCACCGCCGGAATATAGGTCGCGACCACCGGCGTATTGTTGAGAAAGCCGCTCATGGTGGCCACCGGCACCAGCAGCCGCCACTGGGCCGCAGCTTCACTGCGAGGCCGGCCCAGGCCATGGCGGATGATCAGATCAATGCCGCCGGTCTCGCGGATGCTGGCCACCAGCACATACATGAAGGCCACCGTGAACAGGCCACTGCTTGAGAACCCCGCCAGCGCCTGATCGGGGCCGATCACACCGAAGGTCATCAGCACCACGACCGCACCCAAAAGAATCATGTCGGTGCCGATCCGGGTCAGCGCCATCATCGGAAAGACGGCAACCACCACGGCAACGGCAAGCCAGGCATCCAAAGACATCGACCACCCACCAGAAAAACCGAAAGTGGCCTATTGTGACCTGTCGCGAATATAGCGAAAAGTTATTTGTAGAAATTTCGTTATTCCAAAATCCCAGATTGAGAGAGGGACGCGGCAATGCAGAAATGAACGCAAAAAAGTAGGAAAGCGGCGAGGACAGGAGGTAGGAGAGAAGCCGGCGAGGGGTTGCCGGGCGCTGAAACGCACAAGGCCCGCCGGAGGCGGGCCTTGTGGAGGCTACAGGCTAGCGAACCAGCTGTAGCGCATCAGGGTCGACGATTCAGTCGATGACCTTGATGTTGGAAGCCTGGAGGCCTTTCTTGCCCTGAGTGACGTCGAAGGAAACCTTCTGGCCGTCTTGCAGGGTCTTGAAGCCGTCAGCCTGAATCTCGGAGAAGTGCGCGAACAGGTCGTCGCCGTTATCTTCCGGAGAAATGAAGCCGTAGCCCTTGGTGTCGTTGAACCACTTAACTGTGCCAGTTGCCATTGTCGAAGTCCTCGAATAGCTGATAGTGAACCGGGAATTACCCGAAGTGAGTGGGCAAAACAAGTACGATATTCACCAGACTACCGAAGCGCTTACAACGAATTCGGGTGCTACTGACGAAATGCATCTTGCCAACCAACTGATCGAACTATGCATGCGCGGTCAGGGCGCGTCAAACAAATTTTCACCCCCTTTTTCAACCAGTGCAGCGAGCACTGTAGCGTCCCGTTCATAGACATCTGGGCGGAAGATCAAACGCCCATCAGCAGCGGGCTGAACGGTCGAATAAAACAGGAACACAGGCACCGGCACGCGCAGCCTAACGTTGTGGGTGTCCGTCCTCTGGAGCGCACGGCTGAGCCTGGCGGCACCGTCAGGTTCATCCGGTGAGGCGCGATCATCTTCGAACAATAGCTGCACCAGCTCCAGCACGCCCTCGACGCGAATGCAGCCCGAACTGAAGGAGCGCTGGGCACGATCGAAAAGCGAACGCGACGGGGTGTCGTGCAGGTACACCAGATGGCGGTTGGGAAAACGGATCACCACATCGCCAAGGGGATTCGACGGCCCGGCCCGCTGCTGAATCTTGATGGGCCCCGGCCGCCACCAGTCGACCTGCCAGGGGTCGAGTGGCCAGCCTTGGCGATCCAGCACGCGCATGTCATGGCGCACCAGATAAAAGGGGTCGCGCCGAACGGCAGGCAGTACGTCCTCACGCAGGATGGTTGGCGGCACGGTCCAGGTGGGATGGAAGGTCATGTGGGTAATCGCCGAGCGCAGAGTCGGCGTGCGCCGATAAGGCCGCCCGACCACCACTCGGGACTGCCAGGTCGGCTGGCCCGGCCGCACGTAGCTCACCTCATAACCCGCGATATCGACCAGCACATAGCGCTCGGGCAAGGCATGGGAAAGCCAGCGCAGTCGCTCGAGATTGAGACGAATCTGATCGACGCGCTCGGCCACGCTGACGCTCAGCGCCGTCCAGGTCCGCGGGCCGACCACCCCATCCACCTCCAGTAGGTGCTCATGCTGGAAACGCTCCACGGCAGCCACCAGCCGCGCATCATAGATCTGGTCAGCGCTAGAGCCCGATGCGAGGCCAGGCTCGGGAACAGCGTCCTGGGTGGCCCCCAAACCCGACGCCGATGCCGTGGGCGTGAGATCCGGCATCAGCAGCTCAAGATCCCCCAGCGCCGCCAGCCGGCGCCGCAGGGCAATCACCTCCAGCGCACGATCGCCGGGGCGCAGCACGCCTGTGAGCGACGCCAGCGGTATCCAGCCCCCCGCGGCCTGCAACGTGCGATAGCGAGCCAGCCCCTGGCGCAACTGCCGGTAGGCCGTCTGATGCGGGCGTACCTGCTCAAGCGCTGCGGCGGGATCGCCATTCGCCACCGCGCTGGCGATCGCCGCCCAGTCCGGCGCGAAGTCCGGCAGCGGAATTTCCCACTCCGCATCGGTGCGCACAGGATCGACTTTACCCAGATACAGGTGCCTGAGCGCCAGCACCAGCCGCTGAGTGGCGGCGAGCTCGAATCGCCAGCGGGCAACCTCGCTGGTGCTCTCCCCAAGAGATGTCACATCAATGGGGTCACGGTAAGCGGCCAGCAGCGCCGCCGTCGAATAATCCGCGACGACCAGGCCATCGGCGTCGAGTCCTTCAAGCGCCGATGTCAGCGCCTCGACCCGCGCCTGGTCTGCCCAGGCCTGTCGAAAGCCGAAGACCTCGTAGAAGCTCAGCAGATCACTGCCGTGGGTAAGGGGCTGGCTGGCGGCACGCACGTAAGCCTCGAAAGGCGTCGCAAGTGCAGTGGGCGCCGATGAAGAACCGGGCGCCGCTTCTGGAGCGGGCGGTTCCTCCACCTCGACACCCACCTCGGCAGGCGATTCACTGCCTGTCCCCTCGACGGTTGCGGCCTGGCCAGTTCGGGCCTCAGAGGGAACCGTTTCAGAGGGCAAGGTCTCTGAAACCCTGGTGTGTAACAATACGGTCTCGGCGGAAATGGTCTCGGCGGAAACAGCCTCGACCTGAGCCCAGGCGCCAGAAGCGGCGCAGGTCAGCCCCAGTACCAGCAGGCACGGCCCCAGCACCCGCCGAGGAAGCCGGTGGCCGGGCCTGTCGATGACGTTTCCCATGGATCGCTCTCCCACCTTATTGCTGTCTTTGTTGCATGACGACATTCACCGCTTGTCGTCGCTGATATGACGACGGTGGCCATGAGCGCAGCGATCACCCTGGCAGGGCCTTGACCCGCCGACGCTTGTTCAGCGTTTGGCGATGACCTTCCCTGTTGTCATAATAGCCGCTGTCTACGTGGAGGCCCCATTACAGGGCCTTTTTCCTAATGTAAGGATTCATCACCCACCGGCTATGCCGCCTGTGGAAGGAGCCTTTTTCCATGCCGACGAGCCCGCCTCGCCAGCTCCATGGACGTCACCCGTTGTTTCCCTCCACCCTGCGCTTCCCTCTTAGCTCCCCTCTGTGCCCTGCTCTGAGCCTTTTCAGAAAGGGGCTCTCCGAACCGCTTCTTGCCGAACAGAGTGTGGCCAAACGGGGCCTTGCTAAGTTGAGTCTTGCGAAACGAAGTCTGGCCAAGCTAGGCATTGCCACGCTGAGTCTTGCCACGCTGGGGCCGGCGGCGCCCGCCCTGGCCCAGCCATTCTCTCAGCAGCCCTCTCAGCCAGTCTCTCAACCACAGTCTCAGCCGCTTCCCCAGACGCTCGAACAGTTGGCTCCCGAGGCCTCGCCCAGGGTGCTGGAGCTTGCGGCTCAGGCGCTCAATTGCGCCGACCCCGACGCCAAGCGGCTGGCGGTCATCGACTTCTCGCGTTCGGCCAACAAAAAGCGCCTGTGGGTCTTCGATCTCCAGCAGCAACGGCTGCTGTTCAAGGAACTGGTGTCCCATGGCCAGGGTACTGGCCAGGAATTTGCCCGGGCCTTTTCCAATACGCCGGACAGCCATCAGTCGAGCCTGGGGCTCTTCCGCACCAAGCAGAGCTATACCGGCAGCAACGGCTACTCCCTGCGCTTGGAAGGCTTGGAACCCGGCATCAACGACCGGGCCTATGAACGGGCGATCGTCATGCACGGCGCCGATTACGTGAGCGAGGACTTCATCGAGGCCAATGGCCGCCTGGGTCGCAGCTGGGGCTGCCCAGCAGTGCCGAGCGACGTGGCCAAGCCGCTGATCGACAGCCTCGAGGACAACCAGTATCTGTTCGCCTACTATCCGGACCAGCAGTGGCTTGAAAACTCCGAGTTCCTGGCCTGCCAGTCCAGAAAGGGACAGAGAAACGTGGTGCTCAGCAAGGCCGTGGATACCGGCGAGCGGACAGTGGTCATGCAGCACGATGGCGGCCAGGGGGGCGACAGCTGATGGCCGCCCTACTCTTCCACCTGCGAGACGTGCCTGAAGAAGAGGCCCAAGAGGTGCGTGAGCTGCTCGCCGAGCATGATCTCGAGTTCTACGAGACCGAAGCGGGCCGCTGGAAGCTCTCCGTACCGGCCCTGTGGCTGATCGATGAATCGCGCCTCGAAGAGGCCCGCAGCCTGGTCGACGCCTACCAGCAGTCCCTCTATGAGCGGGTGCACCGGGAGTACGCCGAGGCTCACGAGCGGGGCGAGACGCCTGGGGTGTGGGACAGGGTGCGCCAGCACCCCGCGGCCGTGCTGGTCACCCTGATCGCGCTGGGCCTGCTGCTGGGCCTCAGCCTGCTGCCGTTTTTTCTGACGTTCTAGACTCCAGCGCCGGGCGTGAGTGCTGCTCGGCGAGAATCCAACTGGCGGCCTTCTCGGCGATCATCAGGGTCGGCGAGTTGGTATTGCCGCTGGTGATGGTCGGCATCACGCTGGCGTCTACCACTCTGAGCCCTTTCACGCCCCGCACCCGTAGATGGGAGTCGACCACCGCCATCGGATCATCCGCCGCGCCCATGCGAGCGGTGCCGACCGGATGGAAGATGGTGGTGCCGATCTCGCCGGCGAGACGAGTCAGATCCTCATCGCTCTGGTACTCGGTGCCCGGCTTCACCTCCTGCGGGTGATACTTGGCGAAGGCCGGCTGGGCGGCGATCTCCCGCGTCACCCGCAGCGAGTCCGCCGCCACCTTGCGATCCTCCGGGGTGCTGAGATAGTTAGGCGCGATGGCCGGCGCCTCGCGCGCATCAGGGCTCTTGATGCGCACCGTGCCACGGCTGGTCGGATTCAGGTTGCAGACACTCGCCGTGATCGCCGGAAAATCATGCAGCGGCTGGCCGAAGGCCTCCAGGCTCAGTGGTTGGACGTGGTACTGGATGTTGGGGTGCGGCTGATCCTTCGAGCTGCGGGTAAAGGCACACAGCTGCGAAGGCGCCATGCTCATCGGCCCGGAGCGCTTTAGCAGGTACTCGAGACCGATACGGGCCTTGCCGAACAGCGAGTTGGCCATGGTGTTGAGCGTATTGGCCCCCTCCACCCGATACACCGCACGAATCTGCAGATGATCCTGAAGGTTCTCGCCGACCCCGGGCAGGTCTTTCACCACCGGCACATCATGAGCCTCGAGCAGCGCTCGCGGGCCCACCCCCGATACCTGCAGCAGCTGAGGCGAGCCGATGGCGCCGGCCGATAGAATCACCTCGCGGCGAGCCGTCACCCTGAGCGTCTCGCCTCCGCGCAGTACCTCCACGCCCTGGCAGTGCGGTTTCTCTCGCCCCCTGGCCTCGCCGTCGGTCGCCTGGTCGAAGGTCAGGCGCATCACCTGAGTGTCATGCCACAGGGTGAAGTTATCGCGCTGGGTGCAGGTGGGGCGCAGGAAGGCCTTGGCGGCATTCCAGCGCCAACCCTTGCGCTGATTGACGTCGAAATAGTTGACGCCCTCGTTGTCGCCGCGATTGAAGTCGCTGGTGGCGGGAATCCCCGCCTCTTGGGCGGCTTTGGCGAAATCGTCGAGCACCTGCCACTTGAGGCGCTGGCGTTCGACCCGCCACTCGCCGCCGTGGCCGTGGTAATGAGCGGCATCACCGTCAACGTCCGCCGACGCCTCATCCCGCCGATAGTTGTCCTCATGGCGCATGAAGGCCGGCAGGCAGTTATCCCAGCGCCAGTCATCGTCGCCGGTGACCTCGGCCCAGTGGTCATAATCCCGGGCCTGGCCGCGCATGTAGAGCATGCCGTTGATGCTCGAGCAACCGCCCAGAGTCTTGCCCCGGGGGTAGAGCAGCTGGCGGCCATTCAGGCCCTCGGTCGGCTCGGTGCGAAAGCGCCAATCGGTGCGCGGATTGTCGATGCAGTACAGATAGCCGATGGGGATATGGATCCAGTGGTAATTATCCTTGCCCCCCGCCTCGATCAACAGCACCCGGTTACCCGAGTCGGCGCTCAGCCGGTTGGCGAGCAGACAGCCCGCCGTCCCGGCCCCAATGATGATGTAGTCGAACTCATGAGCTGACATAGCGACCTCACTTCGCGGTAGGCATCACGAACTCGGCGCCGCCGGCGATGGAATCCGACCAGCGCTGCATGATCGACTTCTGCTTGGTATAGAAGCGCACGCCTTCCTCGCCGTAGGCATGGGTATCGCCGAACAGCGAGCGCTTCCAGCCACCGAAACCGTGCCAGGCCATCGGCACCGGAATCGGCACGTTGATGCCGACCATGCCGACCTGGATGCGGCGGCCAAATTCGCGGGCCACGCTGCCGCTCTCGGTGAAGCAGCTGACGCCGTTGCCGAACTCGTGATCGTTGATCAGCTGGATCGCCGTGGCCACGTCCGGCACCCGCACGCAGACCAGCACCGGGCCGAAGATCTCTTCGCGATAAATGGTCATTTCCGGGCTGACGTGATCGAACAGCGTGCCGCCCATCCAGAAACCGTCGGCACAGCCCTCGCCGGTGGTGCTGCTGTCGAAGTCGCGGCCGTCCACCACCAACTTGGCACCTTCGCTCACCCCCTGTTCGATATAGCCGATGATGCGCTGGTGAGCCGCGGCGCTGACGATGGGCCCCATCTCGGCCTTGCCGTCGAGACCGTTGCTGACCTGCAGCGTTCGGGCGCGCTCGGCCAGTCGCGGCACCAGCTCATCGCCCACGTCGCCGACCAGCACCGCCACGCTGATCGCCATGCAGCGCTCGCCGGCCGAGCCGTAGGCCGCGCCGATCAGCGCATCCACTGCCTTGTCCAGATTGGCGTCGGGCATCACCACCATGTGGTTCTTGGCCCCGCCCAGCGCCTGGACCCGCTTGCCGAAGTGCGCACCGGTTTCATAGATATAGTTGGCGATCGGGGTCGAGCCGACGAAGCTCAGGGCCTTAACGTCCGGATGCTCAAGCAGGGCATCGACCGCTTCCTTGTCGCCCTGCACCACGTTGAAGACACCATCGGGCAGCCCGGCCTGCTCGAGCAGGTCGGCGATCATCAGCGAAGCGCTGGGGTCGGTGGGGCTTGGCTTCAGGATGAAGGTGTTGCCGGTGGCGATGGCCAGCGGGAACATCCACATCGGCACCATCACCGGGAAGTTGAACGGCGTGATGCCGGCGACCACCCCCAGCGGCTGACGCACGGTCCAGTTATCGATGCCGGTGCTGACCTGCTCGGTGAAATCGCCCTTGAGCAGCTGCGGCACCCCGCAGGCAAATTCGACGATATCGATGCCGCGGGCCACTTCGCCCTGGGCATCGTCGAACACCTTGCCGTGCTCCAGGGTAATGGCACGCGCCAGATCATCCTTGTGGGCGTTGAGCAATTCGAGGAAGCGGAACAGCACCCGGGCGCGGCGAATCGGCGGCGTATCGGCCCAGGCCGGGAAGGCCTTGCTGGCCGCATCCACGGCGCTATCGACGTCGCTGCGCTGGGCCAGCACCACGCGCCCCGTCACCTGCCCGGTGGCGGGATTGGTGACGTCCTGGTGCCGGGAGGAGTCGCCGCTGCTGATATGGCCATTGATATAATGTTCGATGCGCTCGGTGCTCATGTCGGCCTCTTGTTTTGTTGCACTGCAGTGTCCATATTGGCCGAGAAGTCCCGACCCAGAGCCTCAAACCTAGCGCACCGGAGCGGGGAATCAATTGAGAAAGGCAAAAGGGGGATATAATATTTTCTTATATTCCTGGACCTACCCGATGAGGGGCTCAAGACCCAGGACTAAGGTCTAAGGAGAACGACCCGATGCGCGACATAAAGGCGCTGCGTGCCTTCGTGGCCGTGGCCCACCAGGGCAGCGTGTCACGGGCCGCCGAGGCGCTGCACCTCACCCAGCCGGCCGTCAGTCTCAAGATCAAACAGCTGCAGGAGGCGTTGGGGCTCAACCTCTTTCACCGCCAAGCCCAGGGCCTGGCCCTCAGCGCCGATGGCCATGCTCTGCTGCCGGCCGCCGAGGCCGCACTGGCGTCACTTCAGGCCTTCGACCTCAGCGCCCAATCGATGCATGACACCCTGCGCGGGCGTCTGCGCATCGGCACCATCGTCGACCCGGAGTTCATTCGTCTGGGCGCCTTGATGCATCAGTTGATGCAGCGTGCCCCGCAGGTGGATACCGAACTGCATCACGGCATGAGCGGCAGCACTCTAGAGCGCCTGCTGCGCCGCGAGCTAGACGTCGGCTTCTTCCTCGGCCCACCCGGCCAGCCGCCACCGATTGAAGACGGCGCGCCGGCCGTTGAGCTTCTCGAGCTGACCCACTTCGACTATCACGTCATCGCACCGGCCGGCTGGTCATCGCGACTAACCCGGACCGACTGGCCGAGCCTCGCCGCCCTGCCCTGGATCGTCACCCCCACGGCCTCGGCTCACCACCGGCTGCTGAGCGAACGGCTCGCACCGCTAGGGCTGACGCCACGGCGAGTCGCCCAGGTCGACCAGGAGGCCTGCATGCTCGACCTGGTGCGAGCTGGCGTCGGCCTGGCCCTGGCGCGGGACACCCTGGCCCTGCAGGAGCGCCAGGAACGCGGCCTGGTGATCGCCGATGGAGTTCGCCTGCCCTGTGCACTGAGCTTCGCCTGGCTCAAGGAGCGACGCGACGAGCCGGTCATCGCCGCCGTGCGCGACGCGCTGGTCGACATCTGGGCCCGCTAGTCGGCCGCGGCATCGACGGCGCCGCCCTCGAGGGCCACAGCATTGACAGCGCCCAGGTCGCCGCGTGCAATACCTTGAGTTTTCTCCCGCCGAACGGCGCCCACTAACATAGCCCAACTACCATCTATCGCCCAACTACCATCGCTCACTAACATTGCCACGAACATCACCCACGCACACCGCCCAGGAGCTCATCGCATGCCCTCACTCCCCGCTCGCCTGACCGAATGGCGCAGCTTATCCCGCTACGCCGCCTACGGCGCCAGCTTCATCGGTCTGATCACGAGCCTCGGGTTGATGGCCCTCAGTCCGGTTTGGGGCCTGGCGGCGCTTTGCTTCGCCGCCCTGGCGGCGCTAGGCACCTTTGATCTGCGCCAACGCCGGCGCACGGTGAGCCGCAACTACCCGATCCTTGCCCACTTGCGCTATGGCCTCGAGGCGATCGGACCGGAGATTCGCCAGTACTTCATCCAAGCGGATACCGAGCCGCGCCCCTTCTCCCGGGAGCAGCGCGAAGCAGTCTATCAGCGCGCCAAGAACAGCATGGACAAGAAACCCTTCGGCTCGCTGCTCGACATGTATGCGCCGGGCTATGAGTGGGTCAACCCGTCGCTGGCCCCCGCACCGGTCAACGGCCACGACTTTCGGGTGACGATCGGCGCCGGTCGCGCCAAGCCCTATTCCGCCAGCGTGTTCAATATCTCGGCGATGAGCTTCGGCTCGCTTTCCGGCAACGCGATCGAGTCCCTGAACCGGGGCGCCGCTCAGGGCGGCTTCTACCACGACACCGGCGAGGGCGCGATTTCGCCCTACCATCTTCAGGGTGGCGACCTGGTATGGGAAATCGGCTCGGGCTATTTCGGCTGTCGCACCCTGGATGGGCACTTCAGCGAGGAGCGCTTCATCGAGGGTGCATGCCGGCCCGAGGTGAAGATGATCGAGATCAAGCTCAGCCAGGGCGCCAAGCCCGGCCACGGCGGCATTCTGCCCGGCGCCAAGGTTACCGCCGAGATCGCCTCGACCCGGGGCGTGCCAGAAGGCGAGGACGTGGTTTCACCCTCCTCCCATTCCGCTTTTACCACGCCCCGGGAGCTGATCGCCTTCATCATGCGCCTGCGCGAACTTTCCGGTGGCAAGCCGGTCGGCATCAAGCTCGCCATCGGCCATCCCTGGGAATGGTTCGGCCTGGTCAAGGCGATGCTCGCCACCGGCGAGCACCCGGACTTCGTCGTCGTCGACGGCGGCGAGGGCGGCACCGGGGCGGCACCGCTGGAATTCATCAACCGGATGGGCATGCCGCTCACCGAGGCGCTGCTGTTGGTGCACAACACCCTGGTCGGCGCCAACCTGCGTGAATCGATCAAGATCGGCGCCGCCGGCAAGCTGATCTCGGCCTTCGACATCGCGCGCACCATCGCCCTGGGCGCCGACTGGTGCAACGCCGCCCGTGGCTACATGTTCGCGCTGGGCTGCATCCAGGCCCGGGCCTGCCACACCGATCGCTGCCCCAGCGGCGTGGCCACCCAGGACCCGCGGCGCAGTGCCCACCTGGACGTGGCCGACAAGAGCGCCCGGGTCCATCACTTCCACGACAACACCATGAAGGCCATGGCCGAGATGCTGGCCGCCGCCGGCCTGACCTCGCCCGACGAGCTCGGCCCCGAGCACATCCTGCGCCGGGTCTCCGACCACGAGATCCGCGCCTTCGATCAGCTGTTCAACTACCTGCCACCGGGGGCGCTGCTCAACGGCCCGCCCGAGCATGAGGTGTTCGCGCATTACTGGGCGGAGGCCAGCGCCGAGACCTTTCACCCGCCGGCCGCCGAGGCGACGAAGCGCACAAGCAAGCTGGTCTAGCAAGAGCCCGGGGGGAGACGCCCCCGGCCATTGGCGCGGCGAATCCGCCGCATCGCTCAGTGGTCGCGCTGATTGACGCGCCGCGACAGCAGGAAGGCTCACGCAGCGAGCCATGCAGCAGCAGGATGCGCGGCTTTTGTGTGCCAGGGGCGGCGTCGAAGACGCTTGCCGTCGTGGGCGCCGCAAATAGGGCGTCATGGACGTTGGGCAAATCGTGCATAGCCATGCCTCGGTGTGATAGTGGCGTTGACATTGAGAGTCGTCGGCGTAAAGCCGTCAGATGAACCAGTGGCGGGTGCGATTGGCGAACCAGACCAGCGACAACATCACCGGCACCTCGACCAGCACACCAACCACGGTGGCCAGGGCCGCCCCGGAATGCAGGCCGAACAGCGAGACCGCCACGGCCACAGCCAGTTCGAAGAAGTTTGAGGTACCGATCATGCAGGCCGGAGCGGCGATGGCGTGGGGCAAGCGCAGCCAGTGAGCCGCGGCATAGGCGAAGGCGAAGATGCCATAGGTCTGGATCAACAACGGCACGGCGATCAACCCGATCACCATAGGGCGGGCGAGCAGCGTCTCGGCCTGGAAGCCGAACAGCAGGATCACCGTGCCCACCAGCCCCAGCACCACACCGGGCTTGAGGCGCCGCACGAAGGCCACGAGGCGCGGCTCGCCTCCCTGCGCCAGCAGCAAGCGCCGTGTCAGCACACCGACCAGCAACGGCAACACGATGTACATCAGAACCGACAGCAGCAGCGTCGGCCAAGGCACAGTGATGTCAGTCATGCCGAGCAACAGCGCGGCGAGGGGGGCGTAGGCGAAGATCATGATCAGGTCGTTCACCGACACCTGCACCAGGGTGTAGTTGGGATCGCCCTCAGTGAGCTGACTCCAGATGAAGACCATCGCCGTGCAGGGGGCGACCCCCAGCAGGATCATCCCGGCGATGTATTCATTGGCCGAGGCAGGGTCGACGAAGGGGGCGAACAGGTGGTGGAAGAACAGCACCCCCAGGCCGGCCATGGTGAAGGGCTTGATCAGCCAGTTGACACCCAGGGTCAGCAGCAGGCCCCGCGGGCGCTGGCGGAGGTCGCGAATCGCCGCCATGTCGACCTGAATCATCATCGGGTAGATCATGATCCAGATCAGCACCGCCACGACCAGGTTGACATGCGCCCACTCCAGCGCGGCCAGCGCCCGGAAGGCTTCCGGGGCGAGGTTGCCGAGTCCCACCCCGGCCAGGATGCCCAACGCGACCCAGAGGGAAAGATAGCGTTCGAAGACTCCCATGCGTGCATCACTCCCGATGTCGGTTCAGAAGAAGAGGCGGTCACAATAGAGGACCGGCTCCCCGGCAAGACATATGCTAGCACGTATATATGGAAATATGTATATTTACCCGGTAGCGGCATGGCATCGCACCGACGCCTTTCCACCCCCAGTCATCGAATCGTCATCCCGGGTTGGTATATATGGTATTTCATATATATTGAGCCCTCGAGGTAAGCCAGCATGACCAAGCCACGCGTCCTGTTCCTGTGCAACGCCAACTCCGCCCGCTCCATCATGGCCGAGGCCCTGCTCCGCCACATGGCGGGGGATCGCTTCGACGCCTTCAGTGCTGGCGTCGAGCCCGACCAGCCGCATCAGGCCGCCCTGGCGGCGCTCAACGCTCAGGGCATCGACACCTCAGGCCTGGCCAGCCAATCCCTAGAGGCCTACGCTGGTCAGCATTTCGACAGCGCCATCATCCTCTGCGAGAAGGCGCAACAACGCTGCCGCGACTGGAACGGCGAGGCCGACGAGATCCTGTTCTGGGATATCCTCGACCCGCGGCTCAACCCCCGGGCCAACGCCTATCCACAAACTCTTCAAGAGATCCGTCGCCGCCTGGAACTGTGGCTCCACGTTCAGGCGCGCTGACGGAAACGACACCCTACCGGGAACGCCATGACCTCACTGACCTCCCTCTCACTGTTCAAGTGCCTCGGCGACGAGACGCGGCTCGCCCTGATGCTGCTGATCCACACCGAAGGCGAGCTGTGCGTCTGCGAGATGACCCATGCCCTGGAGGCCTCACAGCCAAAGGTCTCGCGCCACTTGGCGCAGTTACGCGACTGCGGACTGGTCAAGGATCGACGCCAGGGGCAGTGGGTTTACTACCGGCTGATGCCCGAGCTGCCGGCCTGGGCCCTCGAGGTGCTGGACGCCGCGGCCCGCGGCGCCGCGACAGGGCTCGAGGCGCCGCTCGCACGCCTGGCCGCCATGGGCAACCGCCCAGTGCGCCAGGCGAGTTGTTGCTGAGCGCCCTCGGCCTCAGCTCATCCTTCTTCCCCCTCGGACGATCTTTACCAGGAGCCCTCCATGACCCTTCGCATCGGCATCAACGGCCTCGGCCGCATCGGTCGCCTGGCGTTGCGCCGCCTCTGGGCCGAGCGCGACGCCCAGGCCCTCGAGCTCGTCGCCGTCAACGATCCGGGCGGCGATGCGGCCACCTTCGCCCACTTGCTCGAATTCGACTCGGTGCACGGCCGCTGGTCGCCGGGGGCCGGCCTTCAAGCAGAAGACGATGCCATCATCATCGACGGCGTGCGCCTGCCCTTCTCCCGCCATACCACCATCGACGACAGCGACTGGTCCGGCTGTGACGTGGTGATCGAGGCCTCCGGGGTGATGAAGACCCGCGACCAGCTCGACGCCTACCTCGCCCAAGGCGTGGGCCGGGTGGTGGTCACCGCCCCGGTCAAGGAAGACGGCGTGCTCAATGTGGTGATGGGCGTCAACGATCAGGCCTTCGAGCCGGCCAAGCACCGGATCGTCACCGCAGCGAGCTGCACTACCAATTGCCTGGCGCCGGTGGTCAAGGTGATCCACGAGACCTTCGGCATCCGCCACGGTTCGATGACCACGGTGCACGACATCACCAACACTCAGGTGATCCTCGATACCCCGAGTTCGCCAACGAAACCCGACCTGCGCCGTTCCCGGGCCTCGAGCATGAGCCTGATTCCCACCACCACCGGATCGGCCAAGGCGATCACCGCGATCTTTCCCGAGCTTACGGGCAAGCTCAACGGCCACGCCGTGCGCGTGCCGCTGGCCAACGCCTCGCTCACCGACATGGTCTTCGAGCTCGAGCGCGAGACCAGCAGCGAGGAGGTCAACGCCGCCCTGAAAGCCGCCGCCGAGGGCGAACTCGCCGACATACTGGGCTATGAGGAGCGCCCGCTGGTCTCCATCGACTACCGCACCGATCCGCGCAGCGCGATCGTCGATGCGCCCTCGACGCTGGTGATCAATAACACCCAGCTGAAGCTCTACGCCTGGTACGACAACGAATGGGGCTACGCCAACCGCACCGTCGAGCTGGCCCTTAAAGTCGGCCGAGCCTGAGGAGGCACCATGACGCTTGCCGCACGCCTGCGCGCCTTGCCGTTCGAGGTACGCCAGTACCTGCTGGTCACCGGCAACTACTGGGCGTTCACCCTGACCGATGGCGCCCTGCGCATGCTGGTGGTGCTGCACTTCCACCGGCTGGGCTATTCGCCGCTGGAGGTCGCGCTGCTGTTCTTGTTCTACGAGGCCTTCGGCGTGGTCACCAATCTGGTCGGCGGCTGGTTGGGGGCGCGCCTGGGGCTCAACCGCACCATGAACCTGGGGCTTGGCCTGCAGCTTCTGGCACTCGGCATGCTGCTGGTGCCCAGCACGGTGCTCAGCGTGGCCTGGGTGATGGCCGCCCAGGCGCTCTCGGGGATCGCCAAGGATCTCAATAAGATGAGCGCCAAGAGCGCGGTCAAGGTGCTGCTGCCCAAGGACGGCGCCGGCACGGTTGCGGCCGGCACGGACGTGAACACTCAGGGCACGCTGTATCGCTGGGTGGCGCTGCTCACCGGCTCCAAGAACGCCCTGAAGGGCGCCGGCTTCTTCCTCGGCGGCCTGCTGCTGACGCTGGTCGGCTTTCGCGGCGCGATCCTCGCGCTGTGGGTCCTGCTGGTAGGGGTGCTGGCGCTATCGCTGTGGCGGCTGCGGGCAGACCTCGGGCGCCAGAAGTCCAAACCCAGATTCCGCGAGGTGTTATCGACCTCACGGGCGGTCAACGTGCTCGCGGCGGCGCGACTGATGCTGTTCGCTTCAAGGGATGTCTGGTTCGTGGTCGCCCTGCCGGTGTTTCTGTATGACGTTTACGGCTGGACCTTCTGGAGCGTGGGGACCCTGATGGCCGTGTGGGTCATCGGCTACGGCGGTGTGCAGACCCAGGCGCCGCGCCTGACTCGCATTTTCCACGGAAGCCCGGCGGCCATCACCGCCAGCTGGGCGCTGGCGCTGGCCGCGCTGCCCGCCATACTCGCGCTCCTGCCGCTCGGCGCCGGCTCAGATACCGGCTCGAGCCCCAGCCTGGGCGCCGGCTGGCTGATCGCGGGGCTGTTGGCCTTCGGCGCGGTATTCGCCGTCAACTCGAGCTGGCACAGCTACCTGATCGTGCGCTATGCCCGCGCCGAGGGCGTATCGATGGATGTCGGCTTCTACTACATGGCCAACGCCATGGGACGCCTGATCGGCACCCTGCTGTCGGGCTGGCTCTACCAAGTTCAAGGCCTGGCCGCCTGTCTGTGGGTCTCGGCGGGACTCGTACTGGCAAGCGCCCTGCTGGCCCTGGCGCTGCCCCGAGAGAGCACGTCCAACGTCTGCCAGCAATGATAGGCTGGCGGCTTTATCTCGCGTGCTCGTCAGACACGCTCGCTTGATCTCGTGATCTCGCGAATCCGGCGCGTTTGCCCCATGATCACCCCAACCATCGCAGGAGCCCTTGCATGCCCACCCCGCTGCTCTATGTGGCCGCGGCCCTGGCCGAGATCGCCGGCTGCTTCGCCTTCTGGTCCTGGTGGCGCCTCGACAAGCCGCTCGGCTGGCTGCTGCCGGGTATGGCCAGCCTGGCGCTGTTCGCCTGGCTGTTAAGCCTCACCGATGCCGACTACGCCGGGCGGGCCTATGCCGCCTATGGCGGGGTCTATATCGCCACCTCGCTCGTCTGGTTGTGGCTGGTCGAACAGCGCGCCCCGGATCGCTGGGATCTGATCGGCGCGACCCTTTGCCTCGTCGGCGCGGGGATCATCCTGCTGGGGCCGCGCAGCGCCTGAGCCAGCATGCGGACTGGCGGGACCACCCGGCACCGTTCATCACCCCGTCCCCGTGGCTATCACATAGCGCCACAGGGCGGCGCTGACCATTCCCATAGCGATCGCCATCAGCGGGCTTCGCAGCCAGATCGCCACCGCGCCTGCGGCCAGCGCCGCTATCCGGGTGCCGCCATCACCGTCGACGATCATCGGAGTGATCACGGCAATCAGCACCGAGGTTGCCATGGCATCGACGAAGCGCCGCACCTTGGGGCCGATGGGTAGCCGCGACATGATCAAGAGCCCACCGATGCGCGACACCAGCGCAATCCCGATCATCATGATGATCGCCACCAGCGAGGCCGCACCGCTCGCGCTTGCAAAGGGACCCATCATGATGCCGCCCGGCGAGCCGAAGCGGCAGGGCAGACCACAGCAACGCCGCCGCCCACCAGGGCCCCCACCACCACGTGAAGGTAGGGCGGTAACCAGTAATAGGCGAGCAAGGCACTCAGGGCCGCCGCTCCCCAAGGCAGCAGCATGTCACGCCGCGGAACGCCACCGACGACGATCACCAGCAAGAAACACAGCATGATCACGTCGAGCCCATAACGCTCCGGCTCGGCCAAACGACCGCCAAACATCAACCCGATACCGCTGCCCACCACCCAGGCCACCCACAGGGCGATACCGCCACCCAACAGCAGGCCCACGTTACGCTCGCCGCGCTGATATTCACCCAGCGCCATGGCCCAACTGGAGTCCGTCAAGAAAAATACCGCCGCAAACTGCTGGCGTTTGGGCAGGCTGTGCAGCCAAGGGTGCAGGGCCGCGCTCATCAACAGATGGCGGGTATGGATGGCCATGGTCGTCAGCGCCAGCGCCAGCAGGGGGAGCGGGAAGGCCCATAGCTCGAGCACGGCAAATTGCGAGGGGCCCGAGAACATCAGCGCGCTCATCAACATGGCCTCCCAGCCATGCAGCCCCTTCTGAGCGGCCGCCACGCCGAACGCCAGCCCGAAGGCAACGGTAAAGGCGGCGAGGGGCAGCATCTTGCGCACCCCACGCCAGGTGCCCGGTCGATCCAGTTTGGCCGCCGCTGACTCGACCGATGATTCCATGCTCGCCCCTCCTGAGGGTGATGAAAACGCCTTCAGGCGCTAGCTCTAGCCTAGCCGTTAACGACTTTAATAAAAACAAACAGGCCTGCTTGTTTTTTTCATGAGTGCGAACTAGGCTCAATTTCAAGGCGCCACTCTGCGCCTTGCCCAGGTGACTGGTATCACAATAGCAACAATCTGCCGACCGTCACGGCACTGGAGAGAATCATGCATTCCAAGTCCACCCGACTTGCCTTGGGAGTGGCCGCCCTTGCCCTTCCTGCCTTCGCGACCTCAGCCATGGCCGCCACGTCATTCATCGCCAATTCCTTTTACGACCAGCAGCACCCGCACTCACGGTACGGCTATATCGAATGGGCCGAGACCGTCAAAGAACTGTCCGGAGGCGAGCTTCAGCCGGAAGTCTTCACCGGTACCGTGCTGCTGGCGCCGCGCGCCAACCTGCAGGGGATCCGCGACAATGTGGTGCAGGTAGCCCACCACGCCGCTGTATACACGCCCTCCGAACTGCCGGTCGCCAATGCCGTCCAGGAGCTGGGCTTCAACTTCGACGACCCGCTGATCGGCATTCTCGCCGTGACCGATTTCAGCACCCATAACGCGGTCCAGCTCAAGGAATGGGAAGACGTCGGCATCGTCTATCTCGGCGCGTACAACACCCCGCCCTATGTGCTGTTCTGCCGCGAACCTGTGCGTAATCTCGAGGAACTGCGCGGCAAGCGGATCCGCACCGCCGGCTCCACGGTCTCGGCATGGGTCGAGCAGGCAGGCGGCATACCGGTCAATGTGCCCTCCAGCGAAATGTACAGCGGCCTGGACCGCGGCTCGCTGGACTGCGCCTCCAACGCCGCCAATGACCTGATCGACCGCTCGCTGTGGGAAGTCGCCGAATACACCACCCTGTTGCCGACCGGCATGTACTGGTCAGGCCCGCAGTGGGGCTTCAACCCATCGTTCTGGGCCGACCTCAGCGATGATCAGCGCGATGTCTTCAAGCAGGCCACCGCCAAGGCGATGACCCGCATGATCGTTCAGTACCTGGACACCGCAGATGCGGCTCTCGAAGAAGCGATCGCCAAGGGCAACAACGTCTATGAGCCGGAAGAGGACTTGATGGCTTCCGTCGAGGCGTTTCGTGAGAAGGCACTGACGGACGTCTACGATACGGCACGTGACAAATACGGCATCGAAGACCCCCATGCCCTGATCGATGACTTCCTGGCCACCCATGCCAAGTGGGTCAAACTGCTTGCCGACGTAGACCGTCATGACGAAGACGCCCTGGCAGAACTGGCCATGCGCGAGATCTACGACACCCTGCCCGACGACTATGGCATTTACTGATACCGCCAACTCCCAGGGCCGCTCTCGGCGGCCCCTTTGGCGACCCTTAGGCTGTGCCTGAAAAGTCGACGAGCGAAGGCCAGACAAGGCAAAAATCGGCGAAAGAGCGGACCGGGCTGGCGTACCAGTTTACGGGGTGTAAATGAGCATCTTGAGCCGATTTTTAACGCCGTATGGACGAGCGCAGTACTTTTCAGACATTGCCTAGCCAACCGAGGAGGCACAACGATGAGCCAACGCCAGACCCAGGAAGAACGCTCGCGCCACACTCAAGCGAAGATCATGCAAGGCACGCTGGAGTGCATTCTTGAGAAGGGTATCCGCGCCACTTCGACGGTCGACGTGGCACGTCAAGCCGGCGTTTCAAGGGGCGCACTGATGCACCACTACCCCTCCAAGGAAGCGCTGATGCAGGCCGCCCTCGAAGATCTGCTTAACCAGGAGGTCGTGAGCGTCAAAGAAATGGCTGACGGCATCAAGGCGGGCACGCTGGACTTCGACACGCTGATCGACACCCTGCACGACCACTTCAAGGGCAACCTGTACATGGTCACATTGGAGTACCTCACGGCAGCCCGAACCGACGCCTCGATCAAGGAGGTCCTCGAGCCCCTGGCCGCCCGCTTCAATGCCTCGCTCGAGGCCATCTGGGAACAGCTCCTGATCAGCACCCGGCATAGCTCCCACGAGAAACGCGTCGCCCTGAACGCCACCCTGTGCATGATGCGCGGCATGGGCGCCCAGAGCATCTGGCGCGACGACCCGGCGCTATATCGCGACATGCTGACGTTCTGGAAACAGACCCTGATCGACCAGGGCTTCAGCGAACGCGTCGCTTCGAAGCGGAGGAACCACATATGACGACCGAGGGCACCCGACTCGAGATCTTCAGCACCTGGCTGAGCAAGGCCACGCTGGTGGCATCGACCCTGTTTCTGGCCTTGATGGCGCTACATGTCACCCTGGATGTCACTCTGCGTTTCCTGATAGGCACCTCCTTTACCGGCACGCTGGAAGTGGTGTCCTTCTATTACATGATCGGCGTGGTCTTCCTGCCCCTGGCCTACGTGGAACTGCAGCGCGAGCATATCAGCGTCGATGTGCTGGTCGGCCGGTTTCCCGCTGGCATGCAGCTTGTCATCTACCTGTTTGCCGGCCTACTGGGGCTCGCCTATTTCGGCCTGCTTGGCTACCAAAGCCTGCTGGATGCTATGCGCGCCACCGGCAGACTGGAAACCGCAATGGCCAACTTCACCTTCTACCTGTGGCCTAGCCGCTGGGCGTTACCGCTCGGTTTCGCCGCCATGTGTCTGGCAACGCTTGCCAACATGATCAAGGCCATCCGCCTGCGTCACGCCCTCTAGGAGCATCAGCATGACCAATCTCGAGATCGGCGTGGCAGGCATTGCCATCGCCCTGACCCTGATCGCCTTACGCGTGCCTATCGGCGTGACGCTGGGCCTGGTATCGATCGTCGGCATCAGTCAGATCACCAACTTCTCGATCGCCTGGGGCATGATTTCCGCGACCCCCTTCGACTTTGCCGGTACCTGGGAACTGACCGCTGCCCCCATGTTCCTGTTCATGGGCTACCTGTGCACCACCACCAACATGACGCAGGGCCTGTTTCAAGCCATGCGCCTGTACATGGCTCGCCTACCAGGCGGGCTGGCGGTTTCCAGCGTCATGGCCTCGGCATTCTTTGCCGCGGCCTCGGGCTCGAGCGTGGCCACCTCGGCGGCCATGTCGCGCATCGCCGTGCCGGAAATGCTCAAGCACAACTATGACCGGGGCCTGGCAACCGGCACCGTGGCGGCCTCTGGCACCCTGGGATCGTTGATTCCGCCCAGCGTGCTGCTGGTGCTGTACGGCGTTTACGCACAGGTGTCGGTGGGCCAGCTGTTCATGGCCGGCTTCCTGCCTGGCATCGTCTCGGCGCTGCTCTATATCGCGATGATCATGGTGCGCACGCACCTCAAGCCCAGCCTCGCCGGCCATGCCAACGTGCAATCGAGCTGGCAGGAGAAGTGGGATGCGTTCAAGGAAATCTGGCCACTGCCGCTGCTGATCGGCGCCGTACTCGGCGGCATCTTCAGCGGCATTTTCTCGCCTACCGAGGCAGGTGCCGTCGGCACCTCCATCGCCGCCCTGATCGCCCTGTCGCGGCGCACCCTGACGATAGATGCGCTCAGGCAGGCGCTGATTCAAACCGCGGTCAGCACCGCCAGCATCTTCATCATCCTGATCGGCTCGCTGTTCTTCACCCGCTTTCTGGCCCTGAGCGGCGTGCCAACGGCGTTCGCGGAAATGATCCTCAGTGTCAGCACCGAGAGCTGGTGGATCATCCTCGCCGTTGCCCTGATCTATCTGGTGCTGGGCATGTTCATCGACTCCATCGGGCTACTGCTGCTGACCCTGCCGTTGATCCTGCCGCTGGTCGAAGGTGCCGACCTGAACCTGGTGTGGTTCGGCATCATCGTCGTCAAGCTGCTCGAGGTCGGCCTGGTCACGCCCCCCATCGGTCTCAACGTCTACGTCATCAAAGGGGCGCTGGGCAAAAGCGTCACCCTTCAAGAAGTCTTTCGCGGTGTCAGTTGGTTCATCGCCATGGACATCATCGCCCTGCTGCTGATCGTGATGATTCCGGCACTCTCGCTCTATCTCCCACAAAAAATGTTCTGACCCGTCAGTTCGAGGAAAAAACAATGACGACTACTCACATCTCCCGTACCCGCTTTATCAATGCCAACGTCATCGATACCCGCCACGGCCAAGTGCTGTCTGAGCAGCAGGTGCGCATTCAGGATGGCCGCATCGTCGCGATCGGTTCCGGCCCACTCGATGGCGAAGACGATCAGGTCATCGACCTTGAAGGCCGCTATCTGATGCCCGGCCTGGTCGACTCCCATGTTCACGTCACCGCCATCACCCCGAATTTCGCGCTGCTCGAGACGCTGTCTCCCTTCTATGTAGGCGCCAAGTCCAGCGAGCTGCTGGAAGCCATGCTGATGCGCGGCTTTACCAGCGTGCGTGATGCCGGGGGTGCCGACCATGGCCTGGCAAGCGCCGTCGAGGAAGACAGCCTGATCGGCCCGCGCCTTTTGTATGCCGGCCGGGCACTGTCACAGACCGGCGGCCACGGCGACATGCGCGGCCCCGGCCAACAGACCTTCGAGGGCTGCTTCTGCTGCTCGGGGCTGGGGCGTGTCTGCGATGGCGTCAGCGAGGTCCGCCGCGCCGCTCGCGACGAGATTCGCAAGGGGGCCACCCAGCTCAAGATCATGGCCTCGGGCGGGGTGTCTTCCCCCACCGATCGTATCGACAGCACTCAGTTCTCGCTGGAAGAGATCGATGCCATCGTCGAGGAAGCCACCGCTGCCAACATCCACACTATGGCCCATGCCTATACCGCCCGCGCCATCAACCGGTTGATTCCCCGCGGTGTGAAGACGATCGAGCACGGCAACCTGATGGACGAAGAAAGCTGCCGGCTGTTTCTCGAGCACGATGCCTACCTGACGCCGACCCTTGCCACCTACGATGCCCTGGCCAAGGAAGGCGTCGAGGCCGGCATGGCGCCGCACCTTCAGCAGAAGGTCTATGACGTGCTGGATGCCGGCGCCAAGGCACTGGAAATGGCCCAGCGCCACGGTGTGAAGATGCTCTACGGCTCTGACCTGCTGGGCCGCATGCAGTGCCACCAGCTCAACGAGTTCCTGTTGCGCAAGGAGGTGGTGCCGGCGGATGACCTGATCCGCGCCGCGACCTGCAACGCCGCCGACGCCTACGGCGATCGCGGGGACTTCGGCGAAGTGATTCCAGGCGCCCGTGGCGATCTGATCGTCCTGCGTGACAACCCGCTGGATGATATCTCGGTGCTGACGCAGCCTGAGCACCAGCTACTGATGATCATGAAGGGGGGCAAGATCTACAAGAACGCGCTCTAAGCCCCGTTCTGGCAGGGCGCGTGCCGGTTGCGGCGTGCGCCCTCAGGCTGTCCTCGTAAATTAATGTTGACCCGAAGGCCTCAACGTGGAAAGATGCATCTCAGTTGGTTAGCAAGTTGAATATAGTCAGTTGTAATCGAAGTCCTTCGGTAGCCCTGGTGTATATCTCCTTTGTTTTACCCACTATTTCTCGGGGTATCACCCGGCAACTGTAAGAGCGCTTTGCGCGTAAGGATATTGAAAATGGCAACTGGCACAGTTAAGTGGTTCAACGACACTAAAGGTTTCGGCTTCATTTCTCCGGCAGACGGTGGCGACGACCTGTTCGCACACTTCTCCGAGATCCAGGCAGAAGGCTTCAAGTCTCTGCAGGACGGCCAGGAAGTTTCCTTTGACGTCACCCAGGGCAAGAAAGGCCTGCAGGCGTCAAACATCAAGGCCATCTAAACTCCGACTTCCTGTCGAGATTAGAAAGCCTCTCAAACCCTAGGGTTTGAGGTACAAGGCCCGCTTCGGCGGGCCTTGTTGCGTTTGTGTGGTAGTAAAGTTTGTGTAGTAGATGCGTTAAAGCCCCCTCCCGGCGAATGATAAAATCGACACCTCTGCGTGACGCTACTCAGGACGCCCATGACGATCGACACCACCCGCATCAATCAGCAGATGACCCATTTCGACGGTCACCAGGAAATCTGGCTGTTCGGCTATGGCTCACTGATCTGGAAAGCCGACTTTCCCTACCTGGAACGTCGCCCGGCGCATATCCGCGGCTGGGTGCGCCGCTTCTGGCAAGGCTCCCACGACCATCGGGGCACGCCCGAGGCTCCGGGGCGCGTGGCTACCCTGGTCCGCGATCCAGACGCCATCTGCCACGGCATGGCCTACCGCATCACGCCTGAAACCCTCGGTCCTCTCGATGTGCGCGAGAAAAACGGCTACCTGCGCGTGGTCACCGAACTGCACTTCGATGATGCCCCTGACGACAACCGAATGAGCGAATCAGCTGAAGGCCTGGTGTATCTCGCCACTGAAGACAACGCCGCCTTTCTCGGCGACGCGCCCCATGACGCCATCGCCCGCCAGATTGCCGAGGCCCGAGGCGCCAGCGGCCCCAACCGCGACTACCTGCTCAACCTGGCGGCGGCGCTCGAGCGTCTCGGCCATCACGACGAGCATGTGGTCTCGCTGGCGAGCCACCTAGATGGGAAACTATCTAGCTGAGAGGCCGCACCGTCTTTCAGACATTGCTTCCAAACACTCGTGAACTTCAGGTGAGCCATGCACTCCCCCGCCATCGCCATCCAGCGCACCCCGCTGGTCGCCGTCTACGGCACGCTGAAGCGCGGCCTGCGCAACCACCACTGGCTGAAGGGTGCCGAGTTCGTCGGTAAAGACACCCTCACGACGGCGACCCTCTACGATCTGGGCCCCTACCCTGGCGCCAGGCTCGAGCCCTCGCGCGGGGTCTGCATCGAGGTGTTTCGGGTCGATAGCCGCTGCCTGACAGACCTCGACCGGCTGGAAGACTACCGCGTCCAAGCGCCGACAACCGGCACCTACGACCGCGCCGTACACGACACCGCCTTCGGGCCGGCCTGGCTCTATCTCTACAACCTCGACGTTGCCGGCTATCCTGCGATCCGCGAAGGAGGCTGGTCGCCGAGCGATAGTTCGCCCAGCGCCTAGGCAAGCATGACGCCGACGAACTGACGTCGCTCTCTGGCGGGACACCGGGATGATCGCCGACGCGGCGGCGACGGGAATGGTAGAATACCGCGCCCGTTTTGGCCCGGCGCGGCTGGCAGGTGGACCCAATCGCGCCGCGCACTCCTGGCTTCTGCGTGCAACCCACGATCCCGAACCCTCCAAGAGACGCGTCATGATCGCAACCCTTAACACCCTCTTCCGCCCCCTGCAGCGGATAGGGCTGATCGCTCAAATTGCCATCGGCATCGTCTGCGGCATCCTGCTGGCTACCACCTCACCCGATCTCGCCCAGTCGGCGTCACTGCTGGGGCAAGTGTTCATTTCTGCCCTCAAGGCCGTGGCACCGATTCTGGTCTTCGTCTTAGTCACGGCGGCCATCGCCAGCCATCAGCGCGGCCAGCAGACCCACATCCGCGGGGTGCTGGTGCTTTATCTGATCGGCACGCTGGCGGCCGCGCTGGTCGCCGTGGTGGCGAGCTTCGCTTTCCCGACCACCCTAACACTGGACGCTCCTCAGGCCACCGGCAACCCGCCCGGTGGGGTCGATGAGATCCTCAAGAACCTAGTGTTGAGCGCCGTCGACAACCCGGTCAGCGCGCTGATGAATGCCGACTTCATCGCCATTCTGGTCTGGTCGGCCGGCCTTGGCCTGACGCTGCGCCAGGCAAGCGATAGCACCCGCGCCCTGCTTGCTGACCTTGCCGATGCGGTATCGCAGATCATTCGCTGGGTGATCCGCCTGGCACCGCTGGGCATCTTCGGCCTGGTGGCCGGCACCCTTGCCAGCGCAGGCCTCGGTGCACTGCTCGATTACGGCCAGCTGCTGCTGGTGATCGTCGGCTGCATGCTGTTCGTGGCACTGGTGACCAACCCGCTGATCGTGTTCCTGAAGACGCGTCGTAATCCTTATCCGCTGGTCTTCGCCTGCCTGCGCGGCAGCGCCATCACTGCCTTCTTCACCCGTAGCTCGGCGGCCAACATTCCGGTCAACCTGGAGCTGTGCAAGCGCCTTGACCTGCACGCCGACACCTATTCGATCTCGATCCCGCTGGGCGCCACCATCAATATGTCCGGTGCGGCGGTCACCATCACCGTGATCACCCTGGCCGCTGCTCATACCCTGGGCATCAGCGTCGACTTCGCCACTGCGCTGCTGCTATGCATCGTATCGGCGCTGGCCGCCTGCGGTGTCTCCGGCGTGGCCGGCGGCTCGCTGCTGATCATCCCCATGGCCGCCAACCTGTTCGGCATTTCCACCGACGTGGCCATGCAGGTCGTGGCGATTGGCTTTGTGATCAGCGTGGTTCAGGATTCCACCGAAACGGCGCTGAACTCCTCCACTGACGTGCTGTTCACCGCCGCCGCCTGTCGGGCCGGTGACGCGGCCACCGAGCGCGACTGAACCACCCGTCCCGCTTCCAGCCGTCCGCTCTGGAACGAAAAACCCCGCCATGGCAGACACCATGGCGGGGTAGAAAGGCCCATCCGGCAGTGATCAGGCCGGGTTGCTGGCCTCGGTCTGGTGGGTCTCAGCGTCCAGATCCTTGCCGTCCAAGCGCTGGCAAAGCGTCGCCATTTTGTCGACGGCTTGCATCAGCACTTCATCCGGTACCGTTAGCGCCACCCGAATCAGGGTCGTGGCGCTATCGCCGAAAGAGGCTCCCGGCATCACCGCCACCCCTTGTTCTTCGAGCAGCCGCCAGGCGAAAGCCTCGCCGTCCAGACCGGTCTTCGCGACATCGATCATCAGGAACATGCCGCCCTGCGGGAGGCTCGACGACAGCGCGGGCACCCGGCCGACGGCCTCGTGCAGCAGCTTGGCGCGACGGCCCAGCGCTTCACAGAGGCGATCGGCGGTATCGAAATGCTGGCGCAGAGCCGCCTCGGTCATGTCGGCAATGAACGGCTGGTTGCCGAACAGCATGGTTTCCGAAATCGGCAGCAGGCGCCGCGAAAACTCCACCGGGCCGATCGACCAGCCGCTGCGGAAGCCGGTGGCCGCATGGCTCTTGGAGATCGAGGACACCACCACGGTGCGCTCGCGAAGCGCCTCGATTTCCAGCGGCGAGACGAAGTCGCCGTCGAAGATCAGCGCCTCGTAGACCTCATCGCAGAGGATCCACAGATCGTGCTCGATGCACAGCTTGCCCAACTGCTCCAGCGTCTCGCGATCCAACACCGCGCCGGTGGGGTTATGCGGCGTATTGAGCATCAGCACCCGGCTTTCCGGGGTGATGGCGGCGGCCAGATCGTCAGGCTGCATGATGAAGTCGTGCTCCATGCGCAGCGGCACCGGCTGAAGATGAGCCCCTGCGGCACGAATCACCCCTTCATAGGTGGCGTAGTACGGGTCGCCGCTCAGCACGCCATCTCCCTCACCGGCCAGCGCCAGGATCACCGCGAATAGCGCGGTCTGGGTACCGGGGAAGCACAGCACGTTCTCTTCGCCGATGCCGGGGAAGCGCGGCGCATAGCTCTCGATCAACGCATCCACTAGGCCCGGCTCGCCGCGCCCGTTGGAATAGCGCGTGCGCCCGGCCCGCAGGGCATCGATGCAGTGCTCGACCAGGGCCGGGTCGGTGGTGATATCCGGCTCGCCGATGCTCAATTCGATGAGTTCTTCGCCTTTGGCCTGGCGCGCTCTAGCGGCGTTGTGTACCGCCCATTTGTCGCCACCGAGGTCATACAGGCGATCAGTAATCGATGCGTAGCGCATGAAACGTTTCCTATCGTGTTGCGTGCTGAGAAGATATTGAGGGGGCGGCGATATGCTGCATCAGAGTATTGGCCGGCAGTGCGAGGATGCCCTCCGCCGCACTCAGCGCAATCCTTGGCAGCAGCGCCGTGTCATAAAGGCCGTGCCCGAGCCCGCCTTCCAGCCACAAGCCATCGATCAGCGCATTCAGCGCAATGGCGTAGTGCTGGCAGGTGACAGGGTCCGCGGGACGCTTGAGCGCCAGCAGCAGCGGATGAATCAGCGTTTCCAGCAGGATCAGGAATTCGCGATAGCTCTCACGGTGGATGTCGGCATAGCCAGGATCGGTGCGTACACGGCCGATGAACGTGGCCCAGAGCGCCACCTTGCGGGGCGACAGGTTGGGCGCCGTCACGTTGGCGACGATGAAGCGTGCCAGGCGTTGCTCGGGCTCCTCGCCGGCTTTCTCTGCCGATTCCTCGGCTTCGCCGGTCAGTTGCCCGATCAGGTAGCCGTAGGCGGCACTTACCATCGCGTCCTTGGAACCGAAGTAATGGCGAATCAACCCCGCCGTCACGCCGGCACGCTCGGCCACCCGCCGAGCGCTGGCACCGCTCATGCCGTGCTCGGCGACACAGTCCAGAGTGGCTTCGAGCAAGCTGCGGCGCCGCGCATCCATGGACCAACGCTGAAATGATTTCCTGCTCATAGTCTCCATCGTTTCCGGTAAGAAGCATCCCTCTCGGCGCTTCACTGCATATAGGCCGCCCCACCCACTCGGCTTCATAAAGCTCACCTCACAAAGACCGCTTCATAAAGACCGCTACGCGTGGGCGCCCCTACATACATCAAGGTGCTGAAAAAATTGGTGATTTTGACACCAGATCTGCCCTTGAAACTGCCGACCCTAAAGCGCCTAGCTAGCCTTTCGTTTAATATTGAGGCTTTGAATCTCGCCGTACTTGGCTTACAGTTATACTGTCGTATAACAAGGAACTAATTGCAAGCGCCTGCTAGATAACGACGTTTCCCCCTCCAGGAGGCAGATGGGCGCCCCCAGAGACGAGATAATCAATGGCAAACGAACCTGCAATAGAGATACGCGACCTGCGCAAGCGATTCGGTCCCCTCGAGGTCCTGAAGGGCATTTCCTTGACCGCCGGCCAGGGCGATATCGTCGCCATCATTGGCGGCTCGGGCTCGGGTAAATCGACGCTGCTAAGATGCATCAACCTGCTGGAACGCCCGACATCGGGCGAGGTGGCGATTCAAGGCGAAACCTATCGCATGCGAACCTCTCGCCATGGCGATATGGAAATCGCCGACCGCCGTCAGGTCCAGCGCATCCGCGCCCACCTCGGCATGGTCTTTCAGAACTTCAACCTCTGGCCGCACCGCACGGTGCTGGAAAACGTCATCGAGGTGCCCATCCACGTACTGGGCATGAAGCGCGACGAGGCCGTTCATCGCGCCGAGAAGCTGCTCGACCGAGTCGGACTTGCCAGCCAGAAGTCGATGTATCCGGGCTTCCTATCCGGCGGGCAGCAGCAACGCGCCGCCATTGCCCGGGTGCTGGCGGTCGATCCGCTGGCCATGTTGTTCGATGAACCCACCTCGGCGCTCGATCCGGAGCTGGTCGGCGAGGTGCTATCCGTGATCCGCGATCTGGCCGCCGAGCAGCGCACCATGATGCTGGTGACCCACGAGATGGCCTTCGCTCGCGACGTGGCAAGCCACGTGGTGTTCCTCCGAGAAGGCGTCATCGAAGAGCAGGGCCCGCCCGATCAGATCTTTGGCGATCCCCGGTCGCCGTACTTGAAGCAGTTCATCAGTTCGGTGGCCTGACCGCCGGCCTTTCTTTATCAACACAGCTTTATCAACGACGGCGTCATAAACGACACGCGTAAACACCCTAAACGGCAGATGTAACCCGTCTGCCAAGAACGCCTAAAACAAGAGAGGTAATCCCCATGTTCAAGACACTCACCGCGACCGCCAGCCTGATCGGCCTGAGCCTTTTCGCTGCACCAGTTCTGGCCGATACCTACAAGATCGGCCTGTCTGCCGAGCCCTACCCCCCCTTCTACTCGCCGGATGCTGCCGGTGAATGGTCGGGCTGGGAAATCGACTTCATCGACGAGCTATGTAACCGCCTTGAGGCCGAGTGCGAGCTCAAGCCGGTCGCTTGGGAAGGCATCATTCCGGCTCTTAAAACCGGCAAGATCGACATGATCATTGGCTCGATGTCGATTACCCCGGAACGCGCCCAGCAGATCGCCTTCTCCGACAAGTATTACGCCAGCCCCACCGGCATCGTGGCGCTCAAATCAAGCGACGTGCAGCCCACTGCCGAGGGCGTTGAAGGCGCTTATCTGGGTATTCAGTCGGGCACCAACCAGGAACAGTACGCGCGCAAGCATTTCGCCGACACGGCTAACCTCAAGGTCTATCAGACCCTCAACGAAGAGCTCCAGGACCTGGTCGCTGGCCGCCTGGACGGGGTGGTCGCCGACACCCTGGCCGTTCAGACCTTCATCCACTCAGAGACCGGCCAGTCCTGCTGTGAATACCGCGGTGCCGTGGCAAGCGATGCTGAGCTGATGAGCGAGGGCATCGGGGTAGGCCTGCGCCAGGGCGATACCGCGCTCAAGGAACGCGTCAATGCGGCCATCGACGCGATGCGTGCCGATGGTACCTATGAGGAGATGACGGCGCCCTACTTCGATTTCGACATCTACGGCGGCTAATTGCCCGCCTGCGAAGGCCGCCCTAGTGGCGGCCTTTGTCTTTCCGTCTTTATTTGGACATTCGTTGGAAATCCGTTACTCACAAGGATAATCGCCACCCATGACGACCGTCTTCGACTTAAGCCTGCTGGCCTTTGAGCCCCCCGGCTGGGGCAAGGTGCTGCTGGTCGGGTTCCTGCGCTCGATCGAGCTGGCGGCAGGTGGCTATCTGCTGGGCATCCTGATCGGCATCTTCGGCGCCACCGGCAAGCTCTACGGCAACAAGGTCGTCCGCGACCTGCTGGAAATCTACACCATGGTGATCCGCGCCGTGCCCGAACTGGTACTAATGCTGCTGTTCTATTACGTCGGCACCGACCTTCTGAGCCGGGCCTCGACCGCCATGGGCTTCGGTAGCGTCAATATCGACGGCCTGACTGCCGGCATCCTGGTCATCGGCCTAGTGCAGGGCGGCTATGCGACCGAGGTCATTCGCGGCGCTATTCTGGCCATCCCCCGCGGCCAGATCGAAGCGGCTCATGCCTTCGGCATGCCGCCCAGCAAGGTGCTGCGCCGGGTCACGCTGCCGGCCATGACGCCGCACGCCCTGCCCGGCATGGCCAACCTGTGGATGATCGCCACCAAGGACACCGCCCTGCTGGCCGTGATCGGCTTCAGTGAGCTGACCTTGGTGACCCGCCAGGCCGCCGGTGCCACACAGTCCTACATCATGTTCTTCCTGGCCGCGGGCGTGCTGTACCTGGCGCTGACGCTGGTGTCGAACCTCGCCCTGCGCCGCTTCGAGCGTTACGCACGGCGCGGTCTTGTCTCCGCACGCTGACTTCAAGGAATGCCTGTGTCTGAACCCCACTCTCTCGCGTCGCTCGTGCGCCCCTCGCGAACGAGCCCAATCACCAAGCTGTCGGGCCTGCTCGAGCCCCATCGCCTCATTCTGCTGGCGCTGTTCATAGCAGGCCTGGTGGCCGCGATCCTGTTGATGGACTGGAGCTGGCTGCCCCGCTACCTGCCCAAGCTTTGGGAAGGGCTGCAGATGACCCTGATCATGCTGTTCTCAAGCGTGGTCGTAGGCTTTCTGTTCGCCCTGCCCCTAGGGCTTGCGCAGGTCAGCGGTGTCTGGCCGCTACGCTGGCTGGCCACCGGTTTCTGCACCGTGATCCGCGGCACCCCACTGCTCCTGCAGCTGTGGCTGTTCTATTTCGGCCTGGGCGCGCTGTTCGGCCAGTTCCCGGAGATCCGTGACTCCTGGGCCTGGGACTACCTGCGCCAAGCCTGGCCCTATGGCTTCATCGCCCTGACCGTGTCGTTCGCCGCCTACCAGGGCGAGATCATGCGCGGCGCCTTTGCTGGCGTGCCCCACGGCGAGCTGGAAGCCGCCGAGGCCTTCGGCATGTCACGGATCAAGGTCTTTACCCGCGTCTGGTTTCCACGCGCCCTGCACCGTGCCCTGCCAACGCTGACCGGCGAGATCATCCTGCAGCTCAAGTCCACGCCTCTGGTCGCCACCATCACGGTGATGGATCTCTATGCGGTGATCACCCAGGTGCGCCAGACCACCTACCTGACCTATGAACCGCTGCTGTTCCTAGTCGCCGTCTATCTGTGCCTGAGCGGCATCCTGATCGTCGGCCTGCGCTGGCTCGAGAACCGCGTACCGCACTGACGGCCGCCTGCCCGGCTTGCCGGGGGCACTGGCCTCAAGAGACGATGCACCACAAAAAAAGGGGGCGGCCAAATGGCCGCCCCCTTTTCTCGTCCTACTGGCGTCTCACCAGACGCCCTGCCTCTGTCGACCAGCCTCTCTACTAATGAGTCTCTCGGTCCCCTGTCCAGGCCGCTCAGTCGCGATAGCTCGGATCCAGCGCTTCGAGGGTACGCAGATGCGCTGCCCACTCGAGCTCGAGGTCACCATCTTCATGGATAGTCTGATCGTACTGGCGGGCCACATGGTGGGCGGTGTCTTCCGATACCAACCGCAGCGGCTGGCCGGTGGACTGCGCCGCTACCTGCAGCTCGCAGGCGCGCTCGAGATAGAACATGTTGTTGAACATCTCGGCGGCCGAAGCGCCAGTGGTCAATAGGCCATGATTGCGCAGCACCAGCGCCGGGTTGTTGCCAAGGCTTGCCACGATGCGCTCGCGCTCAGCCAGGTCCAGGGCGATGCCCTCGTAGTCGTGGTACGACACCCGCTCGTGAAACTGCAGCGAGATCTGGTTGAGCCGCGTCTCAAGACCTTGTTCCAGCGACGAGACCGCCACCCCGGCCCGGGTGTGGGTATGCATCACCCAGGCCGCGTCATGGCTGGCGCCATGGATCGCCGAATGGATGGTGAAGCCGGCCGGGTTCACTGCCTCCGGGCTGTCATCGACCTTGCGACCGTCGACGTCGATCTTCACCAGCGAGGAGGCGGTGATCTCTTCCCAGCGCCAGCCATAGGGGTTGATTAGGAAGTGACCTTTCTCACCCGGCACCCGCGCGGTGATATGGGTATAGATCAGGTCCGTCATGCGGTAGTGGGCGGCCAGGCGATAGCAGGCCGCCAGCGCGATGCGGGCCTCTCGTTCGGTGTTGCTGATCGTGGCGCGCTTGGGCTGATCGAGACTCATCGGACGCTCCTTAGCGAAAATTCCGTAGCGAAAGCTCATTAGCGAGAGCTCTTTAGCCAAAGCTCTTCTATAGCCAAAGAAAAGGGGTGACTTCAGTAACCGCGAGCGCGATCGACGCCCATCGCCAGCGGCTGGTCGTCGCGCAGGGCACGGGCGGTGTCGATGACCTGCCCCGCGACCACCTCTGGCAGGGAGTCACTGGCGATATGCGGTGTGATGCGCAGGCGCTCATTCTGCCAGAAGGGATGATCGGCAGGCAGCGGCTCTTCCCTGAAGACATCCAGGCTCGCTCCAGAAAGCTGGCCACTCTCGATAGCCGCGACCAGATCATCCTCGACCAAGTGCTCGCCGCGGCCGATCTGCACCAGCCAGGCACCCTTGGCAAGCTTCGCGAACAGAGCCTTGCCGAGCACGTTCTCGGTAGATGCAGTCAGCGGCAGCACATTGATCAGATAATCGGCGCCGTCAGCGGCTTCCATCACCGCGCGCTCGCCGGTCAGGTAGGTCACGCCCTTGACCGGAGCTTGTGGCTGGCTGCGGCAGGCCACGCGCACGGAAAAACCTAGCGCGGCCACCGCTTCGACCACGGCGCGCCCCATGGTGCCATGCCCAAGCACCGCCACCTTGGCAGAGGCCGGCGCGCGCATTGGCAGCGGTTCCCAGTGTGCCTTGGCGGCATTGCGCTCCAGAATGGCGAACTCGCGTTCGCGGTTGAGCACCTCGTGCGCCGCGAAGCCCGCCATCAGGTCGGCCTGATGCGGGTCGCGCACCCGGGCGATCTGCACCCCATCGCCAAGGCCTGGGTGCGCCAGCAGGGCATCGACACCGGCGCCGATCGACATGGCCAGCGTCAGGTTGGGGTAGGCCTCGAAGGCCTGCTCGTTGGGCAACCAGCAGATCGCAAAGCGCACGTCTTCAGGGTTGTCGATTTCGTGCGGGTGACGCAGAACGACGTCATCGGCAGCGCTGCGCAGAGCGTCACCATAGACGGCATCCAGGTCGAGTGAATCACTCAGATAGACGCCCAGGATCGGGTTCGCGTTAGTCATACAGCTTCCTTCGATTCACATTACAGATGAGCAGTGGCTGCCAAGCAGCCTCTTGTTACCCAAATGTATAATAAATTGGACTCCGGTGCCATGGAGCGACCGGACAATCACTGCTTGTGCAGCGGATGGCAGGCCGCCCCCGCAGTCAACCTGGACCAACGAGATCAGCAGTCACCCTTGCCCAGCTTGGCCAGGCACGTTCGCAGACACTCCCGACCATTCACTTCATGCTGAGAGTCGATTGGACTTGGTCGGCACAAATCATTAAGGTAGCGCCCTTCTTCGGGCATCAGCGTCAGCACGGCGGCCCGAGTGGGCAACGCGCCCTGTCGTATCAATCTTGCTAAAACGCGCATAAATCTCGCTTCAACGGTGACGCGATAGGCCTCTGCCACTGCCAGACACTGGCGTCAGCCCCGGCCTACACAGTCAGCGAACAAGAGGGAACCCATGTCGACCCCCGCATTTTCTCAAGGGCACTGCATGCCACGACGCCCGCCACCGACCTGCCTGCCGGGAAGCGCCTGATCGGCGATTCCTGATCGGCTCAGCCTGAGCCGATATCTCCGGGGCCTCCTGCGCCTGCGTCATCTCACTGACGCCGCATGGCCGCCGCCCCTTCGCGATCCTGAAACGATCCAACGACGCCGCCTCTGCGGGCCGCCGCTCGTCTCTGCTTTGCGCAGCAGACGGGACGACCGGTCGATGAGTGCCTGCGTTCCCATCAACCGAGGAATGCCCTTGAACAGTCTGTCTCTTCACCAGTTCTCGACCAGCACCGTGCTACTGCTGATGTTCGCCTTCTACGGCGGCACCTATCTCCTCACGCTCGGCATCCGCAAGAAGAAAGAAGACGCCGACGCCTTCATGGTCTCCAATCATCGGGTCGGCTTCGGCATCGGCGCGGCCAGCATGACCGCCACCTGGATCTGGGCCGCCTCCTTCTACGCCGCGGCCACCTCCGGCTACACCTATGGCGTCTCGGGGCCCATCCACTACGGCCTGTGGGGCGCGCTGATGATCCTGTTCATCTATCCGTTCGGGCGGCGCTTTCGCAAGCTGGCCCCCAACGCCCACACCCTCGGCGAGCTGATCCATGCCCGCCACGGTTCCTCGAGCCAGCTGATCCTGGCCTTCTCCAACGTGCTTGGCAGCATCATCAGCCTGATGGTGAACTTCACCGCCGCCGGCGCCCTGGTCTCGGTGCTCTCGCCGCTTTCTTTCCAGGCCGGGGTGATCATCGCCGGCATCGGCGTGTTGCTGTATACCCTATGGTCCGGATTTCGTGCCTCGGTGCTGACTGACTTCGCCCAGCTGGTGGCGCTGATGGCCATCGCGGTGGTGATCATCCCAGCCGTGTTCTTCGCCATGGGCGGGCCCAGCGAGCTGGTGGCCGGTCTGGACAACCTGACGCCTGAGCAGGCCAACTTCTTCTCGGTCGATGCGATTCTCAATCAGGGCGCGCCCTTCTTCGTCGCCGTGCTGGCCTACGCCATCGGCAACCAGACCATTTCCCAGCGCCTGTTCGCGGTCAACGAAGAGCACATCAAGCCGACCTTCATCACCGCCACCGTGGGCTACGGCGCCATCGTCATCGGCCTTGGCATGATCGGCCTGATGGCCCTGACGCTTGGCATCCAGCCGCTCGACGGCGACATGAACAACCTGATTCCGCAGATGGTCTCCGGCTACCTGCCACCGGTATTCATCGCACTGTTCTTCGTGCTGGTGATCGGCTCGCTGTCGTCCACCGCCGACTCCGACCTCTCGGCGCTGTCCGCGATCATGATGGCCGACGTCTACGGCAAGAACATCGCCCGCGGCAAGGCCGACCCCAAGCGCATGCTGCTGGTCGGTCGCCTGACCATGATCATCGCCACCGCGGTGGGCATCGTCTTCGCCAGCTTCTCGCTCGATATCCTGGTGATGCTGGTCTTCGTCGGCGCGCTCTGGGGGGCGATCGTCTTCCCGGTGATCGCCAGCTGCTTCTGGAACCGGGTGACCAACGCCGCCTTCACTACCTCGGTGCTGGTGGCCATGGTCACCTTCTGCATCGCGCGCTTCGAGCTGCTGCCCATGAGCGGTCTGACCGCCCTGGCCTTCGAGGGCCTGGCCAGCATCGGTGGCGGCATCATCATTGCCTTGATGGTGTTTGGCTTCCTGGGCCGCGCCGCCGGGCTGATCGCCGGGGTGCTGGCCATGTTGGCCATGCTGGTGTTCGCGACCAACTTCCTGCGTGACTACACCGTGCTGCTGGCCTCGCTGACCGCCTACGGCACCAGCACCCTGGTGTGCGTGGTGATGAGCCTGATGAGCCGCCAGCGCTTCGACTTCGACACCATCGCCCAACGCGTGGGCGATTATGACGACGCAATGAGCTCGAGCGGTGCCGGCAGCGATACCGGAAAGACCGCCGGGGATCGCCTGGCAAGCGCGTCGCGCTGATTCGGCTGATTGATCATCCGCTTATCCCATCATCAGGGGTGCCGGAGCGCCGGCGCCCCGCCAACAGGAGTCTTACCATGACCGCACTGTTTGCCTTCTATGTGCTGATCTGGCCCGCCCTGACCCTCGGCGTGCTGGTACTGATCTGTCGCGCCGTGCTGCGCGACCGTCGCGACGCCCGCCGGGAATCCCGCGAGCTGGTGTGACGCCTAACGCGAGATGCCTGCCGGCGTGATACTAGCCGGTGTGATGTAGGGTGGCGTCACGCTCACGAACCGTCACGCCCACGAGCCGCCGCGCCCTGCGGTGGCTCGTGCAACACCTTACGAATCCACGTCACGAACTCACTGCTGTGCGCTGCGAAATCAGTGCAGCACGTTGCGAATGAAGCGCAGCGTGGCCTCACCCTCGTTGCAATAGGCGTAGGGCTGGTCGCTCGGGAAGACGTGGAACTCCCCCTCCGCGAGGGTGCGCGTCTCGTCGCCGATCCGCAGCGTCAGGATGCCCTCGACCACCACGATCATCTCGTGCCAGCCATCCGAGTCAGGCTCGGAGGCATAGCGCTCGCCCGGCGCCAGCTGCCAACGCCACAGCTCGACTTCCCGCGTCGCCTTGCTGGCCAGAAGCCGGCCATAGCTTTCCGGCGAACGCCCGGCCCAGGCCACCTCATCGATATAGGCGGAATCCTCGGTTTCCGGCGGCTGCACCAGCACGTGGAAGATCACCCCCAACGCCTCGGCCAGCCGATCGAGCGTGGTCAGGCTGACATTGACGTCGCCGCGCTCAACGCTCACCAGCATCCGCCGGCTGACCCCCGCCGCCTCGGCCAGCGCCTGCTGGCTGAGCCCGGCGGCCTGGCGCAGGCGGCGCACATTGGCCGCCACGTGCACCAGCACGTCTGGACGCGACGCTTCTTCGCCCGACCCATTGTGCAATATACTGCTCATCGCTACACTTCCCGGCACTGAGACCTGATTTACTGAAACTCAACAGAATGGGAGCGTAGCATGAGTGCATCTATGCGGGCCCGGCTATGGCCGGTGGCGATCCTGATCGTGGCGATGACCTCGATCCAGAGCGGCGCCTCGCTTGCCACCTCGCTGTTTCCGGCCATCGGCCCGACCGGCACCACCGCCATGCGCCTGCTGATCGCTTCCCTCATCCTGCTGGCCGTGCTGCGCCCCTGGCGGCGCCGGATCCATGCCCGCGGCTGGCGCACCATCGCGATCTACGGCGCCGCACTGGGGCTGATGAACCTACTCTTCTATCAGGCGCTGGATCGCATTCCGCTGGGTATCGCCGTGGCGCTGGAGTTCACCGGCCCGCTGGCGGTGGCCCTGCTCAACTCTCGGCGCTGGCTCGACCTGTGCTGGGTAGCGATGGCGATCAGCGGCCTGATCCTGTTGCTGCTGCTCGGCGGCGAGAGCGGCTGGGACGTGGACCCGGTGGGCGCCGCCTATGCGCTGGGCGCCGGGGTCTGCTGGGCGCTGTATATCCTGTTCGGCCAGAAGGCCGGCACCGATCACGGCACCCAGACCGCCGCGCTCGGCATCACCATCGCCGCGCTGATCTTCTTCCCGATCGGGCTCGTCGAGGTCGGCACCGCGATGTTCAACCCGGCGCTCCTGCCACTGGCATTGGGTGTGGCGTTGCTCTCCACCGCCCTGCCCTACACCCTTGAGATGATCGCCATGCCGAAGCTGCCGACTCACACCTTCGGCACCCTGATGAGCCTGGAACCCGCCGTCGCCGCGCTCTCTGGCCTCGTCTTCCTCGGCCAGGCGCTGAGCCTGACCCAGTGGCTCGCGATCGGCCTGGTCATCGCCGCCTCGATTGGCACCACCCTGACCGGCCAGAAGCCTGTTCCCGCCGTGGCGGCCGGTTGAAGTCCTGAACGATTGGCGCGCCCCACACCCAACCTGACTGAGGCCTTGCCACCTTGACCGGCGCAAGGCCTAAGCAGCACTCTTGCCAGGTGACCGTCAGTATTTAGTAGCCGTTGGCAGTAGCTGTCGAATAGCTTGTTGGCCCCCCTACAAGAGACCCCCGTATGCCCGATGCCTCGCGGCCTTCCTCGACTACCGCCGCCACTTCTTCGCCGCCTGCCTCATCTGCGGGCATTGCGCATCTCTGCGATCTGCTTGATCGCGTGGCACACAAGGATCGCCAGGCCTTCGCACGCCTCTATGACGCCACCTCGGCGAAACTTTATGGCGCCGTGCTGCGTATCTTGCGAGACAGAGGCAGCGCCGATGAAGTGTTACAGGAAGCCTACGTGAAGATCTGGCAGCAGGCCGCCGTCTTCGATGCCAGGCGCGCCTCACCCATCACCTGGATGGTGACCATCGCCCGCCACCTGGCCATCGACGAGCTACGCCGCCAACCCAAGGGCTGTAGGGAACCCGAGGAAACCCTGGAGCAAACGCCCGACGAGGGGCCATCCGCTCAGGATGAGCTGCACCAGGAGCAGGATGCCCGGCGCTTGTATCGCTGCCTCGATACCCTCGAGGACGGCCGCCAGGAAATGGTCAGGCTCGCCTACCTGGAAGGCTGGTCCCGGGCCGACCTGGCCACACATTTCGACCAGCCGGTGAATACCGTCAAGACATGGCTGCATCGAGCACTTAAGCAGCTCAAGGGGTGCCTGGCATCATGACCCAACACGACGATCTCGACATGCTCGCCGCCGAGTACGCACTGGGCACCCTGGACGCCGATACCCGCGCCGACGTCGCCAGGCGGCGCCAGCAAGAGCCCGAACTGGAGGCGCTGATTCAGGCCTGGGAAGCGCGCCTCGCGCCCCTGGGCGACGAAGCAGTGCCGATCGCTCCCGGCCCCGAGCTCAAGGAAAGAATCGAACAGCGCATCCGGGCCATCGAAGCCGAGGCCCAGCGGCCGCAAGCCGAACAGGCACCGACCCAGAAACCTGAAAAGGCAGCGACGAGTGCGACTGCCCATTCCCAGGTCGTTGCCCTGCGGCGGCGGCTGGTCCGCTGGCAATGGAGCACCGGCCTTGCCACCGCCGCGGCCCTGGTGCTCGCCGTTATCCTGGCCGGCCCGCTGAACAAGGCGCCAAGCGATCCTTCGTTTGTGGCCGTGTTCCAGGAAGACGACCGCCAGCCGGCGTTCATGCTGTCCGTCGATCTTTCCAATAAGCAGTTGAACGTGCTGCCGGTGTCTGCTGAGCCGCTAGCCAACAAGTCCTATCAGCTGTGGATCAAGGACGACTCGCTGGGCCCCAACCCCCGCTCGGTGGGCGTGCTGAACGACGACCTGAGCCTGGATGCCGGCGCCCTGCGCGACTATGACCCGGCGCTTCTGAAGCGCGCGACCTTCGGCATCAGCATCGAACCCAGCGGCGGTTCCCCCACCGGCCAACCCACGGGCCCCGCTATTCACGGCTATCTCTACCCCACTGGCCAGGCCGGGGCTCAGCGGCTGTAATTTTTTTCGATTGGCCTGAAACCCCGCGCACTCTCCTTGCGTAACTACTTGCACGCCCACTTAAGCCACGAGGCTTAAGTGGGTGGTGACCAGATAGCGACGACAGACCAAGGAGAGAGAAAAATGATCAACAAACTGATGGCAAGCGCCTTCGTATCCGTTTCTCTGCTCGCCGGTGCCGGCTTCGCACAGGCTGCCGACCATGGAGACATGCACCCGGGTGTATGGGCCGATGATCAGTCCGTTTCAAGCGGCACCGTGACCGCAGAAAAAGTGATGGCCGGCGAAAACGGTTGGCTGGTCGTGCACCGTACCAACGAAGACATGAAGCCAGGCCCGGTGGTCGGCTATGCACCGCTCAAGGAAGGCGAAAACATGGACGTGGCCGCAATACTTACCGAAGACGTCATGCCCGGCGATCACCTGATGCTGATGGTGCACAGCGAAGAAGGCGGCATGAAGACCGGCGCCTTTGAGTACACCCTGGGCGCCAAGGAAGACGGCCCGATCAAGATGGATGGCAACCTGGTGATGAAGGTCATTACCGCCGAATAATTCCATCGTTTCATCGCGATATCTCGGGGCCGCCTTTAGCGGCCCCGTTTCGTTGTCGCTTATCCCCTCTGCTTACCCCATTCCTCCGCTTGCCCCATTACTCTGCTTGCCAGATTCTTAGGCCCTACCAGCCGGCACGGCTTCAAGCAGGACCGATTCAGGCCAGCATCATCATGGTTCGGATCGACTCAGTTCATGGCCACCATGACCACCAGCACCAGCGTGAGCAACAGCAGGTATATCCTGGCATGAATGCGGTCGGGAATACGCCCGATCCATCGCGATCCCAGGCGGATACCGAGCCATGACCCTACCGCCAGTACCAGCAAGGCGCGCAGATCCACATAGCCCACATACCAGGCATCCAGCGCGGTATTGCTTGCTGGCAGCAGCATATAGGTCAGGGTGCCACTGACCGCCATTGGCAACGACAACGGATTGGCCATCGCCGTCGCGGCCGTCATGCTGGCGCCTCTGCGGCGCATGAGTGGCACGGTCATCACGCTCCCGCCGACGCCTAGAAAGGCCGCCACCGTGCCGATGAACGTACCGATCATCGCTGTCGCCGAGCGGCCCAGGGGACGCACCTCGCCACTCGCCTGATGGAGAAAACCGGGCAGCAGAATGGCATCCGCGATGGTCAGCGCCAGATAGCCGATGAACACCCAGCGCACCCAGTCTCCATTCAACGATACCGCCGCCGCTGCGCCTAGCACGGCACCGATCGCGATATAGCCCATCAACGGACGCACCAGATTCCATTGCACGGTGCGGCGCTGATGATGGCGCCATGTCGAGAGCGAAGTAGCGAAGATCATCAGCGCGGTCGAGGTAGCGACCGCAATATGCATGGCCGCCAGGCCAGCCGCGCTACCCGGCCCGTGGACGGTCATCAGCAAGATATACATCAAGGGAACGACCAGGAAACCGCCGCCGAAACCGAACAATACGGTGGTGACCCCTGCCAAACCGCCGCAGAGAAGCAATATGCCATACATCGGCACTCTCCTTGTTGAGTTCAGCTTGTGGAGCTCAACCACGGAAACGATATTTACTCAGGCTCAAGGTGGCCTGCCCCAACACCAGGTAGCATCAGCGCTTGCGGGCATATCGAGAAAGCTTCGAGGCACCCCATGCCAGGAAGCCACTATGGCTGAAAAACCACTACGGCTGGAAAAGACGGGAGCTCTACCGGGCTATCAAGGCCCTACCAGGCCGGCCACCTTTGCGGCATAGACGTCCGATTCCGGCGAGTCTCGTGACCCTGGCGCGTTACACTAGCGGTGACAGCTCGGACACAGGAGCACCGACATGCTGGATTCCGCCGAGTGCCGTCAGGCCCGCCTGGCACGTGATGCCCGCTTCGACGGCCGCTTCGTGGTCGGGGTGACCACCACCGGCATCTACTGCCGGCCGATCTGCCCTGCCAGGCTGCCGCAGGAAGCTAACGTGCGCTACTTCGATGGCCCGCTGACCGCTGCCGAGGCGGGCTTCAGGCCCTGCCTGCGCTGCCGGCCGGATAGCGCCCCGGACTCCCCCGCCTGGCGTGGCACCCGTACCACGCTGGAACGCGCCCTGCGGCTAATCGACGACGGCGCCCTACGCGATGGCTCGCTGGGTGATCTTTGCGAGCGCCTCGGCGTTGGCGAGCGTCACCTACGGCGGCTTTTCCAAGACGGATTCGGCGTCTCACCCAAGGCCTACGCCCAGTACCGCCAATGCCTGTTCGCCAAGCAGTTGCTGCACCAGACCGCACTGCCGATTACCGACATCGCCTACGCCAGCGGCTTTCGCAGCCTGCGACGCTTCAACGACGCTTTCGTGACCCGCATCGGCCTGGCGCCGCGGACGCTACGCCGCACGGCCAAGGGCAGTGGCGACGGCGGCCAATCCAGCCAGCCGCTGACGCTGTGGCTGGCCTATCGCCCGCCTTATGCCTGGTCGGCGATGCGCGACTTCCATGCCAGCCGCGCGATTCCCGGCCTGGAGTGGGTCGGCGACGACCACTATGGCCGGCATATTCGCTGGGGCGATGAGAAGGCCATCGCCAAGGGCTCCTTCACCGCCGAGCACGTACCGCAGCGACACGCCTTCCGGGTCCGGCTCGAGCTCGACGACCTGCACGCGCTATCGCCAGTGGTGAGGCACATTCGCCGGGTGCTGGACCTGGACGCCGACACCGCCACCATCGAGGCCCACCTGGCCGACGCCTTTCCTGATCTCGCGCTTATCGAGGGACTCAGGCTACCCGGCCTCTGGTCGCCCTTCGAGGCCGGAGTACGCGCCATTCTCGGCCAGCAGGTCTCAACCGATGCCGCCCGGAGCCTGGTCACCCGGCTAGTAGAGGCCCTAGGCGAGCCGGCCGGCGATCTAGGCCGGCACTTCCCGACGCCTACTGCCGTCGCCGAAAGTGAACTTAACGAACTGCGCATGCCCGGCGCCCGCAAGGCGACCCTCAAACGCCTCGCTAGCTGGTTCGTCGAGGGCAAGGCCGACGAAGACCCGTTGGCCTGGACGTCGTTCAAGGGCATCGGGCCCTGGACGGCCCATTATGCGGCGCTGCGCGGCACCAGCGCCCCCGATATATGGCTGGACGGCGACGCCGGCGTGCGCCGCGCCCTACCCCGACTGGCGGGCGCCGACCCGGCCCGAGGGGCACCTTGGCGTAGCTACCTGACCCTGCAGCTATGGTCATCCAGCCCAGAAACCACGAGGAGCCAAGACAATGCACGATGACGCCCTGGACTATTTCTGCCCAACGGATGCCGAGAAGCTCGGCTTGATTCGCCTAAGCGCCTCCGACGCCGGGCTGACCGAGATCGCCTTCATCATGGAAGAAGATGAACCGGCCCGGCCCAACGCCCACACCGAGCAGGCCTGCGCCCAGCTTGCCGAATACTTCGAGGGCAGCCGCCAGACCTTCGAGCTGCCGCTGGCGCCGAAGGGCACCGACTTCCAATGCCGGGTCTGGCAGGCGCTGGCCGGCATTCCCTATGGCGAGACGCGCAGCTACGCCGAAATTGCCGAGCAGCTCGGCTGCAAGGGCGGGCAGCGCGCAGTGGGCGCGGCCAACGGCCGAAACCCGCTGGCCATCGTGGTGCCCTGCCACCGGGTGATCGGCAGCAACGGTCGCCTCACCGGGTACGCCGGCGGCATCGGCCGCAAGCAGTGGTTATTGGCGCATGAGAACGGCGAAACAGCCTTCTCAATCAGCTGAGCCAAGCGCCCGGACCATAAGAGATAAAAGCGGGGTAAGTGACTACAATGTACCGTCAGTGGGCTGCTATCAGCCTACTTCCCAAGGGTTGATCGTCTCGACGCTCAACGCCTCGAAATCTTTAATGTTGCGTGTCGCCAACACCGCACCATGCTGGATGCAGATAGCCGCAATTTGCGCATCGGCCATGTGAACCTGCCTTCCTGCACTCTCGCTGGTAGCGACCTGCTCCGCGTAGTGAATCGCCGCCCCGCTATCGAACGGTAGGATGCGTCCTGAAAAATCCTCCTCGAACATGGCCGCCGCCATGGCGGCGAAGTCACGTTTGCGCCTGCCGTTGGGCAGGCGCTCGATGCCGTAGAGAATTTCAGCGACTGTAATAGAGGAAATTGTCACGGAAATGGCATCCTGCCTATCCAGCCAGTCGACGACTCGGGCGTCGGGCTCAGGCCGCATCAGCTCGGATATCACATTGGTATCAAGAACAATCATGCACCAAAGCCCGGATCACGAGGCTTATCAGCCCTGGCTGGCACTTCCAGTTCGATACCCCCCGCCTCTGCGAATCGCTCACGTATTCGACTCCCTAGCCCCTTAGCTTGAGGCTGGCTCAAAGCAGTACGCAGAATGATGCGAACCTCCTCCTCCATGGAATGGCCATGCTTAGCCGCCTCCATGCGAAGCTGGGCCTTCAACTGGTCGTCCAAGTTGCGGATAGTGATCGAAGCCATGTCAGACTCCCCGTGTGATTTCAATGCCATCAATGATAGCATCAAGTCAACGAGTGCGCCTATGCATGGCGATAGGTATCATGCTGGCCCTACATAGAAGCTTCGAGGGCAGGGAGACCTGTGCTCGCTGTTGGAGCATAAGGAACTCATGAGCAAGTACGAAGGGCTAGATCGCGACACATTGATCCGCTTGCTAGAGCAGCGCGACCATGGACGCCAGCTAGGACTGGTGTGGGAGCGCGACGAAATAGATGCTGATCAGGCAATCAATGATGACTTCGTCGGCTTAAAACTTGATGCCGCTCTCTCTCATGGCGAAGCGCCTTGGGATAATCTGATTATCGAAGGTGATAATTACGATGCTCTTCGCGCCCTTCGTATGACCCACGCCGGCCGAATCCGCTGTATCTATATAGACCCGCCCTACAACACCGGAAATAAGGATTTCGTTTACAACGATCGATTTGTTGATAAGAACCATCGCTTTCGTCATTCGCTGTGGCTAGAATTCATGTATCACCGCTTGTTATTGGCGAAAGAACTATTGGCAGATGATGGCGTAATATTTGTTAGTATCGACGATAATGAGTTATTTCGGCTTGGCATGTTGATGGATCGAGTATTTGGTGAAGGGAATTTCTTAGCCAACATCATCTGGCAAAAAGTTTACTCGCCAAAAAATTCAGCCCAGCATTTCTCAGATGACCATGAATACATTTTGGTTTACGCCAAGGAAAGTACTAAATGGCAGCCAAACCCTTTACCTAGAAATTCTGCTCAGAATAAAGCGTACAAAAACCCGGATAATGACCCACGTGGCCCGTGGAAGGCTGGTGACCTTTCCGCACGTAATCATTACAGCCTAGGCACTTACTCAATCACCTGTCCATCTGGCCGCGTAATACCAGAGCCGCCATCTGGTCGTTACTGGGTAATTTCAAAAGAAAAACTCAAAGCACTGGATGAAGACAACCGTATCTGGTGGGGCAAAGATGGCAACAACGTTCCGGCCGTAAAGCGTTTTCTCTCCGAGACGAAACAGGGTGTTGTCCCGCAGACTCTATGGACCTACCAAGAGGTCGGCCATACGCAAGATGCCAAAAAACAGCTTTTGGAAGTGATCAAATTCCACACGTCGCAAGAGGTATTCTCTACTCCGAAGCCAGTCCAACTGATGGAACGCATCTTGCGAATCGCTTGTAACCCTGGCGATATCGTACTGGACTTCTTCGCAGGGTCGGGCACAACGGCACAAGCTGTCGCAAAGCTGAACGCAGAAGACAACGGCAAACGTCGCTTTATTCTGGTCAGCAACAGCGAAGCTACCGCAGATGCGCCCGAGAAAAACCTCTGCCGTGATGTTTGCGCCGAGCGAGTACGGCGTATTATGGGCGGCTATACCAATGCCAAAGGAGAAGATGTCGAGGGATTGGGTGGCAGCTTTGCCTACCTACGTAGCCGCCAAGTGCCAATGCATAGGCTACCGACCAAAATCGCTCACGATGAAGTTTGGCATGCCTTGCAACTGCTGCATGGAGCGTCACTTCAACCTTGGATAGACAGCGGCTTTCAAGCCACCGAAGCCCATGATGGCTGGGTCGCCTATCTGGCGGATCAGAAAGCAGCCAGTATCGAGCGCCTAGAGACTTGGCTGGAAAAAGCCAAGCCAATACGTGGGCGAGTCTATAGTTGGTCGCCAGAACGCTTCGAGACGCAGGCGCCACTGCTCGACTGGCCAAGAATCCCCGATGCCTTACAAGCCCGTTTCAGCAGAAGGAAGCGATAATGCCGCTCGTTCTAAAGCCATTTCAGGAAACGCTCTGCGATGGGCTGGTTGCTCGCTTTCAGAATTTGGCGGAGCAATATCGGCACCTCAGTAATGCCAGTGAAGCCGAGCTAAAGACCGTACGCGAACAAGATGCGGCGGTGGTCTTACAGGCGCCTACAGGGTCTGGCAAGACCGCCATCGCCATCGAAGCAATGGCGCGGCTCTCATCACAAGAACAAGTTCTCTGGTTCTGGTTCGCCCCTTTTGCGGGCCTAGTCGAACAGGCCCGCAAAACTCTAAATGCGCAGGCGCCGAATTTACGTGTGCTTGACCTGGTATCGGATCGTAGGCCGGATCTCGCCAATGAAGGTGGTGTGTTTGTCACAACTTGGAGCGCCGTAGCAACCAGTAATGCTTCTGGGCGCCGTGCACGCAACAACAGCGATACTGGCCTCTCCGTCGATGCATTGATCACGTTAGCTCGGCAACAGGGTGTTCGTATTGGCTGCGTCGTTGACGAAGCACACCATGGTTTCCAGCGCGCACGCCAGGCACAGGTTTTCTTTCGTGACGTACTGAAACCGGACTATGCGCTACTAATGACAGCGACCCCACGCGATAAGGATATCGCTCCATTCCAGCGTGATACCGGTTATCAACTGGGCGATGAGGCTGACTGGGCCTCCGTGGCACGTATCGATGCGGTCAATGCCGGGCTACTTAAACGGGGAGTGCGCGTAGTGCGCTTCCTTGCCAAGGACGACGATACTGAGCAGTTGATCGACTTCGAGCAATTAGCGTTACGTGAATGCACAGAGACGCATCAGCTAATCAAGAAGATGCTAGCCAATAACGGCACGAATCTGACCCCGCTCATGCTGGTACAAGTACCCAATGGCAAGGCTGCGCAGGAAACCGCACGGCGCCATCTAATCGATAACCTCGGTTTCGCCGAAGATGCGATACGTATCCATACCAGTGATGAACCCGATGCCGATTTGATCTCGCTAGCCAATGACCCAAAGGTCGAAGTGCTGATCTTCAAAATGGCAGTAGCGCTGGGCTTTGATGCACCCCGCGCATTCACTCTCGCGGCGCTGCGTGGCGCACGCGATCCCTCTTTCGGCGTGCAGGTGGTTGGCCGACTCATGCGCGTGCATAAGCTGTTGCAGGGACGCGATGACCTCCCAGAAGCACTTAGCTATGGCTACGTGTTCCTTGCCAACGCCGAATCGCAGGAAGGCTTGCTGAACGCTGGTGCGCAGATTAACAACTTGCGTACTCAGGCACCGGAAGTAGGTACTTCGACGACTATCACTTATAGCGGAACTCAGCGCAGTGTGCAGCTTGCGCGCACCGGAGAGTCTTTCGCGCTGACGATAAACCCTGATGGAGACGTCACTCGGGAAGACGCCAGCGGCAGCGCCAACGAGCAGCAAGCCGATGGCAGTGGTTCGCCTGATGCAGATAAATCCTTGCAGGGAATGCTGGAATTTGGTCAAGCCGCATTGATGCAGGCTGAAAAGCACCGTAGCAGCGAAAAGAAACTGCGCCCTGAAGGCGATAAAGACCAGTCATTAGCCGGATTGAGCCTGTCGGTTCAGGAAACAAACTATCAATATCCGCGACGTAAGGATGTGCCTGCAGCACTTCGTAGTGAGCGCTTGCCTCCCGCGCCGCTCGATTTAGAAATCCGCTTAGTAGGGTTCGTCGATTTTACTGCCCAAGTCTTGGCTAGCCGTGAACGCGTACGTACTCAAGTACGCCGCGGTGAAACCGATATCTTCAACAATGGACATATTGCGGAAGACGGTAGCGATGTATGGGCCCAACTATCGGTAGCTGCAATAGCCGAAAAAGCGCGGCAGGTAGTGTTAAGGCTAGAAGGCGTAAACGAGCGTGAGGTACGCGAGCGACTACTTGATCGCTTCAGGCATGCAATCGAAGCAAGTGGCGCCGTGCCGCCAGAGGACGAGGAAGTGTTAGAGCAGCAACTCGACCGAGTGCTGATTAGCCATCCAACGCTGTTGCGTGAAGCCTGTCGCAGGGCGCGGCTGGACCAGGTACGCGATATTGAAGTGTCGATTCCGCATGTTCTGGAAAGCGAAGTGCCACTGGAGACAGCCGAGCGCAACGTTTATGGCGTTTTTCCAATCGGAATGAATGAGGATGAGCGACGTGTGGCACGGCTGTTGGATCAGGATACGCGAGTATTGTGGTGGCACCGCAACCCTGTCGGCGCTCATAGGCCCGATGCCGTGGGACTTTATCGCTGGGACGAAGGAGATGGTTTCTTCCCCGATTTCATCGTCGCTATTGAGGGCCGAGAAACGCCAGACCAAATCGCACTGCTAGAAATCAAAGGTGCACATCTATGGGGTGCAGGCAAGGAAGCTGAAAAGGCCGCAGCCGAGCATCTTGATTATGGCCGTGTGTACATGGTGGGCCGCCGTCGTGGAGAGTCCAATTACAAGTTCCTGAGAAATCTCAGTGGTCGACTCGAAGAGGAGTCCACATTCGAAATTCCGCGCATGGCTTGGCGCTAATGAACATGCCTGAGATGGGTGGTGATGCTGGTAAGCGGCTGGCCCTCCTGCCTCTACCTCGTGGTTCAAAGTGCTGCGGTCATTCTATGAATCCAAGAATGAACAAAACCGTATCGTCGAAAAGGTTCATGAGCTGATGGCCCTCTGCGACCAGCTAAAAACGCACCTGAGCGAGTGCGGCAAGACCCGGTCCCAGCTCGCCGAGGCAGTAGTGGAACAGGCGGTGAGCTGATGGCCTACGATCGCCCATGGAAGTCGTTTCAAGAGCAGCTGGCCCTGCTCGCCGGGCGCGGGATGCAGGTCGGCGATGAAAGCGCCGCTTTGGAATACTTGGAGCGCATCGGTTACTACCGACTAAGCGCCTACTGGTATCCCTTCCGTGTCTTCGAGACGGTCGGTCATGACCAACATTACCGGCCAATCACCCAGGCAACGGATCAGTTCGTTCCCGATACCCAGTTCGTCGATGCGGTGCGGCTATACCTCTTCGACAAGGAGCTTCGGCTGCGCCTGACCGATGCACTTGAGCGCATCGAGATCGCGCTGCGAGTGGATATCGCCTACCTATTGGGCGAGAGCGATGCCTTCGCACACCTGCATCGCGCCACCTTCCACCCCTCCTTCGCCCGCCGCAAATCCGGTCGTGACCCGCGTGACAGCTTCGAGAAGTGGCAGGAGCGCTGCGAGGGGATGGAGCGACGCTCAAAGGAGGACTTCGTCAAGCACTATCGGCAAAAGCACGGGCCGCGGCTGCCAATCTGGGTTGCCGTCGAGACCTGGGACTTCGGCACCCTCTCGCAGCTCTTCGCCATGATGAAGGTGCCGGACCAAATACGGATCGCGCAGAAATATGGCGTTCAGGACTGGAAGGTCTTCCAAAGCTGGCTTCGCTCGCTGAACTACCTGCGCAACGTCTGCGCCCACCACAGCCGGCTCTGGAACCGCAACGTCATCGACCAGCCCAGGCTGCCCAAGCCTGGCGAGATACCATGGTGTGATGCGTTCCGTGACGAACAGCGGCTCGCCCGCCCCTTCCTGCTACTGAGCATCGTTCGGCACATGACCCTGGTGGTCTGCCCCAATACCGGTTGGCATCGGCGCTTGCAGGTCCATCTGGATAGCTTTCCGACTCCACATGCAAGAAGGCAACTATCGCTGGAAGACATGGGGGCTCCACCGGGCTGGGAGCGCTGGTGGGCCGAGTGAGGCGGCGAGAACACAAATAAGAACCCCCGCGTAAGCTCGTGAGAGCCAAGAGGCGGGGGCCGTGTTGATGATCATGGTAGGACACCGTCCAAGGCGAGGCAACGCTTTTCTCTACCAAACGCAAGGAGGCAACTGGATGGCCATCGAGCAAAGAATCTGGAAGCTGGCAGGTACTACGGGCGAGTTGCCGCAGAAGCTGCGGCCCACGGGTCTAGCCGACGAGATGAAGCTATCAGCAAGCTGCACCGGCAGGCCCTTTTCGGAGTGGAGCACCATCCGCCCTGCCCACTCAGCATCACTCAACCACCGTGGCAGCCGAGCGGCCTCCTTGCCATACAGGTGCGTTGCGCGCTCTCCCACCGGCAGATAGTGGGCAAAGCCCTGCAGTGCCAGGGCCGTCTGGCCACCCGGCCACAGCGTTGGTAAGTCCGTGTCGTCGCTCGTCTGCAGGGCGAAAACAGCGCTCTCTCAGATAAGAGGCTCCCCCCGCTTGGCAGTAGGCGCCATACGGGATCTTGTGCAGCAGCTGGTTTATTTTCACGCCAAAAAGCGGTCTTAAATTCCGTTTTCAATATGGAAGTTAAACAGCGTTGGTTTATCTTCAAGCACAGAGTCGCCATGAAAGGACGATTAGTGGTGCTTGAGAGCTACCAGGAGCGAATGAATAACGGCTAGAGCTACTAGAAGCTTGAACTGGGCAAGCTAAGGTCGCCATGAGCACTTAGATAGAGTGCAACAGACGTCAATTTATCCACAGGGCCTTGAAGAAAGCGCCGGACAAACAGGGTGTGGATAAGTGCAACGAGGAACAGCGGGGAGGGGAACACAAGCGAACATAGCGGCTTGATGTTGGTGGGCCCAGTCAGACTCGAACTGACGACCAAGGGATTATGAGTCCCCTGCTCTAACCAACTGAGCTATAGGCCCTTATCAACGCGTGCATATGATAGCGAATGCCGAGAGGCAAGGCCATAGCTGCTGGCCTTGCAACGGACCGATGGCTTAGAAGAGGATGCATAGGCCCGACCTCCCCTGGCCACTAGAAGAGACCCCATGTTCCTACTGATCGGCTTTGCAGTGCTTTCCATCGGCATTTCTTTTCTCTGCTCGTTGCTCGAGGCGGCGCTGCTGTCCATGACTCCGAGCTACGTGGCCCAGCTACGCGAGACAAACCCCGGGCTGCACGAGCGGCTCAATCGTCTGAAGCAGAACATTGATCAACCGCTGGCCGCCATCCTCACCCTGAACACCATCGCCCATACGGTGGGCGCCACCGGCGTAGGCGCCCAGGTCACGGTGGTGTTCGGCGAGGCGTGGCTGGGTGTTGCCTCGGCGCTGATGACACTGTTGATCCTGTTCGTCTCCGAGATCATTCCCAAGACCATCGGCGCCACTTATTGGCGGCAGCTCGCCGGCATGCTGGCCACCACGCTCGACGCGATGATCTGGTGCCTCAGGCCATTCATCTGGATGTCCGAGCAGATCACCAAGCGTATCGGCAAGGACGCCGCGGATACCGATATGCGCGGCGAGATCAAGGCACTGGCCCAGATCGGTCAGGAGGAGAAGGCGCTAGATCCAGATGAGACGCGCGTCATCACCAACATCCTCAACCTGCACGATATCCAGGTGAAGGACGTAATGACGCCGCGCACCGTGTCGGTGACGGTGATGCCAGGCATGACGGTAAGAGAGTTCGACGATCAACTCGGCCGCTCGCCGTTCACGCGGTTTCCGGTGATGGATGGCGGCGAACAGGCACTGGGCTATATCCACAAGGCCGATACCTACCATGCCGAAGAAGATGCCGACCTCAAGACGCTGATGCACTCGGTGCAGACCATTCAGGCCGAGGACAACGTAGAGCAGGTGTTCACCATGATGGTATTGGGCCGTCAGCACCTGTGCGTGGTTTACGACGACCTCGGCACCTGGGTCGGCCTCATCACCCTGGAAGACATCATCGAAACGATCCTGGGCCAGGACATCGTCGACGAGACCGACAACGTGGCCAACCCTGCGCAAGTACGCGCGCCAGCGTTGGACCAAGCAGCTCAAGAGGCAGGAGACGCGCTAATCTCCAATATCGTGTAGGGCGCTTCGCAGGCATGGCGCTCGTCTCGCTCGTCGACGCTGCCCAGCTCCAGGTTGCGGTCGTTATCGTAGGCGACGAACAGGCGGTCGTGGTCCAGCACGGCTAGGCCTTCGGCCTTGTGCTCGAATTCCAGCGGCTGGCCTTCCGGGTTGGTCACCAGCTCGGGCGCGCGGCGGGCGCGGAAGTCCTCGAGGCTCATTTGCCACAGGTAGCCGCCGATATGCTCTTCGCCATCCACTTCGTTCTCGAAGCTGGTCAGCAGGTAGAGCCGGGCGTGGTAGGGGTCGTATTCGAGGCTCGAGAGGCCACACGCGAAGCGCACGCCATCGACGCTGTCCGGGTCGAAGGCGTAGAACTCGCGCATCTCGTCGAGGAACTCGAGGTTGCCGTTCGCGGTGATCTGGTAATGGGCGCCGACGACGCGGCTGACGTATTCGAAGTCATCGTGGGCCTGGCCCTGTTCACGAACGCCGAACAGCAGCAGGCCATCGCCGCGCTCGCCGGGAATCGCGGCGAGCCCTTCGATCTTGTAGTACGGAAAGCCGATCGCGCCGTTGAGCTTGCCGCGCAGCTCAAGCGAGCCCTCGACGCCGTCGCGGGGGTCGGGGTCGACCACCTGCACGTCGTCGGGCTTGCCGAGCGGCCAGATCAGCAGGTGGTTGTAGTCGTTGAGGGCGTGGCTATCCCCGTCCAGACGATCGAAGCCAGTGGTGGCCAGCACATGGCGGCCATCGGCGCTCAGGGCGAAGTCTTCGTACTTCACGGCCTGCTTGATCAGTGGCTGGGTGTAGTAGGCAAGCCGGCTGTCATCCGGCCCGGCATCGGTCATCGGCAGGGCGAAGCAGGCCGAACGCTCTTCGCCAGGAATCGGCTTGTCGCTCGCCATCAAGAGCCGCTCGCCGTCGAAGGCCACCGCCGAGACTTCGGCGTTGACCAGCTCACCCTTGGCATCGCGCAGGCCGGCGGGGAAGCAATGAATAGTGCCTTGTTGCAGGATACTGGCGCGGGTCATCGCGATGTCCTTTGCAGTGGATTACTCTCAATACCATCACGCTAACACGCCTGCCGGGAGACACCGCCAGTGTTCACACGAGCTTCACATTCCCACCGCCGAGGCCTTTCGGCGGCCGCCGGCGGGCTGTCTCTGCTCGCCTCTCTTGCCCTCGCCGCGCTGACCGCCCTGCCCGCCCAGGCGGCCTGGCAGCTGGACCCCGCCCGCTCGGCGCTCGAGGCGACGGTGATCGAAATCACGCCCTCGGGCCCGGTGCCGCACCAGCACCGGGTGCGAGAGCTCTCGGGCAGCATCGGTGACGATGGCACCCTGCGCCTGCCGCTGCGCCTGAGCCAGACCGATATACCGCAACGGCTGGGCGGCCTGCCGGTGTGGCTCAAGGGCATGGCCGAGCTGCCGCTGGCCACCTTGGTCACCCGGCTGCCGCCGGAGCGGCTAAACAACCTGGCGGTGGGTGATTCCCTCACCGAGACGCTGACCTTTCGTGTTGATGCTGAGGGTGTGGATCAGCAGGAGCCTTTGGCGCTGCGGTTCACTCGTGATAGCGAATCCCGCGTGCGGATCGCCACCGCCGAGCGGGTCGCGGTGGATGGCCGCGAACTGATGGCCAACCCCACCCTGCGCACCGTGATCCTGCTGCTCGGCTACGAGCAGATCGGCGATGAGGTTCCGGTCACCCTGGACGCAACCCTGATCGAGCGCTGAGGCGCCTTGGGCTGCTAGAAGGCCTACCAGCAGGCCAGCGAACAGGCCAGCGAACAGGCCGGCGAGTTGTCCGGAACGCCATAAGACGAGCCGGCCTACTGCCCGGCTGACGACCCGTCTGCCGGCCGCTCGATGCGGTAATCCTTTCTTTTCTTTACAAAACATCACGATTTTACGGTTCAGAACCGGCACGTCGCTGCGTCTTAATGAATGCAAGTTGCAAATGATGCTTATTCGCATTCAATAGACAGCCATGCGAGGTGTTGGATGACACACAAGGATCGTGCCGCGGTTGCGGTGCCCGGGCGAGACCAGCTGTTGGCGGCGCGCCATGCATCGGCCTATCGCCAGCAGATGATGGCCTGCGTCGAACGCGTGCAGCACCGCCTGGAAAACGTCGCGCGCCCCTTCGATGGGGTTCGCCCGCAGGAGCTGGCGCCCACGTTCGCCGACATCGACCTGGATGAACACCTCGGCGCCCTGGAACCGACTCTGGATGAGCTGGAGAGGGTCTATCTGGATCATGCCGTCTACTTTCATCACCCGCGCTACGTGGCGCACCTCAACTGCCCGCTGGTGATGCCGGGAGTGCTCGCCGAGGCGATCCTGGCGCCGATCAATTCCTCGCTGGACACCTTCGATCAGAGCGCCGGGGGCACCTTCATCGAACAGGCGCTGATCGACTGGACGGCCAAGCGGCTGGGGCTTGGCGAGCGCGCCGACGGCATCTTCACCAGCGGCGGCACCCAGTCGAACCTGATGGCGCTGATGCTGGCTCGGGATCACCACGGCGCCCGCCTGGATGACCATGGCGGCAACAAGCTTTGCGGGCTGCCCACGGATGCCAGCCGCTATCGCATCCTGGGCTCCGAGGTCAGCCACTTCAGCCTCAAGAAATCCGCCGCGATTCTGGGGCTTGGCTATCAGGCGGTGATGCCGGTGGCCTGCGACGAGGATTTCCGCATGAACCCGGCGGCGCTGTTTGCGCGTCTCGCCGAGTGTCGTGATCAAGGGCTGATTCCCATCGCCGTGGTGGCCACCGCCGGCACCACCGACTTCGGCAGCATTGACCCGCTGCCCCAAATCGGCAGGATCGCCCGCGCCCACGGTTGCTGGTTCCATGTCGATGCCGCCTACGGTGGTGGCCTGATCACCTCAAAGCGCCACGCCCATCGCCTGATCGGTACCGAGCTAGCCGACTCGGTGACCATCGATTACCACAAGACCTTCTTCCAGCCGGTCAGCTGCAGCGCCTTCCTGGTCAATGAGGCCGATCACCTGGGCCACGTCACCCACTACGCCGACTACCTGAACCCGGAGCACCAGGCCCGTGCCGGCACGCCGGATCAGGTCAACAAAAGCCTGCAGACCACCCGGCGCTTCGATGCTCTCAAGCTGTGGCTGACCCTGCGCCTGATGGGGGCGGATGCCCTCGGCGAGCTGTTCGATCAAGTCATCGACCTGGCGCAGGCCGCCTATCGGCGCATGGCCGAGCGGGCAGAGTTCGAGGTGCTGCTCGACCCGCCGCTGAGCACGCTGGTGTTTCGCTATCGCCCGGATATTGCCGCGAACGAGCCCGCGCTGGACGAGGACACCCTGGAGGCCATGAACCGCCATATCCGCGCGGCGCTGTCCCGCGACGGTGAGGCGGTGGTCGCTGCCACCAAGGTCGCCGGGCGCCACTACCTGAAGTTCACGCTGCTCAATCCGGACACCCGGCTCGAGGACATCGAGGCGATTCTCGCCCGCATTTGCCACCACGGCGATGCCTGGTGTGCCCGGGAGCCAGGCGGCGCCGCACAGGTCGCGACGGCCTCAGCGCCAAAGGCCGCCCAGGCACTGCCCTAATCGGCACGCCGGCACGGCACGCTATTCGCTTACTGACTCGCGTGCCCGGCCCATGGCCGTGGCGCGCCGATCCCCGATTCGAGAGCCCCATGAACGACGATTCCTTGAACGACGATTCCATGAACGACAACCGCCAGCCCCTCGAGCCCCAGAACGCGCGGGTACATGACTTCATTGCCATCGGCCTTGGTCCCTTCAACCTGGGGCTGGCGTGCCTGACCGAGCCTCTCGAGGACCTCGATGGCCTCTTCCTCGAGCGCCGCGGCGGCTTCGACTGGCACCCGGGCATGATGCTGGAAGACGCCCACCTGCAGACGCCCTTCCTCGCCGATCTGGTGACCCTGGCCGACCCGACCAGCCGCTTCAGCGTGCTCAACTATCTGAAGCAGACCGGCCGGCTTTATCCCTTCTATATTCGCGAGAACTTCTTCCTGCTGCGCCGCGAATACAACCAGTACTGCCAGTGGGCCGCCGCACAGCTCGACAGCATTCGCTTTCACTGCGAGGTCGAGCGGACGGAGTACGACGCGGCCGCCGGGCACTATCGGCTTGACTGCCGCGACACCCGCAGCGGCCAGGCGATCACCCACCGTGCCAGACGCCTGGTGCTGGGCACCGGCCCGGTGCCCCATGTGCCGAGCTGCTGCGAGGCACTTTCGCCCGCCGCGGTGCACAGCGGCGACTACCTGAGCCGCAAGGCCGAGCTGCAGGCCGGCGGCAGCATCACCGTCGTCGGCAGCGGCCAGAGCGCGGCGGAGATCTATCACGACCTGCTCAAGGAAATCGATGCCCACGGCTATCGTCTCGACTGGCTGACCCGCTCGCCGCGGTTCTTCCCGCTGGAGTACGGCAAGCTGACCCTCGAGATGACGTCCCCCGAGTACATCGACTACTTCCATGCCCTGCCCGCGGCGACCCGCGACGCCCTGATGCAGGAGCAGAAGGGGCTCTACAAGGGCATCAACCTGGAGCTGATCAATTCCATCCACGAGACCCTCTATACCAAGAGCCTGGCCGGGCCTCCCGCCACCGGGCTGCTGACCAACGCGCGCCTGGACGACGCCCGCCACGATGGCGAGCACTACCAACTGACCCTCACCCACACCGAGCAGCAGCGCCGCTTCAGCCACCGCACTCAGGGCCTGGTGCTGGCCACCGGCTATCGCTATCGGCTGCCTGACTTCCTCGCGCCCATCGCCGACCGCCTGGCCTTCGATGCGAAGGGCCGCTTCGCGGTGAGCCGCCGCTATGCCGTCGACCCGTCAGGTGACGAGATCTACGTGCAGAACGCCGAGCTGCACACCCATGGCCTGGCGAGCCCGGACCTGGGCATGGCCTGCTACCGCAATGCCACGATCATCGCCGAGATGACCGGCCGCGAGCCTTACCCGATCGAGGAGCGCATCGCCTTTCAGCGCTTCGGGGTGCCGCTGGAAAGCCTCGAGCCCGCTGAGCTCAAGCACCCTGACCCGACGACACAACAGGCCCCGGCATAAACACCTGTCGCTTATGGGTGTGGGCCTTTTATTGCCCGCCCCACCGGCCCTCATCGGCCATTGCAGCCCTAACCGGCTTTTCTATCGCTGCTGCTTCTCGTACCACAAGGACACGACACCCCAATGGACGCCACCACCTCACACCCGCTCTGCGCCGCCGCCACCACTAACCAAGCCACCACCACTAACAAAGCCACCAACACTACCCAAGCTATCGCCGCGCTAAAGGCCCTGGCCCCAGGCTTCCGCCGCCATGTTCAGACGCTCGGTGACTTTCGCCTGCGACCGCTGGACCCAACTGCCGACCTGCCCTGGGTGCAGGCCTGGGTCAGCCAGCCCCGGGCGCGCTTCTGGGGCATGCAGGATCAAGGCCCACAGCAGACCGAGGCCTTCTACGCCGAGATGCAGGCAAGCAACCACGCCAGCGCCTTTCTCGGCCTGTTCGAGGGCGAGCCTGCCTTCCTGGTCGAGGTCTACGACCCGGCGCATGACCCGCTAGGCGAGCACTACCCGGTCGCAGAGGGCGATGTCGGCATGCACTTTCTCGTCGCCCCCACCGACACCCCGCGCGCCGGTTTCAGCACCGCGGTGATCGAGACCATCATGGCCTTCCTGTTCGAGGCAGAGTCCACGCGCCGTGTGGTGGTGGAACCCGATGTCGAGAATGCCAATATCCACCCGCTGAATCGCCGCGTGGGGGTCGAGTACCAGAGCGAGATATTCCTTGCCGACAAGACCGCGCGGCTGGGCTTCTGCACCCGAGAAGGCTTCGCCGCGGCCCTGGTTAACACCTCGCCGCGCCAGGCGCGGGCGCTCTCCGGCCATCCTGAACGGGCCGCCGACCACCTGACGCCTGCGCGCTGGGCCATCGCCAACCGCTGGCTGGTGCGCAAGGCGATCGCCGAGTTCAGCCACGAGCAGCTGCTCGCGCCGATTCCCCAGACCGCGGCCACGGATGAGCGCGGCGCGGCGGGCTATGTGCTCACGGCTCCTGAAGGCGACAGCGTCTATCGCTTCACGGCCCGGCGCCTGGCGCTGGATCACTGGGCGATCGATCCTGACACCCTGACCCGCGAGGCCCATGGCCGCCAGGCACCGCTGGACGCCGCGCAGTTCATCCTCGAGTTCGCCACTGTGCTGGGGCTTGGCGAGGCCATGCTGCCGCTGTATCTCGAGGAGCTCGCCAGCACCCTTTCCGCCTTCGCCTTCAAGCTCGACCCCGCCCGCCCCGATGCGAAGGCGCTGGCCCAGGCCGACTTCCAGACCCTGGAAGCGGCGATGAACGAGGGCCACCCGGTATTCGTCGCTAACAGCGGTCGCCAGGGCTTCGATGCCATCGATCACCGGGCCTACGCACCCGAGGCGGGGGCCCCGGCGCAGCTTATCTGGCTCGCCGTGGCGCGGGAGCGGGCCTGCTTCACGAGCCTGCCGACGCTGTCCTATGGCAGCCTGCTCGAGGAGGAGCTCGGCGCCGGTCAGGTAGCCGAGTTCCACCGCCGCCTGAGCGCGCGGGGTCTCGATCCCGAAGCCTACCTGCTGATGCCGGCGCATCCCTGGCAGTGGTTTCACAAGCTCGCCACCGGCTTCGCGGCCGACGTGGCCGAACGGCGCATCGTCTGCCTCGGCTATGGCGCGGACCGCTACCAGGCGCAGCAGTCGATCCGCACCTGGTTCAATCAGAGCCGCCCGGAGCGGCGCTACGTCAAGACGGCGCTGTCGATCATCAACATGGGCTTCATGCGCGGGCTGTCGCCGCACTACATGCAGAGCACACCGGCCATCAACGCCTGGCTCAAGGACCTGGTCGATGATGATCCCTACCTCGGGGCCTGTGGCTTCGATGTGCTGCGCGAGGAGGCCGCCATCGGCTACCGCCGCGATGACCTGGAGGCCGCCTTCGACAAACACAGCGCCCACAAGAAGATGCTCGCCTGCCTGTGGCGCGAAAGCCCGGTGACACGCCTCGCGACCGGCCAGCGCCTGACCACCATGGCCGCTCTGCTGCATGTCGATGCCAAGGGCCAGGCGCTGCTGCCCGAGCTGATCGCGGGGTCAGGCCTTTCTGCCGAGGCTTGGCTGGATCGCTATCTGAACGCCTACTTCAAGCCGCTGCTGCACGCCTTCTTCGCCCATGACCTGGTGTTCATGCCCCATGGCGAAAACCTGATCCTGATCCTCGAGGACCAGGCACCGGTGGGCGCGCTGATGAAGGACATCGCCGAGGAGATCGCGGTGATGGACCCGGCGGCCAGGGAATGGCTGCCCGACGACGTGAAGCGCATCGCGGTCGAGGTGCCCGAGCCCCTCAAGGTGCTGTCGATCTTCACCGACGTCTTCGACTGCCTGCTGCGCTTCATGGCGGCGATTCTCGATGACGCCGGCACCCTCACCGAGCAGCGCTTCTGGGCCCGGGTCGCCGCCGCGGTGCTCGACTATCAGCGCCAGCACCCGCAGTTCAGTGACAAGTTCGCCCGCCATGATCTCTTCGCGCCGCGCTTTCGCCGCTCCTGTCTTAACCGGCTGCAGCTGAGAAATCATCAGCAGATGGTCGACCTGGCCGACCCGGCGGGGGCGCTGCAGTTTTCAGGCGAGCTCGACAACCCCATCGCCGCTTTCGCTCCCGAGCACCGGGCTCAGGCGCAGCCCCAGACTCAGATGCGGGCTCATGCCGACCACGATGAGGCCAGCGCATGAGCGCGGCCGCCTCTCCTCACCCGCTGCCCGTCACTCGACTCCCCGCGGCCAGGCCGCGGGGATGGGTCGCCGTGTCTGCGTCCACTCGCTCGCCCAGGCTGTCACCGTCCGCCGAGCTCACACCGACACCTGAGCCCTTAAGCGACCACCAGCTGGAGGCGCTCTATCGGCGTCATGCCGGGGCCCTGCGTCAGTACATGGCCCGTCGGCTCGACGATGCCGGTCATGCCGAAGACCTGTGCCAGGACCTGTATCTGCGGCTGCGAGAAGCCCCACCCGATGCGGGGCTTCGCGACCCCCGTGCCTATCTGTTCCGCATGGCCAGGCACCGGCTGATCGATCACTGGCGGCGCCAGAGCAAGGCCCCCGAGTGCTGCGTCCTGGAACCCGACGACCCGGTGCTGGCCGGTCCTCACGCCTGCCCCGAGCATTCGGGTCATCGTGCCGGCTACATCAGGGAGCTCGACGAGATCATGGCCCGCTTACCCGAACATGAGCGACTGGCGCTGGCCTGGCATCGGCTGGAAGGCCTGACGCAGGCCGAGATCGGCCGTCGGCTGGGCGTTTCCGAACGCATGGCCGGCCGCTACATCGCCAAGGCCCTGACCCGCTGCAAGGAACTGATGCTCAGCCGCATTTGATAATGATTTTCGTTTAATCTAGTATTTCCCGAATCGCTGGCCCCGCTGATGAGACGACCACCATGCCCCTGCTGCTCGATGCGCTCTACACTGGTCCAATGGAGGGCCTGACGCCGCCCAAGGTCGGGCCGATACAAGCCCCGGCGCTGCCGATGCGTGACCTGCTGACGCCCGAGCGATTCGAGGCCGAGCTTGTGCGCTTCAGGGCAGGCTATGGCTATCAGTCGGAGCAAGGGGATCGCCGCGCCCTGGTGTCACTTTGGTCGAAATGGCACTTCGGGGCCCTGCTCGCCCCCTACCTGGCCGCCAACCTGCTGCTCGAGCGGGACCTGCCGATGGGCCTCGATGAGATGGGGGTATGGCTAACGGCCGAGGGGCGCACCGAGCGCCTGCAGCTTGCCCACGCCGGTCGCCCACTGACCTCACTGGATGGCTTCACGCGCTTCTCGACCCTGATCGATGATCACCTGACACCGCTGATTGGTCGGCTGGCGGCCTTGTCCGGGGCCTCTGCGAAGGTCTTCTGGAGCAATGCCGGCAACACCTTGGAATACTTCCTGAATGCAGTGGAAGCGCATCCAATGGCGACCCCAGGCATCGCCGAGGAAGGCCACCGCCTGCTTGCCAGCCGCACCACCGCCAACGGCCGGCGCAACCCGCTGTACCAGCCGGTACGCTACTTCCAGCCTGAGTGCCAAGGCGAGGCGGACGCTTCTGCCACCCAACGCGTGCGCCGGCTTTGCTGCCTGCGCTACTTGCTGCCCGAGCTTGGCTACTGCGGCAACTGCCCGTTATCGAACAGGGCAACCGGTTAGCCACATGGCCACCACCATCAGCGCAACGCTGCCACGCCAGCTCTCGGCCGGCGATCTTGAACGGCTCGGCGCCCGCTGCGGCATCGCCTACCGCTTCCCCGCCCTTGCCGATCACGCACAGGCCGCCCAGACGCCGATCCTGCGCGGTCGCGTCGATGAGCTTGAGCTGCGCCGTGGCATCTTCCTGACCCGCTCGGACCTGACGGTGCTCGAGCCCTACGCCTCCAGCTCACTGGCCGCCGCGCCGCTGTTCATCACGGTGATACTGGAAGGCAAGGTCCGCCTGCGCCTGGGCGAGGAGAGCCTGTGGCTGTCGCCGGGCCAAGCCCTGTGCTCGCGTTTCGATGATCGCCAGGCGCTGGAGGCCAGGCAGGAAGCCGGCCAGCGCCTGCGCACCTTGAACCTGGCCTTTCGGACCGATGCCCTCGCCGCGCTCACCTACCAGTACCCCACGCTCAAGGCCCTGGAAGACGGCCCACCCGCCCTGCGTCGGCAAACACTGCCGGCGCACCTGCTTGGCGCCCTTGAGGAAGCGCTGGCGTTAGACGGCGACAGCGGCGACCTGCGACTGCTGCTCGATGCGCTGATGCTGCAGCTACTGGCCCGGATGCTGATGAACATGAATGAGGCGACATCTAGCGACACGTATCACCATTCCACCGCCGCGATTCCCAGCCTTTCAAACGGCGAACGCGAACGCCTCGAACGAGTGCGTCAGGCCCTCGATACGCATCCCGAAGCTGACCACCGGCTGGCCGACCTGGCCCGCCTGGCGGCGATGAGCCAAAGCAGCCTGCGCGCCAAGTTCACCGCCGCCCATGGCCAGTCGGTGTTCGCCTATCTGCGCGGGCGCCGTTTGGAAAAAGCCGCCGAGCTGCTCAGGCAGGGCCTGGACGTTCAGCAGACGGCCCACGCCGTGGGCTATGGCCATGCCAGCAACTTCACTACCGCCTTCCGCCGCCACTTCGGCATGAGTCCTCGCGCGTATCGCAACGCCGCCTGATCCCATCTTTCACAAGCCGCCTGACCCGTTATCCAAAAAGCCACCTGAGACAAGCCTTTGTAACGCAGGTTCATCGCTTGGGCGCTTTGCAAAGGCGTCCTGGCGCTTTTCACAACTGTTCTGTCATTGGGCAAAGCCGTGCTGGCGTTGCGCATACATTCGCCGGGCATTTAAATGGAATAATTCTCATTACCGAAAGAGAGTTGATCTCCTATCCAAGGAAAGACTGCCCATGACTGCTCGACATCCCCTCACCCTCGCCGTTGCGCTCGCCAGCGCCGCCGCTCTGTCCCCGGCCTGGGCACAAGACGCTGCCTCGCCCGGTAACCCCAGCACCCTCGACACGCTCACCGTCACCAGCGCCGCCACCAAGACCGAGACGCCGTTCAACGAAACGCCCCAGGCGACCTCGGTGGTGGAACGTGGAGACTGGGAAGAAAAAGGCGCGGAATCGGTGCAGCGAGCCCTCAACTACTCGGCCGGCGCCTACACCAACCAGGTAGGGGCCTCCAGCCGCTATGACTACATCGTGCTGCGCGGCTTCTCGGATGGCAGCCTGAGCAACACCTTCCTCGATGGCCTGAAGCTGATGGGCGATGCCAACTCCTACAGCTCGCTGGTCATCGACCCTTACTTCCTCGAGAGCATCGAGGTGGTCAAGGGCCCGGCCTCGGTGCTCTATGGCCGCGCCTCCCCGGGCGGCCTGGTATCGCTGACCAGCAAGCGTCCGGAGTTCGAGCCATCGGGGCAGGTGCGCCTCGGCGTCGGCAACAACGCCCAGCGCAGCGCCGCCTTCGACCTGACAGGGCCGCTGGATGACGAACGGCGCGTGGCCTACCGCGTGACTGGCCTGGCTGAGAGCGCCGACACCCAGTTTGGCCCCGTCGAGGACAAGCGCTACGCCTTCGCGCCCCAGCTGACCTGGGACATGACGGATGACACCAGCCTGACGCTGCATGCCTATCTACAGAAGGACCCAGAAGGCGGCTATCACTCGGGCGTTCCTTATGAAGGCGCCGTAGAGCGCCATAATGGCCGCAAAATCGACAACACCTTCTTCGATGGTGAAGAGGACTACGACAAATTCGAGCGCACTCAGCGCCTGGTCGGCTACGACCTCGAGCACCGCTTCAACGACGCCTGGACGGCACGTCAGAAGCTGCTCTATCTCAACACCGACGTGACCCTCAATCAGGTCTACGGCTATGGCTGGGCCAACGATACCGAGCTCAACCGCTACTATTCCGGTGGCGAGGAGTCCATGCAGGCCTGGACCGTCGATAACCAGCTCGAGGCGCAACTGAGCACCGGCCGCGTGGACCATACCTTGCTGTTCGGCGCCGACTATCAGCGCCGCGAAAACGAGGTTAGTTGGCCGTCAGGCGCCTTCCCGAACATCGATGCCTTCGACCCCGAGTATGGCGCCGAGCCCACGGCGATGTACGCGGCTACCGAGGAGCAACACGACATTCACCAGACCGGAGTCTACGCCCAGGATCAGCTGGCACTGGGCAGGTGGCGTCTCTCCCTCGGCGGACGCTATGACTGGGTCGATATCGAGAACACCAATGAAGGCACCGGCAGCTCAAGCGAGCTGAACGATACCCAGTTCAGCGGTCGCGCCGGCGCCCTCTACCTGTTCGACAACGGCCTGGCCCCCTATGTCAGCTACTCCACGGCCTTCACGCCGACCAGCTTCGTCGACGCCAACGGCGACCTGCTCGAGCCAATGGAAGGCGAGCAGATCGAGACCGGGCTGAAGTACCAGCCGAACGGCACTCAGGATCGCTACAGCCTGGCGCTGTTCCACATCGAGCAGGAAAACGTCGCCACCAAGGAGCAGCCCACCGACCCTTACCGCGCGATCGGCGAGATCGAGTCGGAAGGCGTTGAGCTCGAGGCCCGCACCCAACTGACCGACAACCTGCGTCTGCAGGCCAGCTACAGCTTCACGGATATCACCTACGCCAAGAGCGACGACAGCAGCGAAGAAGGCAACCGCGCCATCTATGCGCCACGCCATATGGCATCCGTGTGGGGCTCCTATGCAGTCAGAGATGGGGCCCTGGCAGGCGTCGGCGCCGGCCTTGGCGTTCGCTACAACGCCGACATCCAGGCAGACCGCGCCAACACCGAACAGGTCCCGGACTACACCCTGGTCGATGCCGCCCTGAGCTACGACTTCAGTCAGCTCGGCATGCGCGGCGTCACCGGGCGGCTCAACGTCAACAACCTGCTCGACAAGGAGTACGTGGCGTCCTGCAACTCGCTGCAGTACTGCTACTTCGGCGCCGAGCGCAGCGTGAAGGCCACTGTCAGCTACGATTTTTGATCCGACCTCGCCTCACCCCGGCTGCCTGACAGCCTCATGCCTGCCGATGCCCCAAGGGGTGTCGGCAGGCATCGTTGCGATGAAAGATATTACGAACAAGAATGATTTGCTTTAATATCCACCTACACCACTCACCTCTGGACCCGTCATGTTTGATGTCAGCGCCGCCACTTTCGAGGTCAATGACACGCCCTTGCTGCACCCCACCGATCTCGCCCTGGCTTCCGGCCAGGTGGTGGGGCTGATCGGCCACAACGGTTCCGGCAAGTCGACCCTGCTCAAGCTGCTGGCTCGCCAGCAGGCGCCGAGCGGAGGCGAGATTCGCCTCGACGGCACGCCGCTAGGCGAATGGAAAAGCCGTGCCTTCGCCCGTCGAGTGGCCTACCTGCCCCAGCAGCTGCCGCCCGCCGATGACCTCACCGGCCGCGAGCTGGTGGGCTTCGGCCGCTACCCCTGGCAGGGCCTGCTCGGTCGGCCCGGCCGCGAAGACAAGGCGCAGGTGGCGCGCGCCATGAGCCTGACCGGCACTCAGGCCTTCGCCGATCGCATGGTCGACACCCTGTCAGGCGGCGAGCGCCAGCGGATCTGGCTGGCCATGTTGCTGGCTCAGGGCAGCCAATACCTGATGCTCGACGAGCCGCTGGCGGCGCTGGACATCGCCCACCAGATAGAGGTGCTGGAGCTGGTGCGCCGGCTGTGCCAAGAGCTAGGACTTGGGGTCGTCATCGTGCTGCATGACATCAATCTGGCCGCCCGTTACTGCGACCGACTAGTAGCGCTGCACGCGGGTCGCCTGCTGGCCGAGGGCACACCGGACGCCATCATGACCGGCGACACCCTCAAGGCCATCTACGGCATCCCCATGCATGTCATCTCACACCCAAGCGGTGAGCATCGCGTCGCCGTCGCTCACTAACCGCAGGACTCTCCATGTTTCATCCAAGCCGCCAGCTTGCCGGGCTCATCGGGCCACTGGCCCTGCTGTTCGCCTTCGCCCTTGTGCCGACAGCGGCGACAGCGGCCCCAACGCGCCTGGCCACGCTCGACTGGACGCTCGCTGAGACCCTCATCGCCCTGGATCATCCACCGGTGGCGGCCGCTCAGGTCGATGCCTATCACGCCTGGGTTCGTGAGCCCGCGATGCCAAGCTCGGTCAGTGACCTCGGGTTGCGCACCCAGCCCAATCTCGAACTGCTGGCGAGCATCGATCCCGACCGCATTCTGATCTCACCGATGTTTGCCAATCTGGTGCCCCGGCTCGAACGTATCGCCCCTGTGGACACCCTGGCGCTGTACAGCCCCGGTCGCGACACCTGGGCCGAGCTGTGCGAATTGACGCGCTCGATGGCCGCTCTGATCGACCGCCCCCAGGCGGCCACACGGCTGATCGAGGCAACGGAGACAGCGCTCGCGGCCCAAAAGTCACGGCTGGATAATGACGCTCCGCCACTATTGATCGTGCAATTCATGGATGCCCGCCACGTGCGGGTATTCGGTGACAATGGCCTTTATCAGGCGGTCCTCGAACGCCTGGGGCTGACCAATGCCTGGACCGGCAACACCAACGCCTGGGGCTTCTCGCTGGCGCCCATCGAAGCGCTGGTGGGAATCGATGCCCGACTGGTCGTCGTCAAACCCTATCCGGCCGGCGTACGCGCATCGCTCGCCGACAGCGGCCTTTGGCAGGAGCTCGTGCAGCGCCAGGGAGCCCCTTTGATGCTGGATCCCGTGTGGAGCTTTGGCGCCCTGCCTTCCGCCCGGCGCTTCGCCGACCTGCTGGTGACCGCCATGGAGAATGCCGATGCCCGCTGAGTCTTTGTCTCGTCCGCCTCTATCACGGCTTCGGTTAACCCCCGGCCACGCCTGCCTGCTGCTTGGCCTGCTGGCAGTAACGCTTTCCGTCATGCACCTGCAATCAAGCCTGGGGCTGACAGGCGGTCTGCAGGCTTTGTTCAGTGTGCCGGACGCCAGTGCGGAAAGCCTGGTGCTGCACGTTGCCTGGTGGCCTCGGCTGGCCATGGCGCTATTGGCCGGTGGCGGCCTGGCGCTGGCCGGGGTGCTGATGCAGCAGGTGCTCAGGAACCCTCTGGCCGCTCCCACCACCCTGGGCGTCACCAGCGGCGCCAACCTGGCACTGATGGCCACGAGCCTGATGGCCCCGGGCCTGCTGGTGCTGGGTCGTGAGTGGGTGGCCCTGGCCGGAGGCGGCCTTGCCATGGGCCTGGTCTTCCTGCTGGCCTGGCGGCGCGGCCTGTCGCCGATTGTGGTGGTACTTGCCGGCCTGGTGATCAACCTCTATCTCGGGGCACTGGGCATGGTGTTGCTGCTTTTCCATCAGGAGGTTCTCAAGGGACTGCTGATCTGGGGTGCCGGCTCGCTTGCACAGAATGGCTGGCAGGACGCCGCCTTTCTGGCGCCGCGCCTGGCACTCGGCGCCGTGTTGGCCGCCTGGCTACTGCGTCCGCTGGCCCTGCTGGAGCTGGACGAAGCCGGCGCCCGAAGCCTCGGCATCTCGCTCAAACATCTGCGCCTGGCGGGGCTGGGTCTGGCGGTCTTCATCACCGGTTGCGTGGTCAGCGTGGTGGGCATCATTGGCTTCATCGGCTTGGCCGCCCCCAATATCGTGCGCCTGGCCGGAGCCCGTCGGCTCGGGCCCAGGCTGATCTGGTCGACGCTGCTCGGCGCGCTACTGCTGGCCGTTACCGATCTGCTGCTACAGCACTTCTCTGGGATACTACCCACCATGATTCCCACCGGGGCCTTCACCGCTGCGCTGGGCGCACCGCTACTGCTGTGGCTGATTCCACGTCTTCGCTTCGGCGGCAACGCGCCGCCTCGAGAGGCCCGGGCGGTCGGGAGCCGTCATCCCGCCCCGCGCCGGCTCGCCACCAAGCTTGCCGTAGCGCTTGCCGCGCTGGCCGTCATCGCGCTGCTGGCCGGCCAGGGCGCTGGCGGCTGGCAATGGGCCTCGATCGGCGATGGAGAGCTGCTGCAGTGGCGGCTGCCACGGCTGTTGGCCGCCGCCGGCAGCGGCGTGATGCTGGCCATTGCCGGCACGCTGATCCAGCGCCTCACCGCCAACCCGATGGCCAGCCCCGAAGTCCTCGGCATCAGCGGCGGCAGCGCCATCGCCCTGATCGGCGCGATATTTCTGCTGCCGGCACCGAGCAACCTGACCCTGGTCGGGGCTGGTGTGCTGGGTGCTCTGGTCTCGTTGGCAGTGCTGGTGCTGGTCAACCGCAAAAGCGGCTTCCAGCCCCAACGGCTGCTGCTTACCGGGGTCGCGATCACCGCCTTGTTTGAGGCGATCAAATCCTTGGTGCTGGCCGGCGGCGACCCTCGAGGCCAGCAGATCATCGCCTGGCTCTCAGGCTCTACCTACTATGTCGACATGACCAGTGCCCTGACGGTAACCGGCGCGGCCCTGCTGCTGGCGCTGGCCGCTGCACCGCTGACCCGCTGGCTGGATATTCTGCCGCTGGGGGCGCCCTCGGCCGCGGCGCTCGGCCTCCCGGTGGTCCGGGCCCGGCTCGCCCTGCTGGCGCTGGTCGCCCTGCTCACTGCCACCGCCACGCTGGTGGTCGGGCCGCTCTCGTTTGTCGGCCTGCTGGCGCCCCACATGGCACGGCTGATGGGCTTTAGCCGCGCCGGCGCGCACCTTGCCGGCGCGGCCCTCACCGGTGCGCTGCTGATGGTGCTGGCCGACTGGCTGGGCCGGCAGCTGCTGTTCCCGCAGGAAATTCCCGCTGGCCTGGTCGCCTCGCTGCTGGGCGGTGCCTACTTCATGTGGGGGCTTGGGCGCCGCTGACGTTGACGCCATGCCGCCCCCGGGCCAGCCAGACCGGCCAGGCCAGGGCGGCGATGCACGAAAAGGCCATCGAAAAGACCTCGCCCCGCCATCAATAAAATCCCGTCCCGCCATCAAAAAGACCGCGCCCGGCATTGCGCCAGACGCGGTCAATGAAGATATCTTCGCAAGGGTTGGTTCAGAAACGGTAGCTCAGGCTGCCGATCATGCTGCGCGACTCGCCGTAGTAGCACCAGTAATTACAGCTAGCGACGTACTCCTTGTCGGTCACGTTGTTGACGTTAACCTGCGCCCGCCAACTGTCGGCGAAGTCGTAGCTGGCCATGGCATCCACCAGGGTATAGTCCGGCACGGTGATCTGCTTGTAGACGCTCTCGCCGACATAGCGCACGCCGCCGCCCAGCTTGAGCCCCGCCATGGCGCCTTCCTGGAAGCGGTAATCCAGCCAGGCCGATGCCTGGTGGCGCGGAATCAAAGTCTTGCGCTCGTCGCCTTCACTCTCGGCATCCGTATAAGTATAAGCGGTGGTGAGCTGCAGCTGGTCGGTGAGGTAGCCAACGCTTTCGAGCTCTAGGCCCCGGGAGCGCTGCTCGCCTACCTGCTCCTGACGCCCACCGCCCGTAGTGACCAGGCTGTTGCGCTGCTCGAGGTCGAAGACCGCTGCGGTGAAATACCCATCCCAACTGCGGGGCGCCACCTTGACGCCGGCTTCCCACTGCTCACCTTCAAGAGGCTCGTAGAGTCGCCCATTGCTATCGGCGCTAGCTTGCGGCTCGAACGACTCGGTGTAGCTGAGGTAAGGATTGATGCCATGATCGCCTAGATACATCACCCCACCGGACCAGGAGATCTGGTCATCATCGGCACGCTGGGTAGTGCCGTCGGTGCGGTTGACGTTGTCGGTTTTCGCCTGGTCGTAGCGCACGCTTCCCAACAGCACCCAGCGGTCGTCGATACGCAGCTGATCCTGCAAATACAGGCCGGTCTGTCGTTTGTCGATCTCACGCTCGGTCAGCTGATCGTCGCCCACCGGCGTGTAATTGCCATACTGGGGGTCGAAGATGTCGATGGAATCGCCGAAGCCGGATATATCGGCCTCCTGACCGTCCAGGCCGAGATCCTGATAGCCAAGGCCGACCATCAGGGTATTTTCGGTACGGTCACCATACCAGGTACCGACCAAGCGGTTGTCCAGCATCCAGCTCTCGATATCGCCATCGCGATACACCAGTCCGCGGTATGCCTTGCGATCGCTGCCAGACTGACGCGCTAAAATGTAGGTGCTGCGTAGCGTCAGATCCAGATGGCTGTAGCGCAGGTTCTGTTCGAAGCGCCAGGTGTCGTTCAGTTGATGACGCAGCTCATAGCCTAGAGAAGCCTGGGTACGCTCGTTGGTGTCGTAGTCCGGCTCACCGTAGCTGGTCTGAGGGTCGACCTTGCCAAAGGGCGTGTCCTCGACGGAGCCATAGGTCAGTTTGAAAGGGTTGGTGGGGATAGCATCGTCTTTCTGGACACTGGCCAGGAAGGTAAGACTGGTATCGTCGTTGACATCCACCTCGAGACTCGGCGCGAAGTAATAGCGCTCGTTCTCGGTATTGTCGAGATCGCCATCGCGCTGCTTGGCCATGCCGACCATACGATAGCGGACATCGCCACTCTCGGTCAGCGGGCCGGAGGTATCGATGCCCAACTGGCGATGATGCCGATTGCCGACCTGGAGATTGACTTCGCCCCGCCGCTCGGCGGTCGGTCGTTTGCTGACGGCATTGACCAGGCCACCGGCCGGCGCCTCGCCGTAGAGAATCGACGCCGGCCCCTTGAATACATCGACGCTCTGCAGGCCATAAGGCTCGGGCAACCACTGATAGTAACCGGTCCGATAAATCCGCAGGCCGTCCTGGTAGGTGGCCTGATCGAAGCCCCGCACCTTGAACCAGTCGGTGTCGTTGTCGGCGCCATAATGGCCGGACAGCACGCCCGAACGGTAGCGGAAGGCCTCGTCAAGACGCTGGACATTTCGCTCGTCGAGCTCTTCGCGCCCTACCGTGGATACCGCCCGCGGTGTCTCGATCGTCGGGGCGTTGACCTTCAGCGCGGTGGCGGTGATGACTAGAGGATCGGCCTCGGTGCTGGCGGCCTGTTCGTCCTGAGCCATCGCCAGCTGTGGCGCACAGAGCAGGGATAACGTCAGACCATAGCGAACGGCGACGGTCAGTGGCGATAGCGGCAGGTCGTGTTGCGAGTCGTGTTGCGAGTCGTGTTGCGAGTCGTGAAGAGGTGAGTGCATGGATCTTGCCTTGATAGTGGGAGGCGGGATGTATCAGGGGATGTCGGGTGCGAAACACCACGAAAATAAATGATAATTTTTTTCATTTAGATTAACAATACCAATCCCCTGATGCCGCTCAATCCTCCGCTTGATCCAATCTCGCCACCGCATCGCGACTGACTCGCTCCCGCTGGTCGCCGGTCAGCTCGCTCAGTTGGCCGCCGTGCATCTCCAATAGCCGATCGGCATGGTCGAAGTAGTGGTCGTCGTGGCTGATGGCAAACACCGTCTTGCCCATCGCCTTCAACTGGGGCAGTAAATCGCGATAGAAGACCCGGCGAAACTGCGGGTCCTGGTCGGCAGCCCACTCGTCCAGCAGCAGCAGGTCGCGCTCCTCGGCGATCGCCATCAGCAGTGCCAGCCGCTTGCGCTGCCCCTGGGAGAGCTCGGGGTTGGTCACTCTCTGCCCCTCGAACACCAGCTTGTCACGCATCGCCAGATAGTCGAGCCACACCTCGACGAGCGCCGGATCGGCCTGGTCCCCCTCGGGGCCGACCAGGTCGGTGAACTGATGAAAGTCGGTAAAAACCGCGGAAAAGCGCTGTCGATAGGCCGGCCTCAGGGCATCGTTCAGCGGCTTACCGTCCAGCAGCAGATCCCCCTCCTGGGGCTGATAGAGGCCCGTCAGCAGCTTGGCCAGGGTCGACTTGCCGCTGCCATTGCCGCCGATCAAAAACACCAGCTCGCCGCGCCTCAGGGTCAGGTCCAGGGGGCCAACCCGGAAGCCTGGGAGGGCGTTGCTGCCGGTATAGGTAAAGGTCACGCCGCGCAGCGTCAGGGTTCGCCAGTCTGCCGGCGCCGGCTCGACCACCGCGAAATCCGCTTTTGGTTCGGCCAGCTCCAGCGCCGCGATCTTGTCGAAAGCCACCTGAGCGCTCAACAGCGTTGGCAACGCCCCCACCGCCTGAATCAGCGGCGTGCGCAGGAAAAGCAGCGTCAGCGAATAAGTCGCGGCCACCGTGGTACTTGCCCAGCCCAAGCCATTGGCCAGATAAAACACCACGCCAATGGCCCCAAGCATCATGATGTTCGACCAGTTAACGGCGCTTAAATGGTAGGTATCAGCACGGATGATATGGCCACGATAGGCGCGCGCGTCCTCGCTATAGCGCCCATCGAAGAGGCGCTGTGCCCGGCTGCGGTTGAGCGCCAGCTCCTTGCACCCCTGGATGACCGCCTCGTAGTCCCGGTAAAGCCTGTCCTCGCTTTCACGCACCTTGGCCAGATGGCGATATACGCGCGCCACCAGCCAGGAACCGCCGGCAATCGTGACCGCCAGCCACACGGCCGTGACCAACAACAGGCTGGGCGACAGCCAGCCCAGATAGGCCGCCGAACCAACGGTCAGCACGACGCCCTGCACCAGCTCGGGCAAGCGCACGAACGCGATGGTGACATTACGCACATCGCTGGACAGGCTCGCCAGCAGCTCAGCGCTGCCCAGCCGCTCGAGCCGCTCAACATCGGTGTCCAGAATCTGCTTGACCAGACGGCCTCGCAGTCCATAGACGAAATGGTGCCCAAGCGTGGTCAACGCCATCTGAGACGCCAGGGTCACCACCAGCAGCGCAACGATAACCCCGAGAAAGGCGGGCAATACATTGGTGGGGTCACCCACCGCCTCGATCAGCCGACGGTTGATAAAGGCAATGGCGCCAATGCCCAACCCAGCGCTGGCCAGGCTAAGCAACATGACGGCAAGAAAGTGCCAGCGATAGTGGCGAAAGATAACGCGAAGCAGTTCCACGGTGGGTCCTTGTCCTGGGTCGGTGGGCCTTCGATCCCGGCGATGACGATGCCACTGACACGAAAATGAAAAGCATTATTAATTGCATTTGCATTTTACCGAAACCTCGCGCCGTCACAATGCTATCGCCCGCTGCCAGCATGACGTCGTTCCCATCGTCTGCTGTCTGCTTCGGGCCCCGACCTCGGCGATACAGGCCCTCGCCAGGCGTAAAGCCCCGGTGATGAAAAAGACGCCCCGGGCACGGCGAAGCGTGGCAAGCCCCATGTAGCGCAAGCGTCACCCCCTTGAAATTCCCTCAACGCCCTCAAGGTATGTGGGTATGGCGCAGCATCCGGCCATGGGAAAAGGATTCTCAATCAGGAGTACTTCTTCATGACAGCACGGAAACCGCTCAGCACTAATCGCCAAGGCAATCGCCAAGACAATCGCAAAGGCAATCTGAAAAGCGCCCTGTTCGGCGCCATGCTCATCGGTGGCATGAGCGTCGCGGGCTCCGCCCTCGCCGCCCCTCAGGGACTTTATTCTGCCAATGAACTCAACGATGCCGACGTCGTTCTGAAGGCGACCCCCAGCCAACACGTCGGCGAAGTCGACGATATCCTGCTCGATGACGACATGAGGGTGCGCGCCCTGGTCATCGAGACCGACGATCAGTTTGGCCTGGCTGAAAAGGCCTATGTGATCAATACCGGTGACTTCACCGTAGAAACGCTCAACGGCGATCGTCTCGATCAGGTCAGCTATGTCGTGCATCTCGACATGACGAGTGACGAAATCAGCCAGCAGCCGGAATACACCAGCACCTGGTGGGCACAGACCAAGGAGGCCACGAGCAAGGCCTGGGCCAACACCAAGGAAGGCGCCAGCAGCGCCTGGGAAACCACCAAGTCCGCGACCGCCGATGCACTGACCAGTGCCGGTAACGCCCTCGAATCGGCCGGCGAGAAGGCTCAGCAGGCCGTCGATAGCAATCAGTAAGCCTCTCCTGAGCTGGCTTGATGCCGGCTCCAGGGCATAGCCCTAAAAAACACGCGGCCCGGTCATCGACCGGGCCGCGCTGTGTCTGGCGGCAGCTTCTTGCACCGCTACTCGGAACGCGACCAATGTCTAAGCGAGGGCGTCACAAAAATCGTTGCGCGAAATGTCAGACATTAATATATTTACGTCAGATATTTTGGAGTTCGCCGTGACCGTATCCTCGCCACCATCACAGCCGTCTCAGCTATCTCGACTTCCGCAGCCGCTCGTGGCCGGGGGCGCCAACGCGCTGGCCACCGTGCTGGCGCATGCCATTCTGTCGGGGCAGTGGGCCAGCGGTGACGCCTTTCCCCGTGAGCTGGACCTTTGCAAGCACTTCTCGGCCAGCCGCAACCGCGTGCGCAACGCCCTGGCCGCCCTCAGCGGCAGCGGGCTGATCGCGCGCACCGCCGGTCGCGGCACCGTGGTCCGCGACATCGCCGAGTGGCATCTGCTCGACCCGCAGATGAGCGAATGGATGGCGGGACTCGAGTCGCCGCATCCGCAGCTGGTGCGCGAGGTCTTCGCCTTCAGGCTCTCCGCCGAGCCCTTCGTCGCGGAACTCGCCGCGCTTGCGGCTACGGCCCAGGATTTGGCGCGCATCGAGACCGCCTTCGACGGCATGTGTGACACCGCCGACGATCCATCCCGCCGCGAGGAGCATATCGAGCACGACGTCGCCTTCCATGACGCCATCTACCGCGCCAGCCACAACCTGGTCTGGCGGCAGATGGGCCTGTTGCTGCGGCCATCGATCGTCACGCTGATCCAGCACTCCCAGCATCAGGCGGCATCGCTTGACGACAGCCTGGCGCTCCATCGCCGAGTGCTCGAGGCCATCCGCCTGCGGCAGCCCGACGCGGCCCGCGAGGCCACTGAGCAGGTGCTGGCCCGCACCGCCGACGATCTGGGCGTCGACGACGGCGGCCGCCAGCTCAGACGTCCGGCCACGCGCTCCGACGATGAAGCCTTGGCGCATGGATAAACGTTTGCCGACGAATACTCCCTTACGCCGTCCGCTTCTGCGCTACACCCGACACCAAGACCGGACGATGGACCGACACTTCGCCCACCTAAAGGATGCATCGCATGAAAATCACCCGACTCAAGACCTGGCAGGTACCGCCGCGCTGGCTGTTTCTCAAGATCGAAACCGATGAAGGCTGCTATGGCTGGGGCGAACCAGTGGTCGAAGGGCGTGCCGCCACCGTAGAGGCTGCCGTCCACGAGCTGTCCGACTACCTGATCGGCCAGGACCCGCGCCACATCGAGCATCTGTGGAACGTCATGTACCGGGCCGGTTTCTATCGCGGCGGCCCGATTTTGATGTCGGCCATCGCCGGCATCGACCAGGCGCTGTGGGACCTCAAGGGCCGTGAGCTGGGCGTGCCAGTGCACCAGCTGCTGGGCGGCCCGGTGCGCGACAAGATGCGCATGTACGCCTGGACCGGCGGCGACCGCCCAAGCGACGTCGGCACGGGCGCCCGCGCCCTGGTCGATCAGGGCTTCACCGCCTTCAAGATGAACGGCACGCCGGAAATGCAGATCGTCGATTCCCACAAGAAGATCGACGACGCCGTGGCCCGTGTCGCCGAGGCCCGCGAGGCGGTGGGCCCGGATGTCGGCATCGGCATCGACTTCCATGGCCGCGTGCACCGGCCAATGGCCAGGGCACTGATGCGCGAGCTCGAGCAGTTCCACCCGATGTTCATCGAGGAGCCGGTCGCCCCCGAGCACCTGCCGGCCCTCAAGCACATCGCCGAAGGCATCGCCACGCCGATCGCCACCGGCGAGCGCCTGCACACTCGCTTCCAGTTCCGCGACCTGCTGGCCGATGGCATGGTCGACATCATCCAGCCGGATATTTCCCACTGCGGCGGCATCAGCGAGGGGCTGAAGATCGCCACCCTGGCCTCCGCCTACGATGTGGCACTGGCCCCGCACTGCCCGCTCGGGCCGCTGACGCTGGCCGCCTCGCTGCAGTTGGATGCCGTCTGTCACAACGCCTTCATCCAGGAACAGAGCATGGGCATCCACTACAACAAGGACAACGACGTGCTCGACTACCTGGTCGACAAGTCGGCCCTCGAGATCAAGGACGGCTTCTGCGCCATCCCTCAGGGGCCGGGGCTGGGCGTCGAGATCGACGAGGCCTTCGTCGAGGAGCGTGCCAAGATCGGCCATCGCTGGCGCAACCCGGTGTGGCAGCACGAGGACGGCTCGGTCGCCGAATGGTAAACGACTAGCCCCGCAGCACTTCCCGATGATGCAGGCGCCCTCACAGGGGGTGCCCAGGAATGGAGAACACCACGATGTCCGCTGATCATGCCGCTCCCCTCGCCGACCGCCTTTCCTGGATCGCTGTCGACTGGGGCTCCAGCAACCTGCGCGCCTGGGCCTTGGACGACGCGGGCACGATCATCGCCGACGCCAGCAGCCCACGCGGCATGCTGGGGCTCGCCCCGGATGAGTTCGAGGGCGTTCTGCTCGAGACGATCAGCGACTGGCTGGCGTCGATGGCACGCGACGAGGTCATCGAGGTGCTGGTGTGCGGCATGGCCGGTGCTCGCCAGGGCTGGGTAGAAGCGGCCTATCTGCCGCTGGCCGATGATAGCGATGCCCTCGCCGAGCTGGGCAGTCGCTTGACGCCAGTACCCACCCGGGACCCGCGTTTACAGGTGCGGATCGTGCCAGGCCTGTGTCAGCGCCCGAGCGTCGAGGCGACACAGCATCTCAATGCAGAAGGTTTCGATGTGATGCGCGGCGAGGAAACCCAGCTCGCCGGGCTGATGAATCGTCACCCGGCATTCGATGGCGCCGTCTGCCTGCCGGGCACTCATGCCAAATGGGCTCGGCTCGAGAACGGGCGCATCACCGGCTTCACGACCTTCATGAGCGGCGAGCTCTTCAAGCTGCTGGGCCAGAACTCTGTGCTCAAACACTCACTGGCAAAGGATGAGGGTGCCGGGAACCTAAGCGACGAAGACCAGCGGACGGCCTACCTGGACGGCATCGATACCGCCATGGCGGCCCCGGAACGCCTCAGCGCCGAGCTGTTTGGCATCCGCGCCCGGGACCTGCTCGACAGTCGACTGCCCGCCGGCGAGGCCCGTGGCACTCGCTTGAGCGCACGCCTGTCAGGCCTGGTGCTGGGTCTGGAACTTGCTGGCGCCACGGCAAACCTGGCACCTGGCAGCCCTGTGGTGCTGATCGGCGATACAGCGCTGTGCCAGCGTTACCGGCTTGCGCTTGAGCACCGAGGCTTCTCGGTCGGGATCGAGGCCAATGCCGACATGATCCTGGCCGGTCTCGGGCGTATCCATCAAGCAAGCCTGGCCGCCAGCGGCTGAATAAGCCCCACCCCATGATACGTCACCGATGACCCAGAAAGCGCGTCGCGGCTGCCCAAACGAGCCGCGTCACGCGAATCACATCACGCTATACAAATCGTGCAACGTAAGGAAAGTCCATGAGCCTGCCACTGGTCGCCATTCTGCGCGGTGTTACCCCCGCCGAAATCATCGATATCGCCGAGTCCATCATCGCCGCAGGCATCACGCGTATCGAGATCCCTCTCAATTCGCCCCAGCCCCTCGAAAGCGTGGAGAAGCTGGCGCGCCACTGCGCCGAGCATCATGGCGACCGCATTCTTGTCGGGGCCGGCACCGTGCTGACGCATGAGCAAGTTCGCGACGTGCATGCCGCGGGGGGCCGGCTGGTCGTCTCGCCCAACTGCAACGTCGAGGTGATTCGCGAAAGTCGCCGGCTGGAGATGGTCTCCATGCCCGGCATCGTCACCCCATCCGAGGCGTTTGCAGCGCTTGAAGCCGGCGCCTCCGGGCTCAAGCTATTCCCCGCCACTCAGGTCGGCATCGCCAACATGAAGGCCATGCAGACCGTGCTGCCTGTGGGCACCGAACTCTATGCCGTCGGCGGCATCGGCACCGACAACTTCGCTCAGTGGCGTGCGGCTGGTGTGCATGGAGCGGGGCTTGGCACCGCCATTTACACGCCGGGACTGAGCGCCGAACAGGTCGGCGAACGAGCCCGCGCACTGGTCGCCGCCTGGCAAGCGGCCGACTGATTCACTCAGCCAACCTGGCGCACCTCGCACCTGGACTCGCACTAGACAAGGAGCCCCCACATGAGTGATGTCCCGACACTGTCATCTCCCTGCCTCGGTGATGCAAGAGTCTGCGTCGCTAGCGGCTGCGAGCTTGGCGAAGGACCGGGCTGGGACGCCGAGCGCGGCGAGCTTCGCTGGCTGAATATCCTGGCCGGCGAGCTGCACCGCGCCGGGCCCGCTGGGCTCGATCACCGTGTCAGCCCGCTCGACCGGCGAACCTCTTACGCGGCGCTGACTCATGACGGCGACTACCTACTGGTCGCGGAAAACCGCTTGTCGCGCTTCGACCCGCAAACCGGCGAGAGCGCCGCCTTCCTGCCCTTCGAGGACGACAATCCCGTCACCCGCAGCAATGATGCCCGGGTTGATACGCATGGCAGCCTGTGGCTATCCACCATGGGCCTTGGTGCCGAGAAAGGCGCTGGCAGCCTCTATCGCCTGCATCGCGGCGAGCTCACCTGTCTGCGTCAGGGGCTCACCATCCCCAATGCGTTGTGCTTCTCGGCGGATGGCAAATACGCCTACTTCAGCGATACCGCGACCGGCTGGGTGATGCGCTGGGCGCTGGATGCCGAGGGCTTCCCTGAGCGCAACCGCGATGGCGCCTTCATCGAGCCCGAGCCCTGGGCCGACCTGCGTCAGTCTGGCGGTGGACCGGATGGCGCGGTGATGGATGCCGAGGGCTGCATGTGGATCGCCCTCTGGGGGGCCGGCCGCGTGGCCAGGCTCGACCAGAACGGAGAGGAAATCGCCCATGTCGCGCTACCGGCAAGCCAGCCTTCCTGTCCCGTCTTCGGCGGTCACGACCTCACCAGCCTCTATGTGACCACGGCCCGCGAGGGCATGGCCGACCCACAGCCCCATGACGGCGCCCTCTTCGTCATCGATCTTCCCGGCTGCCAAGGTGCTGCCGAGCCCGCCCTGCGCCTGGTTTAAGGCCGAGGGCTGAGGCCCGACCACCCGCTAATCAAGCCGGGTTTTAACGCAGCATTACCGGGCGCAGGCAGTTTTGACGCAAAGACTAAAGTTGCATGGCTGTGGACAAAATCATGACAATGCACTGATATCTTCCACCGCCGACAAGGATTGCCGATGTTTGCCCAACTCTTCGCCGTGATGGCCCCTGTATTGATCGGTGCCGGTCTCGGCTTTACTTGGGTCAGGCTCGGCCACGACTTCCCGGTCCCCTTCGTCACCAAGCTGGTCTTCAACATTGGGACGCCGGCGCTGATTCTGGCCTCGCTGGCAGGTGCCGAAGTCGATGCCCAGAGTTTCACCATGACCATGCTCGGCACGCTGTTAGTGCTTGCCGTCATGGCCCTGGCGACCTTTCTGGTGGCCCCGCTGCTCGACAAGCCCTGGCAGGTGATGCTGGCGCCGATGATGTACCCCAACACCGGTAACATGGGCCTGCCTGTGGTGCTCTACGCGTTCGGCCAGTCGGCCTTCGCTTTCGCGATTGCGGTGATGGTCACGGTATCGCTGGTGCAGTTCACCTTCGGCATTGCCATGTCGAGCCGCAGCGGCCGCCCGCTGCGCACCCTGGCCCGCACTCCCGCCCTCTATGCGATCGCCGTCGCACTGACCCTGCTGCTCACCGAAACCGAGCTGCCGCTGTGGCTCGACAACACCCTGGAGCTGATCTCGGGCTTCACCGTGCCGCTGATGCTGATCACCCTGGGTGTATCGCTGGCCAATATCCGCGCCAGGAACCTCTCCGCTGGCGTCGGCTTCAGCGTGATACGCATCCCGCTCGCCGCCCTGTTGGCCTTCATCGTCGGACACCTGCTCGGCCTGCCGCCGCTCGCACAGAGCATTCTGGTCGTGCAGATGAGCATGCCCGTCGCGGTGTTCAACTATCTGTTCGCCCAACGCTCGGGCCGAGAGCCTGAATACGTGGCGAGCCTGGTGTTCTGCTCGACGCTGCTGGCCTTTATCTATCTGCCAATGCTGCTGGCCTTTCTGCTTTAGTAGCATCATGCCGAGGGCTGCAGCCGATGAGGCCTAACGAGGCGCATGCATCCCGGCAATATGCACTCTTCAACAAATGGACATGGTTCGGTCATCATCACTGCGGACAGTGGCTGTTCCCGGCATTCGCCCCGAGCAACGACCCAGGAGCCTGTCCATGTCCACGCGTCTATTCCATTTACTCCGTCGCCACCCCCTTGCAGGCAACGGCCGCTCAACGAGTGAACCTCACCCTGAGCCGGCAGTAAAAGCAGCGTCGGCTTCGCCCTTTAACCTAAGCCGCCGTCAGTTGCTCTCGCGAAGCCTGCAAGGCGCAGGGGCCGGACTGCTTGCGACTAGCGGCCTGCTCGGCGCACCGGCGATCGTCATGGCCGAAGGCCGTCGCCCGGGCATGCCCTCCGGCGTGATGAGCGGCGATGTCACGGCCGACCGGGCCATGCTGTGGAGCCAGACGGATCGTCCATCACGCATGATGATCGAACTGGCCGATAACCCTGAGATGCGCGGCGCTTTCGCCGTGCGCGGCCCGACCGCCTTGCCCACTGATGATCTGACGGCGCGCCTAGACTTGGCCGGCATCGGCCGCCATGCCAACACAGGGGGTGAAGTCTTCTACCGCGTCCGCTTTGCCGATCTAAGCGACCATCGTGCCATCAGCGAGCCGCTGGATGGGCGCTTGGTGCTGCCACCCAGTGCGCAGAAGCCGCGGGCGCTGCGTTTCGTCTGGTCCGGCGATACCGTGGGGCAGGGCTGGGGGATCAACCCGGATTTCGGCGGCCTGCGCCTGTACGACACCATGCGACGGGTGCAGCCGGATTTCTTCCTCCACTCCGGCGACACCATTTATGCCGATGGCCCACTGCAGGAGAGTGTGACCGAACATGACGGCAGTATATGGCGCAACATCGTCACCCCGGCCAAGTCCAAGGTCGCCGAGACCCTCGACGAATACCGTGGTCAGTACGCCTATAACCTGATGGACGACAACCTGCGCCGCTTCAATGCCGAGGTACCGATGTTCGCCCAGTGGGATGACCACGAGACGCTGAACAACTGGTACCCAGGAGAGATTCTCGACGACGCGCGCTATGCCGAGAAAAACGTCGACGTGCTGTCGGCCAATGCCCGCCAGGCCTTCCTCGAGTACATGCCGCTGCGCACCTCTCTTGCAGCACCGGAGCGCATTTATCGCAAGTTCAGCTTCGGGCCGAGCCTGGAGATGTTCATGCTCGACATGCGCAGCTTCCGGGGGCCCAACTCCGCCAACCGCCAGTCACAGCAAGGGCCAGAGACCGACTTTCTCGGCCGCGATCAGCTGACCTGGCTAAAGCAGTCCCTCAAGGCCAGCAATGCCACCTGGAAAGTGATCGCCTCTGATATGCCGTTGGGCATCATGGTGCGCGATGGGGATAACTTCGAGAACTCGTCGAACGGCGTCGGTCCGGTGCTGGGCCGGGAGCAAGATATCGCCGAACTGCTCAAGTACGTACGTGACGAAGGCATCGAGAACCTGGTGTGGCTAACCGCCGATGTGCACTACACCGCAGCGCACCACTACTCGCCGCAGCGCGCCGTGTTCAAGGAATTCACGCCGTTCTGGGAGTTCGTCAGCGGCCCGATTCATGCCGGCACCTATGGGCCGGGCGAGCTAGACAACACCTTTGGTCTCACGCTCGAGTTCGTGAAAGCGCCGCCGGAAGGTCGCGCTAACATGTCTCCCCGAGAAGGCTTCCAGTTCTTCGGTCAGGTAGATCTCGACCCACAGAGCGAGGCGCTTACCGTCACGCTCAAGGATATCCAGGGCGAGGCGCTCTATTCCAAGGTACTGATGCCGGCTTGATCGCTGGCTAGAGCGACCAGCCAGACAGCAAGAGGCCGCGCCTGGGCGCGGCCTCTCCTCTTACTGAACCGATGTTCCGGCTTTTGCACCAGGCGCTGACCCGGCTGCCGCTACCTTGCGCTCCAAGGTGTTGCCGTTATTCTATGAACCTAGGACGCTAAAAGCCGGTTTCGAGATACGTACTCCTTAACATCAGGGATTCCCGTCAAGTTTCGTTGATAACCGCCCTTCTCCGGCGCCGAGCTCAAGCGCCGTCAGGCATAACGGCTTAGTGGCGCAGCGTTGTTTTGATATCCCACAAAAAACGCAGAAAGGCCGACTCATGTGTGGTTGCATGGTGAGTAAGCTCCCAATTCTGCTCATAAAAAATGACATTGACCGCCAGCCCTTCCGATGCGCAAAAACTGGTCAAAAAACGCCAAAAAAACTTATCAATCAACAACTTATTGATATTCACAGCAACTTTACGCATTTCCAGCGTGGGCGCGAATCATGGTATTTTCTGATTCATTCACTCTTTTTGCCGACATTAAAACCACTCAAACAGACGGGAAAACGTAATGAAAGTGTTTATCATCGGGGCGGGCATCATGGGGACCACCTTTGCGACGCTGGCCAAAGAGATCGCTCCCGAGCTGGAAATCACCATCATAGAAAGGCTGGAACGTGCCGGAGCCGGCAACTCCTCCGCGTTCTGGAACGCAGGCACCGGCCATGAGGCGAACTGTGAGCTCAACTACACGCCAGTGGATGGAGAGGTCATTGCCGTTGAGAAAGCACTGAAAATCCACGCGCAGTTCAATGTTGCCAAGCAGTTCTGGGCGTACCTGATCAAGAAAGGCGTCATCAAAGACCCGAAAAGCTTCATTAACCAGACCAAGCATTGCACGATCGTTGCCGAACCATCGATCGAAGAACTGAAGCTTCGATTCCGCGAGATGTCCGCCCACCACTTCTTCGAAAACATGCAGTTTTCGGACGACTTTGACCAGATCAAAAGCTGGATTCCCTACACCATGGAAGGGCGTTCGCGGGATGAAAAAATGGCCGCGACCGTCATTGAAACCGGAACCGACGTCAACTTTGGCGCCTTGACGGAGCAGATGGCCGCTCACGCAGAGAATGATCTGGGTGTGAACATCGAATACGGCACTCATGTAAAACGCGTCCATAAAAGCCCATCGGGCCAATGGATAATTGAAACCGAAAATAAAGAGGGGGCTACTCAGCACCGGGCAGATGTGCTGTTTGTCGGTGCCGGTGGTGGTGCTTTCCCATTACTCAAGAAAAGTCACCTGCCGTTCCGGAGTCGATACGCCGGCTTCCCCGTTGGCGGCCGCTTTCTAAAGGCGTCGATCAGCCCAGAAGAGGCAGAGAATTATCACGCCAAGACCTATGGTAAAGCCAAAGTGGGCGCCCCCCCCATGTCCGTGCCGCACCTGGATTTGCGGGTGGTCAATGGTCAGCACTATCTATTATTCGGGCCATTCGCCTCGTTCAATCCTGTGCTCGAGAGAGGCCGGGGCGTATTCGACTACATCAAGGCGATCCGTCTGCATGATATTCCCAATCTGCTAGACGTCGCGCTTGAGAACTTTCCCCTGGTCAAATATCTGGTCTCAGAAACCTTTACGGGCAAAAAAAGCATGCTGGCACAGCTGGAAGCATTTGCGCCCGGCCTGAGCACAAAATTCGACTGGGAACCCATCCATGCTGGCCAGCGCGTTCAGATCATCAAGGATGGGGACCTGCAGATGGGTACCGAGATTGTCGTGTCTGAGGACAAGACCTACGGCACCTTGTTGGGGGCGTCACCGGGCGCATCGGTCTCCCCTGAAGTCATGTTGAGGTGCCTGGAGCAACTCATTCCGTCGATTTTCACCAAAGGCGATGGCGACAAACGCAAGCAGGAGATCTTTCCGGAAGACAGCCTGGAAACCCTGATCCACGATGCCGACCGCTACCGTGAAATCCGAGATTCGGTGAATGAAGCACTGGGAATCGTAACGTCAGTAGACTAGCGCAAGATTGCATATACCTTCTGTCCAATCAGGGGAGACCCTGAAACGCTTCGGCCAGACAGTAAGAGGCCGCGCCTGAGCGCGGCCTCTTGCCTAACAGATATCCCGGCTTTTATATCAGGCGCTGGCGATCATTCGCCGGCAGCCGACAGATAAGCCGTGCTGCCCTGACGCTTGACCCATACCGGATTGCTCCAGGCTTGGTCGCCATCGGCGTCCTCGACTTCCAGGGCAATCCAGCCGTCGATCTCGCCATCCAGCGGGAACGCCAGACTGGCCTCCTTGCCGTCGAGCTTACGGGTGGCGATGACCTCACCACCGCGGCCGACCAGGCGTGCCTCGGCCAGACCGTCCACCGCCGCGACATCGATATGCCAGGTGGCCGACTCGTCACCTGCCAGGCGCAAGGTATCGCCGAACAGCGCGTTCTGCGGATATAGCAGCGGACCCTGGGTCGCATAGCCGTGACCGTCCTTGAGGGCGCGAGCAAAAGCACGCGGCGACAGCTCGCCGGGAACTCGCGCCATCATGCGAATGCGGCCGGTCAGGTCGTTCCAGGCGTCATGGGTATCGGTACCGGCGGTAAAGTAGATCGCCGTACCGTCATCCCACAGCGCATGAGCGGTCTCGAGGGTCTTGGCGTTATCGACCTCGGCGTTGAGCTCGAGCAGGTCGAAGTTCGGCGTAAAGCCTCCCGGCACCTTGTCGTTGGAAAGATTGTTCAGGTAGCCATAGTCGTTGTACGGATGGTTCATGGGAATCACCTCGGCGCCCAGGCGACGGGCATCCTGGATGATCTCCTGCACCTCGTCGGTGCCCGGATCGACCATCAACTCACCGCCCAGGGCAATGGGGAAGGGATTCATGTGGCCCCAGGACGGCGATATTTCGATCGACGGAATGAAGGGCACGCCGCGGCTATCGGAGAGCGCCTGGAAGCGCTGGTGATTGGCCGTCGAGTCATGGTCGCTGACGAAGGTCAGATCTAGGTCGGTAGCGAGCTGGGCGCTGACTACCGTCTCGGGGGGTGTGGTGCCCTCGAGCACGTTGGCATGGTGGTGCAAGTCGGCGCCATACCAGCCACGGTCGTTGGGCTCGGCCAGGCGATCGATCTCGATGGTACGCGACACCTGCTCACCGGAATCAAGGCTCACGTCGAGGGTCTCGCCCTCGGCCGTGAAGCCCGCACCGGCGTTCACGGCCAGGCGGTACTCGCCCAGCGCCAGCGACAGCTCGGCACTGCCGGCCGGGTCCAGCGAGGTGAAGAAGGTCTGCTTGCCGAGGAACTCCACCGGCGGCTGCTGGCCCTCGAGGATGGTCAGGCGGGCATCCCGTGCCACACCGCTGCCGGTCTCGACGATATCCAACTTCAGGGTGCCCGGGCCCTTTAGCCCCTCGAAGGTCAAGGTCTGCTCGCCGTCGGCGGTCACGCTGATATCGCGGGGCTCGCTGTTGGCATGGCCAAGCCCGGTGGCATAGACCTGGTAGTCACCCGTCGGCAGGTCCATCGCGAACTGGCCGTCTTCAGCCAGGGTCCAGGCATAGGGGTGGCCCTGCTTCTCGACCATCACCAGGCCATCCTGCGGGGCCTCTCCGTCATCGTTGCTCAGGGTGCCGCTGATCCGGCCAGCGTCCTGATCCTTGCGTTCGATCTCGTTGGCCACCACTGGCGCCAAATCGCCTGTAGGCACCACCTGCAGCGCACCTTTGAAGGTGCGGCTTTCGCCCGGCGCCAGACTATGCTCAAGGTACATGTCCTGGCCTTCATAGTTGACGCGGTCGAAATACGGCGCATGCAGCGCGATCACCCAATCCCGGTCATAGGCGACCATGCGATCGGTCAGCGCCTCGTCGGCGACGGTTTCCTTGGCATCGCCAAGGCCCGGCACGCCAAACAGGAAGCCGGTGTCTGGCCACAGGGTGAAGCCGGAACGGATGGCCGTCAGGGCTTCGTCGCCGGCGTTCTCGAGCTCGGTCTCAAGCTCGATGCGGTCGCTGCCGGCCTCGAGCGTGTAGGTGGTGATCACCCAGGCATCGCCCCAGTTACGGCGCACCTGGACCACGGCTCTCTCGGGGCTGTCCTCTAGAACCGTGACCTCCTTCTCGCTGTTCGGCCAGGCCGACCAGTTGTTGGGAATGAAGTCAGCAAAGGCGACGCGATCCAGATCCAACTCACCGTCCTTGACCGCCGCCAAATCCACGAGGGTGCCGCGAGGCACACCCCAAGGCGGGCGGGACTCTACCGCCAGGGCAAAGGCCAGATGTTCGTTGGCGATGGTCAGGTCTTCGTCGGCGGTGGCCTCCCCGTCAGGAATCGAGGTAGCGCCCCGGGTCAGGCTGACGTCGGCCTGGGCGGGACCAGCAAGTCCAAGCGCCAGTCCTGCCGCCAGCCAAGTGCGTCGCGAATGCATCGTCATGGGCATGATCCTTTATTATTCCACAGCGTTATCGAATTCAAGGCAGAGGATTATCATCTATTTTATTTGATCATTCAAATTACCTGATGAGCGCCAGGTTCAACGCGGCATTTGAGCTATTCGGCGCCTATCAAGCATAGGCTGTCGCGCCAATAGCGGAGAGGCCTGCTAGGGTGAAAAAGCTCATACCGAGGAAGGGAGTTCTGCCCATGCAACGACCGATATGGCACGCCGCCTACTCGCGACTATCGACGCGGCTACCCGCAACGCTGCTGGCAGCCGCCTTACTGTCATCGCTATCGACCCAGGGGGCGACGACCATCGCCGAGGAACTGCCCGGCACCCCGCATACGCTCCGACTCGAGCACTTGGCCGAAGGCCTCGAGCGCCCCTGGTCGCTGGCCTTTTTGCCCGATGGCCGTTTTCTGGTCAGTGAGCGACCGGGGCGGTTGGCACTGATCGAGCCCGACGGCACCATCACGCACATCGAGGGGCTACCTCGCGTGGTTGCCCGCGGCCAGGGTGGGCTCTTGGATTTGGCCCTGTACCCGGACTTCGGAAATAGCGTCAACGGCAACGACGGCGAGCATGACTGGCTCTACTTCAGCTACGCCAAGGCCGGCCCCGATGGCAGCGGCACCGCAGTTGCCCGGGCGCGATTGGCCCTGGATGCCCCCGGCGGCCCTCGACTCGAGGGCGTAGAGACGATGTTTGCGCAAAACCGTTTCTCGATGCCTAACCACCACTACAGTGGGCGCCTGGCCTGGCTTGCCGATACCACGCTGCTGTTGAGCATCGGCGACCGGGGCCAGGGCGAACGGGCACAGGACGGCGCCGATCATGCCGGCAGCGTGCTGCGACTGACACCAACCGGCGAGGCGCCTGCCGACAACCCTTTCGTCGATGAGCCGGGAATGGCCGCCGAACTCTATAGCCAGGGCAATCGCAATATCCAGGGCATGACGGTGACGAGCAACGGCACCGTGTGGACAAGCGAGCATGGGCCGCGTACCGGCGATGAGATCAACCGCATCGAGGCGGGGGTGAACTACGGCTGGCCGGAGGTGACGCTGGGGCGGGACTATGCGACCAACCTGCCGATTGGTCGCGATCATGCACCGGGCATGCGCGACCCCGCCTATGTGTTCGACGGGCGCTATGCCCCATCGGGACTCGCCTGGGTGGATAGCCCGCAATTTCCGGGCTGGCAAGGGGACCTGCTGGCAGGGGGCCTTAGCAGCGAAACGCTGACGCGGCTGACGATCGACAACGGCAAGGTGTCTCGCGCCGAGGTGCTGCTCGACGGCCAGATCGGACGCATCCGCGACGTGCGCCAGGGGCCGGACGGGCTGATCTACCTGCTCAATGACCAACCCAATGGCGGGCTTTTCCGCCTGCTGCCTGACACACCCTGAAAGCCCGACCTGAAGGCACCGACCGAGCATTCCGGTGCCAGGCATTCAGTCGTGGGGTAGCGGCAGCCCACCTCAGAAGTCGACGACGACGTTGCCGGTGGGCTTGCTGCAACAGGAGAGAATATAGCCCTCGGCGACGTCCTCGTCGGTGATGCCGCCGTTGTGGTCCATCTCGACCTGCCCTGAGCTAAGCGGCACCCGGCAGGTACCGCAGATGCCCATGCCGCAGGCCTTGGGAATATGCAGGCCAAGCTTGGCGGCAGCCGCATGCACCGTTTCGCCGGGCTGCACTCGCACGCTCTTGCCGGTGGCGCTGAACTCGACGCTGTACATGTCGGCGACGTCGAGCTCTTCGGCCTGCGCCTCGGCCTGCTCGGCCAGTTCCAGCACATCTTCCTGAACGTCCAGCGGCGTGGCGCCGAAGGACTCCTCATGATAGCGGCTCATGTCGAAGCCGTTGTCGCGCAGGATACGCTTGACCGCGTTCATGTAAGGAGTGGGGCCGCAGCAGAAGATCTCACGCTCCATGAAATCCGGCGCCATCAGCTCGAGCATTTCTTGGCTCAGGTAACCGCGAAAGCCCGCCCAGGCCTCGCAGAGTTCGTCGCTGCGCTCACAGACGATATGCAACTTGAATTCGGGAATCCGCGAGAAGATGTGCGCCAACTCGCGGTGGAAGATGATGTCCTTCGGCGAGCGGGCACTGTGCACGAAGGCCAGGTCCACCGAGGCATTGGTATCAAACAGCCAGCGGGTCATCGACATCAGCGGCGTGATTCCGACCCCACCGGAGAGCATCAGCACCTTGTCGGCGGCATGATCGATGATATTGAAGTTACCAACCGGCCCATGCACCGCCAGCTCATCGCCGGCCTTCAGGTTGTCGTGTAACCAGTTGGAGACTACGCCACCCGGCAGCCTCTTGACGCTGATCGAGAAGCTGTAGGGCACCGAGGGGGAGCTCGAGATGGTGTAAGAACGCATCACCTGCTCGCCGTCGATCTCGAGCTCCAGGGTCACGAACTGTCCCGGCTTGAAGAAGTACAGCACCGGCTGCTCGGCCATGAAACAGAAGGTGCGCACGTCCCAGGTCTCCTGGATGACCTTCACGCAGCGCACCTGATGGCGCCCGTTGACCCACGTCTGCGTGGTTACCGGATTGAGAAAGTCTGACATCATAATGGTTTCTCGCTTGGACGTGCCGACAGGCGCCTCGATGGTGCCCCATGCATGAGGATATGAGGCCGTGAAGCCTTGGCTGAATTTTGCGCTACCACCAGGCTTGCCAACTTGTCTGCCGGCGACCCCGACATATCCATGGCATCCAACCGGCATACCGCTGACGGCAGTTCCCGTCGCCCTCGCATCACCAGGTGTCGCCAATGGGATGCCAGGGCTTGTAGTGGCGCCCGGAGATGGTGGTCGATCGCATGATAGGCGAGGATGCCCTTTGGATAAGCACCATCGAGACCCACGCCAGCAAAGGCCCTAGTCAATGAACACGACCGATACTGAACTGCTGAACCTGCTGATCAAGGATGGGCGCATGTCCTATGCCGATATCGCTCGCCAGTTGGGCATCTCCCGAGCGCACGCCCGCACTCGGGTTAACGCCCTGGTCGAGGAAGGTGTCATCGAGCAGTTCACCGCAGTGGTCAATCCAGAGAAGCTCGGCAAGGCCATCTCTACCTTCGTGGACCTGAGGGTGGCGCCCGCCGCGCTTCAGCAGGTGGCAGACGAGCTGTCTGCCTGCCCCGAAGTGGTCAGCCTCTATATCATGAGTGACCTGCAGAGCCTGCATATCCATACCCTGACCGACACCTACACCAGCTTCGATGCCTTCGTCCGCGAGCGTATCTTCAACCGCCCCGAGATCCTCTCGGTGGACTGCAAGAGCCTGATGTCACGGGTCAAGAACCGCCGCGGCGGCGCGCGACTCTAGCGCTTTTCGAGACGCTCCGGCCCTCCACCACTGGGCGCTTTCCCGCCTTACCGGCTTTTTTCAGCGTGCGCCCCCTGCCTATCTCGATCACCGCACATAAAGGGTGCAAGCGCCTCACAAGGGTGCCGACCTTACTTTTGCTATCTATCGCCCCCTTAGAGACAGCCGTTTGACGGATCGCCGCGTTAACGGTGCATACAAATGATCGCTTAACCGCCTAAATCTTACCTTTGTTAACTCTGAGGCGTGGTCGATTGACCCGAAATCGGCCGCCGCCGTCATCATCGAGCGAATCGACAAGCCAATATCTTACAAGATTATCTATCTGATATTTATTGATTAATCCAGAATGACAGCCGACTGGCACATGGCTTGCTGACAACTCCCGTAGAGGATTTACATTCGTCAATCTTCTTTCGCCTCATCGGGAGTTACCATCATGAGCTTCAATCGCCGCAAGTTCCTGAGCACCGCTCTGGTCTCATCCACCGCTGGCCTGGTAATGGGCGCCCCTGCCGTCGTCCGCGCCCAATCCAACCAGACCGTTCAATGGCGAATGACCAACGCCTATGGCCCTGGTTCGCCCTTCTATGTCGAAGGCCCGGGTAGCCCCACCGACTTCTGCAAGAAGGTGGAGGAGATGTCGGGCGGCCGTATGAAAATTCAGCACTTCGCCGCCGGCGAGCTGGTGCCGGCACTGGAAGGCTTCAACGCCGTGTCGGCCGGCATGGTCGAGATGAACGCCGGCAACGCCTACTTCTGGTCCGGTAGCCTGCCCGCCGCCCAGTTCTTCACCACCGTGCCCTTCGGCATGAACACCCAGGGCATGAACGCCTGGCTATATCATGGCGGCGGCCTGGAACTGTGGCACGAGCTCTACGCCAAGGTCGGACTGGTGGCCTTCCCAATGGGCAATACCGGTGTACAGATGAGTGGCTGGTTCCGCGAACCGCTGGAAAGCGTCGAGGACCTGAACGGCCTGAAGATGCGCATCCCGGGGCTCGGCGGCAAGGTCTACAGCGAGCTTGGTGTGGCCGTGCGACTGCTGCCCGGCGGCGAGATCTTCCCAGCCCTGGAGCGAGGCGTCATCGACGCCGCCGAATTCGTCGGGCCTTATCAGGACCGTCGCCTGGGCCTGCAGAAGGCCGCCAAGTACTACTACACCACCGGCTGGAGCGAGCCCACCAACGCCACCGAGCTGATGATCAACAAGCAGGCCTGGGAGGCGCTGCCCTCCGACCTGCAGGCGATCGTCAAGACTGCAGCCATGGCCTGCAACATCGAGAGTCAGGCCTGGTGCGAGTCGGTCAACGCCGAAGCCCTGAACGATCTGGTGGAAAACGAGGGCGTGATCGCCCAGCCGCTGCCCGGCGACATCATCAGCCGGCTGCGCGAAGTCACCGCCGATACCTTATCCGACATGGCGGCGGCGGATGCCGACACCCAGAAGGTCTATGACTCCTTCATGGGCTTTCGTGCCAAGCATCGCGAGTGGGAAGCCATCAGTGAGAAAGCCTTCCTCGACCTGCCGAGCTGATTCTGACTGCATTTCTGACCGGAGGTCTATCCATGGCGTCGCTCATCGAAACCATCGAGCACGGCATCGGCATCCTCGGCGGCTTTGCCCGACTCTGCCTGCTGGCACTGGTCGGGCTGGTCGCCACCGATGTGCTGCTGCGCTACTTCTTTTCCATCAGCCCGGTGGGGCTGCAGGAACTGGAGTGGCACCTGCTCTCACCGATTGCCCTGCTGGGAATTTCCTACGCGCTCAAACACCGCGCCGACGTGCGGGTGGACGTGATCTACGACCGCCTTCCCGACGGCGGCAAGCAGCTGATCGACCTGATCAGCGGCATGTTGACCGTAGTGATCGCGCTGGCGATCGTCTGGCTGTCCTGGCCCTATGTGATGCAATCCTTTCAGTTGGGAGAAGGCTCACCGGACCCGGGCGGACTGCCCTACCGCTATCTGCTCAAGGCCTTCATTCCCCTGGGCTTCGCGGCTCTGGCGCTGCAGGGGCTTGCCGATCTGCTGCGAGCGGCACTGGCCCTGAGCGGCGCCCCGGTGCCGGCCTCGCCAACCGCCCCGGATCAGCCCAGCGCCTGATTAAGGCAGATCCTGAAGACGGTCACGACCGACGTTGCGGACCAAAACCAGGCACCGCCTGCGGGCGCAACGGCCAGGCGGCCGGCTGCCCCGCCCTCCTTGTCGCCGAGCTCACTCGGCCCCGTTTCTCTGTGGAGTATGTTTGCAATGGCAAATGAATGGCTACTGATCGGCATGATCGGCAGCTTCCTGGCCATGATGCTGATTGGCATCCCTGTGGCCATTTCGCTGGCCGTGTCCGGCTTCGTTGCTGGCCTGCTGGGCTTCGGGCCGATGCTCTTCGGCCTGCTGCCCCAGCGCCTCTACGGTGTGGTGTCCAACTACACCCTGATGGCCATACCGCTGTTCGTGTTCATGGGCGTGATGCTCGAGAAGTCCCGGGTCGCCGAGGCCATGCTCGATACCATCGGCTACGCCATGGGGCGCCTCAACGGCGGCATGGGGATCGCCATCGTGCTGGTCGGGGTGCTGATGGGGGCCTCCACCGGCATCGTCGGCGCTACCGTCGTGACCGTGGGCATGCTGACCCTGCCGACCCTGCTTCGCCGGGGCTATGCGCCGAGCGTGGCCTGCGGAGCGATCTGCGCCTCAGGCACCCTGGGCCAGATCATCCCGCCGAGCCTGGTGCTGATTCTCTTGTCGCAGATCGTCGGTGAATCGGTGGGCGCACTGTTCGCGGCTGCCTTCATCCCGGGCCTGGTGATCGCGCTGACCTACATGCTGTATCTCGCCGTCCTCGGCTGGGTGCGGCCGGACTGGGTACCGGCGGTTCCCGCTGCCGAACGCGCCACCATCTCCCGGCGCCAGCTCTATCGCGACCTGATGGCCACGGTACTACCGCCGCTGGGGCTGGTGGTGGCCGTGCTCGGCTCCATCGTCGGCGGCGTGGCAGCCCCTACCGAGGCTGCCGCCATGGGAGCCCTGGGCAGCCTGCTGATCGCGCTGCTGGGCCGCAAGCTGAACCTCGCCACCCTCAAGGCGACCCTGCACGGCACCTTGACCATCACTGCCATGGTCTACTTCATTCTGCTGTTCGCGCAGGTATTCTCACTATCTTTCCGCGGGCTCGGCGGTGAGCAGATGGTGCACGACCTGTTCAACATGCTCCCCGGCGGCGAAATCGGGGCGCTGCTGTTCCTGATGCTGATTCTGTTCGTGCTGGGCTTCTTCCTGGAATGGATCGAGATTTCCTACATCGCCCTGCCGATGTTCCTGCCGGTATTCATCGGTTATGGCACCGATATGGTGTGGCTGGCGATTCTGGTGGCCATGAACCTGCAGATGTCTTTCTTGACCCCGCCCTTCGGCTGGGCGCTGTTCTTCCTCAAGGGGGTGGCGCCGCCGGAGGTCTCGACACGCGATATCTACGTGGGGGTTGTGCCTTTCGTCGGGCTGCAAGTCCTTGCCGTTGCGCTGGTATTCTTGTTCCCAGGCATTGCTACCTGGCTACCCCAGGCAATCGGCTGGTAGCCGTCATCCATCAGCGCGGGGCGCCGTGGCTACCCGCGTCATGACACATCGATAATCACTGAATTAGGAAACCACGCCATGGAACTGCTGGATTCGTCATCGCTGACCGGGATCCTTGGACTGATCGCGGCCCTGCTCGCGACAGGTGCCGTTGCCGGGATAATGGCCGGCCTGCTCGGGGTCGGCGGTGGCATCGTCATCGTGCCGGTGCTCTTCCATCTGTTCAGCCTGCTGGGCGTCGACGAAGGAGTGCGCATGCATCTGGCGGTAGGCACCTCGCTTGCCACTATCATCCCCACCTCGATCATGTCGGCCCGCGCCCACCGCCAGAAGGGCAGCCTCGATGCCAGCGTGATCAAGCGCTTGATCCCCGGCGTGGTGGTCGGCGTGCTGCTGGGCGGCATCGCCAGTCAATTCCTGAGCGGCGAGGCGCTGACTGGCCTCTTTGCCACCATCGCCCTGCTGGTCGCCGCCAACATGTTCCGTCGCAACACCCGCATCATTCGTGACGGCATGCCCGGTCCCCTGGGCAGTAGCCTGATCGGCGCAGTGATCGGCGGCATCTCGACGCTGATGGGCATCGGTGGCGGTACCCTGAGCGTGCCGACCCTGAGTGCGCTCAACACGCCGATCCGTGTCGCGGTGGGCACCGGCGCCGCGCTGGGCCTGGTGATCAGCATTCCTGGCACCCTGAGCTTCATGTTCAGCGGCCTGGGCGCGCCCGACCGGTTGCCGGGCTCGATCGGCTACGTCAATCTGCTGGGCTTCGCGGCCATCGTCCCGATGACCATGCTCTGTGCCCCCCTGGGGGCCAGGCTCGCCCACGCCATTGATCCGGCCCTGCTCAAGCGGCTGTTCGCTGTCTTCCTGCTCGCCACTGCGGTGCGCATGTATATCGACCTTTTCTCCTGAGGCGTCCCATGCAACACACCACCCGTGCTTATGGCGGCATGACCGTCGCCCCCCACCACCTGGCGGCCCAGGCCGGCCGCGACATCCTCCGCGAGGGCGGCAACGCCGTCGAGGCGATGGTCGCCATGGCGTCGACCATCGCCGTTGCCTACCCCCATATGAACGGTATCGGTGGCGACGGCTTCTGGTTGATTCATGAACCCGGCAAACCGCCGCTGGCCATCGATGCCAGTGGCCCGGCGGCAGGCCTTGCCACCCGCACCTTCTACGCCGAGCAGGGCTACGACGCGGCGCAAGGCATACCCACTCGCGGGCCGCTCGCCGCGCTGACCGTGGCCGGCACCCTGGGTGGCTGGCAGGTGGCGCTCGATCAGGCCGCTGCCTGGGGCCCCACCCTGCCGCTGTCACGCCTGCTCGAGGCGGCCATCGGCCATGGTCGGGAAGGCGTCGCGGTGAGCGACAGCCAAACCGCGCTCACCGCCAAGCATCTGGCGGCCCTCGGGGCGGCGCCAGGCTTCGCCGAGACGTATCTCGACGCCGGCCAGGCACCCGCCACCGGCTCTCGGCTGCGTCAGTCACGGCTTGCCGACACCCTCGAGCACCTGACCCGCGCCGGGCTCGACGACGCCTACCGAGGTGAGCTCGCCGCCAGCATGGCCGCAGATCTCGAGGCGCTGGGCAGCCCGCTGCGCCGCGATGATTTCAATCGCTATCATGCCCAGGCCGTTACCCCACTCGAAGTCAGGCTCAAGGATGCCCGTGTCTTCAATCTGCCGCCGCCCACGCAAGGCCTGGCCACGCTGATGACGCTGGGCGTCTTCGAGCGCCTGGGCATCAACGAGGGCGAAGGCTTTGCCCATCTGCACGGTCTGGTAGAAGCCACCAAGCGAGCCTTCATGGCCCGCGACACCACGGTTACCGACCCCGGCCGGCTGCCCAAAGATCCGGCGAGCTGGCTCACGCCCGAGGCCCTGGATCGGGAAGCCGCACAGATCAAGGCGCAGCGCGCCCTGCCCTGGCCCTACGAACCCGCCGAAGGCGATACCATCTGGATGGCCGCCGCCGATCATCAGGGGCGGATGGTCAGCTTCATCCAAAGCGTCTATTGGGAGTTCGGCAGCGGCATAGTCCTGCCGCAAAGCGGGGTGATGTGGCAGAACCGCGGCATCAGCTTTTCGCTGGACCCGCAGGCACTACAGACGCTGGAGCCCTATCGCCAGCCCTTCCATACCCTGAACCCGTCGCTTGCTCGCTTCGACGACGGCCGGGTGATGAGCTTCGGTACCATGGGCGGCGAGGGCCAGCCCCAGACTCAGGCAGCCATCTACAGCCGCTATGCCCACTTCGGTGAGGACCTGCAACAGGCGATCAGCGCCCCGCGCTGGCTGCTGGGCCGCACTTGGGGTGAAGCCAGCACCGGGCTCAAGCTCGAGAACCGCTTCCCGGCACCACTGGTAGAGGCGCTCAAGGCCGCTGGCCACGACGTCACGGTACTGAACGAGGCGTTCAGCGACACCATGGGGCACGCTGGTGCTATCGTTCGCCACCCCGACGGTCTACTGGAAGGTGCCCACGACCCGCGCAGCGACGGTGGCGCAGCCTCGCTATAAGCGCCGGCAGCGGGTGCCTGAAAAGCAGCCACCCGCTAGCCTGTTCAACGACAAGGGCCCGCTCAGGACGAGCGTGGCAGTTCGAATGCCGGCAGCAGGTGGGCTTCGATCGCCCGGCGCACCGAGGGCAACATCACATCGGTGTGTGACATCAGTTCCGAGACCGTATACTCGAGGTCGGGTACATCGGTCTCGAGGTACTTGCGACGGGCCATCCGCGCGCAGGTTTCCGGACAGGCGCCCTCAGGAATCAGCACGCCAAGCCCCACCAGTTTGTTACGGAAATCATCCCCATCGATCAGATCGACGATCATCATGGCGGTTTCCTCCAGTCTCATGTCGTGTCGTTGTTATCAACCCATCCCTGCTACCGCTTGGTCGCCGACTCAAGGCGTCGCTAGCGGTTCCTCAACCGACGCCCCAGTTGGTGCCTCGGCCGCTGTCAGCCGACAGGCAGCGTACTTGAACTCGGGAATCTTGCCGAACGGGTCCAGCGCCGGGTTGGTCAGCATATTGGCGGCGGCCTCGGCGTAGCAGAAAGGCATGAAGACCATGCCTTCGGCCATCAACGGATCGACCCGCACCTTCAAGGTGATGCTGCCTCGCCGAGTGGCGATCTGCATCCACTCGCCGGCTTCGAGACCAAGGCGGCGCAGCTCGCCGGGGGCGACACTAGCTGCCGCTTCAGGCTCGAGGGCATCGAGCACGAGGGAGCGCCGGGTCATCGAACCGGTATGCCAGTGTTCCAGCTGGCGGCCGGTGGTCAGCACCGTCGGGTAGTCACGGTCGATCTGCTCATCCGGCGGCAGCGGCAGCGTCGGCGAGAAACGAGCCCGGCCCGAGGCCGTCGGGAAGGCATCGCCGAATACCACGTCCGCCCCCGGGGCATCGTCCGCCGGGCAGGGATAAGTGACCGAAGCCTCCCGCTCCAGCCGTTCCCAGGAGATGTGGTCGAGTGATGCCATGCCTTCTTTCATCTCGGCGAAGACCTCGCGGGGATGCGCGTAGTCCCAGGGCAGCCCGAAGCGCTTGGCGATCTCCTGAATGATCCACCAGTCGGGCCGGGCATCGCCGGGCAGCGGAACGGCCTGACGGCCCAGCTGCACCTGGCGGTTGGTGTTGGTCACGCTGCCGTCCTTCTCCGGCCAGGCGGAAGCCGGCAGGATGACGTCGGCGAACTGAGCGGTCTCGGTGACGAACAGATCCTGTACAACGAGATGCTCGAGCTTGCCCAGCGCCGCGCGCGCATGGTCGAGGTCCGGGTCGGACATCGCCGGGTTCTCACCCTGGATGTACATGCCCTTGATGGTGCCCGCGGCGATGGCGTCCATGATCTCGACGACGGTGAGACCCGGCTGATCGTCTAGGTCGGTGTTCCACAGTTCCTCGAAGGCGGCCCGCACCTGGGCGTCGCCCACTGGCTGATAGTCGGGCAGCACCATCGGAATCAGGCCGGCGTCCGAGGCGCCCTGGACGTTGTTCTGGCCACGTAGCGGATGCAGACCGGTGCCCGGCCGGCCGGTATGGCCACAGGCCAGGGCCAGCGAGATCAGACAGCGCGCGTTGTCGGTGCCATGCACATGCTGGGAGATCCCCATGCCCCAGAAGATCATCGCTCGCTCGGCGGTGGCGTACTCCCGCGCCACGGCGCGAATCTCGTCGGCGGGCACGCCGCAGCTCTCGGCCATGGCCTCCGGCGTCAGGTGGCGAACGTGTTCCTTGAGCGCTTCGAAGCCCTCGGTATGCTCGCGAATGTAGTCCGCGTCATAGAGCTCTTCGCTGACAATCACGTTGAGCATGGCATTGAACAGCGAGACGTCGCTGCCCGGCGTGAAACGCAGGGTTTGATGCGCATAGGCGCCCAACGCCTGGCCCTTGGGATCGAGAATGATGATCTTGGTGCCGCGCTTGGCCGCCTGCTTGAAGAAGGTCGCGGCCACCGGATGGTTCACGGCCGGGTTGCAGCCGGTGAGGATCACCACATCGGCCTCGGCGGCCTGCATGAACGACGCCGTCACGGCGCCTGAGCCGATGCATTCCATCAGCGCCGCGACAGAGCTTGCATGACACAGACGGGTGCAGTGATCGACGTGGTTGGAACCAAAGCCGGTGCGTACCAGCTTCTGGAACAGCCAGGCCTCTTCATTGGAACACTTGGCGCTGCCGAAGCCGGCCAGAGAGTTGGGGCCGTGGTCGGCCTTGAGGCCCTTGAGGCCTTCAGCGGCAACCTCGAGCGCCTCATCCCAGCTGGCCTCGCGGAAATGGCTGCTCGGGTCAGCCGGATCGAAGCTGGGATCGACGCCCTTGGGCGCGCCGGGCTTGCGGATCAGCGGGCGCGTCAGCCGCGAGGCGTGACGCGGATAGTCGAACCCGAAGCGGCCCTTGACGCACAGCCGGTTATGGTTGGACGGCCCATCGCGGCCTTCGACGAAGAGGATTTCTTCGTCCTTGATGTGATAGGTCAACTGACAGCCAACGCCACAGTAGGGGCACACCGAATCGACTTGGCTATCGGCGGCCGCCGAATCGCCACGGCCCGCCTCGTCGATCAAGGTGGCCGGCATCAGCGCACCGGTCGGACAGGCCTGGACGCATTCGCCGCAGGCCACGCAGGTGCTATCGCCCATGGGGTCGTCGAAGTCGAAGACGATCTTCGCGGCCGCTCCTCGGTTCGCCAAGCCGATGACGTCATTGACCTGGACCTCGCGACAGGCACGCACGCAGAGGTTGCACTCGATGCAGGCATCGAGGTTGACGTTCATGGCACTGTGCGACGCATCGTGATTGCGAGCGCCGTCCTGCCCTACCGCACGCGACTCTACATAACGGGCTTCGACATGATGCACGGTGGGCGCCTCGCGCTCCTCGCGCCGGGGTAGCCAAGCGCGCACGGCAGTGGCATCGACGGCCAGGGCATCAGCCATGTCCCAGAAATGGCTCGAGCGGTCGGGACCGGCGTCGCGGTCCGGCTGGTCGACGGCGAGCAGCTCCAATACGCCTTCACGGGCGATGCGAGCCCGCTCGGAGCCGGCACTATGCACCACCATGCCGGGCCGGGCCTCGCGCAGGCAACTGGCGGCCAGCGCCCGCTCGCCCTCGATCTCGACCATGCAGGCGCGGCAGTTGCCATCGGCGCGATAGCCGGCGGCATCCTTGAAGCACAGGTGGGGAATCGTCTCGCCGGCCCGCTTGGCCACCTGCCACAGGCTTTCGCCGCAATAGGCGGTCACCTCGGTGCCATCGAGGATCAGAGTAAAGGCGTCGGCTGCGGTCTGCGTCTGGTTCTGGCTCTGGTTATGAGTCATCTTCGCTCTCCTGGCCTCAGCCCTTGATGATGATCTGCTGGGCCGCGAGCGGCTCACGGAAGTCCTTGAGCAAACCAAGGACGGGATTGGGCGCGGCCTGGCCGAGCCCGCAAATCGAGGCGTCCATCATCACCGTCGCCAGGCGCTGCAGTGCCTCGGCATCCCAGGCCTCGCGCTCGAGCAGCGTCAGCATCTTTTCGGTGCCGACCCGGCAAGGGGTGCACTGGCCGCAGGACTCGTCGGCGAAGAAGGCCAGTAGGTTGGTGGCCACCGCCCGCAGGTCATCCTGATCCGAGAGCACCACCACCGCCGCAGAGCCAATAAAGCAGCCTTCGGCCTGCAGGGTGTCGAAGTCCAGGGGAATGTCCGCCTTGCTTGCCGGCAGGATACCGCCGGAGGCGCCACCGGGCAGGTAACCGGCCAGGGTGTGGCCCTCCTGCATGCCGTTGCAATACTCCTCGATCAGCTCGGCAAGGGTAATGCCCGCCGGGGCCAGATGGACGCCCGGGCGCTTGACCCGCCCGGACACCGAGAAGCTGCGCAGTCCCTTGCGTCCATGGCGCCCATGACCGGCGAACCAGTCGGCACCGCGCTGGTGGATAAGCGGAATCCAGTAAACGGTCTCGACGTTGTTGACCAGGGTCGGACGATCGAACAGGCCTCGCTGCGCGACGAAGGGCGGGCGATGGCGGGGCTTGCCCGGCTTGCCCTCCAGCGACTCGATCATCGCCGACTCCTCACCACAGATATAGGCCCCGGCGCCGCGCCGCATCACCACATAGCCGGGCTCGACGAGTCCGGCGGCCTCGAGTTCAGCAATCGCCTCGTGCAGTACCCGATGCAGGCCCGGGTATTCGTCGCGCAGATAGATGTAGAGCGCGCTGGCCTCGACCGCCCAGGCACTGATCAGCGCCCCTTCGAGGAAACGGTGCGGAGCATTCTCCAGGTAGTGGCGATCCTTGAAGGTACCGGGCTCACCCTCGTCGGCGTTGATCGCACAGTAGCGCGGTCCCGCTTCCTGGCGCACGAAGTACCATTTCTTGAAGGTCGGGAAGCCCGCACCGCCGAGCCCGCGCAGGTTGGCGCGCTCGAGCTCTTCCGTCAGCGCCTCGACGGTCACCGCACCGGCACGGCACTGGGTAAGCAGTTCATAGCCGCCTTCGCACCGGTAATCTTCGAGCCGCTGCCAGTCGAGCGTTTCGGGGTGGAAATGGCCGGTGTCGATCACCGCTTCGACCGCCTCCTGGGTCGCATGATTGACGTGACGATGACCCACTTCGACCACCGGCGCCATCTCGCAGCGGCCCATGCAGGGCGCGCGCAGCACGCGGACCTCTTCCGGATCCGCGCCGGCCGTAAGCGCCTGCTTCAAGGCATCGGCGCCGGCCAGCTGACAAGACAGGGAGTCGCAGACCCGCACCGTCACCGCCGGGGGTGGCGCTTGATCGTCGTGGATCACATCGAAGTGGGCATAGAAGGTGGCGGTTTCATAAACGGCCGCCATCGGCAGGTTCATGTAGGCCGCCAGAGCGCGCAGCATAGGTAGCGCCAGGTGGCCGTGGGCGTCCTGGAGCACATGCAGGTGCTCGATGAGGAGGTCGCGACGGGCAAGCTCGGGGTGCTTGCGCTCATCGCCGAGGCGCTCGCGGAGCGCTATCAGGAGGTCGGTCTCAAGCTCGCGGCCGCGGGGCTGACCGCGAAAACGGCGAGTGGGCGTCAGGGTCTGAACGGTCATGGCGGGCTCGTTATTGTGATGATCGCGCTCTTGCATATGGCGCTTTGCTGCCATGGTGGCACCGGCCACAAACGCCGACAATAACCACATTCACGCTTGAGAGCACTTAGCTATGTGCGTGTCGCTCTCGGCTACGTGGATCCCGGCAACGAAATACGAATACCTCCATTCCGGTTGCTCTTCTAACGCCACGCCCTACGACACGTCCAGCCAACTGCACAGCCACATGCAGCGCGGCCAGGCCTGTCACGGCCAGAAAGCTAGACAGCGTGGCACGCATCGACATGGCCCTCGATCATCACTTTACCCGCTTATTGCCTTGCGACCATCGGGCGATTGCGTCCGTTTGCAGCCTAGCTAATCTTGAGTCGCGTATCGTCATTCCGGCAGCCGGCCTTGCCTTCTGTCCTGTGGCGGTCCCGGTCCCTCTTCACTTTTTGCCCTTCGAGTTCTGCCTCAGCGTTGACAGGGCAGTTGATGCCGGAGGATGAGCCGGCACTGGCAATTCGCCTGGCAAATCCTCACACTAGCGGTGTCTTTCAGGACAACAGATCGTGACGTAGAGGTACAGCAACTAACAAAACCCTCATGGAGTCTCGAATATGTTCAAGAAAATTATGGTCCCCGTGGACCTGGCACATACAGAACTCTTGAAGCCCTCTCTCGATCTTGCGGCAGATATCGCCAAGCTGTATCAGGCCGATACCTGCTACATCAGCGTAACGGCCAACACGCCAAGTTCGCTGGCCAAGACGCCTGAAGAGTATGCGCAAAAGCTCGAGGCATTCGCCAAGGAGCAGGGCCAATTGCATGGCCAAAAGGTCAGCTCCAAGGTCATTACCTCTCCCGACCCGGTTGCCGACATGGATGACGCCATCCTGCAGGCTATCGATGACACGGACGCAGATCTGGTCATCATGACCACGCATCTGCCTAGGCGGCTGGACATCGTCATGCCGTCCAACGGCAGCAAGGTCGCCTCTCATACCGACGTATCCGTGTTCCTGGTCCGGCATAGCGACTGACGGCCTACACAAGAAGACACCCTTTCGTTTCACCAGACGGAGACTTCCCTGTGGAAAAAAACTCCCCAAACGCTAACAGTGACAAGGACGCCCCTGTCTCTGATGGCGTGCCAGCGCCGGAAGGACCGGCGAACCTGATCGATACCGATTACGTGATCGGTCAGGATAACGTCACCACGCGCAAGTTCGGCCTGGATGTCGACCTGCATGGCAAGGTGTTCACCATCTCGTCATTGTTGGTTCTGTTTTTCGTCTTCATCACCTTGGCCCTTCAGGATGAAGTCGAGCCGATCTTCAATGCGATCTTCTCGTTCCTGACCGGCAACCTCTCCTGGTTCTTCCTGCTGGCGGCTAATATCTTCGTGATTCTGGCCGTGGCCCTGATCTTCACGCCCATGGGCAAGGTCAGGATCGGTGGTGCGCACGCCAAGCCAGACTTCAGCTATCTGGGCTGGTTCGCGATGCTATTCGCCGCCGGCATGGGTATCGGCCTGATGTTCTACGGTGTCTCGGAGCCCCTGACCCACTTCGGTACCGCTCTTGGCGGCACCAGCATGGAGAATGGCGTCAGGACCGACTGGGCACCGCTGGGCGCCGCTGCTGGCAATCAGGATGCCGCCATGTCACTGGCCATGGCAGCCACCATTTTCCACTGGGGCCTGCACCCCTGGGGCATCTACGCGGTCGTGGCCTTGGCACTGGCGCTGTTCTCCTTCAACAAGGGCCTGCCGCTGACCATGCGCTCGATCTTCTACCCGGTTCTGGGTGAGCGGATCTGGGGCTGGCCGGGGCATTTGATCGATATCCTGGCCGTTTTTGCCACCCTGTTCGGTCTGGCAACCTCGTTGGGCCTGGGTGCCTCACAGGCAGCTGCGGGTCTCAGCTATCTGTTCGATATTCCCAACAACAACGTGACCATGGTACTGCTGATCATTGGCATCAGCGCAGTGGCACTGCTGTCGGTCCTTGCCGGCGTCGACAAGGGCGTGCAGCGCCTTTCCCAGCTCAACATGGTGCTGGCCTTCCTGCTGCTGGCGTTCGTGATTGCCGTCGGCCCGACCCTTGCGATCGCCACCGGCTTCTTCAAGAACCTGGGCTCCTACCTGGCGGACTTGCCCGCCCTGTCCATGCCCTTCGGACGTGAAGATGCCAACTTCAGTCAGGGTTGGACCGCCTTCTACTGGGCCTGGTGGATCTCCTGGTCACCGTTCGTGGGTATGTTCATCGCCCGCGTCAGCCGTGGCCGCACCGTACGTGAGTTCCTGATTGCCGTGCTGCTGGTACCCACGCTGGTATCGGTACTGTGGATGACCGCCTTCGGCACCACCGCCATCGATCAGGTGATTAACGACAACTTCCAGGGCGTCAAGGACGCAGCCCTCGAGCTGCAGCTGTTCGTGATGCTGGGCCAACTGCCGCTGACGCAGATCACCTCCTTCGTGGGTATCGTGTTGGTGATGGTGTTCTTCATCACCTCCTCGGACTCCGGCTCGCTGGTCATCGACTCCATTACCGCCGGCGGTAAGGTCGATGCACCCAAGCCCCAGCGCATGTTCTGGGCCATCATCGAGGGCGTGATCGCCATCGCGCTACTGCTGGGTGGCGGCCTGACGGCCCTCCAGACGGCGGTTATCACCACCGGCCTGCCGTTCACGCTGGTACTGCTGGTGGCCTGCTACGCCATCGTCAAGGGGCTGCTCTCCGAACCCCGGAGCTAAGCCATCTGTCATCCGGCCTTGGCCGGATGACGCTATGCACAAAAACGCCACAGGCGGTCCTTCGGATCGTCTGTGGCGTTTTGTTTGGATCATACTAATCGTCGGCTGTTGCCGCCGATGATAGGCAAGTCAGCGTTGCAGACTATCGAGCGGCGCCGCTGCCCGACAGCGAGCCCTTACTCCACTAGCCTTCCCCATCGGCATTTGCCCTGAGCCCCGCGGCATCTCTAGCCCAATAGGTTCTTCTGATAAAGCATTTATTAACTTAGCTTTTTTGCGGCCAAGGGCCGCAAAAAGCCAAGCGTTGAAGAGCCACTGGAAATTCGGTGAGCATATGCCCAGACTATGAGGCGCTTACAGCGACACCAAGGAACTACAACCACTTATAAACCGCTGGAGTCACCAAGATGCTCGATAAGATCATGGTCCCCGTGGATCTCGCCCACCTCGATGTCAGTGAGCCATCACTGCGGGGTCGTTGACCCGCCGCCGCACGACGAGGCAGAGGGCAGTGGGATAGCGTCACCGCCGACACGCCCAGATTCGTGGCGCACACCCCGGAAGCGTTCGCTCAGCAGCGTGAAGCCTTCGCGAAGACGCGGGCCAGACTCCACGGCCAGTCGGCCCCTACACCAGCGTTAGCCCCAATCAAGCACTGATCTTGACGATGCCGGCTGAATGGCGCCCCGCATCAAGGCATCGTTCTTTACTGCTGCGTCCGGTGGCTGGCGCGTGGCCGAATCGAGACAAACCACTTACCGAAAATCGCAAGGGAGACGTCTAGTGTCTAAACAACCCAACGACGGCAAACCCAAGGCGCCGGAAAATGGCGGTACCGAGGGAATACCGGCGCCAGAGGGCCCGGCTAACCTGATCGATACTGACTATGTGATCGGCCAGGACAACATCACCGCCTCCCCCCTGGGAATCGATGTAGATCTGCACGGCAAGGTCTTCCTCTTCTCCTCCCTGGTGATTCTGCTATTCGTGATCGCGACAATGGCCCTCCAGGACCAGATGGAACCGATCTTCAACAGTATGTTCAGTTTCCTTACCACGAAACTGAGCTGGGTCTTCCTGCTGGGGGCCAACGTTTTCGTTATTCTAGCGGTCGTGCTGATATTCACGCCGCTCGCCAAAGTGCGCATCGGTGGGGCGGATGCCAAGCCCGAATTCGGCTATCTGGGCTGGTTTGCGATGCTATTTGCTGCCGGTATGGGCATCGGCCTGATGTTCTATGGCGTATCTGAGCCGTTGACGCACTTCGGCACTGCTATGGGCGGCATCAGCGTCGAAGACGGCATTCGTACCGACTGGGCACCGCTTGGCGCTGCCGCGGGTGACCAGGCCGGTGCCATCGACCTGAGCATGGCGGCCACCATCTTCCATTGGGGCCTGCATCCTTGGGGCGCCTATGCGATTGTGGGTCTCTCGCTGGCCATATTTGCCTATAACAAGGGCTTGCCCCTGACCATGCGCTCGATCTTCTACCCGATCCTGGGTGAGCGCATTTGGGGCTGGCCGGGCCATGTGATCGACATCCTGGCCGTCTTCGCCACCCTGTTCGGCCTGACCACCTCACTCGGCCTTGGGGCCACTCAGGCGTCTGCGGGTCTCCACTACCTGTTCGACGTCCCCGATACCAACACCACACTGATTCTGCTGATCATGGGCATCACCGCGGTCGCCCTAGGTTCGATTCTGCTGGGGGTGGACAAGGGCGTACAGCGTCTCTCCCAGATCAACATGATGCTGGCCTTCTTGCTGCTGGTCTTCGTGATCGCCGTCGGGCCGACACTCATGATCGCCACCGGCATATTCGATAATCTGCTGGGCTATGTGCAGAACCTGCCGGCGCTATCGATGCCCTTCGGCCGCGAAGATGCCAACTTCAGCCAAGGCTGGACCGCCTTTTACTGGGCATGGTGGATTGCCTGGTCGCCGTTCGTCGGCATGTTCATCGCCCGCGTTAGCCGCGGTCGTACCGTGCGGGAATTCCTGATCTCCGTCCTGCTGGTGCCGTCACTGGCCTCGGTAGTGTGGATGACCGCCTTCGGCACCACCGCCATCGATCAGGTGGTGAACCAAGGCATCACCAATGTGCAGGATGCCGCTCTGGAACTGCAGCTGTTTACGATGCTTGAGTACCTGCCGCTGACACAGATCACCTCCTTCATCGGTATCGTGCTGGTCATCGTGTTCTTCGTGACATCCTCCGACTCCGGCTCGCTGGTGATCGACTCCATCACCGCTGGCGGCAAAGTTGATGCGCCGAAGCCACAGCGCATTTTCTGGGCGCTGATCGAAGGTGCTCTCGCCATCGCGCTGTTGCTTGGCGGCGGGCTGAACGCCCTTCAGACGGCTGCCCTGACCACCGGCCTGCCGTTTACTATCGTACTGCTGGTAGGCTGCTATGGAATCGTCAAGGGCTTGATGTCCGAGCCACGAAGCCACTAAGGCGGTGTCATCAGGCGACAAACCTGAAGACGATTAAGCAGAAGCACCAAGGGCGGCCTATTTAGGCCGCCCTTGATCGTTTTGGGTCACCGAATATCGTCCGACCGCTCACCCGCTCAGTGCCAGAGTTGATGAAGCGGCGTTTCGGGATCGAAGTGCGTCGCCAACTGAGCCTGAAAAAGCTCGGCGGTCGCCAGGGCATCGACCAGTGCATGGTGCCCCTGATAGGCCGGCAAGCCATAGCGCAGCCGGCTGTCATGCAGGCGTATCGAGGCCGGCGGCCGGCCCATCCAACGCTTGAAGCGCGCCCACCACGACTGGCGATGCAGCCTGGCCTCCAGCGACATGGTATCGATCACCGGGAAGCGCACGCCCTCTCCGCGACGCGACTTCACGCTCTCATCCAGGAAGGGCCGTTCGATATGCCGGTAGTGCACCACCACCAGGTGTCCAGCCAGGGCGTCGAGCAACTCATCCAGAATCTCATCCAGGTCCGGCGCCTCGGCGATTTCCGAGTGGGTGATGCGGTGAAAGGTGATCGAGCGCTTGCTCAGCGGGCGCCGTGGCTTGACCACCCAGTAACGGCGCTTGGGCAAGAAGATACGCTGCTGAGTGAAGGGAACCAGGCCGATGCTGACAATGGAATGACGCCTTGACTCGAGACCGGTGGTCTCCATGTCCAGCGCTACCAGCGGCACCTGCCCGATCGGCATGTTCGGATCGAGATCATAGGCGGCGAAGAAGCGCCGGAGGGCAGGATCACTGACCTGGCTGGCCCGGCTGGCGAGATACTCGGGCCAGGCATGCTGGTCGACCTTGGCGTGACGAAACGGCAACTTGGACATAGACCTTCGCGACGTTGGTTAACCCCTAGGGCAAGGGGTAGCGGAACTTCAAGAACTTCTGGGCATTGCTCAACACCTGGAAAGCATCCTTGAGGTTGTGCCGCTCGGTATCAGAGACGTTTTCAGGCTCGATATTATTGTCAGGTTCTCGCTCTTCCTCGATATCGATGACCTGGTGGCGAATACGCACGATGGAGATGAACTCCATGGCGTAACGGATGCGTTCGCTGGAACGTCCTACCAGCAGTTGGGTCTGGGCAATGGCATCGAGCCGGTCGAAGGAGTTCTGGGCCCGAGACCCACAGGCCAGCGCATGGACGCGAATCAGATCGACCATCGGCGCCGTCCCACGGCGCTTCAGGTTGATCGAGTTATTCTGCTTGCCGTCCTTTTCCATCACGAAGGTACGGAAAAACCCGAGCGGTGGCGTGCGATTGAGGGCATTGCGCGCCATGGCTGCCAGAAAGCGCGGGCTCTTCGAGGCCTTATCGGCGACCAAGTCCTGAAGCTGCTCGACGAAGTCCTCCTCGCCATAGACATGATCCAGATCGAAGAAGATCGAACTATGCAGCAGACGCTCGGGGTTGGGATCATCGATCCAGTCGTTGAAGTACTTCTTCCAGACCCGCAGCGGCTGCCGCCAGCGCTGGTTGGTGGCCATGATATCGCCCTTGCAGTAGGTATAACCGCAAGCATCCAGCCCGTCGCTGATTCTCTGCGCCAGGGTCAGGAAGTACTCATCATGCTGCTCGGGGTCAAAGCTGTCATCAATGACCAGGGCGTTATCCTGATCGGTCACGATGGCCTGCTCGTTGCGCGCCATCGACCCCATCACCATGAAGCAGTACGGGACCGGCGGTGGACCCAGTTCCTCCTCGGCCAGCTCAATCAGTCGCCGGGTGAAGCTACGGCCGATGGTCGACAGGGCGCTGCCCACCATCTGCGAGCTCGCGCCGTCGGCGACCAGGCCGACGAAGGTGCGCCGCACGTCGGCCCCCAGCCGCGCCAGGCCCTTGTGGCTGGTCTGATTGAAGATATTGTTGACCAGATACAGGCTGCTGTTGGTCTCGTAGCGGATGATATCCGAGAGATGCAGCATCCCGACCGGACGGCGACGATGCAGCACCGGCAGGTGGTGGATGTTGTTGCGCAGCATGCATAGCATCGCTTCATGCACCGACTCGTCGGACTGGATAGCGATCAGATGAGGGCTCACCACCTCGGATACCGCAGTGGCGGCATCAAGCCCGGCGGCCAACACTCGGGTACGCAGATCCTGGTCGGTGAGAATGCCCAGCGTGTGCCACTGTTTGCCATCAGCCAGCACGAAGGACCGCGCTGAGGCCTCGTCCTCGGCTCTCAGCACCAGCACCGAAGACACGTTCTGCTCGCACATCTTCGCGGCCGCCGCCTGGATGGTGGAATCAGCCTCGATCATCACCGGCAGGCGCGAGACCAACTTTCGCACCCGGGTCGTCATCATGGTGTTGTCGTGGTGCTGATGGTCCACCGTCGTCTCGAGGCGCGGGCGGCCTACCTCGACGAAGTCGGCAAACATCTCATCGGCATCGCAGAGACGACGGAACAGCTCACCGGGGATAAAATAGACCAGAGTGTCTTCGATCGCCTTGACCGGGAAGCGAACCTGCTGATTCCTGAGCAGGTCGAAGTAGCCAAAGATATCGCCCTCGCCGAAGCGATTGAACAACTCCCCGTTGCGCCGATAGACCTCCACGGCGCCGCTGCGGATATAGTAAAGATCCTGCGTCGGCTGGCCGTCCTCACAGATCATGGTGCCGGCGCGGAAATACGTGACCTCTACGGCACCGGCCACCTCGTCGAGCAGATCGTCGCTGAGCGTATCGAAGGGCGGATTGCCCGCGATGTGCTGGCGAATTTCCAACAGTTCCACTTCCATGCTCACCGCCTCGCCTTGGGTGTCTAGTCGGGTCTCTAGAATGTAAGGAGAATTTGAATCAGTTCGTCCTGCATCAGGATGCCTTGAGGGCTCAAGTCTCCAACGCCCGCCAGGAACTGTAAAGAGCTACCCCGCGAGGAAACACTCAGGCATGAAAAAGGCCACCCGAAGGTGGCCTCTTTCATGACGCGACCGGCTCAAACATGACCGGGTACAAGCATCATTCGGCTTGCGGTTCGACCATGGCCTGGACCCGCTTCATCAGCTCAGGATCCTGCTGAATGGCCTGGCCGATGGCATTGAAGGTGCCAACCTCGAGACCACTATCCTCGACGATGCTGACCATATCCTTGTTGGCCTCCATGCGAACTTCCTGCTTGGCGGCCTCGTCCTTGGCGTTCTGCAGGCGCTCGGTGTACTCACGAGAAACGCTGGCGATTTCCTTGGAGGCGTCGGCGAACTTCTGAAGCGTCTCGTCGGAGAAGTCAGTGGCCGGTGCGGCCGCCTGGGCTTGTGCAGCCTCGGAAGAAGCGGCGTCTTCTTGCGCCATGGCAGGCGCGGACATTATACCGGCGCTCAGCAGCGCAGCCGTAAACAGGGCAGTCAGGCGTTGCATCTAAAAAATACCTCCAAGGGAAATACAGTGTATGTAACTAGTATGGGACGACACAGAGCCGCTGACGTTCAACTGTGCCATGTAAAAAATTGCAACGACAGGGGCTGTCGCACCGGATTTCGACCACAACAGGGCTGGGTGCAATGCTCGGACCTTAGCGCTATGGGCCGCCAGGCAGACGCCTGGCGGCCTTTGTCGGGCGGCTTACTTAACCAAAGCCCTTAACCAAAGCCCTTAGCCATAGGCCAGGCCAGGCAACCAGGTCACCAGTGCCGGGAAGAGGATGACCAGCAGCAGACCCAGCGCCTGGATGCCCAGGAACGGGAAGGACGCCCTGAATATCTGGCCCATGGTGATATGCGGCGGACACACGCCCTTGATGTAGAACAGCGCGTAGCCAAACGGTGGACTCAGGAAAGACATCTGCATGTTGACCAGATAGATGACGCCGAACCACAGCGAGACATCGGCCGGGTCCACCCCGGGCAGCCCGAAGACGCCATCGAAGTTCAGGCCCTGGATCAACGGCACGAAGATCGGCACCGCCAGCAGCAGAATACCGACCCAGTCGAGGAACATGCCCAGCGCCACCAGCAGCACCATCATCAGAGCCAGGACCGCATAGGGACCGAGGCCGGCGCCGGAGATCAACTCCTGCACGAACTGCTGGCCGCCCTGAAGGATGTAGAAGCCGACGAAGATGCTGGCGCCGAAGATGATCCACATCACCATCGCCGATGCGACCAGCGTCGTCATGCAGGCAGCATGCAGGTTCGGCCAGGTCAGGCGACGGTGCATGGCAGCCACAACCAGGGCGCCGAAGGTGCCGATGCCGGCCGCTTCCACTGGGGTGGCGATACCGGTGAAGATAATGCCGAGCACCAGGACCACCAGAATGATCGGCGCCAGCATATTGCGCAGCAGACGCAACTTCTCCTTCATGTCGACCCGTTCCTCGACCGGCATCGGCGGCGCCATCTTGATGTTCAGCGTGCCGCGCAGCCAGCAGTAGAAGCCGTACATGAAGGCCAGCATCAGGCCGGGAATCAGCGAGCCGAGGTAGAGCTCACCCACCGACTGCTGGGCGATGACGCCATAGATGATCGCGAGTATCGACGGTGGGATCAGGATGCCCAGGGTCCCGCCGGCCATGATCGAGCCGATGGCGATCTCAGGGTCGTAGTTGCGCTTGAGCATCGCCGGCAGAGCGATCAGGCCCATGGTCACCACCGCAGCCCCAATCACGCCCACCATGGCGGCCAGCAGGGTCGAGGCGATGACGGTAGCGATGGCCAGGCCGGCCTTGAGACCGCCCATCCACTTGTAGACGACGTCGAACAGCTCCTCGATGATCCCGGCCTTCTCCAGGACCGAGGCCATGAAGATGAACAGCGGAATGGCCGACAGCTGGTAGTTGGTCATCATCGGGAAGATGCGCGACGGCATCAGGTTCAGCATGGCCTGATCGCCGACCAGGTAGAGAAAGACCACCCCCAGGCCACCGGTAACGAAGGCCAGCGGAAGGCCCGCCACCAGCACCACCATCAAGGCGCCGAACATCACCAGCGTCAGACCACCGATACCGACCGAGCCCAGGCTGTGCTCGATGCTGAACGGGAGACTCTCATAATCGGTGACCGCGACGTTGACCATCTCGAACAGGGTCCAGGCGCCTAGCACAACGGCGATGACCAGCAGCACGCGGGCGAAGGTCCGGCTGCCCTCATGCAGGCGCCAATGATGGCGGCATGCCTGGATGTCACGAATCAGTTGGCCAAAGCCCTGCAGCAGCAGCAGCAGCGCGCCGAAGAAGAGCATGAACTTCACCGGATAGAACTGAATGGCCCATTCGGTAAAGGACGTCTCGTTGGCATAGCTCGAGCCGAAGAAAAGCTCATCGCTCACCGACTGGGAGAAGAACGTCCAGCCGGTCACCATCAGCGCGATGGTGAAGATGAAGAAAAACACCGACGTCAGTACGTCCAGCGCCGCCCTGTTCACCGGTTTGGCACGCTGATAGAGGATATCGACGCGCACATGTCCACCCTCGCGCAGGGCGAAGGCGCCGGCGACCAGGTACTGCATGCCGAACATCAGCGTCATCGACTCGTGGACCCAGTTGGTCGGCGAGTTGAAGGCATAGCGCAACAGCACTTCATAAGCGAAGGCGAAGGGAGCAACCAGTGCCCAATAGGCCACGTAGCGACCGGAAAACCCGGAAATCCGGTCGACGATGGTGGTGAACAGGTTACCGGGGGGCTTGTAGCCGACCTCGGCTTCACCGCTGCTGGGCAACTCGCCAGTGTCTCCGCCATCAACGCTGGCACCGCGGCGGAAGCTGCGATCGACGAAGAACATTACTATCAGCGGCAACAGCAGCAGCACCGCCCAGTAGAGCCAGTGCGGCAGTACAAAATTGATCTCAAGATTCATGGGTACTCCTCCGCGATACCATCAGCTCCCGGCGATGGCAACGGAACATTGAGTCTAGGGGATGCGGGATAGGCAGTGATCACGCCCTATTGCCGGGAGCTGCAGCCCGTAGGCCACAGCCCCCGACAGAGGGGCAGGCAGACTTACAGGTTGAGTTCGTAGTCCTTGATGTCTTCCGGGGTGATCAGTGCCACCGCCGGGTCCATCATGGTATCCAGGTGCGCCTTGAACAGGCGTGCCGCATCCTGGTCCTTGTTGGCCCACTTGAACCACAGCGGGAGAGCCACTTCACGGAACCGTGACGCATCTTCCTCGGTCAGGTGGATGATCTCGACGCCCTTCTCCTTGTACTTCGGCCAGGCCTCGGCGTTGGCCTTCTGGATCGCTGCATAATGCTCGCGGGAGTATGCCGCCACCAGGTCGTGCATCAGGTCCTGAGTCTTGGTCGACATGCGCTCGAACACACGACGGTTGACCGCGATGTCCATCAGGTCGACGGCCTGATGCAGGCAGGGCGTGGAGGGCGGCCCCATGATGATGTAGTCGGCGACCTGCCAGAACCCCAGCTCATAGTTGACCGCTGCCCCCACATAGTCGGCAGCGTCGATGGTGCCTTTCTCCAGCGCCGGGTAGACCTCAGAGCCCGGCAGCAGAGTGGTACGGGCGCCCGCAGCGGCGAAGGTCTCGGCAACGATGCCGCCCGGCATACGCAGCTTGACCCCTTTGAAGTCGTCGAAGCTGCGCAGCGGCTTCTTGGAATGGATCAGGTTCATGTCATGGTGGACATAGCCAAGCAGTTCGAGCCCCTGTTTGCGATACAGGTCCTTGGCGAGTCCGAAGCCGCCATAGGCGCCGAACATGATGTCCCACTGGTGGGGCATCGACAGGCCCATCGGATAGGCGGTCAGGAACACGCCGGCGGGCATCTTGCCGGGCCAGTAAACGGTGAACCAGTTCTGGCCATCCAGCACGCCGTTGCGCACTGCATCGGCTACCTCGAAGTCGCCGGCCACCGCACCCGCCGGAAACGGCTCGATGGTGACTTCACCGCCGGTCTCCTCGGCCACGCGCTTACACCATGTTTCGAAGATGCTGTAGCCTGTGGTGCCCGGCTGCCAGGAAGACTGCATACGGATTCGAATGCTCTCCTGGGCCTGGGCGTTGCCGATCCAGGGGGCCGCCACCGCGGCCGCGGAGCCTAGTGCGGCGGTCTTGAGGAAGCTGCGGCGACTGGCCGGCGCCTTGGTAAGCGTGTCGGTCGATGAAGCGACATCGGTGATCAAGCGAGAGGGATGCTTGTCATCTTGCATGGCATGAACTCCTGGGATGGCATCTCGTATCGGGAGGACGAGATGAGACTTTTTTTGTTCTCCCCGTCGGGGACGGGACTCGCATATCGGCAGATTCAGCACACCTGAGCCACTGATACCGCCGTCGTTCATTCACGACTACAAACTAGCGAAAAACGCCGGTCGCGCCAGACCCTCCCAAAGCAGTACATCAACGCTAACAGTCGAAAAAATTGGTCTTACCATCGCGCCAGGCATTGCCAGCAAAGGGTTTTGGAAATATTTTCCGGTTAATGCCAATCGATGATTTCGCGGCCTTTTACGACCAAAGAACGACGGCAAAAGGGTTTCCGCGACCTGCCATACGTCGATATCTGGCCGCCAGAGACCAGAAACGCCACCCTCTGCATCGCGCAAAACGCCATGAGGGTGATAAAAAAGGTAGGAATGTGAGGTGGGAGATATCGGCCGCACTTAAAGCTTCAGCGAGAGAGGCCGATATATAGCGCAGCAGTGAACCGTGCTGAAAGAGTTGCCGAAAAGGGACTTGACCACATCCTTTTGGATACTGCCTCCTGTGTTGCTATACGCCGAATAATGCCGAAATGGATGACAACATGGCGCGATGTGCTAGACATGCCCACTCCTGTGGCCGCTGTGATGGGCCCCTGCCCTTCGACTTCACGATGGCGTTCCAGCCAATCGTCGATCTTGAGGCGGGTCGCATTCACTCCTACGAGGCCCTGGTTCGCGGCCTTCAGGGGGAGTCGGCGGGTAGCGTAATCGGCCAGGTCTGCGACGACCTCTTGTATCGCTTCGACCAGGCGTGCCGGGTCAAGGCCATCGAGCTGGCCAGTCGGCTGGATATGCGCGAGCCGCTCTCGATCAACTTCATGCCCAATGCTGTTTACGAGCCGGAAGCCTGCATTCAGGCAACGCTGGAGGTCTGCAAGCGAGTGGGATGGCCTACCGAGCGCATCAACTTCGAGATCACCGAGACCGAACTGGTGCAGGACCGCCAGCACCTGCGCAGCATCATCGATGCCTACCGGGCGATGGGGTTCACCACGGCGCTGGACGACTTCGGCAACGGCTATGCCAACCTCGACCTGCTCACCGACCTGCGTCCGGACACCCTCAAGCTCGACCGGGAACTGGTACGGAACTGCGACCAGGACCGCCGCCGTCAGGCACTGGTGCGGGCGGTGCTTGGGCTCGCCAGCGAACTTGAAATCCAGTTGGTGGCCGAGGGCATCGAACGTGAAGAGGAAGCGCTATGGCTTCGCGATCACGGGATCTACCTGCAGCAGGGCTTCTTCTTCGCGCGCCCCGCATTGGAAGCGTTGAGCCCGGGGCTCTCAAGCTCTCTCAAGGCCTTGCGGGGGAAGGCCTTGAATGCCTGACGGCCATTCCGTGGCCGGCATCTGGGCTCGTGATGGCGACAGAATGCCGGCGACGTGATGGAGGTCTACGAGCCTTGCTCAGCACAACTAACTCAGCACAACTAACTCAGCACAACGCCCAAACTAGCGGGTAAACACCACCGTGCGGCGCTTATTCAGGAAGACGCGTCGTTCCACGTGGTAGGACACGGCCCGAGCCAGCGTCAGACACTCGACGTCGCGGCCCTTGGCCACCAGATCCTCGGGATAGTCGGCATGGCTGACCGGATCGACCCCCTGGGTGATGATCGGCCCTTCGTCGAGATCGTCGTTGATATAGTGAGCGGTGGCCCCGACCAGCTTGACGCCCTTTTCATAGGCCTGATGGTAGGGCTTGGCTCCCTTGAACCCGGGCAGCAGTGAGTGGTGGATGTTGATCGCCCGACCGCTGAGCTTCTTGCACATCTCACTGGATAGTACCTGCATGTAGCGGGCGAGTATTACCAGTTCGGCGCCGGTGTCCTGCACCACCTGCCATACCTGGGCTTCCTGTTCGGCCTTGGTCTCTGGCGTGATCGGAAAGTGGTAATACGGCAGGTCATGCCAGGCGGCCAGCGGTTCGAGATCCGGATGGTTGGAAACCACCGCACGGATGTCGATGGACAGCTGGCCGGTACGATAGCGATACAGCAGGTCATTCAGGCAATGGTCGGCCTTGGACACCATGATCACCACCGGCAGCCGCGCGCCGGGGGCGGTCAGCTCGAAGGCCATATCGAACTCCCCGGCCCGCGCAGCGAAGTCGGCTTGAAAAGCCCCGGCGTCAAACTCGGCGTCCATGGGGCGGAACTCGGTTCGAATGAAGAACCGCTCGGCATGGCGGTCGTCAAAGGACTGCTGCTCGGTGATGTAGCAGCGGCTCTCCTTGAGAAGGCGGGTCACCACGTCCACGGTACCCAGGCGACTGGGACACTGGGCGGTGAGGACCCAAGTCCCGTCGCTCTTATCGATACTACGATTCATGTGGCTCATGGGATGTCTCCAGACAAAGCAGGCCGGGACGAACCCGGCCTGGAAAAGCAGTCGAGAAGGAAGCTGGCTCAGCGCTCGACGCCGATGCCGAACTCCTCACCAGCGTCGAGCAGCCAACGATAGGTGTAATCGGCGAAGCTACGACGCACCACCAACTCCCAGCGCTCCTCAGAAGGACGACGCAGAATCACCGTGGCCTTGGCAAATACCGTGGTAACCCCCTTGCCTACCGGGAAATGACGCGGATGCACGTCATAGGCCACCGACTTCATTAACACCTCGCGAGCCGCCTCGCCCTCGAGCTCCAGCAGGGTCTGGCCGCCGCTGACGTTGCTGATGGCGAAATGGGCATCACCCAGCGCCTCGCGCAGACGACGCTCGACGTCGAACTCCTCGCCGCCCGGCACGATCAGCAGCCACTCGTCCGGGGACATCCACTGAATCGAGCGCTCACCGGCCTCGTCCTGGACTAGACCCAGGGGTTCGCCGGGTAGGCCCATGCCGAGCACTTCGCGCAGCGCCTCGTCGAGGACGATGGCGCCACCACGCAGCGTCAGCTGCCCCAGAAAGGCACGCTCGCGCAGCGTTACCGTGGTGTCGGCCTTGGCCTTCGGTGCACCCGAGCGATGCATGCTGTAAGCCAGCGGCGACTCGACGGCGATCTCGCTTGCATGTTCAACGCCGGGGCGCGAATCGAACTGTTGTGCGTTAGACATTCTGACGCTCTCCCTTGGGATCGAGGAAGATGGGGCTGACGATTTCGGCCTCGTGGACCTTGCCGTCGGCCATGGGCAGATAGACGGTCTCGCCCATCCTCTGGTGGCCGCCCTTTACCACGGCCAGGGCGAAGCCTGATGCCAGGGTCGGGCTGTAGTAGCTGGAGGTCACGTGACCCTTCATCGGCATCGGAATCGAGTGGTTGGGGTCAAACACGATCTGCGCGCCTTCTTCCAGCACCACCGAAGGATCCTTGGGCTTGAGGCCCACCATTTGCTTACGGTCGGTGCGCTTGGTGTCAGGACGCGTGAGTGCCCGCTTGCCGATCCAGGAATTAGGTTTGTCGTAGCCAATCGCCCAGTGCATGCCCAGGTCTTCCGGGGTCACCGAGCCGTCGGTGTCCTGACCGGCGATGATGAAGCCCTTCTCGGCACGCAGCACGTGCATGGTTTCGGTGCCGTAAGGCGTCAGGCCATACTTGTCGCCGTGGGCGAACAGCTTTTTCCAGACGTGCATCGCGTAGTTGGCCTGGACGTTGATCTCGTAAGCCAGCTCTCCCGTAAAGGAAATGCGGAAGACACGCGCCGGCACGCCAGCCACCTGACCTTCACGCCAGTCCATGAACTTGAAGCTTTCCTTGTCGAGATCGATGTCGGTGAGCTCGGCCATCAGCTTGCGCGCTTCAGGTCCCGTGACGGTCATGGTCGCCCAGTGATCGGTCACGGAGGTGAAGTAGACGTCCAGCTCCGGCCACTCGGTCTGGTGCCAAATCTCGAGCCATTCCAACACGGTGGCGGCGCCGCCGGTGCTGGTGGTCATCAAGAAGTGGTTTTCTGCCAAGCAACTGGTGGTGCCGTCATCGAACACCATGCCGTCGTCTTTGCACATCAAACCATAGCGAACGCGGCCCGGCGCCAGCTTGGCCCACTTGTTGGTGTAGACGCGACCCAGGAACTCACGCGCATCCGGGCCCTGGATGTCGATCTTGCCAAGCGTCGAGGCATCAAGAATCCCGACCTTCTCGCGCACTGCGCTGCACTCACGGGCAACCGCCTCATGCATGGTCTCAAGGCGCTCGCCGTTCTCTGCGCGGCGCTTTTGTGGAAAGTACCAGGGACGCTTCCACTGGCCCACGTCCTCGAACTCGGCGCCATTCTCGACATGCCACTGGTGCATGGCGGTATAGCGTTCGGGATCGAACAACTCGCCGCAGTGACGACCGACGATCGCGCCAAAGCTGACCGGCGTGTAATTGGGACGGAACACCGTCGTACCGACCTCGGGAATCGTGCGTCCCAGGCAGCGTGCAGCGATGGCCATGCCGTTGATATTGCCAAGCTTGCCCTGATCGGTGCCGAAGCCCATCGCGGTATAGCGCTTGACGTGCTCGATGGACTCGAAGCCCTCGCGGGTCGCAAGCTCAATCGCCGCTGCCGAGACATCGTTCTGCATATCGACGAACTGCTTGGGTCCGCGCAGGGTCGACTTCAGATGCGGCACTTGATAGAGCGCCACTGCAGCGCCTTCCCGCCGGTCATCGACCTTGGGCAGACTCGCGCCTTGGCTCTCGAAACCACAGGCCTCGCCCGCGTCGCTGCCGGCTTTGAAGCCGTCTGCGATCACCTGACCGAGCGCATAGACACCGTGTGCAGCACCGGTAGGCGTCATGCCTTTCACCGGTGACGGCACGAAGCCCAGAAGCTCTTCATTCCAGGTCGGCCGGCTGCCGGTATGAGACGCCAAATGCACCACCGGGCTGAAACCACCGGAACTCGCGATGGTGTCGCAGGCAAGCTCTTCGACCGGCCCTGAGACCTTGAAGCCCTCGATATCGATCTCCGCCACCTTGGCCGCGGCGACGCGCTTATCGCCGCGTGCTTCGATCACGGCGCTACCGGCAATGATCTGAATGCCCTTGGCACGCGCCTGTTCGACCAGTTCACCGTCCGGGCTCTGGCGAGCGTCGGCAATCGCCACCACTTCGCGGCCGGCCTCGGCCCAGTCAAGCGCCGAGCGATAACCATCGTCATTGCTGGTAGAGAGCACCAGACGATTGCCCGGCGCCACGCCATAACGGCGGATATAGGTCGACACCGCTCCGGCCAGCATGTTGCCGGGCACGTCATTGCCGGCATAGACCAGCGGACGCTCATGGGCGCCGCTCGCCAGGACGACCTGGCCGGCACGCACCCGGTGCATGCGCGAACGGACCTGGCGACGACCACCAGCACGCGGTGCGAGATCCGCCAGGTGCTCGGTGCAGCGCTCATGCAGCGTCACGAAGTTATGGTCGTGATAGCCGTTAGCGGTGGTGCGCGGCATCAGGGTCACTTGCTCGAGCTCGGACAGCTCCTTGAGCACTTTCTCGACCCAGGTGGTAGCCGGAGCACCGTCGATGCTTTCGCGGGACGACAGCAGCGATCCACCCATTTCTTCCTGCTCATCGACCAGGATCACGCGGGCACCGGCACGACCGGCTGCCAGCGCGGCAGACAGGCCTGCCGGGCCCGCGCCCACCACCAGCACGTCACAGTGCTGGTGACGATGGTCATAGATGTCGGGGTCATTCTCGGTGGGGCTGCGACCCAGACCCGCGGCCTTGCGAATGTACTTCTCATAGGTCAGCCACATGGAGGCCGGCGCCATGAAGGTCTTGTAGTAGAAGCCCGGCGGCATGAACTGGCCACCCAGCTTGCCGACCAGGCCCATCAGGTCGCGCTGAACGTTGGGCCAGCCGTTAGTGCTGCGAGCCGAGAGGTCTTGATAGAGCGCTTGCTGCGTGGCCCGCACATTGGGGACCTGACCCGCTTCGGTGCCGCCCAACTGGACGATGCCATTCGGCTCTTCGGCACCGGCGGCAACGATGCCGCGGGGGCGCGAGTACTTGAAGCTGCGATTGACGATATCGACACCGTTGGCCAGCAGCGCAGAGGCAAGCGTATCGCCGGGATGGCCCTGGTAGCGCTGGCCATTGAAGGTGAAGGTCAGCTGTCGTGAGCGGTCAACGCGACCGCCGGTCTTGAGTCGGTTCGGCTGGCTCATGCCCGGACTCCTTCTTCATGCTTGACCTGAGACGCATTGCGCTCGTTATCGGCTGCTGCAGCGGCTTGCTGGGCCACATAGTTCTCAGCGGTGATCGACGGCTGCTCGCCCATCTTGTAGACCTCGAGGATCTCGTAACTCACGGTGTGGCGCGTGATATTGAAGAACTTGCGGCATCCCACCGCGTGTACCCACAGCTCATGGTGGACACCACGCGGGTTGTCGCGGAAGAACAGATAATCACCCCATTCATCGTCGCTGGTTGACTCCGGGTCCGCCGGGCGGGCGATATGCGCCTGGCCCTTCGGGTGAAATTCCTCTTCCTCGCGGTGCTCACCGCAGTAGGGACAGAAGATATAGAACATGGCAGGTCTCCTCTGCGGTGGATCAGTGGGCGACGCCGGCAGCGCCGTGCTCGTCGATCAACGCGCCGGTATTGAAACGGTCGATGGAGAAGGGCTTGGCGATCGGGTGCATCTCGCCCTTGGCGAGACTGGCCGCGAATACGTGCCCCGAGCCCGGCGTCGCCTTGAAGCCCCCGGTGCCCCAGCCGCAGTTGAAGTACAGTCCCTTGACCTTGGTCTTCGAGAGGATCGGGCAGGCATCGGGACAGGTATCGACGATACCGCCCCACTGACGGTTCATGCGCACCCGCGAGAAGATCGGGAACATCTCGACGATCGCCTGCAGGGTGTGCTCCACGGTCGGGTAGCTGCCGCGCTGCCCATAGCCGTTGTAGCCGTCGATGCCGGCACCGATCACCAGGTCGCCCTTGTCGGACTGGCTGATATAGCCGTGAACGTGGTTCGACATCACCACGGTATCGAGGACCGGCTTGATCGGTTCGGAGACCAGCGCCTGAAGCGGGTGTGATTCCAGTGGCAGCTTGATGCCGGCCATCTTCGCCATCACCCCGGAGTTGCCGGCAGTGACGCAGCCGACGGTCTTGGCTTCGATGTCACCGCGATTGGTGTGCACCCCGTAGACTTGGCCATCGCGAATCTTGAAGCCGGTGACCTCGGTGTTCTGTAAAAGATCGACCCCCAGGGCATCGGCGGCGCGCGCATAGCCCCAGGCCACCGCGTCATGGCGGGCCACGCCAGCGCGCGGCTGCCAGGAGGCCCCCATCACCGGATAGCGAGCATTCTTGGAGCAGTCCATGATCGGCACCAACTCCTGCACGCCCTTGGCGTCAAGCACCTCGCCATCGATGCCGTTGAGGCGGTTGGCGTTGACCCGACGCTGGATGTCACGCATGTCTTGCAGGGTGTGGCCCACGTTCAACACGCCACGCTGGGAGAACATCACGTTGTAGTTGATGTCCTGGGAAAGCCCCTCCCACAGTTTCATGGCGTGCTCATAGAGCGCCGCCGACTCGTCCCACAGGTAGTTGGAACGCACGATGGTGGTGTTGCGGGCAGTATTTCCGCCCCCCAGCCAGCCTTTCTCGATCACCGCGACGTTGGTGATGCCGTGCTCCTTGGCCAGGTAGTAGGCAGTGGCCAGGCCATGGCCACCGCCGCCGACGATGATGACGTCATACGCTTTCTTGGGCGTGGGGTTTCGCCACTGGCGCTGCCAGTTCTCGTGGTGGCTCAGCGCGTGCTTGACCAACCCGAAGCCTGAATATCGTTGCATGGAATCTTCTCCTCGAAGGGGCCCCGCCGCTAAAGCGGCGGGAATCGGGCTCACGCGTAAGCCGTCTCGGCAGCGTCGACGGCTTGGCCATAGACCGGGTGGCGAGCGCACAGCTCGGCCACCTTGCCACGAACCTCGGACTCGGCCTCGGTGGTATCGCCACCTTCGGCCAGGGTGTCGAGCAGGTCGCAAATCCAACCGGCCAAGGCCTCGCAGTCGGCCTGGTCGAAGCCACGGGTGGTCACCGCCGGGGTGCCAATGCGCAGGCCCGAGGTCACGAAGGGACTCTGGGGGTCATTGGGCACGGCGTTCTTATTGACCGTGATGTGGGCGCGGCCCAGAGCGGCATCCGCATCCTTGCCGGTCACCCCCTGCTTGATCAGCGACACCAGGAAGAGATGGTCGTCGGTGCCGCCGGAGACCACGTCGAAGCCGCGCTCGACGAAGACCTTGGCCATGGCCCGAGCGTTGTCGATCACCTCCGCCTGGTAGCGCACGAAGTCCTGGCTCATGGCCTCGCGGAAGGCCACCGCCTTGGCAGCGATGACGTGCATCAGCGGGCCGCCCTGCTGGCCCGGGAACACCGCGCCGTTGAGCTTCTTGTAGAGCGTCTCGTCACCGCTGGCGGAGAGGATCAGGCCACCACGCGGACCGCGCAGGGTCTTGTGGGTGGTAGTGGTCACCACATGGGCATGCGGCAGCGGGCTCGGGTAGTGGCCAGCGGCCACCAGGCCGGCGACATGGGCCATGTCGACCATCAGCCAGGCACCCACGGCGTCGGCGATGTTGCGGAAACGACGCCAGTTGATCACCCGGGAGTAGGCCGAGAAGCCGGCGATGATCAGTTTGGGCTGATGCTCGTGGGCGAGACGCTCTACCTCGTCGTAATCGATCTCGCCAGTGTCCGGGTTCAAGCCGTACTGGACGGCGTTGTAGTACTTACCGGAGAAGTTCGGCGCCGCACCATGGGTCAGGTGCCCACCGTGGGCCAGACTCATGCCCAGCACGGTGTCGCCAGGCGATACCAGAGCCATGAAAGCCGCCGCATTGGCCTGAGCGCCGGAATGGGGCTGGACGTTGGCATAGTTGGCACTGAACAGCGCGCAGGCACGCTCGATGGCCAGACGCTCGACCACGTCGACGTGCTCGCAGCCGCCATAGTAGCGCTTGCCAGGGTAGCCCTCGGCGTATTTGTTGGTCAGCTGGCTCCCCTGGGCCTCCATGACCTGCGGACTCGCGTAGTTCTCCGAGGCGATCAGCTCGATATGGGCTTCCTGGCGAACCACTTCATCGGCAATGGCGGCGGCGATTTGGGGATCGGTCGTTGTAAGGTTATTGGCGTTCATCTCGTCACCCTGGGGATTGGCTTCACAACGTTAAAAAAAAGGAGAACGCGCGGTATTCTGGAAACGACACCGACATCGTCGCGACAGACAAGCTGCCTGATCGCCGGCCCGTCCTGGGCACTGCGCTCTCACTCTGGCTGTCATTGATAGCCAATCACGTGCCCGAAAGATTGAACGTTTGCGACATCTTTCCCATGATGTTCGCGACATAAGCCAGCAACTACATGTTTATAAACATTTTTTACTTTTCGGCATACTTGTATATTTCTCGGCATGCGCGCATAAAAAAAGCCGACGCCCAGGCGTCGGCTCGTTGCCCTTCGACCTCGTTGCCTAAGGGGTCGTCGTCCGCGACTCGATATGCAGGAAGAAGGGATCAACCACGGCTCCATTACCCTCTCCTGCCGCCTTGCGCGCGGCCGACGGCGTGACACCAAAAGCCTCACGGAAGTGCCGCGAGAAGTGGGCGGTATCGGAGAAGCCGCAGCGTTCGCCGATATCGGTGACGCTCTTCGCCGTGTAGTGCAGCAGCCAAAGGCCGTAGCGCAGGCGCAGATCCCGGGCGAACTTGCGGGGGCCAACGCCCAGCGCCTCACGGAAGCGCCGCTCCAGGTTGCGGCGCGAGGTACCGAGCCGCTCGGCCAGGGCATCCACGCCAAGCGGCTCGCCGAGGTGCTGCTCGAGGATGGCAATGGCGCGACGTACCAGCTGGTCGTCAACCTTGTCGAAGACCACCGGCTGGGGCTGGGGATGTTCGCCGCGACGAGCCTCGTCAATGAGCATGATATGCAGGCTCTTCATGGCCCAGGCCTTGCCCAGGTGACGCTCCACCAGGTAGGCGGCCAGATCAGCGGAGGCGACGCCCCCGGCACAGGTAAGCAGGTGCCCGTCATCGATGAACAGGCGGTCGGCGACCGGCTCGATGTCGGGAAATCGCCTCGTCAGGTCGCCATAGTGATACCAACTGACGCAACAGCGCCGGCCGTTCATCAGCCCGGCCTGGATCAGCGCGAAGACGCCAGTGCAGACCCCCACTAGAGGTACACCCGCCTTGGCCGTGCGTTGCAGGTAGGCAATCGCCGTCTCATCAATGACGTCATGCTCGTCCTGGACACCACCGATGACCACGATGTAGTGGAACTCCGCCGGATCGCGAAAGGCCGTGCAGGGAGTGACGGCCGCCCCGCAGCTGGAGATGGCATCTTGCCCGGCGCTGGTCATGAAAACCCAGTGGCAGCGCAACTGGCGGCTGCGATCACCCTCGTCGGCGGCCAAACGCAGGCAATCTACGAAGGCCGCGAAGGGCAGCATGGTGAATCGGCGCAACAGGACGAAGCCGACGGACAGCGGCTCGCCCTCGTGGGAAGGACTCATGGGACCAGTGCTCTTCACTATCGGTGGCGTTGAGATCAGTGTCCGGCAGCCTGAGCCGAGACGCAAAGCCTCCGGTGCGACGATCCGCATGACCTCTGGATCATACCGACCACCCGAGGAAGCGATGCGCCCCTGGCTAGTGGGCTGGGTCTAAGGTGGTCTGGGTCCAGGCACTGGCGATCAACGCAACTCTTTCGAGGCAGTAGCTAGCCGATGACTTACGGCCTGCGCTGTGGGCGGTCCATCCGGCTCGAGACCGCCCGCTAGCAAGGGGCTCGATGGCGGCCATCATCAGTACTCCACCACCACGTCGCCCAGCGGCTTGCTGCAACAGGAGAGAATGTAACCCTCGGCGACGTCCTCGTCAGTGATGCCGCCGTTGTGGTCCATCTCGACCTCACCAGTACTGAGCGGCACCCGGCAGGTGCCGCAGATGCCCATGCCGCAGGCCTTGGGAATGTGCAGCCCCAGCTTGGCGGCGGCCGAGTGGACCGTCTCGCCGGGCTGAATACGCACGCTCTTGCCAGTAGCGCTGAACTCGACGCTGATCATATCGGCGGCATCGAGCTCCTCGGCCTCGGCTTCGGCCATCTCGACGTTCTCAATCACATCTTCCTGGACGTCCAGCGGCGTAGCACCGAATGACTCCTCATGGTAGTGACTCATGTCGAAGCCGTTTTCCTGCAGCAAGTGCTTCACCGCATTCATGTAGGGCGTCGGGCCGCAGCAGAAGATCTCGCGATCCATGAAGTCCGGAGCCATCAGCTCGAGCATCGGCTGACTCAGGTAGCCACGGAAGCCTGCCCAGGCGTCGCCAAGCTCATCGCTGCGCTCGCAGACGATATGCAGTTTGAACTCGGGTATCCGCGAGAAAATATGCTCGAGCTCACGATGATAGATGACGTCACGAGGTGTGCGGGAACTATGCACAAACTGCAGGTCCACGGCGGCATTGGTGTCAAACAGCCAGCGCACCATGGACATCAGAGGGGTGATGCCCACGCCGCCAGATAGCATCAGCACCTTTTCCGCCGGATAGTCGATGATGTTGAAGTTTCCGACCGGGCCGTGCACCGCCAGTTCGTCATTGACCTTGAGGTTGTCATGCAACCAGTTGGAGACGACGCCCCCTGGCATGCGCTTGACGGTGATGGAGAAACTGTAGGGAACCGACGGTGAACTCGAGATGGTGTAAGAACGCATGACGGGCTGATCATCGATCTCAAGCTCCAGGGTCACGAACTGTCCCGGCTTGAAGAAGAACATCACCGGCTGCTCGGCCATGAAGCAGAATGTTCGAGTATCCCAGGTTTCCTGGATCACCTTGACGCAGCGTACCGCATGGCGGCCGTTGGTCCAGGTCTGGGTAGTGACTGGGTTGAGAAAGGACATCGTCATTGTTGTGTCGCCTAGGCTGCAGCATGAAGGCCTCCGACCGCGGTGCCACCGCCTGCCGTTGCACGAATTCTGCGCAGCGCCGACAAACTCGACTTGCCTGTCTACGACATGGGCATGCTCATGACATCCAGGCCCACCCATTTTCGTTTTGCCCCGCGTCGTCGTCGCATCACATCACGTCGTCGGCAGACAACCGCCCCCCGCAGCACTGATCCACACTCGCTTCAGCCCGCAACAGCCGGCCCGGCCCCTATTCCTAACAATTTCAAAGCCGCCTCAGCGGCCCTGCAAGAGGATGTATAGTCATGGATCCTAGGTTCCCCGCTCGTCTGGACGATCCCCTGGCCCCGGCCCGCGAGGCTGCCGTAGAGATGCTGCAGCAGCGACGCCCACAATTCTCGCTGCCGCAACCGTTCTACAACGACGAGCGACTGTTTCAACTGGACATGCAGGAAATCTTCGAGAAGGAATGGCTCTTTGCGGGCATGACCTGCGAAATTCCCAGCAAGGGTAACTACATGACCCTTGAAGTCGGCGATAACCCGGTCGTGATCGTGCGCGGCAACAACGGTGAAGTGCACGCCTTCCACAACGTCTGCCGTCACCGTGGCTCACGCCTGTGCGTCACCAACAAGGGCAAGGTGGCAAAGCTGGTCTGTCCCTATCATCAGTGGACCTACGAGCTGGATGGCCGCCTGCTGTTCGCCGGCAGCGACATGGGCAAGGACTTTGATCTCGCGTCCCACGGCCTGAAGCCGGTTCACGTTCGCACCGGCGGCGGTTACATCTTCGTCAGCCTGGCCGACGAGGCGCCAGAGATCGACGGGTTCCTCGAGAGTCTCGATCACTACTTGGCTCCCTACGACATAGAAAACCTCAAGGTCGCCGCGGAATCCAACATCATCGAAGAGTGCAATTGGAAGCTGGTGATCGAGAACAACCGCGAGTGCTACCACTGCAATGGCGCGCACCCGGAACTGCTCAACTCCCTGCAAGAGTTCGACGACACCGACGACCCTCGCGCCACACCGGCTTACAAGGACCTGGTCGCGCGCAAGCAGGCCGACTGGGACGCCCAGGGCGTGCCTTACAAGCTCACCCGACTCGGTCGTCGTAACCGCTTGACCCGCACGCCGCTGCTCAATGGTGTGGAATCAATGACCATGAACGGCAAGCGGGCCAGCAAGAAGCTGATGGGTAATCTGCAGAGCGCCGACCTGGGATCGCTGCGCATCCTGCACCTGCCCAACTCCTGGAATCACTTCATGGGGGATCACGCTGTCGTTTTCCGCGTCCTGCCACTGGGCCCGCAGAAAACCCTCGTCACCACCAAATGGCTGGTACACAAGGATGCCGCAGAAGGCGTCGACTACGATCCGGCCGAGATGCGTCGCGTATGGGATGCCACCAACGATCAGGACCGCAGACTCGCCGAAGAGAACCAGCGCGGCATCAACTCCAAGAGCTATGAGCCGGGCCCCTACTCAGAGACGTTCGAGTTTGGTGTGATCGACTTTGTCGATTGGTACAGCGAGCGCATGCTCGAGAACCTGGACCATAGCGCACCTCACCTGCACCTGGCCCAGAACTAAGCTTCCGCCTTTTCCACGCACGTCCTCACAAAGGCCCCACCACAAGCGGGGCCTTTGCATTGCAACGTCAGTTGGCAGCGAACTGTCCGTCAACAACGACATCCTGGTGCATTCCCTGCACTAAGCTGCCAGCACCAGAGCCGCTGGGCCGAAGATCTTGTCCGCTCAGAGGCACGACCTACAAAAGACGACGGCGCCCCGCGGGCCGCCGTCGTTGATCTAGCCAGCTAACGCGTTCAGGCCGGCACGCTGCCATGCGGGTCGATGACGAATTTCTTCGCTGCGCCGCCATCGAAGTCAGCGTAGCCCTTGGGCGCCTCGTCCAGCGTGATCATCTGAACATTGATCGCATCTGCGATGTTGACCTTGCCGAACAGGATCGCCTGCATCAGTGGGCGGTGATACTTCATCACCGGGCACTGGCCGGTGTGGAAACTATGCGACTTGGCCCAACCAAGGCCGAAGCGCATGCTCAAGGCGCCCTGCTTGGCCGCCTCGTCTTCGGCACCCGGATCCTCGGTGACGTACAGGCCCGGAATGCCGATTTCACCGCCGGCACGCGTCAGTGACATGGCCGAGTTAAGCACGGTAGCCGGGGCTTCCTTGCCGTGGTTGCAGCCACAGGCATGAGCCTCGAAGCCGACACAGTCGACGAAGGCATCGACTTCACGCTCTCCCAGAATGACTTCGACCTTGTCGGCCATGTCGCCATCCTGGGTCAGGTCGATCGTCTCGCAGCCAAAGCTGCGTGCCTGGGCCAGGCGATCCTCGATCATGTCGCCGACGATGACGCATGCCGCACCCAGCAGCTGGGCAGACACGGCCGCCGCAAGGCCGACCGGACCTGCACCGGCGATGTAGACGGTAGAGCCGGGCCCAACACCCGCGGTCACGCAACCGTGAAAGCCGGTCGGGAAGATATCGGACAGCAGGGTCAGGTCCTTGATCTTATCCATCGCCTGGTCGGCGTCCGGGAACTTCAGCAGGTTGAAGTCGGCATAGGGGACCATGACGTATTCGGTCTGGCCACCGACCCAACCGCCCATGTCGACGTAGCCATAGGCCGCGCCCGGACGTGCCGGATTGACGTTCAGGCAGATGCCGGTCTTGCCCGATTTGCAGTTACGACAGCGGCCACAGGCAATGTTGAACGGGACCGAGACAAGGTCGCCCTGATTGATGAATTCAACGTCCCGTCCGCACTCGACCACGATGCCGGTGATCTCGTGACCCAGCACCAGGCCCGGCTCGGCGGTGGTGCGGCCCCGCACCATATGCTGGTCACTGCCGCAGATATTGGTGGTAACGACCTTGAGGATAACGCCGTGCTCGCACTTGCGATTGCCAAGAGCAAGCTCCGGGTAGGCGATGGATTCGACGGCGACTTCACCCGGGCCTTTATAGACGACTCCGCGGTTGGCTGCACTCATGGCTGGCTTCCTTCAACGTTATTTTTGATTGAGGCGGCGATACCGCCGCTACTCGACGATAGCCCCTTCACTCGGCCGGAATGTTCCCAGCGAGTCACCGCCATGCCTATTCGAGACATCTTCGCCGCCGAAGTGGCAATGCCATATCCCGAGGTCGTTTTCGCGACAGCTCTCCCTGCGGGTCCTGCCAAGAATGTTCGCCGTCGCCGCTAGGCGATGTGACAACAACAATAGAGGACCTCGCATGACGCATGACGACGACCCCATCCTGACCCCCGGGCAGGACAACAAGCAGATACTTGGGCTGGATTTCCACAACCCTGTCTTTCCGGTTTCTGCCCTGGCCATCCTGGCCTTTATTCTCTATGCCTTGATCTACCCTGATCAGTCCAACAGCCAAATGACAGCGGCCCGTGGCTTTGCCATCGAGCACTTCGACTGGCTATTCATGATCGCCGGCAATGTCTTCGTGATCCTGTGCCTGGCGCTGATCGTCTTGCCCTTAGGGCGTATCCGCCTGGGTGGCCCATCTGCTCGTCCCGAGCATTCCACGATCTCCTGGTTCAGTATGCTGTTCGCCGCGGGCATGGGCATCGGCCTGATGTTCTGGAGCGTGGCCGAACCGGTGGCCTACTACACCGACTGGTATGGCACACCGCTGAACGCCGCCCCGGGCACCCCGGAAGGCGCCAGTGCAGCCATCGGCGCCACCATGTTCCACTGGGGCCTACATCCTTGGGCGATCTATGCGGTGGTCGGCCTGTCGCTGGCTTTCTTCGCCTACAACCGGGGACTGCCACTGACCCTGCGCTCGGCCTTCACCCCCTTGTTGGGCCAACATGTACGTGGATGGGTCGGCCACGTGATCGACATTGTCGCGGTGCTGTCGACCATCTTCGGCCTGGCCACCTCGCTGGGCTTCGGCGCGACCCAAGCCGCTGGCGGCCTTAACTACCTGTTCGACGTACCCAACACGCTAGGGACTCAGCTCGCCATCATCGTCGGTGTCACCACCGTGGCGCTGTACTCGGTGTGGCGCGGGATCGACGGCGGGGTGAAGCTGTTCTCCAACATCAACATGGTAATCGCCCTGGTACTTCTGCTATTCGTGGTCTTCACCGGTTCCACGCTGCTGTTCGTCAACGGCCTGTGGGACACCAGCGTGGCCTACCTGACGCATATCCTGCCGCTGTCCAACTGGATCGGTCGCGAGGACCAGACCTGGTTCCACGGCTGGACGGTGTTCTACTGGGCTTGGTGGATCTCCTGGTCACCCTTCGTCGGCATGTTCATCGCCAGGGTCTCTCGGGGACGCACCGTGCGCGAGTTCCTGATGGCGGTGCTGCTGGTGCCGACACTGGTCACCATCGTTTGGATGACCGCCTTTGGCGGCAACGCTCTTGCCCAGTCAGCGAATGGCGTCGGTGAATTGGCCAACGGCATCGGCGAGGTCTCGCTGGCGATGTTCCAGATGCTCGAGCAGCTGCCGCTGACGACCCTCACCTCGACCATGGCCATCATTCTGGTACTGGTGTTCTTCATCACCTCGTCCGACTCCGGGTCGCTGGTGATCGACAGCATCACCGCCGGGGGCAAAATCGATGCCCCTCGCAGCCAGCGGGTCTTCTGGGCCACCCTGGAGGGTGTAATCGCCGGCATCCTGCTCTACGGCGGTGGTGACAAGGCCCTGGGCGCCCTTCAGGCCGGCGCCGTGACCACCGGCCTTCCCTTTACCTTCATCCTGCTGGTGATGTGCGTGGGCTTGGTCAAGAGCCTGAGGGAAGAGCATCGCAGCCTGTCGCGAGCTGCCACCGCCTGACCTTCGTCTCGCCCAGTGACATGCTGCCCCCGGCCGGTGCCGGGGGCAGCGTCGTTTTCACCACCGTCCCGCCGTGCGACGCCTGTATGTCAGGGAAAATTCATCCGGGACTCGACCTCAAAGGCTCGACTGGGCATGGTAGTAACCACGGCGCCGAGCGCAGCCTTGGTTAGCCGCCGTACACGTCGGACGCAGCTAGCTGCTGAATACTCATCCTCATGATCACCGACACCAAGGAGGTATCCCCAATGTCGTCCTTTTGCACCCGCCTGTGCATGACAGGCCTGCTGTCGCTTCTGGCCCTGGCCCCCAACGCTTTCGCCCAGCAAACGACATCTGGCCAAGCCCCCGCCGATATCACCACCGAGCAATTCAATGACTGGCAGGTGGTCTGTCCTAGCGACAGCAGCCAGGGCAACTGCACCATGAACCAGGTGATCAGTAATGCGGATAGCAGCCAGCCCTTGATGCGCGTCGTGGTCGCTTACCCGCCGCAGCTCGAGGGCAGCCCAGCGATGACCTTTCTGACGCCGCTAGGCGTGCGCCTCGCTCCCGGCCTGCAGTTGAGTGCGGGAAGCGCCCAGCCCGCCAAGTTCCCCTACCAGGTGTGCCTGGAACAGGGGTGTCGCGCCGACCTGCCACTGGAACCGGCGATGTTCCAGGCGCTGCGCTCCGGCAGCAACGCGACGCTGAGCCTGGTCGGCCCACGCGGTAACCGCATGGACCTGGATATTTCCCTGATGGGCTTCACCGATGCCAGCCAGCGCATCGCCCCCTGACGGTTAACTCCCTGTCATCAACGATAAGCACCGGCAACAAGCACCCAAGCAAAAAACCCCGGCACAAAAGGCCGGGGCTTTTTGTTGTCGGGGCTTTGACTCAGTGGCACCTTAACCAAACGACGCTACAGGATGGGACCAGCGCCCGTTCACGCGGCGAACGCGGCACCGGCGGCCGAGTGTCGTCTGCCAGTGCCCATCGCATGAGGTGTCTGCCTAGCGCAGCACACCTTCTTCCTTCAGCAGCTTGAAGACCGCCTCGGCGCCCTGCTCGGCGGTGACGTCGGTAAGCACCTGTCCCCCACCCCCTTCGGCCTTGGCAGCGGCGGCCTTGAAGCGGTCGCGGGCCGAAGCGGCCTTGACGATCTTCAAGCGCTTGGGCCGCTTGCGCGCTGGCTTGAAATGCCACTCAGCCATATCGACGTCGACCGCCACCGGTGCCTCGCTCACCTCCAGTCGACCCCGCTGCGCGGGGCCGAAGGCGCTCTGGCGCGGCGCCGGTGCGGCGGCATCGACGGTCACGATAGCCGGCAGGCGTACCTTGAGCCGCCGTCGCTGGCCTCGCGGCAGCGCCTGCAGCACCGTGGCGACACCCTCGGAGACGCCTTCCACGGCCGCCAGGCCACTGACCAACGGCCAACCCAGGCGTTCGGCCAGCAAGTAAGGCAGCAGACCCGAACCCTCGCCCTGCTCGGCCCGCTCGCCGGTTATCACCAACTGCGGCGGTGCCGCATTCAGGGCGTCGGCCAAGGCAGGAAGTACATCGCTGTTCTCGGGCTGCTCGATCAGGGTCAGGGCATCGAAGCCCATTCCCAGGTAGCCGCGCAGCGCTGCCTCGTTGCCTTCATCCAGCCTGCCGGCATGGAGCAATCCGATCTCGGCAGCGGGCAAGGTACGCGCCAATTCCACCCCACGAGCATCCTGGTCGGCGCGCCGGCTACGGCCGGTTAGCGGATGGCGCCCCACGGAGACCAGCACGGTCACCGCGAGCCCCTCTTTTTCGTGAGTCTCAGGCCGCATTGCGCTTCTCCTCCCTTGCCTGCTCCACCAAGGCGACCAGGGCCTCGAGCACCTTCGCCGAGTCGCCGATGACCGCCAGATCGGCCCGCTTGATCATATCGCAGCCGGGATCCATGTTGATGGCCACCACCTTGTCGCAGCTCTGTATGCCCTGGAGATGCTGAATAGCCCCGCTGATGCCCACCGCCACGTAGACGCGAGCGGTGACCCAGGTGCCGGTGGCGCCGACCTGGCGGTTGCGGGCCATGAAGCCGTCATCCACCGCCACGCGGGAAGCCCCTTCGGTGGCTCCCAGCACCTCGGCGGCATGATGGAAACCGTCCCAGTCACGCACGCCGTTACCGGCAGAGAGAATAAACTCGGCCTCGGACAGCGCCACACCCGCCGGATCCACCGCCACTTGGCCAAGATCCTCGATGCGCGAAAGTTGGGCGGGCAGCGCCTGGGGCAGCGTCAGCTCACTGGCCGCATGGCGAGTCTCGCTGATCGGCTCGGCACACTCGGCCAGCGCCAGCGCGAAGCGCGGTAGCGGTCGCTGAATGTCCAGGGTGCCGGCTGCCCCACGAGCGGTACAGCTCCAGCCGAGATCGGCCTCGGCGTTGGCCTCTATCTGCCACACGCCTGTGGCCGGGCGCTCGCCAAGGCGTGCCGCCAGGCGGCGCCCCAGGTCGGCACCGCCGAGTTTGGAATCCGGTATCAGCCAGTGGCGTGGGGTCCAGGCTTCCTCCACGGCGACCAGGGCGCCGAGCCGGGCCTCGGGGACGAAGCCTTCGACATCGGGACCCTCAAGGTGCAGCAGGCGGTCGATGCCCGCCTCTTCGAAGCCGTCTTCCTTATGCTCACCGAAGATGACGGCCAACACCGCGCCGGGCGTCGCCGGATCGGCATCGGCCAGCTGACGGGCCAGGCCCAACAGATCTCGGTCATGCCCGGTCAGGCGCCCGCCGACCATATCCGGCACCACCGCCACCAGGAAGGCCGGCGACTCGATCTCGACCAGCAGCTTGCTCTGGGCGGCCGCCTTGGCGGCCCGGCCGCCACCAGCGCCCTGCTGGACGCCGCTGCGATCGATACGCTTGAGGCCATTGGGGCCCATGAAACCCACGACATGAGGATTCCTGCGCACCAGGCCATGGGGCCCGACCCACTCGCTGGCACCCCCTTGGCCGGCACTTCTGCCAAGTTCAGCCAGCGCCTCCAGATGCTGCGGATGCAGCCGGTTACGGGCAATCCATTCCTTGCGGGGGTCTCGACGTAAGATCTCGCTCATCACAGCACCTCCGCGGCCTGAGACTCTTGTGTCTGGGAGCGGTCGCCGGTGCTCGCCGGTGTCGCTATCAGCGCATCGGCCACGAGCTCAGCGATATCGCGGACCTCGGCGCTAGCGTCAACCACACCTTCGAGCATGGCAGTACACTGCGGGCAACCCACCGCCACCAGCTCGGCACCCGTCTCGCGGACGTCGCCCATGCGCATGTCGGGAATACGCTGCTTGCCGGGAATGTCGGTGATCGGCGCTCCACCGCCACCACCGCAGCAGCGCGAGCGGAACCCGGAGCGTTCCATCTCGGCGACCTCGATACCCAGCGCGCGCAGCACGTTGCGCGGCGCTTCGAACTCGCCGTTATAGCGGCCGAGATAGCAGGGATCGTGATAGGTCACGCTACCGCCCTTCCAGGGCTTGAAGTGCAGACGACCGGCATCGTAAAGCTCGGCGATATAGGTGCTGTGGTGACGCACCTCGTACTGGGCCGGCATTCCGGGGGTCCCCAGCTCGCCGTACTCGTTGCCGAGCACGTGGAAGCTGTGCGGGTCGCAGGTGACGATGCGCTGGAAGCGGTACTTCGACAGGGTGGCGATGTTGCGCTTCGCCAGACTCTGGAAGGTCGCTTCGTCGCCCAGGCGGCGGGCCACATCGCCGCTATCACGCTCCTCGTTGCCGAGTACCGCGAAGTCGACGTCGGCGGCGCGCAGCACCTTGACCAAGGCGCGCAAGGTGCGCTGGTTGCGCATGTCGTAGGCGCCGTCACCCAACCACAGCAGCACGTCGGCCTGCTGACGATCCCGCATCAGCGGCAGCTCCAGGTCGGCGGCCCAGTGCATCCGCGCGCCGGGATCGAAGCCGCCGGGATTGTCGGTGGCGATCAGGTTATCGAGCACCTCGGCCCCCTTGTTGGGGGTATTGCCGTGCTCCAGCGTCAGGAAGCGGCGCATGTCGACGATGGCATCGACATGCTCGATCATCATCGGGCACTCCTCGACGCAGGCGCGGCAGGTGGTGCACGACCACAGCGTCTCGGCATCCACCAGGGCCTGGCCCTGACGCGCCACGATGGGGCCATCGGGACTGCCCCGATGCTCACCCACAGGCTTGCCCCCAAGCCCTTCTGAAGGGTGAGGGCTGCCGGCATAGTGGGCGTCGCTGCCGCCGGCCATGCCGACCACCATGTCCTGAATCAGTTTCTTGGGGTTGAGCGGCTGGCCGGCGGCGAAGGCAGGACACACGGCCTCGCAGCGACCGCACTGCACGCAGGCATCGAAGCCGAGCAGCTGATTCCAGGTGAAATCGCTGGGCGTCTCCACACCGAGCGGGGCGTCATGATCATCGAGGTTCAGCGCCTTGAGACCGGTGGATCGATTGCCCTCGCCCCCTTTCGTGGAAAACCGTTCGGCGCGGCGATGGAAGGCCAGATGCAGGGCCCCGGCGAAGGCATGCTTCATCGGCCCGCCCCAGGTCATGCCGAAGACCACCTCGCCCAGGCCCCAGACCAGCACGGCACTCAACAACAGCGCCAGGACCCAGCTACCGAAATCCTCTGGTAGAAGCCCCACACTGGGCAGGGTGATAGCGAAGGTGCTCATTGAGAAGGCCATCAGACTCTTGGGCAGACGCATCCACGGGCCCTTGGAGAGCCGGGCCGGCGGATTACGGCGGCGGCGAGCCACGAAGCAGCTGCCAACGAACATGGTGGCACTGGCGGCGAGCAGCAACCAGCCGAGCACGCCTTCGGCCAGGCCAAGCCCGTGCACCAGCACCATCAGCACGGCCGCGGCAACGAAGCCGCCGGCGGTGGCCACGTGCGTGTTGGACATCACCTTGTCGCGGGCGACCACGTGGTGAAGGTCCACCAGATAGCGCCGCGGCATGGCGGCGAGCCCCTTGAGCAGGTCGACCGGGGCGGAGCGTCCCTGGCGCCACAGGCGTATACGCCGCCAGGCGCCAATCACCGCCAGCGCCAGGGAAGCGGCGATCAGGATCGGCAGGAGGGTATCGAGCATCTCGGCTCACCTCGCAATCTTGGAATTGTTGGGCGGCCCGGCCATCGCAGACCGGGCCGCTGAGGGCGTCAAATGCTGCTCGGCGCGGGCTTAAAAGTCCTTGCAGAGACGCAGCGCATCGTAGATCGCCGCATGGGTGTTACGCGGCGCGGTGCAGTCACCGAGGCGGAACAGCAGCGGTTCATCACCCTCCTCGCTCAAGCAAGGCTGCGGCTTGATGGCGTAAAGGGCCTCGAGATCCACCTGCCCCTTGTTGCGGGACCGATCCTTGAGCGCGTAGTAGAGCGCCTCGTCGGGGCGTACGCCGTTTTCGACCACGACCTGGTCGACCACGCGCTCCTCCTGGGTGCCGGTGTACTCGTTCTCGAGCACCGCGACCAGCGAATCGCCCTCCCGGTAAACCTTGTGGAGCATCATGTCGGAGGTCATGATCACCTCCTTCTTATAGAGGCTGCGGTAATAGGTCGGGAAGGTCGTACCGCCTACCGCCGCACCGGGCTTGATATCATCGGTGACGATCTCGACCTTGGCCCCTTTATCGGCCAGGTAATCCGCCGCCGACATGCCCGAAAACTCGCACAGCGCATCGTAAATCAGCACGTTCTTGCCCGGCTCGACCTTGCCGTTGAGGATATCCCAGGTGCTGACCACCAGGCTCTCCTCGGCGTTTTCCGAATAGCCCCACTCCTCGTGCTGCTCGAGGTAGGGCCGACCACCCGTGGCCAGCACCACGATGTCCGGACGCAAATCGAGGATAGTCGCCTCGTCGGCACGCGTGCCCAGACGCTGGTCGACCTTGAGGCGGTCCAATTCGAGCTGGAACCAGCGCGTGATGCCGGCAATCTGGTCGCGCTGGGGGGCCTTGGAGGCGATGGTGATCTGCCCGCCCAGCTGGTCTGACGCCTCGAACAGGGTCACCTCGTGGCCCCGCTCGGCGGCCACACGAGCCGCCTCCATGCCACCGGGACCACCGCCGACCACCACGACCTTGCGCTTCTTGCCTTCGGTCTGCTCGATGATGTGCGGCAGGCCCATGTACTCGCGGGAGGTCGCGGCGTTCTGGATGCACAGCACGTCCAGGCCCTGGTACTGGCGGTCGATGCAGTAGTTGGCGCCCACGCATTGCTTGATCTGGTCGACCTGGTCCATCTTGATCTTGGCGATCAGGTGCGGATCGGCGATATGGGCTCGGGTCATGCCGACCAGGTCTACATAACCGCCCTCGAGGATACGCTCGGCCTGGTTGGGATCCTTGATGTTCTGGGCGTGGATGACCGGCGCCTTGACCACTTCCTTGACGCCCGCTGCCAGGTGCAGGAAGGGCTCCGGCGGATAGGCCATGTTGGGGATGACGTTGGCCAGGGTGTCGTGCGTATCGCAGCCCGACCCCACCACGCCGAAGAAGTCCACCTTGCCGGTGGCATCGTAGTAGGCGGCGATCTGCTTCATGTCCTCATGAGACAGGCCGTCCGGATGGAACTCGTCACCGCAGATACGCATGCCCACCACGAAGTCGTCGCCGACTTCGGCGCGCACGGCCTTGAGCACTTCCATACCGAAGCGCATGCGGTTCTCGAAGCTGCCACCCCACTGGTCGGTCCGCTTGTTGACCCGCGGGCTCCAGAACTGGTCGATCAGGTGCTGGTGCACGGCGGACAGCTCGACGCCATCGAGGCCGCCTTCCTTCGCCCGGCGCGCGGCCTGGGCGAAGTCGCCGATGATGCGCCAGATCTCCTCCTCCTCGATGGTCTTGCAGGTCGAGCGGTGAACAGGCTCGCGAATACCGGAGGGCGAGACCAGGGTCGGCCAGTCGAAGCCGTCCCAGCGGGAGCGGCGCCCCATATGGGTAATCTGGATCATGATCTTACCGCCGTGTTTGTGCACCGCGTCGGCGAGATTCTGAAAGTGTGGGATGATCCGGTCGGTGGACAGGTTCACCGAACTCCACCAGCCCTGGGGGCTGTCGATGGAGACCACAGAGGAGCCGCCGCAGATGCACAGCCCGCAGCCGCCCTTGGCCTTTTCCTCGTAGTACTTGACGTAGCGGTCGGTGGTCATGCCGCCATCGGTGGCATGCACCTCGGCGTGGGCGGTGCTGACCACGCGGTTACGGATGGTCAGGTTGCCGATCTGGATCGGCTGGAAGATCGCGTCGAATGCCATGGAAAAACCTCCTCAGCCCTGCGGATTGTCGTCGAGAGTGTCGAGCGGACGGGTCACGAAGATCCCGACGTCGCAGCCTTCCTCGGCGCCGCTCTGCGTTTGTTCGGCGACGGTGCGCAAGTCGCTTCCACGCGCGGCAAGAATCTGATCCATGGCACCGGCGAACCAGCCGGTGAACATGTATTCGATCTTCCGGCCGACCTTGCCCATCTGGTAGACGAAGGCGCTGTGCTCAAGGCGCACGCGGCAGGTGCCGGCGTCGAGGTCGATGGCATCAACGATGAAGAGTCCCCAGCCGCGCTGGGAGAGGCGCTTCATGTAGTGTTCGAAGACGTCCACACCCTTGAGACCGTGGCACTCGGCCTCTTTCTCGCACCAGTGCCAGGCGCTCTTGTAGCCGGCCGCGTAGAGAATCTCGGCATACTTCTCCGCGCCCAGCGCCTCTTCCACGGCGATGTGGTTGTTGATGAAGAAGTGACGCGGCACATACAGCATGGGCAGGGCGTCGGTGGTCCAGACACCGGTGTCGGCATCCACTTCAATGGGCAGTTCGGGGGCCATCTTGGTCACGGTGGGCTCGCTTACGTTGTTGTTGGTCTCGAATCTATTGGATGGCGGCGCCGTTCAGGCGCCCCACACGTCCTTGAGGGTGCGTACCCAGTTCTCGCCCATGATCTTGCACACCTGATGCTCACTCATGCCGCGCCGCAACAGCGCCTCGGTGAGGTTCGGAAACTCGCCGATGGTGCGGATCCCTTCGGGATTGATGATCTTGCCAAAGCGTGTCAGGCGACGGGCATAGCCCTTGTCGTGAGTCAGCCACTCGAAGAAGTCATGACCGTGGCCCTGTGTGAAGTCGGTGCCGATGCCGATGGCATCTTCGCCCACGATGTTCATCACGTACTCGATGGCCTCGACATAGTCGTCGACGGTGGCGTCGACGCCGGCACGCAGGAAGGGGGTAAACATGGTCACGCCGACGAAGCCGCCGTGCTCGGCGATGAAGCGCAGTTCGGCGTCGGACTTGTTGCGCGGATGCTCCTTGAGCCCCGACGGCAAGCAGTGCGAGTAGCAGACCGGCTTTTCGGAGGCCTCGATGACCTCGCGGGAGGTGGTTTCGCCAACGTGAGAGAGATCGCACATGATGCCGACCCGGTTCATCTCGGCGACCACCTCGTGACCGAAGCCGGACAGGCCGCCGTCACGCTCATAGCAGCCGGTACCCACCAGGTTCTGGGTGTTGTAGCACATCTGCACAATGCCCACGCCGAGCTGCTTGAAGATCTCGATATAGCCAAGCTGGTCCTCGAAGGCATGGGCGTTCTGAAAACCGTAGATGACGCCGGTCTTGCCCTCTTGCTTGGCCCTGGCGATGTCGGCGGTGGTGCGCACCGGAAGCACCAGATCCGAGCACTCGGCCATCAGGGCATTGGACTTGACGATGTTATCGACGGTGGCCTGGAAGCCTTCCCAAACGGACACGGTGCAGTTGGCCGCGGTGAGGCCCCCCTTGCGCATGTCCTCGAACAGCTCACGGTTCCATTTGGCGATAACGAGACCATCGATGACGATGGCGTCCTGATGCAGCTCTTGGGGGGTCATGACGAGGCTCCGGAATAATGCGTGAACTTGCCGGCAGCATATCCCCCGGCACACCGGGTTCGGCGCCTGGAAGCGACCGAGAAAATTCCAAAAGCGTCATGGCCGTCGCGATCGCGACATGGCAGGAAATCGGCGTCGGCTTAGAGCCGATCGAGGTAGGCGGAACCGCCAAGATTGCGCATCTGACCACGAATCCAGGCGCTGCGGCGCTGGGTATGGGGGCCTGGGCGCGAGGCGCTCCACTCGCGGGGGTTGGGCAGGATCGCCGCCAGGCGGCTGGCCTGGTCGACGTTTAAGCGTGCGGCGCTAACGCCGAAGTAGTGCTGGGCGGCGGCCTCCAGACCGAAGACCCCCCGATCCCACTCGACGATATTGAGATAGACCTCAAGGATGCGCTGCTTGGGCCACAGCGTCTCGATGAGCAGGGTAAACCAAGCCTCCAGGCCCTTGCGGAGCCAGTTGCGGCCGGTCCACAGGAAGAGGTTCTTGGCGGTCTGCTGACTGATGGTGCTGGCGCCACGCAGCCCACCCCCGTTGAGGCTGGACTCGATGGCCTGGCGGATCTGATGGAAATCGAAACCGTGATGCTCGGGAAAACGCTGATCTTCGGCGGCTATCACCGCGACCTTGGCGTTATCTGAGAGCTCTGCCCAGGGACGCCATTGCTGGTCGATATCGATCGACTCTCCGCTGGCCCAGGACTCCAGCTTGCGCTCGACCATCACCATGGAGCCGAACACCGGCACCACCCGGAACATCAACACCAGCAGGACCGACAATCCAACCCAGCCCACCAACGCAAACCCCAGGACTCGCGCTGTGCGACGCACCCACCTCGGCATCAGACCTCACTCATGATTTTAGGCGCACGCTGGCATAAGTGGGCTCGCCCTGAGCCTGGGCCAAAGCGCCCATGGCCGCCGACAGCGGCTCAAGAGACCGCTCCTCGTAGGTAGCCGACTGCAGCAGGGCCGCCGGCTCCTTACCCAGGGTCACCGGCAACATCTCTACGCTATTCTTCTCCAGGCGCTCGTCCCGAGGCGGGATGCCGAAGTATTCCCGGTAGCATTTGGAGAAGTGCGGAGTGGAGACAAAGCCACAGGCCGACGCCACCTCGATGATCGACATCGGTGTCTGCTTGAGCAGCTGACGGGCCCGCGTCAGGCGCAGCTTGAGATAGTAGCGCGAGGGTGAGCAGTGAAGGTTCTTCTGGAAAAGACGCTCGAGCTGACGGCGTGACACATCCACGTAGTTGGCCAGCTCATCAAGGGTGATCGGCTCCTCGAGGTTGGCCTCCATCAGCGCCACGATCTCCAAGAGCTTCGGCTGGGTGGTGCCCAACACATGCTTGAGCGGCACCCGCTGCAGATCCTGCTCATTGCGGACCCGGTCATAGATGAACATCTCGGAAATACCCGCCGCCAGTTCGCGACCATGGTCGCGGCCGATCAGGGTCAGCATCATGTCCATGGGGGCAGTGCCGCCAGAGGAGGTAGCACGGTCGCGGTCGATAGAGAACAAGCGCGTGGAGAGCGCGACCTTGGGGAAGGCCTCTTGCATGGCCGCCAAGCACTCCCAGTGGGTGCTGGTCTCGTAGCCGTCGAGCAGACCGGCCTTGGCCAGCGCCCAGCTGCCCGTACACACCGCCGCCAGGCGCCGCGACAGCCGCGCCTGAGCTTGCAGCCAGCTCAGGTGCTCGCGCTTTACCGCCCGCTGAGGACCCACCCCACCGCATACGATAACCGTATCCAGCGTCAGCGCCGTATGAGTGGCAACGTCGGGCGTAACACATAGACCGTCACTGGCTTTCACCGACGCTCCGTCAAGGCTCATGGTGTACCATCGATAAAGCTCACGCCCGGCAAGCTGATTAGCCATACGCAACGGCTCGATGGCAGAGGCCAGCGAGATCAGGGTGAAATTGTCCAGCAACAAAAAGCCGATCGCCTGAGAGGTAGCGGCTGTGCGTGAGGCCTCGGGAGCGGTTGTCATTTCGATACTCCGGCGCTTGTGTCTTAGACCCTATTCGTCTTGTCGTTGCTCTTATGAACCAGGGCGTCGGGCATGCCGGCAGTCAGCAAAATGTCGTTTTCAGGCATGCTCACTATAAATGTACCCCGCATGTCGTTTTTTGGCATGGCAAATTTGCCTATCGCACTGCCATTCCCGGTGCATTGCGATAATCACGTCGCTCATGGCTATACGAATGCCGCCTGCCAACATCTCACTTGCGAACAAGCCACGCCGCCTCGGTGACAGCGTGGCCCGGAGGGGCACAATCAACGCTTACGGTGCAGCCGTTCGGCGTGGTAGCGCAGGTGATCCTCGATGAAGGTGGCGATGAAGAAGTAGCTGTGGTCGTAACCGGCATGCCGACGCAGAGTCAGCGGGTGATCACGTTTTTCACATGCCGCCTCCAACCGCTCGGGCATCAGCTGTTCCTCGAGGAAGTTGTCGGCTTCGCCCTGATCGATGAACAGCGGCTGGCGCGAGGCGCCCTTGGCTACCAGCTCGCAGGCGTCGTATTGGGTCCAGGCACGGGTGTCCTCGCCCAGATAGTGGGTGAAGGCCTTCTGCCCCCAAGGGCTCTCGATCGGATTGACCACCGGCGCGAACGCCGACACCGCGGCATACTGCCCGGGCCGACGCAGCGCCAACACCAGGGCCCCGTGGCCGCCCATGGAGTGCCCACTGATCGACTCGCGGCCGTTGACAGGGAAGTGCTGACGCACCACCGACGGCAGTTCCTCGGCCACGTAGTCGTACATGCGATAGTGCTTGGCCCAGGGCTCCTGGGTAGCGTTCACATAGAAGCCGGCGCCGCTGCCGAAGTCATAGCTATCGTGCTCACCGGGCAGATCCAGCCCCCTCGGGCTGGTATCCGGGCAGACGATGGCGATCCCCAACTCGGCGGCGAGACGCTGAGCGCCTGCCTTCTGCATGAAGTTCTCGTCGTTGCAGGTCAGCCCCGACAGCCACCACATCAGCGGCACCCGCTCGCTTTCGGCCTGAGGCGGCAGGTAGATGGAAAACACCATCTCGCAGTCCAGCGCCCGCGCGTGATGCTTGTAGCGCTTGAGCCAGCCGCCGAAGCTCTTGGTAGCCGATACCAGTTCCAGGGATTCAGACATGCTCATGAGTGCGTCTCCTTCGCTCAGTAATGCAGTACGCTGCGAATGCTCTTACCGGCATGCAGCAGTTCGAAGGCCTCATTGATCTTCTCGAACGGCATGTCCTGGGTGATGAACTCGTCGATCTTCAGCTCACCCTTCATGTAGCGGTCGACATAGCCCGGCAGCTCGGTGCGGCCCTTGACGCCGCCGAACGCGGAGCCTTTCCAGACTCGACCGGTGACCAGCTGGAACGGCCGGGTGGAGATCTCTTCGCCGGCACCGGCGACGCCGATGATGATCGACTCGCCCCACCCCTTGTGGCAGCACTCCAGCGCCGAGCGCATGACGTTGACGTTGCCGATGCACTCGAAGGAGTAGTCGACGCCGCCGTCGGTCAGCTCGACGATGACCTGCTGGATGGAATCGCTGTAGTCCTTCGGGTTGATGAACTCGGTGGCGCCGAACTGGCGGGCCAGCTCGAACTTGTCCGGGTTGATGTCGATGGCGATGATGCGGCTGGCCTTGGCCATCTGCGCGCCCTGGATGACCGCAAGGCCGATGGCACCGAGGCCGAACACGGCGATGGTGGAACCCGGCTCGACCTTGGCGGTGTTCATGACCGCGCCGATACCGGTAGTCACGCCGCAGCCGAGCAGGCAGATCTTGTCCAGCGGGGCTTCCTTGGACACCTTGGCCAACGAGACCTCGGGCACCACGGTGTACTCGGAGAAGGTCGAGCAACCCATGTAATGATGCAGGGACTTGCCGTCCACGGAGAAGCGCGAGGTGCCATCCGGCATCAGGCCCTTGCCCTGGGTGGCACGCACCGCGCTGCACAGGTTGGTCTTGCCGGAAAGGCAGAACTTGCACTTGCCGCACTCGGCCGTATAGAGCGGAATGACGTGATCGCCCGGCACCAGGCCAGTCACGCCCTCACCGACTTCCTCGACGATGCCCGCGCCTTCATGGCCGAGCACCGACGGGAAAAGACCTTCCGGGTCAGCGCCGGACAGCGTGTAGGCATCGGTGTGGCAGACACTGGTGGCGACCATGCGTACCAGCACCTCGCCGGCCTTTGGACCCTCGACGTCGATTTCGGTGAGTTCCAGCGGCTTGCCGGCTTCCAGTGCGATAGCGGCACGAGATTTCATGGCGACTCCTGACAGTAGGATGTAGGAACATTCATCGGCCGGGCAGGAAAGAGCTGCCCAACAAAACTGAAACCAGTCTAGGCGAGAGCGGCTGTCACGATAAACTGGCTGAACCACACAAGATTATTGTCACTCAGCAAAGATCAGGGAGCGCCGTTTACCAAATGCAACGCTGGGATCGTATCGAAGCTTTCGTCGAGGTGGTTCGCCTGGGCAGTTTTTCCGCCGCCGCACGGGCGCTCAAGGTCTCGACCTCGCACGTCAGCCGTCTGGTCGGCCAGCTCGAGAATCAGCTTGGCACCACCCTGCTCTACCGTACCACGCGGCAACTGCACCTGACCGACGCGGGCACCCTCTACTTCGATCATTGCCGCCATCTGTTCGACGGCTTCCAGGAAGCCGAGGCGGCGGTCCACGACTTTCACTCCCGCCCCAAGGGCGTGCTCAAGCTGACCTCATCGACCACCTTCGGCGAGCGCTTCATCGCCCCGCTGGTCAACGATTTCCAGCGCCAGCATCCCCAACTCGAGGTGAACATGCACTTCACCAATCGCCGGGTCGAGCTGATCGATGAGGGCTATGACGTGGCGATTCGCATGGGCGTGCTCAAGGACTCGACGCTGATCGCCAGGCGCCTGTGCGAGCGCCGCGAGTACGTGGTTGGTTCGCGGGATTACTTTGCCCAAGTCTCGAGACCCCATTCGCTGGCTGAGCTTGCCAATCACCCCTGCCTGCTCGGTTCCCGGGACCAATGGCTATTCGAAGTCGACGGCGTGCGCCGCGAAGTCCGCGTCGGCGGCCGCTGGCAGGCCAATTCGGGACCTGCCCTGCTCGATGCCAGCCTAAAGGGCCTGGGACTCGCCCAACTGCCGGACTACTACGTCGAGGAGCACCTCGCCAGCGGCGAGCTGGTGTCGGTGCTCGACCACTTTCGCCATAGCGACACTGCGGTGTGGGCGGTCTATCCACGTCATCGTCATCTCTCGCCCAAGGTGCGCCAGTTTGTCGACTATATGGTCGCGCATATCCATGAAGTACTGCCGGTTAGACGCTGAGCAGACCTGAGCGAGAAAAAACCACGGGAAAAGACAAAAAAAGGGCACCCTACCGGGCGCCCAAAGGGTTGATCGGCGACGGGCAAGGCCCGCCGGCATCAGCATTCGATGGCGTTGACGGCGAGGCCGCCGCGGGAAGTTTCTTTGTACTTGTCCTGCATGTCGCGGCCGGTATCCCGCATGGTGCGGATCGCCTTGTCCAGCGAGATGAAGTGCTCGCCGTCGCCGCGCAGGGCCATCTGGGCGGCATTGATGGCCTTCACCGAGGCGATGGCATTGCGCTCGATGCAGGGCACCTGCACCAGCCCGCCTACCGGATCGCAGGTCAGGCCCAGGTTGTGCTCAAGCCCGATCTCGGCGGCGTTTTCCACCTGGCCGATGCTGCCGCCCATGACCTCGGCAAGCCCCGCGGCGGCCATCGCACAGGCCGAGCCGACCTCGCCCTGACAGCCCACCTCAGCGCCGGAAATCGAGGCGTTCTTCTTGCACAGGATGCCCACGGCGCCGGCGGCCAGCAGGAAGTCGACCACATCTCGTTCGCAGGCGCCGGGCTGGAACTTCATGTAGTAGTGGAGAACGGCCGGAATGATGCCCGCCGCCCCGTTGGTGGGCGCAGTGACCATGCGCCCGCCGGCGGCGTTTTCCTCGTTGACCGCCAGGGCAAAGACGTTGACCCAGTCCATCGCCGAGAAGGTCGAGGTGATCAGGCTGTGACTGCCCTCCATGGCCACCAGGCGACGATGAAGCGAGGCCGCCCGCCGCTTGACGTTGAGCCCGCCGGGCAGCACGCCTTCGTTGGCGAAGCCGGTCTCCACGCAATCGCACATGGCTTGCCAGATCGTCCATAGACCGTCGCGGATATCCTGCTCACTGCGCCATGCCTTCTCGTTCTCCAGCATCAGCTCCGAGATACGCAGGTCGTGCATGCGGCATAGCGCCAGCAGCTCGCCGGCACTATTGAAGTCATAGGGCAGCGGCGTGGTATCGGTATCCAGCGCGCCGTCCTGGGCCTGCGCCTCGTCGATCACGAAACCGCCGCCCACCGAGTAGTAGGTGTTCTCGTAAAGTGGCTCGCTGTGACCGTGAGCGATCAATCGCATGGCGTTCGGATGGTGTGGCAGGCACTCATCATGAAGCTGCATGTCTCGGGCCCAAAGGAAAGGAATCGCCAGCCGGTTGTCGAGCAGCAGGCTATCGGATTCCAGCAGCTCCTCGATGCAGGGGGCGATGAGGGTCGGGTCGATGCGATCCGGCCGTTCTCCCATCAGGCCCATGATCACCGCTCGGTCGGTGCCGTGACCGATGCCGGTGGCCGACAGTGAGCCATAAAGGCGCACCTCGACGCGGGCTACCCGTTCCAGCAGATCCCGGGTCCGCAGCTCTTCGACGAAATCATGCGCGGCACGCATCGGGCCCACGGTGTGGGAGCTCGACGGCCCGATACCGATCTTGAACAGGTCGAAGACGCTGATGGACATAAATAACCTCGTATCGTGTAAGCATGGCGCGAGGCCGGCGTGACATTGGCATCAATTTGGCTAAAGGCAGTTTTCCGGCACGGCCAGTTAAAACTATAGTGGTCCCGAGCACTGGCCGATACAATCCAGAAATACTTGCCACGACTTTAGAATAACTAAACCATGAGCCGCTCCCTCAATTCGCAGACCCATGCCTGGCTGAAGGTCTTCGCGGTCAGCGCCCGTCACCTGTCTTTCACCCGCGCCGCCGAGGAACTGCATGTCACCACCGGCGCGGTGAGTCAGCAGATCAAGCAGCTCGAAGAGCGGCTCGGCTTCAAGCTGTTCCGCCGCCTGCCGCGACGCCTCGAACTCACCGACGAGGGCCGACGGCTGTCACTGGTGGTCGACGACGCCTATCAGGCAGTGGGGCTCGAGGTCCGCCGACTGCGAAGCGGCGTGATGAGCGGCATCTTAAGGCTGCGTTCGGTGCCCTCCTTCCTCGCCAAGTGGCTGATGCCGCGATTGCCACGACTGCAGGCTCGTTTCCCCGACATCGAGCTTCAGGTGGTCGCCGAGGACAGCAATATCTCGCTGCGCGAGGGCGACTTCGATCTGGCGCTGGATCTCAACGACGGCCAGTACCCCGGGCTCGCCATCACCCCGCTGATGGACGAGGTGATCTTCCCGGTCTGTGCCCCGGGACTGTTACGAGGCAAGCCACCGCTTCGCCAGCCGGAGGATCTGGCCTGGTATCCGCTGCTGCACGACGTTACCGCCTGGCGCGGCAGCAGCGACTATGCGGAATGGGAGCATTTCCTGCGCGAGATAGACGCCCCCCACGTCAGCGTGCGGCGGGGCTACACCTTCAACCGCAACCAGCTGACCATGGACGCGGCGATCTCCGGCATGGGAGTCGCCATCGCCCGCCAGACCCTGATCACCAACGAATTGAAGACCGGCGCGCTGATCGCGCCCTTCTCACAGCGGGTGGCAACCGGCAAGCGCTACGGCATCGCTCATGTCCCCGGAGCGCTAGATGATCGGCGGGTAAAAGCGGTACACGACTGGCTGGTCGAGGAGGCCACCCGCACGTCGTCGCGCTCATAGTCGTTGCGCGCATGAGTCGTTAAGTCGGTAAGAAGCGCCCATAAAAAAACGCCCGCAAGCCATGCTTGCGGGCGTTTTCATGTACAGCCGTTGCTCTGGTCTGGCCGCCCGAACGGCGGCCAGCGAGGCTCCGACGACTCAACTATTCGTCGAGGAAGGAGCGCAGCGACTCGGAGCGCGACGGGTGGCGCAGCTTGCGCAGCGCCTTGGCCTCGATCTGACGGATACGCTCACGGGTGACATCGAACTGCTTGCCGACTTCCTCGAGGGTGTGGTCGGTGTTCATGTCGATGCCGAAACGCATGCGCAGCACCTTGGCCTCGCGAGCGGTCAGGCCGCCGAGCACGTTGCGAGTGGCCTCGATCAGGCCCTCGCCGGTAGCCAGATCGATGGGCAGCAGCATGGTGCCGTCCTCGATGAAGTCACCCAGGTGCGAATCGTCATCGTCACCGATAGGCGTCTCCATGGAGATCGGTTCCTTGGCGATCTTGAGCACCTTGCGAACCTTGTCCTCGGGCATCTCGAGACGCTCACCAAGCTCTTCCGGCGTCGGCTCGCGGCCCATCTCCTGCAGCATCTGCCGCGATACGCGGTTGAGCTTGTTGATGGTCTCGATCATGTGCACCGGAATACGGATGGTGCGCGCCTGGTCAGCGATCGAACGGGTGATCGCCTGACGAATCCACCAGGTGGCGTAGGTCGAGAACTTGTAACCGCGACGGTATTCGAACTTGTCGACCGCCTTCATCAGGCCGATGTTGCCTTCCTGGATCAGGTCGAGGAACTGCAGGCCACGGTTGGTGTACTTCTTGGCGATCGAGATCACCAGGCGCAGGTTGGCCTCGACCATTTCCTTCTTGGCCCGGCGTGCCTTGGCCTCACCGATCGACAGGCGGCGATTGACCTCTTTCAGCTCCGGCACCTGAAGCTGAACCATGTCTTCTTCGAAGGCGATCTTGCGCTGGGCGCGGGCGACGTCGCCACGGAACGGCTCGAGACGATCCTTGAAGCGCGCATTGGCCTCGAAGAATTCATCCAGCCATTCGCTGCGCGACTCATTGCCCGGGAAGGACTTGATGAAGGTCTTGCGCGGCACCTTACCCTTCTTGACGAAGAGCTGCAGGATTGTCTTCTCCTGATTGCGGACCTGCTCGACGCTGATCCGCACCTGACCGACCAGGCGCTCGAAGTGCTTGGGCACCAGCTTGATCGGCGAGAACAGCTCGGCGAGACGGGCCTGCTCGGCATTGGCCTGCTTGGAGCCACGGCCGTGAGCATCGATCGCAGCCTGAGCGGCGGCGTTCTGCTCGCGAATCTGCTCGAAGCGCGCCTTGGCCTCCTCGGGATCGGGACCGCTGGTGGTCTCCTCTTCCTCGGCGTCCTCATCATCCTCGTCGCCTTCGCCGTCGGCGGACTCGCTCACTGGCTCCTCGACGACTTCAGCCTCGGCGACGCCGGGAATGCCCTCGTCGGGATCGATGAAGCCGGAAAACAGGTCGGACAGGCGACCGGGCGCCTCTTCGTCCTGCGTACCGTCGTAGACCTCGAGGACCGACTCGACCGCACCCGGCAGGTACGCCAGTGCCGACATCACCTCACGAGTGCCTTCCTCGATACGCTTGGCGATCTTGATCTCGCCTTCACGGGTCAGCAGTTCGACGGTGCCCATCTCGCGCATGTACATGCGCACGGGGTCGGTGGTGCGGCCGACATCGCTTTCCACTGCCGCCAATGCCGCCACTGCCTCTTCGGCAGCGTGCTCATCGGTGGACTGGTCCGACATCATCAAAGTGTCTTCATCGGGGGCTTCTTCAACGACATTGATACCCATGTCGTTGATCATGCCGATGATGTCTTCCACTTGATCCGGGTCGGCGATATCCTCAGGAAGGTGGTCGTTGACCTCGGCATAGGTCAGGTAACCCTGTTCCTTGCCGCGCGCGATCAACTCCTTCAGACGTGACTGCTGCTGCGCATTTCCAGCCATAGAAACCCTATCTCGACGAAGAAGAATGAAGCACCCGAACGTTCAGGCATGAAAAAACCATAAAGCCGATCAGTATAGCGGTAAGATGGGCTATTCCGCCAGTATTGCGTTTGCGGTGCCGTTCAGGTGTGTTAGGTTGTTTGGTTGTGCTCGGGAAGGAGCCTTGCGATACACCCTTAGATGGTGCTGATACGCAACAATTCAACCCCGCCCCAAAATTGTGTCGACGCCCGTCAGCGATTGAGCGACATCAGCAACTCCATCAGGCGCTGCTTCTCTTCCCGCGACAGCCGCTGCCCGCCCTTTTCCTTGGCCAACAAGGCCGCGTATTCGCTCTCCGGCGTCTGACGCGACTGGGCACGACAAAAGTGCTCCACCAGGCCATCCAGTTCGGTTGCCCGCGCCGCCGGCGGCATCAATAGCTCGCGCCGCGCCAGTTGCGCCAGACGCTCCCCCTCCTGGGTGCCGTGAAAGTGCGCCAGCAGCACTTGCACACTGCGATAGCGCCCGGCTCGCAGCAGCTTGACCAGCTCCTTGAGCAGCGCCCCATCGGCATCCCCCTCGGGGCACCAGTCCAGCGATTCGGGCAGCCGGTCGACCAGGGTCGGCTCATGCACCAGGAGCTGCAGCGCGCGAGCGATCAGACTCATGGCGCCGCTGCGCTTTGGAGCAAAAGGCGCACCCCCTCGAGCCGCCCGCTCATCAGGACCGCCCCAGGCCTCGGCGGGCATATCGCCCTCCGCTTCCGGACCGAAGGGCTCTGCCGGTGCCTTGGCGGCCAGCAGCGCCGTAAAGCGCGCCTGATCCACGCCGGTGCGCGAGGACAGCTCGCTGAGCATCAGCGACTTAAGCACGCCCTCCGGCAACTGCTCGATGGCCTTGAGCACCTGACTGGCATAGCGCTCACGGTCCTCGACGCCTGCCAGGTCGCGTCCGCGGCCGGCCTGCTCGAACAGAAACTCCGATAGCGGGCTTGCGCAGGTCACCCGATCCTTAAAGGCGTCGGGGCCTTCCCGTCGCACCAGGCTATCCGGATCCTCGCCCTCGGGCAGGAACAGGAAGCGGGCCTGACGGCCGTCGATCATCAGCGGCAACACATTGGCCAGCGCCCGGCTGGCTGCCTGGCGTCCGGCCTGGTCGCCGTCAAAGCAGAACACCACCTCACCGACCATGCGGAACAGCCGCGTCAGATGTTCCTCGCTGGTCGAGGTACCAAGCGTCGCCACCGCGTTGCGAATGCCGAACTGGGCAAGCGCTACCACGTCCATGTAGCCTTCGACGATCAACACTCGCTCAAGGTTGCGATTCGCCTGACGCGCCTCATAGAGACCGTAGAGCTCGCGGCCCTTGTGAAACACCGGGCTTTCCGGCGAGTTCAGGTACTTGGGCTTGGCATCGCCGAGCACCCGACCACCAAAGGCAATGGTACGCCCCTTGAAATCGCGGATCGGGAACACGACCCGGTCACGAAAGCGGTCATAAGTGCGGCCGCTATCCTCACGGTGAACCAGCAGGCCATACTCGACCTGCACCGCCTCCGAGACGCCCTGGCTGGAAAGATGACGCTTGAGCGCCTCCCAGTCATCGGGGGCATAGCCGATGGCGAACTCTGCCTGCACCTCGGGCGACAGGTCGCGCCGCTCCAGATAGCCCCTGGCCTGCTCGGCCTCGGGCATCTTCAGCCGCTCGCGAAAGAAGCTTGCCGCCAGCTCTAGAAGATTGACGCCTTCCTTGCGCTTCTGTTCCCGAGCCTGAGCGCGAGGATCGTCGGCACCTTCCCGAGGCACCTCGATACCCTGGCGCGCCGCTAACTGTTCGACGGCCTCGGGAAAGCGCAGGTTGTCGTACTCCATCAGGAAGCGTAGCGCGTTGCCGTGCGCCCCGCAGCCGAAGCAGTGATAGAACTGCTTGTCCTGACTGACGGTGAACGAGGGCGACTTTTCCTGATGGAAGGGGCATAGCCCCGCATGGTTGCGCCCATTCTTCTTGAGCGTCACCCGCTCGCCGACGACCTCGACCACATCCACACGGGCGAGCAGGTCATCGATGAAGCGTTGCGGGATCTGGCCCATGGCCATCGCGAGTCATCCTGGAAAAACGACGATAAGTGCCCGCTTCGGGACATCCCGAAGCGACCACTAGAAAAACAAACGGCCACCGTATGGCGGCCGCTTGGCATCCCTCTAGGACGGCATGGCCGCCCTTAGTACGGATTAATACAGCCGTTCGAAACGCTTGCGCTCGCGCTGGAGCTTCTTGGCGTGACGCTTGACGGCGGCAGCTGCCTTGCGCTTGCGCTCGGCGGTCGGCTTCTCGTAGTGCTCGCGACGACGCACTTCGGACAGAACACCGGCTTTTTCGCAGGAACGCTTGAAGCGACGCAGCGCGACGTCGAACGGCTCGTTATCACGTACTTTGACAGAAGGCATTAAGCACTCACCTACCTTGGAATCATGAGTTCGGTTTGAACGCACGCCTCGAGTCTCTTCGCATCGCTTGAAACATAACGTCCAAGCCGCCTTAGGGCGACACAGGGAATCATGAGGAAGAAGCGAAATGCAGGGTGGAACCCGGGCGCACGACCCAGTCATACAGCGCACAGTATTCTAGTCGTGGCCAGACGACATTGCAAACCTTGACGTCCAACCGGTGCCCGATGCCGCCCAAAGCACGTATAATGAGCGGTTTACTGTTAGCCAGATACCATGAGCCTGGGGCCTTACCATGCGCGTATTAGGGATCGAAACATCCTGCGACGAGACCGGCGTTGCCCTCTTTGACACCGAGCGCGGCCTGATCGCCGACGCTCTCTACAGTCAGATCGCCATGCATGCCGATTACGGCGGCGTAGTGCCAGAGCTCGCCTCCCGCGACCACACCCGCAAACTGCTGCCGCTGATCGAGGAGGTCCTCGACAGTGCCGGCGTAACGCGCGCTGAACTCGACGGCATCGCCTATACCGCAGGCCCTGGCCTGGTCGGCGCTCTGATGGTCGGCGCCTCTACCGCCCATGGCCTGGCCCGTGCGCTGAATATCCCGGTGCTCGGCGTGCACCATATGGAGGGCCACCTGCTGGCCCCCATGCTCGAGGATGAGCCGCCGGCGTTTCCCTTCGTTGCCCTGCTGGTGTCGGGTGGTCACACCCAGCTGGTCGAGGTGCGCGGACTCGGCGACTATAAACTGCTGGGTGAATCAGTGGACGACGCCGCCGGCGAAGCCTTCGACAAGGCCGCCAAGATGCTGGGCCTCGAGTACCCTGGCGGCCCCAACGTGGCACGCCTGGCCGAACAGGGCGACCCGACGCGCTTTCGCTTTCCGCGCCCGATGACCGACCGGCCGGGGCTCGACTTCAGCTTCTCCGGGCTCAAGACTCACACCCTGACCGCGATCCGCTCACTCAAGGAAGCCGACAAACTCGATGACCAGGCCCGCGCCGATGTCGCCCGAGCCTTCGAGGAAGCCGTGGTCGATACGCTGGTGATCAAGTGCCGGCGCGCCCTGGATGCCACCGGCTTGAAGCGCCTGGTGGTGGCGGGTGGCGTCAGCGCCAATACCCGGCTTCGCGAGCGTCTGGCCGTGGAAACCGGCAAGCGGGGCGCCAAGGCCTTCTATCCCCGCGGGCGTTTCTGCACCGACAACGGCGCCATGATCGCGTATGTGGGAGCTCAACGGCTCTTGGCCGGCGAGCGCGACGACAGCGCCATGCGGGCGGTGCCACGCTGGCCGCTTGACCAGTTGACGCCAGCCGGGCACTGATCACGGCTCACAACCATGATCGCGCTCTCTAAGATTCCAGCGCTCAACGGCTACTGGCCGGCGAGCGGGACGACAGCGCCATGCGGGCGGTGCCTCGCTGGCCGCTGGATCAGTTGACGCCTGCGGGATCCGCCTCGGCCTGATCGATGCGACACGCGTCTACTCTTCCTTGCGGGTGTCATCCGCCGATAGCGCCCGCTCCCCGCCACGCCCCAGGCGCTGGATATTCCACACGTGGCGCACCAGCACCAGCAGTGCGAAGACGACGATCACACCGCCATACTCTGGCGCCAGCCACAGGCTGACCAGCGGTGCGAGAGTCGCACTGGCCAGCGACGCCACCGAGGCGGTGCGCACCCGCCAGGCGAGTAGGACCCAGCAGGCGGCACTGACCAACGCCACTCCAGGCGCCAGCACCAGCAGCACCCCGAAGGCGCTGGCCACCGCCTTGCCGCCGCGAAAGCGGTGCCAAGGCGGATAGCTGTGGCCCAGCAGCACCGCAAGCCCCACCATGCCCTGCGCCCAGGGTGAAAGCCCCAGCGCCTGGGCCGCGAACAGCACCGGCATGCCCTTGGCGGCATCAAGCGCAAGGGTCGCCAGCGCCAGACGCACGCCATAGAGGCGCAGCACATTGGAAAACCCTGGGTTGCGCGAGCCGGCCAGGCGCGGGTCGCGCAACCCGGCCAGCCGACACACTGCCAGCGCGCCAAGGGCGCTGCCGCTAAGATAGCCCAGCGCCAGCAGCGACCCCAACGCAAGGGCCAGATGACTTGGCGACATGAGGGTCCTCCTGAAGGTCACGGCGGCCAGTCATGATTCTGCCCGCGGACTCACGTACAATCGAGCGCCGGCAATTCTTACAGACCGACAGGTGGGGGATGCATTGATGGATTGCGTGCTGATCGAGGCGCTCGAAGTGGACACCGTGATCGGAGTCTACGACTGGGAGCGCGACATACTCCAGCGCCTGGTCCTCGACCTGGAACTGGCCACCGACATCCGCCCCGCCGCGGCCGATGACGACATCACCAAGACGCTTGACTATGCAGCCATCAGCGAGCGCGTTGCCGCCTTCGCCGGCGAGCATGACTTCGCCCTGGTGGAGACCTTTGCCGAGCGCCTGGCCGCCACCCTGCGCGAGGAATTCGGCATCGCCTGGCTTGCCCTCACGGTGCGCAAGCCAGGTGCCGTGGCAAGCGCCAGCGCCGTCGGCGTGCGCATCACCCGGGGCGAGCCGTCATGAGCCGCGTCACGGTTAGTATCGGCAGCAACATCGAGCGCGAGCAGCATGTTCGGGTCTGCCTCGACGCCCTTCAAGCCTCTTTCGGCGAGCTTGCCGTGTCGCGGGTCTTCGAGAGCGAGCCGGTGGGGTTCGAAGACGGGCGCAACTTCTACAACCTGGTGGCGGCCTTTGACAGCGACGCCTCGGTGGGCGAGCTGCAGGCCTGGTGCAAGCGCCTGGAATTCGCCAATGGCCGGGTAAAGAACAGCGCCAAGTTCAGCCCCCGCACCCTCGACATCGACCTGCTGACAGTGGGCGCACTCACCGGCGAGCACGACGGCGTCGAACTGCCTCGCGATGAGATCACCGAGCATGCCTTCGTCCTCAAGCCGCTGGCCGAACTACTGCCCGAGGCCACCCATCCGCTCAGTGGCGAGCGCTATGACCGCCTGTGGCAAGCCTTCGATGCCGGCGATCAACGGCTGTGGCCGGTGGACTTCTGCTGGCAACAGCAGTGGATCTCCCGCGCCGACGTGTCGAAAAACGTCTGACGACGCGCCCGATCACGCTGCTGCCGTTTAAGGGCAGGTGTCTGCGAGTGCGCAGCCCTCTTCCATGGGCGCTACTTTCGTTCTCTTGATCGACACCCCTCGCCCCCGCCTGCCCCATCGCTCGAGAGCGAAGGTGGTGTTGATCTAGCCCCCAAAACCTGTATCGCAGCCAGCCTCTCAGCTAGCGTCCGCCAGTACCTCGGCGATCGCCGCCTGGCGCCGCCGGTCGAGTTCTTCGCCCAGCGCCTTGCCCTTGAAGCCTTCCGCGAGCAACTCCTTGGGCGCAATCGCCTGCGCTGCCTGATAGGCGGCATCCAGCAGCCGGGCGAGCCCGGGTTCGTCCAGCGCCAACAAGGCCAACTGGGGAGCCAGGCGCTCGTCACGCCGCCAGGCATCGATGCCGTCATACCAGTCAAGCACCTGGCGGGCGGTGAGCGGCGCGACCTCACTGTCCAGACGCAGGGCTCGGGTACGCGCGGCCTGACGCGCCAGGTCGGCGTAGGCCTTGGGCAACTTGAGACGCTCGGCCAGCGCAGCCCGGGCGTCGCCGTCGAGGTGCTCGAGAAGCCGCGCCCAGCGCCAGCGGCGCCGCTCACCTATCTCGCTGTCAGCCGCACCTTCGGCATCGGTCTTCCCATCAGCCTGTGGCGCCGGCAGGCAATGCAGCCGGTCCAGGGCGGCGGCCAGGGCGACACGATCTTCGGTCAACTCGGGCATCAGCACTTCAAGTGCCCTGCAATCATCTAGCGCCGTGAAGTAGGCCTCGGGGGATGGCTCCCCCAGCGCCTTTTCGGTTTCGGTCCAGACCCGTTCGGCGACCAGGTGGCCAAGCTCGCCGCTATCGGCGAGCTCGCGCATCAGTGCCAGCGTATCCGAGGCGATCTCGAAGCCGAGCCCCCGATAACGGGCCAGGAAGCGTGAGGTGCGCAGCACCCGCAGCGGGTCCTCGACGAAGGCCGGTGAGACATGGCGCAGCTGTCTGGCGGCGAGATCCCGCTGGCCGTGGTAAGGATCGGTCAGGGTGCCGTCGGCCGACTCGGCCATGGCGTTGATGGTCAGGTCGCGTCGCGCCAGATCATCCTCGAGGCTAACCTCGGGGCTCGCATGCACCACGAAGCCGGTATAGCCGTGACCGCGCTTGCGCTCGGTGCGTGCCAGAGCGTACTCCTCGTGGGTCACGGGATGCAGGAAGACCGGAAAGTCGCGACCCACCGGAGTAAAACCGCGCCGAGTCATGTCCTCGACACTTGCGCCCACCACCACCCAGTCATGGTCATAGACCGGCCAGCCCAGGCGCGCATCGCGCACCGCACCGCCCACGCAGTAGACCTCGAGACCGTCAAGGAAACGATCGTCGCTCATGCCGGTGCCGTGGCCACGCGGGTGGGATGCTGGGCGGCCCAGTCGGTAAAGCCGCCGTCCAGGCTGTAGACCCGGGAATAGCCCTGGCCGGCGAGCCAGGTCGCCGCCTGCTGGCTGGAGTGGCCGTGATAGCAGACCACCACCAGCGGCGCTTCCTTGGGCGTCTCGTCGAGCAGTGCACCGACGCTTGTGTTGTCCAGGTGACGGCTCGCCGGGATATGGCCGCGGGCAAAGCTCATCGGATCACGGATATCGACCAGCGTCAGCGGCTCCCCCTCGTCCAGCCAGGCTTTCAGGGTGGGAATATCCAGGTGCTCGAAGGGCGTCGCGCTCATGGTAGCTCCATGGGTAAAGAGGATAAAACAGCAAGAAGCGAAAGAAGGACGCGGGGCGATCAGCCCCGTGAAAGGCTCGGTTGACGGGTCCGCTTGCCGGTGGTGAGATCCAGCGCGGTCAGGCTGCCGCCCCACACGCATCCGGTGTCCAATGCCTCGGCGCGCACCTGGCTGCCGGGGGTCGCCCCTTCCAGCGCCGCCCAGTGGCCGAAAAGGATATGCGGATCGTCCTCGCGGGCATAGCTGAACCAGGGGGCGAAGCCATCCGGCGCCGAGTCGAGCCCCTCCTTGGCCGAGAAGTCGAGATGCCCGTCGGGATCGACGAATCGCATGCGCGTGAAGGCGTTGACGATGAAGCGCGCACGTTCGATGCCGTCGAGATTATCCTGCCAGCGGTTGGGGCGATTGCCGTACATCCGTTCGAGGAAGTCGCCGGCGTCAGCGGCGAGCCGCGCCTCGACCTCTCCGGCAAGCGCCTGGGCCTTGGCGGCCGACCATTCGGGCAGCAGACCGGCATGGCACATCACCGTGTCGCCGTCCTTGCGTGGCTCGCGCACCATCAGCGGCTGTTGCTGCAGCCAGTCGAGCAATGCCTCGCGATCCGACGCCTCGAGAATCGGCGCCAGGGTGTCGGAGCGCTTGGTCGATGCACCACCGCGAGCGACCGCCAGCAGATGCAGGTCATGATTGCCGAGCACCACCTGTGCCGAATCACCCAGAGCGATCACCTCGCGCAGGCAGTCCAGCGAGCCTGGCCCACGATTGACCAGATCGCCGGCCAACCACAGTCGATCGCGGCCCGGCGCGAAGTCGAGCCGCTCGAGCAGCGCCACGAACTCCCGGTGGCAGCCCTGCAGATCGCCGATCGCATAGGTGGTCATGACATCTCCTGATGACGTAGCGGGTGAAACGGGTGATAACGCGGTGCCCTGACGTGACCGGGTGGCGGCTCAAGCCCCGATATGGCACCACCGGAAGCCGGTATGGCGCCGACATCGCCCGGCATGACGCATAGGACAAGGCACTGCCCGTGCCGACCCAGACTTGCAGTCGCGCCGGCCGCGGTCAATGCACCTGATGGGGACCGGCCAGACGGAAGGGGGCGATGGGCACCTCGATGTGCTGCTGGGTAGCGGCATCGACACAGGTATAGTCACCTTCCATCACGCCCACCGGCCCATCCAGCACCGCGCGGCTGGTATAGGAAAAGGTCTGGCCGGGGCCGATCATGGGCTGCTTGCCGACCACGCCCTTGCCACGCACTTCCTGCACCTTGCCGCTGCTCTGGGTAATTTTCCAATGCCGCGCCAGCAGCTGCACGCTGTGAGACGAGTGGTTGTGCACGGTGACGGTGTAGCTGAACACGTAGCGGGACTCGGCCTCATCGGACTCCTCGGCGCGAAAGGCCGGCTCGACATCGACGGAGAGCGCCGCCATCGTCGCCTCGCGGTGGCTGTCAGTCATGCGACCTCCTCGGCCAGGTGGTCGGCAATGCGAACGAACTCCTCGACGGAGAGCGTCTGCGGGCGTCGGGTCGAATCGATGCCCAGCGCTTCCAGGGCCTCGGCGGACACGCGCCCCTTGAGGTTGTTGCGCAGGGTCTTGCGGCGCTGGCCAAAGGCCTCGCGGACCAGATCGAACAGCAGGGCCGGATCCTTGGCCGGATGCGGCAAGGTCTCATGGGGTGCCAGCCGCACGATGGCCGATTCGACCTTGGGCTGCGGCACGAAGGCCTCCGGCGGCACCACGAACAGCGACTCGACCTGGCAATGGTACTGTGCCAGCACCGACAGCCGTCCCCAGTGGGTGCTGCCGGGCTCGGCGGCCAGGCGCTCGACCACTTCCTTCTGCAGCATGAAGTGCATGTCGGCGATCGCCCCGGTGGTCTCGAGCAGATGCACGATCAGCGGCGTGGAGATGTTGTAGGGCAGGTTACCCACCACCCGCAGCGCCGGGCCGTCGCCACGCAGGGCGGCGAAGTCGAAGGCCAGGGCATCGCCCTCGTGAATCACGAAATCAGGGTATTGGAAGAACTGCACACGCAGGCCGGGGATCAGATCGCGGTCGAGCTCGATCACCTCCAGGGCGCCGCCGGCAGCGTCGATCAGCGGCTCGGTCAGCGCTCCCTGGCCGGGGCCGATCTCGACCAGGCGCTCGCCGGCACGGGGGTCGATGGCCCGCACGATGCGCGAGATGATGCCCGTATCGCGCAGGAAGTTTTGGCCGAAGCGCTTGCGGGCCCGATGCATGGGTGGGCGTGAAGACATGCGATGGATGATCCTTTGGTTCTGACAGGGGTTAGAGCTTACCGACAGCTAGCCCGACACCGATCTGCGATGGCGGCTAAGCACGCTTGCGGGAATAAACGCACGGTCGAGGCCGGCTAGGACAGGGTGTCGCACGCGGCCATTTCAGCCGCCAGGTTCATGGCGACGCGCAGGCTGCCAGTGTCGGCGACGCCGCGACCGGCAAGATCCAGAGCCGTACCGTGATCCACCGAGGTGCGCACCAGCGGCAGGCCCAGGGTGATGTTGGCGGCGCGACCGAAGCCTGCGTACTTGAGCACGGCGAGTCCCTGGTCATGATACATCGCCAGCACCGCATCGGCGTCATCGAGATGTCGCGGGGTGAAGAGGGTATCGGCGGGATAGGGACCACGCACGTCGAGCCCTTCGGTTGCCAGGCGCTCAAGCGCTGGGGTAATGGTCTCGAGTTCCTCGCGCCCCAGATGACCGTCCTCGCCGGCATGGGGATTCAACCCACAGACCTTGAGGCGCGGTGCGGCGAGGCCAAAATAGCGCTTCAGATCGGCATCGAGGATGCGCAGCACTCGACTCAGCCCCTCGGCGGTGATGGCATCGGCTACCTCGCGCAGCGGCAGATGCGTCGTGGCCAGTGCCACCCGCAGGGCGCAGCGCGCCGGACCATCGAGCTGGCCGTGGAGCGCCTGGTCGGTGGCGAGCATCATTACCACTTCCTCGACCCCGCAGGCATCGCGCAGGTACTCGGTATGGCCGGTGAAGCCGGCCTGGCCGCCGTCGATGATCACGCCCTTGTGCAAGGGCGCGGTGACCATGCCCTGAGCCCGGCCCTCACGACAGGCGGCGACGGCCAGGTCCAGCGTTTCGAGTACATAGGCACCGTTAGCGGGATCGAGTTCGCCGGCACGACACGGCGCCTTGAGGGCCACCGGCCACACCGGCAGCACGCCGGAGCATGGCGCCGGCGGCGACTCGCCCGACCCCAGCACCCGCACCGTCACGCCCAGCCCCAGCTGTTGCGCCCGCGCCTCGAGCAGCGAAGGGTCCCCCACCGCCACGATGGTGAAATCCGGAGCGGCGCCAGGGTCTGCATCAGGCGCCACACCCGCGATGCCCTCGGCGGCCAGCATCACCGCCAGTTCCGGGCCGATGCCGGCGGGTTCGCCGGTGGTCAGCGCCAGTACCGGCGGGTTCATGATGCGCTGGACTCATTCAGGCGATTGTCGATGTAGGCACCGGCGCGAATCTCCTGCAGCCAGACCTCCATCTCGTCATTGGCCTTGCGCTGAAAGAGGGTCTGGCGGACCTGGTCGCGCTGGGTCAGGTTGCGACCCTGGCCGCCTTCGCGGTCGGCGAGCTTGACCAGGTGGAAGCCGCTGGGGCTTCTGATCGGCGCAGAGACCTCACCCACATCCAGCGACGGCACCGCGTCGGTGAAGATGCTGGGTATCTCGGCACCCGCGCGCCAGCCCAGATCACCGCCGTTGAGCGCCTGGCCACCATCGGACTCGGCGGCCGCCAGACTGGCAAAGTCGGCGCCGTTCTCAAGCTGGCGACGCAAGCCCTCAATCTTGGCGCGGGCATCGTCGATCTGCGCCTGGCTGGGCGACTGGGGCAGTGCGATCATGATGTGCGACAGGCGATAGCGCACGTCGTCGTTGGCGCCCTGCTGCTCCAGATAGCGATCCACCTCGCGCTCGCTGACGGTGACCCGACTGGCGACCCGGCGCTGCTGAAGCTGGCGCATCAAGAGCTCGCGGCGCACGTCCTCGCGCACTGCAGCCAGCGTCAGGCCATCGGCCTCGAGGCTATCGGCGAACTGCTCGAGGCTCATGCCGTTGTTCTCGGCGATGCCACGCACCGTGCGATTAAGCTCGGTGTCGTCGACGCTCAGGTTGGCATCACGGGCCATCTGCAGCTGGACTTCCTCGACGATCATACGATCCAGCACCTGCTGCTCGAGAGCCGCATTGCTTGGCGGTGTGACGCCGCGCTTGGACAGCTGGTCACGTGCCCGGGCGACTCGGCTCTCGAGCTCGCTGTACATGATCGCGCCCTCGTTGACGACTGCCACGATGTGATCGAGCGGCTTTAACTGCTGGGCCGTTGCCGTCAGCGGGGCCACGCCCAAGGGCAGGGCCATCATCAGGGCCATGGCCAGCGGGGCGATCAGTCGACTGCGCATATATACCTCATTGACTCGTCTCGTGTGTCGATGCCTTCGCGCCGGGGCGCTCAAAAGGCGGTGGAGCGATAGCCGGGAATGGCCCGCTCGAAGTAACTGTCGGCTTCCTGGCCCACTCCGCCGAGGCCCTTGAAGATGAAGCGCAGGAAGATGCCGCGATCGGTGTAGTCGTCGGCGGTGGTATTGGCGGTGTCGTTGTCCTCGACCCAGTCACGCCATACCAGCTGCAGACCATAGCAGCAGTCGTTCCACTGCACACCCGCCAGGCGCTCCAGGGAGCGGCCGTTGGTGTTGTCATACAGGTAGCGGCCGATCAGGTCGACTTGTTTACTGGCTCGCAGGGCGAAGGAGACATCGAACTCTTCGCGGTTGTAGCCGAGCCGATCCTCGGGGTCGTCGGCAGAGGGGTCGAAGCCCTGCAGCTCCCAGCGATACCCGAGGTTCAGTACATGGCCGCGGGGATCCCGGTAGGCTAGGTCGACCCCGTTGCGCTCGGTCACTTGCCGCTCGGTGTCATAGAGCCAGGCGTAGCGGGTGCTCCAGTAATCGCTGATCTGCCAGTCGATATTCGTCACCAGCGGCGTACGGTCCCGGGTCGCGCGATACCAGGCCGCGTAATTGGTGTCGCGATCCGGGAGCGTATCCGGGTCGCCGTTCATGTCGATACTGCGATCTTCGAAGTAGAACCCCTGGCCGACACCGATATCGAGGCGCTGGCGGCCACTGTCATCCTCGAGGAACCGGGAACTGAGGCCGGCCGATAGGCGGTTAAGATCGCCCACCCGGTCCACACCGGAGAAGCGATACGGCGACCACAGCTGCCCCCAGGAGAAGGCCTGCTCGTTGGTATCGAAATCTGGAAACGCCTGCTGATCCTCGGCCGGCACATAGGCATAGTTGAGGCGCGGCTCCAGGGTCTGTCGGTAGCCATCACCGAAGGCCGAAAGATCACGCTCGAAGACCAGGCCGCTATCCAGCGAGCTGACCGGCACGGTCCGCGAAAGCGTGGTGTCACGATCGGTATTCAGGTTGCCGTAGTCGAGCTCATAGGCGGTGTGCAGCAGCTCGACCTTGGGCTCCAGAAAGCCCCAGCTGGGATCGCCGCGCCAACCAAGCGCCGGCGCCAAATGCACACGGCTACCGGTCGCGGCCTCGCGCAACGGCACTTGCTGCTCGATGACATCACGCCAGAAGTAAGTCGCATTGGAGCGCCACTGCTGATAGAAGCCACTGTCCTGATCCCAGCGGGCATTGGCGGTCAGGCTCGGCAGGCGGTAGAACGGCTTGTCACGCTCGGCCAGCGGGTAGTCGAGCCGCTGATACCCCTGGGCGCGGGCTTCGAGCTGCCAGGTCTTTCCGCTGTAGTCGAACAGCGCCAGTCGCGGCAGGTAGGCGGTATCGGATTCGCCGAAATCGCGTCCGAAATCATCGAAGTAGCGCCCATCGCTGGCTGCACCGTAAGCGAGCTGGTAGTCCAGCCGTGGGCTCAGACGGCCCTGATGGCGATAGTCCAGGTACCAGCGATCCTCACCGCTGAAGGCATCCGGCGGATCGTTGGGGTTGGAGGAGGTCTTGCCCTGATCATTGGCAAGATAGGCGCCCTCGATCGTGCCGGCATAGCCCTGTTGTGAATGGTCATCCTGCAAATAGCGGAACTCGCCGCCCAGCAGGAAGCCACGATCGCTGATGAAGCGCGGCGTCAGGGTCGCGTCATAATTCGGCGCCAGGTTGAAGTAATAGGGCTGGGAATAGTCGAGGCCATCGCCCGAGGCACTGATCACCGGCCACAGGAAGCCACTCTGGCGTCGATCATCGATCGGGAAGCGCACCCAAGGCCAGTAGAAGACCGGCACATCCTGGACCTCGAGGCGAGCATGAGTCGCGGTCCCGTACCCCTTCTCGCGATCCAGCATGATGTCGTTGCCTACCAGTCGCCACGCCTGACTACCCGGCTCACAGGTGGTGAAACTGGCGTCGGTGAGCTGATAGCGGCCGTCTTCGAGACGGGCCAGCCGCTGGGCGTCGCCGCGCAGGCGAGCCTCATGGGCCACATAGTGCGCGCCATCGACCGACGCCGCATCGCTTTGCAGTGCCACTTCGGCGGCGTCGCCGCGCACCAGCAGCCCCTGATCGCGCAGAGCCAGCGGCCCCGTCACCTGGGCACGCTCGCGTGCAGGACCCACGCGCACCGCAGGGGCCTCGACCTGGCTGTTACCGCGGCGCAGCAGTACCTCGCCGGCCAGACTCACCGAGCCGTCTTCGCCATAGCGGGCCCGATCCGAGGAGGAACGGATATCGCCGGGGGTGTCGGCGGCCGGAAGCCGATATGCCGGCATCACGTAGTGGCCGCGGCACAGCGCATCCGACGGCGCATCATCGCCCCAGGGTTGCCAGTCGAGCTGTTCCGCTGGCAGGGGCGCCGGAGGCGCTGCCAGGGCATTGCCGCCGGCGACGGCGGTGAGACCGGCCAGGGCAGTCCAGTAGAGTCGCTTGCCCATCTTCCTCGCTGTCCTTGACGGGTGAAATCGGTATTATACAGGCCGAATCTCGGCTGTCTGCCACCGCTCGGCCGGCGCCGCTGCTGTCTGTCGATGATCCGGCCACTGGCGAACACGGATTTCAGCATGCGTTGCGCCCGGGTGAGCGTCAACAACAACGCCGCGACACGCATCACCACAGGAGAGCCCATGACCTCGGCAGACCCCGCGCGCCTTGGCCCCCTCACCGCCTGGGCGGCCGAGCAATACGGCCTGGCCCCCGACGCGCTAAGGCTGACCCTCGCCGCCGGCGACGCCAGCTTTCGCCGCTATTATCGTCTGACGCTGCCTGACGGTGCCACCCGCATCCTGATGGACGCCCCGCCGGCGCAAGAAGACAGCCGGCCTTTTCTTGCCATCGCCACCGACTGGCTGGCCGCCGGGCTACCGGTACCGCGAGTGCATCACGCGGATCTGGACATGGGCTTCCTGGCACTCGATGACCTGGGCGACACCCCACTGCAGAATAGCTTCACTTCATGCAAGGCCACTCTCGACGGCTTCGATAAGGCCATCACCCTGATCCATGAGCTCCAGGCCAAGGCCCCTAAGGATGCCCTGCCGATCTATGATGCAGCGCTGCTCACTCGCGAGCTCGAGCTGTTTCCCGAATGGTGCCTGGATGGCCTGCTGGGCATCGCTTCGCCGCCCGGCTGGACGACGCTGGTCACCCAACTGGTAGACAGCGCCCTGGAGCAGCCGCGCTTCGTCGTGCACCGGGACTTCGATGCCATGAACCTGATGCTCGAAGACGACGCCCTGGTGCTGATCGACTTCCAGGACGCCGTGGCCGGCCCGCTGACCTATGACTTCATCTCGCTGACCCGCGGGCGCTATCGGCGCTTCGACGCCACGACCCTCCACCACTGGCAGGCGGCCTTTCGCGAGAGTGCCATCGTCGACGGCCGCCTCGACCCGGCCATCGACGCCGAACGCTTCCACTTCTGGTGCGATGCCATGGCGGCCCAGCGCAGCCTCAAGGTGCTCGGCATCTTCTGTCGCCTGACCCTGCGCGACGGCAAGGCTGGCTACCTCGCGCGCCTGCCCCACTTTCTTGCACATCTGGATGACAGCCTGGCTCCCTGGCCCGCCTTCGTCGACTTGCGCCACTGGCTTCATTCAACCTTCACCCCGGCACTCGAGGAAGCCCTGGCGTCGCGCAGCATCGAGGCACCGGCCAGTGAGGTGATGACTCAGGAGGCGACGGCATGAAGGCGATGATCCTGGCGGCGGGACTTGGCAAGCGCATGCGTCCGCTGACCGACAGCTGCCCCAAACCGCTGCTGCCGGTAGCCGGCAAACCGCTGATCGTTCACCACCTCGAGCGCCTGGCCGCCGCCGGCATTACCGATGTGGTGATCAACGTCAGTTACCGGGCCGAACAGATCATCGAGGCGCTGGGCGACGGTGCGGCCCATGGCGTCAGCATCGCCTGGAGCCGGGAAGACAGCCCGCTAGAGACCGGCGGCGGCATACAGAAGGCGCTGCCGCTGCTCGGCGAAGCGCCCTTCCTGCTGATCAACGGCGACGTCTGGTGCGCGCCGGATCTCACAAGACTGCCTACGCTTGATGGGGATCTCGCCCACCTGTGGCTGGTCGACAACCCCGACCAGCACCCGGACGGCGACTTCCACCTGGATGCCGCGGGTCGAGTAGATGCCAGCGGCGCGCCGCGCCTGACCTTCGCCGGCCTCAGCTTGATCGACCCAGCGCTATTGGCCAACCAGGCACCCGGCGCCTTCGCCCTGGCGCCTCTGCTGCGGGACGCCATGGCCGCGGGGCGGGTGGCGGGCCACCACCATCACGGCGCCTGGGTCGATGTCGGCACGCCTGAGCGTCTAGCCGAACTGGATACCCGGCTGCGTGCCATGGCAGAGTAAGCGCCTCGTTTTTTCTTGTGTAGCGCTAAACGTAGCGCCAAACGCCTCGTTGGGCGCCAAGGAACTCGCGTCACCCTTTGAGTGACGTGTTCATCCCCTCTTTATTGATGCCAGACGGAGAAGTTGCCTCATGAAAGCCAGCGTCAAGTGGACCGACGGCCGTCAGTTCGTCGCCGAATCGGGTAGCGGCCACAGCGTGGTTATCGATGGCCCCCCCGACCACGGCGGCCGCGACACCGGCCCCCGCCCCATGGAGATGATGCTGATGGGGCTCGGCGCCTGCACGTCCTTCGACGTGCTGCAGATTCTTGAGAAGTCGCGCGCCCCAATCAGCGACTGCGTAGCCAGCGTCGAGGCCGAACGCGCCGACAGCGTGCCCAGCGTCTTCACCAAGATCCATGTGCATTTCACGGTTACCGGTAAAGGCCTCAAGGAGAAGCAGGTCGAGCGGGCGGTGGCGCTATCGGCAGAAAAATACTGCAGCGCCTCCATCATGCTCACCAACGGCGGCGTCGAAGTGACACACTCCGTCACTATCGTAGAAGAGTGACCCGTTAGAAAACTCCCCGGAGCGGGTGCGCCCGTACCCCGGGGTGTGCATAATACCCGCCTTTCATGCAGCCCCGGCCTAGTCCGACAGGCATACCACGCACTCAAGCACCTGAGGGAGGCTCGGACGTGAGCAACAATCTCCGACTCCACGGCTTCAACAACCTGACCAGTTCGTTGAGCTTCAACATCTACGACATCTGCTACGCCAAGACCGAAGAGCAGCGTCGGGCTTACATCGATTACATCGATGAGCTCTACAACGCCGAACGGCTGACGCAGATCCTCAAGGATGTCACCAACATCATCGGCGCCCATGTGCTCAATATCTCGCGTCAGGACTACGAGCCCCACGGTGCCAGCGTGACCATCCTGATCGCCGAGCACGAGCTCGAGGACCCTGCGCCGGAGCAGACGGAGCCTGGCCCGGGCCCGCTACCGCAAACCGTGGTCGGTCATCTGGACAAGAGTCACGTCACGGTACACAGCTACCCGGAATCCCACCCGGACAACGGCATCAGCACCTTCCGCCTGGACATCGACGTCTCGACCTGCGGCATGATTAGCCCCCTCAAGGCACTGAACTACCTGATCCACAGCTTCGATTCCGACATCGTCACCATGGACTACCGGGTGCGCGGTTTCACCCGCGACGTCGACGGCAAGAAGCTGTTCATCGACCACGACATTACCTCGATCCAGGACTACCTGGCCGAGGACACCAAGAACGCCTATCAGATGGTCGACGTCAACGTCTATCAGGAAAACATGTTCCACACCAAGATGTTGCTGAAGGACTTCGAACTCGACAACTATTTGTTCGGCACCTCGCGTCGTGACCTCACCTTCGAGGAAGCCCGCAACATCGAGAGTCGCCTGCGCAAGGAGATGCTCGAAATCTTCTACTCGCGCAATATGGACTGAGCCGCCGCTCGTCCGGGTTCTGCCCTAACGACAACACCCCGCCGGAGCTCCCGGCGGGGTGTTGTCGTATCTGGAAGAAGGAAGAAGGAAGAAGGAAGAAGGAAGAACAAGGCTCGGCGTGACTCAGTTGCCAAGCAAGCCCCCGACCTAGAGCCGGTAAACGCTGGTGGTCATCAGCTTGGACATCAGCCGCATGCCGGCCTTGACCGGCGCCGGGAACTCCGCGCCGCCGGCTTCCAGGGCCCAGCGTTCGTGGTGGGCCTCGTCCTCGCGCATTTTCTCGAGCACCGCCCGGGAGCGGCGATCGCCCGACGGCAATGCCTCGAGGTGCTCGTCGAGATGGTCGCCGACCTGCTCCTCGGTGGCGGCGACGAAGCCCAGGCTGACCCGGTCGCCCACGGCGCCGGCCACCGCACCGAGACCGAAGGATGCCCCGTAGAAAAGCGGGTTGAGCAGGCTGGTGCGACCATCGAGTTCCTCGAGGCGGGCATCGCACCAGGCCAGGTGGTCGATCTCTTCCTGAGCGGCCTGCTCCATCTGGCTGCGGATGTCAGCCAGCTTGGCGGTCAGCCCCTGCCCCTGATAAAGCGCCTGTGCGCAGACCTCGCCGGTGTGGTTGATGCGCATCAACCCCACGGCGTGAGCGCGCTCGGCTTCATCTAGCTCGCCGTCCTGAACGCCGGCGGACGGGCTAGGCCGCGACGGCTGGGCGGCATGCGGCACCAGGGTGCGCAGAATGGTATCGAACTGCTGGATCAGGTGGTCATTGCGGGAAAACTGGCGATTCATGAGGGCCCCCGTGGATGTTATCTCTAGTCTACCCGAGCCGCGACGCAGCCAGAAGTTGTGGCGAAATTCTGGCGCGCCAGCCACCTCGCAAGGCAAGAGCCCCGAGACATGTCAGTGCAGCTAGCGGTGCCTCGGGCATGCAGGCTCGGTCAGCTCGACGCCCTGATGCCGATTACCCCGCCGGCCAGGTGAAGTCGCGACCGCCCATCAGGTGCATGTGGACATGATAAACCGTCTGCCCACCCCGCTCGTTGCAGTTCATCACCACCCGGTAGCCTTCATCGGCGAAGCCCGCCTGCCTGGCCAGGGTTGCCGCGGTGTACTGCAAGCGACCGATCAGCGCCAGGTCCTGCTCGGCAATGTCGTTGAGGGTCGAGATATGGCGCTTGGGAATCACCAACTGGTGGGTCGGCGCCTGGGGATTGATATCGTTGAAGGCCAGCACGTCATCGTCTTCATAGACGATATCGGCGGGAATCTCGCGGTTGATGATCTTGCAGAACAGGCAATCCATGGCGCCTCTCCCTTGAATGACAGTCGGTATAGGGTGGTCCAATCAGTGGTGGTCGCTCCGCGCGGCCTGTGAGCCTAGCGGAAACGCCGCTGGGCTAACAGGTGGCGAACCAGCGGGCCCAGAATCAATTCCATGGCCAGCGGCATGCGCGCCCCGGGCACCACTAGGGTGTGGGGACGGCTCATGAAGGCATCCTGGATCATCGCCAGCAGGTACGGGAAGTCCACCGTGGACGGATCGCGGAAACGGATCACCACGAAGGACTCGGCATCGGTGGGGATATCCTGGACCTCGAAGGGGTTGGAGGTATCCACCGTGGGCACCCGCTGGAAGTTGATATGGGTGCGCGAAAACTGCGGCTGTATATAGCGGACGTAGTCATGCATGCGCCCAAGGATGGTGTCGATCACCGCTTCCTGGGAGTAACCGCGCAGCTTGGTGTCGCGATCGATCTTCTGTATCCACTCAAGGTTCATGGTCGGCGCCACGCCCACCAGCAGATCGACATGGCGAGCGATGTCATGCTCGGCGGTGACCAGGCCGCCGTGAAGCCCCTCGTAGAACAGAAGATCGGTGCCGCTGGGCAGCGGCTGCCAGTCGGTGAAGGTACCGACCTGATGGCCAAGCTCGATCATCCGCTTGTCTTCGGCGTGGATATAGTGCCGGAAGGTGCCGGAGCCCTGATCGCCATATTCCTGGAACAGCGCCTCGAGATGCTCGAGCAGGTTGGCTTCCACCGCAAAGTGGGACAGCTCGTCGGTGCGCTCGGGCTCCTCGCGGAAGATCCGCGACAGCTCGTCCTTGGTGTAGCGATGGAAGGCATCGCCATCCACGGTCGCGGCATGCACATCTTCGCGAGCAAACATGCGCTCGAAGGTGCGCCGCACCGTGGTGGTGCCTGCGCCGCTGGAGCCGGTCACGGCGATGATCGGATATTCCCGGGACATCAGGCGTCGCCCTCGAAAGAAGGCCCGGCCGGGGACAGCGAGTCTTGCACGCCGGCGGGCACCGGGACAGGCTTGCCAGACGCGGGGTCGAGCAATACCAGGTTGAGCCGGGCAGTAGCGACGGGCCGCTGGTCATGCTCACGCACCACCCGGTGATAGACACACAGCGACTTGCCGTCGACGGGAGGAATCGCGGTCTCGACGATCAGCATGTCGGGCCAGGCGGCCTCGCCCTGATACTGGATAGCAAGATCGGCAACCACACTGGGGCAGCCGCCGAGATCCCATTCCCTGAGCCCGCGGGAGGCCAGTGCTTCAGTTCTCGCCTCATGCAACAGCGACACCAGGGCATCGTGGCCAAGGTGACGACCGTAGTTCATGTCGGTGATGCGTACCGACAGGGAGTGGCGGTGCAGGATGGCGTCTGTCGGAAATTCCAGGCGTACTCGTGACATATCAACTCCCCGTCGTATCCCGTCCCAGCGCAACGACTCAGGGCCACCCCTGATCACGCAGTTTCAAATGCTTGGCAGCTACCGCGAAGCACTGGGGCAATCACTGCAAAGAAAGGCAATCCTTGAATGGGAGACAGCGCGCCAGGCAATCAGCTCTCGCGGGCGATGGCGCGGAAGCCGATGTCGCGACGGTAGCTCATGTTCTGCCAGTCGATGGCGGCCACCCCTTCGTAGGCCAGGGCCTGGGCGTTAGCCACCGTGTCTCCCAAGGCGGTTACACATAACACGCGACCGCCGCTGGTCGCGACCCGACCTTGGTCATCCTGGGTAGTGCCGGCATGAAACACCCGGCAGCCGGTGTCCTCGGCGGCTTCGATACCGTCGATCACGTCGCCCTTGCGGTAGCTGCCCGGGTAACCGCCGGCGGCCAGGACCACGCCGACCGCCGGTCGCTTGTCCCACTCGATGGATTCGCGATCAAGTGTGCCCTGACTGCCCGCCAGGCACAGTGCGGCGAGGTCGGATTCGAGTCGCATCATGATCGGCTGGGTTTCCGGATCGCCGAAACGGCAGTTGTATTCGATCACCTTGGGCGCGCCGCTCTTGTCGATCATCAGGCCCGCGTAGAGGAAACCGGTATAGGGATGCCCCTCGGCCGCCATGCCCTTGACCGTGGGCAGGATTACCTCATCCATGATGCGTTGATAGACGGCATCAGTAACCACCGGGGCGGGCGAATAGGCCCCCATGCCACCGGTATTGGGGCCGGTGTCGCCGTCGCCGGCACGCTTGTGGTCCTGGCTGGTGGCCATGGGCAGCACGTGCTCGCCGTCGACCATGACGATGAAGCTGGCTTCCTCGCCGTCGAGGAATTCCTCGATCACCACCCGGGCGCCGGCATCGCCGAAGGCATTGGCCTCGAGCATGTCACGGACCGCCGCTTCGGCCTCGGCTGCGGTCATGGCCACGATCACGCCCTTGCCGGCGGCCAGGCCGTCGGCCTTGATGACGATCGGTGCGCCCTTCTCGGCCAGGTAGGCAAGCGCTGGTTCCACGGCGGTAAAGGTCTGGTAGTCCGCGCTGGGAATCGCATGACGAGCCAGGAAGTCCTTGGTAAAGGACTTCGAGCCCTCGAGCTGGGCGGCGGCCTGGGTCGGCCCGAAGATCGCAAGCCCTGCGGCCTGGAAGCGGTCGACCACGCCCTCGACCAGCGGGGCCTCGGGACCGACGATGGTCAGATCAATGGCGTGGTCACGGGCGAAGGCTTCGAGGCCCGCGAGGTCGGTGGCCCCGATGTCGACGTTGGAGACCTTCGGCTCGACCAGGGTGCCGGCGTTGCCAGGCGCCACGTAGATCGTCTCGACCTGAGGAGACTGAGCGACCTTCCAGGCCAGGGCATGTTCGCGGCCGCCGCCGCCGATGATCAGAACCTTCATCTGCAACCTTGCTCGACTGTTGGGTAAGGGGAATGCGCAATAAGCCGCGCATTATGCCAGAAAGGCGGCGGCCGTGTCGGGAGAGCTCAGTCCTTGTCGCGACTTTTGTCGCCGCCCATGTCGTCCTTGTGACTGCCACCGGGGCCCTGTTGAAAGGTCTTCTGCCAGAAGCGCATGTTCTCTTCGGCCATCTCGCGCATCATTTCCATCGGCGTGTGGCGCATGGCTTCCTTCCACTGGTCCTGCATACGCTGCTGCTGTTCCATCATCAGCTGGGTGCCCTGCTCCAGATAGCGGGCCAGCGGCAGCGGCTGGGCCATATCGTAGACGCGAATGAACTGGGCCAGCAGGTCGTTGGAGAATACCTCTGAGTCACCGCCGGACTGCTCCTGTTCGATGATGATCGACAGCAGGATGGTGCGCGTCAGGTCTTCACCGGACTTGGCGTCCTCGACGCGAAACGGCACTTCCTCGAGGATCAGGCTGCGCAGGTCTTCGAGCGTCACATAGCGGCTCTGTTCGGTATCATAGAGCCTGCGGTTGGCATACTTGCGAATCACGCGCACGGACGGTGCTCCTATTATCAGCTTTGCTGGTATTGTGCACCGCGTCTGGCGTTCTAGCCACCGTCGCCGTTCCCTGTCACCCGCTGCGCGCCGCCGAGGCCTCATGAACCTGATCCTGCTCGACCCTGCCGACCTCACCGACGACCACCACGCCTGGGTGCGTGATCCAAGGCGACTGCGCCACCTGCAAGAGGTGCATCGTGCTCACCCCGGCGATGAACTGACGCTTGGCGTGAGCGGCGGGGCCATCGGTCACGGCCGGCTGGTGACGCTCGACGACGATGGCGCCCGCTTCGCCCTCGATGCCCTCGATCAGGCCCCGCCGCCGGCGCTGGATATCGACCTCGTGCTGGCCCTGCCGCGCCCGCGCATGCTGGCGCGTTCGCTGGAGCACGTCACGGCCCTTGGCGTGAAGCGCATCACCCTGCTGCACACCCGACGAGTAGAGAAGAGCTACTGGCAATCGCCCGAGCTGTCCGCAGAGAAGATCCACCAGCACCTGGTGCTGGGCCTTGAGCAGGCCCGCGACACGGTGATGCCCGAGGTGGAGCTGGAAACCCACTTCAAGCCCTTCGTCGAGGATCGCTTAGCGGCAAGGCTCAATGAACGCAGCGGGCTGCTGGCCCATCCCGGCATGGAAGCGGCCTGCCCTCGCGGACTCAATGCCCCGGCGAGCCTGGTGGTGGGCCCCGAGGGCGGTTTCATTCCCTATGAGGTAGAGGCGCTATTGGTGGCCGGCTGCCAGGGCATTCACCTGGGCAGCCGGATCCTGCGGGTCGAGACGGCCGTCATCGCCCTGCTGGCGCGACTCGGCTAGCCAACCTCACTGCTGCAAGCGCTCGAGCAGCGATACCGTGGCGAAGCCATCAGGCGTCAGACCCTGAGCCGCCTGAAAGGCCCGCAGCCCGGCGCGGGTGTTGGGGCCCATGATGCCGTCCGGCGTCCCTGTGGCGAAGCCACGAGCGTTCAGCGAGCGCTGCAGCTCGCGGACCTGCGCCCTGGAAAGCGGCGTTTCCTGGCGCGGCCAGTCGGCGCGAATGCCAGGCTCTCCCGCCACCCGGCGCGAAAGGGTGCCCACCGCCAGCGCATAGCTGGTGGCGTTGTTGTAGCGAAGGATGGCGCGATAGTTGCCGCCAACCAGGAAGGCGGGGCCACGAGCGCCGGCAGGCGTGAGGATCGATGCCTTGCCAAGCGCCGGCAGCGCCTCGCCGTCTGTCGCGCGCACGCCCTGTGCCGCCCAGGCCTGGCTTGAGCGCCGCGTGGCCAGCTCGGTCTGGGAATAATCGAAATCCGCAGGCAGGCGCACCTCGACACCCCAGGGCTCGCCGGCCTGCCAGCCGGCTCGCGCGAGGTAGTTGGCGGTGGAGGCCATGACGTCGGGAATGCTGCCCCAGATGTCGCGGCGGCCATCACCGTCGCCGTCCTCGGCATAGGCGAGGAAGCTAGACGGCAGGAACTGGGTATGCCCCATGGCTCCGGCCCAACTACCGATCATGCGATCCGGGGCGATATCGCCGTTCTGGATGATCTTGAGCGCAGCGATCAGCTCGTCATGGGCGAAGTCGCGGCGGCGGCCATCGAAGGCCAGGGTCGCTAGGGAATTCAGCGTCGAGAAACTGCCGAAGTTGCTGCCGTAGTTGCTTTCCACCCCCCATATCGCCACCAGCACCTCCGCCGGCACACCGTAGCGACTGGCCATACGCTCCGCCGTGGCACGATGCTCGGCTAGGCGCTTGCGGCCGTTGGTCACCCGGGTCGATGAAACGGCCGTGTCCAGGTACTGCCAGATAGGGCGCACGAACTCGGGCTGGGCGCGATCGTACTCGAGGATCTTGGGTTGGAAGCGAACATCGGCCAGGGCCCGATCGAGCGTCGACTCGGCAATGCCCTTGGCCCGTGCTTCGCGGCGGAAATCGGCGAGCCAGGCCTCGAAAGACGCCGGCGACTCGGCCTGCGCGTTAACGTCCTGTCTGCTATCGTCGGCCGGTGCCGTCGCCTGATCAGTTGCCTGGGACGAAGATGTTGCCGAGGCTTGGCTCTGGGCTTGGCTGACCTGACTGCTCTGGCAGCCGACCAGGGTGCTCAACAGCAGCGAGCATACGAGGATCCTGCGCATGGCGGGGTGATACTCCATCATCACGAATAAAGGAGAGCATCATCGCGCAGATCGATCCAGGCCACCAGCCTTCCCGCCGCGCCAGCCAGCGGTATCGCTACAGAAGCTGCCAAAACCGAAGGATCACAGCCAAGTGGCAGGCGACCACCACCACGGTCAGCACATTGCGCAGCCCTCGATACCACTCGGGCAGCCCAACACTGCCAGTCGCACTCGCCTCATAGCCGCGCACCGCGATATAGCCGAGCATCAGCAGCGCGGTGCCCGGCGCCCCGCCCCACAGCAAGGCCGGCCAGGCCATCAGGCTGGGCGCCATGCTCAGCATGACACGGCCGCGAAATGCCGGGCTCTTCGGTGCATCTCGGCCCATGGCGAGCCCCCAGTGGATGCCGCCGAGAAAGGACAGTATCACCGCGCTGTAATAGACAAAGGCCTGTATGGCGAAGACCGACCAAGCCCCTGGCGCCCACCAAGCGCCCAGGGCCGTGGCCACAAAGGGCAGCAGCCCGGCCAGGCCCAGCATGACGGGTAGACGACGATCATCAGATAGGGACAGTACGTGCATCACGTCTCCCTGGCAGCGTCGAAAGGAGGAGTGTCTACAGTGGCAGAATCAACAAGAGATGAGTCGCCAGTAGAGGATGGCAGCGCCATCAAGGCGTCGCCCCAGGCATCGGGGATGACACAGGGTGCAGGGAAGGCGTCGGGGGCCGCGCGCCAGGGCTGATGGCGAGCCTCACCTTCGGCCAGACGCTCAAGCTCGGGTCGCCAATGGCTCACATAGTCGCCGGCCGGGTCGTAGTGCTGCGCTTGCCAGAGCACATTGAAATAGCGCCCGCGGCTCGCCTCTCGTCCGACGCCGGCCACATACCCCCAGTTGCCCCAGTTGCTGGCGACGTCGAAGTCGATCAGGCAGTGCTCGAACCAAGCCGCGCCCAGGCGCCAGTCGATGCCTAGGTCATGCACCAGGAAGCTGGCCACATTCTGGCGCATCCGGTTGGACTGCCAGCCGGTGGACGCAAGCTCGCGCATGCCAGCATCGATGAAAGGCACGCCGGTCTCGCCGCGACACCAGTCGTGAAAGGCCGGTGGCGGTTCGGGCAACGTCCGAGGGCCAAAGAGCAAGCCCCCTTCCTTTCGAGCGACCCAGTGAAAGTACTCCCGCCACATGAGCTCGAAGATCACCCAATAGCTCGACTCACAGGCGCCATGGTCAAGCTCCCATGTCCGCACCTGATCATGAACCTGCCGCGCCGACAGACAGCCGGTCGCCAGCCAGGGCGACAGCCGGGTAGAGAACTCGGCGCCCAGCAGGCCATTGCGTGTCTGTTTATAACGAGCGATGGCGCCACTGTGCCAGAGATAGTGATCGAGTCGCGTCTGAGCGGCTTCCTCGCCGCCCTGAAAACGAAAATCGCCACGCGGGTCGGGGCGCCAGGCGGCGGCCTCCTCACAGACATGCTTAAGAGGCGGCAGGCCTCGAGGCGCTTTCTCGGGCCATAGCGGCAGCGTAATCGGCGCGGGCTGAGCTGGCGGTACGCTGCCTTCCGCTTCCATACGCCGGCGAAAGGCCGAGAAACTGCCCGGCAGTTCCTCCAGGGCAAAGGGCAGCGCCTGCTCGTCGAACAGGGTACCGCCCTGGCAGCGACGAAGTTTGCAGCTCGCCGGCAGTTGCTCGGTGAGCCTTGTCAGGTCGGTGGCCTCGTCATGACCTGCGGCGTCACGCACGTGGATGCACGAGACGCCTACTGGGGCAGCAAGTTCGGCAATCACCGCCGGCGGATCACCGACGCGCACCAGTAGATCCCCTCCCCGTTTAAGAAGCTCGCCACGCAGGGCGATCAAACTCTGCCAGAGAAAGCACAGCCGGGCTGCACCGATGCGACGCGAAGATAGACCTGGCGCAAGGGGCGAAAGCCAGCGTTCGTCGAGCACGTAGACACACATCAGGGAGGCCGGCGGCGAGTCAAAGTGGAACAGTGGGTTATCGGCCAGGCGCAGATCATCGCGCAGCCATACCAATTCAGGGTTCATGCCGACCGCCTGGCGCGACGCGCCTCTCGGCGGCAGCGTTCGCTGCAATGTTGCACCTCGTCCCAGCAGCGAGCCCACTTGCGCCGCCAGCGAAAGGGGCGCTCGCACTGGCGACAGGTCTTGACGGGAAGCGCAGCCTTGCGTCGCATGCCATCACCTTAGGAAGTGCCAAGAGGCAGGTCGATAAATTGGACAAATAAATTAATTCGTATAGGTATTGTACACCAAAATATAGGTAACGTACCCGACATCTCCAACGGCGGGCGCAAACCGCTAGCATCATCAATGCCACCGGCCCCACCCACCGATGCCAGAACCGGCAGCGCAGTGGAGCTAATGCAAGACAGACAAGCGTTGATGATTCAAGGCGATAAAGCGGTTAGCAGCACCTGCGTCGAGCGATCCTTTACGCTAGAGTAGGGCGGCGTCTGGCCCTGAGATGGATCACGCCATGCCGCCAACGCCGGCCCAGTGGGCTTGCCTTGGCGAATGACAACGGGTATCACCCCAATTTCCCCGGACCCGCGCAGGACGAACGATCGATGACATTGCTCTGGATTCCCTTGCTGACCCTGCTGGGCGTGCTGGCTCCCATGTGCCTCGAGCGATATGGGCGCAACCTGTGCTCCCTGGGCACGGCCACGCCACCGGCTATTGCACTGCTGCTGACCCTGACCCTGGTACCGGCTCTCTCGGCCGGCGAGGTGCCCCGCATTGCCATCAGTTGGATTCCCCAACTGGGGCTGGATCTGGCCTTCCGCCTGGACGGCCTGTCGCTGCTGTTCACTACGCTGATCCTGGGCATCGGCCTGCTGATCATCCTCTATGCGCGCTACTACCTGGCGCCCGAGGAGCCCTTCGGCCGCTTCAATGCCTACCTGATGCTGTTCATGTTCTCGATGGTCGGCATCGTCATGGCCGACAACCTGCTGCTGCTGTGGGTGTTCTGGGAGATGACCAGCCTGTCGTCCTTCCTGCTGATCGGCTTCTGGTCGTCCCAGAGCGATGCCCGCAAGGGGGCACGCATGGCGCTGACCGTCACCGGTGCCGGGGGCCTTGCGCTGCTCGCGGGCCTTTTGCTGATCGGCGACATGGTCGGCAGCTTCGACATGGGGGTGGTGCTCGATAGCGCTGACGTCATCCTCGCTGACCCGCGCTACCCGGTCATGCTGGTGCTGGTGCTGATCGGTGCTTTCGCCAAGTCGGCCCAGTTCCCCTTCCAGTTCTGGCTTCCCAATGCCATGGCCGCCCCGACCCCAGTCTCCGCCTATCTGCACTCGGCCACCATGGTCAAGGCCGGCATCTTCCTGCTGGCGCGCCTGCATCCGGCGATCGGCGACAGCGCCATGTGGGGCTGGCTGGTCACGCTGACCGGCATGACCACCTTCCTCTATGGGGCCTGGTTCGCGCTGCTCAAAACGGATCTCAAGGGTATTCTGGCCTTTTCCACGGTCAGCCACCTGGGGCTGATCACCGCGCTGTTGGGCATCGGTAGCCCGATGGCGATCCTTGCCGCGCTCTTCCACATTCTCAACCATGCCACCTTCAAGGGTGCGCTGTTCATGAGTTCGGGGATCATCGATCACGAAGCAGGCACCCGGGAGCTTGCCAAGCTGGGCGGACTGCGCCGGGCGATGCCGGTCACCGCCCTGCTGATGACCCTGGCGGCAGCTTCGATGGCCGGGGTGCCGCTGCTCAACGGCTTCCTGTCCAAGGAAATGTTCTTCAAGGAGACGCTGGATGCCGGCCTGCTCGGCGGGCTGGGGTGGCTGCTGCCGCTGCTAGCGACCCTCGGCGGGGTACTGTCGGTGGCCTATTCGCTGCGCCTGGTACATGCGGTTTTCTTCAAGCCGGCCAAGACCACGCCGCCTAAACATCCGCATGAGCCACCGCGGCTGATGCGAGTGCCGGTGGAATTGCTCGTCATGCTATGCGTGGCAGTGGGCCTGTTCCCGGCGATGCTGGCCACCGGCCTGCTGGATCTCGCCGCCCAGGCGGTGCTGGGCGAATCGCTCGACTTCAAATTGGCCATCTGGCATGGCGTCAATGCGCCCCTGGCGATGAGCATGATCGCGCTGGCGAGCGGTGTTGCACTCTACGGCGTGCATGCCTCGATCCGACGCTTCGTGCGTCAGTTCGCCAACACCGATGCGCGAATGATCTTCGAGAGCAGCATCCAGCGCCTGGTGGCACGCAGCCAATCGCTGACCGCACGCCTTGAGAACGGCTCACTGCAGCGCTATATGAGCCTGCTGCTGGGCGCGGCGCTACTACTTGCCACCCTGGGCCTCCTGGAGCTGCCGCAGTTGTCGGGCGGAAAGCTAGAGGGCGAGCTTGACGGCGTACTGATGCTTGGCGCGGCGCTGCTGATCTTCGGCGCCCTGGGGACCGTCGTGACCCATCGCTATCGCCTGGTTTCGCTGCTGATGCTGTCGGTGGTGGGGCTGGTGGTTTCATTGACCTTCGCCCGCTTCTCGGCTCCCGACCTGGCGATGACCCAGCTCTCAGTCGAGGTGGTGACCATGATCCTGCTGATGCTGGCGCTGTTCTTCCTGCCTCAGAAGACGCCACGAGAGTCTTCGGCCCATCGCACCATTCGCGACATCGCCTTGGCCGGCGCACTGGGCATGGTCGTGGCAAGCCTCAACTATGCAGTGCTGACTCGCGAGGTCGACAGCATTTCCCGCTTCTTCATTGATAACAGCGTACCCGGCGGCGGCGGCCATAACGTGGTCAACGTCATCCTGGTCGACTTCCGCGGCTTCGATACTCTCGGCGAGATCACGGTGCTGGCGATCGCCGGTCTCGCGATCTTCAAGCTGCTCAATCGTCTGCGGCTGTTCATGCCCCACAGCGACGCCGAGGGCCGCGTCTGGTCAGCGGACCGTTACCCGATGATCCTCACCAGTGTCTCCCAGTGGCTGCTGCCGCTGGCGCTGCTGGTCTCGGTCTTCATCTTCCTGCGCGGCCACAACCAGCCCGGTGGTGGCTTCATCGCCGGCCTGGTCACCGCGGTGGCGCTGATTCTGATCTACATGGCGCGGGGCGTGGAATGGACCCAGAGCCGTCTGGACTTCCCTTACCAGCTGGTGGCCATCGGCGGCGTTGCCGTGGCGACGCTCACCGGGCTTGGTAGCTGGCTGTTCGGCCGTCCCTTCCTGACATCCGCCTTCGGGCACTTCAAGCTGCCGCTGATCGGCGAGTTCGAGCTGGCCACCGCCATGCTGTTCGACCTCGGCGTCTATCTGGCAGTGGTCGGTGCGACCCTGATGATCCTTGCCAACCTGGGCAAGGTGACCACGCCGCACCGCCCGTCCAAGGATGCCCAGCCCGCCACCAGCAAGGAGAAAAGCTGATGGAAAGCCTGTACGCCATCACCACAGGCATCCTCACCGCCTGTGGCCTCTTCCTGACCCTGCGCGGGCGCAGCTTCCCGGTAGTGGTCGGCCTGACGCTACTGTCCTACGCGGTCAATCTGTTCCTGTTCTCGATGGGTGGGCTGACCACCAATGGCGCCGCCATTCTCGACGGCAGCGGCAACTACGCTGACCCGCTGCCCCAGGCGCTGGTGCTGACCGCCATCGTAATCGGCTTCGCCATGACCGCCTTCGCGGTGATCCTGGCCATGCGTGCCCGCGGCGACATGGGCAATGACCATGTCGATGGCCGTCAGGTCGACGAGCCGCGAGAGGAGCGCCGCTGATGCTGCAACATCTGATTGTCCTGCCCGTCGTGCTGCCACTCGTCAGCGGTATTCTGCTGCTGATCAGCCGCCACGGCAGCACCTCTCTCAAGCGAGTGCTGGGCATCGGCAGCACCGCCCTGCTGCTGGCCGTCGCCATCGCACTGGTCGGCAAGGCGACCGGCGGCGAGGTCTCCTACTATGCGCTGGGCGACTGGCAGCCGCCCTTCGGCATCGTCATGGTGCTCGATCGCCTCTCGGCGCTGATGATCCTGCTGACCGCCGTGCTGGCGCTTGGCTGCGTGGTCTTCGCCAGTGCCGGCGACGATGAACAGGGCAGCAACTTCCATGGGCTCTTCCAGCTGCAGCTGATGGGCATCAACGGAGCCTTCCTGACCGGCGATCTGTTCAACCTCTTCGTGTTCTTCGAGGTGCTGCTGCTGGCCTCCTACGCACTGCTGATGCACGGCGGTGGCAAGGGACGCATCCAGGCAGGCCTTCACTATGTGGTGCTCAATCTGGCGGGCTCGGCGCTGTTCCTGATCGCGGTAGGCGTGCTCTATGGCGCTACCGGCACCCTCAACATGACCCACATGGCAGTGCGCGTAGCCGAGCTCGAGGGCGAGCGCGCCGGGCTGGTCAGCGCCGGCGCGCTGCTGCTGCTGGTGGTGTTCGGCCTGAAGGCGGCGATCCTGCCGCTGTATTTCTGGCTGCCAAAGGCCTATTCCTCGGCGCCAGCACCAGTGGCTGCGCTGTTCGCGATCATGACCAAGGTCGGCATCTACGCAATTCTCAGGGTCTACTCTCTGATCTTCGGCGATCAGGCGGGTCCGCTGGCCGCCATAGAGCAGCCCTGGGTGTGGTGGCTGGCGCTGGGCACACTGGCGGCGTCCGCGGTCGGCGTGATGGCAGCCCGGGACCTGCGCCTGCTGGTCGCCTACCTGGTACTGGTCTCGGTGGGCACCCTGCTGGCGGGCATCGGCATGCACACCCCCGAAGCCATTGGCGCCCTGCTCTTCTATCTGATTCACACCACCCTGGTCACCGGCGGCCTCTTCCTGCTGGCCGAGCTGATCGGCCTGCAGCGCGGCAAGGCCGGCACCCGGCTGGTCAAGGGGCGCCCGCTGCGCAATGGCGGGCTGCTGGGGGTCCTGTTCCTGATGGGCGGTGCCGCCGTAGCCGGCCTGCCGCCGCTGTCCGGCGCCATCGGCAAGGCACTGCTGATGGTCGCCGCGACGCCGGCACAGCAGCCCTGGCTATGGCCGCTGCTGCTGATCGCCGGACTGTGCTCGCTGGTGGCGCTGTCCAGGGCCGGCTCGACCCTGTTCTGGCGCAGCCACGATGGGGAGCCCAGCGATCGCCCACTGGGCCGGCGCCAGCTGTTCGGCGTGATATGGCTGCTTGGCGCTTCCCCCCTGCTGGTGCTGCTGGCCGGTCCGGTCAGCGACTACACCCAGGCCACCGCAGAACAATTGAGCTCGCCTGCAGTGCAAATCCGTGCCCTGCTGCCTGATGCCGGAGGTGACACATGATCACGCCCCGCTCTTGGCTACCCATGCCGCTACTGTCGGTCCTCTTGCTGGTCGTCTGGCTGCTGCTGGTTAGCAGCGTGTCCTTCGCTCACCTGCTGCTGGGCAGCCTGCTGGCCATCGTCATCCCGCTGCTCAACCGGCGTTTCTGGGACGTTCAGCCTCGCGTCAAGAAACCCTGGCTGCTGGTGCGCTACGGCCTGCGGGTGCTGGGTGACATCATTCGCGCCAACCTGCAGGTGTCCTGGCTGATTCTCAACCCCTGGCGGCGCATGCGTCCGGCCTTCGTCGAGTATCCGCTGATGCTCGAGGACCGGTTCACCATCACGCTGCTGGCCAACACCATCACCCTGACGCCGGGCACGGTATCGGCCAACCTGCGCATGGACAGCCGCACCCTGCTGATCCACGCCCTGGACGCTCCCGATGAACAGGCGCTGATCGACGAGATTCGCGAGCGCTACGAGCAGCCGCTCAAGGAGATCTACGAATGCTAGATACCGCGCTGTGGATCAGCCAGGCGCTGATCCTGATGGCCCTGATGCTCAACGTCTACCGTATGGCTGTGGGCCCGTCGATGCCCGACCGGCTGCTGGCGCTGGACACCATGTATGTCAATTCCATCGCCCTGATCGTGCTGATGGGGCTGTGGCTTAACACCAAGACCTATTTCGAGGCGGCACTACTGATCGCCATGCTCGGTTTCATCAGCACCGTGGCGGTATGCAAGTACTTGCTGCGCGGCGACATCATCGAATAGGCAGGGAGATCCCTATGAACTGGTACGTGTTTCTGGAGGGGGTGATCTCGGTGCTGCTGATCGCCGGCGGCGCCTTCGCCTTCATCGGCTCGCTGGGTATGGCCCACCTGCGAGACTTCTACATGCGCCTGCATGGCCCGACCAAGGCGACCACTCTGGGGATCGGCTGCATCCTCAGCGCCTCGATGCTCTACTTCGGGGTCACCAAGGGCGAGCCGGTGATGCAGGAGATGCTGATTACTCTCTTCCTGTTCATCACCGCCCCAGTGTCGGCCCACCTGCTGGCCAAGACCGGCCTGCACCTGAAGCTCAAGCATGCCGACAAGACCCGCGGCCGACCCCACGAAATCCACACGGAAGACGCCAACGAGAAGCCGGTACTGCACCCGGACAAGGGCCACTGAGCGCCGCCCGCGTCAGCCATCCGCATCAAAAAGGCCCCGGACGATATGTCCGGGGCCTTGTCGTTCACGGGGGCCATGAAGCACTGGGCGTGGCAAAACTGCGCTTGGCAAGACTGGGCTTGGCAAGACTGGGCTTGGCAAAAAGGCCTAGAGCCAGCCGCCGAGCTCCTGCCTGGCGATCGCCGTAAGCACATCGATATGCGCCTCGTCGGCGTTTAGGCAGGGCACATAGGTGAAGGTCTCGCCGCCGGCGGAGAGGAAGGCCTCGCGGATTTCCTGCTGCACTTCCTCGAGCGTCTCGACGCAGTCCGAGGCGAAGGCCGGCGAGATTACCGCGATGTGCTTTTTGCCCGCCCGGGCAAGCTCGGCCACCTTGTCAACGGTCGCCGGCCCGACCCATTTCTCGGGGCCGAACTTGGACTGGAAGGCGGTCACGATCTCATCGTCCGCCATCTCCAGATGTTCCTTCACCAGCCGCGTCGTCTTCTGGCATTGGCAATGGTAGGGATCGCCATCGAGCAGATAGCGCTCGGGCACCCCATGATAGGACGCCACCAGCACCTCGGGGCGGCCACCCTGATCGGCCTGGGCCCGGTCATAGGCCACCTGGATCGAGCCGCCCAGGGCCGCGATATAATCCGGCCGATCGAAGTAGGCCGGCACGGTACGCAGCGCCGGCTGCCACTTCAGCGTCATCAGGGTACGAAAGACCTCATCGTTGGCGGTGGCGGTAGTCGGCGAGCCGTATTGCGGGTAGAGCGGAAAGAACAGCAGCCGCTCGCAGCCCTGCTCATGCAGCCGGCGAATCACGCTGTCGGTCGAGGGGTTGCCATAGCGCATGCAGAAATCGACCACCACCTCATCGCCGAAGGCCGCCTCGAGGCGCTCGGCGACTTTTTCGGCCTGTTCGCGGGTAATGGTCAACAGCGGGCTCTCGTCGCGCTCGGTGTTCCAGATGCTTTGATAGGCCTTGCCGGAGATGAAGGGGCGGCGAGTCAGGATGATGCCCTGCAACAGCGGCTGCCACAGCCAACGGGAGTAATCGACCACCCGCTGATCGGAGAGAAACTCCGACAGATAGCGGCGCATCGACCAGTAGTCGGTGGCATCCGGGGTGCCCAGGTTGGCCAATACCACGCCCACCTTCTTGCGCGGCACCGGCGGATGATCGGCGCCGGCATGAGCAAGGCGCCCTTCGCCGGGCTGTTCGAGGGTGGCGGTGGGCGAACGGGGACTGGCTGCGGACATCGTGGAATCCTTGTGACGTAACCGACTGATGGATCGACAGCTTATCAAAGGGATGCCATCGAGAAGAATGCAGTTATACTATCATCCATATTTGTATAACTTCAGGTCAATATATGTCTAAGCCGCTGATCCTGGTGCTGGGTGATCAGCTCAGTCCGTCGCTGGCGAGTCTTCAAGACCTGCCGGACAGCGCCGTGGTGGCGCTTTGCGAGGTCGACGAAGAAGGTCGCTACGTGCCCCACCACCCGCAGAAGATCGCGATGATGTTCGCCGCCATGCGCCACTTCGCCATCGAACTCGAGGCATCGGGCGTACAGGTGCATTACAGCACTCTTGACGATGACGACAATTGCCAGCAGCTGCTCGCCGAGGCCGAGCGAGTGGCCGCCCTCCATGGCTGCGACGAGATCCGCGTGGTCCGCCCCGGTGAGTGGCGGCTGCATGCGGCCATTCAGGCTCGCGCAACTGCGGGTCAGTCCCTCGCCAATGCGAGTGGCGAAGGTGAAAGGGGCGAAAGTGGCGAAAGTGGCGAAAGACAGCATACCGCCCTGCCCTGGCGGCTAATCGAAGACGACCGCTTCTTGACCACACCAGCGGACTTCAACGCCTGGGCCCGGGGCCGCAAGACCTATCGCCTCGAACACTTCTACCGGCATCTTCGCAAGCGCAGCGGGCTGTTGATGGAAGACGGCCAGCCCGCCGGCGGCCAGTGGAACTTCGATCACGATAACCGCGAGCCGCTGCCCGAGCATCTCGCCTTTCCCGCGCCGCCGACCCATGAACACGACGCCACCACCAAGGCGGCACTGGAGCTGGTGGCCTCGCGGTTCGGGGAGCATTTCGGCTCTCTCGACACATTTCACTGGCCGGTGACCAGGACACAGGCACTTGCCGAACTTGAGCATTTCCTCAACGCCTGCCTGCCGGACTTCGGCCGCTATCAGGACGCGCTGAGTGACCAGGCGCCCTTCCTCTTCCACTCACGGCTGTCGGCGGCGCTGAACCTGGGTCTGCTGTCGCCCGTCGAGGTCTGTCAGTCCGCCGAGGTCGAGTATCGCGAAGGGCGTGCGCCACTCAACTCGGTGGAGGGCTTCATCCGCCAGATTCTTGGTTGGCGAGAATATGTGCGAGGGCTCTACTGGACGCGCATGCCCGACTACAAGCGCAGCAACGGCCTAGGCGCCAAGCGTGACTTGCCGGCCTTTTTCTGGACCGGCGACACCGAGATGCGCTGCCTCAAGCGGGCCATCGAGATGACCCGCGATCACGCCTATGCCCACCACATTCAGCGGCTGATGGTCACGGGTAACTTCGCCCTCCTCTGCGGGGTCAAGCCGGAAGCCCTCTGCGACTGGTATCTGGCGGTGTATGCCGATGCCTGTGAATGGGTCGAGCTGCCCAACACCCTGGGCATGGTGCTGCATGCTGACGGCGGCCTGATGGGCTCCAAGCCCTACTGCGCCTCGGGCAAATACATCGATCGCATGGGCGATCACTGCAAGCACTGTCGCTATGACCCAAAACACGTCACCGGCACTCATGCCTGCCCCTTCAATAGCCTCTATTGGAATTTCATCGAAGCGCACCGCGACGTCCTGGCCGACAACCCGCGCATGAAGCTGATCTATAGCTCACTTGGCCGCATGAAAGACGAGAAGCGTGAGGCCATGCGCCAGCAGGCCGACGCCTTCCTGGCGCGCCTGGACACGGCGCCCGCCTATGGGCGAGGCCAGCACCTGGCAGGCTATCGTGACGCCGATAGCTCAGCCCCCACCACCTCCCAGGAGCCTTCCTGATGTCCCCAACCGCCCCGTCACCCCGCCATGCCGTCTCCCCCGTGACGCTCTTTCACGACGGCCATTGCCCCTTCTGCCAGCGCGAAGTCGCCTGGCTCGAGCGGCATCCGCGCCGCGAACGCGTCAGGCTGGTCGATATCCAGGCCGATGACTTCGATGCGGCCGCTTGGGGGCGCTCCTTCGACGCCATGATGGGCCGCCTTCACCTCGCTGATGCCAAGGGCGCCTGGTTCGTGGGCATGGATGCCAGCCGGGCACTGTATGCCGTGCTGGGCTATCGGCGGCTGGTAGGACTGACGATGCTGCCGGGCCTGGCCTGGTGTTTCGACCGCGGCTATGCGTTCTTCGCCCGCTATCGGGTCAGGCTGGGTAACTGGTGGCAAGCAAGGCAACGCCGGCAAGAGAAGGCCTGACGGGATAAGGGCTTGAGAGAGAGCGCTTTAGTGGGAAAGCCTGCCCATGGAAGTGAGGCTTGATGGCACGGACTAATAGTATGGCCTGATAGTACGGCTTGATAGTGCGGGATAACCCGCCACCGGTGGCATGAACGCTCGTTCAAGGAGCGAGGGTGGCAAGTCGTAATAGTGGCAAGTCAATGAAGCCGGCGATATGCCGGAAGTGCTGATTGAGTCGTGGTCTGAAGCGCGCGGTGTGAGGCGCACAGTATGAAGCGGAAGCTCGGCAAAGGGCATGATCCACACCGATGATGCGGTGCCCAACCATGGCGCCTAGAAGACCAGCGGCATACGCGAGCTGAGCGCATCGTGGTAGTGGGCGTCACGGCCGATCACCTCGTCGTGGGCCACATACTGCACCAGATAGGCCCGGTGGACGCCGACCCGCTTGAGTTCCAGATAGATATCATCGAGGGCGCGAAAGAGCATCGGCTTGCCGCGCTGGGTCAGCAGATGACGCGCGCCCTCGATATCTTCCAGTTCCACTTGATAGAAGCGGCTGCCGGCGTGGCTGATGACGCGAATTTCGAAGTTGTCGTGTCGCTTGGCGAAAGCCTTGAAGTCTTTAAGTTCCATGCTGTCCTCCTGGATCGCAGGCTGGTGGCCGGACTCGATGACAGCCTGCCATGAGGCCCGGTAGTGGCGGCTCTGAATATAACGGGACCCGATAGGCTGGCTCCAGATATACCTAGGGCACAGTTTGGCTGTGCCCCATGACGGCAATATGACATGTCGCCCTCACCGTTGTGACCCTGGCCGCTACGCCATGTTCCACTCAAACAGCACTTCCGCCACCACGTCAGCCAGCACTGACGCCATCAGTGATAATCCGCCATCACTGATAGTCGGCAGGATCAATGGCCTTGCCAAGGGAGTTGCGGTCGACCCAGTTGCCGGCCTTGGTTTCCTTGTAGCGGAACACCACCTTGTCGCCGACCGCGACCGGGATCTCGGAATCCTCAGTCTGATAGCTGAAGGTCTCGCCATCGACCACTAGTCGGTAGCGATACAGATCGGGCATGCCGAGCCATTCCTTGAAGGGCCCTTCGCGCTCGACTTCCTGAAGTTCGCCGCGTCCCTCGAGTTTTGGGGTCCGCTTGCGGTTGCCGCGTCGAAATCCGCCTGCCATAAGCTATCCTCGTTCCACTGACTGATTCATCTGACTGGTTCATTAAACTGGTTCATGGGACCAAGCCGGGCATTATACGGCGGCCCATTGCAGTCTCAACCATGATCCCCGCGCCGTGGCAGGTGCGACTATTCGCCGAAGTGCTGACCGTAGCTATCCGGCGCCAGGTCCTCAAAGCGGGTGTACTTGCCGATGAAGGCCATGTGCACCGTGCCGATGGGACCGTTACGCTGCTTGCCAATGATCAACTCGGCCAGTCCCTGGTTATCGGGGTTGTCCGGGTTGTAGACCTCATCGCGATAAACGAAGGCGATGACGTCAGCGTCCTGCTCGATGGCCCCGGACTCGCGCAGATCCGACATCACCGGGCGCTTGTTGGGACGCTGCTCCAGGGAGCGGTTGAGCTGAGATAGCGACACTACCGGGCAGCCAAACTCCTTGGCGAGCCCCTTCAGGGAGCGCGAAATCTCGGAAATCTCGCCGGTGCGGTTCTCGGAAAAACCGGGAATCTGCATCAACTGAAGGTAATCGATCATCACCAGGCCGATATTGCCGTGCTCGCGCACCACCCGGCGGATGCGCGAGCGCATCTCGTTGGGAGACAGCGCGGCGGTATCGTCGATAAATAGCTGCTTGTCTTTCAGCAGGTTGACCGCCGATGTCAGACGCGGCCAGTCCTCGTCCTCGAGCTGACCGGTGCGCACCCGAGTCTGGTCGATGCGGCCAAGCGACGACAGCATACGCAGCATCAGCGCCTCGGCGGGCATCTCCATGGAGAACACCATCACCGGCTTGTCGCTTGAGATCACGGCATGTTCGACCAGATTCATGGCGAAGGTGGTCTTGCCCATCGAGGGACGCCCGGCAATGATCACCAGGTCCGAGGGCTGCAGGCCCGAGGTCATGTCGTCGAGATCGCGAAAACCGGTCGACAGCCCGGTCATCTCGCCTTCCATGTTGAACATTTCATCGATGCGATCCACCGCCTTGGCGAGCAGGTCGCTCATGCCGATGGGGCCGCCGGTCTTGGGGCGATCCTCGCTGATCTGGAAGACCAGCCGCTCGGCCTCGTTGACCAGCTCATCGGCCGGTCGCCCCTGAGGCGCAAAGGCACTCTCGGCGACCTGGCTGGCCGCTTGAATCAGCTTGCGAAGCGTGGCCCGCTCGCGAACGATCTCGGCATAGGCGCGGATATTGCTCGCCGACGGGGTGTTACGGGCAAGCTCGGCCAGATAGGCGAGCCCGCCGACGGTATCCAGCTGATCGCGGTTCTCCAGCGCCTCTGACAGCGTCACCACATCCAACGGGTGCGAGCCCTCGGCCAGGCCTGCCATGGCATTGAAGATCAGTCGGTGCTCGTAGCGGTAGAAGTCGCCGGCCACCAGCTGCTCGGAGACCGCATCCCAGGCCGAGTTGTCCAGCATCAGACCGCCCAGGACGGACTGCTCGGCCTCCAGCGAATGGGGCGGCACCTTGAGCGCAGCAGTTTCCTGATCGAGCTCGACGGGTTCGTTCATGGAGTCGGGCACCTTCGGTGATTCGGTAAGCGGCGCTCATTCTACCCCATCCCTGCGACACACCCCATTCCTGACCGGGCTTCCTGGCAACGAAAAAACCCGCTGGCCATGAGGCACGCGGGAAGGATCGATACACCGAGCTGGCGACGAGGGCGGACGTCGCGACACGCCCGCCCTGTCGTTACCTGCAGTATGGTTGAGTTTTACATTAGAACCAGACTTCTGTTTGCACGCCAAAGCTCCACTGACCGCCGGTGAAGCCGTCTTTGCCGAAATCATCGGAAATATCGTCACCGGCGCTGTCGGTCGCCGTGTTCAGGACGTAATCGTTGAGCTCGTCGTCCCAGTCGGTGTAAGAAGCAAACACACGGATCTCGGGACGCTGCCAGAAGCCGCCCACCTGAGGCTTGAAGGTCGGAGCGATGGTGAACTTGCTCCAGTTGCCGCTGACCGCATTGCGAGACTTGTAGTCTTCGGGCTGCAAGTCCATGTACTGATAGCTGGCCTCGTACTGCATCTCGAAGTTCTCGGTCAGCTCATTGGCCAGACGCACGTTCACCCCTGACCACTGGTATTTATCTCCCGCATCGAAGCGATCTTCACTGGTTTCCGCGAACACGGAAGGCGCGACCCGCCAACGAGGTGCCAGATAGGTGGTGCCATAGACGGCCAGACGCGCCGCCGAGGCATCCTCGGTGAGGTCACCGTTGGTCCCCAGCGACTTCACTTCGGCCCCCAGGCCCTGACCATAAAGCAGCGCGGCCTTGAAGCTGCCCTCACCCAGGCCGAAGAAGCTGTCGCCATGGTAGGCCAGCATGGTGTGGATACCGCTGTCTGCCACCTGTGAGCCATTGCCCAGATCGCGGCTGTCGTTGTCGGCCGCCGACATGGCGTTGATCATCCACTGCACCTTGCCGAAGTAATTATTGGCGGTGAAGATCAGGTTATCGGTGTTGCCGGTCAGGTTGGGTGATGTGCTGTCGACGGGATACTCGCTGAAACTGCGGCCATAGAGTGAGAAGTTGGCCTTCCAGCTATCGCCAAGCTGTACGTCGTAGATACCGCCGCCGGTCCCCGACAGGAAGATGACATCGGAATCGATCCAGTGGATGTCGAAGTTATCGCGATCAAAGCGCTTGCCCGCCCAGATCGAAGCATTGGCGAAAGCGCCGGTAAAGCTCGGCAAATCGCTGAACTCGGCATAGACCTGGCGCACATTGAGACTGGATTCATCGGCGGTCCAGTCGTTACTGGTGGTCACTCCATCGGCGATCATGGTGCGGTAAAGAGCCTTGGCACCGTTGTCGTAGGTCTTGCGGTAGTTCAGAACCGACTCGACGTAGGTATCCGGTTCATTACCCAGTCGGCCCACATAGCCTCCTACACTGCCCGCAGGCGTCACGGTTGGGCCACCCGGAATACTCTTGCCATCGTCACCGACCAACAAGCCGGAGCGGGCATAGGCGTTGAAGGAGAAGCCTTCTTCACCGCTGGCTTGGCGGGCGACCTCATCCAGACGCTCCTGGCCGGCATCAACGGTCTCCTCGACCGAAGCAGCGCGGGCTTCGGCGGCATCGGCGCGTGCCTCGGCGGCGGCGACACGGGCTTCGAGATCGGCCAGGCGCTGTTCGATATCGCTTTGCTGGGCGCTGGCCAGGCCGCTCAGGGTGAAGCTGGCAACGGCTATAGCGGCGACGAGCGGGGTTCTCAGCATGGCTGCATTCATGGGGGCGAGTCCTTTTATGCTTGTTGTGTGTAACACCGGGGCTAGCAGTCTTTATCGATTAAGATGACCGGCGAGAACGGATATCGCCGATGTCATCGAATAGCCCCTGAACGACCCCTTCCGCAAAACAGGAGTCATCGTTCAAAGCAAAACTTAATCGTTTAAGCCCGCCCCCGCAAAAGGAAATCGACCCTGTTCCGACCAATGTCTAAACAAGATGGGGGAGCGCTATCAGTCGAACCGTCATCCGCAGTGGCAGTTCCATCAGGGGGTGAACTGCCCATATCGGGAAGGTCGAAGGACGAAAAGCGCGCACAAAAAAAGACACACAGGGAAATCCCCGTGTGTCTCTTCATGTCGTGCGTCACGTCATGCGCATCGAAGATGCAGCGTGACTCGCTCGGCGACGACTTACTCGGCGACGATTACCACGCGCACGCTGGATGCCACTTCGGCATGCAGCTGCAGGTCGATATCGTATTCGCCAGTCCGGCGAAGCGGACCTTCCGGCATGCGGACTTCGCTCTTGGCGAGGTCGATGCCGGCCTGGGCGATGGCTTCGGCCAGGTCGCGCGGACCGATGGAACCGAACAGCTTGCCGTCTTCGCCAGACTTGGCGACCAGCGAGAGCTCGATTTCGGCCAGCTGTGCAGCGCGGGCTTCGGCTTCGGCCTTGCGCTCGGCGGCCTGAGCTTCAAGCTCGGCACGCTGGGCTTGGAAGGCTTCCAGGTTTTCTTTGGTTGCCGGAACGGCCAAGCCGTAAGGCATCAGGTAGTTACGGCCGTAACCGGGCTTGACGGTGACCTTGTCACCCAGGCCGCCCAGCTTGCCAATGTTGTCGAGCAGAATGACTTCCATCTCGTGAACCTCTTGTCAGACGCTGCGGGCCAGACGCGTGCGGAAGTCCGCAAACGTATCGATCAGAGCCAACAGCAGCACAATCAGAATCGTGGGCCAAGTAGTGATCAGCAGTACGTAAAAGATCACCAACCAGAGCCCCTTCATCCCCTTGAGACCAATAATTCCGTGAATCAGCGCGATGCCCGAGATCAGCAGGGGTACCCAGGCAAGAATCGCCAGCCCCGGCAACGCCAGCAGCGAGCCGAGAATCCCCAGCACCACCAGGGTCACCAGCTCCCGCGGCGCCAGCCGCAAGGAATGAAACTCCTCGCGGAAGCCGCCGGGGTTATAGAGCCCGGATTGCCAGCCGCGCGCCATGGCCAGGCAGGCCACGGCGAGCAGCAGCACAATGATGCCGCTGACACCACCGACGATCAGGGTCGCGAGTGCCTCGGTGGAGATGCCCTGACGGGTCAACTCCTCCAGCATTCGCTGGGCCTCCGGCGAGCTCTGACTGAGCTGATCGAGCAGTGCCTGGCTGCCACCCGGTGGCAGAAAGACGCCCAGCTGGACCATGGCGGCTCCGGCTAGCGAGCCGCTGATCAGCGCCTCGGACCAGCGCAGGCGCTCTCTGAGCACCACGCCCATCAGAGTCACCAGCAGCAGGGTCGCCAGCGGGATCACATCTCCCTGAACCCACCACCATCCTGCAGGCAGGCCGGCAGCCAGGATCACCGGCAACGCCGATGCCATGCCCTGGCGCAGAGTGACCAAGCCAGCGATGGCGGCACTCATCCAGAACAACCAAGGCACCAGCCCTGCAAGCGCGGCCCCTCCGGCAGCGTAGGGCAGCCCCCGCATCATCCAGCGGGCAATCGACAGCATCACGCGAACGGCTTACTGGTGGCTATCGGAGTACGGCAGCAGAGCCAGGTAGCGCGCGCGCTTGATAGCGCTGGACAGCTGACGCTGGTAGCGTGCCTTGGTACCGGTGATGCGGCTCGGAACGATCTTGCCGGTCTCGGTGACGTAGGCCTTGAGAGTGTCCAGATCTTTATAGTCGATCTGCTTCACGCCTTCGGCGGTAAAACGGCAAAACTTACGGCGACGGAAAAAGCGTGCCATGTAAAATCCTCCTGGCGGTGCGTATCAGTTAGCTTCAGCGGTTTCGGTACGTTCGCGCGGCTTGTCTTCGCGACGCGGACGCTTTTCTTCCGCCGGCTTCATCATCGGTGAAGCTTCGGTGATGGCTTCCTTGCAACGCACGACCAGGCTACGGATGATCGCATCGTTGAAGCGGAAGATATTCTCGATTTCTTCGAGGGTCTCGCCGCTGCACTCGACGTTCATCAGCACGTAGTGAGCCTTGTGGATCTTGTTGATCGGATACGCCAGGTGACGACGGCCCCAATCTTCCAGACGATGAACGCTGCCGCCGCTCTCGGTGACGAGGCTGGTGTAACGTTCGACCATCGCCGGAACCTGTTCGCTCTGGTCCGGGTGGACCATGAACACGATTTCATAATGACGCATAGTGTCTCCTTTCGGTTTGACAGCTTCCATAGGGCTATGTCGAAGGTCAGCCTTCGCAGCACCAGGGGAAGCAAGGAGTGATTTAACGGGTGTGTTGTCTGGCCGCAGTCCGACCAAGCCGAACAATTGTAGTGACCGTCCGGCTAGCTTGCAAGCTGGCGCTGCCGCAGAGCCTCGAACAGGCAGATACCGGTGGCCACCGAGACGTTGAGGCTCGACACGCTGCCCACCATTGGCAACTTGACCAGGTTATCGCAGGCTTCGCGCGTCAGCCGCCGCATGCCCTTGCCTTCGGCGCCCATCACCAGCGCGCAGGGCCCGCTGAAATCGCCGTCGAAGACGCTGGCGTCGGCTTCGCCGGCGGTGCCGGTGATCCATACGCCGTGATCCTTCAGCTTGCCCATGGCCCGCGCCAGGTTGGTGACCTGATAGACCGGCACGCTCTCGGCAGCCCCGCAGGCGACCTTGCGCACGGTGGCGTTGAGCGGCGCGGCCTTATCCTTGGGCACGATGACGCCATCCACGCCGGCCGCATCGGCGCTGCGCAGGCAGGCACCGAAGTTGTGCACGTCGGTGACACCATCGAGGATCAGCAACAGCGGCGGCGTGTCCTTGGTCCAGCCCTTGAGCCGGAGCCACAGAGACTCTTCGCCCTCGACCGATAGCGGCGGACAGAAGGCCACGATGCCCTGATGCGCCGCGCCCTGGGCCAGCGCATCGAGGGTGTCGCGGGGCTGGAGCTGGACGCGGGTACCGAGACGACGAGCCTCGTCGAGCAGCTCGGCCAGGCGAGCCCCTGCATTGCCGTCCTGCACCCAGAGTTCGCGCGGGGCCTCGCCCCTCGCCAGCAGGGCGCGCACCGCGTGCACGCCATATACCGCATCGAGGCCAGCGGGGGCCTTGGGCCCACGCTGGCCGGGACGTCGTTTCATGATCGGCTTTTCCTGATAGTTCGTAGCATGCCGGCGCCTGGCGCCTGGCCATGATGCTCAGCAATAAGCACCTGGCCTTGTTTTAAGCACCTGGCCTTACGCCTTTGCTCAGCGCTTGGCGCCGCCGCCTCGCGGCTTGCGCGGCCCGCGGCGACGGCCTGACTTGGGCTTGTCACCCTTGGGCTTATCACCTTGCGGCTTGTCGCTGCCCGCCTGCTCGGTGCCCGGCTTGCGGCGCGGCGCACGCTTTTGACGCGGCTTGTCGTCGACCAGATCGAAGTCGATCTTGCGGTCGTCGAGATCGACCCTTGCGACCTGCACGGTGACACCGTCGCCCAGCCGATAGCTGACGCCGGAACGCTCGCCCTTGAGGCGATGCTTCTCGGCCTCGTAGTGGTAGTAGTCGGAGGGCAGCGAGGTGACGTGCACCAGCCCTTCGACATAGACATCATCGAGGCGCACGAAGATACCGAACTGGGTAACCGAGGCGATGGTGCCTTCGAAGACATCGCCGACCTTGTCGGACATGAACTCGCACTTGAGCCAGTCTTCCACGTCGCGGGTGGCATCGTCGGCGCGCCGCTCGGTCATCGAGCAGTGCTCGCCGAAGTGCACCATCTGCTCGAAGGAGTACGGTGCCCAGCGGCTGGGCGGCTCCACCGAGGCGCCGTCGGCGCGCAGCACGGTCGAGGTCTGGCGCGGCCCACGGATCACCGAGCGAATGGCGCGGTGCACCAGCAGATCCGGATAACGGCGGATCGGCGAGGTGAAGTGAGCATAGGCCGGATAAGCTAGGCCGAAGTGCCCTTCGTTCTGGGGCGAATATACCGCCTGGTTCATCGAACGCAGCATCACCGTCTGGATGATATCGGCATCCGGGCGATCCTTGATGACCTCGCGCAGCGCCTGATAGTCCTGCGGCGTCGGCTCGTCGCCGCCCCCCAGGGAAAGACCCAGCTCGTTGAGGAACAGGCGCAGGCGATCCAGACGCTCAGGCGTCGGCGGCTGGTGAATGCGATACAACGCCGGGAGATCATGCTTGTCGAGGAAGCGCGCGGTGGCGACGTTGGCTGCCAGCATGCACTCTTCGACGATCTTGTGGGCGTCGTTGCGCGAGCGCGGGACGATGGAGTCGATCTTGCGCTCTTCGTTGAAGAGGATCGCCGTCTCGGTGGTCTCGAAGTCGATGGCCCCGCGCTCGCTGCGCGCGGTGCGCAGCAGCTGATAGAGCTCGTGCAGCTGCTCGATCGACGGTACCAGGGAGGCGTACTCATCACGCAGTGCCTGGCCTTCGGGGCTCTCCGGCTCCTGCAGGATCTTGCCGACCTTGTTGTAGGTCAGTCGCGCATGAGACTGGAAGACCGCCTCATAGAAGCGGTAGCGGCTGATAGCGCCGGTCTTGGAGATATTCATCTCGCAGACCAGGGCCAACCGGTCGACCGCCGGGTTCAGCGAGCACAGGCCGTTGGAGAGCAGCTCGGGCAGCATCGGCACGACCTGGCCCGGGAAGTACACCGAGTTGCCGCGCACCAGTGCCTCTTCATCCAGCGCACTGCCGGGCCGCACATAGTGCGAGACGTCGGCGATGGCGACGATCAGCTTCCAACTGCCGGACTTGGTCTGGTAGGCGCAGATAGCGTCGTCGAAGTCCTTGGCGCTTTCATCATCGATGGTCACCAGCGGCAGGTGACGCAGATCGATGCGATGCGCCTTGTCGTCCTCGGCGACCTCGGCGGACATCGAGCCGATCTGCTCGTCCACCGCCGGCGGGAATTCGTCCGGGATATTGTAGCTGCGGATGGCGATGCCGATTTCCATCCCCGGGTCCATGCGCTCGCCGAGCACCTCGGTGACCTCGCCCACCGGCTGCTTGCGGGTCTCGGGCTGCTGAACGATCCGCGCCGATACGACCTGCCCGTCCTGAGCGCCACCGCTGGCGCTATGGGGAATCAGCACTTCCTGAGAGATGCGGCTGTTCTCGGGAATCAGCACCGCGAACTCGTCGTTGTTCTGACGATAGATGCCCACCACGGTCTGGGTGTTGCGAGCGATGACTTCGGCGATGGTTGCCTCATCACGGCCACGGCGATCGCGGCCGCTTACACGCACCAGCACATGATCGCCGTGGAAGACACGGCGCATCTGGCGTGGCGGCAATACCAGGTCAGGCTTTTTGCCGTCGTCGCGGAGGATGAAGCCGAAGCCGTCGCGGTGCCCGAGCACCTTGCCCTTGATCAGATCGAGCTTGTCGATCAGCGCGTAGGCGCCGCGGCGGTTGCGCAGCACCTGGCCGTCGCGCTCCATCGCCGCCAGGCGACGGCGCACGGCTTCTAGCTGATCGTCGTCCTCGAGGCCCAGCAGCCGGCTCATGCTCTCATGAGTCATCGGCTTGCCGGCCTCTTCGAGGCGGCGCAGGAGGTATTCGCGGCTGGGTACCGGATTATCGTACTTGTGGGCTTCACGTTCCGCGTGGGGATCGTCGCTGAGCGTCCACTGAGTCATACGCAAGGCGTCCTTAATAAGGGAAAAACGATGCACCACGGACGTGAGGCAAGAATTCGTGTGTTCATTAACATCGCGCCAGTATAGCGTCGCAAAGAGCCCGACCCAACCATAACCGTGACTACGTCTCAAGCATTCGGCGGTCATATCCTGGTTGGCCCGCGCGCAGAAAAATCTTTCTGGCGCCCCGGCCCACGTCTTGCATTGTCACATGGAATCGGTATTATACCGCCCACTTGCCCGGGTGGCGGAATTGGTAGACGCGCTAGCTTCAGGTGCTAGTGTCCGTATGGACGTGGAGGTTCAAGTCCTCTCCCGGGCACCATCGATGATCTCAAGGCTTCGGCCCGATCATCACGGGATGAAAATCCCACCGGCAGTAATGGCTGTTAGAAGTACCAGCAGGACCCGTTGATCACTCAACGGCACAACTTGGCTTGTGTTCGCCCAGGTGGCGGAATTGGTAGACGCGCTAGCTTCAGGTGCTAGTGTCCGTATGGACGTGGAGGTTCAAGTCCTCTCCTGGGCACCATCCTGATCACTTTTACAAGATGATCTCGATGCCCCAGCACGCGAACACCGGCCAGCATGATGCGCCCGGGTGGCGGAATTGGTAGACGCGCTAGCTTCAGGTGCTAGTGTCCTTATGGACGTGGAGGTTCAAGTCCTCTCCCGGGCACCAATTCGCATCATGTAGCAACACCTTCCCGATACGCCGGTCCCGGCGACCCCGCTGCCCAGATGGCGGAATTGGTAGACGCGCTAGCTTCAGGTGCTAGTGTCCTTATGGACGTGGAGGTTCAAGTCCTCTTCTGGGCACCATCGCTTTTCCCGCTTTATCTTGCCTGTTCTCCCAACAAGCTCCTCTCCCCCATATCTTGTTTCCCCATACGTTGTTTTTGCTTAACTTTGTTTCCACCTATCCTACTCTGCACACGTTGTCCGGTATTCTTTGCCCCGCACACGTTGTCCGGTAATCCTTGTCCGGTATTCGGTAGCCCCTTCCCTTTGCTGCCCCAGCTCTTGTGCTCGCCCCCTATCCGTTAGGCCTACTCTGTACGCTACGTCTCGCACGCCTGCGCCGTGATGCGCGCGACTGCCACCTAAACCGTCTCGCCTTGAGCCACCCACTTTGGCGCATGCCGGGAACCAGGGTTACTGAAAGCGTCCGGGGCGCCGTGATACTGCCTGCAGGGCCCAACCACGGTCGTTAACGTTGCCCTCGAGACGCGCCGCCGCTGCCGAGGGCAGGTTCGGGAAGAAGTCCAGGCCAGTGCGGGCCTCTATCTCGTCGACGCTAACCAGGAACCGGTCCAGCGGCTCGCTGCCACTGACATCCTGGGGCATGATGAAGGCCAGCACGCGAGGCGTCTCGGAGGGCACGACCAGGATCTTGTAGAACGCCTCGGGCACCTGCGTGAAGCCCACCCGATGAAAGGCCCCATCGAGAAAGTCTTGGGGGTAGATGGGCCCGGTAATCACCTGAAGGGTGCCGAACCGCGGCACGAAATAATCCATGACCGCCTCCTCCAATCGCTGCCAAAGCTGGCGATTGAGGCTGGGCAGCTGGGGCGACATATTGCTCATCAGAAAGGTCTGGCGCTGGGCCTCGCGACCATAGACGGCGGCGATGGCATAATTGGGCGCTAGGTGACCACGATCATAGCCGCTGCCGCTATAGCTATCGGTACTCACCGGCCAGAGGGTGCGCCAGTCACGCTGAAAACCGGGGCGATCGCCGATCCGCGATGTCCCCACATCGTTCAGCCAGTAGCTGACCCACAGCGGATTGACCCTCAGATCGGACCAGCCCACCAGATATCCATCGTTGCGCAGTACGCGATGCAGGCTCAGCGGAGTGGGGGTCTCCCAAGTCGTGATGCCCATCCAGCTCAGGCTGTCGCGATATTCGGCCTCCTGGCTATACCAGAGCCCGGTGGCCACTGCCGCGAACAGCCCCATGATCATCAGGCGACGCAGCCCGGCACGCCCCATCGACAACAACATCCCCATTCACGCCCCCGGCTGTAGTTTTAGCATTCCCGACGCCAAACTAGGACGCTGCCCGGCCGCCGCCTGGCCCACATCGGGCCAACCGGCGGAGTATACCAGCGTCACCTGATGCGCACAGGCAGCGCTGGGGTGGCTATGGGCCGATACAGCACGACAAGAATTCCCTGCTCCCAGCGTCATGCACTAAACTACCCCTATCGAACTAGTCGTACTTAGCTCCCTTACATAACTACCTGTATATAACTACCTGCATGTCACAACATGCACTGGACGACATGCACTGAATTGAGAGGATAGCGCGCCGTGAGGCGCCGTTGATCGAAATGGTAGCGAGACGGCGCGGCAGTGAGGTGCAATAGTAGCTAGGTGCAGCGCTAGCCAAACGAAGCGCTAGCAAGGCATAGGAAGAAGCAAGAGGCAGGACCAGCGAGGCAAGGTAGCCTCGCCCAAACCAGAGGCGGCCCGAGCCGCCCCTTTGACCGTGAAGCGGGTCCCGCCCCTGGCAAGGCACCCAAGGACCCGGAAAGACCAATCCCAAGGAGATACCATGGCTAATCAGAGTCGTCGCGACTTTATGCGTAACAGCCTGCTGGGCCTTGCCGCCCTGCCGCTGGGTGCGGGCATCCTGTCACGCCAGGCCCTGGCTCAGGATCTACCGCCTCTGGACCCGGAAAATCCGCAAGCCAAGGCACTGAACTACGTCGCCAAGGCAAGCGATGCCAGCGACCATCCGGCCTACGCTGATGGCGAACAGTGTTCCAACTGCATGTTCTATAACGCCGATACCCAGGGCTGCCAGCTGTTCCCGCAGAACAGCGTGGCGGCAGGCGGCTGGTGCCAGTCCTGGACCGCTGCCTAAGGCCCCGATCCTGCCGTCCCGGCAGCACTGCGCTGGGGTTCACCCCATTGCGCCAGCATAGAGCCCAGGCACTACGACAAGACCCGCCAATTGGCGGGTCTTGTCGTTGCTGGGCTTGTATCAATCCTAGCTTTGCTCGACCAAGGGTTGTCTCGATCCTCGCTTGGTACAAACCACGAGCAAGCATCACCCCATATCGTTGGCTGGTTACTCCTGTACCCCTTCGCTGGGCAGCGGCCACTGATAGCGACGCACCACCTCATCTTCTTCGATCGATTCGAGCCGCACCGTGAAACCCCAGAGCTGGTGCAGGTGACGCATCACCGGATAGACGCTCTTGGCCAGCGGCCGGCGACGGTCCTGGACATGACGCAGCGTCAGCGAGCGATCGCCGCGAATATCGGCAGCATATATCTGGATATTCGGCTCCCGCACCGACAGCGCGTACTGAACCGACAGCGCCTCGCGCAGCCGCCGATAGCCGCGCTCATCGTGGATGGCGGCCACCGTGAGCATCTCGTCCTGGTCGTCGTCGATCACATTGAACAGCTTGAGGTCACGAATCACCTTGGGCGACAGGAACTGCTGGATGAACGACTCGTCCTTGAAGTTACGCATCGCAAAATGCAGCGTATCGAGCCAGTCGCTGCCAGCGATGTCGGGGAACCACTCGCGATCCTCATCGGTTGGCGCTTCGCAGATGCGGCGAATGTCGGTAAACATCGCAAACCCTAGGGCATAAGGGTTGATGCCATTGTAGTAGGGGCTATCGAAGGGCTGCTGATGAACCACGGCCGTGTGCGACTGCAGAAACTCGAGGATCAACCCTTCATCGACCAGGCCCTCGTCGAACATCCGGTGCATGAGGGTGTAATGCCAGAAGGTAGCCCAGCCCTCGTTCATTACCTGCGTTTGACGCTGCGGGTAAAAGTACTGCGCCAGCTTGCGCACGATACGGACGATTTCCCGCTGCCAGGGCGCCAGCAAGGGAGCGTTCTTCTCGATGAAATAGAGCAGGTTTTCCTGAGGTTCAGGCGGGTAGCGACCAGCCTGATGCAACCCCAGAGGGTCATCGCCATCGTCCTGCACGCTCTCTTCCAGGCCAGAACCGGCCAGTGGAATGGTCCGCCAAAGCGTATTCACCTGCGCCTGCAGGTATTCTTCGCGTTCGGTCTGTCTCAGCGCCTCTTCCTCGGCGGAGATCGGCGAAGGGCGCTTATAGCGATCAACGCCGTAGTTCTGCAGCGCGTGGCAGGCGTCCAGCAACTGCTCGACTGCCGCCACCCCGTAACGCTCCTCACACTCGGCGACGTATTTCCGTGCGAACACCAGGTAATCGATGATCGAGCTGGCGTCGGTCCAGGTACGAAACAGGTAGTTGCCCTTGAAGAAGGAGTTATGGCCATAGCAGGCGTGAGCCATGACCAACACCTGCATCATCAGGGTGTTCTCCTCCATCAGATAGGCGATACAGGGATCCGAGTTGATGACCAGCTCGTAGGCCAGCCCCATCTGGCCGCGGCGATAGGCCTGCTCGACGGACAGGAACTGCTTGCCGAAGGACCAGTGATGGTAGCCCACCGGCATGCCCACGCTGGCGTAGGCATCCATCATCTGCTCGGACGTGATCACCTCGATCTGATTGGGGTAGGCATCGAGCCGGTATTCGTCGGCAAGCCTGGCAATCTCACGCTCGAACTCGGCGAGCACCTCAAAATTCCAGTCCGAACCGGTGGCGATGGGAGTCTGACGGGTCATGCTCATGCTGCCTCCTGGAGCCGATCAGGCCTCGACCTTGCGAAACAGCTCGCGAAACACCGGATAGATATCCCCCGGCTCGACAATCTGGCGCATGGCGAAGCGTGAGGGGAAGTCCTGTTCGACGGCCTCGTACTCCTCCCACAGCGCCTGATGGGCGTGGGGCGTAATCTCGACGTAAGTGAAATAGGCGAGCTGTCGCATCAGTGACTTGGTCAGAACTTCACGGCAGGTCGTGGAATCGTCGTCCCAGTTGTCGCCATCGGAGGCCTGGGCAACGTAGAGGTTCCACTCGGTGGGCGGGTAGCGGTCACGGATGATCTCGTCGACCAGGGTCAGGGCGCTGGACACGATGGTGCCGCCGGTCTCCCTCGAATAGAAGAACTCTTCCTCGTCGACCTCCTTGGCGGCGGTGTGGTGGCGCACGAAGACCAGCTCGACTTTCTCGTAGTTACGCTCGAGGAACAGATAAAGCAGCAGGAAAAAGCGTTTGGCGATGTCCTTGTGGGATTGGGTCATTGAGCCCGAGACGTCCATGACACAGAACATCACCGCCTTGTTGGACGGCGTGGGCTGGTTGACCAGATTGTTGTAGCGAAGGTCATAGGTATCGATGAAGGGCACCGCCTCCAGGCGCTTTTCTAGCCGTTCGATCTCGGCCTTGAGCTCCTGAATGCGTGAGGGGTTGCGCAGCACCGGGTCCTTGCGCTCCTCCTCTGCCAGGGCGTCCATGGCCTCACGCAAGGCACGACGGATCGGCGCACGCATGGCGATGCGCCGGGCCTGAGCCTCGCGCATCGAGCGCACGATATTGATCCGCGACGGCACCCCGTCGCGGGTGATGCCGGACCGCACCGGCTTGACCTCTTCGAGATCCATCAGCTGCTTGCGCTCGAGATGCGGCAGCTCCAGGCCGTCGAAGACGAAATCGAGAAACTCATCGCGAGTCAGGCTGAAGGCGAATTCATCCATGCCCTCGCCCTGGTTGGAGGCCCCACCCTCGCCGCTGCCATCACCCCCGCCGCCACCGTTGGGGCGACGCAGCCGATCGCCCTCATCGAATTCGCGGTTGCCGGGACTGACGATGGAGCGATGCCCGCCCTGACCGTGCTGGAAGACCGGCTCGGAGATATCCCGCGTCGGGATAGAGACCTTTTCACCGTGCTGCATGTCGGTGATCGAACGGCGATTGACAGCTTCCTCCACCGAACGCTTGATATGAGTACGATAGCGATCGAGGAAACGCTGCCGATTGACCGCACTCTTGTGCTTGGCATTGGCCCGTCGATCGATGAAATAACTCATGCTGCCCTCCCGGCGCATCGCGCCGCTGGCCGGGCCGGTCACCCGGCCCGGCGATGCGCCTCACGGCGCCACCCCGTCCAGGTCTCAGTCGCGCGCTACTGAGGCCTGGGGTATCACTGGGACCTTATGAAGCGTCACTGGGACTTGCGAACGCGCAGGTACCATTCCGACAACAGCCGCACCTGCTTCTCGGTGTAGCCGCGATCGACCATCCGCGCGACGAAGTCTTCGTGCTTTCTCTGATCCGACTGGGACGCCTTGGCATTGAAGGAGATTACCGGCAGCAGCTCCTCGGTGTTGGCAAACATCTTCTTCTCGATCACGCCCCGAAGCTTCTCGTAGGAGCCCCAGCTGGGGTTCATGCCGTTATTCTGTGCCCGCGCCCGCAGCACGAAATTGACCACCTCATGGCGGAAATCCTTGGGATTGGAGATGCCCGCCGGCTTCTCGATCTTCTCGAGTTCCTCGTTGAGCGACTGGCGGTTGAACAGCTCGCCGGTCTCCGGGTCGCGATATTCCTGATCCTGAATCCAGAAATCCGCGTAGGTCACATAGCGATCGAAGATGTTCTGACCGTATTCGGAGTAGGACTCCAGGTAGGCGGTCTGAATCTCTTTGCCGATGAAATCGACATAGCGCGGCGCCAGGAACTCCTTGATAAAGCGCAGATAGCGCTCGAAAACTTCCTTGGGCAGCTGCTCCTGTTCCAGGCGCTGTTCCAGCACATAGAGCAGATGGACCGGGTTGGCAGCGATCTCATGGGTGTCGAAGTTGAACACCTTGGAGAGGATCTTGAAGGCGAAGCGGGTCGAGAGCCCGTTCATGCCCTCATCGACCCCGGCTCCGTCGCGATACTCCTGAATCGACTTGGCCTTGGGATCGGTATCCTTGAGGTTCTTGCCGTCATACACCCGCATCTTCGAGTAGATGCTGGAGTTTTCAGGCTCCTTGAGCCGGGAGAGCACCGTGAACTGGGCCAGCATGCGCAGAGTGTCAGGCGCGCAAGGCGCCTGGGCCAGCGACGAGTGCTCGAGCAGCTTCTGATAGATCTTGACCTCTTCGGTCACCCGCAGGCAGTAAGGCACCTTGACCATGTAGACCCGGTCGAGGAAGGCCTCGTTGTTGCGATTGTTGCGGAAGGTCTGCCACTCGCTTTCGTTGGAGTGCGCCAGCACCACGCCATCGAAGGGAATCGCCCCCATGCCCTCGGTGGGGTTGTAGTTGCCTTCCTGGGTGGCCGTCAGCAGCGGATGCAGCACCTTGATCGGCGCCTTGAACATCTCCACGAACTCCATCAGGCCCTGGTTGGCCTTACACAGCCCGCCGGAGAAGCTGTAGGCATCCGGATCGTCCTGTGAATAGAGCTCGAGCTGGCGAATATCGACCTTGCCGACCAGCGAGGAGATATCCTGGTTGTTCTCGTCACCGGGTTCGGTCTTGGAGATAGCGATCTGATTGAGGCGCGACGGAAAGAGACGCACCACCCGGAACTCGGAAATATCGCCGCCGTACTCCTTGAGGCGCTTGGATGCCCAAGGCGACATCACGCTCTTCAGACAGCGCCTGGGAATGCCGTACTCTTCCTCGAGCAGCTCGCCATCTTCCTCGGGGGAGAACAGCCCCAGCGGTGACTCGAACACCGGTGAGCCCTTGATGGCATAGAAGGGCACATGCTCCATCAGCAGTTTCAGGCGTTCGGCCAGGGACGATTTACCGCCCCCCACCGGGCCCAGCAGATAGAGGATCTGCTTGCGCTCCTCCAGGCCCTGGGCGGCATGACGGAAATAGGCAACGATCTGTTCGATGGCCTCTTCCATGCCGTAGAACTCGGAGAACGCCGGGTAGCGTCGAATCACCTTGTTGGAAAAAATGCGGGATAGCCGGGAATCCTTGGCAGTATCGATCACCTGGGGCTCCCCGATCGCCACCAGCATGCGCTCGGCGGCCGAGGCGTAGGCGGTGGGATCGCTACGGCAGAGCTCCAGGTACTCCTTGAGACTGAGTTCCTCCTGCTGAACGCGTTCGTAGCGATTCTGGACATGATCGAAGATGCTCATCGAAGCCTCCTTAAGCACGATTCCTCGACGATGACGGGATATGTCAGTTCGAGGCGGGCACATCTATCAGCGTAGACAGATTCGGTTGCCAGGGGCTTCCTGCACACTTCAACGCAACGACTATCTGACGCCACTGCCCTATAAGAGCTCAGAAGCGGGAAGATCGTTCGTTGAAAGTCGCCGAGATTTTGAACGCTAGGCGAAAAAGCCGCCGACCGCCAGTGAATGGCGGTTGGCGGGGAGGAGATCAGGCGGGTGGGAAAAGCGGCTCAAGCCTGGCTCAGGGCATCACGCATATCGTCGAGCAGCGCATCGAGCAACTCGGTGGTGGTGTTCCAGGAACACACGAAGCGCGCCCCGCCGGCGCCGATAAACGTGTAGAAGGTCCAGCCGCGAGCCTTGAGCTCCGCGATCGCCGCCGGCGGCAGGCTGACGAAGACGCTGTTGGCCTCGGTCGGGAACATCGCCTCGACGCCGGGCAGCCCAATCAGGCCGTCGGCCAGATAACGGGCCATGGCATTGGCATGTTCGGCGTTGGTGCGCCAGGCGCCGCTTTCCAGGAGCCCCAGCCAGGGGGCGGCAATGAAGCGCATCTTGGAGGCCAGCTGGCCGGCCTGCTTGCAGCGGTAGGCGAAATCCTCGGACAGCTCACGGTTGAAAAACAGGATTGCCTCGCCCATCGCCATGCCATTCTTGGTGCCCGAAAAGCAAAGCGCGTCGATGCCGACCTGCCAAGTCAGCTCGGCGGGCGACACCTTCAATGCCGCACAGGCGTTGGCAAAGCGCGCGCCGTCCATGTGCAAACGCAGGTCATGCTTGTCGGCCATGGCGCGAATCGCCCGCAGCTCATCGAGGCTGTAGAGAGTGCCGACCTCGGTGGCCTGGGTCAGAGAGATCACTCGGGGCTTGGGGTAGTGGATATCGCTGCGCTTGGTGACCAGCGCCTCGATGCCCTCTGGCGTCAGCTTGCCATGCTCGCCTGGCGAGGTCAGCAGCTTGGCGCCGTTGGAGAAGAATTCCGGCCCGCCGCATTCGTCGGTCTCGATATGGGCGAGTTCGTGGCAGATCACGCTGTGATAGCTGCGCCCCATGGCGGCCAGCGTCAGCGAGTTGGCGGCCGTGCCATTGAAGACGAAGAAAACGTCGCAGTCGTAATCGAAGAGTTCGCGAAAGCGGTCGGTCGCCCGCTCGGTCCAGCTGTCGTTGCCATAAGCGAGATCATCGCTGCGATTGGCCTCGAGCAGGTATTCCATGGCCTCTGGACAGATCCCGGAGGTGTTGTCACTGGCCAAGTAGCGCGGAGTGCAGTCGGGTTCCATCTGAGGTGTCCTTACACACAGTGTTCACGAAGGCGCATTGCGACGGGGTTCATCGCAACACCCTGGCAGTCGGCGTGGATTGCACGCTAAAGCCAGTCTATCACCCTCGTGAGAGGCTGCACCTGCTTGCCCTCATCGCCCATTCCACGGCGACCCAAAGCGCTAGAGACGCGCCGCCAGCCGCGTGCCCTGGTCGATGGCCCGCTTGGCATCAAGCTCGGCGGCCTCGTCGGCACCACCGATCAGGTGCACCGCCACCCCGGCGGCCTCGAGCGGAGCGAAAAGCTCGCGCACCGGCTCCTGGCCGGCACAGACCACGATGCTGTCGACCTCGAGCAGCCGCGGCTCGCCCGCCACACGCACATGCAACCCGGCATCGTCGATAGACAGATACTCGCAGCCTGCCAGCGTCTCGACGCCACGATGACGCAGCGAGGCCCGGTGCACCCAGCCCGTGCTAGTGCCGAGCCCCTTGCCGGGCTTGCTGGCCTTGCGCTGCAGCAGGGTCACACGGCGCGTCACCGGTGGACGCTGGGCAGCGGTAAGCCCCGCACCCTCGTGGGCCGAGAGATCGACGCCCCACTCCCGACACCAGTCGCCCAGCGCCTGTTGTGAGCCCGGGTCCCAGCTCTTGTCTGAGACCTGATCTGAGTCCTGGCCTGCTACCTGCTCCGCTGCCTGATCCGAGGCACCCTCCTGCGCGCCATGGGTCAGCAGTTCCGCGACATCGAAGCCGATGCCACCGGCACCGATGATCGCCACCCGCGGGCCGACCCGTTCGGGGTGGCGAATCGCCTCGGGGTAGCTCAGCACACTGGGGTGTTCGCTGCCCGGCAAGTCGAGGCGACGCGGGCGGACGCCGCTTGCCAGCACCACGGCCGAGAAGCCCTTGAGAGCCTCCAGGGTCGCTTGGGTGTTCAGGCGCACGTCGACGCCGTATTTATCGAGCATCACCGTGTAGTAGCGCAGCGTCTCGTTGAACTCCTCCTTGCCGGGAATCCGCCGGGCATAGTTGAACTGCCCGCCCACCTCGCCCGCGCGCTCGAAGAGCACCACCCGATGACCGCGGCTGGCGGCGGTGACCGCTGCCGCCAGCCCCGCCGGCCCGGCGCCGACCACGGCGATGTCCTGGGGCGATTCGGCCGGCGTGATCGAAAGTTCGGTCTCATGACAGGCCCGCGGGTTGACCAGACAGGAGGTCAGCTTGCCCTGAAAGGTATGATCGAGGCAGGCCTGGTTGCAGGCGATGCAGGTGTTGATCTCGTCGCTGCGCCCCTCATGTGCCTTCGACAGCCAATCGGGGTCGGCGAGGAAGGGTCTGGCCATGGACACCAGGTCGGCGTGCCCCTCGGCCAGCACGCGCTCAGCGACCTCTGGCATGTTGATGCGATTGGTGGTGATCAAGGGCACCGAGAGCTCCGCCTTCATGCGCCGCGTCACCTCGGTGAAGGCGGCCCGTGGCACGCTGGTGACGATGGTCGGCACCCGCGCCTCGTGCCAGCCGATGCCGGTATTGATGAGATCCACTCCGGCTTCTTCGAGGGCGCGACCCAGTGCGACCACTTCCTGCCAGCTGCTGCCCTCATCGACCAGATCCAGCATCGACAGGCGAAAGATGATCAGGAAGTCCGCCCCCAGAGCGGCGCGGATGCGGCGCACGATCTCCACCGGAAAGCGCATGCGGGCGGCGAAATCCCCGCCCCAGGCATCCTCGCGCTGGTTGGTTCGCCGGCACAGAAACTGGTTGATCAGATACCCCTCTGAGCCCATCACTTCGACGCCGTCATAGCCGGCATCCAGGGCCAGGCGGGCACAGCGCACATAGTCCTCGATCTGCTGCTCGACCTCGTCACCTTCCAGCGCTCGAGGAGTGAAGGCGCTGATCGGCGCGCGAATCGCCGAAGGAGCCACCAGCTCGGGGGAGTAGGCATAGCGACCGGCATGCAGAATCTGCAGGCAGATGCGCCCGCCCTCGCCGTGCACCGCCTCGGTCACCGGGCGGTGAGCGCGCGCTTCATGCGCGTTGGTAAGCTTGGCGGCGCCCTGGAAAACCGCGCCCTCCGGGTTGGGGGCGATGCCGCCGGTGACGATCAACCCTACGCCGGCCCGGGTCCGCTCAGCGTAGAAGGTCGCCAGCCGGTCGAAGCCGTCGGGCGCTTCCTCGAGGTTGGTGTGCATCGAGCCCATCAGCACACGATTGGGCAGGGTCAGGTTACCCAGCGTCAGCGGTTGGAACAGATGCGGATAGGTCGTCACGGCGAGTCCTCGCACGATGGCACGGCTTGATTTCAAACAACCGTATGACAGTCCAGCCAGGGCCGCAAGACGGCCAAGGTCGACCATCGACCCCGCAGGCGCCTAGGACAGTAAAACCAGATCGTGCGGACAAGCAATTAAAGCAGACGCGAGGACAGACGTAAGGACAGGTGTTAGGAGAGAGAAGTAAACAGGCGCAACGAGGGCAGGATACAACCAGAGCGCCTCGAGGCGGCGAGGAAACCACAGGGCCAGAAACGACAAAACCCCAAGCCACAAGGCTCAGGGTTAATATCGGGTATCGAAATGGCGGACCGGACGGGACTCGAACCCGCGACCTCCGGCGTGACAGGCCGGCATTCTAACCAACTGAACTACCGGTCCGCGTGGTGGGTGATACTGGACTCGAACCAGTGACCCCCAGCATGTGAAGCTGGTGCTCTAACCAGCTGAGCTAATCACCCACATATTCGATAGGCGGCGCGTAATTGAATGATCGATGGCGGACTGGACGGGACTCGAACCCGCGACCTCCGGCGTGACAGGCCGGCATTCTAACCAACTGAACTACCAGTCCATCGAACAACAAGTCAACACTTGCCTTGGTACTGCTTAACTACTAAATGAGAAAAGTGGCGGACTGGACGGGACTCGAACCCGCGACCTCCGGCGTGACAGGCCGGCATTCTAACCAACTGAACTACCAGTCCGCATTTTTTCTCTACGCCTCCAGGGCATCTCGAAGAGATGGTGGGTGGTACTGGGCTCGAACCAGTGACCCCCAGCTTGTAAGGCTGGTGCTCTTCCAACTGAGCTAACCACCCTTGGGGACGTGGCGCTGCATTCTACAGGGCGACGGACCAAAGTCAACGCCAGCGACACAAATAATTCGTCAGAGAGCAGCCCGAATTTCACAGGGCATTCATCAACTTGCGCTCTTAACGTGCGCAAAGCCGCGCCATGCGCGGGCGGTGGGCAATTCAGTGCTCGATCACCCCGTCTTGCGCTACCGGAAGATTCATCTGATTCCGCTGGCGCCTGTTGGCGCATTCGGCCCGTACGCGCCCAAGGATTTCATCTACCGGCCACTCGCCTATCGATGCAGAGGCTTATGCATCGGCTTTGGCGAGGGCCATGCGGGCGGCGATCGCTTCTGCCGCCTCAGCAATCAAATCAGACTGACGCAACCCGCTGCGGCGGGTCGGCGTCCAGTCATGATCTCCCGCCTCCAGAAAGTGAACCTCGGCGCAGGCGGGCAGCGCATAGCCCTCCACTTCCTCGCGACGGCCGAAGGGATCACGTGTGCCTTGCAGCACCAGCGACGGACAGGCAAGCGCCGGCCAATGCGCCAGCCGGGTTCGCTCGGGCTTGCCAGGCGGATGAAAGGGATAACCACACAGCACAAGGCCGGCCAACATCGGCTGATTCGCCCGCTCGCTTCCCGTTGCGGTCTGCGGTGAGTCACCCAGCTCGGCGGCCAGCAGGCTCGCCACGCGCCCCCCCATAGACTTGCCGCCGAGCCAGGGAGCGGGCAGCCCAGCCTGCGACAAAAAGTCGCACCAGCCGGCCAGCTCTTCCACCAGCCGTTCGACCTTGGGCGGCGGTCGCCGGCGGCCTTCCTGTCGCATCTGCTGCAGGTAGGCAAACTCGATCGCCAGCACCTGCACCCCGGCCTGGCCAAGCGCCTCGCGCAGCGCGACCAGGAAAGTCGAGTCCTGGCCGGCCCCGGCACCGTGGGTCAACAGCAGTCGACCATGGAGCGCCTCACCGCTGACGTCGATTGGCCCTCGCTCTGCGATCCACCAGGTGCCTGTCTGCCCCTGAGCGAGTCGTTGCCCGAGTTCAGCCGGTGTTTGCAGCGACTCGCTGGCGTCGATGGGGTATGCCACTTACTCTCCTATTAATAATCAAAAAGTAATAACGGAAATGTGCATGAGCTTCTGGTGCGGGTGCCACGAGCGCTGGGCTAGAATCGCTTCCAGACTCTTGATCTGCATCATTATGGCGGCGGCATGCCTCGGGCACACTCCGGTTTTGGACGTCTCCCCGACACCGCGTTCAACGGGAACCTGACATGAACACAGCATTTGAGCATCCGGTCTACAACTACAAGGTAGTTCGGCAGTTCGCGATCATGACGGTGGTATGGGGCATCATAGGCATGAGCCTGGGTGTGATCATTGCCGCGCAGCTGGTCTGGCCGGAACTCAACCTGGGGTTGCCGTGGACGAGCTTCGGCCGCCTGCGCCCGCTGCACACCAATGCGGTGATCTTCGCCTTCGGCGGCTCGGCGCTGATGGCGACGTCGTACTATGTGGTGCAGCGCACCTGTCAGGTTCGCCTCATCTCCGACCGGCTCGCCGCCTTCACGTTCTGGGGCTGGCAGGCGGTGATCGTGTCCGCGGTCATCACGCTGCCGCTGGGCTTCACCACCTCCAAGGAGTATGCCGAGCTCGAGTGGCCGATCAACATTCTGATCGCGGTGGTCTGGATCAGCTATGCCATCGTGTTCCTGGGTACGATCAAGCAGCGCAAGACCGCGCATATCTACGTGGCAAACTGGTTCTATGCCGCCTTCATCCTGACGGTGGCCGTGCTGCACATCGTCAACAACGCCGCCATTCCGGTCGGGGCCTTCAAGTCTTACTCGATCTATCCCGGCGCAGTGGACGCCATGGTGCAGTGGTGGTGGGGCCACAACGCCGTGGGTTTTTTCCTGACGGCGGGCTTCCTCGGCATGATGTACTACTTCGTGCCCAAGCAGGCCGAGCGTCCGATCTATTCCTATCGTCTGTCGATCGTGCACTTCTGGGCGCTGATCACCACCTACATGTGGGCCGGCGCTCACCACCTGCACTACACCGCCCTGCCCGACTGGGCGCAGTCGCTGGGCATGATCATGTCGATCATCCTGCTGGCCCCCTCCTGGGGCGGCATGATCAACGGCATGATGACCCTGTCCGGCGCCTGGCATAAGCTGCGCACCGACCCGACCCTGCGCTTCCTGGTGGTGGCGCTGTCGTTCTACGGCATGTCGACCTTCGAGGGACCAATGATGGCGGTGAAGACCGTCAATGCGCTGTCCCACTACACCGACTGGACCATCGGTCACGTGCATTCGGGGGCTCTGGGCTGGGTGGCCATGATCACCATCGGCTCCATGTACCACCTGATCCCACGGCTTTACGGAGACACCGAAATGTACTCGGTCAAACTGATCGCCGTGCATTTCTGGCTCGCGACCATTGGCACCGTGCTCTATATCGCCGCGATGTGGGTCAACGGCATCCTGCAGGGCCTGATGTGGCGGGCGGTCAACGCCGACGGCACCCTGATGTACACCTTCGTTGAAGCCCTCGAGGCCAGCCATCCCGGCTATGTGGTGCGCTGGATCGGCGGCCTGTTCTGGGTCACCGGCATGCTGCTCATGGCCTTGAACGTCTACATGACGGTCAAGCGCAGCAACACCGAGCCCCAGCCGCTTCCTCAGACCGCCTAACAGGGAACCTGCACCGATGAGACACGAGATAGTCGAAAAGAACGTGGGGCTGCTCGCCGTGCTGATCCTGTTGGTGATCAGTTTCGGCGGCCTGGCCGAGATCGTCCCGCTGTTCTTCCAGAAGGAGACGACCCAGCCGGTGGCGGGCCTCGAACCGCTGAGCCCACTGGAGCTCGAAGGCCGCGATATCTACATCCGCGAGGGCTGTGTCGGCTGCCACTCGCAGATGGTGCGCCCCTTCCGCGCCGAGACCGAGCGCTACGGGCACTACAGCGTCGCCGGCGAGTTCGTCTACGATCACCCCTTCCTGTGGGGCTCCAAGCGCACCGGTCCGGACCTGGCGCGGGTCGGCGGCCGCTACTCGGACGACTGGCACCGGGCGCACCTGTACAACCCGCGTGACGTGGTGCCGGAATCCAAGATGCCCGCCTATCCCTGGCTGTTCGCCAACACCCTCGACGGTGAAGCCACCGAGACCAAGATGCGCGCCCTGCAAAGCATGGGCGTGCCCTACACCGACGAGCAGATCGCCGGCGCCGGGGACAGGATTCGCGGCGAACAGGAAATCACCGCGCTGGTCGCCTACCTGCAGCAGTTGGGCACCGTACTCAAGGGTGCGCGCTGATCATGGACATGGGCACCTTTCGCGGCATCACCACCCTGCTGATCCTGATCGCCTTTCTGGGCATCGTGGCCTGGGCCTACTCGAAGCGTCGCCGCAAGGACTTCGATGAGGCAGCCAACCTGCCCTTCGCCGACGAACAGGACGACGCGATGCATGACGACCGTGCCTCGCCGGACGAGGTGGATTCCCGACAGGACAGGGGAGACAAGAACACATGAACAACCTATGGGGCGACTCCCTTTCAGGCTTCTGGAGTGGTTGGATCATCGTCATCACGCTGGGCACCATCGCCTTCTGCTGGTGGATCCTGTTTGCCAACCGCAAGACCGACAAGGTCCCGGACGCCGAGGGCAACGTGGGCACCACCGGCCACCAGGCCGATGGCATCGAGGAATATGACAACCCGCTGCCACGCTGGTGGTTCATGCTGTTCGCCGGCACCATCATTTTCGCGCTCGGCTATCTCGCCCTCTACCCCGGGCTTGGTAACTATGGCGGCCTACTCGGCTGGACCCAGGAAAGTCAGTGGGACCAGGAAGTGGCGCGCGCCGAGGAGCGCTATGCGCCGATCTTCGCTCAGTACAACAGCGTGCCGGTGCCGGAGCTTGCCAAAGACAGCGAGGCCATGCGCGTCGGCGAGCGCATCTTCCTCAATAACTGCGCGGTCTGCCACGGCTCCAACGCCCAGGGCGGCTACGGCTTCCCCAACCTGACCGACGACGACTGGCTGTACGGCGGCGCGCCAGAGAACATCAAGACCACCCTGCGCAACGGGCGCAACGGCCTGATGCCCGCCTGGCAGCAGCTCGGCGAGACCAACATCGACAATGTGGCCAACTACGTGATGTCGCTCTCCGGCGCCGAGCATGACGCCGACGCTGCTGCCCTTGGTCAGCCGATCTTCGCCGCCTCCTGCGTGGCCTGTCACGGGCCGCAAGCCAAGGGCAATCAAGCGCTGGGCGCCCCCAATCTGACCGACGACATCTGGCTCTACCGCCAGCCCGGCCAGCCGCTTGGCGACGCCATCCGTCAGACCCTGCGCAATGGCCGCAACGGCCATATGCCCGCTCAGGCCCCCTACATTGGCGAGGATAAGGTGCACCTGGTCGCCGCTTACGTTTACAGCCTCTCGAACTGAGCCATCGCCCGCCGGGTGCGTCTCGCCGTCGCACCCGGCCGCCTGCCAGCTAACCGACCGCTACAATAGCGATGTGCCCGGCATCCGCCGGGCCTCCAAGAGCCCCGAGCCGACGCGGTGATGTCATGTCCGACAGGATTCCCACTCAAGACGTAACGACAGACGCAAGCGTCGGCCATCATGAACCGGCGTCAGCGACGTCCACCGCCATGTACCAAAGCCGGCGTCACATTTACGTGCGCGAGATCAAGGGCGTCTTCCAGCGCCTGAGACGCGCCTCCAACTGGGTATTGATGGGCCTGTTCTTCGGTCTGCCCTGGCTCTCCTGGGGCGGTCGCCCGCTGATCCTGTTCGACCTGCCTGCCCGCCAGTTCCACATCTTCGGCGGAACCTTCTATCCCCAGGAATTCATACTGCTGTCCTGGCTGTTGATCATCTGCGCCTTCGGACTCTTCTTCATCACCGTCTTCGCCGGCCGGGTGTGGTGCGGCTATACCTGCCCGCAGAGCGTCTGGACCTGGCTCTACATCTGGGTCGAGAAGCTCACCGAAGGCCGTCGCAACCGCCGCATCAAGCTCGACCAGCAGCCCATGAGCCTCGACAAGGCCTGGCGCAAGGGGACAAAGCACCTGCTGTGGCTCGCCATCGCTCTGGCCACCGGACTGGCATTCGTCGGTTACTTCACGCCCATCGAGGGGCTTATCGCCGACCTCGCCCACTTCGAATTGAGCGGCTGGGCGCTGTTCTGGACCGGGTTCTTCACGGTATTCACCTACTTGAACGCCGGCTGGCTGCGCGAACAGGTGTGCATCTACATGTGCCCCTATGCCCGCTTCCAGTCGGTAATGTTCGATCAGGACACCCTCGTCGTGTCCTATGACGGCGCCCGCGGCGAACCGCGTGGTGCCCGCAAGAAGTCCACCGACCACCGTGCCGCCGGGCTCGGCGACTGCATCGACTGTGATCTGTGCGTGCAGGTATGCCCCACCGGCATCGATATCCGCGATGGCTTGCAGTACGAATGCATCAGCTGCGCGGCCTGTATCGATGCCTGCGACAGCGTGATGGACAAAATGGGCTACCCCCGTGGTCTGATCCGCTATACCACCGAGCATGCCCTGGAAGGCGGCACGACCCATATCCTGCGTCCGCGGCTGATCGGCTATCTGGCGGCCCTGCTGGTGATGGTCGGGCTATTCGCCTGGGCGGTGAGCGACCGAGACACCCTAGAGTTCGATATCGAGCGAGACCGTAACCAGCTCTACCAGATGACGCCGGACGGGCGCATCAGCAATGCCTACACCCTGACCATCCGCAACCTGGATGACCGCGAGCATACCTACCGCATCAGCATGCAGGGTCTGCCGGGCATCGAACTGATCGGCAGCGAGGCGGTCACCATTGGCGCGGGCGACAGCCGCCTGGTCACCCTGCAGGCCGTCGTCGACGCCGATGCCATCAGTCTGCCCAGCCACGAACTTCAGGTGATTCTTGAGGCCAGCGATGACGACATTCGCCAAGAGCATGAGACCCGCTTCATCGGACAGATCAGGAGATGACCTTGAACTCACAGCCGACTAACCCGTGGTACAAGGAGTTCTGGCCCTGGATGCTTCTGGCCGTGCTCGGCTCATCGATCATCGCCGGCACCACCTTTCTGGTGCTGTCGATCACCAGCTACGACGGCATGGTCGAGGACAATTATTACAAGACGGGACTGGCCATCAACCAGGTGATCGCTCAGGACCACCGAGCCACCGAGATGGGCATGGCCGCCAGGATCCGAGTCGATGACCTGACCGGTGACATCAATGTCGATCTCAGCGGCGAGGCCCGGCCCCAGCGACTCCTGCTGACGCTGATCTTCCCCACCCGCGATGATCGCGACCAGCAGTTAATCCTTGAGCACGTCCGCGGCAGCCACTATGTCGGCCAGGCGCCAAGCCAGCTCGAGTATCGCTGGTACCTGCAGCTGGAGCCCGACGTTCAGGACCCCGAATGGCGCCTGCAGGGTGAAGCGACCTTCCCCAGTGCAGAGGCCTTCCGCCTGAAGGCCCAGGCGCCCGACGATAGCCAGTGAGCGCCATGACCGATAAGCGCATCATTCAGATCACGCCAGCCGCCTCATGAGTGTCGAGGCAGCGTCACAGGGTGTCGATACTGGCTGCTATCACTGCGGCAGCCCGGTGCCCGCCGGCGCCCCCTGGCAGCTGGTGCTCGATGACCGGGCCCACTCGCTGTGCTGTCCCGGCTGCGAGGCGGTGGCCCACGCTATCGTCGAGGGCGGACTCTCGAGCTACTACCGCTTTCGCACCCAACTGCCCGAACGGCCCTCGAGCGATTCGAGCACCCGGCGCGCCCAGGCTGAAACCTGGCAGGTGTTCGACGACCCGGCACTGCAAAGCGAATTCGTGCACGCCAACGGCGATGGCCTGACCGCCACTCTAGCGGTAGATGGCATCACCTGCGCGGCCTGCGCCTGGCTGATCGAGCATCGCCTGAACGCGCTCGATGGCGTCACCTCAAGCGCCGTGAACCTGAGTCATCACCGGCTAAGCATCAGCTGGGACCCGGCGCGCATCGCCCTCTCGCAGCTGCTCGCCGAGCTCGCCGCTATCGGCTATCCCGCTCAGCCTTACGCGCCCGACCAGGCGCAGCAGCGGCTCAAGCATGACGAGCGCATGGGCGTGCGCCGGCTGATCGTCGCCGCCGTGGCGATGATGCAGGTGATGATGTTCTCCGTGCCGATCTACTTGAGCGACCCCGGCGAGATGTCCAGGGACTTCCTGGTGCTCTTTCACTGGCTGTCCTTCGCCCTGGCCACCCCGGTGGTGCTGTTCTCGGCGGCGCCCTTCTTCCACAACGCCCTGCGCGATCTGCGCAACCGCACCCTGGGCATGGACGTACCGGTGTCGCTCGCGATCGGTGGGGCCTATCTCGCCAGCGGCTACGCGGTGCTTTCCGGTCAGGGCGAGGTCTACTTCGACTCGGTGTCAATGTTCACCTTCTTCCTGCTGTTCGGGCGCTATATCGAGATGCGCGCCCGACGCCGCAGCGGCCATAGCGGCAATGCGATGGCCGGGGTGCTGCCCGCCTCGGCGACTCGCCTCGAGGCCGATGGCAGCGAGCGCGTGCTGCCCGCCAACCGCCTGACCGCCGGCGACCGGGTGCTGGTGCGGCCCGGCCATGGCGTGCCTGCCGACGGGGTGATCGAAGACGGCACCTCGAGCCTGGATGAATCGATGCTCACCGGCGAGTCCCGCCCGGTCACCCGCCGCCCGGGAGACGCCGTTACCGGCGGCAGCCACAACGTCGATAGCCCGCTGGTGGTGCGCGTTACCCATGTCGGCCACGAGGCACGTGCTTCGGCGATCCTCGATCTCACCGACCGGGCCTTCGCCAAGCGCCCGCGCATCGCCGAACTGGCCAGCCGCTGGGCGCACCTCTTCGTGCTACGCCTGCTGGTGGTGAGCCTCGGCGTGGCCATTGCCTGGGCCTTCATCGACCCGTCACGGGCGCTGTGGGTAACGCTCTCGGTGCTGGTGGTGACCTGTCCCTGCGCCCTGGCGCTGGCCACGCCCACGGCGCTGACCGCAAGCCACGGCCGGCTGCGCCGCCGCGGATTCCTGATCACCCGCGCCCACGCCCTCGAGGGACTCGCCCAGGCTAGCCGGGTCATCTTCGACAAGACCGGCACCCTGACCACCGGCCGCATGACGCTTGTCGAGACGCATCCTGTGGCCGGGTTCGAGACACAGCGGGCGCGCGCCATCGCCGCGGCCCTGGAGGCGCACTCCGAGCACCCCATCGCGCGGGCGTTCAGCCCTCACCGAGACGTCACCATCAGCGCCGAGGCAGTCATCAACCACCCCGGACAAGGACTGGAAGGCGGCCTCAAGGGTCGCCGCTGGCGGCTTGGCAAGCCCGCTTTCGCCGCCGGCAGCGACGCCCCGCCGCCACCCGGCCAAGGCCAGTGGCTGCTGCTCGCCTGCGAGGGGAAGCCGCGCGCCTGGTTCGCGCTCAAGGATGAGCTGCGCGACGACGCCCCAACCACCGTTCGGGCTCTAAAGCGCCTGGGGCTGTCGGTCGAGCTGCTCTCCGGCGACCAGGAAGCATCGGTTGAGGACCTCGCGCAGCAGCTCGGCATCGAGGGCTGGCGTGCCGGCGCCAGCCCCGAAGACAAGCTCGCCCATGTCGAAGCCCTTCAGGCGCAGGGGGAATCGGTGGTAATGGTCGGCGACGGCATCAACGACGTGCCGGTCCTGGCCGGCGCCGAGGTGTCGATCGCCATGAACGGCGCCACCGATCTGGCCCGCACCCGTGCCGATGCCGTGCTGCTCAGCCCACATCTGACGCGTATCGTCGAGGCCATCGAGGTCAGCCGTGCCACCCGCCGCATCATTCGCCAGAACTTGGGCTGGGCGCTTTGCTACAACCTGACCGCCTTGCCGCTGGCCGCCTGCGGCCTGGTACCGCCCTGGCTCGCCGCCATCGGCATGTCGGCAAGCTCGCTGGTGGTGGTCGGCAACGCCCTGCGGCTGGGCCGCCCCCATCGAAGCGTAGTCACCGCTGCCACGCCGCCGCCTCAAGCCCGAACAGAGCCCCTATGAGCATTCTCTACCTGCTGATCCCGTTATCCCTGCTGCTGCTGTCGCTGGCCGTCTGGGCGTTCTTCTGGGCGGTCAAGAACGACCAGTTCGATGACCTCGAAGGTCCAGCGCATCGCATACTCTTCGACGATGACGACAATGACCTCTCGCCGGCCGCCCGCCTGCGCCGCGAACAGGCGAAAACCACGCCCGCGAATAAGCCCCAGGCCCAACCCGGTGATGCCCAGCCTAATGAAGAGACGACCCCGCAGGGCGCAGACGACAACAGTCGCGCTGAACTCAAGGAAGAAGGAGAAGAAAGGGAAGGAGAAGAAACAAGCAATAAAGACGATGGCCGGGAGGCCGGGCCGCGATGAACCCAACCGGCCTCGATCTGCCGCCGCTGGCCGCCGCCTTCGTCTTCGGCCTGCTCGGGGGCGCCCACTGCATCGGCATGTGCGGTGGCATCATGAGCGCGCTGAGTTTCGCCGTACCGCCCAGCATGCGCCATCCGGCAAGGCTCACCGGCCTGTTGCTCGGCTACAACCTGGGCCGCATTGGGAGCTACATGCTCGCCGGCGCCCTGGTGGCCGGGCTCGGCACCCTGATCGGCGGGCTCGCCAGCGGGGTGCGCCTGGCGCTGTCGACGCTTTCCGCCGTCATGCTGATCCTGATGGCGCTGTATATCACCAACTGGTGGAAGGGCCTGCTCAGAGTCGAGGCCCTGGGGCGGCGCCTGTGGCGCCATCTGGAACCGGTCGGCCGACGCCTGATGCCGGTAGTTAGCCTGCCCCAGGCCGTCGCCCTGGGGGCCGTCTGGGGCTGGCTGCCCTGCGGGCTGGTCTATTCGATGCTGGCCTGGAGCCTGGCCACCGCCGAGCCCCTCGCGGGCACCGCCCTGATGGGGGCCTTCGGGCTCGGCACCCTGCCCGCTCTGCTCGCCACTGGCCTCGCCGCACGCTCGCTTGGCCGCCTGATCCGCCACCCAGCAACCCGCGCCCTGGCGGCGGGGCTGATCATCGCCTTCGCGCTCTGGCAGCTGGCCAGCGCCTGGCGGCTGATATAAACCTGGCGGGCCGTCATTTCCACGGGACTTGACCTGGCGCAAGGGGCCAGGCCTCTGGCGACACTAGACTGGAGGCATTCGCATCCAGTGGAGTATGCAGTGATGTTTAGCCCCATGCCCGCCCCCTCGTCGTCCCATGCCTGGGACCCGGCGCTGCTCAAGCGCTATGACATCAGCGGGCCGCGCTACACCTCCTACCCGACCGCGCCCTCCTTTCACCAGGGCTTCGGCGCCGAGGACTTCGAGGCGGCGCTGGTGCGCAGCAACGCAAGGTCCCGTCCGCTGTCGCTGTATGTGCATGTGCCCTTCTGCCGGCGCATCTGCTTCTACTGCGCCTGCAACAAGATCGCCACCAAGAACACCCGGCTGGCCGAGCCATACCTTTCCCGAATCGATCGCGAGATGGTGCTCACCAGCCGCCGGTTGGACACCGCCCGCGAGGTCACCCAGCTGCACTGGGGCGGCGGCACCCCCACCTTCCTGACGCTTGGCCAGATGGGGGATCTGTTCGACCGCCTGGATGCGCGCTTCGGCCTCAGCAACGCGCCCGATCGCGACTACTCCATCGAGATCGACCCTCGGGAGGCGAACGTGCTGACCCTGCGTCACCTTCAGGCACTGGGCTTCAACCGGCTGAGTCTCGGCGTTCAGGACCTGGACCCCAAGGTCCAGCAGGCCATCAACCGGGTCCAGCCCCGGGTACTGACCGAAACGCTGATCGACGAGGCCCGACGGCTGGGATTTCGCTCGCTGAACCTCGATCTGATCTATGGCCTGCCGCACCAGACGCCGTCGAGCTTCGCCGCAACGCTCGCCCAGGTCATCGAAATGACCCCGCCGCGGCTGTCGGTGTTCAACTATGCCCACCTGCCCAGTCGTTTTGCGCCCCAGCGTCGCATCCGTGAGGCCGACCTGCCGGACAGTGACGCCAAGCTGGCCATGCTGCAGACAAGCATCGACATGCTCGAAGACGCGGGCTATGTGCACATCGGCATGGATCACTTCGCGCTGCCCGACGACAGCCTGGCCCGCGCTCAGCGCCAGGGCACCATGACCCGCAACTTCCAGGGGTATTCGACACACGGCAACAGCGACCTGGTAGGGCTGGGCGTTTCAGCCATCAGTCGGGTGGATGACTGCTATGCCCAGAATCCCACGGCGCTCGGCGACTACGAAGTGGCGCTGGACGCCGGGCGGCTGGCCACCGTCAAGGGCATCCGGCTGAGCCTCGACGACCGCCTTCGCCGCCGCGCCATCGAACGGCTGATGTGTGACATGGCGCTCGATCTTGAGACGCTGGGGCACGAATTCGGCCTCGACGCGATGCTCTGGCTCGACGATGCCCTGGCCCGCCTGGCTTCGAGCATCGAGGATGGCCTGATCGAACAGCACGGCAGCCGGCTGACCGTGACGCCGCGTGGGCGCCTGCTGATCCGGCATCTGGCCATGGCCTTCGACGCTCGGCTGCCCGAGCAGGCCAAAGAGCGCTATTCGCGCATCCTATGAGCCTGGAGCCTGTAGACTTATGCCTATGGCCCAGCAGCGGCGCTCACAGCGCCACTGCCCGAGTTCGAGAACCAAGGAAACTTTGCCTCCTCCGCTCTCTCTTCCATAATGGGCCCCGCGGATGAACTAGAATGTATAAGGATGCAGCCAAGGAGAAGGACATGCCCGCCAATGCGCTCGGTCACCGAGCCCGCCTCACCGAAACCCGCTGCCAGACTTGCAGCCTCAGTTCGCTGTGCCTGCCCCTCGCGCTGGAAGTGGAGGACATGGACCGCTTCGATGCCATCATTCGTCGTCGCGCGCCTCTCAAGAAGGGCGAGACGCTGGTGCGTCAGGAGGCGCCCTTCTCCAGCGTCTTCGCGGTACGCTCGGGCAGCCTCAAGCAGCTCATCAGCGCCGGCAGCGGCGATGAACAACTGAGTAACTTCTATCTGCCGAGCGAACTGGTCGGCCTGGACGGCATCGACGAGGAACGCTATCCGGGCACGGTAGTGGCGCTGGAGACCACCACCGTCTGCGAGATTCCCTTCGACCGGCTCGACGGGCTGTCGGAGCACCTGCCGGAACTGCGTGCCCAGCTCTATCGCAGCCTGAGCAAGGAGCTGCGCGACGACCGGCGCATGCTGCGCCTGCTGTCACGCATGACCGCCGACGAGCGGCTGGCAAGCTTTCTGGTCAATCTGTCGTCGCGCTTTCGCCGCCGCGGTTACTCGGCCTACAGCTTCCGGCTATCGATGTCCCGCGCGGACATCGGTAACTATCTGGGGCTCGCCGTGGAAACCGTCAGCCGCATCCTGGGACGCTTTCAGCAACAGCAGCTGCTGGCCGTATCGGGACGCGAGGTCAACATCCTCGATCTCAAGAACCTGGCCGAGCTGGCCAACGATGGCTGCCCTTACGACGGTTAGCCACCCAGAGCGCTCATACAACGCAAAACGCCAAGCCCTGAGGCTTGGCGTTTTTTTATGGGGCTGATCTGGACGACGCGCCTGGACAAAGCGCCTGGCCGATACGTCTGGTCAATGCGTCTCGGAGCGGAGCGTCGGCTAGGCCTCGCCGCCAAGGTCCAGCGCATCGATACGATTCTCGCGGCGGCGTGCCTGCTCGGCTTCAAGGCCCTTGAAGTCGAAGAGTTCGCGATCCGCCAGCTGTGACGGCGCCACATTGGTTACCGCCTTGAACATGCTTTCCAGGCGCCCGGGATGTTTGGTTTCCCATTCGGCCAGCATCTCCTTGACCACCTGACGCTGCAGATTGGGCTGCGAACCGCACAGGTTGCAGGGAATGATCGGAAACGCCATGCGCTGGGAAAACTCCTCGATATCCGCCTCGCGACAGTAGGCCAGCGGGCGAATCACGATGTTCTTGCCGTCGTCGGAAAGCAGTTTGGGCGGCATCGACTTGAGGCTGCCGCCGAAGAACATGTTCAGGAACAGCGTCTCGAGGATGTCTTCGCGATGATGGCCAAGCGCTACCTTAGTGGCCCCGATCTCTTCGGCGAAACCGTAAAGCGAGCCGCGCCGCAGGCGTGAGCAAAGCGCGCAGGTGGTCTTGCCTTCCGGGGTCTTTTCTTTGACCACCGAATAGGTGTCACGCTCGAGAATGTGGTAATCGACGTCGAGCTTGTCCAGGTATTCCGGCAGCACGTGTTCGGGGAAACCCGGCTGCTTCTGGTCCAGATTGACCGCCACCAGCGAGAAATTCACCGGCGCATTGCGCTGAAGGTTCCTGAGGATCTCCAGCATGGTGTAGGAGTCCTTGCCGCCGGACAGGCAGACCATGACCTTGTCGCCCTCTTCGATCATGCCGTAATCGATGATGGCGTTGCCGACCTGACGCCGCAGGCGTTTCTGCAGCTTGTTGAAGGCGCGCTTGTCATTGGCGGCAGCGTCCGCCGCCGCAGCGTCGGCTGCATCGTTAGCAGAGGTATCGGAGACGCTCGGGGGGTAAGTCACGGCAGTATCGGTCATGATCGCAGCAAAAGGGGACAGAAATGAGGCGCCATCTTACCACCGGCACCCGGGGCTAGCGACCGGGCATGCCATTAAGGCTGCGTTAATTCCTTTAGCGTAATGTCATTTGCGGTAGGGTCCTGCCACGACATAGAGTCCTTCATCGAAAGGTCCTGCCACGCGGAGCCCTGCCATGCAGAGCCCTGCCCCGGCAGAGACCTGTTTCGACAGAGTGTTCTGCTACGAGGTCATGAGCCCGACGCTCAACATGGAGCGTGTAACTGCCAAGACGGCGGCGACGCGTCCGGTGCTGGCCATTTCGACGCCTCCCCGGCGTGGAATATTTCCATCTACTGGAGTATTGCCCCGATGTCGCTTGCGCAACGCATTCGCACCAATACCATCCTGAAGACCCTCGCTCAGAGCGCCGAGAAACGCCTGAAACGCCGACTGACCAGTCTGCTGTGGCGGCTGCTGCGAGCTCCCGAGGCCACCGCGATCGATGAACTGGGCGACGTCCGGCGGATTCTGCTGATCCGGCCCAACTATCGTATCGGCAACGCGCTGATCAGCACGCCGGCAATCGACGCTTTCCGGTCACGCTTTCCCGACGCCCGCCTCGACCTGCTGGCCACCGACAAGACTCGGGGGCTGTTCGACCATCTGCCGGTGGATCATTGCCACACCATGACGCGGCGCGCCATCCTGCGTCCCTGGCTGCTGGTAACACTGCTTGCCCGCCTGCGCAGGGAGCGCTACGACCTGGCCGTGCAGCTGGTGCCGGGCTCACTGACCGGGGCCATCTGCACCCGACTGATTGGCGCCCAGACCACTATGGGGCGCGCCAAACCCGAACAGCGCTGGTTCGACATCGAAGTGGAAGGCGCCACACCGCATGCCTATGATGCACCGCGCCCCTTCGCGCATGCCCTGGGGGTGGCCTGTCGCAACCGCCCGCGCCTGCACCTTAGCCACGACGAACAGGCCCGCGCCGAGGCGACCCTGGCGCACTGCCTGCCCGCCGTCGAACCAGCATCTGTCAAGCCTGACACCGCTGGCGTGACGCCTACGTGCGAGCCCTTCGTCGCCGTCTTTATCGGCGGTCATTTGGACAAACGCCTTCCCTGGGCGCAATGGTTCGACATCCTGAACGCCCTGGAAGCGGCCAATCAACGCCACCTGGTGTGCCTGGGCCCGGAGGAGGCAGATCTCGCACCGACCATCTCGCATCACCTGGAGGGCAGCCGCTTCGGGGCCCTGTGCCCACCGCAACCCCTGCGAGACTTCGCCGCTCTGGTGGCTCGATCCGGCGTGCTGATCAGCCCCGACTCGGGGCCCCTGCACCTGGCCGCCGCCCTGGAGGTGCCCACCATCGCCCTGATGCAGGTAAAGAAATCGCAGAAGTTCGTGCCCCGAGAGCCCCATGATCAGGCCCTGTGGCGGCCCACCGCCGAAGAGGTCGTTCAGGCCGTGACGCGGCTTGATTTGTTCAGGCGCACGTACATCAAGGCCGTGGTGACGGCATCGCCGAGTGCCGTATGGCGCCCCATGACCGGCACGCCGAGGGACTCAGCCATGGCCTCGAAGCGCAGGCTGGGCTCTATGTCCGGGCTTACGCGACGCACTGCCCGGGCATAGCGCTGGGCGATATCGACGGTGGCATTGGGCAAGTCGAAGCCGAAACGAGGACGCAGCTGGCGATTGAGCATGGCAATATCGAAGGCCACGCACCAGCCCACCAGCGGCCGGTTACCGACGAAATCCAGAAACTGCGCGAGGGCATCCTCGACGCTCGCGCCGCCTTCCAGGTCGATGCCGCGCAGGCCGTGGATGCAGATCGAGTCACCGGTCAGGCGGGCCGGACGCGACAATCTCAGATCCAGCGACTCGCTGGTCAGCACCCGGTCGCCGCGGACCTTGACCGCGGCGATCGAGACCAGCTCGTCGCGACGCGTATCGAGGCCGGTGGTCTCGCAGTCGATGGCCACCATCTCGTCGCCGGTATAGGGATTGAACAGCCAACCGTAATCGCCACCGGCCTGGCGACGACGATCGGTCACACGGCGCCACGCTTTTAACATCCTGCCTCCTGCCGTCAATATTCCAGATGAAAACGCTGGGTCAGACGCTGTTTGAAGTCCTTGACGATATGCAGCGCCTCACGCAGCAGGTCACGTTCCAGTGACGACAGCTGCTGCACTACGACCCGATTGGCGTCGCGCTCGGCATTGACGCCGTCCAGGTGCTCGAGCTGCTGCTTGAGGCGCAGCTCGGTGAACAGCGACAGCGCCTCACCCAGATCCTCGGCGAAGCGCGCATCCAGGCGGCCATCGGCCACCAGGGCATCCAGCCGCTCCAGCGTCGACGTGGCGCGAATGCCCCGCTCCAACGCCAGAGTGCGCACCCCATGCACGATGGGGAAGATGCCCCCCTTCTTGATATCGATGCCGTGCTGGGGTTTCTTCAGGGTGCCGAACAGGCTCAGCGGCGTGGAGAACTGCAGCGCCGCTCGGGCGAAGTACGTCAGCAACAGCTCGTTGCCCCCGCAGGCCTCGAACAGCCCATCACGCACTTCGTCGAGCAGGGCCGTATTGCCGGCCACCGCATGGGCGTCGAGGATGATCGCCAGCTTCATCAGGCTTTCGCCGTCGCGACGCTCGACCCACCGGCTGATGCGCTCCCGCCAGTCCTTGACCCGCCCGACCCAGGCCGGGTTGGAGACCATGATATTGCCCAGACAGCGCGGATAGCCGAGCGCCACCAGGGTCTCGGTGAAGTTCTCCATCTCGACGCTACAGTCGGGCCAGTCGGCGTCGTCGGCAAGGATCAAGCCGTTGTCCTGATCCGTCTTGAGAATCTGCTCGCCACGTCCTTCGCTGCCCATCACCATCAGGCAGCTTTGATGCTGGCGCGCCTCATCGATCTTAAACACCCAGGCCTTGTGCATGATGCGACCGTTCAGCGCCGCCAGCAGGTCCATGGCGAAACGCAGCTTGACGCCCTGTACCATCAACGCCTTCACAAGCTCTGGAGTGCGTGCGCTGGCCGCCGCAAGCTCCTCGAGGCTGTCCGCCTGCTCGACCTGCAGGCTGACCACATAGCTGCGGCTCGAGAAGTAGCTCAGCACGTCGGTGAGCTCCACCACCCCCACCGCCTGAGAGCCCTCGATCACCACCACCCTCGCCACCTCGTGGCGCGTCATATTGACCAGCGCCTCGAACAGATACTGATCGGGACGAGCACTGACCAGCGAGAAGTGAGCGATTTCGACCACCAGGCTTTGCTGATCGCCGCCGTCGATCACCAGAGCATTGAGCAGGTCGGTCTTGGTGACCATCCCCAGACGCGGCCCCTGGCGAACCAGCAGGCTGTCGGCACGGCTGTCGTTGAGGGTGCGCACCGCCGTGGCGATGCTGGTGTCTTCCTCGACCAGTAGCGGCGGTCGCATGCATTCGGCGATACGCGCCAGCATGAAGCCGGCCATGCTCACGCCACCCTCGGCACGTCGTTCGGTCATCAACCGCGTCTTGTCGGAGAGGCGCTGGCGGAAGAACTCGGCGAAAGCAGGGTAGCGCTCGCACAGTCGTTCGAAGAGCGTGCGCGGCAACAGGTAGCAAAGGCATTCCTGTTCGGCCTTGAAGCGGTAGCGGCTCTTACCGTTGAGAATGCTGATTGCGCCGAACAGATCCCCCGCCGTGTAGTGGCCGATGCGAGCCGTAGCACTGGGTTCGGAGGTATCCAGCTCGGCGACCTCACCCTTGTGAATCAGGTAGACGTATTCGCCGGGCTGGCCCGCGTCGAGCAGTACCTCGTCGCTTTCGTAATAAGCCAGATCCACGCCACGCCGCACCAGCTCACGCCCGTCATCATCGAGCAGCGAGAAAGGCGGTTGGGAGAGATCGACATCGACCATGGCGATGACCTCGTTGTGCGGCGGCCATGTCACCGCGGATAACGACTCAGCTCACCGGCCGCATGGCGCGACCTTCGTCTTATCTGTATCGAGAGCGAGTGCAAGCGCCTTTTCACGTCACGACAGTGATGGCTGATCTGACGGCGCCCGCCAAACATCATTTCACTGTCAGGCAGCATAGCAACAGCTTCTCACGGACCGACACCTAGACCATCGTTCAACCTTTTTCCTTTTGGATGATGTCGATCAAAACCGGGCTATACCATCGTCCTAACCGAACGACTAAAGACAGGTTAATAAAAACCACAATAAACATTAAAACATTGAATTAAAAGGAATTTAGAAAAACCTTTCACAACGCCTGCGCGCCCTGATACCAAAGTCTGGGATTGTTTTTCCAGGGTTATTGACCAGTATCAGGGCTGATGAATGCAGTGACATCAGCGCGCATTCCACCAAAGACAAAGAAACAATAAACCAACGTCTTATCGAGGCACCGAGAGAAGGCCGATGATGAGGACAATTCTGATGACATCTCGCCCTAACCTCGCAATTTCATCCACGACTGGAAACGCGACTCGGGGTGATGCTCGAAGAATGATCGACCTGATACATCGCGCTTAATGTCGGTACAACAACTCAACCCTGGAACATCCGGAGAGCATGACTATGGCAGATGAAAAATCCAATGCTGCTGCTTACTGGTCGGCCAACGTGCGTCTAATCACCGGCTGCCTGATCGTCTGGGCGCTGGTGTCCTATGGCTTCGCCATTCTGCTGCGTCCGCTGCTGGCGGGCATTCCCGTGGGCGGGACTGACCTGGGCTTCTGGTTCGCTCAGCAAGGATCGATCCTCACCTTCATCGGCATCATCTTCTTCTACGCATGGAAGATGAACCGCCTCGACAAAAAGTTCGGTCTCGGGGAGTAATCGCATGAGTCAATTTGCCATTAACCTGCTATTCGTGGGCGCTTCCTTCGCCCTGTATATCGGGATCGCGATCTGGGCCCGAGCGGGTTCCACCAAGGACTTCTACGTCGCTGGCGGCGGGGTACATCCGGTCACCAACGGCATGGCCACGGCCGCCGACTGGATGTCGGCGGCATCATTCATTTCCATGGCCGGCCTGCTGGCTTCTGGCGGCTACGCCAACTCCACCTTCCTGATGGGCTGGACCGGCGGCTACGTCATCCTGGCGATGCTGCTGGCCCCCTACCTGCGCAAGTTCGGCAAGTTTACCGTGCCGGACTTCATCGGTGACCGCTTCTACAGCAACACCGCGCGCCTGGTAGCGGTGATCTGCCTGATCGTGGCCTCGATCACCTACGTCATCGGTCAGATGACTGGTGCCGGCGTTGCCTTCTCGCGCTTCCTCGAAGTCAGCAACACCTGGGGCATCTGGATCGCCGCCTTCATCGTGTTCCTGTATGCGGTCTTCGGCGGCATGAAGGGCATTACCTACACCCAGGTGGCCCAGTACGTGGTGCTAATCATCGCCTACACCATCCCGGCGGTGTTCATTGCGCTGGAACTGACCGGCAATCCCATTCCCGGGCTCGGCATGTTCAGCACTCACACCGCATCCGGTGTGCCGCTGCTCGAGAAACTGGATGATGTGATCAATGCACTGGGCTTCCGCGACTACACGGCAGACGTCGACAACAAGCTGAACATGGTGCTGTTCACCATGTCGCTCATGGTCGGTACCGCGGGCCTGCCCCACGTCATCATCCGCTTCTTCACCGTGCCCAAGGTCGCCGATGCGCGCTGGTCCGCCGGCTGGGCACTGGTGTTCATCGCCCTGCTCTACCTGACCGCCCCGGCCGTGGGCTCCATGGCACGCCTGAACCTGATGACCACCGTCTATCCGGACATGGCCGGCCAGGTCGAGAGCTACGAGGACGCCGCCAACAACCCGATCCTCTATGCCGACCGTCCCGAGTGGATCAAGACCTGGGAAGAGACCAATCTGATCACCTTCGACGACAAAAACGGCGACGGTCGCATCCAGGTCTACAACGACAGCAACGCCGACTTCGCCGAGACTGCCGCACAGCGTGGCTGGAACGGTAGCGAGCTCAACGTCAATAACGACATCCTGGTACTGGCTAACCCGGAGATCGCCAACCTGCCCGGCTGGGTCATCGGCTTGATCGCTGCAGGTGGTATCGCGGCAGCCCTGTCCACGGCCGCCGGCCTGCTGCTGGCCATCTCGTCGGCGGTCAGCCATGACCTGATCAAGACCATGATCAACCCGCAGATCACCGAGAAGGGCGAGATGCTGGCGGCACGCATCTCGATGGCCGGTGCCATCCTGCTGGCGACCTTCCTGGGCTTGAACCCCCCGGGCTTCGCGGCGCAGACGGTGGCCCTGGCCTTCGGCATCGCCGGTGCCTCGCTATTCCCGGTGCTGATGATGGGCATCTTCTCCAAGCGGATGAACAACCATGGCGCCGTGGCCGGCATGCTCTCGGGCCTGGTCGCCACCCTGCTGTACATCTTCACCTACCTGGGATGGTTCTTCATTCCGGGCACCAACACTCTGCCTAATACCCCGGATAACTGGATCCTGGGCATCTCGCCGCTGTCCTTCGGTGCGGTAGGCGCGATGATCAACTTCGCCGTGGCCTTCAGCGTCTCCCGCGCCACCAAGGCGCCGCCGCAGGAAATCCAGGACCTGGTGGAAAGCGTCCGCTATCCGAAGGGTGCTGGCATGGCGGTGGATCACTAAGTCATAATGCACGCCTGACAGCGCCACCCGGCGCCACGGCATCACCCAATCGGGCTTCCAGCAGGAAGCCCGATTGCTTTGAGGAAACCCGAATATGATGTGGCACCTGATCGCAGCGGTCTTCGCCGGTCTCGGCGCGGCGGGCATCGCCCTGCTGCTGAGAAAGCTCAGCGGCAAGCGGCTGCCGCGCTGGATCATCCCGGCCTTTGGCGGACTCGGCATGCTGGCCTACCAAATCCATGCAGAATACAGCTGGTTCGATCACAAACAGCAGCAGCTGCCGCCCTCGGCCAAGGTGGTATCGAGCGAAAAGAGCGAGGTGTTCTGGCGGCCCTGGACCTATTTCTTCCCGATGACGACAGCCTTCCAGGTCATTGACCGGGAGAACCTGATCCGTCGCCAGGCAGGTGATGATCAGCTCGTCGAGTTCATTCGCTATCGCTTCGAAAAACAGGCCATTGACCATGTCACCACGCGGCCCTACCTGATGAACTGCACCACCCGCGAGCGGCTGCCGCTTGACGAGTCTACCGGCGAACCGAAGCTTGACGAACTCGTACGCCTCGAGACCAACGACCCGGTCTTCAAGGCGGTCTGCACCGCCTCCTGAGGGCCATACCAGTCGTCCCCGCCACTCCACCTGCCGTCCAGGCCCCACCGGGGCCTTTCCTGCACTGATCGACTGCCAAGCGCTCCATATCTTGAGCTACCGAGCCTGTGAGCCTCATCGAGACTTATGCTCGACGGAGGGCCTGGTCCTCGGACCATTGGCCTGATCCGATGCCCCTCACCGGCTGCCTTCCGGGGCAGCATTGCCCTAGAATGGGTCGACATTCGAGGGAGAGCAGGCATGTTCCACGGCTGGCTACTGATCGCCATATCGCTTCTGTATATCATCGTCCTCTTCGCCATTGCCTGGCGGGGCGACCGTCATGCCCAGCAGCATGGGCCAAGCCAACGACGCCCAATCATCTACAGTCTGGCGCTGGCCATCTACTGCACCTCCTGGACCTTCTATGGTGCAGTGGGTGAGGCCGCCACCTCGGGCTGGTCGTTTGCCAGCATCTTCGTCGGCCCGATCCTGACCTTCCTGCTGTTCTGGCCGGTGCTGGCCAAGATGATCCGCGTCGCCAAGCATCAGAACGTCACCTCGATCGCCGACTTCATCGCCTCCCGCTACGGCAAGACCCAGTCGCTTGCCGCCTTTGCAAGCCTGGTGGCGCTGATTGGCACCCTGCCCTACATCGCCCTGCAGCTGAAGGCGGTAGCGGCCGCCTTCCAGGTGCTCACCGACAGCACCGACGTGACCCGCGCCCCGCTGTTCGCCGACACCGCCTTCTACGTAGCGGCGGTGATGGCGCTGTTCGCGATCCTCTTCGGCACCCGCCATACCGATGCCACCGAGCATCACGAGGGCCTCATCCAGGCCATTGCCTTCGAGTCACTGGTCAAGCTAGCGGCCTTCTTGATGCTCGGCGCCTACGTCACTTGGGGGCTCTTCGACGGCCTGGGTGACCTGCTGGCACGGGCCGACATCCAGCTTGAGCTGCAGCGCCAACTGGCCGAACAGGACTTCGGCAACGGCTTCTGGGCGCAGACCCTGCTGGCGATGCTGGCGGTCTTCTGCCTGCCGCGTCAGTTTCACGTTGCCGTGGTCGAGAACACGCACCGCGACGATGCGCGGCGCGCCCGCTGGCTGTTCCCGCTCTACCTGGTCGCCTTCGGGGTCTTCGTGCTGCCGCTAGCCGCCGCCGGCCTGACGCTGTTCTCCGGCACCAACATCGAGCCCGATACCTATGTGCTGGCCATTCCCATGGCGGCCGACAATGTGCCGCTGACGCTGCTGACCTTCATCGGCGGCTTCTCGGCGGCCACTGGCATGGTGATCGTCGCCACCGTGGCGATCTCGATCATGATCTCCAACGAGATCGTCATTCCGCTGCTGTTCCGCCTGCGCTGGTTCGATACCAAGGCTCGGGACTATGGCCGACTGGTGCTGCGCGCCCGCCGCGTCACCATCGTGATCATCCTGGGGCTTGCCTACGGCTTCTATCAGCTGACCGCTGAATTCAGCACCCTGGCCTCCACCGGCATGCTGTCGTTCGCCGCCGCCGCCCAGTTCGCCCCGGCTCTGCTCGGCGGCCTGTACTGGAAGCGCGGCAATCGTCTGGGCGTGATCGTCGGCATGAACATCGGCTTCGCCATCTGGGCCTACACGCTGCTGACGCCTGCCCTTATCCAGGCCGGGGTGCTGCCCGGCGATTGGCTCGCCGGCGGGCCGCTGGGCATTGGCTGGCTCTCGCCCACTGACCTGTTCGGCCTCAATGTCAGCGATAACTTCACCCACGGCGTGATGCTGTCACTCGGCCTCAACCTGTTCGGTTATATCTTCGTCTCGCAGATGACCCCGCAGCGGGTGGTCGAGCGCATCCAGGCGTCACTGTTCGTCGACAGCGTCGAGACCCGCCAGACACCGGTCAACAGGCCCTGGGCGGGCGCCACCACGGTGGGCGATCTCAAGGTACTGTGTGAGCGCTTCCTCGGCGCCGATCAGGTGCAGCGCGCTTTCGATGACTACGCCCGGCGCAACGGCAAGAACCTCGAGGACCCGCAGCGCGCCTCCATCGATATCATCCAGTTCACCGAGCGCTTCCTGGCTTCGGTGCTCGGCGCCTCCTCGGCGCGCATCGTCGTCAACTCTGCACTGCAGGGGCGCGGTATCGGTATCTCGGACGTGATCTCGATCGTCGATGAGGCCTCCCAGGTGCTCGAGTTCAACCGCGCCCTGCTTCAGGCCACCATCGAGAACATCAACCAGGGCATCAGCGTGGTCGACCAGAACCTGCGCCTGGTGGTGTGGAACCAGCGCTACCTGGAGCTGTTCCGCTTCCCCGACCATCTGATTCGGGTCGGCGCTCCCTTCGACAAGGTACTGCGCTATAACGCCCACAACGGCGAATACGGCCCGGGCGATCCCGAAGAGCATGTCGAGTTGCTGGTCGACAACATCCGCGAGGGTCAGCCCCACCGCTATGTGCGCTATCGCCAGGACAGCACCGTGCTCGAGGTGCAGGGCATGCCGATGCCGGGGGGCGGCTTCGTCTATACCTACCAGGACATCACCCGCCAGAAGCGCACCGAGGAAGCGCTGATCCGCTCGGAGAACAACATCCGCATCTACACCGACAACGTGCCGGCGTTGATCGCCTACTTCGACAAGGAATGTCGCTACCTCTTCACCAACCGTGCCTATGAACAGGTCTTCGGCATCGACCGCAATGCGGTGATCGGCAAGCGCTTCGAGGAGGTGATGCCGCGGCACGTCGCCGACGAGGGCCTGCCCTGGATGCGCCGCTCACTGTCCGGCGAGCGGGTCAGCTTCGAGATTTCCCAGCGCGATGACGAGGGCGGCACCCGCTACCTGCTGGTCACCTATACGCCGCACTTCGGCGACAGCGGCACCATCCTCGGTTTCTTCGCCCTCTATCAGGACATCACCGAACGCCGCCTAGCCGAGATTGCCCTCAAGGAGACCAACGAGAACCTCGAGGAACGAGTGCGCGAGCGCACCCTGGCGCTCTCGGATGCCAACGCCGCCCTGCGCCAGGAGAACCGGGTACGCGCCGAGGCCGAGCAGGCCCTGCGCCAGGCCAAACAGGTGGCCGAAGATGCCAACGCCTCCAAGACCCGCTTCCTGGCGGCGGCCAGCCACGACCTGCTGCAGCCCTTGAACGCCGCGCGCCTGTTCACCTCGGCACTGGCTCAACAGGACGACGCCGAAGACCTGTCGCGCACCATCAGCCATATCGACAACTCGCTGCAGGCGGCCGAGGAGCTGCTCAGCACCCTGCTCGACATCTCCAAGCTGGACGCCGGGGCCCTGACCCCGCGCCGCAGCCACTTCGCACTGGCCGATGTCTTCCGTCCACTGCGCGCCGAGTTTGAAGTAATGGCCGAGGAGCGGGGCCTGGACCTGGTGGTGGTTGCGACCGAACAGTGGGTCGACAGCGACGCCCAGATGCTCAGGCGCATCGTGCAGAACTTCCTCTCCAACGCCATCCGTTACACCCAACAGGGTCGGGTGCTGCTGGGCTGTCGCCGCCGCGAGGGACAGCTGGTCATCGAGGTCTGGGATACCGGCCCCGGCATTCCCGAGGCCAAGCAGGCCGAAATCTTCCAGGAGTTCCGCCGCCTCGATCAGGCCTCGCGGCACAAGGAAAGCGAGAAGGGACTGGGCCTGGGGCTGTCGATCGCCGACCGCATGAGCCGGGTGCTGGACCATCCGATCCGGGTGCGTTCCTGGGAGGGCGTCGGCACCGTCTTCTCGGTGGCCGTACCGACGGTGGCCGCCCAGCAGGCAAGCACTCAGGAAGAGCCCTCTCCGCGGCGCGCCGGCAACAAGCTCGCCGGCACGCGCGTAGTCTGTATCGACAACGAGACGCTGATCCTCGAGGGCATGAAGGCCATGCTCACCGGCTGGGGCTGCGAGGTTTTCACTGCCACCTCGATCGGCGGCGCCAAGTCGATCCTGCGCCACCTGCAAAGCGATCCAGATGCAATACTCGCCGACTATCATCTGGACAACGAGGTGACCGGCCTGATGGCCCTGGACGCCTTGGCCGAACGCAGCGAGGGCCCGGTGCCCGGCATCGTGATCACCGCCGATCGCACCGAAGAAGTCGCCGAGGAGATCAAGCGAGCGGGCTACCAGCTGCTGCTCAAGCCGGTTCGCCCCGCCGCCCTGCGCGCGCTGCTGACCCGCACCCTGCAGGCCAACCGCGCCAGCAGCCGCCACGAGAGCTGATCAGCGCCCCCGTTTTCGGGTCATCCGAGCCTTCAGCAATAAAACGAGCATTAACCAATAAAAAAAGCCCGCCGAGATGGCGGGCTCTTTCTTGTCGGGAAGACCGGCGAGGACGGCCTGTCGGCGACACGCCTGGCGGGGCTTCGGTGCCGCTCTCAGACGCTGGTCTCAGGAACGGCCTGGCCTGCGATCAGGACTCGACCTTGGGCGGCTCGACCTCGAGCTTCTGGGCAGCGATCACCGCCTGGGTGCGGGAGTGAACGCCAAGCTTGCGCAGGATGGCGGTCACATGCGCCTTGATGGGCGCCTCGGAGACATTCAGCTCATAGGCGATCTGCTTGTTGAGCAGCCCTTCGGTGAGCATGTTGAGGACCCGAAACTGCTGCGGCGTCAGCGACGCAATGGCCTCGGCGAAGCGCGACTCTTCCTCGTTGGCCTCGCCGAGCACGTCAGCAAGCTCGGCGGGCAGCCACACTTCACCGTCGAGAATCTCACCCACCGCCTCGGCGATCAGCGACAGAGAAGAAGACTTGGGAATGAAGCCGGAGGCGCCGTAGTCGATAGCGCGACGCACCACATAGGGTTCATCGCTGCCGGAAACGACCGCCACCGGCACATCGGGATTCTGGCCGCGCAGCTGGATCAGCCCAGAGAAGCCATGGGCACCCGGCATGTGCAGGTCCAAAAGGATCAGGTCGGCATCCGGGTGGCGAGTCACCACCTCGGTGGTGGCTTCCATGGTGTCGGCTTCCACGATCTCGGCCTGGGGCGCCAGCTGCCTCAGCGCTTGAGTGAGGGCAGCGCGGAACAGCGGATGATCATCGGCGACGATGAATTTCTGGGCAAAGGCCATTGAGACTCCTCCGGATCCTCTTGTCAGCGACCAACGTACCGGTAGACGCTGGTGAGTTCGCCGTTGTTTTACGGCATGTTACCCCATGGTAGCGGGTATTCCCAAGCTTACCGGGGAATTGTCGACATTTACTTGCCACAGCACAAAAAACCGGCCCGAAGGCCGGTACAAGACAGGAAAGAACCCCGGGCTGGCGTGTCCCCTGACCCCGCGGATCCCGGCAGGCAGCAACGCCTGCCAAGCTCCGACGACGGGTCGGCGTTCCTCCCTGATACGTCGGTTCAGAAGACGTCAATTGGCCGCGCGATTGGCGATCAACTCCTCGACCACCGAAGGATCGGCAAGCGTGGAGGTATCGCCCAGGCCATCGGTCTCGTTAGCGGCGATCTTGCGCAGGATGCGGCGCATGATCTTGCCCGACCGCGTCTTGGGCAGCCCCGGCGCCCACTGGATCACGTCCGGCGAGGCGATCGGCCCGATGTCCTTGCGCACCCACTGGGTCAGCTCCTTCTTCAGGGCGTCGCTTGGGTCAATGCCATCGTTCAGGGTCACGTAGATGTAGATGCCCTGGCCCTTGATATCGTGGGGGAACCCGACCACCGCGGCCTCGGCCACCGCATCGTGGGCCACCAGCGAGGACTCGATCTCGGCGGTCCCCATGCGATGCCCGGAAACGTTGAGCACATCATCGACACGGCCGGTGATCCAGTAATAGCCGTCCTCGTCACGACGACAGCCATCGCCAGTGAAGTACATATTGTCGTAGGTCGAGAAGTAAGTCTGCACGAAGCGCTCGTGATTACCCCAGATCGAGCGGGCCTGCCCCGGCCAGGAGTCGAGGATCACCAGGTTGCCGTCGGTCGCGCCTTCCAGCACATGGCCTTCATTGTCGACCAGCGCAGGCCGCACGCCGAAGAAGGGCCGCGTGGCAGAGCCCGGCTTGAGGTCGGTGGCGCCAGGCAGCGGCGAGATCATGATGCCGCCGGTCTCGGTCTGCCACCAGGTGTCGACGATCGGACACTGGGAGTTACCGATCACTCGGTAGAACCATTCCCAGGCCTCGGGGTTGATCGGTTCGCCCACTGACCCCAGCAGGCGCAGGCTGTCGCGCTTGCTGGAGGCCATCACGTCGTCACCGTGTGCCATCAGCGCCCGCACCGCGGTGGGCGCGGTATAGAGAATGCTGACATTGTGCTTGTCGACGATCTCGCCCATGCGCCCGTGGGTCGGGTAGCTTGGCACGCCCTCGAACATCAGGGTGATGGCGCCATTGGCCAGCGGACCGTAGACGATGTAGCTGTGGCCGGTCACCCAGCCCACGTCGGCGGTGCACCAGTAAACCTCGCCTTCTTGATAGTCGAAGACGTACTGGTGAGTCATGGCCGCATAGGTCAGGTAGCCACCGGTGGTGTGCTTCAGGCCCTTGGGCGTGCCGGTGGAACCGGAGGTATAGAGGATGAACAGCGGATCCTCGGCGTTCATCTCCTCCGCCGGGCAGTCGGTGGACTGACCATCGACACGCTCGTGGAACCAGACGTCGCGACCCTCGTGCCAGTCGATGTCGCCGCCGGTACGCTTGACCACCAGCACCGACTCGGCCACCTCGGCACCCTTGCGGGTCAGGGCCGCATCGACGTTGTCCTTGAGCGGCACCTGCTTGCCGCCGCGCACCGACTCATCGGCGGTGATGATCAGCTTCGACTCGGCATCGATGACACGCTGGGCCAGGGCGTCCGGGGAGAAGCCGCCGAACACCACCGAGTGGACGGCGCCGAGGCGCGCACAGGCCAGCATGGCCATCGCCGCTTCGGGAATCATCGGCATGTAGAGGGTGACCACATCACCCTTCTTCACGCCCATCTCCTTCATGGCGTTGGCCAGCTGACAGGTGCGGGCATGCAGCTCGCGATAGGTCAGGGTCTTGGACTCGCTGGGGTCATCGCCTTCCCAGATGATCGCCGGCTGGTCGCCGCGGGTCTCGAGATGACGGTCCAGGCAGTTGGCACTGACGTTGAGCGTGCCATCCTCGTACCAGCGGATGTCGACATTGTCTCTGGCGAACGACGTATTCTTGGCCCGGGTCGGCGCCTTGATCCAGTCGAGCCGCTTGGCCTGCTCGGCCCAGAACCCTTCCGGATCGTCTACCGATTGCTGATACATGGCCAGGTATTTGGCGTTATCGATCCAGGCGTTGGCGGCGATGTCATCGCGCACCGGATGGACATGTGGCTGTTCGGTCATTGAGGAACCTCGTCCAGAAGAGTGCCAGAAATGGAGTGTCGCCGGCCGCGGTTTACCTATCGCCGCCGACCCGGAAAACTAGTCCAGCATATACCTGTGCTTGCGGCCGCGCCTTTTAGACATTGGTAGACACTCAATCTTATTGAATAACAAAGGCTTACTGGCTTTTCCCGAATGCCTGCGCGGATTGATAGACCAAGGTCTCGGCACATTGTCGACAGCGATACGCCTGGCCGCGCATGGCCCGGCGGTGCCGACGCAGGCTGAAGAAGTGCGCCTGGCAGCCACAAGCATAGCGATAAGGCGCAGGGCTCGCCCGGGCCACATCGAAACGATGGGTGGTGCTGGGCGAGAGCCCGAACAGCTGGCGCATCACCGTCTTCCACTCATGGCCATGGGGGCGCAGGCGAGGGCCTTCGTCGAGGTGCCAGACCAGCCAGTGCGCCATCTCGTGGGGCACCACCTCGACGAGGAATGCCTGACGGTTCTCGGCGAAAAGTTGGGCATTGAAGCGCAGACCGCCGCGGCCGAAATGCGCCTGGCCGGCGCTCTTGCCACGCAGGTCGAGCCACACCTTTGGCCGAGGCAGGCCAGGATGGACCTCTCGACACAGTTGCCAGGCGGCCTCGACCCGCCGATGAAGACACGCCTGGAGCGCAGCGGCATCCAGCGGCTCTAGCTCCTCGGGGGCCGGGGTTGGCAGAACGGGAGCGGAAGAAGATGGGGTGGTCATGGGATGCTAGAATGGCGCGCCATGGCAGGCGCGTAAAGTGCCTCTTATTCTCCCTGGCGAGACCGACGACGAGATTTCCGATGTCCGAGACCCCCGTTCCCACGCCCCTGATCGACGACGAGGCACTCGACCGCCTCGATGACTTCCTCGAATCCGAGCGCGTCGATGCCGACGCCCTGGATGTGATTGGCGCCCACGGCTTTCTGGTGGCCCTGGCCGTCGCCCCCCGCGAGACGCCCGCCACCACCTGGGTCGGCGAGCTTTTCCACGGCGAACCGGACTTCACGGACAGCGCCGAGCGCGACGAGATCCTGGGGTTCCTCGAGGCCCTGAAGGCGAATGCCATCTCGACCATGGAGCAAGGCGGTCTGCCAGAGCTGCCCTTCGACCTGGAGCTTGGCGGCATCGCGCCGGCGGAAACGCCGATCGGCGACTGGTGCGCGGCCTTCATGGAGGCGGTATTCCTCGACGAGACCGCCTGGTTCGAGGGTGACGAAGAGAGCGCCGCCACCCTGCTGCTGCCTTTCATGGCGCTGTCGGGGCTGTTCGACGACGAGCCGGACATGGCGGAGCTGGCAGGCGACGAGGCGCGCCTCGAGTCACTGGTGCGCCAGCTGCCCGAGCTGGTGCTGGATCTCTACCTCAACTACCGGGTTCCGCCGGAAACCGCCAAGCCGACCCCACGCAAGAAGAAGCCAGCCGGCAAGAGCGGCAAGGGGCGCCGCCGCTAGCCAGCGGACAGCGAGGCTCAGCGTAGCCGGGTGAGCAGAGAATCCACGCTGCCCCACAGCCATTCGCGCAGCCGCTGCAGCCTCGGGCGCTCTGCCCAGCGCTGGGCATCGACCTCCTGGCTTGCCAGGAAGTTGCGCTCGAACAGCGCCTGTACTTCGCCGGCAAAACGGACGTCGCGCACCTCCTGATTGGCCTCCAGATTCCACTGCAGGTTCCAGTGGTCGAAGTTGCAGGAGCCGATCGCGCTCCAGTTGTCCGCCAGCGAGAACTTGGCATGGATGAAACTTGGCTGGAACTCGAAGATACGCACCCCGGCGCGCAGCATACGGCCGTAGAAACGCTGGCCGGCATAGCGCACGCCGGGGTGATCATGGCCCACTCCCGGTAGCAGCAGGCGCACGTCCACACCGCGGCGCGCCGCCCGCACCAGGCGGTTGCGCAGACTCAGGGTAGGCACGAAATAGGGCGTGCAGATCCAGACCCTGTCCTGCGCCGACTTCAGCTGCGCAAGCAACGAACGGCGAATCGCCTGGTAGCGATAGCCCTGCCCCCAGACCACCCGCCCCAGCATGCCGCTCGCTCCGCGGTCTTCCTGCGGTGCCACGCGCAGCCCCCGCACCAGGGCAGCTTCTCCCTCGCCGCGACTCAACGACGAATCCCAAAGCTTCGAGAAGAGCCGCACCCAGTCGGCGACCACCGGCCCTTCAATACGCACTGCCACTTCGTACCAGGCGCCGAGGAAGGCATCGACCGACCCGAAGCCCCCGGTGAAGGCCACCTCACCGTCGATCACCAACAGCTTGCGATGATCACGAGTCAGATTGTGGGCAAGCGACCGCCAGGCGAGAGGGTTGAAGTAACGCATCGCCACGCCGCGCTCGGCGAGTCGCTGGCGATCGGCGGTCTCGAGCCCCATGGCACCGTAGTCGTCGAGCAGCAGCAGCACCGTCACGCCTCGCTCCGCGGCCGCCCCCAGGGTCTCGATCAGGGATTCGGAAAGCCGCCCTGACTCCATCAGGTAGAGCTCGAGGATCACCGACTCCCGAGCAGACTCGATGGCCTTGAACATCTCGGGAAGAAACTGCTGGGCCTCTGCCAGCAGCGTGAAGCGATTGCCGTCGCGCCAGTTGCCTTGCATGCTTGCATCCTTTTCGCGTGTGTCGTGTCACACCCTGTGCTTGCTTACCGGTGAGGCAGCGAGTGTCGCCCTCGATCTGCGGTGCCTGTCCCCGCTTTTTCCCCACCCCTTGCCACCGCTTTGCGCCCCTTCCGCGACTCCTCCTAGCGACGGCAAGCGGGTCGGCACCTGCATCTTGGAGCGATGCGGGCGCTCAGATCGGCGCCACCGGCGCTATACTAGGCCCTCTCATATTGCATAAGGTAAGGGAATGCTCTGGACTTCAGCCCTTGCCGGCCTCCTGTGCCGCCCCGTTCGGGCCCTTATTCGCGCCTGGGTCGAGGTGCGCCTGACCGAACCTGATCCGGCATCGCTTGGGCTGTCCCCGACGGCAGCGACGGTCTATGTACTGCCTCATCCGGCACTCTCGGATCGCTTGCTGCTCGAAACCCTGTGCGCGCGAAGGGGACTGTCCGCACCGACCCTGCCCCTGAGTGAACATCACCCGACGCTGCCACGCTGCGTGGCCCTGCCGGGACGGCGCCGAAAAGCTCAGGCGCCCTTCCTTGGCTACCTCGAGTGGCTACATGACCACCCCGAGCAGGATCTCGAACTGCTGCCGGTCAGTGTCTTCTGGGGACGCGCACCGGGCAAGCGCTTCGGGCTCTGGTCGCTGCTCACCGCCGATGACTGGGCGCTGACCGGCCGTCTCAGGCGTGCCCTGGCGGTGCTGGTACACGGGCGCAGCGTCGAGGTGCACTTCGGGGCACCGCTGTCGCTGCGCGGGCTGCTCGAAAGGCGACCCGATGCTCTTACCAACCGCAAGGTAGCGAGGCTATTGAGAGTGCACTTCCGGCGCCAGCGCACCCGGGTGCTGGGTCCCGACCTGTCCCACCGGCGCACCCTGATTGACGGCGTGGTGGCAAGCCCGACGGTGCGCCAGGCCATCGCCGAGACCGCCCAGTCCGAACGCCTGAAGACGCCCCGCGTGAAGGCGCGAGCCCGACGCTACGGTCGCGAGATCGCCTCCAACATGACCTATCCGGTGCTGAGGCTGCTCGATGGCCTGCTCGAACGGCTATGGACACGGCTCTACGACGGCGTCGACGTTCAGGGTATCGAATCGGTCAAGGCCCTGGCCGGCGACCATACACTGGTCTATGTGCCCTGCCACCGCAGCCATATCGACTATCTGCTGCTGTCCTACGTGCTCTTTCATGAGGGGCTGATGCCGCCGCATATCGCCGCCGGTCGCAACCTCAACATGCCTCTCGTTGGACCGCTGCTGCGACGCGGTGGCGCCTTTTTCCTGCGCCGCAGCTTCAAGGGCAACCGCCTCTACCGCGCGGTCTTTCAGGAGTACCTGGAGCGCCTGCTGTCCCGCGGTCATTCGCTTGAGTACTTCATCGAAGGGGGCCGCTCGCGCAGCGGGCGTCTGCTCGACCCTCGCCCAGGCATGCTGGCGATGACGCTGCGCTCTCATGCCCGAGGGGTGAAAGCGCGCGGGCACTCGGGACGACTGGCGTTTATCCCGGTGGCCATTGGCTACGAGCGGATCATCGAGAGCGACAGCTACCGGGCAGAGCTTGCCGGCAAGCCCAAGCGACGGGAGACACCGCTTGGCCTGTTCAGCGTCCTTGGCCGACTGCGCCAGCCCTTCGGCCGGGTTAGCGTAACCATTGGCACACCGCTGCCGCTGAGCTCCTTCCTCGATGCCGAGACACCCGAATGGCGCCAGGCCAGCGACGAGCGCTGGCAGCAGCGCGCGGTGCCGCGACTGGGCGAAGAACTGGCGCGACGCATCAATGCCGCCGTGCCGCTCAATGCCGTCAACCTGATCGCCCTGGTGCTATTGGCCACCCCGCACCGCGCCATCGAACGCGACCTGCTCGAGCGCCAGCTTGAGCTACTGGTCAACCTGGCCCAGAGGACATCGGTGAACCCGGACGACCCAGGCAGCCTGAACGCCGCTCAAGGGCTCACCGGCTCGCCCGCGGCATGGATCCCCCACGTCGAGTCGCTGGGCTTCATCGAGCGGCGTGCCCAGACGCTCGGCGAGCTGGTGCTGGCGAGCCCCGAGCAGACGAGCCTATTGAGCTGGTATCGCAACAATGTGCTGCATCATTTCGCGCTGGCAGGCCTGGTGGCCTTCGCCTTTCGCAACAATGCCCGCTTCACTGAGGAGGAACTGCACGCCCTGCTGGCACCGGGCTGGCCGGTGCTGGTACGCGAGCTGCATATCACCCCGCCCAAGGACCTGGCCGCGGCGATAGGCGCTACGCTCTATCAGTTGACCCGCGAGGGGCTACTCGAACGTGGCACACCGACGGACGCTGGCCAGATCCGCACGCCACGCTGGCAGCGTCCTGCGGCGAGGCTTGCTGCCCGCGAACAGCTGCATCTGCTGGGCCGGCTGGTCCAGCCATCACTCGAGCGGGGCTACCTGCTGCTGACCAGCCTGTTGCGCCTGCCAAGCGCCAGCCAGACCCGAGAACAGCTCGCCGAGCAGAGCGGGCTGCTGGCCGAGCGCCTAGCGCTGCTGTCGGGGCTGGACGCACCGGAGTTCTTTGATCGGCGGCTTTTCGCCGGGCTGGTCGCGAGCCTGGAAGCCGATGGCTGGGTATGGCAGGACGAGGCCGGGCGGCTCTGCTACGGCGCCGCATTGACGGCGACCGCCGATCATATCCACACCCTCTTCGACCCGGCGCTGCGCCACCGCCTGCAGCAGCTCGCCACCCCCGCCATCACGCCCACACCCTCGCCCACACCCTCGCCCACGGCCGACAAAACGCCGACCACGCCGCCGGCCGACGGTGCCTAGCGCATCAGCCACGATAGGCAGAGTGATGAAGAAGCACTCGGGAAGGTACTTGGCCATTTCCTGACAAGCGGTTAGAGATCGCGCAGCGAGCGGTGCACGTAGAGATCGTAGCGGCTGGTCTTGCCCTCGAGAACATGGTGCGGAGCGGGGCCCTCGATTGGCGGCGCCTTGCGCGGACGCTTGACCACCACCCGGTGGCTGGCGACGTCCAGGGCGGCTTCGAGAAGCCTTGGCGCATCCTCATCGTCGCCGGCCAGCTCACGAAAGAGCCGCATTTCCTTTTTTACCAACGCCGACTTGTCGCGGTGGGGGAACATCGGATCCAGGTGAATCACCTGAGGCGCGTGGCGGGTGTCGGCGATGGCCTCGGCAAGCCCCCGGCTGGCATCAACGTGGGCGAGCAACAGCCGAGCGGCGATTGGCGCGACCTCTGCGTCGAGCCGGGCCCGGACCAGTGCATCTTCGAGCAGCGCATAGATCGCCGGCACCCGTTCGAGCATCAGCACCCGGGCGCCAAGGCTTGCCAGCACGAAGGCGTCGCGGCCAAGCCCTGCCGTGGCATCGACGATGCTCGGCGTGGTAGCCCCCTGGCCCTTTCCAGTCCCCTTCCCTGTCCCCAGGCCGCAGGCCTTGGCGATAAGCTGGCCACGCCCACCGCCGAAGCGGCGGCGGTGGGCGGCCTTGCCGGCCACGAAGTCGGCGGCCAGCGGCTTGCCATACAGGCGCTCGTCGCCGGCCAGCACCAGTTGGCCATCGACGTCCATGAGCGTCAGCCGAGGCCCAGGCGCCTTTGCCAGCGGCAAGCCAAGGCGTGCGGCGAGCCCGGCAAGAGCGTCGCCGCAGACGACCACCGAGGGTTCTTCATGCACCGCCTCTGTCGATCGATCTTCGCTCACCGGCTCTTCTGCCAGGCCACCTGATCGCGAAGATAGACCGGCTGGGCGAGATGCGGCGCCTCGCCGCCGCCCGCCTCCAGGGTCTGGGCCGCCAGCAGCACCATCTCCTCGGCCGCCGGCTGCATGTCAGGCAGATGCTGGCTGACGCCTGCCTGCACCGTCACCGGCAGCGTCTCCCATTGCTCCCATCCCGAACCTACGCCGACCCAATCGGCCTCTTCGTGGCCGGCGGGTAGGCTCAGCCGCTCGGGCGACAGCAGCGCTTCGTCGGCGAGCCGGGTCAGTTGGCCAGCATGGCAGCGGTAGGCGGCGGTGTAGAGCTCGCCCATGCGGGCATCGATGACCGGCAGCACATGACGCAGGTGAAGCCGACGATGGCCGGCCAGCGCCAGCGCCTCCAGGGTAGAGACGCCGATCAGCGGGATCTCGAGGCCGAAGGCCAGCCCTTGGGCGACGCCTGCGGCGATGCGCAGGCCGGTAAAAGAGCCGGGACCGCGCCCATAGGCCAGCGCGTCCACATCGGCGAGCGTCAGGTTGGCCTCGCTGAGCAGCTCGTCGATCATCGGCATCAGCCGGCGCGTATGTTCGCGGGGCGCCAGCACGAAGCGAGACAGCAATTGATCATCATGGCCGTCGCGGCGGCGAAGCAGCGCAGCGGAACAGGCGCTCGAGGAGGCATCCAGGGCCAGCAGGGTCGGCATAGCGGTATCGGGGTCAGGAGATGTGGGCGGCATTATACGCCGCGGCTCAAGGGCGGGGAAAGGTACGGGGCGTGCGGCGGGCACCGCTCTCAGCTGACGGCCACCAGAACGACCGAGGGCCCGCCATGGCGAGCCCTCGGGGAAAACAGCGAAGGCGATCAGCCCTCAAGCGCATCGATCACCTGACGGGTGATGTCGTCGACGCTGCCCACGCCCTCGACCCGGTGGTAGGTCGGGGCGACCTCGGCGTCTTCCTTGGCCCACTGCTGGTAATAATCCACCAGCGGCGCGGTCTGGTCGTGATAGACCGACAGACGGTTGCGCACCGTGGACTCCTGATCGTCCTCGCGCTGGATCAGCGCTTCGCCGGTGACGTCATCCTTGCCGATTTCCTTGGGCGGATTGTATTCGACGTGATAAACCCGGCCAGAGCCCGGGTGAACGCGACGGCCCGCCAGGCGCTTGACGATTTCTTCGTCGTCGACGGCGATTTCCAGCACGTGATCGATCTTCACGCCAGCGTCCTTCATGGCATCGGCCTGCGGCAGGGTGCGCGGGAAGCCGTCGAACAGGAAGCCATTGGCGCAATCGGGCTGGCTGATGCGCTCCTTGACCAGGGCGATGATGATGTCGTCAGACACCAGGCCACCGGTGGTCATGATTTCCTTGACCTTGATGCCCAGCTCGCTGCCTTCCTTGACGGCGGCGCGCAGCATGTCGCCGGTGGAGATCTGCGGAATGCCGAAGCGCTCGCAGATGAACTGGGCCTGGGTGCCCTTGCCGGCCCCGGGGGCGCCCAACAGGATCAAACGCATCAGAATGACTCCTTGAATGACTTCGCGTTATAGAGTGAAGAGAAAAATGTGATGACCGCAGACAATACCGGGGCCACGCTCGTGAAACAAGCGACGCCCGATCAGGGCCGTCCTAATGCTGACAGGGATCATCCTCACCGGCTTGGCTCGTCTTTCCCAATAGCACTTTGGTCGGGTTTACCCAAGACTCTGCTGGCACCAACACAAAAAAACGGCGCCCGCAGGCGCCGTTTCGGTAGCCGGCAGACGCCGGCGGGTCATGCAGACCGGATCACAGCAGCATCCGGCGGATGTCGGTCAGCGCCTGAGCCAGGAAGGCCGTGAAGCGTGCCGCATCGGCACCGTTGACCGCACGGTGATCGTAGGACAGCGACAGCGGCATCATCAGACGCGGCTCGAAGTTGCTGCCGTCCCACACCGGCTTCATCTGCGCCTTGGAGACGCCGAGGATGGCGACTTCCGGCGCGTTGACGATCGGTGTGAAGGCGGTGCCACCAATCGACCCGAGGCTCGAGATGGTGAAGCAGCCACCGGTCATCTCGTCGCGCTTGAGCTTCTTGGTCTGTGCCTTCTTGGCCAGTTCCACGGATTCCTTGGCCAGCTCGATCAGCGACTTCTGGTCGGCGTTGCGGATCACCGGCACCATCAGGCCGTCCGGGGTATCCACGGCCAACCCGATATGCACGTACTTCTTGTGCACCAGGGTCTCGCCGTCGCTCTTCAGGCTGACGTTGAACTGCGGGAACTTCTTCAGCGCGAAGGCGCAGGCCTTGATCATGAACGGCAGCGGGGTCAGCTTGGCGCCCTGTGCCTCGGCCTCGGCCTTCATCGACTTGCGGAAGGACTCGAGCTCGGTGATGTCCGCCTCGTCGAACTGGGTCACATGCGGAACGTTGAGCCAGCTGCGATGCAGGTTGGTCGCCCCCATCTTCATCAGGCGACCCATCGGCTTCTCTTCCACTTCGCCGAACTGGCTGAAGTCCTGATCCGGGATCGGCGGGATGCCGGCGCCGCCGGCTGCCGCCGGTGCCGCGGCGGGAGCCGCCTTGCCCTGGGACTGGGACATCATCTGCTTGACGTAGCCGTGCACGTCTTCCTTCAGCACCCGGCCCTTGGGACCGGTAGCCTTGACCTGTGACAGGTCGACGCCCAGCTCGCGAGCCAGCATGCGGACCGCGGGGCCGGCATGCACACGCTTGCCGTCGCTGACCGGTTCGGCCGCTTCGGGAGCGCTTTGAGGCTTGGATGGCGCAGCGTCCTGCTTCGGCGCTGAGGCCTCTTTTTTAGACGCTGAGGGCTCTTTTGCCGGGGCTGAAGGCTCCTGCTTCGATGACGCCTTCTTGGGTGCGGGCTTCGCACCGGCCACCTCGACATAGCCAATCAGATCGCCCTCGGAGACGGTATCGCCTTCCTTGACGGCGAGCTCAACAAGCTTGCCCTTGAAGGGACTCGGCACGTCCATCGAAGCCTTGTCGGACTCCAGCGTGATCAACGCATCTTCTTCGTTGATCTCGTCGCCCTCGGCAACCGCGACCTCGATGATCGGCACGTTCTCGCTACCGCCGATATCGGGAACGCGGATCTCCTTGCGCTGAGGTTCGCCTTCACCGGCATCCTGTGAGTCGTCGTCCTCGCTCTGCTCAGACGCGTTGTCGCTGCTGTCATCGGCAGCCGGTTCGGATGCCGACTCGGACTCGCCGTCATCCTCGCCATCTTCACCCGCGATTTCCATGGTGCCGATCAGGTCGCCTTCAGAGACGGTGTCGCCTTCCTTGACCGCCAGGGAGACGAGCTTGCCGCTATGCGGACTCGGCACGTCCATCGAGGCCTTGTCGGACTCAAGCGTAATCAGCGCATCTTCTGCGTTGACCTCGTCGCCTTCGGCAACGGCCAGCTCGATGATCGGTACATCTTCGCTGCCACCGATGTCCGGCACCTTGATCTCGACAGTGCGTTTGCCGCCCGGGGCTTTCTTGGCCGGCTTGTCATCGCTCTTGGGCGCAGCAGTGTCCTTGCTGGCCGACGCCGCCGGCTTCTCGTCTTCGTCCTTGGAGGCTGTCTTTTCGTCCTCGCCGCCGCCTTCGGCTTCGAGTTCGAGAATGTCGTCGCCTTCGGAGACGGTATCGCCTTCCTTGACCAGCACCTTGACGACCTTGCCGCCCTTGGGCGCCGGGACATCCATGCTGGCCTTATCGGACTCGAGAGTAATCATGGTGTCCTCGGCGGCGATTACATCGCCTACCGACACCGCGATCTCGATGATTTCGACATCGGTGCTGCCACCGATATCGGGGACTTTGATGATTTCGCTACTCAAGGTCGCGCTCCTTTCCTAATCATGCTCGCCGCAGGCGCAAAATGGGTCAGGCGGGCGAGCCAACGAGCGGTGATCCTGCCTGGCCGTCGTCGCTCGCCCTTCACCTGATCAACCCGTTACGGGCGCCTCAGGAATCCACCGGATTCGGCTTTGTCGGATCGATGCCATACTTCTTCATGGCATCCGCAACGACCTTGCGGTCGATCTCACCACGCTCGGACAGCGCTCGCAGCGCGGCCACGGTGACGTAATAGCGGTCCACTTCGAAGAAGCGACGCAGCTGCTCTCGCGTGTCGGAGCGACCATAGCCGTCGGTCCCCAGGACGTGGAAGTCAGTGGGCACCCAGGCACGAACCTGGTCAGCGTAGAGCTTCATGTAATCGGTCGACGCGATCACCGGGCCTTCGCAACCTTCCAGTTGCTGAGTGATCCAGGGCTTCTCGCGCTTGTCGTCCGGCTCGAGGAACTGGTTGCGATCATAGTCGAGCGCTTCGCGACGCAGTTCGTTGAAGCTGGTCACGCTCCAGACGTCGGCGACGACGCCATGCTCGTCGGCCAGCATCTCGGCGGCGGCCTCGACTTCGCGCAGGATGGTGCCACTGCCCATCAGCTGAACACGCGGCGCCTTCTTGCTGCTGGCCTTGCCTTCCTGCAGACGGTACATGCCGCGCACGATGCCTTCTTCACTGCCTTCCACCATCTCGGGATGAGTGTAGTTCTCGTTCATCACCGTGATGTAGTAGAAGCAGCTTTCACGATCCTCATACATCCGCTTCATGCCGTCCTGCAGGATGACCGCGACTTCGTGGCCATAGCAGGGGTCGTAAGAGCGGCAGTTCGGCACGGTCGACATCAGGATATGGCTGTGGCCGTCCTGGTGCTGGAGGCCCTCACCGTTGATGGTCGTGCGACCGGCGGTACCACCGATCATGAAGCCACGGGCCTGCTGGTCGCCGGCTGCCCAGACCAGGTCGCCGATACGCTGATAGCCGAACATCGAGTAGTAGACGTAGAACGGAATCAGCGTCATGTCGTGGTTGGCGTAGGCGGTTGCCGCCGCGATCCAGGCGGCCATGGAGCCGGCCTCGGTGATGCCTTCCTCGAGGATCTGGCCTTTCTTGTCCTCGCGGTAGTACATGATCTGGCCGGCATCGACCGGATCGTACTTCTGGCCGCCGGAGGCGTAGATGCCCAGCTGGCGGAACATGCCTTCCATGCCGAAGGTACGCGCCTCATCGGGGATGATCGGCACCACCCGCGGACCCAGCTGCTTGTGCTTGACCAGGCCGTTGAGCACCCGCACGAACGACATGGTGGTCGACACCTCACGGTCGCCCGAGCCCTTGGTCTGGGAGGCGAACATCTTGTCGTCGAGGCCGGGGATCTCGAGGGTCTCGTACTCGGTGCGCCGCTTGGGCAGGAAGCCGCCCAGCTTCTCGCGCTGCAGGAACAGGTACTTCATCTCCGGGCTGTCTTCGTCCGGACGATAGTAGGGTACCTCACCGTTCTCGAGCTGCTTGTCGGAGATCGGCACACCGAAGCGGTCGCGGAATTTCTTCAGCGCCTCATGTTCCATGGACTTGATCTGGTGGGCTTCCATGTCGGCCTCACCGCTGCCGCCGCCCATGCCATAGCCCTTGACGGTATGCGCCAGGACCACGGTCGGACGACCGTCGGCGTTGTTGACCGCCTCATGGTAGGCCGCGTAGACCTTCTGCGGATCGTGACCACCCCGGTTGAGACGGAAGATGTCCTCGTCGGAGTAATCTTCGACCAGCTTGCGGGTCTCTTCGTACTTGCCGAAGAAATGCTCGCGGGTGTAAGCGCCACCGTTGGCCTTGTAGTTCTGGTATTCGCCGTCGACCGCCTCGTCCATGCGCTTTTGCAGCATGTCGTGTTTGTCGCGTTCGAACAGCGGGTCCCACTGACCGCCCCAGACCACCTTGATGACGTTCCAGCCGGCACCGCGGAACACGCCTTCGAGCTCGTCCATGATGCGCGAGTTACCGCGCACCGGGCCGTCGAGGCGCTGCAGGTTGCAGTTGATCACGAAGATCAGGTTGTCCAGATTCTCGCGGCTCGCCAGATGCAGGGCACCGAGGGATTCCGGCTCGTCACACTCGCCGTCGCCGAGGAATGCCCAGACCTTGCGGTCGCGCATGTCGGTCAGCTCACGGGAGTCCAGGTACTTCATGACGTGGGCTTGGTAGATCGCCTGGATCGGCCCCAGCCCCATGGAAACGGTCGGGAACTGCCAGTAATCCGGCATCAGATAGGGGTGGGGATAGGACGGCAGGCCGCCACCCTCGGCTTCCTGACGGAAGCTGTCCATCTGCTCTTCGGTGAGCCGGCCTTCCATGAAGGAACGTGCATAGATACCCGGGGTCACGTGGCCCTGGATATAGATCAGGTCGCCCTTGTGTTCGCCATCGTCGGCGCGGAAGAAGTGGTTGAAGCCCACTTCGTACAGCGTCGCGCAGGACTGAAAACTGGCGATGTGCCCGCCAAGCCCCTTGTGCTTCTTGTTGGCACGCAGGACCTGCGCCATGGCGTTCCAGCGAATCGCCGAACGCAGCTTGCGCTCGATGAACATGTCACCGGGGATCTTCGCCTCGCGATGCACCGGAATGGTGTTGCGATGTGGCGTATTAACAGAGAACGGCGGAATGCGGCCATCGCGACGCAGGCGATCAGCCAGACGACTCAATAAGTACTGAGCACGCTCCTCGCCTTCCCGATCAACGACCGATGCCAGGGATTCCATCCATTCCTTGGTTTCGGTCGGATCGAAATCTTCTCTTGCCTCCAGACTCATAGACGTCTCTCCGAATGAAGATATTGTGTCGGTCTGCCCTCACCCGGGAGGAGGGAGGGGCGTGTGGCGCTCTTCAGTGCGGGCGTGATCTTCTATGGATCACGTCTCCAGAATAGTGGGCATGTAGTGACGTTACAGATTGATACGCGCAATGCCCGGAATCAGGCCACGAAGATACCGCAAAGACCAGCCCCTGCCAATTCCGGCAAAAATGGAAAGCCTTTCCAATTCAAATATTGCATTGCAGCACAAGGGCCTAGCGCACCACTCCCCTGAAGCCTAGCCGAAAGCTCGCACTCTGTAACCGGGCTACAAACGGGCCGTCCAACGCTCAGATCTCGGCGCCGCGTAAACCTGCAGTTTTCTCCGTTGGAAAGCCCGCCTATCGGCGGCTCAGCTACCGATGATTCAACTATCGATGATTCAACTACCGGTGATTCAACTACCGACCGCTCACAGACCGGCCGCCAGGCACTGCCGAAAATAGGCCCAGTCGAAGGCTGGACCAGGGTCGGTCTTGCGCAGCGGCGCAATGCGGGCATGGCTGGTGATGCGCTCAGGGGTCAGCGCGGGATAGTGTTCCAGCAGATCCTGGACCACGCTTGCCAGGGTGGCGTACTGGGCCGCGCTATAAGGGCTCTGCTCGTCACCCTCGAGCTCGATGCCAATCGCGAAGTCGTTGAGCTCTGCGCGCCAGGCGACGCCATCGAACCAGCACGAACGGCCGGCGTGCCAGGCGCGCCGCTCGAAGGGCACGAACTGCACGGCTTCACCATCGCGGCGAATCAGCAGATGGGCGGAAACGCGAAGCGCAGCGATCTGGGCGAAATAGGGATGAGCGGCGGGGTCGAGGCGGTTGGTGAACAGCCGCTCGATGGCATCGCCCGCGAAAACACCCGGCGGTAGGCTGATCGAGTGCAACACCAGCGCCGACACCTCGCCTTCGGGGCGAGCATTGTGGTTGGGTGACGGCAGTTGTCGAGCCTGTGCCCAGAGGCCCTGTTCGATGCTCATGCGTCGTGCCTCATTCGACTTCTCTCCGGTCATGGCCTGGTCACGGCTTGCGCCATGTGACGCGCTAGGCGTGGATTCCCTATAATGGAGCATTGTCGCATCGATTCATCCTTCAGGCACCGCTGCCCCGAGCCGGTGCTGCCCACGCCAGGGAGCCCAGGCACGCCATGCATTATCACGAAGCCCTCGCCGAAGAGATCCGTACCAGCGCCGCCCGGCTGTTGGCCGAAGACGTCGGCCCTGGCGACATCACCGCCCAGCTGATTCCCGAACGCCAGTGGGCCAGCGCCCGGGTCATCACCCGCGAGGACGCCGTGCTGTGCGGCGTGGCCTTTGTCGACGAGCTGTTCCGCCGCCTGGATTCCCGCGTGACGCTTAACTGGCAGCATGCCGACGGCGACCGGCTGGCGGCCGGCGACACCCTGCTCGAGCTCGAGGGCCCGGCCCGCAGCCTGTTAACCGGCGAACGCGCCGCCCTGAATCTCTTGCAGACACTCTCCGGCACCGCCACCCGCACCCGCGCCTATGTCGACCTGATCGAGGACACCGGTGTGCGCCTGCTGGATACCCGCAAGACCCTGCCCGGCCTGCGTCTGGCCCAGAAATACGCAGTGACCTGCGGCGGCGGTTACAACCATCGGGTCGGCCTCTATGACGCCTTCCTGATCAAGGAGAACCATATCGCTGCCTGCGGTGGGATCGCCGCGGCGGTCAAGGAAGCCCGCGACATCGCCAAGGACCTGCCGGTCGAGGTCGAGGTCGAAACCTTCGAAGAGCTCGATCAGGCGCTGGCGGCCAGTGCCGACGTGGTGATGCTCGATAATTTCTCGCTGGATGATCTGCGCGAGGCGGTGCGCCGTGGCAGCGGCCGCGCCACCCTGGAAGCCTCGGGCAACGTCAGCGACGCCACCCTGCGCTCGATCGCCGAGACCGGCGTCGACTGCATCTCCAGCGGCGCCCTGACCAAGGACGTGCAGTCCATCGATCTGTCGATGCGCATCCTGAAAACCGAGACCCGTTGAGCCGGCCACCCCGTCTCTAACGAACCCCGCCCGAAGACGACAACAGCGACTCCGGGCGGGCACTTGCGCATCGACCATTCAGGCGTCCGCTAGGTCTCGACCAGATCCAGCCGCTTGACCAGGCGGATCCGCGGCAGTTGCTCGCCGCCACGCTCTACCCACTCTTCCCCTTCCTGGGACCAGCCGCGCTGGATCAGGCGCGGCGCCAGCATCAGGCTGGCATCGATGCGCACCCGCGCAAGCCCCTGCTCCCGAAACACTCGCTCCGCATGCACCAGCAGGGTGCTGCCGATGCCCCGGCGAGCCAGCGACGGCCAGACATAGAGCGTCTCGATGCGCCCCTCGCCGTCGCCGCCCTGCCCAATTTCCAGAAAGCCCACGCAGCGCCCGTCGCAGGCCGCCACCAGGGTCGGGTGAAGCAGCTGGCGAGCCGCCCAGGCACTGCCCTCACGGGGCAGCACCGACGCCCAGGCACGACGCTGCTCGACGCTGTAGTGCTCGGCCGCGCCCTGCATCACCGCATGATGGAAGACCTCGGCCTGATCGGCGCCGTCATCGGGCAGCGCGTCGCGATAGACGATGCGCGCCTTGCCGGCGCGGGGACTGCTATCAGCGGCGGACATCAGTTCCTCCTGATGCGAAACGGGCTTGATCGAGATTCAACGTATCAGAGCTCACTTCATCAGAGCTCACTTCATCAAAGCTCGCTGCCAGCGGATGTTCGCCGGTAGTCATGCCGGGCTCACGCACCAGCTGGCAGGTAGCGAGGCCGGCCGCCCGGGCGGCGTCGAGTTCGGCGACGACGTCCGACAAAAAGAGAATCTCCTCCGGCGCCCGGCCGATCGCCTCGACGATCCGCCTATAGCTCTCGGCCTCGCGCTTAGGGCCGGTAGTGGTATCGAAATAGCCTGAGAACAGTGGCGTGAGATCGCCAAGATCGCTATGACCGAACAGCAGCCGCTGGGCCTGCACCGAGCCCGAGGAATAGACGTAAAGCTCGCACCCTGCCGCCTGCCAGCGCATCAGCGCCTCGGCGGCGTCGGGATAGACGTGGCCGGTGAAGTCCCCGGCCTGATACCCGGCCTCCCAGACCATGCCCTGCAACGCCTTGAGCGGCGTGGCCTTGCGGTCCTCTTGAATCCAGCCCTCGAGAATGGCGATCAGCCGCTCAAGGTCCGCGTCGGGTTCAGCGGCCTCCTCGCGGGTCGCTTCGAGCTGCCTGGCGACCTCGGCCTGCTGGTGGTGATGGCGAACGAAATCACCCAGCTGCCGGCGAGCATAGGGGAAGAGCACCTCATGGACGAAAGCGATCGAGCCGGTGGTACCCTCGATGTCGGTGACGATGGCGCGAATCATGCCACGCTCCCCGATTCCGACTGAGCGGCATCTCCCCTGCCGGTCGGCAGGGCCTCGAAGCGCGGGAAGCGTGCGGCGATGGTCTCACCGGTAAAGTTCGCCACCCAGCCCTCGGGATTGGTGAACAGGCGGATGGCAGTGAAGTGCGGCGCCGGCCCCATATCGAACCAGTGCGGCGTGCCCGCCGGCACCGACATCAAATCGCCCTCGGTGCAGCCCACCGCATAGACCCGCGCGCCCAGATGCAGGTAGAAGACCCCTTCGCCGCGCACGAAGAAGCGTACCTCGTCCTCGCTGTGGCGATGCTCGTCGAGGAACTTGGCGCGCAGCGCATCCTTGTCCGGGTGCTCAGGCGTCAAACCGATCACGTCGGCGGTGGCAAAGCCGTTGTCGGCCTTGAGGTGCCCGACCTCCTCAGCGTATGCCGTCAGCACCACCTCGGGGTCAGCGTCGGGGGCCAGGTCGGCCTTGGTGGCCCAGCGCTCGAAGCGAATGCCGTGAGCCGCGAGTTCGGCGGCGATGCGTTCACCGTCGTGAGTGGTCAGCAGCGGCTGGTCCGGGTCATGTTCGTGGTAGACGTTAAGAAAGCTCATGGCAGTGCTCCATCGGGCAAGGCGAGCGGGCAGGCCGCGACCTGCCGTATCGTGGGCCGCCCCGCTCAGCGGGTGCGGCGCATCATCAGTTCACAGTCGAAGAGGAAATCCAGCGCCTCGACTTGGCGCAGGCAGCCGGCCATGTCTCCCGCCCAAGTGTAGAGGCCGTGACCGCGGATCAGGTAGGCGCGGGTGTCGAGACCTCGCAGGCGCACGCGCACCCTTTCCGCCAGCGCGGCGATGTCTTGGTCATTGTCGACGACGGGCACCGCCAGTGCCGTGTCGTGGCGGGTCACGCCCTCGATCGCCTTCTGCAGCTCGAACCCCTCGAGCCACAGGGTATCGCCCTCGATCAGGCGCGACAGCACGGTGGCGGCCCGGGAATGGGTGTGCAGCACGGCGCCGGCCTCGGGCCGGTCCTGGTAGAGCTGGCCATGCAGGCGTGCCTCGTCCGACGGCTTCTGTGGGCTGCCAAGCGGCGTAACGGCGAAGTCGGTGACCATGACATCAGCCGGCACCAACCGCCCCTTGTGGCGCCCCGAGGCCGTCACCGCCATGTGAGTCTCATCCAGGCGCACCGAAAAATTGCCGCCGGTGGCCGGCACCTGGCCGGCCCGGTACAGCTCGCCACCGGCGGCCACGATGGCCTGCTGGGCGCGGGCCAGTTGCTCGAGATCGATCACCGCTGTGTCTCCCGTGAATATGCCGCCAGCCTACCGAAGGCTCGCGTCGCCGCCAATCCTCATGACAGCGCAAAATGGAGCACCGTGCGCCGCCCACACAGGCACGGCATAATGGCGGCCATGAATCCTCCTTCTGCATCCAACGCCGACACCTTCGCCCTCTCGCCCATCGGGCGCATCGAGAGCGACTACCCGGACAAGTTCGGCATCCCCCGTCAGCCGGGACTGGCGCCGGCCGCCCACGCCCGCCTGGTGCTGCTGCCACCCTATGACGACCCGCTCAGCGTGCGCGGCCTCGAGGCCTTCAGCCACCTGTGGCTGACCTTCGTCTTTCACCATAGCCCCGAGCGCTGGTCGCCGCTGGTGCGTCCACCGCGCCTGGGTGGCAACGCCAAGGTCGGGGTCTTTGCCAGCCGCAGCACCCACCGGCCTAATCGCCTGGGGCTGTCGCTGGTCGAACTCAAAGGCATCGACATCTCTCAAGGCGGCGTGGCCCTGGCGCTTTCCGGTCACGACCTGCTCGACGGCACCCCGGTACTCGACATCAAACCCTACCTGCCCTGGGCAGAGGCGCGTCATGACGCCAGGGCCGGTTTCGCCCCCGCCGCCCCGCCCCAGTGCCCGGTCGACTTTTCCGCAGAGGCCGAGGCGATACTGGCCAAGCGCGAAGACGCCGCCTCGCTGCGCGCCCTGATCGGCCAGGTGCTGGCCCAGGACCCCCGCCCCGCCTATCGCAAGGGCGCCGAGTCACGTATCTACGGGGTAAGGCTGCGCGATGTCGATGTGCGCTTTCGCGCCCTGGCCAATGCGGCAGGCGAGACGCGCCTGGAGGTGGTCGAGATCGTGGCGGTGTAAACATCGGCTACCGGGAGGGGCGCCAGGGGCAGGTCGTAGAGGGGTTCGATTCCAGGGATGGAATCGTTAGCGCCCAGGGAAGGGTTCAAAGCGCCCCTCGTAGACCTGCCGATGGACAGCCCCTTGGCCCCAAGCCACAAAGACATCCCGGCATGACGAGAGAAACGACGAAGGGCCCCGTAAGGCCCTTCGTTCGGCATGGCGTGTTGGCCGCCTCAGTCGAAGCTGATACCGATACGACGGCCTACTTCCTCATAGGCCTCGATCACACCGCCAAGGCCCTGGCGGAAGCGGTCCTTGTCGAGCTTCTCGCGGGTCTTGGCATCCCACAGGCGGCAACCGTCCGGCGAGAACTCGTCGCCGAGCACGATCTGGCCCTTGAAGACGCCAAACTCGAGCTTGTAGTCGACCAGCAGCATGCCGCCTTCTTCGAACAGCGCCTTGAGCACATCGTTGACCTTGTAGGTCAGCGCCTTCATTTCCTTGAGCTGCTCGGGCGTCGCCCAGCCGAAGGTCTCCGCCAGCGACTCGTTGATCATCGGGTCGTGCTGGGCGTCGTTCTTCAGGAACAGCTCGAAGGTCGAGGGCATCAGCACCTGGCCTTCCTCGACGCCAAGACGCCGGCACAGGCTGCCGGCGGCGATGTTACGCACCACGCACTCCACCGGCAGCATATCGAGCTTCTTGACCACGCACTCGGTGTCCGAGAGCAGGCCGTCGAAGTGCGTCGGAATGCCGGCTTCTGCCAGTTTGCCCATGATGAAGGCATTGAACTTGTTGTTGACCATGCCCTTGCGCGCCAGGGATTCCATCCGCTCGCCGTCGAAGGCACTGGTATCGTCGCGGAATTCGAGGATCAGGCGGTCCGGGTCGTCAGTGTGATAGACCGACTTGGCCTTGCCGGCATAGAGCTCTTGACGCTTTTCCATGAGGGGTCTCCGAATGGGGAGGTAACGGACAGAGGTGATAACAGGGTCGTGTAAACAGGTAACGGGTGACGTGGCGGTGCGACAAACGGGGGCTACACAAAGCCTAGCGGATGGTCTGCCAATCCAGGCCCTGATCCTGGGCGGCGACCACCAGCCGTGACTCATCGCCATCAAGCAGCGGCACCAGGGCTTCCATCGCGAGCTCAGGGCGGTTGTTGTGTTCCGACAGGTGCGAACAGACGATTCGCTGCAGCCGGTCGAGTCCGACCCCCGCCAGCAGCGTCGCCGCCTGCGGGTTGGACAGATGGCCCCAGTCACCACCGACGCGGCGCTTGAGACGCGGCGGATAAGGCCCATCGGCCAGCATCTGCCGGTCGTGGTTGCACTCGAGAATCAGCGCATCGCAGCCGGCGAAGGCCTGGATCACATGGGCGCTGGGATGGCCAAGATCGGTCACTACGCCCAGCCGCCGACCCTGGGCGCTCAAATGGAATTGTACCGGTTCTCGGGCGTCATGGGGCACAGTCACCGGCATGATCTCGATCTCACCAACGGCGAACCTCGCCTGGGGCGTGATCCACTCATGCCGCGGCACTTCCTTGAGACGACCTGATAGCCAAGTGCCCGGCGTCAGATAGACCGGCATGCCATGGCGCCGTGCCAGGGCGCCGACGCCACCGATATGATCGCCGTGTTCATGAGTCACCAGCACCGCAGCGAGTTGCTTCGGGTGCAGCCCCAGCCGGGCGAGCCGCCGCTCGGTATCGCGCAGGCCGAAGCCGCAGTCGATGAGCAAGTGAGTCTCGCCGTCGCTGACCAGGGTCGCATTACCCTTGCTTCCGCTACCCAGCGACGCGAAGTGCAGGGCACGTGCCGCTGGCGGCATCAACGCAACAGCGAGGACAGCCGGCCCAGCAGGTCGCGCACGCCGGCATCGTCCAGCGCCGGCTCACCGACACTCGTCACCGTCAGGCGCGCTTGGCCTTCGGCCGCCGGCACCACGTTGAGTCGCGCGCGACGGGGCGTCTGGTCGCTGAATAGCCGGTCGATCATGCCCGTATGGCGCTCTGCCAGCGGCAGATAGGCAATCTGGAAGTCGCCGCCCGCGGCGTCCTGGTCCAGAAGCTGCTGCTCGGGCTGGTCGAAGTCGCGCTCAAGCAGGTGGCTGAGTTCCGCCCAGGCCTGCTCGGCGTCGGCATCGATCAGCAAGGCCCGATCGCCCTCACCGCCAACCAGGCGCGCCGCCGCGGCGCCAGAGGCCTCGCGGCGGGACAGGTTCGAGGCCATGGCGGTCTGGCCGCGGGCGTTGAGATAGCCGGCCAGGGCGTTCAGGCAACCGTCGAGAGCGCTGGTGTTTTGCTCGCAGCGCACCTCGCTGGTGGCGCCCAGGCCATCGCTAACGGCAATCACGCCTTCGGGAGTCGTCAGGCGGCGTGCCATATCATCGCGATCAGTGACGCTCAGCCGTTGGCGCTCGCCGAACTCAACGACACGCGGCCAGACCACGTCCGGCGGGTCGTTGACCGCGAGCCAGCGGGCATCGCCCATGCTGCGGCGCTCGACGTAATCGCGCTCCGCGACCGACGGCTGAGGCCTTGGTGCAGTGAACTCGTCATCCACCTTCCGGTAGGGCCGATTGGCCTTGGGTACCGGCATCGCGTCGCGGGTCTCATAGAGCTGGCTGCCGGCCGGCAGGATCAACGGCTCGGCGCTCTTGGCCTGCGAGTAGGCTTCACTACGATCATCGTAGTAGCCGCCGCTGGAACAGCCGGCCATTGCCAGGGCAACGGCCGCTACCAGCGGCATCCAGTTCGTGGCAGCTTTCATGCATCCACCTTGATTATCGGACAAGCGAGAGGCGTTCAGTCGTCGCTGACGCCGGCCAGCTGCAGCGCCTCGCTAACCGTTGAATGGTATTTCTCGGACAGCCAGGTCAGCGGCAGGCGAATGCCCTGCTCGGCGTAGCCCATGTAATTAAGCGCCCACTTGACCGGAATCGGATTGGCCTCAATGCCCAGTTGCGTATGCAGCGGCATCAGCCGGGTGTTGATCTGGTGCGCCTTGTCGGCATCGCCGGCCACGGCAGCCGCGCACAGCTCGTGCATGGCGCGGGGCACCACGTTGGCGGTCACCGAAATGTCGCCGTGGCCACCCATCAGCATGAAATCGCAGGCGGTGGCGTCATCGCCGGAGTACAGCATGAAGTCAGAGCCCTTGAGGCGCTCGATCAGATCCTCGGCGCGCTCCAGGTTACCGGTGGCGTCCTTGAGGCCGATGATGTTGTCGACCTCGGCCAGGCGCAGCACGGTCTCATTGTAGATGTCCGAGCAGGTGCGGCCAGGCACATTGTAGAGAATCACCGGCAGATCGCTGGCGTCGGCGATGGCCTTGAAGTGCAGGAACAGGCCTTCCTGGGTCGGCTTGTTGTAGTAGGGTGCCACCGTCAGGCAGTAGTCGGCGCCGACTTCCTTGGCGTAACGAGTCAGCTCGACCGCCTCGGTGGTGTTGTTCGAGCCGGTGCCGGCGATGACCGGGATACGGCCATTGACCTCTTCCACCACGGTGCGGATGACATCGAAATGCTCGGCAAAGGACATGGTGGTCGGCTCGCCGGTGGTGCCGGCGGCGACGATGGCATCGGTGCCATGCTCGAGATGGAAGCTGACCAGGCGGCGCAGCGCCTCCCAATCGATCTCTCCGTTCGCCTTCATCGGCGTCGCCAGGGCGACGATACTGCCTGTGATCATCTTCTTTCCTCTACAAACGCCTGTGCATCAGCCGCCGCAGAAGGTGGCGCTGATGGTTCAACCGGAATATGAAGCCGTATATGAAGCCAGGGCCTAGATGGTACTCAGGCCGCCAGAGCCTGTACAGAACCCAACGCAAGGACTTTTGTCCGGGCCTCGTCGTCTTGGACACGGCCTTTACAGCGCCGCGGCGCTGACGTGTAATCCTTGCACAACGTAGATGCTCGGCACTCGGGTGCCGGCAGGTCATTCGAACCAATGCTGAATGCAGAAACTTTGAATTCAAAAGCTGTGAAATCAAAACCGATGAATTCAGCTACTACCCAAGGAGCGTCCCATGAGCGTTAGCCTCGGCAACCCCGTCCCCGACTTCACTGCCACTGCGACCGGCGACACCACCGTGACCCTGTCAGAGCTCAAGGGCAAACAGGTGGTAATCTACTTCTATCCCAAGGCCAGCACCCCGGGCTGCACCACCGAAGGCGGTGACTTTCGCGACCACAAGGATGCCTTCGATGCCGCCGACACCGTGATTCTCGGCGTTTCTCGAGACGGCATCCGCGCCCAGGAAAACTTCAAGGCCAAGCAGGACTTCAACTTCGAGCTGATCTCCGACAAGGACGAAGCGGTCTGCAAGCTGTTCGATGTCATCAAGCTCAAGAAGCTTTACGGCAAGGAGCACCTGGGGATAGAGCGCAGCACCTTTCTGATCGATACCGAAGGCAAGCTCGCCCGCGAATGGCGAGGCGTCAAGGTCAAGGGCCATGTCGAGGAAGTGCTCGAAGCGGCCCAGGCCCTGCACGCCAGCTGACAACCAAGCCCGCCCATGCCAACCGCCAGGGGCGGCGTGGGCGGGCCTGTGTTTCAGGATTTAGGCAGCTCGCCCCTCACCGGCTGGTCGGCGAGCTCCTTGATTCCACGCGGCCAGGCATAGACCAGCGCCTTGAGCAGCGTCGCCAGCGGAATCGCGAAGAAGATTCCCCAGAAGCCCCAGATGCCGCCGAAGAACAGCACCGCCAATATGATCGACACCGGGTGCAGGTTGACCGCCTCGGAGAACAGAATCGGCACCAGAACGTTGCCATCCAGTGCCTGCAGCACGCCGTAGGCCAGGATCACGTACAGGAACTGCTCACCGATGCCGAAGTGGAAGCCCGCAACCGCCGCCACCGGCAGCGTGGCCACCGCGGCGCCGATGAAGGGAATCAGCACCGATAGCCCCACCAGCATGCCCAGCAGCGCCGAATACGGCAGGCCGAAATAGGCGAAAGTCAGGAAGCCGGCACTGCCGACGATGACGATTTCGATGAACTTGCCGCGCACGTAGTTGGCGATCTGGGCATCCATCTCGTGCCAGATACGGGTCATCAGGTCGCGCTTGCGCGGCATCAACCATAGCGTGAAACCGACCAGCCGCTCCCGATCCTTGAGCATGAAGAACACCAGGATCGGCACCAGCACCAGATAGATGATCAGGTCCATGAGATTGCCAAGCGAGGCCAGCGACAGGGTCAGCGCCCGCTGCCCGAACTGGGTCAGCTCGCGACCGGCGGCGTCTATCCAGCCCTGAATCTGATCCGGGGTGACCAGATTGGGGTAGCGCAGCTGAACCTCGTCGAGAAAGCGCTGGCCGCTGGCGAACATGCGCGGAATCTCCTGCACCAGACTGACCAGCTGATTCCAGATCAGCGGCATGACGATCAGCGCCATGGCCAGCAGAATGCCGAGAAAGCCCACGAACACCAGCAGCACCGCCACCAAGCTCGGCACATGGCGTCGGATCAGCCAGTTCACCGCCCCCTGAAGCAGGAAGGCGATCACCAGTGCGGTGAGAAAGGGAGCGAGCATGCCACCCAGCAACACCACCGCGGTGGTGCCAACAATCAGCAGCACCAGCAGGATGACCGCTTCCTCGTCGGAGAAGTAGCGTTCCAGCCAGCCCGAAAACAGTGCCTTCAGCGTCATGCCGAACGCTCCTTATCGCCCTTGCGCAGCCAGTAATGGTACACCTCGCCGCGCGTTTCCCGCGCTGGCATCTCGTGGCCGCTCTGGGCAATGTAGGACTCGAAGTCCCGCCAGGAGCCGGCATCGGTGGCAATCACCTCGAGTACCTGCCCCACCGCCAGCCGCGACAGTGCCTGCTTGGCCTTGAGCAGCGGCAGCGGGCAGGGCAGGTCTCGGGCATCGAGTACATCGTCTGGTTGCAAGGTCATGCCGTCTCCCGAAACAATGGGGATGAAGAATGGAGATGAAAATCGGACCGTCAGGCGGCCCTCAGTACACGGCACTTTAGCGGATCGGCAGCGGTCGGAGAAGAAGGCGCGCCTCGCCCGGGCGCTCATGCACGAGGAACATCATGCCATTACCCCGGAAGGCTTGGCGACACGCCACCATCGCGCTGGCCCTGGTCGGCGCCCTGACCACGACGCCGGTTCAGGCCGTTGAGTTCGACCTGCCGCAGCTGGGCTCAGCCACCAGCGGTGTCAATCCGAGCGAGGAATACCGCCTGGGCCGCACCTGGCTACGCCAGTTTCGTGCCCGAGCACCGCTATGGCAGGACCCGATCAGCCAGGACTACGTCGACACTCTGATCGCCCGCCTGCTGCCCGACAGCGGCGTCCAGAGCAACCACCTGCTGGTGACCCTGGTCGATAGCCGGGTACTCAACGCCTTCGCGGTGCCAGGGGGGGTGGTGGGGGTCAACGCCGGCCTCTTTGCCTTCGCCAAGGACGAAGCCGCCCTGGCCTCGGTGCTGGCCCACGAACTGGGCCACCTTTCACTGCGCCACTACGCTCGCCAGCAGGCCAGAGCCGAAGAGACCCAGCTGCCGACCATGGCCGCAATGCTGGCCGGCATGCTGCTCGCTGCCGGCGGCGGAGGCGATGCGGGAATTGCCGCAGCCATGGGCTCTCAAGCCGCCTTCTTCCAGGACCAGTTGGCCTATTCGCGGCGCTACGAGCAGGAAGCCGACCGGCAGGGCCTGCAGGTAATGCGTGACGCCGGCTACGATCCTCAGGCGATGGTCGACATGTTCCGCGCCATGCAGCGCCAGGCGGCCTTGCAGGGCGGCAACCCACCGGAGTTTCTGCTCACCCACCCGCTCACCGAGTCGCGCATCAGCGATATTCAGGCCAGGGCCATGGGCCTGGGAACCGGCCCGACCCGCGACCCGGACCCGCAATATGACATGGTACGGGCCCGCGCGCTGCTGACGATCCACCAGGACGCCCCCGCCCAGGCCACCAGCCTGCTCGCTCAGAGCGATCCCGCTCCAGCCGCCAAGCGCTACCTGGCGGCCTTGATCCGCGCTCGTCAGGGAGACCTGGCCGGCGCTCTTTCGGCTCTCGATGCCCTGGCACGAGAATGGCCGGACCTGCCGTTGATCCCGACCAGCGCCGCCGAACTGGCCCTGGATGCCGGCCAGCACGGCGAGGCCCTGTCACGCAGTCAACGCCTGCTGCGGCTGATGCCTGACTATCTGCCGGCACGAATGATCGAAGCGGAAGCCCTGCTGCAGCAGGACCCCAAGGCCGCCTTCGACACGCTGCGCGATCTTGCCGAGCAGCGCCCCGAAGACCCCGGAGTCTTCAACCTGCTCTCAGAGGCCGCCGGGCGCAGCGACCGCGAGGCCTGGAGCCACCTGGCCCGCGCCGAATATCTGCAGCTGACCGGGCATATCACTCAGGCGATTCGCCAGCTGGACATCGCCGAGGACGTGGCCAAGCAGGAGAGTGACGTCGGCATTACCGGTCGCATCGAGGAGCGCCGCGAAGCCTTCGAGACCTACCGCGAGGACCTCAAGGACTTTCAATAGCCGACGACGCCTCGCTATTAACGTGACGTCTCGTTCCTTACCAACACAAAAAAGCGGCCCGCCCCATGCTGGGGCGGGCCGCCTTTCTATGCGATCAACTCACTGTCCTATCAGCTCACTTTCCGATCAACTCACTATCCAATCCACTCATCGCCCCGTTCAACGTAAGCGACAAGTGCACCGCATCTATCGGGTCAGTTGAAGGCCGGCGGACTAGCGCTGGAAATTGAGCATCCGCTCCAGGGGTTTCAACGCCTTCACGCGGAGCGCGTCGTCCACCTGAATCTCGCCGCTCAGCTCGCGCAGGGCGCCGGCCAGGTTGTCCAGAGCGTTCATGGCCATCCATGGGCAGTGGGCGCAGCTCTTGCAGGTCGCGCCACGCCCGGCTGTCGGCGCCTCGAAGAGGGTCTTGTCCGGTACCGCCTGCTGCATCTTGAAGAAGATGCCGCGGTCGGTGGCCACGATCAGCTTGTCCTGGGGCAGCTCCTTGGCCGCCTTGATCAGCTGCGAGGTAGAGCCCGTCACGTCGGCGAGTTCGACCACCGCCGCCGGTGACTCCGGGTGCACCAGCACCGCAGCGTCAGGATAAAGCGCCTTCAGATCCTCGATGCCCTTGGCCTTGAATTCCTCATGAACGATGCAGGCACCGTCCCAGAGCAGCATGTCGGCACCGGTCTGCTGCTGGATGTAGCCACCCAGGTGCTTGTCGGGCGCCCACAGAATCTTCTCGCCGCGCGCCTTCAGGTGCTCGATCACGTCGACAGCAATCGAGGAGGTCACCACCCAGTCGGCGCGCGCCTTCACCGCCGCCGAGGTGTTGGCATAGACGACTACGGTGCGATCGGGGTGGGCATCGCAGAAGGCCGCGAACTCATCGGCCGGGCAGCCCAGATCCAGCGAACAGGTCGCCTCCAGGGTCGGCATCAGCACACGCTTTTCCGGCGACAGAATCTTGGCGGTCTCGCCCATGAAGCGCACGCCTGCCACCACCAGGGTCGAGGCCTCATGGCGGGCACCGAAGCGAGCCATTTCCAGGGAGTCGGCCACACAGCCGCCGGTTTCCTCGGCAAGCTGCTGGATGGCGTCGTCGGTATAATAATGCGCTACCAGCACGGCATTACGCTCGTGCAGCAGGCGTTTGATTTCATCAATGCGCGCCTCATCCTCGGCGGGAATGCGCGTCGGGCAGTAGGCGCGGGCCAGATGCTCGCGCACCTCGGCTCGGGAAGTCATGATCGTCATCGTGTCTACCACTGTGACTGGCAGGGGCTCCCCCTGCATGGCACCAGATGCATCGGCCGCTGTGCTCTCTGCACGCGCCGAGGCTCCAGAGGGCGTTGACGGTACGGCTCCCGCACCGTCTGCCCAACTGACATTTTAGCTCGAATCGAGGCGCTTGTCGTCGCTAGAACACTCAACACGGCGTAAAGCGCCTGCCATGCGCGACGCCGGCAGTGATATCGCCCACTTCCAGGAGGCCTCGTCCACCCCGCTGCTCGCCCTGGCATGCGGCCGCCCTGGCACGTGGAAGCGCTGCCATCAGCACTGCCCTGTTTATCGGCCCGCGTATCGCCCCTGGGAGGCGACGGGCTTTTCATCCGCCCTGCCCCGCCCAAGCTCAGAGATCAACTACACTGAGAGAGTGAAGTCGCGACTTGGCTTCATCCCTCACCGTGTCGCGTTCGCGACAGGAAGTTAGTCCCATGAACACATTGCACGGGCCTGCACTCACTATCGGGATAGCAGTATTGCTACTCACTCTCTCGGGCTGTTCCGGCATGTCGGCACAGGACAGGAACACCGCCCTTGGCGCGGGCGCCGGCGCTATCGGTGGTTCGGTGCTGACGGGTGGCAGCACAATGGGCACTATCGGCGGTGCCGCCGTCGGCGGCGTCATTGGTCACGAAGTCAGCAAGCCTGACTGAAACAACACGACCATCAAGGAAGCGTGTTGCATCTCACCAAGGAGCAATAAAACATGAATAATATCGTCTATATCGTCGGCGCCGTCGTAATCGTGCTGGCCATCCTGTCATTTCTCGGCTTTCGCTAGGCTGGCACCTGGGCGTTCAGCATTTTGTTGGCACAGAAAAAATGTCAGCACAGACAACCCGCGCATAGCAAAACGCCCCGACCTCAGGGAGGTCAGGGCGTTTCGGCATAATTTGGTGGGTCGTGTAGGATTCGAACCTACGACCAATTGGTTAAAAGCCAACTGCTCTACCAACTGAGCTAACGACCCGCAGTCATATCCCGAACGGGGACATGCAGCGGCGGTAATGGTGGGTCGTGTAGGATTCGAACCTACGACCAATTGGTTAAAAGCCAACTGCTCTACCAACTGAGCTAACGACCCGCCGCCGGGCCGTCGAGATGGTGGGTCGTGTAGGATTCGAACCTACGACCAATTGGTTAAAAGCCAACTGCTCTACCAACTGAGCTAACGACCCGCTCGACAGGGCGCATAGGTTACTCGTATCACCCTGTCTTCGCAAGTCTTTTTACGCAGTTTTTCAGCGTTTGCGCTGTCCGGTCGGCTTGCGCATGCCTTGCACCGGGCGACGCTTGCGCTTGTCGCGGCTCCAGCGGTTCTTCTCGTCCGGGGTCAGCTCCGGCACCTTGCGCGACTCGAGGCCGGCAAGGGTCGACAGGTTATCGACCTCGGCCTGGGTCAGCTCGGTCCATTCGCCGGCCTTGGCCCGCTTGTCGAGGAAGATATTGCCGTAACGCACTCGCTTGAGGCGGCTCACGGTCAGCCCCTGGGATTCCCACAGACGGCGCACCTCGCGGTTGCGGCCCTCCATGATCACCACATGGAACCAGGTGTTGATGCCTTCGCCGCCGAACTCCTGCACGTCGGTGAAGTGCGCGGGGCCATCGTCGAGCATCACGCCCTCGACCATCGTCTTGACGTGGGCCTGGGTCACGTCGCCCATGACCCGCACCGCATATTCGCGCTCGACCTCGGTGGACGGATGCATCAGCCGGTTGGCCAGTTCGCCATCGGTGGTGAACAGCAGAAGACCGCTGGTGTTGATGTCCAGGCGGCCAACGGCCACCCAGCGCTCGCCCTTGAGGCGCGGCAGGCGCTCGAAGACGGTGCGACGCCCTTCCGGGTCCTTGCGGGTGCACAGCTCGCCCTCGGGCTTGTTGTACATGATGACCCGCCGGGTGCTCTCGGCGGCGGTCTTCAAGCTGACCGGCCGGTCGTCGAGGCTGACCCGATCACGGGGCTCGACGCGATCGCCGAGGCTTGCCACCTGGCCGTTGACCTTGACGCGCCCGGCGCTGATGGCGGTTTCCATCTCGCGGCGCGAGCCGAAGCCGGCACGGGCCAGCACTTTCTGCAGTTTTTCGCTTGTGGTGTTCATGACTCTGAGGGTGTCTCGTCAGATGAGTGATCCGTTCCCGCGCGGCCGTCATCATCGACGGTCGGCGCTTGGCGGGCGCGGTCGGCCAGGCGTGCTTCGAGATCGGCGAAGCTGAGCCCGGCCTGCGTGGACGCCTTCCCGGCGTGTGGGTCCGCGTCGGCCATCCCGGCCGTCGCGTGTTCATCGTCGGGCGCCGTAGCGCCCGCCTGCGGAGCCTGGGCCCCGTCCTGCTGTGCTGGCGATGCTGCCTCTTCTTCTGCGGCAGTGCCGCCAGCATGTGTCTCGTCTTCGCCTGATGGGGTCTCGCGGGTCGCTTCGTCGTGTAACGCTGCGTCGTCGCCTGCGGCCTCCCCGCTCGACCTATCTGAACCATCAGCAGACTGCTCGAGTTCGTTGAAGCGCGCCTCGAAGTCCTTCAGCTCGTGCATCGGCGGCAGCCCGTCCAGGGTCTTGAGGCCGAAGTCGTCGAGGAAGGCGCGGGTCGTGGCGTACACCGAAGGTCGCCCGGGCACATCCCGCTGACCCACCACACGAATCCAGCCGCGCTCGCTCAGGGTGCGCATGATCGAACTCGATACCGCCACGCCGCGCACCTCTTCGATATCGCCGCGGGTCACCGGCTGACGATAGGCAATCAGCGCCAGGGTTTCCAGCAGCGCGCGGGAATAGCGCTGCGGACGCTCGTCCCACAGCCGCGACACCCAGGGCGACAGGCGCTGGCGAATGCGCAACTGAAAGCCCGAAGCGGTCTCGATCAGCTCCAGGGCGCCGGATTCCAGGCGCTCGCCGAGCCGGGCCAGCGCCTCTCTAAGGTCGCGCCGCGGCGGCCGCTCATGATCGTCGAACAGGCTCTCCAGGCGCTCCGTCGACAGCGGCTCGCCGGCGGCCAGCAGGGCCGCTTCGAGAATCTGATCGAGATGGTGGCGCTCGTTCATGGCGCGGGCTTACTCCTGCTCGGCATCGGTGAGCGGCGGTGGGCGCCGCCCCGGGTCTTGCGTGTCATCGGTGGCCTCGAAGGGGCTTTCCTCTCCCTTTTCCGCCTCGCCGGCCACAGGCTCGTCGGCTTGCTCAGGCTGATAGGCCTGCTCCGGCTCGGCCAGCCGCGCGCGGACGTGAATCGGCGACAGTGGCGCATTCTGCACGATCTCGATCATCGCTTCCTTGGCAAGTTCGAGCAGTGCCATGAAGGTCACCACCACGCCTGCTTTGCCCTCTTCCAGCGTAAAAAGCGCTTCAAAGGGGGTATAGCGCTGATGATGCAGCGCCTCCATGATCTTGAGCATGCGTTCGCGGGTCGACAGCACCTCGCGGCTGATATGGTGCTCCTGGGTCAGCTCGGCGCGCTTCATGATGCCCGCCAGGGCGCCGAGAAGCTCATCGAGCTCGACATCCGGATGCACCACCCGCGTCTCGAGATCGGGCAAGGCGGCGGTGGCCGGAAACCAGTCGCGGCCGACCCGGGGCAATTCGCCGAGCGACTCAGCGGCCTCCTTGAGGCGCTCGTACTCCTGCAGGCGACGGATCAGCTCGGCCCTGGGATCGCCTTCGTCATCCTCGTCGTCGCCCTTGGGCGGGCGCGGCAGCAGGGTGCGCGACTTGATCTCGGCGAGCATCGCCGCCATCAGCAGATATTCACCGGCAAGCTCGATCTGCATCGCCTTCATCAGCTCGACGTACTCGATGTACTGACGAGTGATCGCGGCCACGTCGATGGACAGGATGTCCAGATTCTGGCGGCGAATCAGATACAGCAGCAAATCCAGCGGGCCCTCGAAGGTTTCGAGAAAGACCCTGAGCGCCTCGGGAGGAATGTACAGATCCTCCGGCATCTCGGTGATCGGCTGATCGAACAGCCGCGCGAGGATATCCGCCTGCTCGGCGGCGGCAGCTGGCTCATCGTCACGCGCCGTCTCGGATATCTCGCTCACACCCTGGGGGATCTCCTGCCATCGTGGCGCCGGCCCGCGTGACCGGCAAAGTCGCGCAGTCTACCAAGAGTCATGCCCCGGACGTAAGCCAGCCGTGACGCTGGCTATCTCGTTCAAGGACGAAACCCAAAGCGACATCACCTATCCGGGCCGGCCGCCTCGGCCTTGCGGTAGCGCCCCTGATAATCGAAGAGCTTGTCGCGCACCTGCCAGAAGCGCCCCACCTTGCGGCCTACCACGAAATCGGGCGCCTTGAGCCGGGCTTCGCCCTCGAGCACTTCCTGAATGCTGGTCGGCCGCCAGTCGGTGCCCGGGGCCCGCAGATGCCGGGCGAGAAAGGCACGCTGGAAGGCGTGGCGCTGGGCCGGCGTCTCCAGCGCAAACCACTCGGCGAGCGCGGTGCCATCTTCATCGTAATAGCTGATCTTGAGTCGCTCCAGGCCTCGACCATTACGGGTCGCTTCGAGCTGCATGGCACTGACCCTCAGCACACGGGCATCGCGCAGTTTGAGGGCCTCACGCAGCTTATCGTCAGGGTCGACCAACCGCTCGCCACAGCCGTGGCAGGCACGTGCCGCGATATCATTCTCGGCACCGCAGCGTTCGCAGGTCTTGAAGCGAAAGCGGAAGGAGCACTGTTCACTGGCGCCCGACGCCGCGCCTTGACCTTTATTGGCGCCCGACACCGCGCCTTGCCCCTTATTGGCGCCCGACGCCCCGCCACCTTGCCTGTCGCTTTCGTCCTTCATACCCGGTTCGCTGCGTTCGATCAGCCCCTGACAGCGCCGGCCAAAGTGCTCGATGACCAGCTCGCCGTCCATGCGCCCCCAGAACAGGTTGGCGTGGCCGCACTCGGGGCATTCTACTTGCACCGGCTCGGTGTCGCCGGCCGGGCGCGGTGCGGCGACCTCGGGGGCATAGATATCCCAGGGGTTGCCGGCGTAGTCGAGGATCAGGCAATCGCGCTTGCCCGGCGCCAGTCGCAGGCCGCGACCGATGATCTGCTGGTAGAGACTCACCGATTCGGTGGGGCGCAGTATCGCGATCAGATCCACGTGCGGCGCATCGAAGCCGGTGGTCAGCACCGAGACGTTGACCAGGTACTTGAGCGTGCGGGCCTTGAAGGCCGCGATCAGCCGCTCCCGCTCCTCCGAGGCCGTGGTGCCGGTGATCAGCGCCGTCTCGGCGGCGGGCAGCAGGCCGGTCACTTCCTCGGCGTGCTCGACGGTTGAACAGAACAGCATCACGCCCTGGCGGTCCTCGGCGCGGGCCATGACATCGGCGACGATGCCGGGCGTGGCGCGGGCGCCCTTAACCACCTGGTTCATCTCCTGCTCATTGAAGCTGCCGCCGATGCCTGGCGCCAGCGCCGAGAAGTCATAACCCTCGATGGCCACGTCGATGCGCCGGGGCTCGCTCAGGTAGCCCTGGCGCACCATCAGCCGCAGCGGCTGCTCGAAGACGCAGTCCTTGAAGAAGCAGTCCTCGTCGCCCCGCACCATGCCATGGTGATGACGGTGGAAGATGAAGCCCTGCCCGAGACGATAGGGCGTGGCGGTCAGGCCCAGCACCTTGAGGCGAGGATTGGCCTCGCCCAGAGCACTGATCACGCGACGGTAGCTGGCATCTTCACCCAGCGAGACCCGATGGCACTCGTCGATCACCACCAGGGTGAAGTCGCCCGCCGAGAAGGCATCGAGGCCGTTGATCACCGACTGCACCGAGCCGAACACCACCTGCCGGGTCGCCTCCTTGCGCTTGAGCCCGGCGCTGAAGATATCCGCCGAGAGGCCGTAGGCCTCATACTTGGCGTGATTCTGCTCGACCAGCTCGCGCACATGGGCGAGCACCAGCACGCGGCCCCGGGCGATGCGGGCGAGCTCGGCGATCACCAGCGACTTGCCGCTGCCGGTGGGTAACACCACCACGGCCGGCGCGTCGCTGCCACGGAAATGGGCAATGGTGCGTGCCACCGCCTCGTGCTGGTAGGGGCGCAGGGTTGGCACGTCGGAGGCGGGCGGTGTCGCGGAGGGGGCGGTTTGCGTCATGCCGCGCATTCTACCTTAGCGCCGGGCCAAACGTAGATAGCCAGAGAGGCAGAGAGGCAAGGCATGGGTGGCAAAGGGCAAAGGCAAGCGATCAGCACCAAGAGATCGCAACGAGAGCGCCAAGAGCCGCACAAAAAAGCGCCGCCCCGAGGGGCGGCGCTTGCTGGCTTAAGATCGGGCCATGCCTGACTGGCCGGGCGTGGCTAGCCTTACCTGACGGGCTCAGCCCAGCCAGGCGCGAGCGTTGCGGAACAGCCGCAGCCACGCGCCGTCCTGCGTCCACTCGGCTGGACGCCAGGAGTTGGTCACCGCACGCGCCACCCGCTCAGGGTGCGGCATCATGATGGTGACGCGCCCGTCCGGGGTGGTCAGGCCGGTGATCCCCGAGGCGGAGCCGTTGGGGTTGGCCGGATAGCGGCTGGTGACCTGGCCGTAGTTGTCGACGTAGCGCAGCGCGATCTGATCGCTGCCCTGCATGGCGCGCAGGTGGCCCGCGTCGCGGAACTCGGCACGGCCCTCGCCGTGGGCCACGGCGATCGGCAGCCGCGAGCCTTCCATGCCGGCGAGCAGAATGGAGGGGCTCTTCTCGACCTGCACCATCGACACCCGGGCCTCGAACTGCTCGGACTCGTTGCGCACGAAGCGCGGCCAGTTCTCGGCGCCGGGGATCAGCTCCTTGAGCTGGGAGAGCATCTGGCAGCCGTTGCACACGCCCAGCGAGAAGCTGTCCTCGCGCTCAAAGAAGGACGCGAACTGCTCCCGGGCGCGCTCGTTGAACAGCACCGACTTGGCCCAGCCACCACCGGCACCCAGCACGTCGCCGTAGGAGAAACCGCCGCAGGCGACCAGCCCCTTGAACTCATCGAGACTGACGCGGCCGGCGAGGATATCGCTCATGTGCACGTCCACCGCCTCGAAGCCGGCGCGATCGAAGGCCGCCGCCATTTCGACGTGGCCGTTGACGCCCTGCTCGCGCAGGATCGCCATGGGCGGGCGGGCCAGGTTGACGAACGGCGCAGTGATGTCCTCGTCGACGTCGAAACTCGGGGTCGCCGAGAGGCCCGGGTCACGGGCGTCGAGCAGGCCGTCGAATTCGTTCTTGGCGCATTCCGGATTGTCGCGCAGCGCCTGCATCCGGTAGCTGGTCTCGCTCCAGGTGCGCTGGGTCAGCTGGCGAGTGGTCTCGAGCAGCGGCTCCTCGAACAGCGTCACACGCACCTGATCGTCGTAGCGCGGGCGGGCGATGACGCCGCAGGTATCGATGCCGGCGGCGGCAAACTGCGCCAGCACCGCCTCGGTGTCGCGGCGGTTGACCTGGATCACCGCACCAAGCTCTTCCGCGAACAGCGCATCGACCGCCTCGACCGGCTCATCGACCAACCAGTCGAGCTTGATTTCGAGACCGGCGTGAGCGGCGAAGGCCATTTCCAGCAGGGTGGTGATCAGGCCACCGTCGCTGCGGTCGTGGTAGGCCAGCAGCTGGCCGTCGGCATTCAGCCCCTGGATGACACTGAAGAAGGCCTTCAGGTCTTCGGGATCGTCGACGTCCGGGCAGTCATGGCCGACCTGGCCGTAGACCTGAGCCAGGGCCGAGCCGCCGAGGCGATTCCGACCGGCGCCGAGATCGATCAGGATCAGATCGGATTCGTCCTGCTCCAGGTTGATCTGCGGGGTCAGGGTGGCGAGCGCATCGCTGACCGGGGCGAAGCCGGTGATCGCCAATGAGAGCGGCGCGGTGACGCTCTTGTCCTCGCCCTCCTCGTCCTGCCAGGCGGTGCGCATGGACATCGAGTCCTTGCCCACCGGGATGGCAATGCCCAGCGCCGGGCACAGCTCCATGCCCACCGCATGCACGGCGTCGTACAGCGCCTGGTTCTCGCCGGTGTGGTCAGCGGCACTCATCCAGTTGGCGGACAGCTTGATGTCGGAAAGCTTGCCGATCGGCGCCGCGGCCAGGTTGGTAATCGACTCGGCCACCGCCAGGCGGGCGCTGGCCGCCGGGTCGATCAGCGCCACCGGCGGCCGCTCGCCCATCGCCATGGCTTCGCCCTGGTGGGTATCGAAGCTGGCGGTGGTCACGGCGACATCCGCCACCGGCACCTGCCAGGGGCCGACCATCTGGTCGCGGGCGACCTGGCCGGTGATCGAGCGGTCGCCGATGGTGATCAAAAAGCTCTTGGAGGCCACGGCGGGCAGACGCAGCACCCGGTCCAGCGCTTCGCGCAGGTCCAGGTTATCCAGCGCCACGCCAGGCATATCGCGCTCTTCGCGACTGAACTCGCGCTGCATCTTGGGCGGTTTGCCGAACAGCACGCTCATCGGCAGGTCGACCGGTTTGGTGTCGAAGTGACCGTCGCGGACTTCAAGGTGATGGGCCTCGGTGGCCTCGCCGACCACCGCGAAGGGACAACGCTCGCGCTCGCAAAGCGCCTCGAAGGTCGCGAGCTGCTCGGGCGGCACCGCCAGCACGTAGCGCTCCTGAGCCTCGTTGCACCAGATTTCCAGCGGGCTCATGCCCGGCTCGGCGTTGGGCACCGCACGCAACTCGAAGACACCGCCGCGCCCGCCGTCCTTGACCAGCTCCGGCAGGGCGTTGGACAGGCCGCCGGCACCGACGTCGTGGATAAAGCAGACCGGATTCTCATCGCCCAGTGCCCAGCAGCGGTCGATGACCTCCTGGGAGCGACGCTCGATCTCGGGGTTGTCGCGCTGCACCGAGGCGAAGTCGAGATCTTCACTTGAGCTGCCTGAGGCCATCGAGGAGGCCGCGCCACCGCCGAGGCCGATCAGCATCGCCGGGCCGCCCATCACGATCAGCTTGGCGCCGACAGGGATATCGCCCTTCTCGACGTGGCCGTCACGGACGTTGCCGTAGCCGCCGGCCAGCATGATCGGCTTGTGGTAGCCGCGGCGTTCGATGCCGCCAGCGCCCAGGGCGTCCTGCTCGTAGGTACGGAAGTAGCCGGCGAGGTTCGGGCGGCCGAACTCGTTGTTGAAGGCGGCACCGCCGATCGGCCCCTCGAGCATGATGGCAAGCGCCGACTGGATGCGCTCGGGCTTGCCGTAGTCGAAGGCTTCCCAGGGCTGCACGAACTCGGGAATACGCAGGTTCGAGACCGAAAAGCCGGTGAGGCCGGCCTTGGGCTTGCCGCCGAGACCGGTGGCGCCCTCGTCGCGAATCTCGCCGCCGGCGCCGGTCGCCGCACCGGGATGCGGGGCAATGGCGGTCGGGTGGTTGTGGGTCTCGACCTTCATCAGGATCTGGATCGGTTCCTGATGGCTTGCGTAGGTGGCCCGCTCACCCGCCTTGCCGGTCAGCGGCGCGGCGAAGAAACGCCCCGCCTCGCTGCCACGAATCACCGCAGCGTTGTCGCTGTAGGCTGAAAGAGTATCTTCCGGCGACTGCTCATGGGTATTCTTGATCATCTTGAACAACGAGCGCGGCTGCGCCTCGCCGTCGATCACCCAGTCGGCGTTGAAGATCTTGTGGCGGCAGTGCTCGGAGTTGGCCTGGGCGAACATCATCAGCTCGACGTCGGCCGGGTTGCGACCCAGCCCTTCGAAGGCTTCGAGCAGGTAGTCGATCTCGTCTTCGGCGAGCGCCAGACCGAGCGCCTGGTTGGCCTCGACCAGGGCCGCGCGGCCCTTGGCCAGCACATCGACCTGGCCAAGCGGGGCCGGCGACTGATGGGAGAACAGCTTGGCCGCATCGGAGGCATTGGTCAGCACCGACTCGGTCATGCGGTCGTGGATCGTCGCCACGATCGCCTCGAAGGCGTCCTCGGAGAGGGTGCCGTCGAGCTGCACGCGATAGGCGATACCGCGCTCCAGGCGCTGGATCTTGTCCAGGCCACAGTTGCGGACGATATCGGTGGCCTTCGAGGACCAGGGCGACTGGGTGCCGATACGCGGCACCACCAAAAACAGATGACCGTCGCGCGCACCGGCCGGGGCAACGGCCCCATAGTCCAGCAGACGCTCGAGGGTCGCGGTTTCTTCGGCGGACAGATCGCCGTCATGATCGATGAAATGGACGTAGTCGGCCGTGAGGGAGGCGACTTCCGGTACCTGGGTACGCAGGGCGGCCATCAGCTTGGCATGACGGAAATCAGAGAGGGCGGGCGCACCTCGCAGTTCGAGCATGTCGTTCGAGCCTCGGGAACAAAGCATGAAATGGGGGCCGCGGCCTGCGGCAACGAATTCCCCATGATACTGGAAAGGCCGCGCCACCGAAATCCGCGAGGTGGCAGCCTGTAAAAGGGTAGTTTAAGGTGAGCTTTCCTTATTGCGACTGAATCTACTAATGCTCAAGGCCGTCGCCCGACATCTGCTGCACTACCATCGCTGGTACCTGTCGCTGGGCGTGGCCGTCACCCTGGCCTTGCTGCCGCATCGTCAGAACCCGGCGCCAAACCACCATTTGGAGGAGGTTCGCGACCGCGACTTCCTGACTGTCGTCAGCCGCAACACCCCGACCAGCTACTACGAAGGCCGCCGCGGACCGACCGGCTTCGAGTACGAACTGGCGCGCCGTTTCGCCGACCACCTGGGCGTCAGCCTGTCGATGGAAACCAAGAGCGACATCGCCAGCGTGCTTCAGAGCGTCGCCAGTGGCGAGGGCGATGTGGGCGCCGCGGCGTTGACCCTGGCACCGTCCAGAACCGACCTCAACTTCAGTACCGCCATCCTCGAGCTACAGCCGCAGGTGGTCTATCGTCGCGGACTGCCCCCGGTGGACAGTGTCGAGGACCTCGTGGGTCTCGAGATCGCTACCATTCGCGACTCCGGGATCGGTGGCGTGCTGCGCGGCCTGCAGGAGGAGTTTCCCGAACTCAGCTGGCGCGAAGCCGGCGACCTTGAGGTCGCCGATCTCCTGCAGCGCGTCGAAGAAGGCGAACTGGATGCCGCGGTGATCTTCACCCACCAGTTTACCCTCAACCGCCTGTTCTTCCCCGGCGTCGATGATGGCGTCACTCTCGGTGAACCCCTGAGCATGGTCTGGGCCTTTCCGGCCGACTACGGCCTTGGCCTGCAGCGCGAAGCGAACGACTTTCTGGCGTCGCTGCGGCGCGACGGCACGCTCAATGCTCTGATCAAGCGTTACTTCGGTCAGGAGGACTATCTCGAGTACGTCGGCGCCCGCACCTTCATTCGCCAGCTTCAGGAGAAGCTCGACGACTACGATGATCTGTTTCGCAAGGCCGCGAGGGAGACCGGGTTCGACTGGAAACTGCTGGCAGCGCTCGGGTATCAGGAATCCCACTGGGAGCCACGCGCCACCTCGCCTACCGGGGTACGTGGGCTGATGATGCTGACCAACGCCACCGCCTCCGAAATGGACGTCAGCAACCGTCTCGACCCTGCACAAAGCATCGACGGCGGTGCCCGCTACCTGCGCGAGATGATGGACCGCCTGCAGGAAGAAATCACCGGCGATGACCGGCTATGGATGGCGCTTGCCGCCTACAATGTGGGCCTTGGCCATCTCTATGACGCCCAGAAGATCGCCGAGATGCGCGGCGGTGACCCCTATGCCTGGCCGGACGTACGCGAGGCGCTGCCACTGCTGCAGAATCGCGCCTGGTACTCCAAGGTGCGTCACGGCTATGCCCGCGGCGGCGAGCCGGTGATCTACGTGCGCAATATTCGGCGCTATTACGAGATCCTCAACTACGTCGACCGCAGTCAACAGCAGTTCTTCCAGCTCAACGAGCGGGCAGAAAGCGAAACGGCTGACGACGGTCAGCAGTATGATCGCATCCCACCGATCCTATGAGCCGACGCCTTCTCACCCCCGTTTCTCTGCTGCTGTGCTGCTCGGCCCTTGTCACTATCGTGGCGGCTGGCCTATCGCAGGACATCGGTTTCAGGGACCCCAGTCTGGTGGCCACCCTGGCACTCACGCTAGCCAAGCTCGCCTGGCTCTGCCACTGGCCGCGCCTGGCACGCAGCATGGCCAGCGTCACAGTTGCGTGCCTGACGCTCGGACTCTTGAGCTATCTGCTGCCCGAATACTGGGTCGCTACGGCACGCTGGCAGGCCATTGCCGCCTGGCTTCAGCCAGGCACGGGCCTAGAGGACTGGCGAGCACCGTTGCTCGCGACACTCTGCCTGATCCTGCTCGGCGGCGCCCAGCTGACGGGGCGCCGTGCCTCGCTGGGCAGCCCCATGCTGCTCGGTCTGGCGGTACTGATGTGGCTCGCTCAGTTGGACGTTGGCATCATGCCAGCCACGCGGTGGGTCATTGACTATACGGCGGCACCGACCGCGCTGGTGCCCATGGGCTGCCTATTGGCCGCTCATGCACTGCGCCTTACCATCACATTCATCGCTGAGCGCCAACTGCTGGTCCGCCCTCTGTCGATGGCGCTGCTACTCGGCGGCCTGGCCCTGGCATTCTCCCAGCACCTGCAATTCCTCGAGGACCGCCGCCTGCATAGCGTGCTGAAGGAAGAAAACGACCGGCTGGCCGATAACCTTTCCGGGGAGGTCCTCGATCATCTGCGTGCCATGCGGCGCTTCGTCAACGGCTGGCGGCTATTAGATTCGCCCCCGGATGCTGCCAGCTGGGCCGTGATGGCCGAGCCGCTGTATCGCGACTTCGGCTATTTCGTGAACATCGCCCTGGTCGAACCCGATTCGCGCATTCGTTATGTCTACCCCATGGATGCGGCCAATCAGCGCCTCCTGGGCATAAAGATATCCGAAAACCAGCCTGCCGGGCGCCCGGCCCAGCAACGAGCGCTGATCGACCATCAGGAAGCGATTACCGACGTCATCCCACTGCTGCAGGGTCAATACGGCATCATCTACTACCTGCCGACCCAAATCGCCACCGGCCGCTTCATTGGCGCCAGCGCCATGGTGCTCAGCCTGCAGGCCCTGACCGACACGCTCACGGAGACCGTCGACGCGCAGCGCACCCGGCTCGAACTGCGTCAGGCATCGAAACCTCTGGCCATCCTGGGGCCCGGCGACGGCAATCGCGCCTGGGCGAACACCGCGCAGATCCATATCGGTGATCATCCGCTGACGCTGACGACCCTGCCCTCGCGGCTGCGACTGCTGGAGTACCACGCCAGGCTGCCAGCGGTCGGCCTGGCCACCGGCCTGGGCCTTTCCTATCTACTGTTCCTGGTGCTGTTCTCTCACCGGCACCTGGCCATCCAGCACCGTCTGCTCCATGGCTCCCACGCCCAGCTGCGCCGGGAAATCAAGGCCCGTAGCCGCCTGCAGAAGGAAGTCGAATGGCTGGCCCGTCATGACGAACTGACCAACCTGGCCAACCGGCGGATGCTGATGGAAACCCTCAAGGCGCAGCACGACACTCGCCCGCTGTGCGTGATGATATGTGACCTTGATCACTTCAAGCGGATCAACGACAGCCTCGGCCATCCGGCAGGCGACGAATACCTGAAACGCCTGGGCGAGCTGGGCGAGGCCGTGGCGAGCCGAGCCGGCGGTCTGTTTGCTCGCTACGGCGGCGAGGAATTCATCGTACTGCTGCCCGGCTGCGATACCGCGCAGGGCCTGCGGGTGGCCGATGAGCTCAAGGCCTCACTCCAGTCCGCCAACCTCCAGCACCATGACGGCGAAGCATTGACCATGAGCATCGGCCTGACCGCCCTCGAGCAAGGGCCTCTGGATATCGCCACGCTGATGCAGGTCGCCGACGAGGCTCTCTATCAGGCCAAGAAACAGGGACGCAACCGAATCGTCAGCGCCACGATGCCGGTCTAGCCACGCCGCGCAACGACGACCCGAACACCGACGCGCGCTGGGTCACGCGCTTTCGCTCATGCCCCTGCCGGTCACTGACGGCGATCGGCGAAGAACGCCTTCAGCAGCCGCTTGGCCTGGGCGGCCAACAGCCCACCTTCCACCTCGACGCGGTGGTTGTACCAGGGCTGGGCGAAGAGGTTGGCGCGGGATTCCACCATGCCCGTCTTGGGCTCGGCGGCGCCGTAGACGACGCGCGCCAGGCGCGCGTGGATGATCGCCCCGGTACACATCAGGCAGGGCTCCAGCGTGACGTAGAGGGTGCAGCCGTCGAGGCGATAGTTGCCAAGCCTCGCAGCCGCATCGCGCAGGGCACGTACCTCGGCATGGGCACTGGGGTCATGGCCGCCGACCGGGGCATTGAAGCCCTCGCCCATGATCTCGCCGGCGTCGTCCACCACCACGGCGCCCACCGGCACCTCACCCGCTGCGAGGCCAAGGCGCGCCTGATCCAGGGCGCGGTGCATGTAGAATTCATCGCTGCGCATCGGCGAGCCTCTCGGGTATGCTGTGAAGATTGAAACAAGCGTATGGCGCTCGCAGCGCCATGTCAGAGGATCACATCATGTCTCAAGCGTTGGACAATCTGGTGGCCCTGCTGGGGCTGGAGATGATCGAGGAAAATCTCTTCCGAGGCCATAGCCAGGATCTGGGCTTCCCCCAGCTGTTCGGCGGTCAGGTACTCGGTCAGGCGCTCTCGGCCGCCACCCGCACGGTGCCCGCCGAACGTCGCGTGCATTCCCAGCACGGCTATTTCCTGAGGCCGGGCGATCCACAGCTGCCGGTGGTCTACCAGGTCGACCGGGTCCGCGATGGCGGTAGCTTCACCACCCGCCGGATCACCGCCATCCAGAAGGGCAAACCGATCTTCTTCTGCAGCGCCTCCTTTCAGGGCGACGAGCACGGCTTTCATCATCAGCTCACCATGCCCGACGTCGACGACCCGGAGACGCTGATTCAGGAAGGCGCCAAGGTCCAGCGCTTCAACGGCCACCCCATCGAATTCCTGCACCTCGACGACGAGGCCCCTGGCAACGACGGCGCGCCGCGCAAACGCCTATGGTTCCGGCTGGCGGGCGAGCTGCCCGACGACCCTGCCCTGCACCGCTATCTGCTGGCCTACAGCTCGGATTTCAATCTGCTGACCACCTCGCTGGTTTCCCACGGCGTTGCCTTCGGTGACCCGCAGCTGCAGATAGCCAGCCTCGATCATTCGTTGTGGTTCCATCAGAACGTCACCGTCAACGACTGGCTACGCTACGACATGGACAGTCCCTGGGCCGGCGGCGCACGCGGTTTCGCTCGCGGCAGCATCTATGACCGTAAGGGCCGACTGGTCGCCTCTTCCGCCCAGGAAGGCCTGACCCGCGTTCGCGATTTCGAAGGCTGACGGCAAGCATTCAAGAACCGGCACCCAAGGACGGACACCCGGCGGGATGAACTGGCAGGCGACGGGCGTTGCCCCTATTCTCAGCTCGGGGCTCCGCTCAGGCATTCTAGGCCCCGTCGTGCCGGTGTAGCTCAGTTGGCAGAGCAGCGCATTCGTAATGCGCAGGTCGGTGGTTCGAATCCACTCATCGGCACCAGAACAAGCAATAACGTGCAGGCGCTGGGGGATAGGCTCTTAAGAGCACGTCCGCCCATGCCGTCATGCATAACTGACACCGTCTTAGTAGTCCTGTCGCCTCACCGCCGCGCGATGATCCACACCGCATGAACGATGCCGGGTATGTAGCCGAGCAGCGTCAGCAGGATGTTGATCCAGAACTGCAGACCGAGACCGACTTGAAGAAAGACACCCACCGGAGGCAGCAGGATCGCGAGCACAATGCGGATAACGTCCATGAGATAACTCCTTGTATTGATGGCGATGAGCCTGCTTGCCTGTATCGACCACTGCGTGTCTCGGAATGTTCCGAGCGTAAACAGTCAAGAGCGCAGGAAGAGTAGAAAGGCGCACTGTCCCGGACCTCTTCCAGCCTAGCGGGGCCAATGCCATCAGCTAGCGCTACGGGTATGAACCTGACCTCACCATTCCTCACCATCGCCAAGGGCCAGGTTTTCGTAAAGGTTTACTTTCTCGGCGTTGATCTCGCTCGGCTATGTCTAAGAGCAAGTCTCAGTGCAAGTCTCAGTGCAAGTCTTAGAGCAAGTCTCGGGGCTAGCCTCAGGGCTATTCCCGAGGCTTGTCGCGTGCCCACTCAGTCGACGCTGGTATCCCGGAAAGCGGAGTTGATGAGGCAGTAGAGCCCATAGCCGAACAGGCCGAGAGCCACCACGCCCAGTAGCCAGGGGCCGAAGGGCTGGGCGGCCAGAACGTTCAGCGCGCCGCCGAGCCCTTGAGCCTGACTCGGATCGGTTCGCCATGCGGCGATGCACAGAAAGAGACCGATGATCATGAAGACCACCCCGCGAGCTGAGAGGCCCCAGCGGGTGATGCCCTCGAAGAAGCGGCGCTGCGCCGTGGACATGTCCTGGTGATGCCAGTTCTTGAGGTAGGAGCGGGTGATGGCCCGCCACAGCTGACGCAGGCCGACCCCCAGGAACACCAGACCGACGGCGAAGATCAGGGCCACGCCTCCCCGGTGGCTCATCAGCAGGGCGGTGCGATCCTGAGCGGCGCCTTCCCCCGACGCCATCGCCAGGTTACGCAACAGGTCGAAGCAGTAGACCCCCAGGCTGCCGTGGGTGAGGGTGCTGACGAGAAAGCCCAGGCGTGTCCCGCTTCCCTTGAGGCCCAGCCCTACCTCCTCGGTATCCAACAGGGCCTGCAACAGGCGCCACAAGGCGTAAGCGAACAGCCCGATGCCCAGCAGGCCGAGCATGACGTCTCCGAAAGGTCGACTAACCAGTTGGTTGATCGCCTGCTTGGAACCCACATTGTCCCCGCCAAGCCCAGCCGCCGCCAGGGAGGCGAGGCCACCAATCAGCAGATAGACGATTCCCTTGGCGACATAGCCGGCGCGAGCTGCAAGGGAAAGGCCCTGCTTGAGTCGTGTCTCGGATCGCGTCATGGGGGCTCCGTGCCGAGGGGCGGGGGTCGAGGGGAACGCCTCAGGCTCAGGATCACGATGGTAAGGGCCCCCCGGGCGTTTGACTACATGGTCATGCCGGGAAACCCTTTCCAACAGTTCCGCTATAACCAACGACGCCGACCGCGAGCGGTCGGCGACCAGAGTGAGGCCGGCGAAGTAGCCCAGGTGGGAAGTGTCAGCCCGGGCTCATGCCACGCAGCCGCTCGCTGCGGCGGCGCAGCAGTTCAAGCGTTGCCAGCAGCAGCATCGACAGCACTACCAGCATCGTCGCTACCGCCAGGATGGTCGGGCTGATCTGCTCACGAATGCCTGACCACATCTGAAGCGGCATGGTGCGCTGCTCGGGCCCGGCGATGAACAGCACCACCACCACCTCATCGAAAGAGGTGATGAAGGCGAACAACGCCCCCGACACGACCCCCGGCGTAACCAGCGGCAGTACCACTTTGAAGAAGGTGCGTGTGGGGTTGGCACCCAGGCTGTGAGCAGCGCGAATCAGGGTGGTATCGAAGCTCGACAGGGTCGCCGTCACCGTGATCACCACGAAGGGAATGCCCAGCGCCGTATGGGCTAGGATCACCCCCAGATAGGTCTGGGCCAGTTGGATCTTCGAGAAGAAGAAGAACATCGCCGCCGCCGAGATGATCAGCGGCACGATCATCGGCGAGATCAGAAGCGCCATGATCAGCCCGCGGGCCGGCATATGCCGGCTCGACAGGCCAAGCGCGGCGATAGTGCCAAGCACCGTGGCCAGCACCGTCGAGGAGATACCGACGATGAAGCTGTTCTTGATCGAGTTCAGCCAGGCGCTGGAGGTGAAGAACTCCTGATACCAGCGCAGCGAATAGCCTTCCGGATCGAAGTTCAGCATCGCCTCCGAGAAGGTGAAGTACGGCTCGGCATTGAACGACAGCGGGATGATCACCAGCAGCGGGCCGACCAGAAACAGGAAGACCAGCGCACACAGGACGAGAAAGACGTAATGCCAGATGCGCTCGCCACGGGTGGCATAGGAAGGAATCGCCATCACATTACCCCAGTTTGACTTTGTCGACGCCGATCAGGCGGTTGAAGATCATGTAGAACACGATGACCACGAACAGCAGGATCGAAGCGATCGCCGCGGCCAGGCCCCAGTTCAGCGAGGTCTGCATATGGTAGGCGATGTAGTTGGTAATGAAGCGTCCCGACTGGCCGCCTACCAGCGCCGGCGTGATGTAGTAGCCGATCGACAGAATGAACACCAGAATCCCGCCAGCGGCGATGCCGGGAATGGTCAGCGGGAAGTAGACGCGCCGGAACGACAGGAACGGCTTGCCGCCAAGCGACCGTGCGGCCCGCATGTAGCTTGGAGGAATCGTCTTCATCACCGAGTACAGCGGCAGAATCATGAACGGCAGCAGGATATGGGTCATGGCGATGATGGTGCCGGTCTTGTTGTGAATCATCTGCCATCGCGCTTCGTCGGCGACGACCCCCAGCGCCACCATCATGTCATTGAGCACCCCCTGGGACTGCAGGATGGCGATCCAGGTGGTGGTGCGCACCAGCAGTGAGGTCCAGAACGGCAACAGCACCAGGATCATCAGCAGGTTGGCACGCCGCGCCGGCAGGTTCGCCAGCAGAAAAGCGACCGGGTAGCCGAGCACCAGCGTCAGCAGGGTGATCAGGCCACTCATCCAGAAGGTGCGCCAGAACAGCGCCACATGGATCTGCAGGTAGTCCGGCACCTCGACAATGTCGCCGGCGGGCGTGTACTGAAGATCGACCGCCGCCAGGTAGTACGACAGGGTATAGGGCGAAGATTCACGCTCGATCAGTTGCCAGGTCTCGAGCTCGCCCCAGGCGTCGTTGGCATCGATCAAGGCCGCCTTGTAGGGCGGTTCGATGCGTGACAGGCGCCGGGCGGTGCCCATTACCGCCGAGCGCATGCCCGACTTCTCGTAGTTCAGGCGACTCGACACCAACCCCAGATTGCGCTCTTCCTGACCGATCTCAAGATCTTCTGCCAGGGCGGCGTAGACCGGCTCATCGGGCAACGAGGCGCCGTCCCAGCTCTCGAGAGCCGCCACGGTGCGCGGCAGGGCATTGGAGACTTCGGGGTTGTCGACGCTGCGCCAGAGCATGTCGAAGATCGGCATCACGAAGGCGATGATCAGGAAGGCCAGCAGCGGCGAGACCAGCAGCAGGGCCTTGAGTTTCAACCGGCGCGAGGCGCGGCGCAGACTGACTTTCAGCGGCACGCCGTCGGCAGTGGTCAGCGGAGCAGAAGGGGAATCAGACACGCGAGCCTCTCCATTCGGGTCACCGGTGATCAACTCACCGGGCATTCGCGACCCCGCCGCGCATCACGGCAGGCGTGATGCGCAGGCGAGGCACGGAGAAAGAGAGCGCCGCCCGAAGGCGGCGCTGAGTCTTACATGGCCAGCCAGGCGTCGAAGCGGCGGCTCAGTTCATCGATGTTGTCGGCCCAGAACTCGTCATTCTTGGGAATGGCGGTAGCGAAGTTGGGCGGGAAGGTCGGCATGTGCGGGGTCATCTCGATGCCGGTCTCGGCATGGGTGGAGACCATGCCTGAGGACGATTTGCGGGCCGGACCGTAGGAGATGTAGCGGGCCTGGTCGGCGAGACGCTGGGTATCGGTGGCGAAGTTGAGATAGTCCTTGACCTTGTCGAGCTTGCCGGTCGGCACCACCCAGCCATCGAGCTCGAAGACCTGGGCATCCCAGATGATCTCGAAGGGCTGCCCCTCACTCAGCATGGCGTTGAAAATCCGCCCGTTGTAGGCCGAGCCGAAGGCGACCTCCTGGTCGGCCAGCAGTTGGGGGGGCTGGGCGCCTTCCTGCCACCAGATCACCTGATCCTTGATGGTATCGAGCTTGGCGAAGGCGCGCTGCACGCCCTCCTCGGTGGAGAGCACGTCATAGACGTCTTCCGGTGCCACGCCATCGGCGACCAGTGCCCACTCGAGGTTGTTGATCGGCTTGCGCATCAGGGTACGCTTGCCCGGGAAGTTCTCCAGGTCGAAAACGTCGGCGATGGTGCTCGGCTGCTTGTCCTCGGGGAACATCTCGGTGTTGAAGGCGACGATGTTGGAATAGACGATCGAGGCGACGAAGCACTCATCCAGCGCCCCGTCGACGAAGTCCTCGCTGGGCGGCGTGCCGTCCGGCGCATCCGCCAGCAGGGCATCATGGTCGAGGGGCTCGATCAGGCCCTCGGCGCAGGCGATCAGGGCATCGGCGGGCAGCATGTCGACCAGGTCCCAGGTCACGTTGCCGGCCTGGGACTGGGCACGCAGCCCGGCCAGGGCGTTGCCGCTGCGGTCGATGTTGACGATCTCGTCGCCGGTCTTCTCCATCCAGGGCTCGTGGTAGGCCTTCTGCTGGCTCTCGCTGTAGGCCCCGCCCCAGGAGACGATATTGAGGGTTTCGGCCTGGGCGCTGACCGCCGCGGCCAGCGCACTGAGGCCGACCAGGGCCAACGAGGCACGCCGGATGCGCAGCGAGCGACGACCTGCCACCTGCTTCATGACGTTGTACATGACATTCTCCATTTATTGTTGTGCTTGGTTTTACCGTACGTTTTTTGCTGTCTTTCGTTTTGCCGTACTGGGTTTTGCCGTACTGACTCTTTCCCTGCTTAGCGGTTGAGATATTGCCGATGATGCCGCGCTGCCACGCCTCGCGTGATCCACGGCGTCTCTGCAAGGGGATAGGTCTCCCCACGGCCCCTGCCTAGGCATCCAGTGCGCGACAGTCGACGCTGCACCAGCCGACCTGGATGTCCTGACCCGGCCGCAGGCTTTCAAAGCCGGCGGCATTGGGCGTTTTGAGGATGAATTCGTCGCTGCCGCACACCGACAGGCGGGTGCGCAGGTGATCGCCCAGGTAGATCACTTCCTGAACGCGAGCGCTGAAGACGTTATCGAAGCGCTCGGCGTCACCCTCGCGGAGGATCGAGACCCGCTCCGGGCGCAGCGACAGCGTCGTGCGCGACCCGGGGCCCTCGACGGCCACCGGCTTGGCGGTCACCGTCTCGCCGCTGTCCAGGCGCACCGTGCATGTCTCGCCCTGCTGCGCGGCCACCTCGCCGACTAGGCGGTTGTTCTCGCCGATGAAGTAGGCCACGAAGGCATTCTCGGGGGCCTCGTAGAGGGTCTCGGGACTCGCCAGCTGCTGCACCACGCCATCGTTGAAGACCGCGATGCGATCCGACATGGTCAGCGCCTCGGTCTGGTCGTGGGTCACATAGATCATGGTCACGCCCAGGTCGGCGTGGATGCGCTTGATCTCGTACTGCATTTCCTCGCGCAGGTTCTTGTCCAGCGCGCCCAGCGGCTCGTCCATCAGCACCAGCTCGGGTTCGAAGACCAGCGCCCGCGCCAGCGCCACCCGCTGCTGCTGGCCACCAGAGAGCTGGGCGGGGCGACGGTCGCCGAAGTCGCCCAGGTGCACCATGTCCAGCGCCCGCTTGACCTTCTGGTTGATCTCATCCTTGGACAGGTCCCGCACCTCGAGGGGAAAGGCCAGGTTCTCGGCCACGCTCATGTGCGGAAAGAGCGCGTAGTTCTGGAACACCATGCCGATGCCGCGCTTGTGGGGCGGCAGACCGTTGATCGGCGTGTCCTTGAGCAGGATCTCGCCATGGGTGGGGGTTTCGAAACCGGCCATCATCATCAGGCAGGTGGTCTTGCCCGACCCTGACGGCCCCAGCAGGGTCACGAACTCCCCCTGGCGGATATCGAGGTTGAACCCCTTGACGACCAGACTCTCGCCGTCATAGCTCTTCTGGACATCGATAAAGCGGGCAAATAGCGATTCTTCATCGGCTTCGGCCGGGGCACTGGGCGCTGCTGCGAGGGTCTGGGTCATGCCGGGTTCCTGTGCGTCGCCGTTATTGTGATTGTTCGGGCACGGCTGCGGAATGCGGCCTCCAGCGAGGATGGGCCTCATTCTTTTCCACAGCTCACATCGACACTAGAGCGGATATCTATCGCAAGACAAGCACGGGGTGGGACAACCAGCGTTGAATGGCGCTGGTGTCGGCCGGTGTGGTTTCTGATAGCTGCGGCGATTTCCGTGTCGTCAGATCAGCGGGTCGAATACCGCCAGAGACCCCTCACCAGCGGCGTGGTTGACCCGATACACCTGGTTGATCTAAGCCTGCCCGGATGAGCTCGGAAGGCCTCGTTGCCCGCAAGAAACTTGGTGGCAACCGGCTAACTGTGCTGACGACAGCGATGCCTACTGAGGGCCATACTGACGCCATTGATGCGAATCCCGCCGATATCGGACGGGCAAGGAGGCGTGCCCATGGACGAGGTCACCCGCCAGTTTCTGACCAGCCATCATCTGGCCATCCGGCTCGCCGTGGCGCTGCTGCTGGGTGCACTGATCGGCCTGGAACGAGGCTGGGAAGCCCGAGGCGAGGCCGCCGGCCAGCGCATCGCCGGCATTCGCACCTTCGCACTAGTGGGCCTGCTCGGGGGCATCGCCGCCCTGCTTGCCGAACGCATCACGGTCTGGGCCTTTCCAGCGATCTTCCTCGGCGTGGTAGTGACCAGCCTGATTGCCTATCAGGCCCGGCTTCGCGAGGTGCCCGACTACAGCATCACCAGCATGGTCGGCATGCTGCTGACCTTCTGCTACGGCTCCCTCGCCGTGGCTGTCGACCCGACCCTTGCCGCCGCAGCGGCCGTGATCACCACGCTGATCCTCGACAATAAGCACGAGATCCATGGCCTGCTCAATAAGCTGCAGCGCCATGAGCTGGATGCGGGCTTCAAACTGTTGCTGATCTCGGTGGTGATCCTGCCCTTGCTGCCCAACCAGAACCTGGGCCCCGGTGGGGCCCTCAACCCCACCGCCATCTGGTGGCTGGTGGTGATGATCGCGGCGATCTCCTTCGTCGGCTATTTCGCCATGCGCCTGGGCGGCACCCGCCGTGGCATCCTCTTCACCAGCCTGTTCGCCGGGCTGAGTTCCTCCACCGCCCTGACCCTGCATTTCGCCCGCCTGTCGCGGCGCTCGGAAGGGCTCGGCCCGCTGCTGGCCGCCGGCATCCTGATCGCCTGCGGCACCATGTTCCCGCGCATTCTGCTCTACTGCCTGGTGATCAATCCGGCCCTGCTGGGCCCGTTGATCGTGCCGGTCGCGGTGATGGCGGCGCTGCTGTGGCTGCCGGCGCTCTGGCTATGGCACAACCACCATGACGGCGCAGCGCTGGCGGAACCAACGCCCACTCAGAACCCGCTGGAGCTCAAATCGGCGCTTTTGTTCGGCGCGCTACTGACAGCGGTAATGCTGCTCGGAGAGTGGCTGCGCGAGTGGCTCGGCGATGCCGGGATCTATCTGCTGTCGGCGGTCTCGGGCATTGCCGACGTGGATGCCATCACGCTGTCGCTGACGCGCATGGCCGAACACAGCCTGGCACTGCCCACCGCCGTGCTCGGCATCGTGTTGGCGGCGTCGGTCAACAATCTGGTCAAGGCGGGACTGGCGAGCGTCATCGGCAGCCGGCAACTGGGCTGGCGAGTGGCAGGGCCGATGACCGTGTCGCTGATGGCGGGGCTGGCGGTGGCCTGGCTGATCTAGGACACCGACCAACCGCCTGGAGCGCTGCAAGGGAAAGGGAGTCAAGCGGGCGAGCCGCATGAGAGGGACCAGAAGCCCAAGGGCTGGGCTCAGCGGTCCTCTTCGTCATCGGCGGCGACACGATCCCGGCGGTCGCTTTCTTCCTCGATGACGTCATCGATGACCGCCATGAGATCATCGACATCGACCTCGTGGGTGTCGTGGGCGAAGCAGCCGGTCAACTGACTGTCGGGAGTGAGCTCGCCGGCCTCGAAGCGGGCCCAGATCTCATGGCCGTACTCGGTTTCCAGCAGCGACGGGGCGAAACGGCCGAAATAGGCGCGCATGCGATCCACATCCCGGCGCAGCATCATCGCCGCACTATTGTTGCCGGCGGCATCCACCGCTTGAGGCAGGTCGATGATCACCGGCCCCGCGGCGTCGAGCAGGACGTTGAACTCCGACAGGTCGCCGTGCACCAGGCCAGCACACAGCATGCGCACGACCTCGCGGATTACCTGATCATGGTAGTCCAGCGCCTCGGCCTCGCTCAGCTCGCAGTCGTCCAGGCGCGGCGCAGCGCTGCCTTCGGCGTCGGCGACCAGCTCCATCAGCAGCACGCCATCGATGAAGCCATGCGGCTCAGGTACGCGCACCCCGGCCGACGCCAAGCGGTAGAGGGCATCGACCTCGGCATTCAGCCAGGCGGATTCCTGCTCCTGCTGGCCGTAACGGGTCTTCTTCGCCATCGCCCGGGCGCGGCGACTGTTTCGCACCTTGCGGCCTTCCTGATATTGCACCGCCTGCTTGAAGCTGCGCTGGCTGGCTTCCTTGAAGACCTTGGCACAGCGCAGGGTGTCGCCGCAGCGCACCACATAGACATTGGCTTCCTTGCCGCTCATCAGCTGACCTTCCACGGCGTCAATCATGCCGTCGTCGACGAGCGGTTGCAGTCTCTTGGGTATCTTCATAACGCCTTCACGGGCCCTGCCTTGCCGGTTGCGCGCCCATCAGTCAGGCGCTGTATGCATCATCGCATGTTCACAGGGGGAGAGGGTAAACCACTGCAGGCAAAATTCGGCCTGCGTCATCGCTATCGCTGCCCTCTCAGCGACTCACCGCCGTTTTCAGGCCAGCATGAAAACGCCCGCCCACGGCGAAGCCGGGGCGGGCGCAGGGTTAACATCAGGCGGATCAGGCCGCTTGATCATCCTTGAGGCTGGCCATGTCGATGACGAAGCGATACTTCACGCCGCCCTTCTGCATGCGCTCGAAGGCCTCATTGATGTTCTTGATATCGAGCATCTCGATATCGCAGGTGATGTCATGCTCGGCACAGAAATCCAGCACTTCCTGGGTTTCCGCCAGGCCGCCGATCAGCGAGCCGGCCAGCACGCGGCGCTTCATCACCAAGTTGCCGCCCACCAGCGCCGGATCCACTTCCTGGATCAGGCCGACCAGGATGTGAGTCCCGTCGTACTTGAGCGTCGCGAGGTAGGGGTTGAGGTCGTGGGGAACCGGCACGGTGTCGAGCAGGAAGTCGAAGTGCTCGGCCGCGGCCGCCATCTGCTCATCGTCGGTGGAGACGATGACATGATCGGCGCCCTGCTTCTTGGCCTCAGCGACCTTGGATTCCGAGCGGGTGAACAGCGTGACTTCACAACCCAGCGCCTTGGCAAACTTGACGCCCATGTGACCCAGGCCGCCCATGCCGATGATGCCGACCCGGTCGCCGGCCTTGACGCCATAGTGGCGCAACGGGGAATAGGTGGTGATGCCGGCACACAGGATCGGTGCCGCCACGGCCGGATCGAGCTTGTCGGGAATCGAGACCACAAAGTGCTCACTGACGACCACTGAATCGGAATAGCCGCCCTGGGTCATGGTGCCGTCGTGGCGATCCGGGCTGCCATAGGTCATGGTCATGCCTTCCAGGCAGTACTGCTCCAGGTCGTCCTTGCAGGCACTGCAGTGGCGGCAGGAATCCACCATGCAACCTACACCGACCACATCGCCGACCTTATATTTAGTGACATCGCTACCCACTGCGGTGACGCGGCCGACGATCTCGTGGCCCGGCACCAGCGGATACTGGCTCATGCCCCAATCGTTGCGGGCGAAGTGCAGGTCAGAGTGGCAGACACCGCAGTAGTCGATCTCGATGGACACGTCGTCCGGGCGCGGTGTGCGACGCTCGAAGCTGAACGGGGCGAGGTCCGACTCGGCCGAATGGGCGGCATAAGCGTTGGCTTGATGGCTCATGAGTTGCGTGTCCTCCTGAGAGAGTTGGGCTCATGCAAATGATGAGAGAGCACCATTGTGGTCCTGCGACCGCATCACTGCGACAAACGATCCTGCGTCATTTTTGCCTATTCCTCCAAATCATGACGCCCAGCAGCGGGTTTTCTCGCCAAAAACGGCATTATTCAGTCATCATAGGGGCATACGGCCTAGCTGTGACGCACCGGCTCTCACCGACTCTCTTCTACCTACTCTCTCACCGACTTTCCGTGGCCCAGCAACTTAGGCTGACCGCCTTGATTGACCACTACCGACAGGAATCGCCCATGTCGCTCTCTTCCCGCCTGATGACGCTGATCAAGCCGCTGATCGATCGCGACGGATTCACGCAAAGCGCGGTACCTGCGGTCTCGTTGATGGCCTGCCACCACCAGGTGCCGCGCACCCCACTGATGTACGAGCCGAGCCTAGTGATCGTGATCCAGGGCCGCAAGATCGGCTATCTCGGTGATCGCGAGATCCACTACGATCCGGGCCAGTATCTGGTGCAGACCCTGCCGCTGCCCTTCGAGTGCGAGACCTTCGCCACGCCAGACTCCCCGCTGCTCGGCCTTTCCGTGCGGATCGACCCAGCGATGCTCAGCGAACTGGTGCTCGAGACAGGGCTTGAAACAGGGCCCGACACCGGAGGCGACGCGACATCGCACTCAAACGAACCGCTGCCGATGGCGTCGGTGGCGATGACCGCCAGCATGCAGGAAGCGGTCGTGCGGCTGCTGCGCGCCCTGAACGACCCGCTGGATGCACGCGTGATGGGCGAGGCCCGGGTGAGAGAAGTGATCTTCGAGGCCTTGAAGGGCGAACAGGGCGCGGCGCTGCGTGCTCTGGTGAATCATCAGGGCCACTATTCTCAGATCATCCAGGCACTGGCCCAGATGCATGCCGACGTCACCCATAACGCCTCGGTCGAGGTGCTGGCTCGGGATGCCCACATGAGCGTCTCGTCGTTCCATCAGCACTTCAAGCAGGTGACCCGCGCCACGCCGCTGCAATACCTGAAGCGACTGCGCCTGATCAAGGCGCGCCAGCTGCTGAGCCATGACGACCTGAACGTCAACCAGACCGCCGATGCGGTGGGCTATCGCAGCGTTGCCCAGTTCAGCCGCGACTACAAGCGCACCTTCGGCGCCAGCCCCCTGCAGGATCGTCGCCAGAACCGCAGCCTGTCCGATGCCGACGCCAGCTGATCGCTCACGGCGGCAGGCGCCTGCCCTATCCACCAACCCTATCCACCAACCCTATCCACCGGCCCTATCCACCGGCCCTATCCTGGCCTGACCTGAGGTGACCGGACCTGAGTTGATCCCAGTCAGGGTGACCGCTGAGCGCATCGACTAGGCTAAGGCCTGGTGACTATTTCTGCCGTCCCAGGCTAATGCCAACAAGTGAGCGCCGACGTGTCGATTCGCAATCTGGATGCCCTGTTCACCCCCTCTTCCATCGCCCTGATCGGCGCCAGCAACCGCCCGGACTCGGTAGGTGCGGTGCTGGCCAAGAATCTCTACGAGGGCGGCTTCGCCGGGCCGGTGATGACCGTCAACCCGCATGAGACCGCGATCCGCTCGACACTCAACTACCGCTCGGTGGCCGAGCTGCCGATCGCCCCGGACCTCGCCGTGATCTGCACCCCGCCGAACACGGTGGTGGAGCTGGTCAGTGAGCTTGGCGAGCGAGGCTGTCGCGCCGCGGTGGTGATCACGGCAGGCTTCGGTGAAGGTAACCATGCAGAGGGGCAGGCGCTCAAACAGGCGGTGCTGGATGCCGCTCGGCCTCACCAGATGCGCATCATCGGCCCCAACTGCCTGGGGATCATGGCGCCCCATGCCGGCATCAATGCGAGCTTCGCCCATGTCGCACCGACCCCCGGAAATCTGGCCTTCGTCACCCAGTCCGGCGCGGTGGCCACCTCGGTACTCGACTGGGCCGTGAACCGCGGCATCGGTTTTTCGCACATGTCGTCGCTCGGCGCGATGAGTGATGTCGACTTCGGCGACATGCTTTATTACCTGGCACTCGACCCGCACACCCATGCGATCCTGCTCTATGTCGAGGCGGTTAGCGAAGCCCGCAAGTTCCTCTCGGCGGCGCGCATGGCCTCGCGCAACAAGCCGGTCGTGGTGGTCAAGGCCGGTCGCAGTGACGACGGCGCCCGGGCGGCGTTATCGCATACCGGCGCAATGGCCGGCGCCGATGCGGTCTATGACGCGGCCTTCCGCCGCGCCGGCATGTTGAGGGTCAAGACACTCGACGAGCTGTTCCAGGCGGTAGGCACCCTGGCCTCCGGCGTGCGGGTCAAGGGCGACCGGCTCGCGGTACTGACCAACGGCGGCGGCATCGGCGTGCTGGCGGTGGACGAGCTTGCCGAGGGTAACGGCCGACTGGCCGAGCTGTCCCCTGAGACCCTCGCCCACCTGGACACTCGCCTGCCGGCCACCTGGTCCCACGGCAACCCGGTGGATATCCTCGGCGATGCCACCGGCGAGCGCTATGTGGTGGCGCTTGAGGCGCTGATCGAGGCCGATGACGCCGACGCCATCCTGATCATCAACTGCCCGACGGCCGTGGCCGACAGCTTTGGGGCCGCCCAGACGGTGATCAACACCTTGCATACCCGCCACCTGCCGGTGCTCAGCTGCTGGTTGGGCGAAGCCGCTGGCGCCGAGGCGCGCCGGCTCTTCGCCGACCGCCGCCTGCCCTTCTACGACACGCCCGAGCAGGCGGTACAGGCCTTTGGCCACCTGTGGCAGTACCACCGCAACCACGAACTGCTGATGGAAACGCCCCCGGCGGTCACGGACCTACCCGAGGACGCGCCGTCCAAGGCCAATGCAATCATCGACGCGGTGCTGGGCGAGGGACGCGACGTGCTCACCGAACCCGAGGCCAGCGCCCTGCTGGCCGCGTTCGGGGTGCCGGTGGTGCCTGCTCGCCAAGCCCGGGACGGCGAGGAGGCTGCCCGCTTGGCCGCCGAGCTGGGCTTCCCCGCGGTGGTGAAAATTCTGTCGAAGGACATCAGCCACAAGTCCGATGTGGGCGGCGTAAAAATCGACCTGACCTCCAGTGAGGCCGTGAGTAGGGCCACCGAGGACATGCTGGCCCGGGTACGTCAATCGAGCCCCGAGGCACGCATCGAAGGGGTCAACGTGCAGCCGATGATCAGCCGTCCCGGCGCCTTCGAGCTGATTCTGGGCGTCGCCGAGGACCCGATCTTCGGCCCGGTGATTCTGTTTGGCCAGGGAGGCACAGGAGTGGAAGTGATCGGCGACCGAGTGATCGGCCTGCCGCCGCTGAATCCCTTGCTGGCACGGGAGATGATCGAGCGCACCCGCGTATCGCGGCTGCTCAAGGGCTATCGCGACCGCCCCGCCGTGGATATCGAGGCCATCGTGCTGGCATTGGTCAAGCTCTCGCAGCTCGTCGCCTGCCTGCCGCGGGTGGTATCGCTGGATATCAACCCGCTGCTGGCCGATGCCGGCGGCGTGATCGCTCTGGATGCCCGGGTCGTGGTGCGCGATGCCAGCAAACCGAGAGCGCCAATGACCATCCGCCCCTATCCGCGGGAGCTCGCCCACGACATCGTCACCCAGTCCGGCCAGCACTACCGCCTGCGGCCGATCCGCCCCGAGGACGAAGACGCCCTGGTGGAGATGCTCAGACGCTCAGATCGCGGCGACATCCGGCTACGCTTCTTCGCCGCGATCAAGCGCTTCGATCATGCCTTCGCCGCCCGCCTGACCCAGCTCGACTACGAGCGCGAAATGGCCTTTGTCGCCCAGCCCCAGGACGCCGACAGCATTCTCGGCGCCGTTCATCTGATCGCCGAGCCCAATCAGGAGCGCGCCGAATTCGCGGTAATGGTGAGAAGCGACATGAAGCAGTCGGGGCTGGGCTACTGCCTGATGCAGGCGATGCTCGACCACGCCCAACGCATGGGGATTACCTGGGTAGAAGGCGAGGTGATGCTGGAAAACGATGCCATGCGCCGTATGGCCAGAGAGCTCGGCTTCAAGGAGCAGGAGTTGGAGCGCGGCGCCGACTCGGTGGCCATCTCGCTCAAGCTCGACCATGCCGCAGACGACGACACGGACGGTTCCAAGAACGATTCCAAGAACGATTCCAGGAACGATTCCAAGAACAATGGCTCGGGCTCGGCACCTGACACCGCCACCCCTGCCGAGTCAGCCAACCCCGACTAAGCGCGACGGTGGCTACCCATCGCCGTGGATGTCGGGAATACGCTGCAAATGCAGATGGCGCGCCAGGCGGATCGCCGGGCGCACCAGGAACTGGAAGCTGCCTATGATGAACATCCAGATCGCTAGATGCTCCTGAGCGGGATACAGGAACAGAATGCTGCCCGCCAGAAACCATAGCGCAATAAGCACATCGTTGAAGATGCTCAGCGCCTCGTAGCGCTGGCGGATGACCAGCTCCTCATGGCCCACATGCAGGGTAAGCGAGTTTTCGGATTGTTGCTGGGCCATGCGCGCCTCCTTTTAGCCATGCGTATGAACGTGCTGACAAACGAGTGTGATTGCCTTGCCTAGCGGCTGACCCGCCGGGCGCGAAATGAGCGCCCCTTGAGCTTGCCATTGGCGAGCTGATCGAGGGCTGCCTTGGCCTGTTCGCGGCGCACCGCGACGAAGGTGCTGCGATCTAGCACCTTGATTTTGCCTACCGCATCGCCGGCGATGCCTCCTTCGCCGGTCAGGGCGCCAAGGATATCGCCAGGGCGCACCTTCTGCTTACGCCCGCCGTCGATCTGCAACGTCACCATCGGTGGCGCAAGGGGCGCCTCGGCGAGCGCCTGGCGAGACGGCAGCGTCTCAGGTGCAAAGGCCTCGTCGAGGCGCTCGCCGAGCTTCTCCAGGCGAAACGCCTCCTTCGGGCCATAAAGGGTACAGGCGATACCGCTGCCCCCGGCCCGCCCGGTGCGGCCGATCCGGTGCACGTGCACCTCGAGCTCGCGGGCGATGCCGTAGTTGAAGACCGCATCCAGAGCGTCGATATCCAGGCCACGAGCGGCCACGTCGGTCGCGACCAGGATCGAGGCGCTCTGATTGGCGAACAGCACCAGGGTGCGATCCCGGTCGCGCTGCTCGAGGTCACCGTGCAAGGCCAGGGCGCTGAAGCCGTGCTCGCAAAGCGCTTCGGCCACCTCGCGCGTCTCGCGCTTGGTGTTGCAGAACACGACGCTGGTGGCGGGCCGGTGGGTCAGCAGCAGCAGGCGCAGGGCCTCGAAGCGCGCGTCTTCGTCGGCCACCTGGAAGAAGTGCTGACGGATGCTGGTGCTATCGTGGGTCGATTCGACCTCCACCGTGACCGGCTCGCGCATCAGCGACTCGGCGATCGGGCGAATGGCATCGGTATAAGTGGCGCTGAACAGCAGCGTCTGGCGATCTTTAGGCGTAACGCCGATGATCGCCTCCAGGGCGTCCTTGAAGCCCATGTCGAGCATGCGATCGGCTTCATCGAGCACCAGGGTCGAGAGCGCATCGAGGGACAGGGTGCCCTTGCGCAGATGTTCTTCGACGCGGCCGGGCGTACCGACGATCAGGTGGGCGCCGTGCTCCAGCGAGCCACGCTGCGGGCCGAAGGGCGCACCGCCGCACAGCGTCAGCACCTTGACGTTGGGCAGTGCGCGGGCCAGGCGGCGCAGCTCGCCGGCCACCTGGTCAGCAAGCTCGCGGGTCGGGCACAGCACCAGCCCCTGAACGTCCAGGCGCGCGAGGTCGAGCCTCGACAGCAGCCCCAGGCCGAAGGCCGCGGTCTTGCCCGAGCCGGTCTTGCCGCGCCCGATCACGTCACGGCCGTCAAGCATCGGCGGCAGACTCTGGGCCTGGATCGGCGTCATGGCGTGATAGCCCAGCGCGTCGAGATTGGTCAGCAGCGCATCGGCCAGTGGCAGGCGCGCGAAAGAGGTGGCATCAGACACGGTGGGCGGTCCTTGGCAGCGGGAAAAAGCGAGGATGGGCAGGATACCAGACCCTTGCCGTGATCGTCTGGAAACCGCGCGGCATCTCGCGGCAAGAAATACCCCTGTTACCGATTTCGGTTGTTCAGTAAGATTTCCGCTTCGATCACGACGCAACAGGATGACACGATGGGCAGGGCCTTCCAGAACCGCAAGGAATCCATGGCCAAGACGGCCGATGCGAAAACCAAGGTCTACAGCAAGTACGGCCGTGAGATTTACGTGGTCGCCAAGTCGGGCGGTACCGACCCCAGCAGCAACCTGACGCTGCGCGGCCTGATCGAACGCGCCAAGAAGGATCAGGTGCCTTCGCACGTGATCGACAAAGCGTTGGACAAGGCTGCCGGCGCCGGCGGCGAGGACTTCTCGCCGGCCCGCTACGAAGGCTTCGGCCCGGCCAGCTGCATGATCATCGTCGAGTGCCTGACCGATAACCCCAACCGCACCTTCGGCGACGTGCGCAACGCCTTCAACAAGGGCAAGGGCAAGATCGGCACGCCGGGCAGCGTCAGCCACATGTTTGACCACTGTGCGATCCTGCGCTTTGCCGGCGAGGACGAGGAGGACGTGCTGGAGTCACTGATGGAGGCCGATGTCGATGTCACCGACATCGAGAACGAGGAGGGCCACATCACCGTTTTTGCGCCACATACCGAGTATGCCAAGGCCAAGCAGGCGCTGATCGACACTTACGGCGAGATGGACTTCGAAGTCGACGAGATCCAGTTCCTGCCCCAGACCCATACGCCGGTCGAGGGCGACGACGTGGCCCCGTTCGAGAAGCTTCTCGATATGCTCAACGACCTGGACGACGTGCAGAACGTCTACCACAACGCCGAGCTGTAAGCCTGTCGCGCCGGGCTCATTCGCGGCCCGGCGCATGCGCCTAACTACGCCTAACTACACCTAACTACACCTAACTACACCTAACTACACCTAACTACACCTAACTACGTCTACATACGCCTAGCTACGTCTATCTACGCCCATTCGTAAGCGTTCGCCAAACACCGCTTGTCAGTGATCAGACGTTGTGCTGCCAGTGATGGGGCAGAAGCTCGTGGATCTGGCTGGCCTTGTGTGTCGGTAGCCGTTCCAGCACGTCCTTCAGGTAGGCATAGGGCTCGTGGCCGTTGAGCTTGGCGCACTGGATCAAGCTCATGATGGTAGCGGCGCGCTGGCCACTGCGCAGTGACCCGGCGAATAGCCAGTTGCTGCGGCCCAGCGCCCAAGGGCGGATCAGGTTCTCGACCCGGTTGTTATCGATAGGTAGTCGGCCGTCATCCAGATAGCGCGTCAACGCCGCCCAACGCTTCAGGCTGTAGTCCAGCGCTTTCGCCGTCGCCGAACCATTCGGCACCTTTTCTCGGTGGGCCAGCATCCAGCGGTGCAGCGTGTCGGCGAGAGGTCTGGCTCGAGTGTCGCGTAACCGCTGGCGTTCTTCCTCGGTCAATGGCTGGGCCTCGCGCTCTAGTTGGTAGAGCTGGCCGATCAGCTCGATGGCCTGCTCGGCGATCTGGCTCTTGCCGGCTACATGCAGATCAACGAACTTGCGCCGCGCATGAGCCATGCAGCCGATCTCGGTGACGCCGTTGGCGAAGCTTTGCTTGTAGCCGCTGTAGTCGTCGCAGACCAGCTTGCCCCGCCACTCGCCGAGGAAGTCGCGGGCATGCTGACCACTGCGTCCCTCGCTGAAGTCGTAGACGACGGCCTTCAGGCCGGCGTAGGGCGTGGTGGCGTAAGCCCAAAGGTAGGCGCGATGTGTCTTCTTCTTGCCCGGGGCCAGCATCGGCACCGGCGTCTCGTCGGCATGCAGCACCGGCTCACTGAGCAGCAGCTTACGTAGGGCATCGATCAGCGGCTGAAGCCGCACGCCGCAGATGCCGACCCACTCGGCCAGAGTGGAGCGCGGAATCGCCACGCCGGCACGGGAGAAGATCTGCTCCTGGCGATACAGTGGGAGGTGATCGGCGTACTTGGCGATCAGCACCTGGGCCAGCAGACCGGCGGTGGGGATGCCCTTGTCGATGATCTGCGCCGGCATCGGCGCCTGGGTCAGTGTCTCGCAGTGATCACAGACCCACTTGCCACGGATATGGCGCTCGACATGGAATACGCCCGGCGTGTAGTCGAGCTTCTCGCTGACCTCCTCGCCGATCCGCCGCAGCTGACAACCACACGGGCAGTGATCATTCTCTGGGTCATGGTGAATCTCGGTGCGCGGCAGTTCGGGAGGCAAAGAGGCGCGCTTGGGCGTCTTCTTGGGCGCCGATGACGCATCGGTCGTGACCAGGTCTTCCAACTCAGTCTCGATGGCGGCGATGTCGGCATCCACCCCATCCTCCAGCAGACTGATCTGCAGAACGTTGAGCTGCTCGCTGCGCTTGCCGAAGGCGTGGCGCTTGAGCAGCGCCAGTTCATAGGTCAGCTTCTGATTGACCTGCTCGCTGTGGCGGAGCGCTTTATCCTTTTCCTCGACCTGCGTCATCAGCGTTGCCGCCAGGTGGCGGAGCTGATCGGGAGAGAGCTGAGACAGGTCGGGAGGCATGTTCATTCGCTGAGTATGCCAACCTGCCGTGGGGAGTGGGATTGGCACTTCAGCGAATAGCGAGCCGGGAGATTCTGTGCCTTATCTGGCTCGGTATGTCAGACCACCGAGATCACGCCACCGGCGCCGAGACGTTGCCAGGGTAGGCCCTGAACCAGCGCCGTGACCTGCTCTGGGCAGAGCTCGACGCGATCGCCGTGCCGGTGGCTGGCCCAGTGGAACTTGCCCTGGTTCAGACGCCGGGCGCACAGCCAGATGCCCAGGCCATCGTGAACCAGCACCTTCATACGGTTGCCGCGCCGGTTGGCGAACAGATAGGCACAGTGCGGTCGGGCGGCACCGAAGACCTTCACCACCCGGGCCAGTGCCGTATCCGGTCCGGCGCGCATATCCAACGGCTCCGTCGCCAACCAGATCTCGTCGATGCGGATCATGCGAGCAGCTCTCGGATCAGAGATCGACACGCGTCGGCCTCCGAGGCAGGCCACTCGATGACCATCGGGCCGTTGGGGTGCGGGATCGTGAGGCGAATACGGTCCGTCACCTGATTTTGGCGAGCGACCGGTAATGAGGCACTGGCCATGGGCACCGGCACAAACGCCGGTGCTTCTGGCGCGGCAGTCCGCTGGCGGGCGGCGCGGATCCACTTGTGGACCAAGTTGGCATTCAGGCTGTGCTCCAGGGCAACCCCGGCCACGGAGGCACCCGATTGCTGGCAGGCCTCAACGATTCTTGCCTTGAACGCGGTGGTGAAGCGACGACGCTTCCGAGGGGCTTCCGGCACGCTTAAGTCAGTCATGGTAGGTGTCCACTTATTAATAGGTGGGCACCTACTGTGATGGAATTCAGGTACTTTCGGCAGATGGGTTCACCGGGCGGTTACGCCCATTCGGCGCCACACTGGCGTGACGTAGGCCGGGACAACACTGCTGATGCCGGGCTAGATAGCGGTGAAGAGACGGTGACGAGACGGTTTCGCGACCTGGGCAAGCTCGGGGCCTGGGCAATCCAGGTAACTAGGCACTCTCGCGAAACAGGATCACGTAGCGCCTTCGCTCTTCGCGAATGACACCATTCGCCGTGACCCGCACCGTCCGCAGCTGGCCGTCACGTCGCTCGAACTGGCACTCCTTTTGCCAGCGCTTTCCCTGATCGAGCATGTCGACCAGATCGGGATGCATCATTAGAAACAGCCGCATGGCCGAACTGGCCTCTTCCTTCGGAAAGCCGCTCATCTCCGCAAAGGCGCTGTTGGAGATCAGCACCTGCTGCTGCTCGTCGAGCACGATGGCCGCATCGCGGGTTTCGGCAAGCACTTCCTTGGTCAGGTCGAGCTCCTCCTCGGTCTGTTCGATGTCGGTGATATCGGTGGCGATGCCGCCAATCAGGTAAGGCGCGCCGTGATCATCGGTGATCGGGAACTTGCTGAACAGAAAGCTCCGCACCCCCGAGCGCGTGTTGAGAACCTGCTTGTATTTGACCGGCTCGCAGTTAAGCAGCACATGACGGTCCATCGCCAGCGCATACTCCATGATCTCGTGATCGAGCACTTCCCACATCGGCCGTCCCAACAGTTGTTGCGTCGTGGTGTTCAACGCCTTGGCATATTGTTGGTTGACCAGGCAGTAGCGGTGATCCAGGTCCTTGAGAAAGATCAGGTCGGGGGAATGCTCGATGATGCCGGCCAGGTACTTGTCGCGCTCGTGGATGCGCCGCAGCATCTCCTCGAAGGCCCGGCCGACGCGGGTAAACTCCTCGAAACGCCCGTCATTGAAGGGTTGGGGCACCCCGCTGTCCGGCACCTGCTCGGCATAGCGGGTCAGGTTACCCAGCGCGCTGGAGGTCAGCCGGTTGATCACCAACATCATGATGACACCAAGCGCCACCACCATCAGGGTGGCATACACCAAGTTGGTGGTATAAATATCGCGCAAGGCATGGTAGCTGTCGCTGGGCAGCGCCGTCAGAACACGATAGGCCTCACTCCGGTCGACCCTGAGCACATGCTCGCGCAGGATACCCGCCGAGGTGATGCGCACCTCATCATCGGAGGCTTTCAGAGCGTTGAGTTGCTGCAAGGCATTCGCACCGCTCTCCAGCGAATCGAGGATCGTATCCCCCTGACTCAATGCAATCGCGCGAGCGCCAAACATCGACTGCAGCTCGTTGAGAATCCAGAAGTTGTCGTTGAGCAACACGAAGGTATGCAGTCGGCCAACCACCTCGCCAAGCCGCGGCTCGACCACCGGCAGCGTCAGTCGTAGCAGGCTATAGTGCGTCTTTTGGGTATCAGGACCGATATCGGCGTCGACCGTTACCCAACGCCCCAACCGCGGCTCTGAACGGCTCAGCGCCTCAAGCGGCAGCTGTAGGTTCAGCAGGCTGACATTGGGTGCTGCCTGAAATTCACCATCGTGCTCGATTACCATGGCATCGATATAGCGGGAGTAGCTGTCCCGCATCAGCCCATGCATGGCCTGATCCAGCAGGGCATTATCGTCGAGCATCAGGGCCCGCTCGAGCGCCGCGGACTGGCTGACCTCCTCGCTGTACTGACGAATGTTGCGAAAATGACTCTCGACGACGCTATCCAGCATGCGCTGGTCGCGAGTCTGTGCCTGCTCCGCTTCCTGCTTCAGCGCGCGCTCCGACCCCAGATAGGCAGTCGTCAGCAAGGTCAGCGACACCCCCGCAAGCATCGCCAGCACCAGCGCCAGCAATAGCCGCGAGAAACGCCAGGTCCTCATTTGAGTGCTCCTGCGGCAAGCTCATTTGCCAAGGCGTCACCGGCCATGTCGCTGGCACCGCCACGTTCACCGCGACGGCCACCCTCGTCATTGTCATTATTATTGTTATCGTCAGCGCCGCCGCTGAGGCGAAACGCCTGGCGTTCGAGATACCCGAGCACCTCGGGCGACACCGAACGCTCGACCAGCATCATCTGGCCGGAAAAGACCTGAGGCACCCGCTGTGGCGCCTGCATCAGATCCAGCTTGATGGCCTCGGCCATGGCGATGCCGTTGTCGTCGTTCATCCGCATTACGGTCAGGTCGAGTTCTCCTCGCCGAAGCGCCGCCAGTTCTGCCTTGCCGCCGCCCCAGCCGTTGATCAGCACATCCATGCGCCCTGCTTCACGAAGCGCACGCAAAGCGCCCAGAGCGGTATCCGTGGCGCTGGCAAAGATCATCTTCAGGTCCGGATGTTGCTTGAGCGCGCGCTGCGTGGCGCGATAGGCTTTTTCGGCCTCACCATTAGTGTAGAAGGCTCCGACCTGTTCGATATCGGGATACTTGGCGGCGGCAGCGGCAAAAGTCCCGCCTCGCATCTCGCTGACATATCCCGGAGCGAAATACAGCATCAGATACTTGCCACGGTAGTCGATGAGTTCAAACATCCGCTCGGCAAGTAGCTGCGTTCCCTGCACATGGTCGAAGCCGACGTACAGGAAAGGCGGTGTGCTCTGCCAGTCCGCCAGCGGTGTTGTGATGTTCTGCAGGATCAAGCGTGTTCGGTGCTGAGCCAGGATGCGCTCGATCATCCGGCTATGGGGCAGCAGGTCCAGGGTAAAGGCCAGGTAATCGGGGTCCCATCTCAGGGCGTCAGCGAGCTGCTGTTCTTGAAGGTCCAGGTCCCCACCGGGACGGGAGAAGTAGGTCTTGAGCTCGAAGGGAATCTGGAGCCGTTCCAGACGACGAGCCATCGCCCTGCTACTGCGCCGCCAGTAGCCCGAGGCCTGCTGGCCGGGGTAGACCATGGCAATACGCACCGCGCGTGCCGGCGGCGTGGCCAGCGGTTCCGCCGGTGCCTCAACCTGCTCAGCAAACTGCGCCATTAGCTCACGTTGTTCGGGATAGCGGTCCAGGTGTTCATTGATGTTCAGATAGCCCGGCGCCGCCGCATAGGGCGATGCCGCGGCCGCCAAGGGGATAAAGCATTGCAGCAGCAGCGTGATCAACGCCAGCTCTCGACACCATCTTGCCATGGGCCACCTCTTCCTGGGCCTCCGCCCTCCATACCAACTCCCTTTGGGCCATCGCCGGTCCGGCAGCGGAAACACTATGCCAGCCGCCAGGCCGAACACTTCGCAGCGCACGCCACGATTTCTGCAGTAAATAGGTGACATGCGAGCCTGCCAGGTAGCGACATGAAGTCGTGCGGTTACGTCAGGAGCGATGTTACGGGTGTGCGACGTCTCGGCCAACGTCCAGGACGAAAGAGGCCCACTCAGCGCCGGTCACGAGTCTCTGCGAGGCCGCGCTCAGCTAACGCATCGCTTGGCGGCGTACATGTCGTTGTCGGCATGGCGGAACAGCTGCTGACGGTCACTCCCCTGCTCGGGGTACAGCGCGGTGCCTATGCTCACCGTTATGTCGAGTTCGAGCCGCTGACCGCCCAGACTGAAAGGCTCGGCAAGCGCAGCACGAATCTTGTCCGCCACAACGGCGACCGAAGGCTTCCCCGCGATACCGGTCAGCAGCACCGTGAACTCATCACCGCCCATGCGCCCCACCATGTCGGACTCGCGCACGATACTCTCGAGTCGTCGAGCCACCTCGCAAAGCAGTTGGTCGCCCGCCTCGTGCCCAAGGGTATCGTTGATGTCCTTGAAGCCATTCAGGTCGAGATACAGGAGCGCCAAATGCTCGCGAGAGCGATGGGCGCGCTTCAAGCACATGTCGAAATGCTGATTGAAGAGCATACGGTTGGGCAGTTCGGTCAGCGGGTCATGTCGGGCCATGTGCTGCAGACGGGTCTCTGTCTGCTTGCGCGAGATGGCGGCAGCGACCTGAGTGGACACGAACTGCAAGAGCCCCTTTTCCTCCTCAGTGTAGCGAATGACATCGGTATAGCTCTGCATCACCACGGCACCGATCACCCCCGCCTGCGAAATCAGCGGCACGCCCAGCCAGTCGACCCATTCCTGGCCCTGCGCTTCGGCCTGCTCAGCAGTGATCAGCAGCGCCTTACCGCTGTGAATGACCTCGGCGAGAGGCGTGCCGGACACTAGCGGCTGCGATGCCGGTAAAGGCACCCGCTCATCGATGTAATAAGGGAAGGTTAGCCAGCCCTTTGCCGCATCGAACAGGGCCACCTGAAAGTTGTCCGCCGGCAGCAATTCGTCAATCACCTGATGAATCAGCTGGTAGAGCTCGACCAGGCCATCGGCCTGGTACGCTGCCTCGGAAATCCGGTAGATCGCCTGCTGCACGCGCTCGGCTCGCTTGATCTCGGTGATGTCTCGAGCCACCGCCAAACGAATGCGTTCGTCCTCCAGCCAGCGCGCCGTCCACATGATATCGACGACGTGCCCATCCCTGTGGATGTAGCGATTCTCGAAATGCATCTTGAGCTGGCCGTCCATGACCTCGGAGGCGGTGGCCAGCGTGCGCTCCCGATCATCCGGATGCACCAGCTCGATCATGGCCGTGCCAATCAATTCCTGCTGGGTATAGCCAAGAAGGCGTTCGCAGGCGGAACTGATGAACACGAAGCGCCCCTCGACATCGACCGCACAGACCGCGTCAGGCAATAGATCCAGCAGTTTGTCGAGGAGCAGCTCGGAATTCATATCGCCTCAATCCAAGGTCAGCAAGGCACGCTTACGCAGTCCCGATGCATAGTACGGCACTCAGGCAAGCAGCCGTTGAGCAAACAGCCGTTGAGAAGGAAGCGGCATTAGGCTGTTAATGTAAAAGACTTCTCTTTGGTATTCGAATGATTGTGCGCTTTCCTTTCGAATACCGTCGGCTATGGAGCAACCTCATGTCCCGATCCTCGCTGGGCATCCTGCTGGCAGCGGTCCTGTTCATGCTCGCGGGCTGTGGCGATTCCTCAGCCCCCGCAGCAGACCTGGCCACTCCCGAAGAGACCGGTGTCCTCAAGGTCGCCACGCGCAACGGCGCCACTACCTATTATTTCGACCGCCACGAAAACCCCGCCGGCCCCGAATACGACCTGACACGGCGCTTCGCCGAAGATCAAGGCTGGGAGATCGAGTGGTCGCTCTTTGATTCTACCTCCCAGGTGCTCGAGGCCCTCGAGTCCGGCGAGGTCCACCTGGCCGCCGCGGGGCTGACCCAGTTGCCCAGCCGGGATCAGCGTTTCGCACCGGGGCCCGGCCACACCGATATCGTCGAACAACTGGTCTGCCACCGGGATATGCGTCCCCTGCCTCGCCAAATCGAGGACCTGACCGACGTGGAGATCCGCGTCACCGCGGCGTCGAGCTATTCGCAGCAGCTCGCCTCGCTGGTCAATGATCAGACCGGTATCTCCTTCGAGGAGGACCCACGTTCCACCGAGGTGCTGCTAGAAGCGGTGGCCAACCGGACGCTGGACTGTACCGTCGCCGACTCCAACATCGTCAGGGTGGTGCGTCGCCACTTCCCCCATCTGGAAGTCGCCATGAACCTGACCGCCGGCAGCACCCTGGGCTGGTACCTGCCTCACGGGCAAGAGGCGCTGGCCGACCAGGCGAAAGACTGGATGGATAGCGACGCGGGCCAAGCCGCCATCGAGGCGATGACCGAACAATACTACGCCTATATCGGCGAGTTTGATTTCGTCGACCTGCGCGCTTTGAACCGTCGCATTGACGACCGCCTGCCGAACTTCATCGACCTGTTCCTCGACGCAGAGAAAAGTACCGGCATGTCGGCCGATCTGCTGGCCGCCCTGGCCTATCAGGAATCCCACTGGGACCCCAGCGCGGTCTCCCCCACCGGCGTGCGCGGCATCATGATGCTGACCCGCAACACCGCCGAGTCGCTGGGCGTGACCAACCGCCTGGACCCTGAGGCCGCCATCGACGGCGGCGCCCGCTATCTGGCCGACCGCCATGCGCGACTGCCCGAAGATATCCCCGAACCGGACCGCACCTATCTCGCGCTTGCCAGCTACAACATCGGCCGCGGCCACCTGCTGGACGCCCGCGAACTGGCCCGCAGCCTGGGCAAGAATCCAGATTCCTGGGAAGACATGAAGGAGGTACTGCCGCTCAAGGCCGACAAGCGCTACTACCCGCAGACGCGCTACGGCTATGCCCGCGGCTACGAGCCGGTGCACTACGTCAAGCGCATCCGCAACTACATGGACGTGATTGGCCCCGCCATCGACCCGCTGGAGATTGCCGAGGCCAACATGACGTCGACCCAGGCGCCTTCACATAACGCATCCACGCAGTAGCCATCACCACGAAAGGCACAGCGACCAAGGCCTGCCGCGCCATGAGCGCGCGGCAGGGCCTTCGTCACCTAGACCCGAGTGCTAGAACAACTTAAGTGCCAGCCCCCGGAGCAAGAACACCCCTTGGGCTGGAGAAGAACCAGGCTGGAAGAGAACGGGGCTAAATCACTCGCGTCCCAGGAAGGCGTGAATTGCCGAGAAGTCATCGCGGCCGCGCCCGGCCTGCTTGGCGCTGCCGTAAAGCGACTTGGCCAGCGAGGCCAGGTAGAGCGGCTGGTCCGCCTCATGGGCGGTCTGCTCCAGCAGGTGAAGGTCCTTGTGCATCCACTCCAGCGGGAACTGCGCCTCATAGTCACCTTCGCGAATCAGCTCGGCCTTGCCGGCCAGAAACGGCGCGGACACCGGCAGGTTGGGCAGCATGTCCATCAGGAAATCCTTCGAGAAACCCAGCTTCTCGCCCAGCAGGGCCGTTTCGGCATAGACCAGCATGGACTGCGCCAGCTGCGCATTGACCAGCATCTTGAAGGCCGACCCCTGACCGACGGCGCCGACATGCAGCGTCTTGCGGCCCATCGACTCCAGCAGTGGCTCAAGTGTCTCGAGTTCACGTGCCTCGCCGCCAACCAGAAAGGTCAGGGTGCCATCCTCGGCCGGCTGCTTGGTGCCGGCGACCGGCGCATCGACGAAACGCAGCCCGCTGGCCTGGGCGCGCTGGGCAGCGTCACGGCTGAAGGACGGGTTGACCGTTGAACAGTCGACCCATAGCGCGCCCTGTGGCATCGCCGCCACGAAGCCGTCCTCGGCAAACGCCACCGTCTCCACGACCTCGGGGGAAGGCAGCATGGTGAAGACGATATCCGCCTGTTCGACGGCCTGAGCATAGGAGGTAGCCCGATTGGCACCGGCACTCTCCAGAGCCGCCATGGGCTCCGGCGAGCGGTTGAAGACCGTCAGTGAGACGGCCGGGTTGTCGAGCAGGTTGCGGGCCATGCGCCCGCCCATGATGCCAAGGCCAATAAAGGTAACGTTCATGATTGCACTCCCTGTCGAGAAGGGTGGGCCGTCTGACGGACGGGGTTTCAGAAACCGCGCAATACGATCTTGCCGCGCCCCTTGCCGGATTCCAGCAGCGCGTGCGCGCGCAGCAGGTTCTCGGCGTTGATGGTGCCGAACTCTTCGGCGAGGGTCGTGGTCAGCTCGCCGCGGTCGACCATCTCGGCCACCCGCTCGAGCAGCCGGTGCTGTTCGATCATGTCTTCTGTCTGGAAGAGCGAGCGAGTGAACATGAACTCCCAATGCACCGATACGCTCTTGCGCTTGAACGGCATGATGTCGAACGACGCGGGGTCATCGATTACCGCAAGCCGCCCCTGGGGTGCGATCAGCTCGGCGATCGCGGCCAGGTGCTCGTCGGTATGGGTCAGGCTCGCCACATAGTTCACGGAAGGAAGGTCGGCTGCCTTCAGTTCGTCGACCAGCGACTGGCGGTGATCGATGACATGGTCGGCGCCCAGCTCCTGCGCCCAGGCACGGGTTTCCGGCCTTGAAGCGGTCGCGATCACGGTCAGGTCGGTAAGCTGCTTGGCGAGCTGGATCATGATCGAGCCCACGCCGCCAGAAGCACCGATGATCAGCAGCGAACCGGCGTTTTCCTTGGCCACCTGCAGGCGATCGAAGAGCATTTCCCAGGCGGTGATCGTGGTCAGCGGCAGCGCCGCCGCCTCGGCAAAGCCAAGTGATGTCGGCATTTTGGAGACGATGCGCTCATCGACCTGATGGAACTGCGCATTGGTGCCGCTACGATCGACAGCACCGGCATACCAGACCTTGTCGCCGGGCTGAAACAGGGTCACGTCCTCACCGACGGCCTCAACCACGCCGGCGGCATCCCAGCCCAGCACCTTGTACTCGCCACCCTCAGGCGACACGTTCTGACGAATCTTGGTATCGACCGGGTTGACCGAGACGGCCTCGACACGCACCAGAAGATCGCGGCCCTGAGCCTCGGGGGTCGGCAGCTCGATATCCTCGAGTGCTTCTGAGGCAGTGACCGGCAGCGACTGCTTATAACCAACGGCTTTCATGGTGAGCTCCTATCAGCAAGTGTATTGCCGACCGAGTATAGGGGTACCATGGTGGCTAACAAGTATGCACATTCCTGTGCGGTAGTGATTTTTCCGTGCCTTAGCCTCTATAAAGATCCTAGGTACACTTTTGTATACCGCAACCAACGGGCAAGGCCCCGCCCGCGAGACACTCGAACAGGCGATACCCGAACATGGATCATAAAAACATGCGGCATCAGAATTACGCCTGCAGCTTCGGCTGCTCCGTGGAAGCCGCCATCGAAGCCATCGGCGGCAAGTGGAAGGGCGTGATCCTCTTCCACCTGGCGGACGGCACCAAACGCTTCAACGAGTTGCGCCGGCTGATGCCGTCGGTAACCCAGCGCATGCTGACCAAGCAGCTACGCGAGTTGGAGCGCGACGGCATTGTCCACCGGCACGTCTATGCCGAAGTGCCGCCCAGGGTCGAATATCGCCTGACCGCCTTCGGCGAGACACTCGAGCCGATCCTCAAGGAGCTGGAAGCCTGGGGCAGCCAGTACCTGGACAAATTATCGGCGTTGCGAAGCGCGGACGAATAGGGAGCGCTTGCTCACTTCTCAGAGCACGCCACTACAGCGCCTGCGACCCGGCACAACAACACAGTGCTGGATCGGCGGCCAAAACCCTGTATGCTGACCGGGTACCACCGACAGTCAATGGAGTAGGCATCACGATCGATCATTCTTACCAAGCCAGCACGGAGGTTCTCATGAAGGTATATCGACCTGAATGGCAGTGCACGTTTAACGTAAACGAAGGCGTGGAAGAAACAGCCAGTTGGAAGGAACGCATCGCCTGGAGCATCAGGGCGCTTGCCAACAGGCTGGATGGTGGCGGACGTACGATCCAGATTGACTGCGATGTGACCCCTCGGGTGAGCCAGGAAGATGTCGATGTCTGCCTGGGTAAAGGCTTCGAGGTGACGCACAGCCTGCTCACCCAGCTTGCTCACCAGGCCGCCTGCGAAAACGTCATGCGTGACGCCAAGGCAGAGCTTTACGAGGAGAACACGCAGTATTGAGGGAACAGGCTGGCGTGATAGAACTGGCGCGATAAGACTGGTGTGACAGAACGGGGCAAGAACGCAGGTTGCCCGCTCAACAGTGAGTCAGGTCGCTTCAAGCCAAGCCTATGTTAGGTAAGCAAAGGGAAGGTAAGTATTTGAAGCAGATCACCTGTTTCACCGCACTTGCTTCACCGCACTTGTCGTACTGAACGTTTAGCCATTGCACGTGAGCAGGGACGCTGCGAAAGCGTTAGAAGCTAGAGAGTTAATCGATGCAAGCTAGACCGCCACGACACCCCATTCAGCCACGCTGGATGGGGTGTTTTCGTTCAGGTCGTGTCACCAGCAGTCCCGCGCTGGCTAATGGCCCGCAGGGCGAGTGTACCTAAAGGCTGGGCGCGCGATAGCGCAGGTAGATATGCAGAATGCCCATGGCGGCATGCCCCACCAGATAGGCTTCTATCAGCCCGGTCAGCAGCCCGTGCACTTCCTTCACCTGATACGCCCACGACGGCAGGAAGTTCCAGCACAGAAACCAGGTAAAGCCCGACAAGACCACCAGCAGCAGCGCTCCCAGGCCGAGCCCATGCATGACCGCAGCCAGCCCAGCCGGCCCCGGGGCTGGCAGCTTGAACTTCAATAGCGTCTGGATATCGGCCTTCAGCGGCTCCAGATCGCCGACCAGGTAAGGAAAGTAGTACTTCAGGCCCCGCTGCTTGATCACGGCAAATAGAAAGATCAGCGATACCGGCACCAGCAACAGCCCCGTCCCGATATGCAGCCAGGTGCCCACGCGCTCGGGAAGCTGGCTCGCCACCTCTCCCGCCCGAGTGAAGCCCATGAAATTGCTGAAAATGATCTGGCTGATCACCATCAGTAAGACGGCGATATGAAACGACAGCACGAGCGGCGTCTGGCGCTCTCGGAAATAGCTCATGGTGCTACTGAGTACGTTCATGCAAGTCCTTATGTGGTGGCGACCCCAAGGCTTTCTGACTCGCCCGATCCTGAAACCCATGGCCTCTTCAACGGATACGATGCAAGGCGATCAGAGAGTAATAGCACCCATGCCTTACCGCGGTCTTAAGTCGCCTAGCCTGCCTCTCCCGCTTTCACGGGCCGGCGCACCACGCCATCGACCAGCAGCCTCTTCTCACCACCGACGATCCGGTAGATCACCGTCGAACGCTCCTGTACGCGCCCATAAGAAACCCCGTTCAACGTCAGTCGCCCGTCCTTGATCTCGACATGATCACCGTTCACATCAATAACCGCGTTACGCCCCGACACCGCCGCTTCCACAGTGCTACCGCCAGCGTCGGTGCGAGTGCTCGAAACCACCACCGAGCCACCGCCCTGGGTATGAACGCTGGTGGCCGCGGGCACTGACTGGCTTCCGCCGGCAAGCATCATTTGCAGCACCATAAACGTCGCCATGCTTTTGGCATTCATTTCACCGCCCTCTATGGATCGCTCATCCCCGCACACACCGCTAGCGAGCACCCACCGGAACCATCAGATGCTGATAGTCGGTGCCCTTCCACATCAGATAAGACCCGCCGTTCTCGGGGTCGGTGGGATAGGCATCGAGCAACGCCGAAGGGGCAATGATCATCAGATGCGGCCCTTCCTTGATCCACTGATTATCCTCGCTGGGCCCCTCGGCATAGGGGTCGATATTGCTGGCTCCCGCGTCTCCCGCCAGCATGTAGGCAATGCCCAGCGCCTCGGCGGTGAAGGACTCCTTGGCTTGCCAGGCCTTGGCCCAGGCCATCCAGGTCTCATCCAGGCACATCGGCGCATTGCCGGTCAGCATCGGTGGCGTCGGCATACAGGTATAGCCATTGCTGCCTTCCTTGAGCACCTTGCCTTCCCAATCCACTACCGTGGCGCCCTCGGCCATCCCCGGCCAGGCCGCGCTCAAGGCGTTCTCAAGAGGAGCCGACTGCGCCTGCGCCGGGCTCGCCTGGGCAAGGGCAATCACCAGCAACGCCCCAGCAACGGCCCAATGGCTGACGTACTCAGCCCTAACTTCCGGCTCTTCACACCACCGCTGATTACACTTAAGCCGACTGACGACACACCGGCTCACATCTCTTGATTCCATCATGCATGTGTTCATCGCACTGCCCTCTCTCATTGCCCTCAGTACCACCTGAAAAGACGACCAACGCAGACCCAGCCAGCCGGTGCTCGCTTGCGCGCCCTGACGGGGCGGGCGCTGCTCTATCAGTCAAGCCGAGTGCGGTAAGACGCTCCACTACCCGTTGCCGATACCGGGTGTGCGGCTGAGCAAAATCAGGGCCTCGTATGATACGCCGTCAGCCAAACGACCAGTGAACGAGCTGGCGCCGTAAGAATGTCAAGCAGGCCGTGTCACGGGTGCGGTAAAAGAGCGCACTCAAGCATTTGATGGTTGATTCAGATCAAGCACCGGAGCAACATTCTGTGTACATGAGCTGCCCTCTAATCGACGCCCCCATTGCCAATTTCAGCGTCATTCGTTTCGGCACTTTTCGGTACCTTTCTAGATACTCTCATAGAGACTCTCATAGAGACTTTTCTAGATACTCTTCTAGAGACTCCCTTAGAGACTAGAGACGTTCTTCAGTACACCCTAGTAGCGGCCCTATCACCGTCTAATGTGAAGAAAGGTTCAAGGGCACCGGGGCAGTCAGTTTTCATCACAGTGATGTGTCAGCACATAAGGAGCCTAGTGACATGCTGAGTATTCTGATCTTTTTCCTGATCTATGCCGGTGTTTCAATTGCCGTTTATCAGCTATATGACATCTATCATAGCCAGAACTTCGCTGACGAAGAGAAGCGCGCCCGCATCGGTGGGCAGGAAGTTGAAGAGCTGGCGCATCAGGCCAAGGAATACCGGGAAACGGGCTCCTCAATGGGGTTTGTAAAAGGCGTGAAGGCCTTCTTCGGTAGCGATTTCGACCCGCGAGTTGCGCTGGCAGCCTTCTCTCAAGGCGATAAGCTTCCCAACGTGGAGCCTCTGCTGCGCCGGAAAAGCAACATCATCTGCAACGGCAAGATCAGTATTCGTCATCCCTTTGGCATCAAGACCAACCCGCCCGCGAAAGACTCCCGGGGCGTTGCCATCGCCGTCATCATCATCAACTGCCTGCTGGCCCTCTTCCTGGGTGGCCTGAGCGTCTACTCCATCGGCTACGATGTACCGGCCGCCTGGATGCACGATGAATCGATCCTGATGCTGCTGATCTATGCGCTGATTCTGTTCACGCACTTGATTGCCAAACTCGACAAGTACATGAATGATCTCTACCAGATCGGCCAGTTGAATCGGCACTTCCCCGCCCAGCCGCTTGACCAGCAGACACAGGATGCTGGCCTATCTACATAAGGTCGTACTTTTATATAAATTGATACTTTTATAAAGGTGGTAAGTCCATAAGGCGACAAATGGGCGAGCAATACCTCATCCACCGATACCACCATCGGCAGGGATTCATAAAAAACGCCCCAAGACCTCAGCGTCAGGGGCGTTTTTTCATACAGCGGAAAAGCCTATTCACGACCGATAAACACAGGAGCACAGCACCGATGCACGCCATCAATCCCGACAAGCTTCACCACAGCAAGTGGACCGCCGTTGCGCCCAAGCATAAGGAAAAACATTTCATGGTCACCAAGCTGTTGCGCGACGAGGAAGAAAACGTCGTGCAGGTGGTGCTGGAAGCCGTGCTAACCCGGCGGGAATTCACCCTGCCCTGGCAGGCACTCAAGGATGAAGAGACCTGGCGGATGGGCTGGAAGTAAGCGCCGCCCCCTGTATCGGCGCTTCTCCCAGCCACTAGGCGGTGGCTCAATCAGATGACTGGCGCTCCCGTTGCCTGGCTGGTGGATACCGGAGGCTAAGCAATTCGCCCTCCTCAGGCCGTTGAGGCCGACGCCTCGGGCTGTGCAGCATGCTTCTCTTCCGTGCGGGAAATGATCGAGGTACCGACCAAATCCCCCGTGACGTTGAGCGCGGTGCAGCCCATGCCCACCAGGGCATCGATGGACGCCAGCAGCGCCACCGTTTCGATCGGCAGCCCCACCTGAGCGAAGACCGTCGCGATCATCACGATGCCGGCTCCCGGCACCCCGGCGGTTCCAATCGAGGTCAGGGTACCGATCAGCACGATCTGGGCCATGCTCATCAGATCCAGCGGCGCCCCGATCACATTGGCCGCGAACACCGCCGAAATCGCGATGCGGATCGCCGCGCCATCCATGTTGATGGTCGCGCCCAGCGGCAGGCTGAAGCCGTACAGGCTGCGCGCATAGCCAAGGCGGCGTGCGGCATTCAGCGTCAGCGGCAGCGTGCCTGAACTGCTCTGGGTGGCGAAGGCGGTGGCCATCGGCGTGCGGGCCTCACGGAAGAACGCCCGCAGCCGAACGCCGAACAGCTTCATCAACACCCCGTAGACGACCACCTGCGCCGCCAGCGCGATGTAGAGCACCGCGACCATGTCACCAAGCGAGAGCAGCGTTTCCATGCCCTGCTGGCCGACCGTCTTGGCGACGATCGCAAACACCCCGATCGGCACATAGTGGAGCACGCCGGACATGACCTTGAGGGTCACTTCGTTCAGCGCCTCTATCACGCCATACAGCCGCTCACCGAGGGCGGCATGGCTGTCGGAGTTGCGCAGCATCAACAGCGCGATGCCGAACACCACCGCCGTGAAGATAATGCCCAGCAGGTTGCCCTCAACGAACGCCGCGACGATGTTGTCCGGCACGATGTTAAGCAGCACGTTGGCGATGCCCGGGTTATCGGGCACGCTGACCTGCGCACTTTCATCCAGCGTCATGCCGCTGCCGGGGGCAAAGAACGTCGCCACCGCCAGCCCGACCACGATCGCCAGCGCCGAGGTCACCACGTAGTAGCCGAACAGCTTGCGACCCAAACGCCCCGTGCTGCCAAGCGGCGCCTGGTTAATGCCGACCATCAGCGTGAACAGCACGATCGGCACGATCAGAAACTTCAAGAGCCTAAGCAGCAGCTCACCAAAGGGCGCCAGCCAGTGCGCGGCGTCCTGACCGCCCAGCAGGCCAACGACCACACCCAGCACCAGCGCGATGCTGACGCGAAGAATCAGCGATGCCTCCATATAGGTGTGCAGCAGCGCTTTCATAACCTACCTCCCATCATGACGTTCCTCTCAAGGCCCTCAACCGGCCGTGACGCCCATTGGCGGCGATGGTCGTTGTTGTCAGCGGTTACCTCGCCCAACGGCGATCGTTGGCGAGGCCACCAACAGGACAGCGCCCACAAGGCATTCCTCATGGGCGCTGGGTGATCCAAAGGCCATGTAGCTGGCAGCACGATCATCGCTGCCGGCAGTGCCGACCCTTAGTCTTGGGTTTCGAGCTTGTCCTGCGTTTTCAATTCGAAGTCGCTGGCGTCGTGGCGCTCGTGCAGCTGCATTTCCGGCTCGCCGAAGGTGCGGTTGACCATCCGCCCGCGAGTGACCGCCGGGCGCGCGTCGATCTGCTTCGCCCAGCGCAGCACGTGGGTGTATTCCTGCACCTGCAGGAATTCAGCGGCGTCATACAGCCGACCCAGCACCAGCTGGCCGTACCAGGCCCAGTTAGCGATATCGGCGATGGTGTACTCATCCCCGGCCAGATACTCGGACTCCGCCAGGCGACGATCCAGCACGTCAAGCTGACGCTTGGTCTCCATGGCGTAGCGGTTGATCGGGTACTCGAGCTTCTCCGGCGCATAGGCGTAGAAGTGACCGAAGCCACCGCCCAGGAAGGGCGCGCTGCCCATCTGCCAGAACAGCCAGTTCATGGTCTCGGTGCGAGCGGCCAGGCTGCCCGGCAGGAATTCACCAAAGCGCTCGGCGAGATACAGCAGGATGGCACCGGATTCGAAGACCCGGGTCGCGGGCGTGGTGCTGTGATCCAGCAGCGCCGGAATCTTCGAGTTCGGGTTGATCTCCACGAAGCCGCTGCCGAACTGATCGCCATCACCGATGCGGATCAGCCAGGCGTCGTACTCGGCATCCTTGTAGCCAAGCGCCAGCAGCTCCTCGAACATCACCGTGGCCTTCACGCCGTTGGGTGTGCCCATGGAATAGAGCTGGAAGGGATGCTTGCCGACCGGCAGCTCCTTGTCATGAGTGGGCCCGGCGATAGGGCGATTGACGCTGGCGAACTTGCCGCCGCTGGCCTGATCCCAGGTCCAAACCTTCGGTGGGACGTACTCATTGCCTTGGCTCATGAAGCGCTCCTCGGTATCGGATGACGATATCTAGTGACGGTATCTAATGACTCGGTTTACCCACCTAGGTGGGGGCACGTTAGCTTGCTATCAACCTGTGACAGACAATAGCGTGCGACAGTTTTGTGCCCAATGCCATATCAGAGCCTTACTGGCTTCCGAGCGCTGCGCTGCCACACTCGACAGAAGACCGGGGCGGTGGTGCTCATCAGGGCATTGATCAAGATGCTTCCGGGCTGTCAGCTTTCGGGCTGTCGGCTTTCGGGCTATCGCGACCCAGGCGCGACAGCCGCACGTCTACCGTTACCGTCAACGATTCCAGCGCCGCGGCCTTTTCGCGGCCTTCGGCGCTGGTGCGATACAGGTGCGGGGTCATCGCCAGCAGGTCGGCGATGGCATCAACACTCTCCAGCTCTAGCGAATAGCGAATGCTCTCTGTGGCCAAGGGCGTGAACCCTTCAGGCGCCTGGGGCTCCTCCGCGCTCTCCGGCTTCAGGCTCGGGTAGATGACCTCGCGCAGTTCCCGCAGGTGATCCGGCCCGGCCTCGACCATCAGCAGCACGCCGCCTGGCTTCAGTACGCGAGCGAACTCCGGGTAGACGGGAAAGCCGAACATGCACAGCACGAGATCCAGCGTGCCGGACTGCACCGGCAGGTTGGCGTTGCTGCCCACCACCCAGCTGGCTTGCTGCCCCGCCTGCTTACCTTGCTTGGCGGCGGCGAGCACCGCCCACTTGGAGATATCCACACCCAGTTGCGCCAGGGTTTGCCCATCACCTGTCGTTTCGCCTGCTTCCTCACCCCAGGCCTTGGCCAGCTCGCGCAGGTAGTAGCCTTCACCGCAGCCAGCATCCAGGCAGCTTAAAGCGGTATCGGCACTGGCATCACCTGGTACATCGTTTGCCAAGTGGCTCAGCGCGGCCTGGCTGACAGCCTCGGCGATCGGCCGGTAGTGGCCGGCATTCAGGAAGCGCTGACGCGCCGCCACCATCTCCTTGCTGTCGCCGGGATCGTGCGAGCGCTTCTTCTGCACCGGCAACAGGTGCACGTAGCCCTGCTTTGCGATATCGAAACTGTGGCCGACGCCACAGCGCCAGGTGCTGCCGCTCTTGTGCAGCACGTCGCCGTCCAGCGGGCAGGCCAGCGCCTGAAAGGGGATCGTGCTCATGTCTTGCCTCACCGTCTGATGATGAATGCCTTACGCAAAGAACCTGCCACGCGGGCGAATTCTCGTTGACCAGCCACGAATGATGGCACATGACCTTCATTAGAGGCGGGAGAAACACAAAAAAGCCTGCCGCTGGGGCAGGCTTGATGAATTGGCTGGTGGGTCTCAGCGCCGCTCACTGGCCTGGTTGATGACCTGCTTCTGGCGAGCAATGGCATTGCTGATGACCTTAGCGTGGAGCGTCTTCTTCTGCTCAGCGCTAGCCTGGCGCTGGAAATGCGTCAAAGGCGTTGATTTTACGGTCTTTCCTTTCATAGTCAGCCCTCGGCTGCAAATAGCTGGTCCAACTGCTCATGAGCGTAGCGTTCGGGCAAGCAGTCCTCAATGGACTGAACGTCCGACAGCCACTCCTCGCTGGAGCCATCGTTGTTCTTGATGATGATATCCACCGTAAGCTGGTCGCCGAACCCCTCTTTGAGCTGGGTGACTACATCGCGCACATCCAGAAACTGGCTGATGAAGCTCTGCAAAGGGATGTTGCGTCCCTCGACCTCCTCGCGACTCTTCACGAACTCCCAGGCCAAGGCGGGGTCTTGATAGACATAAAAAATCTGCACGGCTCGCCCTCGTCTCAAGGACCGTTGCACATTCTTTCTGGCGATCTCCTACCTCGACAGCGTGCCATCCAGAATGAAGGATTGCCGCTGATTCAGCATCAGGTCATGGATCTTGTCGACGACGATGGATACGGCGCGCTGAAACAGCCAAGAGTTGTTGCCCGTATACCCCGGGAAGTGATCTCGCAAATCATCAGGATCGATTCACAGAATACTGCCGAAGCCTCCGTACCTTTCCGACTTGAGATCGTCAAGCGCGGCGACATACTCCTTGGAAATCTCGGTCTTGCCTGCCCCCGGCTAGTCCGCCATAAAGATCGATAAGGGTTCATCTTCAGGATGGGAAGTCTTCTTTACTGGTCAGTGACTTGGCAATTCGCATCTTGTGCTTTCTGGCAAAGGCCAAGGCGTCATCAGCGATTCCCTCGTCATCGAGCATGCACCTACTCCTCATAAAAGCAATCGGGCCACCCATCTAGGGTGGCCCGATCAAGGTTAGCGCCGTTGGCCTACCTCAGTCATCACTCCCACTCGATCGTCGCGGGCGGCTTGCTGCTCTCGGCGTAGGTGACGCGGGAGACGCCTTCCAGCTCGTTGATGATGCGGTTGGAGACTTTCTCCAGCAGCTCATACGGCAGGTGCGCCCAACGGGCGGTCATGAAGTCGATGGTCTCGTCGGCGCGCAGGGCCGATCACCCACTCGTAGCGGCGGCCGTCAACGACCACACCCACGGACTTGAGCAATGCCGTGGCGGCGGGGTCTAGGTCCCAGTACCATGGCGAAAATATGCGCACCTGCCCCCGGGCAACGGCCTGCTCGCCGGACTCGAACAGAATCGGCTCGAGACCCGCTGCCAGCAGATTGACCGCATTACTCAGCCCTATCATGCCTAGCCCGACATGGATTCTTCTCTCGGTTACACTAGCGCGACCGCCGATAGGGTGAGGCTTTCTCACCACGTGTTCACCCAGCTCCTTCCCGACCTGTGATGCATGTCATGTCCATTTCCGCACGCCCTTCGAAGCTAAGCCTTCCTCAGGTCAATCCCGGTGTGTCGACGGTGCTGGAGTATCTGCTGCTCAAGTTTCCGGCCATCGGTGAGGCGACATGGCGTGAGCGCATGGCTACCGGCAAGGTGCACCGCGATGACGGCTCATGGATTACGCCGGCGTCGCCCTTCAAGCCACATCTCCGCGTGTTCTATTACCGCGAAGTGGCAAGCGAGCCGAGCATTCCCTTCGCAGAGAAGACTGTCTATCGAGATGAGCACATTCTGGTGGCCTACAAACCGCACTTCCTGCCCGTCACGCCCGGCGGGCGCTACGTGAACGAGTGTCTGCAGCAGCGTCTGCGCAAAAGCACGGGAATCGAGGCGCTGCAGGCGGTGCATCGTCTGGATAGAGTCACGGCAGGACTGGTGCTGTGCTCCCTCAATCCCGAGACCCGCGCGCTATATCATCAGCTGTTCAAGTCACGACATATCCACAAGACCTATCAGGCCATCGCCGAGATAGACGGCGATAAGTCATTGGTGGGTCAGCAGTGGGACGTAAAGAATCGCATCGAGCAAAGCGAGCAGCGCTTTCGCATGCGGATCAGCGAGGGCGACGCCAACAGCCATTCGGTGATCCGCTGCGTGCAGCAAACCGACACGCAGGCGTTGTTCGAATTACACCCCGTCAGCGGGCGACGCCACCAGCTGCGCGTGCACATGCAGTCACTCGGCTGGCCGATTTTGAATGACCGCTACTACCCAGTGCTGCAGCCGCTCTCCCCGGATGACTACACGCGCCCCTTGCAGCTTCTCTCCAAGGGCTTCGAGTTCATTGATCCCGTGACAAATGAGCCCAGGCGCATTGAATACGCTGGCGAGCTGGAGCTTAACTAGCGCGGAGCCCTGGTCGACCGCTTCTCAGGGCCCAGGCTCACCTTCGCCATCATGCTGCTGTTGGGAATCGCGCTGATCGTGCTGCTGCTGAAAGTCGCACCATGGCTGGCACTGATCCCCATCGCGCTTTGGGGCGCCGTAGGCTGGGCACTGCAGGTGCAGCAGAATAATGAACTGATGAAAGCCCGCGAAGCTCAGGGCGACGGCAACCTGGCGGTGGCGTTGAACGAATCGGCGCTTTATCTGGGGAGTGCTATCGGCACATCAAGCGGCGGCCTGGCCCTTATAACGCATGTACCGGTCGACATGCTGTCAGTGGGCGCGGGTGTCGTGGCTCTGCTGGGAATGGGCGTGCAGGTTTGGCTGATGAGACAGTCCTGTGCGCGCGGTATAACGTGTCCCCGTCTTTGAGGTGGTTCGCCACCCTTTGCGCTCACCAGGATCATGAGAGTGCTTCTTCTAAACCGGCAGCAAGTTCACGTAGCCCTGTCTGGAGATATGTAAACCATATCCGACACCACAGGGAAAAGTGCTGCTGATACAGTGCCGCACTTCGGTCTTTAGCGGACAGGCCGGCGCCCGAAAGAAATTGTATCCATGCATCGCTTCATAGCTTCGCAATGAATGCCTTTCATAGGCACACTGCGCTAGTACGTTGCCGGCTGACAGATTAGGCTATCTAGGACCAACGGAGTCTGTCAACATAGTTGGCACATGAAATGACTTCGGCTCTTTAAAACCCTGCTGCCTGTGGCACCGGGTCCCTCTCGGGGTTCAGGTGCACTACCTCTGGCAGGCTGAGTTTCCGGATGTCACCCGACCAGCGCTTCGGGTGACGTTGCTTCGCCGCCTCGAAGACCTCTCGGCGCTGCGCCAAGATGCCTTTGGCCTCGCCGTTATGGCGCTGGCTCGGCGTGACGTAGCGAAGGGCGCTGTGACGGTGCTCGTGGTTGTACCACTCGGTAAATTGCTGAACCCAGTCCTGGGCCTCGGCTAGGGTGGCGAAACCGTCGGCGGGGAAGCCCGGCCGGTACTTCAGCGTCTTGAAGGCCGACTCGGCGAAGGCGTTGTCATTGCTGACCCTCGGCCGGTTGTACGACGGGGTGATGCCCAAGTCGTAGAGCTTCTCCAGGAATGTTGCCGCCTTCATCGGACTGCCGTTATCTGAGTGCAGAATCAAGGGCTTGTGAAGATCGGTGAGGTGCTCTCGCCAGCAGGCCTTCTGGATCAGCTCAGCGGCCAGCTCACCGGTCTCCGTCTCGTAGACTTCGTGCCCAACGATCTTGCGGCTGAAGACATCCATGATCAGGTACAGGTACCACCAGGTGCCACGCGCGGGGCCGGGAAGCCACGAAATGTCCCAGCACCAAAGGCGGTTCGGCGCCGTGGCTTGATGCGTGGTCGGAGGGCGCTTGCGCTGTGGGGCCTGCTGGTGGCCCCGGTGATGTTGCTGGCCAACTTCATGAAGCACTCGGTACATCGTCGACTCAGAGGCCAGGTAGCAGCCCTTATCCGCTTGATCGGCCACGATGAAGGCCGGAGGGCGGCTCCGATACTCGGGGGCATTGCACAGCGCCACGATTGCCTCTCGCTCCTCGGGAGACAGCTTGTTGGCCGGCTCCGGACGGTCGGCATCGGGACGGCGATCAGCCGTCACCTCGCCCTCAGCGACCCAGCGGTAGTAGGTCCTTACGTTGATGCCCATCACCTGACAGGCCTTGGCCAGCCGAGCACCGTCACGCTGGGCATCTTGCACCAGGGTCACGATGCGCTGGCGATCCGGGAGGCTGGTCAGTCGTCCTCGTCGTTGGTCGTGCCCCAGATCGCCTCTGCCTTTTTTGACAAGGCCAGCAGCGCCGCCGTCTCGGCCAGTGCCTTGTCCTTGCGGCGCAGTTCTCGCTCCAGCTTGCGGAGCCGCTTCTGCTCCTCCTTGCGGGCCTGGCGCTGTTGCTTGGCCTGCGCTGGGGCATCGCCATTGGCGTTCATGCAGGCATCCCGCCAGGCCTCCACCTGCTCGGGGTAGAGCCCGCGCTCACGGCAATAGGCGCTGAGTTCGGCCTCGTTCATCGGGGCCGTTTCCAGGACGATCTGGAACTTCTCTTGGCTGGTCCACTGGTCGGGCTGGGTCGAACGTGATGGCAAAACCTGTCCTCTTGTTCTGGCCTGTTTTCGCCAATTGTAGAGGGTTGTCGCGGTGATGCCTTCCTGCTCGGCCAGTTCCGGGACGGTCATGCTCATGGGCGGCGCCATCTTCTTGAGGATGGCTTCCTTACGTTCTGCGGGGTAACGCATGTTGATCACCTCTCAATCCGTTTAGGTGACAACTACGTTGACGTATAGGGCCAACCTGACGCAAAAAACCCGCCACGTGGGCGGGTTATCATCACACTAATGCCTGTACAGCATATAAAGGTATGCTCACTTGATGGCCTCAGGTGGCTATATGTTAAAAAAATCACTGCATTAAGTCCGCAATCGAGTCCCAATCGCGGTTAGTGACCATAACAAACCTTGCTCGACCTTGGCTTTCCTTGGCCCATAGCTCACCGATCATGCGGTCTTCCTTGGCCTTATCCGTCGAATAACGATCACCACCCTTATATTCAACAATTAAAATCTTGTCGTCGGGCAGTTTACAGATAAAATCTGGCCAAAATTTTCCATCAGCTTTTTGTAGAAAGAAAGCACATGCAGGTTTACGATCCAGATTTCTAACCCAGAACTCAATCTTTCCCTTTCGAGCCTGATCATCCAACCAGATAGCACATTCAAGCTCTTCCTTGCTATCAAAGTCTCCAACCTGACCATAGTAATGATGCCGAAAACTCGCATGACCAAAGCGGTTATCGTAAACCCGGTTAGGTGCATAGCCATAGGGAGGAAATTCAAATTCCATCCCCGACCCACCGACAACAACGTCGACTTTTTTATCGCTATCGAAAAGAGAATCTTGATACGCCTGCTTCACCGCACGTTGACGCAGCTCACCAACACGTTGCTCAAGCATCTCTCGCAGCAAGAACTTATGTGAACTCAGATAAGCAAGATTCAGAGTATCAAGTTTCAAAAGCCCTTGGACCCAGCGAGTGACAAAGGCACGCTTGCTTTCATGCGTTAGCGTTTGATCGGGTAAATTGCGACACAACCAAGCCGCTAGGTCGACAGCATTGAAATGCTCCGGCTGATAGCTCAGCGCCAGATCATGCGTCACCCCTTTCATGAAATCGACATTGATACGCCCCGCATTGTCGTCGGTGTCAATCTTGCCGACTTCCGCAACGCCGTTGCCTTCGAGACGTTTCTGCTGAGACGTCGTCGGATTAGCATCGTATAACGAAATATCCCACGGATAGTTCAACACTTCAGGGTCATCGAAAAGCTGCAATTCTCCCTGAACGCGCAACCCCATTTGCGGTACGACTAATAGCTTCCCCAATTCCGAAGGTGTCTGAAAATACTCGACACTGGCTTGTTTTCGACTCTCTTCGACTGCCTGCACTACCGCTTCGCGATCTTCACCCGAGGCTACCGCCTGTGACGCCGTCTCTGCATCGGCGTCGTCCAACGGTTGCTGGATGGTGAGCGTCTTGGTCTTGGGCTCCCATGCCACTTTATCGCCCAACTTGTTGAGATCACGCTTGGCGGGCTTATCCGTCAGTGTCACAGGGATCGGCGTGAAAGAGGAACGTGCCTTGAAACGTTCAAAATCGAGCGGTGTCTGTTGCGGTTGGGTGGCTTCAACAAATTCCCGCGCTTCCCGGCGTTCAAACCCAGCCCCTTTGACCAAGCTATCACGCAGGCTATCGGCAGTATCACGGAAGCTACGTGACACGACGTAGGCATAGGACTGGTTCAGCGCGCCATCCGGCCTGTCCTTCGCCTCTGGCTGACGTAGCACACGCCCAAGAAGCTGCTCCACCGCCGTCGAGGAATGCAGTTCCGCCATGCTCACCAAGATATACGCCCATGGGCAGTCCCACCCTTCGGCCAAGGCCCGTTGCGTAATAACGAATGTCACTGGGCAATCAGGATCCATAATGCCTTTTGCATAGGCCTGTTCCAGCGCCTCCAGTTCCTTATATTCGCTAGTTGCCCGTGCGATGCATTCAACCGGGATCTGATGATTGTCCTGCAACTCTTGCCACAGTGTTTCGACATCTAGCGTCTCATGCCCCGAGCGGCGTGGCTCAGCCTGAATCAACACGATCGGGCGAATGGGAGATGCCCCTTTGCGTCGTTCGGCATCGGCTCGTCCTTGCAACTCATCACGCCAGGCAATGGCTTGACTAAGGCACTTTTGCCACTCCGGCTGGGTTTCCAGGCGGATTGGCAGCTTGATCATTTCCTCGGCTTTCAGCTCGGCGGCCCACACACTATGCAGCACATTACTGGGCGTATGCGTGGTATCCGGTGTCGCGGTGAGTTCCAAAATACCGGAAGGGCTCAGACGTCGAAGCGTTTCGAAACCCAAAGCGGTGCGATTGTTGTGCGCCTCATCAACGATCACGAATGGCCGGTGTAGGCGTAACACATTGGCTAGCGAATATGGCACCGCGGCGCCATCCTCGCTACGGAGTAACTTTTCCTTCTGCTCAGCCGTCAGATTGTCGAAATGCCCCATCAACGCGCCGCTCGACTCATAGACCTTGCGACTTTCGGTCTCTTCAACTTGGAAGGCCTGTCGCGTACAGACAATGATCACCGTACTGCTGGAAAGGGTGCCGGGCGTCACGCTCTTTGCTTCGTCGATATCCAGGACCGTGACCGGTCCGGCATCACTCAGGGCAGCATGATAGGGATGCCGAGGGTCTTTGAGTGCCCTTAGCGTCTGCTCGCGAATAGCATTGGAAGGCACCAGCCATAGCACCACGCTGTGGGAAACATGAAGCAAATGCGCATTTACCATGCCAACCGACCGTGCCGCTAGCCACGTTTTGCCGCCACCGGTCGGAATACGTAGGCAGAAGTACGGCATCGCCGGGTTAAAACCTGCTAGAGGTCGATAGGGAACGCCTTGCCCCCAAAGCGCCCTCGTTGTCTGATAAAACGCAGTATCCGCATCCCCCAGCTCCCGACAAGCCTTCAAGTAGGCCAGCAGTGAATCGAGTGCCTGCTGCTGATAGGATTTTGCAACGAATCCGGCCATGGTCCACCTGTTTATTGATCGAGGGCGTAGGGCGTTTGCTTGAATACGATCTGCTCACGACGCAAGCGCGAAGCTCCCAGACGACAGGCCGCCGCATAGAAGGTTTTGGGGCCATCATGGGCTGGCAGGCTATCCAGCACCGGCCCGGTCAGCACATTACCGCCATTGATGCTTTTGTCGCCTAGAATGCCATTGAAAAGTAGATAAATGGCCTGCCCTTCATGAATGCCGAGCAAGGGCGAGGTGAAGCGTTTCTCGCCCGCTCCGCCGGGTGGCAACCCGGTACCGGTTTCCTTGAACCAGACGAATTCCGCCAGCTGCTCGAACGTGACGTCATCACGTACCTGCCCGAAGGCATCGAACATCGACTCATCACTCAAACGGTAATAGCGAAAACCACCACCCAACCCCTCAATAGCATTTCCTTTCTTATTAGAATAACCTTCCAACACGCGGCGCACACGTTCCGCCGTAATCTCTTCAGCAATGCTGTCCTTCATCTCAACCAAAATGAACTTCCTATCCTGGCTATCCGAGTTATTGAGCTGCATGACAGCTTGTGCTGTCGTACCGGACCCAGCAAAGGAATCAAGAACAATATCATTCCCTGATGTCGTAAAGCTCAAAAGCGTCTCCACAAGCCCTGTGGGCTTGGGAAAGTCAAAGGGTCTACCATGCTCTGGAAAGACATCCTTTATTTCGTTAGTGCCGACTCGACCATCCAGCTCAAAAAGGCTCGAAAGCTTAGCACGATAATCCTTTACATAAACCTTCAGCTCAACAAGTTTAGTCTCATCGTCCCCAAATAGTACGCGACCGTCTTCTATCAAGCGCTTCATCGTCGCCTCCGGGAAACGGTACCCCATCATAGGCTGCTTGCATGGCATACCCGTTTCAGGGTGTATTACATCGTAACGATACCCTTCCTTTCCCGGGTTATGAACACTTTGGCTACCAGTATAAATACCATCTTCATCTATATATTTATATCTATCAAATGGCCAAATTTCACTCTTATTCTCTCTAAACCAGGCGGTCTCAATGACCAAGTGCAACACGTAACCCATCAGGTACGGTGTTGCCATGACCTACTGCTACCGCCATCTCACTGCTGAAGACCGAGCTGCCATCATGATGATGCGAACGACTCACTCGATCCGAGCTATCGCCTGTCATCTGGGCCGTGCCCCGAGTACCGTATCGCGTGAAATCGCTCGCCATACGATTGACTCCATCAAAGGCTACGATGCCAGTCTCGCCGGCTACCGGGCCCGCCTAACGCGTCATCGGCCACGTCAGCGCCCCAAGCTGCATCCCGACGGCGAGTTGTTCGAGGTCGTGGTCCATCTGCTGCGCAAGTACTGGTCACCGCAGCAAATAGCCCGCACACTGAAACGCATGTCTCCCAACGATTCACATCGACAAGTTTCTCATGAGGCCATCTACAACGCGCTCTATGTGATGCCCCGTGGCAGCCTCAAAAAAGAGCTCATCGCCTGTTTGCGGCAGGGCAACGGCAAGCGTCGGCCACGCAGCCGTGGCTCAGATCGACGCCAGCAGATTCCCGATCTGGTCAGTATCCACATGCGGCCGCCTGAGATCGAAGACCGCTTGATGCCTGGCCACTGGGAGGGCGACCTCATCATTGGCGCCAATAATCGCTCCGCGGTCGGTACATTGGTGGAGCGCACCACGCGGCTGGTGATCCTGGCGAAGGTGGATGGCACCACGGCTACGGCGGCGGCGGTTGGCTTCAGCGACAAGCTCAATGAAGTGCCTCGATCCCTGCGTCTGTCCATGACGTACGACCAAGGCAGGGAGATGGTTAAACATGCCGAGATCACCCAAAAGACCGGTACGGCCATCTACTTCGCTGACCCGCATAGCCCATGGCAGCGGGGCTCGAATGAGAACACCAACGGGCTGTTACGGCAGTACCTGCCGAAAGGCACAGATCTTTCTGTCTACAGCCAAGAAGAGCTCGACGCGATCGCGGACTCACTAAACACGCGGCCGCGCAAGACACTGGACTGGCGCACGCCAATGGAAGTATACGCCGAGGTGCTCAAGAAATCGGTCGCCGGTCCCGGCACCCTTCAATAGCGTTGCACTTGGAACTTGAGACCGCCCCACTTTGAATACGCTTTTTGCCTTTCCTTGCCATCTGCATATTCCCTGACAAATGAACCCCCCACTTCTATCAACCTTTCCTTGGCATCCAAGCTCGTCGCTTTCCATTCAGAATCAACTAGCGCCTTATGCTTTGCGTAACACACTACATATTCATGCTCCGTGGCAATGCGCGTCGGATTATTATCCGTCGCATTATTCCATATTATGGTGCCTATGAAATTATTTGCGCCATAAATTTCATCCAAAATCATTCGCAAACTAGACAGCTCATTATCATCTATACTAACGAATATAACGCCATCACTTTTCAAAAACTCTCTGAGCATTTTTAGGCGAGGGTACATCATACAAAGCCACTTATCATGCCTTGATAAGTCCTCACCCTCCTTTCCTACCACTTCATGCAACCACTTCCTTATTTCAACACTATCTACACGATCATTATAAATCCAGCCAGTTCTTTGATTATTTTTATCTCGTTCATCCTGTCCCGTATTATAAGGGGGATCGATATAGATACATTTGACTTTTCCCGCGTAGCGCGGCAACAACGCCTTGAGGGCATGGAGATTATCCCCTTGGACGAGCAGGTTACCGCTGTCCGCGTCGCCACCATCCAGCTCGGGCACGGGCTCTAGAAGGCGATAGGGCACCTTTTGATGGTGGGTGACAACGGCGTCTTTGCCGATCCAGTTGAGCGTTGGCATGGGTTACCTATCTTTCAAAATGGACTACAAAAGGCGACCCTGTATCTCTGAACAGCGACTCGCCAACACATGACAAACAGCTTTATTTGTCAAGATTGCGTTTAATATGCTCTTCAAGCGCTTCCAGGTCTTTCAGGTCTTCTTCATCCGCCTCCAAGGCCTCTGCCTGGCGGCGGTGAGAATCAAACTGGCCATAGCGCTCATGGGCGATAGCTCTAGCTCTTTGGGCACTGATAGTGCCGGCCCCATCCAGAATAGGCCGTTCACTAAAATCCAACAGGCGGTCGACATTACGGCGCCAGTAATCCAGCGTGAGATCCTTACGTTCCTTGGCACGCAACTCGGCCTGCTCCAGAAAGATCACCACCAAGCGATTAAGCGTATCGACCTCGTCAGCGGACAGATAGTTCTTGGCTATGGTTACGTCCTGCTTGCGCACCCGCGCGCCTTGCCAAGAGGTGAGTGCCATATTGGGCTCTTCTGGATTGGCACGATTCACAACGATTTCGGCTGCGGTCTGCTCAGTGACGGCATACAGCAACTTGTTCTGCACTTCAGCAAAGAAGCGATGAGCATCACTATCATCGGTGTGATAGTCACTGCTCAGGGCGAATAGATCGCGAACCTTCTGATAGAAGCGTTTTTCCGAGGCACGGATATCGCGTATACGTGCCAGCAATTCATCGAAATAATCCCAGCCACCCGGCTCTTTCAAACGCTCATCATCCATGACGAAGCCCTTGATCAGGTATTCGCTGAGGTTGGCTGTGGCCCATTGACGAAATTGCGTTCCTCGCGGCGAACGCACCCGATATCCCACTGCCAAGATCATCGACAGGCTATACCAGTTGACTTTATAACGCTTCCCGTCAGAGGCAGTTGTCAAGGATTCCTTGACAACTGCCTCTCGAGATAACTCTCCTTCTTTCAGTATGTTACGAACGTGCAAGCTTACATTCTGCTTCGACGTCGCAAACAGTTCGGCAAGCTCAGCCTGGGTCAGCCATACGCTTCCGTTCTCGGCGTGTAGATGTACCGCACTACGCCCATCATCGGTTCGGTAGAGGATCAGTTCACTGTTACCCATGAGCCAGCCCTATTGAGGTAGATACCAAAAGCCCGCCTTATTTGGCGGGCTTGATAGATTAGCAAAGCCTGGCAATCACTCCCACTCAATCGTGGCGGGCGGCTTGCTGCTGACGTCGTAGGTGACGCGGGAGACGCCTTCCAGCTCGTTGATGATGCGGTTGGAGACCTTCTCCAAGAGCTCATACGGCAGGTGGGCCCAGCGGGCAGTCATGAAGTCGATGGTCTCGACGGCGCGCAGGGCGATCACCCACTCGTAGCGGCGGCCGTCGCCGACCACGCCCACGGACTTCACCGGCAGGAAGACGGCGAAGGCCTGGCTGGTCTTGTGGTACCAGCCCGAGTTGTGCAGTTCCTCGATGAAGATGGCATCCGCCTCGCGCAGGATGTCGGCGTATTCCTTCTTCACTTCGCCAAGGATGCGCACACCCAGGCCCGGCCCCGGGAAGGGGTGACGGTAGACCATGTCGTAGGGCAGGCCGAGCTCGACGCCGAGCTTGCGCACTTCGTCCTTGAACAGCTCGCGCAGCGGCTCGACGAGCTTGAGCTTCATGGTCTCGGGCAGGCCACCGACGTTGTGGTGCGACTTGATCACGTGCGCCTTGCCGGTCTTGCTGGCGGCGGACTCGATCACGTCGGGGTAGATGGTGCCCTGGGCCAGGAAGTCGACGCCTTCGATCTTGGCAGCCTCGGTATCGAACACGTCGATGAAGGTGTTGCCGATGATCTTGCGCTTGGCTTCCGGGTCGTTGACGCCTTCGAGCTTGCCGAGGAACAGGTCTTCGGCATCGACGCGGATCACCTTGACGCCCATGTGCTGGCCGAAGGTTTCCATCACCTGGTCGCCTTCCGCCTTGCGCAGCAGGCCGTTGTCGACGAATACGCAGGTCAGCTGGTCGCCGATGGCCTTATGCAGCAGCGCGGCGACCACGGAGGAGTCGACGCCACCGGACAGGCCGAGCAGCACGTGACGGTCGCCGACCTGCTCACGCACGCGGGCGACCTGGTCTTCGATGATCTGGGCCGGGGTCCACAGGCGCTCGGACTGGCAGATATCCAGCACGAAGTGCTCGAGGATGCGCTGGCCCTGCAGGGTGTGGGTCACCTCGGGGTGGAACTGCACGCCGAAGAAGCGCTTCTCTTCCCAGCTCATGGCGGCGATCGGGCAGCTCGGGGTGGAGGCGGTCACGGTGAAGGTGTCCGGCACTTCGGCGACCTTGTCACCGTGGCTCATCCACACGTCGAGCAGCGGCTTGCCGCTGTCGTGGTCGATGTGATCCGAGATGTTTTTGAACAGCGCGGTCTCGGCATCCAGGCGAATCTGGGCGTAGCCGAACTCGCGCTTGTTGGAACCGGCCACCTTGCCGCCGAGCTGCTCGGCCATGGTCTGCATGCCGTAGCAAATGCCGAGCACCGGCAGGCCCATTTCGAACACGCACTGAGGCGCGCGGGGCGAGTCAAGCTCGGTGACGGATTCCGGGCCACCGGCGAGGATGATGCCGTTGGGGTTGTACTCGCGAACCTCGTCTTCGGTGATGTCGAAGGCGCGCACTTCGGAGTACACGCCGATCTCGCGCACGCGGCGGGCGATCAGCTGGGTGTACTGGGAGCCGAAATCGAGGATCAGGATCTTGTGGGCGTGAATATCGGTCATGAAGAAAACATCTCTGTGAGGCCGCAAGCCAGTCCAAAAGCTAGCGGGTCAAGACACCGTGTCTGGATACCCAACCGGGGCCGGGTACCGGGTCACTCAACCCGCCGGTCAAAAAACGAACGGCGGGGATAAGCCCCGCCGCCGTCTAGCGCATGCTGTGATCAGCTGGCCCGATAGTTCGGGGCTTCCTTGGTGATCTGCACGTCGTGGACGTGAGACTCGTTGAAGCCGGCGCCGGTGATCTGCACGAATTCCGGCTTGGTGCGCATCTCGAGCACGCTGCTGCAGCCGGTGTAGCCCATGGAGGCGCGCAGGCCGCCCATCAGCTGGTGAACGATGGCGCTCATCATGCCCTTGTAGGGCACGCGGCCTTCGATGCCTTCCGGCACCAGCTTCTCGGCGCCTTCGGACTTGTCCTGGAAGTAGCGGTCGGCGGAGCCCTGGGTCTGGGACATGGCGCCCATGGAGCCCATGCCGCGGTAGGCCTTGTAGGTACGGCCCTGGTAGAGCTCGACCTCGCCCGGCGCTTCCTCGGTACCGGCCAGCAGGCCACCGATCATCACGCAGCTGGCGCCGGCGGCGATAGCCTTGGACAGGTCACCGGAGTAGCGCACGCCGCCGTCGGCGATCAGCGGAATATCGTAGGGCTTGAGCGCCTCGGCGACGTTGGCCACCGCGGTGATCTGCGGCACGCCGACGCCGGCAACGATGCGGGTGGTGCAGATCGAACCGGGGCCGATGCCGACCTTGACGGCGTCTGCGCCGGCTTCGGCCAGGGCGATAGCGGCATCGGCGGTGGCGATGTTGCCGCCGATCACCTGCACCTCGGGGAAGTGCTCCTTGACCCAGCGCACGCGGTCGATCACGCCCTTGGAGTGACCGTGGGCGGTGTCGACGACGATGGCATCGACGCCGGCCTCGACCAGCGCGGCGATGCGGTCCGGAGTCTCCGGGCCGGTACCGACGGCGGCGCCGACCAGCAGGCGGCCGTCGCTGTCCTTGGCGGCGCTCGGGTAGGTGCGCGCCTTCTCGATGTCGCGCACGGTGACCAGGCCGCGCAGGCGGAACTCGTCATCGACGATCAGGATCTTCTCGATGCGGTTTTCCTGCAGCTTAGTCTTGATCTGCTCGAGCGGCGTGCCAACCGGCACGGTGACCAGCTTCTCGCGCGGCGTCATGATCGCCTCGACGCTGTCGCTGTGGTCCGGCTGGAAACGCATGTCACGACCGGTGACGATGCCGACCAAGGTCTCGCCCTCGACCACCGGGAAGCCGGAGTAGCCGTACTCGTCGGCCATCGCCAGCAGGTCGGTGAGCTTGGCCTTGGGGCCAACGGTCACCGGATCTTTGACGATCACGCTCTCGTGCTTCTTGACCTTGCGCACTTCGGCCGCCTGGCCAGCAATGGTCATGCTCTTGTGGATGATGCCGATGCCGCCTTCCTGCGCCATGGCAATCGCCAGACGGGCTTCGGTCACGGTATCCATGGCGGACGAGCAGAGCGGGATGTTCAGTTCGAGATTGCGGGTCAGGCGGGACTTGAGGCTGACGTCCTTGGGGAGGACATCCGAGTAGCCGGGAACGAGTAATACGTCATCGAACGTAAGAGCTTCTTGCGCCATACGTAACATATCGGCAACACCCAATGTTGAGCAGATGGAGGATGTGGTGAGGGGAAGTTAATCGACCATTATAACGCCGAGCCCGCCCTTCCATCAATCGAAGTGCTGGATGAAAACCTACTCGTCGGCTGCCGGCCGTGGGCGTTCGAACTCGCGGCGCCAGCGCGCCAGGAAGGCATCGCGGCGCTGAGGGTCGACGAACGCTAGCAGCGAGGCATTGAGAGGAATCGGGTAGAGACGATCGCCCACCTGATCGCGCAGCCGGGCCGCCGTGTAGGGGCCGACGATGTCGGGCCGGACGCTGAACAGCGGGGTCTGGCCGGCCAGCACCCGCTGGCCTTCCCGGCCGAGCAGGAAATCGACGAAGGCGGCGGCCGCTGCCGGATGCGGGGCGTCGCGGTGGATGAAGGCCATGCGCATCATCACCAACGAATAGTCCTGGGGCACCTGCACGATCACCTCGGGATGCTCCTGCGCCCAAACCATCGCGTAGGAGCCCAGCAGGTTATAGCCGAGCCAGTAGCGCCCGTCGCTCAGGCCCTCGAGCATGGCCCGGGTGTTGCATTCTAGCTGGGCATTCACCCGCCCCATGCCGGCGACCAGGTCCCAGAAGCGCGGCGTATAGCGGGCATCCTGCTGGAACAGCGAGAAGCCGACGCCGCTCTTAAGCGGTGAGTAGGTGGTCACTTTGCCCTGCAGCTGCGCCGTTTCGGTGGTCAGCAGGGTATGCAGGTCGGCATGCGTCTGGGGCGGCATCATATGCTTCGACAGGTCGAGCCGGTAGGCCATGACGATGGGTTCGAAGGTGAAGCCGAATACCTCGTTGCGCCACTTAGCCCAAGCCGGCCAGCTCCGCGCCGCCGGGGAATCCAGCCGCTGCGCGTAGCCCTCGTTGACGCGGGCCATCTGCCAGGGCATCGCCGAGCTGATGACCACGTCCGGCGCGGGGTCGGCCTCGCTGACCAGCGCATCGACGGTGAGCGTCGAGCGGTCATGGAATTCAAGGTCGATCTCGGGATGCGCGCTGCGAAAGGCCTCGAGCAGAGGCGCGACGACGTCATGATCCAGCGCCGCTTCGATGACCAACGGCGTCGCCTGGGCGCGAGCGGACAAGACCAGCGCGCAGAGCGTCACTAGCAGCATCCAGGTGAAACGGCGGCGGTACAGGGTCATGACGGCGTCTCTCTTGTCGCGTCCGGGTCGGAAGCAGGGTGAGCGTCGGGGTCGCACAGCGGCAAGTCCAGGGTCACGATCAGGCCATGGGGGCTGCGCTCGCTCAACGACAGCCGCCCGCCCAGCCGGCGGGCGATGGAATCGACGATGGCAAGGCCCAGCCCGGAGCCTTCGGTATCCTGGCGGCCGCCGCGCTCGAAGGGCTGCAACAGCCGCTCGCGGGCCTCAAAGGGCACGCCGGGGCCATTGTCCTCGACATAAAGACTCACCGTCTCCCTGTATTGGCAAAGCCCCAGGGTGATCTCGCTGCCTGCCTTGGTGTAGCGCAGGGCGTTATCGATCAGGTTTCCCAGCAGCTCGCGAATCGCCCAGCCGTCGGCGCGCACCCAGAGCGGCCCACTGGGCATCTCGGCGAGGCCAAGATCATGGTCACGCGCCACCTCGCGCCCTGCCCAGTCGAGCACGCATTCGCGCAGCACGGCGACGATATCCAGCGGGGCGACCCTGCCCGCCTCACCGATATGCCGCAGCCGGGCCAGGCTCAACAGCTGGCTCGCCAGGCGGCTGGTGCGGTCGGCCCCGTCGTGCACCGCCAGCAGCGCGGCCTGCCAATCGGCGGGGTCTTGGCTCTTGAGCGCCAGCTCACTGGTGCTCTTGAGTCCGGCCAACGGCGTCTTGAGCTGGTGGCTGGCATCGGCGGTGAAGCGCAGCAGCGCCTCGCGGCTGTGGCGCTGGCGGGCGAAAAGGTGATCCAGCGTCTGCGCCAGTTCGCGCATTTCCTCCGGCACCCGGGCATCCAGCGGGCCCATGTCGTCGGCATCCCGGTGACGAAGCTGGCGACGCAGCCGGCGCATGGGGCCCAGCGCCACCCGCAGGGCCATCGCCATCAGGATGCCCGCCAGCAGCACCATGGCCAGGAAGCGGGAAAGGGTGCGCTCGAAGAGCTCATCGCCGAGCGCCTGGCGCCCGACTCGGGTATGCCCGACCCAGACCTGTACCGGTTCCTGAGAAACCCAGCCCGCCGAGTCGTACTCACGGCCGTAAAGCCGCCAGGAGGTGCCATCGAAATCGGTCGTCAGTGCCCAGGGGGCGTCGGCCACTCGCTCGCGCCACTCAGGCTCGATAGTAAACGACATGTTGGTGGAGACCGGCTTGCCATCGGCATCGAGCACCGCATAGAAGACTCGCTCCTGGTGATGAGTCGCCAGGATCTGCAGCGCCGCCGCCGGCATTTCCACCAGCGGTTCGCCGGCCTGCCACTGCACGGCCTCGGCAATGGTCAGGGCGGCGGCCTCGAGCTGGCTGTCGAAGGCGCGCTCGGCGGCCCGGTGGGTGCTCAACCAGGCCTCGATCATCAGCAGCGCCCCAAGACCGGTCACGGTCAACAGCAGCCACACCGCCAGCCGCCTCTTTAGCGAGCCGGTCACCTCGATCACGCCGGTCCTTCCTTTCGGCCTTGCTCCAGATCTTCCTCCAGGCGATAGCCCAGACCGCGAAAGGTGCGGATCTTCAGGCCTGAGTTCTGCAGGCGCTTGCGCAGCCGGCTGACATAGACCTCGATCGCATTGGAGCCGACCTCATCGAAACCGAACAGCCGACGCTCGAGGGTTTCTCGCGGGGCAATGCTGCCGGCATGCAGCAAGAGCCCCTCCAGCAACAGCAGTTCACGGCGCGGCAGCGCCAGGGGCGTGTCGTCCAGGGCGGCGGTGCCGCTCGCCGGATCGAAGGAAAGCCGCGAGAAACGTAGCCGGTTGTCGCTGCGCTGCTGGCTGCGCCGCAGCAGAGCCCGCACCCGGGCCTCGAGCTCGGCGAGCGAGAACGGCTTGGCCAGATAGTCATCGGCGCCAAGATCCAGCCCGCTGACCCGGTCATCGACGCCGTCCCGGGCGGTGAGAATCAGCACCGGGGTGGTGTCGCCCCGATCGCGCAGGGCCGCCAACAGGTCCAGGCCGTCGCCATCGGGCAGGCCAAGGTCGAGCAGGATCAGATCGAAGCGATCATGGGCCAGCGCGGCCTGAGCCTCGGCGTAGGTGCGGAACACCTCAACCGTGTTGCCCAGCGGCTGCAGGGCGTGTTCCAGGGAGCGGGCGATCAGCGGATCGTCCTCGATGACCAGCAGGCGCATACGACCAATGTCTCAGGGGGTGGCAGGGAAAGTGACAGGTTGATGAAAGGTGGCAGGCATAGCATCGCTCTGGCCATCACTAAACAAGGTGGCCATCACTAATAAAGAGGGCCGGCGGCTAAGAATCGGCCGCTCATAACAAGAGAACAGGAGATCGCCATGAAGATCAATACAGCCATCCGCCACGCCTCAGGCATCGCCCTGCTGGGCAGCGCACTGCTCGCGGGCCAGGCGCAGGCCGCCGGCGAAAGCGAATGCATCGCCCCGGCCAAGCCCGGCGGCGGCTACGACCTCACCTGCCGACTGGCCGCCAATGGCCTGCTGGAAACGGGGCTGATCGATGAGCCGATGATGGTGACCTACATGCCCGGCGGCATCGGGGCTGTGGCCTACAACCACGTCAACGGCGTGCGCACCGATGATCCGAACCTGATCGTCGCGGCCAGCACCGGCGCCGCCGTCAACCTGGCGCTGGGCAAGTTCGGCCAGTACGACGCCGACGAGGTTCGCTGGCTGGGCGCACTTGGGGTCGACTATGGCGCCATCGTGGTCAACGCCGACTCCCCCTGGCAATCGCTTGACGAACTGATGGCCGATCTTAAGGACAACCCGGGCGAGATCGCCTTCGGCGCCGGCGGCACCGTAGGCAGCCAGGATTGGATGAAGGCCGCTCTGACCGCCAAATCCGGTGACATCGACCCGCGCGACCTGCGCTACGTGGCCTTCGAAGGCGGCGGTGAGGCGCTGGCGGCTCTGCTTGGCGACCACATTCAGGTCTTCACCGGCGATCTCTCCGAGCTCAAGTCACAGCTCGACAGCGGCAAGATTCGCGTGCTGGCGGCCCTGTCCGAAGAACGCATGGGCGGGCCCTATGCCGAGATTCCCACCGCCGCCGAGCAGGGCTACGACGTCCAGTGGCCGATCTGGCGCGGCTACTACATGGGCCCGGAAGTCAGCGACGCCGCCTATGAAGAGTGGACCCAGCGCATGCAGACCCTGGCCGGCAACGATGAGTTCGCCAAGCTGCGTGAAGCCCGCGGCCTCTTCCCGATGTCGCTCTTCGGTGATGACTTCGACAACTACGTGAAGGACCAGGTCGCCGGCTTCAAGACCCTGGCCGAGGAAGTGGGACTGAAATGAGCCATCTCCAAAAGCCGGTCGCCGACCGGCTGTTGGGGATTGTCCTGATCGGCCTGGCGGCGTTCGTCGCCGTCCAGGCCATTCAGTTGGAAGTCCCCTTCAGCTATGAGCCCGTGGGCCCACGGGCCTTCCCCCTGGGTCTTTCCATTCTGCTTGCCGGCCTGTCGCTGGTGTTGATTTTCAAACCCGGCGCCGATGGCCATTGGCCGAACCGCGCGCTGTCGATCCGGCTGCTGCTGGTACTGGGGCTGCTGCTGGCCTACGCCATGCTGTTCACCCGCCTAGGCTTCGTGCCCACCTCGCTGATGGTGGTCGCCGCCCTGGCGCGACTATTCGATGCCACCTGGATCAAGGCCTTGATTACCGGGGTGCTGATGTCGGCGTGCAGCTATGTGCTGTTCACCGAGGGCCTGGGTATCGCCCTGCCCACCGGCACCTGGCTTGCCGCTATCACCTAGAGAAATGCCACCATGTTTGACTTCCTGATCGATGGCTTTGGCGTGGCGCTCACGCCCCTCAACCTGGGCCTGGCCTTCCTCGGCGCGCTGCTCGGCACCCTCTTCGGGGCGCTGCCGGGCATCGGGCCGATCAACGGTATCGCTATCCTGATGCCGCTGGCCTATACCCTGGGCCTGCCGGCCGAGTCCGCACTGATTCTGCTGGCCGGCATCTACACCGGCTCCGAGTATGGCGGCCGCATGTCGAGCATCCTGCTCAACGTGCCAGGCGATGCCGGCGCGGTAATGACCACGCTCGACGGCCACCCTCTGGCCAAGAAAGGGCTTGCCGGCCCGGCACTGGGCCTCTCGGCGGTCAGTTCCTTCGTCGGCGCGACCATCGCCATCATCGGCCTGACGCTGTTCGCGCCGCTGCTCGCCGAAGTGGCGGTGATGTTCGGCCCCGCCGAGTTCTTCGCACTGATGGTATTCGCCTTCTCGTCGATGTCGGTAATGATGGGCAAGGACCCGGTCAAGACCGCCATCGGTGCAGTGCTGGGCGTATTGCTGGCCACCGTGGGCGTGGACTCCGGCACCGGCGTGATGCGCTACACCTTCGGCATGCCTGAGCTCTACGACGGCATCGATTTCGTGGTGATGATCATCGGGCTATTCGCGATCAGCGAGATCCTGCTGATGCTCGAACATGCCAATCGAAAGGACGTCGACGACGAGATGCCGCCGCTGGGTCGCGTCTTCGTTACCCTCAAGGAAGTGCTCTACTGTAAGGGCGCCATGTGGCGTTCAGGGGTGCTCGGCTTCATCATCGGCGTGCTGCCGGGGACCGGCGCTTCGGTGGCGGGTGCGGTAGCCTATACGACCGAGAAGCGACTTTCCGACAAGAACGGCACCTTCGGCCACGGCGACATGCGCGGCCTGGCGGCCCCGGAGGCGGCCAACAACGCCTCGGCGGCAGGCTCCTTCGTGCCGATGCTGACGCTGGGCATCCCGGGCTCCGGCACCACCGCCGTGCTGCTCGGCGCGCTGATGCTCTACAACATCACCCCGGGGCCGATGATGTTCACGGAACGTCCCGAAGTGGCCGGTGGCCTGATCGCCTCACTGTATATCGGTAACATCGTGCTGCTGGCCCTCAACCTGCCGCTGGCCGGGGTGTTCGCCCGAGTGCTGACCATCCCCCGCTGGGTGCTGGTACCGGCCATCGCCATCCTGGCCTTCGTCGGCGTCTATCAGCTGCACTCGGACCTGACCGCCATCTACCTGATGCTGATTATCGGTGTGTTTGGCTATCTGCTGCGCAAGCTGGGATTCTCGCTGGCGCCGGTCATTCTCGGCTATGTGCTGGGCGGGCTGATGGAGCAGAACCTGCGTCGGGCGCTGTCGATCAGCGGCGGCGATGTCGATATCCTTTGGCAATCCGGTATTTCGCTGGGCCTGTGGATCGCCGCGGCGGCGCTGCTGGTACTGCCCTGGCTAGTGCCCAAGCTGTTGTCCAAAAAGCCGCGCGAGAAAACCCAGCAAGACTGAGTCCTCCCGGCTCATCGTTATCCTAAAACATCGTTATCCTAGAACATCGTCATCCTGGTTCATCGCTCGCGTTTCATCGGGCCTCGCCTATCCTTGCGAGGCCCGAACACATGACAGGAGGTCTCCGCCGCTTGAATAACACCCTCACCTCCCGTTTAGCCGCCCTGGGCCGTTTTCTGCCAACACTTGGCCTGGGGCTTGCCGGCGGCGCCATCGCCTTCCGGCTAAGCCTGCCGCTGCCCTGGCTGCTGGGCGCGATGATCGCGACCACCATCGCCAGCCTTGGCGGATCACGGCTGCGCTCACCCGGGCGCGGGCGCAAGGGAGTGCTGGTGGTGATCGGGGTGATGCTGGGCTCGGCCTTTCATCAGGGGCTCAACATCGATGTGGCGGCCTGGAGCGCGAGCCTCGCCATCATGCTGCTGGCAACAGCGGTGATGATGGCGTTCTCGGTGTGGTTCTCGCGGAAGGTCGCCGGCTATTCGCTGGAAACGTCTCTCTATGCCGGGGTGCCAGGTGGCGTATCGACGGTCACCCTGATGGCGCTGGAATCCGGTGCCGACCTGCGGGTGGTCGGCATGACCCACGCGGTGCGCATCCTGATCCTGCTGCTGGCCATCCCGCTGGCGCTGCCGCTGTTTGGCCATGTCAGCATGCCGGAGAATCGTACGGATATCGCTCATTGGCTGTGGCTGCCGAATGCGATGGATACCGCCTGGCTCGTCGCGGCGGGGCTTGCCGGCGCCTGGCTGGGCAAACTATTGCGACTGCCTAGCGCTCTGCTCTTTGGCCCGGCGTTGGCCTCGGCGGCCCTGCACCTTTCCGGGGTGAGCGATGCTTCGGTGCCACCAACCCTGATCGCCCTGGCCCAGGTGCTGATCGGCGTGTCGGTGGGGGTGCGCTTTACCGGCACCTCGCTTGCCGCGGTCGGCCACACCCTGGCGATGGGGATTATTCAGGCACTGGGGCTGGTGGTGATCGCAGGCCTCGCCGCCTGGGGCGCACAGCTTTTGACCGGCACCTCAATTGCCGCCGCCCTGCTCGCCTACATGCCCGGCGGCGCCCCAGAGCTAAGCCTGGTGGCGCTGTCGCTGGGCATCGACCCGGCCTTCGTCACCGCCCACCACCTGCTGCGCATCAGCCTACTGGTGCTTTGTCTACCGCTGCTGCTGAGTGCCGGACGCCGGCTGAGCACCTAGGGCTTATCAACTGAGCCTTAGCAACTGAGCCTTAGCGACTGACGTTTAGCGACTGGCGTTTAGCCCCTAAAGCGCCAGCGGCATAGTAAGAGCCAACGGCCGGCGGCATGTTAGGCTGAGCGGCGTTTCGATCAAGGATGCCGCCGCCATGACCCAGGCCGATACACCGACCTTTTCAGTCAGCGAACTCAACCGACGCGCCCGGCTGATGCTGGAGCGCGACTTCGGCGATTGCTGGGTCGAGGGCGAGCTTTCCAATGTGGCGCGGCCGGCCTCGGGGCACGTCTATTTCACCTTGAAGGACGAGCGCGCCCAGCTGAAGTGCGCGCTGTTTCGCAACCGCGGGCGCTTCGTGGGCACACCGCTGAACGACGGCGACCGGGTGCGCCTGCGCGGCAAGGTGTCGATCTTCGAGCCCCGGGGCGATTATCAGATGATCGTGGAAGCCGTGCAGCCGACGGGCCAGGGTGACCTGCTGGCGGCCTTCGAGCGCTTGAAGCATCAGCTCGGCGCCGAGGGCGTGTTCGCCAATGCGCGCCCGCTGCCCTACCCGCCGCGACATCTGCTGGTGCTGACCTCACCGACCGGCGCGGCGATCCGCGATGTATTGGCGGTGCTTGCCGCACGCTGGCCGCTTTCCCGCGTCAGCGTGCTGCCGGTGCCGGTACAGGGCAAGGAGGCCGCGCCAGCGATGATCCGTGCCCTGGCGCTGGCCAACCGCGACTCGCGCTTCGACCCGGATCGTGACGCCATCCTGGTGACGCGCGGCGGCGGCAGCCTCGAGGACCTCTGGGCCTTCAACGACGAGCACCTGGCCCGGGCGATCTTTCATTCCCGGCTGCCGGTGCTCTCGGCGGTGGGCCACGAAACTGATGTCACCCTTTCCGACTTCGCCGCCGATGCCCGAGCCCCGACGCCTTCGGCAGCGGCGGAACGGCTGGTACCGGACCAGGCGGCGCTGCGTCAGCGCCTGGACAGCGCTCTTGCTCGCCTCGCCCGCGCCCAGCGCAGCCGGCTGGACGCCGAGACCCAGCGTCTGGATCACCTGCGCGCGCGGCTGCGTCACCCCGGTGAGCGGCTCGCTCAGCAGCGCGCGCATCTTGGCCAACTCGAGGGGCGCCTACAGCGCGCCATGCAGTCACGACTCTTCGAGGCCCGCACCCGCGAACGCCACGCCGGCGCCCGCCTGAACGCCTTCGACCCTCGCCAGCAATTGGATAGTGCCCGTCAGCGCCTCGCTCAGGCCGACAGCCGGCTCAAGGCCACCCTGCCCCGCCAACTCGCGGAACACCGCCAACGGCTGTCGTCGCTGGCACGGGAACTGCAGGCGGTCAGTCCGCTTGCGGTGCTCGGGCGGGGCTACTCGATTCTTTCGGATGATGAGGGCCGGGTGATCCGGCGCAGTCAGGATACCCAGCCCGGTCAGCAGCTGACCGCCCGGCTGGGCGAAGGAAGACTCAAGGTGGAAGTGAAGCGGCGCTTCAAGGCAGCGCCGGCCCCGGACCGGACCCAGGCACAGGCCCCAGACCAGACCACGGGGCCGGAACACCAGGACGAGACCGACTAGTCAGGCATTGCGCCCCTCATTCCTCGCTGCGGCCATCGCCCCGGCAGGCGTCTTGTGGAAGGTGTTTTGTAGCAGGCGTTTGGTGGCAGGCGCGCTGTGACAAAGTCGCCGAGCTATTCAGCCATCACTCTTGGCCACGGCCTTGAAGCTGCTGGGTTCGAGTTCGTGGCGGCCCAGCAGCTTGTAGAAGTCGGTGCGGTTGCGCCCGGCGATGCGCGCGGCCTGGGTGACGTTGCCTTCGGTGATCTTCAGCACCTTGATCAGATAGCCCCGCTCGAAGCTCGCGCGGGCGTCATTGAACGACGGCAGCGCATTTTCCTCGGCCACCAGCGCCTGGGCCACCAGTGCTTCGGGAATGATCGGCGCACTGGTCAGCGCCACGCATTGCTCGACCACATTGACCAACTGGCGCACGTTGCCGGGCCAGGCCGACGAGGCCAGCAGGTTCAGCGCCTCGGTGGAGAAGCCCTTCACGAACGGCTTGTGGCGGGCGGCGGCCTGGCTGACCAGGTGCTTGGCCAGCAGCGGCACGTCCTCGGCGCGCTCCTTGAGCGGCGGCAGGCGCAGATTGACCACGTTCAGGCGGTAGTAAAGATCCTCCCGGAAGTCGCCCTCTTGCATGGCGCGGTCCAGGTCGCGGTGGGTGGCCGAGATGATGCGCACATCAACAGACACCGAGGCGGTCGAGCCCAGCGGCCGGACCTGACGCTCCTGCAGCACGCGCAGCAGTTTCACCTGCAGAGAGAGCGGCATATCGCCGATTTCGTCGAGGAACAGGCTGCCGCCATCGGCGGCCTGGAAGAGCCCTTCATGCTGACTGATCGCGCCGGTGAACGCTCCCTTGGCGTGGCCGAAGAGCTCGCTTTCCAACAACTGTTCGGGCAGAGCGCCACAGTTGATGGCGACGAACGGCTTGTCGGCGCGGGGGCTGGCGTCATGCAGGGCGCGCGCCAGCAGTTCCTTGCCCGAGCCCGAGGGGCCACTGACCAGCACGCTGACATCGGCGCCGGCGACCATGCGTGCCTGGTCGAGGATGCGCTCCATCTGCGGGCTGCGGGTGATGATCGCCGAACGCCAGGCGTCGTCACCGTCGCCTGCGGCCGGCGCCTGGAGCAGCGCTTCGTCGATCGCCGTGAACAGCTCGTCGCGGTCGACGGGCTTGGTCAGGAAGCTGAATACCCCCTGGCGGGTGGCGCTCACCGCATCGGGGATCGAACCATGGGCGGTAAGGATGATCACCGGCAGGCCCGGGGCTTGGCGCTGGATTTCCTGAAACAGCGCCAGGCCGTCCATCTCGTCCATGCGCAGGTCCGAGAGCACCAGATCCGGGCGCTCGATGGCCAGGCGATCCAGCGCCATGCGTCCGCTGTCAGCGGTGGTGACGCGAAAGCCACGGCTTTCCAGCCGCATGCCCAACAGCCTGAGCAGGCTGGCGTCGTCGTCGACCAGCAGGATATGGGCGATGGGTTTGCTGCCCTTGAGGGCGCCGGTCAGTTGCGCGGCGTCTTTCACGGTGATCTCCCTTCTATTCAGACGAAGCCTGGCCAGGCGCCCGGCGCATCACGCCTCAGGGGGCCTGCTGTCGCAGGTTTATGCTTTGCTCGATATCGCTCAGGGCCTCGAGCTTGTCGGCCATCTCGTCCAGCTGCTCGGCCTGAGCGGTGTTCTCGTCGGCCAGTACCTGATTCGCCTGGCGCTGCTCGGCCAGCTTTCCGGTCATGGCGCGGCGCCCTTCGAGCTCGTTGAGCCAGTAACGCAGCAGCGGCTGCAGCTCGGTCGGCGCCTTGGCCAGGTCGGCCTTGTAGAGTTCTGAGGCCTGATTCCATTCGCTCTCGCTGCCCCAGGAAAGCACCACGGCGCGGACCAGGCGCTCACGGGTATCGTGGCTGTCGAGGCGCGCCAGCTGGCGGTCACGCCAGGCACGATCGCCGCGCTGGGAGGCGAGCCCGAAGGCCACCCAGGCCTCGGTCTGGCAGGCGTTGACGGTCAGGCTAGGCCACTCGTCCTGGCAGTCGGCGGGCAGTTCCGTCAGCGTCGGTGGCGTGGAGGACGTCTGCGCCGGCAGCCACTGGCATCCTGCCAGCAGCGAAACGGCGACCAGCCCCGTCAGGGTGCGGTACAGCATGGGTTATGAGTTCCTTGCGTCTGCGTCTGCCGCCCGGTGCTGCGATGACGGCATCATTATCGTATTCGTGTCCTGCTGATTCGCGCCCTGCGCATTGCAGGCCTGCCAGGGCAAGGTCAGGCGGAAGCACACCGCCAGGCGAGCATCGTCGACCAGTTCCAGGTGCCCCTGCTGGGCCTTGGCACAGTCGGCGGCCACCGACAGGCCGATCCCTGAGCCCTTGAGCGGCCCCTTGCGCCGGGCACGCCCCTGGTAGAAGGGATCGAAGAGCCGCTCGCGGTCCTCGGCGCCAATCTCATCGCCGCTGTTGGCGACTTCCAGCAGTAGCAGGTCGCCGCGCTGCTGGGCACGCAGTTCAAGCAGTCCGCCATCTTCGCCATAGGCAATGGCATTGGACAAAAGGTTATCGAGAATGCGCCCGGTGGCGGTGCGGTCGGCCTGCCAGGCCAGCGGCCGGTCGCGCCACTTAAGCTGCATGCCCTTGGCATCCAGAGCCAGCTGGTGCTTGGCCAGCAATTCCTTGATCAGCGTGGTGACATCGAAATGATCGACGCTGACCTCGGCATGGTGCTGAAGCAAATTGTAGTCGAGCAGCTGTTCGATGAGACGCTGAAGTTCCTCGCCGCTGGCCTCGATCAGTTCGAGGATCTCGTGCTGGCGCGAGGTCAGCTCGCCGGCCACCCCATCGGAAAGCAGCGCCGTGCCTTCCCTGACGCTTGCCAGCGGCGTCTTGAGTTCGTGGGACATGTGGCGCAGGAACTGGCGCTTCTGGGCCTCCAGCTCCCCCAGCCGTGCCGACAGCCAATCGAGCCGCTTGTCGAGCTGCACCAGCTCCGCCGGTCCCTGAAGCCCCTTCGAGGGCGCAGGCTGACCGGCGCTACCGAGGCTCAGAATGCGCCGTTCGAGCTGGCGAATCGGGCGAATGATCAGCCAAGTGAACAGCAACATCAGCACCAGGCTCGCTGAGACCAGCGCCGTGGTCTGCACCCACAGGCGGGTCTGCACACCGCCGGCCTGTTCGCGAATACGTTCGATGCGCGCGTCGATGTGCCGGTTGGTAGCCTGGCGCACGGCCTCGGTGCGCTGGGCGAAGGGCACGAACTCGTCGAGCCGGGATTGGATATCGGCCACCGGGGCATCGAGCAGGGCCTTGAGGCTATCGATGCGTTTGGCCAGCGCCTGAGCGTCAGGGTTATCGGGCATCAATAACCGCTGCCTGGCCAGCATCGCCTCGAATTCGTCGGCTCGCTGAGTATAGATCTCGCGCAAGCCGGGCTCCTCCAGCACCGCATATTGGCGGGCGCTGCGCTCCATCTCCACGGCAAGCGACGACAGTGCCCGGGCGCGACGGGTTTCTTCGACCGCCTGCCGAGCGCTGTCATCAGCGAGCCGGGTCAGTTCGGAGAGCGCCTGGCCGGCCTGGAACATCAAGATGCCCAGCGGCAGCATCACCACCAGAAAGGCCAGCAGTACCAGTTGCAGCAGGGAACGTGGGCGCCAGCGGCGCGAGACCTGAGTGGTCATGACAAGGGTTCTTTGCAGAAGGAGTTGGGACGATGTCATGGGGCTTACCACTGCAGGATACCAGAGTTGCCGGGAACGACCGCGACCTTTCACGGCATACCGGACCTGACCGGACACATGGACCAGGTCGTGAGCATGGTCACGGCTTGGACACGCCGAGCCACGCCAAGGAATAGGCAAAAAAAGAGGGCCGGCAGAGCCGGCCCAATACGCAGGGAACTTCAGGTGAAACAATGTCGGGGGAGCAGACGCGTCTGGCCGGACTGGTCGACATTCTTTCTGGGCCTAAGCCCCGAAGTCACACGACGGGATCGACACTCACCAGAAGCTGGCCGTCATGTGTGGGGACGTATCCCCTCTTCGTTCAGGTTGCAGCGCCGCTTGCGCGTCGCCGCCGGATTCAGCCCCCGAGGGGGCGAGGCATCCTTGCCGAGAGCATCCTTGCCCGTAGCGGTACCGTTCCTTGCCTGTCGGCGGTACCCGTCTCATCGCTACATCAATCACACATCGCGTGGAGCAGACGCGGACCGACCCGATCGGGTGACATGCACAGGGTAGTAAATGCGCCCTGTCAGGCCGGCCAGGAAACGGTTCGAGCCGTGATGAACCGAATCCCTTGCTTGCTCACTGAATATATAGCGAGGAGCGTGCCAGAAACTTTTCAATCTCTTTATTTTCAACGGCTTAAAAAACACCAGCCTGTGCCAATCTGGCCAATGACGCTCACAGGGGGCGAAAAGGCGCCCGCGATCCATAGTTTTCGTCTCCAATTGGCGACGCTATATCGAAGAAAAAATAAAATTCTTTAAAAATCAGACAGTTACCATGTATTCTTTTGGCGACATTCGCCGCTCCCAGTGTCGCTGACGGCGACACTCACGCGGCGGAGGGCATACCACGGACTCATATCACGGGCTTATATCACGGGCTCACGCACAGGACTCATAGAACGGACACTCGTGACAGACTCACAACATGGCACTCAAGAGAGAAGCATGCGCAGCGTGGCAGGAAGGTAACGCGCAGGCGGCGGCCTAAAGCGGGACGCCGCCCGTGATCAGTTCAGGATCTTGAGCAGGATCTTCGACTTGCGGGCATGGTTGTAGGCATCGCGTTTGAGCGGCGGCAGATCGTCGATATCGGCGAGTCCGAAGCCCTTTTCGATGAACCAGTGGGCGGTATGCGTGGTCAGCGCGAACATCGCCGACAGCCCCCGGCGCCGGGCGCGACGTTCGGCATCAGCCAGCAGCCGCTCGCCGCGATTGCCGCCCCGGTAATCGCCATGCACCGCCACGCAGGCCAGCTCGCCCATGCGGGCGTCCGGATACTCATGCAGGGCAGCACAGCCGATGATCATGCCATCGCGCTCGATGACTAGGTAGTCCTCGATCTCGTGCTCGAGGCGCTCCCGGGAACGCGGCACCAGCATGCCGCGACGCTCCAGGGGTTCGAGCAGCTCGAGCAGGCCGCCGACGTCGCCTAGCTCGGCGTCGCGCAGCTGCTCGTAGCGATGCTGAGTAATCATGGTGCCCACGCCGTCGCGGGTGAACAGCTCGCCGAGCAGGGCGTCGTTGTCATGCCAGGACAAAAGATGAGTGCGCGCCACGCCATGGCGGGCCGCGGCACAGGCCGCCGCCAGGTGACGGGAAAGCTCGCTGCCGGGCGCCGCCTCGTGCATCAGCGGCTCGGCCTCGGCCGGGGTCAGCTGGCGCTGCAGGGCACCGCTTGCGTCATGCAGGCCCTCGGCTTCGCCGAGCAGCACCAGCTTGTCGGCACCCAGTGCCACCGCCGCCTGCTGAGCGACTTCGGCGGCGTCCAGATCGAACACCTCGCCAGTGCTCGAGAAGCCGAGCGGTGGCAACACCACCAGCGAGCCCTGATCGAGCAGCGCGTCGATCGCCTCGGCACGAACCCGTCTCACCTCGCCGCTACGGGCGAAGTCGAGGCCGTTGCGCACGCCGAGCGGCTTGGCCATTACCAGGTTGCCGGAGACCGCCGTCAGCTCGATGCCGTGCAGCGGCGTATTGGGCAGCCCCAGCGACAGCCGCGCCTCGAACCACAGCCGCTGCTCGGCGGCGATGCGCTCGACCCGCGCCATGATGGCGTCATCCGCCACCCAGCGGCCCTCCTCGCGCCGCGGCGTGATGCCCTCATCGACCAGCGCCGCATTGACCTGGGGGCGAATGCCGAACACCAGCACCAGCCGCACGCCCAGGGTATGCAGCAGCGCCAGGTCCTGAATCAGCGATTCGCTGTGACCCGCCGCCATCGCCTCGCCTTCGATCAGCACCACGAAGGTTCGTCCTCGGTGGGCGTTGATGTAGGGCGATGACTGACGAAACCAATCGACGAAGGGAAAGCGCGTATTCAAGGGCCGCACTCCGGCAGCTAGAGGGTGAAATCGGGCAGCATGCCCACCAGCCATGACTATAACAGAGGGCGAAAAAAGGCGGCACCGCCTCGCGGTGCCGCCATTCTCGAGATACGCCCGACAGCGTCGTGTGCAGGTAGCGAGCTCCGTACCTGACTAACTAAGTGCCTGGCTCAGTACCTGGCCCTGCTTAGCCGAACATGCCCTTGAACATGAAGAAGAACATGATCGCCAGGAAGGCGCCGGCCGGCAGGGTGATCAGCCATGACATGACGATGGTGCCGATCACACGCAGGTTGAGTGCCGCCATGCCGCGAGCCAAGCCCACACCAAGCACCGCGCCGACCAGGGTATGGGTGGTCGAGATCGGCAGGCCGGTACCCGACGCCAGCACCACGGTGGTGGCGGCCGCCAGGGTGGCGGCAAAGCCGCGGCTCGGCGTCAGCTCGGTGATGCCGGTGCCGACGGTGGCGATGACCTTGTGGCCATAGGTAACCAGGCCGACCACGATGCCGCCGCCGCCCAGCACCAGCACCCACCAGGGCACCATCGACGCGCCGCCGACGTCGCCGTGGCTATAGACCACGCTGATGACCGCGGCCAGCGGGCCGACGGCGTTGGCAACATCGTTGGAGCCGTGGGCGAAGGCCATGGCACAGGCGGTGAACAGCATCAGCACGGCGAACACCCGCTCGACGCCGCCGAAACCGAAGGCATCATCCGCCGAGCGGTTGCGGCTGACGCGACGCTCGAGCAAGCCGCCCAGCGCCATCACGGCGAGGCCGATCAGCACCGCGTAGGCAAGGCTGACGCCAAAGCTGAGATCGAGACCGACGTGCTTGAGACCCTTGGTCAGCGTCACCATGGCGACGATGAAGCCGACCAGGAACACGTACATCGGCACGTAGCGCTTGGCCGCGGCGAACGGGTCGCGGTTCTCGAAGATCAGATGCTGCACGGATTTGAACAACATGAAGGCGATCGAGCCCGACATCAGCGGCGAGACCACCCAGCTGGCGGCGATCTGGCCGACCTTGGCCCAGCCGACGGCATCCAGGCCGAGGCCAGCCATCGCGAAGCCGACGATGGCACCGACGATGGAATGGGTGGTCGACACCGGCCAGCCGCGCATCGAGGCCACCAGCAGCCAGGTCCCGGCCGCCAGCAAGGAGGCCAGCATGCCGTAGACCAGCAGTTGGGGATCACTCTCGAGCAGCGCCGGGTCGATGATGCCCTTGCGGATGGTTTCGGTGACCTGGCCGCCGGCGAGCCAGGCGCCTAGAAACTCGAAGATCACGGCGATGAAGATCGCCTGCTTGATGGTAATGGCCCGCGAGCCCACCGAGGTGCCCATGGCGTTGGCCACGTCGTTGGCCCCTACGCCCCAGGCCATGAAGAAGCCGAAGACACAGGCCAAAATAATGAAGATGTCGCCGTGTTGCGCAATGATCGACATAAGAGCTACATCCTTAGGGATGACTGAAAGTCCGCCGAGACACGCCTCGATGCGCCTGTCCTTGGCGAGTGCGTCAGAGGGCACTCACCGTGGTCGTGGGGCGGAGGGTTCGAGAGAGTGAATCAGCGGGCGGTCAGCACCTGCAGACGGCTGCCCACGCGCTCGGCACCGTCGGAGAGCTCGCCGACCCAGTCGATGATCTTGTAGAGGAAGATCACGTCGACCGGCGGCAGCTCGCTCTCGAGCTGAAACAGCTGGCGACGAATGGCCACCTGCTGGTCGTCGGCCTGGTGCTCGAGGGCGTGAAGCTCGCGGATCAGGTTCTGCATGACATCGGCGACGTTGCTGCCGAACCCGGACTCGAGCAGGTCCTTGAGCTCTCCGAGGGCCTTGCGGGCCTGGGACACGGCGGCCACCGAGGTGCGCAGGTAGTCGCGCATCGTCGGCGCCAGCGACTCGGGCACCTGCATCTGGCGGCCGAGCATGATGCCGGTGATGTCGCGGGCCTTGTTGGCGATCTTGTCCTGCACGCTGATCAGGTCCAACAGGTCCGAGCGAGAGACCGGCAGGAACATGGTATTGGGCAGGTTCAGGCGCAGCTCGGTCTTGAGCTCATCGGCCTCGTGCTCGATGCGGGTGATGGCGCCACGATGGCGTTCTGCCGCCTCCCAGTCACCGCTCAGGGTGGACTCGAAGAACGGCAGCAGCTCGTCGGCGCACTCGCTGACCTTGACGATATGCAAAAGCAGCGGCTGGAAGGGCGAGCGACCGAAGATCGCCGAAAACGGATTAGATGTCACCATGATAGGTAAGCGATTCGCGTTGGAAATGGCGCGGACATTATAGTGGTGGCACCGACCGACGTCATAAAGAATTCACCAATTTGTCATATAGGAAGCATCGGCCATGAGCCAGGAAATTGAACTCAAGCTCGCGCTACCGCCAGAAGGCCCCGAGCGACTGCGTCGCCATCCTCGCCTGGCGGCGCTCCCGGCCGAAGACCGCACGCTTGCCAACACCTACTACGACACCCCGGACGGCGCCCTGGAAGCCGCACGGGTGGCCCTGCGTATCCGCAATACCGGCAAGGGCCGGGTGCAGACCCTGAAGACCACCGGCAACGGCCAGGGCGGGCTCTCGGTACGTGGCGAATGGGAGTGGCCGATTGACGAGAACCGGCTGGACCTCGACGGGCTCAAGACGCTGGCGCCCATGCAGGCGCTAGGCGACGAGACACTCGCCGCTCTGGCACCGCGCTTCGCTACCGACTTCGCCCGCCGCACCTGGATCGTCGACGGCGAGCAGGGCCGCATCGAGGTGGCGCTGGATGATGGCGAGGTGCGCGCGGACGGACGCCGGGCGACGATTCGCGAACTGGAACTCGAACTCAAGGACGGTGACCCCGCGGCCCTGTGGGCGCTGGCCGAAGAGTTCGCCGCCTCGGTGCCGCTGCGCCCCGCTACGGCCAGCAAGGCCGCCCGCGGCGCGTCACTGGGCGAAGGCCGGTGGTCGCTCCCGGCAGCCGATGACGATCCGGCAGCGCTATACGAGCACACCATCCTGGCGCTGGATGCCCTGGCCGACAGTCAGGACAGCCATTTCAAGGACGAGGCCCGCCGGTCGCTGGACCGGCTGGTCGCCCTGGGCGATGATCGCCTGACGGGCCCGGCCGCCACCCTGCTCGCGGCTCTGAGCCATCAGGCACCGGAAGACGATGCCTGGCTCGATGTGGCCTTCGGCCAGGCGGCCCTGGCGCTGGCGCGCGCCCTCTATGCCCCAGCCTGATGACACATGGGCCTGACGGACGCGCGGACCTGAAGTCAACCGGCGCCCGGTGCGCTGCGTCCCCAGGACCGCTCTTATACTAAAGGATCGGGAGGTCCCTTGTTCCCTACTCTCAAACCGGCCGGTGAAGGGCTGCGCACCCGGATCTTTCAGGTCATCTTCGAATCGGATACCCGGCTGGCCAAGGGCTTCGATATCGTCCTGATCGGCCTGATCCTGGCTAGCGTCACGGTAGTGCTGCTCGACAGCGTGCCGGCCTATCACGCCGCCTATGGCCGGTTTTTCAAGGCACTGGAGTGGGGCTTCACCGGGCTTTTCACCCTGGAGCTGCTGGTTCGCCTGTACTGTCTGGAGCGGCCGGCCCGCTACCTGAGAAGCTTCTACGGCATCATCGATCTCATATCGATTCTGCCCACCTGGCTGGTGCTGTTGCTTCCCGGCGCGCATTCGCTGGTGGTGATCCGTCTGCTGCGGGTGTTGCGCATCTTCAGGGTGCTCAGGCTGATGCAGTTCGTCGGCGAGGGCCGGCTGTTGATCGAGGCGCTCAAGCGCAGCTCGCATCAGATCCTGCTGTTCCTGTTCACGGTGTTTATGCTGGTGACCATCTTCGGCTCACTGGTCTACATGATCGAGCCACCCGAGGCCGGCTTTACCAGCATTCCCAAATCCATCTACTGGGGCATCGTCACCCTGACCACGGTCGGCTATGGCGACATCACGCCCACCACCCCGCTGGGGCAGTTCATCTCGATGACGGTAATGCTGATGGGCTACTCGATCATCGCCATTCCCACCGGGGTGTTCTCGGCCGAAGTGATTCGCTCGATTCGCGCCGACCGTTACTCCGATGAAGCCTGCCCGGGCTGCGGCTACGACCGTCACGAAGAAAAAGCCAAGTATTGTATGAAATGCGGGACCTGGCTCGACGAAAACACCGAAGACCCACGCGAGGCCGAGCATCGCGAAGAAGCCGAGCGAGAAGAAGAGGAAGAGCGAGCGAAAGAGGAGGACGACGAACAGGACACAGAGAAGGCCCCGGATAAGGGCTCTGAGAAGGAATAAGGCTCGCGGGACAGCCGGGGCGACACCAGCGCTGGCGTCGCCCCGGCAAGCGGTTCAGACCTGGAAGGGTGCCAGATCGCCACGCCCTTCACGCAGGATCACCGGCGGCAGGTCGCGCAGGTCGATCACGCTGGTCGGCTCCAGGTGGCAGGCGCCACCGTCGATGACCAGGTCCAGGTGCGCTCCGAAGCGCTCGCGGATTTCCTCGGCATCGGTCATCGGCAGTTCCTCGCCGACCGGGATCAGGGTCACGCTCATCATCGGCTCGCCGAGCGCCTCGAGCAGCGCATGGGTGATGCGATGATCCGGCACCCGCACACCGATCGAGCGGCGTTTGGGATGCAGCAGCAACCGCGGCACCTCGCTGGTGGCGTTGAGGATGAAGGTGTAGGCCCCCGGCGTGTGAGTCTTCAGCAGCCGAAATACCGCATTGTCGACCTTGGCGTAGGTGCCGATCGTGGACAGGTCCGAGCACACCAGCGTGAAGTTGTGCTTGTCATCCAGCGAGCGCAGCCACTTGATCTTCTCGATGGCCTTCTTGTCGCCCAGGTGGCAACCCAGTGCATAGCCGGAGTCGGTGGGATAGGCCACCACGCCGCCCTTGCGGATGATCTCGGTCGCCTGGTCGATCAGGCGCTTCTGGGGATTTTCGGGGTGCAGCTGGAAGAATTGCGTCATGCTCGCTCCTGAGTTGCGTGATCCGTGATGATAAACCGCAGGTCAGGCCGCCTGATCAAGAATCGCCGCCAGACGAGGGTGCTGCCAGACAGGGCGCAGCGCGGTGCGCGGCACCGGGCTCATGCTGCCCGGGGCCACCGGCCCGCCGGGAAAGTGGAAGTCGCTGCCCAGCGAGCCATACAGGCCCCGCTCGTCGAGCTGGCGCGCCAGGTCGCGGGTCACATCGGCGTTCTGGAAGCCGCTGACCAGCTCGCAGGCCTCGCCGCCGGCGGCGGTGAAGGCATCCAGCAGCAGACCGCGCTTGCGCCGGGTCAGCCCGTAGCGCAGCGGATGCGCCAGCACCGCCACGCCGCCGGCATCATTGATCCACTCGACCACCTCGGACAGGTACGGCCAGCCGGCCTTGACGTCACCTCGCTTGCCGCTGCCCAGATACTTCTTGAAGGCCGTGCCCATGTCCTTGACCAGGCCATCGGCGACCATCGCGCGGGCGAAGTCCGGGCGCCCCAGCGGGCGATCGCTGCCGGCCTGAGCTCGCGCCTTGGCCAGGGCGTCGTGAAGCCCCAGCTTCTCCATGCGCCGGGCGATCTCTTCACCGCGGGTCACTCGCGCCTTAGCCTGCGCCTCGAGACCGGCGACCAGGCTGCCCTGTGCCCCCTGGGGCAGCAGGCCCACCACATGAATGTTCATGCCCTGCCATTGAGACGACAGCTCGAGCCCCGGCAGCAGCGTCATGCCCAGCGCATCGGCGGCCTCTTGCGCCTCGGCAACGCCATCCAGGGTGTCATGATCGGTGAGCGACAGCCTGGTGAGGCCGCGCTCGCGGCACAGCGACATCAGCGCGGCGGGCGAGAGAGCACCGTCGGACGCGGTAGAGTGCATGTGAAAGTCGATGCCCTGGGCATCGGCGAGAGAAGTATCCGCCTGGGTGGCGGGAGCAGCGGGTGTGGCAGGTGACACGTGAGTCTCGTTCATCGGCATGACGCCGGCAGGCGACTTTGTCAGAATAGGACTACCATGGTGCGCGCCGCGCCGGTTGCGGTCAATTTCAGGTGCGTCGGCGCCTTCCTGCCTCACCCATCGAAGGAAACTGCGATGCTCTACGCCATCATCAGTGAAGATGTGAAGAATAGCCTCGAATGGCGCATGGCCGCCCGTCCCGACCACCTGGCCCGCCTCGAGAAGCTGCGCGATGAAGGCCGCCTGGTGCTGGCCGGCCCGCATCCGGCCGTTGATGCCGAGACCCCGGGCGACGCCGGCTTCAGCGGCAGCCTGGTGGTCGCCGAATTCGAAGACCTGCCCACCGCCCAGGCCTGGGCCGACGCCGATCCCTACGTGATCGCCGGCGTCTATGCCAAGGTGACCGTTAAGCCTTTCAAGAAAGTGCTGCCCTGAGCGGCGCCTGAGACGGCCCGCCGCCGCCTTTTTCACAAGCGCTTTTCCACAGCCAGTTTTGCACAGTGGCTGTGGAAAAGTTTGTTGAAAGCCCGCGGACGCCTTGCCATAAGCCAGCCAAGACGCCCGGTTGGCGAAACTGGTCATTTTCTGATCAATTCTGCGCAGATCAACGCTGTCCAGGTCAATCCTGTTCGGGCCAACACCGTCCAGAGCGACGCTACCCTGACCGACCCCGTCTCGATCAGCCGTACCCCGATCAGCCGTACCTCTTTAACCCTGCCGATTTCCGGAGCCCTGCCTTGAGTGCCGCCGACGAACGCCCCGCGCCCCTGCCTGCCCTGGCCGCCCTTGAGGTCGCGCACCTCGATTGGCCTCGGGACGACAACGACAGCGAGGCGCCCCACTCCAGCGCTTTCGATGATGTCTACTTCTCGCGCCACGACGGCCGCGCCGAGACAGAGCACGTCTTCATCAACGCCAACCGCCTGCCCGAGCGTTTGGCGGCCTGGCAGGGGCCGCGGCCCTTCGTGATCGGCGAGACCGGCTTCGGTACCGGGCTCAACATGCTGTGTGCCTGGGCCGCCTTCGAACGCCACGCCCCGGCCACGGCGCGGCTGCATCTGGTGTCTACCGAGCGCTTCCCGATGACCCGGGACGATCTCGAGCGGGCGCTGACCGCCTGGCCAGAATTTCACGACAAGGCCGCCTGCCTCACGGCCCAATGGCCGGCGCCGGTGGCCGGGGTGCACCGGCTGCGCCTTAGTGAGCGGGTGATCCTGGATCTGCACTTCGGCGACAGCGCCGAGCGGCTTGGCCAGCTCGATGGCCGGGTCGATGCCTGGTTCCTGGATGGCTTTGCGCCGTCCAAGAACCCGGAGATGTGGCAGCCCGCGCTCTTTACCGCCATGGCCCGTGCCAGCCGGCCGGGCGCCACCTTTGCCACTTTCACCTGCGCCGGCGTGGTCAAGCGCGGCCTCAAGGCGGCGGGCTTCGCCTGGCGCAAGGTGCCAGGACACGGACGCAAGCGCGAGATGCTCGCCGGCGAAATTGAAACGCCACCCCACCATCACCCGCGACCCAGCACCCCCTGGTTCACGCCGCCCACAACGAAGCCCGCACGGCATGTCGCGGTGATCGGCGCCGGGCTCGCCGGCACCACGGTCGCCGAGGCCCTGGCGCGACGCGGCGTGGCGGTGACCCTGATCGAGCGCGAAGCCCCCGGCGCCGGCGGCTCGGGTAACCGCCAGGGCGCGCTCTACGTGAAGCTCGCCGCCGAGACCAATGCCCAGAGCCGCATGTATCTCTCTGGGCTCCTGTACAGCCGGCGCTGGCTGGCGACCCTGGACCCCGAGCACACCATCTGGGACGACTGCGGCGTGCTGCAGCTGGCGACCAGCGAGCGGGAAGCCAAGCGCCAGGCGCGCTTTCTGGCCAACCATGCGCTGCCAACGCAAGTCGTGACAGGCGTGGACGCCGAGGAAGCCAGCGCGCGATCCGGAGTGGCCATCGACTCGCCGGGGCTCGACTATGCGGGCGCCGGCTGGGTACGGCCGGATCTGTTGTGCGCCCGCCTTGCCGCCACACCGGGCATCACCCTGCACCGAGGCGAGGTCACCGAACTCATTCCAGGGGCTAATCCCGTGACACATGAAGGCGGCTGGACGCTGAGCTTCAAGGATGGCGAACCCCTCGTCGCCGATCAGGTGGTGGTGGCCACGGCGGCGCTGGCCAACCATTTCGCTCAAACCGCCGCGCTGCCGCTGCAGCCGATCCGCGGCCAGGTCAGTGCCGTCAGGCTGCCCCAGGGCGCTGAGGTACCCACGCTCTCGCGGGTGGTCTGCGCCGGGGGCTATGTGCCCCCGGCGACGGACGAAATTCTGAGCTTCGGCGCCACCTTCGCGCCCCATGACACCGACACGGCGCTGCGCGACACCGATCATGCGGCGAACCTTGCCGAGCTGGAGGCGAGCCTGCCGCACTTCACCGCCGCCCTCAGAAAGGCCGGCGTCGACCTGACGCCTGATCATCTTGAAGGCCGGGTGGCGATCCGCGCGGCGAGCCCCGACAAGACGCCCTACGCAGGCCCGGTGCCGGACGCCGCGCACTGGCGCGAGGCCTACTCGACGCTAGCCAAGGACGCCAGACGCATCCCCGACATGCCCGGCGCCCATCACCCGGGGCTGTGGATCAGCGCCGCGCATGGCTCCCGCGGGCTTGCCAGCGCCCCGCTGTGCGCCGAGGTGATCGCCTCACGAATCTGTGATGAGCCGCTGCCAGTAGAGCGCACCCTGGCCGACCACCTGCATCCGGGTCGGCGGCTGATCAGCGAGCTGATCAAGGGACAAACGAACGGTTGATGGATCAGACAGGGCCCTTCAGCCTCATTCAACCCCATGCAGGCGCGTCAGCAGCGTGATCAAAACCGGAAGTCCCTGGCCCGAAACGCCGACGCCCCGGCAATAGCCAGGGCGTCGGAGAACAGGGTGAACGAGGTATCGTTCAGTACTGGTCGTCGCGATGCTCATCGTAACGGGCATCGATGATCGCCGTACCCGCCGCGGCGATCAGCACGATCATCACCGTGCCCAGCACCCAGGCGAAGTACCAGGCGCCGCGCTCGCCCAGCACGATAGTCAGGGCGATCGCCACCACGGCGACGAGCAGCCAGAAGAGAAAGATCAGGACATGTTTCATGGTGCGCGCTCCGCAATCAGTAGGCGTGTTCGTCGTGGGCGATCGATTCCGGCGTCACCTTGCCGCGCATCACCCAGAAGGCCCAGCTGGTGTAGATGACGATGATCGGGATGAAGACCACGGTGAAGGCCAGCATCCAGCCCAACGTACCCAGGCTCGAGGAGGCGTCCCACACGGTCAGGCTGTGGCTGGGCTCGCTGGACGACGGCATCAGGAACGGGAACATCGCCGCGCCCAGCGTGACCAGGGTGGCAGCCCAGGCCAGCGCGCCCAGCCACCAGGCCAGATGCGACAGGCCGGCACGCGCCGAGGCGATGCCGCCCAGCACGGCCAGGTAGACCGCCGCCGGGACCAGCCACAGTGCCGGATGCGCCATGTAGTTGGCGAGCCAGGCACCGGATGCGGTTTCCACCGTCTTGTTGAGCGGCAATGCCGGGCCGGCGGGATCGCCACCCGCGGTGATCTCGTAGCCGTGCATCATCGACACCCAGATGCCACAGATAGTGAACACCGCCAGAGCCGTCAGACCGGCGACCGTGACCAGTCGGCAGGCGCGCTCGCGAATCACCCCGGTGCCTCGGTTCATCACCATCGCCCCGCCCTGGTAGAGCGCCAGCGCCAGCGACATCACCCCGCACAGCACGGCGAAGGGGTTGAACAGGGTGATGAAGCTACCGGTGTAGTAGGAGATCATGTTCCAGGAGAAGTGGAACGGTACGCCTTCGAGCATGTTGCCCATCGCCGCGCCGAAGACGATCATCGGTACCGCGCCTGAGACGAACAGCATCCAGTCCCAGGCACCGCGCCAGCGATCGCTGGGCAGCTTGCTGCGGTACTCGAAGCCCAGCGGACGCACGATCATCGACCACAGCAGCACCAGCATGACCACGTAGAGCCCCGAGAAGGCGGTGGCATAGATGGTCGGCCAGGCGGCGAACACCGCGCCGCCGCCGAGGACGAACCACACCTGATTGCCGTCCCAGTGCGGGGCGATCATGTTGATCACCGCGCGGCGCTCGCCGTCGGTGCGTCCCAGGTAGCGCAGCGCAGCGCCGACGCCCATGTCCATGCCGACCATCACCGCCAGGCCGATCAACAGCACGCCCAGCAGCACCCACCAGGTCACTTTGAGTAGTATGTACGGATCCATGGCTTAGGCCTCGCTCCACTGGGATGAATGACGTTGGGTCGGTTCGGCAGGCGACTCGAGATTGTCTTCGCTCGGCCCCAGGCGAATGAATTTCACCATCAGGAACATCTCGATAACGATGAACAGGGTGTAGAGCAGGACGAAGCCGACCAGCGAGAAGATCATGTAACCGACGCTGTGGGTGGAGGCGGACAACCAGGTCGGCAGTTGACCGTAGACCGTCCACGGCTGGCGCCCCAGTTCGGCGACTATCCAGCCGGCCTCGTTGGCGATGAACGGCACCGGAATCATCCACGGCGCCAGGCGCAGGAACCAGTTATTGCGATGCAGGGTGCCGCGCAGCGAGTAGATGACCGCGAGGATCAGGAAGGCCATCATCAAGAAGGCCGTCACTACCATGACGCGGAACGACCAGAACACCGGCGCCACTGGCGGGATGGTATCCGCCGCCGCCTGAGCGATCTGCGCATCGGTAGCCTGCGAGACATCCTCGGCGTAGCGCTGAACCAGCAGCGCGTAGCCCAGGTTGTCCTGATGGGCGTCGAAGGTCGCGCGCGCATCGGCATCATCCGGGTTTTCGCGCAGGGTCTTCAGCGCGGTCAGCGCCGGGATACCGTCGCGGATCTTCGCCTCGGCATCGGCTTCCAGGTCGCTTACGCCGGGAATCGACTCGTCGAAGGTGTGGGTGACCAGCGGGGTGAGCAGGTAGGGCACCTGCAGCTCGAAGTCGTTGCGCCGCTCCTCCTGGTTGGGCCAGGCGATCAGATTGAAGCCGGCCGGCGCCTCGGCGGTCTCCCACAGCCCTTCCATGGCAGCCAGCTTGGTGGGCTGGGCGTTGCCGTTGATGAAGCCCAGGGCGTCGCCCAGCGAGATCACGCCGACGGTAGCGAACACGCCGAACAGCGCGGCGACCCGGAACGAGCGCTTGGCCAGCTCGATATGGCGGCGGCGCAGCAGGTAGAAGGCGCTGATGCCCACCACGAAGATCGCTGCGGTCACGTAGCCGGCGATGCTGGTATGGACGAACTTGGCCTGCGCCTCGGGGCTGAAGATCAGGTCAGGCAGGCTGGTCAGCTCCATGCGCATGGTGTCGGGATTGAACACCGAGCCGGTGGGATTCTGCATGTAGCCGTTGGCGACCAGGATCCACAGCGCCGAGAGGTTGGATCCCAGCGCCACCATGTAGGTCACCAGCAGGTGCTTGCCGCGCGACAGCTTGCCCCAGCCGAACAGCATCAGGCCGACGAAGGTCGACTCGAGGAAGAACGCCATCAGGCCCTCGATGGCCAGCGGTGCACCGAAGATGTCGCCGACGAAATGCGAGTAGGTCGACCAGTTGGTGCCGAACTCGAACTCCATGGTCAGCCCTGTGGCCACGCCCAGGGCGAAGTTGATCGCGAACAGCTTCGACCAGAAGTGAGTCATCTGGCGATAGATATCGCGCCCGGTGATGACGTAGATGGTCTCCATCGTCGCCAGCAGGACCGACAGGCCCAGCGTGAGTGGCACGAAGAGATAATGGTACAACGCCGTCGCCGCGAACTGAGTCCGCGACAACTCGATGACGGTGTCTAGTTCTTGCATGGCGGAAGTGCTCTCTATGATCCCTGCGGAGGAACCGGCGCCCGATGCGAGACACAAGCGAGACCGGAGAAAGATACCTAATCAGGGTAACCCAATGCCTGGGCGGGCTTTTTGACCTGCATCAAGGGCCGTTCAGGGGTAGACGCCGGCAGGCCGCGGCGCGGCGTCGCAGGCGCTGTCATAGTCACCGGCGCCACCCGACAGCCCACCACCGGCGAGACGCCGGTAATCGGCGCAGTCGTGCGCCAGCATGGCATGACCGCCCTCGGCCAACAGGCGACCGCGCTCGAGCATCAGCACGCGGTCGACCTCGCGCACCCAGGCCATGTGGTGGCTGATCAGCAGCAGTGTGCGCCCCGCGAGATAGCGGTCGAGATTGCGCCATAGGCGGGCCGCGGTGGCGTTGTCCAGCCCCTCGCAGGGCTCGTCGAGGATCACCAGTGGCGCGTCGCGCAGCAGCGCCCGGGCGATGCCCAGGCGGCGGATCTGGCCACCGGAAAGCTTGAGCCCTTCCTCGCCCACCAGGGTGTCGTAACCCGCGGGCAGTGCCAGGATCTCGTCGTGCAGGCAGGCCAGCCGCGCGGCCTCGATCATCGCCGCCTCGTCGGCCTCGGGATCGCCGATCAGCAGGTTGTCGCGCACCGAGGCGTGGAACAGATAGATCTTCTGTGGCACGTAGGCGATGCGTGCGCGCAGGTCCTCGCTGCGATAGTCGCCGATCGGCCGGCCGTCCCAGTGGAGCGTGCCGCGCTCGGCCTCGACCAGCCGCAGCAGCAACTGGGCGACGGTACTCTTGCCGGCGCCGCTGGGCCCGACCAGGGCGACCCGCTCGCCCGGCGCGATGGTCAGATCGAGGCCATCGAGCGCCGCGGCGCCCTCCGGCGCATGGCGCACGCCGACGCCCACGAAGCGCAGCGCGTCGCCGGCCGGCGCGCCGGCCGGTGTTTCGGGTTCGGCCACCCCCGGACGCAGCGCCTCGAAGGCGCGTAGCCGGCGCGTCGCAGCGCGCATCTGGCCCAGTGCCTGCCAGGCCCCGGGCAACTGGGCCACGGCCTCGAAGCAACCCATCGCCAGCAGCACCACCGGGGCGAAGTCCACCGCGTCAAGCCCCGACGACTGCAGCCGCGGCACCATCAACCAGGCGGTGGCCAGCACCGCCAGATGGGTGAAGACCAGCACCCCGGCCTGAGACAGCCCCGAGAGCCGCGACAGGCGCGCCTGACAGGCGATCCAGCGCCGGCCCAGAGTATCCACCCGGCGCCGGCGTTCATCGAGCCCACCGAACACCGTCAGCTCGCCGAGTCCTTCGACGGCATCGACCACCTCGGCCTTGAGCGCCGCGCCGACCTCGACCGCCTCGGCCCCGGGACGACGCCCGAGCCGCTCGACCAGTGCCGGCAGTAACGCCCCAGCCGCCAGCAGCAGCGCCAGATCGACCAGCGCCACCGCCGGGCTGTAGACGGCGAGCACGGCCACCGCCCCAGCCACGCAGACCAGCGCCACCACCGCGGGAGTCAGCAACCGCAGGTAGACGCTATCCAGGGTGTCGATGTCGGCACGGATGCGCGCCAGCAGGTCGCCGCTGCGCAGGCCCTGCAACTGCAGCGGCGAGAGCGGCTCCACCTGGCGGTAGAACCACACCCGCAGGCCGGTGAGCAGGCGCAGCGTAGCGTCGTGGCTGACCAGACGCTCAAGATAGCGCCCGGCGGTGCGGGTGATCGCCAGGCCGCGGATCAGCGCCGCCGGGGTGAAGTAGTTGAAGTCAGCCGCGGCGAGCCCCGCCGCCGCCATGCTGGCCAGAAACCAGCCCGATACGGCGAGCAGCGCCATGTTGGCGGAGACGGTCACCACGCTGAGCAGGATGCCCAGCGCGAAGTAGCCGAGATAGGGGCGGGCCAGAGTCAGCCACCAGCGCAGATCGCTCATGACAGCGCCTCCCCGGCAGCGCCTGAAACCAGCCGGGCATAGAGCCCGCCGGCCGCGAGCAGTTCATCGTGGCTCCCTTGCTCGCGAACGCGTCCGGCCTCGAGTACCACGATGCGATCGGCGTGGCGCACGGTCTCCAGCCGGTGGGCGATGACGACCAGGCTGCGGCCCTCGCCCAACGCCTTGAGGGCCGTGACTAGCGCACGCTCGTTGTCGGCATCGAGATGGGCGCTGATCTCGTCGGCGACCACGAAGCCGGCGTCGCGCACCAACGCCCGGGCGATCGCCAGACGCTGCGCCTCGCCGCCGGAGAGGCGAACACCGCGCTCGCCGAGCGGGGTGTCGAGTTCCTGCGGCAGGGTCGCAACGAAGTCCCTTGCCTGTGCCTGCTCGAGCGCACGCCACAGCGCGGCGTCGTCGACGTCTCGCCCCAGGCAGAGGTTGTCGCGCACCGTGCCGAAGAACAGCCGCGGCTGCTGCGGCACCCAGGCCAGCGACTCACGCCAGGCGGCGATGTCGATCTCGTCGAGGACCACGCCATCGACCGTCACCGCGCCGCGGTCGGGGCGCAGCAGGCCCAGCAGCATCAGCGCCAGGGTGCTCTTGCCGGCGCCCGAAGGGCCGACGATCGCCACCGTTTCGCCGGGGGCAATGCCCAGCGAGACGTCATCGAGCGCCGGCTTGCGCGGCGCATGCGTCTCGCCGGCGGAGGAGTCGTCGTCGCCGAAGACCTCATCGGCGGGATACGCATAGCCGAGCCCGGTCAGCTCAACGCGCGGCACCTGCCCCGCGCCGAGGCCGTCGCGCCGCGTTCCGGTCCACTCGAGGGTCGGCGCGTCGAGCAGTTCGACGATGCGCTCGGCGGCCCCGAGCGCTTCCATGCGCGCGTGATAGACCCCGCCCATGTTGCGCAGCGGCAGGTAGAACTCCGGCGCCAGCAGCAGCACCAGAAAGCCCGACTCGAAGTCCAGCTCGCCCCACAGCAGCCGAAAACCGATCAGCACCGCGACCATGGCGATGCTCACCGTGGCCAGGAACTCCAGGACCAGCGACGAGACGAAGGCCAGGCGCAGCACCTTGAGCGTACTGGTGCGGTACTCGTCGGAGAGCCGTTCGATCAGTCGCGCCTCGCGCCGCCCCAGGTTGAAGACCTTGAGCGTGGTCAGCCCCTGCAGGGCGTCGAGGAAGTGCCCGGAAAGCTGGCCCATGCGCCGCCACTGGCGCTGGTTGAGCTTCTCCGCGCCCTTGCCGATGAAGATCATGAATACCGGAATCAGCGGCGCGGTAACCATCAGGATCAGCGCCGAGACCCAATCGATGGGCAGGATCACCGCCAGGATCGCCAGCGGGATCAGCGCGGCCAGCGCGGTCTGCGGCAGATAGCGGGCATAATAGGCCTCGAGGTGCTCGACGCCGTCGGTGACGGTGTTGACCACGTCACCGGTCTGCGCGCCGCGCTGCCAGACCAGCCCCAGCGCCTGCAACTGGCGCATCAGGCGCTCGCGCACCGCGAGCTTGACGGTGCTCGCCGCAGTGAAGGCGAAGTGTTCAACGGCGTAGGTCAGCCCGGCGCGCAGCAGCAGGATCGCCAGCATGGCGGCGAACGCCGGCCACAGCGTGGCGAGCGGCGTCTGTTGGAAGATCGCGCCATCGGCGACATGGGCGAGCAGCGTCGCCTGGACGATGAGTAGCACGCCGCTGGCGAGTCCCAGGCCGATGGCCCAGGCGACGGGCGTGCGCACGCGGCGGCTCTCCTGCTTGAGCCAGCCGAGGGGTTTGGTCGTTGTGGTTTGCATCGCGAAGCCGGAGTCAGGGAGTCAGTCTCGTTATGGGACGCGACATGCCATCGGGCGCACCGCAGTCCGTTTCGAGCCCAGTCTACGCGTTGCGCTTTGTAACCCCTTGACCTGAATCAACATGGCTCGCGATGCATCGCCTCGAGGGCATCGCTCAGACTCCGCTGCGCGCCGAGGTGATCGCCTGATGATTCAGGCGGGCTCACAGTCGCGCTGTCAGATGGGAAGACACCCTCGGCCGAAGCCGGCCGAGGGTGTAGGAGTAACGCGGGACAGGAGTGATCAGCCGAGCTTGGGCATGCCGGTGATGTAGCCCACCGCGGCACCATAGCGGTCCTTGAAATTGGCGCGCACATAGGGGTCCAGGGTCTCGCGGACCTTGTCGTGCAAGGGGCTGTCCCAGTCTCCCGGATGCTGGAAGTTGCTCATGATGTAGGTCCAGCCATTGATCGCATCGACGGCCTGCAGCCCGGTGGACTCGGCGCCGGCCGGACAGGACAGCAGACGCGTCAGGTCGCCGCTGTCGACGTTGTAGGCCCACAGGAAGTTGTTGACGTGATTGCCGCTGTCTTCGCCGATGAACAGCGTGCGCAGCGCCTCGGAATACTTGATGTTGTCGGGGTTGGCAATGCGTTCGGCATGCGCCGTGTTGCCCAGCGCGTCGGGCTCGGCCAGGTCCTCACCGATGAGGTTGGGCGGCACCGCCATGTGCACCGACATCCACTCGCTGTCGATGGGCTGACCATCGCTGTCCTTCTGGCCGCCGCGCAGGGTGTGCTCGTAGACCGCACCGGCGGTCGGGCCTTCGACGTGGATCTCGTTGCTGCCGTCGGTCATCGTCTTATAGACGTAGGACATGGCCGAATAGGCCTTCTTGTCGGCGGCATTGACGGTGGTGCCCTCCATCTTGGTAAAGCCCATCGAGGCTCCCATCAGCGCCGCGTAGCGATGGGTCTCGAGGAAGGCGGCGGCCTTTTCCATGCCCGGCTTGAGCTTGACCCAGTTGAGCTTGCCGCTGAAGGGAATGCGGGTGAAGCCATCGTCCTGGGGATCCTCGGTGCGGATGTCCATGATGTCCGCCGCCTGGATGCCGTCGTCGATCATTGTCTTGATCTCGGCACTGCTGGCATGTCCCAGGCGAATCCAGCTGATATCGCCTGCGCCGGGCCCTTCGCCCGAGACCTGGGTCCACTTGCCCACGTACAGGGTACCGGACGACAGATCCCGCGGCTGGTCGGCGACGAACATGAACAGGCCACCGTTGGTGGCGTCGTCGCCCATCAGCACGGTGCGCTCGTCCGGCATCACCTCGATCAGCTCATGAGAGATGCGGCCCAGGTTGTAGTGTTTGGCAAGGGTGCCGCTGCCGTCGGGGTTCACCGTCACTTCCGGCAGGTGGCCATAGTGATAGGGGTTGCCGCGACTCTCGTCGCCGAACAGGTGCTTGCAGAAGCTCCTGAAGGTGTCGTCGGGCGCCGAGGCATCCGGCTCGTATTCTTCGCTCGACAGGTGCGTGCCCCAGGGCGACAGACTGGCACCGCAGGTGATCCACAGGCCGTTGACCGGCGAGGTATCGACGTTGTGGTACTTGACCAGCGTCAGCTCGCCGGTTTCCGGGTTTTGATCAAGCGTCAGCACCGCGATCGGCGAGGGCAGTTGACCGTACATCCCTTCTTCCGCGCCGTTGCGGGTGGTGTACTCGAACTGCACGACGGCAAACACCGGGTTGCCGTACACGCCATCGACCCGGGCGTTCTCGACCGTCAGCAGGCTGGTGCCGTCCGGGCAGTCGGAGAAGAACTGGCGATTGTCGGCCGACGGATCCAGGATCGGCTGGTTATCGATATCGTAATAGCCGCCGGCGACCACGGTGCCGCCCTGGCCGTCGGGCACGCGATCACCGGTGATGAAGAAGGGATGATAGGCCAGCTTGACCTGGCGACTGGTGCCGTCGCTCATCTTCAGCTGCATGGCCGAACCAATGGTGGTGGTCGCCATGGCTGCCGGATTGCTCAACGAAGGCGCCGCCATGGGCAGGAACTTGACGGACGTCACTGTCGCCTGGCTATCGGCGAAGGCTGAAGTGCTGGCGCCTAGGCTGGCAAGGCCCCCGGCGAGGGGCAGCAGGGGCGCTCCCGCCATGAAGCCGAGGAGACGGCGGCGATTTCTGTCGACAGACTGAGTCATTGGAACGTCCTTGGTCATCAAGAGGATCGAGATCATCACGGGTAGAGGTCATGTCGAACGGCGACGCCTTCGCCTCTCGGCGAGCACCGACGCCGTTGACCGGCACTAAGAATAGTCTCTCGATTTGATGACATATCGCTGACAGTTCCATGTCCGCCGGGTGTAACCGTCGTGACAGGATCAAGGTCAAGGGAGGGCATTCGCCGCCGGGGTACGCCCGCAGCTTAGGCGGGCGCGCGGCCGATTTCCGCCGTGACCCAGCGCATGATTTCGCCGATCAGGGCACTGTGGGCATAGCGGGTGCGCAGAATATAACCGTGGCTTTCGCGCCGGATCGGCGGCGCCAGCGGTATCAGACTACCGTCCTTGAGCGCATCTTGGACCAGCAGGTCCCAGCCAAGCGCGATCCCCTTGCCGGCCTGGGCCGCGTTAAGCAGCAACGGATAGTTGTTGTACTTGAAGACGGCCCCCCGCTCTTCATAGGGCACCTCATAAGTCACCCCAGCCAGGGCGCTCCACTCGCGCCAGTCGATCCAGCGCGAATTGCGCTCGTCCATGTGCAGCAGCGGCAGCGCCGACCAGCGCGCCGGGGTGTCGCCCTCGAGCAGGCCGTGCAAAGCGGCGAAGGCGGGGCTGCAGACCGGAAACACCTCTTCCGGAGTGAAGATATCGTCCTGCTCGCTATCGCGGTCGCAATGAATGGCGATATCGGCGCGGTGGTCCTGATCGTCCTGATCGACGGCCAGCACCTCGATATCCACCTGCGGAAAGGCCGCTTCGAGCCTCGAGAGCCTGGGCAGCAGCCAGAGATGCGCGAAGCCGAAGTTGGCGGCGATCAGCACCCGTTGGCGGGTCGAGCGCGCCCGGGCTCTGAGCGAGTGAACGGCGCTGTCGATGCGGTTGAGCGCAGGGGCGATATCGTCATAGAAGCGCAGCGCCTCGCGGGTCGGCGCGAGGCGGCCGCCACTTCGCTCGAAGAGCACCAGCCCCACCTGGCTCTCCAGCCCGCGAATGCGCTGGGAGATCGCCGGCTGGGTGGCGCCGAGCACCTTGGCGGCGGCGGTCAGCGAGCCCAGGCGAAGGGTGGTTTCAAAGGCGATGAGTGCCTTGAGGCTAGGCAATGACTCGTCAATTTCGGCCATAAGGCAACTCTATGGGATGCATAAGATGGGCGCGCCTTCCCGGCATTTGCGCGATGCGTAAAATGCCGGCCCACACGTTCCGTCAGAGCCGAGATGATGTCAGAACCCGCTTTTCACGTCCAAGAATCCCCCGCCAAGGTCTTCGCCACGGACGCCGCCGGCACCCGCACCGAGCTGCCGGCCCTGTGGCTTCGCGAACGCTGCCAGGAACCGGAGAGCCTGGACGTCGCCACCCAGCAGCGCCTGTTCAACCCGCACCACCTGGATGAGGACCTGACGCTGGTAGAAGCCGAGCTTATGGACGACCAGGAGGTACGCCTGAGCTTCAGCGACGGCCACAGCGGGCGCTATGATCTGCGGCATTTCGCCGATGACTTCGATGATGACGACGGCCTGCCTGCCCCGCGGCTCTGGGACAGCAGCATCGACTTCGCAAGCATCACCCGCGACTGGGAGAAGATCGACGATCACGACTACTTCCGCGAGGCCCTCGAGACCTACCTGCGCCATGGGGTGATCATTCTCAAGAATGTGCCGACCGACGGCGGCCACCTGGTCGATGTCGGCGAAACCTTTGGCCACGTGCGTTCCACCAACTTCGGCAAGTACTTCGAGGTCTGCTCGCGCCCCGAGTCCAACGATCTGGCCTATCGCAGCGTGCCCCTGGCGCCGCACACCGACAACCCCTATCGCGAGCCGGTCCCCGGCATCCAGCTACTGCACTGCCTGACCAACGAGACGACCGGTGGCCTGTCGACGCTAGTCGACAGCCTGGCCGTCGCCGAGCAGTTGCGCGCCGAGGACCCGGAAGGCTACCGGCTGCTGTCCACTATCCCGGTGCGCTTTCGCTTCATCGACGATGGCGTCGAGCTGATCGAGCGCCGGCCGATGATTCACCTCGATGCCATGGGCAAGATGGACGGCGTGCACTACAGCCCGCGTCTGGACTACCTGCCGCTGATGGACGAGGAGAGCACCAAGGCCTTTCATCGTGCCCGGCGCCGCCTCGGCGAGCTGTTCGCCCACGCGGACTATGAGATCCAGTTTGCGCTGGGCGATGGCGAGCTGATGATGTTCGACAACAACCGGGTGCTGCACGGCCGCACCGCCTACGATCAGAACGAAGGCTTTCGCCACCTGCAGGGCTGCTACATCGACCGGGACGGCCCCACCGGCCATTTCCGGGCGATCGTCAAGCAGGAGCGCGCCTTTCAAGCCACCGTTTCAACCGAGAGCGCGACTGCCGCATGAATACCGTAACGTTCACCCAGATGAAGGATGGCACCAAGGACGAGTACATGATGCTCGGCGAGCTCGAGGAGCGCTTCGTCGAGGGCCTGCCGGAGCGCATTCTCGAAGCGCTTCGGGCGCTGGAGAATACCCTCTCCGGCTACCGGGTCTCGCGGCTCGATCATGTGCTGCAGTCCGCCACCCGGGCCGAGGAAGACGGCGAAGACGAGGAAATGATCGTGGCGGCGCTGATCCACGACATCGGTGACGACCTGGCGCCCCACAATCATTCGCAGTATGCCGCGTCCATCATCCGCCCCTATGTGCGGGCCGAGGTTACCTGGATCATCGAGCACCACGGACTGTTCCAGAACTACTACTACATTCACCACTTCGGCGGTGATCCGCTGGAGCGCGACCGCTACCAGGGCCACCCCTGGTATCAGCGCTGCGTCGACTTCTGCGAGCGCTGGGACCAGGCCTCCTTCGACCCGGACTACCCCACCCGGTCGCTCGAGCACTTCGCGCCCATGGTCCGGCGTATCTTCAGCCGCCCGGCTTTCGATCCGGCCTATGTCGGCGACGAAAGCGCCCGCCACCTGTGAGGCGCTGATAGCGCGTCCTGGCGCTTGATACCGGCAGGTCATAAAAACGACGCGGCCCCTGTTTGTGCAGGGGCCGCGTTTGCATGCGAGGCTCATCTGACGCGTCGGCGAGTCAGGCCGATAGCCGCCGCAGCAGAAACACCAGCGGCACGCTCAACAGATAGATCAGCCCCATCCAGGTGAAGATGTCGTTGAAGGCCAGCACCTGCGCCTGCTGCGAGACCCGCTGCACTAGCATGCCAACGGCGGCGTGGTAGGCATCGGGCACCGAGCCTGCGAGCATTGCCTCATACTTGGCGATTTCCGCCACCACCACCTCACGGCCGGTATCGATGGCCGGGGCCAACTGGTTCCAGTGAAAGTCCTCGCGGATGTCACGCACCGTATCGAGCAGCGCCAGCCCCATGGCGCCACCCAGGTTGCGCATCACGTTGAAGAGCCCGCTGGCGTTACCCACTTCGCTGGGCGGCAGGGTGCCCAGCGCGATGCGCGAGGCCGGGATGATGCACATGATCAGTCCCATGCCGCGCACGATCTGCGGCACGCAGAACTGCCAGAACCCCGACTCCACGGTGAGATTGGCGTTCATCATGGTGCCCACGCCGACCAGCAGTAGCCCAAAGAACAGCAGCACCCGCAGGTCGAGACGGTTGGAAGCCTGGCCCACTATCGGCGCGCACAGGAACATCGTCAGCCCGGTGACGAACATCACCTGGCCGATCTGCAGGCTCGAATAGCCGCGCACATAGCCGAAGAACAGCGGCATGATGTAGACAAGCCCGTAGAGCGCAATGCCGATGATGAAGCCCATCCCGGCGCCGATCGCGAAGTTGCGATTGGCGAAGGCGCGCAGATCAACGATCGGATGGTCGCTTCGCAGGGTGCGAGTGAAGAACCACACCCCGGCCGCCAGACAGGTCAGGCTAAAGAGGATAATACGGTCGCTGTCGAACCAGTCATCGCCCGGACCCTCTTCGAGCACGAACTCCAGCGAGCCCAGAAACACCGCAATCAGCACCAGGCCGATCAGGTCGAGATGGCGCGCCACCGCATGGTTGGGCTTGTCGATATCGAGATAGGTCCAGGCGGCCCAGCACACCAGCACGCCGGGGATCACGTTGGCCAGGAACAGCCAGTGCCAGCTCATCGCCTCGGTGATATAGCCGCCTACCGTGGGGCCGATAGAGGGCGCCATGGTCACCACCATGCCGATCACCGCCTGCACGCTGCCCATCACCCGCCGGGGAAAGATCGAGAAACTCACCGCCTGGGTGATCGGGATCATCGCCCCGCCCATGAAGCCCTGGATGGCGCGCAGCACGATGAGCTGTTCGATCGAGGTGGCCAGCGCACAGCCAAAGCTTGCCAGGGTGAAACCGGCACAGGACAGGGTGAAGGCTACCCGGGTCGAGAGGATGCGCATCAGCATGCCCGACAGCGGAATCATCACGATTTCAGCGATCAGGTAGGAAGTCTGTACCCAGGAGATCTCATCTTCGCTGGCCGAGAGCCCCGACTGGATCTCGTTGAGCGAGCTGGCGACGATCTGGATGTCCAGGATCGCCATGAACATGCCGAACACCGCGGCGATGAAGCCAACGCGCTGCCGCCAGGGCGGCATGTCGCTGACCGGCGCCGCCAAGGCTGAGACGGCCGGACTGGCGGACCGCTCGCTCACGAGTCGGCCTGATCGTCGGAGAGAGAGTCTGCTGCCTGGGCCACGCCTTTAGCGGGACCACCAGCGTCAGGGGAGCCTTTGTCGGGGGTCAGGTCACGGGTGTCCACTTCAGGCACCGCCGACAGCCCGGCGCGCAGCTGGCCAAGCGACTCAACGGGGCCGGTAATGCGGATATTGACCGGCACCCGCTGCACGATCTTGTTGAAGTTGCCGGTGGCGTTGTCCTGGGGCAGCAGGCTGAACTCGGTGCCGGTAGCCGGTGACAGGCTATCGACCACGCCATCAAAGGTAGTGTCCGGGTAGGCATCCAGATGCACCTCGACCGGCTGGCCAACGCGTATCCGCTCGAGCTGGGTTTCCTTGAAGTTGGCCGCCACATAGGCCGACTCGATGGGCACCAGCTGCAAAAGCGTCAGCGACGGCTGGGCCAGGGTACCGGCCTCGACCCGCAGGTTGCCGACGACGCCGTCGCGAGGTGCGACGATGCGGGTCTTGTCGAGCTGATGGCGGGCATAGTCGAGATCGGCGTTGGCGGCGTCGAGGTTGGCCTCGGCGCGGGTCACGTCGCTCTCGGCTACCGCCAGCTGACGCTTGGCCGAGACCACCGCCGCACGGCTCTTGGACAGGTTGGCCTCGGCGACCCGCAGCGCCGCCTGGTCGTCTTCGCGCTGCTGGCGTGAGCCGTAGTTGTTGGCGGCAAGCGATGACGAGCGCTCGAGGTGCTGGCGGGCCTGATCGCGATAGGTCTCGGCGTCCAGGCGCACCAGCAAGTCGCCCTGCTTGACCGTCTGGTTGTCGTCCACCGCTACCTCGGCGACCCGCGCCGACAGCTCGGCCCGCACGGCCACGCTGTCGGTGCGCACATAGGCATTGTCGGTCTCTGCGATGAAACGCCCGGTCTGCCACCAGCCCACGCCCCACCAGCCAAGCGCCGCCAAGGCGATGAGCACCGCCAGCGCGACCAGCATCTTGCCGCTCGATTTCCCGCTGGGCCGGGTATCTGGGCGCGCGACCGAATCGTCGCTCTGGTGCGCGACCGAGCCCTCGCTCTGGTGCGCGACCGAACCCTCGCGCTGGTGCTCGTCCGGGGTTTCGCCCTGCTTGCCATCCGATGTCATGGCCACTCCTCAATGCATGTCGCCCCGACGGACGTCTCTGAAAAGTCGGCTCCTCGGGAGGGAAGCCCTATAGTGTAATGAATGCTACACTACATGACCACCATGGAAGAGCCCGCGAAATGGGCGCATTCCGCAAGGACCGACCTCACAGCCGTGGCCACCCCAGGTGCCACTGACATGCCGCGACAGGAATGTGAATGACCCGCTCAGCCTCTCCCGATCCCCACGATATCGCTGACAAGACCGACGCCTCCCTCACCCCGCGCGGGGTAGCGAGACGCGAACGGCTGCTGGATGCCGCCCGGGATGTCTTTCTCGAGCAGGGCTATGCCGGCGCCAGCGTCAACGAGGTGGTGGCCCGCGCCGGCGGCTCACTGGCCACGCTGTACAAGCAGTTCGGCAACAAGGAAGGACTGTTCACGGCGGCCATGGAGCGCCATATCGCCACCGCCTGGGCGGTGCTGGAAGAAGGGCGACGGGATCGCCAGGCTCCCGAGCAAGTGCTGTACGAACTGGGCCGCCGCATGCTGGCGCTGGTGTTCGATCCGGGCGTGATCCGCCTGGTACGCGGCCTGGCCTTCGAGGCCGAGCGGGCGCCCGAGCTTGGCGAGCTGTTCCTCACCCGCGGCCCCGACCAGACCCGTCAGGCACTTGCCACCTATCTCGGAGACCAGGTCGACAGCGGCCGCCTCGATCTGGATGACCCGCGCGAAGCGGCCGGCATGTTCATGGGCATGCTGCTCGGTGAATGGCACATCGACGCCCTGCTCGGCCGCGACCTGCGCCTCGATGAGGCACAGCGCGACGCCCGGGCCATGCGCTGTGTGGCGATCTTTCTCTCGGGGGTCACCCGTCCGTCGGCCTAGGGCTTTCTCCCGGTCCTTATCCAGGACTCAGCCGGAGGCTGCCAAGGCCTGCAGCGCCTGATGATCGAGGCAGCGATAGCGGAACGACAACGGCCCCGCCTGGCGGGGCCGTTGTCGTGTGCAGGGTCTCAGTGCGCTCGAGAAGCCTCTTTTAAAGCCCTCTTGATCGCCCTTTGTGATCGACCCTTTTGATCAAAAGAGTTGATCAATCCTCTTCGTCGTCGGCGATATCGCGTCCGAAGGCGCGCCACTGAGCAAGCGTCATCACCTCGGTGAGCTCGGTCTGCAGGTCATGGGCGATCAGCAGTTCGCCGCGTTCGAGCTGACTCTTGAGCTCGCCGGCCCAACCGCGCATGCCCTCGCCGGTATCGGTGGTGTCATAGCCCTGACGGGTGACGAAGGCCTCGAGCAGGGCGTCCAGGGTCTCGCCGGGCAGCATGCGATAGGGGACTTCCACGAAACGGCTCATTGCGTCTCCTCTTCATTGTCAGCGTCACATTCAGAGCCGAAGGATTCGCCGCGCTCCCAGGCGGCCAGGCGGCTCAGGAATTCGGCCTCGTCGATCACCTGTACACCGAGATCCGTCGCCTTGGTGAGCTTGCTGCCGGCGGCCTCGCCGGCCACCAGGCAGGCCGTCTTCTTCGACACGCTGCCGGCGACCTTGGCGCCCAGCGCCTGCAGACGCGCCTTGCCCTCGTCGCGGGTCAGGTTCTCGAGGGTGCCGGTCAGCACCCAGGTCTCGCCGGTCAGCGGCTGCGGACGTTCGCTCACAGCTTCTTCCTGCCAGGTGAGACCCTGCGCGATCAGCGCTTCGATGGTCTCCCGGTTGTGGGGCTGGCGAAAGAACGTATGCAGATGGGCGGCGACGATCGGTCCCACGTCATCCACGGCCTCGAGGTCCGCCTGCTCGGCGGCCATCAGCCCCTCGAGGCTACCGAAATGGCGGGCCAGATTGTTGGCGGTGGCTTCACCGACCTCGCGGATGCCCAGGGCATAGATAAAGCGCGAAAGAGTGGTCGCTTTGGCCTTCTCCAGCGCCGCGACCAGGTTGGCCGCCGACTTCTCGCCCATCCGCGGCAGACCGGCCAGGACCTGGGCCGACAGGGTAAAGAGATCCGCCGGGGACGTCACCCAGTCGCGCTCGACCAGGGCATCGATCAGCTTCACGCCGAGCCCTTCGATATCCAGGGCGCGACGGCTGGCGAAATGCTTGAGCGCCTCCTTGCGCTGAGCCGGGCAAAAGAGCCCGCCGGAGCAGCGCGCTACGGCCTCGCCTTCCAAGCGCTCGATCTGCGATTCACAGACCGGGCAGCAGCTGGGGAAGACGATCTCGCGGGCATCTGCGGGCCGCTCTTCCTCGATCACCCTCACCACCTGCGGGATGACGTCACCGGCGCGGCGAATGCTGACCCGGTCGCCAATCTTCACGCCCAGCCGCGCGATCTCGTCCTGGTTATGCAGGGTGGCATTGGACACGGTAACGCCGGCCACCGAGACCGGTGCCAGCCGCGCGACGGGGGTGATGGCGCCGGTACGCCCGACCTGGAATTCGACGTCTTCGAGCGTCGTGACCTGTTCCTGGGCGGGAAACTTGAAGGCGATAGCCCAGCGCGGCGCCCGAGCCACGAAGCCCAGCTCGCGCTGAAGGCGCAGGTCATCGACCTTGATCACCGCGCCATCGATATCATAGCCAAGCCCGTCTCGCTTCTCGCCGAGGCGTCGGCAGTAGTCGATGATGCCTTCAGCTCCCTCGACCACTTCCAGTTCAGGGCTAACGCGAAAGCCCCAGTCACGCAGCAGGGCCATCTGCTCACTGTGCGTGGGTGTATCGATATTGGCCAAACTGACCGTTCCCTGGACGAGCTGGTAGGCGCTGAATTCCAGGGGACGCTTGTCTGTGATGCGCGGGTCGAGCTGACGCAGGCTGCCGGCGGCGGCGTTGCGAGGGTTGGCGAAGACCTTGGAGCCCTCCTCCCTGGCCTTGTCATTCATGGCCTCGAAGTCGGCGTGACGCATGGTGACCTCGCCACGTACCTCGAGCCGATCAGGCCACTTTTGGCCACGCAGACTAAGCGGAACCGACCTGAGCGTCTTGAGGTTAGAGGTAATTCCCTCACCGGTTTGGCCATCGCCTCGGGTGACGCCGGTATCAAGTTCACCTTGCCGATAGACCAGCGATACCGCCGCGCCATCGAGCTTGGGTTCACAGCAGAAAGACAGGGAATCGGGGGCGACCTCCAGGCGGTCGGCGACTCGCCGCACGAACTCGGCCAGCTCATCCTCATCGAAGGCGTTGTTGAGCGACAGCATGGGGACTTCATGCTGCACTTCGGGAAAACCATCGGCCGGGGCCGAGCCGACGCGCTGGGTCGGCGAGTCCGGCGTCACCAGCGCGGGGTACTCGGCCTCGATCTCCTGCAGGCGGCGCAGCTTGAGGTCGTAGTCCGCGTCGGTCAGCTGCGGCTCATCGAGCACATAGTAGCGGTAATTGGCGTCATCGAGGGCGGCACGCAGCTGGGCCACCTCGTCGAGGGTCTTGGTGTCAGGCTGGCTCATGAAGGGGTGGCATCACGTCAGGGAAGCAAACGGGCATTGTAGCGGATTGGCGGCGGGTCCCAAACGACGCGGCGGATCCCAAACGACACATGGGCTCCCGAAGGAGCCCATGTTGAGGGTCGTGACGGCAGAAGCTGCCGATATCAGTTGGCCTGAGTGCGATGCAGCCGGTGGCGGCGATCGAACTCCTGGACCCGCTCGCGGGCGAAACCCACGGTCTGGGCGGTCATCACGCTCTGGTTCTCGTCCTTCAGCTCGCCGCCCAGATGGCGCACCACCACCATGGCGGTCTCGACCATGGCCTCGAAGGCCGCGGAGCTGTCTTGCGCCCCGGGCAACGGCATCAGCAGACTGATGCCCGGCGTGGTGAAGTCGCCGCCGTCGGCGAGCGGGAAGGTCCCCGGCTTGATCACGTTGACCATCGAGAACTGCAGCTCGCTATGCGGGTCCTGGGTCTCGAAGCGATGGAAGATCTGCATGTCGCGGCAGTAGCGCAGACCGCAGGCCAGCATCAGATCCAGCAGTGCAGTGCCGGAGAAACCGTCCTCGTCGCGGGACATCACGCTGATGACGATGATTTCCTCGGCGTTGCCGAGGGTCTCGCGGGCATGCTCAACCTTGACGCCATTGCGCAGCGCACGCTGGATCGTAGGATGCGGTGGCTCGACGCCGTCGGTTAGCTCGGCCGCCTCGTCAGCATATTGAGAGGGGTCAAACGCGGCATAGCTCTCATCACCTCTTTCCTGTCTCTCGCTTTGGCGCATCTCATCCCGGCGTGCACTATCGCTTGCCTGCGCACTTGCCTGCGCGCTTTTCTGCGCAGACAACCGTGATGAAAACAGCGGGTCGTCGCCGTCGCGCTCTGCGGCGGCTTCGGCCGCGCGGCGAGCCTCACTTTCACGTTCGGCCTGTTCCTGCTGTCGACGGCTGGTTTCGCGTGCCTGACGCTCGGCCTTCTGACGCTCGCGCTCCAGCTTGTCCTTCTTACGCTTTTCCTTGCGGCTGGCCATCTTCTGCTGGATCGAGGAACCGAAGCGATGCATGGAATCACCTACCCTCGCCGAGCGGTCGCGCAGCGAATCGGACATGCCGTCGAAATCGACGAGCTGATAGCGCTCCTCATCATGGAAGCCTTCATGATCCGCGGGATCGGCGGCAAGACCGGACAGCACATCGTCCTGATGCTCCGTCGCGAATTCCTCCCGGGCATCGAAATCCATCCGTGCATCGGCGCCGACATTGGTCTCGCCTGGCTCGTCTATTACAGGCTGCTTGCCCTTCGGCTGAGTGTCAGCACGGGACATCTGACGGGCGTCGTCTTGCGGCGGTCCCGTATCCTGATAGCGCGGCTCTTGATGGTGGGGCTCTTGATGGTGGGGCTCTTGATGATGAGGCTCGTGATGGCGAGACTCTTGACGACCAGACGCCTGGGTGACCGTGGGTTCGCCGTCGTGCTGGCTCCCCTGACTCTGGCCACCCTTACTCTGACTTTCCTGGTCCTGGCGCCAACTGGACAGCACCCGAGACGGGCCCGGGTGCTCCTGGCGCTGCAGCTTGGGTTTCGAACGCGGCTCGTAGGCGGCGGGCTTGACGACCCGTGCCCCGCCATTGGGCAGCTCGCTGCGCACTTCGGCATCCCGAGCTTCCTGCTCAGGGTCGGTGTCTGACCCCGATGCTGAATCGATCGATGAGGCATCGACCTGATCCAGTCGGGGGACGCGACGCTGACGCTGGAGGCGACGTACACCATCGATCACGATGATGGTCACCAGCGCCAACCCCAGAATGATCAGCCACTCTCTAAGTTCCATGAGTTGTCTTGCCTGTCTGCTAGGGGCACCATGCCGGAAAGATTAACAGCCATTAGCATAGCGCGATTACCAAAAAAAGGGCCATGTCTTTTTTGATTGTCAAGCAACATTCGTTGCCTGACAGCATGTCGAATGGCCAGCGTAATCACCCTATGTGTGCGTCACCGACGTCGTTCATAACTCCCGTCTTGGTACCCGCTTTCGCGATCAGGTGCAAGCGTCGCATTTCACCGACTCGCCCCAGCCTGCGCCGTCTTCAGGCCTCGGCAAGTACCGCTGCCTCTTCGACACCGACCGATACCAAGCGCGAGACCCCGGGCTCCTGCATGGTCACACCCATCAAACGTTCAGCCGCTTCCATGGCGATCTTGTTGTGGGTGATATAGATGAACTGCACGGTCTCGGACATCTCCTTCACCAACTTGGCATAGCGTCCCACGTTGGCATCATCCAGGGGTGCATCGACCTCATCCAGCATGCAAAACGGGGCGGGGTTGAGCTGGAAGATGGCAAATACCAGCGACAGAGCAGTGAGCGCCTTTTCTCCACCCGACAGCAGATGAATGGTGCTGTTCTTCTTGCCCGGGGGCCTTGCCATGATGGCGACCCCGGTCTCGAGCAAATCCTCGCCCGTGAGGGTCAACCATGCGGTCCCGCCGCCGAAGACTTTGGGGAAAAGCGCCTGCAGACCGGCATCGACCTGATCGAAGGTCGCCTTGAAACGGGTGCGGGTCTCCTGATCAATCTTGCGGATCGCCCGGTCGAGAGTCTCCAGAGCCTCGGTCAGCTCGGCATGCTGGGCCTCCAGGTAGTCGCGCCGTTCGGCCTGCTGGTCGTATTCCTCGATGGCCGCGAGGTTGATGGCGCCGAGCCGGCGGATCTTGTCGCCCAGTCCGTCGAGGCGCTCGCGCCAGGCAGATTCGGTGGCGTTAGGGTCGAGGTGCTCGGCCAGGGCGTCGGCATCGTGGTTGAGCTCGGCCAGCTGCTCATCCTGGGCGTCGGCCTTCAATGCCAGGGCCTGAACCTGCATGCGCGCTTCCTGCAACCGCTCGCGGATTCCTTCCAGGTTACGCTCGTGCTGCTGACGAGCCTGCTCGTCCTCGCGAAGCTGTTCAGTGAAGGCGGCGGTCTTGTCGCGGCAGGCGGTTAGAGCCCGCTCGTCACGATCACGCTGGTGCAGCAGCTCTTCCAGGCGCTCGCGATTCTCCTCGTCAGGCTCGCGCAGCATCTCACGGCTCTCTTCGAGCTCGGCGCACTTCTCCTCGAGGCGGGCGCGGGATTCCTCGGCACGACCTTGCTGCTGACCGAGACCGGCGCGCTCGGTGGTCAGCCGCTGATGATCGAGCGCCAGCTGCTGGGCTCGCTGGGCCAGCGGACGCTGGCGCGTGCGCAGCGAAGCGAGCCGTTCCTGGGCCTCGCGGCGGGCGCGCTCTAGGCCCTCACGCTCGGCGCTGTCGTCTTCCAGACGCGCCATCGCGGCCTGCCACTGTTCGCGGGCTTCCTCCAGCGCCAGGGCACGCTCCTCGCGCTGCTCTTCGATGCGCTCAAGCTCTTCGTCGATCTCCCGGGCACGCGCCTCCAGATGTTCGAGACGGGTGGCGAGGTTGGCCTCGGCGAGCGTCCACTGCTGATGCCGCCCCTGCTGTTCGGTCTCGTCGCGCCGGCATTGCTCCAGGGTCGCCTCGATGTCCTGGTCGCGACGCTCGAGCGTTGCCAGCTGTTCGTCCAGTGCTGCCAGGGTGACGACGACCTCGTCGAGTTCCGCGGCTACCTCGTCCCGGCGACGGCGGCTGGTCAGCAGGCTGTCGCTGCCCTGCGCCTCGCCACGCCGGCGCACGAAGCCTTTGCCGAGCCACAGGCCCGCAGGAGTCACCAGGCTCTCGCCCGGCGGAAGGCTCGAGACCCGCGACCAGGCCTCTTGCTCGTCGGCGACGCAGTGAATACCGGTGAGCAGCAGCGCTGCAGCACCGGCGCCCTGCACCTTGCCGGCCAGGCCATCGGCATCCAGGCCCTCCAGAACATCCGAGGCCTCAAGGTCGCCATCCAGCAGCGCCAGGTCACCGAGCGCGGCGGTCTCCGCACTGGCGCCCAGCGCCTGGCGGGCGGTCGCCAGATCGACCAGTCGTGTATTGAGCCAGGGGGCGAGGATCCAGCCGACGACGTCTTCCCACTCGGTCTCCACCGACAGCCGCTCCCCGAGACGCGGGGCATCATCGAGGCCATGCTCGGCAAGATGCGCTTCCAGGGCGTCGTCGTGATCGGCAAGCGCCGCTTCGATCAGCGCATCTAGAGAGGCAAGTTCGCCCTGCAGGCTGTTGCGGCGCTGGCGTTCGGCCTCCCGGCGCGCCTCGGCGTCGCGACGCTCGTCGCGGGTCTGCTGGCGGCGATCCAGCGCCTGCTGACGGCGGTCTTCCAGGGCCTCGCGCTCCAGCTCGGCTTCGGCCAGGCGCTCGGCAAACTCGGCGCGCTGCTCGCGAAGCTCGCTGGCATCGGGCAGTTCTGCGTGCTGCTGACGGCGGCGCTGCACCTCGGCGGCCAGTGTCTCGACGCCCTGCTCGAGGTTACGCACCCGGTCCTGGGCGCGGTCGGCTTCGTGGCTCGCCTGCTGATGACGCTCGTTGAAGGCCTCCCAGCGCTCGCTATGTTCGGTGTTGGCGGCCTCGGCTTCCTCGAGAGCCTCTTCGAGCTGGGCCAGCTCTTCGGCGACCTCCTCCTGCTCGGGCCCCAGGGTCTCGAGGCGTTCGTCCAGCGCGGCCAGGCGCTCGCCGTCGCTATCGTTCAGCCGGTCGAGGTCGGCGAGTTCGGCACGGGCGCTTTCCAGATCACGCGCCAGCTGCTGCTCGCGGGTACGGGCGTGCTCGAGGCTCTGCTCGAGGCGGGCGATGGCGGTGGTGGTTTCATAGAAACGGGCCTGATGGCTCTCGAGTTCCTCGGCGAGGCGATCATGCTCGCTTCTTGCCTGTTCGAGCCGGGTCTCGCACTGACGTGCACCCAGCACCTCGCGCTCGACGCCGGTCTCGAGTTCGCGGACGCGACTCTCCTGCTCGTTCTGCTCGGCGCGCAGCGCACGGCCGCGCAGCAGTGCCAACTCGCCCTTGAGCCGGTATTCCTCCTGCTTGAGGGTCTGGTAGCGCTTGGCGGCGTCGGCCTGACGCTTCAGCCGTTCGAGCTGCTTGTCGAGCTCTTCGCGGATGTCGTCGAGACGCTCCAGATTCTCCTGAGTGCGCCGCATGCGGTTCTCGGTCTCGCGACGGCGCTCCTTGTACTTGGAGATGCCGGCGGCTTCTTCGAGGGTCGAACGCAGCTCTTCGGGGCGCGCCTCGACCAGCCGCGAGATCATGCCCTGGCCGATGATGGCGTAGGAGCGCGGCCCCAGGCCGGTGCCCATGAACAAATCGGCGATGTCGCGGCGCCGGCACTTCTGGCCGTTGAAGAAGTAGCTGGATTGGCTGTCGCGGGTCACCACGCGCTTGACGGCGATCTCGGCGTACTGGGCATAGACCCCACCCATGCTGCCGTCGCGGTTGTCGAACAAGAGTTCGATGGAAGCCTGGCCGACCGGCTTGCGGCCGGTGGAGCCGTTGAAGATGACGTCGGTCATCGACTCGCCGCGCAGGGTCTTGGCCGAGGATTCCCCCATCACCCAGCGCACGGCGTCGATGACGTTGGACTTGCCGCAACCGTTGGGGCCGACAATGGCGGTCATGTTGCTGTCAAAGGGCACGGTGACCGGATCGACGAAAGACTTGAAGCCGACCAGTTTGATGGACTTGAGCTGCATGGTTAGTCGTCGGCCTCGCTGCTGCTGGTGGCGACGACCCGGTCGATGATCACCTCGACCGGGGCGCCCGCCTCTTCGACACCCGCCGCTGAAACAGGTACCGCCGCGTGCTCGCCGACCAGATCGCCGGGTTGAGGCCTTGCCTGACCGCTGGGCGAGACCCGCACCACGAGGCGCGCCTCTGCCACCTGGGAAAGCTTGGCCATGGGGCTCATGGCATCACCGTCATCGAGGCGAACCGTCAGCGGCAGGTCACCAACCGTGGCGCGCACGATGGCCAGCGGCGGACGCTCTCCGGCCACATCGCGAGCCACCACGAAGACGCTGGCCCCGGCACCGACCCGTTCGGCGAGGCGCTCATCCAGGCGCACCCGCACGCTTATGCCGGGACCATTGGCGGCCGCCTGGCTAGCCGCGTTCTGGCTAGCGGCTACCTGGCCAGAGGCTGTCTGATCACGTTCTGTCTGACCCGGTGCTGCCTGACCCAGCCGCGACTGCGCCACGGCGATGCCCTGGCGCAGGGACTCGGCGGCGGCCGGATTGTTGAAGCCGGCCACGGCGCGCCGCCAGTAGTCGATGGCCTCTTCATAACGCCCGTGGTCGAAGGCCTCGATGCCCAGCATGCCAAGGATGGTCGGCTCACGCGGGTCCTTGTCGAGGGTCTCGTCGACCAGCGCCTGCACCTCAGACGTCAGGGTGCGGTTGGCGGCGAAGAACTGGATCTGCGCCAGCTGGGCGAGCAGCGACGGCTGGCGGCCTTCCAGCGCGATCAGCCGCTCCAGGGCGGCCACGGCCTGTGTGGGCTGACCATTGTCACGGTACAGCGGAAAAAGAGAGGCCCAGACGTTGGGGTTGTCGGGCTGACGGGTGGCTTCCTCTTCGAGGCGATTGATCATCATCGCCGGCGAGCCGTCGGGGGCCTGACGCACCTCCTGCTGCACGGCATAGAGGGCCAGATCGCCGGAGGCGCCCTGCTGGCTGTACCAGACGAAGGCCGCCACGGCCACCGCCACCATGGTGATCGGCACCATCAGTCGGCCGGCGCCGGCTGGCTTGAGCGGGCGCGTGGCTCGTGTTGCGGTGTCCTCGAGCAGGCTGCGTTCGAGCTCCAGGTGATCCTCGTCGAAACGCGCATCATCGATCTCGCCGCGCTCCCTTGCGGCCTCCAGAGAGGCCCGGCGCCGGCGATAGATGGCCAGGTTCTGCTCGGCGCTATGATCGGCATCCTCATAGGAACGCTGGGCCTTGGCGAGAGCACTGGCGCGGCGCAGCGGCAGGGCCAGCAGCCACAGCGCCGGCAGCAGCAGCACGGCCAGGGCGAGCCAGAGTAGGGTCATTCAGTGATCTCCTGATGGATCAGGGGGTCGATTGATCAGGGCATCCAGGCGCGCGCGCTCCTCGGCCGAGAGCTCGCGGGCCGACGCGCGGCGCCGGCGGCGCACGATCAGCGCCACCAATACGCCGCCGAGCAGCACCAGAGCGGCGGGCAGGCCCCACAGCAGCAGGGTGCGATCCTCCAGGCGCGGATTGTAGAGCACATAGTCACCGAAGCGAGCGACCATGAAGTCCTGAATCTCGCGGTCGCTGCGGCCTTCGCGCAACAGCGCCGCGACCCGCTCGCGCATGTCCTTGGCCACCGGCGAGTTGGAATCACCGATCGCCTGGTTCTGGCACTTCGGGCAGCGCAGGGCGCCGGTCAGGGAACGGTAACGCTCGGCGGTCACCGGGGAGTCGAAGTCGCGCACCTCGACCGCCGCTCGGGCCGGCTCGACGGAAAGCCCCATCAGCAGTGAAAGCAACAGCGCCGCGAGCAGCGTAAGGCCGAGACGACGCCTGACGGCAAGCAAGGTCGCAACGGGAGACGCGGCGGAGGTCATTGCCATTTGCGCACCTCCGGCATGATGGTCTCGGTGACGTCCTCGGGGGTGATATAGCCGGTGTGGTGATAGCGGATCACCCCGTCGGCATCGACCAGGAAGGTCTCCGGCGCGCCGTAGACGCCTAGCTCGAAGCCAAGTTCGCCCTCGGGATCGAACAGGTTGACCTCGAAGGGGTTACCGAACTCCTCGAGAAAGGCGCGCCCCTTCTCGCGGCTGTCCTTGTAGTCGACGCCGACCAGCCGCACGTCACGCTCCGCAAGATCAAGCAGCTGCGGCATCTCCTGCTTGCAGGTGGGACACCATTCGCCCCAGACGTTGACCAGGGTCACCTCGCCGCGAAGCAGCGAAGCGTCGAAACTCGCCTCAGGGTCCTCGAGGCTCGACAGCGTGAAGGCTGGGAAGTCCCGAGCCAGCAGCGCCGAATCCCGGGACGAGGGGTCCAACGACAGGCTGCGGTAGAGAAGCCCCGCCAGGGCGATGAAAAGCAGCAGCGGAATGGCCAGCAACAGACGACGCTTCATGCCCGTGCCTCCTTTCGCGTATCCCGCGGCGAATCGTCAGGCGCGGCGCCCAGCTCGCCCTGTGGCCGGGCGCTGCGCGCCTTGACGCGCTTGCGATAGCGCCGGTCGATCACCGCCACCAGCCCACCGGTGGCCATCAGCAACGCTCCGAGCCACAGCCAGCGCACGAAGGGCTTGAACTGAATGCGCAGCGCCCAGGAACCGTCGTCCAGCTCTTCGCCCATCGCCACATATAGGTCGCGCAGGAGCCCGGGACGCAGGGCGACCTGGGTCATCGGCATGCCGCGGGCGATATAGACGCGCTTCTCAGGGTGCATGGTGAAGAGGCGCGCCTCGCCGCCGCGGCTGACCGCAATGGTCGCGGTATCGGCCAGGTAGTTGGGGCCTCGCTGCTGGCCAAGTCCGGTCATGGTGAAGTCATAGCCCGCCACGGTGACGCTTTCGCCCACGTCGAGGCGCACGTTGCGCTCGACGTTGTAGTGCGAGACCACGGTGACGCCGACGATCGTCACCGCAAGGCCCAGATGACCCAGCACCATCCCCCAGTAGGCCGGCGACAGACGCCTGAGGGCCGAGAGCGGCGCGTCCGAACGCCGAACCTTGTCGACAAGATCACGCACCAGCGGGAGCACCACCCACAGCGCCGAGACCAGCCCGAGCGACACCCAGAGGTTCCACTCGCCGCCATAGATCAGAGGGGCCAGAAGGCCGATCACCAGCGCGGTGATGCCGGAAAGCGCCAGGCGACGGGCAAGCTCGCGGCCCGGCATGGCCTTCCAGCTCGACAGCGGGCCCAGACCCATGAACACGCAGAGAGTCACCGTCAGCGGCACGAAGAGCGCATTGAAGTACGGCGGGCCGACGCTGATCTTGCCAAGGTCCAGGGCATCCAGCACCAGCGGGTAGAGCGTGCCGAGCAGCACGGTGACGGTCATGATCACCAGCAGGATGTTGTTGATCAGCAGCAGCGCATCCCGCGACAGCCAGCTAAAGCGCACCGCATGGCTGACTCTGGGCGCGCGCAGGGCGAACACCGCTAGCGACGCGCCCACGGTGATGCCCAGCAGCGCGAGGATGAACATGCCCCGCGACGGGTCGTTGGCGAAGGCATGCACCGAGGTCAGCACCCCCGAGCGCACCAGGAAGGTACCGAGCAGCGACAGCGAAAAGGTGGTGATGGCCAGCAGCACCGTCCAGCTCTTGAAGGAGCCGCGCTTCTCTGTCACGGCCAGCGAATGGATCAGCGCGGTGCCGGCCAACCAGGGCAGCAGGGAGGCGTTCTCGACCGGGTCCCAGAACCACCAGCCGCCCCAGCCCAGCTCGTAGTAGGCCCACCAGCTGCCCAGCGCGATGCCGACGGTCAGAAAGGCCCAGGCGATATTGGTCCAGGGACGCGCCCAGCGGGTCCAGGCGGCATCGAGCCGGCCGCCGAGCAGGGCGGCAATGGCGAAGGCGAACACCACCGAGAACCCCACATAGCCCATGTAGAGCATCGGCGGATGGATGATCAGGCCGAAGTCCTGCAGCAGCGGATTGAGGTCGGCGCCATCCTGTGGCGGTATCGGCAGCACCCGCGTGAAGGGGTTGGAGGTCACCAGCACGAAGGTCAGAAAGCCAGCGCTCACTAGCCCCATGACCCCCAGCACCCGCGCCAGCATATCCCTTGGCAATTCCCGGGAGAAAAGGCTGGCGGCGAAGCCCCAGGCGCCGAGCAGCAGGCTCCACAGCAGCACCGAGCCCTCATGATTGCCCCAGACGGCGCTGGCCTTGTAGTACCAGGGCAGCATCGAATTGGAGTTGTTGGCGACGTTGGCGACGCTGAAGTCATCCAGCAGGTAGCTTGCGGTCAGGCAGGCGTAGGCGATAAACAGAAACAACAGCTGGCCCGCCGCCATGGGTTGGGCAAAGGCCATCCACAGCGGGCGGCGGGTGGCCGCCCCGGCCAGCGGCACCACCGCCTGGACCAGGGCCAGCAGCAGGGCCAGCACCAGCGCGAAGTGGCCGAGTTCGGGAATCATCTCAATCAGCATGGCAACTCCGGGTCAGTAGGCACCGCCGATCGCGCTACCGGCCTTGGGGGTGCTGTCACCGCCGGCGGACGAATAGTCGGCAGGGGAATAGCCGGCGGCCTTCAGGGCGTCGGCGACCTCGCTGGGCATGTAGTTCTCGTCGTGCTTGGCGAGCACCTCGCTTGCCGTCAGGTGGCCCTCGCCGTCGAGCTGGCCGACTACCACCACGCCCTGCCCCTCGCGGAAGAGGTCGGGCAGGATGCCGCTGTAGCGTACCTCGAGATCCTCGACGAAATCGGTGATCACGAAGGTGACATCCAGGCTCTCGGGGTCCCGGGCGACGCTGTTCTCCTTGACCATGCCACCGGCACGCAGGGTGCGGCTTACCGGCGCCTCGCCGGCGGCGATCTGCACCGGACTGAAGAACAGGTTGATGTTGCTGCGCAGGGCATACAGGGTCAGGCCGATCGCCAGCGCGGCCAGGGTCACCAAGCCAAGGATGACGAAGAGCTTCTGCTTGCGCTTAGGATGCATCGCGGTCGGTCCTCGGGTTGGCGGCTTCACGGCGCGCCCGGCGTTCAAGATCACGGAGCAGGCCGCGGCGTTCTCGCCGGGCATGCAGCACGCTGCCCACCATGGCGAGGGCCGTGACTGCCCAGGCGGACCACACGTAGGTGCCATAACCGCCCATGGCGAAGAAGGCGTCGAGGGAATCGAAAGCCATCAGGCGCCTCCCGCGGCGAGTTCACGCACCCAGTGCTTGCCGGCCTCGCGGCGCAGGATCTCGCTGCGGGTTCGCATCAGGGTCATGGCCGTAAAGAAAGCATAGAAGCCCAGGACCATCAGCAGCAGCGGCCACCACATCTCGACCGGCATCGAGGGACGCGAGGTGATCGAGAAAGACGCCGGCTGATGCAGGGTGTACCACCAGTCGACGGAATACTTGATCACCGGAATATTGATCACCCCGACCATGGCCAGCACCGAGGCGGCCCGAGAACCGCTGTCGCGGCTGGCAAAGGCGCCGCGCAGGGCGATCACGCCCAAGTACAGAAACAGCAGAATCAGCATCGAGGTCAGGCGGGCATCCCAGATCCACCAGGTGCCCCAGGTAGGCATGCCCCACACCGAGCCGGTGAACAGCGCAACGAAGGTCATCACCGCGCCCAGCGGCGCCATCACCGCGGCCGCCATGTCGGCGACCTTGATCTTCCAGACCATGAACACCAGCGCCGCCGCCGCCATGGAAACGAAGATCGACTGAGCGAGGAAGGCCGCCGGCACATGCACATAGATGATGCGAAAGCTGTCGCCCTGCTGGTAGTCGGCCGGGGCAAAGGCGAGCCCCCAGACGCTGCCAATGAGGATCAGGGCCACCGCCAGGGTCCAGCACCAGGGCAGGAGCCTTCCGCTAATACCATAGAACCACTTGGGTGATCCCACCTTGTGAATGAACGCCCACATACCCCGACATTCCTTATCCATTGATACTGATGCGTAGCGAAGCGGCAATGGCAAAGGGCGCCAGCATAAGCGCCCCGCAGCAAAGCGCGCCGAGTATCGCCAGGTGCGGGCCCACCGGATCGCCGATGATCGTCGCCTGCACGGCGCCGGTGCCGAAGATCAGCACCGGAATATTCAGCGGCAGCACCAGCAGCGAGAGCAGTACGCCGCCCCGGGACAGGCCGACCGTCAGGGCCGCGCCGATGGCGCCAATCAGGCTCAGGCTGACGCTACCCAGCGCCAGTGACAGCGACAGCACCAGGTAGCTCTCGGCCGGCAGCCCCAGCAGAAGCCCCAGCAACGGCGCCATCAGCGCCAGCGGCAGCCCAGTCATCAGCCAGTGCACGGCGACCTTGCCGAGCACCAGCGCCGACAGCGGCTGAGGCGCGAGCAGCAGCTGCTCGAGGCTGCCATCTTCGAAGTCGGCGCGAAACAGCGCATCCAGCGACAACAGCGTCGCCAGCAGCGCCGCCACCCACAAAAGCCCCGGCGCGATGGTGGCCAACAGTGCCTGCTGCGGCGAGATCCCCAGCGGAAACAGGGTAATCACCAGGGCGAAGAACGCCAGAGGGTTCAGGATATCGCTGCGCCGGCGCGCGGCGAGGATCAGGTCGCGCTTGAAGATGGCGACCATGGCGACGCCGAGGCCGTCGCGGGGCTCGACCATCTCGACCGCACTCGACGGGCCCCTGTCAGAGGATGACATGCTCACCCCCTTCACCGAGCTGAATGCGCTTCACGGAACCCTGGACGGCAAGGTCGTGATGGGTGGTCAACAGCACGCTACCGCCGGCGGCGACATGGCCATGCAGGCGCTGCTCCAGTGCGGCGACGCCCGGCTTGTCGATGGCGGTGAAGGGCTCGTCGAGCACCCACAGCGGCCGAGGCGTAAGCTCAAGGCGCGCCAGAGCCACCCGGCGCTGCTGCCCCGCCGAGAGCTGAGCCACCGGCAGGTCTTCGAAACCGGCCAGGCCGACCGCATGAAGCGCGTTGAGACGCGCCGCTTCGCTGCCCGTTTCACCCGCCAGCGCCTGATACCAGGCAAGGTTTTCAAGCGCCGTCAGCGCAGCCTTGATGCCGCTGGCATGCCCCAGATAGACAAGGTTGGACAGGAAGGCCTCCCGAACACGGGAAAGGGGCGCATCGCCCCAGCGGAGCTCGCCCTGGTAATCATCAAACTGACCCGAGAGAATCTTCAGAAGCGTGGTCTTGCCGCTGCCGTTGGGCCCTTCGACGCGTACCAGCTCGCCGGGGCCGATCACCAGATCAAGGTCACGAAACAGCATGCGTCCGTCGCGTTCACAGCTCAGGTTTCGCGCTTGCAGGCGAGCACTCACGAGGGTCTCCCAGGGTCGGTAATCCGCTCGGCACTGTACACGCTGCGGCCATTTCTCGCCAGCACGGGCCTTGCGGCAGCGAGTCGCATTGGCCTGTCATGACGCGGTTTTAGCGTGATTCCCTTGCGAGCCTCGCTGCCCTTGCTATGATGCAGGAGCACCGCCAAGAATACTGTAAATAACAACAGCTATTGAGCCATGGGCTCACTTCGACGCCGCGCCTAGGGAGAAAGATCATGCCGCACACCGCACCGCATTATCTGCACCGTCTACCCAACCTACCGCTCAGCAATGCCTGGGAGGAGATAACGGCCAGCGACATGGTCGAGGTCGAGCTACTTGGCAAGGTCGCCGCCGGCCTGCCCATCGAGGCCTGTCCCGACCAGGCCAGCGTGTTCATCCCGTCCCGCATGGTGCGGCGCAATACCTACGCGCTCAAGGTCTGCGGCGACTCGATGATCGACTGCAATATCTTCGACGGTGACGTGATCATCATCGAGCGCCAGGAAAGCGCCGAGAACGGCGAGACCGCCGTGGTGCTGATCAACAACCAGGAGGTCACCCTGAAGAAGCTCTACATCGAGAAGTCCGGTGTGCGCCTGCAGCCGGCCAACGAGACCATGGCACCGATCTATCTCAAGAACGACGACATCCAGGTGCTTGGCCTGGTCATGGGCGTGGTGCGCCAGCCGGCTCAGGCGGCCTGATGCGCTACCCGATTCCCGATCTCCCCCTTGGCGACTGGCGCGAGACCGAACTCGAGGTCGAGAAGAGTCGCTTTCTGACCTGGACCTGCCACGCCCCGGATACGGCGAGCTTCGAGGCCCTGCTGGCCGAGGCCCGGACGCGCCACCCCAACGCCAGCCATCACTGCAGCGCCTTCGTCGCCGGCCCGCCCGGCGAGCAACAGGCCATCGGCTTCTCGGATGACGGCGAGCCCGGCGGCACCGCCGGGCGCCCCATGTTTCAGGTGCTCGAGGGCGCCGGCATGGGCCAGGTGGGCTGCGTGGTCATTCGCTATTTCGGCGGCACCAAGCTCGGCACCGGCGGCCTGGCCCGCGCCTACTCCAAGGCCGTGGCTCAGGCTCTGGAGACACTGCCGAGCCGCGATTTCACCCAGCGCACCCCGCTGCGCATGAAGCTCGGCTTCGCCGGCGAGGCCGAGGCCCGCTCCTGGCTCAATGAGCAAGACATTCCCGTCGAGCAGGCCGACTACGGCGCCGATGGCGTCGTGCTCACCGTGGGCTGGCCCTCTGACCGGGACGCGGACCTCAGCGCCCTGGACAGCCGGCTCAAGGGGCAGCTTGAGCATCTGACCGACTGACGCCCGCCCCGGCATCTGCGCGCCTGATCGCCACAAAAAACGGCGCCCCAATGGGCGCCGTTTTTATCAACCGGCGGCGTAAACCGCGAGGCTCAGCCCAGGTACTTGATCATCACCCCGGCGGCGACCGCCGAGCCGATGACGCCGGCCACGTTCGGGCCCATGGCATGCATGAGCAGGAAGTTGTGGGGGTTGTACTCAAGCCCCACCTTGTTCGACACCCTTGCTGCCATTGGCACCGCCGACACGCCGGCCGAGCCGATCAGCGGATTGATCTCCATCTTGCTGAAGGTGTTCAGCAGCTTGGCCATCAACACGCCGCAGGCGGTACCGATTGCGAAGGCGATGATGCCAAGACTCAGGATCCCCAGGGTCTCGACGGCCAGGAAGCGATCCGCGATCAGCTTGGAGCCCACCGACAGGCCGAGGAAGATGGTCACGATGTTGATCAGCGCATTCTGTGACGTATCCGACAGACGCTCGACCACGCCGCATTCGCGCATCAGGTTGCCGAAGCAGAACATGCCGAGCAGCGGCGCGGCGTCCGGCAGGAACAGCACTACCAGGATCAACAGCACCAGCGGGAAGCAGATCTTCTCGAGCTTGGACACCGGCCGCAGCTGGGTCATGACGATCTGGCGTTCCTTTTCGCTGGTCAGCGCACGCATGATCGGTGGCTGAATCAGCGGCACCAGCGCCATGTAGGAATACGACGCCACGGCGATCGCCCCCAGCAGCTCAGGCGCCAGCAGACTCGACACATAAATCGAAGTCGGGCCGTCGGCCCCGCCGATGATGCCGATGGCGGCGGCCTGCTTGAGCGAGAAGTCCATCCAGCCAAGTGAGGTCAGCCCCACCGCGCCGAGCAGGGTGGCGAAGATACCGAACTGAGCCGCTGCCCCCAGAAACAGGGTGCGCGGATTGGCCAGCAGCGGACCGAAGTCGGTCATGGCGCCCACGCCCATGAAGATCACCAGCGGCGCGATGCCCGAAGCAATGGCCACGCTGTAGAAGTTGTAGAGCATGCCGTTGGTGAAGCCCACATCCTGAGCCACGTCCTGCGCGGCCCGCACCAGGTTGGGTGCGGTATCGCCATGCACCACCGCGGCGATGGCATGACGCGTGGTCTCAAGCGACGCCGAAGGGTCCAGGTTCATGCCCAGCGCACCGGCCATGCGCCCCAGCACTTCAGGAGTCGCCAGGTGCGCCGCCTGCTCGGCAGCGGACAGGGCAAGCCCGGCTTCGGGGATGTTGGCCAGTATCCCGCCGAAACCGATCGGCACCAGCAGTAGCGGCTCGAACTTCTTGTGGATCGCCAGGTAGAGCAGCAGCAGGCCGATGACGATCATCGCCGCCTGCCCAAGGCTCAGGTTGTAGAGTCCCGAGCCGTACCAGAGAGTCAGCAGTTTATCCATGAATCGGCGCCCTTACAGGACGACCAGCGCATCACCCACGGATACGCTGTCGCCTTCTTTGACTTTGACCGCAGAGACCGTGCCGGCGCTTGCCGCGCGGATTTCAGTCTCCATCTTCATGGCCTCGAGAATGATCACCACGTCGCCCTCGGCGACCTGATCGCCCGGCTTGACGTTGACCTTGAAGATATTGCCGGCGAGCGGCGCGCTGACGGTCTCACCGCTGGAGGCGGCCGGCGCCGCCGGGGCGGCGGCCTGACCGGCGTCATCCTGGGACTGAACCTGGCCGATTTCGCCCCCTTCAGCGACCTCGACCACATACTGCTTGCCGTTGACGGTAATAGTGTAGGTCTCGGGGCCCGCCGCCGGTGCCTCGCCGCCTGACTTGGCAGGAGCGCTGGCCGCCGGCACACCCGCCGCCTGGGCCTTGGGCGCTGGCTCGAAGGCATCGGGATTGTCGCGGTTCTTGAGGAACTTGAGCCCGATTTGCGGGAAGAGCGCATAGGTCAGCACATCGTCGATGCGTCGCTCGCCGTCTTCCAGGCGAATATTTTCTTCCTTGGCCTTGGCCTCGAGTTCCTGGGTCAGGCGCTCGACCTCCGGCTCCAGCCGGTCGGCCGGACGGCAGGTGATTGGCTGCTTGCCTTCCAGCACCCGCGACTGCAGGTCCTGGTTATAGCCCGAGGGCGCCGCGCCGTACTCGCCCTTGAGCAGCGCCTGGACCTCCTTGGAGATCGACTTGTAGCGGCTGCCCATCATCACGTTCATCACCGCCTGGGTGCCGACGATCTGCGAGGTCGGGGTCACCAGCGGAATGAAGCCCAGGTCTTCGCGGACCCGAGGAATCTCGCTGAGCACGTCATCGAGCTTGTCGCCGGCGCCCTGCTCCTTGAGCTGGCCTTCCATGTTGGTGAGCATGCCACCGGGCACCTGGGCGACCAGGATCCGCGAGTCGATGCCCTTCAGCGAGCCCTCGAAGGCGGCGTACTTCTTGCGCACTTCGCGGAAGTAGGCGGCGATATCCTCGAGCAGCTCGAGATCCAGGCCGGTGTCGCGGTCGGTATCCTTGAGCATCGCCACCACGGACTCGGTGGGGCTGTGCCCATAGGTCATCGACATCGAGGAGATGGCGGTATCGATATTGTCGATACCCGCCTCGACGGCCTTCAGGGCAGTCGCCGTGGACATGCCGGTGGTGGCATGGCACTGCATATGGATGGGGATCGACAGTTCCCGCTTGAGCTTGGATACCAGCTCGTAGGCGGTATAGGGCGCCAGCAGGCCGGCCATGTCCTTGATTGCCAGGGAGTCAGCGCCCATGTCGGCGATCTGCTTGGCGAGCTCGACCCAGCCGTCGATGGTGTGCACCGGGCTCACGGTATAGGCGATGGTGCCCTGGGCATGGCCCTCGTTGGCACGCACGGCCTTAATGGCTCGCTCGAGGTTGCGGGGGTCGTTCATGGCATCGAAGACGCGGAAGACATCGACGCCGTTGGTGCGGGCGCGCTCGACGAACTTGTCGACCACGTCGTCGGCATAGTGGCGGTAGCCCAGCAGGTTCTGGCCGCGCAGCAGCATCTGCTGCGGCGTATTGGGCATCGCTTCCTTGAGGGCACGAATGCGCGCCCAGGGGTCTTCACCCAGATAGCGAATGCAGGCATCGAAGGTGGCCCCGCCCCAAGACTCCAGTGACCAGAAACCGACCCGATCGAGCTTCTCGGCGATCGGCAGCATGTCGTCCAGGCGCATGCGAGTGGCGAACAGTGACTGGTGGGCGTCGCGCAGCACCACGTCGGTGATGCCCAATGGGCGTCGAGTCTCACTCATAACGGTTTATCCTTGTCTTTATCGATAATTCTGTCTGGCAGGCGGCGAGGCTCCCGACCTGCTAGCGGCGTGGCGTGGCGTGACGTCCGCCGGCCTAGCGACGATGACGCTGGCGATAGCGGTGCACGGCCGTGCTGATCACCACCATCAGATCATCATCCTGAGCGGCAGGCGCCGGCGCGCGCGCGGCTTCAGGCTTGGCCGGCACCGGCGCCCAGCGCGCGACCAGCTTCGACATGCCGGTGGTGGCGATGACCAGCACCGTCAGGAAGACGAAGACGAAGCCCATCCCGAACGCCATCAGCATCAGGCCTTCCTGCATCAGCGAGTCTTGCATATGAAATCCCCTTACTCGGTCGCGCCCAACCATGACTGTCCTGGGCATGCTATTCGACTGGTACAATAACCTGCCTGAACCTACCGATAATGCAATGACACCATGGTTGAGCAGAACGTAGTTAATTTACTACATGAAGGCCGCATCGGCCTAGCGCCCATGGAAGGCGTGATCGATGCCCATACCCGCGCCCTGCTCACCGAGCACCCAGGCTTCGACTGGACGGTGACGGAATTCGTGCGCGTGGTCGACGTGCGCCTGCCGCCGCGGGTCTTCTACAAGCACTGCCCGGAGCTTATTCAGGCGCCCGACTCCGCGCCTGGCCAGCCAAGGGTCATGACGCCCCATGGTATTCCGGTGCACCTGCAACTGCTGGGCTCGGATCCGGAGGCACTGGCCGCCAATGCGCGTCAGGCGGTGAGCCTTGGCGCGATCAGCCTCGACCTTAACTTCGGCTGCCCGGCCAAGACGGTCAATCGTCACGACGGCGGCGCTTCGCTGCTGCGCGACCCGCGCCGCCTCGAGCGGGCCGTGGCCGCGGTGCATCAGGCCGTGGACGGCGCCGTGCCGGTCACCGCCAAGGTGCGCCTGGGTTTCTCGGACCGCCTGCGAGCCCTGGACTGCGCGCTGGCCGCCGAGCGCGGCGGTGCCGCCTCGCTGGTGGTACATGCCCGCACCCGCGACGAGGGCTATCGACCGCCGGCCCACTGGGAGTGGATCGGTCGCATCCGTCATGCCCTGCGCATCCCGGTGATCGCCAATGGCGATATCTGGACGCTCGAGGACTACTGGAAGGCGCGCACCCTGTCCGGGTGTCCGGACGTGATGCTTGGCCGCGGCGCGCTCGCCGATCCCTTCCTGGCCCCACGCATCCGCCACTGGCAGCGCACCAACGAGCGTCTGCCCGCTACCCCATGGGCGGTTCGTGCCGACATTCTTGCCACCTATGCTGCATTGCAGCGTAGCACACTCCCCGAGCGTGTCGTGGTCTCGCTGCTCAAGCAGTGGCTGAACCAGATGCGCGCCCGGGACCCGGAAGCCGCCGGCCGCTTTCAGGTGCTGCGCCGCGAGACTCGCCTGGATCCCTTCCTGGCCGGCCTGACCGCCAAGAGCGCACCGGCAGAGAGCACCTCTCTCAAGCAACGGCGGCCAGCCACCACCTTAGCCACCTGAATCCGCCTCAGGCCTGCAGGGCGGCGAGAAAGCGTCGATAGTCACTCTGCGCCGCGCCCAGCGCCACCGGGGTAAGATGTACCGCCTGGCCGGGCTGGCACTGGGCAAGCCGTGCGCAGCCCAGGGGCGTCAGGGTGCCAAGCCTTGGATAACCGCCGACGGTCTGGCGATCATTGAGCAGCGCGATGGGCTGCCCGTCCGGCGGCACCTGCACGGCCCCTAGCGCAATACCCTCCGAGATCATGCTGGCGAGCCGGCATTCGAGCCTGGGCCCGGTAAGCCGCACGCCCATCCGGTCCGCCCGAGCATCGACCCGCCATTCGGCGTGAAAGGCACGGAATAGGCTCGGCCCGGTGAAGTCGGCGATCTGGGCGCCGGGAATCAGCCCCAGCACCGCCGGCGCCAAATAGTCGAGTCGCTCCTGCATCGGTACCGCTCGCGTCTCGCCGGGTGAGACGCCATCCACCGCATCGGCATCGACGCGCAGGGCCTCGCCCTCGACCAGCGGCGTGCCCGCTCCGGTGTGCCCGCCGAGCCCTTCACGGGTCACGCAGGCCAGGCTGCCAAGCACCGGCGAATCCTGAAAGCCACCGGGCACAGCCAGATAGGCACGCACCCCGGCCCGTGGAATACCGAAAGCCAGACGCTGCCCTTTATGCAGGGTAAAGGCCTGCCAGGGTGCCAGCGGCTCGCCGTCGAGAGTGGCGCTCAGGTCGGCGCCGCACAGCGCCAGACGAAGGTCCCGCTCGGCGATCAAGGTCAATCCGCCAAGGGTGATCTCGAGCACCGCAGCGCCCCAGGTATTGCCCAGCAGGTAATTGGCCCAGGCGAAGGCGTGCAGGTCGGCAGGGCCGCCCTGGGTCACGCCCAGTCGGCGCACGCCGAATCGTCCGGCGTCCTGCAGGGTGGCCAAGGGTCCGGCTTTCTCCACGCGCAGTGCGGTGGCACCCGTCATCGACGTCTCGCTCATGGGCGGGCCTCCTGACTCGAGGCGACTGGACGGGCATCGCCGCCCAGGCGTTCGAATGCGGCTCGGTCCACAGGCTTGAAGTGCACCCGATCGCCGACCTGCAGGTAGCTCTGCTCCCCGCGATGCTGATCGAAGAGCGTGAGCGGCGTGCGCCCGATCAGGTTCCAGCCCCCGGGCGACTGGCGCGGATAGGCGGAGGTCTGGCGCCCGGCCACCGCCACGCTACCGGCCGGCACCCGCTGACGCGGGGTGTCGAGCCTGGGCATTTCAAGGCGCTCATCGAGACTGCCCATGAAGGCGAAGCCTGGCGCAAAGCCCAGCGCGAAGACCCGGTATTCATGGCCTGAATGCAGCTCGATCAGCGTCTGGCGATCAAGCCCGGTGACGGCCATCAGGCGTTCAAGCTCGGGGCCAACACTCTCGTCGTACCAGACCGGAACCTCCTTGATGGCACCTGCTGCTGCCCCCTCGTCCGGACGCAGGTCGGCGAGAATGTTCGCCAACCGCGCGCGGGCCTCTGCTGCCGTGAGGCGCGCGGCGTCATAATGAACCAGCAGGGTGGTATAGGACGGCACCAGATCGACCAGCGCCGGCCCGAAAGCGTCTTCACAGCGACGACACAGGGCCATCAGCCACGGCATATTGGCTTCATCGATGGTGTCGAAGAGACGGACCAGCCAGGCATCGACGCCGGCATTCTCGAGACGTGGCAGCCTCATGAAGCGGCCTCGATATCCGTGAGGGCCTGGCGAATGGCCTTGACCGCGGCGATCGATTCCGGATTGTCACCGTGAACGCAAAGGGTATCGGCTTCGAGCACCAGCTCACTGCCATCGGAGGCGGTGAGGGGCGAACCGATGGCGATTCGCCGCGCCTGATCGATGATCACCTCGGGGTCGTGATGCACGGCCCCGGGCTCGCGGCGGCTGACCAGGCGCCCCTCGGCATCGTAGGCGCGATCAGCGAAGGCTTCGAGCCACAGGGTGAGATCGTGCTCGGCGGCCAGGGAGCGAGCCGCCGAGGGATCGCGGGTCGCCATTACCATCAACGGCAAGTCGGCATCGAAGGCGCGCAGCGCCCGCATCACCGCAGACAGCTTGTCCGGGTCGCGCATCATGTCGTTGTAGAGCGCACCGTGGGGTTTCACGTAGCCCAGGCGCGCGCCCTCGGCGCGGCACAGCGCAGCCAGCGCGCCGATCTGGTAGAGCACCAGATTCTCGATTTCCTCGCTCGAGCAGGCGATTGAGCGGCGACCAAAACCGACCAGGTCGGGATAGGCCGGGTGCGCCCCGACGGTGACGCCATGGGCAGCGGCCAGGCGGACCGTTGCGCGGATGGTATCGGGGTCCGAGGCATGGAAACCGCAGGCCACGTTGGCCAGGTCGACTACCGGCATGACCTCATGATCGAGCCCCATTTTCCAGGGGCCGAAGCTTTCGCCCATATCGGCATTAAGCAGTAGTCTGGTCATTGGAGTCCTCTCTTGTTGAATTTTTGTTATGACAATTTATAGACAATTTATCGTCAAATTGCCAGCAAAAGACAGAACACCCCTAGGCGAATACTTATCTCCTTGGGTAACAATCTTTCTACCCACCCAGCCACGGGGTTCTCGCGCCCGACAGCTCTTGTGGACATGGATGACCAGACACCATTGGTCACTGGCCCTGCACGATGACACTTAGCATGCGCCAAGGCTAAGGGTCATGGATAGGGCTTTGGCTGGGGCTTTAAGACAGGGTTTTGACTAGCGGCATGGATAGAGCCGTCGTCGAAAGCCCGGCTGCGAAGAGCAATCCAGGATAGGCCCGTGGACAGGATCAGGAAAGATCGGCAAAAAAAGGCGCCGTACGCGATTGCGACGACGCCCGAAAAGATCAAGACCGAGCCACCAGACAGGGCTGGCAACGCTGGGATCGATATCAAGAAATGCGGAGGCGCTCGGGCTACCGACAGTAGCGAGGCCAAAAACACGAAACCCGCCCTCGAGAGGACGGGTTGAAATCTGGCGCGCCCGGGAGGATTCGAACCTCCGACCCTCTGATTCGTAGTCAGATACTCTATCCAGCTGAGCTACGGGCGCGTATCGGGTAGTACTCGTGTTGGAAGGGCGACAATCTAAGCCACAACCAATATCCGGCGAGAAAATGCTTTCACGCTGGAGGGAAGATGGCGCGCCCGGGAGGATTCGAACCTCCGACCCTCTGATTCGTAGTCAGATACTCTATCCAGCTGAGCTACGGGCGCGTGCTTATGCATTACATCTTCGTTGTGCTGATGTTACTGCGACGCATCACAGTTAATGGCGGAGAGAGAGGGATTCGAACCCTCGATGAGGCTATAAACCCCATACTCCCTTAGCAGGGGAGCGCCTTCAGCCACTCGGCCACCTCTCCCTCATCAACACGGCGCGTATGTTACCGTTTCTGAAGGTGTTTGTCCAACCCTTCGGGCAACTTTTTTGCGCTTACCATGACCAGATCACGTCTGAGACTCAGGACGAACGCTGAACCACGGTTTACCGGGCCTTGAGTGTTTTACAACCACCACTCCTGCAACCCAGCGGCGATAGCCTACCACACTTTATCGGCCACCGCTTCCCATGCAGGCACCTTCTTCACACCCGACTCTGACAGCGGTTCGGGTGCCGCCGGGGGATTTACAACAACGATTCCTGCTCGCCGTCTTCCTCGGTCTTCTCGCGCTGGATGCGCTGATAGATTTCTTCACGGTGTACTGCGACATCTTTGGGAGCATTCACGCCAATGCGTACCTGATTCCCTTTCACGCCCAGCACAGTCACGGTGACTTCATCACCAATCATCAAGGTTTCGCCAACACGGCGGGTCAGGATGAGCATGACCGATCTCCTTCTCAGACTTCTTGCAACGGGATATGCACGCTTATGTCCAAGCGAGGCAAGATTATGCGCGACACACGGCTTCAAGCCAAACGCCCTTCCATTGCGACGCCGCTCACCACCCTATGAGTGTGGCCACCACCAAAGGCGGTGGCCATCACTATAGCGTAGTGAAAGTGGTCGGCGTCACCAGCGGCGATCACTCTTGCTCGATGTCATCCTTGTCCAGGCCGAAGGCTTTGTGCAGGGCACGTACCCCAAGCTCCATGTGTTTCTCGTCGATGACCACGGAGATCTTGATTTCGGAGGTGGAGACCATGCGGATGTTGATGTTCTCGTCGGCCAGCACGCGGAACATCTTGGCGGCAACGCCTGCATGGGAGCGCATGCCGACACCGACCAGCGAGACCTTGGCGATATTATCGTCGCCGCGCAGCTCACCGCCGCCCAGGTCCGGAATCACCTGATCCTTGAGGATCTTCATGGTCTGCTTGTAATCGCCCTTGCCGACCGTGAAGGTGAAGTCGGTGTAGTCGCCGGCCGGCGCAACATTCTGCACGATCATGTCGATTTCGATGTTGGCATCGGCGATCGGCCCGAGGATCCGCGAGGCCACGCCCGGCACGTCCGGGGTGTTGAGCAGGGTGAGCTTGGCTTCGTTGGCGGTAAAAGCGATACCGGAAATCAGCGGTTCTTCCATGGAATCCTCTTCGTCATCTGAGTCTGCAATGATCAGGGTGCCGTTACCGCCGTCCTCGAAGCTCGAGAGCACGCGCAGCGGCACGTTGTACTTGCCGGCAAATTCGACGGCACGAATCTGCAGGACCTTAGAACCGAGACTTGCAAGCTCGAGCATCTCCTCGACGGTGATGGTCTCGAGCCGGCGCGCCTTGGAGCAGACCCGCGGGTCGGTGGTATAGACGCCATCGACATCGGTGTAGATCTGGCACTCATCGGCCTTTAGCGCCGCGGCCAGCGCCACGCCGGTGGTATCGGAACCGCCACGACCGAGGGTCGTGATGTTGCCTTCCTCATCGACGCCCTGGAATCCGGCCACCACGACCACCTGGCCATCATCCAGATCGGACTGGATCTCGTCGGTCTCGATACGCTGAATGCGCGCCTTGGTGTAGGCACTGTCGGTCTGGATGCCGACCTGGGCACCGGTGTAGGAGGTCGCCGGCACACCCAGCTTCTGCAGGGCCATGGCCAGCAGCGAGATGGTCACCTGCTCGCCGGTGGAGACCAGCATGTCCAGCTCGCGCGGGGTCGGCTCGTCGTTGATCTGACTGGCCAGATCGACCAGACGGTTGGTCTCGCCGCTCATCGCCGAAACCACCACCACGATCTGATGACCGTTGTCGCGGAAACGTTTTACCTTCTCGGCCACAGCCTTGATGCGCTCGACCGAGCCCACCGAGGTGCCACCGAATTTCTGTACGTATAGCGCCATATGCGATTGCCTTGAAGTGAAAGGGTGAAAGGAAAGCGCCGTTTGTCGGACGCGCAAATAATAAGGGGGTCCGGGCAACACTGCCCGCGACCCCCTGTGAGCTTAGCCCAGCTGAGCCTCGACCCAGGCCGGCACACTGGCCAGGGCCTCGGGGAGGGCTGAGGGATTACTGCCCCCGGCCTGCGCCATGTCGGCGCGGCCGCCGCCCTTGCCGCCCACCTGGGCGGCGACGTGTTTGACCAGATCGCCGGCCTTGAGACGCCCGGTCAGGTCGTTGGTCACACCGGCGATCAGACTGACCTTGCCACTGTCGGCATCGGCCACCCCGAGAACCACCACGCCGGAACCCAGCTTCTGCTTGAGCTGGTCCATCACGGTTCGCAGCTCCTTGCCGGACACGCCCTCGAGCTGCTTGGCGAGCAGGCGAACACCGGCGATGTCCTGCGCTTCGCTCAGCATGTCGTTTCCGGCACTCGATGCGAGCTTGGCCTTGAGGCGTTCAAGCTCTTTCTCGAGGCCGCGATTGCGTTCGAGCAGCGACTCGACGCGGCTTTCGACCTGCTCGGGCTTGGCCTTGAGGCGCTCACCGACCCGCGCCAGCTGGGCCTCCTGGCCCTGGAAGTAGGCCAGAGCCGCCTCGCCGGTGATGGCTTCGATGCGGCGCACGCCGGAGGCGATGCCGGTCTCGGTGACGATATGGAAGCAGCCGATATCACCGCTGCGCGCCACATGGGTGCCGCCGCACAGCTCCACCGAGAAGTCGTCGGCACCGATGGTCAATACCCGCACATCGTCAGCGTACTTGGCCTCGAACAGCGCCGCGGCGCCCTTGGCCTTGGCCTCATCGAGGGTCATGTTCTGGATCTGCGTCGGCGCATTGGCCAGCACCTGGGCGTTGACGATGGCCTCGACTTCGGCGAGCTCCTCAGGCGTCACGGCCTCGAGGTGGCTGAAATCGAAGCGCAGCCGCTCGGCGCTGACCAGTGAGCCCTTCTGCTGGACATGCTCGCCGAGCACCATCCGCAGCGCCTTGTGCAGCAGGTGAGTCGCCGAGTGGTTGCGCACCGTGGCGGCACGCAAGCTGGCATCGACCGTCGGCGTTACCGTGGCGCCAATCTTGAGGCTGCCCTCGATCATCAGTCCCTGGTGCAGGTGGTGACCGGCCTGCTTCTGGGTATCGGTGACCTGGAAGCGGCCGCCGTCGACCACGAGGTAGCCGGTATCGCCCACCTGGCCGCCGGACTCGGCGTAGAAAGGCGTGCGGTCGAGCACCACCACACCCTTCTGGCCTTCTTCCAGTGCCGCCAGTTCGTTGCCCTCTGTATCGACCAGCGCCGTGATCTTGGCCTCGTCCTCGAGGCGATCATAGCCGGTGAAGGCGGTCTCGCCCTCGAGCTCCAGGGTAACGCCGTAGTCGGCGCCGAACTGGCTGGCCGCCCGAGCCCGCTCGCGCTGCGCTTCAAGCGCCGCCTTGAAACCGGCCTCGTCGAGAGAAACGCCGCGCTCGCGGCAGACGTCGGCAGTCAGGTCATAGGGGAAACCGTAGGTGTCGTAGAGCTTGAACACCGTCTCGCCGGGCAGCACGTCGCCATTGAGGGCGTCCAGCGCCTCGGTCAGCAGCCCCATGCCGTGATCAAGGGTGCGTGCGAACTGCGCTTCTTCCTTGGCCAGCACGGTCTCGATCTGAGCGCGTGCCTGGCGCAGTTCCGGATAGGCATCGCCCATCTCGGCGTCCAGCGCCGCTACCAGCGTATGGAAGAAGCTGCCCTTGGCGCCAAGCTTGTGGCCGTGGCGCACCGCGCGACGAATGATCCGGCGCAGCACGTAGCCGCGACCTTCATTGGACGGCAGAACGCCGTCGACGATCAGGAAGGCGCAGGAGCGGATATGGTCGGCGATCACCCGCAGCGACGGTGCGCTGGTATCAGTGTGACCGGTCGCCTCGGCAGCAGCCGTCAGCAGGTTCTGGAACAAGTCGATCTCGTAGTTCGAGTGCACGCCCTGCATCACGGCGGCCACCCGCTCGAGGCCCATGCCGGTATCGATGGACGGCTTGGGCAGCGGGTTCATGTTGCCCTGAGCGTCGCGATCGAACTGCATGAAGACCAGGTTCCAGATCTCGATGTAGCGATCGCCGTCTTCTTCCGGGCTGCCGGGAGGGCCACCCCAGACCTCGGGGCCATGATCGAAGAAGATTTCCGAGGACGGCCCACAGGGACCGGTATCACCCATCTGCCAGAAGTTGTCCTCGTCGAGCTTGGAGAAACGCTCGGGGTCGATGCCGATCTCGTCTTTCCAGATGCGCTCGGCTTCATCGTCGCTTATGTGGACGGTGACCCACAGCTTGTCCTTGGGCAGCCCTAGGCGCTCGGTCAGGAAGGTCCAGGCGAACTGGATGGCTTCGCGCTTGAAGTAGTCGCCGAAGCTGAAATTGCCGAGCATCTCGAAGAAGGTGTGGTGCCGAGCGGTGTAGCCGACGTTATCCAGGTCGTTGTGCTTGCCACCGGCGCGCACGCAGCGCTGGGCCGAGGTGGCGCGCACGTAGGGACGCGGGTCGCGCCCCAGGAAAACATCCTTGAAGGGCACCATGCCGGCGTTGGTGAACAGCAGGGTGGGGTCGTTGTCCGGCACCAGCGAGCTGGACGGCACGTTGGAATGTCCCTGCTCTTCGAAGAAGGTCAGAAAGGCCTGTCTGATCTCTGCGCTTTTCATATCTAGTCCGTGGCGATAAGCGTGTTGACGCTGCGGGCGAGCGGCCGCCGAGGCGGACCGACACGGCACGCCGGTGTCGTCGCAAACCTTGGAGTATAACGAGTCGGCGGGAAACTTTCAGGGGGGAAGCGCGGGCTAGTCGACCTCGGGGGCGTCCCAGGCATGGGCCAGGGCATATTTGAGCTGGTCGAAGTCAAAGCCACGGCCGGCAAGAAAACGCTCGCGCTTGGCGCGTTCCTTGGGCGCGTCACCGGGACCACTGAAGCGCCGAGCGAGGGTCTCGGCGGCCAGCTGATACCAGTCGACTTCAGCATCTTCGAGGGCCTCATTGGCCATCTCGCGCCCCACGCCGCGCTGATCCAGTTCGGCGCGCACCTTGCGCGGCCCCTGGCCGCGCAAGGTGCGCGAGCGCACGAAGTGCTCGGCAAAACGCTCATCCGACTGCAGGCCCTGCTCGGCCAGGGCATCGAGGCAGGCCGCCACGTCCTCGTGAGCATGCCCCTTGGCTGACAGGCGGCTCTCGAGCTCGTGGCGGGAATACTCTCGCCGCGCCAGCAGTCGAATGGCGTCGTCACGGGGTGACGACTGATCGCCGCCCCCGCCGCGTGTCGCATTGCCGGACTCGAACGCCATGGATCAGGCCTTGTCGTCGAGCTCGTCGCTGGCCACGGCTTCGCTTTCGGCCTTGTCGTCCTTCGGCTCGGCCTGAGTGAGCAACTGGGCGCGGATCTGGCTCTCGATCTCTTCCATGATGGTCGGGTTATCCTCGAGATACTGGGCGGCATTGGCCTTGCCCTGACCGATCTTGCTGCCCTTGTAGCTGTACCAGGCGCCGGCCTTGTCGACCAGGTTGCACTGCACGCCCAGGTCGACCACTTCGCCGGCGTGGTAGATGCCCTTGCCGTAGAGGATCTGGAACTCGGCCTGGCGGAACGGCGGCGCCACCTTGTTCTTGACCACCTTGACGCGGGTCTCGTTGCCGGTCACCTCATCGCCCTGCTTGACCGAGCCGGTGCGGCGAATATCCAGGCGCACGCTTGAGTAGAACTTCAGGGCGTTGCCGCCGGTGGTGGTCTCGGGGCTACCGAACATCACACCGATCTTCATGCGGATCTGGTTGATGAACACCACCATGCAGTTGGCGTTCTTGATGTTGCCGGTGATCTTGCGCAGCGCCTGCGACATCAGACGCGCCTGCAGGCCCACGTGGGAATCGCCCATCTCGCCTTCGATCTCGGCCCGCGGCGTCAGCGCCGCCACCGAGTCGACGATGATCACGTCGACACCGCCGGAGCGCACCAGCATGTCGCAGATTTCCAGCGCCTGCTCACCGTTATCCGGCTGCGAGACCAGCAGGTCATCGAGGTTGACGCCGAGCTTCTCGGCGTAGCTCGGGTCTAGCGCGTGCTCGGCGTCGACGAAGGCACAGGTCTTGCCCTGCTTCTGAGCCTGGGCGATCACCGACAGGGTCAGGGTGGTCTTGCCCGAGGATTCCGGCCCGTAGATCTCGACGACCCGGCCCAGCGGCAGCCCGCCGATGCCCAACGCGATATCCAGGCCCAGTGAGCCGGTGGAAACCGAAGGCATCACCACGCGCGGCGCGTCGCCCAGGCGCATCACGGTGCCCTTGCCGAACTGGCGATCGATCTGGGTGAGCGCCGCGTTCAGTGCCTTGGAGCGATTGTCGTCCTGTGCCATGGATGGCCTCCTGGAGTCATCAAAGGGAAAACGATGAGTTCTGAATACTGGGTCTAAATACGGATAGCAAACACTGTATGACTGCACAGTATTATGGAGAAAAAAACCGGCCGCGCCTACCGCTCAAACAACTTTTCCTGAGTGGCCTGCTAGCCCTCGAGCCGAACGATCAGCCCAACCAGCGCCGCCCGCAGCGCCTGCTCGCGCACCGCGTGGCGATCACCCTCAAAGTGCCGACATACGGCCTCCTGGGCAATACTGTCGCCCCAGGCCAGCCACACCGTCCCCACTGGCTTGGCCTCGCTGCCGCCACCGGGGCCGGCCACGCCGCTGATGGCGACGGCAAGGCTCGCGCCGCTATCGCGACAGGCCCCAGCTACCATGGCATTGACCACCTCGCGACTGACCGCACCATGCGTTTCAAGGGTCGCCTCCGGCACGCCCAGCTGGCGCGTCTTGGCCGCGTTCGAATAGGTCACGTAGCCGGTCTCGAAGTAGCCGGAGCTGCCGGCGATCTCGGTGATGGCATGGGCGACACCGCCACCGGTACAGGACTCGGCGGCGGTTACCGACGCGCCTCGGGCCCGGCAGGCCTCGCCCAGCCGAGTGGCGAGCGTGAGCGTGTCAAAGGCCTCGAGGGCCTCAGTGTTCCCCATCATCTTGCCTCCCTGACGGCTGGCGGAGCAATGCTCTCGGAATGGCGGGTCAGCGCCTGACGAGGCGCGCCTGAGCGGGTAGAATATCGCCTTTTGCCGGTCCCTGACGAGTCACCCGTCCAGGCGACGCCATGTCCTCGCTGTCACGTCCAGCCGCGCCCTGCAGCGCCACGCACGCCAGAGCAATCAAGGAAGCCCATGACCCAGGCCAGCGCCCAGCACACCCCGATGATGAGCCAGTTCCTGAAGATCAAGCGCGAGCACCCCGAGGTGCTGCTGTTTTATCGCATGGGGGACTTCTATGAGCTGTTCTTCGACGACGCCAAGCGCGCCGCCGCCCTGCTCGACATCACCTTGACCCAGCGCGGCCAGTCGGCGGGCAAGCCGATTCCCATGGCGGGCGTGCCCTACCACAGCGCCGAGGGCTACCTGGCACGACTGGTCAAGGCCGGCGAGTCAGTGGCGATCTGCGAACAGATCGGCGACCCAGCCACCAGCAAGGGCCCGGTGGAGCGCAAGGTGGTGCGCATCGTCACCCCTGGCACGCTCTACGATGAGGCGCTGCTCGATGCCAGCCGCGATAACCTGGTACTGGCCGCCTATTCGCGTGGCGAGACCTGGGGCATGGCCTGGCTGGAGCTGTCCAGTGGGCGCTTCAGCGTACTGGAGGTCGAGGGCGAGGCCGAGATGCTCGCCGAGGTCCAGCGCCTCGATCCCGCCGAACTGCTGATCGCCGACAGCCAGGACCTTCCGCCCTCGATTGCCGAGCGCCGCGGCCTGCGCCGCCAGAGCGACTGGCTGTTCGATCTCGAGTCCGCGACCCGCTCCCTATGCGACCAGTTCGCGGTACAGGACCTGCGCGGCTTCGGCTGCGCCCACCTCGAGGCCGCCATGACCGCCGCCGGGGTGCTAATCGACTATGCCCGTGACACCCAGCGCTCCCAACTGCCTCACGTTACCGCCATCGGCGTCGAGAACCGGGACGACGCCGTGGTCATCGACGCCGCCAGCCGGCGCAATCTGGAGATCGACACCAACCTGGGCGGCAACAGCGACAACACCCTGGCCAGCGTCCTCGACACCACCGCCACCGCCATGGGCTCGCGCCTGATGAAGCGCTGGCTGAACCGGCCGCTGCACGACCGCCCGCGTGTACTGGCCCGCCAGGCCGCCGTGGCGCTACTGCTCGACGACGAGGCCTTCGTGGCCCTGCGCGAGGATCTGAAAGCCATCGGCGACGTCGAGCGCATCCTGGCCCGCGTGGCGCTGCGCAGCGCACGCCCCCGCGACCTGGCCCGGCTGCGTGACGCACTGAACGCCCTGCCCGGCCTCGAGGCGAGCCTCGCAGGCTTCGACGAGGGCACCGCGCTCGACGAGCTCAGGCGCCATATCCGCCCTTATCCCGCGCTTGCCGAGACGCTCACCCGGGCACTGGTCGAGAACCCGCCGGTGGTGATCCGCGATGGTGGCGTGATCGCCACCGGATATGACGAGGAGCTCGACGAGCAGCGAGGCCTGGCCGAAAACGCCGGTGACTACCTGATCCAGCTGGAGACCCGCGAGCGCGAGCGCACCGGCCTGGCCGGCCTCAAGGTCGGCTACAACCGGGTGCACGGCTACTACATCGAGATCCCACGCGCCCAGGCTCGCGAGGCGCCGGCAGACTACATCCGCCGCCAGACGCTGAAGAACGCCGAGCGCTTCATCATCCCCGAGCTCAAGGAGTTCGAGGACAAGGCGCTGTCGGCCAAGTCGCGGGCGCTGGGTCGTGAGAAGCTCCTCTACGAATCGCTGCTCGACACCCTGGGGGCCGAGCTCGACGCCCTGCAGCAGACGGGCCGGGCGCTGGCCAGCCTCGATGTGCTGGCGAGCTTCGCCGAGCGAGCCCAGGCGCTCGACTTCGTGCGCCCGACCCTCACCGAGGCCCCCGGCATCAACATCCAGGGCGGGCGCCACCCGGTGGTCGAACACGTCAGCGAGGCGCCCTTCGTGCCCAATGACCTGGCCCTGGACGACAACCGGCGCATGTTGGTGATCACCGGCCCCAACATGGGCGGCAAGTCGACCTACATGCGTCAGGCGGCGCTGATCACCCTGCTGGCCCACACCGGCAGCTTCGTGCCCGCCGATGCCGCCGAGATCGGCCCGGTCGATCGCATCTTCACCCGCATCGGCTCCTCGGATGACCTGGCCGGCGGTCGTTCGACCTTCATGGTCGAGATGACCGAGACCGCCAACATCCTGCACAACGCCAGCGACAAGAGCCTGGTGCTGATGGACGAGATCGGCCGCGGCACCTCGACCTTCGACGGCCTGTCACTGGCCTGGGCCAGCGCCGAGCAGCTGACCCGCTCGCGGGCCTTCACGCTGTTCGCCACCCACTACTTCGAGATGACCGCCCTGCCCGATCAGGCACCGGGGGTCGCCAACGTGCACCTGACCGCCGCCGAGCACAAGGACGGCATCGTCTTCATGCATCGGGTGGAAGATGGCCCAGCGAGTCAGAGCTATGGCCTGCAGGTCGCCCAACTGGCCGGGGTGCCCCAGCACGTCATCGCCCGGGCGCGCGAGAAACTCGCCGTACTCGAACAGCAGGAAATCGACCAGGGCCAGCGCCAGACACCCCTGGCCGACCCGGCAGCAGACATCGGGTCGAGTGCGCCCCCCTCGGCAGCGGCGCCTCGCCAGGACGACCTGTTCGCCAGCACGCCACATCCGCTGCTCGACGAGCTGGCCGGCCTGGATGTCGACGGCCTGAGCCCACGCCAAGCCCTGGAACTGCTCTACGCCTGGCGGGAGAAGGTCTAGAGGCCTGGGCAGAGACGCCCCAGGCGTGCGCACCAGACAAGCCGACCGTCAGCTGAACAGGGCGGCACGATCAACGGGGAAAGTGTCCGCAACGCAGCACAACAGGCATGGATTCATGCCGAAACGTTCTGCCCGCCGGCCGCTGCGATGACTTGCTGGCCCTGCACGCCACGACTAGAATATTCGCCCATTAGAATGGCGGCTTCTAATGATCAAGCCGCTTATAACTAGACTAGGCAAACGACTCATTCAGGGACACGGCGCATCATCGATGCCCCTGACAGCTAACGATCGAGGAAGCCCCATGACATTCGTCGTCACCGAGAACTGCATCAAGTGCAAGTACACCGACTGCGTGGAGGTCTGCCCGGTAGACTGCTTCTACGAAGGTCCCAACTTCCTGGTCATCCACCCAGACGAGTGCATCGATTGCGCTCTCTGTGAGCCCGAATGTCCTGCCGAGGCCATCTTCTCCGAGGATGAACTTCCTGAAGGCCAGCAGGAATTCATCGAGCTCAACGCCGAGCTGGCCGAGGTATGGCCGAATATCGCCGAGAAGACAGACCCGCTACCCGACGCCGAGGAATGGGATGGCAAGAGTGGCAAGAAGGAACTGCTCGAGCGCTGAGACACGGCCATCGACGATGGCCAGGCGTGATCCACCAAAAAGGGCCGGCGAGAAATCGCCGGCCCTTTTTCATGCTGCTCCGTCCTGACTCGCGCTGAGCGCGCTGGTGATTGACGAAGAAGCGTCTAAACACCGCTGCCATGCCATCAGAAAACGGGTCGAGTCGTCAGCTGCAGGACTTGTACGGCTCAACTTGCGTGCAGGCAAGCGTGTAAAAAACGGGCACAAAAAAGGCGACCCGAAGGTCGCCCGCTCCTAGCCGTTCCTTGAGCATGTCCCTATGCTCGACTCCTGAGGTGACTTCCTTGCCCGGGAACGACTTCCTGTCGCACCAGGCGCACCCGACTACCATCCCGTTGCATCCTGCCGGGAAAGCATCCTGCTTTCCCACATCCCAAGCACATTGTGGCAGCTATGACGGGGTTCTCAAGCCGGCCTAAGAGGGAGAAAACACCTTGCTCCTTATGTACTAGAAACCTAAAAACCATTTTTATCAGATACTTATAAAAAAACAAGCGTTTTAGAAGCGATCATTTATTGATCAATGCCAAGTATATCGGGTGCAAGTTGTCGGTAATCTCTTACAAGCAATGAGGACATGAGGCGCACTCGCTCGAGCGCATACCATTGCCAGACACGAAAAAAGGCGCCCGCAGGCGCCTTTTCGTCTTACCTTTTTTGTCATGTCACTGAGTATAGCGAGCTCAGCCCTGACCCTTGATGGCAGCAAGCCCCGGGTAGCGCACCGCCTCGCCCAGCTGCTGCTCGATCACCAGCAGGCGGTTGTACTTGGCGACGCGGTCGGAGCGGCACAGCGAGCCGGTCTTGATCTGGCCCGCCGAGGTAGCCACGGCCAGGTCGGCGATGGTGGTGTCTTCGGTCTCACCGGAGCGATGCGAGATCACCGCGGTGAAGCCGGCGTCCTGCGCCATCTTGATCGCATCCAGCGTCTCGGACAGCGAGCCGATCTGGTTAAACTTGATCAGGATGGAGTTGCCGATCTTCTCGTCGATGCCACGCTTGAGGATCTTGGTATTGGTGACGAACAGGTCGTCGCCGACCAGTTGCACCTTGTCGCCGAGCTTGTCGGTGAGCGCCTTCCAGCCGGCCCAGTCGGATTCGTCCATGCCATCTTCGATGGAGACGATTGGGTACTGGTCGGCAAGCTCGGCCAGATAATCAACGAAGCCCGCCGCGTCAAAGCTCTTGCCTTCTCCGGACAGGTTGTACTGACCGTCCTTGAAAAACTCGCTGGACGCGCAGTCGAGCGCCAGGGTGATGTCGCTGCCAAGCGTGTAGCCGGCGTCTGACACCGCCTGCTTGATCACCGCCAGGGCCTCGGCGTTGGAGGCAAGGTTAGGCGCGAAGCCACCCTCATCACCCACCGCGGTGGACAGGCCGCGAGCACCCAGCACCTTCTTCAGGGCGTGGAAGATTTCGGCGCCCATGCGCAGGCCTTCGCGGAAAGAAGGCGCGCCCACCGGCTGGATCATGAATTCCTGGATGTCGACGTTGTTGTCGGCATGCTCGCCGCCGTTGATGATGTTCATCATCGGCACCGGCATCAGGTACTTGCCCGGCGCGCCATAGAGCTCGGCGATGTGCGCATAGAGCTCGACGCCCTTGGCGCTGGCGGCGGCCTTGGCGGCGGCCAGAGAGACGGCGAGGATGGCGTTGGCGCCGAGGCTTTCCTTGTTCTCGGTACCGTCGAGCTCGAGCATGGCGTTGTCCAGCGCACGTTGATCCAGCGCGTCGAGCCCCATCAATCGCTCACGGATAGCGCCGTTGACGGCCTCGACGGCCTTCAGTACGCCCTTGCCCAGATAGCGGGCCTTGTCGCCGTCGCGCAGTTCCAGTGCCTCGCGTGAACCGGTAGAGGCACCGCTCGGCGCGCAGGCCACGCCCTTGGCACCGTTTTCCAGCACCACCTCGGCCTGCACGGTGGGATTACCGCGGGAGTCCAGCACCTCGAGGGCGCGAATATCGACAATCTTGGTCATGATGTCTCGTCCTTATTATCGCTAAGCGTTGATCCAGTCGGCGTGCCTGGAGGGAGTCACGGCTCCGCTCGAAAACGGTCTATCGACCACCGTCTTGTCAAAAACAGACGTCTATCGGGAACTGCATGCAAGAACTGAGGGGCTGACCTCCAGGCCGCCCCGACCACCCTCGAGTGGCTTAGGCAATCGTCAGTGCCGGAAAGCCCTTGACCAGATCGTCCAGCGACTTGAGCTGGCGAAGGAACGGCTCCAACTGATCCAGCGGCAGGGCACAGGGACCGTCGCACTTGGCATTGTCCGGGTCAGGATGCGCCTCGAGAAAGAGCCCGGCCAGCCCCACCGCAACACCCGCGCGGGCCAGCTCAGCGACCTGGGCACGGCGGCCATCGGCGCTGTCAGCGCGACCGCCGGGGCGCTGCAGGGCATGGGTGACGTCGAAGAACAGCGGGTAGCCAGTGGCCTTCATATCACCGAAGCCGAGCATGTCGACCACCAGGTTGTTGTAGCCGAAGCTCGAGCCGCGCTCGCAGAGGATCAGGCGGTCGTTACCGGCTTCCTCGCACTTGCGCACAATGTGGCGCATCTCGTGAGGAGCGACAAACTGCGGCTTCTTGATATTGATCACCGCGCCGGTCTCGGCCATGGCCACCACCAGATCGGTCTGGCGCGCCAGGAAGGCCGGCAGCTGAATGATATCGGCGACCTCGGCCACGGGCTTGGCCTGCCAGGGCTCGTGGACATCGGTGATGACCGGCACATTGAAGCGCTCTTTGACCTCGGCGAGGATCTCGAGGCCTTTCTCAAGGCCGGGACCGCGATAGGAGTGGATCGAACTGCGATTGGCCTTGTCGAAGCTGGCCTTGAAGACGTAGGGGATGCCGAGCTTGCCGGTCACCTCGACGTAGCGCTCGGCGACTTCGAGGGCCATCTCGCGGGACTCGAGCACGTTCATGCCGCCGAAAAGGGCAAGCGGCAGGGCATTGCCGGCCTTGAGGCCGGCAAACTCGATAATCTTCTGGGACTCGCTCATCTGCTTTCCTTAGCCTTGCGGCTGAGCCTGGGCCTGCTGCCGTGCGCGCACCTGCTTCTGCTCGAGAGCCGCCTGGATAAAGCCACTGAACAGCGGGTGGCCGTCGCGGGGCGTGGAGGTGAACTCAGGGTGGAACTGGCAGGCCACGAACCAGGGATGGTCCGGCAGCTCGACCATCTCCACCAGCGACTCGTCGACGCTCTTGCCGGAGATCACCAGGCCGGCCTTCTCGAGCTCGCCAATGAACTGGTTATTAACCTCGAAGCGGTGACGGTGACGCTCGACGATCTCGTCGCTGCCATAGGCTTCGCGGGCCTTGGAGCCCGGCTTCAGGTGGCAGACCTGGCCACCCAGACGCATGGTGCCGCCGAGATCGGAGGCCGCATCGCGCAGCTCGATCTTGCCCTCGGCATTCAGCCACTCGGTGATCAGACCGACCACCGGGTGCTGGGTGTCGTGGGTGAACTCGGTGGAGTTGGCATCCGCCCAGCCGGCGACGTGGCGGGCGAACTCGATCACCGCGACCTGCATACCGAGACAGATACCCAGGTAGGGAATATTCTGCTCGCGGGCGAAGCGGGCGGTGGCAATCTTGCCTTCCACGCCGCGCTCACCGAAGCCGCCGGGCACCAGAATGGCGTCCTTGCCGGCCAGCCGCTCGGGGCCGTGACGTTCGATGTCTTCGGAATCGATGTAGTCGATGTTGACCTTGATGCGGTTCTGGATGCCGGCGTGGATCAGCGCCTCATTCAGCGACTTGTAGGCATCCAGAAGCTCCATGTACTTGCCGACCATGGCGATATTGACCGACTTCAGCGGGTTGAGCTTGGCGTCGAGCACCCGCACCCACTCGTCCAGTTCGGCTTCATCGGCTTCCAGGCGCAGCTTGTCGCAGACGATCTCGTCGAGGCCATGCTCGTGCAGCATCAGCGGAATGCGATAGATAGTATCGGCATCCTGCAGCGGCACCACCGCACGTTCTTCAACGTTGGTGAACAGGGCAATCTTGCGACGCTCGGTCTCCTCGAGCTCGACTTCGCTGCGACAGATCAGGATATCCGGCTGGATACCGATCGAGCGCAGCTCCTTGACGCTGTGCTGGGTCGGCTTGGTCTTGGTCTCGCCGGCGGTCTGGATGTAGGGCACCAGGGTCAGGTGCATGAAGATGGCGCGGTTGGCACCGAGCTCGCTTCTGATCTGACGGATCGACTCGAGGAACGGCAGCGACTCGATGTCGCCAACGGTGCCGCCGATCTCAACCAGTGCCACATCGAAGCCTTCACCGCCTTCATAGACGCGGCGCTTGATCTCATCGGTGATGTGCGGAATCACCTGCACGGTACCGCCCAGGTAGTCGCCGCGGCGCTCCTTGCGCAGCACGTGCTCGTAGACACGGCCGGTGGTGAAGTTGTTGCTCTGGGTCATCTTGGTACGAATGAAGCGCTCGTAGTGGCCCAGGTCCAGGTCGGTCTCAGCGCCATCCTCGGTGACGAATACTTCGCCATGCTGGAAGGGGCTCATGGTGCCCGGATCGACGTTGATGTACGGATCCAGCTTGAGCATGGTGACCTTGAGGCCACGCGCCTCGAGAATCGCCGCCAGCGAAGCGGACGCGATGCCCTTGCCAAGAGAGGACACAACGCCGCCGGTCACGAAGATATATCGTGTCATGGAGAACCTGTCGAAACGTGATCAGAAGGCGCGGCAGGAAACCGCACCAGGATGGGACGACAGAATAGCAGAGTCGCCTTTACGGCTCAATTTGCCATCCGCCCCTCCTTGGCTCGCCGCCTGACCGAGGCCCTGGCGGCGAGCCTGTCGCTCAGACCTCCAGGTAGTCGAGGATGCCCTCGCCGGCCTGGCGGCCTTCGTAGACGGCAGTGACCACCAGGTCGGAGCCGCGCACCATATCGCCGCCGGCAAAGACCTTGGCGTTGCTGGTCTGGAAGGGGTAACGGCCGTGCTCCGGCGCGGTGATGCGGCCGCGCTCGTCGGTGCCGATGTTGTTCGGTTCGAGCCAATCGATATCGGTGGGCTGGAAGCCGAAGGCGATGACCACCGCATCCGCCGGCAGCACCTCTTCGGAGCCCGGCACCACCTCGGGACGCCGACGGCCGTTCTCGTCGGCCTCGCCCATGCGGGTACGCACCACCTTGATGCCCTCGACCTTGTCTTCGCCGATCACCGCCACCGGCTGACGATTGAACAGGAAGTCCACGCCCTCCTCACGGGCATTGGCCACCTCACGCTTGGAGCCCGGCATATTCTCTTCATCGCGACGGTAGGCGCAGGACACGCTGGCCGCACCCTGGCGGATCGAGGTGCGATTGCAGTCCATGGCCGTGTCGCCGCCGCCCAGCACGACGACCCGCTGCCCCTCGAAGGACACGTAGTCGGCGGGATCCTTCTCGAAGCCCAGGCAGTGATTGACGTTGGCGATCAGGAAGTCCAGCGCCTTGTGCACACCCGGCAGGTCCTCGCCCGGGAAGCCGCCCTGCATGTACTTGTAGGTACCCATGCCGAGGAAGACAGCATCGTAGTCCTCCATCAGGTCATCGATGGTGACGTCACGGCCGATCTCGGTATTGAGGCGGAATTCCACGCCCATTTCCTCGAAGACCGCACGACGACGCTCCATCACGCTCTTCTCGAGCTTGAACTCCGGGATACCGAAGGTCAGCAGGCCACCGATCTCGGGGTACTTGTCGAACACCACCGGGGTGACGCCGTTGCGCACCAGAATATCGGCACAGCCAAGGCCCGCCGGGCCGGCACCGACGATCGCCACCCGCTTGTCGGTCCGGGTGACCTGAGACATGTCCGGGCGCCAGCCCATGGCGAAGGCGGTATCGGTGATGTACTTCTCTACCGAGCCAATGGTCACCGCCCCGAAGCCGTCATTGAGGGTGCAGTCGCCCTCGCAGAGACGATCCTGCGGGCACACCCGCCCGCACACCTCGGGCAGCGAGTTGGTCTCGTGGGAAAGCTCGGCGGCCTTGAGGATGTTGCCCTCGGCCACCAGCTTCAGCCAGTTGGGAATATAGTTGTGGACCGGGCACTTCCACTCGCAATAAGGATTGCCACAGCCCAGGCAGCGATCGGCCTGACTGGCGGCCTCACTTGGCTGGTAGGGCTCGTAGATCTCGGCAAACTCCCGCGAACGGGTGCGCGCCGCCTTCTTCTGCGGGTCCTGGCGACCCACGTCGATGAACTGAAAATCGTTGTGCTGAAGACGCTCTGCCATGATCGTCTCTCCTCGAAAACTGGAAGGTCAGGGCGGGGCCGATGGTGCAGCCCCGCCGGAACTCGGCTTATTCCGGTCGCCGCCGGGACTCGGCTTACTCGGGTCGCCGCCGGGACTCGGCGAGCAAACTGCCAAGACTCGCGGCCTTGGGCTTCACCAGCCAGAAGTGGCGGATGAAGTGGCCGAAGTCCTCGAGAATCGCCGCACCCCGCGCCGAGCCGGTGGTGGCGACATAGTCCTCGATGACCTCCCTCAGGTGGCGCCGGTACGCCTCCATGGCTTCGGTATTGATCCGGTGGATCTCCACCAGTTCATGGTTGTACTTGTCGACGAAGGTACGATCCTCGTCGATCACGTAGGCGAAACCGCCGGTCATGCCCGCGCCGAAGTTGACGCCGGTCTCGCCGAGCACCGTGACCAGGCCGCCTGTCATGTACTCGCAGCAGTGATCACCGGCGCCTTCGATGACGGCAGTGGCGCCTGAGTTGCGCACCCCGAAGCGCTCGCCGGCGGTACCGGCGGCGTACAGGGTGCCGCCGGTGGCGCCATACAGGCAGGTATTGCCGATGATCGCCGTCTGATGGCTCTCGAAGTGACTGCCCTGTGGCGGGACGATGGTGATCGCCCCCCCGTTCATGCCCTTGCCGACGTAGTCGTTGGCATCGCCCTCGAGATACAGATTGAGGCCGCGAGCGTTCCACACTCCGAAGCTCTGGCCGGCCACGCCCTTGAAGCGCGCGGTGATAGGCGCGTCCTCGAGGCCGGCCTCGCCATAGCGCTTGGCAATGGCCCCGGAGGTCATGGCCGCCACGCTGCGATCGCAGTTAGTGATGGTGAAGTCGAACTCTCCGCCGGACTTGTCGTCGATCGCCGAACGCAGCGCCTCGAGCACCTCGAGGTTCTTGGCACCCGGATCATGGGGCACGTTGCGACTCACACGGCAGAACTGCGGCGCATCGGCCGGCACGTGGTCGTTCTCAAGCAGCGGCGTCAGGTCGAGCTTGCGCTGAGCGCTGGTCTGCCCCTCGAGCACCTCGAGCAGGTCGGTACGCCCGATCAGGTCGGTGAGCTTGCGCACCCCGAGCAGCGCCATCAGCTCGCGCACTTCTTCGGCAATGAAGCGGAAATAGTGCTTGACCATGTCCACGGTGCCGCGGAAATGCTCGTCGCGCAGGAACTGATCCTGGGTAGCCACACCGGTCGCGCAGTTGTTGAGGTGGCAGATACGCAGGTACTTGCAGCCCAGCGCGACCATCGGCGCGGTGCCGAAGCCGAAGCTCTCGGCGCCGAGAATCGCCGCCTTGACCACGTCGAGGCCGGTCTTCAGACCACCGTCGGTCTGCAGGCGGATCTTGTCGCGCAGACCATTGATGCGCAGCGCCTGATGGACCTCAGGCAGGCCGAGCTCCCAGGGGCTCCCGGCATGCTTGATCGAGGTCAGCGGGCTCGCCGCGGTACCGCCGTCGTATCCGGACACCGTGATCAGGTCGGCATAGGCCTTGGCCACGCCCGTGGCGATGGTGCCGATGCCGGGCTCGGAGACCAGCTTCACCGAGACCTGGGCATCCGGGTTGACCTGCTTGAGATCGAAGATCAGTTGGGCCAGATCCTCGATCGAATAGATGTCGTGGTGCGGCGGTGGCGAGATCAGGGTCACACCGGGCACCGCATAGCGCAGCCGAGCGATCAGCTCGTTGACCTTGCCACCGGGCAGCTGGCCGCCCTCACCGGGCTTGGCGCCCTGGGCCACCTTGATCTGCAGCACTTCGGCATTGACCAGGTAGGCCGGAGTGACGCCGAAGCGTCCTGAGGCGATCTGCTTGATCTTCGATGAGCGGATGGTGCCGTAGCGCGCCGGATCCTCACCGCCCTCGCCGGAGTTGGAGCGCCCGCCGGCCTCGTTCATGGCCTGGGCCAGAGCCTCGTGGGCCTCCGGCGACAGGGCACCCAGCGACATCCCGGCGCTGTCGAAGCGCGGGATCAAATCCTCGATGGCCTCGACCTCCTCGAGCGGTACCGGCTCGGCGGCGGGCTTCAAGGTCAGCAGGTCGCGGATGGTGGCCACCGGGCGCTCGTTGACCAGTGCGGCAAACTTCTTCCACTTCTGGAAATCACCCTGCTGCACCGCCTGCTGCAGGGTGGTCACCACGTCGGGATTATAGGCGTGGTATTCCTTGCCGTGGACATACTTGACCAGACCGCCCTGGCCGATCCCCTTGCGTGGGGTCCAGGCCCGGCGTGCCAGCAGCTCCTGCTGCATCTGCAGCTCGCTGAAGCCGGCGCCCTGAATGCGTGACGCCATGTGGGTGAAGCACAGGTCCATGACCTCGCTGCCAAGGCCCACCGCCTCGAACAGCTGGGCACCGCGGTAGGACGCTAGGGTCGAGATCCCCATCTTGGAGAGAATCTTGTAAAGCCCCTTCTGCAGGCCCTTGCGATAATTCTCGCGGGCGTCCGCCGGGTTGCCGGTCAGCTCGCCGGTGCGATGCATGTCGGCCATCACCTGGTAGGCGAGATATGGATAAACCGCCGTGGCACCGACGCCGAACAGCACCGCCATCTGATGGGCGTCGCGGGCATAGCCGGTCTCGACGACCAGGTTGACCCGCGGGCGCAGCGCCTCGCGACCCAGGTGGTGATGCACGGCGCCCACGGCGAGCGCCGCCTGAATCGGTAGCTGGCCCCTCTCGAGGCCGGCGTCACTCAGTACCAGGATCACCTTGCCGCTGCGGGCGGCGTCCTCGGCCTGGCGGCAGAGCAACTGAATGGCCTGCTTGAGCCCGGTGGTCTCGGGGTCGTAGGCCAGGGACAGATGCTGGCTCGCGAAAGCCGGATCATCCTGGCTGACCAGCGCGGTGAACTTGCGCGGCGACAGCACCGGAGTCGTCAGGATCAGGCGATGTGCGTGCTCGGGCGTGGCCTCGAAGACGTTGAGCTCGGCGCCGCAGATGGTCTCCAGCGACATCACGATCGCTTCGCGCAGCGGATCGATGGGCGGGTTGGTGACCTGGGCGAACTTTTGGCGGAAGTGATCGGTGAGCAGGCGCTCATGGCGCGACAGCACCGCCATGGGGGTGTCATCGCCCATCGAGCCCACCGCCTCCTGGCCACTCTCGGCCAGGGGGCGCAGCAGTTGATCGCGCTCTTCGAAGGTGATCTGGAAGAGCTTCTGGTGAACGTTGAGCTCGTCGGTGTCCATGGGCTGGAAGCGGGCCAGCTCGGTCAGCGCCGATTCCAGATAGCTGGCCTCGTCCTTGAGCCAGCGACGATAGGGATAGGCCGACTTAAGGCGGTTGTCGATATCTTCGGTGTGCAGGATCTCACCGGTCTGGGTGTCGATACCGAGCACCTGACCGGGGCCGACACGGCCCTTGGCCACCACGTCTTCGGGCCGATAGTTGTAGGTGCCGATCTCGGAAGCCAGGGTGATATAACCGTTCTTGGTAATCACCCAGCGGGCCGGGCGCAGGCCGTTGCGATCCAGCATGCAAACGGCGTGACGACCGTCGGTCATCACCATGCCTGCGGGCCCATCCCAGGGCTCCATGTGCATGGAGTTGTACTCATAGAAGGCGCGCAGGTCGCCGTCCATGGTTTCCACGTTCTGCCAGGCCGGCGGCACCATCATGCGCACGGCGTTGTAGATGTCCATGCCCCCAGCCATCAACACCTCTAGCATGTTGTCCATGCTGGAGGAGTCAGAACCTGAGGTATTGACGATCTCGTCGAGTTCAGCGATTTCGGCGAGCCGGTCGTTGACGAAGTTTTCCTTGCGCGAGTTCGCCCAGCCACGGTTGGCCTCGATGGTGTTGATCTCACCGTTGTGTGCCAGCAGACGGAACGGCTGGGCCAGCGGCCAGCGCGGTGCGGTATTGGTCGAGAAACGCTGGTGAAAGACACAAATGGCGGTCTCGAGGCGTTCGTCCCCCAGGTCCTGATAGAAGGTGGGCAGATCCACCGGCATCATCAGGCCCTTGTAGGACACCACCTGGGAGGAAAGCGAGCAGACATAGAACTCTGGCTCGCCGGCGAGCTTCTCCTCGGCGCGGCGCCGCGCCATAAACAGGTCAACGCCCAGCTCAGCCTCGAGGCGATCGTCACCGGCAGTGATGAAGACCTGACGGATGCGCGGCAGGCAGTCCAGCGCCATGGGGCCACAGACGCTTGCGTCGGTAGGCACGTCGCGCCAGCCATGAACGGTCAGGCCACGGGTCTCGAGCTCGCCGCTGAGCACCTCACGGGCGGCCTGCTCGCGAGCGTCGTCATCCGGCAGAAAGATGCTGCCGACGGCAAAGCCCTCACCGAGTTCGACGCCCAGTGACTCCCGGGCGACAGCCCGCATGAAGTCGGTGGGCATTTTCAGCAGGAGGCCGCAGCCATCGCCGGTCTTGCCGTCGGCGGCGATGCCGCCACGGTGGGTCATGCAGGTCAGCGACTCGATGGCCGTCTTCAGCAGGTCATGGCTGGCCTGCCCTTCCATATGCGCAATCAGGCCGAAGCCGCAGTTGTCGCGAAATTCACCGGGCTGGTGGAGACCTTGTCTCATGGGCGCGCCTCATCAATATTCAGTAGTCTTGTGTCCAGACGGCATTAACGTTATGTTTATTGGTTTTTCGTTATTTCCATATCGTTGCCAAGTGCCGTTTTCTGGCGCCGAAAAAGGCTAACCAGCATAGCCAGCCCCCTCTTCCGGCGCAATTCCCCACCCGCCTCGACGTCTGAAAAACCGCCGAAAAACGGCACCTTAGCGTATCTTCTGGGCAAAAAACCCTGACAGGTCAACCACTTGGCCCGTGTCCGCACGACTAGCTCATCAACATAGACTTTGGTCGCAAAAAGCCGCACAAGGGCATGCCAATCATGCATAAGGCATGCGAGTTACTTTCTGCTTGTCGACAGCCTTTCATCGTTGGAGCGGTGCTCTAGGCCGCTCACTACCCAAGACTTGCCGATCATTTTTGTCGCCGATACAGCACAGGTCCAGCTACGAGCCCAGCCACAAAAAAGGCGCCCGTGAAACACGGACGCCTGATCATCAGCGTGGCGATAGACGCCCGCAGCCCCTGGCAGCGGCCCCCTAGCGACGGGGGAAGTCCGCCAGCAGCCTCTCGAGCATCTCGGCCGGGGTCGCATCGTGCAGGCAGGCATCACCGAGGCTTCGCAACAGCACCAGACGAAGCCGGGCGTCGATATTCTTCTTGTCCAGTCGCATCACGGTCAGGAAGTCCTCAACGCCCATGTCCTCGGGCGCCGCCAGCGGCAGGCCGGCAGCGGCAATGACCGCTGCCGCCCTCTCCACTTCGTCCTGGGTTAACCAGCCCAGACGCTGCGAGAGCTCGGCGGCCATCAACATGCCGGTACCCACCGCCTCGCCGTGCAGCCAGGCGCCATAGCCCTGGTGCGCCTCGATAGCATGGCCGAAGGTGTGCCCCAAATTGAGCAGCGCTCGGGCGCCCTGCTCGGTCTCATCGGCGGCCACCACCTCGGCCTTGATGGCGCAGCTTCTATAGATCGCCTCGCGCAGCGCGCCGCCGTCAAGGCCGCGCAGCACATCCATCCGCGCCTCGAGCCAGGCCAGGAACTCGAGATCGCGAATCAGGCCGTACTTGATCACCTCGGCGAGCCCCGCCGAGAGTTCCCGGGATGGCAGAGTAGCGAGAGTATCAGTATCGATCAGCACCGCCTTGGGCTGCCAGAAGGCGCCGATCATGTTCTTGCCTCGAGGGTGGTTCACCCCGGTCTTGCCCCCGACCGAGGAATCGACCTGAGAGAGCAGCGTCGTCGGGACCTGAATGAAGGCGACGCCGCGCTGATAGCAGGCCGCGGCATAGCCCGTCATGTCACCGATCACGCCGCCCCCCAGGGCAATCAGGGTGCAGCGACGGTTGAAGCCGGCGGCCAGCAGGGCATCCCAGATGCGGGCCACCGACTCCAGGGTCTTGGTGTGTTCACCGTCCGGTAGTATCACCTCATCGACCTCGAGATCCTCGGGCAGCCCCCGCTTAAAGGCCTCGAGATAGAGCGGAGCGACCGTCTCGTTGGTGACGATCATCACCTGGCGACCGGCGAGATAAGGGGTGAGGGCATCGGGGCGACCCAGCAGGCCGGGGCCGATATGGATTGGGTAACTGCGCTCGTCGAGCGCCACGCTGAGGGTGCGAATAGCGGCGGATTGGGGCATGGAAAAACTCGTTCAGAAGGGCTCGGTTAGGAGGTGCAGCAAGGGCCCCGTCAGGCCTTGCAGGACATCAGCGGGTCGAGCTGGCGACTCACGCGGCGCACGATTTCGCCAACCACCGCCTTGGGGCCGCGGCGATCGGTGCGCACCACCAGATCAGCGGTCGCCCGATACAGCGGGTCGCGGCGGGTGAACAGGGTGCGCAGCACCTCTTCGCGATCGTCTCGCTGCAACAGCGGCCGATTGCGGTCACGCGCGGTGCGCCTCAGCTGCTGCTCGACGGTCGTGTAGAGATAGATCACCGTGCCGCGCTCGCGCAGCGCGCGGCGATTGGCTTCCCGCATCACGGCGCCGCCTCCGGTGGCCATGACCACGCCGGGGTACTGTGTCAGCTCGCCGATCACCTGCTGCTCGCGCTCGCGAAAGCCGGCTTCACCTTCCACATCGAAGATCCAGGGGATATCGGCACCGCAGCGTGCCTGAATCTCGTGGTCGCTATCGAAGAACTCACGGCGCAGCTCGGCCGCCAGCAGGCGGCCGATGGTGCTTTTACCGGCCCCCATGGGGCCGATCAGAAAAAAGTTGGGGAGATCGTCCTGCATCAGCGAAGGGCCAGCCTGTCCTCGAGAATCCTGGGAGTAATGAATACCAGCAACTCTACCTTCTCGTTCTGCTCTTGGGTATAGCGGAACAGCTGGCCGAGCACCGGCAGATCACCCAGGAAAGGAGTCTTGGCCAGACTGCGCAGCTCTTCGGTGGTGAGGATGCCGCCCAGCACCACCGTTTCGCCGTTATCGACCAGCACCTGAGTCTCGATCTGGTTGGTGTCGATAGCCGGCGCACCGTCATAGCTCTGATCGGAGACGGTATCGTTGTTGATGGCGAGATCCATGATCACCCGATTATCCGGCGTGATCTGCGGCGTAACCTCAAGTGACAGCACTGCCTCCTTGAACTCGGTGTTGGTGGCCCCGCTGGAGGTCGCCTCCTGGTAGGGGATCTCCTGACCCTGCTTGATGATCGCGGTGCGCTGATTGGCGGTGATCACCCGTGGCTGGGAGATGGTCTGGCTCTTGTTCTCGGTTTCCAGCGCATTGAGCTCTAGATCGAGCAGCACGTCACCGGACAGGTAGCCAAAGGAGAAGCTGGTCGAGGCGGTATTGGTGCTGCCCATATCGACCGCCAGGCCACCGTTGCTGGCGACGCCGGTAGAGGCCCCGCTCAGGTTGGCTCTGCTGCCATTGCCCAACACGCCATTGATGCTATCGGTCGACGACATTCCCCAGTTGACGCCCAACTCCTGGGTGACGCCATCCCTCGCAATGACGATTCGCGCTTCGATCTGGACCTGGCGCACGGCGACGTCCAGCTTCTCGACGGTGCGCAGGATCTCGCGGATCTGTTCGGCGGTGTCTTGGATCAGCAGGGTATTGGTGCGCGCATCGACGCTGACGCGGCCACGCTCGGTGAGCAGGCCGAAGCCTTCGCCGCCACGTAGCAACTTGGCCAGATCGGCGGCCTTGGCGTACTTAACCTCCACGTATTCCGTGGTCAGCGGGGCGAGCACCTGCATCTGCTTTCGGGCCTCGATCTCCTGGCGCTCGATGTTGGCAAGCTCACTGGCGGGTGCCACCACGATCACATTGCCTTCGCGACGACTGGCGAGACCATGGCTCTTGAGCACCAGCTCAAGAGCCTGGTCCCAGGGCACGTCATCGAGATTGAGGGTGACTCGGCCACTGACGCTGTCGCTTGCCACCAGATTGAGACCGCTGACATCGGAGATGATGGCCAGCACGGCGCGCACTTCGATGTCCTGGAAGTTGAGGCTGATACGCTCGCCCTGATAGCTGGTACGCGCCTCCTCGCGATCCGCCTGTTCTTCTCGCGTGACGGGACGCGCTTCGACGATCAGCTGGTGGCCCTGGAGGGTCGAGAACATCGCATAGCTGCCCTGCGTGTCGATCGACAGGCGCACGCCATTGGCGACCCGGCTCGGCACGACACGCCTCATCGGCGTGCCGAAATCGGTGACGTCGAGCACCTGATCCTGAGCCTCAGGCAGCTCGACACCGGGAAGCTCGGCGATAATGCTATTACCCGACTCACGAACCCTAGAGGCAACCCCGGCGCGGTCGAAGTTGACCACCAGCCTTCCGGCACCTTCGACGCCGCGTTGGAAGTCGAAGCTGGAGATTTGCGGCTCACCACCGACGTCGTCAGTCGCAGAGGCCGATGAGGCTTGTTCATTCGCCGCGGCGGCCGCTCGCGAGACATCACCGCCGATCACCAACTCGAGACGATTCCCGACCTGTCGGGTGCGATAGGCCAGCGGCGCGTCGAGATCGAACACCAGCCGCGTACGCGAACCTGCCTCCAGCGTGATCAGCCGATCGACCCCGGCCAGGCCAATCTCACGACGGCGCTCGGCGAGGCCGTTGGCGGTCTCGACCAGATCAATGCTCAACCGGGGAGGCGAATCGAGCCGATAGCCGCGCACCTGGGGCACCTCGCCGTCGAAGCGCATGTCGACTTCCAGCTCACCGGCACTGCCCTGGCGAACCTCGAGCCCGGTCAGTGTCGACGCGGCCAGGGCCGTGGCCGGAAGCCCCCAGGCCAGCATGAATGCCAGCAATACGCGCATCATGATTTGCATCGTCGTGTCCCTTGTTTCCTGCGTGGCACGGCCGTGTCTTCAGCCGACCTATTTCGTTGTAGGGTCATCCAGCGTTAACTGACGCGTACGCTCGGTCCAGCCGCCGCGCCCATTGTTGACTACCTCGACAAGCTGCACGGAGCGCTCGGTGATACTGACGATGCGGCCATAATCGGCGCCCATGTGATCGCCGCTGGTCAGTCGATGCACTTCGCCACCGGGGGCCCGCACCAGCGCCGAGGGCCGATTACCCACACTCAAGGTACCCACCAGCATCAGCTTGTCGAGCGGATAGGCCTCCAGTGGATCCAATGGACGATCCGAATCAGGAGCCAGTTCGCTGGAACCTTCGGGTGCCGCCTCGGGCGCTGCTTGACGGGCGCGAAAAGGGCTACGACGACTCGACTGATCGTAGTCTACGGCGGCGTAATGAGGCAGCTCGGGCACCGGCGGCAGCTCGACGCCACTGGGGTCGTCTCGCAGGCCGCCCAGTTTATTATCCAGCGCGGCGAGGTCGGGTTCGCTACAGCCCGTCAACGACAAGCCAAGAGCCAGCGACAGCGCGAAAGCCCGGGGCGCGAAAGCCTGAAGAAAGCACTCCCGCGACACCAGGCTTGCCCTCGAACGCTCCTGCCACCGCTGCGATCGTTTCAGCACCGCCCACCCCTTTCGAAGGGAGGAACGGTGACAGAGGACGCGTAAGAAGGAGGCGGCATCCATATCCATCCGCTGATTCATGGTGCCGCCTCCTTGTCACTCGCGTTAGCGCTAGGTGCATAGCTGTAGGTACGGGCCAGCATCGATAGCTCCAGTTGCTCGCTATCGTCGACCGGCGACAGGCTTAAGTCATGCAGCGTGACGATACGCGGCAGTGCCGCCACCCCGGCCAGGAAAGCGCCGATGCGGTGATACTCCCCTCGCACGCGAATGTCGAAGGGTCGCTCGATGTAGTGCTCCTTGGGCACCGGCTCACGCAGGCGAATCGCCTCGATGGAGAGCTGGTTGTCCAGGGCGGTCTTGCTGATATCGTCGATCAGCGCAGGAATCTCGGCACCGCTGGGCAGCATTTCCAGCAGGCTATCGAGACGGGCATTGAGGGTGGCCACCTGCTCTTCCATGGCCGGTAGCCTCGCCGCCTGCGCGGCCTCTCGACCATAGGCAGTCAGCAGCTGCGTCTCTTCACGACGCGCTTGCTCAAGAGCCTCCACCTTGGGAGCCGCCAAGTACCAATCCATGGCAAAGCAGGTCAGCCCCAGCACCAGCAGGCAGCAGGCCAGCTGCAGTGACCAGGGCCAGCCACCCGCTTCCTTTATATCCAGCTCGCGCCAATCCAGCTCACGCAGGCGACGCCATTCGGCCGACAGGTTCATGGCGTCTCCTCGACCGCCGCGGGCAAGCGCTGATCCACGCTCAGCGAAAAGCGCCTGCTTCCCTGCTCATCGCCCTCGACCTGCGACAGCACCGGCACGCCCAGCACCGACGCGGCCTCCAGGGCGCGCAGCTGATCAGAAACCTGGTAGTTATCCTCGGCCACGCCATCTAGGCTAAGCCGCTGCCCGGCACGGGATAGTGTTGTGTAGTAGACACCTTCCTGGAGACTGGCGCTGAGAGCATTGAAGACACGCACGGTCTGCCCGCGTCCCTGTTGGAGCTGGCTGAAGACACCGATCTTGTCCCGTATGATGTCACGGCTCTCCTCGTCATTGTGCATATCCTGAATATCCTGCTTGAGCAGTACAGACTCGGAGCGGATATGCTCATTGCGCTGCTGCTGCACGGCCAGCTGATGATCGTAGTAGAACGTCATCACATAGCCGCCGCCCAGCCCAAGGGCCGCCATCAGCCCCAATGCCAGATTGAAACGCTTGCCGCGGCGTTCACGCTGCGCCTGGCGCCAGGGCAGCAGGTTGATTTCGATCCCCATCAGCGCCCCCTCATGGCAAGTCCACAGGCGGTCAGCATGGCCGGCGCATCATTGGCCAGCGTCTGGGCATTGATGCGTGGGTTGACCTGCATGCGCCGAATCGGGTTGGCATTCAGCACCTCCATGCCGGTTTCCTCGACTAGACGCTCCTTGAGTCCGGGAATCACGCTGGACCCACCGGCCAGCATCAAGCGATGCACTTTTTCCTTGCGCCCCGCGGTATAATAAAGCTGCAGAGAGCGCCCGACCTGCTGGACCAGCGTCTCGATGAAGGGCATCAAGACGCTCCCGGCGTAATCCTCGGGCAATCCGCCGCGCTTCTTGGCAAGCCCCGCTTCTTCTAGGGTAAGCTCGTAGCGGCTGGCAATCTCATCGGTCAGACGCCGGCCGCCGAAGACGGTGTCACGGCTATAGACGATGCGCCCGCCCTTGAGCACATGGAAGGCGTTCATGTTGGCCCCGATATCGACCAGCGCCACGCACTCCTCGTCGCTGCTCGCCACCATTTGCTGCTGGAGCTCGCTAAAGGCGCGCTCCATGGCGAAGGTCTCGACATCGACCGCTGCGGGGGTCAGGCCGGCTTGAAGCAGCGCCTCGGTCAACTGGTTGACGTCTCGGTTGCGACAGGCCACCAGCAGCACGTCCTGCTGATCGGTATAGCGCTCATTGATACCCAGGCGCTGAAAGTCGAAGGAGACCTCGCTGAACGGAAAGGGGATATGCTTGTCAGACTCGAGTTCGATGCGGGCCTCGATTTCCTCATCATTGAGGGAGGCAGGCAGGATCAGTGTCTTGGTGATGGCGGCGCTGGCAGGCACGGCGACGCAGGCGTCACGCGTGCCAGGCTGAGCCTGGACGACGGCGCGCTGCAGCGCTTCGGCGACGGCACCCATGTCACGAATGCGCCGTTCGACCACGGTGCCCTCACGCAACGGCCGCACCGCATAACTTTCCACCCGGCGCTGACCGCGGACGTGCTTGAGCTCAATCAGCTTTACGGTCGCCGAGGAAATATCCACCCCGATCAAACCTTTTCCGGACTTTTTGAGCCTTTTCAAGGCTTCACCCCCAACTTAAGCCTACGTTGTCATCGTACCCATGCATTAGTTGACTGCGCTGCACTTAGGTTAAAAAGCTCATACAGGCCAGCCTACATGATTCTGCGAATGCTAACACTTTAGGCGTCGTTCCAGGCCTTCAACGCTGGTGACCTGACGCCCGGGTTCCTATAATACTGCCCTCCATGGAAGTCTCGCTCTCAGCACCATCGCCCAGCCACCGTTCATCATGAGTACTACGTTTTCATGAAGCTATTCAAAACGCTTGCCGCATCGGCGATATGGATCACGCTATCCCTGAGCGTATCCGGCGTCCTGGCCTTGGTCGGCGCCGCCCTGTATTTCGCCCCTGGCCTTCCCGACGTGCGCCAATTGCAGGACTTCGAACTGCAGACCCCTCTGCGTATTTACACTCGCGACGACAAGCTGATCGGCGAATTCGGCGAGGAACGTCGTCTGCCAGTGAGCTATGACGAAATCCCCAAGGACATGATCGATGCCCTGCTCTCCGCAGAAGATGCCGGGTTCTTCGAGCATCCCGGCGTCGATCCCAAGGGGCTGCTGCGCGCCGCCACCGAGCTGGTCGCCAGCGGCGGCGACATTCAGTCCGGCGGTAGCACCATCACCATGCAGGTGGCCCGCAACTATCTGCTGACCCTTGATCGGACCTTTACCCGCAAGATTCGCGAGATCCTGCTGGCTCTGCAGATGGAACAGGTGCTGAGCAAGGAAGAGATTCTCACCCTCTACGTCAACAAGATCTTCCTCGGCCACCGCTCCTACGGCATCGGTGCCGCCGCCGAGACGTACTATGGCAAGCCGCTCTCCGAGCTGAGCCTGGCCCAGACCGCGATGATTGCCGGCCTGCCCAAGGCGCCCTCGAACTTCAACCCGTTGGCCAACCCCGAGCGCTCGCTGATCCGCCGCAACTGGATCCTCTATCGCATGCGCGAGCTTGGCCACATCGATGCCGAGCGCTACGAGACCGCCGTAAAGGCTCCGATCACCGCGCGTCGCTTCGCCACTCAGCTCGATGTCGACGCCGACTACGTGGCCGAAATGGCCCGCCAGTTCGTCGTCGATCACTATGACGACGCCTATACCGGCGGCTACAAGGTAACCACGACCCTCGACAGCCAACTGCAGCCGCTGGCCCGTCAGGCGCTGACCCAGGGACTGATCGAATACGATACCCGCCACGGCTGGCGAGGTGCCGAGGAAACCGACATCCCGGCAAGCCTGGTCGAAGCCCAGAATCGCACCCAGCGCAGCGGCCTCGAGGAAGAGCTATCTGAATCCGAGGTGCGCGAGACGGCTCGCCAAGCCGCCGAGCGCAGTCAGACTCAGGTCAGCGGTATCGACGGCGACGTCAGCAACTGGCTGCGAGTTCTCGAGCGCACGCCGGCCTATGGGCCTTTGGAACCGGCCATCGTGGTCAAGAGTGAGGACCGCGAGATGCGCGTGCTCAGCCGCGACGGCAAGGCCATCACCCTGCCCTGGAGTGGCCTCGAGTGGGCAGACCCCTACCTCAGCCCCTACAGCCGCGGGCGGCCGCCGAGCTCAGCAGGCGATATTGCCGATCGCGGCTCACTGGTCCGCATCCTCGAGCAGGACGATGGCAGCTGGCGTCTTTCTCAGCTTCCCGCCGCCGAGGGATCGATCATCGTTCAGGACCCTGACAGCGGTGCAGTACTAGCCCTGCAAGGCGGCTTCAGCTTTGCCTCCAGCAAGTTCAACCGAGCTACTCAGGCCAAGCGCCAGCCTGGCTCAACCTTCAAGCCGTTTATCTACCTGGCTGCCCTGCAGCAAGGCGGCATGACGCCGGCCACGGTGATCAACGACGCCCCGGTGGTCATGGAGTCCAATGACGGCCTGTGGCGGCCGGCCAACTCCGGCGGCGAGTTCCGCGGCCCCACCCGGCTACGCGAAGCGCTGGCGCAGTCACGCAACCTGGTGACCATCCGCATTCTGCGCACCATGGGGCTCGATAGCACCATCGATTTTCTGACCGGTTTCGGCTTCGCCAAGGACCAGTTGCCCAACGGGCTGTCACTAGCGCTGGGCAGCGCCAGCCTGACCCCCTTGACCATGACCAACGCCTATTCGACGCTAGCCAATGGTGGTTTTCAGGTCTCGCCCTGGTTCATCAAGGAAGTCACCCGCGATGGCAAGGTCATCGAGAAAGCCGAACCGGCGGTTGCATGCCGCGACTGTTCGCCAGACGCCGAGCACGTCGAGCGCGACGGCGAGAGCTATCCGCTGGCGCAGCGCGTCGCCGAGGAAAGCTCTGTCTATCTGCTGCGCAGCATGTTGCGTGACGTCATCGAGCACGGCACCGGCCGCCGCGCCCTGTCCCTCAACCGCGGCGATATCGTCGGCAAAACCGGCACCACCAACGACCGCCGCGATGCCTGGTTCGCCGGTTTCAATGAAGAGCTGGTGACCACCGTCTGGGTCGGCAAGGACAACTACGACACCATCGCCGAGTATGGCGGCCAGGCCGCCCTGCCCATCTGGATGGATTTCATGGGCCAGGCCCTGGATGGCCACGCCGAGAAGCAGCCCGAACGCCCGGATAACATCGTGACCGCGCGCATCGACCCGGCCACCGGCCAGCGACTGCGCGACGACCAGTCCGGCGGCATTCAGGAGATGTTCGTGGCCGGCAAGTTGCCGACGCTTGCGCCACGCAGCATCGACCAGGAGCTCGAATCACAGAGCGGCTCTCAGGGCACCGGCTCCTTTGACGCCATTTTCTGACCTCCAGCGACCCGGGGCGCCCCGCCCCGGGCATCGAGCATCATGATTCCGCACCTCCCCCACAGCGACCGACACTGCCCGGACGATCAAGCCCCGCGCCGCACAGGTCAGCCAGCGGGCGCAATACAGGAGCAGGCTGCGTCGCGGCCGTCCCGCCTACTGCAGCTCGTCCTGCTGACTGGCACCCTGGGAGCCGCTATCGCCAGCAGTCCTGTCATGGCTTATCCCTTTTACGCGCCGCCGAAAGCCAAGCCGGATGCACCGCCCCTCAGCGGCGATGCTGAACTGGGCTATACGCGCCTGAGCGGCAACACCAACAGCCAAACGCTGATCGCCAAGACACGGCTGGCCTGGCTCACCGGCGACTGGTTGCACACCCTTCGCCTGGAGGCCCGCACCGTCAGCGAAGACGAGGAAACCGAAGATGAGCACTACCTGGCCTCGTGGCGCGAACGCTACGACCTTAGCGGACCGCACTACCTGTTCGGCTTCACCCGCTGGGAGCGAGAGCGCGACAGCGGCTATGACCGTCAGCTGACCGCCATCGGCGGCTACGGGCGCCAGCTGCTCGATGACCCCGTTCATCAGCTGTCCCTGGAAGCCGGCCCCGGCTATCGCGATGACCGCGTCGAGGATCAGGCAAGCCAGCAGCTGCCGGTAGCCTATGGCGCCATGGACTATCGCTTCACCCTGTCCGACACCGGCTACTTTGAGCAGCAGATGTCGGTGGAAACCACCAGCGAGAACACCACCGTGCGCTCGCTGAGCGCCATCACCAGCAAGCTCACTTCACGTCTGGCACTGCGCCTGTCCCACGAGATCAAGCACAACTCTCAGCCTCCGGATAGCGCAGAAACACGCACCGACACCACCACCAGCGCCTCGCTGCAGCTGAGCTGGTAGTCGCTTTTTCCACGACCTCATCCCCCCAAACGCAACACGCCGGCCCAAGGGCCGGCGTGTGGTGAGCAGGGCGCGTCCTGTCAATCAGTCGCCGTAGACGCCTTCCACGCTGGTCAGCGGATAGTGCGCCGGGTAGGGCTTACGCGCCACGCCGGTATCCACCGCCGCCTGAGCGACCGCCGAAGACACCCGGTCCAGCAGACGAGAATCCATCGGCGTGGGGATGATGTAGCCGCGACCGAACTCAAGGTGATCGATGTCGTAAGCCTTGAGCACCTCCTCGGTGACCGGCTCCCGGGCCAGGTCCTTGAGAGCGTGAACCGCCGCGACCTTCATTTCCTCGTTGATCCCGGTGGCACGCACGTCGAGGGCGCCGCGGAAAATGAACGGGAAGCCCAGCACGTTGTTGACCTGGTTCGGGAAATCCGAGCGACCGGTGGCAATGATCACATCGTCGCGGGCGGCCTTGGCGTCTGCAGGGTGAATTTCCGGATCCGGGTTGGAACAGGCGAAGACCACCGGGTTCGGGGCCATGGTCTTGAGCAGTTCAGGCGACAGCAGGTTGGGGCCGGACAGGCCCACGAAGACATCGGCACCATCGATGGCATCACCCAGGGTGCGACGCTCGGTCTCGGTGGCGAACATCGCCTTGTACTGATTGAGGTCCTCGCGGCCGCTGTGAATTACGCCCTTGCGGTCGAGCATGAAGATGTTCTCGGCCCGCGCGCCGCAGGCGACCAACAGCTTCATGCAGGCGATAGCCGCCGCACCGGCGCCCAGGCAGACGATGCGGGCGCTGTCCAGTGACTTGCCGGCGATATCCAGCGCGTTGAGCATGCCCGCAGCCGTGACAATGGCCGTGCCGTGCTGATCGTCATGGAACACCGGGATGCTGCAGCGCTCGACCAACGCCCGCTCAATCTCAAAGCACTCCGGGGCCTTGATGTCCTCGAGGTTGATGCCCCCCCAGGTATTGGCGATACGCGCAACGGTATCGATAAAGGCCTGCGGACTTTCGGCATCGACCTCGATATCCACCGAATTGATGCCGGCGAACTTCTTGAACAGTACGCCCTTGCCTTCCATCACCGGCTTGCTGGCCAGCGGCCCCAGGTTACCCAGGCCGAGAATCGCCGAGCCATCGGAGACCACAGCTACCAGGTTGCCCTTACCGGTATAGAGATAGGCGTTTTCCGGGTCCTTGGCGATTTCACGACAGGGCTCCGCCACGCCCGGGCTGTAGGCCAGCGCCAAATGCTTCGCCGAGGTCGTCGGCTTGGTCAGCTCAACGGACAGCTTGCCGGGAATCGGATGGGAGTGGTAATCCAGTGCCGCTTGCTTCGGATCAGTCATGTCGCGTCCAGTGATGTCATATGAAGTGGCGCAAGAATATAGAAAAACGCCCGCCCCCACAACGCAAACCAAGTTGGCCTATTTTTCCAACTTTTATTGCGCGTTTGGTGCCAATCCCATCCATTTGCTGCAGTTTATACCTGACCTCTCACCCATAATGCACAGCTTATCTTTGACGACCCGCCATAAAAAAGCCCGCCGCGGGACATCCCGGGCGGGCTCTGGTCCGGTCGGCGACCCAAGGGTCGCCGGCCTGGCGGCGTAAGCGCTTAGCCGCGCTTGACAGCAGCACCGAAACGCTTGTTGAAGCGCTCGACGCGGCCACCGGTGGTCGCCTGCTTCTGCTTGCCGGTGTAGAACGGGTGGCACTGCGAGCAAACGTCCAGATAGAACTCATGGTTCGCGGTGGAACCTACTTCAAAGGTCGCGCCGCAGCTGCAAGTGGCGGAGACCTTCTTGTAATCGGGATGGATACCTTGTTTCATCTTGAAGCCTCATTGAGCGGTATGCCGCCACCTGATCCACTGCCAGGCACCGCATACGGGTTATGATCGCCCGCGGCCGAGTGGCCACGTCAACGAACCGGAATCCGCCGACTCTCTCACACGTTCTGGACCAACCCTCAACGGGTGACCGGGAAACGAGAGCGAGGCCGCGGAGGGCGGTGATTCTAGCAGACCCAATCTCGGAGGCCAATTGTCCGCCAGTGCTTCGTCGCTTCCCGACGCTCCCCGCGTGCTGGGGGTTGCCGTACCCACCCCGCTGCGCCGCCTGTTCGACTACCTGCCCGGCCCCGAGACGCCGACCGGCGGCTGGCGACCCGGCCTGCGCGTCCAGGTCGCCCTGGGGCGACGCTCGGTCGTCGGCATCGTCATCGAATGTCGCGCCACCAGCGAGGTGGCGCTTGACCGCCTCAAGCCCATAGAGGCCTGTCTGGATGAAAGCCCGCTGCCCGCTGACTGGCTGTGGCTGACGCGCTTCACCGCCCGCTACTATCAGCATCCGCTCGGCGATACCCTGCAGCAGGCGCTGCCGGTGCTGCTGCGCCAGGGGCGTCCGCTCGAGGCTCGCACCCTGGAGCGCTGGCGGCTAAGTGCACAGGGCCAGGCGACCCAGGCCGCCGACCTTGGCCGGGCGCGACGCCAGGCCGAGCTGCTGGAGCTCTTGCGCCAGCACCCCCGAGGCCTGCCCACCGCCGCCATCACCGCCCAGCAATTCAGCCGCGCCCAGCTCACGGCGCTGCGCGACAAGGGGCTTATCGACTGCCTCGAGGAGCCACGCCTGGCCAGCGAGCCGCCGCGCCCGACGACCCTGCTCGCCGAACCGGCGCTCAACCTCAACCGCGAGCAGGCGGCAGCCCTCTCGACCCTGCACGAGGGCCTCGACCGCTATCACCCCTGCCTGCTGCATGGCGTCACCGGCAGCGGTAAGACCGAGGTCTATCTACAGCTGATCGAGGCGGTCATCCAACGTGGCCGCCAGGCCCTGATCCTGGTACCCGAGATTGGCCTTACCCCCCAGACCCTCGAGCGCTTTCGTCGCCGCTTTCGGGTGCCGGTGGTGGCGCTGCATTCCGGCCTCACCGATCACGAACGCCTGGATGCCTGGCTGGCCGCCATGAGCGGCCGCGCGCCGATCGTCATCGGCACCCGCTCGGCGATCTTCACGCCCCTGGCGAGCCCCGGGGTGATCATCGTCGACGAGGAACACGACGGGTCGCTCAAGCAGCAGGAGGGGCTTCGCTACCACGCCCGGGACCTGGCCGTGGCCCGCGCCCACCACCACGGCATCCCGGTGGTGCTGGGCAGCGCCACCCCGGCGCTGGAGAGCCTGGCCCAGGCGCGAAGCGGGCGCTATGCCCACCTGCGCCTGACCCAGCGCGCCAGCCGCCACCCGCCGGCGAGGCTCGAGCTGATCGACCTGCGCGGCCGCCCCCGCCAGGGCGGGCTGATCCCCGCGACGATCGACGCCATCCGCCAGACCCTCGCCGCCGGCCACCAGGTGCTGGTGTTCATCAATCGACGCGGCTTCGCGCCGACGCTGGCCTGCCATGCCTGCGGCTGGCTCGCCGAATGTGACCACTGCGACGCCCGCATGACGCTGCATCGTCAGCCACCGCTGCTGGCTTGCCACCACTGCGAGCGCCAGCAGCCGCTACCGCCGGCCTGCCCGACGTGCAAAAGCGGCGACCTGCGCCCGCTGGGGGCCGGCACCGAGCGCGCCGAGGAAAGCTTGGCCGCGCTCTTCCCGGAGGTGCCGGTGCACCGCATCGACCGCGACAGCACGCGACGCAAGAATGCCTTCGGCGAGGTGCTCACCGAAATCAAGCGCGGCGAGCCGAGCCTCTTGGTCGGCACCCAGATGCTCGCCAAGGGTCATCACCTGCCCCACGTCACCCTGGTGGTGGTAGTCAACGCCGATGCCGGCCTCTATGCCAGCGACTTCCGGGCCCTCGAGCACTCGGCGCAACTACTAACTCAGGTGGCCGGTCGCGCCGGCCGCGCCGCCCACCCGGGCCGCGTGCTGGTGCAGACCCTGCACAGCGACGACCCGCACCTGCGCCTGCTCGCCGAGCGCGGCTACGATGCCCTAGCCGATGCCCTGCTCGAAGAGCGCCGCGGCGCGGCCCTGCCGCCCTTCCGCTTCCTGGCTCTGACGCGTTTCGAGAGCGCCCGGGAAGCCGAGGCCATGGGGCTCGCCAAGGAGGCAGGGGAGGCGTTACGCGAGTGGCTGGCGACGCGGGGCAACGCCGTGACCTGCCTGGGCCCCGTGCCGGCGCCCATGGAGCGTCGCCAGAACCGCTATCATGTACAGCTGCTGCTCTCCGGCGCACAGCGCAGTCAGCTGCACGAAGCCAGCGCCTGGCTCGTGGCCTGGCTGGAGGCCTGCCGCGACGCCCGGCGGGTGCGCTGGTCGCTGGACATCGATCCCCAGACCCTGGCCTAGGCATAGGCTCGGACTTGGTGCTGGGCCAGGGGCGCTGCGGGATTGCGCACCGTAGCGCAGCGCTTAATCTGTGAATTCAGGTTTAAAGCGCGGCGGCAATTGCCGATAATGCGCCATCACGCTGAGTTGAGCGACGCTAACTCGCCGGCCGGCGGCAAGCTCCTCGCCGTCATTCACGCCTGCCGGGCCAGGCAACAGGACATCAGGTTTTTCATGAAAGACACCATCATTGCACTGCTCGAAGAGGCCCTGAGCGCCCTTCAGCAGCAGGGCGAACTGCCCCAGGACATCGCCCCGACCATCAAGGTCGACCCCACTAAGGACAAGGCCCACGGTGACTTCGCCACCAACCTGGCACTGATGCTGGCCAAGCCGGCGGGCAAGAAGCCCCGTGAGCTGGCCGAGGCGCTGGTCGCGGCTCTGCCGGCCTCTCCCGCAGTGAGCAAGACCGAGATCGCCGGCCCGGGCTTCATCAACTTCTTCGCCGCCACCGACGCTCTCGCCCAGGTGGTGTCGACCATCCTCGATACCGGCGACGCCTATGGCCGCTGCCTCGACGGCAAGGGCGAAAAGGTGCAGGTCGAGTTCGTCTCCGCCAACCCGACAGGCCCGCTGCACGTCGGCCACGGCCGTGGCGCGGCGATCGGCGACAGCCTGTGCCGCCTGCTCGAAGCGACCGGCTACGACGTGACCCGCGAGTTCTACTACAACGATGCCGGCGCCCAGATCAGCAACCTGGCGCGCTCCGTACAGTCCCGCGCCAAGGGGCTGACCCCGGACGACCCGAGCTGGCCGGCCGACGGCTACCGCGGCGATTACATCCGCGATGTGGCAGAGAGCTACCTGGCCGGCGAGACCGTGCACGCCGATGACCGCCACGTCACCGGCGCCGCCGACCCCGACGATCTGGACGCCATCCGCGACTTCGCGGTGGCCTATCTGCGTCGCGAGCAGGACCTGGACCTCAAGGCCTTCGGCGTCGCCTTCGACGTCTACTTCCTCGAGTCCTCGCTCTACGAAGAGGCCAAGGTCGAATCCACCGTCAATACGCTGATCGAGGGCGGCCATACTTACGAGCAGGACGGCGCCCTTTGGCTGCGCACCACCGACTTCGGTGACGACAAGGACCGAGTGATGCGCAAGCAGGACGGCGGCTACACCTACTTCCTGCCCGACGTCGCCTACCACCTCGACAAGTGGCAGCGCGGCTTCACCCAGGTGATCAACGAGCAGGGCGCCGACCACCACTCCACGGTGACCCGGGTACGCGCCGGCCTGCAGGCCCTCGAAGCGGGCATCCCCAAGGGCTGGCCGGACTACGTGCTGCACCAGATGGTGCTGGTCACCCGCTCGGGCGTCGAGGTCAAACTCTCCAAGCGCGCCGGCAGCTACGTGACCCTGCGCGACCTGATTGACGAAGTCGGCCGTGACGCCACCCGCTACTTCCTGGCCGCGCGGCGTGCCGACTCTCAGTTGACCTTCGATATCGACCTGGCCCGCTCGCAGTCCAACGACAACCCGGTCTATTACATCCAGTATGCCCACGCCCGGGTATGCAGCGTGCTGCGCAAGGCCGCCGCCGAAGACCGCGACTTCCAGCACGACCTGGCGCTTGCGAACCTTTCCCTGCTCGAGACCGATCAGGAGAAGGCGCTGATGAACCGCCTGGCCCGCTACCCGGAGGTGGTGCGCATCGCCGCCGGCAATCGCGAGCCGCAGCAGGTTGCCCAATACCTGCAGGACCTGGCCGCCGATTTCCACACCTGCTACAACGCGGTGAAGGTGATGGTCGACGACGATGCCCAGCGCAACGCGCGCCTGGCACTGGGTATTGCGACCCGTCAGGTGATCCGCAACGGCCTCGACCTGCTGGGCGTCAGCGCCCCCGAGGAGATGTAAGCCATGGCCGCACGCCAAGCCGCCAAACCCGCCAGCCGCAAGGGGGCGACGACCCGCAAGCGCGCCACACAGGCCAAGCGCCAAGCGCCCCGCGTGCCCGGCTGGCTGTGGGGGCTGGGTGGTCTGGTGGCCGGCTTCTTCCTCTCCCAGTACCTGCAGGATTCAGCGCCGGCACCACTGGCCAAGGTATTCAGCCGTCCCGCGGCCGAGCAGGCCGCACCGTCGGCCGACTCGGCGAAGGGCGAAACGGGAGGACAGGCGACCGGGGCCAGCGAGCCGCGCATGCCGACCTTCGAGTTCTATACCCTGCTGCCGGAATCCGAGGTCATCGCCCCGGGCGGCGAGTCCCAGGGCAACGCCTCGGCGGCGGCCAAAGACCCCATCGCCGAGCAGATCTCGCGCCAGCAGGCGCAGAGTGCCGAGAACCGCCGGCCCACCGAGATTGCCGACGACGAGCGCTACATGCTGCAGGCCGCGTCGTTTCGTGACGCCTCGGATGCCCAGCGCCTGGCGGGAAAACTTAGCGACTTCGGGCTGATGGCCAGCATCAGCAAGGTCCAAACCGGGGACGGCGCCACCTGGCACCGAGTTCAGGTCGGCCCCTACGGCGACGCCCGCGAGCTCAACCGCGCCCAGGATCTGATGATCACCCAGGGCATTGAGCCGCTGACCATCCGCCTGCAGAACTGAGCCGATCCGCGCAGCCGCAACGCCGCGCGTGGCCGCGGCGGCAGGCATCCACCTGCCGCCGCCTGGCCAAGGTTGAATTCCCCCTCCCCCGCCCACACCTTTCCTTCACGTTACCAACGATAGCTTTCATGGCGTCCGTCCGACCGCTCACCGCATCCCGGACGCCCAAGTCACCGGGAGTGTCATCGCTCCCACTACGGAGTCCTTCTCCATGACCACGATCGTATCCGTACGCCGCGGCGACCAGGTCGCCCTGGCCGGTGATGGCCAGGTCTCACTGGGCAACACCGTCATGAAAGGCAACGCCAGCAAGGTGCGTCGCCTCTATCGCGGCCAGGTGCTGGCCGGTTTCGCCGGCGGCACTGCCGACGCCTTCACCCTGTTCGAGCGCTTCGAAGCACAGCTCGAGAAATACCAGGGCCACCTCACCAAGGCCGCTGTCGAACTCGCCAAGGAATGGCGCACCGACCGCGCCCTGCGCCGTCTCGAGGCGCTGCTGGCGGTGGCCGACAAGAACGCTTCGCTGATCATCACCGGCAACGGCGATGTCGTGGAACCCGAGCGCGGCATCATTGCCATCGGCTCGGGCGGCAACTATGCACTGTCCTCGGCCCGCGCCCTGCTCGAGAACACCGAGCTGTCGGCCCGTGACATTACCGAGAAGTCCCTGGAGATCGCCGGCGACATCTGCGTCTTCACCAACCACCACATCACGCTGGAAGAGCTCTGAGCCATGACCCAGATGACCCCCCGCGAGATCGTTCACGCCCTCGACCAGTTCATCATCGGCCAGCAGGACGCCAAGCGCGCCGTGGCCGTGGCGCTGCGCAACCGCTGGCGCCGCATGCAGCTCGATGAAGAGCTGCGCCAGGAAGTCACACCCAAGAATATCCTGATGATCGGGCCGACCGGCGTGGGCAAGACCGAAATCGCCCGTCGCCTGGCCAAACTGGCCCGTGCGCCCTTCCTCAAGGTCGAGGCCACCAAGTTCACCGAAGTGGGCTATGTGGGTCGTGACGTCGAGTCGATCATCCGTGATCTGACCGAGGCGGCGATCAAGATGGTTCGCGAGCAGGCCAAGGAAGAGGTCGGTCACAAGGCCGACGATGCCGCCGAGGAGCGCATCCTCGACGCCCTGCTGCCGCGGCCGAGGGGCAGCGAGTACGACAGTGCCCGGGACGACACCTCGACCCGCCAGGTCTTCCGCAAGAAGCTGCGCGAGGGTCAGCTCGATGACAAGGAAATCGACATCGAGATCACCCCGCAGAGCGGTGGCATGGACTTCAATACCCCGCCGGGCATGGAGGAGATGGCAAGCCAGCTGCAGAGCATGTTCTCCAACATGAACAAGCAGAAGACCGAGACCCAGCGGGTCGCGGTCAAGGATGCCTGGAAGCTCCTGCGCGACGAGGAAGCCGCCAAGCTGGTCAACGAGGACGACATCAAGCATCGCGCCATCGAGGCGGTGGAGCAGCACGGCATCGTCTTCCTCGACGAGATCGACAAGGTCGCCAAGGGCCAGCAGGGCAGCGGCGGCGAGGTATCCCGCGAGGGCGTGCAGCGCGACCTGCTGCCGCTGATCGAGGGCTCGACGGTCTCCACCAAGCACGGCATGGTCAAGACCGACCACATCCTGTTCATCGCCTCCGGCGCCTTCCATCTGGCCAAGCCTTCGGATCTGATTCCGGAGCTCCAGGGCCGGCTGCCGATCCGGGTCGAACTCAACGCCCTGTCGCCGGAGGACTTCCAGCGCATCCTCACCGAGCCGTCCGCCGCCCTGACCAAGCAGTACCAGGCGCTGATGGCCACCGAGGGCCTCGAGATCGCCTTTACCGACGATGGCATCAAGCGCATCGCCGAGATCGCCTGGCGGGTCAACGAAGGCACCGAGAACATCGGCGCCCGTCGCCTGCATACCGTCATGGAGCGCCTGCTCGAAGACGCGTCCTTCAAGGGTGGCGACATGGAAGGCCCGCTGACCATCGACGCCGCCTATGTCGACTCCCAGCTCGGCGAACTGGCCATGGACGAGGACCTGTCGCGCTACATCCTCTGACCTGGCACGCTGGCCGTGGCCACGCCCTCGCGGCGGGCCGCGGCCAGCCCGCTTTGTGGATTCCTACAGGAGGCCGCCATGAGCGTCCCGATTCCCTCACGCGTTCACTACCACAAGTCCGCCCGCGAGCTGGAGCTTGGCTACCCGAACGGCGACACCTACCGGTTGTCGATCGAGTATCTGCGCGTCTTCTCGCCCTCCGCCGAGGTGCGCGGCCACGGCCCCGACACCGCCGTGCTGCAGGTCGGCAAGAAGGATGTGGGCCTTGCCAACATTACCCCGGCCGGGCGCTATGCCCTGAAACTCTCCTTCGATGACGGCCACGACAGCGGCCTCTTCAGCTGGGACTACCTGTATGCTCTCGCCACCAACGCCGAGATCAACTGGGCGGACTACCTCAAGCGACTCGAGGCGGCCGGCGAGTCCCGCGAGCCGAAGAGCATCCAGTTCAAGGAGCTGTGAGGCAACCGCCGACCCGCAGCGCCGGTCGGCAGAACACCGTCGCCTATCGGGCGCCGCTCGAGTCCGTGACGGCAAAGACAAGGCCATAGCGGTGACGCTACAATGGCGTCACCGCCGGCCTCTTGCCGGCTCTCTTATTATTGTGCGTGCCGCACCACGGGCACGGACTGATGTACTGACTGATAGGGATGCCCATGGACAAGCGCACCACTCACTTCGGCTATCAGGAAGTCCCGGTCGACGAAAAAGCCTCGCGGGTCGCCGACGTCTTCCACTCGGTGGCGGCGCGCTATGACGTGATGAACGACCTGATGTCCTTCGGCATCCACCGGGTCTGGAAGCGCCTGACCCTGGAACGTGCCGGCGTGCGTCCCGGCCACCGGGTGCTCGACATCGCCGGCGGCACCGGTGATCTGACCCTGAAGTTCTCGCGCCAGGTCGGCCCTCGCGGCCAGGTGATCCTCGCCGACATCAACGCCTCCATGCTGCGGGTCGGCCGCGACAAGCTGCTCGACCATGGCGTCGGCGGCAACGTCGAGTACGTGCAGGCCAACGCCGAGTGCCTACCCTTTCCTGACAACAGCTTCGACTGCATCACCATCGCCTTCGGCCTGCGCAACGTCACCGACAAGGATGCCGCCCTGCGCTCGATGGCAAGGGTACTCAAGCCCGGCGGTCGCCTTTTGGTGCTGGAGTTCTCCAAGCCCGATAACCCGCTGCTGTCGAAGGCCTACGACGACTACTCCTTCCATCTGCTGCCGAAGATGGGCCAGTGGGTGGCCGGTGACGCCGACAGCTACCGCTACCTGGCCGAGTCAATTCGCATGCACCCGGACCAGGAGACCCTCAAGGGCATGATGGAAGCGGCCGGGCTCGAGCGCGTCGAGTACACCAACCTGACCGGCGGCATCGTCGCCCTGCACCGAGGCATCAAGCTCTGATGATGGTCCTCGCCGGTTTCGAACGCACCCTGAACGCCCTGCTCGCCCGGGACCCTGCAGCGGCCACGCGGTTGGCCTCGCTCGCCGGCTCGCGCCTGCTGGTGCGCCTGGAGCGCCCGGCCTATGCGCTGCTGGTGAGCTTCGAGGCACATGGCCTGTCGCTCTCCCGAGGCGAGGGTCTGAGCGATGAAGACGCCGATGTGATCGTCGAGGCCGACAGCGAGGCCCTGGGTGAGCTGATCGGCGGCGAATCCGCCGAGCGTCTGATGTTCCGAGGACGCCTGGCGGTGCGCGGACGCGCCCAGGTACTCGAACAGGCCCGGGACCTGCTGCTCGACCTGGACTTCGACTGGGAGGGCGAGCTCGCCCACTGGCTTGGCGATAGGCCGGCCCACAGCCTGGCCGAGGGCATGCGCCGCCTGGCCCGCTGGGGCCTGCGCACCCGCCAGGAGCTGACCGCCGACATCGGCGAGTACGTCTTCGAAGAGGCCAAGCTGCTGCCCGGCCGCCATCAGCTCGAGGTGATGCGCGACCAGCTTACCGCGCTCGAGATCGCAAGCGATCGCCTCGAGGCCCGGCTCGAGCGCCTCAGGCGACGCCTGGAAGCGCGCGGCCTGCCTGACGACAGGCGCGACGGATCGGCTGAGGAGCCCTGCCCATGAGCCTGCGCCTGGCAAGGATTGGCTGGGTCATCACCCGATATCGCCTCGACACCCTGATCCCACGGGAGCGACTGCCCTGGCCGCTGCGGGCGCTGCTCGCCCTCTCGCCGCTGCGGCTCTTCCCGGTGCGCGGCGAGCGCGCCGAGCGGCTGCGCCTGGCCCTCGAGGCGCTGGGCCCGATATTCGTCAAGTTCGGCCAGATGCTCTCGACCCGCCGCGATCTGCTACCCCCGGATATCGCCGACGAGCTGAGGCGCCTTCAGGATCAGGTGCCGCCCTTCCCCGGCGATCAGGCCGCGGCCCTGGTCGAGGAGGAGCTCGAGTGCCCGCTCGACGAGGCCTTCGCCCACTTCGATAAAACGCCGCTGGCGTCGGCCTCGATCGCTCAGGTACATGCCGCCCGGCTGCCCGATGGTCAGGAGGTAGTGGTCAAGATCATCCGCCCCGGCATCGAACGGGTCATGCGCCAGGACATGTCATTGCTCTACGCCGCGGCGCGCCTGCTGGCGAAGGTCCCTGAGGCCCGTCGCCTGCGGCCCCGCGAAGTGGTGGCCGACTACGAAGCCACCCTCTTCGACGAACTGAACCTGCATCGGGAAGCCGCCAACACCTCGCAGCTCAAGCGCAACTTCAAGGACTCGCCGCTTCTCTACGTGCCGGCAATCCACTGGCCGCTGACCCGGCGCCGGGTGATGGTCCAGGAGCGCATCCACGGCATTCCGGTGGCCGACATGGCCGCCCTCGAGGCCCAGGGCACCGATCTCAAGAAGCTCGCCGAACGCGGGGTGGAAATCTTCTTCACCCAGGTATTTCGCGACAACTTCTTCCATGCCGACATGCACCCGGGCAACATCTTCGTCGCCCACGGCAAGCCCCACGATCCTCAGTACATCGCCATCGACTGCGGCATCGTCGGCAGCCTGACCCGCGAGGACCAGGACTACCTGGCACGCAACCTGCTGGCCTTCTTCCATCAGGACTACTACGAGGTCGCGGCGCTGCATATCGAATCCGGCTGGGTCGGCGAGGGCACCCGCGCCAACGAGTTCGCCTCGGCGATCCGCTCGGTCTGCGAGCCCATTCTCGAGAAGCCGCTCAAGGACATCTCCTTCGGCCAGGTGCTGCTGGGGCTCTTCCAGACTGCGCGGCGCTTCAACATGGAGGTCCAGCCGCAGTTGGTGCTGCTGCAGAAGACCCTGCTCAACATCGAGGGCCTTGGGCGCCAGCTCTATCCGGACCTGGACCTGTGGCATACCGCCAAGCCGTATCTGGAGCGCTGGATGAAAGAGCGCGCCGGCCCCCGCGGGCTCTGGGAGTCGCTGCAGCGCCAGGCGCCGGAGCTGTCGCGCCAGCTGCCAGAACTGCCGGTGCTCGCCCACCAGGCACTTTCCCGGGTCGAGGCCGAACACAAGCAGCGCCACCGCCAGAGCGAGTCGCTCTCAGGCCTGCGCCGCCATGTGGCCGCCTCTGCCCGCGGCGCCCGGCGGCTGCGCCTAGGCGCGCTGCTGGTGGGCCTGGCCGTTGCCTGGCAGCCGCTGCTCGACTGGGCCGGCGAACAGCCCTGGCCGGTGCTGGTGGCGGCCGGCCTTGGCGTCCTGCTGCTCGCCTGGCAATAAGCCCCGCCGCGGACCAAAAGAGCATCACAGGCCACTGAATAATAAGATTTTTCGATCCACTGACCCAGGAATGTCATCGATGAGCGATATTCTCAACCAGCTCGCCGAGGTGCTCGACCAGCGCCGCCAGGCGGACCCCGGCACCAGCTATGTGGCCTCACTGCATCACAAGGGGCTCAACAAGATACTCGAGAAAGTTGGCGAGGAAGCCACCGAGACCCTGCTGGCAGCCAAGGATGCGGCTAATGGCTCAGAGAAGAACCGCGAGGCAGTAGTCGCTGAAACGGCCGACCTGTGGTTTCATAGCCTAGTGATGCTGTCGCATCTCGGGATTGACCATCAGGACGTGCTTGATGAACTGGCACGTCGCTTCGGAATATCAGGGCTGGACGAGAAAGCCGCCCGCCCGACGGACGCTTAGGCCCAAGGGCCCATTGAAGGGAGAGACTCCATGTTAGGTGGCATCAGTATCTGGCAACTCTTGATCGTGCTGGGCATCATCATCCTGGTCTTCGGCACCAAGAAGCTGCGCAACGTCGGCGGGGATCTTGGCGGCGCCGTGAAGGGCTTCAAGAAAGCCATGAACGACGGCGAGAAGGGCGAAGACGAGAAAAAGGAACAGGAAGACGCCACTCAACAGCGCGTCGCCCATGACGAGACCGGCAAGACCTATGACGTCGAAGCCGAGACCAAGACGCAGGAACCGGACGAGCGCAAGTAACCGCCCATGTTCGATATCGGTTTCCTCGAACTGCTGATCATCGGCGTAGTCGGTCTGCTGGTCCTCGGCCCCGAGCGTTTGCCCAGGGCAGCGCGCACCGCGGGCCTGTGGATCGGCAAGATCAAGCGCACGGTCTCTGGCATGCAGCGAGATATCTCCGCCCAGCTAGAGGCCGAGGAGCTGCGCCAGAAGCTCGACGACCAGCAGAAAAAGCTCGACGCCAGCCTCAACAAGGTCAAGCAGGATGTCGAGCGTTACGCCGAGCCTGACAGGGTCGACGCTGGCCGCGCCAGTCCTGACAATGCCACGAACAATGCCACGGACGACGCCACAGACAAGCCCAAAGGCCAGCAGACCGACGACCGGGCTCGCCTGGACGCCGCCCCGGCTCAACGCCGTGACGAGGCCACAGCGACCTCAGAGGCCCCCCGTGAGGCGTCCGCGGACAGCGACAAGGACCAAAGCACCCGATGAGCGCCACTCCCGACCCGCAGGACAGTCAGCCTCATGACAGCCAGAAGAGCGGCCAGGAAGCTAACCAGGCGCCCCTGATCGAGCATCTGATCGAGCTGCGTTCGCGATTGATGCACGCGGTGCTGGCGATCCTGGTGATTTTCCTGGCCCTGTACGCCTTTTCCAACGATATCTATACCTTCGTCGCCAAGCCGCTGATGGCGCTGCTGCCGGAAGGCTCGCAGATGATTGCCACCGAGGTCGCCTCGCCCTTCCTGGCGCCCTTCAAGCTGACGCTGGTCGTATCGGTGTTCATCGCCGTGCCCTTCGTGCTGCACCAGGCCTGGGCCTTCATCGCGCCCGGCCTCTACGACAACGAGAAGCGCCTCGCCGTGCCGTTGCTGGCCTCGAGCGTTGCGCTCTTCTACGGCGGTGCGGCCTTCGCCTATTACGTCGTCTTCCCACTGCTGTTCGAGTTCTTCACCCAGACCGGCCCGGCTGGGGTCACGGTGATGACCGACATCAACCAGTACCTGAACTTCGTACTCAAGCTGTTCTTCGCCTTCGGCGTTGCCTTCGAGATTCCGATCGCCACGTTCCTGCTGATCTTCTCCGGCGCCACCACGGTAGAGAGCCTGTCGAAGAAGCGTCCCTATGTCGTACTGGGCTGCTTCGTGGTCGGCATGCTGATGACGCCGCCGGACGTGATCTCCCAGAGCCTGCTCGCTGTGCCGATGTATCTGCTCTATGAGGTGGGCATTCTGTTCGGACGCCTGGTCAAGCGCCAGCCACGCCCCACGGACGACGGCGACGGCGACGTCTGAGACGTCCTTCCCGCCTACCGCTCTGATCAACCCCGCTGAGGCGGGGTTTTTCATGGGCGACGGCAAGCCACCACGCGCATCAATGCCGGTCAGGCCGGGTGCGACAAGTCAACGCTTCCGGCACTCGTGCACACTGAATATACTCGAAGGACATGCATGGGCACTCGCCCGAGCTGTAACCGGTTGTCATCTTGTCGTCATCATCGCCTGCCATTATCTGCGCCAAGGTAACCAGGCACCGATGGCGAGTCCTGATTGGAGACAGAGATTGAGTTTCACCATCCCTCGCCAGTATCCCGGTACCCGCATGCGTCGCATGCGCAAAGACGACTTCTCGCGTCGCCTGATGGCCGAAAACACCCTGACAGCAGCCGACCTGATCTGGCCGGTGTTTGTGCTTGAGGGCAGCAATCGCCGCGAAGCCGTGCCCTCGATGCCCGGCGTCGAGCGCCTGTCGATCGATCTATTGATCGAAGAAGCCCGCGAAGCACAGGCGCTGGGCATTCCAGCGCTGGCACTGTTTCCGGTGATCGACTCAGAGCTCAAGAACGAGCTGGCCGAAGAGGCCTATAACGCCAGCGGCCTGGTGCAACGCTGCGTGCGTGAGCTCAAGGCGGCGTGCCCGGCACTTGGCATCATCACCGATGTGGCGCTAGACCCTTACACCAGCCACGGCCAGGACGGCATTTTGGATGAGGCGGGTTACGTTCAAAATGACCGCACCGTCGAGGTCCTGATCAAGCAGGCGCTGTCACATGCCGAGGCCGGCGCCGACGTAGTGGCTCCCTCGGACATGATGGACGGGCGTATCGGCGAGATTCGCCAGATGCTTGAACAGGAACAGCTGCATAACACACGTATCATGGCCTACAGCGCCAAGTATGCCTCGCGCTATTACGGCCCCTTCCGCGATGCGGTGGGCTCGGCAGGCAACCTTGGCAAGGCGGACAAGAGCACCTACCAGATGGACCCGGCCAACAGCGACGAGGCCCTCCAGGAGGTGGCGATGGATCTTGCCGAAGGCGCCGATATGGTCATGATCAAACCCGGCATGCCTTATCTGGACGTGGTTCGGCGGGTCAAGGACGAGCTGCGTGTCCCGACCTACGCCTACCAGGTCAGCGGTGAGTATGCCATGCACATGGCGGCCTTCGAACGTGGTTGGCTCGAGGATGATAGGGTCATTCTAGAATCGCTGATGTGTTTCAAGCGCGCAGGTGCCGACGCCGTTCTGACCTACTTCGCCAAACGCGCGGCGCGACTGCTAGCAAAATAACAGGAAGGGCGAGAGTGCCCTTCCTTGGCTTCCCGGAGGCAAGATGGAAGACTCTCGCACCCCTGATACCGGCAGCACACTGCCCGAGGCGCCTTTCGACGAGAACAGCTCCGCCGAAGCGCCACCGCTGCGGGTCAACCGGACCCGCACCGGCATTCAGGCCAAGGTGGTGCCCGATCCCGAGGCCGACCTCAGCGATCCGCGTCTGTACTTCAACCGCGAGCTGTCGCATCTGCAGTTCAACATCCGAGTGCTCGAACAGGCCCTCGACCCTTCGCACCCGCTGCTCAACCGGGTGATGTTCCTGCTGATCTTCTCGTCCAATATGGACGAGTTCTTCGAGATTCGCGTCGCGGGCCTCAAGCATCAGCTGATGCTGGGCAACGACGATACCGGCGCTGACAGCCGCCTGCCCCGCTCGATCCTCGACGAGATTTCTCAGGTCGCCCATGCCCAGGTTGAGCGCCAGTACCAGATACTCAACGAACAGCTGATCCCGGCGCTGGAAGAAAAAGGCCTGCGTTTCCGTCGCCGAGGCGACTGGAGCGAAGCACAGGCCAACTGGGTCAAGGACTACTTCGAGGAAGAAATCGTGCCGGTGATCAGTCCGATTGGGCTGGACCCCTCTCACCCCTTCCCGCGACTGGTCAACAAGAGCCTCAACTTCATCGTCGAGCTGGAGGGCAAGGATGCCTTCGGTCGCGAGGGAGGGCTCGCCATCCTGCCGGCCCCGCGCTCGCTGCCCCGGGTGATCGCCCTGCCCGACGGGCTCTGTGCGGAAGGTTTTAACGAGTATGTATTCCTGTCCTCGATGATCCACGCCCATGCTCAGGAGGTTTTCCCGGGCATGCAGGTGCGGGGCTGCTATCAATTCCGCCTGACCCGCAACGCCGACCTGGCGGTCGATCCGGAGGAGGTCTCCGACCTGGCCACGGCGCTGCGCGGCGAGCTGCTGGCCCGTCGCTACGGCAGCGGCGTGCGCCTGGAGGTCGCCGACAACTGCCCTGATGACCTGGCCGGCTTCCTGCTCAAGCAATTCGAGCTGGAGGAAGCCGACCTGTACCGGGTCAACGGCCCGGTCAACCTGACCCGCATGATGGCGGTGCTGAGTGATATCGACCGCCCTGAGCTTGGCTATCGCCCCTTCACACCCGGCGTGCCCAAGCCCCTCAACAAGAGCGGTAGCCTGTTCGACGCCATTCGCGATCAGGACATCCTGCTCCACCACCCCTTCCAGTCCTTCAAGCCGATCGAAGACCTGCTCGCCGAGGCCGCCCGAGACCCGGCGGTACTGGCCATCAAGCAGACCCTGTACCGCACCGGCGCCGACTCACCGGTGGTCAGCGCTCTAGTCGAGGCGGCGCGCAACGGCAAAGAGGTCACGGTGGTCATCGAGCTGCGGGCCCGTTTCGACGAGGCCGATAACCTGACCCTGGCCTCAAGGCTGCAGGAGGCCGGCGCCATCGTCATCTACGGCGTGATGGCCTACAAGACCCACGCCAAGATGATTCACATCGTGCGCCGCGAGAAGGGCGATCTTCGCTACTACGCGCACCTGGGGACCGGCAACTATCACTCCAAGACCGCCAAGCTCTACACCGACTACAGCCTGCTGACCGCCAACCCGACGCTCTGCGAGGACGTGCACAAGGTCTTCCAGCAGCTCTCCGGCATGGGGCAAGCTCGAAAGATCGAGACGCTACTGCACGCGCCCTTCACCCTGCATCCCAAAATGGTGGAGATGATCGACCGGGAAGCCAAGAACGCCGAGAAAGGCAAGCGCGGCCACCTGATCATCAAGTGCAACTCGCTGACCGAGCCGCAGCTGATCCGCGCGCTCTACCGCGCCTCGCAAGCAGGCGTCGAGTGCGACCTGATCATCCGCGGCATGTGCTGCCTGCGCCCCGGCATTCCGGGTATTTCCGACAACATCCGGGTGCGCTCGGTGATCGGACGCTTCCTCGAGCACACCCGAGTGTTCTACTTCCACAACGGTGGTAAGCCAGAGGTATGGGGCTCGAGCGCAGACTTCATGGCCCGCAACATGTTCCACCGTGTCGAGACCTGCTTCCCCTTCCTCGACAAGAAGATTGCCGCCCGAGTGCGCAAGGATCTGGAGACCTACCTGGTCGACAACTGCCAGAGCTGGCTGTTGCAGTCAGACGGCAGCTACATCAAGCAGGAAGTCGGCGATAGCGCTCCGATCAGCGTCCAGGAGACCCTGCTCTACGCCTACGCGACCAAGGCCTGACGAGACGAGATCAAGGCACACGCTCCCCAGACACAACGACGCCGGGCCCTGGCCCGGCGTCGTGGTATCTGCCATCCTCTCACCGTGTTACGTCAACACGGTGAGGCGAACCAGGCGTCCCGCAGTCGCTCGGCGGCGGTCGCCAGCAGGTGTTCGGTGGTGTCCCAGCCCAGGCAGGCATCGGTGACCGAGACGCCATAGCGCAGCGCGCCAGGCTTCAACGGCTGCTTGCCCTCGTAAAGGTGGCTCTCGAGCATCACCCCGACCAGACCGGCATCCCCGGCCAGGCGCTGGCCCAGCACATCGAGCAGCACCTCGCCCTGACGCCGGTGATCCTTGCGCGAATTGGCATGACTGCAGTCGACCATGATCCGTGGCGCCAGCCCCGCCTCCTGAAGCGCCCGGCGACAGGCCGCCACTTCCGGCGCCCGGAAGTTGGGCTCGCCATGACCGCCGCGCAAAACCACGTGGGTGTGGGGGTTACCCGGCGTGCGGCGCATCACCGGCCGGCCGTCGGCGGCGATGGCCGGATGATGATGAGGGTGGGCACTGGCGCGTATGGCATCGATGGCCACCTGAACGCCGCCATCGGTGCCGTTCTTGAAGCCGACCACGGCGCCCAGGCCGCTGGCCAGTTCACGGTGGATCTGGGATTCGGTGGTGCGCGCGCCGATCGCTGTCCAGGCCAGCAGATCATCGAGGTAAGGCGCGACCATCGGCTGCAGTAGCTCAGTCGCGACCGGCAGGCCCAGTTCCACGATCTCGCGCATCAACGAGCGGGACAGGGTCAGGCCGGTGGCCATGTCATCGGCACCCTCGAGGCCAGGATCGTAGGCGAGCCCCTTCCAGCCCACCGTCGTGCGAGGCTTCTCGACATAGACCCGCATCACCAACAGCAGCCGGTCTTCGACCTGATGGGCCAACGCCGCGAGGCGCTCGGCGTAGTCACGGGCGGCCTTGGGATCATGGATCGAACAGGGGCCCACCACGACCAGCAGACGATCGTCGCGGCCATCGAGGATGGCGCGAATGGCCTCGCGCTGCCCCTCGACCCGCTCGGCCAAGGCCTGCGACAGCGGCAGCTCACGACGCAGCTCGTCGGGGGTCGGCAGGGCGCTCTCTTCGAGCGTCAGGGCCGTGGCGGTATCGCCTTGGGTAGCAGTGTCCTGGGCACTGTCAGAAGCACCCTCAGCGACACTTTGGCAACTAGCTTCAGCACGACGTTCGGCAACAGGGTCAAGGGCAGAAAGACTGGCATTCATGGGGTAAGGCTCCGGCTAGGCGATTGGCGTCGAGTCGTATGGCCACCAAGAGCATGCCGGCCGGAGGTGGCGAATTGTGCCGACCGGGCGTCGCTAAATCGCCAATAGCCATACGCGCTCGCGTAGCGGGGCGATAGGGTCATGGCAAAAGCTGCGTGGCGGTCGAACATCGCGTGTCTTCCTTGTGGGCCTGAGGCCCGATGTATGAGTGACAAAGCGTCCAGAAACGAAAACCCCCGGTCGGGTTGCCGACCGGGGGTTTCAAGACATCGGAGGCAACCCTGAGTGGGGCGTACCTCGCGGCGCGGGTCAGTAAGACCAGGCCGCCGGCACGCCGGCGCTAAACCAATAGCTCCAGAACCGTTGCCAACCGGCTGTTTCAATGCTTCCCTCGGTCTTGCACGCCAAGCACCGCACATCGCCTGAGAAGGCGAAGCGGGCAATGTTGGAAGCAAGCGAGAGATGGGTCATGGTTATTCGGCTGTCTGTTGAGAGTTCTGATCAACGTTTCTAATGACTGAGTTTCTAATGACTGAGCTTCAATGACTTGCTTCATCCTACACACCCTGACGGGCTTGGCAAGCCCGTCAGGGCGGGATACAGGCCTTGGACACTCGCCTTAGTTATTTGCCTTAGCCATTACGCTGTGCCGCTGGCCTGAGCCACTCGGCTAGCCAGCTGAGCCTGAATACCTGGCGTCAGTGCTTAGTCAAAATAGTGCTTAGCCAAGATAGTGCTTAGCCAGAATAGTACGTAGCTAAAATAGCGCTTAGCCAAAATACTGAACCCAGCCAATGGTCGCCGGCAGGCCGGCCATGCCGACCAGCACAACGACTCCGAGGAACAGGGTCAGAAACCCCGACTCGTCTTTGAAGTTAGGATCATGCTCAGCCATGAGTGACCTCACGGGATAGGGCGTCAGCCGATAGACAGAGTCTAGCGCAGGTGTCGCCCGCCATCGACCGGCAGGGTCACACCGGTCACAAAGCGGTTGTCGAGCAGGTAGCGCAGGCTCTCGTAGATCACCCCCGGCCCGGGGATCATCTGCATCGCCGACTTGGCTCGGGCCTTCTCGGCGTAGGCCTCATCGTCGCCCTCGTTGAGCATGATCATCGCCGGCGCGATACCGTTGACTTGGATGCGCGGCGCGTACATGGCGGCGAATGACAGCGTCAGGTTGTCGAGCCCGGCCTTGGTCGCCGCATAGGCGGCGTGCTTCTTCGAGCCCTTGACCGCCACATAGTCGGTCATGTGCACGATATCGGCGAGCGGCTCGTCGCCGGCCTCAAGCAGGGCCTGAGCATGCAGGTTGAGCAGGTAAGGCGCCTGCATGTGCACCCGGAACAGGCGCTCGAAGTTGGCACCGGCATCGTCGCCGCGGCTGTCCGGCGCCCAGTCGCTGGCGTTGTGGACGATCGCCCGCAGCGCAGGCGTCGTTGCCTTGAGCCGTGAGATGAAGTCGAGGATACCGGCTTCGCTCGAAAAGTCTGCCGCCAGTGTGACGATGCCCTTCTCGCGCAGGGCCTCGAGCTCGGGGCGCTCACGCCGATAGCTGATGATGACGGGGTGACCGTCATCGATCAGTCGCTCGGCACAGTGGCGCCCCAGCCGCTGGGCGCCACCGGTGATCAGGATCGGGGCCGCACTCATGTCTCGCCAGCCCTCACCAGGCTGCCCACGGTGGGCACCAGAGGATCACGCGGCGCATAGGCGAAGACATCAGAGAACACCCGCGAGGGCTCGAGCCCCAGCGAGGCCAGCACATCGACGCAGGCATAAACCATGCCCGGCGAGCCGGACAGGTAAACGTCGTGGCCTGAGACGTCGACATCGTCCAGCGCCTCACCCAGTGCGGCGTCGATGCGACCGACATGTCCCTGGATACGCGGGGCCGCAAAGTCGTCGCTCATGCCCTGCTCGCTGACCCCGTGGAAGGTCACGTTAGGGTGCCGGGTGACCCACTCCCGGGCCTGACTCTCAAGATAGAACTCGCGGCGCTCCTTGGCCGCCCACCACAGGTCGATCTCGCGCCCGGGATCGGCGTGCAGCGCCGCCTCGACGATTGCCTTCATCTGAGCGAAGCCGGTGCCGGCGGCAACCAGCAGCAAAGGACGGCTGCTGTCGGGATCAAGCACACAGTCACCACCCGGCAGGCGCAGAGTCAGTTGGGCGGCGTGCTGCATGAGCTCACGCAGGCGCGCCGAATTGGAGCGCTCGGGCCAGTGTTGGATATGCAGCTCGAGGGAGCCGTCATCGACATGGGCATTGGCGATCGAGAACGGCACCCAGGTGTCGTCGTCCAGCTCAAGCTCCAGGTACTGGCCCGGGGCATGTGCCATGGCCTCGGGGCGCCCTTCCAGGCGTACCCGGAAGACATCGGGATTGAGATCCTCCACCGCCGTTACTTGGCAGGTCAGGGTCCTTGCGGTCATAAGCGCCTCTCGTGGTCAGGAGCGTAAGTCAGGAGCTTGGAATAAGTCAGGAGCGTGGAGCGGGGCCCGCCGGCAGGGTGATCCCGAGCTCGGCCCAGCGATCATCGACCCGCGACTTGACGGCCTCGTCCATGACAATCGGCTCACCCCACTCGCGGTCGGTCTCGCCCGGCCACTTGTTGGTGGCATCCATGCCCATCTTGGAGCCAAGCCCGGCGGTGGGCGAGGCAAAGTCCAGGTAGTCGATGGGCGTGTTCTCGACCAGTACCGTATCACGGGCCGGGTCCATGCGAGTGGTGATGGCCCAGATCACGTCTTCCCAGTTGCGGGCATCGATGTCGTCATCGAGCACCACCACAAACTTGGTGTACATGAACTGGCGCAGGAAGCTCCACACGCCCATCATCACCCGCTTGGCATGGCCCGGGTACTGCTTCTTCATCGTCACCACCGCCATGCGGTAGGAGCAACCCTCGGGCGGCAGATAGAAGTCGACGATTTCCGGGAACTGCTTGCGCAGGATCGGCACGAAGACCTCGTTGAGGGCCAGGCCGAGGATCGCCGGCTCGTCGGGCGGCCGGCCAGTGTAGGTCGAGTGATAGATAGGGTCGCGGCGATGAGTAATGCGCTCGACGGTGAATACCGGGAAGTGCTCGACTTCGTTGTAATAGCCGGTGTGATCGCCGTAAGGACCCTCGGGCGCCATGTCGTCGGGGTAGATGAAGCCCTCGAGGATGATCTCACTGGAGGCCGGCACCTCGAGAGCGGCATGGCCACACTTAACGAGTTCGGTGCGCGAGCCCCGCAGCAGACCGGCAAAGGCATACTCGGAGAGGGTATCCGGGACCGGGGTCACCGCGCCCAGAATGGTGGCCGGATCGGCGCCCAGCGCCACCGCGACCGGGAAGGGTTCGCCGGGATGGGCGGCCTGCCACTCCTTGAAGTCCAGCGCCCCGCCGCGATGAGAGAGCCAGCGCATGATCAGGCGATTCTTGCCGAGCTTCTGCTGGCGATAGATGCCGAGATTCTGACGCTCCTTGTGAGGCCCCTTGGTGACCACCAGCGCCCAGGTGACCAGCGGCGCGGCATCGCCAGGCCAGCAGTGCTGGATGGGAATGCGATCGAGATCCACCGCCTCGCCTTCGAGCACCACCTCCTGCACCGGCGCCTTGCGGAGCACCTTGGGCCCCATGCTCATCACCTGCTTGAAGATCGGCAGCTTCTCCCAGGCATCACGAAAGCCCTTGGGCGGATCGGGTTCCTTGAGGAAGGCCAGCAGCTTGCCAACCTCGCGCAGGGCACTCACCGACTCCTGCCCCATGCCCAACGCCACGCGCCGCGGGGTGCCAAACAGATTGCCCAGCAGCGGCATGTCATGACCCTTGACGTTCTCGAACAGGAGCGCCGGGCCGCCGGCCTTGAGGGTGCGATCACAGATCTCGGTGATCTCGAGGTAGGGGTCCACCTCGGCAGTCACCCGCTGGAGTTCTCCCTGCGCCTCCAGGGCGGCGATAAACTCACGCAAGTCCTTATACTTCATGCGGTTGTTGCGCTCCCAAAACGACAAAAGGGGCAGCATAGCATGCCGCCCCTTGGACTGATTAACGGATCATGCCCGATTCACGTCGAGCGCAGCGGTCAGAATCAGCGCCGCTTCATCGCCTCGAAGAACTCGAGGTTAGTCTTGGTATCCTTCAGACGATCGATCAGGAACTCGGTGGCCGCCACATCATCCATCGGATTGAGCAGCTTGCGCAGGATCCACATGCGCTGCATTTCATCCTCGGAGGCGATCAGATCTTCGCGGCGGGTGCCCGAGCGACGAATGTTCATCGCCGGATAGACCCGCTTCTCGGCCAGCTTGCGGTCGAGATGGGCCTCCATGTTACCGGTACCCTTGAACTCCTCGAAGATCACCTCGTCCATCTTGGAGCCCGTGTCGACCAGCGCCGTGGCGAGAATGGTCAGGCTGCCGCCTTCCTCGATGTTGCGCGCCGCGCCGAAGAAGCGCTTGGGCTTCTCGAGAGCATGGGCATCGACACCACCGGTCAGCACCTTGCCGGAGGAAGGCACCACGGTGTTGTAGGCACGGGCCAGACGGGTGATGGAGTCGAGCAGGATCACCACGTCCTTCTTGTGCTCGACCAGGCGCTTGGCCTTCTCGATCACCATCTCGGCGACCTGTACGTGGCGGGCCGGCGGCTCGTCGAAGGTCGAGGCCACGACTTCGCCACGCACGGTGCGTGACATTTCGGTCACCTCTTCCGGACGCTCGTCGATCAGCAGCACGATCAGGTGACACTCGGGATTGTTGCGAGTGATCGAGGTCGCGATGTTCTGCAGCATCAGCGTCTTGCCCGCCTTGGGAGGCGAGACGATCAGGCCGCGCTGGCCCTTGCCGATGGGCGCCGTCAGGTCGATGATGCGCGACGTCAGATCCTCGGTCGAACCGTTGCCGATCTCCATCACCATGCGTTCCTGAGGGAACAGCGGGGTCAGGTTCTCGAACAGGATCTTGTGCTTGGCGTTTTCCGGCCGGTCGAAGTTGATCTCGTTGACCTTCAACAGGGCGAAATAACGCTCACCTTCCTTGGGTGGACGAATCTTGCCGGCAATCGAGTCGCCCTTGCGCAGGTTGAAGCGACGGATCTGGGACGGCGAGACGTAGATGTCATCGGGACCGGCGAGATAGGAAGAGTCGGCGCTGCGCAGAAAGCCGAAGCCATCCTGGAGAATCTCCAGTACACCATCGCCGTAGATGTCCTCGCCGCTCTTGGCGTGCTTCTTGAGGATGGCGAAAATGATGTCCTGCTTGCGCGAGCGGGCCAGATTATCGATGCCCATTTCTTGGGCGATATCCAGCAGTTCCGGCACGGTCTTTTGCTTGAGTTCGGTAAGATTCATCGGTTTGATCAGAAATAGCTCGTGTCAGCGTGGCAACGAAGCCGGAAAACGACAGGAGGCGGTGACGATGCGCCGCGTGGTGCGTTCAGAGCCCTGGGACATCCACTCTCGAGATATGATCAGCCGACCGCTGCTTGCGGGGAAGCCATGGACGATATCGAACTAAGAGGGAAGCGCTGTTCATGTAGCCGTATTCGTATCGCCTGAATAGCTAGTCATGATGGCGAAGCGTCATCGTAAGGAATCAGCGGGCTGACTGACGACTTGGAGTCTGACCGCGGCGTGAGATGCCGTTTAGCGGTCACCGTGAAGCAGTCGGGAAGTATTCGGAACAGGCGAACGACTCGATGGTAGTCAAGCGAATCGGCAAACGCAAGCCCCAGTAGCGCTTCGCCGCGATGGCGGCGATTGACAACCCCCAGGGCGGGCCGCAACCTTGGGGCCAAGTGACATCAGGGGACCTTTCATGATCAACCATCCGGGCTTCAGCGACACGCCTGACGACGCACCAGCGCCGCAGCGCCTGGCAGCCATCGATCTGGGCTCCAACAGCTTCCATCTCCTGGTCGCCAATAACGTCAGCGGCCAGCTGCAGGTCGTGGCCAAGCTCGGTGAGAAGGTCCAACTGGGCGCCGGCCTCGATGACGAAGGCGCCCTGACCGAAGACGCCATGCAGCGCGCGCTGGACTGCCTGGCCCGCTTCGCCCCTTTTCTCGAAGAAACGCCCAACGCTCAGCTCAGAGTGGTAGGCACTAACGCGCTTCGCGCGGCGACCAACAGCCAGGTGCTGATCGAGCGCGCCGAGGCACTGCTCGGCCATGAGATCGAGATCATCGCCGGACGCGAGGAAGCCCGCCTGATTTATCTGGGCGCGGCCCATGCCCTGGCCGAAGTTCACGGCAGGCGCCTGATCGTCGACATCGGCGGCGGCTCCACGGAGTTCATCATCGGTGAGAACTTCGAACCCCTGGCGCTCGAAAGCCTGGAAATGGGCTGCGTGACCTTCACCAAGCGCTTCTTCGCCGATGGCGATATCTCCGAAAAACGCTTTCGCAAGGCAGAACTCGCCGCCCTTTCGGAGCTGGCCAACATCCGCCGCCCCTTCGAGGAGCTCGGCTGGGCCGACCCGGTGGGCTCCAGCGGCACCATCAAGGCCGCTGCGTCGGTGCTGGCCGCCAGTGGCCAGGCGCCCGATGGCATCATCGACCGCAAGGGCCTGGCCACCCTGCGCAAGCGCCTGATCAAGATGAAGCGGCTCGACAAGGTCGCCATGGACGGCCTCAAGGAAGACCGCGCCAGCGTCTTCCCCGCCGGCATCGCGGTATTGTCGGCGGTCTTCGAGGCTTTCGGGCTCGAACAGATGCGCTATTCCGATGGCGCCCTGCGCGAAGGCGTGCTCTACGACATGATCGGACGCAACACCGCCGAGGACTCTCGCCTGCAAACCCTAGAAGGATTGCGTCGCCGCTACCAGATTGATCCGCGCCAGGCCGATCAGGTTGCCGCCAGCGCCCGGCAGTGCCTGACACAGGTGGGGGCTGCTTGGCAGCTGAGCGCTAGCAACGCCCAGTTCCTCGACTGGGCGGCCCAACTGCACGAGATCGGCCTTGTCATCTCGCACAGCCAGTTCCATCGCCACGGCGCCTACCTGCTGGCCAACTCCGACCTCGCCGGGCTGTCACGCCCCGAGCAGCAGGCCCTGGCCTTCCTGGTGCGCGCCCACCGGCGCAAGTTTCCGCTCAAGGAACTCGATGCTCTGCCCGCCGCGGTGCGACCGACGCTTGGGCGCCTGGCCCGACTGCTGCGGCTAGCGGTGATCCTCAACCACTCCCGCCCAGAGCACCCGCCGACGGCCTTCCGCCTCGACGCCGATGGCGAACAGCTGTCGCTGTCGCTGAGTGATGAACTCGCCGAGCAGGCGCTGCTGGTCAATGACCTAGAACAGGAACAGGAATATCAGCGCGCCGCCGGTTTTACGCTGGCGATCGAAACGCTGGACACCGCCACCGTTTCGGCGCGCTAGTCGATGCCGGCACCGTCTTCGGCACAAGAGCCCTCAGCGCCCTCTTCGGCATAAGGGCCCTCAGCGCCACACACGCGATCTTCGGCCCAGTAGCCCGCTGAACAGGCCAGCACGGCCTCCTCTAGCGGATCGAAGACCGCCGCCACCACCTCGCCGTCCCACACCACCAGCAGGGCCTGTCGCCGCCAGGGCGGCAGGCCCACTTCCTGCAAGAGCCGCTTGAGGTCCCGCCGGCCGCGTCCGGCCAGATGCAATACCTCGCCGCCCTGACGCGCACGCACCCGGTAGCCACCCCTCTTTCCAGAACGACCGCCCTCAAGGCGCCTCTCAAGCTGCATCGAACGCCACCCTAGCGGCGTTTCAAGTACCGCCCGGCCATCCCAGGCGACCTGCCAGTCTGCCGGCAGGTCGGCCAAGGGGCGCTGCAGATAGAGCCCCTCACGCCAGCACCGCGCCTCTGCGCCTGGCCAGGCTACCTGCACCTGGGCATCGCTTCGGGCATGGAGCTGCTCATCGAGGGCCGACAGGCGCGCTGTCGGGGGTGTAGGCAACCCAAGACACTGGCAGGCGTAGCGGATCAGCAGGCGCCGACGCGGTGCACTCAAGGCCTTGAGTGCCGGAAGCGCCAGCCGGCCGGGATCGCTGCCACAGGCAGTCAGATCGAGCGCCGCCAGCTCACCCAGGAGCCCGTCCGCCTCACCGGCAAGCGCCGCACTGCGGGCCAAGCTCGCCTCGGCGCGGGGCCAGCGAGACTCGAGCAGCGGCAGCACACGGTGACGCAGAAAGTTACGATCAAGCATCTCGTCGACGTTGCTTGGATCCTCGACCCAGCCAAGCCCAATCGCCTCGGCTTCACGATCAAGGCGCGCCCGGGGCAACTCCCGCAGGGGGCGGACGACACGACTGCCTGCCCAGTCACGCTCCCTCGGCATGCCAGCCAGCCCGCGCATCCCACTGCCGCGCAGGGCGGCCAGCAGCCAGGTCTCGGCCTGATCGCGACGATGCTGGGCAAGCCACAGGGTGTCACCCGCGCTCAGCCGGGCGGCGAAGGCGGCGTAGCGAGCCTCTCGGGCGGCGCCCTCGAGCCCGCGACCGGCCGTGACGTCGACACTCACCCGCTCGATGAACAGCGGCACGCCAAGACGGTCGCAGAGCCGGTGACAGTGGCGAATAAACTCGGCTGATGCCGCCTGCAGGCCGTGGTCGACGTGCAAGGCATACAGCGGGCGGGGATGACGATGAGCCGCCCGGGCGGCGAGCGTCAGCAGCAGGCTCGAGTCGAGCCCGCCGGAGAGCGCCACCCAAACGCGACGCCCCGGCGGGGTCTCCGCCAGGGCGTCGTCGATCAACCTTTGCACATCCTCGATCATAAGGATTCCACCGCGCTGACGGGGCCGCTTTGAATGCAGCGACCTCTGACCGATCAGACCGGGGCGCCGTAGCTCATCAGGCGCGCATAGCGGCGCTCGAGCAAGGCATCGGTATCCAGGCCCTGCAAGCGATCGAGGCTATCGAGCAGCGAGGTCTTGATACGCTCAGAGGTCACCGCCGGATGGCGATGGGCACCGCCCAGCGGCTCCTTGATCAGGGTATCGACGAAGCCGAGTTCCTGGAGACGCTCGGCGGTGATGCCCATGGCGTGGGCCGCTTCCGAGGCACGCTCGGCGCTCTTCCACAGGATAGAGGCGCAGCCTTCCGGCGAAATGACCGAGTAGGTCGAGTACTGCAGCATCTGCAGCTCGTCGCAGACGCCGATGGCGAGAGCGCCACCGGAGCCGCCCTCGCCCACCACGGTGGAGATGATCGGGGTCTTGAGCCTCGACATCACCGCGAGGTTGTAGGCGATGGCCTCGGACTGACCGCGCTCCTCGGCATCGATGCCCGGGTAAGCGCCGGGGGTGTCGATGAAGGTCAGCACCGGCATCTTGAAGCGCTCGGCCATCTCCATCAGGCGGCAGGCCTTGCGGTAGCCCTCGGGGCGCGGCATGCCGAAGTTGCGGCGCACCTTCTCCTTGACGTCGCGACCCTTCTGATGGCCGATGACCATCACCGGCTTGTCGTCGAGGCGCGCCACGCCGCCGACCAGTGCCGCATCATCGGCGAAATGACGATCGCCGTGGAGCTCGTCGAAGTCGGTAAAGACGTGCTCGAGATAGTCGAGGGTGTAGGGGCGCTGCGGATGACGCGAGAGCTGGGATACCTGCCAGGCGGTGAGATCCTTGAAGATCGACTCGGTGAGCTTCTTGCTCTTCTCCTGGAGCTTGGCCACCTCTTCGTTGATGTTGATCTTGCTGTCATTGCCGACCAGCCGCAGTTCCTCGATCTTCGCCTGCAACTCGGCAATGGGCTGTTCGAAATCCAGATAATTGGGGTTCATAGGCTTCAGCTTGTTAGCAATCGGGGCAGCCTGGAGGCCACGGCTGTCGCGGGGACGTTCAAAAGGAACTATTGAAATATAGCTGCTCATTATCGCAGCTTGTCAGTCCGGCGCAAGGCACCTCCTCGCCTTGCGCCGACGACGGCGCCTGTCAGGCGAGTCAGCGTCGGTACTTGAGGCGCACGCCGTCCTGGCCCTGCACGTCGCGCAGGGCGATCATCAGCTCGTCAGAGGGGGCCACCTTCCAGTCCTCGGCCAGCTCCAGCCAGCCGGAGGCCTCGGCATTGCGGTACTTGAGGCGCACCGGCAGACCGTTGGCATCCCGGTAAGGCATCAAGCTGTCTCGAAGGCTGTCGACCAGCCGCCCGTTGACCTGGGCGCCATCGACGGCGAGCTCAACGGCCTGCCCGAAGCGGGCGCGGGCCTCGACCATCGGCGTGACGTCCTTGCCGCGCAGGCGCAGGCCGCCGGAATAATCATCGCTCGAGACTTCGCCCTCGACGATCATCACCTGATCGGTCTCCAGTCGCCCCCGCAGGCGCTCGTAGAGCTCGCCAAACAGAGAGGCCTCGATGCGCCCGGTGCGGTCATCCAGGGTCACGAAAGCCATGGTGTCGCCGCGCTTGGACTTCATGGTGCGCATCGCCACCACCAGGCCGGCCACGCGCTGGGGTTCCCGGGACGGCCGGAGTTCGCTGATACGGGTCGAAACGAAGCGCGCAAGCTCCTGCTCGTACTCATCGATCGGGTGCCCGGTAAGGTAGAGCCCCAGCGTGTCCTTCTCGCCGGCCAACCGTTCCTTGTCGCTCCAGTCGCGCACGGCGCTGTAATCGGCATAGACGTCGCCCGCTTCCGGTTCGCTGAAGGCTTCGCCGAACATGTCCATCATGCCCTGGTTCTGGTTGGCCAGGTTCTGGGAGGCGGCCTTCAAGGCCGCTTCCATGGAAGCGGTGAGCACCGCGCGGGCCGCGCCCAGGTTATCGAGCGCCCCTGAGCGGATCAGCGCCTCGAGGGTACGCTTGTTCATGCGCTTGGGGTCGACCCGACGGCAGAAGTCGAACAGATCGCTGAAGGCGCCACCCTCGTTGCGGGCCTCGACGATGGCACCGATCGGGCCCTCGCCGACGCCGCGGATGGCGCCGAGGCCGTAGACGACTCGGCCTTCGGTATCGACGGTGAACTTGTAGCCGCCGACGTTGACGTCCGGCGGGGTCACGGTCAGCCCCTGGTGACGACACTCCTCGATCAGCGGCACGACCTTGTCGAGGTTGTCCATTTCGGTGGACATCACCGCGGCCATGAAGGGCCCGGGATAGTGGGCCTTGAGCCAGGCGGTCTGATAGGAGACCAGGGCGTAGGCCGCGGAGTGCGACTTGTTGAAGCCGTAACCGGCGAACTTCTCCACCAGGTCGAAGATGTTACCAGCGAGATCCTTGTCGATGCCGTTGTCCGCACAGCCTTCCATGAAGCCCGCGCGCTGCTTGGCCATCTCCTCAGGCTTCTTCTTGCCCATGGCACGGCGCAGCATGTCGGCCTGGCCCAGGGAGTAGCCGGCCATCACCTGGGCGATCTGCATCACCTGCTCCTGATAGAGGATGATGCCGTAGGTGGGCCCAAGCACCGGCTTGAGCAGCTCGTGCTGATAGTCCGGGTGCGGGTACGAGATCTCGGCCCGGCCATGCTTACGGTTGATGAAGTCATCCACCATGCCCGACTGCAGCGGGCCGGGGCGGAACAGCGCCACCAGGGCAATCATGTCCTCGAGGGAGTCCGGCAGCAGGCGCTTGATCAGTTCCTTCATGCCCCGGGATTCGAGCTGGAAGACCGCCGTGGTCTCGGCCTTCTTGAGCATGTCGAAGGTCGGCACGTCGTCCAGCGGAATGGTGTCGATGTTCAGCGGGCCCTGCCCTTCCACGGCTCGCACCTTGTCGACCATCTCCAACGCCCAGTCGATGATGGTCAGGGTACGCAGGCCCAGGAAGTCGAACTTGACCAGCCCGGCTTCCTCGATGTCGTTCTTGTCGAACTGCACCACCAGGCCGTTGCCATCCTCATCGCATAGCAGCGGCGAGAAGTCGGTGAGTTTGGTCGGGGCGATCACCACACCGCCGGCGTGCTTGCCGGTACCGCGGGTGATGCCTTCGAGCCGCTGGGCCATCTCCCAGATCTCGGCGGCCTCCTCGTCGGCCTCGAGGTACTCGCGCAGCGGCTCCTCCTGCTCATGCGCCTTCTCGAGGGTCATGCCGACCTCGAAGGGAATCAGCTTGGAGAGCTTGTCGCCCAGCGAGTAGGGCTTGCCCTGGGCGCGGGCCACGTCGCGCACCACCGCCTTGGCGGCCATGGTGCCGAAGGTGACGATCTGCGAAACGGCATCGCGGCCGTAGCGTTCGGCCACGTACTCGATCACCCGGTCGCGCTTCTCCATGCAGAAATCGACGTCAAAGTCGGGCATCGAGACACGCTCGGGGTTCAGGAAGCGCTCGAACAGCAGGTCGTACTGAATGGGATCGAGATCGGTGATCTTCTGGGCATAGGCCACCAGCGAGCCGGCACCGGAACCACGGCCTGGCCCCACCGGCACGTTGTTGTCCTTGGCCCACTGGATGAAGTCCATGACGATCAGGAAGTAGCCGGGGAAGCCCATCTGCAGAATGATGTTGAGCTCGAAATCGAGCCGCTCCCGGTAGCGCTGCTCGATGGGCGCCCAGTCGGCGCCATCGCGCGGATAGCGGTCCCGCGGATAGAGCGACTCCAGCCGTTCGGTAAGGCCATCATGGGAGACCTTGCGGAAGAACTCCTCCTGGGTCATGCCCTCGGAAATTTCGAACTCGGGCAGGAAGATCTCGCCCAGGCGCACATCGACATTGCAGCGCGCAGCGATCATCACGCTGTTCTCCAGCGCCTCGGGGATATCCGCGAACAGCTCGGCCATCTCCTTAGGCGTTTTCAGGTACTGCTCCTCGCTGTAGCGACGCTCGCGGCGCGGGTCATCCAGCGCCTTGCCCTCACCGATGGCAACCCGCGTCTCATGGGCCCAGAAGTCCTCGCGGGCCAGGAAGCGCACGTCGTTGGTGGCGACCACCGGGGTGTTGGTCTCGCCGGCCAGCGCAACCGAGAGGTGCAGGCACTCTTCCTCGAAGGGCCGCGAAGTGCGATTGAGCTCGAGGTAGAAGCGTCCCGGAAAGTGTTGATTCCACTCCTCGAGCAGCGAGCGGGCCGTATCGCCGTGTTCGCTGAGCAGATGGCGACCAATCTCGCCGTCGCGACCGCCGGAAAGCGCGATCAGCCCTTCGCTCTGCGCAAATATCCAGGCCTTGTCGAGAATCGCCTTACCCTGACGCTGACCTTCCATCCACCCTTTCGAGATCAATTCCGTGAGGTTGCGATAGCCGTCGCTGTCCATGGCCAGCAGGGTCAGTCGGTAGGGGTGCGCCTCGTCATGAGGATTATGAAGCCATAGGTCGGCGCCGATGATCGGCTTGAGCCCGGCGCCCTGAGCCGCCCGATAGCCCTTCACCAGGCCGAACAGGTTGGCCTCGTCGGTCATCGCCAGGGCTGGCATGCCCGCCTGAGACGTCTGCTTGACCAGCGGCTTGAGGCGCACCAGGCCGTCGACGAGGGAATACTCGGTATGCACGCGAAGGTGAACGAAAGAAGGGGTCATGGCGAACTCATGGCTTGGCTAGTTCAAGGGCGGTGTCGAGGACGGTATCAAGAGCGGTGTCGAGGACAGCGTCGACGGGCAATATAGGGACGCCGGACCGACGCGCAATGGCTGAAACAGCAGCGGCCGTCGGCTAGAGAAGGTCGAGCTGCTTCTTGACCGGCGCGAAGGAGCGGCGGTGCTCGGGCAACGGCCCCAGGCGTTCCAGTGCCGCCAGGTGTTCCTTGGTCGGGTAGCCCTTATGGCGGGCGAAGCCGTAACCAGGATGCCGGGCATCCAGGTTCACCATCTGGGCATCCCGAGCCACCTTGGCCAGTATCGAGGCCGCGGCGATGGCCGGATGGCGGGCATCGCCCTTGACCACGGGCTGGCCGGGAAGATGATGCCCCGGCAGACGGTTGCCGTCTACCAGCAGGTATTCGGCTTCTGGCGCCAGGCCATCGATGGCACGGCGCATCGCCAGATGGGTGGCATGGTAGATGTTGAGTCGATCGACTTCCAGCGGCGAGGCTTCGGCCACGCAGAAGGCCAGGGCCCTGTCGCGAATCTCGGTGTCCAGGGCCTCTCGACGCCGCGCGGTCAGCGTCTTGGAATCGTTCAGGCCCTCGATAGGTCGGGCCGGGTCGAGGATCACCGCCGCCGCGACGACCGCGCCGACCAGCGGACCGCGACCGACCTCATCGACGCCAGCCAGACGCTCGCCCTGATAGTCGATATGCAGCGGGGGCAGGGATTTGGCACTCATGACGTCTTTCCCGAACCGGTGCCCGAATCGACTCCCGAACCAGTGTCCGAACCGGATGACGCATCATCCTGATCCTGGCCCTGCTCCAGGTGAATGACGGCCGCCTCGGGTGCCACACTCGCCGGTAGCGCCCGCCCCGCGATCAATGCCTCGACGGCTGCGGCAGCCCGTTCGCTGGCGCCGCGCTGCAATCCCGCGTGCATCGCCGCGAAGCGAGTCTCCAGCGCCTCACGCATGGAAGCGTCGTCCAGCATGTCCGTCAGCTGTTCGGCTATCGCCTCAGGGCTGGCGGCCTCCTGGATCAACTCCGGCACCAGCGCCTCGCGGGCGATCAGGTTGGGAAGCGAGATCCACTCGGTCTTGACCAGGCGTTTGGCGAGCCAGTGGGTGGCCGGCGCCATCTTGTAGGCCACCAGCATCGGGCGATGGCAGAGCATGGCTTCAAGCGCCGCGGTGCCCGAGGCCAGCAGCACGACATCTGCCGCAACCATCGCCTCCCGGGCCTGGCCGTCGAGCAGCGTGACGCGCCCCGCCAGGGTCGGGTAGCCGGCCAACAGCGCTTCGAGCTCTTCCCGCCGGGCCGGGGTCGCCGCGGGAATCACCACCTGAAGATCGGGGCGCGCCTGACACATCCGCTCCGCGGCCATGATAAAGGTCGCGCCCAGAAAACGGATCTCGTTGGCCCGGGAGCCGGGCAGCAGGGCCAACACCTCGGCGTCGTTGGCCAGCCCCAGGGACTGCCGAGTGCCGGCGCGGTCGTTGTGAAGCGGCAGCTCGTCGGCCAGCGGATGGCCAACGAAGGCCACCGGCACTCCGTGGCGCTCGTAGAAGGCGGCCTCGAAGGGCAGGAAGGTGAGAATGGCATCCACCGACTTGGCGATCCCCTTCACCCGCCCCTGGCGCCAGGCCCACACGGAAGGGCTGACATAGTGGGCGGTGGTCAGACCTGACTCACGGAGCTGACGCTCGAGGCCCAGGGTGAAGTCAGGGGCATCGATGCCGATCATGATGTCCGGGGCCCAGGCCAGGGCGTCGCGCTTCAGCGCCCGGCGCACCTTGATCAGCTCGGGCAGATGCTTCACCACCTCGACCAGCCCCATCACCGACAGGGTTTCCAGCGGGTAGCGGCTGTCGATGCCCTGAGCAAGCATACGCGGACCGCCGATTCCACGGAACTCGACCTCGCCCAGGCGGGCGCGCAGCGCCTGCATCAGGCCCGAGCCGAGTATGTCGCCTGACAGCTCACCGGCGACCAGATAGACCCGCACCGGGCGCTGCTCCTGAGGGGCGTCTGACATGATCTAGCGCAGGATGCCGCGAGTGGAAATGCGGATAGAATCGGCGAAGACCTTGGTTTCGGGCAGCGCGTATTCGGCATCGATTTCGGCGAGCGCCTGCTCGACGGTCAGCCCCTTGCGATAGACCATCTTGTAGGACTCGGTAAGCGCCCTGATCGCCTCCCGGGAGACGCCGCGACGCTTGAGACCCACCAGGTTGAGACCATGCGGCTGAGCCGGGTTGCCGTTGATCATCACATAGGCCGGCGTGTCCTTAGTGATGATCGAGCCGCCGCCTGCCATGGCTTGAGTGCCGAAATGGCAGAACTGGTGAATCGCCGACAGCCCGCCGATGATCGCGGAATCGCCCAGCGTGACGTGACCGGCCAGGGTCACCTGATTGGCCAGGATGCAGTCGTTGCCGACCACGCAGTCGTGGCCGACATGCACATAGGCCATGAACAGGTTACGGCTGCCGATGGTGGTCTCGCCGCGGTCCTGAACGGTACCGCGATGCAGGGTCACGCCCTCGCGAATGACGTTGTCGTCACCCATTACCAGGCGCGTGGGCTCGCCGGCGTACTTCTTGTCCTGGCAGTCCTCGCCGACCGATGCGAACTGGAAGATCCGCGTACGCTCACCGAGCACCGTCGGCCCTTTGACCACCACGTGCGGGCCAATCACGCTGCCGGCGCCGATGTCGACGTCGGGGCCAATCACGCTGAACGGGCCCACTTCGACGTCCTCGGCGAGGCGCGCCTTTGGATCAACGATAGCAGTGGGATGTATCAAGCGACCTTCCTCTCGGCACAGATGATCTCGGCCTCGCAGGCCACCTCGCCGTCAACGCTGGCGGTACATTGAAACTTCCAGATACCGCGCTTCGTGCGAATCACGTTGGCTTCGAGGCGCAGCTGGTCGCCGGGCATGACCGGGCGCTTGAAGCGCACGTTATCGCTGCCCACCAGATAGTAGACATAGCCGTCGGCGGGCAGCTTGTTGACGGTCTTGAAACCCAGGATCCCGCAGGCCTGAGCCAGCGCCTCGATGACCAGCACGCCCGGCATGATCGGGTGATGGGGGAAGTGACCATTGAAGAACGGCTCGTTGATGCTGACGTTCTTGTTGGCCACGATGCGCGCACCGTGCTCGAGCTCCATGACCCGGTCGACCAGCAGGAAGGGGTAGCGGTGGGGGAGATACTCACGGATCTCGTTGATGTCCATTACCATCGATGCGACCTCTGAAATGACAAAATGCTCGACCGGAGGCGAGCATGCTGGGGCGGCAGGGCCGCCGCCATGATTAGGGTGGGCGGAGTATAGCGCTCGCCGAGGGCGACTCAACGCCTGGTTACTGCTTTTCCAGGCGGGTCACCCGCTTGGCGAGCTCATCCAGCTGCTTGAAGCGCACCGCATTCTTGCGCCACTGGGCGTTGCGCATCGAACCGGTACCGGAAGAGTAGACCCCGGGCTCTTGAATCGAATTGGTGACAAGGCTCATGCCGGTGACCTGCACCCCATCACAGAGGGTCAGGTGACCGGAAAGCCCGACGCCGCCACCGAGCATGCAGTGGCGGCCCACCTTGGTGGAACCGGCGATGCCCACGCAGCCGGCCAGGGCGCTATGATCGCCGATCTGCACATTATGAGCGATCTGCACCTGACTATCGATCTTGACGTCGTTGCCGATCACAGTGTCGCCGAGCGCGCCACGATCGATGCTGGAACAGCTGCCGACCTCGACATCGTCGCCCAGCACCACGCCGCCCAACTGGGCGATCTTGTGCCAGCGGCTGCCGTCGTGGGCGAAGCCGAAGCCATCACCACCGATCACGCAGTGACTATTGAGCACCACCCGCTCGCCGATCACCACGCCATGACAGACGCTGACATGCGCATGCAGACGCGAGCCGGCACCAATCACGCTGTCGGCCCCCACCACGCTGCCCGGGCCGATGACTACGTCATCGCCGATCACCGCGCCGTCCTCGATCACCACCTGGGGGCCGACCTCGACGTTGGCACCAAGCTTGGCGCTCTCGGCGACGACCGCCGAGGCGTGCACTCCCGGCCGATATCGCGCGGCCAGCGGATCGAACAGCCGTGATAGCTCGGCATACCCCAGATAGGGGTTCTCCAGGGCGAGGCAGGCCGTGGGGCTCTCCTCAGCATGGTCGGGGTGCAGAAGCACCGCCGCCGCCCTCGTCTCGGGCAGATACTTCAGATAGGCCCGGTTGGCGAGGAAGGTCAGCTCGTGAGGACCGGCATCGCTCAGCGTCGCCAACCCGCTCACGGTGCGCTGGCCATCGCCGATCACACGAGCGTTGAGGCGCTCAGCGAGCTCATCGAGGGTATAAGTGGGGTATTGGGCGATTGTCATGGACGCGGGTCATCGCGGACGGCACGCCAAGGCGCGCCGCCGGCCTCAGTTGGACGAATTGAGAATCTCGGTGACCTCGTCGGTCACGTCGAGGAGGTCGCCTTTGGCCTGAATGACCCCGTTGCGGTCCACCAGCACCTCGATGTCATGACGATCGATGATCTGGTCCACGGCACGCTCGAGCCTGGGCTGAGCCTGCTGCATGAACTGCTGTTCGGACTGCTTGCGCGCCTGAACCACCTGACGACGCAGCTGCTGGAAGCGGCCACCCTTTTCCTGAAGCTCCTGCACGGCCGCTTGGCGCTGCGACTCGGACATCGTCGCCCCATCGCGCTGCAGGCGCTGCTGAAGCTGCTGGACTTCCTGGCCCAGTGCCTCGGCTTCTTGCTGCTGGCTGCCGATCTGATTTTGCAGCTCGCTCATCGACTGCTGGGCGTCATCGCTTTCCAGCAGGGCCTGACGCCAATCCAGCACGGCGATATCGGCGGCCAGGGCAGGTGTACTCATGGCCGCGAACAGGCCGAGGCACAGGGCTCCGGTCAACTTGCGCATCTTGTTAAACTCCTCGAGATCGGTGGTCTGGCATCCGTCCGCGAACCTAGAACGTCTGGCCCAGCGAGAACTGGAAGAACTGGGTATCGTCGCCTTGCTCGTCATTGAGCGGCTCGGCCACGCTGAAGGTCAGCGGCCCTACCGGCGTCAACCAGGAAAGGCCCAGGCCCACACTGTAACGTAGATCGGCCAGATCGACACCCGAGCTGCAGTTCGAAGGCCTGTCAGCGGGCAGTACGGCATAGCACTCGCTGAGGAAGGTGTTACCGCCATCGAGGAACAGCGACGACTGCACGCTGCGCTGATCCTCGACGAAGGGAACCGGAAACAGCAGTTCTGCTGAACCGCTGACCAGCACGTTACCGCCCAGGGTCTGGTCGTCGCCATTGCCACGAGGCGTGGTGGCCGGCCCAAGCGTGCTGGCAGTAAAGCCTCGCACCGAGCCCAGACCGCCGGTCAGAAAGTTCTCGTAGAACGGATAGGGATCGTTACCCGGGGTGTCGGCGTAGCCCAGGTTGGTACCGAACTTCAATGACCAGGCATCGTTGAGGGCAAACAGCTGCTGGCCCTTGTAGCGCACCTTGTAGTAGATGGCATCGCTGCCCGGTGCCGCTGTCTCGAGCGACACCCGCTGGTAGTTGCCCGCCGTGGGCATGATGCCGCGGTTGAGCTTGTTGCGGGTCCAGCTTGCCGTCAGCTTGAAGCTCTGAGCGCTATCGCCCTCGTCATCGACGTACTGGACGATCTCCGACGGTGTGTCGGTATAGGTCTGCACTTGCAGCTCTTCGATACCGACCCCGAAGTTGAGGCGCGTGACCTCATCGATCGGGTAGCCGAAGTTGATGCTGCCGCCTACCGAGTCGGTGGAGTAGGTCGAGATATCGGAGTCTTCGTAGTCCGTCTCGCGGTAAAAGAGATTATACCCACGCGAGATGCCGTCCAGGGTCCAGTAGGGATCGGTAAAGCCAAAGTTGAGGCTGGTATAGGTATCGCCCTTCTGGGCACCGATATTGACCCGATTGCCGGTACCCAGGAAGTTGTTCTGGGACAGCGAGGCACCGTAGATGACGCCATCGCTCTGGGAGAAACCGATGCTCGCCGAAATCGAGCCGGAGGGCTGCTCCTCGACGTTGTAGGTCACATCCAGCTGGTCGGGCTCGCCGGCTACCGGGCGGGTCTCGACGTCGACCTGCTTGAAAAAGCCCAGGCGCTCGAGGCGCTGACGCGACTGGCTGATCTGCTCGGTGGAGGCCGGCGCGCCCTCCATCTGGATCATCTCGCGCCGCAGCACCTCATCCATGGTGGTGGTGTTGCCGACGAAATCGACGCGGCGCACATAGGCGCGGCGACCGGGATCGACCTGGAAGGTGACATCGACCCGTTCACCGTCGGCGGTGACCTCAGGCACACCTTCGACGCTGGCAAAAGCGTAGCCTTCAGCGCCGAGACGCGAACGCAGCGCCTCGGAGGAAGCGGTGATATCGCTGCGCGAGAAAATCTCGCCGGGCGTGGCCTCGACCAGGTTGCGAGCCTCGGAGGGAGGAATCTTCAGGTCGCCGGCGAAGCTGATGTCGCCCAGACGATACTGCTTGCCTTCCTCGACGTTGACGGTGACGAAGATGCGTGACTTGTCGGGGCTGATCGACACCTGGGTCGAGGTGATCGCGAAGTTGACGTAACCGCGGTCCAGGTACCAGGAGCGCAGCCGCTCCAGATCACCGGAGAGCTGTTGGCGGGAATACTCATCGCTCGAGAACCAGCCGAAGAACCAGCTCGGGCGGTCCTCGAGTTCGAAGACGTCGCGCAGGGTGTCATCATCGAAGGCCTGATTACCGACCACGTTGATCTGGCGAATCTTGGCCACCGCGCCCTCGTCGATATCGACCTTGACGCGGACCCGACTCGAGTCGATCTCCTCGACCTCGGCATCGATACGGGCGCTATAGCGGCCCTGGCCGTGATAGAGCTGCTCGAGCTCGCGCTGCATCTCGTCGAGCGTCGAGCGCTGCAGGGCCTGCCCCTCAGCCAGACCCGCATCGCGCAGGCCCTGGCGAAGCTCCTCTTCGGAGATCTGGGAGTTGCCGGTAATCTCGAGGTCGGTGATGAAGGGCCGCTCGTCGACCTGCACCACCAGTACGTCGCCCTCGCGAGCCAGGCGCACGTCCTCGAAGAGGCCGGTAGCAAACAGTGTCTTGGCTGCCTCGGCCAGTTCGCGCTCGTCGACGGCGTCGCGGGCACTGACCGGGAAGGCATTGAAGACGGACGCCGCGGAGACCCGCTTGAGGCCCTCCACACGGATGTCGGAAACGGTAAACGCATCGGCCAGCGCCACCGGGGCGCCAGACAGCAACAGCGCCGCAACGCCTAGAATCTTGAGTTTCATGCAGTCGGTTCGCTCGCGTTGGTCTGCCCGCTTGTCAAACGAGCACCTTATACATTTGTTCGGTCCACTGGCAAGGCCAGGCCCCGGCCTGCGTGGACCGCTCCCGGGCGGCTACCAGAGCCGCATCAGGTCGAAGTACATCGCCATCATCATCATGCTGCCCACTAGCGCCAGGCCGATCTTGAAGCCCACCGCCTGAACCTGCTCGGAAACGGGGCGTCCACGCACCGCCTCGATGAAGTAATAGACCAGGTGCCCGCCGTCGAGCACCGGGATCGGCAGCAGGTTGAGAATGCCCAGGCTGATCGACAGATAGGCAAGGAAACCTATGAAGCTCTCGACGCCGGTACGCGCCGTTTCACCGGCGATGCGGGCGATGGTGATCGGCCCCGAGAGATTCGATGGCGAAATCAGCCCCACCAGCATCTTGCGCATCGCGTCCAGGGTCAACACTGACATCTCGGCGGTCTTGTTGAGCGACTGCCCGACCGCATCCAGAGGGCCGTAATGAATCTCACGCTGGTATTTGGCCGGCCATTCGGCACTGGCCACGCCGGCACCGATATAGCCGATGGACTGGCCACCCTCGGGGGTGCTCGGACGCGGTGTCAGCGCCAGGGTCTGGCGTTCGCCGGCCCGTTCGATTTCAAGCGTCAGCGGCTCGCCAGGGCTCGCGCGGACCCGGTCGACGAAGGCCATCCAATCATCGATCGGCGTGCCATCGACGCGGAGGATGCGATCGCCCGCCTGCAGGCCAGCGCTGGCCGCAGCCTCGCCATCCAGCACCTGGCCCAGCACCGCGGGCAGCGCTGGCCGCCAGGGCGTTAGGCCGAGGGTTGCCAGCGGCCGGGGCGGATCCTGGCCGACCAGCCAATTCTCGACGGGCAGACGATGTTCGCGCGCCGCCGTGGCGCCTTCGGGGCGCGAGGTCATGCTGATCGCGCCGGTCTCACCGATCGCCGCGACCAGCTTCAGGTTGATGTCGTCCCAGGAACGCACCGGCTCGCCCTGCACGGCGACGATTTCCTGCCCGGTAGACAGCCCGCCGCGGGCGGCCGCCGAGTCCGGCGCCACGTCGCCGACCACCGGTGCGACCGTGGTGATGCCGATCACGAACAGCAGCCAGTAGGCGATGATCGCCAGCAAGAAGTTGGCCAGCGGGCCGGCGGCAACGATCGCGATACGCGACCACACTCCCTGGCGGTTGAAGGCCAGGTGCGCCTCATCAGGATCGACCGGCGCCTCGCGCTCGTCGAGCATCTTGACGTAGCCGCCCAATGGAATAGCCGCCACGGCGAACTCGGTACCGTGGCGATCGACCCGCGACCATAGCGGTTTGCCGAAGCCCACCGAGAAGCGCAGCACCTTGACGCCGCAACGCCTGGCCACCCAGAAGTGGCCAAACTCATGAAAGGTGACCAGCAGTCCGAGAACCACGATCACCGCCAGCACGTCCTGTATCACGCTCATCGCAGTTTACTCCCGCCCATAGCGTTCCAGGTGATGACGGGCCGCCCGACGGCCCCGGTCATCCTCGGCGAGGATGCCTTCGAGTTCGTCGGCCGCCGACGGCGAACAGGCCGACAGCACAGCCTCGTTGAGCTCGGCAATGCCCGGGAAGGATAGCCGGCCTTCGAGAAAGGCGTCCACGGCCACCTCGTTGGCGGCATTGAGCAGCGCAGGCGCGCTCCCGCCGGCGGCCATCGCCTCACGGGCCAGCCGCAGGCAGGGAAAGGCCGCCTCATCGGGTGCCTCGAAGTCGAGCCTGGCGACCTGAAACAGGTCGAGCGGCGCGACGCCTGCCTCGATGCGCTCCGGCCAGGACAGGCCATAGGCGATCGGCGTGCGCATATCCGGATTGCCGAGCTGAGCGAGCACCGAGCCGTCCCGATAGGCTGCCATCGAATGGATCACGCTCTGTGGATGCACGACCACCTGAATCTGCTCGGGGCCGGCATCGAAGAGCCAGCAGGCCTCGATTAGCTCAAGCCCTTTGTTCATCAGGGTCGCACTGTCCACCGAAATCTTGCGCCCCATCGACCAGTTGGGATGGGCACAGGCCTGGTCGGGGGTGACCCGGGTCAGGGCATCCGCCGACCAGCCGAGGAAGGGTCCGCCCGAAGCCGTCAGCAGCAGCTGGCTGACGCCGATGCGATCAAGGCCGCCACGATGCTCGGGAGGTAGACACTGATAAATAGCATTATGTTCGGAATCGATCGGCAACAACACGGCGCCATGCCTGGCCACGGCATCCATGAACAGGCCACCGCTCATCACCAGGGCTTCCTTGTTGGCAAGTAACACCCGCTTGCCAGCGCGCACGGCGGCAAGCGTCGGCACAAGCCCTGCAGCACCGACGATGGCCGCCATCACCACATCGGCCTCAGAAGCCTTAGCGACCTCAACCAGCGCTTCTTCACCGGCGCGTACTTCCGTAGGCAGCTGGGCCTCCGCCAGCCGCTCGCGCAGCCAGGCGGCATCGGCCTCGCTGCCAATCACTGCCTGGGCAGGGCGATGCGTCTGACACAGCGCCAGCAGGGCTTCCTTCGAGCGCTGAGCGGTCAGCGCATGCACCTGATAGCGTTCCGGATGGCGCGCGACCACATCAAGCGTGCTGGTGCCGATGGAGCCGGTGGCACCCAGCACGGTGACGCGCTGAGGGCGAGTGGTGTTGGATACAGAAAGACTCATAGCCACACCCGCAGCAGGGCAAAGATGGGAATCGCCGCGGTCAGGCTATCGATGCGATCCAGCACGCCACCGTGACCGGGCAGCAGCACCCCGGAATCCTTGATGCCCCGGGTGCGCTTCAACATGCTCTCGAATAGATCCCCAAGCACTGAGACCAGGGTCACCAGCACGGTGGCAAGCATCAGACCCAGGGTCTCGCCAAGGCCAAGCGACAGCCAGACGGCATAGCCAAGGGCCAACGCCAAGGTGGCGACCACACCGCCCACCACGCCTTCCCAGGTCTTGCCGGGACTGACGGCAGGCGCCAGCTTGTGACGCCCGAAGGCTCGGCCGGCGAAATAGGCCCCGGTGTCGGCCAGCCACACCAACAGCAGCACGAAGAGCAGCCACTCGACGCCGCTGGCACGCAGGCTGTTGAAGCCTACCCAGCAGGGCAGCAATACCACCAGGCCCATGACCAGGCGCCGACCGGGCGTCGCCCATTGAGCCCGACGCTCGGGGTAGTGAGTGATCCAGTAGAGGTTGGCAAGCCAGGCAGCCGCGCCGAGCCACAGCAGGCCGTTGGCCTGACCACTGCCGCCCGCCCAAAGCAGCAACATGGCAAGCCCCAGGCCTGCAGTGGCCGCGAGGCGGGAAGTCAGGCGCGACAGGCCGGCGAGATTGGTCCACTCCCAGGCGGCAAGCACCACCACCAGGCCCGTGAAGAGAGCGAAGGCGCCACCCTCGAACAGGAAGAGTCCGACCAGTGCCAGCGGCACCAGGATGACGGCAGTCAGAATTCGTTGCTTAAGCACCCTGGGCCTCAACTTGCTCGTGCGTCATGCCGAAGCGACGCTGGCGACGCGCGAAGTCGGCGAAGGCCTCATCGAGCGCCTCGGCGCCGAAATCCGGCCACAGCAGGGGAGAAAAATGCAGCTCGGCATAGGCCAGCTGCCATAGCAGGAAGTTGGACAGGCGCTGCTCACCGCTGGTACGGATGCAAAGATCCACCTCCGGCGCATCGGCCAGGCAGACCTCGCGGCCCAGCGACTGTTCATCGACCTGCGCGGCCTCGAGATCGCCTGCCGCCACACGGGCGGCGAGGCGCTGCGCGGCCTGGGCGATGTCCCAACGGCCGCCGTAGTTGGCGGCGATCACCAGGTGCATGCCGCGGTTGTCGGCGGTCAGTGTCTCGGCACGGGCGATGTGCTTCTGGATAGACGCCGAGAAACCCTCGCGCTCACCGATGATGGTCAGCCGAATATCATGTTCGTGCAGCTTCTTGACCTCCCGCTTGAGGGCGATCAGGAACAGCTCCATCAAGGCGTTGACCTCGGCCGGCGGACGCTTCCAGTTCTCGCTGGAGAAGGCGAACAGGGTCAGCACCTCGACCCCGCGCTCCGCGGCGCGGCGGATCACCGCCCGCACCGACTCGACGCCCGCACGATGACCGCGCACCCCGGACAGGCCATGGGCCTTGGCCCAGCGGTTGTTGCCATCCATGATGATCGCCAGATGACGCGGGGTCGCCCGGCGATGCGATTCAGGGGACTGCGGTGATGTCATGGGGGCTCGCATAGCAGTAGAACGATAGGCGGGCGATGCGATGTCGCCCGCCAGGCCTCAGACCGTCATCAGGTCCTTTTCCTTGGCTTCCAACAGCTTGTCGATCTCAGCAATGTGCTTGTCGGTCAGCTTCTGGATGGCGTCCGTGCCGCCGTGCTCTTCATCTTCGGAGATTTCTTTCTCCTTGAGCAGCGCCTTGATGTCACCGTTGGCATCGCGACGCACGTTGCGCACCGCCACACGGGCGTTCTCGGCCTCGGAGCGGGCCTGCTTGATGTAGCCCTTGCGGGTTTCCTCGGTCAGCATCGGCATCGGCACGCGAATCACGCTGCCCGCCGTTGCCGGGTTGAGGCCCAGGTCCGCGGTCATGATGGCTTTCTCGACCTTGGGCACCATGGACTTTTCCCAGGGCACGACCGCCAGGGTACGCGCGTCCTCGACGTTGACGCTAGCGACCTGGTTAAGCGGCATCTGGGCGCCGTAATAATCCACGGTCACCGCATCAAGGATGCTGGGATGGGCACGGCCGGTGCGGATCTTGTTGAAGTTCGCATGCAGTGACTCGATGGTCTTGTCCATGCGGGCTTCAGCGTCTTTCTGGATATCGTTGATCACGGTTTCAACCTCTGTCTATCAGCGTGCCTTCCTTGCCGCCCATCACCAGATTGAGCAGGGCACCGGGCTTGTTCATGTTGAATACGCGGACCGGCATGTCATGGTCACGCACCAGGCAGATGGCGGTCAAATCCATCACCCCGAGCTTCTGATCCAGGCATTCATCGTAGGTCAGGCGCTCGTACTTCTGGGCGTCGGCATGCTTGACCGGGTCACGGTCGTAGACGCCGTCGACCTTGGTGGCCTTGATCACCACGTCGGCATCGATCTCGATGCCGCGCAGGCACGCCGCGGAATCGGTGGTGAAGAAGGGGTTACCGGTACCGGCGGAAAACAATACCACATCGCCCGACGTCAGGTAGCGGATGCCGGTGCGGCGATCGTAGTGCTCGACCACGCCGCTCATCGGAATCGCTGACATCACCCGCGAACGGATATTGGAGCGCTCCAGGGCATCCCGCATGGCCAGGGCATTCATCACCGTTGCCAGCATGCCCATGTGATCGCCGGTCACTCGCTCCATGCCCGCCTCGTGCAGCGCGGCCCCGCGGAAAAGGTTACCGCCGCCGACCACGATGCCGACCTGAACGCCGATGCCGACCAGCTGACCGATCTCCAGCGCCATGCGATCGAGCACCTGGGGATCGATGCCGAACTCGGCATCACCGGTCAGGGCCTCGCCGGACAGCTTAAGCAGAATACGCTTGTACTTGCTTTTCGCCGCGCGCTCAGGCTTGGCAGGGCGTTCGGGCGTAGCGGTGGAATCGGACATGAGGCGTCTCCTGATGACAGCGACAGGGGGAGGAAATCTTGGCGGCATTTCTATCCGCCGGATACGCGAAGGCGTGCGCTTGCGCGCACGCCATCACGAACTCACAGTACCAAGCCTTAGCTGCGGCCGGCCTGCTCCATTACTTCCTTGGCGAAGTCGACTTCTTCTTTCTCGATGCCTTCACCCACTTCGAAGCGAGTGAAGCTGACCACTTCACCACCGGCTGCCTTGACGAACTCGGCCACGGTCTGGTCCGGGTTCTTGACGAAGGCTTGCTCGGTCAGGCTGTTCTCAGCCAGGTACTTCTTCAGACGGCCCTGGACCATCTTCTCGGCGATGTTTTCCGGCTTACCGGCCATATCCGGCTGTGCCAGGATGATCGCCTTTTCCTTGTCCAGCTGCTCCTGCGGCATGTTCTCCGGCAGGGCCACGACCGGGTTGATGGCCGCGACGTGCATGGACACATCCTTGGCGGCCTCGGCAGTGCCGCCGGTCAGCACGGTCAGCGCGGCGATGCGACCGCCGTGGACGTAGCCACCCACGGTGCCGCCAGCCGGCGCTTCGACCAGCTCGGCACGACGCACGCTGATGTTCTCGCCGATCTTCTGGACCAACTGCTCGCGAGCGTTTTCCAGCTCACCTTCCATCAGGGCCGCGATGTCGGTGGTCTTGTTGGCGAACGCCTGCTCGGCGACCTTGTCGGCGAAGGCGATGAAGTTGTCGTCACGAGCCACGAAATCGGTCTCGGAGTTGACTTCAAGCATCAGGCCGTAGCTGGCGTCATCGGCCAGCTTGATCACGATGGCGCCTTCGGCAGCGGTACGGCCTGCCTTCTTGGCGGCCTTGAGACCGGAGTTCTTGCGCAGGTTCTCGATGGCGGTTTCGATGTCGCCACCGGCTTCGGTGAGCGCCTTCTTGCACTCCATCATGCCGAGCCCGGTGCGCTCGCGCAGTTCTTTTACCTGAGACGCGCTGATAGCTGCCATGGTAATAACCTCTGAAATGATTCGACGTCGATAATCAAAGCGTTTCCGTCACCCGGGCAGGGGACGGAAAGAAGGGGGCGAAGCCCCCTCCTCTGCCTACCCTTGTGTCCGGCGAGCCAGGCCCACCGCCCGGGCCGACATCAGTCTGACAGCCCCGGATGACAGCTTAGGGTAGACCAGCATCATCACTCGGCGACCTGTTCGCCTTCAGTGACTTCAACGAACTCGTCGGGACGACCTTCCTTCGCCTTGGCGCAGGCGTTGGCGATGGCCTGGACGTAGATCTGGATGGCGCGGATGGAGTCATCGTTGCCCGGGATCACGTAGTCGACGCCGTCCGGATTGGAGTTGGTATCGACCACCCCGATGACCGGAATGCCAAGCTTGTTGGCTTCGTTGATGGCGATGCGCTCATGATCGACATCAACCACGAACAGCGCGTCCGGCAGGCCGCCCATTTCCTTGATACCGCCCACGCTGCGCTCGAGCTTGTCTTGCTCGCGGGTGGCCATCAGGACTTCTTTCTTGGTCAGCTTTTCGAAAGTGCCGTCTTCGTGCATCGATTCGAGTTCGCGCAGACGCTTGATGGACACGCGAATGGTCTTGTAGTTGGTCAGCATGCCGCCCAACCAACGATGATTGACGAAGGGCATACCAACACGGTTGGCCTCTTCCTTGATCACCTTGGCCGCCGCACGCTTGGTACCAACAAACAGGATCTTGTTGTTGGTCTCCGCCATCTTCTCGACCACGCTGATCGCTTCATTCAGCGCCGGCAGGGTGTGCTCGAGGTTGATGATGTGGATCTTGTTGCGAGCACCGAAGATGAACTTGGACATCTTCGGGTTCCAGTACTTGGTCTGGTGACCGAAGTGAGCGCCTGCCTTGAGCAGGTCACGCATATTGACTTGTGTCATGGATGACTCCTGGACTATCGGGTTGGGCCTCCACGCACCCCATGGATCCGACCCTCGGACTGGCCGACGGCACCCGGGACCATGTGTCGGTGCATGTGTGTTTTTCAGGCTATTTAGCGCCTTACCGCTGGCCATGCGAATAACGCAACGTCACCATCGCGGGACAGGCTGTGTCGCCGGACGTATAGAGGACGCGATGCACTCGGCACAACGCATTGCAGGAAAGCGCGCAGCTTTATACCATAGATCAATATCAAGATGAAGTCGCAAGCGCCTTGCCCGCCTCTATGTCCAGTTTATTACGCGGCCGCTCGCGAGCGCCCTCCCCCTTACGACCCGAGATTCCATGAACGTATCCATCAAGACCGCCGACGAAATCGTCAAGATGCGCGAAGCCGGTAAACAGGCTGCCCGCGTGCTGGAAATGATCACCCCCCACGTCCAGGCCGGCGTCAGCACCGGTGAACTCGACCGCCTCTGCCATGACTTCATCGTCAACGAACTGGGCTCCGTGCCGGCACCGCTGAACTACCACGGTTTCCCCAAGTCGATCTGCACCTCGATCAACCACGTGGTCTGCCACGGCATCCCCGACGACGCCAAGAAGCTCAAGAAGGGTGATGTGATGAACATCGACATCACCGTCAAGACAGCCGACGGCTACCACGGCGACACCAGCAAGATGTTTATCGTCGGCGAAAGCATCCAGGGCGAGCGGCTGGCCCGCATCACCCAGGAATGCCTCTATCGCAGCATCGCCGAGGTCAAGCCCGGCGTCCGCCTGTCGCACCTGGCGCGCGTCATCCAGCAACACGCCGAAGCCAACGGCTACAGCGTAGTACGTGACTTCTGCGGCCACGGCATCGGCTCGGTCTTCCACGAGGAGCCCCAGGTACTGCACTACGATGGCTATGCCCCTGAGGCCGACATCGCCCTCGAAGAAGGCATGTGCTTCACCATAGAACCGATGATCAACGTCGGCGATCACCGCACCAAGGTGCTGCGCGACAACTGGACCGCCGTGACCAAGGACAAGGGCCTGTCTGCCCAGTGGGAACATACCCTGCTGGTGACCGCCACTGGCGTCGAGGTGCTAACCGTACGCGGCGAGGAAGACTTGAGCTTCCTTTCGAGCTGACATGCTGCTGCATCATTACCGCTTCCAGCCCGACGAGAGCCTCTTCGATGTCGCAGCCTTCTGCACTGAGCTAGAGGGCGAGCGGTCGCCGATTGCGCCCTTCAAGCAGGCGCTGCGCGAGATCCAGGAACGTCTGGACGAGCGCTTTCGCGCCGGCGCCGATATCCGCGACCTGGTGCATGGCCGCGCCTGGTGCCTCGACCGCCTGCTCGAGATCGCCTGGTCGCGCCATGCCTGGCCGGACAACGGCGTCGCCCTGCTGGCCGTCGGCGGCTACGGTCGCGGCGAGCTGCACCCCTATTCGGATGTCGACCTGCTGCTGCTGCTCGAAGAGGACGACGACGCCCCCTACCGGGAGCCGCTGACCGACTTCATCACCTTCCTGTGGGACATCGGGCTCGAAATCGGTCATAGCGTGCGCTCGCTCAATGACTGCGAGCGCGAGGCCCGCGCCGACGTCACGGTGATCACCAACCTGCTCGAGACCCGCACCCTGGCAGGCGGCGGCCATCTGCGCGACGCGATGCGCGAGCGGCTCAGGACCGACCGGCTGTGGCCGGCAGACGCCTTCTTCGAGGCCAAGTGGCAGGAGCAGATCGCCCGCCACTACCGCTACAACAACTCCGAGTATCACCTCGAGCCGAACATCAAGAGCTCCCCCGGCGGGCTGCGGGATATCCAGATGATCGGCTGGGTCGCCAAGCGCCAGTTCGGCGAGCTACGCTACGAGGAGGTGGTCGACAACGGCTTCATGAACGATGCCGAGCTGCGCATCCTGAGCCAGGGCCAGGCCTTCCTGTGGCAGGTCCGCTATGCCCTGCACATGCTTACCGGGCGCGCCGAGGATCGTCTGCTGTTCGATCACCAGCGCACCATCGCCACCCTGTTCGGCTACCGCGACATCCCCGGCCGACTCGCCGTCGAGCAGTTCATGAAGCGCTACTATCGCCACGTCACCGCCCTGGCGGGCCTCAACGACATGCTGCTGCAGCACTTCGACGAGGTCATCCTGCGCGCCGACGAGGTGCTCGAGACCCGCCCCCTCAATGATCGATTCGAGGTCAAGGGCGGCTACATCCAGGCCCGCGACGAGCGGATCTTCCGCTATCGCCCCGCGGCCATGCTCGAGCTGTTCCTGCTGATGGCTCAGCACCCGGAGATCGAGGGCGTGCGCGCCTCGACCATCCGCCTGATTCGCGATCACCGCCACCTGATGGACGACCTGTACCGTGACGACGTGCGCCATCAGAGCCTGTTCATGGAACTGTTGCGCTCCAGCGGCAACGTCGCCCGCCAGCTAAGGCGCATGAACCGCTACGGAGTGCTCGGCAAGTACCTGCCGGAATTCGGCCAGGCCGTGGGCCTGATGCAGCACGACCTGTTCCACAGCTACACGGTCGACGCCCACACCCTGGGCCTGCTGAAGTTCGTGCAGCGCTTCCGCGAGCCGCGCTGCCGCGAGGAGTTCCCGGTCGCCGCTGCATTGGTGCACCAGCTGCCCAAGCTCGAGCTTTTGTGGATCGCCGGGCTCTATCACGACATCGGCAAGGGACGCGGCGGCGATCACTCCCTGCTCGGCGCCCGTGATGCCGAAGAATTCTGCGAGCGCCACGGCCTCTCGCCCCGGGATACCCGGCTGGTCAGCTGGCTGGTCAAGCACCACCTGCTGATGTCGAAGACGTCTCAGAAGCGCGACATCACCGATCCTGACGTGATCCGCGATTTCGCCACCCAGATGCGCGACGAGGTCCATCTCGACTACCTGTACGTGCTGACCGTGGCCGACATCAACGCCACCAACCCGACCCTGTGGAACGGCTGGCGAGCCTCGCTGCTGCGTCAGCTGCACGCCGAGACCAAGCGCGCCCTGCGTCGCGGTCTTGAAAACCCGCTGGACCGTGACGACTGGGTGCGCGAGACCCGCGAGGAAGCGCGCAGCCTGCTGGCCACCGTTGGCATCGACCCCACGCGTTTCGAGCGCCTGTGGGAGTCGCTTGGCGAGGACTACTTCGTCCAGTACGCCCCCAGCGAGATCGTCTGGCAGACCCAGGGCATTCTCGACCATGACGGCTCGGACCTGCCGCTGATTCTTATCAGCGCCCCCACCGAGGACATGACCGAGGGCGGCACCAAGGTATTCATCCACACCCGCTCGGTGGATGATCTATTCGCCGCCACCGCCGCCGCCATGGAGCAGCTCGGGCTGTCGATCCACGATGCCCGCATCGCCACCTCGAGCAGCGACTGGACCCTCAACACCTTCATCGTGCTCGACGAGGATGGCCAGCCGATCCGCGATCGCGAACGGCTCGAGACCATGCGCCGTCATCTGGTCGAGGAGCTCGACGACCCGGACGACTACCCGCAGATCGTCACCCGCCATACTCCGCGCCAGCTCAAGCACTTCAAGGTGCCGACCCGGGTGGTGATCGAGCAGGACCCGGCCAACGAGCGCACCATGCTCGAACTTACGGCCCCTGACCGCCCCGGCCTGCTGGCCCGGGTCGGGCGCATCTTCATGGAGCAGGGCATCGCCCTCTCGGCAGCCAAGATCGCCACACTCGGCGAGAAGGTCGAAGACGTCTTCTTCATCACTGACCGCAACGGCGCGCCGATCACCGACGTCGAACGCCAGCAGCGCCTGCGCGAGCGGCTGGTCGAGGTGCTCGACGTTTAGGGGCCGCGCTCAAATCCCTTCCACAGGAAAGCCACCGACAGGCGCCAAGATTGAGGCGCCTCGCCGGCTTCCCTATAATCGCTGACCTGACTCGCTGGGCCCTGTCGACTCAACGCACTCTACTCCACGTCCTCGACGCGCATCGATCAACGCGCAGCGATCAATCAGGGCCCATCCCGTCATCCCGACCACGACCACGCCCCGCGAGGCGGCCAGGACAGCCATGAATCCCGATCTCGATGCGCTCAAGCCCTACCCCTTCGAGAAGCTTGCCGCCCTCAAGGCCAATGTCACGCCCCCCACGGCGCTGTCGCATATTCCGCTAACCATCGGCGAGCCCCAGCATCCGCCCTTCGCCGCCGCGCTGGACACCCTGAGCGCGCACCGCGACGAGATGGCCCGCTACCCGGCCACTGCCGGCACGGCCGAACTGCGCCAGACGATCGCTAACTGGGCGACCCAGCGCTTCGACCTCAACGCCATCGGCGGTCTCGACCCGGACAGTCAGGTACTGCCGGTCAACGGCACCCGAGAGGCGATATTTGCCTTCGTGCAGGCAGCCATCGATCGCAGCCGCCCGGCAAAGGTCGCCGTGCCCAACCCCTTCTACCAGATCTACGAGGGCGCCACCCTGCTGGCCGGCGGCAACCCGCTGTACCTGGACTGCCAGGCAAAATACGGCTTCCGCCCGGATTTTGATGCGGTGCCGGCAGAGACCTGGCGCGACGTCCAGCTGGTGTTCCTGTGCTCGCCGGGCAATCCCACCGGGGCAGTGACGCCGCTAGAGGACTTCACGCGCCTGATCGAGCTTGCCGACGAGCATGACTTCATCATCGCCTCGGACGAGTGCTACTCCGAGCTCTATCTCGATGAAGCCACGCCACCGCCAGGGCTGCTGGAGGCCTGCGCTCGACTGGGCCGCCACGACTACCGTCGCTGCCTGGTCTTCCACTCGCTGTCCAAGCGCTCCAACCTGCCGGGGCTGCGCTCGGGCTTCGTCGCCGGTGACGCCGGCCTGATCACGCCCTTCAAGCGCTATCGCACCTATCACGGCTGCGCCATGTCACTGCCGCTGCAGCACGCCTCGATCACCGCCTGGACCGATGAGGCCCACGTGCAGGCCAACCGCGCCGCCTATCGCGAAAAATTCGCCGCCGTCACCGAGATTCTCGCCCCGGTGCTGAGCTTTCCGACGCCCGAGGCCAGCTTCTACCTGTGGCCGGCGGTACCGGGCGGCGACGATGAGGCCTTCACCCGAGCGCTCTTCGCCGAGGAGAACGTCAGCGTACTGCCGGGCAGCTATATGGGCCGCACCAACACCGGTGACGGCGAGACCAGCGAGAGCGGCGTGAACCCCGGCGCCGGGCGCATCCGCCTGGCGCTGGTCGCCGACGTCGATTCCACCGTCGAGGCTGCCCGCCGCCTGCGCCGCTTTACCGAACGCTGGCTGGCCGACGCCTCCACGAATTCTTCCAATACGAACGCTTCCACCGACACCACGAGGCCCCAGGCATGATCACGCTCTATGGCATCAAGGCCTGCGACACCTGCCGCAAGGCGCGCAAGGCCCTGGAAGCGCAGGGCCTGCCCTTCAAGGTGCATGACCTGCGCGACGACGGCCTGTCCGCGGCGCTGCTCGATCACCTGCTCGAGCGGGTGCCGTTGATGACGCTGCTCAACAAGCGCAGCACCACCTGGCGCCAGCTGAGCGATGCCGACAAGGACGGCCTGGACGCCACCTCGGCCCGCGCCCTGATGATGGAGCACCCGACCCTGCTCAAGCGCCCGCTGCTGGATACCGGTGAGCGCATCCGGGTCGGCTACCGAGATGGCGACTACGACAAACTGACCGCGATAAACTGACCGGCTGAACGGCAGCGACGTCAGTCACGATTTCTTCTTGCCCGAGGCCCCAGGGCCTCGCTCACCTTCGATCAAAAGGACCCTCACCATGCTGAGCTTCGCACTCGGAATCGGTAACCAGAACACCCAAGGCGACTGGCTGGACGTCTACTACCCGGCGCCGCTGTTTGAGCCCGAGGCCAGTCTGGTCGAGGCTGCCCGCCAGGTCCTCGGCGCCCCCGCCGGCAACGTCGCGGTAAGCTTCCTGCCCGAGCACTGCGCCGATCTCGCCGAGGCGCTCAAGACCGCCGGTCACGCCGAGCAGGCCGAACTGGCGGCGAGCCTCGCCGCAAGCCAGCGCCCACTGGTCGCGACCTTCCTCGAGACCGACCAGGCCCCGGAAAATGCCCCGGAGGTCTATCTCAAGCTGCACCTGCTCTCCCACCGCCTGGTCAAACCGCACGGTCTGGACCTGAGCGGCATGTTCGGCCTGCTGCGCAACGTCGCCTGGACCAACGAAGGCCCGATCGACATCGAGGAATTGCCGGCTCGTCGACTCAAGGCGCGCCTCGAGGGCCGCGCCCTGTCCGTCGACTGCGTCGACAAGTTCCCCAAGATGGCCGACTACGTGGTGCCGAGCGGCGTGCGCATCGGCGACACCGCCCGCGTGCGTCTGGGGGCCCACCTCGGCGAAGGCACGACCGTGATGCACGAAGGCTTCGTCAACTTCAATGCCGGCACTGAAGGGCCGGGCATGGTCGAAGGCCGCATCTCCGCCGGAGTGATGGTCGGCAAGGGCTCGGACCTGGGCGGTGGCTGCTCGACCATGGGCACCCTGTCCGGCGGCGGCAACATCATCATCAAGGTCGGCGAAGGCTGCCTGATCGGTGCCAATGCCGGCATTGGCATCCCGCTGGGCGATCGATGCACCGTCGAGGCAGGCCTCTACCTCACCGCCGGCGCCAAGGTCGCGGTGCTGGATGACCAGGGCCAGGTAGCCGAGACCGTCGCCGCCCGAGCGCTGGCCGGTCAGAGCGACCTGCTGCTGCGCCGCAATTCGCAGACCGGGCGCATCGAGTGTCTGACCAACAAGAGTGCCGTCGCGCTCAACGAGGCGCTTCACGCCCACAACTGAGCCCTTTGCTGCGCCCGCCGCCGGCGGGCGCTCTGCCCCTTCGCTTACCAGGATGACGCATGCCCGATACCGCCACGCCTTCCGCGACACTCGACCTGGCCATCGACCTGATGGGCCGCGCCTCGGTGACTCCCTCTGACGTCGGCTGCCAGGCACTGATGATCGAGCGCCTTGAGCGCCTCGGCTTTCACATCGAGCGGCTGCCATTCGGCGACGTCGAGAACTTCTGGGCGGTACGCGGCCACCAAGGCCCGGTGATGGCCTTCGCCGGCCACACCGACGTGGTGCCCAGCGGCCCCGAGAGCCAGTGGGACCACCCGCCCTTCGCTCCCTTCATCGACGACGACGGCATGCTCTTTGGCCGCGGCGCCGCCGACATGAAGGGCAGCCTGGCCGCCATGATCACCGCCGTGGAGCGCTTCGTCGCCGCGTACCCTGACCACGACGGCAAGATCGCCTTCCTGATCACCTCAGACGAAGAAGGCCCAGCCGTGGACGGCACCAAGGCGGTGGTCGAGCACCTGCGCGAGACCCACGAGCGCCTGGATTACTGCATCGTCGGCGAGCCGTCCTCCACCGAACGGGTCGGCGACGTGATCAAGAACGGTCGCCGCGGCTCGCTGGGCGCCGTGCTGCGCGTCAAGGGCGTGCAGGGCCATGTCGCTTACCCGCACATGGCGCGCAACCCCATCCACGAGGCCGCCCCGGCGCTGGACGCCCTGGCCCGGGAGCACTGGGACGCGGGCAACGACTTCTTCCCGGCGACCAGCTTCCAGATCTCCAACATCCGGTCTGGCACTGGCGCCACTAACGTGATCCCGGGTGAGCTCGAGGTGGTGTTCAACTTCCGCTATTCCACCGAGCTGACCCATGAGGAACTGCGCCGTCGCACCGAGGCGATTCTCGACGCCCACGGCCTCGACTACCGCCTCGACTGGACGCTCAACGGAGAGCCCTTCCTGACCGCCGAAGGTCAGCTGGTCGAGGCTGCCGTGGCCGGTGTCGAGGGCGTTACCGGTGAGCGACCGACGCTCTCCACCGCCGGCGGCACCTCGGATGGACGCTTCATCGCCACCCTGGGTAGCCAGGTGGTCGAACTGGGACCGCGCAACGACACCATCCACAAGGTCAACGAGCGAGTGCGGGCCGCCGACCTGGACACCCTCAGCGACATCTACGAGGCCATCCTCACGCGGCTGTTCGCTCACGCCGACTGAGCCTGCCGCCCGCTACCGAGAGTCAAGCATGCAACGCTACCCGGATATCGAGATTTACCTGGCCAAGGCCCCCATCGAGGTCCTGGATGCCTGGCTGGCCGACAGCCTGGACGCGCCGCCGCTGTCTCGTGCCGGCAAGCGCCAATGGCGCACCACCGGTCTGTTGGACGGTAAGAAAGTACCGGTGCTGCTGGTCGAGCAGGCCGCCGACGGCTTCTCAAGCCTGTGGTTCGACAGCGACTCCACCCCCTGGCCGCGAGATGCCGACTGCGCCCGGTCGGCCGCCACCGCCCTGGGCGTCGAAGTGCGCTGTTCGCTGGGAGGCTGGCAGCCTGGCGACGACCCGGACCGCTTCTGGCGAGTGCAGCCCGACGGCCAGGAAGACGCCATCACTTGGCCTGATTCTGGCAAATGAGGCTGGTAAATAAGGCGGGCCAGTAGCCGAAACGACAACGTCCCGCCTGGCAACCAGGGCGGGACGTTGAGTGTGGCGGTAAAGCTGGAAAAACATGCCGAGCAATGATCAGGCTAGGCGAAAGGGCGCCGAAGTAGCGGCGTTTACGTTAGTCAATGCGCACCTGACGTGTCCTTTCACCTGACGTGTCCTTTCAACCACGCATGATCGAGCGCAGGCCGTTTCCTCACGTAATGACGGTCAGGTGATGACGGTCACGTCATCGGCCTGATAGCCGCGCTCGTTCTCGATCACGTGGTAGCGCACCTTCTGGCCCTCGGCCAGGGTCCGATGCCCCTTGCCGCGGATAGCGCGAAAGTGCACGAACACATCATCCCCGCCATCGCGGGTGATGAAGCCGTACCCCTTGTTGACGTTGAACCACTTGACCTCGCCGATCTCCCGGTCGTCGTCCTCGACGTCGGCCAGATTGGCAAGAGTGGGCGTAAGCACATGGACCGCTACGGTCGCGATCAGGGTGACCAGAAAGACGGCGACGGCCGTGGCCAGATAGACGAGGGCGACGCCGCCCACTTCCAGGCTGGCGAACAGCTCGCGGGACAGATCCCCGCCGGTCAGATAGATGAACAGGGCGATCAGCAAAGGCGCAGGCGCAGCCAACAGCACGCTGATCAGACTACAACGAAGTAAGACCTTTTGATTCATGGACCTCGGTTTCTCTTGTGATGGCAATGGATGAAGGGGTCATGACAAAACCCCACCGGCGATAACGCTGGCGGGCACAGGCTGACAAGATGAGGCGGTCGCGATGAACGGCAACACGCCACAAGAGGATACTACCATGCAAGAACACGACTGGCTCGCCCGCCTGGAAGGCATCGAGAGCCGCATCGCCTACCAGGAACACTGGCTGGACACCCTGGACCAGGCGGTCGCCGCCCAGGAGACACGGCTTTCGGCGCTGGAGCGCATGAGCGAGCTGATGCAGGCCAAACTGCGCCAGCAACAGCATGCCCTTAGCGATGCATCCGGCGAGCAGGCAAGCCTCGAAGACGAGCGCCCGCCACACTATTGATGCGCATGACTGATCGCTCAGCTGAGCGCTCAGTGCGGCCTGCAGGACAAAGATCCTGACCGCTTAAACGGGAAGGAGCAACAAGGGCAGGTAGCCCAGCCAATCGATAAGGCCGCGGCGGGAGAGAAGCAGGGCGCAAAAGATGATCGGAACGACCCACTTCTGCGCCCACGGTGCTTAGTCTTCCAGACCGTCCAGGTAGCGCTCGGCATCCAGCGCTGCCATGCAACCGCTACCCGCAGAGGTGATGGCCTGGCGATAGACGTGATCCATCACGTCACCCGAGGCGAACACGCCCGGGATGCTGGTGGCGGTGGCGTTGCCCTCGAGCCCCGACTGCACCTTGATGTAGCCGCCAGCCATCTCCAGCTGGCCCTCGAAGATGCCGGTATTGGGGGTATGGCCGATGGCAATGAACACACCCGGCGCCGCCAGTTCCTTGGTGCTGCCATCCAGCGTGGACTTGAGACGCGCGCCGGTCACCCCGGTGTTGTCGCCCAGCACCTCATCCAAGGTGTGGTTCCATACGACGGCCATGTTGCCGTTCTCGACCTTATCGAACAGCTTGTCCTGCAGGATCTTCTCGGCGCGCAGGCTGTCGCGGCGGTGCACCAGGGTCACCTTGGCAGCGATGTTAGAAAGATACAGCGCCTCTTCCACGGCGGTGTTGCCACCGCCGATCACTACCACTTCCTGATTGCGATAGAAGAAGCCGTCGCAGGTCGCGCAGGCCGACACGCCCTGGCCCATGAACTTCTGCTCGGATTCGAGGCCGAGATAGCGGGCGCTGGCACCGGTGGAGATAATCAGCGCATCGCAGGTGTAGGTCCCGCTGTCGCCCTTGAGGGTGTAGGGCTTCTCACGCAGCTCGACCTCGTTGATGTGATCGAACAGCACCTCGGTGTCAAAGCGCTCGGCATGGGCGCGCATGCGCTCCATCAGTTCAGGGCCCTGAACGCCCTCCGCATCCCCGGGCCAGTTGTCGACGTCGGTGGTCGTGGTCAGCTGGCCGCCGGCCTGCATGCCGGTAATCAGCAGCGGCTTCAGGTTGGCACGGGCCGCATAGACAGCGGCGGTGTAACCGGCAGGGCCGGAGCCCAGGATGATCAGGCGTTCGTGGCGCACTTCGCTCATGTCGGGTCCTCACAAAATGACGGCCGGTATCCGGCCGGAAACGCTCTCTGGCCTGGGTTCAATGAGGGTTCAACGAGGGGTCATTGAGCACACATGGAATCCAGGCCACAGCACGCTTGATGATCGGGTTAACTCGCACGGGAGTGTAGCATCCCGAGGCCAGTAGCCAGAGCCTCTCAAGGGGGTAGACAAGAGCCTCTGCGGGCGTCTCTACCACTGACGCATGGACAAAGGCATCAGCATGAAAAGACACCGGCTCAAAGCTCGGATACAAAAGAGGCGGCCCGCAGGCCGCCTCTTCATACACCTAAACGCTTACAGCGCTTCGGCGTGCGCGCCCAGGTACTTGGCCACGCCTTCGGCAGTGTCTTTCATGCCTTCTTCGCCTTCATCCCAGCCGGCCGGGCAGACTTCGCCGTGCTCGTTGTGATGCTTGAGCGCCTTGACCATGCGCAGCATCTCATCAACGTTGCGGCCCAGCGGCAGGTTGTTGACGACCTGGTGCTGAACGATGCCGTGTTCGTCGATCAGGAAGGAGGCACGCATGGCGACCCCAGCGTCCGGGTGCTCGATGCCGTAAGCCTGAGTAACTTCATGCTTGACGTCAGCAACGATCGGGAAGCCGACTTCGCCGATGCCGCCGGCATCCGGAGAGGTCTTCCGCCATGCATGGTGGGTGAACTGGGAATCGATGGAGACACCGATCACTTCAACGCCCAGATCCTTGAACGCCTGCAGACGGTTGTCGTGGGCGATGATCTCGGACGGGCAGACGAAAGTGAAGTCGAGCGGCCAGAAGAACAGCACGCGCAGCTTGCCGTTGCTGTCGGACAGCTTGAAGTTGTCGACGATTTCACCGTTGCCCAGGACTGCGGCGGTTTCGAAGTCAGGGGCCTGACGACCTACCAGTACGCTCATGCAATTCTCCTTGCTGATGGAATAATCAATGATGATGAATCGAGATCCAGCCTAAGGCCGACCTCATGAATCTGCCAAGTTGATAAGGCCAATGGCCAATATAGCGTTTGTCTATACGATTTCGCTGTCGCGATAGCCAGGGCACACACGATACCGTCATCGCCACCATGCCCCGGCTCATTGACCGTTCAGGGTATTACGCCTGAAACGTGAGGAACAGATGATGCCTAGACGACATCATCGTCACGGCCAAGGGTCACGCCCTCGACCTCACCGCTGAAGGCTGACACAGCCACCTGCACCTGAATCGGCGCGCAGCAGCGCGGACAATCTTCCCAGGTGGCGTGGCTGCCCTGACTGGGATCGACAAGCAAGTCGAAGCCCGTATCGCAGTAAGGGCAGTTCACTGCATGTGAATTCAACATTTCTTCATGCATGCTTCTCTCCCAACGGTGACCGCCACGCTCATACTCTCTATATGGGGCCAATGGTGCGCGGTTTCAAGAAAGCATGCGACCATGATCTCCCTAAGACATCATGCTGCTTGCCTGTCACCTTTGCGTCGGTTCCCATAGGCTAGGCTTGAAAGCAGCCATCGTCGTAGCCATGTCCTGAACATGTCCCATGGATGGTCACATGCTGATGCCTGCATCATGACCTTTCGCTCGACACGAGGAGAAGACCATGAGCACCACCCCTGACTCGCTGGATACCCTCACGGTAGGCAACCAACGCTACCATTACTATAGCTTGCCCAAGGCCGCTTCTACCCTGGGCGATATCTCGCGTCTGCCCAAGACCCTCAAGGTATTGCTCGAAAACCAGCTGCGCTTCGCCGATGACGAGAGCGTCTCCAACGACGACTTCCAGGCGCTGGTCGACTGGCAGCAAAAGGCCCGCTCCTCGCGCGAGATCGGCTATCGCCCGGCCCGCGTGCTGATGCAGGACTTCACCGGCGTCCCGGGGGTGGTCGATCTGGCCTCGATGCGTGCCGCCGTGGCCAAGCTCGGCGAAGACCCCGAGCGCATCAACCCGTTGTCGCCGGTCGACCTGGTCATCGACCACTCGGTGATGGTCGACAAGTTCGGCAACCCAAGCGCCTTCAAAGACAACGTGGCCATCGAGATGGACCGCAACCGGGAGCGCTACGAGTTCCTGCGCTGGGGCCAGCAAGCCTTCGATAACTTCCGCGTGGTGCCGCCGGGTACCGGCATCTGCCACCAGGTCAACCTGGAGTACCTGGGCAAGACGGTGTGGACCAAGGAAGAGGACGGCAAGACCTTCGCCTATCCGGACACCCTGGTGGGCACCGACTCCCACACCACCATGATCAACGGCCTGGGCATACTGGGTTGGGGCGTCGGCGGCATCGAGGCCGAAGCGGCGATGCTCGGCCAGCCGGTGTCGATGCTGATTCCCGAGGTGGTCGGCTTCAAGCTGACCGGCAAGCTCAAGGAAGGCATCACCGCCACCGATCTGGTGCTGACGGTCACCCAGATGCTGCGTGAGCGCGGCGTGGTCGGCAAGTTCGTCGAATTCTACGGCGACGGCCTGGACGACCTGCCGCTGGCCGACCGAGCCACCATCGCCAACATGGCACCGGAATATGGCGCCACTTGCGGCTTCTTCCCGGTCGACGACGAGACCCTCAACTACCTGCGCCTGACCGGCCGCGAGGATGAACAGGTGGCGCTGGTCGAGGCCTACAGCAAGGCACAGGGACTGTGGCGCGAGACCGGCGACGAGCCGATCTTCACCGACACCCTGGCGCTGGACATGGGCGAGGTCGAGGCCAGCCTGGCCGGGCCCAAGCGCCCCCAGGACCGTGTCGCCCTGAAGGACATGAAGACCACCTTCGAGACGCTGCTGGCCGCCAACGGCGACAAGGCCTCGGAGGAAGAACAGGGCAAGTGGCAGTCCGAGGGCGGTCAAACCGCCGTCGGCATCGAGGACAGCTACGAACACCCCACCAGCCAGGACGTCGACCTCGACGGCCAGAGCTTCAAACTCAATCCGGGCGCCGTGGTGATCGCCGCCATTACTTCCTGCACCAACACCTCGAATCCCAGCGTGATGATGGCCGCCGGCCTGCTGGCACGTAACGCTCTGGCCAAGGGGCTCAAGACCCAGCCCTGGGTCAAGACCTCGCTGGCCCCGGGTTCCAAGGTGGTCACCGACTACCTGGCCGCCGGCGGCGTCGATGATGACCTTGACGCGCTCGGCTTCAACCTGGTCGGCTATGGCTGCACCACCTGCATCGGCAACTCGGGTCCGCTGGCCGACCCCATCGAGAAGGCCATCAACGACGGCGACATGACCGTCGCCTCGGTGCTGTCGGGCAACCGCAACTTCGAGGGCCGCGTGCATCCGCTGGTCAAGACCAACTGGCTCGCTTCACCGCCCCTGGTAGTGGCCTATGCCCTGGCCGGTAACGTGCGCACGGATCTGTCCACGGAGCCGCTGGGCACCGGCAGCGACGGCCAGCCGGTCTATCTTTCCGACATCTGGCCCTCCCAGGCCGAGATCGCCGAGGCGGTCGAGAAGGTCAAGACCGAGATGTATCGCAAGGAGTACGCCGAGGTCTTCGACGGCGACGAGGTCTGGAAAGCCATCGACGTGCCCCAGAGCGAGGTCTACGAGTGGTCCGATGCGTCCACCTACATCCAGCACCCGCCCTTTTTCGAAGGCATGGGCCGCACCCCTGACGCCATCGAGGACGTCAAGGACGCCCGCGTGCTGGCCATGCTCGGCGACTCGGTGACCACCGACCACATCTCGCCGGCCGGCGCCATCAAGCCCGCCAGCCCCGCCGGGCGCTACCTGCAGGAGCACGGCGTCAAGCCCGCCGACTTCAACTCCTATGGCTCGCGGCGCGGCAACCATGAAGTGATGATGCGTGGCACCTTCGCCAACGTGCGCATCCAGAACGAGATGCTCGATGGCGTGGTCGGCGGCGAGACCCGTCACGTGCCCTCCGGCGAACAGATGGCGATCTATGACGCCGCCATGCAGTATCAGCAGGAAGGCACGCCGCTGGTGGTGATAGCCGGCAAGGAGTATGGCACCGGCTCCTCCCGCGACTGGGCCGCCAAGGGCACCCGCCTGCTGGGCGTGCGCGCCGTGCTGGCCGAGTCCTACGAGCGCATCCACCGCTCCAACCTGATCGGCATGGGCGTGGTGCCGCTACAGTTCCCCGAAGGCGAGACCCGCAAGTCGCTTGGCATGACCGGCGACGAGACGGTCTCCATCGAGGGGCTCGACAGCCTGAGCCCGGGCGGCCAGGTGCGGGTCACCATCAAGAGCGACAAGGGCGAGAAGCATATCGACGCCCTGTGCCGCATCGACACCGCCAACGAGCTCGAGTACTACCGCCACGGCGGCATCCTGCACTACGTGCTGCGCAAGATGATCGGTTCGGCCTGATTGGCCTAGCCTGATCAGCCACAGCCGGCGTTGATACCCACTCGACGCCACAAATAAGGCCCCGCCGGCAATATGCCGGCGGGGCCTTTTCCGCTTGAGGCACCGGATAACGCCGGTCGACTACCGATGGGCGCCACCGCTCCCAACAGAAACGCCGCCGCCTCGCCCCAGAAACGACGACGCCGCGCCCTGTGATGGGGCGCGGCGTCGCGGTGCCGAAGCAGCAGGCGTCATCTTAATGCAGGCGCCTGCCGCCTGGTCATTCTCGCCTCAGAAAGCCCGGCGGCGATACTCACGGTAGCGCGGGTACCAGAAGTTGCGCTCGATCGCCGCCCACAGTACGTCGTCGTCGCACTCGAGTGCCTTGCCCTCGTGCTGCGCCATCTTCGCCACGTCAAAGGCGATGGACTGGCTGATCTCACGAATGTCCGACAGGGCCGGCAGCAGTGCGCCTTCGCCGTGCTGCACCATCGGCGCGTGCTTGGCCAGGGCGTTGGAGGCCGCCATCAGCATCGCATCGGTGATGCGGCTCGCGCCGGAGGCGATGACCCCAAGGCCAATGCCCGGGAAGATATAGGCGTTGTTGCACTGGGCGATGGGATAGGTCTCGCCATCGAGCTCAACCGGCTTGAAGGGACTGCCGGTGGCGACCAGCGCCTGACCATGGGTCCAGGCGAGGACCTCATCGGGAGTCGCCTCGACCTTCGAGGTGGGGTTGGACAGCGGCATCACCAGCGGCGCCTTACAGCCGGCGTGCAGTGCCTCGATCAGTTCCTGGTTGAACAGGCCACGCTGGCCGGACACACCGATCAGCACGGTGGGCTTGGCCTGCTTGACTACCCCGAGCAGGCTGGTGTCGGCAAAGTCCGCCGCATCATGGGCAAGCCGGCTCTGGAAGTCGTAGAGGCCGTCCATATCGCTGGTCAGGAGGCCATGACGGTCGATCATCAGGATCCGCGACCGGGCCTCGGCTTCGGAGAGGCCGTCGGCACACATCGCCACCACCACCTGCTCGGCGATGCCGCACCCGGCGGAACCGGCACCGACGAAGGCCACCCGCTGCTCGGCCACGCTCTCTTTTTTGGCCTTGCAGGCGGCAAGCAGGGTGCCTACGCAAACCGCCGCGGTGCCCTGGATGTCGTCATTGAAGCAGCACAGCTCGTCGCGATAGCGTTCGAGCAGCGGCATGGCGTTGGTCTGCGCGAAGTCCTCGAACTGCAGCAGCACTTTGGGCCAGCGGCGCTTCACGGCGGCAATGAAGTCGGCCATGAAGGCGTTGTACTCGTCCTGGGAGACGCGCTTGTGGCGCCAGCCCATGTACATGGGGTCATCGAGCAGGGTCTGGTTGTTGGTGCCCACATCCAGGGTGATCGGCAGGGTATAGGCCGGGCTGATGCCGCCACAGGCGGTATACAGCGACAGCTTGCCGATGGGGATGCCCATGCCGCCGATGCCTTGGTCGCCAAGCCCCAGGATACGCTCGCCGTCGGTGGCCACGATCACCTTGACGTTGTCCTTGGTCGCGGAGCGCAGGATGTCGTCCATGTACTCCCGATCGGGATAGGAAATGAACAGGCCGCGATGGTTGCGATAGATGTTGGAGAACTCTTCGCAGGCCTCACCCACGGTCGGGGTGTAGATGATCGGCAGCATTTCCTCGAGATGTTCCTCGAGCAGGCGGAAGAACAGCGTCTCGTTATCGTCCTGTATGGCACGCAGGTAGATATGACGATCCAGGTCGGTCTGACATTGGCAGTACTGGCGGTAGGCCCGCGAGGCCTGCTCTTCGATGGACTCGACGTTCTGCGGCAGCAGGCCGATCAGGTTGAAGGCAATCCGCTCTTGCAGAGTGAAAGCGCTGCCCTTGTTGAGCAGCGGCATCTCGAGCAGCGACGGCCCGGCATAGGGCACGTAGAGAGGGCGCTTGGGAAATGTGGTCATCGTCTCATCCTTTGACTGGCAGTGGGCGAGCATCGCCGCCCGATGGTTGGGAGCTTGGCACGGGCCACCACAACGACTGGCCCCGGCCTTCCACCGGGGCAGGATGACGGAGGCCGCCAATGGCTTGCGCTCAGACGAAGCGGCCGAGGCCTGCCGCCTCACGCAGGCGATCCATGAAGGGCGCGGCCTCGGAGCGCGCCCGCTCGGCACCCTTGGCCAACACCTGTTCAATGTGCCCCGGATCCTCCATCAGCGCCTGATAGCGCTCACGGGGTTCACGCAGATGGGCATTCAGGTATTCGAAGACCCGATCCTTGGCCACGCCCCAGCCGATGCCGTTCTCGTACTCGCGGCGCAGGTCGGCGGTTTCCTCGGCGCTAGCGAAGGCCGAATAGATCTGGAACAGGGTGCAGGTATCCGGATCCTTGGGTTCGCCGGGCTCCAGGGAATTGGTCTTGATCTTGCGCACCAGCTTCTGGAGTTTCTTCTCGGACACGAACAGCGGAATGGTGTTGTTGTAGCTCTTGGACATCTTGCGCCCGTCGAGACCGTTCAACACTTCCACCTTATCGTCGACCACCGCCTCGGGCTGGGTAAAGAACTGGCCCTTGTAGAGGTGATTGAAGCGACCGCCGATATCGCGGGCCATCTCGATATGCTGAATCTGATCGCGACCGACCGGCACCTTGTGGGCGTTGAACATCAGGATGTCGGCGGCCATCAGCACCGGATAGCCGAACAGCCCCATGGTGATACCCTTGTCCGGATCAGGGGAGCCAGCAGACTCGTTGTCGGCCACCGCGGCCTTGTAGGCGTGTGCCCGGTTCATCAGCCCCTTGGCGCAAACACAGGACAGCATCCAGGTCAGCTCGGGAATCTCGGGGATATCCGACTGGCGATAAAAGATGGCGTTATCGGTATCAAGCCCCAGCGCCAGCCAGGTGGCCGCGATTTCCAGCCGCGACTGCTCCACACGCTTGGGGTCCTGACACTTGATCAGGGCATGCAGGTCGGCGAGGAAGTAGAAGGACTGGACGTTGGGGTCCTGGCTTGCAGTGATGGCCGGCTTGATCGCCCCGACGTAGTTGCCGAGATGCGGCGTGCCGGTGGTCGTGATACCGGTGAGAACGCGTGTCTTGTTCATGAATTCGGACGGGTCCACTGAGTAAATGGCAAGTGTCCCCCAGTCTACCGCGCCGCCCCGATCAAGGCGAACAGGACGGCCCGTTGGGGACGGCCCCAACGGGCCGTCCTTCGCTAGTGTCGCACAGCCGCTCATGCGCCTCGCGCGGTGGATGCGCCTTAGCTCACCAGCGTCACCGCATCGATGCTTTCAAGGCCAAAGGCCTTGGCCACCGCCGGATAGGTCACCTGGCCTGCGTGGACATTGAGCCCAGCCAGGAAGTGCGGATCATCGGCCAGCGCCCGCTGCCAGCCCTTGTCGGCCAGCGCCATCACAAACGGCAGGGTGGCGTTGGTCAGCGCCTGGGTCGAGGTGCGGGCCACGGCGCCGGGCATGTTGGCCACGCAATAGTGCACCACGCCGTCGACCGCATAGGTCGGCGCGGCATGGGTGGTGGCATGGCTGGTCTCGAAGCAGCCGCCCTGATCGATCGCCACGTCGACCAGCACGCTGCCGGGCTTCATCTCGGCAAGCTGGGCACGCGAGATCAACTTGGGCGCGGCGGCACCGGGCACCAGCACGGCACCGATGATCAGGTCGGACTCGCGCACTGCCTCGTCCAGGGTGTCGGCGGTCGAATAGACGGCCTTGATGCGGCCCTGATAGCGGTGATCGAGCACCTCGAGACGCGCAAGGGACTTGTCGAGGATGGTCACCTCGGCGCCCAGACCCAGCGCCATGCGCGCCGCATTCTCACCGACCACGCCACCGCCGATCACCGTCACCTTGGCCGGGGCAACGCCTGGCACACCCGGCAGCAGAATGCCGGCACCGCCCTGGGCCTTCTCCAGGCTGTGGGCCCCCGCCTGCACCGCCATGCGACCGGCCACCGCGCTCATCGGTGCCAGCAGCGGCAGGCCACCGCCGGTCCCGGTGATGGTCTCGTAGGCAATGCAGGTGGCACCGCTCTGAATCAGCCCCTGCGTCAGCGTCTCCTCGGCGGCCAGGTGCAGATAGGTGAAGAGGATCTGGTCGGACGACAGCCGCTCGACCTCTTCCGGCTGAGGCTCCTTGACCTTGATGATCAGCTCGGCGTCCTGCCAAAGCGTCGCCACGTTGGCCTCGAGCGTCGCGCCGGCGGCTTCGTAATCGGCATCCGGGAAGCCAGCACCTTCCCCGGCACCCGCCTGCACCACCACCTGATGGCCGCGGCCGGTCAGCTCGCGCACACCCGAAGGCGTCAGCGCCACGCGGTATTCATGATTCTTGATTTCCTTCGGCACAGCGATCTTCATGGCACCTCCTTGAGGATAACGGGCACGCCTGGGCGCAAGACGGGTCACCACAGACCCAGCACATGACAGCAGTACAGCACAGCGGCACAAGAGCACCCAAGGCCCGGGGAAAGTTTAGAAAAATCCCAAAGAAAAACGCCCGGCTGGCAACGAAAACCGTTGTCAGCCGGGCGCTAAAAAGCACATATTCCTGAACTATTCTTTGCGAACTATCCTTCCCGAATTATCCTTTCCGAATTACAGCCGCGATGCCGGATCAGTCGCGCCGATGCGTACCGCAGGCCCAGCAGGTCTCGAAGGCGCCCTCGAGGCGCTCGCCGCAGCCCGGACAGGTCCAGGCAGGGCGAACCTCGACAGGCCCCTCGAGGGCCTCGCGCACCAGCATTTTGGCGCGGGCGGCATTATGCGGCGCTACCCACACCTCGGGCTCGCACTCGCCAAGGGGCAGGTCCCCCGCTCCGCCGCCAAGGGTCAGGTTTCTGAGCTCGCTCGGTACCCCGGCGCTTTCCAGCACGTTGTGCACATGGCTGACCAGCAACGCGTTGGGGTAGGCGAAGACCCGCACCCAGGCACTCATCAGTCGCGGAACACTCGCACGCCGAGCGCCTTGAGATAGTCCGTCTCGGGAATCGACGGATGCACCGGATGATCGCTGCCCTGATGGCCCTGATAGATCACCTGGCCATGACGGTCCTGGTGACGCACCGCCCCGCGCACGCACTCGACGAGGCGCTCCGGCGCCAGGTGCATCGAGCAGGAGGCGCTCATCAGCAAGCCGTCACGACCCAGCAGGCGCATGGCCTCACGGTTGAGGCGCGAGTAAGCCCGCTCACCGCTGGGAATATCCTTGCGCTTCTTGATGAAGGCGGGCGGGTCGAGGATAACCACGTCGAATTGCTCGTCATCGGCCTTGAGCGCGGCCATGGCCTCGAAGGCATCCCCCTCGCCGACGGCTACCTGGTCGGTGAGGCCATTGAGCGCGGCGTTGGCGGCCACGTGCTCGAGCGCATCGCTTGAGGCATCCACGCACAGCACTTCGCTGGCACCGTGAGCCGCCGCCTGCACGCCCCAACCGCCGACATAGCTGAAGACGTCCAGCACGCGCTTGCCGGCCACCAGCTTGTTGAGCCAGGCGCGGTTGTCGCGGTGGTCATAGAACCAGCCGGTCTTCTGGCCGTCGAGCACCCGGGCAACGAAGCGCACGCCGTTTTCTTCGAGCAACACTTCCTCGGGCAGCTCGCCCTTGACCACTTCAACCTGGCGGTCGAGCTGCTCCTGACGACGCCCGGAGGAGTCGTTCTTGAAGACGATGGCCCGCGGCGACAGCACCTTGTCGAGGGCATCGATCACCTGCTCGGCCATGCGCTCCATACCCAGGGTATTGAGCTGCACCACCAGCACGTCGTCGAAGCGGTCGACGATCAGCCCGGGCAGCAGGTCACCCTCGCCGTGTACCAGCCGGTAGAAAGGCTTGGCAAAGAGCCGCTGGCGCAGACCCAGGGCCTGCTTGAAGCGATGCACCAGCAGCGAGCGGTCGAGGCGCATTTCCGGGTCCCGGGACACCACCCGGGCACAGATCAAAGAGTGCGGATTGACGTAAGCGACCGCCATGGCGCGGCCATTATGGGCCTCGATCACCGCCTGGGCGCCCGGCTCAAAGGTCTTGAGTGGGGTCGCGTCGGTGTCGATCTCATTGGAGTACAGCCACAAATGGCCAGCCTTCAGGCGGCGGTCGGCGTTCTTCTTCAAGCGCAGGCGTTCGGTCACGGAGGTCTCCGTCAAACAGACAACAGGAAAGTAAGGACAGTCTACCCTGCCAAGCCCGGCAACGCGCGGGCCCAGCGGGTAGATCGAATCAGGTCTGGCAACTGGGGCAAAAGACACTGGCGCGCTGGCCAAGGGTGACCAGGCGAAGCTCCCTGCCACAGCGCCGGCACGGCTCGCCGTCACGGCCGTAGACGTTGAGGCGCTGGGCAAAATAGCCCGGCTCCCCGGTGCCGCTGACGAAGTCGCGCAGGGTCGTGCCGCCCTGGGTGATAGCCGCCGACAGCACCTCGCGGATTGCCGCGGTAAGGCGCACATAGCGCTCGCGGGATATCTGGCCGGCGGCTCGGCGCGGATCGATGCCGGCAAGGAACAGTGCCTCGGCGGCGTAGATGTTGCCCACCCCCACCACCACGGCGTTATCCATCAGGAAGGGCTTCACGGCCAGGCGCCGCTTGCGCGAGCGCTCAAACAGTCGCTCATCATCGAAGGCCGGCGACAGCGGCTCCGGGCCCAGCCGAACGAGGCGTCGATCGCTTGTGACGTCACCCTCGAGCCAGTCGAGGAAGCCGAAGCGGCGCGGATCGTGATAGCGCAGGATGGCGCCACCCTCCATCACCAGATCGACATGATCATGCTTTTTCGGCGCGTCGCCGAGGCGCGCGATGCGCAGGCTGCCGGACATGCCCAGATGCCAGAGCAGTGCCCGTCGTGTCTCGCCCTCGGCACGCGACGCTTCTCCAGCCGGCGCGCCATCGGTCGCCGCGCCATCGGTCGGCGACTCGATGGGCAGGATCAGGTACTTGGCACGGCGCGAAAGCGGCCCGATCCGCGAGCCCACCAGCGCGTTTTCGAGCCCCTCCGGCACCGGCAGGCGCAGGCGACGGTTGCGCACGATCACCTCGCGGATCTCGCGTCCCTCCAAATAGGGAGCGATGCCGCGACGCGTGGTCTCGACTTCGGGAAGTTCGGGCATGGCACAACGGTTCCGTGGAGCGGTGGACGTGGGGCGAATAGTGAGCGTCCAGAGACGCAAAAACCCGGCGTTAACCGGGTTTAGGCGACAGGCTTACGCCTGCGGCAGGAGCCATCAAGACTTACTTGATTTTGGCTTCCTTGTACATCACGTGCTTGCGGATCGTCGGGTCAAACTTTTTCATTTCCAGTTTGTCCGGGGTGTTCCGCTTGTTCTTGTCGGTGGTGTAGAAATGGCCGGTACCGGCGCTGGACACCATACGAATCTTATCGCGCATGACTCAGTTCTCCCTAGAAGGCTGCTTAGACGCGTTCGCCGCGCTTGCGGATATCGGACAGCACCGCTTCGATGCCTTTCTTGTCGATGATGCGCATACCCTTGGAGGAGAGGCGCAGCTTGATGAAGCGCTTCTCTGACTCCACCCAGAAACGGTGGGAATGCAGGTTCGGCAAGAAACGACGACGGGTCTTGCGCTGGGAGTGAGATACGTTGTTACCTGTTACCGGACGCTTGCCGGTAACCTGACATACATTGGACATGGGAGCCTCCAACCGCTTGGCGAGTTGTTCAAAACCTGTCGGGCAAACCGGGTAGGGCGAACGGCTGGCCACCGCCTCGATGCCCCCTTATTTAACCCAGGGAATTCTAAAGGGTGCATGTTATACCAGAGGCCGGCACGCGCGGCAAGCATCAATGGCACAACAACCTACCCCTGCACCCCCATGAGCGCTGGCGTGGACGTCAAGACGGGCTTCTTTGTTGGCACGACACCTACACGACAGACAGGTGCTGTGTGACCGGACGCGACGGCGACCACTCGGGCCCGCCACGCTCGGCGACGTACTTTACCGCACCTTTTCCCGTAGCGAAACGGCCCAGGGACGAAACCGGTACGCACTACAGCCAGCCCCGCTCGGCGAAGGACACCACTTCGCCGTCACCGACCACGAAATGGTCGAGCACCCGAATCTCGAAGAGCTCCAGCGCCGCCTTGAGTCGCTGCGTGATGCGTCTATCGGCATCGCTGGGCTCGGCCACCCCGGAAGGGTGATTGTGCGCAAGGATGGTGGCCCCAGCCCCCAGCGCCAAGGCGCGCCGGGCCACTTCCCGGGGGTAGACCGAGGCACTGTCGAGCGTGCCGCGAAACATTGATTCGAAGTGAATCACACGATGCTGGCTGTCGAGGAACATCACCGCGAACTCTTCATGTCCCAGGTGGCGCAGCTTGGAGGCCAGAAAAGCCCGCACCAGCGAAGGTGAGGTCAGGGCATCGCCCCGGGTGAGCTGGCTTGCCAAGTGGCGACGCGACATCTCAAGCACCGCCTGTAGCTGCACGAAGCTTGCATCGCCCAGCCCATGTTCGGCACAGAAACGTGCCCGGTCGGCCTCGAGCAGCGGTCGCAGCCCGCCGAAATTCAATAGTAGATCCCGCGCCAGATCCACCGCCGAGCGCCCCTTGACGCCCACCCGAAGAAAGATCGCCAGCAGCTCTGCATCGGACAGGGCCGCAGGCCCCAGCGTCAGCAACTTCTCCCGCGGGCGCTCACCCTCGGGCCAATCTCGAATCGCCATATGACGCCTCCCTGCGTCCAGTTTACGATATCGCCATTCTCTTCTGCTGCTCTGGCGGCGACGAGCCGCCTCCCATCTAGACAGACCCACCTAGAAAGACCCACCTAGACAGACCCACCTAGACAGAAGCTCCACGTAGATAGAAGACCCAGCTAAGTAAAAAGTATTAACAGAGGTACCCCAGCCCTGCCAGCCACCTTGCAAGCGCTCGCTTAACGCAGTGCGACAGTCGGCCCCGGGGCCAGGACGGGAAGACAGGGGAAAAGACGGGGAGCCGAGGTTAGGGCAAGCTCGGGGAAAAGGCCGGGCGCTACGCAAGAAATGCTGCGAGTGGTAAGGTAAGAGCTTCGCTCACTGCTCGGATACTGAGATGGCAACACCCTCCGGCAAGCGCATTCTGCTGGGCATCAGCGCCGGCATCGCCGCCTACAAGAGCGCCCACCTGGCCCGCCTGTTGAAGAAGGCGGGGCATGAGGTACGCGTGGTCATGACGGATGGCGCACAGGCCTTCATCACCCCGCTGACGCTGCAGGCCCTCACCGGCGAACCGGTGCGCACCTCACTGCTCGACCCCGAGGCCGAGGCCGGCATGGGGCACATCGAGCTGGCCCGCTGGGCAGAATTGATCCTGATCGCCCCGGCCACCGCCGATCTGATGGCGCGCCTCGTCCATGGTCATGCCGACGACCTGCTGACGACCCTGTGTCTTGCCAGCGATGCCGACAAGGCCATGGCCCCTGCCATGAACCAGGCCATGTGGCGCCACCCGGCCACGGCCCGCAACACCCGCCAGCTAGAGGCCGACGGCTGGCGGCTGCTGGGCCCGGATGCCGGCGACCAGGCCTGCGGCGATGTCGGGCCCGGGCGCATGCTTGAGCCCGAGGCCATCGTCGATGCGCTCTTTAGGGCGCCCGGCGCCCCTACCAAGACGCCCGATGCCGCGCCTGCCGGGGGACGCCCGGCACAGGGCCTGACGGTGACCATCACGGCAGGTCCGACGCGGGAGCCGCTGGACCCGGTGCGCTATCTGTCCAATCACAGCTCCGGAAAGATGGGCTATGCGCTGGCCGAGGCGGCGGCCGCGCTGGGTGCCGCCGTGAACCTGATAAGCGGTCCGGTGACCCTCGCGACCCCCAAGGGCGTTAACCGCATCGACGTGACCTCGGCCAACGAGATGGCCGAGGAAGCCCATCGCCTGGCGCCACAAAGTGACGTCTTCATCGGCTGCGCGGCGGTGGCCGACTACCGCGCCGCCAGCGTCAGCGAGCACAAGATCAAGAAGACCGCGGAGAGTGACGAGCTGACGCTCACGCTGGTCAAGAATCCCGACATCATTGCCGAAGTGGCCAAGCACCGCGCTGGTGCACCCCGCCCCTTTATGGTGGGTTTCGCCGCCGAGACCCGCGATGTCGAGGCCTACGCCCAGGACAAACTGACCCGCAAGGGCCTCGACATGATCGTCGCCAACGACGTCTCCCTGGCCGGGCTCGGCTTCGGCGCCGACCACAACGCCGCACTGCTGCTGTGGCCGAGCACCGTTGACGCCAGCACCCCCCTCGGCCGCCGCGCACTGCCCGCCCAGAGCAAGGCCACGCTGGCCACAGCGATCCTCGACTGTCTGCTCGAACGCCTCGAACAAAGCGCCTTGGCCACACCTCCTATCGCTGCCACCCCGTCTTCACCACAGGACCCCCAATGACCGCGACTTCTCCCGCCCCGCGCCTGGCCGTCAAGATTCTCGACGAGCGCGTCCGCGATCACCTGCCCCACTATGCCACCGCCGGCAGCGCCGGCATGGACCTGCGCGCCCTGCTCGATGCCCCGCTGACCCTGGAACCGGGTGATTGCGAGCTAGTGCGTACCGGGCTCGCCGTGCATATCGCCGACCCCGCGCTCGCCGGCATGATCCTCCCCCGCTCGGGCCTCGGCCACAAGCACGGCATCGTGCTTGGCAACCTGGTGGGGCTGATCGACTCCGACTACCAGGGCGAGCTGATGATCTCGGTGTGGAATCGCGGCCAGACACGCTTCGTGCTCGAGCCCTTCGAGCGCCTGGCACAGTACGTGCTAGTACCCGTGGTACAGGCAGAACTCGAGGTCGTCGATGACTTCGACGCCGGCCTGTCCAACGCGCGTCAGGATGGCTCTGGTCAGCGTGACTCTAGTCAACGGGGCACCGGCCAGCGTGGCACCGGCGGTTTCGGTAGCTCCGGGCGCCACTGAATGCATTCGGGGCCCGGATGCCCCTCCTACACAAGCCTCTAGCGAAGGAATGGCCTCATGACACAGGTACCCGCTTCGATCTTCCGCGCGTATGACATTCGCGGCATCGTCGATGACACCCTTACCGAAGCCGGCGTCGAGCAGATCGGGCGCGCCATCGGCAGCGAGGCCGCCGCACGCGGCGAATCCACCGTAGTGGTGGCCCGCGACGGTCGCCTCTCCGGCCCGCGCCTGGCGGCCGCCCTGATGCGCGGTCTGGCCGCCGCCGGCCAGGACGTCATCGACATCGGCATGGTGCCGACCCCGGTGCTCTACTACGCCACCCACGTGCTCGACGGCACCGCCTCCGGCGTGATGGTCACCGGCAGCCACAACCCGCCCGACTACAACGGCCTGAAGATCGTGCTCGCCGGCGAGACCTTGTCCGGCGAGGCCATCACCGCCCTGCACACGCGTATCGTCGAGGGTGACCTGATAAGCGGCCAGGGCAGCATCCGCGAGGCCGACGTCCGCGAGCAATACCTCGCGCGCATCCTTGGCGACATTACCCCGGCACGGCGGCTCAAGGCGGTGGTCGACTGCGGCAACGGCGTGGCCGGCGAGCTCGGGCCCCAGCTCATTGAGCGCCTCGGCATCGAGACCATCCCGCTGTTCGCCGAGATCGACGGCACCTTCCCCAATCACCACCCGGACCCGGGCAAGCCCGAGAACCTCACCGACCTGATTCGCACCGTCAAGGAAACCGGCGCCGACATCGGGCTGGCCTTCGACGGCGACGGCGACCGCCTAGGCGTAATCACCCCCGCAGGCGAGCTGATCTATCCGGACCGGCTGATGATGGCCTTCGCCGAGGACATGCTCGAGCGCAACCCAGGCGCCCGGGTGATCTTCGACGTCAAGTGCACCGGCAACCTGGCTCAGGTGATCGAAGCCGCCGGTGGCACCCCGGAAATGTGGCGCACCGGCCACTCGCTGATCAAGGCGCGCATGAAGGAGACCGGCGCCTTGCTGGCCGGTGAAATGAGCGGCCACATCTTCTTCCAAGAAAGGTGGTACGGCTTCGACGACGGCCTCTACGGCGCCGCCCGCCTGCTCGAGATCCTGGCCAAGCAGGATCAGAACGCCGACGACTTCTTCGCCCGCTTCCCACAGGACCTGGGCACGCCGGAGCTCAACATCACCGTCACCGACGAGACCAAGTTCGCCCTGGTCGAGCGTCTGGCTCGGGAGGCGGATTTCGGCGAGGACGGCGTCAAGACGACCCTCGACGGCATCCGCGTCGACTATCCTGATGGCTGGGGCCTGTGCCGCGCCTCCAACACCACACCGGTGCTGGTGCTGCGCTTCGAGGGCAAGAGCGAAGCGGCGCTTGAGCGTATCCAGGCACGCTTCGGCGATGCCCTCAAGCAAATCGATCCGAGCATCGCGCTGCCGTTCTGATCGCGGCGGGTCGATGGCTTTTGAAAACGACCTTTTAGGGTTAATGCCCAACCCTATCTTCTCGAGAGCGGCGCCACGCCACCGTCGCCGCTCGAACACGCCCCCGGCCATGATGGGGGCGACGCAACCAGAGACATGTCATGAGTGAACATACACGCGACCCCCGCCAGGTCGTCGAGGTCCTCTCCGAGGCCCTGCCCTACATCCAGCGTTTCTCCGGCAAGACCGTGGTGGTCAAGTACGGCGGCAACGCCATGACCGAGGACACCCTGATCGACTCCTTCGCCCGCGACATGGTGTTGATGAAGGAAGTCGGCATCAATCCGGTGGTGGTTCACGGCGGCGGCCCACAGATCGGCGAGCTGCTCGACAAGCTCAAGATCAAGTCGCGCTTCGTCAACGGCATGCGCGTCACCGACGCCGAGACCATGGACGTGGTCGAGATGGTGCTGGGCGGGCTGGTCAACAAGGGCATCGTCAACCTGATCAACCAGTGCGGCGGCAAGGCCATCGGCATGACCGGCAAGGACGGCGCCCAAATCCGCGCCCGCCAGCTCAAGGTCGAACAGAAGAGCCCGGAGATGACGGCGTCAGAGATCATCGACATCGGCCATGTCGGCGAGGTCGAGCACGTCTCCACCGAACTGATCGAGATGCTCACCGCCCGCGACTTCATTCCGGTGATCGCACCGATCGGCGTCGACGCGAACGGCCGCAGCTACAACATCAACGCCGACCTGGTGGCCGGCAAGGTCGCCGAGGCGCTGTCCGCCGAGAAGTTGATGCTGCTGACCAATGTGGCGGGACTGATGAACGCCGAGGGTGAAGTGCTCACCGGGCTCTCGACCCAGGACGTGGACGACCTGATCGCCGACGGCACCATCCATGGCGGCATGCTGCCGAAGATCCGCTGCGCCCTCGAGGCCGTCAAGGGCGGCGTGGCCAGCGCGCACATCATCGACGGTCGCGTCCCCCACGCCACCCTGCTGGAAATCTTCACCAAGGCCGGGGTCGGCACCCAAATTCTTGAAAGCGAGCACTGATCACGAGTCTCTCTTAACGGTTTGCCCCGCTTGCGGAGGCTCAGTAGGATGAGTTCAAGATCCCAAAATATTATTAGAAGAAGCTCATGACGCAGGAAACCAACAAACCCAACCGCCGCGAGCAGATCCTCCAGGCGCTGGCGCTGATGCTCGAGGAAGACAGCGGCAAGCGCATCACCATCGCCGCCCTGGCCCGCCAGGTCGGTGTCTCGGAGGCTGCGCTGTATCGCCACTTCCCGAGCAAGGCGCGCATGTTCGAGGGGCTGATCGAATTCATCGAGGAGAGCCTGTTCGAGCGCATCCGGCGCATCCTCGACGAGACCCCGGAAACCCTGCCGCGCTGCCAGCAGATTATCACCCTGCTGCTCGGTTTCGCCGAGAAGAACCCGGGCCTGTCCCGGCTGCTCGGCGGCGACGCCCTGACCGGCGAGACCGCGCGTCTGCGCCTGCGCATCCACCAGCTCTTCGAGCGCCTGGAAACTCAGCTCAAGCAGGTGCTGCGCGAGGCCGAGCTTAACGAGCGTTGCCGGCCGCGGGTCTCTGCCTCGGCCAGTGCCAACCTGCTGATGGTGCACGTGGAGGGCCAGATCTCCCAGTACGTCAGGAGCGACTTCAAGCGCCGCCCCACCGAGTTCTGGGACGACCAGTGGACGCTGCTTGCCGAGCGCCTGCTCGTCGACGTCCCGGATCTCGCCCGCGCCTGACAGCGGCCAATGTCACTGACGCGAAGAATGCTTACTCAGTGACCATGACCCAGAGGCAATGGCCCAGAAACACAAAACCCCCGATGCCAAGGCACCGGGGGTTTTCATGTCAGCGCATGTCGCCGACCGCACTCAGTCGGCGAGGCTTAAGCTTCGGATGACTAGGCCACCAAGGCGTCGCCGATCTGCTGCTTGATCTTCTTCATGGCATTCTTCTCGAGCTGACGGATACGCTCGGCGGAAACGCCATAGACATCTGCCAGATCGTGCAGGGTCGCCTTGGGCTCGTTTAGCCAACGACGCGTCAGGATGTCCTGAGAGCGCTCGTCGAGCTCGCCCAGCGCTTCGCGCAGGCGACGGGTGGAGTCTTGCTCCCAATCGCTGTCCTCGAGCTGAGTCGCCGGATCGTAGCGGCCGTCATCGAGGAAGTTTGCCGGCGCCTGGTAAGACGAGGACTCATCGTCATCGCTCGGCGACGCATCGAAGCCGGCGTCGTAGGACGACAGCCGCCCTTCCATGTCGCGCACCACATGCGGCTTGACGTCGAGGTCCTTAGCGATGGCATCGACCTCGTCATTGTTCAGCCAGGCCAGGCGCTTCTTGGCGCTGCGCAGGTTGAAGAACAGCTTGCGCTGAGCCTTGGTGGTGGCGATCTTGACGATGCGCCAGTTGCGCAGCACGAACTCATGGATCTCGGCCTTGATCCAGTGCACCGCGAAGGACACCAGACGCACGCCCTGATGCGGGTCGAAGCGCTTGACGGCTTTCATCAGTCCCACGTTGCCCTCCTGGATAAGGTCTGCCTGGGGCAGGCCGTAGCCGGAATAGCTGCGGGCAATATGTACCACGAAGCGCAGGTGCGACATGACCAGCCGACGGGCCGCCTCGAGATCGTTCTCATCATGAAGGCGGAAGGCCAGCTCGCGCTCTTCGTCGGCGGTCAACACGGCAATACCGTTGACCGCCTGAATGTACCCGTTCAGGTCATGGCCCGGGGAAAGATGGCCAGCAGGCAGAAGACTGGTGCTCATGCAGGATGTCTCCAAGTTTGCCCTCAGTATCGTGCGCACAAGAACATAAAGATGAATCGCTTGTGCGCGGGAGCGGACGTCATGATCAAGGCTAGGGGATAGAACCCAGATCATTAGATGACTAACGTTTCGCAAGTTTGACGTCCACCAGACCATAAAGTTCCGGTGAATGCCAGTCTATCGCCATGCGATATCCGCATCGCCACGCAGTGTAGCTTACCGGGGACGAATGTCAGCCAGATGGCGCGAAACCGCGATCCAGGCCCCCAGCAAACCAAGTAGTGTACTCGAAATCAATAGCGTTGCCGAACCTGCACCATCCAGCCCAGGCATTGTGAAGCTTGCCCCGTAACTCTCGGCCAGCGCCGTGGCCGGGGCACTCAGCCACTGCCTGCCAAGCGCCAGCAGCGCCCAGGCCAGCAGCCCGCCCCCCAGGCCATACCAGGCGCCGCTGTAGAGGAAGGGGCGGCGCACGAAACCGTGGGTGGCGCCGATCAGGGTCACCACTTCGATTTCCTGGCGGCGGCTCTCCACGGCCAGACGAATGGTGTTGCCCACTACCAGCAGCACGCCCAGGCCAAACAGCACGCCGAGCGCCAGCGTCACCCGCCGACCAAGCTCTGCGAGGCGCTTGAGGCGCTCGAGCCAGGCCAGGTCCACGCGCACCTCGTCGACGCCGCTGACCGCCTCCAGTTGGGTCGCCAGCGCGCGCATCGCCTCGGGCGACGCATCCTTGGGCGAGACCACCACGCTTGCCGGGAGCGGGTTGGTCTCCAGTCGCTCCAGGGCATCCTCGAGCCCCAGCGCCTGCTGGAATTCGGCCATGCCTTCGGCGGCGGTGATCAGCCGTACCGCCTCGACCGCCGGGGAGGCACCCAGCGCTTCAGCCACCCGCATCGCTTCGCGCTCATCGACGTCGCTTGCCAGATAGGCCGTCAGGGTCGCGCTCTCATCGAGCTCGGCATCCAGCAGCCTGGCGCCGTCCAGGGACAGCCACAGGGCGGTCGGCAGTATCAGGGCAATGGCGATCGCCAGCATGGTCAGCAGGCTGGCGACAGGAGTGCGAATCAGCCGGCCGGCACTGTCCAGGCACATGGCCCGATGGTGGCGAGCCCAGGCGCCGAGCCGGCTGCGCATCACGGGACGCTGGCTGCGGGCGCCGCGCTGCGAGGACGAACGAGCCGCTTTACCGCTCTCGCGTTCGCTCATGTGGCCTCCTGGTCGCCGATCAGACGTCCGTCCCGCAGGCGCAGCACACGATGGCGCAGCCGGGCGATGAGCGCCAGATCGTGGCTCGCAATCAGCACCGTGGTGCCAATGCGATTGAAATCTTCGAACAGCGTCATGATATCGGCGGAGAGCTGGGGGTCGAGGTTGCCGGTTGGCTCGTCGGCCAGCAGCAGCGCCGGCTTGTTGACCACCGCCCGGGCGATACCCACCCGCTGCTGCTCGCCGCCGGAAAGCTCGATGGGCAGCGCCTTCTCCCGATGCAGAAGCCCCACCTTATCCAGCGCCGCCCGGGTTCGACGTGCTATCTCACGGGGCTCGGCGCCCTGGATCTCAAGCGGCAGCGCCACGTTGGCGAAGACATCCCGGTCGAAGAGCAGCTGATGGTCCTGAAAGACCACGCCGATCTGGCGCCGGTAGAAAGGCACCTGGCTTGCGTGCAGGCCAGCGATGTCATGGCCGGCCACCCGCACCTTGCCACGGGACGGGCGCTCCAGGCGCATGATCAGGCGCAGCAGCGAGCTCTTGCCGGCCCCGGAGTGACCGGTCAGAAAGACCATCTCGCTGCGCTGGACCCGGAAGTCGATATTGGCCAGGGCTTCGAAGCGCCCACCGTAGCGCTTGCCGACATGTTCGAAGGCGATCATCGATTAGCGTCTCACTCGCTGCGCGACGCATTGAAGAGAGCATCGACGAAGTCACGGCCGGCAAAGGGCCGCAGGTCGTCGACCGTCTCGCCGACGCCGATATAGCGGATCGGCGTGCCGAGCTGCTTGGCCAGAGCGAAGATGATGCCGCCCTTGGCGGTGCCGTCGAGCTTGGTCAGGGTGATACCGGTGACCGGCACCGCCTCGTTGAAGGTGGCCGCCTGGGACAGCGCGTTCTGACCGGTGCCGGCGTCGAGCACCAGCATCACCTCATGGGGTGCGGCGGCGTCGAGCTTGCCCATCACCCGCTGCACCTTCTTGAGCTCCTCCATCAGATGGCCCTTGTTGTGCAGGCGCCCGGCAGTATCGGCGATCAGCACGTCGATGCCCCGGGCCTTGGCCGCGGAGAGCGCATCGTAGATCACCGAGGCACTGTCGGCGCCGGTGTGCTGGGCAATCACCGGCACGCTGTTGCGATCGCCCCACACCTTGAGCTGCTCGACGGCGGCGGCACGGAAGGTATCGCCGGCGGCCAGCATCACGCTGCGCCCCTGGCCCTGGAAGCGCTTGGCCAGCTTGCCGATGGTGGTGGTCTTGCCAACGCCGTTGACCCCGACCATCAGGATGACGAAGGGCCCCTGCCCCTTCTCGGGCAGCACCAGGTCCTTGGCCACCGGTTCGAGCAGCGCGGCCAGCTCATCCTGCAGGGCGTCATAAAGCGCCTGGGGCTCCTTGAGCTCCTTGCGCGAGACCCGAGCAGTCAGGCGATCGATGATCTCAGTGGTCGCCTCGATGCCCACATCCGCCATCAGCAGCTGGGTCTCGAGGTCCTCCATCAGCTCGTCGTCGATCTGCTTCTTGCCGAGGAACAGATCGGCGACGCCATCGCTCAGGTTGGCGCGAGTCTTGCCCAGGCCTTCCTTGATACGGGCGAACCAGCCTTTCTTCTTGCCCTTCTCTGACGAGTCCTTCTCTGACGAGTCCTTCTCTGGCGAGTCCGCCTCCGGCTGACGGCCCTCCTGCGGCAGGGCAGACTGGTCGTCGCGGCCGTCGGCGCTCGGCTCAGGTGCAGCGTCAGGCTCAGGCGACGCCTCGGGTACCGGCGTCGCGGCCTCCGGCTCGGGCGTCAGTTCCACCTCCGCGGCGGCGACCGGACGCTCGTCACTCTCGAGCTCTTCTGTATCAGGCACTTTTTTATCAGGGCCTACTGAATCAGACTTTGTCGTACCAGACTCGGGGCTGACGTCCGGCGCCTGCTCAGCGTCCTGGCGCGGCGCAGCCGGCGCGTCGTCAGCAGCCTTATCGGCGGCATCCTCAGGCTCGGCCGGTGTCTCTGGCGGCGCCTCGCCAGACTGGGCCTGGGAGGGGGCTGCATCGGCGGGCCGCTCTTCGGTATCGGCGTTCGTCGCGGAAGCGTCATCGTCGACGTCTTCCGACGCGCCGGGGGTGACCTCCTGGTCCGGCGACGGCTCTTGCTGTGCCGGGTCCTGCTTCTTCTTGCGCTTGAAAAATCCGAACATGGGCGTGATCTGGTCTCGAGTGCGGAGAATTAGCTCATCGTACCATCGCCGACCATGACTGTGGACAAGCCCCCGGGTACAATTAGCCGACCATGAAACAACGTCGATCCCCCTCATCACGCTCCCGCCGCCAGGGAAAGGCCCAGAGCAACCGCTCAAACGCCGGCCGCCGGGACGCCGGCCGCCTGAGAATCATCGGCGGCGACTATCGCCGCCGAACGCTTCCGGTGCTCGACCACCCTGGACTGCGCCCGACGCCGGGCCGGGTCCGCGAAACCCTGTTCAACTGGCTGGCCAACGCCACCGCTGGCGCACGGGTGCTAGACCTCTTCGCCGGCACCGGCGCGCTGGGCCTCGAAGCCCTCTCGCGCGGCGCGCGGGAGGCGCTGTTCATCGAGCAGAGCGCCCCGGTCGCGCGGGCGCTTGAGTCAAACATCGCCACCCTGGGAGCTAATGGCCGCGTCATCACCGCCGATGCCAAGGCCGTTCTCGGCGACGCGCTCGGCGGCGATGCCGACCCCTTCGACCTGGTCTTCCTGGACCCGCCCTTCCGCCAGGACCTGGCCGAAGAGAGCTGTCGCCGACTGGTCGACGGCGGCTTGTTGGCCACTGGCGCCTGGGTCTATCTGGAAGTCGAGGCCGAGCTGACGCCCAGCGTGCCGGAGGGCTGGATGCTGCATCGGGAAGTGCGTGCCGGCGACAGCAGCGGACGGCTCTACCGTCTGCCCTAGACGACGCTTGCCGCGCCGCGCCACCCGTCGTACGCTGCGCCCTGACCACCACCCGTCTGCCAGTGAAGGCAGACTGTCACCAGGAGATACAGGATGAGCATCGAACTCTTCAATCAGCTCGAGCAGCAAGTCAGCAATGCCGTCGAAGCGATCGAAATGCTGAAGATGGAAGCCGAGGAGCTGCGCGAGGAGAACACCCGACTCAAGCAGGAACACGACGAGTGGGAGCAGCGGCTGAGCGGCCTGCTAGCCAAGTTCCAGGCACTCGACACGGGCGACAGCAGCGACACCAACGCCTCCTGATCGCTTGGCGTGATGACGATGCTTGATAGCACAAGGCGCCGCCACTCAGGCGGCGCCTTGGTGTGTGGGCCGTCAGTCGCACGCCCGACCGGGCCGCACCACGACAGCTGAGGCCCAGCGCCTAGAGCCCACGCCCCATCAGCAGCGCATCCTCGCGCAGCGATGACGCCTCTGCGGCGGGATAATAACCGCGACGCCGCCCCTCCTCGATGAAGCCAAGTCCCCGATAGAGCCCCAGCGCCTGCGCATTGCTCGCCCGCACCTCAAGCAACAACCGTTCACTGCCCCAGTCTGTCGCCGTGGCGATCAGCCGTTCGAGCAGCGCTTTTGCCACGCCCTGGCGACGTGCCGCGGGTGCCACGGTGATCGCTTGAAGTTCGGCTTCAAAGGGCAAGCAGGCCAGCACGGCGAAACCCAGAAGCTCATCGCCGTTGCCCCTGCTGCCCACCACACCGACGACCTGATGATCCTTGGCAGCAAGCGCCTCGGCGAGCTGACGCGCCGACCAGGGGTGAGGCTGACCGGCCTGCTCCACGGCCACCACGGCCTCATGCCAGTCGGGGGTCAGGACCATTACCTGTGGCTCGGCACTCACGGCGCGCCTGCCTCCTCGTCACCGGACTTTTGATTTTGATCACGCATATCGCCCTGACCGACCTGATTCTGCACGGTTTCTTCTTGCTCGGATCCTTGCTGCAAGGTAGCCGTATGCCAGGCCTCCCCCCACTGGCGCAGCAACGGCCACAGGGCGCGCTTGGCCTCGGCGCCGGTGGCCAGGGCCTCAAGCGATGGCCCCTGCCAGGCGGGCAGCTCGAGCAGGGTGCAGTCACCACCCTCGAGGGCCAGCACCCGGGAAAGGGTTGCGTCTTCGCCGAACACCAGCAGCCGCTCGGGCCGCCAGCCTTGGCGACGGCGGCCATCGAGGAAGGCTCGCAGGCCGTCGCGGGCTTCCTCGAGGGGAGCCGAGACCGGCAGCTCGTCCATCATCGGCCAGCGAAAATGCTGGAAGGCCGGCATCTCGGCCGGACGAATCCCGGCGGCACGCAGAAGATTGGCCAACAGACGCCTTTGCATCTCGCCCGGCGGCGCCTCGGCGGGTAGCACCAGCAGCCAGCGCCCCTCGAGGGCGGCGATCTGCAACGAGAAACGCAGCGCCTCTGCGGGTGCCGAGGTGGACGTTTCATCCGCAGAGGCAGCCGCAGCGTCGGCCTTGGTCTGATGAGAGCGGCCCTGTTGAGAAGGGCTCTGTTGAGAAGGGCTATGCTGAGAGACGCCCTGCTGGGACGGGGCCGCTTGAGACAAGTGATCGTGAGACGAGCGCTTGTCGCCCGCGCTTTCCTGATCAGAAGGCGAGGCCTTGGCGGGAGCCGACTGCGCAGTGGGTGTCTCTCCCGTCAGCAGCGCCCTAGCCCGCCCGACGCCCTTGCTGGCGGGCGCTTCATCGCCACGCTCAGCGCCCTTGCCATCACGTTGGCCGGGATGAGGCTCGGCAGGCCGCTGATCGGCCCGCGTGCTCGCCCCGGTACCGGGTGCCGATGCAGGTCGCGCGGGAGCGGCGACATCATCGATCAGGGCCTGTAGCCGCGCGGCCGGGGCCTTGGCCGCAGGCGCCGCAGGCTCTTCCCAGGCGCAGACCTCGGTAGGGGCGGCATTGGGCAGGCGATAGCGCCCGACCCAAGCGGTCAGGCCCATTGCCTCGAGGTACTGCAGGCGCTGCGGTTCGTTCACGAGCGACCGCCACCCCGGCAGTTGGGTGAGTCGGGGCGTGCTTCGCCGCGGTTCTGCCACTCTTCGTCGGTGTAGAGATGCAGTGCCAGCGCATGCACCGGGCCTGCCAGCTCGTCGGCCAGCAGCGCATAGATCATCTGGTGACGCTTGACCGGCATCAGCCCAGCGAAGCGCTCGGACACCAGGGTGACCTTGAAGTGAGTCTCGGAGTTGGCTGGCACATTGTGCATGTGACTCTCGTTCTCGACCGTCATATGGGCCGGTTCGAGGGTCTTAAGCGTGTCTTCGATGCGCGCCTGAACGCTCATGGTATTTCCTCCCGGGTCGCAAGCCTTGCATTGTAACGTCTTCGCCGCGCGCTGAATAAGGCTCGCTCAGGCCGCGCGGCCACATCTCGCCAGCGGCATCCGCCACAGACTGAGCATCAGGGCTACCACGACGCAGGCGCAGCACACCCACAACGCCAGAGACAGCGAGCCGGCCGACAGCGCCAGCATCATACCCACCATCGCCGTGCCCAGCGCCTGGCCGAACGTGCGCACCGAGGCCAGCACGCCGGAGGCATTGGCGCTGTACTTGAGCGCCACGCTACCGATCATTTCGCGGTTGTTGGGCGCCTGGAAGATGCCATAACCGATCCCGCACAGGGCCACGCGCCAGACGATGTCCGTGGAGACCACCGCATCGCCGAGCATCGCCAGCGACAGCATGCCAAGCAGAAAGATCGCCAACCCCAGCGACGAAATCAGCGTCGGGTTGAAGCGATCCGCCAGGCGGCCAGCGAACGGGCCGGTGAGCATCAACGCCAGCGGCCAGGGCGTGAACAGTAGCGCCGCGGCGATCGGGCTCATGCCCATCCCACTCTGGAACAGGAAGGGCAGGCCGACAAATGAGGCTCCCTGGGCGATGAACGCCAACATCGAGATCATCGCCGCCACGCTGAAGCGCGGCTCGCGAAAGATCACCAGCGGCACCAGCGGGCTCACCGCCCGACGCTGTCGCCAGACGAACAACACCAGACATCCCAGGCTCACCGCGAGCGGCAAGAGCACAGCGGTACTGGCATTGCCGTGGCCGACCCGGTCGAGAGCGAACACGAAGCCGCTGACCATGACCATGGACAGCAGCGCACCGGGCCAATCGAAGCGCCCCGCTTCGCGCGCCTCGCGGGGGAGTGCGCGCTGCGCCAGCGCCAGCGCGGCGATACCGATCGGCACGTTGATGGCGAAGAGCCAAGGCCAGCTCGCCAAGTAGAGAATGCCACCGCCCAACGACGGTCCGAAGGCAATGCCGAAAGCCACCACCAGCGCCCCCAGACCGATCGCCGACCCCAGCAGGCGCGTCGGAAAGATCACCCGATACATCGACGGGCCGATACTCAGCATGGCCGCCGCGCCGAGGCCCTGCACCATCCGCGAGCCCAGCAACCATTCAAAGCTATTCGACAGCGCACAGGCCAATGACGCCAGCGTGAACACGCCTAGCCCGCCGATATATAGACGATGGCGGCCGATCAGCCGGCTCAGTGCCGCGAACGCCAGCAGCGTCGACGCACTCACCAACTGGTAGATATTAGTGATCCACACCGCGCGGGATTCGCTGACGTCGAGCTCACGCGCCAGGGTCGGCAGCGCGATGTTGACAATACCCCCGTCGAGCACCGCCATCAGGGTGCCCAGCACCAGGACCAGCATCGCCAGACGGCGCTGCGGGCCGGGCAGACCATCGTCCACGGGCCGAGTCTCGAACAGTCGATTCATGGGCCATCTGCCATGCAAGCGAGGTGGGTTGGCGCTCCGCCATACGGCGCCAGAACGAAAAAACCGGCCTCAGCCGGTCTTCTTCGAGACGAGGGGCGAGGCGCTAGGCCCCGCCTGACATGCCAGCTAATGCAGTCGGACCACCGCCGGCTAGTCCTGCTCGTGCTCAAGCAGCAACTCGTCATCGATTTCGGCGACTTCCAGCGGTGCCTCATCATCCAGGTCAACCGCCAGGTAGCTGTGCTCGACGCGCACGAAGCGCTGAAACAGCGCCCAGTCGAGGGTCTCGGGCCACTGACGGCGGTCTTCCTCCCAGGCCTGCAGCTCGGACTCCAGGATTTCCAGATAGCGCTCGCGTACGAAGCCCTCGAGGGCCTCCGGCGAGTCCATCTCGGGAATCAGGTAAACGGTGTTTTCGCGATCGACGTCCTCAAGGGTCAGGTCATCGTCGCCCACCGTCGGTTCCAGCGAGTTGATCCAGTCCACGAACAGCTGGGTCGGCTTGACGCTCAGAGCGGAGCGGTTGAGCAGTTTCATTGGACTCTCCTCGACTTGCATGCCACGACGGCGAAACGCAGCCCATTATGGGTGCTGTATCCGCACCTTACCAACACTTCCCCGCCAAGCGGCGGAATAATCCTGCGGTCGCCCTTCTCATAGCCATTCCTTTCAACTGCCATACCTGCTGGCTGCCGAAGAGGCTAGCGGCGAAAGATGACGAAAATTAGGGCAACGCAGGGCGAGCAAGTGGCCGGCTCGCCCCACGCACAATGCCAACGCCTCAGTCGACTTCGGGGCGCATCGCCGGGAACAGCAGCACGTCGCGAATCGAGGCGCTGTCGGTAAACAGCATCACCAGCCGGTCGATGCCGATGCCTTCGCCGGCGGTCGGCGGCAGGCCGTACTCGAGAGCGCGCACATAGTCGGCGTCATAGTACATGGCTTCCAGATCCCCGGCGTCCTTCTCGGCGACCTGGGCCTTGAAGCGCTCGGCCTGGTCCTCGGCGTCGTTGAGCTCCGAGAAACCGTTGGCGATCTCACGGCCGCCGATGAAGAACTCGAAGCGGTCGGTGACGAAGGGATCTTCGTCGTTACGACGCGCCAGCGGGCTGACCTCGGCCGGGTAAGCGGTGATAAAGGTCGGCTGCTCGAGCTTCTCCTCGGCGACTTCCTCGAAGATCTCGGTGTGCAGCTTGCCAAGCCCCCAGCCTTCATTGACCTCGATACCGAGCCGCTTGGCCAAGGCACTGGCGGCCTCGAGGCTGTCGAGGTCGGCATCCTGAATGCCCTCGCCGTGCTCGAGGATGGCCTGACGCATGGTCAGGCGCTTGAAGGGCTTGGAAAGCTCGAAGGTGGTGCCCTGGTACTCGAGCGTGGTGGTGCCAAGCACTTCATTCGCGGCGTTGCGAATCATCTCCTCGGTCAGGTCGAGCAGGTCGAGATAGTCCGCATAGGCCCAGTAGAACTCGAGCATGGTGAACTCGGGATTATGCCGGGTAGACAGCCCCTCGTTACGGAAGTTGCGGTTGATCTCGAAGACCCGCTCGAAGCCGCCGACCACCAGACGCTTCAAGTACAGCTCCGGCGCCACGCGCAGGAACATGTCGATATCCAGCGCATTGTGGTGGGTCATGAAGGGCCGCGCGGTGGCGCCACCGGGGATCGACTGCAGCATCGGCGTCTCGACTTCCATGAAGCCGCGAGTCTCGAAGAAGCGACGGATCGAGGCGATCACGCCGGCCCGCACCTCGAAGGTGCGCCGCGAGTCCTGGTTCATGATCAGGTCGACGTAGCGCTGACGGTAGCGGGCTTCCTGGTCGGTGAGGCCGTGGAACTTGTCGGGCAGCGGGCGCAGGCTCTTGGTCAGGAGCTTGGCCTCGCGCATCATCACGTACAGATCGCCCTTGCCGGACTTATGCACCGGGCCACGACCGGCAACGATGTCGCCGATATCCCAGCCCTTGATGTCCTCGAGCACCTCGGCGGGCAGGCCCTTCTTGTCGACATAGAGCTGGATCTGAGCGGAGGAATCCTGGATGACGATGAAGGGGCCGCGCTTGCGCATGATGCGCCCGGCCACGGCCGCCTGACGGTCCAGCGCCTCGAGTTCGGCCTTCTCCTTGTCGCCAAGCTCGGCATCGAGCGTGGCGGCCAGGCTGTCGCGGCGGAAGTCGTTGGGGAAGGCGCTCGCGCCGGTGCGCTGCGCATGCTCGCGGCGCTCGGCCAGCTTGGCGCGGCGCTCGGCGATCAGGTGATTCTCATCGGGCGAAGTGGGATCTTGATGGGCCATTACGCTACCTGAAATGTGATGGGCGACGGGAGTGACGCACGGGCAGCGTGGCGCTGCCCGTGTCGATCACAGCCCCTGCTTGAGACTGGCTTCGATGAACTGATCCAGATCCCCGTCGAGGACCTTCTCGCAGTTGCTGGACTGCACGCCGGTGCGCAGGTCCTTGATCCGCTGGTCGTCTAGCACGTAGGAACGGATCTGGCTGCCCCAGCCGATATCGGCCTTGGCTTCCTCGGCCTGCTGCTTGGCGGCGTTGCGCTCCTGCATCTCACGCTCGTAGAGCCGGGCCTTGAGCATTTTCATGGCCTGGTCACGGTTGGCGTGCTGGCTGCGCTGGTTCTGGCAGGCCACCACGATACCAGTCGGCTCGTGGGTGATACGCACCGCCGAGTCAGTGGTGTTGACGTGCTGACCGCCGGCGCCGCTGGAGCGATAGGTGTCGGTGCGCAGGTCCGAGGGATTGATATCGACCTCGAAGCTGTCATCGATCTCCGGGGACACGAACACCGAGGCAAAAGAGGTATGGCGACGGCCGCCGGAGTCGAACGGGCTCTTGCGCACCAGGCGATGCACGCCGGTCTCGGTGCGCAGCCAGCCGAAGGCGTGATCGCCCTGAACGTGGATCGTCGCCGACTTGATGCCCGCCACGTCCCCCGCGGAGACTTCGATGATATCGGCCTTGAAACCGTGGTGCTCGGCCCAGCGCAGATACATGCGCAGCAGGATGTTACCCCAGTCCTGGGCCTCGGTGCCGCCGGAGCCGGCCTGGATATCGAGATAGGCGTTGTTCTCGTCCATCTCGCCAGAAAACATGCGACGGAACTCGAGCTTGGCAAGGCTCTCCTGCAGTCCGGCCAGCTCACGGCTGACCTCATCGACGGTATCCTGGTCTTCTTCCATCTCGGCGAGTTCGAGCAGGTCGCCGTTATCGGCCAGGCCCTGCTCGAGCGTTTCGATGGTCTCGACGACGGCTTCCAGCGAGGCCCGCTCCTTGCCGAGCTTCTGGGCATAGTCCGGATCGCTCCAGACGTTGGGGTCCTCGAGCTCGCGGGTCACTTCTTCTAGCCGATCTTTCTTCTCGGCATAGTCAAAGATACCCCCTCAGGACGTCTGTCCGTTCGGACAGGTCCTTGATCTGAGTATGAATCGGGTTGGTCTCTAGCATGGATACGCTGCCTGAGTTCTCTAGCAAGTAAAGATCCCGGGACGTCAACGCGTGCCGGGCGAAAAAGCGCTCTATTGTAGCGAACCCCGCGGCACCCGGCCATCCCAACGACGGGTAGCCAAACGCAGCGACCCCGGCCATGGGCCGGGGTCGCTTGCGTTGCTAGTCGCGGGCCGTAAGGACGCGATCAGAAGCGGTAGTCCATCGACAGGGCGAACACGTCCGCCGACACGTCATACTGGCCGGACAGGCTGCCCTTGTTCTCGTTCTCGGCCTTGCTGCCGTCCTGGTCGATGTTGCCCCCCTCCCCGAAGACACGCATATAGCCCGCGGTAACACCGAAGTTCTGGGTTGCCTGATAGGTAGCACCCAGCGCTGCCCAGGTGCGATCGGCATCCGGCACTCGCGGGGTGCGGTATTCGGCGCTCGGCACCGGCGTCTCGTCGTAGCCGACACCGGTGCGCAGCAGCCACTTGTCGGTCAGCGCATAGTTGGCGCCCACCGAGTAGGCCCAGGCATCTTCCCAGTTCTCAGTAGTGGAGCTTTCGCCACCGCCGTCAAACTTCACGGTCAGCTCCTTGAAGGAGCTCCAGTCAGTCCAGCTGGCGTTGGCCATCAGGGCAAGCCTGGGCGTCAGCTGGTGGTAAATACCGATATTGGCGTTGGCCGGCGTCGAGATGTCGGCGGTGCCTCCGCCGTCTTGAAGCCGCCCTTGAGCATTGGCACCGGCCAGTATCTGCTTTCCAACGGGATCGTCGCTGCTGTAATCGACATCGCCATCGAGGGTCAGGTCGATCTGGGAGCGGTAGCTGAGGCCCAGCCGGGTCTTGTCGGTGACCTGGAAAAGCGTGCCCAGGGTGAAGCCATAGCCCCAGTCATCCCCGGTGACCTCCGCCTTGCCATCATTGGCACCAGCGCTTGCTCCGGGCACATTATTAAGCTGCCCTTGCCCACCCAAATCGATGGCATTGGAGATGGTGGCATCGCCATATTCGGCGATCAGGCCCGCCGCCACCGACCAGCGATCGGTGACGCGGAAGTTGACGGTGGGCTGGATATCGATGGTGGCGAGTTCGGTCTCGATGGCGTGATAGCGGCCGATCCAGTCCTCATCGTACTTGGTGGCAAGCCCGTAGGGCGAGAAGATCGCCAGGCCCAGGTCGATGCGCTCGCTGGCCCGGGTCTTGATGGCGAAGCTTGGCACCACGGCGTTCTCGCCGCCCTGGCGGGAGCCGCCCTGGTCATAACTGACGGATGGCGCACTGGCAGGGCTGGCCTCGGCATCCTGCAGTTCGAAGTCCGCATTGATGGCGGCAACCCCAATGGATACCTCGTTGCCGTCGATATTGCCAAGGGCGGCCGGGTTGTAGGCCATGAAGCTGACATCTTCGGCACCGGCGGCGGCGTTAGAGAGGGCGTTGCCCAGGGTCTTGGCACTCTGTTCGCGCACCTGGAAACCGGCGGCGAAGGCCTGGCTGGCGACCAGGCTGGCAGAGGCAATGGTAACGGCGATGGCGAGCTTGTTGGTCTTGTAATGCATCGTGTGACGTCCTTTTCAGGAAAGGCTGGCGTGGCTGGTGTTCCTCACCCGCATTAGGCGAGTGGATGCCTTACTTGTGGCGTAAAGTGTCGCCGGGATCAAGGACAAACGATCGTTTTAATACCATATTTACTAATACTTTAGCATCAATAAACGCATTCTCTTTGAACTTTCATAGGCTTATGTAATTTGCCCCATCGCCCTGGCGAGGGTCCCGCGCTTCGCTTGACCTTTGTGTAACCCAAAGGTTTTACACTGATGACATTAACCGCTCGTCAGTGCCAGGAGAGGTACATGAAAGTCAGCGATCTGGCCAAGGCCGCCGGCGTGACCGCCGAAACGGTACGGCACTACACCCGTGAGAGCCTGCTGGCCCCGACCCGGGACCCCAGCAACGGCTACCACTGCTTCGATGCACAGGATCTTGAGCGGCTGGCCTTTATCCAGCGCGCCCGCACTCTCGGGTTCAGCATCAAGGAAGTCCGCGACATCCTGGCCCATGCCGACCACGGCGACTCGCCCTGCCCGCTGGTGCGCGACCTGCTGGCCCACCGCTTGCCGGAAATTCGCGGGCGCATCCGTGAACTCGAGGCCCTGGCCACGCGCATGGAGCAGGCACTGGATGCCTGGGCCGACATGCCCGATGGCACCCCCGACGGCCATAGCCTGTGCCGGCTGATCGAAAGCCTGCCCGCCCCATCCACCGACAAGGCGGGCTCCGCCACCGCCAAGGAGGAGGCATGACCCAGCACAACGAGCCGACAACAACGGCACATATGCTTGAGCGCCAGGTCTCCGGCATGAACTGCCAGGGCTGCGTCTCGACCATGCGCAAGGCCATCCAAGCCGAAGACCCGGACGCCGACGTCACCGGCACACCTGCCGATAAGCGCCTTGAGATCACGACACGCCTCGAGGGCGAACGAGTGGATGCGCTGCTCGAGGAAGCCGGCTACCCCGCCGATGAGGCGCCGAAAGCCAACGCTTATGAGCGCCAGATCACCGGCATGAACTGCCAGGGCTGCGTCTCGACCATGCGCAAGGCCATCCAGGCCGAAGACCCGGACGCCGAAATCACCGGCACACCTGCCGAGAAGCGCCTCGAGATCACGACACGGCTCGACGGCAGACGGGTGGATGCGCTGCTCGAGGAAGCCGGCTACCCCGCCAATGAGCATCCCGACACAGCCAGTCCGGCGGACGACGCCAACGCGGAAACGCCGCAGTCAGATACCACGCCAGAGACGGAAGCGTCGGCGTCAAGTGACCACCCCACGTCCGACCAAACCAGCAGCGTACGGCTGTCGCTCTCCGGCATGACCTGCGCCAGCTGCGTGAAGAGCGTGCAGCAGGCGCTTGACCGTACTCCAGGCGTCACCGCCGCCGAGGTCAACTTCGCCAGCCACACCGCCCAGGTGCGCGGCAGCGCCAGCGCCCAGTCCCTCGTCGAGGCCGTAGAGAGCGCGGGCTATGGCGCCTCGCCCATCGAGGATCTGCGCCAGGCCGAGGCGCGGCGCGCCGAGAACGATCAGCAGGCGTACCGCCAGCGCCGACGCGGCAGCCTGCTGGCGCTGGCGCTGGCGGTGCCACTGATGATCGCCATGTTCTTCCATCACCCGGTTCTCAGCGGTGCGGAGCGAGGCGTATGGGCGCTGATCGGGCTGGCGACGCTGGGCGTGCTGGCAGGCCCCGGGCGGCATTTCTTCGTCAGCGCCGCCAAGGCGCTGCGCCACCACGAGGCCAACATGGACACCCTGGTGGCCATGGGCACCGGCACCGCCTGGCTGTACTCGATGACGGTGGTTGCCTTCGCGCCCTGGCTGCCCGAGGCGGCCCACAACCTCTACTTCGAGGCCTCGATCATGATTGTCGGGCTGATCCTTGCCGGCAACGCCCTGGAGCTGAGGGCCCGGGGCCAAACCAGCGAGGCCCTGGGCCGGCTGCTCGATCTGCAGTCCAGCACCGCCCGGGTGATCCGCGATGGCGAAGAACAAGATATCGATATCGATGCCGTGCGCATGGGCGATCGCATCCGCGTGCGCCCCGGCGAGCGCCTGCCGGTGGATGGCGAGGTCGAGGATGGCGAGAGCCACGTCGATGAATCCATGCTCACCGGCGAGCCGCAGGAAGTCGCCAAGGCAGTGGGCGACGAGGTCAGCGCCGGCACCGTCAACGGTCGGGGCAGCCTGATCTATCGCGCCACTCGGGTCGGCGCCGACACCCGCCTTGGCCGCATCACCGATCAGGTGGCCCGCGCTCAAGGCTCGCGCCCGCCGATCGGCGCTCTGGCCGACCGGGTCGCCGGCGTCTTCGTGCCCACGGTGATGATCATCGCCGTCGCCACGGCGCTGGCCTGGTTCAATCTGGGTCCCGAGCCCCGGGTGCTGCATATGCTGATCACCGCCACCGCGGTGCTGATCATCGCCTGCCCCTGCGCACTGGGACTCGCCACGCCGCTCTCGACCATGATCGGGGTCGGCAAGGCCGCCGAGCACGGCGTACTGATCAGAAACGGCGAGGCGCTGCAGCTGGCGAGTCGCCTGACCACCGTGGTGGTGGACAAGACCGGCACCCTCACCGAGGGCAAACCGCGGGTCACCGAAGCCAAGTTCCTCGATGCGCATGGCGACGAGGCCAAGGCGCTTGGCTTTGTCGCGGGTCTCGAGCAGGGCTCCGAGCATCCGCTGGCCGCCGCCCTGCTGGCGCACGCCGAGCAGGCCGGCGCCAGCCCGAGCTCGGTCAAGGACTTCACCAGCGTGACCGGCGGAGGCCTCAAGGCCACCACCGAGCAGGGCCAGGCGCTGCTACTGGGTAATGCCCGCCTGCTCGAGGAGGAAGGAATCGACCTGGCGCCGGGCCAGGCGACCGTCGAGCGGCTCGAAGGACAGGCCCGCACCGTGGTGCAGCTGGCCGTCGATGGCCGACTCATCGCGGTATTCGGCATCAGCGACCCGCTGCGCGAGGATAGCCGTGCGGCCGTTCAGCGCCTGCAGGCCGATGGGCTCAAGGTGGTGATGCTGACCGGCGATAACGCCCACACCGCCGCCGCCATAGGCCGCGAGGTGGGCATCGATGAGGTGCGCGCCGGGCTACTGCCCGAGGACAAGCATCGGGAGATCGAACGTCGGCAGGCCGCCGGCGAGGTGGTCGGGATGGTCGGTGATGGCATCAACGACGCGCCGGCGCTGGCCCAGGCGAACGTCGGCTTCGCGATCGGCCAGGGCACCGACGTGGCGATCGAGAGCGCCGGCATCACCCTGATGAGAAGCTCGCTGCACGGCGTGGCCGATGCCATCGAGATCAGCCGCGCGACCCTTGCCAACATCAAGCAGAACCTGTGGGGGGCCTTTGGCTACAACAGCCTGTGCATCCCGATCGCCGCGGGTGTGCTCTACCCCGCGACCGGCTGGCTGCTGTCGCCGATGATTGCCGCAGCGGCGATGTCGCTGTCCTCGGTCACGGTGGTCACCAACGCCAACCGCTTGCGCCGCTTCCGGCCATCCTTCGAGGCGACGCCTGCCGCATCAGCACCTTCAAGCCCCTCACCCGACACCAACACGCAGGAGGCCCGCTCATGACGCTTCTCGTAAACCTCGGCGGCATCGGCCTGATCGGCGCCATCGTCTGGTGGTTCTGGCTCGGTTCCTAAGCGGGCCCGATGCCGCCCGGCTTCTTATCGAGCCCGGGGCCGCTCGGCTTCTGAGCGAGCCCGAAGACGCTCGGGCGGCGCGGCTTCCTCCGGTCAGGCTCAGCTCACCCCGATATAGCGGCCGGGCTTGTGGTTGAGGGCGATGATCAGGTTCATGGTCACTGCGCCCAACACCGACAGCGCGATGCTGTCAGGGTCGAGCACCAGGAAGGACAGTCCCAGGATCAGCATGTCGACACCGAGCTGCACATAGCCCGCTCGCCAGCCGTAGCGCTCCTGCAGGTAGAGCGCGAGGATATTGATACCGCCAAGGCTGGTGCGATGACGAATCAGCACCAGCAGGCCGATGCCCAGGAGGCTGCCGCCGATCACCGCCGCATAGACGGGGTTCAGCGACGCGATATCGACCCAGCCAGGCGTCAGGGTGGCGAAGATCGACAGCAGCGCCGTGGCGATGAAGGTGCGCAGGGTGAAAGACCAGCCCATGCGCTTGATCGCCAGGTAGTAGAACGGGATGTTGATAACGAAAAACATGCCGCCGAAACCAAGCCCGGTGACGTACTGGGCGAGCAGCGCCAGACCGGCGGTGCTGCCGGCGAGCAGCATTGCCTGGGAATAGAAGGTAACCCCTAGCGCCACCAGCAGGGTGCCGAGCAGCATCGCCAGCACGTCCTCGTGGGGCCGGTGAGGGTCCTGTGGCACGTCCTCGGGCTCGACGTCCTCGAGCTCCGGGCGTTCGCTCTGAACGCTCTCACTCGCCCCCGGGCCCTTCTCCTCCCGATCGTCCTCTTGCGGCGAGGCCGTGATGGTCTCGTCATCCTTCAGGCGCTGGGATTCCCTACGCTTATCGCTCATCGGCGGCCTCCTCGGCCAGGTCATCCAAAAGGAACAGAGATCAGCTCAGGCCGGACTCAACGGCTCGGCGTGCTCGATCATCAGTTGCAGCGACTCGCGGCCCTTCCAGCGGTTGCGGTTTAGCTTGAAGGCGCAGCGCAGCCGGTCGCCGAGCCCGAAGGCCGGCACCTCGCCGGGGGTCAGGGCGCGAAACCAGATTGCCCGCACCGTGGAATGGCCATGGCCGAGCTCCAGCATCAGGTGGCTGCCGTCGGCGCCTACCGGACGCAGGGCCTCGACGAGAAAGTCGCCCTCGAACAGCGGCGCCTCGAACTCGCGACCAAAGGGCGCGAGGGCCGCCAGCTCATCGAGCGTCGCAAGCGACAGCTGCTCAGGAGACAGGGCGCCGTCGGTGAAGACGCAGGGGTATAGCTCACGTCCACCAAGCTGCTCGCCCGCCGCCTGCCAGATCGCTCGCCGGAAGTCGTCGAGGCGCTCACGGGGCAGGCCGATGCCGGCGGCGCCGCGGTGGCCGCCGAAGCGCGGTAGCGCATCCGGCGCCAAATCGTGGGCGCGCTGCAGAGCATCGCGCAGGTGCAGGCCTTCGATGGAGCGCCCGGAGCCGGTCAGCATACCGGCGGTCGCCGCCGGGGTCAGCACCAGCGCCGGGCGGCCGAAGGCCTGGACCAGCCTTGATGCGACGATGCCCTGCACCCCGGCGTGACCGGTTTCCAGGAACACCACCAGCGCCGGCACGTCATCGGCAAGCTGGGCGGCGGCCAGAGCTTTGGCCTCTTCGGCCATCTCGGCCTCGATGGCCTTGCGGGACTGGTTGTCCTGGTCCAGCACCTCGAGGTGGCGCGCCGCCGTGCCGTCGTCGGCGGCCAGCATGAAGTGCAGCGCCGCATAGGGGTCGTCGAGGCGCGAGCGGGCGTTGATGCGCGGGCCCATCTGGAAGGCAAGGGTCTCGGCGTCGAAGGGCACGCTGTCCGGGCCCAGCCGCGCGGCCATGGTGCGCCAGCAGGCGGCCTCCATACGATTGATCAGGGTCAGGCCGTGATTGACCACGGCGCGGTTGGCGGCGCTGCCGCCCAGCGACACGCAGTCGGCGACGGTGCCCAGCGCCACGTAGGAGAGCCAGGGCGAGAGCTTGGGGGTCGAGGGCGATAGCGCGCCCCAGTCGATCAGCACCTGGCGGGCCAACGACATGGTCAGCCAGGCGACCATGCAGCCGGCGATGGTCGGGTCCGGATAATCGCAGTCATCCCGGGTCGGGTTGACGGTGGCATAGGCCGAGGCCGGCGGCCCTTCCTTGGGCAGCGCATGGTGGTCGGTGACCACTACCTCGAGCCCGGCCTCCTTGAGCCTGGCGATGCGCGGCTCATCAGAGCTGCCGCAGTCGGCGGTGATTACAAGCCTTGGCCCCGGCGAGAGGCGCAGGGTGCGTTCGACCAGCGGCAGACTGATGCCGTAGCCGTCGTTGATGCGGTGACCGATCAGGCTGTGCAGATGCGACTCCGGCACTCCGAACAGCTCGTTGAGGGTGCGCCGGATCACCACGTGCGAGGTGATGCCGTCGACGTCATAGTCGGTGAGGATGCCGATATGCTCGCCCTCGACCACCGCCTGGGCGATGCGCTCGGCGGCGCGGCGGGCATCCTTGAGCCGCTCGGGATGCGCCAGATGGCGAAGGCTCGGCGTCACCAAGGGCGCAATGTCGCCCTGATAGCCGGAAAGCCGCCCGGCAAGCACCCGCGCCTGCAGCTCGGTCAGCCCCTCGGCCTGAGCGCGGGCATAGAGCGCCTCGTCACGCTGGCGCGGCTCGATGTGGGGGCGAAGCGAGGCGGGAGATGTCGGAAGCGGGGCGGTATCCACGGCGGCTCCTCAGAGGGCACGGGAAGGTGATGACGAAAAACGCCCGGCGGACCGGGCGTCGTGACGGCTCAGTAGTGGTGAACTCAGCCGGGCGGGCTCAGCGACGCTGGTCGGCGACGAAGCGCTGCACGGCCGCAAGCTCGGCGGGCAACACCGTGTAGTGCTCTTCGCGCTCGAGCAGATCGTCCATGTGCGGCGGCAGCGGCACGCCCGGGAAGCCCGCCTTGACCACCGCCTCGGCGAACTTCGCCGGGTGGGCGGTGGCGAGCGTCACCATTGGTGTGGCGGCGTCGGCCCGCGCCCGCTCGGCGGCCCGATAGCCGGTAGCGGTATGCGGGTCGAGGATCTCGTGAGTGCGATGGTGCGCCTCGCGGATCACCTCGAGGATGGTGGCATCATCGACGCTGTAGCTCGCGAACTTCTCGCGCAGCTTGGCCAGCGGCGCCTCGGCAAGCGCCGTAGGTTGCTGCTGGAAGCGCTCGAGCAGGGCGGCCACGGCATGACCGTCACGGTCGTAGGCATCGAACAGCAGACGCTCGAAGTTCGACGACACCACGATATCCATCGACGGCGCCAGGGTCGCGGCCAGCTCCTGCTTGGAGAAGTCGTTGGCGGCCAGTGTGCGGTGCAGGATGTCGTTGGCGTTGGTGGCGATGATGAACTGCTTGACCGGCAGGCCCATCTGATAGGCCATGTAACCGGCGAAGACGTTGCCGAAGTTGGCCGACGGCACGCAGAAGCTGACCTCCCGATGCGGGGCGCCGACCGCTACCGCAGAGGCTACGTAGTAGACGATCTGGGCCATGATGCGCGCCCAGTTGATCGAGTTGACCGCCACCAGCCGGGTACCGTTCAGGAAGTCCTGATTGGCGAAGCTCGCCTTGACCATCGCCTGGGCGTCGTCGAAGTTGCCTTCGATGGCGACGTTGAAGACGTTGTCGGCCAGCACCGTGGTCATCTGGCGACGCTGCACCTCGGAGACGCGGTTGTGCGGGTGGAGGATGAAGATATCCAGGTTGTCGCAGTGACGACAGCCCTCGATGGCCGCCGAGCCGGTGTCGCCGGAGGTGGCGCCCATGATCACCGCGCGCTCGCCGCGCTTCTTCAGGAAGTGATCGAGCAGCCGGCCCAGGAGCTGCAGGGCAACGTCCTTGAAGGCGAGCGTCGGGCCGTGGAATAGCTCGAGCAGGAAGTGGTTGGCGTCGAGCTGATTCAGCGGCACCACGGCGTCGTGACTGAAGGTCGCGTAGGCGTCCTTGACCAAGCCGCGGAAGGTGTCGTCGTCGATCTCGCCGTTGACGAACGGCTTCATCACCCGAAAGGCGATCTCGGCGTAGGAACAGCCGGCCATGTCGGCGAGTTCTTCCTTGGACAGCTGAGGAACGGTCTCCGGCACATAGAGACCGCCGTCGCTTGCCATGCCGGTCAGCACGACCTCCTCGAAGGACAGCGCGGGCGCCTGCCCGCGGGTACTGATATAACGCATCGTTCGATCCTGTGTGCGCGCCCCAACCACTCTGGTCGAGAGGCGAGGCACGTGGTCCAGCGCACGATCGGGCCCGTCGCTTGTGGTGACGGTCAGGCCCGCCGATTGTCGTTGTTAGGCGTTCTCGTCGAGGGTCTCGACGCGGATGCGGGTCACCGAACCGGCGATATCGGCCAGCGACTCGAGCTGACGGATCACCTCGTTCATGTGCTTCTCGCGGGTGCGATGCGTCAGCAGGATGATCGGCACCAGCTCGCCTTCGATGGCTTCCTTCTGGATGATCGCCTCGATGGAGATGCCCTGCTCGGAGAGAATCGTCGCCACACGTGCCAGCACGCCGGGGCGGTCGACCGCCAGCAGGCGCAGGTAGTAGGCGGTGGTGATCTCTTCCATGGGCAGGATCGGCAGGTCGTTGTCGCTCTCGCCGATGCCGCTGAAGGCTAGGTAGGGCACACGGTAGCGGTGCTCGGTGCTGATGTCGCGGGCCACATCGAGCAGGTCGGCGACCACCGCCGAAGCGGTCGGTTCAGCACCGGCGCCAGCGCCGTAGTAGATGGTAGGCCCCACGGCATCGCCCATCACCTCGATGGCGTTCTTGACCCCGTTCACGTTGGCCAGCAAACACTCCTTGGGCACCAGCGCCGGATGTACGCGCAGCTCGAAGCCGGACTCGGTGCGTTTGGATATGCCCAGGTGCTTGATCACGTAGCCGAGGTTGTCGGCCTGCTCGACGTCGTCGAAGGTGATCCGCGAGATGCCTTCGGTGTAGGCCTTGTCGAACTGCAGCGGCACGCCGTAGGCAATGGAGGCCAGGATGGTCAGCTTGTGCGCGGCGTCGATGCCTTCGACATCGAAGGTCGGGTCGGCTTCGGCATAACCGAGCGCCTGGGCCTCGGCCAGCACGTCTTCGAAGGCGCGGCCCTCGTCACGCATGTGGGTGAGGATGTAGTTGCCGGTGCCGTTGATGATGCCGGCCAGCCACTCGATGCGGTTGGCGCCGAGGCCCTCGCGCAGCGACTTGATCACCGGGATGCCGCCGGCCACCGCCGCCTCGAAGGCGACGATGACGCCCTTCTCGTGGGCGGCCTGGAAGATCTCGTTGCCGTGCACCGCGATCAGTGCCTTGTTGGCGGTAACCACATGCTTGCCGTTTTCGATGGCAGTCAGCACCAGCTCGCGGGCCACTTCGTAGCCGCCGATCAGTTCGACCAGTACGTCGACGTCGGGATTACGGGCCACCTCGAATACATCGTTGGTGGTCTTGACGCCGGTGGTATCGCAGTCAGGATTTTCGCGACGCATCGCCACCTGCTCAATCACGATCGGGCGACCGGCCCGACGCGCGATCTCATCAGCGTTGCGCATCAGCACATTGAAAGTACCGCCACCCACGGTGCCCAGACCACAGATTCCCACTCTGACCGATTTCAACGTTTTGCTCCCTTTGCAGATACTCGATTGTTCGCCTTGTCGACGCCGCGTCAGGACGACCGCGAATGCAGCCGCCAGATCGCTCAGACGTTCAGTTCTCAGCCATTCAGGTCCAGCATTTCCGCCAGCCGCTCGGCCGGCACGTAGCCCGGCACCAGGCGCCCGTCAGGCAGCACGATGGCCGGAGTGCCCTGCACGCCGAGCTCCATGCCCAGATGATACTGTGACTCGACCAGATTGTCGCAGTCGGGGGCGATATCCAACGATTCGCCACGCTTGGCTGCGCTCATTGCTTCGGCCGGGTTCGGTGCACACCACACCTGGCTCAGTAACCGGGCGCCCTCTGAGCCGGCGCCGGCGCGCGGAAATGCCAGGTAATGCACGGCGATGCCCAGGTCGTTGAGCGCCGGCACTTCTTCATGCAGGCGCTGGCAGTAGGGGCAGGTGGTATCGGTGAAGACGTGGATCGTCGCCTTTGGCGCTTCGTCACTACGGAAGATCACCTGCTCGCTCTCGGGCACGGCGGCGATGCGCGCGGCGCGCTGGGCGTTGCGCGATTGCTCGCTCAGGTTCACCAGGCCATCGGCGCCATTCTTGTAGATATCACCGACGATGAAATGATCGCCGGCGGCATCGCTGTAGAAGGTTTCACCGTTGGCCAGATGCACCTCCCAGAGGCCCGCGACGGGGGTCTCCAGCACCTGTTCGACAGGCATCGATTCACCGTTGACGGTGAGGCTATCGGTCAGGGCCTGGGGCGGCGCTGCCATGACCTGGGCGGTGAAAAGGCCGGCCAACAGGCCAGTCGCGGTAAGCAGCAGTCGATTCATGGTCAACCTCGAGGATGATGGTCAGCATGCAGCGTTTCCAGGCGCGCCTGGGCCACATGGGTATAGATCTGGGTCGTCGACAGGTCGCTATGACCCAGCAACAGCTGTACGACACGCAAGTTGGCTCCATGATTCAATAAATGCGTGGCGAAAGCATGCCGCAGGGTATGCGGCGACAGCGGCTTGCCGATGCTGGCGGTGCGCGCATGCGCCTTGATGCGATGCCAGAAGGTCTGACGCGTCATGAAGCCATCGCTGCGCCCGGGGAACAAGGGGGGCCTGGTGATATCGCGCATCAGCGCCCCTCGCCCGGCACGCAGATAGCGCTCCAGCCAGGCGATGGCCTCTTCGCCGAGCGGCACCAGCCGCTCCTTGTCGCCCTTGCCCAGCACGCGCACCACGCCCTGACGCAGGTTGACCGCGTCGGTGGTCAGGCCCACCAGCTCCGATACCCGCAGGCCACCGGCATAGAGCACCTCGAGCATGGCGCGATCACGAAGCCCGAGGGCGGTGTCGGTATCCGGCGCCTCGAGCAGCCGCTCGACCTCGTCCTCGTCGAGGGTGCGAGGCAGGCTCGGCCGGACCGGCGGTAGGCGCACCTCGGTGAGCGGGTCGGTATCGATCAGGCCCTCGACCAGCGCCCAGCGGTAGAAACGGCGCAGGCTCGACAGCAGCCGGGCGTTGGAGCGCAGCTGATAGCCGGCGGCACGGCGCGCGTCTAGCCAGTCAGGCAGTGCCTGGGGGGCGGGGTCGAGCAGCGACTCGCTGCGCTCGGCCAGTCGCTCAGCCCAGGCGGCCAGGTCATGGCGATAGGCGGCCAGGGTATTGTCGCTGGCGCCCTGCTCGAGCCACAGGGCATCGAGAAAGCGCTCCCGCAGGGTCTCGGTGTGATCGCTCATGCAGCGCCCTCATGATATTTCCCCGCCCAGACACGACGAAACCCCGCCCCGCGCGAGCGGTGACGGGGTTTCGACATGAAGCATCTCCCGGCTTAGGAGAGCTTTTCCTTGATGCGTGCGGACTTGCCGCTGCGCTCGCGGAGGTAGTACAGCTTGGCCTGGCGCACGTCACCGCGACGCTTGACCTCGATGGAGTCGACCAGCGGGCTGTAGGTCTGGAAGGTACGCTCGACGCCAACGCCGTGGGACACTTTGCGCACGGTGAAGGCGGAGTTCAGGCCGCGGTTGCGCTTGCCGATGACGACGCCTTCGAAGGCCTGCAGACGCTCGCGGGTACCTTCCTTGACCTTGACCTGAACGACAACGGTGTCGCCCGGGGCAAAGGCCGGGATTTCCTTGCCCATCTGCTCGGATTCGATCGCCTGGATCACGGAATTCTTGCTGCTCATTGCTAGCTCCTCGATAACTTGTATCGCCTTCGGCCTAAGCCGTCGGCGGTGATCCCGGCGCGAATCCTTGAGGATGGCGCGGGAATCGCTCTGTGTATGACGCAGGGGCACGGCGCGCATGCCTCAAGCCTTTTCAGGAAGGCTCCTGCACCTCCGCCTTGCTGGCGTATTCCTCGATGAATTCATCGAGCAGTGCCTGCTGGTCAGTCGCCAAGGTCCTGCCTTCGAGCAGGTCTGGGCGCCTGAGCCAGGTGCGGCCCAATGACTGCTTCAGCCGCCAGCGGCGAATCGCCGCGTGGTTGCCGCTGAGCAGTACATCCGGCACCCGTCGCCCGTCGATCTCGTCGGGGCGCGTATAGTGCGGGCAATCCAGCAGGCCGTCGTTGAAGGAATCTTCCTCCGCCGACGCCTGATGGCCCAGCACACCAGGCACCAGTCGGGCCAGGGCATCGACCATCACCATGGCGGGCAGCTCACCACCACTCAGCACGTAGTCGCCGATCGAGACTTCCTCGTCGATATCGGCTTCCACCACGCGCTCGTCGATGCCTTCATAGCGTCCAGCCACCACCACCAGGGGGCCGCTGTCGGCCAGCGCCTGCACGCCCGCCTGATCCAGAGGTCGCCCCTGTGGCGACAGGTAGATCACCCGGGCCGGCTGGCCGGCACTGCTCTCGGCCGTTGCCCGCGCCTCATGGATGGCATGGCGCAGGGTATCGACCTTCATCAACATGCCTGGTCCGCCCCCGTAGGGACGATCATCCACCGTGCGATGGTTATCGGTTGCATAGTCCCGGGGATTCCAGAACTCGAGCTCCAGCAACCCCTGTCTGACCGCCCGTCCCGTCACCCCATACTGGGTGATGGCATCAAACATCTCCGGGAACAGCGATACGACCCCAATCCACACAGCGTTTCTTCCAGGCCTAGCTCCTCTGGGCTGCCCACGGGCAGCGATCGAGGAGGGCGTCACCAGGACGTCTTAAAATTCGGGATCCCAGTCCACCGTCATGCCACCGGCGGCCAGGTCCACCTCAAGCACCACTTCGTCGGGCAAAAACGGCAGCAGCCGCTCCTTGCCGTCGGCGTCCTTGACGACCATCACGTCGTTGGCGCCGGTCTCGAACAGGTAGGCCACATGTCCCAGGCTTTCGCCGTCGTTTGTGGTGACCTGGAGACCCTCCAGTTGATGCCAGTAATACTCGCCCGCCTCGAGCGGCGGCAGCGACTGTTTAGGCAGCAGAATCTCTGCGCCCGCCAGTTGCTCTGCCTGCTCGCGTGACGTCACCCCATCCAGCTGGGCCACCAGGCCCTTGCCGTGCTGACGCCCCTGCGCCAGTTTCCGGTCGACCAGCTTGCCGTCGAGCCGCAACTGCCACTCGGGGTAGTCGAGGATGCCGTCCATCGGGCTGGTGTATGAATACACCTTCAGCCAGCCTTTCACACCGTAGGTGCTGGTCAGCTTGCCCAGCACCACGTGCTGGTCACTGCCGGCGCCTGTCGTTGCGTCTTGGGTCATGGCCATTACCACCTAGATACCGTATCTAGCGACCGCAATTCAGGCTCAGGCCTGCTTGCGGGCTTCCTTGACCAGCTCAGCGACGCGCGCAGAGACCTGGGCACCCTGTTCTTGCCACTGGGCGATACGGTCAAGATCGATGCGCAGGCGCTCTTCCTGGCCGCGGGCGACCGGGTTGAAGAAGCCGACGCGCTCGATGAAGCGGCCGTCACGAGACTTGCGAGAATCGCTTACGGTCAGGTGGTAGAAGGGACGCTTCTTGGCGCCACCACGTGCCAGACGAATGGTAACCATTGCGTTATCTGTCCTTCGGTTGGAGTTGCTGAAAATTGGTCTTCGGCCGCGCGCTGTCGCGCGGTCCTGCCACGAAGACGCGACATTCTACGGAAATCGATGCCTCTTGGGAACCTTTTGTGTGCCGAGCGGCAATCATCGCCGCGGCAGGCCGCCCGGGCCGCCCATACCACCGGGGCCACCCATGCCACCGGGACCGCCCGGGCCACCGCCGCCCATCATGCCCGACATGCCGCGCATCATCTTCTGCATGCCGCCTTTCTTGCCGACCTTCTTCATCATCTTCTGCATCTGCTTGTGCTGCTTCAGCAGACGGTTGAGGTCGGGCACCTGCAGGCCGGCACCGGCGGCGATGCGGCGCTTGCGAGAACCGTTGATGATCTCCGGACGACGGCGCTCCTTGGGCGTCATCGAGTTGATCAGCGACTCGAGCTTGCCGAACTCTTTCTCGGGGCCCGGGCCCTTGGCCATATCGGCCATCTGCCCCATGCCCGGCAGCTTGCCCATCAGGCCGCCCATGCCGCCCATCTTCTTGAGCTGCTGGAGCTGGTCGCGGAAATCCTCGAGGTCGAAGCCGTCGCCCTTCTTGACCTTCTTGGCGAGCTTTTCGGCCTTGCCCTTGTCGACGGTGCGCTCGGCTTCCTCGATCAGCGACAGCACGTCGCCCATGCCGAGGATGCGCGAGGCCACGCGGTCCGGATGGAAGGGCTCGAGGGCATCGACCTTCTCGCCCATGCCCATGAACTTGATCGGCTTGCCGGTGATATGGCGCACCGACAGGGCGGCACCGCCGCGGGCATCGCCATCGGCCTTGGTCAGGATCACGCCGGTCAGCGGCAGGGCCTCGTGGAAGGCCTTGGCGGTATTGGCGGCGTCCTGGCCGGTCATGGCATCGACGACGAACAGGGTTTCCTGCGGCGCACAGACACGGTGCAGGGCCTGGATCTCGTCCATCATGTCGGTGTCGACATGCAGTCGACCGGCGGTATCGACGATCACCACATCGTGGAACTGGATCTTGGCGTGCTTGAGGGCTGCCTCGGCAATCGCCACCGGCTTCTGATCGGAAGAAGACGGGAAGAAGTCGACCTCGACCTCACCGGCCAGCGTCTCGAGCTGGTCGATGGCCGCCGGGCGATAGACGTCGGCGGAGACCACCAGCACTTTCTTCTTTTCGCGCTCGCGCAGGTAACGGGCGAGCTTGGCCACCGAGGTGGTCTTGCCCGCGCCCTGCAGGCCGGCCATCAGAATCACCGAGGGCGAGCCCTTGAGGGACAGCCCCTCGGTGCCGTCGCCCATGATCGCCTCGAGCTCCTGCTGGACGATCTTGACGAACTGCTGGCCCGGCGAGAGGCTCTTCGAGACCTCCTGACCAACGGCGCGCTCGCGCACCTTGTCGATGAACGCCTTGACCACCGGCAGGGCCACGTCGGCCTCCAGCAGCGCACGGCGCACCTCGCGCAGGGTATCCTTGATATTATCTTCGGTCAGCTTGGCCTGACCGCTGATGGACTTCAGCGTCGTCGATAAACGCTCTGTCAAACTCTCGAACATGGGGCCCTCCGGCAGGGATGCCTGGCTTTGGGCGGCGATTATACGCCTTCCCGCCGCCAGTCTCCATGCGCCAGCCGCACGGACCGGGCATCACATGTGAGCAGCACGCGGGCGCCCGGCTGGGCGCGACCGGGGGGATTCGGTATAGTGACCCCTTCCTGAATTTCCACTCGCGAGACGCCGCTGTCGACGGCGATGGACAGCAACCGATGCAGGCGCTTCCCTTTGCCCTTCTGGCCATAGCCTTCTACCTGGGCGCTGCCTCCTGGCAGGCGCTGACGCTCTTGCGCCGTGTCCCCCAGCGCCCGAAGCTGGTACGCGGCCTCGGCACCCTGGCGCTGGCTTTCCACGGCCTGGTGATTGCCGTGGTGATCCGCGAGACCGGCGGCCTGTGGCTTGGCCTGTCACCGAGCCTGGTGATGGTCAGCGCGCTGGTCACGGCGCTCTTGATGCTGGTCAGCCTGGCCAAGCCGGTACTCAATGCCGCCGTCGGCGTATTCCCTGTCGCGGCGATGACCCTGGTGACTGCCGTGGCCTGGCCGGGCGGCGAGCACCAGGGGCATATCACGCCGGGCATCGCCCTGCATGTCATCAGCTCGGCCCTTGCCTTTGCGCTGCTGGCAATCGCGGCCGTGCAGTCCATGCTGCTGGCTTGGCAGAACCAGGCCCTGCGCCATCACCACATCAGCGGCGTCGTTCAGACTCTGCCGCCGCTCACGACCATGGAGCGGGTGCTGTTCGAGCTGATCTGGGCCGGCATGATCCTGCTGACCCTGGCTATCGCCAGCGGCTTCCTGTTCGTCGACAACCTGTTTGCTCAGCACCTGGTTCACAAGACCGTACTGTCGCTGGCCGCCTGGGTGATCTTCGCCGCCCTACTCATCGGCCATCACTGGCTGGGCTGGCGCGGGCTAAAGGCGGTACGCTGGACCCTGGGTGGCGGCGTCTTGCTGCTGCTGGCCTACTTCGGCACCAAGTTCGCGGTCGAGGTAATCTTCTCTTGAAACCGACCGCCCGGGGCGTCTTCCGTGCCTTGACAGTCTCCGGGGGAATCCCTACAAACAAGCCTGACCTGTCTTCGAGGACCTTCTCATCTTGAGTGACGATTTCCCGCTGGGACTACTGTTCGGCCTGCTGTTTCTGCTCGTCTGCCTGTCGGCGTTCTTCTCGAGCTCCGAGACCGGCATGATGTCGATCAACCGCTACCGCGTCAGCCACCAGGCCAACAGCGGTGATCGTCCTGCCAAGCGCGTGTTGCGCCTTCTGGCCAGGCCCGACCGGCTGATCGGCGTGATCCTGATCGGCAACAACCTGGTCAACAACCTGGCGGCGGCGCTGGCCACGGTGCTGGCCATCCACTACTTCGGCGAAGTCACCGGCCCGGCCATTGCACCGCTGATCCTGACCATCGTGATTCTGATCTTCGCCGAGGTCGGTCCCAAGACCTATGCGGCGATCAAGCCCGAGCGCATCGCCTACCCGGCATCCGTGGCGCTCGAGCCACTGCTCAAGGTGCTCTATCCGCTGGTGTGGCTGGTAAACACCATCTCCAACGGCCTGCTGCGCCTGATCGGCGTCAAGAGCCTGACCGGCAACGGCGACCACTTGACCCGGGATGAGCTGCGCACCGTGGTGCACGAAGCCGGCACCATGATCCCGCGTCGCCACCAGGCGATGCTGCTGTCGATCCTCGATCTCGAGAACGTCACCGTGAACGACATCATGGTGCCGCGTCATGAGGTGGTGGGCATCGATCTCGAAGATGAACTCGAGAGCATCCTGGCGCAGATCCGCACGAGCCAGCACACCCGAGTACCGGTCTTCAAGGGCGACATCAACAACATCATCGGCATGCTGCACCTGCGCAACGCGGCGCGCTTCCTGTCCAAGGACGAGGTCACCAAGGCCGCCATCGTGCAGGAAGCGCGGGAGCCCTACTTCATCCCCGAGTCGACGCCGCTGCACACGCAACTGCTCAACTTCCAGCAGCAGAAGCGGCGCACCGGCATCGTGGTCGACGAGTACGGCGACGTGGAAGGCCTGGTCACGCTGGAGGACATCCTCGAGGAGATCGTCGGCGAGTTCACCACCGACATGGCGGGCATGCATCAGGAAATGCACCTGCAGGATGACGGCAGCTACGTGATCGAGGGCACCGCCAATATCCGCGAACTCAACAAGTCACTGGGCTGGCAGTTGCCCACCGACGGCCCCAAGACCCTCAACGGCCTGATCCTTGAGCACCTCGAGTCCTTCCCCGAAGGCCCCACCTGCCTGCAGGTCAGCAACGTGCGCATGGAAATCATCGAGGTGAGGGACAAGGTCATCACCTCGGCGCGCTGCTGGCAGCATGTGCGCCGCGCCGCCCGCCAGGAATGACACCCACGGCCCTGTTCGGCACTGAGGGGCGGGGCTTAAGCCCTCGGGCCTAACACCCCGACCAGGTGCCGCTGATCCCGGATGCCTGCGCGTCATCTCAGACGTGATCGGCGCAAGATGTCATCTACTCTAGAAGTCACCTAAGCAAGACGTCACCTAAGCAAAGAGCCGCGTTGTCAGACAACGCGGCTCTTTGCTTTATGTCATCCGAAGGGCAAGGTGTCATGCGAAGGGCTACGGAAAGCCCCATCAGGCAAGGCATCATTCGGCCGCGTTGCCGCGAGAGGGAGCTTTTCTGCCGGGCGTGATCCAGGCGTCGGCCTCTTGCTTCAGCGCCTTCACGCGGGCCGCGAGCTCCCCGCGACGAGCCTCGGCAGCGGGCACCGGCTCACCGAACACCAGTGCCACCCGCGCCTGAAACCGTCGCGGCAACCGTGTCAGTGCCGGGCCATCGCGGTTCGAGGTCCAGGAGCCCCACAGCCCGGCGAGCCCCGCCGGCACCACCGGTACTGGGTTGCGAGCGAGAATCAGGTCGAGGCCGCGGCGGAAAGACTGCATCTCGCCATCCCGGGTCAGCCGGCCCTCGGGAAAAACCATTACCACCTCGCCGTGGCGCAGCGCCTGGCTGACCTGATCGAGGGTCCGCCGCAGGCCGCCCGGGTCACTGCGCTCGGAGTCCACTGGAATCGCCCCCACGAGCCGGAATAGCCAGTTCAGCCAGGGTGATTCGTAGATCGGCCGATCCATTAGGAAGCGCAGCGGCCGCGGGCAGGCACCGCCGATCACCAGCGCGTCCATGAAGCTGACGTGATTGCAGACCACCAGGGCCGCGCCACTCGCCGGCACATGGTGGCGACCGCGAAGGCGCAGCCGGTAGATCAGCGCGACCAGCACGAACACCAGCAGGCGCAGCACCGGCCGCGGACGACGCACGACCATTGCCACCCCGACCGCCAGCGCGATGCCTCCAAGGCTTGCCACGAAGCTCTGCAGGTCGAGCCCCAGGACTGACAGCATCAGCCAGCCGTAGCCTGCGGCCACCACCATCAGCAGCGCATTGCAGATATTGTTGGCGGCAATGATCCGCCCTCGCTGTGCTTCGTGGCTACCCAGTTGCAGTAGCGTATAGAGCGGCACGATGTAGATACCGCCACCGAGGCCGACCAGCATTAATCCCCCCAGCATGCGCCAGACCCTGGGGTCATCGAACAGCACCGTCAGCGGCTGCCCCATGGTCGTCGCGCTGTCCACACCGGCCAGCAGCAGGCTGGCGGCACCGAGTATCAGCGCCCCCAGCGGCACCAGGCCAAGCTCCAAACGCCCGCCCGAAAGCTTGGCACAGGCCAGGGCTCCAGCACCGAAGCCGCAGGCGATCGCCACCAGCAGTACGCTCAGCATCGCCTCGGCGCCGCCCGCCACCACTCGAGCCCAGGCCGGCAGCTGTGTCAGAAAGCTTGCGCCCAAGAACCAGAAAACGCTGATAGCGAGAATCGCCGACCACAGCACCGGCGAATGTACGCCGCCGCGCAGTACCTCGATCAGGCTGGAAAGGGGGCGAAAGCGCAATCGCCCCCGCTCGGCTGAGCGCAGGGAGGCATCCGTGGCGGAGCCCTCGGTTGAAGGCTCCGCAGTGTCAACTGGTGGCAGCGCCAGGCTAGCGCCCCACCCCACCAGGGCGACACCCACCAGGGTGGCCATGATCGCCGGGCGCGACAGAGGGTCGGGAAGCGCCGCAAACACCCCGGCCAGCAGCGCACCGGCAAGAATCGCGGCGAAGGTGCCGACGTGAACCCAGGCATTGCCGCGTCCGAGCTCATAGGACGGCAGGTGCTGGGGCAGGATGGCGAACTTGACGGCTCCGAACAGCGCCGACTGCACGCCCATCAGCACCAGCAGCACAAACAGCGCCACCAGGTTCTGGTACCAGACGGCCAGCGCCGCAAGCACCATCAGCACGCATTCGACGAACTTCAACAGGCGCACCAGCCGCCGCTTGTCAAAGCGGTCGGCCAGCTCCCCGCCCCAGGCGGAAAACAGCAGAAAAGGCAGAATAAACAGCCCCGCCGCCAGATTGATGGCCAGCCCTAAGTCCCAGCCAAGGCGCGGCACGGCGACAAAGGTCAGCATCAGCAGCAGGGTGTTGCGGAAGAGGTTATCGTTGAAGGCACCCAGCGCCTGCACCCAGAAGAAGGGCGCGAAGCGACGCTGGGTCAGCAGGCCACGGCTCACACGCTGCCCGGAAGATGCCGCAGTCCGTTCAGCAGGGTCGCAAGCAGCTGGTCGATCAGCTCACCGACCTCCAGCGGCTGCCCCTGCCAGTAGCCCAGCCGCTCGTTGAGGCCAAGCTGCACCAGGCCGTGGACGCTGCCCCACAAGGTACGCGCCAGGCGACGGGATTCCAGGTCATCGATCGCCGGCTGGAACTCCTTTAGGGTGGCTTCAACCCGCACGAACAGCGCCTCGATCATGTCGTTCTGACGCTGATCGAGTTCACCCTCCTGTGCCAGCGGGTAATCGAACAGCAGCTGCCAGCGAAAAGGCGCCGCCTTGGCGAAATGCCAGTAGGCCGTGGCCAGGCCGGTTAGCCGTGCCTGGGGACCGCCGTCATCAAGTCCCTCGATGGCACCGCGCAGATGAGCCAGGGTCTCGATATTGACGTGCTGCAGGAGGTTGTTGAAGCTGCCGTAGAGCTTCAGCAGGGTGCTGGGAGCACAGCCGACCTCGCGGGCCAGCGCTCGCAGCGACAGCGTATGTACGGGGTGCTCTTTGAGCCAGGCATCGCAAGCTGCCATGACCTGAGCATGCAACGCCTCGGGCGCGTGCTGTCTGGGACGTGCCATTGCATCCTCGCAGGTACGCTGAACGGCTAGGGGGTCTAAAGCGACAGTGTCGCATATCTCGAACAGCGTTTTATATCAGCATACCGCCCCATCATACAAACACAACCTCGACAGTGGGACGGCCTGCATGCTTTGCAGCGCCCGGGCTCTTGGGTACCCTGAGCCACCGCGCGCCCCGCGTTGACGTGCCAAATACGCGCCAAGAAGACACTGGAGAGCCCATGGCCGGTCGCCTGCATATTGCGCCACTTGACCTGCCCCGACTGCTGCCCGAGCTCACGACCGACGAGCCGCTGCTAACCGGCGCCAACCTGGCGCCCCGCCAGGGGCTGTCGATGATCCGCCTCGATGCCGGCCGGCCGCACCTGCGCCGGGCCTTCTGGGGGCTGACCCCGCCGTGGCTCAAGGTGCTCGACCACGCCCCCCATTGCGCCCGCGCGGAAAGCCTCGATGAGCGCAAGATGTTTGCCGAAGCCTTCGCCGCCCGTCGCTGCCTGGTCCCGGTCAGCGGCGTCTATGTGTGGCGCGCCATGCCACGCGGCAAACAGCCCTACCTGGTGACCCGCGTCGATCGCGGCCCCCTGCTGCTGGCCGGCCTGTGGGCGCGCTATCACACCACCCTGAGCGCCTTTCACGACTCAATGGCACTGATCACCGTGGCGGCGCCGCCACTATTAGCGCCGCTCAGCGACCGCCTGCCGGCGGTGATCGATGCCGACCGGGCAACGGCCTGGCTCGACCCGGCCATCCCACTCGACGAGGCCCGCGCCATGCTGAATCCCGCATCCAGGGAACTGTTGGGCGCTTTTCCGGTATCAAGACGAGTGAATCACCCGCTGAACCAGGAATGGGCCTGTGGCCACCCTACCGGCCCCATGCTGCGATGGCAGCCCGCACAGGAGTCATGATGACCGCCACCACCCGCCTTGCCACACCTCGCCGCTACCGCGACAGGCTGGCACGCCTGGCCCTTGGCAGCGCCTTGCTGATGACCCTCATCGCACCGGCGCTGGCCAGTGCTTCGGCGACCCCCGACATGTCGCCCCAGGCCTCACAAGAAGCGCTGTCTAAGGCTGACGCCACCACGCTGAAAACCAGCCCCAACGACAGCCGCGACTATCGCCTGCTGACCCTCGATAACGGCCTGACCGTTCTGCTGGTCAGCGACAGTGAGGCCGACAAGGCCGCCGCCTCGATGAACATCGACGTAGGCAGCTCAAACGACCCCGAGGATCTCGCTGGCCTTGCCCATTTCCTCGAGCACATGCTGTTCCTGGGCACCGACGCCTACCCGGCCGCCGACGCCTACCAGTCGTTCATCAATCAGCATGGCGGCAATCACAACGCTTTCACGGCAAGTCAGGATACCAACTACTTCTTCGACATCGAGCCCGACGCCCTGTCCGGCGCCCTGGGTCGTTTCAGCCAGTTCTTCATCGCGCCCCGCTTCAACGCCGACAAACTGGAGAGCGAGCGCAACGTGGTGCATTCTGAATATCAGGCGCGGCTGCGTGATGACGGACGCCGCGAGAATGATGCACTCGACCAGGTGCTCAACCCCGACAACCCGACCACCGGTTTCTCGGTGGGCAGCCGCGCCACCCTGACCCTGCCCGAAGACGCCGAGACGCCGCTTAGGCAGCGAGTCATCGAGTTCTTCAAGGCCCACTACGGCGCCGGCGTCATGCACCTGGCGCTGGTGGCACCCCAGCCGCTGGATGATCTGGAGGCCTTGGTCCGCGAGCGCTTCGCGGCGATTCCCAACCGCGGTCTTAGCCGCGCCAAGGTCGACGCACCTCTGGTGCGCCCCGATAGCCTGCCGCTGTCCCTCGAGGTCGCTTCGCTGCGGGACGAGCGCCAGCTGCGCTTCTACTTCCCGGTACCCGACCCCGAGCCCTTCTATGCCACCAAGCCCGCCTCTTACATTGCCAACCTGCTTGGCCATGAGGGACAGGGCAGCCTGCTCGAGCAGTTGCGCGAAGCAGGGCTCGCCGACGGCCTGTCGGCAGGCGTCGGCCGCGGCGATGGAACGCATGCCCTGTTTACCGTCGGCATCAGCCTGACGCCCGAGGGTGCCCGACAGATACCGCGGATTCAGGAAAGCCTGTTCGCCGCCATCGACAGGATTCGTCAGCAAGGGCTCGACCCCTGGCGCTATCAGGAACAGGCCCGTCTTGCCGAGCAGGAATTCCGCTTCCAGCAGCACGGTGACCCTCAGCATGACGCCACGCGTCTGGCCATGAACCTGGCGCACTACCCGAGCCGTGACGCCCAGTTCGCTCCCTATCGCATGGACGGCTTCGACGAGGCCCGCATCAAGGACTACCTGGCGGCCCTGACACCGGACAATCTGCTGAGGGTCTACCGCGCCCCCGATGTCGAGGGCACGGCCACCTCGCCCTGGTTCGATGCCCCCTATCGCATCGATCAGGCCCCGGACTGGGCGAGTGCCTCGCCCATCGGCGAACTGTCACTGCCCGAACCCAATCCCTATATCGCCAAGGACCTGAGCCTGGGCGACGTTGAGAACGCAGCGCCCAAGCGCCTGCTAAAGACTCAGGGCGCCGAGGTCTGGCACCAGGCCAACGTCGACTTCGACACCCCCAAGGTGGAGTGGCGTTTTAGCCTGCAGCACCCGGCGGCGGCTGCCAATGCCCGCGATGCGGCTCTGACCCGGCTGCTCGCCGGCTGGCTCAACGACAGCCTCAACGAGACGCTCTACCCGGCAAGGCTGGCCGGCCATCAGTTCAATGCCTATGCCCATGCCCGCGGCATGACCCTGGCCTTCTCCGGCTGGCGCGATCGCCAGCCCCGCCTGATTGAGCGAGTGCTCACTCAACTGACGCAGGGCGAGATCACCGAAGACAGCGTCGAGAGAGTGCGTCACCAGCTCGAACGCGAGTGGCGCAATGCCCCCGAGGCAGCGCTCTATCAGCAAGCCAACCGCGCCCTCGGCGAGGCGCTGCTGCGCCCGCAATGGCCCGCGGCAACCCTGCTCGACGCCATTGACGACCTGGACGCCGAGGCGCTGCGCGACTATCGCGACAGCTACCTCGGTGCGCTGCATCTCGAGGCCATGGCGGTGGGCGACCTGTCGGCCGAGACCGCGCGAGCCACCGGCGAATCGGTCATCACCATCCTGGCACCGACGCTGGATGCCAAGGCCGTGCCTGACCTCGAACCGCTGGATATCTCCAGTGCCCTGCCCAACCTGCATCCCCACAGCACCCGTCAGGACTCTCTGGTGCTGCGCTATCTGCAGGGCCAGAACCGCACCCTGGACGAACAGGCACGCCTGGCGGTGCTCGGCCAGCTAATCTCCACGCCCTTCTACACCCGGCTGCGCACCGAGCAACAGCTCGGCTACATCGTCAGCGCCAGCTACATGCCGCTGCTCGAAGCGCCGGGCATGAGCCTGCTGGTGCAGTCACCGGATACCGACAGCGAGATGATCGGCCAGCGCATCACGGCTTTCCTCGACGAGTTCGACCAGACCCTCGCCGATCTCGACGATGCCACCCTGGCCCCCTACCGGCAGGCCGTGCATGACAGCCTGCTGGAGCGCGACACCTCGCTGGGTGCGCTCGCCAATCGGCAATGGCAGGCGCTGGCACGCGACGATATCGGCTTTGACCAGCGCGAGCGCCTCGCAGAAAGGGTATCGGCGATCACGCCGGCCGCATTGCGTGAGGCCTGGGCCGAACTGCGCAAGGCGCCGGCCGCCAACATCACCTTCGATCCCGGCGACAGCCCCAGCGACCTGCTGGCACTGACGGCCGACCTGAGGCCGCTACCCGACGCCAACTGACCTCACGCTCCACGCTGTCCGCGGCGCCGTTTCTCAGCGCCGCGGCAAGCGTCCGACTGACACCAGATGCCGACAGGACGATGCCTAACACGACGACGCCCGGACCTTTTCATGGATCCGGGCGTCGTCATTTTGATGCGGCGCTGTGGTGCGTCGTCGTTACCGTTGCGCAATAGCGGAGGCTTGGGCGGCGGTAAGGCTTTTTAGCGGCTCAGGCGCCGAAGGCCTGAGCCGGCATGATCGCTTCGACATGCATCACCAGTTCCTCGAGGACCTGGCGCTCGCCGTCCTCAAGGCTGACCTGATTCAGGCGCTCGATTTCCCGGGCGAAGCTCTGCAGGGTCAGGCCGCCCAGGCTCGCATCGTTCATGCGCGACCAGCGATAGGCATCCCACTGGGTCTGTTCTTCGCCTTCCAGGGTGTCGGGATAGCTGCGTGCCCGGAAGCGGAACAGCATTTCCTCGAGGCGCGGATCCTGAAAGGCGAAGCTGGCGCCGACCAGATCCCAGGGGTCCGAGTCCCGCACCCGCTGCATCTGTTGGCGATCCGCCGGCGAGAAGAAACCGCCGGAGTAGAGCATCAGGTCCGGGTCCTGCGGGCCCTCGGGGGGCGGCTCGGCGAACACACCGGCAGCGCGGCTGGCTGCTTCGGGAGCGGCTGAAAGCTGCTTCCAGTGCTCGCGACAGGTCGGCAGATCGAGCCCCAGGCGTTCAACGATAGCGCCGTACTCGCCGCGGCGCTCGCCGCTTGTGTCCTTCAGATAGCTCACCGGCATCAGCACCGGACTCTTGTTGAGGTGAATCACCTTGAGCGGAATGCGGGTCTCCCCCTCGGCGAGATCATCGGCACCGACGAACACCCGGGCGCGTATTTCCTCCACCGACAGCTCGAACAACGGCGTCGGGTCCATCGCCAGGTCGTAGACGATCACCCCGTTGGGGTTGCTGGGATGCTCGGCCAGCGGCATCACCAGGGCGCTGCAGGCGCGGCTCGCCGGGTAACGGCGCGAGATGTGCAGCAGCGGCTTGCGCGAGGCGATGTCCAGGCGCTTGGCGACCTCGCGCTTGCTGCGCAGCGCCAGCAGGTAGTCGAAGAGCCCCGGATTACAGGACTTGAGCAGTCGTGCCAGAGCGATGGTAGCGCGAACGTCGGCCAGGGCGTCGTGGGCGCCGGCATGCTCGATGCCGTTGGCGGCGGTCAGGTGCTCGAGCTTGAAGCTCGGTGCACCATCCTCGCGCTTGGGCCACTCGATGCCCTCGGGGCGCAGGGCATGGAAGGCACGCACCACGTCGATCAAATCCCAGCGCGAATTGCCGTTCTGCCACTCCCGGGCATAGGGATCCAGGAAATTGCGATAGAAGAGATGGCGGCTGACCTCATCATCGAAGCGCAGGCTGTTGTAGCCCAGGGCACAGGTGCCGGGCTCGCTCATGGCGTCGTTGATGATGCCGGCAAATTCGGCCTCGGGAACGCCACGGCGCTGGGCCTTCTGCGGCGTGATCCCGGTGATCAGGCAAGCCTGTGGGTGCGGCAGGTAATCGTCGGCGGGCTTGCAGTAGACCTCGATCGGCGCGCCGATCTCGTTGAAGTCGGCATCGGTACGGATCGCGGCGAACTGCGAGGGCCGATCCCGGCGTGGGTCGGCCCCGAAGGTTTCGTAGTCGTGCCACAGGAAGGTCCGCGGAGCGGCGGGGGACGGCGCCATGACAGGCTCTCCAGGCAGTCTAAATGACGCCCAGCCTAGCACAGTCCCCCGCGCGGCTCAGCCACGTCATTCTGCCAAGCGATTCAGACAAGTCATTCGGCCGACACGTCATTCAGCCAAGCGACTCAGTTTCGCGGCAGGGTCACGTTGAGCTCGAGCACCGAGCAATCCTCGTCGCGATCGAGGCTGATGTTGATGGCATCCTGCTCGACCTTCACGTAGCGGCGGATCACCTCCAGCAGCTCGCGCTCCAGCATCGGCATATAGTCCGGCTGGTCGCGCTGACCTCGCTGATGGGCGACGATAATCTGCAGCCGCTCCTTGGCGACCGACGCGGTCTTCTTGCGCTCACCTCTCAAGAAATCCAGCAGTTTCACCGACGACCTCCCCCGAACACGCGGCTCAGCAGCCCTTTCTTCTGGTACTCGTGGAAACGCAGCGGCACTGTCTCACCGAGCAACCGCGAAACGGTGTCGGTGTAGGCCTGGCCGGCATCGCTCTTCTGGTCGTGGGTGACCGGAATGCCCTGGTTGGACGCCCGCAGCACTGCCTCGGACTCGGGGATCAGACCGATCAGATCGATGGCCAGGATCTCGCAGATGTCGTCGAGGTTGAGCATGTCACCGCCGTCGACCCGGGACGGGTTGTAGCGGGTGATCAGCAGGTGCTCCTTGACCGGGTCGCGATTCTGCTCGGCGCGACGGGTCTTGGAGGACAGCAGGCCGAGAATGCGGTCGGAGTCACGCACCGAGGACACCTCGGGGTTGGTCACCACCACCGCTTCGTCGGCGAAGTACATCGCCAGCTGGGCACCGCGCTCGATGCCGGCCGGCGAGTCGCAAATGATGAAGTCGAAGTCCTGAGTCAGGGCATCGAGGATCTTCTCGACGCCTTCGCTGGTCAGGGCATCCTTGTCGCGGGTCTGGGAGGCCGGAAGGATGTGCAGGTTTTCGACGCGCTTATCGCGAATCATCGCCTGATTGAGTCCGGCGTCGCCCTGAATGACGTTGACTAGGTCATACACCACGCGGCGTTCGCAGCCCATGATCAGGTCAAGGTTGCGCAGGCCCACGTCGAAGTCGATCACCACTGTTTTATTACCGCGCAGCGCCAGCCCAGTAGCGATGGCGGCCGCACTGGTCGTCTTGCCAACCCCACCCTTGCCGGAGGTCACTACAATGATCTTGGCCAAGATAAGCTTCCTGTTGCTAATGAGATAACGGAGCGTCGGACCCTCAGGTCAACGCGACGATCGCCAGCTGATCCTCGCGCAAGCTGACCTGAACGGTGCTGCTCAGCAAGCGCGGGTCGATATCTTCCAATCGCTTGTAGTTGCCGGCCACCGACAGCAGCTCGGCGTGCAGTTCGCGACAGAAGATGGCGGCGTCATGATCGCCGTGGATGCCGGCCAGCGCCCGGCCCCGCAAGGCGCCGTAAACATGAATATTGCCTGCCGCCAGCACCTCGGCACCGGCATTGACCGCACCGATCACCACCAGATCCCCTTCCTGGGCACTTAACTGCTGGCCGGAACGGACGGTTCCGCGATAGATGCGTCCCGCCGGGGTCGACTCGGTGCGCGCGGCGTCCTGTGCCGAAGCGGCATCGTCCGCCTCGCTTTCATTGGCCACGCTCTCGAGCGCGCGCGGGCGCACCTCTTGGGGCGGGAACCAGCCAAGGCCTAGCGCCCAGGCGGACTGCTTGACCGGATCAGTCCCCCCGCGCACCGCAACCGGCAGCAGCTTGTTGGCACGGCAGACCGCGCAGATGCGCTCTAGCGACAGATGCGGCTCATCGAGCCTCTCGACGCTGAGCACCACAGGCGTGTGCTGGAAGAAGGCCGGAGACTGGCTGAGTTTGCTTTCTAGCTGGTCACGGATGCGCTCGGGATCAGCGCTGGTCAACTCCATGACCGTCATGGGCAACATGCCACCCTTAAAGGTAAATGCCATGCTGGCCCTATCCATCTTGAGGCTCATTGCCGGACTCCGCAGGGGGTGATGAAGGTTAAAGCTAAGCGAGGGATAGCGACCCTGCAACTGATCATAAGACCAAGAGGCCAAGCTGTCAGTGATTGTCTTGCCCGAGTTGTGCCTGACGAGCCTTTATTTACGCCTGGAAAGCAGTCCATTCAGCCGCCTGAGGAGCGATGCCTCCAAGACGGCGGGACTTTTCCGTCCCTTCGTCACATGCTTAGATGGAGAGTCACCGCCATGGCGCGGCACAGGTCGCGCCTATACAGGAACGCAACATCATCATGTCAGGAAAGACACTCACAGGATGGCTTCATCGTCTGCTGGCGCCCCGCTGGCAGCACCCCGATGCCGAAAAACGTCGCGAAGCCGCCGAGCGACTCGATGCCGCTCGCCCAGAGGAACATCGTCGGCTAGAGACGCTGGCGCGGGATCAGGACGCCCGAGTCCGTCAGGCAGCCCTGTCACAGATCGGCGACCCGGAAACGCTGCTGACGATGATGGATGATGCCGCCTCGCCGGAATTGACGACACGGCTGGTCGCCTTACTGGTTGGCCGTGAGCCCGGCGTCAGCCTGGACCGCCGTCTGGCACTGGTCGAGCGCCTCGATCAACCGCGCCTGTTGAGTGACATCACGCTGCAGGGCGATAACCAGCAGCTGCGGCTGACGGCGCTGGCGCGGATAGACGATGAAGAAACGCTGATCCAGCAGGCCTGCGAGAACGGCATCGCCACCGTGCGCCGTGCTGCAGCCGAGCGCATCGAGAGCGAGGAGGGGCTGCGCGAGCTGTCTCGCCGCGCCCGGCGCGACAAGCAAATTCATCGGCTGGCCCGCGAAGCCCTTGGCCGGCGTCGCGCCAATGCGACTCAGGCCGCCGCCGCCCACGAGAAACGCGAGCGGCTGCTCAGCGCCCTGGAGGCACATGTCACTCACGCCTGGGAGCCCCTTTACGCCGGCCGATACCGACACCTGAAACGCGAGTGGGAAGCCCTCAAGGACCTGCCCAGCGCCGAGCAGGAGCGTCGCTATCAGGATGCCTCCCTGGCATGCCGCAAGGTGATCAGCGACCACGAGGCTCATCAGCAGGCCGCCGAAAGCGTTCATCAGCAGCGCGAAAGCGACGACGAGACCCGCCTTGGCCTGATCGAAGCGCTGGAAGAAAGCCTCGCCGGGCTTCGCCAGAACGACCGTCTTACCGGTCAGGACATGGCCAGCCTGCGCGCCCAGCGGCGCCTGCTGGACCAGCGCTGGGAAGAACTCTCCGACCGCCATCCGCCGCAACGTGAGCTTCGCGAGCGCCACAGCCAGGCCCTGGCCGACTATCATCACCTGGATGTCGCCTGGGCGAGGCTCGAGCAACATGCCGATACCCTGGAACGCGCGGTCACCGATCATGATCGCGACCGTCTATTGGCGCTGCTCGAAACCATCGACTGGCCGGACGACCTGCCATCCTTGGACGCTATCGAGCGTGCCCGCGTCCAGCTCAATCACCCCTCGTCATCACAGGCAACGGCGAGCCGCGAGGAGATCGAGCGCGGCCTTTCGACCCTCGATGAAAAGCTCAAGCGCGGCGCCTTCAAGGCCGCCAGCCGCCTGCATCAGCAACTGCGACAGCAGCTGGAGGCCCGACCGGCAGACGATCGCCTGGCGCTCGAGGGCACCCTCAAGCGCCAGGGCGCTCAGCTAGCCGAACTGCGTGACTGGCGTGGCTTCGTTGCCGCTCCCAAGCGTGATCAGCTATGTCAGGCCATCGAGGCCCTGGCCGACGATGGCACTCTGGCCGCCGACGTGCTGGACCGCCGCCACCGCCGACTGATCAAGGAATGGAAAGCACTGGGTGACGCCGCCGCCACCCGCGAGCTATCCCAGCGCTTTCGCCAAGCCTCCGAGCGCATCCATACGCGCCTGGCGCCCTGGCGAGACCAGCAGCAAGCCCAACGTGTCCAGAACCTCGAGATGCGCCAAGCACTGTGCGGCCAGCTTGCGGCCCTGCTGGACGCCCCCGACCCTGAGGCCGACCCGGACGCACTGCGCGAGATTCGCGACAAGGCCCGCGAGCAGTGGCGACGCTGCACGCCGGTACCTCGCCAGCAGGCGCAAGCCGTCGGCCAGCGTTTCGCCACGCTCAGCCACGACCTTCAGACGCTGATCGACCGCCGAGCCCAGCAGATCGCTACCGCCAAGCGCGAGCTGATCGCCGAGGCCCGTCGCCTCAGCGAGTCGTCCCAGCCAGCGACCCAGCGCGCCCAGGACGCGAAGGGCCTGCAGCGACGCTGGCGTGCCCTGGGGCGTGCGCCCAAGGGCGAGGAACAGGCCCTGTGGCGGGAATTCCGTAATCTGTGCGACGAGATCTTCGCCAGCCGCGAGGCCGAATACGATGACCAGGCCTCCCGCGCGAAGGCGCGCCTGGACGCCATGCAGGCCATGATCGATCGCTTCGATGCCTGGCAGCCGTCCTCGAGCGCCGACGAGCCGGTACTCGAGCAGGCCATCGCCGAAGTCGATGCGCTCAAGCCGCTACCGCCCGGCCGGCGCACCGAGGGCATGCGCAAGCGCTGGACCGGTATCGTGCGCGCTCGCCGCGAACGGCTGGCACGGCTGGCAGTTAACGAGGAGATTCTCGCCTGGCAGTCCCTGCAGGCCCTGCTCAACGCTCATCTCGACGCTGACCGCAAGGCGCTGGACGGCCTGGCACCCAGCGATGTTCCCGCCGCCGAAGGCCTTAGCGGCGACATGCTGAAGGCGCACCAGGCACGCAATGCCGCCCGGCGCAGTCCTCCGCCTCCAGACACCGTCAAGGACACCCTGACCCGTCTGCGGGTGCACCTGGCGCTACTGGCCGGTAGCGGGCTCGCCCACCAGGACGAACCCCTGCGCCTGGCCATTCAGGTCGAGCGGCTCAACGAAGGCCTGGGCCAGGAGCCGACACGCGCCGAAGAGCTGCACAACGTCTTGTGCGCGCTGCTGGCCACCGGGCCGATGCCGGCAGAGCACTGGGAGCATGAAGCGCCGGAGCTCGATGCCCTGCTGCACCAGATGCTGCCCCTGCCACCTCCCTGATCCCCTGGCGGCCTGTTCAGCCGCGCCCTACGCCCGCGTTACCAACGAAGAGACCCGAAGCCAAGGCTTCGGGTCTCTTGTTGGCATGCCTTCTATCTTGCTTTCAGGCATACGAATCACAGCTCAGACGTTGATGACTATCAGCCCATGAACTGGCCACCGTTGATGTCCAGATTGGCGCCGGTGATGAAGCCGGATTCCTTGTCGGCCAGGAAGACCACCGCCCGGGCGATCTCTTCCGGGGTGCCATAGCGCTTGACCGGAATGCCCTCGCGAATCGCCTCGCGCACCTTCTCGGGAATCTTCATGATCATGTCGGTGGCGATGTAGCCAGGCGACAGGGTATTGACGGTAATGCCCTTGGTTGCGGTCTCCTGCGCCAGTGACATGGTCAGGCCATGCATGCCGGCCTTGGCGGCGGCATAGTTGACTTGGCCGAACTGGCCCTTGCGGCCATTGATCGAGGAGATGTTCACGATGCGGCCATAGCCATGTTCGAGCATGTCTTCGATAACGCCGCGACAGGTGTTGAAGACGCTGTTGAGGTTGGTGTCGATGACCTCGTGCCATTGATCCGGCGTCATCTTCTTCATGGTGCCGTCACGGGTGATGCCGGCGCAGTTGACCAGCACACTGACCGGCCCGTACTTGTCGCGGATCTCAGTCACCCCCGCGACACACTCTTCATAGTTGGTCAGGTCGACACCTGACAGTGCGATGTTGTCGAAGCCATCGGCCTGTTGAGCGGCGAGCCACTGCTTGGCCTTTTCGGGGTTATGGTAGCCGGCAACAACCTGATAGCCCTCCTTGGCAAGGGCACGACAGATTGCCGTTCCAATGCCACCGGTACCCCCAGTAACCCACGCGACGGGTGCTGCGTTAGCCATAATATATCTCCCTGATAGATGACTGTGTGCTACAACGTGCTTCGGTCAGTATGGATCATTACCGCGTCGACACCCCCGAGCATGGCAACCCACCCAGTCACTTTCAATTCATACAGATCACACTCCACCGTCTTCGATTCAACTCTTGACCCAGCGCAAATATCGTGTAGTATATGCCTCAAGTTGATGCGGGGTGGAGCAGTCTGGTAGCTCGTCGGGCTCATAACCCGAAGGTCATCGGTTCAAATCCGGTCCCCGCTACCAAATATAGAAAAAGCCGATACTCATTCGAGTGTCGGCTTTTTTGCGTCTGGTTGGCATCTCAACACCGCAGCGATACATCCGCCCATGAGCCCGACGGTCATCGGTTCGCTCCGGCTTCAACGTCGGCGGCCCTACCCAATATAGAAAAGCCGATACTCACCAGCGTATCGGCTTTTCTGTCTGGCTTGCACCTAAGAACCACAGCGAACTGTTTGCCCTGACTTAGCGAGGAACGCCGTCGCCTTGCACCGGTTCCGCGGCTCCCAGGCGGCCGATTCCGGGCAGTTTAAGAGCGGGCGGCCAGAGGTCGATGCCCAACGTCAGGCCCAGTAGATTCACTTCCAGCCCTTCATCCCGAGCCAGCAGAACACCCACCAGCCCTCCGAGTGCCAGCTGGTAGCCACTGCCACTGGGCGCATCGGCCAGCACGCCGTTGAACAGGTAATCTTTGCCCAAGGCATGGGCCGGCAATGTCACCTCGAGCCCAGGGACCTCGCGCACGATCCAGGCGATGAAGGTATTGCTGTTGGGGCCCGGCCAGGCGCGATAGCGGTCCGGGGCCGGGTAACGAGCCACTGCGGTCTCGATGCGGGGAATCAGCTTGGCCGCCGAAGCGCCGCGATAGTCGGCGAGCAGCCGGGGCGGGTTACCATACCAGGCACGATCCGGTGGCCCCCACTGGCTAACCACGGTGGGTCGCCGCCAGCTCAGCACCTGATGGCGGCGATAGCCCTCGGCACCGGCAGCCTTGGTGGCGATCCAGGTATGCACGGCGAAGGCCCCGCGCCAGCTGTAAGCCCTGGCTGCATAGACCTGAACCACCGCCTCCGGCGTCACGGCTGGCGCCGGCGCCAGCCCTGCGGGCCGACGATCGGCATCCGACCAGTGGGTGTCGAGATCGACCCGCTCACCGGCCAGCATCCACAGCGGCCCCGCCAGCAATAGTGCCACGCCAGCGAGCATCACCAGCAGCCCCTTCATCACCTGCGCCATCCTCGCTCCCACGCACTCCCCCTATACCAAAGTGCCACAGCATGGTCGCGCGCCTTGGGTCGGACACCTTGAATCTCCGGCTCACCACCCGCATCTAACGGGTAAATTCCCAAACACTCAAGGTAGCCTGCATGCCGATCGTCGACCCGCGCAGTGGCGCCCCCCTGAATCCTGAAGCAGAAGCCGGTGATGCGGCCGGTGCCGATTCCGCCGCCTACATCGTCGATCTCGACATGAGCAACTTCCAGCAGGTGGTGCTGGAAGGCTCGATGAACACACCGGTGGTACTGGACTGCTGGGCTCCCTGGTGCGAACCCTGCAAGAACCTGACCCCGGTTCTGGAAAAACTGGCCCGCGAGTACAACGGCGCCTTCGTCCTGGCCAAGCTCAACATCGAAGATCATCAGCAGATCGCCGCGCAGTTGGGCATCCGCTCGGTACCAGACGTCAAGCTGATCATGCAGGGCCAGCTCTACGATGAGTTCCAGGGCGCGCTGCCGGAAGGCCAGATCCGCGAGTGGCTCGGTAAGCACATCACGGCTGCCGCTGCCCCGGAGGCCTCGCCAGAGGAACAGGCAGAAGCGGCGCTCGCAGCCGGCGACCCGGCCACCGCCCGGGCGATCTACCAGCAGCTGGTGCAGGACAACCCCCAGCATCATGACTATCAGATCGACCTGGCTAGCGCCGTGCTGGCAGAGGGTCAGCCTGAGGACGCCAAGGCGATCCTCGACAACCTGCCGCCGGAGCACCGCGATGCGCCGCGAGCTCGGGGCGTTCGGGCACGGCTCGAGTTCGGCGAGGAAGCCCCGGACGCCGAAACGCTAGCCGCGCTTGGTGACCGCGACGACAGCGAGGCGCAGTTTCTGCGCGCCCTGCGCCAGGTCGCCGACGGCGACTATGAGCCCGGCCTCGACGCCCTGCTGACGCTGATGAAACGCGACCGGGCCTACGGCGACGATGCCGCCAGGAAGACGCTGCTGCGGGTCTTCGACGCCCTCGGCGCCGACCACCCACTGACGGTGACCTATCGCCGCAAGCTGTTCGCGCAGCTCTACTGAGCCAGCACCCGGTCGAGGCGGGTAAGCGCTTCGTCCAGTTGAGTGCGGGTGGTGCCAAAGTTGAGTCGCACGAAGCCCGGCCAGCCGAAGTCGGCACCGTCCGAGAGCGCCACCCGCGCTTTCTCCAACAGCACGCGCTGCGGCGACGCCCCCAGCCCGGCCTGTCGCAGGTCGAGCCAGGCGAGATAGGTGGATTGGGGCGCGCTCATCGATACCCCCGGCCAGCCGGCCACCGCCTCGGCCAGGCGCACCCGATGCCCGCGCAGGGTCTCGAGCAGCGCCTGACGCCAGGGCTCACCGTGACGATAGGCGGCCTCGGCGGCGACCAGCCCCATCAGGTTGACGTCCGGCAGCAGGCCACGCCCGGCGGCGATAAACTGTCGGCGCAGCCCGGCGTCCGGAATCACCGCGCAGGCAGCGGTCAGACCGGCCAGGTTGAAGGTCTTGGAAGGCGCCCAGAGGGTGATGATGCGCGCGGCCAGGGCCGGGAATAGCGCCGCCAGCGGCCGGTGGCGGGCGCTTTCATCCAGCAGCAGGTCGCAGTGCAGCTCATCGGAGACCACCAGCAGATCGTGGCGCTCGACCAGTTCGGTCAGGCCATTAAGCTCTTCGGTGTTCCAGGCCCGCCCAGTGGGGTTGTGCGGCTGACACCACAGCAGCAGCCGGGTTTCGGGGGTGATGGCCGCCTCCAGCGCCGCCAGGTCGAGCCGCCAGGGCTCTCCCGGTGCCGCGGGCTCGGCAAGAGCTGCGGTCTGCGCACGCCGTCCGGTGCGCTCGGCGACCTTGAGGAAAGGCGGGTAGATCGGCGTCACCGTGAGGATGCCGTCCCCCGGCTCGGTAAAGGCCAGGCTCGCCAGGTGCAGCGCCGGCACCACCCCCGGCAGCCAGTGCTGCCACTCAGGCTTGATCGGCCAGTCGTAGTGCTCACCGCTCCAGGCGCACAGCGCTTCGCGCAGGCCGTCAGGCACCACGCCGTAGCCGAACACCCCGTGGTTGACCCGCGCCTCAAGGGCCTCGATCACCGCTGGTGGCGAACGGAAGTCCATGTCGGCGACCCACAGTGGCGCCACGTCCTCGTCATAGCGCTGCCACTTCTGGGACGGCCAGTCGGGATGTCGCCGGGCCACCGGCGTGGCAAAATCAAACTGCATGCTGCCTCCTGTATCGTTCATCATCCTTGGGAATTCCTTGAACATGCCCGAAACCCCTTTCTATGCCAAGGCCATGCGCGGCGCCTCAAGCCTGGTGGGGCACTGGCTGCTGCTTGGCCAGGCCACGCCGGAGCGCCTGGCCATGATTCTTGCCGACACGGCCCGGGTCGCCAAGCTCGGCGAACCGGAAGAGACGCCGAATGGCGCCACCCTCGAAGCCTGGGGCAGCGGCACCCAGCCACCGCTGTGGGCGGCCCGTGCGGCGAGCTTCCTGCTCATGCAGATGCCGGCCAGGCCGGCCCCCCGCGACGAGATGGAAGCCTGCGCCTGGGCCTACTGCTGGCTGCGCAACCGCGACTTCGACAGCTTCGAGGACGCCGAAGCCGCGCTGCCCGACCACCTGCGTGAAGCGCTGGTCGAGGCGCTGCCCGCGGCCTGGGCGGATCGCATCAGCCAGCGGCTGATCTAGCCCGCACCGAGCCGTTCGCGACCATGGGTGACTTGCCCAAAGGTCGGCGCGGGGCAATGCTGAGTCTCTTCTTTCTTTCTGCTGCACCGGAGCATTTGATGTTCGTCACGACCCTCGACCCCGCCTTTCACGACACCGATGCCTTGGGGCACATCAATAACACCCGCCTGCCGGCCTGGTTCGAACAGGCGCGCACCGATCTGTTTCGGCTATTCACGCCGGATCTCGACCCGCGCAAGTGGCAGTTGATCCTGGCACGCCTGGACGTGGAGTTCCTGGCCGAGCTGCACTACGGCACCAGTGTTGAAGTGCGCACCTTCCTGACCCGGCTCGGCAACAGCTCCTTCACGGTGACACAGGAAGCCAGGCAGCACGGCCAGCTTTGCGCCCGCGGCAATACCGTGATGGTGCACTACGATCATGACGAGAAGCGCGCCAAGAAAATCGAGGGTGATCTACGCACGGCCCTCGAAGAGCACCTGCAGGCGCCCACCGAGGCCAAGGCATGACGCCAGCGGTTCGCGCCCTGGAGGCGGCAATCATCGACTTCCAGCTCACCGAGTACGCCCATGACCCTCGGGCCGAGGCCTTCGGCGAGGAGGCCGCGAAGGCACTGGGCCTGGCATCACAGACCGTTTTCAAGACGCTTCTGGCTAAGCTGGACGACGGACGCCTGGTAGTAGCGCTGGTGCCGGTGAGCGCACGGCTCGACCTCAAGGCACTGGCCCGTGCGGCCGGCGCGCGCAAGGCGACCCTCGCCGAGCCGGCGCTTGCCGAACGCACCACCGGCTATGTGATCGGCGGCATCAGTCCACTGGGCCAGAAAAAGCGGCTGCCGACCTTTCTCGACGACAGCGCCATGGCACTCTCGACGCTGCATGTCAGCGGCGGCCGCCGAGGCCTGGAGATCGGCCTCGCGCCGGACGACTTGGTCGCTCTGACCGGCGCTCGGCCAGTGACGCTTGCACGGACCTGAACCGGGACGCGAGCACGCGCCCTGGCAAGCAACGACGCTGACCGGCACCTGGGCGCCCTGGGCTATCCTGGTGTCAGCGGTTTAAGCCGCGAGCCGAACGCCAATGGCCGCGGTCCTAATAGCAACCCTCTTAGCCAGCATCCCCTTAGCAACAGACCCGCGCAGCAACCCCTGTCCAACCAGGAGGCGTCATGGCCATTCGCTATACCCTGTGGCTCGACCCGGACGACGTGGCTCGACACCGTGCCGTTGAAGCCGATCTCGAGCATTACTTCGTCGAGCGCTTCGCCGACTTCCCGCACATCCGCTTGTTCGGGCATGACCCTTACGATTATGATGCGCCGTTCAATCGCCTCTACGATGCACTCCTGGCACGGGCCAATGACTACTGCGAGCGCCATTGGCGCTACGTGCCCACTCCGGTGCAGCTCAACACGGCATTCTTCCGTGCCGTGGGGCGCTCGAACAAATTTCTGCGAGACCCCCAAGATGGTGATCCACACCGATCAGATCCCGAATGATCGCCAGCTGGCGATCATCACCGAACAGCTCGGCCGGCCGCCCCGCGGCACCATGGCGGTAGCCGCCACCGACGGCGAACACACGCCGCTGGTGTTGCGCATGGCGCCGATCGTGGAAGGCAAGCCCTTTCCCACGCTCTACTGGCTGAGCAGCGAACGGCTCAAGGTTGAGCTGTCTCGCCTCGAGGCCCGCGGCGTGATCAAGGAACTCGAGGCCCGCCTTCAGCAGGAACCCGACTTCCTGGCCGCCTACCACCACAGCCATGAGGACTACGTGGCCCGCCGCTGGCGCTTCATGGACGAAACCCAACGCGCCGAGGTCGAGCGCCTGGGCTATGCCAAGGTCCTCACGGAGCGCGGCATCGGCGGTATCAGCAACTGGGATCAGGTACGCTGCCTGCATACCCAATATGCCCATCACCTATGCGGTGACAACGTGATCGGCCAATGGCTGGACGCTGAATTTGGCGTCATCGACTGCCTGCCCTGAGCGGGCTACACGACCTAGCTGCAGGGCTAAGCGAAGACGCGCTAGGATAGTGGCCTGATCAAGGAGCATTGCATGTCGAACATCTGTGTTTATCTGGGCTCTCGGGAAGGGAGCGATCCTTGCTTTCGCGAGGCCACCGTGGCGCTGGGCCGTGAGATCGGCAAGCGCGGTCATCGCCTGGTCTATGGTGGTGCACGCGTGGGGCTGATGGGCGCCCTGGCCAATGCCGTGCTCGACGCCGGCGGAGAAGTGATCGGCGTAATGCCGGACCACTTGGTGGAGCGCGAACAGGCCCACCATAGCCTGACGCAGCTGATCCGCGTGGCCGACATGCATGAGCGCAAGGCCACCATGGCGGCCAGGGCCGATGCCTTCGTTGCCCTGCCCGGCGGCATCGGCACCCTCGAGGAGCTGTTCGAATCCTGGACCTGGCAATACCTGGGCCTGCATGACAAGCCGATTGCCGTGCTCGATACCCAGGATTTCTTTGCCCCGCTGCTGACCTTCCTCGACAGCCTGGTCAGCCAAGGCTTCCTCGACGGCCATACTCGGGACGCCCTAAGTTCGGCGCCGACACCGTCCACGTTGCTGGATAGCCTGGAACAGCAGCTGGTCTCCGCCTGAGCCGCAAATGCCAGCACGACTAAACGACGGCACTAAACGACGGCACTAAACGACGGCACTAAACGACGGCACTAAACGACGACCGCCCGGCACTTGGCCGGGCGGTCGTCGTTCAGTTCTATGAAACGTTCAGGACTATGAAAATTACCGTCGTACCGGCGAACTACATAGGCAACGTGCAAGGGTGACGTGCAGAGGTGGCGTGTAGAGAAGAGAGGCGAGAGAGACTAATCGCCACTCTCGGCCCGGGACAGCGCCAGGGTGCGCTCGTAGGTGAGCTGCAACAGCCGGGCATCTTCGCCGGCGCGGTGACGCTGAATGCCTCGCTCGGTGATCAATGCTTCCTTGGCGGTGCTCCACAGCTCCAACTGACGCTCATCGAGCAGACGGCGCAGGGCCTCGAGACGGAAGCGCGGCAGCATCCCGGCATGGTGGAACAGCAGGGACATCCAGGTGTTGTCGTAGCCCCAGCTATCGCTGTAGGCGATGCCAATCTCGGCCAGCTCGTCGTTGAGCCAGCGCGCCACCTCGATCACCGGATGCCCCTCGCGCTGAAGGCGTGCACGGGAGATGCCGTGCAGGAGCTCGGCCTTGGGGTCCCAATGGGTCCACTCATCCAGCGGCTGGATCAGGAAGGCGCAGGTCGAGCCATCGGCGCGTGCCAGTCCGATCTCGATCGGATAGCTGCCGCGCCCAAAACCGGACGCTTCGATATCCAACAGGGTAGGCAGCGTCACGACATGGACATCCTTTGTGGATCTGACGAAGAATCGGCGGCTCCTCCTCGAAACCGCCACTGGCCCTAGCCTATCGGCTCAGGGCGCCAGGGTCGACTCAGTGACAGAGAGAAGCCGCGGGCGCGGTTTCCTCGGCGATGCACTGATCGGACAGGGCCTGCCAGTGCGCGGCACGCAGCGGGTCTACGGCTAGCCCCAGCATACCGCTGCGGTAGGCATCGGCCAGGCGTTCTGCGGCCAGAGGATGGCCGGCCTCGCCCGCGCGGGCGTACCAGGTCACCGCCTTGTCATCACGACGCGGATACTGAGCACAGCCATGTTCGAAAATGCGTCCGGCCTGATATTGGGCGCTTACGTCGCCCTGCCGCGCGGCCTCCATCACATAGCGAGCCCCCTTGGCCTTGTCCTGGGGACGGATCGCACGATGGAACAGCATATGCCCATAGACCGACAGCGCGGAGATGTGACCCGCTTCTGCGCAGCGCTGATAGAGGTGCATCGTCAAGCGCTGGGTGCGTCGCGAACGCGGCAACCAGCGATTATGGAAGAGCTGTTCCGCCAGTCGATATTCGAGACGGGTTACCAAAGAAGATGCCTGATGCATGGCAAACAACCTAGCGTCTTGTGTAACGAGGAAATGCGCTCGCCGGAATCCGACGACCGTCATCGTGTCACCGTACTAATAACTAGATAACTAGTGGCCATCCGGGCGCCGCCGGGGCAACGGGGACGCAAGCATACGCCCCCCATGCAGGGGACTCAACCCCCGTATTTGCCGCCGGCAAAAGCCGCCGCTACCATGCCGATTCACCCCGCGTTTTTCCCTGATTGGAGCGAGACATGCAAACGCGACCGCTTGGCGATACCGGCATCGATGTCAGCCGGCTGTGCCTTGGTACCATGACCTTCGGCGAGCAGAACAGCGAAGCCGAAGCGCACGAGCAACTCGACCGCGCCACGGCGTTTGGTATCAACTTCATCGACACGGCCGAGATGTATCCCGTGCCGCCCAAGGCCGAGACCCAGGGTCTGACCGAAGCCTACGTGGGCAGCTGGCTGAAGGCCCGCGGCACCCGCGATGACGTAATCCTCGCCACCAAGGCGGCCGGCCCCGGGCTTGATCATATCCGCGGCGGCCCGCGGCTGACCCGCGAGCATATCCACCAGGCCATCGACGCGAGCCTTACGCGGCTGAACACCGATTACGTGGACCTCTATCAGCTGCACTGGCCCGACCGTAACGCCAACTTCTTCGGCAAGCTCGGCTATGAGGCCAAGGAAGACGAAGACGCCACCGCTCTCGAAGAGAGCCTGTCTGCCCTCAAGCAGCTGGTCGATGCCGGCAAGGTGCGCGCCGTCGGCCTCTCCAACGAGACGCCCTGGGGCGTTATGCACGCTCTCTCCCTGGCCGACCGCCTGGGTCTGCCACGAGTCGCCAGCGTGCAGAACCCCTACAGCCTGCTCAATCGCAGCTATGAAGTCGGCCTCGCTGAGATCAGCCATCGCGAGCGCGTCGGGCTGCTGGCCTATTCACCACTGGCCTTCGGCGTGCTCTCCGGCAAGTACCTGGACGGTGCCCAGCCGCCCAAGGGCCGCCTGACCCTCTTCGAGCGCTTCAAGCGCTACACCTCGCCGCTGGCCGATGAAGCGACCCGCGCCTATGTCGAGATCGCCCGCGAACACGGCCTGGACCCGGCGCAGATGGCGCTGGCCTACGTCAATTCACGGCCGTTCCTGACCAGCAACATCATCGGCGCGACCACCATGGAGCAGCTCGAGAGCAACCTGGCGAGCGAGTCGCTCAAGCTGGGCGACGAAGTGCTCGAGGCCATCGAGGCCGTGCATACCCGGCTGCCGAACCCTAGCCCCTAATGGCTCATTTCCCCTAGGAGACTATCGGGCAAGGCCCTTTTATAAGCCTATCCTATTCCCGGCGGCCAACGCCGGGAATGGTATCCCCTCCCACATCGCCGGACTATCGTCGCCATAGCTCCCCGGTTATCCCCGTGTTCCGGGGCGGCTTGATATACTCGACGCCTAACGACGGGCCCAGCGCCCATGCCGACTGTTCATAGGAGCGCCCCATGCTGAGCGTGATTTCCCCCGCCAAGACGCTGGATTTCGAGACCCCGCCAAGCACCGATACCTACAGCCAGCCCGATTATCTCGAGCGCAGCCGTGAACTGATCGATGTCTTGCGCGACTACTCGCCCCAGCAGCTCAGCGAGCTGATGGGCATCAGTGACAAGCTGGCCGGCCTCAATGCCGCCCGCTTCGCCGAGTGGCAGACGCCCCTGACCCCGGACAACGCCAAGCCAGCGGCGCAGGCCTTCCAGGGTGATGTCTATGTGGGCCTTGAGGCCACAAGCTTCAGCGAGGATGACAATGCCTTCGCCCAGAACCACCTGCGCATTCTCTCCGGCCTCTATGGCCTGCTGCGCCCGCTGGACCTGATCCTGCCCTACCGTCTGGAAATGGGCACCAAGCTTGCCAATCCGGCCGGTAAGGATCTGTATGCCTACTGGCGAGACACCCTGACCCGCGACCTGGATCGAGCGATCACGGCAAGCGGCAGCCCGGTGTTGGTTAACCTGGCATCCAACGAGTACTTCAAGGCCATCGACACCAAGAAACTCACCGCGCGGGTGATCACCCCGGTATTCAAGGACGAGAAGAACGGCCAGTACAAGATCATCAGCTTCTATGCCAAGAAGGCCCGTGGCCTGATGAGCGCCTGGATGATCCGCGAGCGCCTCGACGATCCCGAGGGCCTCAAGAACTTCGACGTGGCTGGCTATCGCTACAATGCGGCCATGTCAGAAGGCAATACGTTGGTCTTCACCCGCGCAGAAGGCGCATCCTGAGGCTCACGGCGCTGCCTCAGGGCCTTGGCCTGCAACGGACTGAGACGTCGTCAGTTCAAAAACGCAGGAGGCGCGCCGCCCGGGGCTTGAGGAAGTCTCGGTGCGCCGCCTTGAAGGCCTCGTCGTCGCAGCGCTCGAGCCACTCGTAGGCCGCCATGTCGGCGCTGATTACCACGCCACCGGCAGCCACCACCCGCTCCCTGGCTAGCCGCGCCTCGTCATGGCGCCGGCTGGCACATGCTTCGGCAAGCCAGTACACCCGGTAATCTGCCGCCAGCAGCCCTAGCGCCGTCTGCAGCACGCAGATATGCGCCTCGCTGCCGCAGATCACCACCTGCTTGCGACCAAGCTCGGCCAGCGCCTTGGCGAAGGGCGGCTCCTGCTGGGCATCGAAGTGCACCTTCTCCCAGCGGCGTGCCTCCGGCGCCGCCGCAAGCAGCCGCGGGTCGACGGCGCCCAGGCCTGCCGGGTATTGCTCAGTCATCCAAACCGGCACCTCAAGCGTCCGCGACAGGCCGGCAAGCCAAGCCGCCTCGGTGACGGCCTGTTCACCACCGTCGATCACCGGTAGCAAGCCGGTCTGAAGATCCACGATCAACAACAGGCTGGTCGTACGGTCGAGTCGCATCTCAGGTTTTCCTCACCAGTGACGTTATGGATTCAGCATAGGCGCCGAAGCGGGTATTCTGGCAGAGAATCGAATCACCCCTTAGGAGTCTTCTCTCCCCATGCGCAATATCTTCGTACTCATCTTGGCCACCTTCATGAGCCTGGGCCTGGCTGTTGATCACGCCGAGGCCAAGCGCCTGGGCGGCGGCAAAAGCTTCGGCTCCTACTCCCGCTCGGCGGACTCGACCGCCTCTACGCCCAATCGTAATGCCACCGCGGGCACCGGCGCCCGCCAGCCCTCGCGGGGCCTGTCACGCTTCGCCGGCCCCTTCGCCGGCCTGCTGGCCGGTGGCCTGTTGGCTTCGCTGTTCTTCGGCGGAGCCTTTGACGAACTGCGCCTGATGGACCTATTGCTAGTGGCCGGTGCGGCCTTCCTGCTGTTCCGCCTATTCGCCAAGCGTCGCCAGCCGGCCACCGCCGGTGGTGATTCCATGGCCCGCCGCGAGCAGGCCACCTCACAGCCTTTCACCACCTCAGAGCCTATCGGCGGTGGCCTTGGCGGCAGTGGCAGCACACCGAGCTGGTTCGACAAGGAACGCTTCCTGGGCGGGGCCAAGGAGCATTTCATGACCCTGCAACGCGCCTGGGACAACAACGACTTCGCCGGTATCCAGGAGTTTGTCACGCCAGCGTTCTACAACCAGCTGCGTGAAGAGCGCACCAACCACCCGGCCAATAATCGTACCGAGATCGTCAGGCTGTTCGCGGAGCTTGGCGACGTGCGAGAAATCGGTCAGCAGGCCGAGGCCACGGTCATTTTCCACGGCGTCATGGACGAGAACGGCGAGCACAACGAGTTCAATGAGACCTGGCACCTGATTCGCGAGCTGCGTGACAACGCCCCCTGGTACCTGCAGGGCATCGAGCAGACCCCGGGAGCCTGACACTCACTCGCGAGGCTGATTCTCGCGATACTCTTTCAAGCACTGCCTCAAGAACCACCCACAAAAATGCCGGGCTTTTGTAACCGCCCGGTGAACCCATCTGCCGAAAGTACCTGAATTCCATCACAGTAGGTGCCCACCTATTAATAAGTGGACACCTACCATGACTGACTTAAGCGTGCCGGAAGCCCCTCGGAAGCGTCGTCGCTTCACCACCGCGTTCAAGGCAAGAATCGTTGAGGCCTGCCAGCAATCGGGTGCCTCCGTGGCCGGGGTTGCCCTGGAGCACAGCCTGAATGCCAACTTGGTCCACAAGTGGATCCGCGCCGCCCGCCAGCGGACTGCCGCGCCAGAAGCACCGGCGTTTGTGCCGGTGCCCATGGCCAGTGCCTCATTACCGGTCGCTCGCCAAAATCAGGTGACGGACCGTATTCGCCTCACGATCCCGCACCCCAACGGCCCGATGGTCATCGAGTGGCCTGCCTCGGAGGCCGACGCGTGTCGATCTCTGATCCGAGAGCTGCTCGCATGATCCGCATCGACGAGATCTGGTTGGCGACGGAGCCGTTGGATATGCGCGCCGGACCGGATACGGCACTGGCCCGGGTGGTGAAGGTCTTCGGTGCCGCCCGACCGCACTGTGCCTATCTGTTCGCCAACCGGCGCGGCAACCGTATGAAGGTGCTGGTTCACGATGGCCTGGGCATCTGGCTGTGCGCCCGGCGTCTGAACCAGGGCAAGTTCCACTGGGCCAGCCACCGGCACGGCGATCGCGTCGAGCTCTGCCCAGAGCAGGTCACGGCGCTGGTTCAGGGCCTACCCTGGCAACGTCTCGGCGCCGGTGGCGTGATCTCGGTGGTCTGACATACCGAGCCAGATAAGGCACAGAATCTCCCGGCTCGCTATTCGCTGAAGTGCCAATCCCACTCCCCACGGCAGGTTGGCATACTCAGCGAATGAACATGCCTCCCGACCTGTCTCAGCTCTCTCCCGATCAGCTCCGCCACCTGGCGGCAACGCTGATGACGCAGGTCGAGGAAAAGGATAAAGCGCTCCGCCACAGCGAGCAGGTCAATCAGAAGCTGACCTATGAACTGGCGCTGCTCAAGCGCCACGCCTTCGGCAAGCGCAGCGAGCAGCTCAACGTTCTGCAGATCAGTCTGCTGGAGGATGGGGTGGATGCCGACATCGCCGCCATCGAGACTGAGTTGGAAGACCTGGTCACGACCGATGCGTCATCGGCGCCCAAGAAGACGCCCAAGCGCGCCTCTTTGCCTCCCGAACTGCCGCGCACCGAGATTCACCATGACCCAGAGAATGATCACTGCCCGTGTGGTTGTCAGCTGCGGCGGATCGGCGAGGAGGTCAGCGAGAAGCTCGACTACACGCCGGGCGTATTCCATGTCGAGCGCCATATCCGTGGCAAGTGGGTCTGTGATCACTGCGAGACACTGACCCAGGCGCCGATGCCGGCGCAGATCATCGACAAGGGCATCCCCACCGCCGGTCTGCTGGCCCAGGTGCTGATCGCCAAGTACGCCGATCACCTCCCACTGTATCGCCAGGAGCAGATCTTCTCCCGTGCCGGCGTGGCGATTCCGCGCTCCACTCTGGCCGAGTGGGTCGGCATCTGCGGCGTGCGGCTTCAGCCGCTGATCGATGCCCTACGTAAGCTGCTGCTCAGTGAGCCGGTGCTGCATGCCGACGAGACGCCGGTGCCGATGCTGGCCCCGGGCAAGAAGAAGACACATCGCGCCTACCTTTGGGCTTACGCCACCACGCCCTACGCCGGCCTGAAGGCCGTCGTCTACGACTTCAGCGAGGGACGCAGTGGTCAGCATGCCCGCGACTTCCTCGGCGAGTGGCGGGGCAAGCTGGTCTGCGACGACTACAGCGGCTACAAGCAAAGCTTCGCCAACGGCGTCACCGAGATCGGCTGCATGGCTCATGCGCGGCGCAAGTTCGTTGATCTGCATGTAGCCGGCAAGAGCCAGATCGCCGAGCAGGCCATCGAGCTGATCGGCCAGCTCTACCAACTAGAGCGCGAGGCCCAGCCATTGACCGAGGAAGAACGCCAGCGGTTACGCGACACTCGAGCCAGACCTCTCGCCGACACGCTGCACCGCTGGATGCTGGCCCACCGAGAAAAGGTGCCGAATGGTTCGGCGACGGCGAAAGCGCTGGACTACAGCCTGAAGCGTTGGGCGGCGTTGACGCGCTATCTGGATGACGGCCGACTACCTATCGATAACAACCGGGTCGAGAACCTGATCCGCCCTTGGGCGCTGGGCCGCAGCAACTGGCTATTCGCCGGGTCACTGCGCAGTGGCCAGCGCGCCGCTACCATCATGAGCTTGATCCAGTGCGCCAAGCTCAACGGCCACGAGCCCTATGCCTACCTGAAGGACGTGCTGGAACGGCTACCGACACACAAGGCCAGCCAGATCCACGAGCTTCTGCCCCATCACTGGCAGCACAACGTCTGATCACTGACAAGCGGTGTTTGGCGAACGCTTACGGGCTTTTGCCCGGCATTTTTTGATTATCCCACCGCCCAGGGGCTCTCTCAGGCCACCGATTGAGCAAGTGAGTTCATGCGCAGGTATCAGTATGCGGATGCCGTACGCTTTCCCAGTGCTCTTTCCTAGCCTTTCCCGGCAACGCTACCTTAATAGTCAGACTGTGCCTCATCGGCCGCCTCTTCGACGTTATCACCGGCTTCCTCGATCGCATCCCCCGTGTCCTCCATGGCGTTATCGATCTTTTCACCGGCCTGTTCCGCAGGCCCTTCCTCTTCACAGCCAGTGATGGCAACGGCCATCATGGCCACCAGCAGCATGATGCCGAGCTTGTCCTTCAGCTTGTCCGTAAGCTTCACGTTCATGATGTTGTCCTCCTGAATCATGGTTGCCATACCTGACGACGAGTGTCAGTCCACACACCATAGCCGTCCTGGCGCTGCGGCTCTACCCATAGCTCGTCCACCTCAAGCGCCTGGGCCATGCCGTCACGCATGACTCACCGGTTAGATGCACTTCAGGTCATGGGGCTGACACAAAAAACCCCGGGCGCGTCAGCGCCCGGGGTGAGAAGGAAGAGCTATCGCGGCGCACCCATCGGGCGAGCCTTTCTGTCGCGTGATTGTCGCGGGGCTATCGTGTCGTGTCCTGCCGAGAGCTGCCGTGCTGCCAGCCGGCATTTCCTGGCCATTTCCACCGCCCAGACATGAAAAAACCCCGGCCTGTTAAGGACCGGGGTTTTCTCTAAATAAGTGCCTGACAATGACCTACTCTCGCATGGAGAAACTCCACACTACCATCGGCGCTAAGCGGTTTCACTTCCGAGTTCGGCATGGGATCGGGTGGTTCACGCTCGCTATGGTCGTCAGGCGAAACGGGTTGATGAGACGCCTTGGCGGCTCATCGCAATATGAAATCATGCTGACGTGATCGTCTCTTGTTACTGCTCGCGTATCCGTCAATTGTGCGCGTCATGCGCAGACCCCTTGGGGTTATATGGTCAAGCCTCACGGGCCATTAGTACACGTTAGCTCAACGCCTTGCAGCGCTTCCACACCGTGCCTATCAACCAGCTCGTCTTGCTGGGCCCTTCAGGAGGCTTATGCCTCGGGGAAGTCTCATCTTGAAGGGGGCTTCCCGCTTAGATGCTTTCAGCGGTTATCCCGTCCGCACTTAGCTACCCGGCAATGCCACTGGCGTGACAACCGGAACACCAGAGGTGCGTCCACTCCGGTCCTCTCGTACTAGGAGCAGCACTTCTCAAACTTCCAACGCCCACGGCAGATAGGGACCGAACTGTCTCACGACGTTCTAAACCCAGCTCGCGTACCACTTTAAATGGCGAACAGCCATACCCTTGGGACCGACTTCAGCCCCAGGATGTGATGAGCCGACATCGAGGTGCCAAACACCGCCGTCGATGTGAACTCTTGGGCGGTATCAGCCTGTTATCCCCGGAGTACCTTTTATCCGTTGAGCGATGGCCCTTCCATACAGAACCACCGGATCACTAGAACCTACTTTCGTACCTGCTCGACGTGTCTGTCTCGCAGTTAAGCACCCTTATGCTCTTGCACTCAATGCACGATTTCCAACCGTGCTGAGGGTACCTTCGTGCTCCTCCGTTACTCTTTGGGAGGAGACCGCCCCAGTCAAACTACCCACCACACACTGTCCTCGATCCGGATAACGGACCGGAGTTAGAACGCCAATGATGCCAGGCTGGTATTTCAAGGTTGGCTCCACGATAGCTAGCGCCACCGTTTCCAAGCCTCCCAGCTATCCTACACAAGCAACATCAGCGTCCAGTGTGAAGCTATAGTAAAGGTTCACGGGGTCTTTCCGTCTAGCCGCGGGTACACAGCATCTTCACTGCGATTTCAATTTCACTGAGTCTCGGGTGGAGACAGCGTGGCCATCATTACGCCATTCGTGCAGGTCGGAACTTACCCGACAAGGAATTTCGCTACCTTAGGACCGTTATAGTTACGGCCGCCGTTTACCGGGGCTTCGATCAGGAGCTTCGCCGAAGCTAACACCATCAATTAACCTTCCGGCACCGGGCAGGCGTCACACCCTATACGTCCGCTTACGCGTTGGCAGAGTGCTGTGTTTTTAATAAACAGTTGCAGCCACCTGGTATCTTCGACCGCGTCAGGCTCGGGGAGCAAGTCCCTTCACCCTAATGCGGCGTGCCTTCTCCCGAAGTTACGGCACCATTTTGCCTAGTTCCTTCACCCGAGTTCTCTCAAGCGCCTTGGTATTCTCTACCTGACCACCTGTGTCGGTTTGGGGTACGGTTCCACAGTATCTGAAGCTTAGAGGCTTTTCCTGGAAGCGTGGCATCGATGACTTCCAGACCGTAGTCTGTTCGTCTCGTCTCTCGGCCTTGGGGTACCGGATTTACCTGATTCCCCAGCCTACTGACTTTCACCAGGACAACCAACGCCTGGCTCACCTAGCCTTCTTCGTCCCCCCATCGCAATACTGTGAAGTACGGGAATATTGACCCGTTTCCCATCGACTACGCCTTTCGGCCTCGCCTTAGGGGCCGACTCACTCTGCTCCGATTAGCGTCGAACAGAAACCCTTGGTCTTCCGGCGGGGGAGTTTTTCACTCCCCTTGTCGTTACTCATGTCAGCATTCGCACTCGTGATACCTCCAGCATGCTTCTCAACACACCTTCATCGGCTTACACGACGCTCCTCTACCGCTCGTCATTCGACGAACCCGTAGCTTCGGTACCTGATTTAGCCCCGTTACATCTTCCGCGCAGGCCGACTCGACTAGTGAGCTATTACGCTTTCTTTAAAGGATGGCTGCTTCTAAGCCAACCTCCTAGCTGTCTGAGCCTTCCCACATCGTTTCCCACTTAATCAGGATTTTGGGACCTTAGCTGACGGTCTGGGTTGTTTCCCTTTTCACAACGGACGTTAGCACCCGCTGTGTGTCTCCCACGCTGCACTCACCGGTATTCGGAGTTTGCCTCGGGTTGGTAAGTCGGGATGACCCCCTAGCCGAAACAGTGCTCTACCCCCGGCGGTGATACGTGAGGCGCTACCTAAATAGCTTTCGAGGAGAACCAGCTATCTCCGGGCTTGATTAGCCTTTCACTCCGATCCACAAGTCATCCAAATCTTTTTCAACAGATCCTGGTTCGGTCCTCCAATTGATGTTACTCAATCTTCAACCTGCTCATGGATAGATCGCCCGGTTTCGGGTCTATTTCCAGCGACTGGTCGCCCAGTTAAGACTCGATTTCTCTACGCCTCCCCTATACGGTTAAGCTCGCCACTGAAAATAAGTCGCTGACCCATTATACAAAAGGTACGCGGTCACCGAACAAGTCGGCTCCCACTGCTTGTACGCATACGGTTTCAGGATCTATTTCACTCCCCTCTCCGGGGTTCTTTTCGCCTTTCCCTCACGGTACTGGTTCACTATCGGTCAGTCAGGAGTATTTAGCCTTGGAGGATGGTCCCCCCGTCTTCAGTCAAGGTTTCTCGTGCCCCGACCTACTCGATTTCACACCAATCAGATTTCGACTACGGGGCTATCACCCTGTATCGCGTGGTTTCCCAACCACTTCGTCTATCAGTCATGGTGCTTAAGGGCTGGTCCCCGTTCGCTCGCCGCTACTTGGGGAATCTCGGTTGATTTCTTTTCCTCAGGGTACTTAGATGTTTCAGTTCCCCTGGTTCGCCTCCCAACACCTATGTATTCAGTGTGGGATACCCAACTTACGTTGGGTGGGTTTCCCCATTCAGAAATGTCCGGGTCGCAGGTTGTTTGCCACCTCGCCGAACCTTATCGCAGGCTTCCACGTCTTTCATCGCCTCTGACTGCCTAGGCATCCACCGTATGCGCTTCATCGCTTGACCATATAACCCGAAAGGGTCTGGTCCGCGATGACGCACGACAATTGCCGGATACGCTTGAGACGTATCACTGCCCTTTCCTGGGTAGGAAAGGGACTTTTTGTCAGCATGATTCATATTGTTAAAGAGCGACTGTCGAACCGACAGTCACAAACCCGACATCATCATGGTTGATGATAGGCTTGTGACTGTGGACTCACAGATGACTGTTGGGATGATGGTGGAGCCTAGCGGGATCGAACCGCTGACCTCCTGCGTGCAAGGCAGGCGCTCTCCCAGCTGAGCTAAGGCCCCTCTGATTGCTCGACGCGACATGGAGAATTTTATTCGGATCAAGGCGCTTTGGTGCGACGTGTAGCTCGCTACACGAGTGCCGAAGCAACGCAGGACCGGATAAAATTTGGTGGGTCTGGGCAGACTCGAACTGCCGACCTCACCCTTATCAGGGGTGCGCTCTAACCAACTGAGCTACAGACCCAACACCTACTCTCTCACTGAGAAGAACGTGGCCGGCTTGCCGACCTCACCCTCCTTTCCATTTAAGGTCAGGGGGTGCGCTCTAACCAACTGAGCGAATACTCTAAGGTCACGCTGGGTCTTTACCCAAACAGTCTTATGCTCTGGCCGATCAGATAATTCATTGTGGACACTTGCCGAGAAGAGGCGAGTCGTCGATTAAGGAGGTGATCCAGCCGCAGGTTCCCCTACGGCTACCTTGTTACGACTTCACCCCAGTCATGAACCACACCGTGGTGATCGCTCCCCCGAAGGTTAAGCTAACCACTTCTGGTGCAGTCCACTCCCATGGTGTGACGGGCGGTGTGTACAAGGCCCGGGAACGTATTCACCGTGACATTCTGATTCACGATTACTAGCGATTCCGACTTCACGGAGTCGAGTTGCAGACTCCGATCCGGACTGAGGCAGGCTTTATGGGATTAGCTCCACGTCGCCGTCTTGCAACCCTTTGTACCTGCCATTGTAGCACGTGTGTAGCCCTACTCGTAAGGGCCATGATGACTTGACGTCATCCCCACCTTCCTCCGGTTTGTCACCGGCAGTCTCCTTAGAGTTCCCGACATGACTCGCTGGCAAATAAGGATAGGGGTTGCGCTCGTTACGGGACTTAACCCAACATTTCACAACACGAGCTGACGACAGCCATGCAGCACCTGTCTGTGCGTTCCCGAAGGCACCAATCCATCTCTGGAAAGTTCGCACGATGTCAAGAGTAGGTAAGGTTCTTCGCGTTGCATCGAATTAAACCACATGCTCCACCGCTTGTGCGGGCCCCCGTCAATTCATTTGAGTTTTAACCTTGCGGCCGTACTCCCCAGGCGGTCGACTTATTGCGTTAACTGCGCCACTAAGAACTCGAGGCTCCCAACGGCTAGTCGACATCGTTTACGGCGTGGACTACCAGGGTATCTAATCCTGTTTGCTACCCACGCTTTCGCACCTCAGTGTCAGTGTCAGTCCAGAAGGCCGCCTTCGCCACTGGTATTCCTCCCGATCTCTACGCATTTCACCGCTACACCGGGAATTCTACCTTCCTCTCCTGCACTCTAGCCTAACAGTTCCGGATGCAGTTCCCAGGTTGAGCCCGGGGCTTTCACAACCGGCTTATCAAGCCACCTACGCGCGCTTTACGCCCAGTAATTCCGATTAACGCTTGCACCCTCCGTATTACCGCGGCTGCTGGCACGGAGTTAGCCGGTGCTTCTTCTGCGAGTGATGTCCTTCCTGACGAGTATTAATCATCAGGCTTTCTTCCTCGCTGAAAGTGCTTTACAACCCGAAAGCCTTCTTCACACACGCGGCATGGCTGGATCAGGCTTTCGCCCATTGTCCAATATTCCCCACTGCTGCCTCCCGTAGGAGTCTGGGCCGTGTCTCAGTCCCAGTGTGGCTGATCATCCTCTCAGACCAGCTACGGATCGTCGCCTTGGTGAGCCATTACCTCACCAACAAGCTAATCCGACATAGGCTCATCCGATAGCGCAAGGTCCGAAGATCCCCTGCTTTCCCCCGTAGGGCGTATGCGGTATTAGCGTGAGTTTCCCCACGTTATCCCCCACTACCGGGCAGATTCCTATGCATTACTCACCCGTCCGCCGCTCGACGCCTCCTAGCAAGCTAGGATCGTTTCCGCTCGACTTGCATGTGTTAGGCCTGCCGCCAGCGTTCAATCTGAGCCATGATCAAACTCTTCAGTTTAAAATCATACGGTCTTACCTTTCCGAAGAAAGAAGCAGACCAAACTTGGCTCAAGGTTCAAACGTCTCAAAAAATCAGCCGATATGGCTTCTTTTGACGAGTCGCTTGCCTTGAAGTATCGGTGACTGATCACCCCTTCATCGACAAGCGCCCACATGAATTATCTGATCGATTGTTAAAGAGCAGCTCCGAACTCTTAAAGAGTGGAGCATCTCGCATCTGCCTGGCCGTTTGGCCGGCGCCCTGCGAGGAAGGCGTATTCTACTGAATCGGCAGTGAATGTCAACCCTTGCTGTTGTCGTTCGCTCTAGATGACCGAGCGAACCAGCGGCGAGTTGAGCGCCGATCGAGTGGAGGAGCATTCTACCGTTTCCGGCTGTTTTGTCAATGCCTGTCGATCAAGCCTGATCGAAAAACTTTAACCAAAACAAGTACTTCCAACACTCTTCACCGCTTCCGACGTTTGCTCGTCGGCGGCAGCGGATGCGTACTTTACGGATTATCGCGGGCCCACACAACCCCTTTCTTGCAAAAAGGTGACGAGGAGGTTGTGGATAGATGAAGGCGGCTGACCGGGTGTGGATAAATCGAGGGGCCAGACACGACAACGCCCGCACAAGGGCGGGCGTTGCAGAGCCATTAGAGGCACAGCTAACCAGAACCGATAGCAGAACCAATATATGGCGAACCGACTAAAGAGCATCTGGCAAAGGACGAAGACCCGAGAACTTAGTCGAGGATTACTCGGGCATAGCGTTTCTTGCCGGCCTGGATTACATAGCTCGCACCGGTCGCCAGCATGTGATCGCGAGCGACCACCTCGCCGTCGACCTTGACGCGACCGTTGCCGAGCATGTCCTTGGCCTGGGCGCTGTTGTTGGCAAGACCGGAGCGGTTGAGCACCGCGGCGATCGGCGCCTGCTCACTGCCTTCGAAGTCGACGTGCACTTCGGGCAGGTCTTCGGGCAGTTCGCCATCGGCCAGCTGGTTGCCGGCAGACTTGTGCGCATTGGCCGCCGCGTCCTCGCCGTGATAACGACCGACCAGTTCACGAGCCAGTACCATCTTGATGTCACGCGGGTTGGCACCCTGCTCGACGTCGCGCTTGAGCGCCTCGATGTCTTCGTTGGACTTCAGCGACAGCAGTTCGAAATAGCGCCACATCAGGCTGTCGGGCATCGACACCAGCTTGTTGAACATGGTGCCCGGGCCATCATCGACGCCGACATAGTTGCCCAGCGACTTGGACATCTTCTGCACGCCGTCCAATCCTTCCAGCAACGGCATGGTGATCACCACCTGCGGCGACTGGCCGAAGTGCTTCTGCAGCTCGCGGCCCATCAGCAGGTTGAACTTCTGATCGGTACCGCCGAGCTCGACGTCGGCTTCCAGTGCCACCGAGTCATAGCCCTGCACCAGTGGATAGAGGAACTCGTGGATGGAGATCGACTGACCGCCCTGATAGCGCTTCTCGAAGTCATCGCGCTCAAGCATGCGTGCCACGGTGCTCTGACCGGCCAGCTCGATCATATCGGCGGCACTCATCGCGGAGAACCATTCGGCGTTGAAGCGTACTTCGGTCTTCTCGGGGTCGAGGATCTTGAAGACCTGTGCCTTGTAGGTCTCGGCGTTGGCCTTCACTTCTTCCTCGGTGAGGGGCTTGCGGGTAACGTTCTTGCCGGTGGGGTCGCCGATGCGCCCGGTGAAATCGCCGATCAGGAAGACCACCTGATGACCGAGGTCCTGAAACTGGCGCATCTTGGTCAGCAGCACGCTGTGGCCGAGGTGCAAGTCCGGCGCAGTCGGGTCGAAGCCGGCCTTGATGCGCAGGGGGCGACCGGACGCGAGCTTCTCCTTGAGCTCATCGGCCAGCAGAATCTCATGGGTGCCGCGCTCAAGCAGCGCCAGCGCATCAGCGACGTCGGACATCGTTACCGTTCTCCCCTCAAAAGCAGTTGATCGCCAGGCAAGGCCCTTTGGCATCAAGAGCAGGCCTGATAATGGGGGCAGATGGTAGCATGTCTTGCTCAATCGGTTGAGCGCCGGACACACCAGGGAGACGAGCATGCCACTGTTGATTGGACTGATGTCGGGAACCAGCCTCGATGGCATCGACGCGGCCCTCATTGCGTGCGGCGAGCCTGGGCCGGGTGGTACGCAGGAGGCGCCGCGCCTGCTGGCCACTCATGAGGTCGCCATGCCCCCGAGCCTGCGCGCGACGCTGCTCGAACTCTGCCATGCTGACGCCGTGCGCTTTGCGGACCTGGCCCGCGCCGAAGACGCCTTCTGCCGCCTGCAGGCCCGCGCCGTGAGCGAACTGCTGGTGGCGAGCAACACTCCGGCAAGCGCGGTGGCCGCCATCGGCAGCCACGGCCAGACCATCGAGCACGCCCCCCTTGGGCATGATGACAAGGATGCGAGCGCGCCCTATACCCTGCAGCTCGACAATCCCAGCCTGCTGGCCGAACTGACCGGCTGCCCGGTGGTCGCCGATTTCCGGCGGCGCGACCTGGCCGCCGGTGGTCAGGCCGCGCCACTGGCCCCCGCTTTCCATGCCGCGCTGTTTCGCCACCCCCGCGAATGGCAACTGGTGCTCAACCTGGGCGGCTTCGCCAACCTGACTCTGCTACCGCCCGCCACCTGCACCGCCGAGGTAATCGGCTTCGATACCGGCCCGGCCAACGTGCTGCTGGATGCCTGGCATCAGCGCCATCGAGGCACACCTGTCGATATAGACGGCGCCTGGGCCGCCGGCGGACGGGTCATCGAGCCACTGCTCACCCGCCTGCTAGCAGACCCCTTCTTCAGCGCGCCGCCGCCCAAGAGCACCGGCCGCGAGGCCTTTCACCTGCCCTGGCTCGAGGCACAGCTGACCGGCAATGAGTCGCCCCAGGACGTGCAGGCAACACTCGCCGAACTGACCGCGGCAAGTGTCGCCTCCGGCATCGCGCAGGCCATGGCCCACTATCAGGCCCCGCCTCCCAGCCGGCTGCTGCCCTGCGGCGGTGGCGCCCGCAATGCCGATCTGCTCGCACGACTGGCCCGGCGACTGCCGCAGACCGAGATCGGCATCATCGACCAGGATGGCTGGAGCGCCGACTGGTTGGAGGCCGGCGCCTTCGCCTGGCTGGCCTGGCGACGCCTGGCGGGCCTGCCCGGCAACCTGCCGGCGGTCACCGGTGCCGCCGGCCCGCGAGTGCTGGGCGGAATCTATTCACACTAATCTAGTCACTGCGTCTATGTGTCCCGACCATGCCCTGGCCTCTGCACAACCGATGTGCGCTCCTGATGTACTACCAGGGCACCGCTAGAAATCATCCCCACGCCGCAGCTCGAGGTGGCTGGCGGCGCCCTGGGCGTCGGCCACCCCGCCCTCGTCGCCGAACTTGATCATCATGCGCAGGTCGTTGGCCGAGTCGGCGTGAACCATGGCGATGTCCTCACTGATCACTCCCTCCTGGTAGAGCTCATAAAGCGCCTGATCGAAGGTCTGCATCCCGAGATCCCGCGAGCGGCGCATAATGTCCTTGATCTCGGCGACTTCTCCCTTGCGGATCAGGTCGCCGATCAGCGGTGAGCGCAGCATGATCTCGATGGCCGCGCGGCGCCCACGGTCCTGCGTAGGCAGCAGCTGTTGGGCGACGATGGCTTTCAGGTTTAGCGACAGGTCGAGCCACACCTGATCGTGGCGCTCCGAGGGGAAGAAGTTGATGATCCGATCGAGGGCCTGGTTGGCGTTATTCGCATGCAGGGTCGCCAGGCACAGATGACCGGTCTCGGCGAAGGTCAGAGCATGCTCCATGGTCTTGCGGGTGCGGATCTCGCCGATCAGGATCACGTCCGGCGCCTGGCGCAGCGTGTTCTTCAGCGCCACCTCGAACGACTCGGTGTCGATGCCCACTTCCCGCTGATTGATGATCGCCTTCTTGTGCGGGTGCACGTACTCGATCGGGTCCTCGATGCTGATGATGTGCCCGCCCTGAGTCTCGTTGCGCTGCTGGATCATCGACGCCAGGGTTGTCGACTTGCCGGTACCGGTGCCGCCGACTACCAGCACCAGGCCGCGCTTGGCGCCAGCCAGCTCACCCAGCGTCGCCGGCAAGTTCAGCGTCTCGAGCCTAGGAATCTCGAAGGATATCCGCCGCAGCACCATGGCCGGCTGGTTACGCTGCTGGAAGGCGCTGACGCGAAAGCGCCCGCGTCCAGGAAGGCTCAGCGCAAAGTTGGCCTCCTGCTCGGAGGCAAAGCGCTCACGCTGGGCCGGCGGCAAGGCCGCCTTGACCAGCTCGGCCACCTGAGCCGGCGATAGCACCTGGTCGCCCAGCGGAATAAGCTGCCCGGCCATCTTTAAGGTGGGTGGAGCATTCACCGAGACCAGGAGATCCGAAGCTTCCTTATCGACCATGATCTCGAGCAGTTGCTGCAACCATTCGTTCGCTTTCATGATATTTCGCCTGCTCTCTTTACGATTGATCCGAACTGTTGGTCAGTGGAGTTAATCAAGGCGTCAACTGACCGAGTCATCGATGGCCTCAGCTGAGCACGCCCTTGGCCACGGCCTGCGCCTCTTCACGCACCACAACCCCATCGTTGACCATCTTGGCCAGGGCCGCATCCAGCGTCTGCATACCCAGGTTGCCGCCGGTCTGGATGGCCGAATAGATTTGGGCCACCTTGTCCTCGCGAATCAGGTTGCGAATCGCCGAGGTCGCCACCAGGATCTCGTGCGCCGCCACCCGGCCACCGCCGGCACGCTTGAGCAGCACCTGCGAAATCACGCCCTGCAGCGACTCCGAGAGCATCGAGCGCACCATATCCTTCTCCGCCCCGGGGAAGACGTCGACGATGCGGTCGATGGTCTTGGCTGCCGACGTGGTGTGCAGGGTGCCCAGCACTAGGTGCCCGGTCTCGGCGGCGGTCAGCGCCAGCCGGATGGTATCCAGGTCCCGAAGCTCGCCGACCAGGATAACGTCCGGGTCCTCGCGCAGGGCGCTGCGCAGCGCAGGAGCGAAGCCGTGAGTATCGCGACTCACTTCACGCTGGTTGATCAGGCAACGCTTGCTACGGTGCACGAATTCCACTGGATCTTCGATGGTCAGGATATGGTCGTAGCGGGTGTCGTTGATGAAGTCGATCATCGCCGCCAGAGTGGTGCTCTTGCCCGACCCCGTGGGGCCAGTGACCAGTACCAGGCCACGTGGAAGCTGCGCCATACGGCGAAAGACATCGCCCATGCCCAGCGCTTCCATGGTCAGCACCTCCGCAGGCACGGTACGCAGCACCGCCGCGGCACCGCGCCCCTGCTGGAATGCGTTGACGCGAAAGCGTGCCACCCCCGGCACCTCGAAGGAGAAGTCCGTTTCCAGGAACTCTTCGAAGTCGCGGCGCTGGCGGTCGCCCATAATGTCGTAGATCAGGGCCCGCACCTCACGATCGTCCATGGCTGGCACGTTGAGCCGGCGAATATCACCATCGACCCGAATCATCGGCGGCAAGCCGGCGGAAAGGTGAAGGTCCGATGCGTTCTGCTTTGCCGAGAATGCCAGCAGTTCGGTAATATCCATTAGATTCCCTGCTCCCAGGTAAGGTCGCCCCAGTATGACAGAGGTTGTGTTAACCGAAACCTTCGCCGCTGCCAAGTCGCGGCTCGATGCAGCGCTGAGCGCCGCGGGCCGAGATCCGCAGGCCGCCGAGCTGCTGGCGGTCAGCAAGACCAAGCCCGCGGCGATGGTTCGCGAGGCCCATGGCCTCGGTCAGCGCCAGTTCGGCGAAAACTACCTGCAGGAGGCCCTCGACAAACAGGCCGAGCTTGCCGATCTCGACGACATCATCTGGCATTTCATCGGCCCGCTGCAGTCGAACAAGACCCGCCAGGTCGCCGAGCACTTCGACTGGGTTCATAGCGTGGATCGTGAGAAGATCGCCCGACGCCTGGCCGAGCAGCGCCCCGCCGACCGGCCGCCGCTGAACGTCTGCCTGCAGGTCAATATCAGCGATGAGGCCAGCAAGGCCGGTGTCGCCCTCGAGGCCCTCGAGCCTCTGGCGGAAACGGTGCTATCGCTGCCGGGGCTGCGCCTGCGAGGGCTGATGGCGATTCCCGCCCCGAGCGCCGGGCTGGCCGAACAGCGAGTCCCTTTCGCCAGGCTGCGCGAGGCCCTTGAAGCACTCAAGGCGCACTTCCCCGAGGCCGAACTCGACACCCTGTCGATGGGCATGAGCGACGACCTCGAAGCCGCCGTCGCCGAGGGTGCGACCCTGCTGAGGCTAGGCACGGCCCTGTTCGGCGCGCGGCCACGCCCAGCGGCCTGATGCGATGACGCAGCTGACGGCATGCCGCGCAGAAGCAATAGCAGGCTGGCAGGACAGGCTAATTTAGCGAGCAGAGCAGGCACGGCGACGAACACGGCCAGGCAAACGGCCAACCAGACACCAGAAGAGGATTCCAGCATGGCGAGCAACGTGACTTTCATTGGCGCCGGCAACATGGCCAGCGCCATCTTCGGTGGCATGATCGAGAGCGGCTATTCCCGCGAGGCGATTACCGCCACCTCCCCCGACGATGCAATGCTGGCACCGCTACGCGAGCGGTACGGTATCCACACCGAGACCGACAACAATGCCGCCGTGACCAACGCAGATGTCGTGGTGCTGGCGGTCAAGCCGCAGATCATGCACGACGTCTGTGCCGCCATGCGCGATGCCATCCAGGATCGCAAGCCGCTGATCGTCTCCGTCGCCGCCGGCCTGACCGCCGAGACCCTCGAGCGCTGGCTGGGCGGGGATCTGCCGGTGATCCGCTGCATGCCCAACACCCCCTCGCTGGTGGGTAGCGGCGCCAGCGGCCTCTATGCCAACCGTCTCGTCGATGACAGCCATAAATCGATTGCCACCACCCTGATGGAATCCGTGGGTATTGTGGAATGGGTCGACGAGGAAGTGCTGCTCGAAGCCGTGACCGCCGTTGCCGGCAGCGCCCCCGCCTATTTCTACCTGGTCTTCGAGGCCCTCGAGGAAGCGGGCGTCAAGCTTGGCCTGCCGGCCGAGAGCGCCCGTCGCCTAGCCGTGCAGACCGGCCTTGGCGCTGCTCGAATGGTCCAGCAGGGTGACGCCGACCCCGCTCAACTGAGGCGCAATGTCATGTCGCCGAACGGTACCACCGAGCGCGCCGTGAACCACCTCGAAGAGGCCGGTCTGCGCCAGATCTTCCTCGAGGCCGCCGAGGTTTGTGCTGCCCGCGCCCGCGAGATGGGCGAGGAGCTCGGCAAGCAGTAAGCCGCCGCGCCGAGGTGCGGGCGGTCGGCAGCCCGACCGCCCGCACCGCTAACGTCACCCCGTCGCCACCACCGTTCGTTGCCGGCTTTCGTTGCCGGCTTTTATAAACAAGGAGCCCCCATGGGCAGTCAATTGGGAAGTGCCGGCCTGCTGCTGGTCAATACGCTGATCAACATCTATCTGCTGATGCTGATGATGCGTTTTCTGCTGCAGGCCTCCCGCGCCGACTACTACAACCCGATCAGCCAATCGGTGGTCAAGGTGACCCAGCCGGTGGTGAAGCCCTTCCAAGGCTTCCTGCGCCCAGTGGGCCGCTTCGACCTGGCCACGCTGGCGGCGGCCTTCTTGATCAAAGTGATCAGCATCATCCTGATCCTGCAGATTGCCGGCTACGGCATGCCGCCGATCGCGGGCGTGGCCATCGCCGGCGTCGCCGCACTGGCAAGCGGCATCCTCAAGATCTACTTCTTCGCCCTGATCGTGATGATCATCCTGAGTTGGGTCGCGCCTCAGGCGAGTCACCCGGGCGCGCTGCTGGTCATGCAGCTGGTCGAACCGATCATGGCCCCGGTGCGCAAGGTGATCCCGCCGCTTGGCATGATCGACCTGTCACCGATCGTGGTGTTCATCTCCATCAGCCTGCTCGACAACCTGGTGGTCGGTTCACTGACTCGCGCCGCCGGCGTCTCCGGCGCTCTGGTGGGGCTGTGATCGAAGGAACGGTGATGGATGCGACTGTGATTGACAGAACTGTGAGCGGGGCCGAGAGCCCCGCCGTCGTTTATCTTCTTCTGACAGGACACTGAGACCGCCATGCCCGAGCTTGCTTCCGACTCGGTCGGCGTGGTGACGCCACAGACGGCCCACTTCGACGACCCTCTGGCCCTGGCCTGCGGCAAGACTCTGCCCAGCTACACCCTGGTCTACGAGACCTATGGCACCCTCAACGCCGAGGGCACCAATGCGGTACTGATCTGCCACGCCCTCTCCGGGCACCACCACGCCGCCGGGCGCCATCATGAAGATGATCGCAAGCCCGGCTGGTGGGATGCCCATATCGGCCCCGGCAAGAGCATCGACACCAACCGCTTCTTCGTCGTCTCGCTCAACAATCTGGGGGGCTGCCACGGCAGCACCGGCCCGCTGAGCATCAACCCTGAAACCGGCCAGCCCTGGGGCCCGGACTTCCCGATGATGACGGTCAGCGACTGGGTGCACAGCCAGGCAAGGCTCGCCGACCGGCTCGGCATCGAGCGCTTCGCCGCAGTGGTCGGCGGCAGCCTGGGCGGCATGCAGGTGATGCAGTGGGCGCTGGACTACCCGGAGCGCATCGCACATGCCGCAGTGATCGCCGCCACGCCACGCCTCTCGGCCCAGAACATCGCCTTCAACGAGGTCGCGCGCCAGGCGATCCGCTCCGACCCCGACTTCCATGACGGCTGGTACGGCGAGCACGACACCCTGCCACGGCGCGGCCTCAAACTGGCACGCATGGTCGGCCACATCACCTACCTCTCCGAGACGGCGATGGGCTCCAAGTTCGGCCGTGACCTGCGTCACGACCTCGGGTATGGCTACGAGGTCGAGTTCCAGGTGGAGTCCTACCTGCGCCACCAGGGCGACACCTTCTCCGAGTCCTTCGACGCCAATACCTACCTGCTGATGACCAAGGCGCTCGACTACTTCGACCCGGCTGCACCCCATGGCGGCAATCTCGCCACGGCGCTGGCCCCGGCACAGTGTCCCTTCCTGGTGGTCAGCTTCTCGACCGACTGGCGCTTCCCGCCCTGGCGTTCCCGGGAGCTGGTCGACGCCCTGGTGCGCGCCGACAAGCCAGTCAGCTATGCCAACATCGATTCCCCCCACGGCCATGATGCCTTCCTGCTGCCCGAGCCCCGCTACCAGGCGGTGTTCGCGGGCTTCATGGCGCGCGTGGCCAGGGACCAGCAGCTGGAGGGCTCCTGATGCGCGCCGACCTTGAACTGATCCATGGCTGGGTGCCCGAGGGCGCCCGGGTACTCGACCTGGGCTGCGGCGACGGCACCCTGCTCGACGCCCTGGCCCGCGACAAACAGGTTACCGGCTACGGGCTGGAGATCGACCCCGACGGCCTGACCGCCTGCGTCGCCCGCGGCGTCAACGTCATCGAGCAGAACCTCGACGAGGGGCTTGCCAATTTCGACGACAACGCCTACGACCTGGTGATAATGACCCAGGCCCTGCAGGCCTTGCGTCGCCCCGATCTGATGCTCGACGAGATGCTCAGAGTGGCCGGGGAGTGCATCATCACCTTCCCCAACTTCGCCTACTGGCGCCATCGCCTGTACCTGGGCTTCAAGGGCTACATGCCGGTGTCCAAGTCGCTACCCCATGCCTGGTACGACACTCCCAACATTCACCTATCGACCTTCAATGACTTTGAACGCCTGTGCCGCGACAAGGGTCTGACTATCACGGACCAGGCAGTAGGCAACGGCGAGCACGAAGCACACTGGAGCTCACGGCTATGGCCTAACCTGTTTGGTGAAACGGCGATCTTCCGCGTCAGCCGTGCAGGCGACGCCTGATCGCCACCAAGTTTTACCTTCGGGGGACGTCATCATGGTGAAGCATATGCACCGGCCAGACGGCCGGGCTGTCAGTCGTGGGATTGCCTGGCTGCTCGGCCTTGTGCTGCTTGCAGGCACAGGTTTGGGAACAGCCCAGGCCGAACAGTTCGAACGCTTCGGCCGCTACCAGGTCCACTACAACGCAGTGAACACCAGTTTCCTGACACCGGAGGTCGCGGCGGCCAACGGCATTCAGCGCAGCCGAGTGCAGGCGCTGCTGAATGTCAGCGTGCGCGAGGAACAGGAGGATGGCACCACCCGCCCGGTGCAAGCCTCGGTGGAAGGCCGGGTCGGCAACCTCGCCGGCCAGTCGCAGCCGCTGGCCTTTCGCACCGTGCGCGAAGACGGCGCCGTCTATCACCTGGCGACCTTCCGCATTCAGGAAGACGAGCCGATGCGCTTCGATCTGAGCGTACGCTATGACCGCAATGCGCCTCCTGGCGAGGTGAATTTCATCCAGCGCTTCTATATCGACCGCTGAACCGACCGGAGCGCCCATGCGCGGCCCCCTTCTTGCCCACCTCGCAGACCTCGACGCCACCGGCGGCCTCGCCATCACCCTCCCCGATGGCCGTGCGGGCTTGCTGGTACGGGTGCACGGCCGACTGTATGGCTATGAAAACCGCTGCCCGCACCGCGACAGCCGGCTCGATATCGACGCGAATCGTTTCCTTGCTGATGGCGGTGAACTGATTCAATGCGCCCACCATGGCGCCCTATTTTTGCCTGAGAACGGCGAGTGCGTGGCCGGCCCCTGCCAGTACGAATCGCTGGAGCCGCTAGCGCTCAGCGTCGACGACCAGGGCAGTATCTACCTGGCGAGTGAGTAACACCGGCAAGGGCCGCCTCAGCCGTATGCCAACCGGCGCACCCTCCTGCCAGTCGATCTCACAGCCATAGGCCAGCACCTCGACGCCCGCGGCAACAGCCTCGCCAAGCGCCCGAGCATAGGCCGGGTCTATGTGCGCCGCCGGGGCGACGTCCTCGATCCCGGTATGCGCCACGCAGAACAGCAGCACCGCACGCTGGCCCTCAGAAGCCAAACGGCTCAGCACCTCGAGATGACGACGACCACGCTCGCTGACGGCGTCCGGAAAATAGCCGTGGCCGTCGGGTTCCCTCAGGGTGACCTGCTTAACTTCAACATAAGCCTCGACGTAGGCCGCGCTACCGTCATCCGCACTAGGCTCGGCTAGGCGGAAATCGAGCCGCGCGCCCTCGACGCGCACCTCGCGTGTCAGTTCGGCGTAGCCCGCCAGCGGCGCGACGCTCCCCGCGCGCAGCGCTTCTTCGACGATCGCATTGGTGCGCCCGGTGTGCACCGAGGCCAGTGCCGTGCCGCCACCCGGCTGTGGCAGCGCGATCAACTCCCAGGTCCAGCTCAGCTTGCGCTTGGGGTTGTCGCTCGGCGACAGCCAGACCCGGGCCCCGGGCACGTTCACCGCACGCATCGAGCCGGTGTTCGGGCAGTGCGCCACCACTTCGCGACCGTCGTCGAGACGCACATCGGCGAGAAAGCGCTTGTAGCGGCGGATCAGGATGCCGGGCACCAGGCGGGGATAGTCCATCAGGGCCTCTCCATAACCGACGGGCCAGACTGACGAGCCAGGAAGCGCCCGAGGCGCGCCACGGCCTCTTCGAGACGCGAAATCTCGGCGGTAAAGGCGATGCGCACATGGTGCTCGCCGCCGGTCACTGCGAAGTCGATACCCGGGGTGATGGCGACGTTCTCCTCCTCCAGCAGACGGCGGCAGAAGGCCAGGCTGTCCTGGCTGTAGCGGCTGATATCGAGCCACAGATAGAAGGCGCCCTGAGGCGGCAGCGAGGGCGAAAGCCCCAGGCCGGCAAGCCCCTCGAGCAGCGCATCGCGGCGGCGATGCAGCTCGCGACGGCGGCGCTCCAGCTCGTCACGGCATTCCGGCGTAAAGGCGGCCAGAGCGGCATGCTGGGAGGGCGTCGGCGCGGCGAGAAAGACATTCTGGGCAAGTCGCGTCAGCGGCTCCACGGCTTCCTCAGGCGCCACCAGCCAGCCGAGGCGCCAGCCGGTCATACCGAAATACTTCGAGAAACTGTTGACCACATAAGCCTCGGGCGCCACGGCGGTCGCCGACACCGGCGCCACGTCATAGGTAAGGCCCTGATAGATCTCGTCGACCAGTAGCGCCCCCTGACGCGCGGCCACGGTCTCGGCCACCGCGGCGATCTGGCCGGCATCCAGGGTATGCCCGGTAGGGTTGGAGGGCGTGGCCAGCATCGCGAGCCGGGTCTCATCGCGCCAGTGACGCTCGATCAGCGCGGCATCCAGCTGCCAGCCGCTTTCCGGGCCCACCGTCACGGTATCGAGTTCAGCCTCGGCCAGTGCCATGAAATGGCGGTTGCAGGGATAGGTCGGATCGGCCATCAACACCCGATCGCCGCGTTGCACCAGCAGCTGACTGGCCAGCAGCAGGGCCCCGGAGGCCCCCGGAGTGACGATGATCCTCGCGGGATCGACCCGGGCACCGAAGTGCTCGGCGTAGTGGCCGGCGATGGCCTCGCGCAGCGCCGGCAGCCCGGCGGCGGGAGTATACCGGGTATGGCCCGCCGCCAGCGCCTGCTGGCCGGCAGCGATCACCGGCGCCGGCGTCGGAAAATCGGGCTCGCCGATTTCCAGATGAATCACGTCGTGGCCCGCCGCCTCGCGAGCCTGGGCAACCTCGAGCAGGCTCATCACCCGAAACGGCTGAACCCGATCCAGCCTGGCACTGAACGACCCATCACTGAACGACATAGGCGACTCCCTGTAGTGACCCCATCAGCGGCCAAGATGAGTGGCAAAAATAAGCGACCGCTGGCGAGAAACCCCGGGCACCACCAGCAGACGGCACGGTCAATACGGTATGGTAACCGGTTAACGCAGCGCCTCTACAGCAAAGAAGGTGTCACAACGGTTGCGTTCGCAGCTTTTTTTCGCTAAATACACTGGGTTTTGGGCCCGCGATGGATAGCACCCTTCGAACGGGTATCGGCCCCAGTCACTCGAGTAATGAGGCAGCCACATGCCAGCAGCAGCACAAACCCCGGAAGCTCTCAAGCGATTCACCCCGTACGAGCCGGCGCCGGGTGAAGAGTATATGAACGACAAGCAGCTAGCGCACTTCCGGCAGATCCTGCTCGACTGGAAAAAGGATTTGATGGAAGAAGTGGATCGCACCGTGCGTCACCTGCAGGAAGACGCCAACAACTACGCCGATCCGGCAGACCGCGCCACCCAGGAAGAAGGCTTCAACCTGGAACTGCGCACTCGGGATCGCGAGCGCAAACTGCTCAAGAAGATCAACGAGACCATCGATAAGATCGACGAGGACGACTACGGCTTCTGCGAGGCCTGCGGCGTCGAGATCGGCATTCGCCGCCTCGAAGCGCGTCCCACGGCCACTCAGTGCGTCGACTGCAAGACCCTGGCCGAACTCAAGGAAAAGCAGCTCGGCGGCTGATCTTTGCTTGCCCGCCAGGCCTGCGCGGCCACCTTGGCCATCTTCGACGGGCACCCTCGGGTGCCCGTCGGCGTATCCAGCGGCCCTGCTTCAGCGCCCGCTTCCCAGCTCCCTTGCCACTTATCCCGATGAGCCCAGACGAGCCCCTGCCATGAACGACTACCGCGGACGCTTCGCCCCTACCCCCTCCGGCCCCCTGCATTTCGGGTCGCTGGTCGCGGCGCTGGGCAGCTACCTGGATGCCCGTCAGGCAGGTGGCAGCTGGGAGGTGCGCATCGAAGACATCGACCCGCCGCGCTGCCCAAAAGGCGCGAGCGATACCATCCTGCGCCAGCTCGAGGCCTTCGGCCTTCACTGGGACGGCCCGGTGCGCTACCAGCAAACGCACGGCGAGGCTTACGCGGCGGCTCTGGAACGGCTCGCAGACGCGGGGCTCGCCTATCCCTGCAGCTGCTCGCGCAAGCAGTGGCGAGATTACCCCATCTATCCCGGCTGGTGCCGCGATGGTCCCTGCGTTCCCGAGGCGCCCCTTGCCTGGCGGCTGCGCAGCGACCTTGGGCTGCGCCCGGTGGTCTGGCACGACCGGCTCTATGGCCGACAGTGCCTGGACCCGGCCGACCTCGGCGACGTGGTGCTCAAACGCAAGGATGCCCTCTGGGCCTATCAGTTGGCGGTGGTGGTCGACGATGCCGACCAGGCCATCAGTGATGTGGTGCGCGGCGTCGACCTGCTCGACAACACGCCCTGGCAACGCCAGCTGCAGGCTGCCTTGGGGCTGCCTGAGCCCCGCTACCTGCACCTGCCGCTGGTGATCGGCGACGACGGCCAAAAGCTCTCCAAGCAGAACCTGGCCCGGCCGCTGCCCGAAGACGAACGCGTCCGTCCGCTGGTGCATCAGGCCCTGACGGCGCTCGAACAGGCGCCCGACTCCGCCCTTTCCACCGCTCCGGTCGAAGACCAGCTGGCCGCCGCCATCGCCGCCTGGGAACCGGCGCGTCTGACCACAGATGACGTCCTCGTTGCCCCGGACTGGCCCGATGCATAACCCAGGATGTTTCACTGACGGTAGGTAACGCCAGTTGCCCGGCCCCTTAGAAAGCCAGGCCGCCTGGCGTAAAAGGCTTGGTAAGCCTTGCTCGCGCCACGGGCGTCAACTACGAGGAGAGGCCCATGTACGTCTATCGCATCATGCTGTTGCTGGTCTTCGTCGGCTACCTGCTCTCACCGGTGCTGATGAATGGCTGGGCCAGCCCCGATAGCGCCTGGTATCGCCCCTTCGTTATCTGGGGCGTACTGATCGCGCTGTCGCTGTGGCTCGAACAAAAGAGGGCCCTCGATGAACGCTGAAGGCCTGTCTCCCTTGCTGCTGGTAGGCGGTGGCTATCTTGCGCTACTTTTCCTGTGTGCCCTGGCAGTGGAACGGCGCTGGGTTCCCTCGCGTCTCGTGCACCACCCGGCGGTCTATACCCTGGCGCTTGGCGTCTATGCCAGCGCCTGGGCGGTGTACGGCAGCGTGGAACTGGCCGGCCGGGTCGGCTATGGCTATCTGGCCTACTATCTGGGGGCCGCCGGTGCCGTCCTGCTGGCACCGGTGCTGCTGCTGCCGATCCAACGCCTGACCCGCACCTACCAGTTGGCGTCACTGGCCGACCTGTTCGCCTTCCGCTTCCGCTCGCGCTGGGTCGGCACCCTGATCACCGTGATCAGCGCCATGGCGGTGCTGCCGCTGCTGGCACTGCAGGTGCAGACCCTGGGCCAGGCAATCCAGCAGCTCACCGGCACAGCGTCGCCGGCGCTTGCCGCGCTAGGGTTCTGCCTGGTGATCGCCTTGTTCGCGGTGCTCTTTGGCGCGCGTCACACTCACCTCAACGCCCATCAAGACACCCTGCTTGCCGTCATCGCCGTGGAGTCGCTGGTCAAGCTCGCCGCCATGCTGGCGCTGGGGGCCTTCGCCCTGTTCGGCATCTTCGATGGCCCGAGCGACCTGCAGGCCTGGCTCGAAGGCCCGGGGCTTGTCCATCAGGCCGGCGTCAGCGAGCTAGATTCGGGGCAGTGGCGCACCCTGCTGCTGCTGTTCTTCGCCGCCGCCTTTCTGATGCCGCACATGTTCCACCTGACCTTCGCCGAGCGCCTGTCCCCGCGTGCGCTGCTGCAGGCCGGCTGGAGTCTGCCGCTTTATCTATTGCTGATGGCCCTGCCGGTGCCGCTAATCCTGTGGGGCGCCCAGCGCGTGGGTATCGCCCCGCCGGGGCTTGAGAGCGCCTATCTGGCCTTCGCCCTGTCCGCCTCGCCGTGGGTAGATGCGCTGGTCTTCCTGGCCGGCCTCGCCGCGGCCAGCGGCACCCTGATCATCATTGCCATGGCCCTGTCGGGGATGATCCTCAATCACCTGGTGCTGGTCGCCCACCCGCCGGATCACCGAGGCGATCTGTACCGCTGGCTGCGCTGGCTGCGGCGGGCGCTGGTGGTGGCGGTGATTCTCTCAGGCTGGCTCTACTATCGCACCCTGGGGCTTGCCCATGACCTGACGACCCTCGGAATCGCCTCCTTCTCCGGCATGGCCCAATGCCTGCCGGGGTTGTTGGCACTGCTCTACTGGCCCGGCGCCAACCGCAAGGGCATGGTCAGTGGGCTGCTGGTGGGTACGGGCCTGTGGATGGTGGGCCTGTGGCTGCCGCTGGTCACTGGTCTGTCGCCCTGGGTGCTGGTGCCGCCCGGCCTGGAGAGCCTGTCGAGCGCGCCCGCCTGGTACGCCGTGACGCTGGTGGCGCTGACCGCCAACGGTCTGATCCTGATTCTCGTCTCGCTGCTGACTCGCACCTCGGCAGGCGAACGAACCGCCGCCGAGGCCTGCGCGGCGGACCCGGTGATTCGCCCCAAGCGCCTGGCGCTGACCGTCACCCACGGCGAAGACTTCAAGCATCATCTCGCCCCGGCGCTGGGGGCCGACGTCGCCGAGCGCGAGGTCGAACGCGCCCTGGCGGCACTAGAGCTGACGTCCTGGGATCGGCGCCCCTATGCCCTGCGCCGGCTGCGTGATCGTATCCAGGCCAATCTTTCGGGGCTGATGGGCCCGTCGGTGGCCCAGGACATCGTTGATCGTTGCCTGCCCTATCGTCGCGACGGAGCAGGACTAGAAAAAGAGGCGGTTGACGACATTCACTTCGTCGAAAGCCGCCTGGAAGCCTATCGCTCGCGACTCACCGGCCTCGCCCGAGAGCTCGACGGCCTGCGTCGCTACCATCGCCGCACCCTCACCCAGCTCCCCATCGGCCTGTGCGCCTTCGGCGACGACGATGAACTGCTGATGTGGAACGACGCCCTGACCGCGCTCTCCGGCATCGACGGCGAGCACGTCGTCGGCGCCCGCCGAGATAGCCTGCCTGAGCCCTGGGGCGAGCTACTCGGGCGCCTGCTCAGCAACGGCCAGCGTCATCTCTACAAGCAGCCGGTGACGCTTTCCGGCACCACGCGCTACCTGAGCCTGCACCAGGCCACGCTGGATGCCGAGGACGACCCCTATGGCGGCCGGGTGATTCTGGTCGAGGATCACAGCGAGATGAAGTGGCTCGAGGACGAGCTGGTGCACGCCGCCCGGCTGGCCTCGATCGGCCAACTGGCCGCCGGAGTCGCCCATGAAATCGGCAATCCCATCACCGGCATCTCTTCGCTGGCCCAGAACCTGCGCTACGACACCGATGACCCCGCGCTGCTGGAGACCGCCGACCAGATCCAGACCCTCACCGAGCGCGTCTCGCGCATCGTCGGCTCGTTGGTCGGCTTCGCCCACGGCGGCCATCAGGAGAGCGCCGGGCGCTATGCCACGGTCAACCCCCGCGAACTCACCAATGAGGCGCTTCACTTGATCCAGTTGGCACGCACGGGTCAGGATGTGGTCTATCACAATCATTGCCCCGCTGACCTAGAGCTGGAGGCTGATGCCCAGCGTATGGTCCAGGTGATGATCAACCTGCTGGGCAACGCCCGCGATGCCAGCCCCACCAACGGCGCGATAGAGATCGATGCCCGGCGTCTTGCAGATGGCGAGGGCCGTAATGGCATAGAATGGAGCGTGACCGATGCCGGCACGGGCATCGATGCCAGGGTCCGCGATCATCTTTTCGAGCCCTTCACCACCACCAAGGCGCCCGGCGAGGGCACCGGCCTGGGCCTCGCACTGGTCTATGGCATCCTGGCCGACCACCAGGGACGGATCCATATAGAATCGCCTCCCACCGGGCGCGAAAGCGGCACCCGCATCGTCATGTGGCTACCTGTCAGCAGGCCACCACTGAGCAAAGAGGACAACGAGCTCCCCCATGAGCCGGATTCTGATCGTTGAAGACGAAAGCATCATCCGCAGCGCCCTGAAGCGGCTGCTGGAGCGCCATGGCCACGAGGTCAGCGAAGCCGCTTCGGTAGCCGAGGCCGAAACGCTAGACCCCCAGCGTTTTTCCCTGGTGATCAGCGACCTGCGCCTGCCCGGTGAACCCGGCACCGCGATGATCGAGCGCGCAGCACCGGTGCCGGTGCTGATCATGACCAGCTACGCCAGCATGCGCTCGGCCGTCGATGCCCTGAAACAAGGCGCGGTCGACTACGTCGCCAAACCCTTCGACCATGCCGAGCTACTCGAGACGGTAGACCGGGCACTGCGCGAGCATGGCGGCGAGCCCCCTGCGCCTGACACAGCCAGCGAGGCCGCGCCTCAGACGATGATCGGCGACTGCCCGGCCATGCAGGTGGTCTATACCCGGATCCGCAAGACCGCTCCGGCGGACGTCACGGTGCTGATCCAGGGAGAGTCGGGCACCGGCAAGGAACTGGTGGCCCGCGCCATTCACCGCCAGAGCAAGCGCATCAAGGCACCGCTGATCTGCGTCAACTGCGCGGCGATTCCCGAGACGCTGATCGAATCCGAACTGTTCGGCCACGAGAAGGGAGCCTTCACCGGTGCCAGCGCTGCCCGCACCGGTCTGGTCGAGGCCGCCGACGGCGGCACCCTGTTTCTGGATGAGATCGGCGAGCTGCCGCTGGATGCCCAGGCCCGGCTGCTGCGCGTGCTGCAGGAGGGCGAGATCCGCAAGATCGGCTCGGTGGAAACCCGTCATGTCGATGTGCGCCTGATCGCCGCCACCCACCGCGACCTGCAGGCACTGTCGAAGACCGGCGAGTTTCGCCTCGATCTTTACTATCGCCTCAACGTGATGCAAATCGACCTGCCGCCGCTGCGCGAGCGCGAAGACGATATCCTGACCATCACCGACGTGTTGCTCGAAGCCGCCTGCCGCCGCCATGACCGCCAGGGGCTCAAGCTATCGCGCAGCGCACGCCGCGAGATCCGCGACTACCTCTGGCCCGGCAATGTCCGTGAGCTCGAGAACGCCCTCGAGCGGGGCGTGATCCTCGCCGAAGGCCACCTGATCCATCCCGATGACCTGGGGCTGCGGCCCGTGTCAGCCTCGGCTCGGCCCACCGTGAGCCCCGCGGCATCGAAAGATGACGTGGCTACACCTGAGGACCTCAGCGAGGAAGACCTGTCGCTGGAGGACTACTTCCAGCACTTCGTGCTCGAACATCAGGAAGAGATGAGCGAGACCGAACTGGCCCAAAAGCTCGGCATCAGCCGCAAATGCCTGTGGGAGCGCCGGCAGCGCCTGGGCATACCCCGAAAGCGCAGCGCCCGCAGCCGGCAGGCCTGATCAGGTCTGCGCTTCCCCACCCACACGACCATGGTCTAAGCGCCTGCGAGTTCCATTCGCAGGCGCTTTTCCTCATCATGGCAGCCATCTCTGCACCAGTTGTTACCATCCCACACAAGAAATGCCCCAGTATGCGGCATCAGGGGGTAACACAATCGATGTGCATATCAGACGGAACTGATTCGAAAAAATATAACAAATTGATTTACATAATTTTTCTTAGACATGGCATGAGCAGTGCAATGTTTAAGGCAAGAAAAACAACAGCCGGACGTCACTGAGCACTCGCGCTAATAACAACAACGGCGAGGCTTCAGACACCGCCAACAGCCCAACAACAACAATGCTGACGGCGTGACACAGCACCCATGATGGCAATGACGTTCACAAGAACAATGACAAGTCATGCCGGTGCGGCTCGACCACCACAACAATAATTGCGGTCGAGGGTCCGGAAAGCTGACCAGGACGAAACGCATCCCGACAGGGCATAACAACAACAAGCCCTCACGCGATGCACCTCCGGTAACAACAACAACACACCGGAGGTAGGCAAATTCTCTGCCGTCGTGGTTGGACTATTGTTTTGAATACGAGACGGTCGCCATCAGGAAGGTCGACAACAACAAGAATCTTGCTTGCCTGAACCAGCTTTGGTGACTGTGGTGCGTATTCAAGGCGATGCGCCATCACGAAGAAAAACCAACAGCAGGGATGCTGATTTCATGCTTACAGGGGAGGCCAACTGGCCTCCCCTTTCTGCGTCTGGCGGCCATGGCCACCTAGACATTTTTTGCACCAACCCGTTCCCTAAACCAGGCAATGGTTCCCAAGGTGTCGGTGGTCGGCTACACTTGGGTTTTGCCTTAGCGAGTCGATTTCGCTGCATGTTCAAAGGATTTACCCGCTTTCTACAAGCTCCCGGTGAGCGCTTGAAGTCGCTTTTCAGCCCTCAGGATGCTGCCGGTCAGACACCCGCGCTGCGCGTGATTCCCCGCGATAACCACGACGTTTCCCGCAAGCTCTTCTCCGATGCCGCGCTGAAGGTTCTCTATCGCTTGCACAATGCAGGCTTCGAGGCGTACCTGGTCGGCGGCAGCATCCGGGATTCTCTGCTCGGCAAGACGCCCAAGGACTTCGACGTCGCCACCGATGCGACCCCCGAAGAGCTGCGCGATCTGTTCCGCAATTCGCGCATCATCGGGCGGCGCTTTCGCATCGTGCATGTGCGCTTCGGCCGCGAGGTGATCGAGGTCACCACCTTCCGCGGACGCCCTGGCGACGATCATGGCGGCCAGCAGTCACAGCAGTCCCAGGACGGCCTGCTGCTGCGTGACAACGTCTGGGGCAATGTCGAGGAAGACGCGCTGCGCCGGGACTTCACGGTCAATGCGCTCTACTACAACATTGCCGACTTCTCGATCCATGACTGGGCGAACGGCGTGCGCGACATCGAAGCGCGCACGCTGCGCCTGATCGGCGACCCGGCGACCCGCTACCGCGAAGACCCGGTGCGCATGCTGCGCGCAGTGCGCTTCGCCGCCAAGCTCGACTTCGACATGGATGCCGCCACCGAGGCGCCGATCCGCGAGCTGGCGCCGCTGCTGCTGCAGATCCCGCCGGCCCGGCTGTTCGACGAGATCCTCAAGCTGTTCCTGGCAGGTCACGCCCTGGACACCTTCCGTGCGCTGCGCCACCACGGTCTCTTCCCGATGCTCTTCCCGGAAGCCGACGAGGCACTTGAAGCCCTGCCCTGGGCCGAGCAGCTGATGGAGCGGGCGCTTGCGAACACCGATGATCGCATCCGCCGTGACCGGCCGGTGACACCGGCCTTCCTGATCGGCGCCCTGCTGTGGCCAGCCGTGACGCTTCGCCACCAGACGCTGATCGACGACGGCATGCCAGAGGTACCGGCACTGCATAGCGCCGCCCAGCAGGTGGTGGGCCGTCAGCTCAAGCATGTCTCGATCCCCAAGCGTTTCAGCATCCCGATGCGCGAAATCTGGGATCTGCAGATGCATCTACCCAAGCGCCACGGCAAGCGGGCCTTCCAGACTCTTGAGCACCCGCGCTTCCGCGCCGCCTACGACTTCCTGCTACTGCGCGAAGAAGCCGGTGAGATCGAGCCCGGCCTGGGCACCTGGTGGACTGCCTTCCAGGACGCCGACGAACACGAACAGCGCCGCCTGCTGCAGAAGCTAGGCAGCGACCCCGCCGGCAGCGGTGGCGGCAAGAAGCGCAAGCGCCGTCCGCGCAGGCGTCGGCGCAGCGCGGCACCTTCAACGTCGGACCAGCAGGACTGAGCGCATGCTGTCGCACGCCTATATCGGCCTTGGCAGCAACCTCGACGGCCCGCGCGATCACATCGAGCGGGCGCTTCGTGAGCTCGACGGCCTGAAGCTGACCCACCTGATAGCCGCGTCATCCTGTTACGCGAGTCGTCCGGTGGGTCCCCAGGACCAACCCGACTTCATCAATGCCGTGGCCCTCATCGAGACCCGGCTGTCGCCTCTCGCGTTACTCGATCAGTTGCAGGCCCTCGAACAGCGCCACGCCAGAGTGCGACGTCGCCACTGGGGGCCGCGCACCCTGGATCTCGACCTGCTGCTGTACAACGATCAGTGCCTGGACCACCCACGCCTGCGCCTGCCGCATCCCGAGATTGCCAATCGCGCCTTCGTGGTGGTGCCTCTTCACGAATTGGCACCGACCCTCGAGCTGCCGGGCCTGGGTTCTCTGGCAGTGCTCCCCGCCTGGCAGGACGCTGACGACTTGCGGGCACTGTTACCCCAAAGGTAGAGTTGCCCGACTTTTGTTACCATTCCACACTTCCAAGGGCTGACGGGGTAACACTTTGATGGCTCCAGCCCCGACGCCAGCCAGGCGACCGCGTGCCTTCAACGCGATCCCACGACGCTATCGACGAGACCGCAATACTATGAAAACCGTCACCTTGAGCACGCTTTCGGCCCACAAGCGGGCGGGGGAGACCTTCAGCTGCCTGACCGCCTACGACGCCTCCTTTGCCCGCGCCGCCAGCGACGCCGGGATCGAGGTGCTGCTGGTCGGTGATTCCCTGGGCATGGTGCTGCAGGGCCACAACAGCACCCTGCCGGTCACCCTCGACGACATCTGCTATCACACCCGCTGCGCGGTCCGCGGCAAGGGTGCCAGCCTGCTGATGGTCGACCTGCCCTTCATGAGCAACGCAAGCCTGCCGAAGCTGCTTGACGATGCCGGCGCACTGATGCGCGCGGGCGCTGAGCTGATCAAGGTCGAGGGCGAGGCCTGGATGGCCGACGGCATCCGTGAACTCACCCGACGCGGCGTGCCGGTGTGCGCACACCTGGGCCTCACACCGCAGTCGGTGCATCAGCTGGGCGGCTACAAGGTACAGGGCCGTGACACCGAGCGCGCCGAACAGATTCTCCATGACGCCAAGGCACTGCAAGACGCCGGCGCCTCGGTGATCCTGCTCGAATGCGTGCCGGCAAGCCTCGGCCGCGCGGTGCGCGATGCGCTGGAGGTGCCGGTGATCGGCATTGGCGCGGGTCCCGACGTCGATGGCCAGATTCTCGTCATGCACGACGTGCTGGGCATCACCCATGGCCGTACGCCGCGCTTCGTCAAGAACTTCATGACCGAGGCCGAGGACATCCAGGACGCCTTCCGCCGCTATCACGACGCCGTCAAGGCACGCCGCTTTCCGGCCGAGGAGCACAGCTTCTGATGGACACCCTGCATCACGTCCAGGCGCTGCGTGAGGCGCTGGCCGGCCCCAGGCGCGCAGGGCAACGCATCGCCCTGGTGCCGACCATGGGCAACCTGCATGCGGGCCACCTGGCACTGGTCGCCGAGGCGCGGGCGCGCGCCGACCTGGTCGTAGCCACGATCTTCGTCAACCCCCTGCAGTTCGGCCCCGACGAGGATCTGGACGCCTACCCGCGCACCCTCGCCGAGGATCAGGCCGGGCTCGCCGACGCCGGCTGCGACCTGCTGTTCGCGCCGTCGACCCGCGAGCTCTACCCCCAGGGCCTCGGCGTGCAGACCCGAGTCCGCGTCGCCGGGGTCAGCGAGGGGCTGTGCGGCGGCTCGCGACCGGGTCACTTCGACGGCGTAGCCACCGTGGTCAGCCTGCTCTTCAACCTGGTGCAGCCGGACCTTGCCTGCTTCGGCGAGAAGGACTATCAGCAGCTGGCGGTGATTCGCCAGCTGACTCACGACCTGCACTTTCCCATCGAGATCGTCGGCGTGCCGATCGTGCGCGCGGCCGATGGCCTGGCGCTTTCATCGCGCAACGGCTATCTGAGCGAAGAGGAGCGCACCCGGGCTCCCGGCCTTCACCTCACTCTTTGCGAGCTGCGCGAAGCGATCATCGCCGGCGCCTCAGTGGCCGATGCCTTCGCCGCCGCCCATGAACGCCTGATCACGCGCGGGTTCGTGCCCGACTATCTGGCGCTGCGCCGCGCCGACGATCTCGGCGAGGTTGACGCCGACACCCGAGACGCAGTGATTCTCGCCGCGGCCCAGTTGGGGCCGGCCCGCCTGATCGACAACCTGACCGTTAGCCTGTCGCATCGCGACGGATAAGGAAGCCAATCCGATGTACACCATCATGCTCAAGGCCAAGCTGCACATGGCCCGCGTCACCCACGCCGTGCTCAACTATGAAGGCTCCTGCGCCATCGACGGCGAGCTGCTCGACATGGCCGGCATTCGCGAAAACGAGCAGATCCAGATCTATAACGTCGAGGGCGGCCAGCGCTTCACCACCTACGCCATCCGCGCCGAGGAAGGCTCCAAGGTAATCTCGGTGAACGGTGCTGCGGCCCACCTCGCAAGCGTCGGTGACCGTGTGATCATCTGCAGCTATGCCCATTACGATGATCGCGAAGTGGAGCAGCACCAGCCGGCCCTGGTCTATCTGCAGGAAGGCAACGACGTCAGCCACACCAGCCATGCCATTCCCGTCCAGCTGGCCTGAGTCTAAGTCTGAACCTTAACCTGAAACATAGCGCCTGGTAGCTAACAGTAAACAACTCGCTCACCAAGCACCTCGCGCGCGGCCGGCACCTTTCTCCTCTCGCCGGCCGCTGCGCCCGCCATCCGCGAGGTCGCTCACCTCCTCTTCTCGACTTGCTCTTTGGTACCATTTAAGCGATTAGCCATTGTCGCGGCGCACAAGACTCTCCTATGCTTAAAGGTCACTAGCCCTTTTCGAGGAGTCTCTTTATGCAAGACGTGGTGATTGTCGCGGCCCGCCGCACTGCCGTTGGCACCTTCGGTGGTTCGCTCGCCGACATTCCTGCAAGCGAGCTGGGTGCCTTGGTCATCAAGGATATCCTCAAGCAGACCGGCGTCGCGGGTGATCAGGTCGACGAAGTACTGCTCGGCCAGGTCCTGACCGCCGGTGTCGGCCAGAACCCGGCGCGCCAGGCCGCCATCAAGGCCGGCCTGCCCGACGGCGTACCGGCCATGACCATCAACAAGGTCTGCGGCTCCGGCCTCAAGGCGCTGCATCTGGCGACGCAGGCGATCCGCTGTGGCGACGCCGAGCTGATCCTCGCCGGCGGCCAGGAAAACATGTCCGCGTCGCCCCACGTGCTGCCGCACTCACGCACCGGCCAGCGCATGGGCGACTGGAAGGCCATCGATACCATGGTCCATGACGGCCTGTGGGATGCCTTCAACGACTATCACATGGGCATCACTGCCGAGAATTTGGCCGAGAAGTACGGCATCACCCGCGAGGAGATGGACGCCTTCGCCGCTGCCTCCCAGCAGAAGGCCACCGCTGCCATCGAGGCCGGCAAGTTCAAGAGCCAGATCGTCCCGGTCGAGATTCCCCAGCGCAAGGGCGACCCGGTGGTCTTCGACACCGACGAAGGCCCGCGTCCGGGTGTGACCGCCGAGAAGCTTGGTGGCATGCGCCCGGCCTTCAAGAAGGACGGCACCGTGACCGCCGGCAACGCTTCCTCCATCAACGACGGCGCCGCAGTGGTCATGCTGTGCTCCGCCGAGAAGGCCAAGGCGCTGGGGCTCGAACCGCTGGCTCGCATCAAGGCCTACGCCAACGCCGGCGTCGACCCGGCGATCATGGGCATCGGCCCGGCGCCGGCAACCCGTCGCTGCCTCGACAAGGCGGGCTGGGCCATCGGCGAGCTGGACCTGATCGAGGCCAACGAGGCCTTCGCCGCCCAGGCGCTGTCGGTCAACAAGGAGCTTGGTTGGGATACCGACAAGATCAACGTCAACGGCGGCGCCATCGCCATCGGCCACCCGATCGGCGCCTCCGGCTGCCGCGTGCTGGTGACCTTGGTCCACGAGATGATTGCCCGCGACGCCAAGAAGGGCCTCGCGACGCTGTGCATCGGCGGCGGGCAGGGGGTGGCGCTCGCCATCGAGCGCTGAGCCCAAAAGGCCTGACCCACACTGCGACCTAAACGTCGCCAGCGCATAAAAAACGCCCCCGCAGCCAAGCTGCGGGGGCGTTGTCGTTGTGGCATCTGCCAAGGAGGGCCTAATCGGCGACCCTCTTAGTCAATAACCACCCGAGTCGACGGTCACCTTACTCGACGACTACCTCGGCGGCCTCGAAGGCGGCCTTCTCTTCCGGTGTGATCTCCTTGATGGAGAGCTTCACGCGGTTGCGGTTGTCGATGTCCAGCACCTTGACGATCACGTCGTCCCCTTCGTTGAGGAATTCACGCACGTCGTTGACCCGCTCGGGCACGATCTGGGAGATGTGCACCAGACCGTCGGTGCCCGGCATGATGTTGACGAAGGCGCCGAAGTCGGCGATGCGCACGACCTTGCCCTTGTAGAGCTTGCCGATCTCGGCTTCGGCGGTGATCGCGAGCACCGTGTCGATCGCTGCCTTGGCGGCCGTCTTGTCCTCGGCATAGATGCGCACTGTGCCGTCGTCGTCCAGATCGATGGAGGCGCCAGTGTCGTCGCAGATCTTGCGGATGGTGGCGCCGCCCTTGCCGATCACGTCGCGGATCTTGTCCGGGTTGATCTTGATGGTGGCCATCGACGGGGCGTTATCGGACACTTCGCTGCGGCTCTGACCGATCACCTGGTTCATCTGCTCGAGGATGGTCAGACGCGCGTCATGGGCCTGCTGCAGCGCCTGCTCCATGATCTCCTCGTTGATGCCCTCGATCTTGATGTCCATCTGCAGGGCGGTCACGCCTTCTGCGCTGCCGGCCACCTTGAAGTCCATGTCGCCGAGGTGGTCCTCGTCACCCAGGATGTCGGTCAGCACGGCGAAGCCGTCTTCATCCTTGACCAGGCCCATGGCGATGCCGGCCACCGGCGCCTTGAGAGGCACGCCAGCGTCCATCAGGGCCAGCGAGGTGCCACACACCGAGGCCATGGAGCTGGAGCCGTTGGACTCGGTGATCTCGGAGACCACGCGGATGGTATAGGGGAAGTCGTCATCGCTGGGCAGCATGGCCTGGACGCCGCGGCGTGCCAGACGACCGTGACCGATCTCGCGACGCTTGGGCCCGCCCATGAAGCCGGCTTCACCCACGCAGTACGGGGGGAAGTTGTAGTGCAGCAGGAAGCGATCCTTGCGCTCGCCTTCCAGTGATTCGATCAGCTGGGAGTCGCGCAGGGTGCCGAGGGTAGCCACCACCATGGCCTGGGTCTCGCCGCGGGTGAACAGCGCCGAGCCATGCGTCTTGGGCAGCATGCCCACCTCGATGTCCAGCGGACGCACGGTCTTCAGGTCGCGGCCGTCGATGCGCGGCTCGCCCTTGACCACCCGCGAGCGCACCACACGCTTCTCGAGCGCGGCGAAGGCCTTGGCAACCTCGTCGGCGTCGAAAGTGCCCTCTTCTTCACCAGCCAGCGCTTCGATGGCGGCGTCTTTGGCAGCACTCAGGGCATCCTGGCGAGCCATCTTGTCGGTGATGCGATAGGCTTCGCCGACCTTGGATTCGAAGTCCTTGGCCAGGGCTTCCTTGAGGGCGACATTCTCTTCAGCCGGCTGCCAGTCCCACTTCGGCTTGCCGGCTTCGGCGACCAGCTCGTTGATCGCAGTGATCGCGACCTGCATCTCCTGGTGGGCGAACAGCACCGCACCGAGCATCTCGTCTTCGAGCAGTTCCTTGGCTTCGGACTCGACCATCAGCACGGCCTTCGCGGTACCGGCGACAACCATGTTGAGTTCTGAGCGGGTCAGCTCTTCGACGGTCGGGTTGAGGAAGTAGCCCTTCTCCTCGTCGAAGCCGACGCGGGCGGCGCCGATCGGGCCGCTGAACGGCAGGCCGGAAATGGCCAGCGCCGCGGAGGTGCCGATCATGGCGGCGATATCCGGGTCCTGATTGCGATCGGCGGACATCACGTTACAGATGACCTGGACTTCGTTCATGAAGCCCTTGGGGAACAGCGGGCGGATCGGACGATCGATCAGGCGCGAGGTGAGGGTTTCCTTCTCGGTGGGACGCCCCTCACGCTTGAAGAAGCCGCCGGGGATCTTGCCCACGGCATAGGTCTTTTCCTGGTAGTGCACGGACAGCGGGAAGAAGTCCTGGCCAGGCTTGCGGGTCTTCTTGCCCACCACGGTGCACAGCACCACGGTATCGCCCATGGTGACCTGCACGGCACCAGTGGCCTGACGGGCGATGCGGCCCGTCTCGAGAGTCACGGTGCTGCGACCGTACTGGAATGTTTTCTTGACCGGGTTCACGGCGGCTTCCTTCAACTTGTCGAATTCACATTGGGTCTTTTTTGACACGTCGACCATTTTAGGAGGTCGTCGAGGCAAGGGCTACCAAGATCCCATAAAACAACAAGCAACCCCGTGGGGTTGCTTGTTCGAAGAACCCTGCGGCGCTGCCGCGGGTTCGGGAAGAATCCGTGGACCCTTCCCTGTCTGGCTACCGGCTGCCGCTTAGCGACGCAGGCCCAGGCGCTGGATCAGCGACTGGTAGCGCTCGAAGTCCTTGCGCTTCAGGTAGTCGAGCAGCTTACGACGCTGGTTGACCATACGGATCAGGCCACGACGGGAGTGGTGATCCTGCTTGTTGGTCTTGAAGTGATCCTGCAGGCCGTCGATGTTGGCGCTCAGCAGGGCCACCTGAACTTCGGGGGAACCGGTGTCATTTTCGACACGGCCGAATTCATTGACGATCTCGGCCTTCTTTTCAGCGGTCAGTGCCATCTGTTTCTCCAGTAAGCAATATGCCTGGTGATGAATGTCGGAGACCACGCATATTTGCAGTCTCCACGCCTACACCGCGCGGCAGGTTCCACGCGGTGCGGGTTGCTTTACGCATCGCCACCCGACTGGGCAGCGGCGGTATTCAACAAGCGACGGGGGGCAATTTCCCCCGCCGCCTTGACCGTGACCAGGCCCAGAAAGACCTCGCCACGATAGAGTCTGACGGTGTCATCAACGCCGAGCTCTCCGGTATCCACGCGGGCCTGCTGGCCGTGCTGGATCCGGGAGGCCGCCACGTCGTCGACCTCAAGGGCCGGCAGATGCGCCACCAGCACATCGATCGGCATCAGCAGGGCTTCCCGGGCGTCCTGATCGGCCAATGCCTCCAGAGCGTCCAGGGTATGCATGCCGTCACCGTCGAAGGGGCCGGTCTTGAGCCGACGCAGGGCCGTGATGTGGCCACCGCAGCCAAGCGCCTGGCCGATATCCTCGGCAAGCGTGCGGATATAGGTGCCTTTGCTGCACTGCACCCGCAGCTCGAAACCCTCGGCATCTGCCTCGAGCAGCCGGCTATCATAAACGCTCACGCGCCGGACTGCACGCTCGATTGTCTTGCCTTCCCGGGCCAGCTCATAGAGCTTGCGCCCCTCGTGCTTGAGCGCCGAATACATCGGCGGCACCTGGTCGATCTCGCCGCGAAAACGGGCAAGCACAGCCTCGATATCGGCCTCCTTCAAGGCCGGTATCGGAGCGCGCTCGACAATCTCGCCCTCGGCATCGCCGGTGTCGGTCACCTCGCCCAGCTTCACCCGGGTCTCGTAGACCTTGTCGGCCTCGAGCAGGAAGGAGCTGAACTTGGTGGCTTCGCCGAAGCAGATCGGCAGCAGACCGGTGGCCATCGGGTCCAGCGTGCCGGTGTGTCCGGCTTTCTGGGCCTGATAGAGCCGCCGGACGCGCTGCAGCACATGGTTGCTCGACGCGCCCTTGGGCTTGTCGAACAACAGCACTCCATCGACCGGCAGGCCGCGACGCTTTCGCGCCATCAGCGGCCGTCCTCGTCGCGGCTCTGATCGCCGTGGCTATCGGCGACATCGCCGTCATCGTCCTGTTCCTCGTGATGCTGGGCGCGATCGCTGGCGACCGCTTCCTCGATCAGCGAAGACAGCTGCTGGCCACGCACCACGCTCTCATCATAGTGAAAGCGCAGTTCTGGCACGTGACGCAGCTTGATGCGACGGGCGACCTGACTGCGCAGGAAGCCTGCGGCGCGCTTGAGCACCTTGAGGTTGTCCTTAACCCGCTCGGCGTCATTCTCGCCGAGCAGCGTGACATAGACGTCGGCATAGCCGAGGTCACGGCTGACCGTGACCCCGCTGACGGTGATCATGCCCAGGCGCGGGTCTTTGACCTCGCGCTGGATGAGTACCGCCAGCTCCTGCTGCAGCTGGTCGGCTACCCGATCGGTACGCTTGAACTCGCGCATGACCAGCTCTCCTCGGTCGGTTACAGGGTGCGTTCGACCTTGACCTGATCGAAGACCTCGATCTTGTCACCGGCCTGGACGTCGTTGTAGTTCTTGACGCCGATACCGCATTCCATGCCGTTGCGCACTTCGTTGACGTCATCCTTAAAGCGACGCAGGGATTCCAGCTCGCCTTCGTAGATGACCACGTTTTCGCGCAGCACACGGATCTTCTTGTTGCGGTGAACGGTGCCCTCGACCACCATGCAGCCGGCCACGGCGCCGATCTTCGGCGCGCGGAAGACGTCGCGAACCTCGGCCACGCCGACGATCTCTTCTTTCCAGTCCGGTGCCAGCATGCCGCTCATGGCCTGCTTGACCTCGTCGATCAGCTGGTAGATCACGCTGTAGTAGCGCAGATCCAGGCCTTCACGCTCGATGATCTCGCGGGCAGCGGCGTCGGCACGGACGTTGAAGCCGACCACGATGGCCTCACTGGCCAGCGCCAGGTTGGCGTCGGTACCGGTGATGCCGCCGACACCCGAGGACACCACGGCGACCTCGACTTCGTCGGTGGAGAGCTCTTCGAGAGCGCTCTTGATGGCTTCCAGCGAGCCCTGGACGTCGGCCTTGAGGACGATGTTGACCTTGGCGACCTCTTCCTTGCCCATCTGGCTGAACATGTTCTCCAGCTTGGCTTTCTGCTGGCGAGCCAGGCGCACTTCGCGGTACTTGCCCTGACGGAAGTTGGCGATCTCGCGGGCCTTCTTCTCGTCTTCGAGCACCATGAAGTCATCACCGGCATCCGGCGTGCCATCGAGACCCTGGATCTCGACCGGCATGGACGGACCGACCTCGTCGACCTGCTTGCCAAGCTCGTTGGTCAGGGCACGCACGCGGCCGTGGTGGAGGCCGGCGAGCACGATGTCGCCTTTCTTCAGAGTGCCGTTCTGGACCAGCACGGTCGCGACAGGGCCACGGCCCTTGTCGAGACGCGACTCGACCACGACGCCCTTGCCAGGCGCTTCCGGCACGGCCTTGAGCTCGAGCACTTCGGACACCAGCTGGATAGATTCCAGCAGGTCTTCGATGCCTTCACCAGACTTGGCAGAGACGTGGACGAACTGGGTGTCGCCGCCCCACTCTTCGGAGATGACGCCGTGCTGGGACAGCTCGTTCTTGACCCGGTCCGGATCAGCGCCCGCCTTGTCGATCTTGTTGACCGCCACGACCATCGGCACGCCGGCAGCCTTCGAGTGCTCGATCGCCTCGATGGTCTGCGGCATCACGCCGTCGTCTGCAGCGACCACCAGGATCACCACGTCGGTCGCCTTGGCACCACGAGCACGCATGGCGGTGAACGCCGCGTGGCCCGGGGTATCGAGGAAGGTCACGCCGCCGTGATCGTCCTCAACGTGATAGGCACCAATGTGCTGGGTAATGCCGCCGGCTTCACCGGTCGCCACCTTGGCACGACGCACGTAGTCGAGCAGCGAGGTCTTGCCGTGGTCGACGTGACCCATAACGGTGACCACCGGAGAGCGCGTAATCTCTTCGCCCTCGTAGGAGATGCTCTCGAGCACTTCGGTCTCAAGGGCATCGTCCTTGACCAGCTTGGGCTTGTGGCCCATTTCCTCGACCACGATTACCGCGGTCTCCTGGTCGATGGTCTGGTTGATGGTCACGGCCGCGCCCATGTTGAACATGGCCTTGATAACTTCGTTGGCCTTGATCGACATCTTGTCGGCAAGTTCGGCGACGCTGATCGATTCGGGAATCGACACTTCGCGCACGATCGGCTGCGTCGGCTTCTGGAAGCCGTGCTTGCCGCCGCCTTCACGACCGCCACGACGGCTGCCGCGACGCTCAGCGCGCTTGGCTTTCTTGCCGCCGCGACGGCGCTCTTCGCGATCGTCATCGTCACGCTCCTGACGACCCTTCTTGGCCTTGGCACCGGCCTTCTTGGGCGCCCGACGCGTATCGCCGCGGGGCTCCTTGGGTGGTGCGTTGACTTCGGGGGCAGCAGGCTCGGCAGTCTCGAGCTCCGGCACCGGAATCTCCGGCTCGGCCGCTGTCGCCTTGGCCGCTTCCTCTGCCTTGGCGGCTTCGGCGTTGGCCTTGGCGGCCTTGGCTTCTTCCGCCTCGCGGGCAGCTCGCTCGGCCTGGGAATCGGCCATGTCGCCGACCAGCTGGCGCGGTCCCGTTTCTTCGGTCTTGGGTTTCTCGGCCGGCTCTTCGTCGCGCTTCACGTAGGTGCGCTTCTTGCGGACCGAGACCTCAATGGACTTGCCACGATCACCGGAACGGATCCGGCTCTTGGTCTTGCGCGTCAGGGTGACGCGATTCTTGGCCCCGGCGTCGCTATCGCCGCCGTGGCTCTTGGTCAAATAGTCGAGCAGGCGCTTCTTGTCCGCTTCGGACACAGCGTCGCCCTCGGCCTTGTGCGGCAGGCCGGCTTCTTTCATCTGTTCTAGTAAGCGGGGCACTTCGCGCCCCACTTTTACGGCAAAATCTTTTACGGTCATGTCTGACATTAACGACCCTCCTGAGCCCGTGACCTGTTTACTGTTCGCTCTCGAACCAAGGCGCACGGGCAGTCATGATCAATGCCGCAGCGCGCTCCTCGTCCACGCCCTCGATGTCTTCAAGATCATCGACGGACTGCTCGGCAAGGTCCTCCATGGTGACAATGCCCCGGCTGGCCAGAATGAAGGCCAGGTGACGCTCCATCCCTTCCATCTCGAGCAGGTCGTCGGCGGGCTGGGCGCCGTCGAGCTGCTCTTCGGAAGCAATTGCCAGGTTCAACAGCTCATCTTTTGCGCGTGCACGCAGCTCCTCGACGAGATCCTCGTCGAATTCCTCGATCTCGAGCATTTCCTCGAGGGGCACGTAGGCAACTTCTTCCAGGGAAGTGAAGCCTTCTTCGACCATGATACGTGCCAGCTCCTCGTCGATCTCCAGGTGGTTGATGAAGAATTCCACCTGACTATCGATTTCCTGCTCGCGCTTACCCTCGGCCTCGTCCTCGGTCATCACGTTGAGTTTCCAGCCGGTCAGCTCTGAAGCGAGCCGCACGTTCTGGCCACTGCGACCGATGGCCTGGGCGAGATTGTCCTCGGCGACGGCGACATCCATGGCATGGCTGTCCTCATCGACGAGAATCGAGGCGACATCCGCCGGCGCCATGGCGTTGATCACCAGCTGCGCGGGGTTGTCGTCCCAAAGAATGATATCCACACGTTCGTTCTGCAGCTCGGTGGACACCGCCTGCACTCGCGAACCGCGCATGCCGACGCAGGCACCGACCGGGTCGATGCGGCGGTCATTGGTCTTGACCGCGATCTTGGCCCGCGAACCGGGGTCCCGCGCCGCGCCCTTGATCTCGATGAGCTGCTCGGCAATTTCCGGCACCTCGATCTTGAACAGCTCGATGATCAGTTCCGGGCAGGTCCGCGACAGGATCAACTGGGCGCCACGCGCCTCGGCGTCGACCTTGACCAGCAGCGCACGCACCCGCTCGTTCATGCGGTAGCGCTCGCCCGGGATCATCTCATTACGCGGCAGGAACGCCTCGGCGTTGTCGCCCAGATCGATGATCAGCCCTTCACGTGTCGTCTTCTTGACAATGCCGGCCACCAGCTCGCCTTCGCGATCGGTATACTGGCGCACCACTTCGGCGCGCTCGGCCTCACGGACCTTCTGCACGATCACTTGCTTGGCGGTCTGCGCCGCGATGCGACCGAAGGTGGCATTCTCGATGCGCTCCTCGACCACGTCGCCCTCGGTCAGCGGCGGATCACGACGCTCGGCGAAGGACTGCTTGATCTCGGCGTCCGGGTTCTCGAACTCGTCGTCCTCGATCACCACCCAGCGACGGAAGGTATCGTAGTCGCCGGTTGCACGATCGATTGCCACCCGCACGTTGACTTCCTGACCGTCGAACCGCTTGCGCGATGCACTGGCCAGCGCCGCTTCTACGGCTTCGAAGATGACGTCACGGGGCACGCCCTTCTCATTCGAGATCGCGTCAACGACCATCAAAATCTCTTTGCTCATGCCTTTGCCTCGCCAGAAAACCTGTCCTTATGCATCGACCTCAATCCTCGAACTGGGGCACGACACGCGCCTGATCGATGCTGTCGATGGGAAAGCAGTACTCCTCGCCTTCAACCTGCAACAACACTTCGTCCTCTTCGATACCGGCCAGCAGTCCCTGGAACTTGCGCCGACCGTCGAAGGGTGTGCGCAGCTTGATGGCCACCACATGCCCCTTGAAGCGTTCGAAATGATCGAGGGTGAACAACGGCCGGTCCATGCCCGGGGACGACACCTCAAGCCGGTACTCGCCGGCGATAGGGTCCTCGACATCCATGACCGCACTGATCTGGCGGCTGATATCGGCACAGTCGTCGACGGTCACGCCGTTGGGGCCATCGATATAGATCACCAGGCGGGAGTGTTTGCCCTGGGACAGGTAGTCGAGTCCCCAGAGCTCGAAGCCCATGGCGGAGGCCACCGGCTCGATTAACGCGTATAGCGCAGCGTCCTTGATTGCCACAGACGAAGACTCCTACAGCCGTTGCGTCAGGCACCTGGCCGGGAGATAAAGAGGAAGCGAGGTGGCTGATTGGCGTGTTACCAGCGAAGGCTGGTAACAGGGGAACGGCTAACAGATGAGCTACTAACAAAAAGCCCCTTCACTGGAAGGGGCCTTTCACAAGAATCCTTATATCCCATTTGGCGTCTCTTGACGGCCTAAATGGTAGCGGGGACCGGATTTGAACCGATGACCTTCGGGTTATGAGCCCGACGAGCTACCAGACTGCTCCACCCCGCATCACAGGTCGGCGATATTACCTGCCACTCTGGCTCACGTCAAGAACTCTTACCTTGCCGTGGAAGTGACAATCGCCTGAATGCCAATCTTGCTACTGAAGGCCTCGGCATAACAAGGCGTTCCAGATGGTGCCGAAGGCGGGACTTGAACCCGCACGACCGTAAGGTCACTACCCCCTCAAGATAGCGTGTCTACCAATTCCACCACTTCGGCATCAGGGGAGCACTAATTGAGGCCGGCTTAGCTGCCGCTCTCCTCTAGCACTGGCGCTGTATTATCCATATCGGATGAGGAGTCGTCAAGCGTTGGCACGTTGTTTTGCTGCTCCACAACTTTGGCGTCCGGAATGCCGGTTTCAGGCGCCTGGCCTGCCTGGGAGGCAAAGTAGGCAAGCGTCAGGGACGTGGCAAAGAAACCCGCCGCCAGCAGCGCCGTGAACTTTGACAGGAAACCGCCGCTGCCGCGGGACCCGAACACGGTCTGCGAGGCACCGCCGCCGAAGGAGGCGCCGGCATCGGCGCCCTTGCCCTGCTGCAGCAGGACGAGAACGACCAAGGCGATGGCGATCGCCACGTGGATCATGAGAAAGGCAACTTGCATGGGGTTCAACCTGCTGACTGGCAAATGGCTAGAAAATCGTCGACCTGGAGAGAGGCTCCCCCCACCAGGCCGCCGTCGATGTCCGGCTGCGCGAGCAGCTCGGCGGCGTTGGCAGCCTTCATGCTGCCGCCGTACAACAGACGCAGGCCCTCGGCCAGCGTCGGATCATAGGTCGCAAGATGCGCACGAAGCGCCGCATGCACCTGCTGAGCCTGTTCGGGCGTCGCGGTGCGCCCGGTACCGATGGCCCAGACCGGCTCGTAGGCGACGACCAGCCGAGACCGTTCGTCCGCAGCGAGAGCGTCGAAGACCGCCGCCAGCTGCCCGAGCACCACCGCCTCGGTACGGCCGGCATCTCGCTCTTCGAGGGTCTCACCGACGCACAGCACCGGCGTTAGTTCGGCGGCGAGGGCCGCCTTGACCCTTGCCAGCACCTCGGCATCGTCTTCAGCGAACAGCTCGCGCCGTTCGGAGTGACCGACCAGCACGTAGCGGGCCCCGCAATCGCTGAGCATGCTAGCGCTGACTTCGCCCGTGAAGGCGCCACTCGGCTGGTGATAGAGCGTCTGACCGCCCAGCGCCACCGGCAATTCGGCAAACGCCTGATGCGCGGCATGCAGATAGGGCGCCGGCAACATCAGTGCCACGTCGGCCGTCGCGGAAACGCCGCGCGCTGCAAGGGCGCGAGCGAAGCTATCGACCAGCGCCAACGAGCCATTCATCTTCCAATTACCGGCAATCAGCGGAGTACGCATAGACGGTCCTCTTTCAAGGTGGTGCGAAATGGTATAGGAGCGCTCATAGCATGACAACCAGCACACCACAAGGCATGCCGGCCATCAGCGGGTGTGACTCAGTCGACCAGCGATTCGACCTCGCCGGCCAGGCGCCTGGCCAGGCCGTCCACATCGAGATGAGGCCGCCCCTCGACCATCACCCGAATCAGTGGCTCGGTGCCGGAAGGGCGCAGCAGCACACGCCCCTCATTGCCGAGCTCAGCCTCGACGCTTGCGACGGCCTTCTTCAGCGACTCGCTATCCATCAGCGCGCCGCGATCGGTGGCGGCATTAAGGCGCACATTGACCAGGGCCTGAGGCGCCTTTTCGAAACCGCCCAGCAATTTGGCAAGCGTCTGGCCCTCGCGGACCATGATCGCCAGCACCTGAAGCGCCGAGACGATGCCGTCGCCGGTGGTCTGGATGTGGCCACAGACGATGTGCCCGGAGGACTCACCGCCCAGCTGCCAGCCGTTGGCCACCAGGCGCTCGATCACATAGCGGTCGCCGACCTTGGCGCGCTCGAAGGGTATGCCCAGCGCTTCAAGGGCCGCGGCGAGGCCAAAGTTGGACATCAGCGTGCCGACCACCCCGCCGCCCAGCTCACCGCGAGCATGACGGTCGCGGGCGATCAGGAACAGGATGTCGTCGCCGTCGAGTTCGCGGCCGTCGGCATCGACCAGCAGCACCCGGTCGCCGTCGCCGTCGAAGGCGACACCCAGGTCGGCGCCCCGTGAGATCACCGCTGCCCGCAGGCTGGCCGGGTGCGTCGAGCCGACCTCATGATTGATATTGAGACCGTCGGGGCTAGCACCGACCACGCTGACCTCGGCGCCGAGCTCGCGAAAGACACTGGGTGCGATGTGATAGGTCGCACCGTGGGCGCAATCGAGGACGATTTTCAAGCCATGCAGACTGACCCGATCGGGCACCGTCGACTTGCAGAACTCGATGTAGCGACCCGGCGCATCGTCGATTCGCACGGCCTTACCGAGCCGATCCGGCGCCACAGTGGTCAACGGCGCCTCGAGCATCTCCTCAATGCGCTCTTCGATCGCATCGGGGAGCTTGGCGCCTTCGGCGGAGAAGAACTTGATGCCGTTATCCTCGAAGGGATTGTGCGACGCGGAGATCACGATCCCGGCATGCGCCCGGAAGGTGCGGGTCAGATAGGCAATGGCCGGCGTCGGCATCGGCCCCAGCAGCGAGACATCGACACCGGCCGCCGACAGACCCGACTCGAGTGCCGACTCGAACATATAGCCGGAAATCCGGGTGTCCTTGCCAATCAGCACCTTGGTCCGCCCTTCACGGGCCAGCACGCGCCCCACGGCCCAGCCGAGCTTGAGCATGAAATCAGGAGTGATCGGGTAATCGCCCACGGTGCCGCGGATACCGTCGGTACCAAAATAACGTCTGCTCATGGGGTAAACCCCTCCTCCATCACGGCCCAGGTCATGTTCACGGCATCCACACTGGGCCCCACATCGTGGACACGCAGAATCCGTGCGCCGCGCTCGACGGCTAGTGCCGCCAGCGCCAGGCTGCCCGGCAGGCGCTCTTCCACCGGGCGCTCGAGCACCTTGCCGATCATGCTCTTGCGCGACATGCCGGCGAGAATCGGCAGCCCCAGATCCTTGAGGCCCGCCAGGCGGTTGAGCAGGCGCAGGTTGTGCTCGACGCTCTTGCCAAAGCCGAAGCCCGGATCGAGGATCAAGCGTTCGCGCCGCAAGCCCGCCGCCTCGCAGGCGCGGATGCGCTCCTCGAGAAAGACCTTAACGACCTCTTCCACCGGCTGCTCATAGCCCGGGGCTCGCTGCATGGTGTCAGGCTCGCCGACCATATGCATCAGGCACACCGGCAAGCCGCTATGTGCGGCCGCCCCTAACGCGCCTTCACGGCGCAGGCCCCTCACGTCGTTGAGCATGCCCGCCCCCAGCGCGGCGGTCTCGCGCATGACCTCGGGGGCACTGGTGTCGACCGATACCAGGGCATCAAGCTCGCGCACCAAGCGCTCTACCACCGGGGCGACCCGATCGAGCTCTTGCTGAGGCGAAACCTCGACCGCTCCCGGCCGGGTCGATTCGCCGCCCACGTCGATGATCGCCGCGCCCTCGGCCAGCATGCGCTCGGCATGGCGCAGCGCATCGTCGATGGCCGCGTGCTGGCCACCGTCGGAGAAAGAATCCGGTGTCACGTTGAGGATCCCCATCACGCGGGGAAAGGAAATATCCAGGCGATGCCGGCCGCACTGCAGCGCACTGGCGCCTTGTCCGTCATTCATGGCTTGCTTGATCCTGCTGACTGGCAATTGGCCCCGCACGGGGGATGCTGGTGCGCATGATACCCAATAAACGCGAGAGGCGCCCACTAGGGGCGCCTCGCGTCTTGCTGGGATGCCCTGCCTTAATGGCCGGCGGGGCCACCCAGGGGGTCAGAGGGACGGCGACGCGGCTCGTCATCGTCCTCATCGGCGTCAGACGAGGTGTCCTTGTCGTCTTCTTTGCCGCTGGACTGATCGTCTGCGCTGGGCGCGCCGCCGATCGGCGAACCGCTGCCGCCGTCATCATCCCAATCCTTGGGCGGGCGCGGCGGGCGACCGTCCATGATGTCGGCGAGCTGGTCGGCGTCGATGGTCTCGAACTGCATCAGCGCTTCGGCCATGGCATCCAGCTTGTCGCGGTTGTCCTCGAGGATCTGCTTGGCTTGTGCATAGCAGCCATCGATGATGCGACGCACCTCGTGATCAAGCTTGGTGGTGGTATCGCCGGACTTGAACTTGCCGCCGCCCTGGCCACCGCCGCCGAGGAACTGATGCGACTCATCCTCGTCGTACATGATCGGCCCCATCTCCTCGGACAGGCCCCACTTGGCCACCATGTTGTGGGCCAGCTCGGTGGCACGCTTGATGTCGTTGGAGGCGCCGGTGGTGACACCATTCGGACCCAGCGTCATTTCCTCGGCCAGCCGGCCGCCGAACAGCGAACAGATCTGACTGATGATCTGCTGACGGGACAGGCTATAACGGTCTTCCTCGGGGAGGAACATGGTCACGCCCAGCGCCCGGCCACGGGGAATGATGGTGACCTTGTAGACCGGATCGTGCTCGGGCATCACCAAACCGATGATGGCATGGCCGGACTCGTGGTAAGCGGTGTTGAGCTTTTCCTTGTCGGTCATGACCATCGACTTGCGCTCGGAGCCCATCATGATCTTGTCTTTGGCAAGATCGAGCTCTTCCATGCCCACCAAGCGCTTGTTGCGACGCGCGGCGAACAGGGCTGCCTCGTTGACCAGGTTGGCCAGGTCAGCGCCGGAGAAACCGGGAGTACCGCGGGCGATCAGCGACGGCTTGACGTCATCCGCCAGCGGCACCTTGCGCAGGTGGACGCCGAGGATATGCTCGCGGCCGCGGATGTCCGGCAGGCCGACAGTCACCTGACGGTCGAAGCGGCCCGGACGCAGCAGCGCCGGGTCGAGCACGTCGGGACGGTTGGTGGCGGCGATGACGATGACGCCTTCGTTGGCCTCGAAGCCGTCCATCTCGACCAGCAGCTGGTTCAGCGTCTGCTCGCGCTCATCATTGCCGCCGCCCATGCCGGCGCCACGCGAGCGGCCCACGGCATCGATTTCATCGATGAAGATGATGCAGGGTGCCTGCTTCTTGGCCTGCTCGAACATGTCACGCACGCGGGACGCACCGACACCCACGAACATCTCGACGAAGTCGGAGCCAGAGATCGAGAAGAACGGCACCTTGGCCTCACCGGAAATGGACTTGGCGAGCAACGTCTTACCGGTACCCGGCGGGCCCACCATCAGCACGCCGCGGGGAATGGTGCCCCCCAGGCGCTGGAACTTGGACGGGTCACGCAGGAAGTCGACCAGTTCTTCGACCTCCTCCTTGGCCTCGTCGCAGCCGGCGACATCGGCGAAAGTGGTCTTGATCTGATCCTGGGAGAGCAGCTTGGCCTTGGACTTGCCAAAGCTCATCGGCCCACCCTTGCCGCCGGCACCGCCCTGCATCTGACGCATGAAGAACAGGAAGATGGCAAGGATGATCAGGATCGGGAAGCTGGCGATCAAGAGCCGCGTCCACAGGCTCTGCTCTTCGGGCTTCTTGCCGACCACGGTGACATCGTTGGCCAACAGATCATCCATCAGTTTGGGGTCTTGCGCAGACGGCCGAATGGTCTGGAAATCCGACCCGTCGGTGCGCTCACCGGTGATGGTATAGCCATCGATGGTGACCGTGCGGACCTGCTGGTTCTGCACCTGCTGGACGAACTGAGAGTAGTTCATCGTCTGCGGTGAGTTCTCGACACTGAAGTTGTTGAACACCGTCAGCAGCACCGCCGCGATGACCAACCACAGGATCAGGTTCTTCGCCATATCATTCAAGGGAATACCCTCATTGCTGAAATCAAACTGCCAACGTGGTTATGCATTCGACACTACAGGAGCCCAGCGCGTTCAACCACCCGACGCCAGCGTCGATCAGCATCGCACACTCGACAGTACGTGTCCGTACATGAGAACCATAGCCAATCGCTATGAAGGGCGACGGCACCCTGCCCTCGCCCAAGCGGTGCAACCCTAAAGGGGATCAGCCGCGAAAACCGTCCGCCAGCAGGTAGACTTCCCGAGAACGCGCCCGGGAGGCCTCCGGCTTGCGGGTCATGACCTTGGTGAAGCTGCCGCGCAATTCCTTGAGGTAGGCATCGAAGCCCTCGCCCTGGAAGACCTTGGCCAGGAACCGACCGCCAGGTGACAGCGTCTGGCGAGCCAGATCAAGGGCCAGCTCGACCAGATACATCGCCTGAGGCTGATCGATCGCGGCCATACCACTCATATTGGGGGCCATGTCAGACATAACAAGGTCTACGCGCCGCTCGCCGAGGGTTTCGAGGATTGCCTCAAGCACCGAATCCTCGGTGAAATCGCCCTGGTGGAAGGTAACGTCGGCCAGGGCATCCATCTCGAGGATGTCGGAAGCGATCACCAGACCGCGCTCACCGACCTTTTCGGCGGCGACCTGACTCCAACCGCCGGGGGCCGCCCCCAGGTCAATGACCGTCATGCCTGGCTTGAAAAGCTTGTCCTTGGCATCCAGCTCGAGCAGCTTATAGCTCGCCCGGCTGCGATAGCCATCCTGCCAGGAGCGTTGCACGTACTGGTCGTCGAAGTGTTCTTTGAGCCAGTTACCGCTGGTCTTGCTGGCCTGGCCACCACGTGACCCGGCACTCTTGGAGCTGGTGGAGCGTGCCACGTCATCACCTGAAATGCTTGGGGAATCGAATAACTAGAGGGGACCGGTCGCTTGGCTTTCGCGGAGACAGTGTTTTCGCAAAGACCAACGTTTTCGCAAAGGCCAACGCTTTCGCAAAGACCAACTTCCACGTACCATGGCCTGTTCAGTACAATCTGTCAGCACAACCGGAACGATCAAGATATCATGAGCTTGTCACAGGCACAAAAGAAAGCACTGCGCAGCATCGGCCATCACCTCAACCCGGTCGTGACCGTCTCCGAGAACGGCATCTCTGAGGGCGTGCTGGCGGAACTCGACCGCGCCCTGGGCGACCATGAGCTGATCAAGGTCAAGCTTGCCATCCCCGAGCGCGACGACCGCGCCGCCGTCATCGATGAGCTGACCAAGGCCTCTCGCGCCATCAACGTGCAGAGCATCGGCAAGATGGTGCTGCTCTATCGCGCCAACCCCAAGGCCAACCCGAAGCTCTCCAACATCAAGCGCTTCGAGGAACATCACGGCCGTCGCTAGACCAGGGCCCGGCGGGCGCTTCTCGCCCAACGCCGCATAAAAAAGCCCGCGACAGTGTCGCGGGCTTTTTGTGGCTGTTCCCTGGCTCTCTTGGTGACGGGCTCTGGTGACGGGCTCTGGTGACGAGCCTTGCTGACCGGCCTCTCGTGACCGGTTTGAGGCCTGGCCCCTGTGCCGAGGGGCCGCCCCAGAGCTCACGATCAGGTCCTGAGATCAGAGGTGTTCGACGCTACCGATCTCGTACTCGACCTCTCCGCCGGGGGTCTTGACCACCACCACGTCGCTTTCCTCCTTGCCGATCAGGGCACGGGCGATCGGGGATGTGACCGAGATCTTGCCAGACTTGATGTCGGCTTCGTCCTCGCCAACGATCCGATAGCGCACTTCCTCGTCGTTATCCAGATTGATCAGCTCGACGGTCACGCCGAAGATCACCTTGCCGGTCTTGGGCAGCTTGGTGACGTCGATCACCTGAGAGCTCGAGAGCTTGCCCTCGATCTCCTGGATGCGACCTTCGATAAATCCCTGCTGCTCACGAGCGGCATGGTATTCGGCGTTTTCCTTGAGATCGCCGTGTTCACGGGCCTCGGCGATGGCGGCGATCACCTGGGGGCGCTCCACGCTCTTGAGCTGTTCAAGCTCTTGTCGCAGGCTCTGCTCGCCGGCCACGGTCATCGGGACCTTGTTCATTGTGTCGCTCCTGCATGCAGTTCCTGAAGCCGCCGCACCGTGATCTGATTGCCGTACTCAAGCGCCAGACAAACGGCCCGCGCCCCCGCCAACGTAGTGGCGTAGGGAACCTTGCGGGCGAGAGCGGTGCGGCGGATGACCGAGGAGTCGGTGATGGCTTGGCGCCCCTCGGTGGTATTGACGATGTAGGCCACCTCGTCGTTCTTGAGCATGTCGACGATGTGTGGCCTGCCTTCATTGACCTTGTTGACGGACTCGACGGCAATACCCGCGGCCTCGAGGGCGCGTGCAGTGCCGCGGGTAGCGCAAAGGGTAAAGCCTAATTCTATCAAAGAATGGGCCACCTCGATAACGCCCTCCTTGTCGGGCTCGCGGACCGACAGGAAGGCCTTGCGCTCGCCGGTCAGGCGCGGAATCGCCTCGCCGGCGCCCAACTGCGCCTTGTAGAAGGCTTCGGCAAAGGTCTCGCCCGAGCCCATCACCTCACCGGTAGACTTCATCTCCGGTGCCAGGATCGGATCGACCCCCGGGAACTTGTTGAAGGGGAAGACCGCCTCCTTGACGCTGTAGAAGTGCGGCACGATCTCGCGGGTAAAGTCCTGAGAGGCCAGGGTCTGGCCGGCCATGCAGCGCGCCGCGACCTGGGCAAGCGAGGTACCGATGCACTTCGACACGAAGGGCACGGTGCGTGAGGCCCGCGGATTGACCTCGATGACGTAGATCTCGCCGTCCTGCCAGGCGAGCTGAACGTTCATCAGGCCCACCACGTTGAGCTCCACCGCCATGCGCTTGATCTGGTCGCGCATCTCATCCTGCACATCGGCCGGCAGCGAATACGGCGGCAGCGCACAGGCGGAGTCACCGGAGTGCACGCCGGCCTGTTCGATGTGCTGCATGATGCCGCCGATCACCACCTGCTCGCCGTCGCTGACCGCATCCACGTCGACCTCGATGGCCGCCTTGAGGAAGTGATCCAGCAGCACCGGCGAGTCGTTGGAGACCTTGACCGCATGGGTCATGTAGCGCTCGAGCTCGCTTGCCGAGTAGACGATTTCCATGGCCCGTCCACCCAGCACGTAGGAGGGGCGCACCACCAGCGGGTAGCCGATGGCCTCGGCCTTGGCGAAGGCCTCCTCGAAGCTTCTGGCGGTGGCGTTGGGCGGCTGCTTGAGGCCCAGCTTGTCGATCATCTGCTGGAAGCGCTCACGGTCCTCGGCGCGGTCGATGGCGTCCGGGGTGGTACCGATGATCGGCACGCCGGCGGCCTCCAGGGCACGCGCCAGCTTGAGCGGGGTCTGACCGCCGAACTGCACGATCACGCCCTCCGGGCGCTCCTTGTCGGCGATCTCCAGCACATCCTCGAGGGTCACCGGCTCGAAGTAGAGACGATCGGAGATATCGTAGTCGGTGGACACGGTCTCCGGGTTGCAGTTGACCATGATGGTCTCGTAACCATCCTCGCGCATGGCGAGTGCCGCGTGGACGCAGCAGTAGTCGAACTCGATGCCCTGGCCGATGCGGTTGGGCCCACCGCCCAGCACCATGATCTTCTTCTTGTCGCTGACCTCGGCCTCGCACTCTTCCTCGTAGGTGGAGTACATGTAGGCGGTGTCGGAGGCGAACTCGGCGGCGCAGGTGTCGACGCGCTTGTAGACCGGGCGCACGTCATGGCCATGGCGCGCCTTGCGGAACTCGCCCTCGGACACCCCGAGCAGGGCCGCCAAGCGGGCGTCACTAAAGCCCTTGCGCTTGAGCACAAAGATCTCGCGGCCACTCAAGTCGGACAGCGAGCGGCGCTTGAGGTCTTCCTCGAGACGAATCAGGTCCTCGATCTGCACCAGGTACCAGCGGTCGACGTTGGTGAGCGCGAAGATCTCGTCAACGGAGAGGCCGGCGCGCATGGCGTCGGCGATGTAAAAGATGCGCTCGGCGCCGGCGGCCTGCAGCTCGCCCTTGAGGTGCGCCATGCTCTCCGGCGAATAGTCGTCGACCACCGGATCGAGACCGTCCTTGCCAGTCTCCATGCCGCGCAGCGCCTTCTGCAGCGATTCCTGGAAGGTACGGCCGATCGCCATCACCTCGCCCACCGACTTCATCTGGGTGGTCAGACGATCGTTGGCCTGCGGGAACTTCTCGAAGGTGAAGCGCGGAATCTTGGTCACGACGTAGTCGATGGCCGGCTCGAAGGACGCCGGCGTGCGACCGCCGGTGATGTCGTTGTTGAGCTCATCGAGGGTGTAGCCGACCGCCAGCTTGGCGGCGATCTTGGCGATCGGGAAGCCGGTGGCCTTGGAGGCCAGCGCCGAGGAGCGCGACACCCGCGGATTCATCTCGATCACCACCATGCGTCCGGTATCCGGGTCGACGCCAAACTGCACGTTGGAGCCGCCGGTCTCGACGCCGATCTCGCGCAGCACCGCAAGCGATGCGTCGCGCATGATCTGGTATTCCTTGTCGGTCAGCGTCTGGGCCGGAGCCACGGTGATCGAATCGCCGGTGTGCACGCCCATCGGGTCGAAGTTCTCGATGGCGCAGACGATGATGCAGTTGTCGTGCTTGTCGCGCACGACCTCCATCTCGTACTCCTTCCAACCGAGCAGCGACTCGTCGATCAGGAGCTCATGATTGGTGGAAAGCTCGAAGCCGCGGTCGCAGATTTCCTCGAACTCTTCCTTGTTGTAGGCCACGCCACCACCGGAGCCGCCCATGGTGAAGGACGGGCGGATGATGGTCGGGAAGCCAAGCTCGGCCTGAATCTCCCAGGCCTCATCCATCGAGTGCGCGACCTTGGCCTTGGGGCACTCCAGGCCGATCTTCTTCATCGCCTGGTCGAAGCGATCACGATCTTCGGCCTTGTCGATGGTGTCGGCATTGGCGCCGATCATCTCCACGCCGTACTTCTCGAGCACGCCGTGCTTGTCGAGCTCCAGGGCGCAGTTCAGGGCGGTCTGGCCACCCATGGTCGGCAGCACCGCGTCGGGGCGCTCGGCCTCGATGATCTTCTCCACCGTTTCCCAGGTGATCGGCTCGATGTAGGTGGCATCGGCCATCACCGGGTCGGTCATGATGGTCGCCGGGTTGGAGTTGACCAGGATGACCCGGTAGCCCTCCTCGCGCAGGGCCTTGCAGGCCTGGGCGCCGGAGTAGTCGAATTCGCAGGCCTGGCCGATGACGATCGGGCCAGCACCAATGATCAGGATGCTCTGGATATCGGTACGCTTGGGCATGACGTTTCCCGCAAAAAAAAGGTGACAGACGACGGCGCGATCGAGCAGGGACCGCCTAGCGGCGGGCCTGCATCAGGGCAACGAACTTGTCGAACAGCGGCGCGACATCGCGCGGGCCGGGGCTCGCTTCGGGGTGACCCTGGAAGCTGAACGCCGGACGGTCGGTGCGCTCGATGCCCTGCAGCGAGCCATCGAACAGCGAGCGATGGGTGGCGCGCAGCGTGGCCGGCAGGCTCGCCTCGTCGGCGGCAAAGCCGTGGTTCTGGCTGGTGATCATCACCTGCCCGGTTTCCAGGTCCTGGACCGGATGGTTGGCGCCGTGGTGGCCAAACTTCATCTTGGCGGTCTTGGCGCCGCTGGCCAGCGCCAGCAGCTGATGGCCCAGGCAGATGCCGAACACCGGAAGCTCGGTGTCGACAATCTCGCGGATCGCAGTGATTGCATAGTCGCAGGGCTCGGGGTCACCCGGGCCGTTGGCCAGGAAGACGCCATCCGGGTTGAGCGCCAGCACCTCGGCGGCCGGGGTCTGGGCCGGCACCACGGTCAGGCGACAGCCACGAGAGGCCAGCATGCGCAGAATGTTGCGCTTGACGCCGAAGTCGTAGGCGACCACATGGAAGGGACGCTCGTGGGTGGAGGTATCGGCGTAACCCTGACCCAGGGTCCACTCGCCTTCGCTCCACTCATAGGGGCTCTGACAGGACACCACCTTGGCCAGATCCATGCCCTTGAGGCCCGGGAAAGCCTTGGCCGCGGCCAGGGCACGCTCGACGGCGTCATCGCCCTCGGCATCCGCGCCGGCCAGGATGGCGCCATTCTGGGCCCCCTTGTCACGCAGGATGCGGGTCAGCCGACGCGTATCGATGTCGGCGATGCCGAGCACGTTCTGGCTTCTCAGGTAGTCATCGAGGCGCTGCTCGCTGCGAAAGTTGCTGGCCAGCAGCGGCAGATCGCGAATCACCAGACCGGCGGCGGCGATGGCGCCGGATTCGACGTCTTCTGAGTTGATGCCGGTGTTGCCGATGTGGGGATAGGTGAGGGTGACGATCTGTCGGGTGTAGGAGGGGTCGGTGAGAATTTCTTGGTAACCGGTCATGGCGGTATTGAACACCACTTCACCGCTGGTTTGCCCATCGGCGCCGATCGCAGTGCCGTGGAAAACGCTGCCATCTTCCAAGGCCAATATCGCGGGTTTGTTCAACGCAACTTCCTCCCATGCTCAGGAGACCGTCAGGGGCAACGGCCTCATCGTCCGACGACTGGTGTGCTTTTATGGCGGCGGGCGCTGCCGGCGGCTCGTAAAAAAGCGGGACGAAACCCGGAGAACCGGTTTCATCCCGCTTGTTGTCATTCGCTCTACATGCCTGCTGGGGCGATTCGCTACAAGCGAGGTGCGATCCGCTACAAGCGTGGCAACATCGCCCGGCCAAAAAATTTGATCAATGTTACCGGAATCACCGCCCGACGGCTAGCCCTTTGGTCCAATGGACGCCGTGCACCGGGCAGGTTCGCGTTACTTGAGCTCGAGCACATCCTGCATATCATAGCGGCCGGCCTCACGACCAGACACCCAGCGCGCCGCGCGCACCGCGCCCTTGGCGAAAGTCATGCGGCTCGAGGCCTTGTGGGTAATCTCGATGCGCTCGCCTTCGGTGGCAAACATCACCGTATGCTCACCGACGATGTCGCCGGCGCGCACAGTGGCGAAGCCAATCTCCTTGTCGGTACGCGGACCGCAGTGGCCGACCCGCTCAAACACGCCGTACTCCTTGAGGGGCCGCTCCAGCGCATCGGCCATCACCTCGCCCATCTTCAGCGCCGTGCCGGAGGGCGCATCGACCTTGTGGCGGTGGTGGGCCTCGATCACTTCGATATCGTAGCCCTCATCGCCCAGCGCCTTGGCGGCGGTCTCCAGCAGCTTGAGAGTCAGGTTGACGCCGACGCTCATGTTGGGGGCAAAGACCATCGGCACCCGATCACGATAGCCGTCGAGCTCGGCGATCTCATCATCGGAAAGCCCGGTGGTGCCGATCACGATCGCCTTGCCGTGCTGGGCGCACAGCGCCAGATTATCCAGCGTCACCCGAGGCGCGGTGAAGTCAATCAGCACATCGACGTCATCGAGCACAGCGGTAAGGTCGTCGCTGGCCACCACGCCGAGCTTGCCAAGGCCCGCAAGCTCGCCAAGATCGGCACCCGCGAGCGAGCTACCCGACTCGACGATGCCCGCGGCCAGGATGGCCTCCGGATCCTGCGTGACGGCGTTGATCAGGGTGCGGCCCATGCGGCCGGCGGCACCGACGATAGCAATGCGGGGAGCGTGAGAGGACATACAGTCTCCAAGCGGTTGGCGAAACTTGCGGGACAAGTCGCGGAACATCACGAGGCAAGTCGTGTAAGTGAAACGTCGTGCAAAAAGTCGCGGGAGTATAGCAACTGCCGACGCGGCGCGTCTGTCATGCGCGCGCCCCGCGACTGGCCTAAGCTCGGAGGGTCACCCCACCGGACGCCACCATGTCTCGCCCCCCGTTGCCATACTGGCCTGTCTCGGGCCTTCACTCAGCCCCTCGAGCATGCGCTCGCCCGGTGACCCGATGCCTGCTGCGCATTGCCGTCTGGCTGCTGCCCGTCATGATCGCCCTCGCCCTCGTGCCCCTGAGCTGTGCAGGCGGCGTCAGCCCGACCCAGCTGGCCCCGCCAACCGGCGTGTCACGCCAGGGCATCGAGGAGTGCGGCACCCTCAAACTGCCCTCCGAATGGCAATCTGAGGAGCAGGGTGGCGCGTCTTTGAACGGCACGTCTCTTAACGGCACGGCGCTGGGCGGCCTCTCGGCGCTGGGCTGGGACAGCGACGCCCAGCTGCTCTACCTGTTATCCGATCGTGGCCAGCTGTACCAGGCGCGCCTCGACTTCACGGCCGACAAGCTCAGCGGTTTCACCCTGCTTGCCTCCCTGCCCCTCAAGGATGCCGATGGTCAGCCGCTCGAAGACGACGCGGCGGATGCCGAATCGCTGATCATCGAAGGCGGCGCCAACGGGATTGATGGCGACGCCACCCTGCTGGTCGGCTTCGAGCGCGAACACCGCCTACAACGCTTCACTCCCGACGGCCAGCCAGTGGGGCAGCCCATGCGGCCAGCGGGCTTCGAGGGCGCCGACTTCAATGCTGGCGCCGAGGCCCTCGCCGTCGACCGTCGCGAGGGCCTGATCGTCGGCCTGGAAGGCCCGCCTGCCGACATGCCTGCGGGCACCACACGCCTGTTCGCCCCCGCAAGCGGTCGACAGTGGCGCTACCCCTTGGCGCCGGAAGCCGGTAGCGGCCTGACGGCGCTGGAAGGGAACGGCGACACCCTGCTGGCTCTGGAGCGCGCCTTCGCGCCACCGGCGCCGCTGGTGATCAGCCTGCGCCGGGTGCGCCTGACCGACAGCGGGGTGGCCGAGGTCGAGACCGTCGCTCGCCTCTCCAGCGGCGAGGGCTGGCGGCTCGATAACTTCGAAGGCCTGACACGGCTCGACAATGGCCGCTTCCTGATGGTCAGCGACGACAACTTCATCATGCTGCAGACGACGTTGCTCAGTTGCTTCTCGCTGCCCACCGACTGAGGACATCCTCACGCCACAGCCATACCATCGCCGCCAGTACCAGTACGCTACCGGGCAGCCACTCCCAGCCAAGCCGGTCGGGTGTCTGAAGAAACAGCAGTAGCATCGACACGAAGGGCACCAGGTAGCCGTAGGCGGTGACGGCAGCGGGGGTGAGCACCGCGGTCGCCCGCTGCTGCAGCCAGAAGGTCACGGCGCTGGAGAAGAGCCCCAGGTAGATCACCACCAGGGCATCCCTGAGGCGCATCGTGGATAGCGCCGCGACGGGCTCGACCACAAGGCCCAGGGCGCCGACCAAGCCCCCACCCAGCGCCAGGCTCCAGAAGGTGCGCACCGCCGCCGAGGTCGACAGCCACCCCCGGGCAAGCCCCCATTTCGAGAGCACCGGATAGAGCGCACTGGCCATGCAACCGAGCAGAAACACCGCTTCGCCGCGCCCAAAGACGACACCGAGGCTGGCACTGTCCTGACTTCCGGCCTCGACAAACGCCAGCAACAGCGCACCGGCGGCGCCCAGGGCAAGGATCAGTGGAAGCCGCCAGCCGCGGCGCTCAAGCCCTGCCGCGAGGCCAAACAGGAAGGCCAACAGCGGCACACTGACGAACAGCGTGGCCATCGACAGCGCCGTCGCATGATTCGCCGCCCAGAACATGGCCGTAAAGAATCCCGCGAGACACAGCCCCATCAGCCCATAAAGCAGCCAGGCGGCGCCGTCGGGCCAGCGATCCGGCGCTCGCCTGGCCAGCCCCCAGAGTGCCAGCGCCGCTACCGTAAAGCGCAGGGCGGTCAGCAACATCGGCGGCAGGTCGGCGCCGATCAGCCCCACCGCGGGAAACGACAGGCCTACCAGCAGCGCCCACAACAGCAGGCCGAGATGGGCCTTGAGGATCACGGAGTGCGCCTGCTCAGTTTTCCCAGACCATCTTCAGCGGCTCATCGCCGGCCATGCGCTCCAGGTGGCTCGCCACCACGCCCTCGAGCGTATCGAGACTCTCGACATCCAGCGCCTCGACGGCCACTCGCAGGTGCGTGGCATCGGCTTCCATCAGGCAGGTGCCGGCGTCGAAATGGACACGGCCATGGCCCTCTTCGTGCTCGACTTGGAACTTGTGCGCCCAGTGCTTGCACAGGCGATTGATCAGCTTGGCCCCGGACTCGGTGGGAATTTCGGTACGTGAAATGGGCATGACGGTATCCTCGAGGGTAAAAGGCGGGAGGGGTCGGTTCTTCCAACAGACTATCTACGAACCCCGGGCTTGCGCCAGGGTGAAAGCCTGATAATGAAAAGGCCCCCGCCATTCGAGATGACGAGGGCCTTTTCCATCACAGCCGGCTTCGAGAGGCCTTACGGCTTCATGTCCTCGAAGAACCTTTTCACGCCGTCGAAGAAGCTGGTCTTCTTCGGCGAGTGATGGTTGTTGCTGCCTTCCAGGCTGTCCTGGAACTGGCGCAGCAGGTCTTTCTGGTCGTCGCTGAGCTTGACCGGGGTCTCCAGCACGACCTTGCACAGCAGGTCGCCAGCGGGGCCGCCGCGCACCGGCTTGACGCCCTTGCCACGCATGCGGAACAGCTTGCCGGTCTGGGTCTCGGCGGGAATCTTCAGCTTGACCCGGCCGTTCAGGGTCGGCACTTCGAGCTCACCGCCAAGGGCGGCATCGACGAAGTTGATCGGCACTTCGCACAGCAGATCACGACCGTCGCGGCGGAAGATCTTGTGCGGCTTGATCGCCACCTGTACGTAGAGATCGCCGGGCGGACCACCGTTGATGCCGGCCTCGCCCTCGGCGTTGAGGCGAATGCGATCGCCGGTATCGACGCCTGCGGGAATCTTCACCGACAGGGTGCGGGTCTCGCGCACGCGACCTTCGCCATGACACTCGTGGCAGGGCACCTTGATCTGCTGGCCGCTGCCATGACAGGTCGGACAGGTCTGCTGCACGGCGAAGAAGCCCTGCTGCATGCGCACCTGGCCGTGACCGGCACAGGTCGGGCAGGTTTCCTTGGTGGAACCGGGCTCGGCACCGCCACCGTCACAGCGACCGCATTCGACATGGCGCGGCACGCGGATATCCACCGAGGTACCGGCCACCGCATCCTCGAGGTCGAGCTCAAGGTTGTAGCGCAGGTCGGAACCACGCTGCGGGGCGTTCGGGTGGCGTCGACCACCGCCGCCGCCGAAGATGTCGCCGAACACGTCGCCGAAGATGTCGCTGAAGCCGCCGGCACCGGCGCCGCCGCCGAAGCCACCGCCGGCCTGGCCATCGACACCGGCATGGCCGAACTGGTCGTAGGCCGCGCGCTTATCGGCGTCGCTCAGAACCTCGTAGGCCTCGGAGACCTCCTGGAACTTCTGCTGCGCGCCTTCGTCATCCGGATTACGGTCCGGGTGAAACTTCTGGGCGAGGCGTCGGTAGGCCTTCTTGACCTCTTTCTGGTCGGCCCCGCGCTCGACGCCCAGAACTTCATAGTAATCACGTTTGGACATGGGTCTGTCCGCCTCCGTAGCGACAGTGCGGAAACACCAACGCGGGAGTCAGGCTCCCGCGCTGGCGTCATCCGTCATTCAGATGTCGTGGTTTACTGCTTTTTCTGGTCGTCGTTGACTTCTTCGTACTCGGCGTCGACCACGTCATCTTCCTGCTTGGCACCCGCCTCGGCGCCGGCCTCGGCCTGCTCGCCTTCGGCCTGTTCGGCGTACATCTTCTGCGCCAGCGCACCGGAGGCTTCGGTCAGGGCATCCAGTTTGGCCTGGATGGCTTCCTGATCGTCGCCCTTGGAGGCTTCTTCCAGCTCGGCGATGGCCGTTTCGATCTTCTGCTTCTCATCGTCGGTCGCCTTGTCGCCGGCTTCCTCGATGGTCTTCTTGGCGGCGTGAACCATGCCGTCGGCTTGGTTACGCAGCTGGACCAGCTCCTCGAACTTCTTGTCCTCGTCGGCGTGGGCCTCGGCGTCCTGGACCATCTGCTCGACTTCTTCCTCGGACAGGCCACTGGAGGCCTTGATCACGATCGACTGCTCTTTGCCGGTGGCCTTGTCCTTGGCGGACACGTTCAGGATGCCGTTGGCGTCGAGGTCGAAGGCGACTTCGATCTGCGGCACGCCGCGCGGTGCCGGCGGAATGTCGCTGAGGTCGAAACGACCCAGGGACTTGTTGCCGCTGGACTGCTTGCGCTCGCCCTGCTGGACGTGAATGGTCACGGCCGTCTGGTTGTCATCCGCGGTCGAGAAGGTCTGGGTCTTCTTGGTCGGGATGGTCGAGTTCTTCTCGATCAGCGGCGTCATCACGCCGCCGAGGGTCTCGATGCCCAGCGTCAGCGGGGTCACGTCGAGCAGCAGCACGTCCTTGACGTCACCGCCCAGCACGCCGCCTTGGATAGCAGCACCCACGGCCACGGCTTCGTCCGGGTTGACGTCCTTGCGGGCGTCCTTGCCGAAGAACTCGGCGACCTGCTTCTGCACCATCGGCATGCGGGTCTGACCGCCCACCAGGATCACGTCGTCGATCTCGGAAGAGGAAAGGCCGGCATCGGACAGGGCGGTCTTGCAGGGGCCCATGGAGCGCTTGACCAGATCCTCGACCAGCGACTCGAGCTTGGCACGGGTCACCTTGACGTTGAGGTGCTTGGGACCGGTGTTGTCAGCGGTGATGTAGGGCAGATTGACGTCGGTCTGCTGGGCGCTGGACAGCTCGATCTTGGCTTTCTCGGCGGCTTCCTTGAGGCGCTGCATGGCCAGGTTGTCGCCGGACAGGTCGATGCCGCTATCGGACTTGAACTGATCGACAAGGTAGTTGATCAGTTGCATGTCGAAGTCTTCGCCGCCCAGGAAGGTATCGCCGTTGGTGGCGAGCACTTCGAACTGGGTTTCGCCGTCGACGTCGGCCACTTCGATGATGGAGATATCGAAGGTGCCGCCACCCAGGTCATAGACCGCGATGGTCTTGTCGCCGCGCGCCTTGTCCATGCCGTAGGCCAGAGCAGCTGCGGTCGGCTCGTTGATGATGCGCTTGACCTCGAGGCCGGCGATGCGACCCGCGTCCTTGGTAGCCTGACGCTGAGAGTCGTTGAAGTAGGCCGGCACGGTGATCACCGCTTCGGTCACTTCTTCGCCCAGGTAGTCCTCGGCGGTTTTCTTCATCTTCTTCAGGACTTCGGCGCTGACCTGCGGCGGTGCCAGCTTCTTGTCCTTCACCTGCACCCAGGCGTCGCCATTGTCGGCTTCGGTGATGGTGTAGGGCACCATCTTGATGTCCTTCTGGACGACATCGTCCTTGAAGCGACGACCGATCAGGCGCTTGATGGCGTACAGGGTGTTCTGCGGATTGGTGACGGCCTGGCGCTTGGCCGCCTGACCTACCAGCGTCTCGCCATCATCGGTGTAGGCGATGATGGACGGCGTGGTGCGGCCACCTTCAGCGTTCTCGATGACTTTGGCGCTGTCGCCGTCGAGAACGGCGACACAGGAGTTGGTTGTCCCCAGGTCAATACCGATGATGCGTCCCATAGGAAATCCTCGAAAAGTCGTTGCTTTGATTCGTTACTCGCGACAAATGCCGCGGGGTTGTCGTCTATGTGGGGGCCGCTGAGATCATTTCAAGCCCTATTTTTGACGACCTATCCTGTTTTACTGACGTAGATGTTGCTGACGTCTTTATTTCTGCCTTGGCTAGGCGGGCGCACCCCAAGCAGGGGGCGCCTGCCCGCGATCAGCTGGCAGCTTGGCTGACCACGACCATCGCCGGGCGAACCAGGCGACCATTGAGCAGGTAGCCCTTCTGCATCACCTCGATGACCGAGTTGGGCTCGACATCGGGCGACGGCACCATGGTCAACGCCTCATGGAACTGCGGGTCGAACGGCTCGCCCTGCGGGTCAACGACCTCAACCCCAAACTTGCCCAGCACGTCCTGTTGCAGCTTGAGGGTCATCGCCACGCCCTCGCGGTGCGACTCGCTGGCGCCGTCTTCCATGGCTTCCTGGGCCTTCTCGAGGCTGTCGATGACCGGCAGCAGTTCCTTGACGAACTTTTCCAGCGCGAACTTGCGCGCCTTGTCGACATCCTGCTCGGCACGGCGACGCACGTTCTGCGCTTCGGCCGCGGCGCGCAGCTGCTGATCCTTGGCCTCTTTCAGGCTCTCTTCGAGCTCTTCGACCTTCGCGGCCAGCACGTCGGCCTCGGCGTTGTCGACGGCTTCGCTCTCGGGCTCGATGGCCTCGACGGTGTCATGAATTTCTTCCTCGAGCGTGCTGTGCTCGGCCTCGTCTTGCTGTGATGGCGTCTGAGGTTCTTTGGCCATGAAGCATCTCCTGACGTCGAAAGGCGGCCCAAGGCCGCCCTGGCAGCTGAATGGGTCAACTGTATGGGTGAACTCACGCCTATATGGGGATGGTCACGGCGAACTCAAGGCATGACGAGGCAGCGTTTGCGCTGGCAATTGAAGGGGGGCATAGACTACTGTATAAACGCACAGACCACGACGCGAGACGGCGGGACATTACCCATCACGTGCGGGAGACAGCCATGCTGGTGCAGCTTGCCATTCAGGACTTTGCCATTGTCGAGCGACTCGACCTGGAGCTTCAGGGCGGCATGACCGCCATCACCGGCGAAACCGGCGCCGGCAAATCGATTCTGCTCGGCGCCCTGGGGCTTTGCCTCGGCGAGCGCGCCGATGCCGGCAGCGTGCGCCACGGCGCCGAACGCGCCGACCTCAGCGCCCGCTTCGATATCGCTGACCTGCCGGCTGCCCGCGACTGGCTGGATGCCCGTGAATTGCCCGCCGACGACTGCCTGCTGCGCCGGGTCATCACCAAGGGTGGCCGCTCCAAGGCATGGATCAACGGCCAGCCAGCGACCATCGCCGATCTCAAGGCGCTCGGCGAGCATCTGATCGAGATTCACGGCCAGCATGCCCATCAGGCGCTTTTGAACGAGGATACGCACCTGCGCCTGCTCGACGATTTTGCCGGCCATCGCCCCGCCGTGACCCAACTGGCCGAGACGTTCCGGGCCTGGCAGTCGAGCCGCAGGCAGCTTAAGCGCCTCGCCGAGGACGGCGACGAGATCCAGGCCCGTCGCCAGCTGCTGCGCTATCAGGTCGAAGAACTCGACCAGCTGGCGCTGGCCGAGGGCGAGCTCGCCGAGCTCGAGGAAGAGCAGGAACGCCTCGCCCATGCCGAAGAACACCTGCGCGAGAGCCAGTTCGCCAGCGAGTGCTGCGAAAGTGACGAAGGCGGGGCTCTGACCCTGCTCAACCAGGCCATGAGCCACCTTTCCCCTCTGCCCGGCAGCGAAAAAGGCGCCCTGGCCGAGGCACTCGGCATGCTCGACAGCGCGCGCATTCAGATTGAAGAAGCCGCCCGGGAGCTGGCACGCTTCGCCGACGCCACCGAGCTCGACCCGGAGCGCCTGTCTCAGGTCGACCATCGCCTTGGCGAAGTGCACCGCATTGCCCGCAAGCATCATGTGATGCCCGAGGAAATGACCGCCCTGCATCAGCGGCTGCGCGAAGAGCTCGAGGGTCTGGATGGCGGCGAGCACGATATCGAAGCGCTCAGCGCCGAAGTCGAGACCCTGCGCGAGCAGTGGCGAAAACAGGCCAAGGACGTCAGCGAGGCACGCCGCAAGGCAGCCAAGCGCTTCGGCAAGGAAGTGCAGGGCCAACTGGCTTTCCTGGCCATGGGCAAGGCGCGCTTCGAGGTAGCTCTCGAGGAGCGCACCAGCCCGGCACCGGATGGCCTCGATCGCGTGCAGTTCTTGATCAGCGCCAACCCGGGGCAGCCGGCACGAGCGCTGACCAAGGTCGCCTCCGGCGGCGAGCTGTCGCGCATTAGCCTCGCCATCCAGGTGGTAGCCGCCAGCCACTCGACGATTCCCACTCTGGTGTTCGATGAGGTCGACGTCGGCATCTCCGGTGCCACCGCCGAAATCGTCGGTCAGCTACTCAAGCGGCTCGGCACCAGCGGCCAGGTAATGACAGTGACCCACCTGCCCCAGGTAGCCGCCCAGGCGCACCAGCACCTGCATATCGAGAAACAGGCCAAACGCGACAGCACCCAGACCCGCATGGCGCTGCTCGACGAAGGGGGCCGCATCAGCGAATTGGCCCGCATGCTGGGCGGCGTCAACCTGTCCGAGCGCACCCTGGCGCACGCCCGAGAAATGCTCGACGCCAGCCAGCGCCCGCACCACTAGCGCCAGCACCTCTCTCGCAAGGACAACACGTGCAATAGCTTATTGCCCTTACTCGTTGCCATACAAAGCAGCCAGACGCGACAACGCCGACCCTGAAGGGTCGGCGTTGTCGTGAAATACGTCGCGTGCAGGCTCAGGCGCAGCGAGCACTGCTCATCGCAGACTTACCAAGAACTGCCTACTAGGCCTTGTTCTTAGGATTTCTTGGAATTAGGACTTTCCTGGCGCGTGGCCCTGGAGCCCTTGGGCCTCACATAGAGCACCAGCGCATGGTCAACGAGCTCATAGCCATGCTCGTCGACGATTTCCTGCTGGCGACGCTCGATCTGTTCATCATAGAACTCGATGATTTCGCCGCTCTCAAGGCACACCATATGGTCATGGTGTTCATCGTGAGACAGCTCGAAGACCGCGTGACCGCCGTCGAAGTTGTGGCGCACCACCAAGCCCGCGGACTCGAACTGAGTCAGTACGCGATAGACGGTGGCAAGCCCTACATCTTCGCCTGCTTCCAGCAACGCCTTATAGACGTCTTCTGCGCTCAGGTGATGTTGATCGGGGGCATTCTCGAGGATCTGCAGTATCTTGACGCGCGGCAGTGTGACCTTGAGGCCCGCCTTGCGCAGTTCATGGTTCTGGTCGGCCATGGTTGCTCTTCGCAGTAACGTGTAGGGTCGGGTATGATCGACCGAATCCACGATAGTGAAGAACAGGCGCAAATGCAAAAGTTGATAAAAATGGTCACCCTTTCGCTGACCCTGACGCTAGTCACCGGGTGCAGCTATCTGGGCGTTTACAAGCGCGATCTGGTTCAGGGCAACCTGGTGACTCAGGAAGCCGTCAGCCAACTTCAGCCCGGCATGAGCCGTAGCCAGGTCAAGGAGATCATGGGCAGTCCGCTGCTCGAGGCGCCCTTCGATGACGACGAATGGGATTACCTGTTCCGCCTCGACAAGGCCTACGGCGGTGTAGATAAGCGCCGCGTGACCCTGAGCTTCGAGAACAACCGGCTGGCCGACATGAGCATGAGCGGCGATTTCGACGAGGCGCTGGACTTCACCGCTCAGCCGGGCATGGGCCCCGACAACATGCCCGAGACCGATTCGGCGCCGCTGCGCCCGGGCAACGCGCCCACGGTGGGCACGCCGATCGAATAACGCTGCGGGAAGGATGAGCGAATAGCGTTCGTTACAGGCAGGTCATGCTCTAGCGGGATTTAGCCGCCTTGGCCGCGCGTGCTGCACGCGCGGCCTTAGGGTCGATCTTCAGCGGCCGATAGACTTCGACCCGATCCCCCTCGCGCAGGGCCTGGCTCTCGGGGTCACGCAGTGCCTTGCCGAAGATCCCCAGGTTCGCCTCCAGAAACTCCGCCGCCGGCACATCGGGAAAGTAGCGCCCAAGCTCCGCCATCGACACCGCCTGGCGAGCCGTGGTGCCGAACGGCACGTCCATCTCGACGATCTTCTGGCGTGCCGGCAGCGCATAGGCCACCTCGACCCGAATCGCCTTGGCCTCAGTAGCGTCCATCGCCGCCATAGAGGTCGTTGGCGCGGCGCGAAAAGGAATCGACCAACTGACCGGCCACCTGCTGGAAGAGCTTGCCAAAAGCCATGCCCATCAGGCGGTTGGCGAACTCGAACTCCATCTCCAAGCTGACCTTGCAGGCCTGTTCACCCATCGGCGTGAACAGCCAGCGTCCGCGCAGGCGACGGAACGGGCCCTGCACCAGCGACAGCTCGATGCGCTCCGGGCTGTAGAGGTCATTGCGAGTGGTGAAGCTCTGCTCGACGCCGGCCTTGGCAAGCGTCAACTCACCAACAAGGTGCTCCGTATCGGACTCGATCAGACGGGCCCGTCGACAACCCGGCAGGAACTCCGGGTAGCGTTCGAAATCATTGACCAGGTCGAACATCGCCTGGGGGGAATGCCGCACCAGGGCGGACCGATTGACCGTTGGCATCTACCTCTCCGCTGACTTTACAGGGGCTTGGGCGTATCATGAGCGGTTAATTCGTCAGGCCTTGAATGGTATCACGCTTCCCCCCACCTACCATCCAACGCAGTGAAGCGAACACCGAGGCATATCGAGACAGAGGTTCCATGGCCAATAAAAAAGGCAAGGGCAAGGGCCCGAGCAGCAACGTCATCGCCCAGAACAAGAAGGCGCGATTCGAGTATCACATCGATGAGACCTTCGAGGCCGGTCTGGCCCTGTCCGGCTGGGAAGTAAAAAGTCTGCGCGCGGGCAAGGCTCAGCTCACCGACACCTATATCCTGATCAAGAACAGCGAGGCCTGGCTGCTGGGCAGTCACATCACGCCGCTCAATACCATCAGCACACACGAGCTGGCCGATCCGACGCGGACCCGCAAGCTGCTGCTGCATCGCAAGGAGATCGCCAAGATCTTCTCGCGCACCCAGGACAAGGGACACACCTGCGTGCCTCTCAAGCTGTACTGGAAGCAGAACCTGATCAAGTGCGAGCTGGCGCTGGTGACGGGCAAGAAGCAGCATGACAAGCGAGCCACCGAGAAGGAGCGCGACTGGAATCGGCAGAAGGCACGTATCATGCGCGACGCCAAGTAAGGCGGCCTTCTTTTTGCGCTCGCAACACCTTGAACTGGCGTAAAGATGGCCCCACCTGTTAAACTAAAGACGTTCCACGGGGGCGACATGGCTTCGACGCCGATGACAACCTCCTAGGTGCATGCCGAGAGCGTGATGTATCTCGTAAATCCAACATCACGACTAAATAGTCGCAAACGACGACAACTACGCTCAGGGCGCACTGGCAGCTTAAATAGCTGTTAGTTGTTAGCCTGGCCCAGAAGTTACGTGCCCATTCGTGACGGACGGGATAAGAGCCAAAGATAATGGGATCGCGGTTGGTAGCGTCTTCCTGCCAAACGTTAAACCTTAGAAGAATCGCGGTACTGGATCCTGCCCGTCGGAGCCAGGCCCGTTAAATCAAAAGACGGACCTAAGCATGTAGAGCCGAAGAGTGCGTGTCGGCGGACGCGGGTTCAATTCCCGCCGCCTCCACCAACAACAGGTTTCCGGACCTTCCAAGAAGCACCAGAAACCGCATGAACAGGGGCCTACGGGCCCCTTTCTTGTGTCTAGACGTTTCATAGCATTCCTTGACATGCCCCCATCGAAGGGGGCATATCTGGGGGCACAACGCAAAAGCCGATACCCTAATGCCCCCAAACCCGCCAGAAACCGCGCCAGCAGGCGCCTGGCCGGCTGACAGCCCGCCCCTACCCTTGGGGGCATCTGGCACTCACGAAAGGGGGCATAAGGCGATCACCGCCCTGAGGTGCCCCCTATGAGCCGCCAGACCAATAAGCTGTCCGCTACTGCCGTAAAGATGGTCAAGCCGAGAGACAAGGCATTCAAGATGGCCGATGGCGGCGGCCTGTATCTGGAGGTATCCCCCAGCGGGAGCAAATACTGGCGGATGAAGTACCGCCACGCCGGCAAGGAAAAGCGGCTGGCCATCGGCGTCTATCCTGACACTTCACTAGTGGCTGCCCGTGAGGCACGCGACGAGGCCAAGCGCCAGCTTTCCCAGGGAATTGACCCCAGCACCGCCAAGCGCATCGCTCGCCAGCAAGGCGAGCAGGCCGCCGCCAACACCTTCATGGCCGTGGCCGTCGAGTGGCTGGAGAAGGTTCACCAGCACGACGTAGTGCCGGCCCACTACCAGCGCAACAAGCGCCGCCTTGAGAGAGATGCTTTCCCGATCATCGGCAAGCGCCCCATCTCCGAGATCACCCCACCCGAACTACTCGGCTGCCTGCGCCGTATCGAAGAGCGAGGTCACATCGAGACCGCCCATCGATTGAAGACGCTTTGTGGCCAGGTCTTCCGCTATGGCATCTCCACTGGGCGCGTCGAGCGTGACCCAACGCCTGACCTACGCGGCGCCCTCAGACCCAGCAAGACCAGACACTATGCAGCTTTGACCGACCCCAAGGGGGTGGCCGAGCTACTGCGTGCCATCGACGGCTACGGCGGCCAACCCACCACTATCGCTGCCCTGAAGCTAGCGCCCCTGGTCTTCACCCGCCCCGGCGAGTTGCGCCAGGCCAAGTGGGCCGATGTGGATCTTAAAGCTGCCACCTGGACCTTTGAGGCCAGCAAGACCGGACAACCTCTCATCGTTCCCCTGCCCCGCCAGGCGGTGACAATCCTACGCGAACTGCATGAGCTGACAGGGCGTAACGAGTTCGTTTTCCCCGGCATCCGCAGCAGTAAGCGCCCGATGAGTAACGCCACGATCAAGGCGGCACTCGACCGCATGGGCTTCAAGGGCGAGATGACAGCGCATGGCTTTAGGGCAATGGCCCGCACAATCCTCGCTGAGCGCCTGAATTACCCAGAGCACTACATCGAGCAACAACTGGCGCACGCAGTGAAAGACAGCAACGGTCGCGCCTACAACCGGACCTCACACCTGGAGCAGCGCCAGGAGATGCTGCAAAGCTGGGCCGACTACCTAGACGCCCTTCGTATAGACAAGACAGCTAGATAAGCGCGGACCTGGCAGGTCCGATCTAGGAAAGTCTGCACTCTCATTCTAACTACCCTCGAACGACTCCCCTAGTGAGTTACGGGGCTTCAGTCTGGCCTACTGATCGCCCATAGGGCCCTGCTGCTGATGAGAGACTGCCCGTAGTGGCGTCTTCCCCCTCTGCCTGACAGGACATAGGGGCCTCCCCTCCTGAGTACTGATCCTCCGTAGTGTCCGCCTCATGCCGAGCTGCCCGGCAATAGGTGCCACAGCCGATGTCACCCACAGCATGGATTCGAAAACACCAAATTTTTTTCTCCTCCCGACCGCAAATATCCCGTGCCGCGCCCCTGTATTAGAGATAAGAGGGGAAAACCACATTGGCCCTCTGATTCTCGACACACGACAAGGAGGCCGACATGGCAGCTCATACGAAGAGAAGCACCACCCGCAACAACGCCATCATCCGCGCGACAAAATTGAATTGCCGCAAGGTCGGGGCCAGCGCAGCTCATACATGGAGGACGATGCCGGTACCGCACGCCGACGAAACTCGGACGCATCTAAATTACGACTGGCGGCCAGTGTCTAGCCCAAAAGCCCTACGCGCCGCGATCCACGAGCGTCTGCAGTTGGCTGACAACGTGTCCACCGACTCGGTACTGACCATCGAGTACGTGATCACCGGTCCTCACGAGGCATTCGCCGAGCAGGGTGGACCAGTGAGGTGGAAAGCCTACTTCCACGACGCTCTAGGCTTCCTCGAAGCCCGTCACGGCGCTGACAACATCGTCGGGGCGAACGTCCAACTGGACGAAAAAACCCCGCACCTAGTCGTCTACGCCGTACCGCTGGTGCACTACCCGGCAACCACGCGCACGCGCAACGTCATTCAGGGAAAGCAGAACGGCGAGTGGGTGCGCGGGTCGCAAACCTTCGACGTGCCGGCCCGTACGGCACTAAGCGCATCGTATTTCATGGGCCGCCGTGACCAGCTGCGCGAGCTGCAGACGATGTTCGCCAATGAAGTGGCCATCCCACATGGCCTGCGCCGAGGGCTGCACCATTCCGCGGCTACCCACGTCACGACGAAGCAGTATCACCAGGCGTTGACCCGCGGCCTGGCCGAGCAACTGAGCCTGTCGCCCGACGATCTAGCCAGGCAGGGGCTGTTGTGGAGCCGAGAGAGTCCCGAAGAGCACGCCGCCCGAGTGAGCGACTTTGTAGTCGAGCACTACGCGCCCACGGTGGCCAGAGCAGCAACGGCCGACCTCGATCGCCGCCGCGCGGACGAAATGGAGGAGGCAGCCCGGCGGACGGAAAACGCCCTGGAGGAAGAGCGGAAATCCCACCGGCAGACTCGCGAGCGCCTGACCGGCCTGGTAGGCGGCTTATCCGAGGAGCAAGTCACCAAGATCAGGGGGTTCGCCCAGAAGTGCCGCGAGAAACGCCGTGAGGCCGAAAAAAACAGCAAGCGCGAAGAAGCCCAGCGCCATGCAGCGGAGCACGCGGAACGTCAGCGCCGCGAAGACGAACGGGCCGCCCAGCTGCGTCGACTGACCCCGGAAGCCCTGGCCCGGCTAGAGAACGACAAGCGCGTGGCAGCGTGGCGACTGGCTGTGAAGCGCGATGACCTTGAGGCGACGCTGGACACCTGGGCAGCTAGCGGTCTGTTCGAGGTAAACGGCACCCTGACACCGAAGGGTCGTGACCTCATCAAGAAAGACACCCAAACGGACACATCATCCAACCCCTGGACTGGGCAACCGGCGAATCCACTGCTCAGACGCTAAGTAGCCCCTTATGAATTGAAGAGCCATGAAAGACGGCTAACTCCCCACTATTAGTATAGTAAGGACGCACTTTATGAAAAACTTGATTCGTCGAGCCGAGGTCCTACACCGCTGTGCCATCAGCAATTCAACTCTTTATCGGCTGATTGACGCCGGACAGTTTCCAGCTCCAGTTCAGGTGAGCTCCCGGAACGTAGCGTGGGTGGAACACGAAATTGACGAGTGGATTGCCCACCGTATCTGTGAGCGTCCCAGCAGTTTAGGAGGTAGTGATGCCTGAGCTGCGTACTATCGAGGCCGCGCTGGCCGAGGCATTGGCCCAGTACGGCGTGACACTAGTGCCCAAGGCGTCCGGGCGCTTCGAGCGATTCGACACCCCGGACAAGCCCAAGGGCCATGCCAACGGCTGGTATCGCATCCACTCGCCCGAGGCAGCGTCCTTTGGCATCTGGCACATGGATCTGACCGAAACCGTCACCCTGGACGGCCCCCACGATCCCGAGGCGGCAGCGGCGGCCCGACTGGAGGCCATGCGGGCACGAGACCGGCGCGATCGGGAACGTCGGCAGCGGGAAGCCGAGGCTCAGACACGGGCGGCCCGCTGGTGGGCGCAGTCTCGTCCCGCTGACTCTGCTTTTCCCTACCTGACGGCCAAGTGCCTGCCGCCCTACAACCTGCGCCAGCGCGGTGACATGCTGCTGATGCCGCTGTTCTGCGACGGTGAGCTGGTCAACCTGGAACGCATCTTTCCCGATGGCAGTAAGCGGCCCCTGCCGGGCGGTCGCACCCGGGGCGTGTTCAGCCTGATCGGTCATCTGGCTGGTGCTGGGCATGTGCTGGTGGTCGAGGGCTGGTCAACGGCTGCCGCCTTGCATGAGGCCATGGGTTGCCCGGTCGTGGTCGCCCGCAACGCCGACAACCTGGCCCCGGTCGCCCGGCACCTGCGTCAGCGACTGCCCGAGGAAGTGGCCATCGCCATCGGCGGTGACGATGACCGCCACCTGCCGGCCCAGGGGCTGCCCAACAAGGGCCGCGTCGCGGCTCGCCATGCTGCCCTGGCCATCGGCGCCCGCCTGCTGATGCCGTCGTTCTGCGACGGCTGCGATGCGTGTACCGACTTTGCCGACGTTCGCCAGTGCCGGGGAGGAGGTGCCCACCATGACGACTGACTACACCGATACCCTCGACCTGTTCGGCGGCTCGACAGCGCCAGAAGCGGAGAGAGGCCCCGGACACCTGCAAAATGAGGTGTCCACCATGTCCACGGTGTCCAAGGCCAACAACCACGGAGGCTCCAGCGCGGACACCATGCGGACATCTGGCGTGGTCGCATGTCCACTCGCCCATGAGGAAAGCCCCGAGAAAGGCGAGCCGGAGGCAGTAAGGGAGCCGAAGCGCCCGAGCTTTGCCACGTATCTGACCCGCACGCAGTACGGCCCACCGGGACTGTATTACCACGGACAGCACCAGCCCAAGGGCGATAATGACCCCGAGCCGTTCGACGAGTGGGTATGCAGTCCCATCGAGTGCCTGGCCGCCACCCATGATGAGCGCGGAGACAATCACGGTCTGCTGTTGTGGTTCACCCCTCCCTATGGCGCCCGGCGGGAGTGGGCCATGCCCCAACGGCTGCTGAAGGGTAATGGCGAGGAACTGCGCGGCGAGCTGCTGGACATGGGCGTGAGGATCAACCCGGACGCCCATCGGCGCCTGAATAAGTGGCTCGCCCAGGCGACGCCCGAGGCCCGCGTCATCGCCGCCACCCGCGTCGGATGGCACCAACTGGAGGAAGGCCGTGTGTTCGTCATGCCGCGCCGAAGCATCGCCACCGGGGCGCTGGGCAGTCGCATCACCTTCCAGAGCGAGCACGCCGGGCAAGGCGACTATGCCACCGCCGGCAGCCTGGAGAGCTGGCGCCAGCACGTGGGCACCCTATGCAGCGGCAACCCGCTGCTGGTGCTGGCGGTGTCCGCTGCCCTGGCCGGGCCACTGCTATACCTGACGCATAGGCAGACCGCCGGCATTCATCTGGTGGGCGATTCCTCGAACGGCAAGACCACCGCCCTGGAGGTAGCCGCCAGCAGTTGGGGGAGCCCTGAGTTCAAGCGCACCTGGCGGGCCACCGGCAACGGCCTGGAAGGCATCGCCGCCGCCCTGAGCGACACAGCGCTGGTATTGGACGAGATCGGCGAGGCCGATGGCCGGGAGGTCGGCGCCACCGTCTACGCCTTGGGCAACGGCACCGGCAAGGCCCGAGCCACTCGCACCGGCAGCGCCCGGCGTCCCCACCGCTGGCGCATCGCGGTACTGAGCAGCGGCGAGCATACCCTGGCCGCCCACATGAGCGAGGCCGGCAAGCGGCCCAAGGCCGGGCAAATGGTCCGCCTGCTAGACATTCCCGCCACGCGCCAGCATGGCGCCTTCGATGACCTGCATCACCTGGCGGATGGCCGCGCCTTCGCGGATCACCTGAAAACGGAAGTGACGCACCACTATGGCCACCTTGGCCCCGCCTTCATCGAGCGGTTGGTGGTCGAGGAGCGCGATCTGGCCGGAGAGGTAGACCGCTTCGCTCAACTCGACGGCTTCACCACGCCCCACCCGCTGCAAGGGCGAGCCGCCAAGGTGCTGGCGCTGATCGGCCTGGCCGGCGAGCTGGCCACCGAGTATGGACTGGTCGGATGGAAGCAGGGCGAGGCCATGGCCGCCGCTGTGGAGGCATTCCGAACGTGGTCCGCCGGGCAAGGCGGCGTGCGCACGGAGCACGAACAGATATTGGCCAACGTGGGCGACTTCATCGAGCGTCATGGCGATGCCCGGTTCAGCAGCATAGATGCCGATCCCGCGCATACCCCCGCCGTCTACAACCGCGCCGGCTGGTGGCGCGAAGACGCCCAAGGGCGTGCCTACCTGTTCACGACCGGAGGACTGACAGAGGCGCTGGGCGGCTTTGACCTGAAGCGCGGCCTGGATGCTCTGGAAGCCGCCGGCTGGATCGCCGAGCGAGAGGCCAATGCGCGTTCGGTTCGCGTTCAACTCAGCGGGCGTCGTGGTCGCTTCTACGCTGTCCGGCCCACCGATGGTGAGGAGGCAGCGGTATGAGCCTGGATGACGCTTACCGCGCTTTTTCCGGTGGCCAGTGGACACCCCCCGGACACCGAATGTCCATCCCATGTCCAGCCTGCAACCCGCATGGTTGAGCCATGTGGACATGGTGGACACCGTGGACATCACGAAATGAAGGAAGGCCGGTTAGATGCCCCGACAAACTAGGTCGAGACGCTGCTGGCTGCCCTGAGCGATGCCGGGCGCGACTTTGGCCTCGAGCTGGCGGCACAAGTCCGGGCGCGGCTGATGCCGCTGGGCTGGCGAGTGCGTGCCGAGCTGGTGGCAGTGATAGACGACGCCTTAGAGATGGCGCCGGACCTGACGAGCGCCCGCCGGCAAGTGCGCCGGCTGCCGTCCAGCCACAAGGCCCTGGAAGCCGCCAAGGCGGTATGGCCGGCATACCCTGACCGGCGGCACCGGCCACCAATGTCGAGCCGCTGGCGCCGTGGCTGGCGCATATCGCCCGCCATTGGAGCTGGTGCCGGATGACTGCCGGTATCTGATGCAGCACCTGTCAGGGCTACCGGCTGCCGAGGCCATGCGCCTGGCCCATCGGTATGTCGAGGCATGGATGAACGTTGCTAGTGCCGAGCCCGCCCCGCATCGCCAGGCGAACGCCGGCAGACACGCCGCCAACCGCCTGATTCGGGAGGGCCACCCATGAGCACCGATGACGTAACCCGAGAAGCTGCCCGCCTGCTGGCCAGCCTGCATAGCATGAGGGCCAACACCATGCCCGAAGCCGAGCATGTGCTGGCCATCCTGGAGCATGAGCCCGACCAAGACGCCCTGATGGGCTCCGCGGCGGTGCTGAAGGAGATCGACTTCCGGATGCCTGGTGGCACGCTGGCTGGTTTCGTCCGGGTCCGCCTGAAGACCCTGCCGGCATGGTGAATGCCCTGCAGGACGACACGACACCGATAGCACCTGACCTGGAGAAATCCCTGATAACCAAATTATCGCCAACGGGGCCACCATGGCCCCGTCATTAAGGCGCGGTCAGCGACGGCTCACTTCTGGATATCCAAGGTAGGCAACCCCCGAACGATCCGCATGGTTTCCAGGCTGACGGTGACGATGCGCTGGAAAAGTTTGAGCGGGTAGGCAGGGTCGCCCATAGTTTCGACGGCGTAATCATTGGCATCGTTGACGATACCGCTGTTCTTGTCTTCCTTGACGCGCTGACGTTCCATCACCCATTCCAGCGCTGGTTTACCATTGACGACGTAATCATAAGCTTCAAGCGGCACACCCTTCAGGGTGATCAGGTCGTTGTATTTGACGACTGTCTTGTCCTTTTCCTTGCCCTTCTTGCCGAACCTCCAGGGTTTATTCACACGCAGCTCATATGGCGTCAGCTCGGCAAGATCACGCCCGCCGGAAACCTCGAACTCTAGCTCATAGGGTGTCACGGCTTCGAAATCGACATGTTGGTCAGCGAGTTCACGTCCAGCATTGGAGAAGTGGCGGAATGCCTCATAGGTACTGACACATGGGATGCGTGGCAACTGCACCGACAGGTTGTTCTGGTAACGCTCACGGTACTCCGGTGAATGCAGCAAGCCATAGATGTAGTAGAAGACATCTTCCTTGCTGATGGCCTGGCCTGGATAGGCATTCTGGAAATGCGCCAGCCCTTCATCGGTGATGCCATCCTGAGCGGTAAAGCCGGCAGGCGAATTATCCTCATCACCGAAGAGGTCGTCACGATGCTGCTTGGCAGGCTCATAGAGCTTTAGAGGAAATGATTGGCAACCAGCAGCCATCATATTGAGGTCGGGTATAGCAGAGAACATTAGGGCAGAAAATTCTCTACTGCCTGCTCCAGTGATAGAAATCACCCGATTGCTAGCCTCCGGCGTCGGGAAGAGCTTTGGCATTTGGTAAGTACGGGTGTTGAAGAAGTTGCTGAAGTAAAGGTATGAGCTGGTGAACGGGCGATAAACGCTTTTGACGATAGCGCCATCTTCAAAACTTCCGTAGCGACCACGCTCAACGCCGACCTTTTGGGCATGATCCCAACTTATCTGGGTGGGGTCGGTATCTATAAAGTCGTTGACCTTGAGGCCAGCGTTTTTCCCGCCAGCTTCCGCGTAGCGACCTACCTCGCTGTTATAGAAGTCGATCATGCGCCGCATATTATCTTCGGCTCTGACCGGGGAGGCGTTGTAGCACCAGGCATCGCGCCCTGTCATGACTCCACGAGAGTAGTTCCTGAAGAGCTGTGTTTCGTCCTTGTTCTTCTTATCCCCCATCAGGATAAAATCACTGAAGCTGTCATCGCGCGGATTCAGCCAGTCGCCGTATTCGTTCGACTCAATGGTCGTCCAGCCATGGAGCTCTTCGATGCCCTTGATGCTACGCAGATTGCTGATGGTCTTGAGCTTGTCTTCACGGCTCAGGTAATCACCAATGTCGTGGAAGTGGATCTTGCCACAATCACTGGACTGCGGATTCTTGACGAATAGCGTGATGGCGATGGGCGCGCGGCTGCCCGAGCCGAAAATCTTGCCCCCTTCCTTGCGCGACTGTTCGCCGCTGGTTCGCTGATTGCCCCGCAAGTGGAAGATATAAAGGCTGCTGAATTCTTCGGCCAGGCACTGACGCAGGCCATCCATGGCGTTGCCGTCCAGCCAGCCTGCGTTGGTTACATAAGCCATGACACCGCCATCCTTGCCGAGGCGGTCGCTCCCCCAGCGGATGGCACGGATATAGCTGTCATACAGTGAGTTCTTATTGGTAGCGTTGGAGCGTATCGCATAGGATTCACGAATTGACCGGTCAAGCCGCGGGTAACCGATATTGGCGTTATTATCGTTGGCGCTGTCCTGGCCGGACGAATAAGGCGGGTTGCCCATGATGACGCGGATATCCAGCGCCTTCTGGCGCTTGCGGCGTTCCGAGTTGTCTTCCAGCAGCCCGGCGATCTGGTCGTCACTTTCGTACATCTGGAAGGTATCGGTCAGGCAGATGCCTTCGAAAGGCTCATATTCACCGCTATTCAACTCGTGATATACGGCTTCGATATTGATGGCGGCGATGTAATAGGCCAACAGGACGATTTCATTGGCATGAATCTCATGGCGGTATTTGTGCGCCAGCTCGTTGGAGCGTATCAGCCCTGATTGCATCAGTCGGGTGATGAAAGTGCCCGTGCCGGTGAAGGGGTCGATGATATGCACGCCCTGATTGCCCAGGGTCTGGCCGAATTCCTGCTGGAGTACGTCATTCACCGAATGGAGCATAAAATCCACTACAGCGGGCGGCGTGTAGACGATCCCTAGGCGTTCGGTCAGGCGTGGGAAGGCCCCCCGGAAGAACTTATCGTAAAGCTCGCTAATCAGGCGCTGCTTTCCTTCTGATGACTGCACACCTTGAGCTCGCCGGTGGACACTCTCATAGAACTTGGTCAGGGAATCAGATTCCTTGGCCAGGTTATGCTCGTCCAGGGCATCGAGCACCTTCTGGATTCCCTGCGATACAGGATTATTACGTGTGAATTCGTGGCCCTCGAACAGGGCCTCGAAAACCGGGCGGGTAATGAGATGCTGAGCCAGCATTTCTACTGCCTCGGTTTCCGTGATGGCCTCGTTCAAGTCGTCGCGAAGCTCGCTCAGAAAGGCATTGAATGCCTGGCGAGCCACGCCGTGATCATCGGCCAGTGTAGTTTCGATACGAGTAATATGGCGGCGGGCAATATCGGCGATATCCCCTGCCCAGTCTTCCCAGTAGTCTCGTGTGCCGCATTTCTTGACGATGCGGGCGATGATGGCCTTGCTGACTTCTTCATTGAACTGAAGGCCAACCTGCTCGCGAATCTGATCCGCTGCATCATTATCCGGCTGTGGGTCGGTGCCGCCATGCCCACCGATATCGGTACGCTCCGATGTGCCAGTGGAACGTGTTGGAAGGCTATCGCTGACCTGAGTGATGGCATCCAATTCCTGATTGACGCCGATAATCTCCAGGTTATCGGAAACATCTTCGCCCAGGCCGGCGCGGTTGATGGTTGCATCCATACGTTCATCATGGGCACGCAGGGCATTGAGAATCTGCCAGACGATCTTGTAGCGCTCGTTATCGTTAAGCGCCTCTTCCGGCGTCAGGCCGCTCGGCACCCCAATAGGCAGAATGACATATCCCATCTGCTTGTCGGGAGCTCGGCGCATGACGCGCCCCACGGACTGCACCACGTCAATCGTAGAACGCCGCGGGTGCAGGAACATGATGGCGTCGAGTGCCGGCACATCCACGCCTTCGGACAGACAACGGGCATTGCTCAGGATGCGGCACTCGTTGCTTTCGCTGTCACCCTTGAGCCAGTCCAGCAACTGATTACGCGAGCGTGCATCATAAGTTCCATCGACGTGCTGCACCTCGCAGCTCAGCGGCAGGGGGTCGTCACCGAAGCTGTGCTGGTGATACTCCTCGATTACAGGTGTGAACTGCTCGGCCATCAACTGGGATGACTTGATATCGCGACAGAAGGCCAAGGCACGTCGCATGGGGTTCTGATCCCGCAGGCCAGCTCCTTCCTTCAACAGGGCCTTATAGCAGCCCACCATCCGTGAGGCATCGTCCAGGCGAAGCTCGTTATCTTCCGATAGCAGGCTCTGTACACCGCTGCTGACCAGGTTTTCATCCATAGCCAGTACGATGACGCGATAGTCCGTGAGGAGGTTGTTTTCAACCGCCCAGGCAAATCCCCGATGGAACAGCACCTTTCCAAACAGGGACTCGTCATCCATATCGCAGAGTGCTGCGCCATGCTCGTCGGCCTTGCTACGCGCCTGTTCGCCGAAAATACGAGGAGTGGCGGTCATATAGAGGCGTTTTCGACCTGCCACATGAGCATTGTCGTGAATCCGAACGAAGTTGGAGTCATCTTCACCTGCCAACGTCACACCGGTCGTGCGGTGTGCTTCATCACAGATGATCAGGTCGAACTCAGGCAGCCCGTACCCCTGAGCATCACTGACCGCCTGTATGGATTGGTAGGTCGCGAATACGACCGTCATGGCATCCGGCGATGCGGACGAGGCTTCACGCGCCAGTGTCTCGGCATGGGTCGTCGCTGGGAAAGTCAGATCATGCTGTTGGAGGTCGGCCACGTCGTCCGAGCGTTTACGCTTGCCTACATGGGCATCCGAACAGACAGCAAAGGAGCGCAGTTCAACTTCGGCATCCTGGCTCCATTCCGTCACCGTCTGAGACATCAGCGCTAGCGAGGGCACCATGAATAGCACCCGCTTGCCTTGACCGGCCAGGTGTTCGGCAATACGCAGACTGGTAAAAGTTTTACCGGTGCCGCAGGCCATGATCAGTTTGCCCCGATCCGCCGTGGCCAACCCTCTTCCCACTTCCTCCAGCGCTTCCTGCTGATCGGGGCGCAGCGTCTTGCGGGAACGCAGCGTCACTTTTCCGGATTGAGCGAACAGCGACCAGTCGATACGACTTTCCTGAAGGTCGCGCAGGCCGATGCGGCGGGTGGGGATGTACTGATCGGCGTCACTGAGTAAAGCCTCGACATTCTTCCCAGGTGCCATATCGGTGGTGTCGATAATCAAGCGCTCAACGAAGGGGGCACGGCCCGAGACGCTGATGAAGGAGTCGATATCCCCGCGTTGCAGGCGGTGGGAGCGGCTATAGAACTTGCACTGGATCGCGCAATAGTGGTCCTCGTTACCTCGGATGCGTGCCACCAAATCGATGCCAGTGTCCTGAAACGATGCCCCACTACCGACATGCTCGACCCAATCGGCATAGGTCCATACCTGGTCATACTGCTGACGCTGCACGTCATCGTGCTCTATCCAGGCCTGTACCAGCTCCTCAAAGTAGGTTCCGAGTTCACGAGGGGTACGGGCATGCTGGCGGTAGCGCTCCAGCAGGTCATGTAGGTCTGCACTCATAGCGATATTCTTTCCGGCCGGGGAATAAGGTGTGGGCCAAGGCTACCAAAGCAGGGCAGCACAGGCAGTAACTGGAAGATTCTTATCTCACTTCCTCCTAGCGATAGGTCCGCTGCTAACCGAGGAGCTAGGTTGTGGCCGATAAGGCGCTTCCCTATGATGCTCTATTGCCAAGGCAAATGAACCGGACGATTGGGCGATCAAAGTTTCGGATACATGCATCATGTCGAGCAACGGCTAGCGCTGCTGGGAAGCCAAGTAGGGAAAAGTAGGAATTGGCGAGGAGTCAGAAACGAGGGCAGAAACGTCCCCAAGGGGGCATATTTGGGGGCACAGGACCATCAATTAATATAAATAAATTTTTAAAATCAATATATTATATGCTTTTTTAGTTGGACGCCGCCTCCACCAACACTAGAGAAAAGCCACCCGACCGGGTGGCTTTTTTCGTTTCCGACGGCACTCAGTGCAACTGCGTGTCGGCGCGCTCCTGTCACCTCTGCATACCCCCTCCTAGCGGCTCTCTCAACATCAGAAAAAGCCGCTCAATCGGCAACCGGCACCATCACTGCCGCTTTTGCATATGGACTGGGGCTTGCTCTAGGCCGCTGGCAGTGGAACCATCACGCTTTGATTTACTCTCACTGCGTCTAGACCATGCCGAGGAGGCTCGATGTTTGCCTTGATGCGCCACCTGTCATTGGCCGCCCTGCTGGCCACAACCACCCTGACGCCGGCACTTGCGCAGGAAACCACCGATCAGCCGGTCTTCGGCTGGGTTGAAAAGGCATTTGTCGAACCCTGGGGGGTCGAGGTAAAGGCCAAGCTCGATAGCGGCGCGCTGACCTCGTCGCTGGATGCCCGCGACATCGAACGCTTCGAGAAGGACGGTGAAGACTGGGTGCGCTTTCGCCTCGAACTCGAAGATGAAGAAACAGGCGAGCTCTTTGAAAAGACCCTCGAACGGCCGGTTAATCGCAATCTCTTGCTGCGCGGCGCCGGCGGCACCTCGCGCCGCCCCACCGTCATCATGACGATCTGCCTTGGCGATACGCGCTATGAGGAAGACTTCAGCCTGCGTAATCGCAGCAAGATGAATTACCCAGTGCTGCTTGGTCGTCGCACCATCAGCCACCTGGGTGTGCTGGATGTCGACAAGACCTTCCTCAGCGATCCTGGCTGCGACGCGGACTCCAAGACAGTGCCCTACGCCGACGAGAAGTAGCGAGCCGGCAGGCAAAAAAAACCACCCGCATGCGGGTGGTAGAAGGTACAGCTGAAGGTACTGCTTGCTTGCCAAAAACTGCTTGTCGGAAACGACTGGGAAAGATGTCTCTCTTGGGCGATCTTGACTGAGAGGCCCTAGCGCCGGACGCCAAGCGGGCCGACAATTCAACTGGCCAGGAGTGCCTCTCGACGCATCTCGCTGGCCTGAGCCATGCGCCATTCCAGGTCATCTGCCCGGCATTTGACGCTATGGCAGCGTGCACAGGTCACCACTTGCCGATCTTCCTCGCGCGTGGGAATTCGAAAGTGCTGGGCACCGCACAGCGAACATTCCAGCTCCAGACGAACGTCCAACATACCGCTTTCCTCCTGATGACGTGATGCGTCGCGCGCCTCCTGCGTCTGCGACTTCTGGTATTATATAGTGCACGATCGATTGCACGATGTACAATCTCTGTATAACAAGGGGTTTATCATGAGATGATACCCCTCAACTGGCGCCAATCTGGCGACTTTTATAGCGGAACTGCATGACCCAGGCATGACAGGCAACACCTTGTGACTCACCTCAGCGCATGCTGTGATGCCAAGCTAAGCGCCGTCGAGCGCCCCCCATCATTCACACCATTACATGGAGGCATGTGTGCTGAAATTGCGACTGCTACCCTTGATGGCCTGGCTGCTGACGGCATTGATGCTGTTCGGCTTGCCGGCACAGGCTCAAGAGAGCCCACCCACCGAAGCGCCCGCCTATTCCACGTTGGCTGACCTGCTCGAGAACGAGGCAACCCGCACCCAGTTGATCGATCAACTGCGCGGCATGGCTAACAACGCTCAGGAAAACGTTCAGGCAGCAGCCGACTCAAGCGCCGAGACCGCCGCCAATCAGGCCCCCAGCGGGCAGGAGGCCAATGCAGCCTCGCTGCCGCGCCAGCTGGCCGAACTGACCAGCACTGTCGCCAGCGAGATCGGCAGTCAGCTTGAGGGGCTCGCGGCGGCTCTCAGCGGCATTTTCCAGGGAGCAGGTACTGGACAGCCCTTTGACATGGACGCCTTCAACTCGGCGGCGCTGAACCTGGGGCTGGTGATCATCGCCGCCTTCGTGCTGTTCGTTGCACTCAGGCGCCTGGCACGGCCGGCCTTCTCATCGATCGGCCGCTGGTCCCAGCAGGGCACAGGCATGACGCCAGTGCTGCGGCTGGTGCTGGCCGTGGCGATCGCCGCCATCGTCGACGTGCTGGTGATTGCCCTGGCCTATGTGGGCGGCAACCTGCTGGCCACTTTCGCCATCGGCGAGAGCGGCGAGCTGTCGACCCGAGCCTCGCTGTTCCTCAATGCCTTCCTGATTATCGAGTTGCTCAAGGCCGGGGTACGCATGCTGTTCGCCTCTCGCTACGAGGGACTGCGCCTGCTGCCCATCGCGGCTGAAGAAGCGAGCTACTGGAACCGCTGGATCGCCCGCCTGATCGGCCTGGTCGGCTACGGCCTGATGGTGGTGGTACCGCTACTCAACTACTACCTGTCGCCGGCCCTCGGCCAGGGTGTGGGCACCCTGATCATGATCGGTGCCTTCATTTACGCGGTAGGCGTGGTGCTCAAGAATCGTCAGCGTCTGCGCGATGGCATCGATGCCCAAGCCGCCAAGGCCACCATGAGTGCCACCCGGGTCTCGCTGAAGCTGTTTGCCCGCGTATGGCATCTGCTGGCGATCGCCTACTTCCTGATGGTGCTGGTGCTGACCTTCACCCGCCCGGAAGATGCGCTGCCCTTCGTGATGCTCGCTACCCTGCAGACACTCGCGGTAGTCGGCGCTGGCATGCTGGTCTCCAGCCTGCTGACCCAGACCATCGGCAAGCGCATTCGCCTGCCGGAAGACCTCAAGCGCAAGCTGCCGCTGCTTGAGACGCGTCTCAATGCCTACGTGCCCAACCTGCTGCGAGTGGTCCGGGCGCTGATCCTGATCACGGTGGTCATGATCGCTGCCAGCGCCTGGGGCATCTTCGACCTGGCCGGCTGGTATGCCACTGACCTCGGCCGCGGCCTGGTCGCCAAGGTCATCAGCGTGCTGCTGATCGTGACCGTGGCCATGGCCCTGTGGGTCGGGCTCGCCAGTCTGATCGAGCACCGCCTTAACCCGGAAACCGGCAGCGGCGAACCCACAGCCCGCGCCCAGACGCTGCTGAGCCTGTTCCGTAACGCCCTGGCCATCACCATCATTGCCATGACGCTGATGATTGCGCTGTCCGAGATCGGCATCAATATCGGCCCGCTGATCGCGGGTGCCGGGGTGCTGGGTCTGGCCATCGGTTTCGGTGCCCAGAAGCTGGTACAGGACATCATCACCGGGGTGTTCATCCAGGTGGAAAACGCCATGAATACCGGCGACGTGGTCACCGTGGGTGGCGTCACCGGCACCGCAGAACGCCTGAGCATCCGCTCGGTGGGCATCCGCGACCTGTCCGGCACCTACCACATCGTGCCCTTCTCCAGCGTCGATACCGTGTCCAACTACATGCGTGAATTCGCCTACCACGTCGGCGAATACGGCATCGCCTATCGCGAGAGCATCGACGAGGCGATCGAGTGCCTGAAGGAAGCCTTCGAGGAACTGGCCGCCAGCGACGATCACAAGCAGAACCTGCTCGCCCCGCTGGAAGTCGCCGGCGTCATCGCCCTGGCCGACAGCTCGGTGAATATCCGCGTGCGCCTGAAGACCACACCGGGCACCCAGTGGGCCACCGGCCGTGCCTACAACCGCCTGGTCAAGATGCACTTCGACGCCGCGGGCATCGAGATTCCCTTCCCGCACACCACGCTTTACTTCGGCGAGGACAAGGACGGCTCTTCGCCGGCCGGCAACATCCGCGTCCTGGAAGGCCGTGCTAAGCGCCGGTCCAGTGCCGACACAGACGACGAGTCTCACGATGAGCAGCCGGTGGAGCAAGGCAAAGGATCGATTCCCGCGGTCGACTACCGAGGCGAGAACGACGAGTCCTGATCCTGACTCGGATAGATCAAGGATCGATGCAGGGCCACCCTCGGGTGGCCCTTTTTTTGTGCCCTTTACCGACAGCGGCGGCAAAAGCACCGGTAGCCATGGCAAGTCCGAGCATTACTATCGAGAACGGATTCATAAACACTTCAAGCCGGGCATAGAGGCCACGACATATCCACACGTCCGGCTTTGGCGTGGATATGCCAATGGTCTCGCCAACCGAAAGGTGTCCGCACCACGGCAGGTTGCCGAGAGTGTTGATACGGGCGCTCCTGAGCGGTTGAGAAGCAGACTACTCCCCAAGGGGACAAACGTAATGGGTATCAAGCGGAGCCGCAGTTATTGGTGCTGCTAGGTGCAGCCCAGGTGGGGCCCACTGGCGATTGTCTACCTAACTCAAATTACCCGCCCCGCAATCGGGATCGGCATCACAAGCTTGGCGGATAACGGCATCCTCAGGTTGTAGAGTGCTGTGCTCAATATCGAAGCGCTCCCGCAATATCTTTTGCAGTTGCGGCAGTATCTCTTCCCATCTTCCCATCGCCTCCACATCAATGTGCGCCGCTAGAGCCTGGCTGTTTGATGACAGGCTCCAGATATGCATGTCATGGATAGCGCAGACACCGTCGACCCGGACGAGAGTGCAGCCAACTTCATGCGCATCGATTCCTTTTGGCACACCTTCCATCAACACGTGCGTCACCTCACGCAGTAGTCGAATCGCGGACACCAGAATCAATAGGCTGACGAAAAGAGACAGGACCGGGTCAGCAATGGACGGCCCGCCCAGATAAATGATCGCCCCGGCAACCAGCGCAGCGACCGAGCCCAGCAAGTCTCCCATCACGTGCAGGAGCGCTCCGCGAACATTTATGGTCTGCTCTCCACGCATCAGCACCCAAGCCACTACCATATTCACCAGCAAACCGAGCCCGCCGATCGCCAAAACCATGCCACCGGCAACTGCTGGTGTATCTGCCATGCGGCGGATCGCCTCGTAGGCAATGAATACAATCACCCCGAACATAAACAGCACGTTGAACAGGGCGCCGAGAATTTCCGCGCGCTTGAGTCCAAAGGAGTGCTGACGCGATGTTGGCTTCTTGGCCAGCCAAGCAGCGAAGGCACCAATCCCTAACGACAATGAATCGGTAAACATGTGGCCTGCGTCCGATAGCAGAGCAAGAGAATCAGCTAACAGGCCGCCGAAGACTTCGATAGCTGCAAAACCTGTGGTGAATACCAGTGCGAACAGCAAGGTCTTGCCGCCGCTATGGCTGTGATTGTGGTCTGACATATATGCTTCCTTCGTTATTGGCCCTCGAGACTCCCAGCGGACTGCTCTCTCTATCAAGCCATTGGGTCGATACGTTTTTCCGCGCTGATAAAAGGCAGGATGTACCTGCCACTTTTCGGTTGGATATATTTACAAGAACAGTCTTGCCAGGAAGGTTGCGAAAACGATCCAGATAGCGATAAACACCCCAGCAGCTATTCGGCTTACCGGGCGTTCAGAGGCTTCGTCAGCGGTTTCTCGGTGCTCGTTCATGACCTCTGGTGGTATAAGTTTCACCACCAACAATATCCCGAGTGGCACAATGATGATGTCGTCCACGTAGCCGAGTAAGGGAATGAAGTCGGGGATCAAGTCGATGGGTGAGACAGCATAGGCCGCGACAACCACTGCTAACACCTTTGCGAGCCATGGAGTCCGTGGATCACGAGCGGCAAGCCAGACGGCGTGTATATCTCGTTTGATCGTTCGAACCCATTGTTTGGCGTTCGAGATTGGCTTTGTTGTCATCGGCCCTTTTCTCTACTCGATACTGGTGTCCAACAAGAAACATGGCCAGTGTCCCGGGGGGGCTCAGCACAGCGAGGAAGCCGGGGCGGATAACTGTAGTCGTCTCGTAACAGAAATCACTCTAGGCGCTGGTGATCTCGGTACCGGCGCCAGTGCCTTTGAGCCTTTTCTTCGAGCAAGTGGCGGTCTTGCTCTTTACTCTCATTCATTTTGAGTATTCTGTGTGCCAGGCTTCTTTCTGTCCTACTTGAGGTAGGACTTTATTACCTGTAGCACCGCATCCAAGTCTTGTTGCCGCTGCTCCAGCTCGGGCTCCCTGACGACGTGATCAGTCAGGTGGCCCTCAATGATGGCTGCCATCAGACCATTCACTGCCCCGCGAATCGCAGCGGTCTGTTGCAGCACGGCAGTGCAATCTCCCTCCTTATCAAGTTGCTTTTCCAGTGCGGCTGCCTGCCCCTGAATGCGTCGAACACGAGTTAGCAGCTTCGCTTTGTCTTTGATCGTGTGCATGTGGTTGTCTCTTTTGAGAAGGAAAACTATACATGGTGGTAGTATATCGATACTAGGGGGTAGTATGAGCTCTTGCAAGAAAGGTAAATGTGTATAAATCGTTCTATCCCAGCATGCCGTCTGTAACCGACAGCAACGCCTCGAGGAGGTCCCATGCTTCAGGTGCTGAGCCACCGTCGTTACCGCCATTTATTTCTGGCTCAGGTTACCGCCCTCGTCGGTACCGGCCTAACCACCGTCGCCTTGGCGCTGCTAGCCCATGAGCTGGCGGCCGGGCAGGCGGGGGTCGTTTTAGGTACGGCCCTGGCGATCAAGATGGTTGCCTATGTGGGCATCGCGCCGGTAGTCGGAGCCTACGCCTCGCGTCTACCGCGCCGCGTCCTGCTGGTCTGCCTGGACCTGCTGCGGGCGTCCGTGGTCTGTGCGCTGCCCTTCGTCACCGAGGTCTGGCAGATCTATGTGCTGATCTTCCTGCTCAACGCCGCCTCGGCGGGCTTCACCCCGGTCTTCCAGGCGACGATCCCGGATCTCCTCGAGGACGAGGGGCAGTACACCCGAGCGCTGTCGCTGTCGCGGCTCGCCTACGACCTCGAGAACCTGCTCAGCCCCATGGCGGCCGCGGCGCTGCTGATGGTGATGAGCTTCGATGTGCTGTTCCTGCTCAACGGCCTGGCCTTCTTGGTCTCGGCCGGTCTGGTGGTCTCGGTGGTGTTGCCGTCGCCCCAGGCGGCGGAGGACGAGGCGCCGAGCGTGTGGCTTAAGGTCTCCCACGGCATGAGGATCTACCTGAAGACGCCTCGGCTGCGCGGGCTGCTGGCCCTGAACATGGTGGTGTCGGCCGCCGGCGCCATGCAGATCGTCAATACCGTGGTCTACGTCCGCTCTACCCTGGGACTGGGCGAGCAGGCGGTGGCCATGGCCTTCGCAGCGGTCGGAGGCGGTTCGATGTTGGTAGCCCTGCTGCTGCCGAAAGTACTGGAGCGAGTCCGTGAACGCCCGATCATGCTCGCGGGCGGCGCGTTGATGACGGTGAGCCTGTTCCTCGGCCTGCTCGCCCCCGGGTTCGTCGGCCTGATGGGGCTGTGGTTCCTGCTGGGCGTCGGCGCCTCGCTGGTCATGACGCCCACCGGACGCCTGCTCAAGCAGTCATGTCACCCCGAGGACCGTCCGGCGCTGTTCGCCGCGCAGTTCTCGCTGTCGCATGGCTGCTGGCTGGTGGCCTATCCGCTGGCCGGCTGGGTAGGGGCCGAGGTGGGCCTAATCGAGACCTTCGCTCTGCTGGGTACGATCGCGCTGGTGTCGACGGCGCTAGCGGCGCGTATCTGGCCGTCACGGGACCCGATGGCGCTTGAGCATGCTCATGCTCCCGTGGAGCACACCCATCGGCATTACCTCGACGACCACCACCAGCATGAGCATGAAGGCTGGGAGGGGCCGGAACCGCATCGCCATCCCCACTATCATCCGGTAGGCTGGCATCAGCACGCCTTTGTGATCGATGGTCATCACACGAGATGGCCATCGTGACATGACAAAGAGGCACAAGGAACGTTTGCATGACCAGTCTGCCTGACAACATCCTTCACTTTACCGGAATACCGCACCCTGGCCACAAAGATGGAAGAGCATGATCTCCACTTTCAGGTCGAAGCTCCGGTCCCTGTGGCCTGCGAGGAGTGCGGCGTAGAAGGAGAGTTCGTCAGGTTTGGCAAGCGCGATGTGGCTTACCGAGATCTGCCCATCCACGGCAAGCGAGTCACCTTGGGTGGTCCGTCGCCGCTACACTTGCCGAGCCTGCGGAAAGACACTCCGCCCAGCGCTCCCCGAGATGGTGGACAACCAGCGCATGACCCGGAGGTTATACAGCCACGTCGAGAAGGAGGCCTTCAACTATCCCTTCGCCTATTTGGCCGATACCACGGACCTTGAAGAGAAGACCGTCCGTGCGGACTTCAAGAAGAAGGCCGAGTTCCTTGCGGCTTGGCACCGTTTCTAAACGCCCCGCTGGTTAGGGATTGATGAGCTGTACCTGAACCGGTTCTACCGCTGCATCCTGACCAACCTGGAGGAGCGCACTCTGTTGGACCTGCTGCCGGGTCGCCAGCAGGAGGCGGTGACAAAGCGCCTCATGAGCATGACCGACCGCGACGAGGTCGAGATTGTCAGCATGGACATGTGGAAGCCCTACCGCCGCGCTGCCCAGGCGGCACTGCCACAGGCTCGCAGCGTGGTCGATAAGTTCCATGTCGCGCGGATGTCCAACGAGGCCCTGGAGAAGATTCGCAAGGGCCTCAGGAAGGAACTGAAGGCCAACCAGCGACGGACCGACCGGAAGATTCTACTGAAACGATGCCTCAGACCGCGAACGCCTAATCATGGAGACTTGGACAGGAGCCTTCCCTCAGCTCCTGGCAGCCTACGAGCATAAGGAGCGGTTCTAGCACATTTGGGACTGCGCCAGTCGGCGTGATGCCGAGGTGGCTCTGGCTCGCTGGATTGACGAGGCAGGAAGAGGTCTGGAAGGATCTCGTCAGTGCCGTCAGTAGCTAGCGTGAAGAAATGCTGACCTATTTCGAGACCGACATACCGATCACCAACGCCTTCACGGAGTCGATCAACCGCCTGGCTAAGGACAAGAACCGCGATGGCCGGGGCTACTCATTCGAGGTAATGCGAGCCCGGATGCTCTTCACCACCAAACACAAAATGAAGTCACCACAGGCCAAGGAATTCCCGTTCCTGGGCAGGACAACCATGACCTACAGCATGGATCTTCTCGAGGTTGAGGAGAACTACGGCATCGATCTATCAACCCTTTGGAAGGATTAATGTCTTGGTGGCTCAGAAGAGATCATCAACCACTTAATCCGGATACCCGCATAAAAAAGGGCGCCACGAAGGCGCCCGGAAGAGCAAAACAGGGGATCGCTCAGCGATTGGCATCGCTGGGCTGAGGCAGGGCAGGCAGCGAGCGATCGAGCAGCTCGACGCTCTGGCGATAGTAGAGCTGACTCTTGTTGTGCTCGCCAAGGTTAGCAAACAGCCTGGCAAGCTCAGCACAGACCACGCCGCTGGGGCGCTGGCGCTGGCTGGATTCGAAGTATTCCTGCGCCTTGCCCCAGTAGGCATTGCGCAGCGACAGGCGGCCCAGCGTCAGTAGCAGGTCAGGGTCGTTGGGCCGCTCCTGCAGCCACTTCTCGGCATAGGCCAGCTGGCGCGAGGCATCGACATTGAGCAGCCCGTAGCGCATCACCAGGCGCGCGTCCCAGTGATCCTTCAGCGAATGGCGCAGTAGGCGCTCGGCGATGCCTTCCTCGCCGCCACGCACCAGCGCCTCGGCATACAGCCCCACCAGCTCGATGTTGCTGCGCAAGTGGTCGGGCATGTCGGCCCACAGGTTGCGCACCCGCTCGATATCGTCGGGGTTACGCGAGGCCTGTACGATCAGCTCACGATAGGCACGCTGCTCGAGTTCCTGGCGTTCGTCCTCGGCGATCAGCTGGTGTCTAGCGAGGCGCGGCATCAGCCGGCGCAGGCCGTCCCAGTCGCTGACACTCAGGTACGCCTGCTTGAGCAGCTTGAGGATCTGCGGATGATCGGGCAGCTGCTTGTCGAGGCGCGTCAAGGTGGCCAGGGCTTCCTCGTAGTGCTGGCGATCGAGCATCAGTTGGGCCTGCACCATGCCGACCGCAGTGTCGGCGCCTTCGGTGGACAGGTGGGCACGCTTGAGCAAGGTATCGGCCTGCTCATAGCGTCCCTGATAGTGGGCCGCCAGGGCCGCGGAAAGATAGTTGACCAGCGGCGTGCTGGAATCATCTGCCGCCTTGACCAGCGATTTCTCGGCGCGTTTCCAGCGGCCTTCGGCCAGCGCCACCAGCCCCCGCACCGTGCGACGCATGGCGTTGCGGTTCCGGTTGCGGCTGCTCCACAGCTTCAGGCGGCTGACCGGGCGACGCATGCGCATCAGTATCCGCAGCACGAAATGCAGCACCAGGAAGGCGCCCAGCAACAGCACCAGGCCGAACCAGAAAGAGGTCTGCACTGAGGTATCGCCGACCCGGACCAGCCAGTAGCCGGGCACTGTCTGCATCAGCTGTCCGAACAGGGCGCCAACGGCCAGCCCCAGGACGATCAGCAGGATCAGCTTTCTCATGCATCACCTCCCTGGGCACCGTCATCGAAACGCGTCTGGATGAAGTGCGCCATGGCCTGCTGAGAACCACTGATGTCCGGAAGCTCGGGGCGAATGGTCTTGCCCCGCATGTCGGTGAGCCGCGCGATGGAGGTCTTGACGCTATCACGATCGGTGTCGTAATAGCCTTCGATCAGGGTCACAGCCTTGTCGAGGCTGGCCCGGTACAGCTCTGGCTCTTCCTTGAGCAGCGCCAGCTGGGCCTGCTCAATCACCAGACGCACGTTCTGGCGCAGGTAGGATTCCTGCTCGGGGGTGATCAAGGCTTCCAGGGCCTGGTCGTGGCGGCGCACCGTGACCAGGTCCTTGAGCTCGCTGCCAAAGCGCTTCAGCTGCTGCTGCCAGTCGCCGCTAGGCGGCGTCTCGATGCTGCCTTCGGCGGCGATCTCGGCCACGTCCTGCTTGAGGGGCAGGCTGGCAAGCTGCTCCTGCTGGGCATTGAGCGACAGGTAGAGGCCGGTGCGATCGACATCCGGCACCGCATCCAGCTTGGCCAGTTCATCGGCAACGGCCCGGCGCACCGGCAGCAGCGCCGGGTTGTCGGCCTCTTTCAAACGCTTGTCGGCGGTCTCGAGCAGCGCCATGGCGCCGCCCACGTCGCGTTCAAGCTGCAACCGCTGATTGGCCAGGCGCAGCAGGTAGGCGACTTCGGCATGCAGCCACTCGCGCTCATCGGTCTGCTGCTGGCTATTGAGCTCATCGAGCACGCGATCCAGGGTGTCATTGACCTGGCTTTGGTAGTCGGAAAACTCACTCTCGACACTCGCCACGGCGTCATCCACCGAGGCGCGGGCCTGTTCGGCCTCGCTGAGGCGACTCTCAAGAGCACTGACTGCCTCGCGGTTGGAGTCGACCTGTGCCAGGCGCTGTTGCTGTTGCTCCAGGCGCTGCCAGCCGAACCAGCCAGCGACCACCACGCCCACAGCCAACAGAATCACCAGCACCAAGGCAACGGTGCCGATGGTCTGGCGCCCGCCGCCGCCCCCGCCTGAGGCAGCCGTGTCCGAACCACCCTGACCGGTGCCGCCTGTCCCACCAGCTGTCGACGCAGACGGGGAGGGTGAGGCCTTTGACGTTGATGGCTTGGAAGATGATGACTTGGAAGATTCTGGCTTGGAGGCCGCAGCACTCGCCGATGATATCCCGGTCGAGGCCTTGGTGTCGGCACTCGCGCCGGTGTTCTTGTCACTGGACGCCTTGCTATCCGGGCTCTTGCTCTCAGAACTCTTGCTCTCAGAATTCATACCATTGGGGCTTTTAGCCTCTGAACTGTTGCTGCTCTGCGAGCTGCTGCTATCTGAGCTCTTGGCATCCGCGGCCCCGCTATCGGCGCTCTTGCTGGCGGCCGGGTCGCTGCTCGCCTGCTGCGAGGCGTCGTCACGCTGGGCTCCAACGCTCGCGCTATCGCGCGTGTTCGAGGTGCGCCCCTTGCCGCCGCGACGCCCCCGAGGGCGGCCACGTGCGCTCGTCTTGTTCGTCTCGCCCATGCCGGCCTCATCCGCTGAGCGGGTATCCGACGCATCGGCGGTCGACGACTCGGCGCCCGACGATGAGGTGTCATTCTGAGCAGCGGCGGCCGAGGCGGAAGTGCCCGGCGCCTGCTGCGGTTCGTCCTGATCGTGTGATTGCTTGCTCATCTGTCGCTAGCCCTTTTCAAGATCGTCATGATCGACATCGGCACCGTCCAGGTGGCAGGCCCTGGCGACTTCAGCCGCCAGAGCGACTGGCGTGGCGCCTGCGGCGACGCGGCAATCCGCGAAACCCAGGCTGCCTGCCAGTGTAGCCAAGCGCTGACTGGAAACGATTAGCGGTTGGTTCAACGCTGCCGGTTGGCACCATCCTGCCAGATGTTCGAGGATTTCGCCGCTACTCACCACCAGCGCGGCGTAGTCGCCGGTGGCCAACCGTTGCTGCATGCTCGCTTCTGGCGTGAGAAGCACGCGCCGGTAGACCGCCAGACGGGTCAGGCGAGCGCCACGCGCCGCCAGGGTATCGGCCAGCAGAGGACGGCCGCCCTCGCCGGCTACCACCAGCACCTTCTGCTCATTAAGCACCTGCAGCGAAGGCAACGCCAGCAACGCCTCGCTGGTATCTCCCTGCGCTTGGCGTGTTTCGCCAGCGTCGTGCCCGATCAAGCCTCGTCCAGAGCTTGGCACACGGACACGAACGCCGAGCCGTTCATGCAGGATAGCGGCGGTGGCGGCACCTACCGCATAAAAATCCACACCGACCGGCAGCTGTGGCCAGTAGCGATCGAGTGCGTCAACCAGACACTCGGCCGCCAAGGGGCTGACCACTACCACACGCCGGAACTCATCGACGTTCAGCCAGAGGCTGCGCTGTTCCGGCGTCTCGGGCAGCGCTTCCAGGCGCATCACCTGAAGGGCCTCGGGAGCGGCACCGGTCGCCGCGATAGAGGCGGCCAGATGCCGTGCCCGCTCACCGGGTCGGGTAATCAGTACCCGCGGCACCGTCATGCTCAAACGTCGCCGTAGACTCGGGCGAGAATCTCGCCGGCGCCCTGATCGAGCAGGTCCTCGGCCACACGAATGCCCAGCGCCTCGGGCTCTTCGGCCGAGCCACGCCCCTCGGCACGCAGCACCTCGGTACCCTCCGGATTGCCCACCAGGGCACGCAGCCACAGGGTGCGACCGCCGTCCTCGAAGACCGCATGGCCACCGATCGGCACCTGGCAACCGCCCTCGAGGCGCGTGTTCATGGCCCGCTCGGCGCGTACCCGGGCCGCGGTATCGGGGTCATCGAGGGCGGCCAGCAGGCGCACCAGGTCGGCATCATCGTTGCGGCACTCGATGCCCAAGGCGCCCTGGCCACAGGCCGGCAGGCTAATCTCGGGCGGCATATCCTGAGCGATGCGGTCTTCGAGCCCCAGGCGCTTGAGGCCGGAGGTGGCGAGGATGATGGCGTCAAAGTCGCCGTTGTCGAGCTTGCGCAGGCGCGTCTGCACGTTGCCGCGCAGGCTCAGCACCTCGAGGTCCGGACGCGCCTCGCGCACCTGCAGGCCGCGCCGCAGGCTTGAGGTGCCGACTCGAGCGCCCTCGGGCAATTCGGCAAGCGAGGTGTAATGGTTGGACACGAAGGCATCGGTGGGCTCGGCCCCCTCGAGGATCACCGACAGCCCCAGCCCCTCCGGAAAGTGCATCGGCACGTCCTTCATCGAGTGCACGGCGATGTCGGCGCGGCCGTCGAGCATGGCGTCCTCGAGCTCCTTGACGAACAGCCCCTTGCCGCCGACCTTGGCCAGCGGCGTGTCGAGAATCTTGTCACCGCGAGTGGACATGGCCACCAGCTCGACCTCGAGATTGGGATACAGGGCCATCAGGCGGTCGCGCACGTGCTCGGCTTGCCAGAGGGCGAGGAGGCTCTTGCGGGTGGCGATGCGTAAGGATGTCTTGGCAGGCACAGCGATCTCCAATCGGGGCGAGACGCGTCTCGGGCGGCGCTCGAGACGCTAACGGGGCGAGACGCCCGCGTCGGTCATGACCTCATCATAAAGCACCCGCGGGGGCAGGAAAAATTCTCTCAGCCCGCCTACTGCCCCCGGCGGGCAGCGTGGCCAGCCTCGCCGACTCTGGTACACTCCGAAGTCATACTCTCATGCTACTTCACAGCGGGATTGCCAGTCCGATGACGACGTCTACCAATCAGTCCTGGGGCGGTCGCTTCAGCGAGCCCACCGATGCCTTCGTCGAGCGTTTCACTGCCTCGGTGGATTTCGACCAGCGCCTCTATCACCACGATATTCGCGGCTCCATCGCCCACGCCACCATGCTCGAGCGGGTCGGCGTGCTGACCGCCGACGAGCGCGATGCGATCATCCAGGGCCTCGGTGAGATCGAGCAGGAAATCGCCGAGGGCCGCTTCGCCTGGTCGGTGAAGCTCGAAGACGTGCACATGAACCTCGAGGCGCGGCTGACCGAGAAGATCGGCATCACCGGCAAGAAACTGCACACCGGGCGCTCGCGCAACGACCAGATCGCCACCGACATTCGCCTCTACCTGCGCGATGAGATCGACGCGGTCAGCGCCGAGCTCGGCCGGCTTCGTGAAGGGCTGATCGAACTGGCCGCCGGTGAAGCCGACACCATCATGCCCGGTTTCACCCACCTGCAGACCGCCCAGCCGGTGACCTTCGGTCACCATCTGCTGGCCTGGCAGGAAATGCTGACCCGCGACCACGAGCGCCTGCTCGACTGCCGCCGCCGCGTCAACGTGATGCCGCTGGGCGCCGCGGCCCTTGCCGGCACCACCTTCCCCATCGATCGTCACATCACCGCCGAGCTGCTCGGCTTCGACCGGCCCAGCGAGAACAGCCTGGACTCGGTGAGCGATCGCGACTTCGCCATCGAATTCACGTCCTTCGCCAGCCTGTTGCTGATGCACATGTCGCGCATGAGCGAGGAACTGGTGCTGTGGACCAGCGCCCAGTTCGACTTCATCGACCTGCCTGACCGCTTCTGCACCGGCTCCTCGATCATGCCGCAGAAAAAGAACCCGGACGTGCCCGAGCTGGTGCGCGGCAAGAGCGGACGCGTCTTCGGTCACCTGATGAGCCTGTTGACGCTAATGAAGTCGCAGCCGTTGGCCTACAACAAGGATAATCAGGAAGACAAGGAACCGCTATTCGACACCCTCGACACCGTCAAGGGTTGCCTCAAGGCCTTCGCCGACATGGTGCCGGCCATCGAAGCCAAGGCCGACAGCATGTATGAAGCGGCGCGCAAGGGCTTCTCCACCGCCACCGACCTCGCCGACTATCTGGTGCGCAAGGGCGTGGCCTTCCGCGACGCCCACGAGATCGTCGGCCAGTCGGTCGCCTTCGGCCTGAAGGAAGGCAAGGACCTGTCCGAGATGACCCTCGACGAGCTCAAGCAGTTCTCCGACATCATCGGCGAGGATGTCTTCGACGTGCTGACCCTGGAAGGCTCGGTGGCCGCCCGCGACCATATCGGCGGCACCGCCCCGGACCAGGTCCGCGCCGCCGCCCAGCGCGCCCGCGACGCCCTGGCCACCCTGCGCAGCGAGGGCTGAGATGAGGGCTGAGATGAGAGCTAAGATGCGCGCCCTGACGATGATCGCCCTGGCGGCCCTGCTGCTCGCCGGCTGCGGCCAGAAAGGGCCGCTGTATATGCCCGCTGACAGCCAAGGCGACAACGCCGCCGTAGTGAACGAGAAAGCGAGCGAGACAGCGAGCGACGATACCAACGACCAGACCGGCGAGAGCACGCCGGTCGATGCGGCCCCCGACGCACCCGAAGACGAGAGCTGAGCATGGATCATTTCGACTACCGCAACGGCGTGATGCACGCAGAAGACGTGCCCCTGGCCTCGGTCGCCGAGCGCTTCGGCACGCCCTGCTACGTCTACTCCCGGGCCACCCTGGAGCGGCATTTCCGCGCCTACGACGAGGCGCTGGGCAGCCACCCACACCTGATCTGCTACGCGGTCAAGGCCAACTCCAACCTCGCCGTGCTCAACGTGCTGGCCCGCCTCGGCGCCGGCTTCGACATCGTTTCCCGGGGCGAGCTGGAGCGGGTGATGGCCGCCGGCGGCGACCCCGCCAAGGTGGTGTTCTCCGGCGTCGCCAAGCAGGAAGATGAGATGGCCCGGGCACTGGAGCTCGGCATCAAGTGCTTCAACGTCGAATCGCTGCCCGAGCTCGAGCGTCTCAACGCCGTCGCCGGGCGGCTCGGCAAGGTGGCGCCGGTGTCGCTGCGGGTCAATCCCGACGTCGACGCCCGCACCCACCCCTATATCTCCACCGGCCTCAAGGACAACAAGTTCGGCATCCCGGTGGACGATGCCTTAGCCGCCTACGAGCACGCCGCTGCCCTGCCCCATCTCGACGTGGTTGGCATCGACTGCCATATCGGCTCACAGCTCACCGAGCTCGCGCCCTTCCTCGATGCCCTCGACCGCCTGCTGGCGCTGCTCGAGCGTCTCGAGGAGCGCGGCATCCAGGTCGAGCACCTGGATCTCGGCGGCGGCCTCGGCGTGCCCTACCAGGGCGAGCGGCCGCCCGAACCCTTCGCCTATGCCACCGCGCTGCTCGAGCGCCTGGCAAGCCACGGCGGCCGTTCACTGACCCTGCTGTTCGAGCCGGGCCGCTCGATCGCCGCCAACGCCGGGGTGATGCTGACCCGGGTCGAGTTCCTGAAGCCCGGCGAAACCAAGAACTTCGCCATCGTCGACGCGGCCATGAACGACCTGATTCGCCCGGCGCTCTACCAGGCCTGGCAGGCGATTCTGCCGGTCGACACCCGCGAGGCCCGTGAGAGCGCCATTTACGACGTGGTCGGTCCGGTCTGCGAGACCGGCGACTTCCTCGGTAAGGAGCGCGAACTGGCGATCGCCCCGGGCGACCTGCTGGCGGTGCGTTCGGCGGGCGCCTATGGCTTCGTGATGGCCTCGAACTACAACAGCCGACCGCGCCCCGCCGAGGTGATGGTCGACGGCGAGACGATGCACCTGGTGCGCCGCCGCGAGCACATCGAGGAACTGTGGACCGGCGAGGCGCTGCTCCCCGATGGCCAGGAGGCAAGCTGATGCTCCTGCACTTCACCAAGATGCACGGGCTCGGCAACGACTTCATGGTCGTCGACCTGATCACCCAGCGGGCCCGGCTGCGCGACGAGCAGATTCGCGAACTGGCCGACCGCCACTTCGGCATCGGCTTCGATCAGCTGCTGATCGTCGAGCCGCCGCTGGACCCGGACATGGACTTTCGCTACCGGATATTCAACGCCGATGGCAGCGAAGTAGAGAATTGCGGCAACGGTGCGCGCTGCTTCGCCCGCTTCGTGCGCGACCAGCGCCTGACCCACAAGCATGAGATCCACGTCGAAACCCGCGGCGGCCCCCTGACCCTCAAGGTCGAGGACGACGGTCGGGTCAGCGTCGACATGGGCGTGCCGCGCTTTGCGCCGCAAAGCCTGCCCTTCGAGGCCGACGAGGACCGCCTGCGCCATCGCCTGGAGGTCGACGGCGAAACGCTTGAGATCGGCGTGGCCTCCCTGGGCAATCCTCATGCGGTACTCACGGTCGAGGACGTCGACACGGCCCCGGTGGCCCGCTTAGGCCCCGCAATCGAAGCACATCCGCGCTTCCCGCGTCGGGTCAACGTCGGCTTCATGCAGGTGGTGTCGCCCCACGAGCTCCGCCTGCGGGTCTTCGAGCGCGGCAGCGGCGAGACCCTGGCCTGCGGCACCGGCGCCTGCGCGGCGGTGGCCTGCGGCATTCGCCAGGGTCGGCTCGAAAGCCCGGTCACCGTGCACCTGCCCGGCGGCGATCTGACCATCGCCTGGCCGAGCCAGGATGCGCCTTTGGTGATGACCGGGCCGGTTGTGCGTGTCTTCGACGGGCGGGTCGCGCTAAGCTGATCCCCCGCCGCCATTACGATGGGCTGGCAAGACGAGCAAGGCGAAACGAGACGACAGAAGGAGTGCCCCATGGCCGGTGCCAAGATCCCCGAGCCGCGCCAGACCCTGGACCCGGAGATGGTCGCTCACTGGTTGGCGCGCCACCCTGACTTCTTCGAAGGGCGAGAGGGCCTGTTGCAGCAGCTAAAGGTCCCGCATCCCGAGACCCGCGGCGCCACCTCGCTGCTCGAGCGCCTGGTACATGACCTGCGCGGCCGCGCCGAGACCGCCGAATGGCGCCTCGAGACGCTGCTCGAATCGGCGCGCCACAACGAGGCCCAGTACCAGCGCATCCGGGAGCTGGTGCTGGCACTGCTTGAGACCGAGAGCAACGACGACCTGGGCCAGGCCCTGGCTCGGGAGCTCAGCGAGCGTTTTCAGACGCCAAGCGTAGCGCTCTGGTGCCCGTCAAGCCTCAGCGACGGTGAGATCACTCCGCCCCAGGCCCCGCGCCAGGTGCTCGACTCGGCCGCCGAGACGCGGTTATCCGCACTGCTCGACGGCCGAGCCAGCCGCTGCTCGCGGCTATCGGTCACCGATTGGAAACGCCTGCTGCCTCACACCAAGGTTCCCGAAAAGGCAGGCTCCTGCGCCCTGACCCGCCTGACGCTTGGTGAGCCGCTGGGCTATCTGGTATTGGCGAGCCCCGACCCGGATCACTTCCGCGCCAGCCTCGACACCCTGTTCACCGAATACCTGGGGGAGGTCGTGTCGCGACTGCTGGTCCGGCATGCCCCGCCACCCCATGACACGCCCCGCCATGCCTGAGCCCGCCCTCGAGGCGCCGCTGGCGGCCTTCCTCGAGGCCTTGGCACGCCACGCAAGCCCGGCCACCGTCGACGCCTATCGGCGCGATCTGCTCCGCTTTCGTGCCTACGCCGAGGAGTCATCGCTTGAATCCTGGTCGCAGCTGGACGCCGCCCTGGTGCGCCGTTTCCTTGGCCAGGAGCGCAGCCGCGGGCTGGCACCGAGGAGCCTGGCCCGGCGCCGCGCGGCCCTGTCACGGTTCGCCGACGCACTGGTTCACGAGGGCATGCTGACCCATAACCCGGTCTCGCTGACGCCCTCGCCGCGCCAGCCCCAGCACTTGCCGCGCCCCGTGGACGTCGACCAACTGGCGCACTTCCTGAATACTCCGCATGACGACGGCCCACTGGCACGCCGCGACCAGGCCATGCTGGAGCTCTTCTACTCCAGCGGCCTGCGCCTGGCCGAGCTGGCGGCGCTGAATCTGACCGATCTCGAATCGATGCGAGTGCGAGTGATCGGCAAGGGCGGCAAGCCCCGCCAAGTGCCGGTGGGGCGCCGCGCCGCCACTGCGCTGGACGCCTGGATTCAGGCCCGCGGCCAGTGGGCCGGCGCCGGGGAGCCGGCGCTGTTCGTCGGCCAGCGTGGCGCCAGGCTCGGCCATCGCGCCATTCAGCTGCGCCTGGCGTCCCTTGCCCGGGAGCGCGGCCTCGCCGAGCATCTGCACCCGCACCGGCTGCGCCACTCCTTCGCCAGCCACCTGCTGGAATCGAGCCAGGATCTGCGCGCGGTGCAGGAGCTGCTCGGCCATGCCCACCTGTCGACGACCCAGGTCTACACAAGGCTCGACTGGCAGCACCTGGCCGCCAGCTACGATGCCGCCCACCCAAGGGCGCGACGCCGCCCGCCGTCCGACGAGGGAACCCCATGACACAGGCCCGGCCGCTGACGGCCCTGACCTTCGATCTCGACGACACCCTTTGGGATAACGGCCAGGTCATGGCCCACACCGAAACCGGCCACTACGCCTGGCTCGACGAGGCCCTGACCACCTGGCATGCCCCCCGCCTCGACGCCCTGGGCCGATTCGGCGAGCGTTTCCCGCTCACCGCCTACCAGCAGCGCCGCGGCGAGCTGGCCGCACGCCACCCGCTGCGCCGTGGCGACTTCACCTGGATTCGCGAGCAGAGCCTCTATGAGCTGCTGACGGAGTATGGGCTGGCCACCGAGGAGGCACGGCGCTGGGCCACCGCCGCCATGGACGAGTTCATGACCCTGCGCCATCGCCTGACACCCTATGTCGAAGTCGAGCCCCTACTCACCGCCCTCGGCGCAGACTTTCGACTGGCCGCCGTCACCAACGGCAACGTCGACCTGACAAGGCTACCGCTGGCGCATCATTTTCCGGTGCGCATTGCCGCCGGCGAGATGCACGCGCCCAAACCCGACGCGCGCCCCTTCCTGGCGGCCCTGTCACGCTTGGGGGCGACGCCGTCGCAGGCCATGCATGTGGGAGATTCCTGGGCCGAGGACGTGCTACCGGCCCAGCGCCTGGGGATGCGCGTGGCGTGGATCGACAAGCGTGACGAGGGGCTACCGTCGCACCTGCCGGGCGTACACCGGCTGCCCCACGTCCGGGAGCTGCCCGCGCTGCTGGCGAGCCTCGAGCAAGGCGGCCGCTGACGCAGTCGGCGCCACGGCCCGTACCGCAACCGATATCCCGACATGACATGTCGCGTCGCCCCATCGGCCCCTCTACTGGGGCGACTGACCGGAACGAAGAGCGCGTGGCTTAAATAGCGAGGAAAGGAAAGCCGGGCAAGACAAGCGGGGTAAGAAAAGCAAGGCGAAGAAGGAGTGGTGAGGAAGGAGTGGTGAGGAAGGAGTGGTGAGGAAAGTGGAGTGAGACGCCAGAACCCTTGTACAAAGGGCGGCGCAGAACCATACTTCTGTACAGGATGTGTATAGGAGGCATAACTCATGCGCCCTCGTGACTGCGTCGCCTCGACCAAGGCAGCCCTATTTTCAGCTCTATTTCCAGCCCGATCCCAAGCCCTAGCTCCCGCCCTGGCTTTGGCCCTGGTGCTTGGCTGGGGACTTACCGATGCATCGTTCAACGTGATGTTCAGCGACAGGCACGGCCCGGTGCCGGCGCAAGCGATGGCAGTCGAGCCCGCGGTCGCGGTGAATGGCACGGCCAATACCGCGCCGTCCTTAAAGCCCTGGGGGGCCTGGGAGGGGAAAGGTGCACCGCCCCATCGCGCCTGGCCCAAGCATTCTGAGCGTGAAGCGACCGGTCTGGAAGGCGCCGGCTGCAGCGGTGAGTGCCTTGAGACCCTGCGCCAGCGCCTCCTCGATCATCATCGTCAGGCGGCGCCGGTCTGGGTTTTCTGATCGGCTGAGTCTGCTACATCGCCGACCCGGAAGGGCCAGCCCCGCCTTCTCAGCTCGCCTCGTCGCCCAGCAGCCAGTCATCAAGCTGACGATGCACTTCATCGACGCCCTGACGCTTGAGCGCCGAGAACAGCTGGACCGACACTAAGTCCTCCCACTCCCGCAGCCGGCCGCGCACGTTATGCAGGGCGTTCTTGGCCGCCCCCGGCTTCAGCTTGTCGGCCTTGGTCAGCAGAATGCGAACCGCCATGTTCTTGTCGTCGGCCCAGCCCAGCATCATCTCGTCGAACTCGGTCAGCGGATGGCGCACGTCCATCAGCAGCACCAGGCCACGCAGCGATTCACGTTCCTGCAGGTACTCCGCCAGGTGGCGCTGCCACTCGAGCTTGACCTGCTCCGGCACCTTGGCATAACCATAACCAGGAAGGTCCACCAGACGGCACTCTTCGCCGTTGGCGAGGCCGAAGAAGTTGATCAGCTGGGTGCGGCCCGGCGTCTTGGAGGTCCGCGCTAACGCTTTCTGCTGCGTCAGGGCATTGATGGCGCTGGATTTTCCAGCATTGGAGCGGCCGGCAAAGGCCACTTCAACGCCCAGGTCCGGCGGGCACTTGGCAAGCGTCGGCGCACTGGTGAGGAAACGGGCAGTCTGATAATTGAGACGCGGCATGATCGGTGGGAATCCTGAGGCTTGACGGCGACTATCGGGCAATTCAAGTTGCTAGATGAACTGGCTATACTGCAGTTTCTAATATCTGCGTCATAGAGAGGGCTAGTGTACCACCGCGCTCTCACCGACCGCGAACCGCGCCCTGACGGTTAGGCCGCGCTCATGACACGGCGTTCCCACCGGGGACGTACCGGTCAATTACGGACAGGCATCACGTTTAGGCAGAGTGGATTTGCGATGAGAAAGTTACTGGCACTGGTAAGCTTGGCCATCACCCTGAGCGCAGGCGGCGTGGCTCAGGCCGAACTCAAGGGCGATCCGGCAGCGGGTCGCGAAATGGCGCAAAGCTGCGCCGCCTGTCACGGAGCCGAAGGGATCAGTGTCGTAGGCATGTTCCCAAACCTCGCGGGGCAGCAGGCGTCGTATCTGGCCAAGCAGATCAGGGATATCCGCGACGGCAATCGGGTGGTGGCGCAGATGGCCGGACAGGTCGATAACTTCTCCGACCAGGATGCCGCCGACGTGGCCGCCTACTTTGCCGGCAAGACGCCGAACCTCGGCCAGGTCGATGCACAGCCAGAGGTCATCGACCGCGGCGAGCAACTCTACCGTGCCGGCGACATCGCCAAGGGCATCCCGGCCTGTACCGCCTGCCATAGCCCCACCGGACAGGGCATCGGCACCGCTGCCTATCCGGCGCTGTCCGGCCAGAAGACCGACTACATCGTGTCCACGCTTCAAGCCTTCGCGGCCGGCGAACGGGCCAACGATCCCAACGCCATCATGCGCACCATTGCCGGCAAGATGAGCGATGATGACATGCAGGCGGTCTCCCAGTACGTGCTGGGCCTGCATTAAGGCCTGTATCAAGACAGCCGCCAGGCAGCCTTCGGCGCCTGACAGCACTATGAACGAACCTGTGTGAGGGTCTGACGCCAGCGCAGATCTGATGAGGGCGGCCCGAGGGTCGCCCTTTGCGTTGAGGTACCCCACATCGAGGCCATGGCGTCAGCGGGCATCGCTAATGGAACCCTGTCGCCCGGCCGGGCTCAAAGCCTGTGGCTGGGGCTCACCCCGCCGGCATTTCCTGTTACCTTTGTGGATATCCTAACGGTTCCGCGATCCGTACAAGCCTTTTCAAGGAGAGTCTGTCGCATGTTCAAGACACTAAGCGTTGCCCTTATCGGCCTCGGCATGTCCACCCTGGCCATGGCGGCCCCGACGGTTGCCGGTCAGCACTACGAGGTGCTGGATGAACCGGTACCGACCCGCGTCGAGGACGGCCAGATCGCGGTCACCGAAGCGTTCTGGTACGGCTGCCCGCACTGCTACAAGCTCGAGGAACCGCTTAACGCCTGGGTGTCAGAACTGCCCGATGACGTCACCTTCCAGCGCATGCCGGCCACCATGGGCGGTGCCTGGAACCGTCACGCCATGGCCTTCTATGCCGCCAAGCAGTTGGGCATCCAGGAAGCGATACACGATGATTTCTTCAATGCGATCCACCAGGACGGCAAGCAACTGACCGACCCCGAAGAGATCGCTGCCTTCTTCAGCGACTACGGCGTCAGCGAGCAAGACGCGCTCGATGCGCTGAACTCTTTCGGCGTCAAGAGCCAGGTCAACCAGGCCCATGCCCGCATGCGCGCCATGCAGCTAATGGGCGTGCCGGCCCTGATCGTCGACGGCCGCTACGTGATCACTCCGTCAAGCGCCGGCAGCCTTGAGAATATGCCACAGATTGCCGGGGAGCTGATCGACCAGGTCCGCGAGGAACGTGACGACGCCTCATGAGCGAGATAAACGCTTCCAGGCGCGGGGTAAGGTTGCCATGAGCCACGCCATGTCCCGCGCCGAAGGCCATCGGCTGCATCGCGACGGCCACCGCCTGCGCCTGCTGACCTTCAACCTGCAGGTCGGCATTCAGACCTCGGCGTATCACCATTACCTGACCCGCAGCTGGCAGCACCTGCTGCCGCACCCTCGCCGTCTCGATCGTCTGACGATGATGAGCGACGTGCTCAGGGACTTTGACCTCGTCGGCCTGCAGGAGGTCGACGGAGGCAGCTTTCGGTCCGGCCACGTCAACCAGGTCGAGTACCTGGCCCGCAAGGCCGGTTTTCCCCATCACTATCAGCAGCTTAATCGCAATCTGGGCCGGGTCGCCCAGCACAGCAATGGTCTGCTCTCGCGGCTCACGCCCACGCGGCTCATGGAGCATCGCCTACCCGGCACCCTACCCGGGCGAGGCGCCATCCATGCCCGTTTCGGCACCGGCCCCAACGCCCTGCACCTGTTCGTCGCCCACCTGGCGCTGGGCTATCGCGCCCGTTCTCGTCAGTTGGATTACCTGAGCGAGATCATCAGTCCGCTTAACCATGTGGTGGTGATGGGCGATCTGAACTGCACCCCCGAACAGCTGCACTCTCACTCACGGTTCTGCGCCTCCTTGCCGCTAGATCCGGTGCTTCCCCCGCTGAGCTATCCGTCTTGGCAGCCGCGACGGGCGCTGGATCACATCCTGCTCTCCAGGTCCCTCGACGCCACCGAGGTGCGCGTGCTCGATCAGCTGTTTTCCGACCATCTGCCGATCGCCGTCGATATCACCCTGCCAGAGGCATGCCACGCCGCCCTGGGCAATAGGTAAGACCAATTCCTTCGACCAATGGATAAGTGCTTGGCATAACAGCGCTTGGGCAAATCACGTACACTCATCGACCATGGTGGTAGTGACCACCCGCCCGGCTTGCCATCGCTGGCGAGCCTGCGGCGTAGACCTCCGTTGGATACCCAAAGCGAGACTCCCATGCCCCCCTCTTCCACTCTGCCGGGCATCTTTGCCAGGCTTGACCAGGCCTCCGAATGGCTGGGCAAAAGCCTGGCCTGGTTGATCCTGATCATGATGCTGATCCAGTTCCTGATCGTGGTGCTGCGCTACGCCTTCAACTTCAACAGCATCCCCATGCAGGAATCGGTGATGTACATGCACGCCAGCGTCTTCATGCTGGCCGCCGGCTATACCCTCAAGCACGACGGTCATGTGCGGGTGGATATCTTCTATCGCGCCATGACGGCGCGCAAGAAAGCGCTCGTTGACCTCCTCGGCACCCTCTTCCTGCTGCTGCCGGTGATGATCTTCGTGATCGTCTCGAGCCTTGGCTATGTCGATAAATCCTGGGCGATCCTTGAAGGCTCACCGGAATCCGGCGGTATCCCCGGCGTCTTCCTGCTCAAGACGCTGATCCCTGCCTTTGCTGGCCTGATGATTCTGCAGGGTCTCGTCGAGATCGCACGCAACGCCATGATCTTCACCGGGCGCCTGGCGCCGACCCACGATGACGACGCCGAGGAACTGCTGTAATGCTGGAATTCATGCCCCTGATCCTGTTCGCCGTCATCTGCGTGGTGCTGATGTTCGGTTTCCCGGTCGCCCTGTCGCTGGCAGGCACCGCGCTTGCCTTTGCCGGCTTCGGCATGGGCCTCGAAGCGCTTGGCATCAACGCCCACTTTGACCCCAGTTTCCTGTCGGCCTTCCCCAACCGCCTCTACGGCATCATGACCAACCAGACACTGCTGGCGGTGCCGCTGTTCGTGCTGATGGGCGTGTTGCTCGAGAAGTCGAAGGTTGCCGAGACCCTGCTTGATGCCATGGCATTGCTGTTCGGCTCGCTGCGCGGTGGCCTGGGCATCTCGGTGACCCTGGTCGGCATGATGCTGGCGGCCTCTACCGGCATCGTCGGTGCCACCGTGGTGACCATGGGCCTACTGTCGCTGCCGACCATGCTCAAACGCGGCTACAGCATGCCGCTCGCCACCGGCACCATCTGCGCCACCGGCACCCTGGGCCAGATCATTCCGCCGTCGATCGCCCTGGTACTGCTGGGTGACGTGTTGTCCTCGGCCTATCAGCAAGCACAGCTGTCGATGGGCATCTTCAGCCCCAAGACCGTCTCGGTAGGTGATCTGTTCATGGGTGCCCTGGTGCCCGGTCTGATCCTGGTGGCGCTCTACATCGCCTATGTCGCCTTCATCGCCTGGCTCAAGCCCGAGACGGCGCCGCCCGCCAACCGCGAAGAACTGATGGAAGAGCTTGGCCACCAGGGCAGCCTGTTCACGCTGCTGCTCAAGGGACTGGTGCCGCCGATCATGCTGATCATCGCGGTGCTGGGCTCGATCCTCGGCGGCTTCGCCACGCCCACCGAGGCGTCGGCGGTGGGTGCCTTCGGCGCCCTGGTGCTGGCCCTGGCCTATCGCCAGCTGGACTTCAACACCCTCAAGGAAGCGCTGCGCTCCACTGCCCATGTCACCACCATGGTGTTCCTGATTCTGATCGGGGCGGCGTTGTTCTCACTGGTGTTCCGCGCCTTCGGCGGCGAGGAACTGATCCACGAGGTCTTCAACAACATGCCTGGCGGCGTGGTGGGAGCGACCCTGGTGGTGATGGTGGTGATCTTCCTGCTCGGCTTCATCCTCGACTTCATCGAGATCACCTTCGTGGTGGTGCCGATCGTCGGGCCGATTCTGCTGGCCATGGGGCTCGACCCGATCTGGCTGGGCATCATGATCGCCATCAACCTGCAGACCTCGTTCCTGACACCGCCCTTCGGCTTCGCACTGTTCTACCTGCGTGGCGTAGCGCCGGAGTCGGTACCGACCTCGGCGATCTACCGGGGGGTCATCCCATTCATCGGCCTGCAGCTGGGCATGCTGATTGCCCTGGCTTTCTTCCCGGAACTTGCCACCTGGCTTCCAGCGCAATTCTGACCGATGCTGACTACATAAGAAGAGCATGAAGTTTCCCGGCACTCTTACAGTGTCGGCCCCGGGCCACTGGCCCAACTCGCATGCCGGTCCGCCTCGGCGGGCCTCTCGCACCACAATCCGCACAACAAACTGCACAACAGTGCGCAAAATAACGAGAGGAAGTCGCATGAAACTTAAATCACTCGTCGCTGCCGTGGCCATCAGCACCGCCGCCTCCGGCCTGTTCCTGGTTTCCAGCGTGGATAACACCGCTCAGGCTCAGGAAACCTTCGAATGGAAGATGGTCACCTCCTGGCCGAAAAACTTCCCGGGCGTCGGCCAAGGGCCGGAGCGCCTGGCCAAGCTGGTCGATGAAATGTCCGACGGCCGCTTGACCATCGACGTTTATGGCGCCGGCCAGCTGGTGCCCGGCTTCGAGGTCTTCGACGCCGTCGCCGAAGGCACCGCCGAGCTCGGCCACTCCGCTTCCTACTACTGGAAGGGCAAGGCCCCGGCAGCCCAGTTCTTCGCGGCGGTACCCTTCGGCATGAATGCCCAGGAAATGAACGCTTGGCTGCACTACGGCGGCGGCATGGAACTGTGGAACGAGCTCTACGAGCCGTTCGGGGTCGACGTCATGGTGGCCGGCGCGTCCGGCGTGCAAATGGGGGGCTGGTTCAACGAGGAGATCAACTCCACCGCCGACCTGGACGGCCTCAAGATGCGCATGCCGGGCCTCGGCGGCGAAGTCATGAGCCGCATGGGCGTGGCCATCGTCAACATGCCGGGCGGCGAGATCTTCACGTCGCTGCAGTCCGGCGCCATCGACGCCACCGAGTGGATCGGTCCATACAACGACCTGGCCTTTGGCCTCTATCAGGCGGCCGACTACTACTACTATCCGGGCTGGCACGAGCCGACTGTGATGTTCGAGGCGATCGTCAATGACGAAGCCATGTCGTCGCTTCCGGCCGACCTGCAGGCGATCCTCAAGACCGCGATCCGCGACGTCAACGCCGATATGCTCGACGAGTACACCGCACGCAACAACGACGCGCTCGAAACGCTGATCAACGAGCATGATGTCGAGCTGCGTCGCCTGCCGGACGACGTGCTGGCCCGGGCCAAGGAACTGTCCGCCGAGGTCGTCGCAGAACTTGGCGAGTCCAGCGAGATGGCCAAGAAGATCTACGACTCCTACACCAGCTTCCAGGAGAAGGTCGTGAACTACCACGCCATCTCCGAGCAGGCCTACTACAACGCCCGCAACCCCGAGGGCGACACCACCGAGTAAGGCACACGCCGCTCAGATCAGGGCCACCTTCGGGTGGCCCTTTTTTGTCCTCGTTTGTGAGCCCAGGCTTTTCTCCAAACATCGCCATTCATCCGGCGCAAAGCGGCACCAGGAAGCGCCCAGCGAGCCACAGCACAAGCGCATAGCGTGCCCCCTTGGCGATCAGTATCCACAGCGTGACTCGCCACCAGGGCAGTCGGAAAAGACCGGCCAGCACCGTCAGCGGATCGCCGATCACCGGCGCCCAGGCCAGCAGCAGGCTTGTCTCGCCAAAGCGCCGGTAGCCCCTTTCGGCTCGCGCCAATGCCGGTGGAGAAACGGGAAACCAGCGCCGATGTTGATAATGGCGGGCATAGCGCCCCAAGGCCACGTTGATCAAGCTGCCCAGGGTATTGCCGGCGGTGGCCAGGCTCCACAGGGCCAGCGCTGGCTCGCCCTGGCACCACAGCCGCGCCAGCCACAGCTCGGAGCCTCCAGGCAGCAGGGTGGCACTGGCAAGCGCCACCAGAAACAGGCTTAGCATGGCCGGAACCGCCGCGACTGGCGTATGCTGAGCGGCGTTTTCCGGCTACGAGACAATGCCACGATGTCCCTCTCTCCTCGCATTCCCCATACCCTGACCATCGCCGGCTCCGATCCCTCGGGTGGCGCCGGCCTGCAGGGCGATATCAAGACGCTCTCGGCGCTCGGCACCTACGCCACCAATGTCATCACCGCGGTGATCGCCCAGAATACCCGCGGCGTGGCGATGGTTCACCCGGTGCCTGCCGAGGTCATCCGTCAGCAGCTCGACAACCTGCTCGATGACGTCCGCATCGATGCGGTCAAGATCGGCATGGTGGCCAGTCGCGAGGTGGCCGAAACGATACACGATGCCCTGCTCAAGCGACGCCCCCGCTGGATCGTGCTCGACCCGGTCATGGTGGCCAAGAGCGGCGACATCCTGGTCGATGCCGAGGGCATCCGGGCGGTGCGCGAGGTGCTGGTGCCACTGGCCGACGTGATCACCCCCAACTTGCCCGAGGCTGCAGTACTGCTGGGTGGCGAGGTGCCCACGACTCCCGACGCCATGGAGACGATGCTGCCCGGCCTGCAGGCGCTCAAGGCACCCTATGTGCTGCTCAAGGGGGGCCATCTCGCCGGTGCCGCCTGCCCGGACCTGCTGGCCACGCCCACCGATAGCGCCTGGCTGCCGGCTCCGCGCGTGGCCACCGACAACCTGCACGGCACCGGCTGTGCGCTGTCCTCGGCGATTGCGGCCAAGCTATCGCGCCTGCCGGTCGATGCCTCCCAGGCTGACATCGTGGAAGCCATCGACGACGCCAAGCGCTGGCTGCATGCCGCACTGGAAGCCAGTCACCGCCTGCAGGTCGGCAAGGGCCGCGGACCGGTACATCACTTCCATGCCTGGTGGTAAGGCCAGGACGAGGCAACGAATACTGATTGAGGCTGCTGCGAGAGGGTGATGCGAAAGCCTCCGAAAGCCTCCTGTGTAAGGGGCTGGCATAAGAGACTAGCGTAAATGGCCGGTGTGAGGCTTGACCTGGCCTGACAGGATGCCGCCGTCATGATCCACCTTGCAGGCATCGGCAACTGCCACCATGCTGTAAGCTGCCTGCTCCGCGCCGGCTGATGCGCGAGACGAGAGGGAGGGAAACCATGACCCGCACCCTGCTGTTCGCCTGTGACCTATCCGCCGAGAATCGTGCCGCCTTCGGCCGGGCCATCCGCCTAGCGCTGGAGACCGGTGCCAGACTCGATGTCCTTCACGTCCTCGATCCCTACCTGCCACATACGGCCCTGCATGACCTTGAGCAGGCAGTGATCGCCGAGATGGAGCGCATGCTCACCGACATCCGCGAGGATTATGCGCTCCCCGCGCCGGAATGTCTGATCCAGACGGTGACCGGCGCGCCCTATGCCGAGATCATTCGCGAAGCGCACGAGCGCGAGGTCGAGATGATCGTGATGGGCGCCCATCGCAAGCGGGGCCAGCCTGACCTGGTCGCCGGCACCACTCTGGCGCGCGTGCTGCGAGGAGCGCCTTGCCCGGTGGTTTCGATCAGCCATCCACCGACCCAGACCTGGCGCGATATCCTGGTGCCGGTGGACTTTTCGCTGACCTGTCGCAACGCGCTGCGCGAGACCCTCAGGCGCTTTCCCGCCGCGCACCTGACCCTGCTGCATGCCTGGGAGTTACCCGGCGAGCGGGAGCTCGGCTCGACGCCGAACTATGCCCAGTGGCGCGATACCCGTGTGCGCCAGCTGCGCCGCCAGCTGCAGGCCGAGGTCGAGACCCTGATGACCACCCTCGACGATGTCCCGGAGCTGGAGCTGGAACTCGAGCAGGGTAACCCCGAGACGGTGTTGATGAACCGCCTGCGCCGCCAGCCTCCCGACCTGTTGGCGCTGGGCAGCCGCGGTGACTGGCAGGCCAGGGGGCATCTCAGCGAGCGACTGCTGGCCGAGCCTCACTGCGATATCATGGTCTGCCGCGCCTGGTAACCCCTGGCGAACCTTTCTCCAGCCCTCGTGTCCCTACCTATGTCCCTATCTATGTCCCTATCTATGTCCCTCTCAATGTCCCAAGGCTGCTGGAGAAAGATGCATGCACCTGCCCCTGATGCGACTCGTTCCCCTGATCGCCTGGCTACTGACCGTGTTTATCGCCCCGAGCGCTCTCGCTCAGGATCAGGTCGAAGTAGAAGGGGCAACCTTTCCTACCCGGATCGAGCAGCAAGGGCAGACCTATCGGCTGATCGGCAGCGGCATGTTTCGCTACCTGATGTGGGATGCCTACGCCGGCGCCTACTACCAGGCCAGCGATGTGCCCGAGCCTGCGCCCCAATCGGACGTGCCGAGGCGCCTGGAGCTCGAGTACTTCCACGCCATCGACGCCGAAGACTTCGCCAAGGCCACCGAGGACACCCTGCGCGACAGCATGAGCGACGACGCCTATCAGCAGATTCGCCAGCGAGTCGAGGCCTTCAGTCGCCAGTATCGCGATGTCGTCCCGGGCGATCGCTATATCCTGAGCTGGGACGGCAAGACCCTGAGCCTGGCACTCAATGGCGAGAAAGTCTTCGCGGATAACGACCTGCCTCTGGCCAAGGCCCTGTTCGGCATCTGGCTCGGCGACGAACCGCTCGGGGATGACTTCCGCGACGCCCTGCTGGGGCGCTGAGCCGCCTCCATGCTAGGCTGCCCCCTTCATTCAACCAGGGGAAGCCGCCATGAGAGCCTTGATTCAGCGCGTCAGCCACGCCCGTGTCAGCGTGGCGGGACGAGAGACCGGTAGCATCGGTCAGGGTCTACTGGTGCTGATCGGCGTCGAGCGCGACGACGACGAAGCGCGGGCCGACAAGCTTCTGCACAAGCTGCTGCACTACCGGGTCTTCAGTGACGCCGATGACAAGATGAACCTCGACCTGCAGCAGGTCGAGGGCGGCCTGCTGCTGGTGTCCCAGTTCACCCTGGCCGCCGACACCCGCAAGGGCCTGCGGCCCAGCTTCTCCAGCGCCGCGCCTCCCGCCGAGGGCGAGCGCCTTTATCAGTACCTGGTCGATGCGGCCCGTGCTCGCTGGTCGAATGTCGCCTGCGGAGAGTTCGGCGCCGACATGCAGGTCGAGCTCACCAACGACGGCCCGGTGACCTTCCTGCTGGAAAGCTGAGGCCAACGACAGCAGGCGGCTCCTCGCCTATTCAGTCCTCGGCCAGCAGCGCCTGCTCTTCGGCTTCCATGACCTCTGCGGCTTCCATCCAGCGCTCTTCCAGGCGCGCCTGACGGCTGGTCAGCTCTGCCTGGCGAGACAGCTTTGTGGCCAGCTCATCCTTGCGCGCCGGGTCGGTATAGAGCTCGGCATCGGCAAGCTCCGCCTCCAGCGCGGTGAGCGCCTCGACGACCTGGTTGAGCTCCTTTTCGGCCTTGTCGCACTCGCGTTTGAGCGGGCGCAGCTTCTCGCGAAGCTCCGCGGCGGCGCGACGCTGTGCCTTGCGGTCATCCTTCTGCACGCCGCTTGAGGCGGCTTTGGCCGCGCTGTCCTCGGCCTTGTCGGCCCGGGCCTCGCGGCGCGACTCTTCGAGACGCTGCTTGAGCCAGGCGCGATAGTCCTCGAGATCGCCATCGAAGGGCGTCACGCGATGATCGGCGACGCGCCAGAACTCATCCACGGTGGCCCGCAGCAGGTGACGATCGTGAGACACGATGATCACCGTGCCCTCGAAGCCTGCCAAGGCCTCGGTCAGCGCTTCGCGCATCTCGAGATCCAGGTGGTTGGTGGGCTCATCGAGCAACAGCAGGTTGGGCTTCTGCCAGGCCACCAGCGACAGCGCCAAGCGGGCCTTCTCGCCCCCGGAGAAGCTGCCGACCTGGGCGAAGATATCATCGCCGCGAAAACCGAAGCCGCCGAGGAAGTTGCGAATATCCTGGTCGCTGGCGGTAGGCGACAACCGCTGCACGTGCAGGAAGGGCGTGGCGCCCAGATCCAGCCCCTCGAGCTGGTGCTGGGCGAAGTAGCCAATGGCCAGGTGCTCCCCGGCGACCCGCTTGCCGGCCAGTGGCGCGAGCTCGCCGGTCAGCGACTTGATCAGGGTCGACTTGCCGGCACCGTTAGGGCCCAGTAGTCCAATGCGCTGCCCGGGCAGCAGGGTCAGCTTGACGTCGTCGAGCTGAACCCGCTCGCCGTCCTCGCTGGAATAACCCAGCCGCGCCTCATCGAGCACCAGCAGCGGGTGCGAGGTCTTGTCGGCGGAGGGCAGGGTGAAGTGAAAGGGCGAATCCACATGCGCCTGGGCGACGGTGCCCATGCGCTCGAGCATCTTCAGCCGGCTCTGGGCCTGGCGGGCCTTGGTGGCCTGGGCACGAAAGCGCGCCACGAAGCGCTCGATTTCCGCGCGACGGGCCTGCAGCTTGGCGGCCTCGGCCTGCTGTTGTGCGAGCTTTTCGGCGCGAGTGCGCTCGAAGGTCGAGTAATTGCCGCGATACAAGGTCAGTCGCTGCTGGTAAAAGTGCACGATGTGATCGCAGACCGCATCCAGGAAATCCCGGTCGTGGGAAATCAGCAACAGCGTGCCGGGGTAGCGGCTGAGCCACTGTTCGAGCCACAGGAGGGCGTCGAGATCCAGGTGGTTGGTCGGCTCATCGAGCAGCAGCAGGTCGGAGGGCATGAACAGGGTACGCGCCAGGTTGACGCGCATCCGCCAGCCCCCTGAAAAGTCCGCCAGCGGCCGCTCGAGATCATCCTGGTCGAACCCCAGTCCGACCAGCAGCTGCGAAGCCCGCGCCCGGGCGCTGTAGCCATCCAGCGCTTCGATGGCACCGTGCAGCTCGGCCTCGCGATGGTTATCACCGCTTGCCTGAGCCGCGTCCAGGGCTCGCTCGGTGGCGCGCAGTTCATGGTCGCCATCCAGTACGTAATCGACGATGGCCCCGTCCAGTGCCTCGATTTCCTGATCCATGTGGGCGATGCGCTGGCCGCCGGACATCTCGAGCTGGCCCTTGTCGGGGGCCAGCTCGCCGAGCAGCAGCTTGAACAGGCTCGACTTGCCGGCACCGTTGGCGCCCACGATGCCTGCCTTGTGGCCGTCGTGCAGGGTCAGGTCGGCATCCTCGACCAGCGTCTGGGTCCCGCGTTGCAGACTGAGTTGACGCAGTGCAATCATGCCTGACTCCGGAGTTCAAAAAGTTCGCGCCCCACCCTCCGGTCAACCCCCTCAGGCGGCGACGACACGATGAGCATGGATTCTACCGAATTGCGCCAACACTTGCGGGCCCCAATTGGCGATGACAATACATCGCCAGCCTGGCGGCGCTCGCTATGGGACTTCGCGCTGGCCTTCTATGCCCGTCCAGGCATCGAGGCCGCCTGCCTGCACCTGCAGGACAGCGCGGATCTGGACGTCAATGCACTGCTCTGGGCCTGCTGGCTCGATACCCATGGCCTGACCCCAGAGGCGGAACTCGCCGCTGGCGATCACCCGCTATGGGCCGACATCTGGGCCTGGCAAGACCAGATCACTTCTCCCTTGAGGCGTCAGCGCCGGGCGCTCAAGGAGCAAGCACTCGCCAACCCGGCCATCGCCGAACTGCGAGAGACAATCAAGCATGCCGAGCTACTTGCCGAGCGTGAGACACTGACGCGACTGCAAGCACTGGCCAGCACAGGACAGGGCATTCGTCCTCTGAGCGATGAGGACCCTCACCTGGCCAGACGCCTGAGTATTTGGCTCTCAGCACCGACATTTTCTGACCTCCGAGCCCTGCATACCCTGCAGGCGCGTCTTGACCCCCCAAGTCCGTCGGACTAGTGTTTGAGTAGGAAGACCTTATTAAATTCGCCGCTTTGCGGGTGAAAGTTTGCGGCCGAGTCATGCGGCCAATCCAATGCCAAATGTGGCTAAGGGGATGACAATAATGAAGGTGCAAAAACTGCTGACTACTGCCAGTGTGGGTGCTCTGATGATGGGGCTATCCACGGCGTCCTTCGCCGACAACTGGCGTTATGCGCACGAGGAATATAAAGGCGACGTTCAGGATGTCTTCGCCGTGGCCTTCAAGGATTACATCGAGGCCAACTCCGACAACACCCTGCAGATCTATCGCTTCGGTGAGCTCGGCGAGTCCGACGACATCATGGAGCAGACCCAAAACGGCATCCTGCAATTCGTCAACCAGTCACCCGGCTTCACCGGTTCACTGATTCCCGAAGCGCAGATCTTCTTCATCCCGTACCTGATGCCGACCGGCATGGAGGACGTGCTTAAGTTCTTCGACGAGAGCAAGGCCATCAACGAGATGTTCCCCGAGCTCTATGCCGAGCAGGGTCTCGAGCTTCTGCAGATGTATCCGGAAGGCGAGATGGTGGTCACCGCCGACGAGCCGATTCACACGCCTGCGGACTTCGACAACAAGAAGATCCGCGTGATGACCAATCCGCTGCTGTCGGAAACCTACAGCGCCTTCGGCGCCACGCCGACGCCGCTGCCCTGGGGCGAGGTCTATGGCGCGCTGCAGACCGGCATCATCGACGGCCAGGAAAACCCGATCTTCTGGATCGAGTCCGGCGGCCTGTATGAGGTCTCTCCGAACCTGACCTTCACCCGCCACGGCTGGTTCACTACCGCCATGATGGCCAACCAGGACTTCTACGAGGGTCTCTCCGACGAAGACAAGGCGCTGGTCCAGGACGCCACCGATGCGGCATACGCCAAGACCATCGAGCACATCCAGGGCCTCGCCGAGGAATCGCTCGCGAAGATTCAGGCGGCCTCCGATGATGTGACCGTGACGCGCCTCACCGAGGAAGAAATGGACGCCTTCAAGGAGCGCGCTCCGCAGGTCGAGAAAGCCTTCATCGACATGACCGGTGACAGCGGCAAGAAACTGCTGGATCAGTTCAATGCCGATCTGAAGGCCGTGACCGGGGAGTAACGGCTCTTACTACCACGCCAAGGGGGCGGCCACGGCTGCCCCCTTTTTGTTTCCGATTCCCCAACGTACACCCAGCGTTGAGATCGGGCCGCTACCGGTTGTCGTGTTTCTTGTAGCCTGACAGCGAGGGGGCCTAGATTTGGGGAACCCGTTCGAGGGAGTGTGTGCATGTCCGACGAGGAAGAAAGAGCCTATACCTCCGGGCTTCCCGGGGTACTGGGGCTGATCGATACAGCCATCAGCCGCTTGGAGGCCGTGATTCTGGCCATCGGCGTGCTGTTGATGGCAATCAATACCGTGGCCAACGTAGTCGGCCGCTTCGTGTTCGGTGAGAGTATTTTCTTCTCCGGCGAGATCAATCGAATCCTGATCATCATGATCACCTTCGCCGGGATCGGCTATGCGGCGCGCCATGGCCGGCATATCCGCATGTCGGCGATCTATGACGCCCTGCCCGTAGGTGGCCGCAAGGCGCTGATGATCGGTATCTCGTTCTTCACCTCGCTGGTGATGTTTTTCCTGCTCTACTATTCGGTACTCTACATTGTCGATCTATACAGCAAGGGGCGCATCCTGCCCGCCCTTGGCTTTCCGATCTACATTATCTACATCTGGGTCCCGGTCGGCTTTCTGATCACCGGCATCCAGTACCTCCTGACTGGCATCAAGAACTTCCGCACGCGGGACGTCTACCTCTCGACCTCGGTAGTAGACGGTTATAAAGACACGGAAACGGAAGTCTGACACAGGGCTAACTCGCAGGAGCGCGCGATGACGACAATAATGGTATCGACCATGATAGCCCTGCTGTTGCTGGGCTTCCCGATGATGATTCCGCTGATTACTGCGGCCGTCATCGGTTTCTTCATGATGTTCAACGGCTTCGGGCAGATGGAGACCTTCATCCAGCAGATGCTGGCGGGGATCCGTCCGGCTTCGCTGATTGCCGTGCCGATGTTCATCCTGGCCGCCGACATCATGACCCGGGGGCAGTCGGCGAACCGACTGATCGCCATGGTCATGTCCTTCATCGGCCATATCAAAGGCGGGCTGGCGGTCAGCACTGCCGCCTCTTGTACCCTGTTCGGCGCCGTCTCGGGCTCGACCCAGGCCACGGTGGTCGCAGTCGGTTCGCCGCTGCGCCCCAAGATGCTCAAGGCCGGGTACTCGGACTCCTTCACCCTGGCACTGATCATCAACGCCAGTGACATTGCCTTCTTGATCCCGCCGAGCATCGGCATGATCATCTACGGCGTCATCTCGGGCACCTCTATCGGCGAGCTGTTCATCGCCGGTATCGGCCCAGGGCTCTTGATTCTGCTGATGTTCTCGATCTACTGCGTGCTCTACGCAGTCATCAAGGGCGTGCCCACCGAGCCACGCTCTACTTGGCGTGAACGCATGACGGCCGTTCAACAGGCGCTGTGGCCGCTTGGCTTCCCGGTGATCATCGTCGGCGGCATCTATGGCGGCATTTTCAGCCCCACAGAAGCGGCGGCGGCCTGCGTGCTCTACGCCATCCTGCTGGAGTTCGTGATCTTCCGTTCGTTGAAGATGTACGACATCTACACCATCGCCAAGTCCACCGGCCTGATCACCGCTGTGGTGTTCATTCTGGTCGGGGTCGGCAACGGTTTCTCCTGGATCATCTCTTTCGCGCAGATTCCGCAGGCGATCCTCGAGTCGGTCGGCATCAACGAGGCCGGTCCCACCGGGGTGCTGATCGCTATTTGTGTGGCCTTCTTCGTGGCCTGCATGTTCGTCGATCCCATCGTGGTGATTCTGGTGCTAACGCCGATCTTCGCCCCGGCGATCGAAAGCACAGGACTCGACCCGGTGCTGGTCGGCATCCTGATCACGCTGCAGGTCGCCATCGGCTCCGCGACGCCACCCTTCGGTTGCGACATCTTCACGGCCATCGCCATCTTCAAGCGGCCTTACCTGGATGTGATCAAGGGCACGCCCCCGTTCATCCTGATTCTGATCCTGGCGGCGGCTCTGCTGATCATGTTCCCGCAGATCGCCCTGTTCCTGCGCGATATTGCCTTCGCCGATTGACCCTGACGGAGGGAATGACGCCATGTTCAAGAAGATTCTAGTACCCGTAGACGGCTCGAGGGGCGCCCTCGAGGCGCTGTTCAGAGCGGTAGAGTTGGCCAAGCTCACCGGCGCCGAACTCTATGTGCTGAGCGTGTTCAAGCACCACAGCCTGATCGAGGCATCGCTGTCGATGGTACGCCCGGCCAAGCTGGACCTGCCTGACGATGCACTCAAGGAATATGCCTCCGAGATCGCAGTGGATGCCAAGAACCGGGCGCTCAAGATGGGGGCCACCGAAGTGCGCGCCTTCGTCAAGGGCGGCCGCCCGTCCAGCACCATCGTGCGCTTCGCCAAGAAGCGCCAGGTGGACCTGATCGTGATTGGCTCCCAGGGCGCCGGCGGCGAAAAGAGCGCCTCCTTCCTCGGTAGCGTTTCCCAACGGGTGGCCAGTCAGGCCCACTGCCCGACCCTGGTGGTTTAGAGGGTGATTTAGAGAGTGGTATAGCGGGTGGAAGAAGCGGGTGATCTGATCAGGTGATACGATCACCCTGCATGACAATTCGACCGGATGCGGAACCCGATCAGGCTTGGTAGAGTCCGAAGGGTTGCGTATCCATCCTCAAGACTGCAAGGACCCTTCATGAAGACATTGGTTAAAGCCGCCACGATTGGCGCCCTGCTGACCGCAGCAGCGCCCTATGCTCTGGCTGCCCCCGAGACCGACGAAGCCAAGCTCGGCTATAGCCTGGGTGTGACCCTGGGTCAGAGCCTGGTCCAAGACGTTGAGGATCTCGACCTCGAGTCCTTCACTCAGGCCCTCGAAGATGTCTATGCCGGCGACGACCTCGCCATGAGCGAAGAGGCAATGGCGAAGTCGCTGCAGCAGTTCCAGCAGCAGGCCATGGCCAAGCGTCAGGAAGCCGCCAAGGCCGAGGCCAACGCCAACCTCGAAACCGGCCAGGAATTCCTCGCCGAAAACGCCGATAAAGAAGGAGTAACCACTACCGACTCCGGCCTGCAGTACAAGGTGCTGGAAGCCGGTGATGGCGCTACCCCGAGTGCCGGTGACACCGTCAAGGTCCACTACGAAGGCAAGTTGCTCGACGGCACCGTCTTCGACAGCTCCTACGAGCGCGGTGAGCCGGTCAGCTTCCAGGTCGGCCAGGTCATCCCGGGCTGGCAGGAAGCCCTGAAGATGATGAGCGTCGGCGACACCTGGATGGTCTACATTCCCGCTGATCTCGCTTATGGCAGCAGCGGTCAGGGCCCCATCGGCCCCAACGAAACGTTAACCTTCAAGGTCGAGCTGCTCGACGTCAATCCGGATGCCGATCAAGCCGACGACTCTTGATCTCAGGATGAGAACGGCACGCTTGACTGCCGTTCTGGCGCTGGGCCTAGCGGGCCCAGCGCTGCCATCTGACGCCCCCCCGCCTCCGCTCCCTGATCTCACCCTCGACCCCAGCGCCACCATCGTGATGGGCGTCTCCTCCGGTGGCTACATGGCCACCCAGCTTGCCGTAGCCTACCCCGAGCTCTTCCAGGGCCTCGCCGTGTTCGCCGCTGGCCCATGGGGCTGTGCCCAGGGCGAGCTGAATCGTGCACTGGGCCAGTGCATGTCGACCCTCCGCGGCCTGCCGGAGCGCGATGCTCTGCAGGCGCGCCTTTCGGACTACCGCACTCAGGGGTTGGTCGGCCAGGCCAGGGCGCTTTCCGGCCAGCGGGTTTATCTCTGGCATGGCAGCGCCGATACCACCGTAGAGCCCGCTCTGGGCGAGATGCTCGCCGAGCAGTACCGCGACTGGCTAACCGCCCCCGAGTCGCAGCTCAAGGTCGTGCGCCAGGCCGACGCCGGGCACGGCTGGCCGGTGGACGCCAGCGTCCTGAGCGATTCGGCCGAGTTCGTCGACTGCCGGGAAGGTGGCACGCCCTACTTGCTGGACTGCGGCCTCGATGGGGCCGGAGAGGCGCTTGGCTGGCTGTATGCTGAAGATGGTGAGGAAAGTGTGAAAGGTGAGTCAGGTGAGGAAGAAACGCCCCTTACTACCCCGACAACGCCACCACCCGAGCGGTTGTTCACCTTCGACCAGTCAGCCTTCGACGACGATCTGGCCGAACAGGGCTATCTCTATGTGCCGCAAGCCTGCGAGTCCGGCAGGACCTGCAGCCTGGTCGTTGCCCTGCACGGCTGCAGCATGAACGCCGCCGCGATCGGCGAGGCCTTCATGCGCGACACGAGTCTCAATCAGTGGGCCGACACCCTTGGCCTGGTGGTGCTCTACCCTCAGGCCACCACCAGCCTCGCCAACCCACTGGGCTGCTGGGACTGGTGGGGCTATGAGGAAAGTCTCTGGCAGCCGCAACCTCAGCACGACAGCCGTGCCGGCAAGCAGTTGGCGGGATTGGTAAAGATGGTTCGACAACTGCTCGACCTGCCCGATGGCGCAGCATCTGACAGCTGAGCCTTCTCCTGCTCCTGCTAATCAGTCAGCGAAGCAAGAGCACACCACTCAAGCGCCCACGTCTTGCCCCGCCACGGCTTCAACGGCTTCTGACCACCTCGAAGTCGAACCAGCTGCCGCGACGCGCCTTATCGGTTTCGACCACCACCTGGGCACGCCAGGGCATTACCGCCTCGGTACACAAACCGATCTGTCCTTCTCCAACGAAGGTGCCCGGCCCGACTTTTTTCAGCGGGAAGCGATGCAGCCCCATGGGCATGTTGCGCCCCACGAACTCCACCGTGACCGCCTTGGCGTCGAGGCCTTCCAGGGCCACGGTGAGTGGCAGGGTCGTCATCGGGGCCAGGTCGTTGCCAACACCAAACACCAGTCGCCCACCAAACCCGAGATTGGCTTCGCAGGGCCCGTCGTGAAGGTCGCAAGCGCCAGACGGTGGATACCAGGTCACGTCGCTCTGGCTGTCTCGCAGGTAGTAGTCCAGCAAATACCAGCAGGCCACCACGACGGTGGCCAGAGTGACCATGATCAGCAGATTGAGCAGGGGTGAGCGCGGAGCATCATCGTCCTGAGCATGAGGGGAAGAGTTCATGGCGGCGAAAACAGCACTCCCAAGGCATGTCTAAAAGGTTAAGCTTATCAGCATTTGTCGTTGACGCCCTGGGCAGCAATGTCGCAGGGCGACCACAAGGATGAGGAGACGCCATGACCAGCGTCGAACAGGCTCTCGGACCGCTATTCCTGCTGATTCTGACGGGTGCGCTGCTGGGCGTTGCACGATGGCCCGGCGGCGACTTCTGGACGCGCCTCGAAGGGGTCATCTATCACCTGCTGTTCCCCGCCATGCTGGTGGCGACCCTGGCCACCGCTGAGGTCGGCTCGGTGCCAGTGGTGCGCCTGGCGCTTGTGCTACTGGGAGCGATGCTCGTCTTCGCGCTGCTGCTATGGCTTGGCCGAGGCTGGCTGTCGCTGAGCCAGCCGGCCTTTACCTCGGCTTTCCAGGGGGCGCTGCGCTTCAACACCTATGTCGGCGTGGCCGGGGCCGCCGCCCTGCATGGCAACGCCGGTGCCACAGTGGCCGCCGTGGCGGTGGCGCTGATGGTGCCGGTGGTCAACGTGCTGTGCGTTGCGGCCTTCGTTGCCGCCGGCACTCTGGGGCCCTCTAGCCTGGGCAAGAGCTTCGCCGCCCTGGCGCGAAATCCGCTGATCCTGGCCTGCCTGGCAGGCATCGCGCTCAACCTTACCGGCACCGGGCTGCCCGGCTGGAGCGAAGCGGCGGTCAGTCTGTTGGGCCGGGCCGCCCTGCCGCTGGGCCTGGTGGCGGTGGGGGTCGCCCTGCGTCCTCAGGTTCTGCTGCGGCTCTCGGCCGGCGTCTGGGCCGCCACGGCCATCAAGCTCGCGCTGATGCCGGCGCTGGTGCTGTGCCTCGCTCTGCTGCTGGGTCTGCCCCCCGTCAGCCGCGACGTGGCGCTGCTGTTCGCCGCCCTGCCCACCGCCACCTCGGCCTATATCCTCGCCCGCCAGCTGGGCGGCGATGCCGAACTGATGGCCGCTCTGATCACCGCCCAGACCCTGCTGGCCATGCTGACCCTGCCGCTGTGGCTTGGCCTGGTGATGGGCTAACCTCTTGCCTGACTGATCTTTTGGCGAGGCTATCACGCCATATTCTGCTCTCCGAGTCGCCGCTTTAGCCTTCCTGGGTGACCCGGTTGGCGCAAGGCATGCCGCGACTCAGGGCATCGATGTTGGCAAGCGTCACCTCGGCGATCTCGGTGAGCGCCTCGGCGGTGAAAAAGCCCTGATGGCCGGTGATCAGCACGTTGGGGAAGGTGGTCAGGCGTTGGAAAACATCGTCATCGATGATGTCGCCCGAGTGGTCGCGGAAGAACAGCGACGTCTCCTGCTCGTAGACGTCGATGGCCAAGCCCCCTAGACGCCGCGTCTTGAGCGCTGCGATCGCGGCCCGAGTATCGATCAGCCCGCCCCGCGAGGTGTTGATCAAGATCGCCCCAGGCTTGAGCCGGCAAAGCGCCTGCTCATCGATCAGATAGCGGGTCTCATCGGTGAGCGGGCAGTGCAGGCTGATCACATCGCTTTCAGCCAACAGCCGTTCCCGGGACACATACTCCCCGTCCAGCGCCTGGAAGGCTTCGCTCGGGTAACGGTCCTCGCCGAGCAACCGGCACCCGAAGCCGCGGAAGATGCGCGCCGTGGCAAGGCCGATGCGCCCGGTACCAATCAGGCCCACCGTCTTGCCGGCAAGCGTCATGCCTAAAAGCCCCTCGAGCATGAAGTTGCCCTCGCGCACCCGGTTGAAGGCCCGGTGGGTGCGACGGTTGAGGGTCAGCAACAGCGCCAGAGCATGCTCAGCCACCGCTTCCGGTGAATAGGCCGGCACCCGCGCCACCGCGAGGCCCAAGCGCTCGGCGGCGGCCAGATCCACGTTGTTGAAACCGGCGCAGCGCATGGCAATGAAACGCACGCCGAAGGCCGCCAGCGCTTCCAGCACCTCGGCATCCAGCCGATCGTTGACGAAGGCGCAGACCCCGTCGACACCCTGGGCCAGCACCGCACTGTCCGGCGTCAGGGTCACCTCGTGAAACTGAAGGTCGATATCGCGACCTGCACACGCCTCGGTGAAGAAACGACGGTCGTAGGGCTGAGCACTGAACACGGCAACGCGGGACACGGACACCTCCTTGTGAAGACTCTGGTAAAAACCCGTATGAAGACTCTATGTACAAAAACTGCTGAAAACTCTTGTGGAAACACGGGCGCGAGACCTAGAGTCAGATCTTTTATTGAAAAATATTCTCGTTACGCTTGACCGCTCAAATGAGAATGCTTATCTTTGATGTGTGGCGCTCGCCAAGCGCCACTTACCATGCAGAGAATGTCAGGTTCCCTGTCATGGTTTCTCCTCATCAAGCTAGTCACGGTCTTAATGCCGCCCTCCCGGGCGGCGTTTTTTTGTCTGGCTTTCAAGACGATAAGGCCATTGTGCCGGGCATCGGTCGGGCTCGCCTTGTCCTCCGTCAAGCTCGACCGTGTCATCACGTTTCTCAGCGCCAGCATGCTCTGCACAGCCTCAGCGAGCGCCGCGCTCTCGCCACAGGCCGCGCTGATAGAGCCGCTCGTGGAGCAGTGCAGCCAGTGCATCCACTGCGGGCTTCGAGGCCGCCGACATCCGTTTGCCGAGGTGAAGCTGCGCCTCGCCGCCGGTCAGCGCCGGCAGCCCATCCGCCGGCCCCAGCTCGCGCATCGCCGGCGTCAGCCGCTCCCGGTCGAACACGCTGATCGACAGCCCCGCCTCCACCGCCGTTTCCAGGGCATGAACGCTGGTACTGGTGAAGACCGCATACCAGGCGCGCTCCTCGGCCTCCAGCGCCTCAATGCCGATCGCCCGGTACGGGCAATCCACCGGATGCAGGCCCAGCGGCAAGGGCTGCGTCGGGTCGAGCACGTACTCCCGAGCCGCGGCCCAAACCGGTGAAGTGCGCCACAGCGGCTGGCCACCTTCGAGCCGGTGCGAGCGGTCGAGCAGCAGCGCAAGCGTCAGCTCACCACGCTCGAGCCGTCGGGCCAGTTCACCGCTGGTCGCGGTGACCGCCTCCAACAGCACATCAGGATGCTGAGCCATGAACTCGGGCAGGATCTGGCCTACCAGCTCGCGGGCAAAATCCTCCGGCATGCCGAAACGCACTCTGCCGGAAAGCCCTTGGCCGGTGAAACGCGCCAGCAGCCGGTCATGCTGCCCCAGCAGGGCGCGAGCCTCGCGCATCAGCGACTCACCAGCGGGCGTCAGCGTCATGCCGCGAGCGCTGCGGATCAGCAGCCGTGTCGCCAAGCGCTCCTCTAATCGCTTGATTTGCATGCTGATCGCGCTGACCGTGCGATGCCGCTGCTCGGCGGCTGCGGCCAGGGTGCCAAGCTGCGCGACAGCCAGAAAGCTGCGCAACGACTCAAGATCCAGGGCGCTGGACACGACTTCAGACATATTGAAGGCTCACTGCAATTTTAATCGATTCTCTTAACACTCTAGTCGCCCGAGAATGGCCACGCCATCATCGCCAACGACCGCTGAACACCTGGGATGTGATGATGCGCTAGGAGACACCATGCAACTGCACTCATCGACACCTGGATTCCCTCACCGTCTGCCACTCGGGACCCTGTCCATCGCCGCGGGCTTCGTGCTCTGCTGGAGCAGTGGCTTCGTCGGCAGCCGCCTCGCGGTCGCCGTCGACACCCCGGTACTCACCCTCTACGTCTGGCGTTTCGCCCTGGCGACCCTGATCGCGGCCCTGATCTGGGCGGCACAGTCGGGGCCGCAGGGCCTGCGTGAGCAGCTTGCGTGGCGGTCACTAGGGCGGGAGGCGGCGATTGGCAGCCTGACCGTGGGCCTTTATCTGCTGGCCATGCTGGTGGCCGTCCAACAGGGCGTCAGTGCCGGAGTCGCTTCGCTGGTGGGTGCACTGCAGCCCCTGGCCGCCGCCGGATTGGCCGGCCTGTGGCTCGGCGAAATCAACGGTCGCGGCCGCTGGATCGGCATGGGCGTGGCCACCCTGGGTGCCGGGCTATGCGTGCTGGATGACGTGCAAGGAGTTGGCGGGGCGCCGGCCTGGGCCTATGCCCTGCCAGTGCTGGCGGTGGCAGCGGTGACGCTTGGCAGCGTCATGACCTCGATGCCACGGGTGAAGCTGCCGTTGATGGCACGCCTGACGGCTCAACTCATGGCGGCAACGCTGGTGTTCGTCGCGGCGGCGCTTGCCGCTGGCAGCCCTCTGACGCCGCCGTCAATGGACGCCGAGACGCTCACCGTGATGGCGTGGCTGGTGGGACTTGCCACCTTCGGCGGCTACGGTTTCTTCGTGGTCGGGCTGGGACGCTTGGGGGTAGCGCGGCTGTCGACGCTGATCTACCTGACGCCGGCGGTAACGCTGGGCTTCACCGCCGTCCTGTTCGACGAGCTGCCGGGGCAGCTTGGCTGGCTGGGGATGGCGGTGGCCGCCGCCGGGGTGCTGATGGCCCTGGGCTCACGCCCACGCTCAAGCAGCTCGACGCAAGCACCCGACCGGGCAACCAGCCAGACGTCCTCTCAGGCCAACATGGAGGCATCCCATTGGTCAGCCCAGGTCAGTGACGCGCTCGATGGCGAGCACGCGCACCAGGAGATCCCTCAGACCCAGGCCCGCCCGGTGGGCGAGGCTCAGGCCTCGCGAGCGAAGATCAGGTCCCAGACGCCATGGCCGAGTCGTTCGCCGCGGGCCTCGAACTTGGTCAGCGGCCGGAAGTCGGGGCGCGGCACATAGGGCGCGCTCTCGGCGGGGGCAGTGTTGCGATAGCCGGGCGCCTCCGCCATCACCTCCGCCATCCACTCGGCATAGGCCTCCCAGTCGGTGGCCATGTGCAGGGTGCCGCCGGGCTTCAGGCAGCGGCGCACCAGCTCGACGAAGGCCGGCTGAACGATGCGGCGCTTGTGATGCTTCTTCTTCGGCCAGGGGTCGGGGAAGAATAACTGCAGGCGCTCAAGGCTCGCGTCGGGCAGGCACTCGTCTAGTACCCGCAGGGCATCTTCACGGTAAACCCGCAGGTTGCTGAGCCCGCGCTTGTCGGCCTCATCCAGCAGCTTGCCCACGCCTGGGGCGTGCACCTCGATGCCGATGAAGTCGGTCTCGGGGTGGCGCTCGGCCTGCTCGATCAAGGAGCCCCCCATGCCGAAGCCAATCTCCACCACCAGCGGCGCCTGGCGCCCGAACAGGGTCGCCGGGTCCTGAGGGCCATCATCGAGCGTCAGGCCGAGCCGCGGCCAGACTTCCTCGAGGCCGCGGGTCTGGGCCTGCGTCATGCGCCCGGCCCGCAGCACATAGCTCTTGATGCCGCGGCGGTGCAGCGGCGCGGCCTCGTCTTGCGTTGTCTTCTCTTGTACAGATACATCGTGTGTCGCCTGCGCAGCGCCATCGGCGGCAGGGGCGGCGTCATCCGCCTTAGCGGCGGCTGCGGTGTCGGGCGTCGGGGTGCGGTCGTCGTTCATACGGCGGCGGTCGAATATCCGTGAGTCATAAGTAAGGCGGTCGTCAGTCAACGGCGGTGATCAACCGTTGATGCGTCCGGCGAAGGGCGAGGACGGCTCGGCGCTCTGGCGGCGCGGCATGCGGCCGGCCAGGAAGGCCTCGCGACCGGCTTCCACGGCCTGACGCATGGCGTTGGCCATGCGCTCAGGATCGCGAGCATGGGCGATCGCCGAGTTCATCAGCACGGCGTCGCAGCCAAGCTCCATGGCCAGGGCCGCGTCCGAGGCGGTGCCGATGCCGGCATCCACCAGCACCGGCACCTGGCTCTGCTCGACGATCAGGCGCAGGTTGTGCGGGTTCTGGATGCCGTGGCCGGAGCCGATCAGCGAGCCCAGCGGCATGATCGCCGCACAGCCCATGCGCTCGAGCTCACGGGCAACGATCGGATCGTCGCTGGTATAGACCATGACGTCGAAGCCGTCGGCCAGCAGCTCCTCGGCCGCCTTGAGGGTCTCGACCACGTTCGGGTAGAGGGTGCCGTCGTCGCCGAGCACTTCGAGCTTGACCAGGTTGTGGCCGTCGAGCAGCTCGCGGGCGAGCTTGCAGGTGCGCACGGCGTCGCGAGCCGTGTAGCAGCCGGCGGTGTTGGGTAGCAGGGTATAGCGGCTCGGCGGGATCACATCGAGCAGATTGGTCGCGTCAGCGTCCTGACCCAAATTGGTGCGGCGCACCGCGAAGGTCACGATCTCGGCGGCGCTGGCCGCGATCGCGCGGGACGCCTCGTCGAAGTCACGATACTTGCCGGTGCCGACCAGCAGCCGCGAGCCGAACTCGCGGCCGGCGATCGTCAGCGGTTGATCCTCGATACGTTCAGACATCTGGTCTCCTCGGGTGTGGCAGGCGCGCGGTGAACGCGCCAGCTAGCCGCCGCCGATGGCATGCACGATTTCGACGCGATCGCCTTCGGCGAGCCGGGTGGCCTCGTGCTGACTGCGGGGCACGATCTCTTCGTTGACCTCGACGGCGATCCGCCGGCCGGCCAGTTCAAGCGCAACAACCAGCTCGCCGACGGTGGTCTCGCTCGCAAGCTGCTTGGCATCACCATTGAGCTGGATCTGCATGGCATCCTCTCAACAGGCTGTTAAAGGGCCCATATTGTAGCCTGTTCGCGGCGCTCGGGGTACGGTAATCCCGGCATCGGCGCCAGGTGCGGCGAGCGGCCTCACTCGCCCCACCGACCCCAGTTGAACAGGAGAGCAGAATGCGAGATAGGCGATGGTGGATGACGGCAGCCGGCAGCGGCGCGCTGACAGTGATGGCCGGGGCCTTCGGCGCCCATGCCCTTGGCGACACCCTGGCCCCCAAGCTGCTGGCGGCCTTCGAGACCGGCGTTCGCTACCAGGCCTGGCACACCCTGGCGATACTCGGCGTGCTGGCCTGGCGGTCAAGCCTGCCGCGCGCCGGGCAGCTGGCGGTGATCCGGCTGTGGACGCTGGGCATGCTGCTGTTCTCGGGCTCGCTGTATGCGCTGGCACTCAGCGGCGTGACGCTGCTTGGCCTGATCACCCCGTTTGGCGGCCTGTGCCTGATACTCGGCTGGTTGGCACTTGGCTTCAGCGCCTGGCGAGCCTAGGGCTTGGGCGTAGAGCCAGGGCGCTCAAGTTTCAATCGCCGTCGGGCAGCGCATAGGTCGCGGTGACGATGGCCACCGGCTGCTCATCGCCGGCAGAATAGAGCTCCACCTCGCCGACCGCCAGGCGCCGGCCCAGCTTGACGATACGCGCGTTGGCAATAAGGTCGCGATCACCCCGGGCACGGCGCAGGAAGTGGCAGTTGAAATCGGTGGTCACGGCCATCGCCTCGGGACCGATCTGGGCCAGAATCGCCACGTACAGGCAAACATCGGCAAGCCCCATGATGCTCGGGCCGGACACGCTGGCGCCGGGGCGCAAGTGCTCATCCTCGATGGCGAGGCTCATGGTGGCACGCATCTCATCGACGCCCTCGATGGTGCCCTGGCGATGGGGGAAGGCCTCGTCGAGAAATTCTTCGATGGCGGCGGCGGACATCACGGTCATGGCGGGCTCCCTGCGGCGAGACGTTCCTATGAGGTGTTGCTATGAGGTGTTGCTATGAGGTGTTCCGATGATACACGGGGGTCGGGCCCAAGATAGCCTATTGGCAGGCCGCGCGCCCAGTCCCAACGCCCCTTCAAAGGTGGCAGACCGGGCCGCCATCAGGCCACGCAAAAAGGCCCCGGAACAGAGGTTCCGGGGCCTTGCTTGCTTACGTCAATCGGTCCCTCGGCCTGGGGCGTCCAAGTCATGCCCCAACACTGACCAGGACTCAGGGCTCAGCCCACCGGGGCGGGAGGGGCCAGGCGAGACCAGGCGAGGATATCGCCGTCAGTGCGCAACCTTCGCCTTGTGCACCGCCCGCCAGTGGTGCAGCAGCGGCTCGGTGTAGCCGGCAGGCTGTACCCGGCCCTTGAACACCAGGTCACAGGCGGCCTGGAAGGCGCTGGAGGCAGCGAAGTCGGCACTCATCGCCGTGTAGTCCGGGTCACCGGCATTCTGCTCATCGACGACCCGCGCCATGCGCTCGAGTGTTTCCTGAACGCGGTCGGCGCTCACCACGCCGTGGTGGAGCCAGTTGGCGATATGCTGGCTGGAGATACGCAGGGTGGCGCGGTCCTCCATCAGGCCGACGTTGTGGATATCCGGCACCTTGGAGCAACCGGTGCCGTGCTCGACCCAGCGCACCACGTAACCGAGGATGCCCTGACAGTTGTTGTCGAGCTCCTGCTGGATGTCCTCGTCGGACCAGTCGGGCTTCTCGGCCACCGGCACGGTCAGCAGATCATCCAGCAGGTCGGCCTCGCCCTTGGCTTCCAGCTCACGCTGGACGCCGGCCACGTCGATCTGGTGATAGTGCAGGGCGTGCAGTACAGCGGCAGTCGGCGAGGGCACCCAGGCGGTGTTGGCACCGGCCTTGGGGTGGCCGACCTTCTGCTCGAGCATGGCGGCCATGCGATCCGGCATCGCCCACATGCCCTTGCCGATCTGCGCGCGGCCGCGCAGGCCGCAGGCCAGACCGATCTGCACGTTGTTGTGCTCGTAGGCCCCGATCCACTTGCTGCCCTTCATGTCGCCCTTGCGGATCATCGGCCCGGCTTCCATGGCCGTGTGCATCTCGTCGCCGGTGCGATCCAGGAAGCCGGTATTGATGAAGGCGACCCGTGACGCGGCCTCGTGGATGCAGGCCTTGAGGTTCGCCGAGGTGCGACGCTCCTCGTCCATGATGCCCATCTTCAAGGTGTCCCGATCCATGCCCAGCAGGTCCTCGACGCGGGAGAACAACTCGCTTGCGAAAGCGACCTCGGCCGGGCCGTGCATCTTCGGCTTGACGATGTAGACCGAGCCACTGCGCGAGTTGCGCGGCGCGCCGTCGGCCTTCTTCAGGTCGTGCAGCGCCAGCAGGCCGGTGACCACGGCGTCGAGCATGCCTTCCGGCACTTCGTTACCATCGGCGTCAAGAATCGCCGGCGTGGTCATCAGGTGGCCGACGTTGCGCACCAGCATCAGCGAGCGGCCGTGCAGGCTCAGCGTGGAACCGTCAGGCGTCAGATAGTCGCGATCGGCGTTGAGGCGACGGGTGACGGTCTTGCCGCCCTTCTCGATCTGCTCTTCGAGATCGCCGCGCATCAGCCCCAGCCAGTTGCGATAGACGCCGACCTTGTCCTCGGCATCCACCGCGGCCACGGAATCCTCGCAGTCCATGATGGTGCTCAGGGCGGCCTCGACCACCAGGTCCTTGACCCCGGCCGGGTCGGTCTTACCGATCGGGTGGCTGCTGTCGAACTGCAGTTCCAGATGCAGACCATGATTGGCCATCAGAATGGCGGTAGGCGCGCTGGCCTCGCCCTGATAACCGATCAGCTTGCCCGGATCCTTGAGACCGGTCTCACGGCCGCCCTCGAGACGCACCAGCAGGTGGCCGTCGCGCAGCGAATAGCCAACGGCATCGCGATGCGAGCCGGTGGCCAGCGGCACGGCACGGTCGAGCACGCCGCGTGCGTAAGCCACCACCTTGGCGCCGCGCTTGGGATTGTAGCTGGCGCCCTTCTCGGCACCGTCGTCCTCGCTGATCGCATCGGTGCCGTACAGCGCGTCGTACAGGCTGCCCCAGCGAGCGTTGGCCGCGTTCAGGGCATAGCGGGCGTTGCTGACCGGGACCACCAGCTGCGGACCGGCCTGAACGGCGATCTCACGATCGGTATTGGCGGTGGTGGCACTGACGGTCTTCGGCGCGTCGACCAGATAGCCGATCTCCTCGAGGAAGGCCCGATAGGCCGGCATGTCGCTCACCGGACCGGGATGCTCCCGATGCCAGGCATCCAGCTTCTGCTGCAGGCGCTCGCGTTCGGCGAGCAATTCCCGGTTGCGCGGTGTCAAATCAGCAAAGAGGGCATCGACGCCGGTCCAGAAGGCCTTGGCGTCGATGCCGCTGCCCGGCAGGGCCTGATCGGTGATGAAGCTATCCAGCTCGCGGGCCACTTGAAGGCGGTGGCGGGTAACTCGTTCAACCATGGGGATCTCCTGATGCACGCTGACCAACCGGCCAGGCTCGCCGCAGCGAGCGCCCTCTCGTCGGCACGGAAGGCTTTTTGTGGAAATTAATTCCAGAATATTCTCGAGCTGATGCTATCCCATATTTCGTCGGGCGTCGTCAACTCCTCGACCAAATGATGAGAACCGTCGTTTACAAATATGGCTTGTGCCCCCCGCTAGCGCTAGCATGTGAGCACTAGGGAGAGATTGATGACCGACTTCGCATCACTGCAGGCGCTTGGGCCGATGGAACGCACAGGTGCCCCCGGCGGCCCACCTCATGCCGGGACCCTCGGCCGATATCTCGAGCATTACCAGCTGTCGCCGCTGCTCGCCGACCAGGTCGGCCTGCACGTGGGTTTCATCGAGGCCGGAAACTTTCGTCTCTGGGCCCAGGTATGGAGCCCCGCCGAACCCAAGGGCACGGCCTTCGTGGTGCATGGCTACTTCGATCATCTAGGACTCTACCGCCACCTGCTGGCCCTGCTGCTCGAGCGCGGCTGGCGAGTCGTGATGTGGGACCTGCCCGGCCATGGCCTGTCCAGCGGCCCCCGGGCCACCATCGAGGATTTCGACGACTACGGGCTGTGCTTGCGTGCATTGCAGGACCATCTCTCAAATCGCGGTCTGGCGCCACAGCCCTGGATCGGCATCGGCCAGAGCACCGGCGCGGCGATTCTTGCCACCGATGCCCTGCGCCAGGGGCCCGACAGTCACTGGGCGGGGCTCGCCCTGCTGGCGCCACTGGTCCGGCCCTTCGGCTGGTCGCAGTCGAGCTGGCTGCACCTGCTCGCCGGCCCCTTTCTGCGCAGCCTGCCAAGGCGCTTCAACCCCAACTCCACCGACAGCGACTTCACTACCTTCCTCAAGGAGAGTGACCCCCTGCAGCCCGATCGCCTGCCGGTAAGCTGGATCAACGCCATGCGCCGCTGGATGCCGCGCCTGCTGGCGCTGCCCCCCAGCGAGCTGCCCGTGCTGATCCTGCAGGGCGAGCAGGACCTGACCGTCGACTGGCAGTGGAACCTCGAGGTGCTGCGCGGCAAGTTTCCGCGCGCCATCGTCCACCGCCACCCCGAAGCGCGTCATCACCTAGTCAATGAAGCCGAGGAAATCCGTCAGAGCATGTTTGCCGAGCTCGAGACCTTCCTGGCCCAGTTCGAGACGAGCCCCGCCGTGACCCAGGAACCCTCGGTATGAGATACCTCACCTGCCCCACTCAGAAAGCGTGCCTGGCGGTTCTGGCCATACTCTGGCTGATGGCCGGCTGCGCCAGCACGCCCGAGGCGCCCCCGACACTGCGCCAGGCACTGCTGGGGCTCAGCGATCGCGCCGCCGCGCTGGTGCTGGCCCAGCCGGCCTGGTCGCAGGCCGATACCAGCGCAGGACAGGACATCGTGCTGCTACTGGGCGAGACTCAGGTCGACGCCAGCCTCGGCATTACCCCGGAGCGCTTTGGCGAGAGCCTGTCGCGAGCCCTGTTGGCCGCCCCCCAGGGCCCTCAGGTGCTCGACTGGATGCCAAGCATGACCACGCGCGAAAGCGATAACGCCAATCTCTGGCTGCTGGAGAGCCGCCTCGAACCCGATGGCCCCAGGCTGACCCTCTCGGATCGGGACCTGCTGCCCTACCGGCTGACCCTCGCGCTGCGCCACCCGGGCGATGACGAGATCCGTTGGCAGCGGATGGTAAGCGGCGCCTTCGACACCACCGCGCTCTAAGCTCTCGAACTCTCAAACGGACTATCGAAGCCAGCCTCACTGCCTGGGCCTGCACAGTTGAGTCGCTCCTCCTCTGGCGCCACAATCGTGCTATCGCTTGTAAGGAGAGCCCGCATGCCCCGCTTCGCCGATCACCTCTACCGCGACGGCCCCGCCAACCCCTTCCCGGGGATCAAGGCGCTGGAGCGCCGCCTGGGCCGCGAGATTCCCCACCGACTGGGCTCCAACGAGGGCCTGGATATGCCGCACCGGGCGCTCGAGGCCCGCTTCGGCGCGGCGCTCAGCGAGCTGGCCCGCGGCTACGGCGACGCAGGCGCCATGGGCGTGCGCACGCGACTCGCCTCAGCGCTCAATGTTGATCTGGACAACCTGCTGGTCGATGCCGGCGCCGACAGCCTGCTGGCGCTTGCGCTGCGCGCCGTGGCTCCCGCCGGCACCACGGTGGTGACCAGCGCCGGCAGCTACCCGACCTTCGGCTACTTTGCCGCCGGTCAGGGCTGTCGAATCATCGAGACCCGCTATCAGGAAGCGCCGGGGCTGCTCGCCCCGGACCTAGAGGCCCTGGCCGATGCCGCAACACGCGAAGACGCGCGGCTCGTGTATCTGGCCAATCCCGACAATCCGGGCGGCCACCTGCACGATGATGACGCCATCGCCGCGCTGCGCAACGCCTTGCCCGAGACCTGCACCCTGCTGCTCGACGAGGCCTATCACGACTTCCGCGATGATGCGGCACGACACGCCGTGCTGCCCGGGGTGATCCGCGTGCGCACCTTCTCCAAGGCCCACGGTCTGGCTGGGCTACGCATCGGTTACGCCCTCGCCGAGGCCGAGACCCTCGAGATGCTGATGAAGGTCCGCATCCACTATGCGGTGTCATCGCTTGCCGAGGCCGCCGCCGAGACCCTGCTCGACCACCCGGACGAGACCCGCGAGCATATCGAGGCGGTGATCGCGCGCCGCGAGCGCCTGGCCGCACACCTGCGCGGACTCGGCGCCGAAGTGCTGCCCAGCGCCACCAACTTCATCGCCGTGCGCCTGCCCGATGCCGAGCTGGCCGGTCGAGTACACGGCGAGCTGCTCGCCGCCGGTAGCCTGATCCACCGCCCCCCGCATCCGGCGCTTGGCCATGTGCTGCGCATCAGCGCCGTCGAGGACGCCTTGGTACCCGGCCGCCTGGCCGCGCTGGAAGAGGCCCTGGCCAACGGCTGAGACGCCTCCTGTCGCCCAGGGTCGGCCCTGCCCCGCTGGCTGGCCCCTTGGTTAGCCGCGCTTCAAGAGCCGGTCGAGCTGGCGAAAGCCGATCGCTTCCATCAGCTCGGCCCGCCCGGGGCGCGGTTCGCCGGCGAGATCGGCAAGCGTCAGCGCCACCCGCAGCACCCGGTGATAGGCACGCGCCGAGAGCGACAGCCGCTCGAGCACGCTGGCAAGCCAGGCGCGGTCGGCGGCTTCCAGAGCACAGGCGGCTTCCAGTTCGCGCCCCGGCAGATGGGTGTTGAGGGCACCGCGCTCGGCCTGTCGGGCGCGGGCGGCGATCACCCGCGCGCGCACCGTGGCCGAATCCTCGCCGGTCTCCCTTGATGTCAGCTGTTCAGGCGCCAGCGCCGGCACCTCTACCTGCAGGTCGATACGATCGAGCAGCGGGCCGGACAGCCGCCCCTGATAGCGCTGAATCTGCGCGGCGGTGCAGTGGCAGGCCCGTCGCGGGTCGCCGAGATAGCCGCAGGGGCAAGGATTCATGGCCGCGACCAGCTGGAAGCCGGCCGGGTAGCTGCGCTGCTGGCTGGCCCTGGCGATATGAATCTGTCCGGACTCGAAGGGTAGGGGTTTTTGCCAAACATATGTCCTGAAGGTTCAACCAAATAGATGACAATTCTAATCCACCATGTGTAATATCCACTTAACAGTGATTTTTCGGAGTGAAGCGATGTTGATGGCACTATTTGTTGCAAAACTTTTAGATATAGTTGGCTTTTTCATGGCCGGGGTAATGGTGTTGTTCATAAAATCAAAGTGGGGGATTGTAATATCAGGTGCGACTGCTTCGGTTTTGACAATTATCGTTGTTCAATTATCTGGAAGAAACATCCCAGCGGATATCATGGGGGCAGTGTTCTTCGCTGGCATCATCGCTCACAGCATTCATGCTGGTATTATTTACTACACAAAACACCTGATTATAAAAAAAAGAATACTGGCTAAAGACGAGGCCTAACAATGGGTATTATTTCTGATTTAATTCTGGGCAATACCCTTACTAAACTCACCAACTTTTTTGTCGACCTTTCGGAATCACATAAATATAACTTTATAGGTGCGGGTGGAGGTATTGACAGTCTGCCAAAGCATAAGAGAGAACTCTATGAGAGAAAGGTTGAAAAATGGATTGAAACCCTAAAAAAGCACCCAAGACATGTTGTTACTCGCGAACTTATCAAGAATATGCAAATATCAAAATCTCTCAATAGGATGGAAAGAGCTAGAGCCCAGCTTCAATTGCTAGAGTTCTTGATTAACGAGGAAGTAGCACTTAACTTTGATGACTTTGAAAAATCATACCTTTAACCCAATTAAATGCCTCTCGATACAACCCAGCCCAGAACGGCCCAAAACGGCTTATGAGCTCGTATCTGTCAACATGAGTAGGTATGGTCATGCAACTGGGGTTTCGGGCCTACGAGCCTTTTTTGGCTTGATTCTCCCTAGCACATCATCGCAGGAGTCAGGCATTTCAAGGACATGCTCGGCATCTATATCTTTTATGATTTTATCAGCCAAACCCGCACCATTTGTTAGCTCGCTGATTTTGTCGCTAAACTCTTTATTTACTTGAACCAACTTCTCGTTTTTCTCTTTTTGTAATTTCAGCTCTTCGGCTAGAACTGATATTGTCTTGTATTGTTCATTTAAGCTATAGTTTGCCTCTTCTGAAAATATCTTGAAGTCTTCCCCTATTTGCTCCTCAACCATTTCTTCTATAAGTTTACCGCATCTCTCTTTATAATGAGAAGCACCTTCAAACTTCTTTGGTTTTGGCATTTTGAAGCCATATATATTTACATCTTTCGGCCTCTCGACATTTTCAACCTCTATTTCATTATTTAATGCTTGATGGACTCTTCTAGCATACTCATCGGTTTCTGTATGCTTTGCTTGTGTAAATTCCTTTTTTTCACCTGGAGCAACATCCAACCCTTCAGCCTTGCAGAAATCAGAGAAACTTTCTTGCAATTCATTAAATAGTTTTTTGTTAAGCATATCTCTAGCAGACAACGACTTAACGACCTTAGTGGGCTTTGGCTCCCCCCTCTCTTCCCTCGCCAACTTTTGCTTCTTTGTTTCTCTAACTTTAACCTCTTTCTCAACAATCGGAACAAAGGTTAAGTGTATATGCGGGGTTGTTTCGGATAAATGAAGCTCCATTGAGATTATATTGTCCTCCCCGAAGGTTTTAAATGCGAACTTCTTGGCAGCTTTTTTAAACTTTTCAACCCTTTCTTCATCGTATTTACCAGCCCCATCAGGATCGCCATTCTCATAATCTGGCCTAAACACTGGCGAGGAAGCACTTAAAACAGCAGTGGCGGCAATTACGGAGTTATTCCTAGGCTTGACTTTGTTTTCTTTGAACTTTCTAGCTATAAGCTGATTGTAGTCAGCTTTTTGCTCAAACTCTTCTTTATAAGCTCTGTGAAGTATTATTATTTTACTTTTTAGTTCCTTTGTGCTTTTAACTCTATCCCTAGTGTGAACCTCCAACTTCCCTTCATCACTTAGTCGCCTATTATGCTTGAATAGCTTTTTTAGCTCACCATAGTTTTTCCTTTTCTTTATATTTACAAATACCTTGTTGCTCATTTCCAAATCTCCTTTTGATTAAATCCATTCCATTTAAGGCTCTCTCTTCAATAACTAATATGCTTGCGGAGCAAGCATTGATGCGATAGCATCATAGCCCTCGGCAGAGCTCACACAATGAAGTAGGCGAAGCCGTTAAGCTTCATTGTATAGTGAGCTATACAATGAAGCTCATTATATTCTAACATACTTATGCGAGACCATTGTTGTCGGGAATATTGACATCCGCCTTACTCTCCATTTCTTCCATCGCCTTTTCCATCTTGTGCTTGTAGCCATGGCCCTTCCAAGCCAAATCTAAATGCAACCTGATACCTTTATACTGTGTAGACAAGAATCCATACTCTCGTAGTTTCTTAATTGACCTACTGATGTGTGGTTGTTTTTTATTCAGCTTCTCGGCAATCTCTTTTTGCGACATCTTTACATAGTTGCCATAGTCAGCCTTGCCAATCAAATACAGTAAAATAATTAAATCTGCTTTCTGAAGATTAGAGTCTATAACTCTTTGTATAGCTGTCTTCTTTTCTTTTTCGCTCATTGTCGAACTCTCCCTTATTTCATCGCATTTCTTTTTTATTTTTTCTTCTCTCGCCATATCATCCATTACTAGCTTGAGATAGTAATCTTGGTTATTACTTAGATTTCTCTTGAAGTCGTTTCCTTGCGGTTTAGATTTTTGAATTACCTCCTGCTCATAAACCTCTCCAAACTCATCTTCATAATAGACTTTTCCGTTTTCGTGAAAAAAACTTCCCTTTTTCCTTTGTTCCATGATATAATATCCTCATTATTGGTGGTTATTACCGGGAGCTTTGGCAGAGCTCCTTTTTTGTGCCTAATATTATACCATATAATGTATATTTTTTAAATCTAATATTAAATAATTACCGTGTACGGTATCTGGGTTACCATATACGGTAATTAAAGTTACCGTGTACGGTAAGTAATGACGTCATTTATAAAGTAAAAGTGCTTAGAATATGACAGCGAAATCTTTCTATATTCTATAGGCTTGGTGAATCTGCCACATTTTTTGTTGAAAACCACATGAAGCCTTCGGCTCTTTTTTGTTTTTAATCCTATGCGGTGGCTTCGCCACCTAGTTATTGAACCAAGAAGTTTTAATTGTTTATATAGTCAGCCAAGTTGTTTATCTTGTATTTTTCTAGTGTCTCGTTTCCCCTGAGTTTAAACCTGCCGACTTCAAAAGCATACCGTGTTTCATTGATATATATCGCCATTTCAACAGCTCTGTATTTTTTGATATGTTTGACGTATAGTTTTACTCCAACGTCTTTTAAAAACTTGTTGATTTTCAACCTTCCTTTTTCTGTATAAACCATATCTAAAAGCTCATTAAATGAATATACATTCAAGCTTTCTTTTCTCTGAACATCCATTCTGTTTAAATCAGCCTTTAGCCTCTCAACTTCTTCTTCGATAGTTGCCATTTTTTTGAATAAATAAGTTGGTGCTTTACCTTCAAGCTCATCTGCTGTTTTTTCTAGATTTGAAAGTATCGATATATTCTTTGAAAGCTCTTCTTTCTTCCTATTAAACAGCTCTATGTCTTCTTCCTTTTCTTTCGGCCTCATAATCTCATAAATTAGCTTGTCTTTTTCGTTTATATCTTTCTTGTATTCCAGCCGGAGCTCTAACTCTGCCAAGAACATACTGAGGACATATTCAGCCCTGATGAACTGCTCTTCGCATCCAGCCTTTTTTTCTTTCCTTGTTTCACACTGATAATAGCTATACCAAACACCCCTTGGATTCCTATTTTTCATAAAAATCATAGTGGAGCCACAGTTGGCACATTTAATACAGTGCTTGAATATGTTCAGATTTCCAATCGACTTATTGCCATACTCAACTTTTACCCTCCTGCTCTCCATTGCCTTTTTTGCTTCATAAAACTCGGAATCGCTAACGATCTTTGGGTAATAGTTCTCTATATATCGCTCGTGAACCTTTTTTCCATCAATCCTTCGCTGTGCCCTATAAGCACCTCTAATATATTGGTTTTTCATTAAGTGGTCGATATGCCTGCTTTGCCATTTTCTTTTTGACCACTCGTTAACTTTCCTTACCGACTGGCCGGCACCTTCATACTTCAGGTTTTCTATAATGAAGCGGATTTCTTTAGCCTCTTCTTCAACTATAGAAAACTTCCCATCCACAACTTCTAGCCCGTAGGGTGTGTTTTGCTTCGTATTAAAAACCTTCCCTTCTTCTGCTAACCTCTTTGCTTTATTCCAAGCTGAACGGCGACGTTTGCTTTTCGTTTCGCTTTCTTCATTAGCCCGTTTGGCGATTAAGCCAATCATTAAATAGTTTTCCAAGTCTCTTTCTTCATCTTCATAGCTATAAAGCCGTTGATCTATTGTTGTGTATATTTTAACTCCTTTTTTAAGTATTTCCTGAAGAATATCAGCGGTTTTATTGAGTGCCTGCCTGCTAATGCGGTCAATACTTTCTATGACAAGAAAATCACCCGCCTTGATTTCTTGATTGTCAATTTTTTCAAGTATCTCTGAAAATCGCCCCTTCTTGATGTTATCGCCCCTATAAGACGATATGCCTTCATCCGTGTAGATTTCAGCGACTTTCACATTGAAACGGCTCTCAAAGGCTTCTAGGGGGCTTCTCTGCCTTTCTATGCTGTCGCCCTTGGACTGGATGGCTGAGGAGTAGCGGACGTATGCGATTGCCTTGGTCATTGGTAGGGTGCTCTAGCCAGTCAATTTGTTTGACTATAACACCCACCGCTCTCCATGGGTTCGCGCATCACTTCGAGTACATGGCGGGAAAATTCCGGCAGCTCATCCAGAAACAGCACGCCGTGATGCGCAAGCGAGATTTCGCCGGGTCGCGGCTTCGAGCCACCGCCGACCAATGCCACGGCGCTGGCCGTGTGGTGAGGCGCGCGAAAGGGCCGCTGACCCCAGTGTTCGCGCAGGCCAAGCCCGCATACCGAGCGAATCGCCGCCACCTCCAGTGCCTCGTCTTCGGAAAGTGCCGGCAGAATACCCGGCAGGCGGCTGGCCAGCATGGTCTTGCCGGTACCGGGCGGGCCCGCAAACATCAGGTTATGCCCGCCAGCGGCGGCCACCTCGAGGGCTCGGCGCGCCTGATGCTGACCGCGGACCTCGGAAAGATCGGCGCTGACAACCGCGGGGGGCAATGGGCTTGATAGGCGATGGGGCGTCAGCGGTGTCTGCTTCACCAGGTGCGCCACCACCTCTAACAGATGGTCGGCGGGCAGTACCTCAAGGCCGCTCACCAGCGCTGCCTCATCGGCATTGGCGCGGGGCACAATCAGCTTGCGGCCCCGTGCCCGCGTGGCAAGCGCCACCGGCAGCACCCCGGGCACCGGGCGCAAGCGGCCGTCGAGGGCCAACTCGCCGAGGCATTCCAGATCGGTCAGAGATTCGGCGGGCAGCTGGCCGGAGGCCACCAGGATGCCCAGCGCGATCGGCAGATCGAAGCGCCCGCCTTCCTTGGGCAGGTCGGCAGGCGCCAAATTGAGGGTGATGCGCCGCGTGGTGGGAAACTCAAGCTGGGAATTGACCAGGGCGCTGCGCACCCGTTCGCGGCTTTCCTTAACCGCCGTCTCCGGCAGGCCGACCAGAGTCAGGCCCGGCAAGCCGTTGGCCAGATGTACTTCAACCAGCACCTCGGGGGCCTCGAGGCCGAGGCTCGCCCGGCTCGAGATGATCGCCAGTGTCATACGCGTTCCTTGCGTAGCTCAGTGTCGTCTCCTAGACACTAGCGCAGATAACGCCCGCCTGTCGCTGACTCCCGACTCAACGCGCGCCTGGTCTCAATGCTGGCCCGGGGCCTTCTTGTCAGCGGACGATTTAGCCGCCTTGTCGTCACTCGGGGTTGCTTCGTCGGCCGGCGACTCATCCAGCGCCTCAGGGGCAACCTCTGCGGCTTCGGCCGCCAGCGGCGTTTTGGTAGACGCCGAGGTATCGCGTTCGATGGCGGCCTCCAGCGCTGCGACCTGTTTCTCCAGCGATTCGACCCGCGAGCGGGTGCGCTGCAGTACATCCATCAGGATGTCGAAGTCCTCGCGGGTCACCAGTTCCATGCGATCGAAGGCGCTGCGCACTACCTGTTGAACGCTGCGCTGCAGCTCCTCGGGGGCATGGGAGGCGCCCTGCAGGCGCTCGCCGAGCTGCTGGGCCAGACGGCTGATACGATCGTTCGTCACCATGGGTCGCACTCCTGTCGGTCAATGTCGATGGCTTTTTACAGGATACGCAAGGCACGGCGATCACGCATGCACTCTACGTCCCCTCCAGCACTTCACTCTCTTGGTGCACCGCCCCGCTGAGCGTTCAATGCACCCTGCAAGCGCACCGTCGGGAGGCATTGGCACCAAATTAGTGCGCAAATACATGCTGCATTGCGAAGTCATTTCTTCTTAGACTCACAACAACCTCACATCTTTCTGATTTACTTGAATTAAATCGGGATTGGCACGCTATGCGCTAAGCCTTAGTTACGCATCACCAAGAAAGCGAAAGCACGCCAACGACAACCCCTTCCAGTGGGAGACACGGAATGAAACTCATCACTGCCATCATCAAGCCGTTCAAGCTCGACGATGTCCGCGAGGCGCTGGCCGACAACGGCGTCCAGGGCATCACGGTGACCGAGGTCAAGGGCTTCGGCCGCCAGAAGGGCCATACCGAGCTCTATCGCGGCGCCGAATACGTCGTCGACTTCCTGCCCAAGGTCAAGGTCGAGATCGCCGTCGATGATTCACGTCTTGAAAGCGTTCTCGAGGCCATTCGCAACGCCGCCAATAGCGGCAAGATTGGCGATGGCAAGCTGTTCGTCACCCCACTGGAGGATGTGATCCGCATCCGTACCGGCGAGCGTGGTGCCGACGCGGTCTGATCCGCAGCGACCCGACGCAGGGCCCTTTACATAACAACCTAACCCTATAACGCGAGTACCACCGTCAGCGTCACAACGACACAAGGCAGCGCTGGCCCAGGAGAGTACCCTATGATCGAACTTTCAGAGCTGACTTACGCGCTCGATACCTTCTACTTCCTCATCTGCGGCGTGCTGGTGATGTGGATGGCCGCTGGCTTCGCGATGCTTGAAGCCGGCCTGGTCCGTTCCAAGAACACCGCCGAAATCCTGACCAAGAACGTGGTCCTGTTCGCGATCGCCTGCACCATGTACCTGGTGGTCGGCTACTACATCATGTATTCCAGCAGCGCCGGCGGTTTCCTGCCGAACCTGGGCTTCCTGATCGGTAGCGAAAACACCCTGGACGCCATCACCGCAGGCGGTGACGACGCGCCCTACTACTCCATGCGTTCCGACTTCTTCTTCCAAGTGGTGTTCGTGGCAACCGCCATGTCCATCGTCTCGGGTGCCGTCGCCGAGCGCATGAAGCTGTGGGCCTTCCTGGCCTTCGCTGTGGTCATGACCGGCTTCATCTATCCGGTGTCCGGCTACTGGACCTGGGGCGGCGGCTGGCTTTCCGAGGTCGGTTACTCCGACTACGCCGGTTCCGGCATCGTGCACCTGGCCGGTGCTGCGGCAGCACTCGCTGGCGTGATCGTACTGGGACCGCGTAAGGGCAAATACGGCAAGGACGGCTCTATCTACGCCATCCCCGGTGCCAACCTGCCGCTGGCGACCCTGGGTACCTTTATCCTGTGGATGGGCTGGTTCGGCTTTAACGGCGGCTCTGAGCTGAAGCTGTCCGACGCCACTTCCGCCAACAACGTGGCTCAGGTGTTCGTCAACACCAACGCCGCGGCGGCTGGCGGCGTGATCGCTGCTCTGATCCTGGCCAAGCTGTGGTTCCGCAAGGCCGACCTGACCATGGCACTGAACGGCGCCCTCGCTGGCCTGGTGGCCATCACCGCCGATCCGCTGTCGCCCTCCGCGCTGGGCTCCGCCTTCATCGGTGCCATCGGCGGCCTGATCGTGGTGGTATCCATCGTCAGCCTCGACAAACTGAAGCTCGATGACCCGGTCGGCGCCATTTCAGTGCACGGTGTGGTCGGCATCTGGGGCGTCCTGGCCGTGCCGCTGTCCAACGACGGTGCCTCCTTCGGTGCTCAGATCATTGGCATCGCCGGCATCTTCGCCTGGGTCTTCCTGGCAAGCCTGGTGGTGTGGCTGATCCTCAAGGCCATCATGGGTGTACGAGTCAGCGAAGAAGAAGAATACGAAGGCGTCGACCTGGCCGAGTGTGGCCTGGAAGCCTACCCCGAGTTTTACGTCGCCAAGAAGTGAGGCGACACACCGAGTGAGCTGGCGTGCTCCCCTGGCCCCCTAACGGGGGCCTTTTTTATTCCCGCTCGGTGCGGTGTATGCTTGAGGGCATGTTCGCGGGATATGCCGCGTCGCGCCCCGCACCGGGAATCACGACGCTCCCGTACCAACGAATACAAGGAGAATGACCATGAAGCTGGTGACCGCCATCATCAAGCCGTTCAAGCTCGACGACGTACGGGAAGCGCTTTCCGAGATCGGCGTGCAGGGCATTACCGTCACCGAGGTCAAAGGCTTCGGCCGCCAGAAAGGCCACACCGAGCTGTACCGTGGCGCCGAGTACGTGGTCGACTTCCTGCCCAAGGTGAAGCTCGAAGTGGCGGTAGACGACGCCATGGCCGAGCAGGTGATCGATTCCATCACCCAGGTGGCCAACACCGGTAAGATCGGCGATGGCAAGATCTTCATCTCGCCGCTGGAGCAGGTCATTCGTATCCGTACCGGCGAGACCGACAAGGACGCGGTCTAAGCTCGAAGCTCGAAGCTCGAAGCTCGAAGCTCGAAGCTCGAAGCTCGAAGCTCGAAGCTCGAAGCTCGAAGCTCGAAGCTCGAAGCTCGAAGCTCGAAGCTCGAAGCTCGAAGCTCGAAGCTCGAAGCTCGAAGCTCGAAGCCAGCATAAACAGCACCGCCCCCAGACGCATGCGCCTGGGGGCGGTTTTTTTCCAGCTTCAAGCTTATGGCTTACAGCTCCCGACGAAGCCCGGGCTCCGGCTTATTTCTCAACGAAAGCACGCTCGATCACGTAGTCGCCGGGCTCGCCCAGACGCGGAGAGATCTTGAAGCCCAGATCGTCGAGCAGGGCGCTGGACTCGTCCAGCATCGCCGGGCTGCCGCAGATCATGGCGCGGTCCTGCTTGGGGTCGAGCGGCGGCAGACCGGTATCTTCGGCGAGCTTGCCGCTGCGGATATGGTCGGTCAGGCGGCCCTGGGTATGGAACGCCTCGCGGGTCACCGTGGGGTAGTAGACCAGCTTCTCGGCGATCTCTTCGCCCAGGTACTCGTGTGCAGGCAGCTCCTTGGTGATGAAGTCGGCGTAGGCCAGTTCACTGACGGTACGTACGCCGTGGATCAGCACGATCTTCTCGAAGCGCTCGTACACCTCCGGGTCCTGGATCAGGCTCATGAAGGGTGCAAGGCCGGTACCGGTGGACAGCAGGTAGAGGTTGCGGCCAGGCAGCAGATCATCGGTGACCAGGGTGCCGGTAGGCTTGCGGCTGACCATGATCTGATCGCCGACCTCAAGGTGCTGCAGGCGCGAGGTCAGCGGGCCGTCGGGCACCTTGATGCTGAAGAACTCGAGGTGATCCTCGTAGTTGGGGCTGGCGATGGAATAGGCACGCATCAGCGGTTTGCCTTCGACCTCAAGACCGATCATCACGAACTGGCCGTTCTTGAAGCGCAGGCTACGCTCGCGGGTGGTCTTGAAACTGAACAGGGTATCGTTCCAGTGATGGACGCTTAAGACTTCTTCCAGGGCAAACTTGCTCACGACCGACTCCTTATATGCTCAAGACGAGTATTCCAAAAACGAATAACATCGCCGGAAAGATCAATGAGTGAAGTCTAAGCATCGGCCACCTATCTGTTAAATGGTTTATATGGATAACACTTATCTATAATGCCGATATTAACTCAGCGGAGTGTGACCATGCGCTATACCCTGCGCCAGCTCGAAGTCTTCGTCGCCGTCGCCCAGCACGAGAGCGTATCCCGCGCTGCCCGGGAGCTGGCGCTGTCCCAGTCGGCCGCCAGCACCGCGCTCTCCGAGCTCGAGCGCCAGTTCGACTGCCAGCTGCTCGACCGGATCGGCAAGCGGCTGAAGCTCAACGCCCTGGGCTTTCAACTGCTGCCCAAGGCTGTAGCGCTGCTCGACCGCGGCGAGGAAATCGAGGAACTGCTGCGCGGCCAGCGGGGCATCGGCTCGCTGGACGTCGGCGCCACCCTGACCATCGGCAACTATCTAGCGACGCTTCTGATCAGCGACTTCCTCAAGGCACATCCGGACAGCCGGGTACGCCTGCAGGTGGGCAACACCCGCAGCATCATCGAGCGGGTGGCCCAGCATGAGCTGGATCTGGGACTGATCGAGGGCGACTGCCAGAACGAGGCGCTAGTCATGCAGCCCTGGGTGGAGGATGAGCTGGTGGTGTTCTGTGCGCCCCATCATCCCCTGGCGGGAAGCGACGCGCTGGACATCGGTCATCTGCTGCGCGAGGACTGGATCATGCGCGAGCGAGGCTCGGGCACCCGCCTGACGCTTGAGCATGCGGCCCGCCATCGCCGCGGGCGCTTCAACATTCTGCTGGAGCTCGAGCACACCGAGGGCATCAAGCGGGCGGTGGAGTCAGGACTTGGCATCGGCTGCGTGTCGCGCCTGGCGCTGCGCGATGCCTTCAGGCGGGGCAGCCTGGTGGAACTTTCCACCCCCGAGCTCGACCTGCGCCGCCAGTTTTCCTTCATCTGGCACCGCCACAAGTACCTGACCACCGGCATGCGCGAATACCTGAAGCTGTGTCGACAGATGACGGCAGGCATCCAGCGCAGCGACGAAATTCCGCTGCCCCTGACGCCCTGAGCCCCTGCAACCCGCCCCCGATCAGCGACGCGCTAATCGCCAGGGCATCACACGACGCTCTGGCGATAGGGTCCCGTTCGAAGAGTAACAACCAGGTCTTAGACCGGCATGTCCGGGTCAGCCGCGCGTCACGCTCTCGGGCGAGGCCAGCGCCGGCCGTTCAGCGACCTCGCGCAAGGTGAAGCCAGAGACCACCTGACTCAGCCGGTCCGACTCGTTTTTCAACTGCTCGGCGGCCGTGGTCGATTCCTCGACCAGGGCGGCGTTCTGCTGGGTCATGCGATCGAGCTCCGAGACCGCCACGTTGACCTGGCCGATGCCGTCGCTCTGCTCGCCAGTGGCGGCGGTGATCTCGCCCAGCACGTCGGCGACGCGTGCCACGCTTTGCACGATCTCTTCCATGGTCTCGCCGGCGACCCGCACCTGGGCAGCGCCCTCCTCGGTACGCACAGTGGAGGTCTCGATCAGGCCCTTGATCTGCTTGGCGGCATCGGCCGAGCGACTCGCCAGCTTTCGCACCTCGCCCGCCACCACCGCGAAGCCGCGGCCCTGTTCGCCGGCACGCGCCGCCTCCACCGAGGCGTTCAACGCCAGCAGGTTGGTCTGGAAGGCGATGCCGTCCATCACGTTGACGATCTCGCTGATCTGCGCCGAGGAGTCACGAATGCCCTGCATGGTGTCGACTACCTTGCTGACCGCTTCGCCGCCGCGGCGCGCGACCGCAGAGGCCGATTCGGCCAGGCCATTGGCCTGACGCGAGGACTCGGCGGTGTGCTCGACGGTGCTGGTGATCTCCTCCATCGAGGCCGACGTCTGCTGCAGGCTGGAGGCAGTATTCTCGGTGCGCCGGGAGAGATCCTGGCCGCCGTCAGCGATTTCGGTGGCGGCAATCCGCACCGATTCGCTGCTAGCGCGCACGTCGAGCAGGACATCGTTCATCTTGTCGACGAAGGCATTGAACTGGGTGGCAAGCTCGGCGGTTTCATTGCGCCCCCGCACCGGTAAGCGAGCGGTCAGATCACCTTCGCCGGAAGCGATGTCACCCATTCTTGCCGCGAGCTGGCGAAGCGGCCGGGCGATGCTGCCGCCGACCAGGTAGCTGGCCAACAGACCCAGCAGGGCGATCACCAGTCCCATCAGGGCCATACCGATCAGATCCGCCTGACGCTGCTCGGCGAGCTGGCCGCGCAGGTCGGTGAGTCCTGCCATCACCGCCTGCTCGGGCAGGCGAATCGACAGCACCCAGGTCTCATCGGTCCCGCCAATGGTGAAGGGCCAGGTCAGCTCGAAGCGCTCACGCTCGGCGTTATAGGCATATTGCTTGCCGCCTTGCTGAGCAGCATCGAGTTCACCGACCAGGGTCTCGTCGAGCACTTCCTTTGCGGCCTGCCCAAGCTTGCTCGGATGGTCGGTAGTGCCAACCATCAGCCCTCGCGACGCCATCAGCGCCATGCTGCCAGCGCCGTCATACAGCTCGGCATTGGCCTTGACCAGCCAGTCCTGAATGAAGTCGACGCTCAGATCGACCCCGGCCACGCCGCGGAAGTCGCCATCGACCATGACCGGCGCGTTGAAGGAGGTCACCAGGATGTTTTGGCCGTTGTAGTCATAATATTTAGGGTCGATGATGCACGTGTTTTCGGTCTCCCGAGGGCACAGGTAGTACTCGCCATTGCGCAAGCCCTGGTTGTCGCGCTCTTCGTTTTCCATATCACCTAGCGGGAACACTTCGATCTTGCCCTCGCCGTTGCGATACCACCAGGGCATGAAGCGCCCGCTGCCGTCATAGCCCTCATCGGTCTTGCCGGCGAAGACGGCATCGTTGCCAAAGGCATTCGGCTCCCAGCCGATGAAGGCATCCAGCAGGTCGGCGTTCTCGGCCACCAGGTTGCGCGTCAGGTTGGAGAGCTCGTGGCGGCCAAGGGTCAGGCGCGCCTGGCCGTCTTGGTCGCGCTGGCCCATCAGAGCGTTGGTGTCGGCCAGTTGCTCGGCCAGCAGCAGTGCCTGCTCGAGCCGGCGCTGGATATCCTGACTGCGGGCTTCGGCCAGCGCCTGCAGACGTTCACGGGCGCTGTCACGCAACAGCTCGCTGGTGCGCGCTTCGACTAGGGCCTGCGAGCGGGAGTTGGCCAGCATGGCATAGCTCACCAAGGCGGCGACCACGATCAGGATACAGGCCCCCACCAGCAGGGTGACGAAGGACCGCAAGGACTTGAAATGCATCAGTGTTTCTCTCTTCAAGGGAAAAGGCAGCGGTTCAACGCATCAGGCTAACCGCGGCATGGCCTGACGGCTGTCGGCCTGGGCCTGCTCGCTCAGGGTGAAGCCGGCTACCGCCTCGGTGAGGCGGTCCGCCTGGTCCTTCAACTGCTCGGCGGCGGTGGTCGATTCCTCGACCAGGGCGGCGTTCTGCTGGGTCATGCGATCAAGCTCCGACACCGCCACGTTGACCTGGCCGATGCCGTCGCTCTGCTCGCCGGTGGCGGCGGTGATCTCGCCCAGCACATCGGTGACCCGAGCCACACTTTGCACGATCTCCTCCATGGTCTCGCCGGCGACCCGCACCTGGGCAGCGCCCTCTTCGGTGCGGGCGCTGGAGGTATCGATCAGGCCCTTGATCTGCTTGGCGGCATCAGCGCTACGCCCGGCCAGCTGGCGTACTTCGCCGGCCACCACCGCGAAACCGCGACCATCTTCGCCTGCTCTGGCGGCCTCGACCGAGGCGTTCAGCGCCAGCAGGTTGGTCTGGAAGGCGATGCCGTCCATCAGCGTGACAATCTCGCTGATCTGCGCCGAGGAATCGCGAATGCCCTGCATGGTGTCGACTACCTTGCCGACCGCTTCGCCGCCGCGGCGAGCGACCACGGACGCCGATTCGGCCAGGCCATTGGCCTGACGCGAGGACTCGGCGGTGTGTTCGACGGTGCTGGTGATCTCTTCCATCGAGGCCGAAGTCTGTTGCAGGCTCGAGGCCGCATTCTCGGTACGCCGCGAGAGATCCTGACCGCCGGTCGAGATTTCGGTGGCGGCGACCCGCACCGATTCGCTGCTCTGGCGGATGGTCACCATCACCGCCTCCATCTTGCCGACGAAGCGGTTGAAGGCAGCGGCGATCTGCGCCGCTTCATCGCGGCCCTGCTCCGGCAGGCGCCGGGTCAGGTCGCCCTCGCCGCTGGCAATGTCCTCAAGGGCATCCCGGGCACGCTCCAGGCCGGCGAGAGTGCGCTTGAGCCACAGGCTGAGCAGCAGGGCCGTGACGGCGATGATAATCACCAGCGTGATCAACGAGGACTCGAGAATGGCGCGCAGGCCGGCGGTGGCCTCATCCTCATCCAACACCACCCCGAGTTCCCAGTCAGTGCCGTCAATCGGCGCAACGGCGAGTCGCTTGGCCCTATCGTCGACGCGAAGAGGCTCCCAGGTGGCGTCCTGGCGCCCCAGCCGCGCGATGAACTCTGGGGTCAGACCATCACTGACCACCGTCAGCGGCTGCTGGGTCAGCTCAGCGTCGGGGTGGGCGATCAGCGTCTCACCATCGACGCTCAGGAAGGCGAAACTCGACGGCGTCGGATGGATCGCCGCCACTTCGGCGATCAAGTCATCGATCACCACGTCGCCGCCGATGACCCCGGCAAGGCGACCGTCTTTGTGGACCGGGGTGGCGAAAGACACCACCTGCTGACCGCTGACCGCATCGACGAAGGGACGCGAAATGATGGTCTCGCCCCGCTCGACGGCATCGCGATACCAACCGCGAGTGGTCGAATCGAAATCGCCGGGGGCATCCCAGCCGTCAGAGGTCATGATGCTGCCGTCGGGGCGGCCGATATAGGCGGATAGAAAGCCGCCGGACTCCGCCAACTGGATCAGGGCAGTACGCGGGTCATCGCCCATCACCGGGTCACGGGCGGCTTCCATCATGTCGGCACGAGCACTGGTCCATTCCTCGATGGCCCGGGCATTACCATTGGCCACCGCATCGAGCTGTTGGCCGATCTGCTCTTCGTTGTGAGTCTGCACGGTCAAATAGCTGACCGAAACGTTGATGACCAGAGCCAGAGCGACCACCACCAAGGTGACCACCAGGATGCGCAGGCGAAGGGACGACAGCATTAAATAAGTCTCACTATTCAGAAAAAGGCGGGCGAAGGCAGGCCTCTATGACATGCCGTTAGCAGCCACCTATCGGCATCAACGGACACGACTTTAGGTGCAGCCCGCACGCCAGGCTCATGAGGGTTCGTGACGAAGTGAACACACGCCGACCGAGGTCACGGGATTGAAGGGACAAAGGCGGGTAGGAGGCGATAACGTGCACTGCCCCGGCCATGGCTGGCCGAGGCAGTGAACTCCTCAATATTCGAGAGGGGAAAGAGCAAAGTCGCGCCCAGGGGTCAGGCGTAGTCGAGGCTAGCGCGGCGCGGCGCCTCTCCACCGGCATTGTCGAGCTGAGGCAGGGCCCCGCGCTGTTCTGCCTGGGCCTGCTCGCTCAGGGTGAAGCCGGCTACCGCCTCGGTGAGGCGGTCCGCCTGGTCCTTCAACTGCTCGGCGGCGGTGGTCGACTCCTCGACCAGGGCGGCGTTCTGCTGGGTCATGCGATCAAGCTCCGACACCGCCACGTTGACCTGGCCGATGCCGTCGCTCTGTTCGCCGGTGGCGGCGGTGATCTCGCCCAGCACGTCGGTGACCCGTGTCACACTTTGCACGATCTCCTCCATGGTCTCGCCGGCGGCCCGCACCTGGGCAGCACCCTCTTCGGTGCGAGCGCTGGAGGTGTCGATCAGGCCCTTGATCTGCTTGGCGGCATCAGCACTGCGCCCGGCCAGCTGGCGTACTTCGCCAGCCACCACCGCGAAACCGCGGCCCTGTTCGCCGGCACGCGCGGCCTCCACCGAGGCGTTCAGCGCCAGCAGGTTGGTCTGGAAGGCGATGCCGTCCATCACGCTTACGATCTCGCTGATCTGCGCCGAGGAATCCCGAATGCCCTGCATGGTATCGACTACCTTGCCGACCGCTTCGCCGCCGCGGCGAGCGACCACGGACGCCGATTCGGCCAGGCCATTGGCCTGACGCGAGGATTCGGCGGTGTGTTCGACGGTGCTGGTGATCTCTTCCATCGAGGCCGAGGTCTGTTGCAGGCTCGAGGCCGCATTCTCGGTACGCCGCGAGAGATCCTGACCGCCGGTCGAGATCTCGGTGGCAGCGACCCGCACCGATTCGCTGCTCTGACGGATGGTCACCATCACTGCCTCCATCTTGCCGACGAAGCGGTTGAAGGCGGCGGCGATCTGCGCCACTTCATCGCGACCCTGCTCCGGCAGGCGCCGGGTCAGGTCGCCCTCGCCGCTGGCAATGTCCTCAAGGGCATCCCGAGCACGCTCCAGGCCGGCGAGAGTCCGCTTGAGCCACAGGCCGAGCAACAGGGCAGTGACGGCGATGATAATCACCAGCGTAATCAACGAGGACTCGAGAATGGCGCGCAGGCCGGCGGTGGCCTCATCCTCGTCCAACACCACCCCGAGCTCCCAGTCGCTGCCGGCGATAGGAGTCACGGACAGCCGCTTGCCGGCACCGTCGATGGCGAAATGCTTCCAGTTATCCTCGGTATTGCCCAGACGCGAGATAGTGGACGGCGTCAGTTGCTCGCTAAGTCGGGTCAGAGGCTTGAGGGTCAGATCGGCATTGGGATGGGCTATCAGCGTCTCGCCGCCGCTGCTCAAGAAGGCAAAGCTTGATGGCGTCGGCTGGATACCATTGACCTGGGCGATCAGCTTGTCGATCACCACATCACCACCGATCACGCCATACAAGCGCCCGCCACGCTCGACCGGTGTGGCGAAGGTGACCACCATCCGGCTGCTGTTGGCATCCACATAGGGCATCGAAACGATGGTCTTGTCCTGCTCGGTAGCCGAGAGATACCAGCCGCGCTGTCGCGGATCGTAATCGTCTGGCGGCACCCAGCCATCTGAGGTGGTCAGAGAGCCATCCGGCTTGCCGAGATAGGTCGACAGGAAACCACCGGACTCGGCCAGCTGGACCAGCGCCGGCACGGGGGTATCACCCTTGACCGGCTCACGGGCCGCTTCGACCATACTGGTGCGAGCGGCGATCCACTCTTCGATCGCCATGGCATTGCCGGTAGCAATGGATCCCAGCTGATCGGCAACCTGCTGTTGATCATGAGACTTGACGGTCAGGTAACTGACGGTCGCATTGATCACCAGTGCCAAAGCGATGACCGCCAGGGTGATGATCAGTATGCGCTTGCGCAAGGAGGAAAACATGGGGCGCCCTTAATGAGTAAAACATTGTGTTGTTCGACGACAAACATCTGACTTGAAAGATGTTTGATACGACGTCCTATCGGCGAGGGCACCCATTTCTTGAGCCGCCGATAGGTCATGCTGCCTGCGCTGAGCGTTGCCTGTGCCGAGCGTTGCTAGCGCATATCGCTGACTGCCTCCTGAATGGTCTCGAGACTGGCCTTCGACAGATCCTTGGCCAGGCTGTGAATCACCCGATGTGCGGTCGGACCATCGAGCTTGTCGCGCAGCTGGCCGAGAAAGCGTGGCGGGGCCACCAGGATCAATTTGTCGAGATCGTTCTCGATTCGCGCCCGGTATAGGCGTTCGGCGACTTCCTTGGCGAAGCGCTCGGCGTGGTGCTGGGTCGCCACATCCTCGCCTCCCGAGGCACTAGCAGCTGTCGTCGACGACTGGTGAACGTCTCCTCCGTTGTCGGTGACAAGGTCCCCCTCATGCAGACGCCCCTCGGCATGTAGCAAGCTGTCGTGCTCGACCAGCGTGAGGGCATCCCGGGTAAAGACACGCGCCCGGGCGGCGTCAGCGACCAGAATATAGGTTGTCATAGCAGTTCCTCGGTTGAGTGAAACGCATCACTCCAGCACCTGCGTTCCTATACTGGAGATTGGCAAGCACCCGAGAGGGCGTCAACTGCGTGTCGTCGCCCAGCGGCGACAGGATGCGCACCGAGGGCGCTGTGCTAAAATCCCCGCCGCCAGGAAGGCACCCTGACCCGTAAATGCGGTCAGGCCCCGCCCCACTTTCGTCACTGGAGACGCTCTCGATGCGCAATCTGTTGCTGATGCGCCGCCCCATGCCGCGCGGCCTGCTGGTCTTGCTACACCTGCTGAGCCAGCTCGGGATGCTAGCGACCGGCGGGCTCTGGACGCGCGAGGCACTGGCGCCGCTTGCCACCACGCCGCTGTCGGGCCAATGGCCGACGCTGGCGCTGGGCGTTGGCGCGACCCTGGCCGCCTGCCTGCTGGTGCGCATGCTGTTCGAACTGCTGATGACGCCCCACCATGTGCAGGCCATGATCGCCCTCCAGCAACTGCCTTTCACGCGCTCCACTCGCCGACGCCCGGCGGTCCACGACGAGGACGACAGCTGGGCAGGCGAGGCGCGCCAGGTCAATCCTACCGCTGCCATGCCCGTACCCTCACAGCCCGAACCGTTCTCCGCCGCCCCCGAAGCTGCGGCTGCCGCACAGCCAGTAGCCGGCACGCCGTGGCCCCGTGAACCGCAGCTCGACCTCGCCGCGGCCCCCTGGATAGACAGCTACGCGCCCCCGGCCGGGCCGCGCTTATAGGTAGTAGGAAAGTCGCCGAGGCATCACCATCAAACGGGCACGCTCACCCGTGGCTGGACGGCCATGGGAGCAGGATGTCCCCATGGGTCACGAGCCACTGGTGGACTCGCGGGGGGCGGACGGAATCCAGGCAATCATGTCGACCTCAACGTCGGCGCCACCGGCCAGGCCAGTCACCCCAATGCACGTCCGCGTGGGCAGGGGCGCAGGAAAGTAGCTGGCGTAGACCGCGTTGACCTCTTCGAAGTGCCCCATGTTGGTGATAAACACCCGTGACTGAACCACATATTCGAAGTCACTGCCCACGGCGTCGAGAATGATCGCCAGGTTTTGCATCACGCGATGGGTCTGCTCGGTAAAGGTGCCGAGCAGCATCTCGTTCGTTTCCGGGACCGTCGGCATCTGCCCCGTGATGAAGACCAGATCACCGACCCGACAGGCATGGGAAAAGGGCGCGATCGGCTGGGGCGCACGATCGATGTAAAGCTTTTCAATCATCAAGGAAGCTCCCATGGCACAGCCGGCATGCCGGCTGTGCATGATGCGACTCAGTGGCCAAGAATCTGACTCAGGAACAGCTGGGTCCGCTCGGACTGGGGGTCGTTGAAGAACGGCTCCGGGGCGTTCTCCTCGATGATCTGCCCCTGGTCCATGAAGATTACCCGGTCGGCGACCGTCTTGGCGAAGCCCATCTCGTGGGTCACGCAGAGCATGGTCATGCCCTCTTCGGCGAGCTCCACCATGACGTCGAGCACTTCCTTGATCATCTCGGGGTCCAGCGCCGAGGTCGGCTCATCGAACAGCATCACCTCCGGATGCATGCACAGCGAGCGGGCAATCGCCACGCGCTGCTGCTGACCGCCGGAGAGCTGGCCCGGGAACTTGTGCGCCTGCTCGGCGATACGTACCCGCTCGAGATACTTCATGGCCAGGGCCTCGGCCTCGCGGCGCGGCTTCTTCTGCACCCAGATCGGCGCCAGGCTGCAGTTCTCGAGCACCGAGAGGTGCGGGAAGAGATTGAAGTGCTGGAACACCATGCCGACGTGGTGGCGGATCTGTTCGATGCGCTTGACGTCCTGAGTCATGGGAATGCCGCCCACAACAATCTCGCCCTGCTGGTGTTCCTCGAGATGATTGATGCAGCGGATCAGCGTCGATTTACCGGAGCCCGAGGGTCCGCAGATGACGATGCGCTCGCCGCGCTGGACAGTCAGGTCGATGTCGCGCAGCACGTGGAAGTCGCCGTACCACTTGTTCAGGCCGCGCATCTCGATCATGGGGGTGTCGTCGGCCTTGGCCGTTTGTGACGTCATACCGATATCCTTGTTCTTGTGGGCGACCGCCCGCCGAACAGACGGTCGCCGGCTGCGCCTGTGCGCGTCTAGTGGCCGGTGTGCAGCTTGCGTTCCAGGTACTGGCTGTAGCGGGACATGCCGAAGCAGAAGATCCAGAACACAAACGCAACGAAGACATAACCTTCAATCGAGAAGCCCAACCAATCGGCGTCGGCGAGTGCCGCCTGCACGATCGCCAGCAGGTCGAACAGGCCGATGATCAGCACCAGCGAGGTATCCTTGAACAGGGCGATGAAAGTATTGACGATGCCGGGGATCATCATCTTCAGCGCCTGGGGCAGCACGATCAGGCCCATGCGCTTCCAGTAGCCCATACCCAGCGCCGCAGCCGCTTCTTCCTGGCCCCTGGGAATCGCCTGCAGACCACCCCGCACCACCTCTGCCATGTAGGCACTCTGGAACAGGGTGATGCCGATCAGCGCCCGCACCAGCTTGTCCATGTCCACCTCGGTGGGTACGAACAGCGGCAGCATCACCGAGGCCATGAATAGCACCGTGATCAAGGGCACGCCGCGCCAGAACTCGATGAACACCACCGAGATACTCTTCACGATCGGCATCTTCGACTGGCGCCCCAGCGCCAGCACGACGCCGATCGGCAGCGCCGCAACGATCCCCACTACCGCCAGCACCAGGGTCAGCATCAGGCCACCCCAGCGATGCGTCGGCACCGCCGGCATGCCGAACGAGCCGCCGTGCAGCAGGTAGAAGGCCACGACCGGGAAGACCACCAGAGTCACCACCGCGGCCAGCTTCTTGGCCGGCAGGCGGGGCAGTGCCAGCCAGCCAATCAGCAGAGCAAACAGCACAAAGGTGAGATTGACCCGCCAGCGCAGTTCACTGGGATAGAAACCGTAGATGAACTGCTCGAAGCGAGCCGAGATGAACACCCAGCAGGCACCGCCGGAGTTGCAGGCCTCGCGGCTGGTGCCGAGCCAGTCGGCATTGATGATGGCCCACTGGATCAGCGGCGTGAGCCCCGCGATCAGCGCCCAGATCGCCAGCAGCGAGAACACGCTGTTGATGGGCCCCTGAAAGAGGTTGCTGCGCAGCCAGGCGATGGGGCCCACGCCGCGTTTGGGAGCGGGGCGGGCATCCACCGGCGTCGTATTTAAGGTCAGTTTGCTCACTTATCGCTCCACCAGCGCCATGCGCGCGTTGAACCAGTTCATGAACATCGACACCAGAAGACTCAGCGTCAGATAGACCGCCATGGTCATCATGATCACCTCGATAGCCTGGCCGGTCTGGTTGAGCGTGGTACCGGCGAACACGGACACCAGGTCCGGGTAGCCGATGGCAGTGGCCAGCGACGAGTTCTTGATCAGGTTGAGGTACTGACTGGTCAGCGGCGGGATGATCACCCGCATTGCCTGGGGAATCACCACCAGCCGCAGGGTCATGCCACCGGAGAGTGACAGCGCCCGGGCCGCTTCGGTCTGGCCGTGAGAGACGGCCTGGATGCCTGAGCGCACGATCTCGGCGATAAAGGCACCGGTGTAGATCGACAGCGCCAGCCACAGCGCCAGAAGCTCCGGCAGCACGGTGATACCGCCCGAGAAGTTGAAGCCGCCAAGCTTGGGCAGATCCCAGGTCAGCGGCATGCCGCTGGCGACGAACACGAGGGCAGGCAGAGCGACAATCATCCCGGCACTGATCCATCCGGCAGGCAGCCGATCGCCGGTCGCTTCCTGGCGACGGCGGTTCCAGCGCACCAGCACGATGGCCGCGATGACGGCAACGGCAAGCGCCACCAGCGTCCACACGAATCCCGGTCCACCCACTGGCGCAGGTACCACCAAGCCACGGATGTTGAGGAACACGGCCTCACCGAGGCTCATGCTGTCGCGGGGCGACGGCAAGCTGCGCAGTACGGCGAAGTACCAGAAGAAGATCTGCAGCAGCAGCGGAATGTTGCGAAAGATCTCGACGTAGGCGCCAGCAATCCTGGCGATCAGCCAGTTGGGCGACAACCGCGCGATGCCCATCAGAAAACCGATGACAGTGGCCGCAAAGATGCCGAGGGCCGAGACCAGCAGGGTATTCAGCAAGCCGACCAGGAAGGTGCGGCCGTAGCTGCTCTGAGGCGTGTAGTCGATCAGACTCTGGACGATACCGAAGCCGGCGGTGTCATTAAGGAAGCCGAAACCGGTCGTAATCCCCCGAGCGTCCAGGTTCTCGAGAGTATTGTTGACGATGAAGCCAACCACCACAAACAGCGCGGCGAGCATCAGCGCCTGAAAGAGTAGCGCCCGCTTGGCGGGGTCACGCCAGAACGGTGGCGTCTCCCCGCGAGGAGGGGGCGAGGAAGGAGTAGTCATGGAAGGTCCTCTCCACTAGCGATGACACAACGACGGACCCCGCCCCTTGTGAGGGGCGGGGCCGGTGGAGAGCGTTAGCGAATCGGCGGAGCGTACTGGACGCCGCCTTCGGTCCACAGGGCGTTGATGCCACGCTCGATGTTGAGCGGTGAACCGGCACCAACGTTGCGGTCGAAGACCTCGCCGTAGTTACCGACCTGGCTGACGATGCTATAGGCCCAGTCGGCCGGCAGGCCCATGGCCTCGCCGAAGTTGCCTTCGCTGCCCATGAAGCGAGCGATGCCCGGCTTGTCGGAGTTCTTCAGCTCATCGGCATTTTCACTGCTGATACCCATCTCTTCGGCGTTGATCATCGCGAACAGGGTCCACTTGACGGCGTTGAACCACTGATCATCCCCCTGGCGAACCACCGGGCCCAGCGGCTCCTTGGAGATCACTTCCGGCAGCACCTTGGCGCCACTCGGATCGGCCAGCTTGATGCGCAGCGCGTTGAGCTGGGAGGTGTCGGAGGTCAGCACGTCGCAGCGACCGGCCTCGAAGCCACCGACGGTCTGGTCGGAGGTATCGAAGACCACCGGCTCAAAGCTCATGTCGTTGGCCTGGAAGTAGTCGGCCAGGTTGAGCTCGGTGGTGGTACCGGACTGCACGCAGAAGGCCGCACCGTCGAGCTGCTTGGCACTGTCCACGCCCAGCGATTCCTTGACCAGGAAGCCCTGACCGTCATAGAAGCTGGTGCCGGTGAAGTTGAGGCCCAGCGTGGTGTCGCGGGTCGCGGTCCAGGTGGTGTTGCGCGACAGCACGTCGATCTCGCCGGACTGCAGCGCGGTGAAGCGCTCCTTGGCGTTCAGCGGCACGAATTGCACCTTGGAGGCATCGCCGAATACCGCGGCGGCCACACCGTGACAGACGTCAACGTCGATGCCTTCCCAGTTGCCCTGATCATCGGGCGTGGAAAAGCCCGGCAGGCCGGTACTGACGCCGCAGACGACCTGGCCGCGCTCTTTCACAGCATCCATCGTCTCGCCGGCCTGGGCAGAGCCCGTCGCCAGCATGGCGGCCATAATGGCGGTCGCGGAACACAGCAGGGTTTTGTTGTTGTGCAACATGGTTATTCCCTTGGATTGGGTGAATTGTTGTTGTCATGCTCGTGGCACGTCGCCCGACAGTAGCAAAGCCAATTCGTGAGCGGTTAGATAGCACCGACAACCTTTCTTCAACGCAAGCGGCAGTGAGAACGCCTCCAAAGACGACCAAGAAAGATAAAAGAAATTTAAAAACAATAAATTAAAATCACCCAACAAAAGTCGTAGAACGTTGACTGACGCGAGGTGTTACCCAGATGTCAGTCACGCCGAGCTCAATGAGGCGGCTGGAAAACGCGACAGGAGGAACGGTCATGTGAGGAGACCGAAGCGAGGCGCCAAGACGTAAATAAAGAGGAGCGGAAGTGAAGGCGGGGCAGTGAAAGAGAAAAGCACCGGAGGGAAGTGAAAGGACAAGGGAGAAGTAAAAGGACCTTCACCGACACCGGCGCTGGGCCGGTGTCGGGTGTGACTCACTCCGCAAAGGCGCGGCGCATAAAGGGCGGCAGTGCCAGGGCACCGCGATGGGCCTCAGCGGTGTAGTAGTCCAAGGCCATATCGCTTGTCGCCGCGTCGGCCTCGCGAAACGCATTCACGTCGGCGCCCTTGCCGGCCAGGGTCACGCTCCACCAGCCCGACGGATAGACCGGCTGCGGGAACGGCAGCGTGGCGACACTCTCGAAGCCGGCGGCATGCATATCGCGACGCAGCTCGCGGATGATGCTGCCACTGTGATAGAGCGGCGACTCGCTCTGCTGCACCATCACCCCACCCTCGCGCAGCAGACGATGGCAGCGCTTCAGGAAATCGACCTTGAATAGCCCCTCGGCCGGGCCCACCGGATCGGTGGAATCGATGATCACCACATCGACGCTCTCGTCGTCGGCCTCATCCACCCACTTGACCCCGTCGGCAAACAGCAGTTCGGCGCGTGGGTCGCCATTGGATTCGGTCAGCGCCGGGAAGAAGCGCTCGGCGGCCTTGGTCACTTCCTCGTCGATATCGATCAGGGTGACATGCTCGACCCCCGGGTGTTTGAGCACCTCGCGCAGGGTGCCGCAATCGCCGCCGCCGATGATCACTACCCGTTTGGGCGCCGCGTGAGCGAACAGCGCCGGATGGGCGATCATCTCGTGATAGAGGAAGTTGTCGCGATCGCTGAGCATCACGCAGCCGTCGAGCACCATCAGGTTGCCATAGGTCTCGGTGGCATAGACCTCGAGGTGCTGATAGGCGCTGGTAACGTCCCACAACTTCTCGCGGACCTTCAACGAGAAAGCGCTGCCGTGGCTATCGAAGACTTCGGTGAACCAGCTGGTGTCGAGTGATTCGGTCATCATGGACTCTCAGAACAGGAAAAGGGGACTAGCTTTACGTGATGTCGCCTGGGCGACGGTTCCTCAAGCGCCGTCGCGCAGCAGGCACCGACGCAACAGGGCGAGCACGGCCAGACCGAGCAGCGCGCCGAGGGTGTTGGCCAGGATATCCCAGGGGTCGCCACCCATGCGCCCGGGCACCGGCAGTTGCGCGAATTCGATGGCGACCCCGTAGGCCACCACGCCGATGAAGGCCGGCCGCGTGCTGATGCCGGCGAGCCCTACCAGGCCCGCCAGCCCACCATAGCCAATGAAGTGGTTGGCCTTGTCCCAGGGCAGGCTGTCGGGCATTTCGTTGCCCGGGGCCAGGCTGCCGATGGCGATCACCAGCGCCGCCAGGACGGCGAGCCCCGCCCAGGCGTGCCGCCGTTCGTGCAGGCGAATGAGAAAGCCCACGGGCTCAGTCCGCCGTATGATAGGCCGGGCTCAGCTCGTGCAACGCGTCCATGAAAGCGCTGACGTGGCCAGGATCGGTGAACTGGCTGATGCCGTGGCCGAGGTTGAAGATATGTCCCGGGCCGCGGCCGTAGCTGTCGAGCACTCGCGCCACCTCGGCGCGGATCGCGCTGGGCTTGGCGAACAGCACATTGGGGTCCAGATTGCCCTGCAGAGCGACCCGATGACCGACCCGGCGACGGGCATCGGAAAGCTCGGTGCTCCAGTCCAGGCCCAGCGCATCGGCGCCGCTGGCGGCGATATGCTCGAGCCACTGGCCGCCGTTCTTGGTGAACAGGATCACCGGCACCCGGCGGCCCTCGTGGCTACGGATCAGGCCAGCGACGATCTGCTCCATGTAGCGCAGCGAGAATTCGAGGTAGGCCGGCGTCGACAGGCTGCCGCCCCAGGTATCGAAGATCTGCACGACCTGGGCACCGGCGCGGATCTGCGCATTGAGGTAGTCGGTGACCGACCGGGCCAGCACGTCGAGCAGCTGGTGCATGGTATCCGGCGTGTCATAGAGCATGGTCTTCACATGGCGGAAGTCCTTGCTCGAGGCGCCCTCGACCATATAGGTGGCGAGCGTCCAGGGGCTACCCGAAAAGCCGATCAGCGGCACGCGGCCGTTGAGCTCGCGGCGAATGGCGCTCACCGCATTCATCACATAGCCAAGATCCCGCTCGGCGTCCGGCGCCTTGAGGGCGGCTACCTCGGCCGGGGTACGCACCGGCTTTCGGAATTTAGGACCCTCGCCGGTCTCGAAGTAGAGCCCCAGGCCCATGGCATCGGGAATGGTCAGGATGTCGGAAAACAGGATGGCGGCATCCAGCGGAAAGCGCTCCAACGGCTGCAGCGTCACCTCACAGGCCCGGTCGGTATCCCGGCACAGGTCCATGAAGCTGCCGGCCTGACCCCGCAGCTCGCGATATTCCGGCAGGTAGCGACCGGCCTGGCGCATCATCCAGACCGGGGTGCGATCCACGGGCTCACGCGCCAGGGCGCGCAGGATACGATCGTTCTCGAGTTGCATGCGACGTCATCCACACAGAAATTTGCCGACATTGTACCGGATGCCAGGCCCCGAGGGACTAGCCCTGCGACTCGATGCCTCGATTCTCAGCCGCCTCGATCCGCAAGGATATCGTTTAATGGCGCGGCGATGCCGCCACCAGGTCATGAGCGTGCACGAGCCGTGAGCGTGCGCGGCGATGCTGGTAGACTTGGGGCATCGCGTGCCAAGCGCCGCCCCGTTTCATCGAGGTTTTTCGTGACGATCCGATTCATCGCCGCCTCCCGGCTGCCCACCCCCTGGGCCACTTTCACCATGCACGGCTTCGAGGACGAGGCCACCGGCAAGGATCATATCGCCCTGACGCTCGGCGACATCACCGATGGCGCCCCGGTGCTCGGGCGCGTGCACTCCGAGTGCCTGACCGGTGATGCGCTGTTCTCGATGCGCTGCGACTGCGGCTACCAGCTGCAGGAAGCGCTCAAGCGGATCGCCGCCGAAGGCCGCGGCGTGCTGCTCTACCTGCGCCAGGAAGGCCGTGGCATCGGCCTGCTCAACAAGATCCGGGCCTATCACCTTCAGGACGAAGGCGCCGATACCGTCGAGGCCAACGAGCGCCTGGGCTTTGGCGCCGACATGCGCCGCTATGGTCTGTGCGTGCCGATGCTCGATCACCTGGGCGTGTCCTCGCTTAGGCTGATGACCAACAACCCGCGCAAGGTCGAGGCCTTGACCCGCGACGGCGTCGAGGTGAGTGAACGTTTGCCCATCACCACCGGTCTTAATCCTCATAACGAGCAGTACCTGTCCACCAAGGCCGGCAAGCTGGGACACATGATGGCACTGGGCGATTTCACCCAGGCAGATGACGTGGACATAGAGCGCAAGTCCTGATCTACGCTCACGAACGACAGTCCTGAGCGATGTGGCGCGGCCCCGCCGCCCCGATTCAGCGACCTGCGCAGGCTCGACCGTTGGCTGAGAAAGCACGGAGAGAGAAAGCATGGTCGCGAACTCATCACCTACCCATGATCCGGCCTCGCCGGCAGACGCCGCTGACGGCTATACCCTGCTTGAGGAACTCCTGCATAGCGTGAGCCACGGTATCGGTGCCGTGCTCAGCATTGCGGGCATGACCGCGCTGATCGTGGCGGCAAGCCTTGCTCACGACGTCGACCCCTGGAAGCTGGTCGGCTTGAGCCTCTACGGCATTACCCTAGTCGGCCTCTACACCGCCTCGACCCTCTACCATAGCAGCCGCCACCCACGCCTCAAGCGGGCGCTGCAGATCGCCGACCACTGCGCCATCTATGCGCTGATCGCCGGCACCTACACGCCCTTCATGCTAGTGAACCTGCGCGACGGCCCCGGCTGGCTGATGCTTGCCGTGGTCTGGACCCTGGCGCTTGGCGGCATCGCCCTGAAGATTCTCAGGCCCCATCGGTTCACGGCCCTAAGGCTGATCATGTACCTGGCCATGGGCTGGCTAGCCGCCCTGGCGGCCGGCGATCTCGTCGCCACGCTCACGCCGACCAGTCTTGTACTGTTGATCAGTGGCGGAGTGATCTACACCCTCGGCGTGATCGTCTTCGTGCTCGAGACCATTCCCTACAATCACGCCATCTGGCATGGCTTCGTGCTGGCCGGCAGCGGCTGCCACTACGCCGCCATCTATACTGGCGTCCTGCCCTTTACCGGTTTCTAGCCCGCACCTGCCGGCACCTAGGCAGTGGCCTCACGAGCCTTCTTGATGCGCTCGTAGGCGTTACTGATCTCGCTGGTACGTTCCTTGGCCATCTCGCGCATGCTCTCAGGCAGCCCCTTGCCGGCCAGCTTGTCAGGATGGTTCTGGCTCATCAGGCGGCGATAGGCCTTCTTGATGTCGGCGTCGCTGGCATCTTCCTCGACGCCCAGTACCCGGTAGGCATCCTCGAGAGAGGGCCCCTGGGTGCCGCTTTCGGCTCCTCCCCCGCCGCGCAGCATGGCCTCGATCTGAGCGATCTCGGCCTCCGAGCACCCAAGGCCTCGGGCCACGCGCAGCAGCATGTCATGCTCGGCGGGATGCAGCTGGCCGTCGGCGGCAATGGCCGCTAGCTGTACCTGCAGAAACACCTGCAGCATGGCTCGCTGGCTGCCGACGACGCCGCGCACCTTGGCGAGTTCCGCTTCGAGATCGAAATCTTCGCTCTTGCCACGGGTGAAGTCTTCACGCGCCTTGGCGCGCTGGGCCTCGGTCAGCCGCAGCCGGTCCCACAGCTGCCGCGACGCCTCGAGTTCGTCTTCGGTGACCTGGCCATCGGCCTTGCACATGCAGCCCATCACCGCAAAGGTCGATTCGAGAAACTGCGCCTGCGCACCTGCCAGCTTGCCGATCAGGCTCTTCTTGAGTCGCTGGATCAGCCAGTAGCCAAGACCGCCACCAATGAGCAAACCGATCGGGCCACCGATCAGATAGCCCAGCAGCGCACCAATCAATATCGCTATAAACATGATTCTCTCGTCCTAAAGCCGGTGCCTCGCGCCGACGTGGGTGAATACAGCAAGGTTTTCAAGGGGCCGGCTCGCCGAGGCGTGCCGTGCGGCCATTCTATCAGGGCCTGGGGCGCGGCCACGAGGGACACGCCATCAGCATGACGGCGTCACGCAGCCGGACAGCCATCCGGCCATGACCAACCATGCACGTAGCCGCCTTTAGGCGGGGATAACCACGCTTTTTTTCGTGCCAAAAAAAGACCCCACCGAAGTGGGGTCAGGCAAGGGATCAAGAAGGATGCTTGAACGAGACGGGTAGGGCTTAACGCGTCGCTGCCTGGGCATGGCTCAACGCATCGGCCTGGGCCTCAGCCGAAAAGTGAGTGTGGCGCTCTTGCTGGGCGATCAGCGAATGGCTCGCCTTGGCAAGACCGGCACTGGCATCGTTGACGCGGAAATCGGCGACCGGCTGGCGGGTATCGCTGACCGACACCTGTTCGGGGGCGGCCTGATTGACCTCAAGGGCCCGCTGGGTCGCAATGCTTGCCTGAGCGGCCATCGGCAGAACGGCGACGACGAGTGCGGCGAGAGTGAGTTGGCGTTTCATATAGCGAATCTCCTTTGCGCTGTGTTGCTATGACAATGATAATATTAGCACGCTAATTAATATGCTAACAGTTTATTCCGATACTTTTGATACCTCTTCGCTATCGCCGTTCGCCGCAAGGGCATGTCCCAACAGGACCAACCGCAGTGTTCCGATAAGCAAAAAAAAGACCCCACCGAAGTGGGGCCAGGCAAGGGATAAAAAAGTCACTCTTAAGCGAGGGTTGTCGGCCTTAGCGAAGAACGCCAGCCTTAACGGGTTGCCGCCTGAGCGTGGCTCAGTGCCTCGGCCTGCGCCTGACGTGAAAAGTCGGTATGACGCGCTTGCTGGGCGAGCAGTGACTGGCGAGCCTCGGCTAATCCAGCGCTTGCTTCATTGACGCGGAAGTCGTCGACCGACTGCTTAGAAGCGCTGAACTGCACCTGTTCAGGAGCCGCCTGGTTGACGTCGAGAGCACGCTCGGTAGCAACGCTGGCCTGAGCAGCCATCGGCAGAACGGCAGCGGCGACGAGGGCGGCGAGAGTAAGTTGGCGTTTCATATAGCGAATCTCCTTTGCGCTGTGTTGCGATGGGGAGAATACTATTAGCAAGTTAATTAGCTTACTAACAGTTTATCACAATATGCTCGATGCCCTCTGCCTATCGGTGCTGGCGCCGGCACCGATAGGCAGAGGGCCTGGAACGAAAACGCCGCCCAAGAGGGCGGCGTGACTAAGACCAAGGCTATCGAGCGCGTTACGGCAAGCGCCTAATCACAGCGCGCCAGGATGGAAGCCTCGATGCCGGACACATCGAGGCCACAATCTCTGAGCAGCTCGGCGGGCGTGCCGTGCTCGACGAAGGCATCGGGCAGGCCCAGATTGAGCACCGCCACCGACTCGCCGGCCCCGGCAAGCAGCTCGTTGACGGCGCTGCCGGCGCCGCCGGCCACCACGTTTTCCTCGAGAGTCACCAGTAGGTCATGGTAGCGCGCCGCGGCCAGCACTGCCTCGCGGTCCAGCGGCTTCACCGAGCGCATGTTGAAGTGAGTGGCGTCGAGGCGCTCGGCGACCTCGGCAGCGGCACCGTTAAGGCTGCCGAAGGCCAGAATGGCGATGCCATGGCCCTGACGGCGCATCTCCGCCTTGCCGATCTCCAGCGGCTCGAGGTGCGCGGGAATCTCCCCCCCCGGGCCCGTGCCACGAGGATAACGCACCGCCGCCGGACCCGGGTGATGGTAGGCCGCCGACAGCATGGCACGGCATTCGGCCTCGTTGGCCGGGGCCAGAATCACCATCCCGGGCACGCAGCGCAGGAAGGACAGGTCCATCGCCCCGTGGTGAGTGGGGCCGTCCTCGCCGACCAGACCGGCCCGGTCGATGGCGAAGGTCACGTCCAGCTCCTGCACGGCGACGTCATGGATCAACTGATCGTAGCCGCGCTGCAGGAAGGTCGAGTAGATCGCCACCACCGGCTTGCTGCCCTCGCAGGCCATGCCGGCCGCCAGCGTCACCGCATGCTGCTCGGCGATCGCCACATCGAAATAGCGATCGGGGTATTCCTTGGAGAAGCGCACCAGGTCCGAGCCCTCGCGCATCGCAGGCGTGATGCCGATCAGCCGATCGTCGGCGGCGGCCATGTCACACAGCCAGTCGCCGAAGACGTTGCAATACTTCTTCGGCTTCGGGCGCGGCGGCGTGTCCGTGGCGCCCGGCTGCATCACCGGCGCCGGCGATGCAGCCGGCGTCGCGCTGGGCTTCTCGAGCTTGGTGATGGCGTGATAGCCGATCGGATCGGCCTCAGCGGGCTCGAAGCCGCGACCCTTGCGCGTCTTGACGTGCAGAAACTGCGGACCGTCAAGATCGCGCATGCTGCGAAGGGTCTGGATCAGCAGCGGCAGGTCGTGGCCATCGATGGGACCGATGTAGTTGAAGCCCATTTCCTCGAACAGCGTCGCCGGGCTGACCATGCCCTTCATGTGCTCTTCGGTGCGGCGCGCCAGTTCCAGCGCGCCGGGCAGGTGCGAGAGCATGCGCTTGGAGTTCTCGCGCATCATCGTATAGGGCTTGCTGGTGAGGATCTTGGCCAGGTAGCTGGCCATGCCGCCGACGTTCTCGGAGATCGACATCTCGTTGTCGTTGAGCACCACCAGCAGGTTGGCGTCGACATGCCCGGCGTGGGCCAGGGCCTCGAAGGCCATGCCGGCGGTCAGGGCGCCATCGCCGATCACCGCGCAGACACGACGCCGCTGGCCCTGGGCGCGAGCGGCCAGGGCCATGCCCAGGGCCGAGGAGATCGAGGTGCTGGAATGACCGACCCCGAAGGTGTCGAACTCCGACTCGGTGCGCCGCGGAAAAGCGGCCAGACCGCCGTGCTTACGGATGCCGAGCATCGCCTCGCGCCGGCCGGTGAGAATCTTGTGCGGATAGGCCTGGTGACCGACGTCCCAGACCAACCGGTCATGGGGGGTGTCCAGCGCCTGATGCAGCGCCACGGTGAGCTCCACCACGCCGAGCCCGGCGCCAAAGTGACCGCCGCTGACGCCAACGCTATACAGCAGGTAGGCGCGCAGTTCATCGGCCAACTGGGCGAGCTGAGTCGCGCTCATCGCATGCAGCGCGGCGGGCGTATCCAGGGTGTCGAGCAACGGCGTGGCCGGACGCTCGGCGGGAATCTCGTCGAACAGCTTCATGTGGGCATCTATCGTGTCAGTGGTCGCGCTCGATCATGTGGCGAGCCAAGGCAGCCAGCGTAGCGGCATCGTCGCCCAGTGGCGCCAGCGCCGCCAGGGCCTCGTCGAGCAGGTCATCGGCCATGGCGCGAGCGCCATCGAGGCCGAGCAGGGCCGGATAGGTCGGCTTGTCACGGGCGGCATCGGCCCCCGAGGTCTTGCCCAGCGTCACGGTATCACCGGTGACGTCGAGAATGTCGTCCTGAATCTGAAAGGCCAGGCCGACCGCCGCCGCATAGGCGTCCAGCGCCACCAGGCGCGGGTCGTCTGCGTCGACGGCCGTGAGGCCACCCAGGCGAACGGCGGCGCGAATCAGCGCGCCGGTCTTGTGGCGATGCATGCGTGCCAGCGCCTCGAGATCGGCCGGCTGGCCCACCGCGGCGAGATCCAGCGCCTGACCGGCAGCCATGCCGCTGCGCCCTGAAGCCTCCGCCAGCGTCGCCACCAAGGCGGCCAGCCGCGGATGTGCCTGGTGCGCCAGTACCTCGAAGGCCAGGGTCTGCAGGGCATCGCCGGCGAGTATCGCGCTGGCCTCGTCGAAGGCCCGATGGACCGTCGGCTGGCCACGGCGCAGATCATCATTGTCCATCGCCGGCAGATCGTCGTGCACCAGCGAGTAGGCGTGAATCAGCTCCACCGCCGCGGCGGGCGGATCGAGCGCCTCGTCAGTGGCGCCCAGAGCGCGGCCGGCGGCATACACCAGTACCGGCCGCAGACGCTTGCCGCCGCCCAGCACACCATGGCGCATGGCGGCGTCGAGGCGCTCGGCCACGCCCGGCGTCGCGAACAGCGCCTCGAGCCAGGCATCGATGCGCGCTTGATCCACGCTCAACGTAGGCTTCAGCGACACCGACCCGGCGACGGCCGGCGCTTTTTTCTGGGTGCTTTCCTGGGCACTGTCCTGAGCACTCACCGCACGTCCTCCGCACCGCCCGGGAAGGGCGCTTCATCGAGATCGCCATCGCCGCCCTCGACCAGGCTGCGCACCTTGAGTTCGGCGGCATCGAGGCGACGCTGCGCCTCACGGGTCAGCCCAACGCCCTGCTCGAAGGCGGTAAGCGAGGCCTCAAGGCTCAGTTCACCGGACTCAAGACGAGTCACCAAGGCTTCGAGCCGCTCTAGGGTCGAGGCAAAATCCTGAGGGGGCGCACCGGCATCCGGCATGCTGTCCTGATCGGCCATGGGCATCTCGCTGTCGTGGGCAGGCCGCCGGGCCCGCGCGCGTCAAAAAATCTGGTCGATCAGTATACACGCAACCCCGGGGGGTGCGTCTGCCCCGGGCCGACTTGCACCGCGTTCGTGCTTGCTGTCCATGCAGCTCGTTCATGAACAGCAAGCAGCATTTTCATCCCGGTCGCCGACGGCAGGGGCCGCGTCTGTGCTAGGATATGCGCCCTGTTGACCCTGCTTCTCGCTTCTCGCTACCTATTAAGGGTGACTGAGGCGATAAGGGCGACTGGGGGCGACGCCTTGCCTGGGCGTGCGCCACGGGATAAAGCCTCGACAGGCCAACAGACGACATATCACGAAGAGGCGCCGCGCCCGTGGTTGGCCGGGTCTCGCAGAACTAGGCGACTCACGCCAACGATAGGGTTGATTCGACAATGGCCAAAACGTCCCTGGACAAGAGCAAGATCAAGATCCTGCTGCTCGAGGGCGTCCACCAGAGCGCGGTGGACAACTTCCTGAATGCCGGTTACACCAACATCGAGCATCTCTCCACCTCGCTCGATGAAGCGTCGCTGATCGAGAAGATTCGCGATGTTCACTTCATCGGCCTGCGTTCCCGCACCCAGCTAACCGAGCGTGTCTTCGCCGCCGCCGAGAAACTCGTCGCGGTGGGCTGCTTCTGCATCGGCACCAACCAGGTCGACCTGACCGCGGCGCTCAAGCGCGGCATCCCGGTGTTCAATGCCCCCTACTCCAACACCCGTTCGGTGGCAGAGCTGGTGCTGGCCGAGGCCATCATGCTGCTGCGCGGCATTCCGGAGAAGAACGCCCAGGCCCACAAGGGCGGCTGGCTGAAGAGCGCCAAGAACTCCCACGAGGCCCGCGGCAAGACCCTGGGCATCGTCGGCTACGGCAGCATCGGCGCTCAGCTGTCGGTGCTCTCCGAGTCGCTGGGCTTCGACGTCATCTACTATGACGTGGTGACCAAGCTGGCCATGGGCAACGCCCGCCAGGTGGGCAGCCTCGAGGAGCTGCTGGCCCGCGCCGACATCGTCAGCCTGCACGTGCCCGACCTGCCCTCGACCCGCTGGATGATGGGCGCCGAACAGATCGCCTTGATGAAGCAGGGTGGCATCCTGATCAACGCCTCGCGCGGCAGCGTGGTGGAGATCGAGCCGCTGGCCGAGTCCCTCAAGGAAGGGCGCCTGCTCGGGGCGGCAGTCGATGTCTTCCCGGTCGAGCCCAAGGGCAACAGCGAGGAATTCGTCAGCCCGCTGCGCGGCCTGGAGAACGTGATCCTGACCCCGCACATCGGCGGTTCGACCCTGGAAGCCCAGGAAAACATCGGCGTCGAGGTCGCGGAAAAACTGATCACCTACTCCGACAACGGTACCACCATCACCTCGGTCAACTTCCCCGAAGTGGCCCTGCCGGCGCACCCGGACAAGCATCGCCTGCTGCACATCCACGAGAACGTGCCCGGCGTGCTGTCCGAGATCAACCGCGTACTCTCGGAGAACGGCATCAACATCTCCGGCCAGTACCTGCAGACCAATGAAGAGGTCGGCTACGTGGTGATCGATGTCGACAAGGCTTACGGCCCCCAGGCACTCGAGGCCCTCAAGAAGGTCGAGCACACCCTGCGCATCCGCGTGCTTTACTCCGAGACCAACTACACGGCGTAAATGCACGGCGTAATAGTGCAAGGCGAGTCCCTCGCCCGCACTGACGACCCCGGCTTGGAAAGGCCGGGGTCGTTGCGTTTGCGCACCACCTCACCCCCCAACCCGCCACCGGCCTGATCGAGATCAAAACCTGCGGGGTGCGAACGCCCCGCCGGGCGGGTAAAATACGTGCCACTTTCAACCCCGGTCCGTCCTTTGCGAGGACGACAACCAGGAGAGCTCCATGGCATCACCCCACTCAGCGGGGGGCATCGTCGTTGCCGCCCTGTACAAGTTCGTTACGCTGGATGATTTCGAAGCCCTGCGCGAGCCGCTGCGTCAGGCCATGCTCGATCATGACGTCAAGGGCACCTTGCTGCTGGCCCGCGAAGGTATCAACGGCACCGTCTCCGGCACCCGCGAGGGCATCGACGGGCTGCTTGGCTGGCTTGGCCGTGATCCGCGTCTTGCCGACGTGGATCACAAGGAATCTTACTGCGACGAACATCCGTTCTACCGCACCAAGGTCAAGCTGAAGCGCGAGATCGTCACCATGGGCGTGCCGGACGTCGACCCCAACGCCAAGGTCGGTACCTACGTCGATCCCGAGGAGTGGAACGCGGTGATCGCCGACCCGGAGGTGCTGGTCATCGACACCCGCAATGACTATGAAGTGGCGATCGGCTCCTTCGAAGGGGCCGTCGACCCGCAGACCAAGTCGTTCCGCGAGTTTCCGGATTACGTCAAGGAGCATTACGACCCGGCCAGGCACAAGAAGGTGGCCATGTTCTGCACCGGCGGCATCCGCTGCGAGAAGGCCTCGAGCTTCATGCTCCACGAGGGCTTCGAGGAAGTCTTCCACCTCAAGGGCGGCATCCTCAACTATCTGGAGAAAGTGCCCGAGGATGAGTCGATGTGGCGCGGCGACTGCTTCGTCTTCGATAACCGGGTGACGGTGCGTCACGACCTGAGCGAGGGCGTGTTCGATCAGTGCCATGCCTGTCGCATGCCGATCTCCGCCGAGGACCAGCGCTCTGAACGCTTTGAGCCCGGCGTGAGCTGCCCACACTGCTTCGACTCGCTGCCCGAGAAGACTCGCGCTGGCGCCCGCGAGCGCCAGCGCCAGATTCAGCTGGCCAAGCAGCGCGGCGAGCCGCATCCGCTGGGCCGCGACCCGCGTCAGATGAAGGAAGGCGCGAACAAGCAAACCAGCGAAGACGCACACTAAGCTCGCCAGTCGCCCCGTACAACACAACGCCGCCCCCAAGGCGGCGTTTTTGCGAGCCTTCCGCCCCCTCCACGCCCCCTTCGCGATCGGCCATCGACAGACACGGCTTGCGGCCGGGTCGCCTGATGATATACAAAGAATGTATACAAAATATCTAGAGGTGTGGACCGTCTAACCAGTGATCTGTCGACGCCACCGCATCCGCCCGCGACTCCGTCGCGAGCCATCCCACGCCCGCTCCAGCATCCAACCATCATCAACAACAATGCATGCGGAGAACCAAGGATGACCCTTCACAGCGACTCGCTCGCCGATGCGCCCTCGCGCGCTCGCAGCACCCATGACGTCAATGCCCTGCCACCGCTGACCCGAGCGATCCCGCTGGGGCTGCAGCACGTGCTTGCCATGTTCGTCGCCAACGTCACCGTGCCGATCATCATCGCCGGCGCCGCCGATCTGCCCGCCGAGCAGACCGCCTTCATGATCCAGGCGGCGATGTTCGTCGCCGGTGCCGCGACGCTCTTGCAGTCGCTGGGCCTGGGACCGATCGGCGCGCGACTGCCGATCGTGATGGGCACCAGCTTCGGCTTCGTGCCGGTGCTGATTCCCATCGCCGTGGGCATGGGACTGCCCGCGGCGCTGGGCGCCGGACTCTGCGGCGGCATCGCCATGGCGCTGGTCGGCAGCTGTCTGCGCTGGGTACGCTTCCTGTTCCCGCCGGTGGTGACCGGCACCTTCGTGGTGATGCTCGGTACCCTGCTGATTCCGGTCGGCTTTGCCTACGTGGGTGGCGGCTTCGGCGCTGAAGACTTCGGCGCCCCGCATCACTTGCTGCTGGCGGCCCTGGTGCTGCTGGTGACCCTGGGGCTGCATCAGTTCGGCCGCGGCATCTGGTCAGAGGCGGCGCCGCTGATCGGCCTGCTGGCGGGTTACTTGGCCGCCGCGGCCTTCGGGCTGGTGGATGTCTCCGAGGTGGGCGAGGCGAGCTGGCTGTCGCTGCCGGCGCCACTCGCCATCGGCGTCGAGTTCCATCTAGCGGCGATCCTGCCGGTGGTGCTGCTGGCGGTGGTGACCTGCGCCGAGTCGATTGCCGATATCGTCGGCACCACCTCAGGCGGCATGGACCGCCAGCCGACCCGCCGCGAGCTCTCCGGTGGCGTGATGGCCGACGGCCTGTCCAGCGTATTCGCGGCGGTGTTCAACGCCTTTCCGCAGATCAGCTTCAGTCAGAACGTCGGCATGGTGGCGCTGACCGGCGTGGTCAGCCGCTACGTGGTGGCGATCGGCGGGGCCTTCCTGGTGATCGCCGGGCTGGTGCCCAAGCTTGGCGCGCTGATCTCGAGCATTCCCGACGCCGTGCTCGGCGGCGCCGTGCTGATCATGTTCGGCATGATCGCCAGCGCCGGCATCAAGATGCTGTCCCACATCGCCTTCGACAAGCGCAACATGGTGATCATCGGCGTCTCGCTGTCGGCGGCCATTGGCCTGCCGGCCCAAGAGGGACTCTATGCGGGCCTGAGTGACAACCTGCAGGCGATCATCGAATCCGGGCTGATTCCCGGCGCGCTGTGCGCCATCGTCATGAACCTGGTGCTGCCCAATCGCGAGGCCGGCCCCGACGAACACGAGCCGTCCTGACGCCAAGCCCCGGCACGCCGACCTAGAAACAGGTCGGCATCTCTTCGATAACGGTAAGCGCCGCGTCGACCCGGCAAACGCGGCGCCACTTGTCGAAGGTCAGGCAGGGGTGGGAGGCACCGAAGGCGATAATGTCGCCGATACGCACCTCGTCCCCGCCATTCCCAACGGCTGCGGCGGGCAGCCGCACGAAGGCATGCTGATCCATCAGCTTGACGACCTCCCAGCCGGCCACCGACAGCGTCTGCTCGGCACGGCCACCCTCCCGATAGCGACGCAGGGGCTCCGGCAGCTGGTCGGCGCCGATATCGCGCTTGCCCATGGCTACCACGGCGAGCCCCGGCTCCGGCAGCGACTGCACCTGAGCGAAGACCTCAAGCGCCGGCCAAAGGCCCTGCTTGATCGTCGGCTGGCGCTTGAGCATGCCGCGCTGCGCCTCGCGGTAGATGCCGTGGTCATGCACCACATAGCAGCCGGGGCGCAGCACCGGCACGAAGCGCGCACCGAGTGAGGCCTCGTGAAAGACCTCGGCGATCAGGTCGTACCAGGCCGAGCCTGAGGCGGTGATCAGCGCCGTCTCGGCCTTGATCAGGTCAGCATGCTCAAGCGCCCGGGCGGCCTCGACCATGTGCCAGGCGTAGGCACGGATCGCCGCCGCCGGCTCGCCGTCGTCAGCCTTCACCACCCCTTCATAGCCCTCGAGCCCGGCCAGCACCAGCGCCGACTCATCGTGGATTCGCGCGGCCAGCGTCAGCACCTGCTCCCGGTCACGACAGCCACAGCGCCCGCCCGCCACGCCCAGCTCGATCAGCACATTGAGACGCAGGCCACGCGCCGCGAAGTAGCGCCCCAGGTGCGCGACATTGGCGGCGCTGTCGACCACGCAGTAGACCTCGGCGCCTTGCTCGATCAGATCAGCGATGATCGCCATGTTGGGTTCGCCAATCAACTGATTGGCCATCACAAGCCGCGTGACGCCCGCAGCGAAGGCGGCACGACACTGGGGGGCGGTGGCAAGCGTGATGCCCCAGGCGCCAGCCTCGAGCTGACGCTTGAAGAGCGCCGGGGTCATGGTGGTCTTGCCGTGGGGAGCGAGCCGCGCTCCATGGGCATCGGCGAAGGCCTGCATCCAGGCAAGGTTATGGGCAAGCGCCGGCTCGAAGACCGCTGCGGCAGGCAGGCTGACGCCGCCCAGCAGGCTCGGGCCGGTCTCGATGGTGCCCTTGTCGGTGCGCATGGAGACTCCTCGGGCTTATGAACAGGGCCAGTAAAAAAGGCATTTGAGGAAACGCCATCATGCCCCAGGAGCGCCGATGACGGCCAGAGAAGGGCCAGACGGCAGCCCTCAGCCCAAGCCCATCATAACCTTCACCTTCAGGACAGACTCACCCGCACCTGCAGATCCTGCTCGTCGCAGTTATTGCCGGGGCCGCCCCGGTCGACGACCAGAAACTCCCCCTCGTGCTCGAGCACCGACTGCACCGCATGCCAGGTGCCGGCGTGGTAGTTCACGCCCTGGCGACCATCGGTGACAAAGGCGCACACCTGACCGGAGTCGATGACGTCACCGGGGGGCGCCACCACGATCAGGAAGCGCTCCTCGTGCAGCGGCATGAAGGCCTGGCTGCCCAGCGGATGGCGCTCCAGATGAGCGATTTCCAGCGGCAGGCTGACCGGCTGGCTGACGAACAGGCTGATCAGCGGTCGGGCTCCCTCCCCCAGGAGCTCGACACTTGCCAGATCATGATGGCGCTGGGTACGCCCGGCGTTGATGGGAAAAGACGCCGACCCGCGGCTATCGATGACGTCGCCGAAGGTCGCGAAGGCCTCATGGGTCAGAGGACGGGCGATCAGCTCGAGCATGGCAATCTCCTCAGCCGGCATTAACGTGTCAGGCCACGATAGGCCGCGGAGGCGTTCAGCGCCATATGGCGATTGACGTCCTTGTAGAGCAGATAGCGGAAGGGGCCGGGGCCGCCCGCATAGCACGCCTGTGGGCAGAAAGCGCGCAGCCACATGTAGTCACCGGCCTCGACCTCGACCCAGTTCTGGTTGAGATGGTAAACGGCCTTGCCCTCGAGCACGTAGAGGCCGTGCTCCATCACATGGGTCTCGTCGAAGGGAATCACGCCGCCGGGCTGGAAGGTGACGATATTGACGTGCATGTCATGGCGCATGTCGCTCGGATCGACGAAGCGCGTAGTCGCCCAGTTGCCGTCGGTATCCGGCATCGGGGTCGGCTCGATGTCCTGTTCGTTGGTGACGAAGGCGGCCGGCGGTTCGATGCCTTCAACGGCTTCATAAGCCTTGCGAATCCAGTGAAAGCGCACCTCGCTCGTGGCGTCATTGCGCACCTGCCAGTCGCTCGCCGGCGGAATGAAGGCATAGCCCCCCGGCATCAGGCGATGGGTCTCGCCGGCAAGCGTCAGCGTCAGCTCGCCTTCCACCACGAACAGCACGCCCTCGGCGCCGGAGTCGAGCTCGGGCCGGTCGCTGCCGCCGCCCGGGGCGATTTCCATGATGTACTGGGAAAAGGTTTCCGAGAAACCGGTCATCGGCCGCGACAGCACCCAAAGTCGGGTCTTTTCCCAGAAGGGCAGATAGCTGGCGACGATATCGCGCAACACACCCTTGGGAATGATCGCATAGGCCTCGGTAAACACCGCCCGATCCGACAACAGTTGGGTTTGCGGGGGCAGTCCGCCCTTGGGGGCGTAGTAGTTGCGTTGGGTCATGGGTATACCTTGATGGCGGCAGTCGTCGATCCCGACGACCGCTGATGTGATGTGGTGCAATGTTTCGCCGCGTCGCTCAGGCCGGATGCTCGGCCTGCCAGTGACGTGCGATATCCACACGCCGGGTTATCCACACCCGGTCATGGGCCTCGAGATGATCGAGGAAACGCTGCAGCGCGCGAAACCGCCCGGGACGGCCGATCAGCCGGCAATGCAGGCCAATCGAGAGCATCTTCGGCGTCTCCGCACCTTCGGCGTAGAGCACGTCGAAGGCGTCGCGCAAGTACTGGAAGAACGGCTCACCGTGGTCGAAACCGGTCGGCGAGGCGAAGCGCATATCGTTGGTGTCCAGCGTGTAGGGCACGATCAGGTGGCGATGCGCATGCCCCTGGCTGTCCTGGGCGTCGGTCCAGAACGGCAGGTCATCGCCGTAGTAGTCGCTGTCATAGAGAAAACCGCCCTGATCGAGCAGCAGGCGCCGCGTATTGGGGCTGTCGCGGCCGGTGTACCAGCCCAGGGGCAGCTCACCGTAGAGCGACTCGAAGATCGAAAGCGCGCGCTCTAGGTGATCGCGCTCGACCGCTTCGGGCACGTTCTGATAGTGAATCCAGCGATAGCCATGACAGGCCACCTCATGGCCAAGCTCCTTGAACGCCTGCGCCACGTCAGGGTGGCGCTGCAGCGCCATGGCGACGCCGAACACGGTCAGCGGCAGGCCGCGGCGCTCGAACTCGCGAAGCACCCGCCACACGCCGGCCCGAGAGCCGTATTCGTAGATCGACTCCATGCTCAGATGGCGATCAGGGTAGGCCTCGGCGCCGGCGATTTCGGAGAGAAACTGTTCGGAGTGGCTGTCGCCGTGCAGCACACAGCTCTCGGCACCCTCTTCGTAATTGAGCACGAACTGCACGGCGATTCGGGCCCGCCCGGGCCAGTTGGCCTGGGGCGGCGTGCGGCCGTAGCCGATCAGATCGCGGGGATAGCCGTCATGCGCGGGTGAATTCATCGCAGAGTTCCTGTTGTTCTAATGCCAGTGTCCGTTGTCAGTGCGCTGGTGTCAGCTAGCGGCCAGAGGCGCAGCAGCGACACGAAGACCCATGGATACAATAACAAAATGAATTGTATCCATTCATTCTGCAAGCCTGCCCCAAAATGCGATGCGGAGAACAGGCTGGCCCGCTCTCGCTTACCGCATCACGCTCTGTACTCGAAAAAACCAATCCAACCACCACCTCGATATAGAGGCCAACACACTGCCATAGCAGAAAAAAGTCTTAACTTCTCGACGCCGACAGGGCACCTGCGACAGCCGTTGGCTAGGCCCTCCTGCTTGCATCCCGGAAAAATTTCGCCTAGGTTTTTGTATACAAAATATATTGCTTGCTGGTGAAACACCGGTCCAACGCCAGACAAGCCGCATCCACTCGAGCCTCTTTCTCAACCGAACGCTCTCAAGACACGTTCTCAAGACACGCTCTCAAGACCTATCAGGAGTCGTTTCACGATGCGGATTCGCGTCATCAACCCCAATACCACGGCGACCATGACCGCCACCATCGGCGAGGCGGCCTCGCGTATCGCCTCGCCGGGCACCCACATCATGGCCACGACCCCAGAGAGTGGCCCGGTTTCCATCGAGAGCCACTTCGATGAAGCCATCAGCGCCGTCGGCGTGCTCGAGGAGGTGATGGCCGGCGAGCGCGAGCAGGTCGATGCCTACATCATCGCCTGCTTCGGTGACCCGGGGCTGCTGGCCGCTCGTGAGCTGACACGGGCCCCGGTCATCGGCATCGCCGAGGCGGCCTTTCACATGGCCTCGCTGATCAGCACCCGCTTCTCCATCGTCACCACCCTGGGGCGCACCGGCATCATCGCCGAGCATCTCCTGGAGAGCTATGGCTTCCGCCACCACTGCCGGCGGGTGAGAGCCGCGGAGATTCCGGTGCTGGACCTGGAAGAACAGGGCGAGGCCGCGCTGTCGCGCATCATCGACGAGTGTCGACGTGCCCGTGACGAAGACGGCATCGGCGCCATCGTGCTGGGCTGCGGGGGCATGGCCGATCTAACCGGCGAGATCAGCGAAGCCGTCGGCCTGCCGGTAGTCGAGGGCGTGACCGCTGCGGTCAAGCTCACCGAGGCCCTGGTGGGGCTGGGGCTGGGCACCAGCAAGTTCGGCGATCTGGCCTTCCCGCGTCCCAAAGCCTTCACCGGGCGCTTCGAACACCTGTCTCACATGACTCTCACATGACCCCAAGCGAGTGACATCAGCCATTAGGGCCGAACAACAACGAGCCCGTGCAAGACCGTCAGCACCAGAGATAGCAACACATAAAAAAATATAACCCGAGTAGCACGCCGCAAGAGTTACCCCGGCCCAGCGGCCGGAACAACAACAACAGTGATCACCTTCTTGCGAGGACAACACCATGAGTCATGAGCCCCTGCGGGCCCAGGCCACTTCGGCCACTGCACCCCACGACATGTCACACCCCACATCCGCCAAAGCGATAGGCGACGAATCCCTGGCGCCTCAGAAGACGCGCATCATGGGCCGCACCTCCTATCTGCTGGCCTGGTTCGGCGGCTGCGTGTCGATTGGCACCTTCACCATGGGCTCCAGCGTGGTCGGCACGCTGAACCTGGTCCAGGCTACGCTTGCGATCGCCATCGGCTGCTTCGTGATCGGCATCGCGCTGGCCCTGAACGGCGCGGCCGGCTACAAGTACGGCATTCCCTTCATGGTTCAGGCGCGCAGTGCCTTCGGCTTCAGCGGCACCCGGCTGCCGGGCCTGGTTCGCGCCGTGCCCGCCATCGTCTGGTACGGCTTCCAGAGCTGGATCGGGGCCGGCGCCCTGAATATGGTCTCGGCGACCCTGTTCGGCTTCGACAACCTGGTCTTCTTCTTCATCGCCTTTCAGTCGTTGCAGATCGCCCTGTCGGTGCTGGGCTTCCAGGGCATCAAGTGGCTGGAAAACATCGGCAGCGCCTTCATTCTAGTCGCGCTGGTCTACATGTTTTACAGCACCGTCCAGCGCTATGGCGACGAGCTGTCTGCCAGCATGCTGAGCACCGAAGGCTCCTGGGGCATGCCCTTCTGGGGCGCCACCATGCTCTTCCTGGGTATCTACAGCACCATGATGCTCAACGTCAGCGACTATGCCCGCGAGCACAAGGAAGGCACCGGGGCGGGGCTGCTGACCACCATCTACGCCATGTCGATATTGCCCTGCACCCTGTTCATGGGGCTGATCGGCTATATGGTGTCCGAGGCGACCGGTGTCGCCGACCCCATCCAGGTGTTCGCCAATGCGGTAGACAACACGCCGCTGCTGATGACCACCCTGCTATTCATCGCCTTTGCCCAGGTCACTACCAACGTGCTCAATAATGTGGTGCCGCCGACCTATGTGCTGATGGATACCTTCAAGCTTAAATTCCGCACCGCCACGGTGATTGTCGGTCTGCTGGCCTTTGCCACCTTCCCGTGGGAACTGGTCAAGGATGATTCCGCCGCCGGCCTGCAGGTCTTTGTACAGACCTACTCCGCCTTTCTGGGGCCGATCTTCGCCATCCTGGTGGTGGACTACTATTTGATCCGGCGCCGCACCCTGGATCTTGCCAAGCTGTATGACGAACAGGGGCCCTATCGCGGCACCAACTATGCCGCCCTGATCGCCACGGCCGTAGGCGCCGTGGTTGCCCTGAACATCGCCTCCGTCTCCTGGTACGCGAGCCTGGTGCCTGCCGGCCTGACCTACTTCCTGCTGATGAAGTACTGGTCCCCTGCCAGCGTTTCTGCAGCTAAGGTCATGACATCAAGGTTAACGACATGGAGGGTAACAACACCCTCCTGAAGAGGGCTCTCCGCAACGGAGCGCCTTTCCTGAACAACAATTCCAACGGGCCTTCATCATGACCGATCCAGAACTGAACATCCGGCGTATCGACCGGACGCTCTTCAACGATGACCTTGCCCCTCTGCCAAAGAGCAAGCGCAGCTGGGGCTGGTTCGAGATATTCAATGTGTGGGCGAACGACATCCAGAGTCTGTTCGGCTATACCCTGGCCGCCTCGCTGTTCATCTCCTATGGCCTCAACGGCTGGGCAGTGATGGCGGCGATCATTCTTTCCGGCTTCGTGGTGATGTGGCTGGTCAACCTGAGCGGCAGACCCAGCGTCAAATACGGCATCCCTTTTCCGGTGATGGTCCGCGCCAGCATGGGCGTCCGCGGCGCCAACCTGCCGGCCATGCTGCGAGCCATCATCGGCATCTTCTGGTACGGGGTGCAGACCTACTTCGCGTCGACGGCGCTGATGCTGCTGCTGACGGCGCTGTTCGGCGATCCAGGCGGGCAGTGGCTAGGCATGTCGGCCATCGGCTGGCTGTCGTTCGTGATCGTCTGGCTCTTCCAGATCGCCCTGTTCTGGCAGGGCATCGACAAGATCAAGCACTTCCTCAACTGGGCGGGACCACTGGTCTATGGCGTCATGGTAGTGCTGATGCTGGTGGTCTGGTTTCAGGCCGGCAGCGACCTGCTGCCCGCCATCGGCACTGTCTTCAGCGCCAGCAGCGACTATCAGGGCAGCGCTATAGGCGCCTTTTTGACGATCACCGGCACCATGATCGCCTACTTCGCCGCGGTGGTGATCAACTTCGGCGACTTTTCGCGCTTTGTCAGAAGCGAGCGCGACATGAAGCTTGGCAACCTGCTGGGACTGCCGCTCAACGTGGCAATCTTCTCCTTTATCGCTCTGATCATCACCGCCGGCACTCTTGTGCTGTTCGGCGAGCCCCTGACCAACCCCTCTGAGATTATCGAGCGGGTCGACTCGCTGCCGCTGACCCTTCTCGCCGCCATCACCTTCTTCGCCGCTACCGTCGGCATCAACCTGGTGGCCAATTTCATTCCGCCGGCCTATGACCTGGCCAACCTCTTCCCGCGCAGGATCAGCTTTCGCATCGGCGGGCTGATCACGGCCGTGATCGCCTTCTTCGTCGGTGCCCTGTGGGTCGCCGTGATCAGCCAGATTGGCATCGCTGGCTTCGTCAATGCGCTCGGCGCCGTGATCGCGCCCTTCTACGGCATCATCGTGGTCGACTATTACCTGGTGAAGCGACAGCGGCTGGATATTCAGGACATGTTCTCGAGCGATCCCGACGGCGCCTATCATTACGTGAAGGGCTGGAATCGGCGTGCCCTGGTAGCGTTCGGCCTGGCCGCGCTGTTCTCCGTTTCCTCGGTCTGGGTGCCGCCCCTGGAAGCGCTGGGCGGCTACGCCTGGCTGATTGGCGCTGCCCTGGGCGGAGGCTTCTACTACCTGCTGATGAGGAAACAGAGCGACCGGGGCGTGGTGAGCAGCTGATCAGCGACTCACCCCTCGCATAAAAAGGCCCCTGCCATCGGCGGGGGCCTTTTTATGTTGATGGCACCCAAAGCAAGCCGCCTCTCAGCGCGAAAATATCGTGTAGAGATCCGGCGCCCCATCCTCTTCGCTATGGATGGAGAGCGAGGCCTCGATGGCCTTTAGGTGGCGCCCCATGAACGCCTGAGCGCGTTCGCCGTTCCCCTTTTCCAAATAGCTCACCAGGTCATCGTGATCATGGGATTCGCAGCCCAGGTGGCCCGAATTGCCATAGACCGCAAGAATCAGCGAGGAACGTGAGCATAGACGCTCGACGAAGGCCGCCAGGGTGGCGTTACCGGAAAGCCCCGCCAGGTGACCATGGAAAGCCGCCGAGAGCTTGATGGCCGTGCTCTGCTCGCCAGCTCGCAACGCCTCACGCTCGCGGGTCGCCATGTCACGCAGCGCCCGGACATCCTCGGGGGTGATGCGTCGGGTAATCTCCGGCATCAGGCCACACTCGATCATCTGGCGGGCATCGAAGACGTCCTTGGCCTCATCGGCGGAAGGGCGCGTCACGCTGGCCCCGCGGCGCGGCGTCAGCGTCACCAACTCCTCGAGCGCGAGACGCTGCAGAATCTTGCGGATACCGGTACGGCTGATGTCGAAGACATCGGCCAGGGCATCCTCCCTTAGCCGGGCGCCCGGCCTCAGGCGATGCTCGATGATGGCGTCGCTGATCGACTGATAGATCGTCTCGTGGCGCTTGGCCCCATCACCGTCTTTGCCCCGGCGCTTCGCTGCCTTCGGGGCCGATCCTTGCTTGCCCTCGGGCCATCGTTGGCGCTGGTTCATGACCTCACTCCTCGCTGCAGACTGCCCTTGCTAGAGCGGTCATTGTATACGATTTGCCGGGGCAAACCGGCCATCAAGGAGCCGAGTGCTCGATAAAGGCGCCAAGGGTCGCCCGCTCGTCGTCGGTCATGCCGGTGACGTTGCCAAGCGGCATGTAGTGAGTGGTGACCGCGACGCGCTGAATATCCTTGAGATGACGGCGAATCTGCTCGCCGGTGTCCAGTTGCACGCCGGCAGGCGCGGCGGCAAAACCCCCGAAGGTCGGCACGACGGCATGGCAGCCCGCGCAGCGCTCCTCGATGATCGCGGACACCTCGCTGAAGGCGATTTCGGGGGCCGCGCTCTCGGCGGTCCCGGTCGTCGCGAGAGACGATGGGGCCGGCTCGGGCGCCATCGCCGCCATTAGCGTCACCAGCGCCAGACCGGCAGCGGGCAGCACCCACACCTTGCGTCCGAACAGATGGCGGATATTGAAGTAGTGACGCACCAGCACGCTGAACGCCATCAGCCCCGCCAGCACCAGCCAGCCCCACTCGGAGGCGTAGGTCATGGGGTAGTGGTTGCTGATCATCAGAAACAGCACCGGCAGGGTCAGGTAGTTATTGTGCCGCGAGCGCAGCAGGGCATGGCGGCCGTGAGCCGGGTCTCGCTCGGCGCCGGTCTGCATCGCACTCACCAGCGCTTTCTGACCGGGGATGATCACCCGGAAGACGTTGGCCACCATGCAGGTGCCGATCGCCGCACCAACATGGATGTAGGCCGCGCGGCCGCTGAAGACCTGCATCAGGGCCCAGGTCAGCGCTATCAGCAGCGCAAAGCCGGTAAGCGCCAGCCACGCCGGGCGGCGCCCCAGGGGGCTTCGGCACAGGGCGTCATAGACGAACCAGGTACCGAAGATCACCGCCAGCCCCACCAGTACGCCCTGCCAGGGTGCCAGCGCCGAGCCCGGTGGCAGCAGCATGGTACCCGCGTTCAGGTAGTAGACCACCCACAGCAGTGCAAAGCCGGTCAGAAAGGTGGTGTAGGCCTCCCACTTGAACCAGTGCAGAGGCTCGGGCAGGCGCGGCGGTGCCAGCTCGTACTTCTGCAGGTGGTAAAAGCCGCCACCGTGGATCGCCCATAGCTCGCCAGCCACGCCGTCGCCCAGGGAAGCGTTCTGGCGCTCGAGGTGGTTCTCGAGCCAGTTGAAGTAGAAGGAAGCGCCGATCCAGGCCACGCCGACGATCAAATGGCCCCAGCGCAGCAGCAGGTTGGCCCAGTCGTGAAGATAGTCCATAAGTATCTCTCGAGGTGGGCGTTAGCTGCCGCGGTAGGTGGTATAGCCGTAGGGCGAGAGCAGCAGCGGCACGTGGTAGTGCTCATCGGCGTCGGCGACCCGAAAGCGCAGCGGAATCCGTTCGAGGAAGACGCCCGACGCCGGCTCGCCCAGCGCGTGAAGATAATCACCGGCATGAAAGAGCAGTTCGTATTCACCCTCGGTGAAGGCATCGCGCTCCAGTAGCGGCGCATCGCAGCGGCCATCAGCGTTGGTCACGGCCTCGGTGAGGCGGGTGCGGGACTCGCCGTCGAGGCGAAAGAGCTCGAGGCGGATGCCCTGGCCCGGGCATCCGCGGGCGGTGTCGAGCACATGGGTGGTCAGATACCCCATGAGACCTCCTGTGGGTGGTCGGGACGTGTTTCGTCCCTGATTATTGTATACAGTTACTGTATCGCATATCTTCCGCCGCCGCGCAAAGGAGTCGCCATGGCTGATCATTTCTCCGCTCCCCTGCCAACGCACCTTCGCCCCAGCCGCCTCGACCGGGAGGCCTTCATCGCCCGCTTCGGCGATCTCTACGAGTGTTCGCCCTGGATCGCCGCGGCCGCCTGGGATCAGGGCCTCGGCCCGGGGGCGGATAACCTCGACGGCCTCGCCCGGCGCCTCGCCGCCGTGCTCGATGCAGCGGATGAAGACCGTCAGCTCGCGGTGATTCGCGCCCACCCGGATCTCGCCGGCAAGGCGGCACTGGCCGGCGCCCTCACCGACGACTCGCTCAAGGAGCAGGCCGGCGCCGGGCTGGATCAGTGCACCCCCGCAGAGCTTGCGCGCTTTACTCGCCTCAATGCGGCCTACCAGGCGCGCTTCGCCTTTCCCTTCGTGATCGCGGTCAAGGGCCGGGATCGCCATGCCATCCTCGCGGCCTTCGAGGCCCGGCTCGACAACACCCTGGACGAGGAGCGCCGCACGGCCATCGACCAGATCCATCGCATCGCACGACTGCGGCTCGAATCCCGCGCCGCGGAGCACGAGTAGCAGCCGTAACAACCTGTCGTGACCTCATCTAGTGAAAAGGTGGAAGGCCTTTCCGTTTTCACGACAGCCCACCGTCGAGGCGGTATCCTGTGAACCGACCAGGAAGGCCATGAGGAGCACGGCGTGACAGACGGCAAACGCAAGACGGTGGGACGCCCCGCCGGCACGGGCAAGAGCGGCGGCGGCCACAGCCAGTCGCTGGTGCGCGGACTGAACATTCTGGAGGTGCTGGCCGTTGAGCCCCAAGGGCTCGCGCTTTCAGACATCGCCGCGCGCATGGAGCTCGCTCCCTCCACCACGCATCGGCTGCTGCAGGCCCTGTACGGTCAGGGCTTCATCACCCAGGAGGCGGAACTCGGCCGCTGGCGCATCGACGTCAAGACGTTTCGCATCGGCAACGCCTTCCTCGAGGCCCGCGACCTGGTCGCCACCGCCCGGCCCTTCCTGCGCCGACTGACCGACGCCAGCGGCGAGTCCGCCAACCTCGGCATCGAGGACAACGGCCAGGCGGTCTTCCTGGCGCAGACCGAGTCGCCGCAGATGATGCGCATGATCACGCGACTTGGCTCACGCGCGCCGATGCATGCCTCCGGCGTCGGCAAGGCCCTGCTGGCCTGGCTGCCCGAGGCCGAGGTGGGCCGCATCCGCGATGCCCACGGCCTGCCGCGTGTTACCCCCAATAGCCTGGATACCCCCGCCGCCCTCGAGGCCGCCATGGCCGAGATTCGTCGCGCGGGCTTTGCCTGCGACCGCGAGGAGCATGCAATCGGCCTGCACTGCGTGGCCGCCGCCATTCACGATGAACACGGCCGGCCGCTGGCGGCGATCTCGGTTTCCGGGCCCATGGCCCGCATTCCCGAGGCGCGACTCAACGAGCTTGGCCAACTGGTGCGTGAGGCGGCCGACGAGATCACCGCCCTGCTCGGCGGTCGGCGGCCCGGCGGTCAAACCTGAGCAAACAGGCTCAGGCGATGGAGCTCAGTTGATAGGGCTTAGGCGCTAGGGCTTAGACGACAGCGCGATGCGCCGAGGCTGAAGCGTGGCGCCACGCGGAGTACACTAGCGCCCACCGTATCCAGTCAGCCGAGGCCCGCGATGAGTTCCCACCTGCTCTCCGTCGATTCCCTGTCACGCGACGATGTCGATCACCTGATGCGCGTCTCCGCGCTGATGGAGCCGATCGCCCAACGCCGCAAGGTCACCCGCGTGCTGGAGGGAGCGGTGCTCGGCAACCTGTTCTTCGAGGCCAGTACCCGCACCCGCGTCAGCTTCCACGCCGCCTTCAGCCGGCTCGGCGGCAGCGTGTGCGACACCACCGGCTTCACCTTCTCGTCGATGGCCAAGGGAGAATCGCTCTACGACACCAGCCGGGTGATGAGCGGTTACTGCGACGCCATCGTGCTGCGCCACCCGGAGCAGGGCGCGGTGGCAGAGTTCGCCCGCGCCACCAATGTGCCGGTGATCAACGGTGGCGATGGCCCCGGCGAGCACCCCAGCCAGGCGCTGCTCGACCTCTACACCATTGACAAGGAATTCACCCGACTCGGCAAGTCGCTTTCCGGCGCCCACATCCTGCTGACCGGCGATCTGAAGTACGGGCGCACCGTGCACTCGCTGATCAAGCTGCTGTCGCTGTACGAGCCGATGCGCATCACTCTGGTGGCCCCGCCGGGGCTCGAGATGCCAAGCCACCTGATCGACCTGGTCAGCAACCGCGGGCACCGGGTCGAGACCCGCGACAGCCTGGCGAGCGACTTCAGCGACCTGGACGTGGTCTACACCACCCGCATCCAGAAGGAGCGCTTCACCGCCGAGATGAGCGAGAGCTTCGGCGGCCTGTCTCGCGACTTCACCGTCGATCGCGCCTTCATGGATCGTTACTGCAACCGCGACACCATCGTCATGCACCCGCTGCCCCGCGACAGCCGACCCGAGGCCAACGATCTGGACGTGGATCTCAACGGCGACCCGCGCCTGGCGATCTTCCGCCAGACCGACAACGGCATTCCCGTGCGCATGGCGATCTTCGCCACCCTGCTTGAGGTCGACCACCTGATCGAGAAGGATCTGCGCGACGTGCGCTGGTTCGTGCCCGACACCGTCGGCGTCGACGACCTGCGCGGCTGATACCCGCCTGACGCAACACCTCAAGACGACAACGGCCCGCTCAGTGAGCGGGCCGTTGTCGTCTTGGCAAGTCATGTCAGAAACAAGCTGCGGTATCAGCCGGTCGTGCGCCCGCCAGGAAGGCCTTCGTCGTGGGCGAACCAGCCTTCGAGAATCAGCGCGGCGGCGAGGCCATCGACGCTGTCTTCGCGGTAGTTGCCCCGATGGCCGGCTTCCCGGGCGAGGGTCTTGGCCTCGCGGGTGGAGCCGCGCTCGTCGACCATCTCGCAGGGTTTGCCGTAGCGCCCGTAAAGACGGTTGCCGAACTTGCGGGCGCGGGTGCTCATCTCGGACTCGCTGTCGTCCATGTTGATCGGCAGGCCGACCACGAACAAATCCGGGCGCCACTCCTCGATCAGGCGCGTGACCTGCGCCCAGTCGGGAATGCCGTCCCGAGCCGGCAGCGGCTCCAGGGCCGTGGCGCTCCTGAGCATCTCGTTGCCTACCGCCACGCCGATGCGCCGGGTGCCGAAGTCGAAGGCCAGGATCAGCCGTTCACCGGGGTTGGCCATCAGGAGTGCCCTGCCTCGCGGCTCATCAGGTTCAGGTCGATGCCGAGGATGCCGGCGGCGGCGTGCAGACGCTGCTCCGACGGGGTGTCGAAGAGAATGCGGCTGTCGCCCTCGACGGTCAGCCAGGCGTTGTCCTTCAGCTCGTCCTCGAGCTGGCCGGCCTCCCAGCCGCTGCAGCCCAGGCAGATCAGGAAGTCGTCGGGGCCGCGGCCCTCGGCCAGCGCCTTGAGCATGTCCATCGAGGTGGTCAGGGCGATGTCGTTATCGACTTGGATGCTGGAATCCCAGGGCTTAGCGGAGCCGCGGTGGAGGATGAAGCCGCGATCCTGATGGACCGGGCCACCATAGTAGACCGGGGCGTTGCGATGCAGGCTCTCGCTGGCATCCAGATCCAGCTGCTCGAACAGGGAGTCGAGGCTCATGTCCAGGGGATGATTGACGATCACGCCCATGGTGCCGTTGTCGTCGTGATCACACAGGTAGCTCAGGCTGCCCGCGAAGTTGGGATCTTCGAGATGGGGCATCGCCAGCAGAAAGTGGTGCTTCAAGCTTTGCATGGGCCTCCCGGGCGTCAGCGCACGCCGAAATCATTGCCGGTGCCGAATCGCCAGATGCGGCTGATGGACAGGCGGTCGAGCCCGGCCATACCACGATCGAAGGGCCGGTAAGGTGCTGCACCACGAATGGTATCCAGCGCCGCCTGGTCGAGTTCGGGATGTCCCGACGATTGTACCACCTCTGCCTGCAGGAGCTGCCCCTGATGGTCGATCACCACGCGCACCTTCAACTGACCGTCCAGGTCAGGCGGCGCGGGGTAGAAGCGGTTGCCGTAATCCTGCACCCGCCGCGTCCAGGCATCCACGTAGCGGGCCTCGGCGGCCTCCCTCGCGGCCTGCTGTTCTTGGTCGGCGAGCTCGGCGGGCTGCTCACTCATGGCGAAGTCGCGCTCTCGCAGCGAGGCGGTGGCACTGGCGGCCAGCTCGCGACCGGACAGAGACGGCGCCTTAGTCTCAGATACGGGCTCAGCGACCGGCTCACTCACCGGCTCACTCACCGGTTCGGCGGCCACCAAGGGCTCAGGCTCGGCGTCAGGCGCCGGTTCAGGTTCGGCGACGGGCTCGGGGGAAGGCGCGGCAACCTGCTCGGCTAAGCGTTTCGCGGACGCCGGCTCGGGCGTTGCGGAAGCGTTGGCGGGCTCGGGCGTCGCCTCAGGCAGAAGGTCGGGCGCCGTCTCAGCCGCGGTGTCGAGGCGTGCGGCCTCCTGCGCCGCCTCGGCGATGGCACTGGCCCGCTCGGGCGTCGCTGCCGGGCGGCTGACCAGCACCACATCAAGGCTGTGCGACGATGCTGGCGCGGGCGGTGTAGGCAGCGAAACGCCCGCCACCAGGGCGAGCAAGATCAGGTGCAGGCCGATCGCTACCGCCCAGGCGAACACATGGCGATAGCCCCGGGTGACCGGGGCGTGGCTATCATCAGACGCCACGCCGAAGGGCACACTGACGACATCGCCGAGCCAAGCCATGGCGAGGGCGCTAGCCGGCCCGGTGGGCGTCGAGGCGGCGCTCGATGGCGTCCATCAGGGTACCGGCGATGTCGGTGCCGCGCTGGTCGTCAATCTCGCGCACGCAGGTGGGGCTGGTCACGTTGATCTCGGTGATGTAATCGCCGATCACATCGAGGCCAACGAACAGCAGCCCCTTCTCGCGAATCATCGGCTGCACCTGTTCGATAAGCCAGTGATCGCGGGCGGTCAGCTCACGGCTGACGCCGCGCCCGCCGGCGGCCAGATTGCCACGAGTTTCGCCGGCCATCGGCACCCGGGCCAGACCATAGGGAATCGGCTCGCCGTCGACCAGCAGGATGCGGGTATCGCCGTCCTTGATCTCGGGAAGATAGCGCTGGGCCATGATCTGGCGGTGGCCGCGATCGGAGAGCGTCTCGAGGATAGCGCCGATATTGCGCCCGTCCGGGAGCACGTGAAAAATGCCGCTGCCGCCCATGCCGTCCAGCGGCTTGAAGATGACATCACCATGCTCGGCCTGGAAGGCGCGCAGTACCGGTTCGCTGCAGGACACCAGGGTCGGCGTGCAGCACTGGGGGAACTGCTGGGCGAAGAGCTTCTCGTTGCATTCGAGCAGTGCCCGGGTCGGGTTGACCACCAGCACGCCCTCGCGCTCGGCGAAGCCCAGCAGATGCACGGCATTGAGGAAGTTGCCGTCCACCGGCGGGTCCTTGCGCATCAGGATCACGTCGAGCTCGGCAAGCGGCGTGGCCACCGGCTCACCGAGGCGATACCAATCCTCGGGGTCGTGGAAGACCTCGAGATCGCGAAGCCGGGCGTGGGCGCGGCCGTCGCGCAGGTAGAGATCCTCCTGCTCCATGTAGTGAAGCGAGGCACCGCGCGCAGTGGCCGCCCACAGCATGGCCATGGTGGTGTCCTTCTTATAGGTGATGTCGGCAATAGGATCCATCACCACCCCGATCTTCAGGGCGCGACCGCCCCGTGCTGTGTTCCCGGGGGTGTCAATCGACTCGTTCATGGGCTCATTCTTCGGCGCGTTCATCGGCTCGCTCATCAAGACGGCTCTCGGCTAGGGGGGAATGCCGCTATGGGCATGATGGCCGCAGTATGCCGCAGCAACGCGGCCAGCACCAAGGTCGACGCTTTTGGCAAGCGGCCTCTGTGGATCAGTGTTGGTCGTCTTCGCGCCGGCGGATGCCGTTGGCCTCAAGGGTGATCTGTCGTGCCTTATAGAGGCCGCCAATGGCCTGCTTGAAGGCATTCTTGCTGACGCCCAGGCGTGCCTTGATCGCCGGCGCGGGGCTCTTGTCGGTCAGCGGGAGAAAGCCGCCAGCCTCGTCGAGCGCCGCCAGCACCTTGTCGGTAGCCAGGTCGCGCTTGGCGACGCCCGCCGGCATCAGCGACAGGTCGAGGCGGCCGTCTTCACGCCGCTGCTTCACATAGCCGGTCAGGCGCTCGCCACGACGCACCTGTCGCGGAAGCTCGTCGTGGTACAGAAGCCCCCAGATCCGGTCGTCGACCACCGCCTTGAGCCCCAGGTCGGTGCGATCACCGATCACCAGCGTCACCGCACGCCCCGTCGCCATGGCGCCCGCCGCGTCCTCGCTCAGACTACCCTCGCGCAGGGCGTCGTCGACGCTGTCGTGGAGGAAGTCGTCCAGGCGCATCGAGGCGGTGGGCCGGCCCTGATCGTCCTCGAAGATGATCACCAGCACCCGTTTGCCGACCGCGGGACGGTAGGGCTGCTCGTTGAAGGGCAGCAGCAAGTCCTTGGGGCGCCCCCAGCCGAGAAAGGCGCCGGTGTTGTTGACCGCCACCACTTCCAGATAAGCCACCTGGCCGACCTCGGCCAGCGGCGCATCGGCAGCGGGGGTGGAGACAACGGGATGGGCGGCGCGTGCGCCACGGGTGTCGGGGCGATCCTTGGAAGACCGGGTCATGGGCATATCCTGAAAAATAACGATGAGAGGCGATGATGAACGGGGCTGACGAGACGGAAAGGCGCACCAGGAGGATAGCGCACCGGATAACGCGTCTAGAGCTAGCAGTTCGACACTCGCGTGTCTCAGGGCTAGCTTCTCGGAACTAGAGATCGCCGAAGTGATGCTGCAGCAGCGTGAGCGCCACGACAGGGGCGGTCTCGGTGCGCAGGATGCGCGGGCCCAGGGTCAGCGGAGTGAAGCCGTCAGCCAGGGCATGGTCGACCTCGCGGGGCGAGAGCCCACCCTCGGGGCCGATCAGCAGCGCTGCCGTCTTAGGCGCTGACGACTGGCTACCCGCCTCGAAGACGCCTTCTGTCGCCGGGTGCAACACCAGGCGCAGCGGCTCGCCGCGCTCAGCAAGCCAGTCGGCCAGCGCCATCGGCGCATGCACTGGCGGCAGGGTGGCACGGCCACACTGCTCGCAGGCGCTGGCGGCCACCGCCTGCCAATGTGCCAGCTTCTTGGCCGCGCGGTCGCCCTTGAGGCGCACATCGCCGTGCTCGGTATAAAGCGGGGTGATCGCCGCCACCCCGAGCTCCACCGCCTTCTGGATCGCGTAGTCCATGCGATCGCCCTTGGAGATCGCCTGGCCAAGATGCACCCCGAGCGGCGATTCGCCGCGCCCGGGGGTCACCGACTCGAGGCGCGCCACCACCCGCTTGCGGGTGACCTCCACCAGCACGGCAGCGGCTTCGTGGCCCTCGCCGTCAAACAGCGTCAGCGCCGCGCCTTCCTTGAGGCGTAGCACCAGCGCCACATGACGCGCCGGGCCCTCGGGCAACACCAGCTCGCCGCCGACGCTGAGGCCGGCGGCGACATGGATGCGCGGGCCGCTCACGGCCGCTCTCCGACGATCGAGTACATCTTACTGGGTGGTCTCGCTGGCCTGAGCCTCGCGCTGCTTCTTCTGGGCGTACATCGCCTCGAAGTTGACCGGCGCCAGCATCAGCGGCGGGAAGCCACCGCGATTGACCAGGTTGTCGATGCACTCGCGGGCATAGGGGAACAGCAGGTTGGGGCAGAAGGCCCCCAGGGTGTGCTCGAGCTGCGCGCCTTCGATGTTGGCGATGCGGAACAGACCGGCCTGCTGGATTTCGGCGAGAAACGAGGTATTGCCGGTCTCGCTGTGGGAGACCTGGGCGGTAACCTTGATCACGACCTCGTAGAGGCCTTCGCCGACCTGGCTGCTGGTGGTGTTCAGATCGAGGCCGACCTTGGGCTTGAACGGCTGCTGGAACACCGCCGGCGAGTTCGGCGACTCGAAGGAGATGTCCTTGACGTAGATGCGTTGCAGGGAAAACTGCGGCTGGTTCTGCTGCTCGCCGGAGGCGGCACCTTCGGCACCACCGGTGGTTTGGTTGTTGTCTTCCGCCATGGCTTTAGTTCCTTGAAGCGTGCGTGATGGTATGGGGTGATAAAGACGGCGCGCAGCGGTTTACTTGCGCACCATCGGCAGGCCGTCCGCCTGCCACTGGGCCATGCCGCCCTTGAGCTTGAGCGCCCGGGTGAAGCCGGCATTCTGAAGCTTGGTAAGCACCGTGCCGGAGGCCTGACCCTGCTTGCAGACCACAATCACCGGCTTGTCCTTGACCTTGTCGAGTTCATGGAGGCGATTGTCGAGCTTGCTCTGGGGGATATTGCGGGCGCCGGCCAGATGGCCTTCCTTGAAGTCCTTGGCATCGCGGATATCGAGAACCACTGCATCTTCACGATTGATCAGCTGGGTGGCTTCGCTGGCATCGACGCCGCTACGACCACTCTGCATGGTTTCGTAGGCGATCCAGGCCGCCAGCACGATCACGAAGGCGCCAGCCAGCAGCGCGTGGTTCTGCACGAATTCGAACAACTGATCGATCATGGGTCCGGGACACTCTCGTTGGAAATCACTGGTGTTGATAATCGCGGGTGTTGAGAAACACAGGATGCCCCGCCGCCGGGGCGGCGCCCAGTATACACAAGGCATCCTGACGCGTCTGGCACCCGAGCGGCTGACGTTGTGCACCGCCCTAGGATATGATGCCCCAAGGAGCCGTGAGTCGCGACCCCGGGCCGGCACCGCCGACCGGGGAATCCCCGACGTTTACCAACGAGGCCTTTTCATGTCCGATGCCAACTCCCGCCCGCGCCCGGTGGCCCTGATCATCCTTGATGGCTATGGCCACAGCGATTCGCTGGAATCGAATGCCATCGCCGCCGCCAACACGCCAGTGATGGACCGCCTGGCCAGGGACTATCCGCATAGCCTGATCCATACCGACGGCAAGTATGTCGGCCTGCCCGAGGGCCAGATGGGCAACTCCGAGGTCGGCCACATGAACCTGGGGGCCGGCCGCGTCGTCTATCAGGACTTCACCCGGATCACCAAGGCCATCGAGGACGATACCCTCAAGGAAAACGCCACTCTGATCGCGCCGATCGATGCCGCCGTCAAGGCCGGTCGCGCCGTGCACCTGATGGGGCTGTTGTCGCCCGGCGGCGTCCACAGCCACGAGGATCACATCCTGGCCGCGGCCGAGCTGGCCGCTGCCCGTGGCGCCAAGCAGATCTATCTGCACGCCTTCCTCGACGGCCGCGATACCGCGCCGCAAAGCGCCAAGGCCTCGATCGAGCGCGCCGACGCAAGGCTCGCCGAGCTGGTCGGCGAGGGCAATGGCTTCATCGCCTCGCTGGTCGGCCGCTACTACGCCATGGACCGCGACAACCGCTGGGACCGCGTCGAGAAGGCCTACCGGGTGGCCACCGAAGGCGTGGGCGAGCATGTTGCCGCCAGTGCGGTCGAGGGCCTCGCCGCCGCCTATGATCGTGGCGAGACCGACGAGTTCGTCGACGCCACCAGTATCCGCCCCCAGGGTGAGCCGGTGGTGATGGCCGACGGCGATGCGGCGATCTTCATGAACTTCCGCGCCGACCGCGCCCGGGAACTGACGCGGGCCTTCGCCGAAGATGACTTCTCCGGCTTCACCCGCCAGGCACGCCCCACGCTTGCCGGCGACGGCCTGGTGATGCTGACCCAGTATGCCGCCGACATTCCGACGCCTGCCGCCTTCCCACCCGCAGAGCTTACCAACACCCTGGGTGAGGTCATCGCCAAGCGCGATATGAAGCAGCTGCGCATCGCCGAAACCGAGAAGTATGCCCACGTGACCTTTTTCTTCTCCGGCGGTCGCGAGGAGCCCTACAGCGGCGAGACTCGCGAGTTGATTCCCTCGCCTCAGGACGTCAAGACCTACGACGAGAAGCCCGAGATGAGCGCGGTCGAGGTCACCGACAAGCTGGTCGAAGCCATCGACGGCGGCACCTATGACCTGATCGTGTGCAACTATGCCAACGGCGACATGGTCGGCCATACCGGCAAGTTCGATGCCGCGGTCAAGGCCATCGAGGCCGTGGACGCCTGCGTCGGCCGCGTGGTCGAGGCCTTGGAGCGCGTCGGCGGCGAGTGCCTGATCACCGCCGACCACGGCAATGCCGAGCAGATGGTCAATCCGGAGACCGGTGCGCCGCAGACCGCTCACACCACCTGCGAAGTGCCGCTGATATGGGTCACCAAGCGGAAGGCCAAGCTGTGCGAAGATGGCCGGCTGTGCGACCTGGCACCGAGCCTTCTGACCATGATGGGCGAGGCTATCCCCGAGGAAATGACCGGCCAGGTACTCACCGAACTGTCGTGACCCCGCCGCACCCCGAAGCCGCTTCGTCAGCCAGCTCCCGCCGCTCGCCGTCCTGGACGGCGGGGCGGCTTGTCCCGGCCCGGCTCACCGACGCCCTGTCGGCGATGCCCCGGGCCGGGTTAACGTTGCTGATGACCTGTGGCCTGACCTATGCCCTGAGCGCTGGCCCGGCCATTGACCTGGTCACGCCCGCCCTGGCCGCCCCCGACGAGGAGGCGGCCAAGGCGCGAGTGGACGCCCTGGCCAAGGATATTCAGGCCCTGGAGCGCGAACTCTCCGGCCGCCGCGAGGCCCGCGACGATGCCGCCGAATCGCTTTCCGAAGTGGAGACGGCGCTGGCCGCCACTCACCGCCGGCTGGATGAGCTGCAGGCCGAGCGACGCTCGCTGGACGATGACATCGCCGATCTAGAGGACCGTCGGGATATTCTTGAAGGCGAGCGCCGTGCCCAGGAGGCGGCCCTCGCCAAACAGCTCGACGCCCTTTATCGCCTCGGCGTCACCCCCGAGCTCAAGCTGCTGCTCAACCAGGACGACCCGACGCGGCTGGATCGCCTGCAGACCTATCTCAATCACCTGTCACGCGCCCGCAAGGCTCGTCTGGACGAGCTCGCGACGCTGGATGCGAAGCTTGCCGACAACCGCCAGGCCCTGACCACTCAGATCGATCAGTTAGCTAGGGTGCGCGAGGAAGTCGAAGCGCGCAGCCAGGCGCTGGCCTCGCGTCGCACCGAGCGCGAGGCACTGCTCAGCGAGCTCGATGCCGATATCAGCCGCGGGCGCACGCGGCAGGCGCGCCTCAAGGAAGAGCGGGAAAATGCCGAGCAGGTGTTGGGCGACGTCCGCGACCGGCTCGCCGCGCTCAAGCGTCCGCCGCCCACCACCGCTATCGAATCGACCCGCGGCGATCTGCCCTGGCCGACTCAAGGCCAGGTGTTATCGCGCTTCGGCGCCGGCGAAGGGGTGGATCGCGACGGCCTGTTGATCAAGGCCGCGGCGGGCAGCCCGGTCAAGGCGGTGCATGCCGGACGGGTGGTTTTCGCCGACTGGATGCGCGGCTTCGGTAACCTGTTGATCATCGATCATGGCGACGGCGTGATGACTCTGCACGCCCACCTTCAGCACTTCACGGTCTCCCCCGGTGATGCGGTGACCGTCGGTCAGACCATCGCCGCCGTGGGCGTAAGCGGCGGCCGCACCACTCCGGCACTCTACTTTGCGGTGCGCCGCAACGGCGAGCCGATCGACCCCTCGACCTGGATCGCCCGACGCTAGGCACCTCTATCAATGGATTCCTGCCCCGCTGTAACGCTATGCTGGGCACTTGCCCCCAGTTCCGCGACGGAGACCGAATGCGCGTCAAGGCCCCCCTATTGTTTTCGACCCGGTTTTTCTCGACCCGGCTCACGGCCTGGCTGTGCGCAGCCCTGCTGGCGCTGCCCGCTTCCGCTCAGGCGCAGGCCCAGACCTCGGGCGACGACCTGCCGGTCGCCGACGTCCAGACCTTCGCCGAGGTCTTCGAGCGCATCAAGCGCGCCTACGTCGACGAGGTCGATGACAGCACCCTGCTGCATAACGCCATGCGCGGCATGCTCAGCGAGCTGGACCCGCATTCCACCTACCTCGACCCGCAGGAATTCCAGAGCCTCAGGGAAACCACCGAAGGCGAGTTCGGCGGCATCGGCATCGAAGTCGGCATGCGCGACGGTCAGCTGATGGTGATCTCACCCATCGACGACACCCCCGCGGCCAAAGCCGGCTTGCAGTCACAGGACGCCATCTTGCGTATCGATGACACCGCCACCGACGGCCTGTCGCTGCAGGAAGCGGTGGAGCTGATGCGCGGCGAGCCGGGCAGCGATATTCGCATTACCATTCTGCGTCAGAGCGAAAACATGCCCCGCGACCTGACCCTGACCCGGCAGGTGATTCGCACCGAGAGCGTCAAGCACGAGCTGCTGACGCCCGGCTATGGCTATCTCCGCATCAGCCAGTTCCAGAGCAGCACCGGCGAGCAGGTCAACGACGCCCTTGCCGACATGCAGCAGGAGGGCGCCCTGAACGGCCTGGTCCTGGATCTGCGCAACAACCCCGGCGGCGTGCTGCAGGCGGCGGTCGAGGTGGTCGACGCCTTCGTCGATCAGGGCCTGATCGTCTACACCGAGGGTCGGCTCGACGACAGCCAGATGAGCTTCTCGGCGCATGCCCAGACCACCGCCCCCGACGTGCCAATGGTGGTGCTGATCAACGGCGGCAGCGCCTCGGCCTCGGAGATTGTCGCCGGCGCCCTGCAGGACCAGCGCCGTGCGGTGATCATGGGCACAGAGAGCTTTGGCAAGGGCTCGGTGCAGCAGATCATGCCGCTGGGTAACGGCGACGGCCTGAAGCTGACCACCGCGCTCTACTACACCCCCAATGGACGCTCGATCCAGGCGCTGGGCATCAGCCCCGACGTGCAGGTAGTGCGCGGACGCCTGGAAGTCGCCGACGGCTTCGCTCAGCGGCTGCGCGAAGCCGACCTGTCAGGGCATCTCAAGGGCAGCGGCGATAGCAACGCCGCGGCAGAGACCTCGCCCAAGGTGCGCGACGACTATCAGCTCAGCGAAGCGCTGAACCTGCTCAAGGCACTCAATGTGCTTGGCCCCAGGGCCGAGCGCTAGGTCGAAAGCGCTAACCCAAAGGCACTCGCCCAAGAGCGTCGCCGAAGAGAGTCTCCCTAACAGAACGGGGCGCATCGACAGCCAGTCGATGCGCCCCGTTCTTTGTCCCTCTGAATTCTGGCCCTCTAAAGTTACTGCAGCCCCCTAGTACACCTATCGACCCTCAGCAGAGCCCCACACTTGGGCCACGCCCAGATAGCGTGCAGATAGGCCGCATGCGGATAGCCTGCGAGCGGTCGATCCCCGCCCGGTGCATCAGCGGCAGCTGGCGGGCAGGCGGCCGCGCTCACCGATCGCCTGGCGCATCATCACGCGTTTGAGGGGCGTCAGCCGGTCGATGCCGGCAAGCCCCAGATTGCGAGCCAGGGTCAGTGCGGGCTGGCGCGCCCCGAACAGCAGACGGAAGCCATCCATCAACATCAGCATGCTGGCGTTGTCACCGCGCCGGCGCCGGGCATAGCGGGCGAGGATTCGCTCGTCTCCCATCGGCACACCCCGCTCGCGGGCGGCCAGCAGTTCCTCGGCCAGCACGGCGACGTCCATCAGCCCCAGATTGACCCCCTGACCGGCCAGCGGGTGGATGCTGTGGGCGGCATCGCCGACCAGCGCCAACCCCGGCTGCACGTAGTCACGCGCGTGGCGCTGGGTCAGCGCCACGCTGACCGCGCGATCGATGGGTGTGACCACGCCAAGCCGATGGTCGATGGCCGCCGCCAGCTCCTCGCCCAGCGCGTCGGGCGATAGACGCGTCAGCCTTGCGGCTTCATCGGGGCTGGTCGACCAGACGATCGAGCAGTGATCATCGCGACCCTCGATGCGCAGCGGCAGAAAGGCCAGGGGCCCGGTGGCGAGAAAGGCCTGGCGAGCCACGCCGCCATGCGAACGCCCGAGCCGCACGGTGGTGATCACGGCGACATGACCGGTCTCCCGGGACACCGTCTCGATACCCGCCCGTTCGCGAAGCGGTGAGCGGGCGCCGTCTGCGGCCACCAACAGCGGCGCGCTGAGCCGGCGGCCGTCTTCCAGCAGCAGCTCGCGCCGTGGCTGACGTCCCTGATGGGTCTCCTCGAGGGCAACCACACGCGCCTCGGCCTCGCAGCGCACGTTGGGCAGGGAGGCGAGGCACGCCTCCAGGGCGGCCTGAGTGACGTCATTCTCGACGATATGGCCAAGTACCGGCACGCCGGCCTGATCGGCGCTGAAGCGAATTTCGCCACTGCCTTCGGCGTCCCACACCTGCATGGCGGTATAGGGCGACAAACGGCGCTCGGCCATCGCCGGCCAGACCCCGAGGCCTTCCAGCAGGCGCTGGGAGACCGGCGTAAGGGCGCTGACTCTGAGGCCAGGCCGGCCACGGCCGGCCGTGTCGTCGGGCAGGCTGGCCGGGCGTGCATCGAGCAGTCGCACCGCGACGCCGGCCTGGCCCAGCAGCACCGCCAGGGTCGCGCCCACCATGCCGGCGCCGACAATGATCGCCTCATCGGGCGTGCCTTGCTGTTGCTGCATCTCGTTCTCCCGTGTTTCCTATGACCCGGCCTGACGGCCCTGCATGACAGCCCTGAGTGATGACCTTGCGTGAGCCTCCATCGCAGCGTGTCAGCGTTCGCGCCCCATGGCCCGGCGCCCCAGGGCCCGGCGCAATGGCCCCGCCAGGTTAAGGCCGATAAGTCCCGCTGCCCGGGCATGCGAGAGCAGCGGGTGGTCAACGCCGAACAGCCGGATCAGGCCATCGCTGAAGCGGGTGACGCTGTGACGGTCGGCGGCGCGCTGGGCCTCGAAAGCCTGCAGGGTGGCCATATCGCCCGGCGCGCGGCCGGCTTCCAATCCCTCCTCGAGGGCGGCCACCAGATCCATCACACCGCGCAGCGCCAGGTTGAAGCCCTGACCGGCCACCGGATGCAGGGCATGGGCGGCGTTGCCGAGCACCGCAAGACCGGGCCGCACCTGCTCGGTGGCAGTGACCAGCGACAGCGGATAGGCGTGGCGCTTGCCGACCCGGCGAAAGTGACCGGCCCGATCGCCGAAGGCCTGCTGTAGACGCGCCAGGAAGTCGCCGTCGCTGGCGGCCAGGGTCTCCCCCTCGGCGCCTCCCTGATGGGTCCACACCAGCTCCATACGCTGGCCGGACAGCGGCAGCAGCGCCAGAGGCCCCTCGGGGGTGAAGCGCTCAAACGCTACGCCGTCGTGGGATCGGCTGACCTCCAGGTTGGCGATCACCGCCACCTGATCATAGGCCTCGTGCCGGCTCTCGATGCCAAGCCGCTCCTTGAGCCCTGAACGGCCGCCATCGGCCAGCACCGTCAGGCCCGCCTCGATCCGGCTGCCATCATCCAGCTCAAGCCGATGGCCGCCATCCTGCGGGCTGATCGAGGTCACCCGCGCCGGGCAGTGCCAATCAAGGGACAGCTCACCGAGCCGCTGATGCAGCACTCGGCCCATCCAGGCATTGGGCAGCACATAGCCCAGCGCCTCGACGCCGAACTCCCCGGCATTCAGCCGGGTGGCCCCCAGCCGCCCGCGCTCGCTGACATGAATGCGGCGGATCGGCTCGGCCTCCTCGGCCATCGCCGTCCATAGCCCCAGCGCCTCGAAGCGATCTCGAGAGCCCTGGGCGATAGCGCTGGCCCGGGCATCGAAGCTCGGCTGATAGGCCGTCTCATCGAGGTCGGGCAGAGGATTGGCCTCGATCACCGCCACGTTAAGCCCCGACCGCTCGATCAGGGGCGCCAGGGCACAGGCCAGGCTCGCCCCCACCAGGCCGCCGCCGACGATGGCGATATCGACCCGCTGACACGGCCTATCCTGCGTTTTGCGGGCGTCTTGGGTCATGCGCTCTTGCATTCGCTTTCGCTCAACGTAAAGAAAATCTCGCCTTTACGTAAATTACGTAAGGCAGTCTTGTCGGCCGCTGGCGCTGATCATTCCTTGGCCATCAGGGCTTCGATCTCTGCTACCCGCTTGGGCACTCCGGCGGTCAGCACCTCGTGGCCGTCGGCGGTCACCGCCACATCGTCCTCGATGCGGATGCCGATGCTGCGGAAGGCCTCGGGAATGTCCTCGTCGTCGGGAATGTAGAGGCCGGGTTCCACGGTCAGTACCATGCCGGGCACCAGCGGGCGAGGCTCGCCGTCGCGGCGGTAGCTGCCCACGTCGTGCACATCCAGGCCCAGCCAGTGGGAAGTAGAATGCAGGTAAAAGCGCTTGTAGCGCTCTTCGCTGATCACCGCCTCGAGATCACCCTCGAGCAGGCCAAGCTCCACCAGTCCGCGTGACAGGTCGCGCACCACGCCCTGGTGAATGGCGGCCAGGGTGGCGCCGGGCGTCACGGCCTCGATGGCGCGCTCCTGGGCCGCCAGCACGATGTCGTAGAGCTGGCGCTGGGCGCTTGAGAAGCGGCCGTTGACCGGGAAGGTGCGGGTGATGTCGCCGGCATAGAGATCGAACTCGGCGCCGGCATCGATCAGCACCAGTTCACCGTCCTCAAGCGGATCGTGGTTCTCAATGTAGTGCAGCACGCAAGCGTTGGCACCACCACCCACGATGCTGTCGTAGGCCGGACCCTGGGCGCCCTGCCAGCGGAACTCATGCTCAAGCTCGGCCTGCAGGTGATACTCATGAAGGCCAGGACGGGCGGTACGCATGGCGCGCACATGGGCCTGCGCCGAGACCTCGCCGGCGTGGCGCAGCAGGGCGAGCTCGGCCTCGCTCTTGGCCAGACGCTGCTCGTGCAGCAGCGGGGCCAGGTCGGCCAGAGCCTGCGGAGCGATGGCGCCGCGCCGGGCGCGGCCCTTGAGCTCACTGCGCACCTCATCGGCAAGCGCCAGGCTCTCGGCGTCGTCGAGCAGCAGGTACAGCGTCTCGCGGCCATCGATCAACTCGGCGAGATGCTCGACCCGCACCGGGTTCTCGAAAGCCTCGTCGATGGCAAAGTGGGCCAGCGCTCCTTCGATGCCAAAGCGGATGCCGGTCCAGGCCTCGATGGCTGGGTTGCGCTCCTGACAGAACAGCACGCTTTCGCCGGCTTCACGCCCGGGCAGCAACAGCAGCAGAGCATCGGGTTCGGGGAAACCGGTCAGATAATGAAAATCACTGCGCTGGCGAAAGGGATAGTCGCTGTCATTGCTGCGCGTCGTAAGGCTTGCCGCAGGTAGCAATACGGCGCTCTGCGAGGGGAGGGCGGCCATCAGGGTCTGGCAGCGCTGGCGATACTCGTCCCGGCCGATGGCGGCCGGGCGGGGAAGCATTTCGGGTGACATCTCGACTCCTGAGACGGGGTTCACTGTTGTGGGGCGTCAACCTCTTCGACCTGCGGCTGGCCGGGATGTTGCTCGGTGTAGAGCAGCATGGCCGCCATGCGGGCATGTTCGGTAAGCGCGAAGAGGTCGTTCTCGTTCTCGCTGCTGTCATCCAGGTCGACCTCGATACCTGCCAGCGTCTGCAGATCGTCCAGCGCTTCACGCAAGTTCGCCGACCAGGCGTTGCGCGTTTCGGTGTCAACGGCCTGGACCAGCTCGAGAAAGCCCAGTGTCCACTCTTGCAGGCCCTGGGCGCGCTCGGCCAGGGAGAACAGGTCGTCAGGCAACAGCGGCTCGTAGTTGAGTTCGGCGGCGGCCAGGGCATCGAGGGCCTGACGACGCCAGCCGAGCAGCACCTCGGCACTTTCCGGATCCCGCGGCTGCTCGATACCGAAAGTGGCGCACAGCTCATCGAGCCAGGCTTCGGCGCTAAGGTCATTGAGCGCCAGGGCGCCGGCCAGTCGCCCATCCTGAAAGGCCGGAGACTGCATGCTGCCGTGCATCAGGAAGACATCGGCAACCGTGGAAAAGTCGAGGCGATCGTTGATCAGTGACATGAAACACTCTTGAATCGGGCCGGCGCGGCGGCCGGCGAACATGGCTTGCGTTGACCGCTCGCGAGCGGCTCTCTTATAGTGAATCGATATCTTTCATAGTAACGCATCGGGCCCATCGCTGGCCCGGTCTGGAGCCCACCGATGACCGATGACGCCCGTCGCACTGCCGACATCACTCTTTTGGGCCGCAGCTACGTCATCGCCTGCCCACCGGATGAACAGGACCAGCTCGACCGCGCCGCCCGTTATCTGGATCGCGCCATGCATGGCATCCACTCCCAGTCCAAGGTGCTCGGCACCGAGAAGACCGCCATCATGGCGGCGCTGAACATCACCAATGAGCTCCTGCAGATGATCGACGAGCGCAAGGCCGATGAGGAGAGCCTCAACCGCCTCAACGAGCGTCTCGAACGAGCACTGGATGCTGGCAAGAGCGGCTGAGCAATCTGCGCTTTGGCGCTTAGCCCCGCTCTGGTAGGATGAAGGCGTTCCCTGGAATGTACGCCAGCCGTTACAGTCCCTCGAGCCTATGCGCATTACCCAGGGGGCCAAATGCTAGACAGACCCGTGTGCATGTCCGCGCGACGGAAAGCCTGACGGTCTGTCTGCGGCCACCCACCTTGAACCAATGGGTTCAAGGGCCAGAACGACAGCGGCATTCTGGGGAACCTCGATATCCGCCGCCCGCCGTGAGCTCGTACGCCATGCCTCATGCGCCCTTGCCTGACACGACCTTCCCGCGTGAGTTCCATCACGACGAGAAAGCCCCCGATTTGTCATTCTCGACAGTCGCCGATACGCCGAAGCAACGCCGTGAGCTGCGCCGCACCCTGCGCCGCCGTCGTCGCGCGCTAACACCTCGACAGCAACGCCAGGCCGCCAAGGCTCTGTGTCGCCGCTTGCGTGGACTGCCGGAGTTTCGTCGCGCCAAGCGCGTGGCGCTCTATCTGCCTAACGATAGCGAAATCGATCCCCGGCCGCTGATCGCCTGGCTCGAGCGTCGCGGGGCAGAGGTCTATCTGCCGGTGCTGGCACCACTGACGCACAACCGGCTGTGGTTCGTGCGCTACCACGCAGGCACGCCGATGGTCACCAACCGCTTCGGCATCCGCGAACCCGATACCCGGCACGGCGCCCATCGCGCCCGGCGCCTGCCCGCCTGGGCTCTGCAGCTGGTGCTGATGCCGCTGGTCGGCTTCGATGATCAGGGGCAGCGCCTGGGCATGGGCGGCGGCTTCTACGATAGAAGCTTCGCCTTCACACGCCAGCGCGGCCCGCGCCCTCGGCTGATCGGCCTGGCCCATGAGTGCCAGCGTGTACCGACGCTGCCGGTGGCGAGCTGGGACGTGCCTCTGGACGCCATCGTAAGCGATGCCCGGGTGCTTAGGCCCTGAGGACCCCCGGAGCCACCCCGTCAGGCTGGCACCCTCACGAGCGCCAGCACGCGACGCCCCCTCCAGGCCACGATGCCACCCTCGCACTAAACTCGGGCCACAAAAAAAGACCGGCCGCTGCCTGAGGGAGGCAGCGGCCGGTCTTTTGCCTAACCCCGCTTTAATACCGACCGATCACGCGCTCGGGTCATCGATGCGCGTCAGGGGTGGGAATACGGGTAGGGGCATTCACAGTCGGTCTGGCGTGGCTGTGATTAAAGGGGCTCAAAAGAACCTAGTTAAAAGAACCTGGTTAAAGGAGCGCTGGTCGAATGAGCTCTGACTGAGCGCATAAGGCCTGAGAGATCGGATAAACCTTGCGATGAAAGCCAAATGGTGACGCCTATCGCGTCACCACAGGCTCAGCGAAGCATCAGCTTCCGACCAGGGCCTGAGCGTAACCGGTGGCGACCACTCCGAGACCGAAGACCAGCACCAGCGCCATGACCAGATCGGGCTTGCGTTTCATTGCCAACTCCGTGATGTCGTAACAAAAGATGAAAGCGTCGTCTGACTAACGACGTTTAAGACTATAAGGCTAAGCCTAAAGAATGACAATCGCCTTAATAGCCAGAACACATGATAAAACGCCTGCCACCTCTAAGGCTAGCCGTTAGTCAACACTTACCTACTGTTACGACTGCGGACCATCAGGCCATGAATAACCTATAGGCCGGATTATGGGTTTCTTTCCAGTACCGGTAACCGATAGCGTCGAAATATTCCTCGACATGAGAGCGATCGTCGCTGGGCATCTGCATGCCGACCAGCACCCGGCCATAGGCAGCACCATGGTTGCGGTAGTGAAACAGCGAAATGTTCCAGTCAGCCGGCAGGTGCGTCAGGAAGTTCATCAGGGCCCCGGGGCGTTCCGGGAACTCGAAGCGATAGACTTCTTCTTCGAACTGCTCCTTGGGTCGGCCGCCGCCCAGGTGGCGAATATGCAGCTTGGCCATCTCGTCATCGGTGAGATCAACCACCGGGTAGCCCTCGTCACGCAGCTTGGCGATCACCGCCTGGCGATCCTCGCCGCCCGGCTTGACCTGCACACCGACGAAGATGTGAGCGGCGTCCGGGTCGGCGTAGCGGTAGTTAAACTCGGTGACCATGCGCTTGCCGATTGCCTTGCAGAAGCGCTTGAAGCTGCCCGGGCGCTCGGGGATGGTCACCGCCAGGATGGCCTCGCGCTGCTCGCCAAGTTCGGTGCGTTCGGCGATGTGCTGCAGGCGATCGAAGTTGGTGTTGGCGCCTGAGTTGATGCACAGAAGCGTCTCGCCCTCGGCGCCGTCACGCTGGATGTACTTCTTGAGGCCAGCCAGCGACAGGGCGCCGGAGGTCTCGGCCACCGCGCGGGTGTCCTCGAAGATATCCTTGACCGCGGCACACATCTCATCGGCGTTGACGGTGATGATCTCATCGATCAGATCCCTGGCGATGGCGAAGGGCACTTCACCGGCCTGGGCCACCGCAACGCCTTCGGCGAAGACGCCGACCTGATCCAGCACCACTCGCTCACCGGCTTCCAGGGCAGCCTTGAAGCTGGCGCTGTCTTCGGATTCGACCCCGATGACCTTGATCTCGGGACGCAGGTACTTGATGTAGGCAGCCACGCCGGCGATCAGGCCACCGCCGCCCACCGGCACGAAGACCGCATCCAGGCGGCCGCTGTGCTGGCGAAGGATTTCCACACCGATGGTGCCCTGACCCGCGACCACGTCGATGTCGTCGAAGGGTGGAATGTAGGTATAGCCGTGCTCGGCGATCAGCTCCTGAGCATGGGCGGCGGCGGCGGCAAAGGCATCTCCCTTGAGGATCACCTTGGCTCCCCGGGCGCGCACCGCCTGGACCTTGATTTCCGGGGTGATGCGCGGCATCACGATCACCGCCTTGACGCCCATCAGCTTGGCAGCCAGCGCCAGCCCCTGGGCATGGTTACCCGCCGAGGCGGCGATCACGCCCTTGGCCTTCTGCTCGTCGGAAAGCTGCGCCATCTTGTTGTAGGCACCACGGATCTTGAAGGAGTAGACCGGCTGCAGGTCTTCACGCTTGATCAGAATCTGGTTGTGCAGACGCTTGGAAAGGATGGTGGCCGCTGAAATCGGCGTTTCCCGTGCCGCTTCGTAGACCCGGGCGGTGAGTATCTTCTTGACGGTTTCTTCGAGCATCCTGATATCCCAAGGGCGTCGGCATGACCCAAAGCCATGCGACCAACGCGTGCGTGGCAAAACATCTATTGGTAGCAGACCCGCTGCCGTGGCGTCCAGCGCCTTCGACGCCGGGACAGGGGACCATCAACACGGGCGCGGAACTGGCCTATAATCGCGGCGCTTCTTCCGCCGATCCCAAACTCCGACAACCCCAAGCGAGCTCTCATGACCCAAGACGAACTGAAGGAGGCGGTAGCCGCCGCCGCCATCGAGGAAATTCGCCCGCTGCTCGGCAGCGAAGTGATCATCGGCGTCGGCACCGGCTCTACCGCCGACCGTTTCATCGACCGCCTGGCCGCTCTGCGCGACGACTTCAAGGCCGCCGTAGCAAGCTCCGAGGCCACCGCCAAGCGCTTGAAATCCCACGGCATCGACGTGGTCGAGATGAACTTCGCCGGCACGGTACCGGTGTACGTGGACGGCGCCGACGAGATCAACCCGCGCCTTGAGATGATCAAGGGCGGCGGGGCGGCCCTGACCCGCGAGAAGATCGTTGCTGCCTGCGCCCAGCGCTTCGTCTGTATCGCCGATGCCTCGAAGCAGGTAGACGTGCTGGGCGATTTCCCGCTGCCGGTGGAGGTGATCCCCATGGCTCGCTCCTACGTGGCCAGAGAGCTTGTGAAGCTCGGCGCCACGCCGGTCTATCGCGAAGGGGTGGTGACCGATAACGGCAACCAGATCCTCGACTGCTATGAGTTCATGATAGAGGACCCGGTGGCCATGGAGGCCCGCATCAACGCCATCGTCGGCGTGGTCACCAACGGCCTGTTCGCCTCGCGCGGTGCCGATGTGCTGCTGCTCGGGGGTCCCCAGGGCGTGGCGCGCACCGAAAAAGACAAGGCGTAAGCGAGCACCTACTTCGCCTTTATCATCCTCTCCAGGCCTTCCAGGGTGCGTGAGAGCGCGCCCCGGTTGGCCGCCACCACCTGCCGACCGGCTTCGCCGAGGCGTTCTCTGTCTGCCGGGTCGTCGATCAGCGCGCCCAAGGCCTTCGAAAGCGCTTCGGCATCGGCGACGTCGGTGAGCGCCCCTGCCTCACGCAGGGTCGCGGCGACATCGCTGAAATTCTCAAGTGATGGCCCGGTGACCACCGGCACTCCCCGCACCGCGGGCTCGAGCAGGTTGTGCCCGCCGATTGGCACCAGGCTGCCGCCCACGAAGGCAACATCCGCGGCCCCATAGAAGGTCGAGAGCTCGCCCATGGTATCGCCAAGATAGACGTTCGTGTCGCGGCTGGGGCGCTCATTTTTTGATCGACGCGCCACACTCATGCCCTGCGCCTCACACAGTGCGGCGACATCATCGAAGCGCTGAGGGTGACGGGGGACCAGGATCATCAGCGCATCGGGGTGCGTCTCGAGCAGGCGCCGGTGGGCGTTGAGCAGCTGTTCATCTTCGCCCGGATGCGTCGAGCCGGCGACCCAGATCGGCCGCTCTCCGAGCCATGCATGTAAGCGCTCACTATCAGCAACATCCTCATCAGAGGCGCTCACATCGAACTTGAGCGAGCCCACTACGGTAGTGCCCGCACCGGCCATGCCCAGGGTTCGGTAGCGCTCAGCATCTTCGTCGGATTTGGCAGCCAGCCAGCCGACGTCGGCCAGCGCCGCCGCCATCAGCGGGCGGATCTTCATGTAACGCGCGAAGGCGCGGAGCGACAGGCGGCCGTTGACTACCGCGACCGGCACGCCGCGGCGTCGGCAGGCGGCAAGCAGGTTGGGCCATAGCTCGGTCTCGAAGAAGATCGCCTGCACCGGTGCGAGCCGGGCGACGAAGCGCCGCGCGGCACCGGGGAAATCCAACGGCACGAAGTGATGGCTCACTATCGCGCCAACGCCTTTTCCATTGAGGGTGTCGGCCAGCGCCTGAACCCGGTCGGCGCCGGTGGCCGTCATGGTGGTAACCACCAACTGGTGCCCGGGGCGAGCGGCGGCCAGCGCCTCGATCAGCGGACGCGCCGCCAGCACCTCACCCACCGACGCGCAGTGCAGCCAGGTGACGGGGCGCTCGCTGAGACCGTCAGCCGATGTGCCACTAGCGTTGCGGGGAATCATCCCCAGGCGTGCCAGCCTCGGGTGAGCAAGTGCCTGCTCACGCCATACCCGTCGCCAGATCAGCGGCGAAAGCACATAGAGCGCCCCCGAATAGAGGCAGCGCGGCCAGCAGGCAAGCATCAGCGTTCCCGGTCGAGAATGGTCGAGATCATCGCCGTGGTAGAGACGCCGTCTTCGAAGTCGAGCACCCGCACCTCGCCGCCGTTGGCGATCACCGCCTCGCCGCCGGCGATATCGGCAGGCTGATAATCACCGCCCTTGACCAGCACGTCGGGCAGCACGGTCTCGATCAGCGACGCCGGGGTGTCCTCGCCAAAGGGCACCACCCAGTCCACGGCGCCGAGGCCCGCGAGCACCTGCATGCGCCGCTGCAGGGGGTTGATCGGCCGGGTCGGCCCCTTGAGGCGCGCGATCGAGGCATCGTCGTTGACCGCCACGATCAGCCGATCGCCGAGTCGTCGGGCCTGCTCCAGATAGGCGACATGGCCGGCGTGCAGGATGTCGAAGCAGCCATTGGTCATCACCACCTTCTCGCCGCGGGCCTGGGCGGCGCGTACCGCCTCGACCAGCGGCGCGGCCTCGATGAGGCCGAACTCGGCGAGCTTGTCGCCGTGCAGTGCCGTATAGAGCTCGGCGATCGACAGGGTCGCGGTGCCGGGTTTGGCCACCACCAGGCCGGCGGCCAGGTTGGAAAGCGTCATGGCTTCGGGGAAGCCGTGACCGGCGGCCAGCGCCAGCCCCAGCACGCCGATCACGGTGTCGCCAGCGCCGGTGACGTCATAGACCTCGCGGGCCCGGGTGGGCAGATGAAGGGGGGCATGATCAGCGCGGATCAGGGTCATGCCCTTCTCGCTACGGGTGATCAGCAGAGCCTCCAGGTCGAGCTCGACCCTCAGCGCCTCGCCCTTGGCAGCCAGCTCCTCGTCGGTTCGGCAAGGGCCGACCACGGCCTCGAATTCGGTCAGGTTGGGGGTGACCACGCTGGCCCCGCGATAGCGGCGGAAATCGCTGCCCTTGGGGTCGACCAGCACCCGCTTGCCTGCATCGCGCACCATCTGGATCAGCGATTCGACGCGATTCAGGGTGCCCTTGCCATAATCGGAGAGGATCACCAGATCGGCGTCACCGAGCTGCGCCGCGACCTGATCATGCAAGTCCTGGGTATCCACCTCGTCCAGCGCCTGCTCGAAATCCAGGCGGATCAGCTGCTGGTTGCGGCTCATGACCCTGAGCTTGGCAATCGTCGGTATTTCAGGGCTACGCTGGAAGTGAGTGGTCACTCCGGAATCTTCGAGCCGATGGGTCAGCAGGTTGGCGTTCTCATCGTCGCCGACCAGGCCCGCCAAGGCGGCGTGGGCGCCCAGTGAGGCAATATTGAGCGCCACGTTGGCGGCCCCGCCGGGACGGTCCTCGCCGTCGTTGACCTTGACCACCGGCACCGGCGCCTCCGGCGAGATCCGCGAGGTGCCACCGTGCCAGTAGCGATCGAGCATCACATCGCCTACCACCAGCAGACGGGCCTGTTCGAGGGCGGTCAAATCAAACTTCATCGCGGGACTCCATGAGTAGAGCGTCGAGGTGAGCGATCACGTCATCGGCATGGATCAACGACATGGCATCGGGGTGACGTACACGCGTGCCCCAGACGATCTCGTCAGGCGACTTGTGCAGGTAGGCGCGCACGGCCTCGGGATAGCGATTGACGACATGCTCGCGCCAGCGATAGGGCGCGGCGCGTTGCGGGTTGGTGGTGGCATAGAGCCCCACGGTCGGCGTATTCAGGGCGTTGGCCATATGCACCGGCCCGGAATCAGGCGCGACGACGGCACGCGCAGCGTCGATCAGAGCCAGCAGCCCCTTCAGCGAGGTGCCACCGATGGCGTCGATCACCGCGCCCTCGGAGCACAGCGCCTGGATGCGGGCACCCATCTCGCGCTCCTGGGTGCTGCCGCCCCCGCTCATCACTGTCGCCAGGCCGTGACGGCTCCACAGGTGTTCGATCACCGCGGCATAGCCCTCGGCGGACCAGTTGCGGAAGTTGCGCAGCCGCGGGTTGGCGCAGGGGCTGATCAGCACGTACTCTCGCTCGCCGCTGACCTGGCGCGCTTCGCGCCGAGCGTCGTCGGGAATCGCCAGACCCCACTCCGGCGTCAGGTCCTCAACGCCGAGCTCGCGGGCAAAATCCATGAAGGATTCGAGCACATGGGCACGCGGATGCGGCGCCAGCTGATGCTGGGTGAACCAGTGTTGCCAGTCCTTGGCCCGGGCCTTGTCGTAACCGATGCGCACTTTGGAGCGCAGCCCCAGCGACAGCACGCTGGCACGCAGCGACTGCTGCATGTGCAGCAGCGTATCAAAGCGGGTGTCCTTGAGCGTGCGCCATATCTCGCGCATGCCGGCAAGACCGGTCGATTTGTCGTAGACCACGAACTCGACCCCGGACAGGCCCGACAGTAAACTGTGCTCCGCCTTACCGACGATCCAGGTAATGCGCACGCCCGGCCACTGCCGCTGCAGGGCACGCACGGTCGGCACCAGGTTACAGACATCGCCCAGGGCCGAGAGCCTAAGCACGCAAAGGTGCGTGGGGTGGACGGGCAGAGGATGCTTCATGCAGTTGGCAACGTTCCAGAAAGACAAGGCTCTCATTCTATATGATGCAGGGCGTTTTTGTGACGGGGGAAAACCGGCACAGGGCCGCGAGACTGCCAACAAGCATGCGACTGCCAGCGATCACCTGGCGTCACCCGTGCCTCTGGAACCACGCTGGTTCTGCCCGGACTACTGGCGTGCGCATGGCACTGTGACCGGCGAGGCGCCTGGTCGCGGGGCGAGTCTCTTCTTGAAGGCCCCCGACCGGCCGGACGAGCAATGGGTGCTGCGCCCCTACCGGCGCGGCGGCCTGATCGCCCGCGTCAACGACTCAAGCTACCTGTGGACCGGTCGCGAGGGCACCCGCGCCTTTCGCGAGCTGCACCTGACCGCCGCTCTCCATGCCAAGGGGTTGCCTGTGCCTCGCCCTGTGGCTGCCGGCGTCTGGCGGCGCGGCCTTGTCTATCAGGCAGCGTTGATCACCGTTCGCCTGACCGGCGCCCGCGCCTTGGCCGACTGCCTGCCGGACGCCGACGCCGCGCTGCTCGAACGCGTCGGCGCTACCATTCGCCGCTTCCATGACGCCGGACTCGACCATGTGGACCTCAATGCCCGTAACCTGCTGGTCGGCCCGCAGGGCGAGGTCTTCATGATCGATCTGGACCGCTGTCGCCTGCGGGCTGCGGGTCGCTGGCAGGCGGGCAACCTAGCACGACTCGAGCGTTCGCTCGAGAAGTTCGCCTCAGCGGCGGCGCTGCCCGCCATTCTCGCTGGTTACCACGGCAACACCGACGCCTGACCCGAGCGGGCGAAGTACTTGTCCATCACCAGCAGGCCTACCAGGCGCTCGCGCCGCTTGTTTTCAAACTGCGCCACGTATGCGTTGGCGTTGGCGATGATGCGCCTGGCCTCATCGGGGTGACCCCGGTAGTAGGCGATCTTTTCATCGAGATCGCCATAGTCATCGGCGAGCTGCACATAGTGGTGGCCGGGAACCAGCCGCCCCTCCATGAACCAGGTCTCGAAGCGCGGCGCGGCCATGAAACACAGGGAATTCGAGGCCATGATCCACTTCAGATTGGTCGCCACATCCTTGCCTTCGATGCTCAGCACGAACTTGTACTGAAGCTGCTCCTCGATGCTCATGAAGGGCCGGTGATAGGGCTGCCCCCGGGAGCAGCGCCGCACATCGCCAACGTCGCATAGCGGGTGATCGTGGAAGCGTTCGACGAACGCCTGGCGGTGCGTCCGGTGGCAGGCGCCGCGCCAGACCAACCGGTCCTCTTTGGCCTCGAAAGGCATGCGGTCGGGAACGACGTAGTAGTGGCGCACGGTATTGAGCTTGAGCAGCACCGAATGCTGATTGTCACCGCTCACCGGCCGGCTCTTGAGGAAGGAGGGTCGCTCTGGCACCTCGCGGATATCGCCGAAGAGATGGCGAAAGCGCAGGTGCCGAGGGAAGAAGCGCAGGTAGCGCAGCAGATCGATATAGTAGGCCCAGCTGCCGTCGCGCCTGAAGCCGCCAATCGTCGTGGCTTTTTCACCTGGCTCGAAGGCCGAGGCACAGCGGTTGTAGTAGGCGACCCGCGCCTCGACATCCTGTCTCGCCGGCTCATCGAGGGTATCGAGCTCGGCCAATATTCCCGCCAGGCGCCGCCGATGGACGGCCGCCGGCACCACTAGCCCCACCGCATGCCTGGCATAGAAACGAAACTTGTGTGCGTTCTTGTGCAGCTGTGCCAGTAGCGTCTTCATCCGGGCCATCGTATCGCTAGTATGTTGTTCATCGGCAAGCGCCTAGAGGCGCGATGTCAGCGTCCGCATAGGCGATTGAAGCATTGTTGAGAGGCGATCAAGCATGTCGCATCATCCAATGCTAGTGTCGCCACCGCTCTGTGGCCGAGCTGCGCGCTCGCCGCTCGGCAGGCGCTGAATCATCATACGGACGAGCGATGGCACCGGCTAGGGCCTCGGCATCGTCGGGCGGCAAGACATCACACTGCTCTAAGCTCTGGACCAACTTTGAATCGGAGTCCCTGCCTGTGGAACTGCCTCTCTTGGCGCGCCAGCTCAGGTATAATTTTCGACGGATACATTTCCGGTCCGCTCCATTCGCCCGAGAGACACATCTGCAGGACCTTGTGAGACAAGGCTCACTCCTCTGTTCGACATGCGAGGCTAGGTATTCAGGATGACACCGCTCCACGACGCGCCCCAGGGGCAACGCATACTGGTCGTGCGCAACGACAAATTAGGCGACTTCATGCTCGCCTGGCCGGCGTTAGCCTCTCTCAAGCAGGCGCATGCCGGTAACCACATCAGCGTGCTGGTGCCGGAATACACGGCGCCACTGGCGCGGCAGTGCCCCTGGATCGATGAGGTGATTCTGGACCCGGGCGATTCCGGCGATCGGCACGCCCAGGCGCAACTGCTGGCTCGCATGCGCAAGGGAAATTTCAAGGCCTTACTGACGCTGTATTCCACACCGCGCATCGGCTGGCTGGGATGGCGATCGGGCATTCCCATGCGCCTCGCCCCAGCCACCAAGTGGGCACAGATCTTTTACCATCACCGCATCACCCAGCGGCGCTCACGCTCACAAAAGCCCGAGTACCAGTACAACCTGGACCTGGCCGAGGCCCTGCTTATCCGTCTTGGGCAGCCGGTGCCTGCCGCCCTAGCGCCGCCTTACTGGCCACTGCCGCAGGACGAACGACGAAGGCAGCGCCAACACCTGAAGGATGAACTCGACCTGATGACAGAGCGCTCCTGGGCCTTCCTGCATGCCGGCAGCGGCGGCTCGGCGGTCAACCTGACCCTCGAGCAGTATGCCTCCCTGGCGGGAAAGGTGGATGCGCGCCTCACCGAGGCGCAGGCCGCGGCTCCCCTGTGGCTGCTGACCTGTGGCCCGGGCGAGGAGGACACCGCCACCGCGCTCTGCAAGCGACTGACCGATCAGGACAGCGATGCCGTATTCGTGCCGCCTCGCCAAGGGCTCACCGACTTTGCGCTGAGCCTCGCCGCGGCCGACCTGTTTATTGCCGGATCAACCGGCCCGCTGCATATTGCCGGTTGCCTGGACCTGCCGACGGTCGGATTCTATCCGTCCAAGCGCTCCGCGACGCCGCTGCGCTGGCAGACCTGCAACCGTGAGCGGCATCGCCTCGCCTTCTGCCCCCCTGCCGATGCCGGCAGCGACACCGACATGTCGCGCATCGACTTGGACGTCGCCGCCGCGGAGATCAGCCAGTTTCTCGATCGCCGGAAGGCGCAGTCGTTCGAGTCCTGACCCACAGGTCGGCGTACTTGGCAAAGGTTGAGTGGGCCGATAGCAGGGCAAGCAGCAAGCCCTGCCGACCATCGAGAAAGCCTGCCTTGAGCAGGTACATGCGCAAGAAGCACCCCACGCCATGTAGGATACCCTCCGCTAAGCCAGCGCGCTTACCGCGGGCCGCGCGCTGCTCAGCCCAGGCTTGGGCATAGTGCGCCGACTTTTCTAGGTAATGGCGCATATCCCGATAAGTATAATGAAGCAGATCGCCAACCAACGGCTTGACCGGCAACCCCTCCGGGTTGGCGAGCTTCTCATGAACCATGGCGTCATCGTAACCGGCCAACCCTCGGGGATAGAGACGCGCCACGCGGTCGGGATACCAGCCGGAATGTCGAATGTATCGTCCAAAACAAAACGATAACCGGGGAAGAGTATAGATGGCAGGCTGATTCGCCCGAATAGCTGCCTGAATGCTGGCCGCCAGGGTAGGGGTGACACGCTCGTCGGCATCAATCATCAGGATCCAGTCGCTGCTTACCAGCCGCTCTGCGCGTTGCCGCTGGATACCGAAGCCCTTCCAGTCGTCTTCCACCATTACCCGATCCGTATGGCGCTTTGCGATCTCGCATGTCGTATCTTGGCTGCCGGCATCCACGACGACGATTTCATCAACCCAGCGGACGCTATTCAGGCAAGCCTCCAGATGATCAGCTTCATTCTTGACGATCAGTACTGCGGCCAAGCTCATGATAAATCAGATCCAATTCATTCAGGGTAAAAATAAGCGCCTCAAAGGCACAATCAAGCACGTTACCGCCTTGGCGACTTTTGGCGCGAAAAACACCGCCACAAAGGCACTGATTCAGTACTCATCTGCCTGCCGCCTCATATACGCCCCCTTGCTGGCCAATAGCCTCCAGCATGCGCTCGGGCGAGATATCCTTGAGGCAGTTGGTGTGGCCAAGCGGACAGTCCCTCGCAAAACACGGCGAGCAGGACAGCGCCAGATAATGAATTCGGGCGTTGCTGGTCAGCGGCGGCGTGTACTCGGGCGACGAGGAGCCGTAAATGGCGTGTACTCGGGTGCCGACCGCGGAGGCCACGTGCATCAGCCCCGAGTCGTTGGTCACCACCTGCTCGCAGTCGGCGAGCAGGTCCACGGCATCAGCAAGCCGCGTGCGCCCGCACAGGTTGTGGGCGTGAGACAGGCCCGCGCAGATCACCTCACCGGCCGGAGTATCCTTCGGCCCGCCCAAGACTCGAACCTCGTAGCCCTTGGTCACCAGCTGTACCGCCAGCGCATGAAAGTGCTCGAGAGGCCACTGCTTGGCAGGGCCATATTCGGCCCCCGGCATCATGCCGATGGCCGGGCGCGATGACAGCTGATGGTGAAGCCTGAGCTCGACCAGGTTGTCCGGGTTCACCGCCAGGCGGGGGCGCGGAATGGCGAAGTCACCGCTGGCTGCTTCCTCTTCGGGCAACCCCAGGGAGACGAAGCGCTTGACGGTCTGGTCGAGCAGCGTCTTGTCCAGGCGGCGCCGCTCATTGAGCAGCCATAGCCGCTGCTCGCCGGTAAAGCCCCGGCGCTTGGGGATACGTGCCAGGAAGGGCACCATCGCCGACTTCCACGATCGCGGCAGCACGATGGCGCGATCGAAGCGCCCCTTGAGATGACGTGCCAGCTCTCGACGAGCGGCGAAGCCGAGCTCGCCATGGCCGACCTCCAGTGCCAGCGCCTCGTCAACCTCCGCCATGCGCTCGAGGATCGGCAGCGACCAGCCGGGGGCGACCACGCCCAGCGTGCAGCCGGGATGGCGCGTCTTGAGCGTCATCAGAAGGCTCTGGGCCATCACCATGTCCCCGACCCAGGATGGCCCCACTACCAGAATCCGCTCGCCGGCGTCAGCCATTCAGCCACTCCAGATACTCGCGCACGCCCTCGGCGACGGTCTTGAACTCGGCGGTATAGCCGGCCTCGCGCAGGCGCGTGATATCCGCACGGGTATAGCTCTGGTAGCGCCCCTTGAGCTCATTCGGGAAGTCGATGAAATCGATTTGGCCCTTGCCGTAGTAGTCGATCGCGGTATCGGCGATGGTCTTGAACGGTTCAGCCCGGCCGGTACCCAGGTTGAAGATTCCCGAACGGTCCGGGTTATCGAGGAACCACAGGTTCACATTCACCACGTCACCGACGTAGACGAAGTCGCGGCTCTGCATGCCGGCCTCATAACCGTCCCAGGCGCCGAACAGCTTGGGGTTCTGCCCGGCCTGAACCTGGGTGTGGTGATGATAGGCCACGCTCGCCATCTTGCCCTTGTGCTGCTCACGGGGCCCGTACACGTTGAAGTAGCGAAAGCCCACCACCTGGCTTTTGAAGGTGTCCCAACGCGCCCGCACATACTGATCGAACAGCAGCTTGGAGTAGCCGTAAACGTTGAGTGGCTTCTCGTGCTCGGGGGCCTCGAAGAACACCTCGCTGCCGCCATAGGTCGCCGCCGACGAGGCATACAGGAAGGGGATGCCCTTGGCCTGGCAGAAGTTGAGCAGCACCTTCGAATATTCGAAGTTGTTTTCCATCATGAAGCGCCCGTCCCACTCGGTGGTGTCGGAGCAGGCACCCTCGTGGAAGATCGCTTCGATCTCCGGCAGCCCGGCATCATCGCCGCGCAGAGAGGCCTCGATGCGCATCAGGAAGTCATCTTTATCGAGATAGTCCCCCAGTGTGCAGTCGGCCAGGTTGACGAACTTGGTGCCGTCGGAAAGATCATCCACCACCAGCACGTCTTGGCGACCGCGGGCATTCAGTGCTTTGACCAGATTGGCGCCGATAAAGCCGGCGCCGCCTGTGACTACAATCATCGTCAATTCCCCATCATGTTCGGCACACGGCTCAATCCGTCCGCGCGCCTATATCCGATTAACCTCTGATTGTATACTTGGCAGTTCTTGAATTCATGGGCCAACGGTGCTTCACCAATGACACAGTCGACGCCAGACGTGAAAACCTTCCAGGGCCTTATCCTCGCCCTGCAGCAATATTGGGCCGAACAGGGCTGCGCCATCATGCAGCCGCTGGATATGGAAGTCGGTGCCGGTACCTTCCACCCCGCCACCTTCCTGCGCTCCATCGGCCCGGAAACCTGGAACGCTGCCTACGTTCAGCCTTCGCGCCGGCCAACCGACGGCCGCTACGGCGAGAACCCCAACCGCCTGCAGCACTATTACCAGTTCCAGGTCGTCATGAAGCCGTCGCCGGCCGACTTTCAGGCGCTCTATCTGGGTTCCCTTGAGCGTCTCGGCATCGACCCGCTGATCCACGACATCCGCTTCGTCGAAGACAACTGGGAATCCCCGACCCTGGGCGCCTGGGGCCTGGGCTGGGAAATGTGGCTAAACGGCATGGAGGTGACCCAGTTCACCTACTTCCAGCAGGCCGGCGGGATCGAATGCTATCCGGTGACCGGCGAGCTGACCTACGGCCTCGAGCGCATCGCCATGTACCTGCAGAACGTCGACAGCGTCTACGATCTGGTCTGGACCATCGCGCCGGACGGCACGACGGTCACCTACGGCGACGTTTTCCTGCAGAACGAGCGCGAGCAGTCGGCCTACAACTTCGAGCACGCCGACGTGCCGGCCCTGTTCGACGCCTTCGACTATCAGGAGCGCGAGTGCAGCAAGCTGCTTGAGGCCGGCCTGCCGCTGCCGGCCTATGAAATGGTGCTCAAGGCCTCCCACACCTTCAACCTGCTCGATGCCCGGCATGCCATCTCGGTCACCGAGCGCCAGCGCTTCATCCTGCGGGTTCGCACCATGGCTCGCGACGTGGCCCACGCCTATTACGAATCACGCAAGGCCGCTGGGTTCCCGATGGCCCCGGACGCCCTGAAACGCGAACTGCTAGCCGAACAAGGAGACGCCTGAGCCATGGCCACCGATACTTTCCTGATCGAACTCGGCGTCGAAGAACTACCGCCGAGCGCCATCGACAGCCTTTCCGACGCGCTGGCCAAGAGCCTGCGTCAGGGCCTCACCGAGGCCGACGTGTCCTTCGCTGAGGTGCGTGCCTATGGCACCCCGCGTCGACTCGCCGTGCAGATCGACGCTCTGGCCGACAAACAGCCGGACCGCGAGGTCGAACGCCGTGGCCCGGCGCTGGCCGCCGCCTTCAAGGATGGCGTGGCGACCAAGGCCGCCGAAGGCTTCGCCCGTTCCTGCGGCGTCAGCGTCGATGACCTGATCCACCTCGAGACGCCAAAGGGCACCTGGCTCGGCTATCGCGAACAGCAGCAGGGTGAAGCCGTTACCACCTTGCTGCCCGCTATTGTCAGCAAGGCCATCGATGGCCTGCCGGTGCCCAAGAACATGCGCTGGGGCAGCTCGCGCATCGAGTTCTCACGCCCGGTGCACTGGCTGGTGATGCTCTACGGACGCGAGGTCGTCGAGGCCAATGTGTTAGGCCTCACCGCCGGCCGCACCACCTATGGCCACCGCTTCCACGCCCCCGAGGCCATTGCGCTGACCCATGCCGATGATTATCTCGGCGCTCTGGAAAACGCCTATGTGCTCGCCGACCGCGACCGTCGTCGCGAACGCATCCGCGAACAGGTACTGGCCGAGGCCGAGTGTCTAGATGCCGAGGCGGTAATCGATGAGGACCTGCTGGTCGAGGTCAGCGGCCTGGTGGAATGGCCGGTGGCCCTCACCGGCAGCTTCGACGAGCGCTTCCTGGAAGTCCCCCCGGAGTGCCTGATCTCTTCGATGAAGGCCAACCAGAAATACTTCCACCTGCTGGATGCCGATGGCCGGCTCAAGCCGCTGTTCATCACCATCGCCAACATCGAAAGCCGGGACCCGCAGCAGGTGATCGAAGGCAACGAGAAGGTGATCCGGCCCCGCCTGGCCGATGCGGCCTTCTTCTATGACATCGATCGCAAGACCCCGTTAGCGGCTCGCCGCGAGGGGCTCGGAAGCGTGGTCTTCCAGCAGCAGTTGGGTACCCTCGCCGACAAGGCCACGCGCAGCGTGCCGGTGGCACGCTTCATCGCCGACCATATCGGCGGCAATGCCGAGCATGCCCAGCGCGCCACCGAGCTCGCCAAGTGCGACTTGGTCACCGAGATGGTGCTGGAGTTCCCCGAACTGCAGGGCATCATGGGCTGCTACTACGCCCGCCAGGACGGTGAAGCCGAGGACGTGGCTCAGGCCCTCTACGAGCAGTACCTGCCGCGCTTCGCCAGTGACGTCATCCCGCAGACCCGCACCGGCCAGGCGCTGGCGCTGGCCGATCGCCTTGACACCCTGACCGGCATCTTCGGTATCGGCGCACGGCCCACCGGCGCCAAGGATCCCTTCGCCCTGCGCCGCGCCGCCATCGGCGTGCTGAATATCCTGATCAAGGGCGAGCTGGACCTGGACCTGCGCGAGCTGCTTGAGCTTGCCGCGGCGCAGCACTCAGGCCTACCCAAGGCCGAAGGGCTGGTCGATGAAGTATTCGACTACATGCTCGACCGCTTCCGGGCCTGGACCCAGGACGAAGGCATCGCCGTCGAGGTCTATCTCGCCGTACGGGCACGCCCGGTCACCAAGCCGCTGGACTTCGCGCGTCGTGTACAGGCGGTGCATGCCTTCAGCCAGCGAGAAGAAGCCGCCGCTCTGGCTGCCGCCAACAAGCGAGTGGCCAACATCCTGGCCAAGCAGGAGCACGACGGCTCGACGCACGTCGACACCCACCTGCTGACAGAAGCCGCAGAACACGCCCTGGCCGAAGCGCTGGAAGCGCGTCGTGTCGCAGTGACACCGCTGTTCGCGGAAGCTCGTTATGCCGAGGCACTGGATGCGCTGTCCAGCCTTCGTGAGCCGGTCGACCGCTTCTTTGATGAAGTGATGGTGATGGCGGAAGACGATGATGTCCGCCGCAATCGCCTGGCTCTGCTCGCCAACCTGCAGGCCCTGTTCCTGGGCGTGGCCGATATTGCCGAGCTGCAGCAGTAAGAGCTCAGCGTTTCACGTGAAACAAAAACGCCCGACATCAATGTCGGGCGTTTTTTATCTAGCCTGACATCTCCTTTCCCTCAACCCTGCCGTGTTCCACATGAAACATGGTGCCTTAACGCACTTAAGACATGTCCGACGTGCCGTGCCTCAGGAAAAAACCTCGAACTGAGACTCGAGCGTACGTACACGACGTCATACAGCGGGCATGGGCGTCAAAAACAGAGTATGCCTGCCTGCTCACTCAGCACCATCTCGCTGATGCGCTGGGCCTGACGGCCATCCACGTGAATCGCGTTCTGAGACAACTCCGGGAAGCAGGAATGGTCACGTTCCGGGACGGCATCGTGACCTTCGACAACTACAGCAAACTGGTGGAATTTGCGGAATTCGACCCGACCTACCTCAACCACGGAGGGCCGCTACTCAGGTAGTGATCGAAGTCTGGTGGTGTTTTACCTAACGAGCATGTTTCACGTGGAACATTCATTCGAGTCATTCACGAGGTGTTGCATCCGCCAGTTGTTCCATGTGAAACACCCACCTACACTAAACGTTTGAGCCTACCCACTGAGACACTCCGTCATGCCCATTGCACCAAAACTTGTGATTCTCGATCGTGATGGCGTCATCAACCAAGACTCCGACAACTACATAAAATCTCTCGACGAATGGGTGCCCTATCCCAGTGCTATCGATGCCATCGCAAGGCTCAGTCGCACCGGCTGGACAGTAGCCGTCGCCACCAACCAGTCAGGAATCGCCAGGGGATATTTCGATGAAAGCGTCGTGGACGCGATTCATACCCGGCTGAATGCTCTGGTAGAGGATGCCGGTGGCAAGATCGAACAAATCGTCTACTGTCCCCATGAACCTGCTGATAATTGCCAGTGCCGTAAACCCAAGGCGGGGCTACTGGAAACGATTCGCGACCGGCTTGGTCTCGCAGATCTCGCGCGCAGCTGGATGGTGGGCGATAGCCTGCGCGATCTCCAAGCGGGAGAAGCCATTGGCTGTCGTAGCGCACTGGTGCGAACGGGCAAGGGAGGCGACACCGAAGCCAAGGGAGAGGGACTGCAGCATGCCAGGGTCTTCGATGACCTATCCGCATTCGTGGGATGGCTGATCGACGACACCCAGGCCTCTGACAATCTTGTTGCCAGCAACGCTGCTGACGATCCAGGTCCCGTCAAAGAGGAAGACGCCAGCCTGGGTGCAGACCAGATACCGCCGTTGAGCCAGCCACCCGCCTGATGATGGCTGACCTAGCGCCAGGCAGGCACCTGACACCAAAACCACTCCACCAGAACCAACGACACGAGGCCGGCAAATGCCGGCCTCGTGTCGTTAAGGGAGCGGAGCGTGGTGCCATGTTTCACGTAGAACATTGGCCTGCAAGCTAACGTCATGAAAGAGCTTCCACATGGCCCATGGCGCTGACCAGGCGATCACACGTCCAGGTTGGCCACCAGAGCAAAGCGCTCGATAAAGTCACGACGCGGCTCCACCTCGTCACCCATCAGGGTGTTGAACATCATGTCTGATGCTACCGCATCCTCGATGGTCACCCGCAGCATACGACGGGTATCCGGGTTCATGGTGGTGTCCCACAGCTGATCGGGGTTCATTTCCCCCAGCCCCTTGTAGCGCTGGATAGAGAAGCCGCGCTGGGCCTCCTTCATCAGCCACTCGAGAGCGTCGTAGAAGGTCGTGATCGGCTGCTGACGCTCGCCGCGGGACACGTAGGCGCCCTCTTCGAGCAGGCCTTCCAGCGTATCACCAAGGCCAGTCATGGCCTGATAATCGACGCTGCGGAAGAAGTCCATGCCCCACACATAGTCCGTCGAAACACCGTGAGCGGTCAGGGTCACCGCCGGCAGGAAGAGACCACGTTCCGTATCTTCCTGGAGTTCGAAGGTATAGCGCGGTCCACCCTCATAGGCGATCAGCGCATCCATCTCGACCTGCAGCTGATCGACCCAGCGCTGCATCCGGTCGCGATCCTTGAGGCTATCCTCACCCGCCAGGCTCTCGGCATGCACGATCTTGCGCAACACCTCGCTGGGATAGACCCGTGCCAGGCGATCGATGCGGTTCATGACATCACGATACTGCTGCACTAGCGCCTCTAGCTGCTCACCACCAATCCCCGGCGCATCCGCATTAACGTGCAGACCAGCGCCATCCAGCGCCGTGGTGGTCAGGTAATTGACCAGTGCCTGCTCGTCCTTGAGGTAGCTCTCCTGCTTGCCTCGCTTGATCTTGTAGAGCGGCGGCTGGGCGATAAAGACGTGGCCCCGCTCGATCAGCTGCGACATCTGACGGAAGAAGAACGTCAGCAGCAGGGTTCGGATATGCGACCCGTCTACGTCGGCGTCGGTCATGATGATGATCGAGTGATAGCGCAGCTTGTCGGGATTGAACTCCTCGCGACCGATGCCACAGCCCAGGGCCGTGATCAGGGTGCCGACCTCGACTGAGGACAGCATCTTGTCGAAGCGCGCTTTTTCGACGTTAAGGATCTTGCCCTTGAGCGGCAGGATCGCCTGAGTGCGACGATCACGCCCCTGCTTGGCACTGCCACCGGCCGAGTCACCCTCGACCAGGTAGAGTTCAGAAAGGCTAGGATCCTTCTCCTGGCAATCGGCCAGCTTGCCGGGCAAACCGGCAATATCCAATGCGCCCTTGCGGCGCGTCATATCGCGGGCCTTGCGAGCCGCCTCACGGGCACGGGCGGCGTCGAGCATCTTGTTGACGATCGCCTTCGCCTCGTTGGGCCGCTCGACCAGATACTCGGAGAACTGCCGGCCCATCTCCTGCTCGACGGCCGTCTTGACCTCGGAGGACACCAGTTTTTCCTTGGTCTGGGAGGAGAACTTGGGATCCGGCACCTTGACCGAAATGATTGCAGTCAGTCCCTCACGAGCGTCGTCGCCCGAGGTGTTGACCTTCGCTTTCTTGAGCAGCCCCTCCGCCTCAATGTAATTGTTGAGGCTGCGGGTCAACGAGGCTCGGAAACCGGCCAGGTGCGTACCGCCGTCACCCTGAGGGATGTTGTTGGTGTAGCAGAAGATGTTTTCGGCAAAGGTGTCATTCCACTGCATCGCCACCTCGACGCCGACGCCGTCTTCGCGCTCCACGTTAAAGTGGAAGACCGGATTCAGCACCGACTTGTTGGTATTGAGGTGATCAACGAAGGCCTTGAGACCGCCCTCATAGTGGAACAGCTCTTCCTTGCCACTGCGCTCGTCCATCAGACGAATCGCCACCCCGGAGTTCAGAAAGGACAGCTCACGCAGGCGCTTGGCGAGAATATCGTAGTGGAACTCGATGTTGGCAAAGGTCTCTGGCGACGGCCGGAAGTGGACCCGGGAGCCGCTCTTTTCCGATTTGCCGACCACCGCCAGCGGTGAGGCAGGCACACCATGGTGATAGATCTGCTCATGGACCTGGCCCGCACGCCAGATGGTCAGCTTCAACTCTTCAGAGAGCGCATTGACCACCGACACCCCTACCCCATGCAGGCCACCGGAGACCTTGTAGGAGTTATCGTCGAATTTGCCGCCGGCGTGCAGCACGGTCATGATCACTTCTGCCGCCGACACGCCCTCTTCCTCGTGGAGGTCGGTGGGAATGCCGCGTCCGTTGTCGCTGACCGTAATTGATTCGTCGGGATGGATGACAACGCGAATCTCGCTGCAGTGCCCGGCCAGTGCTTCATCGATGGAGTTGTCTACCAGCTCGAACACCATATGATGGAGACCGGTGCCGTCATCGGTGTCACCGATATACATGCCAGGACGCTTGCGTACGGCATCCAGCCCCTTGAGTACCTTGATGCTCGATGAGTCGTAAGCCTGTTCGCTCATTGACTACTCCGTCGTGAAGTCTTTCATTCCGTATGCCGCCAGCCGGCCATGTTCCACGTGAAACATGGCCACTGGCGTTGTCGACTGCCATACCCCGGAGAGAACATCGGGGTCGACAGTAGTGATGAACACCTGGCACTCCATGCGCTCCAGCCACCGGCAAAAAACACGGCGATGGTTGGCATCGAGTTCGGCAGGCAGGTCATCGATCAGATAGATGCAGGTGCGCCCGGTGGACATCTCCAGCAGCCGTCCCTGTGCCAGCTTCAGTGCGCTTACCACCAGTTTTTGCTGGCCTCGCGACAGTACCTCGACCGCCGGCCGGCGCTGCACGCGAAGCTTCAGATCCGCCCGCTGCGGGCCCTGTTGGGTAAACCCCATCTGACTGTCGCTTTCCCGTCCCTGCCGAAGGACCTCAGCCAGGGTCCGCTGCCGATCCCAACCGCGCGAATAGCGAAGGCTCAGACCAGGAAGCGGCAACAACTCGGCGAGCGTGTCCTCGAAGACCGGGAGGAAGGCGTCCATATAGGCATGTCGCAAGGCGTCAAGCCGTTCACTCCACTGCGCCAACTCGTGGTCCCAGACATCCAGTGAACGACCGTCAATTCTATCACGCCTGAGCAGCGCATTCCGATGTTTCAGCGCCCTGCGTACGCGACGCCAGGCCTCGAGGAAATCGTGTTCCACGTGAAACACGCCCCAGTCGAGAAACTCGCGGCGGGATGAGGGAGAGCCCTCCAGCAAGCGAAAGGCGTCGGGATTGATCAGCTGCAGGGGGAGCGCCTCGACCAACTGAGAGACTCGCGCCACTCGCTCACCCGCCATGCGCATTTCCAGCTCAGACTGATCACGGCGGCGCCGGATGCCTACCGGCAGCGGTGGGTCGCCGACCAGGCGCCCATGCAGGGTCATCGTCTGATCGTCATGATCGATGGCATGCTTGAGCTGCTGGGTGCGAAAGGAGCGCCCCATGCCGAGGATATGAATCCCCTCGAGAAGGCTGGTCTTGCCGCTGCCGTTGGCCCCGACGATGACGTTGATCCCCGGTTGCGGCGCCATCTCCAGACTGACCAGATTGCGAAGCCCCATGAAGGCGAGACGGTCGAGGGTCATGACACGCTTCCCGGGATGCCCGGCGCTCCGGGCATCATCCGTGGTACAGAGGAGGGAGAGATCAGAGACGCATCGGCATGACGACGTACATGGCATCGCCGCCACCCGGCTCCTCCATGAGAGCACTGCTGTTGGGGTCAGCCAGCGTCATCTGTACACGATCCTCGTCAAGAACTCCAAGTACATCAATGAGATAGCCAACATTGAAGCCGATTTCCAGGGCTGGCCCGGAGTACTCGATGGCCACGTTCTCCTCGGCTTCTTCTTGCTCGGGGTTATTGGCCATGACCCGCAGGTTGCCCTCTTCGAGGTGCAACCGAACGCCGCGATACTTCTCGTTGGAGAGAATCGAGGTACGTGACAGCACCTGACGCAGTTCGGCACGGTCCGCGATGAACACCTTGTCGCCATTGCGTGGCACCACCCGCTCGTAGTCCGGGAACTTGCCATCGACCAGCTTCGAGGTGAAGGTGAATTCACCGGTGTGGGCACGCACATGAGTGGAGCCGAGCGTCAGGCTGACCGGCTCATCGCTGTCATCGAGCAGGCGTGAAAGCTCAAGCACCCCCTTGCGGGGCACGATCAGCTTCTGGGCCGGTTCGACTTCGATATCGGCCGGACGCGAGCAGACCGCCAGACGGTGACCGTCGGTGGAGACGGTGCGCACCAGGTTGGAGCGCAGCTCGAGGAGCATGCCGTTCAAGTAGTAGCGAACGTCCTGCTGGGCCATGGCGAAGGAGGTCGAATCGATCAGGTGCTTGAGGGTGCCCCGCGGCAGGCTCAGCTCGACGCTGCCCTGGCCGTCCTCGATATTGGGGAATTCCGCCACCGGCAAGGTCGACAGGGTGAAACGCGAGCGACCGCTGCGCAGCACGGCACGCCCGTCTTCCAGCACGAACTGAATTTCCGACTGCTCGGGCAGCGACTTGCAGATATCCATCAGCTTGCGCGCCGGCACCGTGGCCGAGCCGGGCTCATCGACCTGAGTCGGGGCCGTACGGCCGATCAGTTCGACCTCGAGGTCGGTGCCGGTCAGGGCCACCTGGGTGTCCTGGACCTGAATCAGCACATTGGAGAGTACCGGCAGGGTCTGGCGACGCTCGACCACGCCGGCGACCAGCGCCAGGGGGCGCAGCAGGGCTTCGCGGGAGATGGAAAATTTCATGTGTGCTCCACTCTTGTCCTGAATTCGATGACGTGATGCGAAGGTAACCGGTCGGCGGCCATCAGCTGGTCAGCAGGCGCAACAGGTTCTTGTAATCTTCGCGGATGTCCGCGTTCTCTTCCTGCAACGCCTGCACCTTGCGGCAGGCATGCAGCACCGTGGTGTGATCTCGCCCGCCGAAGGCGTCGCCGATCTCCGGCAGGCTGTGGTTGGTGAGTTCCTTGGCCAGGGCCATGGCTACCTGGCGGGGACGCGCCACCGAACGCGAGCGACGCTTGGAGAGCAGATCAGACAGTTTGATCTTGTAGTACTCGGCGACGGTGCGCTGGATGTTGTCGACCCCTACCTGCTTGTCCTGCAGGGCCAGCAGATCCTTCAGGGACTCACGAATGAAATCCTGAGTGATCGTCTTGCCCATGAAATGGGAGTCGGCGATGACCTTCTTGAGGGCCCCTTCCAGCTCACGCACGTTGGAGCGAATCTTCTGAGCAATAAAGAAGGCCGCATCATGGGGCAGGTCGACCTTGGCCTGATCGGCCTTCTTCATCAGGATCGCGACCCGGGTCTCAAGCTCCGGCGGCTCGATGGCAACCGTCAGCCCCCAACCAAACCGTGACTTCAACCGCTCCTCCACCCCACTAATTTCCTTGGGATAACGGTCGGACGTCAGGATCATCTGCTGGCCGCCTTCAAGCAGCGCATTGAAGGTATGGAAGAACTCTTCCTGGGAACGCTCCTTGCCGGCGAAAAACTGGATATCGTCGATCAGCAGGGCATCCACGCTGCGGTAGAAGCGCTTGAAGTCATTGATGGCATTGAGCTGCAGTGCCTTGACCATGTCGGCCACGAAACGCTCGGAATGCAGGTAAACCACCTTGGCGTTCTCGCTGCGGCCGGCCAGTTGGTTACCCACCGCGTGCATCAGGTGCGTTTTACCCAGACCCACGCCGCCATACAGAAACAGCGGATTGTAGGCGCCACCGGGATTCTCAGACACCTGGCGAGAAGCGGCACGGGCCAACTGGTTCGACTTACCCTCAACGAAGGTCTCGAAGGTGAAGTTGGGGTTGAGGCCGCTCTGATGCTTGAGACTACCCTCGACCTGTACCTGGCGGGCGTTGCCGGCAGGCCGCCGGGGCCCCTCATCACGCATCTGATCAATCTCACGCTCATCGGCGAAATCGCCCCGCGGCGGCGTATGCACCGCCGGTGCGGCCTGCACCGGACGCGACCCGGCGGAAACCGGATTGCCCAGCTCACGGGGTTGAGGCGCCGGAGCGGCTCGCCGACTGCCCACCGTCAGCGACACCTTGGGAGGCTTCGCCGGAGACAGTTCACGCATCAGTTCGCTGATGCGCTTGGCATACTTGTCACTGACCCAGTCACGGACGAAGCGATTGGGGGCCAACAGGCAAAGCTCGTTGGACTCCCCTTCTTCCGCCTGCAAGGGACGGATCCAGGTATTGAACTGCTGGGAACTCAGTTCGTCCTGCAGGTAATCCAGACATTGTTGCCAAAGAGCGACAGACACGCGACCTCACCAACCGGTTGACGAAAGACCCGCATTGTAGCGTTCGAGGCTCGGGTTATCCACATGACGGGGCATGGATTTCCCCCTGTGGACAACCATGCGCCTGTCCACTGAAGAACTCTTGGATGAACCTGAGGGAAACCTTGGGCTGTGGACAGCTCTTGATCTTGTCATCAGCCTGTCCCCCGGATGTCCTCTTGACATTGACCGTTTGCACACAGGCTTGTCGCTAGTATAAAAAACTGTAATAGATGACTTATCCTGACTTATCCACAAATATTGTCCCCACTATTAGTAACAACATCAGTAAGAAGGTCTAATAATAGTTATTGAAGCAGTCATCGTGTTTTAAGCACCTGCGGATGCTTGCCGGGTGACCGGTCACTCGATGCCACTGCAGCGGCGATAGCGGAGAAAAGACCACGAGAGGTCGACGGAAAAATTGCACCGAGACGGCGAATTCACTAGAATTCCCGGTCTTGAGCCGAATCTACCCGGGTTCCCCGTCGGAGCCAGGGCTTCGCCAATTTGACGTCATGTCCAATTAACCACGTGGGAATCAATAGTTATGAAACGCACCTTTCAGCCCAGCGTCCTCAAGCGCAAGCGTAACCATGGCTTCCGTGCACGCATGGCCACCAAGAATGGTCGCGCCGTCCTCGCACGTCGTCGTGCCAAGGGTCGCAAGCGTCTGAGCGCGTGATCTCAGATTGCACTTGCCCCATCAGGACTTTCCCCGGTCGCTGCGCCTGCTGAACGCCGGGGAATACCGTCACGTCTTCGACCATGCGTCACTCAAGGTTCACGGCAAGGGGATGCTGGCTCTCGCCTGTCATAACCCGCTTGGCCACCCTCGAGTCGGCATGGTATTCAGCAAGAAGACCGTGCGACGAGCCGTCGATCGCAACCGTCTTAAGCGCCTCGTGCGTGAATCCATTCGTCACCAGCAGCATCGCCTACCTGCCGTGGACATCATCGTCCTGGCCCGGCGCGGCGTTCATGAGCTGGATAATGACACTCTGCATCGCCAGCTTCATGGCATGTGGCGGCGTCTGGAAAAAGACGTTCGCAAGCAGTCGACCTCGCTGTCCTGATCGGACACACCGGCGATCCTCGGAGCCTGCCCCTGGCAGGCTTTCGTGTGTATTAACGGGGCAACAATCACTGCACTGCAGAATGTTCATTTTCCATCGGGCAGGACCCTCATGGACGTAAAACGACTCCTACTGTTGATTCCTCTCGCCGTACTGGCCTACCTGCTGGTCGTACAGTGGAACCAGGACTACGGCCAGGTCACCGCAGAAACTCAGGCGCCCTCGGTTGCCACCAGTGGCGAACCCACTGGCCAGGACAACCCCGATGAGGCGTCGGGCCTGTCGGTACCGACGACTTCTTCGAACCCGCAAGGGTCATCGGATCTTACCGGCAACATGAGTGATCCAGCGGCTGCCAACGACAACAGCCGTGCACTGGTCGCCGTGACCACCGACGTGCTCGACGTACGCATCGATCCGCAAGGCGGCGATATCGTCTATGCCGCCCTGCTCGATCACAAGCTGACCAATACTTCTGACCAGCCCTTCGTATTGCTCTCCGACAACGCGAATCGCAGCTTCGTCGCCAAATCGGGCCTACAGCTAGAGGGGCACGAAGGACGGATTGGCTTCACGCCGAGCCAGACCGACTATCGCCTCAGCGAAGGCGACGACAGTGTGGTGGTAGAGCTCAGCGCCACGGTCAACGGCGTCGATGTGACCAAGCGCCTGACGTTCCAGCGCGATACTTACGCCGTCAAGGTCAACTACTTCCTCAACAATGACCGTGAAGAGCCCGTCAGCGCGCGCTTCATCGGCCAGCTGGCCCGGGACAATAGTGCCGATCCGAGCACCGGCTCCGGCATGGGCATGAAGTCCTTCCTGGGGGCGGCCTACTCCTCGCCGGAAAACCACTACCAGAAGGTGGATTTCGAAGAGATTCAGAACGGTAGCTTCAATAACCGTGACGTCGAGGGCGGCTGGGTTGCCATGATCCAGCACTACTTCACCACGGCCTGGGCCCCCCAGCAGAGCCAGCAGAACCTCTACTACGCCGCGACCGACTCCCGTGGGCGCAACGTCGCCGCCTTCGCCGGGCCGCTGCAGACACTGGCACCGGGCGGCGAAGCCGATCTCGGCGCCACCGTCTACATGGGACCGAAGGTGCAGGAGCGCCTCGAGGCCGTGGCGCCTCACCTGGAGCTGACCGTGGACTTCGGCTGGCTGTGGTTCCTGGCCAACCCGCTGTTCTGGCTCCTCGACCACATCCATGACCTGCTCGGCAACTGGGGCTGGTCGATCGTGGTGCTGACCATGCTGGTCAAGCTGGCCCTGTTCCCGCTGTCGGCCAAGGCCTACAAGTCGATGGCCCGCATGCGCAAGCTGGGGCCCGAGATGCAGCGTCTCAAGGAACAGTTCGGCGATGATCGCCAGAAGATGTCCCAGGAGATGATGAAGTTCTACCAGAAGGAGAAGATCAATCCTCTGGGGGGCTGTCTGCCGATCGTGATCCAGATGCCGGTGTTCATCGCGCTGTACTGGATGCTGATGGAATCCGTCGAACTGCGTCACGCGCCCTTCATGTTCTGGGTGCAGGACCTGTCGGTGAAGGATCCCTACTTTATCCTGCCGATCCTGATGGGTGCATCCATGTTCGTGCAGCAGCTGCTGAACCCGACGCCGCCGGATCCGACCCAGGCGAAGATCATGAAGATGCTGCCGGTGATCTTCACCTTCTTCTTCCTGTGGTTCCCGGCTGGCCTGGTGGTCTACTGGGTGGTTAACAACAGTATCTCGATCCTTCAGCAGTGGTTCATCACGCGCAACATCGAGAACGACCCAAGCGTTGGCAAAGGCATGAAAACCAAAGAGTGATCTTGGTCACCGCCACGCTCCCAGACCCCCGCCCCGGCGGGGGTCTGGCGTTTCTGCACCCTTCACGGGACAATCCCGTGACCTTGTCACCGGAGTCACCATGGCCGCCAGTCGTCTCTATACCCAGGACACCATCGTCGCCCTCGCCACCCCACCCGGACGCGGAGGTGTAGGCATTGTGCGCGTCTCAGGGCCGCTGTGCGCAGCGATCACTCGGCACATGCTGGATACCCTGCCCCGCCCGCGCCAGGCCCACTACGGGCCTTTCCGAGGCCAAGAGGGTGTGATCGATGAAGGCATCGCCCTCTACTTCGAGGGCCCACATTCTTTCACCGGCGAAGACGTGCTGGAGCTGCAGGGGCATGGCGGTCCGGTGATCATGGATCTGCTGCTCGAATGCTGTGTGCAGCAGGGTGCGCGACTGGCCCGGCCAGGCGAGTTCTCTGAGCGCGCCTTCCTCAACGACAAGCTGGACCTGGCCCAGGCCGAGGCCATCGCCGACCTGATCGATGCCAGCTCTCGCAGTGCCGCCGAAAACGCCCTGCGCTCGCTGCAGGGCGAGTTCTCGACCCGGGTCGATGCTCTCGTTCAGCGATTGATCGAGCTGCGGATGTACGTCGAGGCGGCCATCGACTTCCCCGAAGAGGAAATCGACTTCCTGGCCGACGGCAAGGTCGCGGCAATGCTCAGCGCGGTCAAGGAAGAACTTGCCGAGGTGCGCATCAGCGCCGGCCAGGGGGCCCTGATGCGCGAGGGCATGAGCGTGGTGATCGCCGGGCGACCCAATGCCGGCAAGTCGAGCCTGCTCAATGCCCTGACCGAGCAGGACACCGCCATCGTCACCGCTATTGAGGGCACCACCCGAGACGTTTTGCGCGAGCATATCCATATCGACGGCATGCCGCTGCACGTGATCGATACCGCCGGGCTTCGCGACACGCCGGATGCCGTCGAGCAGATTGGCGTTGCCCGCGCCTGGGCGGAGATCGAAAAGGCCGACCGGGTGCTGCTGATGGTCGATGCCAGCATCAGCGAGGCCACCGACCCGATGACCATCTGGCCGGAATTCGTCGCTCGACTTGCCGATCCGTCCCGCCTGACCCTGGTCCGTAACAAGGTCGACACCAGCCAGGAAGCCCCAGGACTCGATTTATCCACACCCACACCGGTGGTGCGCCTTTCGGCGAAGACCGGAGAGGGTGTGGATAACTTGAAGGAGCACTTGAAGACGGTGATGGGCTTCTCCGCCACCACCGAGGGCCGCTTCTCGGCCCGCCGACGCCACCTGGATGCCCTGGATCGTGCGACCGCGGCACTCGAAAACGGTGAGGCCCAGCTGGCGGGCTACGGGGCGGGAGAACTCCTGGCCGAGGATCTTCGCGATGCTCAGCAGTCCTTGGGCGAGATCACCGGCGAGTTCAGCGCCGACGATCTGCTTGGCGAGATATTCGGCAGTTTCTGCATCGGTAAATGACGACACGCCACACTGCCGGCCCCCCCCGGTGCGATCGCGCAATACGGCCGCGCCGGGACCGCTCTAATCGAAGAACAGCGCGCCGGAACCCCGTTTTGACAAACGACAAATACGAAGTGACCGCTTACTCACCAACCCACCATCCACTCTCGTGGCGCCCCTGAGGGGCCAGACGCGCACGGTTCAGCGACATCGTTTGATTCAGGATCTCATCGAGGCCCCAGGGGGGATTCATCACCAGCATGCCGCTGCCGTACATGCCATGAGAGGCGGTACCGGGATCCTGGAGGATGAACTCACTGCGCCACAGCTTGCGAAGGCCCGCCCGCTTCACCTCGTCGAGCAAGACGTGGTGTCGCCCTGCCGGCAGCAGCGGATACCAGATCATCACTACCGCATGACGGGCCTTGCGGCCGATCTCGCTGAGGGTGGCGGCCACCTCGGCATACTCTTCCTTGCGCTCGTAGCTGGGATCGATCAGCACGCACAGCCGCGGTGTAGCGACCGGCAGCCGCTTCTTGAGCCCTTCCAGCCCGTCGCCATGGATGCGCCAGGCGTTGCTGGGCAGGGCCTGCCCGCTCAGGTGATCGTGCTCTTTGGGGTGCAGCTCGTAAAGGCTGAGCCGATCCTGCGGGCGCAGGACATGAGTCAGCCACCAAGGCGAGCCGGGATAGACCGCGAGACGCGGCTCACCTTCAGGACGTGCCTCGCGCTGGGCCAGAACAAGTGCATCGAGCCACTCGCCGAGCAACGCATCACTCTTTCTCAGGGCCTCCCGTCCTTCCCAGAGCGGCGCCACCCCTTGGCGGTACTCCTCGAGCTTTCGGGTCTCCTCGGCGTCTAGGGGATAGCTTCCACGACCGGCATGCGTATCGACATACGTAATAGGTGATTTCTTACGTAATAAGTGGCGCGTAACGGCAAAAAGCGTCAGGTGTTTATGAACGTCGGCGAAATTGCCGGCATGGTAGGCATGCTGATAGGCAAGCATAGTCGAATCCATGAAAAAGACCCGCGGGCTTGCTGGCAGGCCCGCGGGTCAGAATGCGGCCTGCCAGGGCAGGCGCAGGATGGTGTATTACTGCTGTTGCATCGGGGTCAGGGTGATTTCGACCCGACGGTTCTGGGCACGCCCCTCTTCGGTGTCATTGCTGGCGATAGGCTGGTTTTCCCCATAGCCGGTCATCGACAGGCGCATGCCGGCGACACCGGTTTGAGACAGGTAGTTGCCCACTGCCGAGGCACGCCGCTCGGACAGGCGCTGATTGTAGTCATCAGCCCCCGTGCTGTCGGTGTGGCCGGCAATGTTGACGCGCGTCTCCGGGTACTGCTGCAGCACGTTCGAGACATCATTCAGGGCAGAGCGTGCTGCAGGTGTAAGGTCGCTGGAATCGAAGGCGAAGGTCACGCTGCTCGGCATGTTGAGGATGATGTTGTCACCCTGGCGTTCCACGCCGATACCGGTTCCCTGCATGCTCTCGCGCAGCTGCGTTTCCTGGCGATCCATATAGGCGCCGATACCACCACCGGCAGCGGCGCCCACCGCAGCACCGATCAACGCACGGTCACGGCTGCTGGAACCACCACTGCCACTGACCATACCTGCCATGGCACCGACGGCAGCACCGATGGCGGCACCGGTACCTGTCTTGCTGCGTTGGGTTTCACCGGTGTTGGGATTGGTAGTCGTGCAGGCGGCAAGCGTCAGGGCAGCAGCCAGCGGCAGGGCAAGGCGGAAGTATTTGGTCATGCGGTTCACACTCCTTGGGGTCACGAGCTCGTCACCTTGGGTTAGTCGTCACTGACCATAGCCAAGAGATCATTGAGAAACAACAAGCCCTGAGAAGAGGCTCGCAGATGCGAGGGATCTTCCACAAGTAATCCTTTATTACGTGCTTCCTTAAGCGACCGTTCCAACCTGTCGGGGGAGCGGCCGGTATGTCGTATCCAGGTGTCCATAGGGACGCCATCAACCAGGCGTAGCGCGTTCATCGCGAATTCAAGCACCAGGTCCTCTTCAGGGATACGCTGGTGACCGGCGACAAAACCGCGTGGATCATTCAGGCGGCGCAAATATGCCTCGGGCTGGCGGCTCTTCCAGCGGCGCTCGATCTCCAGACCCTGTACCCCCGGCCGGCTCAACTTGCCATGGGCGCCGGCACCAATGCCCAGATAGTCGCCAAAGGTCCAGTAGTTTAGGTTATGACGGGCTTCACGTCCGGGGCGACTGTAGGCCGAAATCTCATAGCGATGGAAACCGGCCGCTTCGAGTTGCGCATGGCCCTTGTCCTGAATGTTCCAGAGCGTTTCTTCCTCGGGCAAGGCCGGCGGATGGGAATGAAATTCGGTATTGGGCTCGAGCGTCAGCTGGTACCAGGACAGGTGGTCAGGACCAAGCGCTAACGCCTGCTGAAGGTCATTCTCCGCCAGTGCAGAATCTTGCCCCGGCAGGCCATGCATCAGGTCAAGATTGATATTATCAAACCCTGCAGCCCTTGCCTGTTCGAAGGCACGCTTGGCATCGTCGCCGCTGTGAATGCGCCCCAGCGCGGCCAGTTGGGTTGACTGGAAACTCTGGATGCCAAGCGAGAGCCGATTGATCCCCGCTTCCCGATACCCTTCGAAACGATCGTGCTCGACGGTACCGGGGTTAGCTTCGAGCGTGATCTCGATGTCCTCGGCCAACGGCAACCTGAGGCGAAGCTCAGTGATGAAACGTCGATAAAAGTCGGCCGACATCAGGCTCGGTGTTCCCCCACCGATAAAGATGCTGACCAGCTCACGTCCTGCGGCCAAGGGTAGATCGGCATCAAGATCCGCCAGCAACGCCTTAAGGTAGGCGTCCTCCGGAAGGTCTGCTCCATAGCCCACACCGTGGGAGTTGAAATCGCAATAGGGACACTTGCGAACGCACCAGGGGACATGGACATAGAGCGCGAGAGGGGGCAAAGCACTCATATTGCCAGTTGCTCCAGCAATGCCTGCATGGCCTGGCCTCGGTGACTGACACGGTTCTTCTCATCGCCATCCAGTTCGGCGGCTGACCGGCCAAGGGATGACAGCCAGAAAAGCGGATCATAGCCGAACCCACCCTCACCCCGTGGCGAGGAAAGGATCTCGCCATCCCAACTGCGTTGCACGATCAGGGGAACCGGATCCTCGGCATGGCGCAGATAGACCAGCACACACCAATAGCTTGCCATGCGATGACCATCGGGAACCCCGGATAAGGCATCGAGCAGCTTGCGGTTGTTGGCGTCATCGCTCTTCGGCTCACCCGCATATCGAGCAGAGTAGATACCGGGGGCGCCATTCAAGGCGTCCACGGCCAAGCCAGAGTCATCGGCGAGCGCCGGCAAGCCACTAACACGACACGCTTCGCGTGCTTTGAGCAGCGCATTCTCGACGAAGGTAAGGCCGGTTTCCTCTACCTCCGGCACCTCAAACTCTGACTGAGGGTGCACAGCATACCCCTGGGGGGCCAGAAGGCGATGAAACTCCTGCAGCTTTCCGCTATTTCCGCTGGCCAATACCAGTCGTTGCGTGGTCATCATCATTTCGGCTCCTGCTAAGGAAATGCCACCATTTTACGCCCCTGGCTACGCCAGTGACATCCAGTGCCGGAGAAGGGGGATAGGCAGAGAAGATTATGAAAGCCATCGAAAAGCACTAATACAAAAAAATCCACAATCAGTTACATTATGGAAATCAACTCAGCTTTAGGCTTCAGCCGACTCATCCTGATCCTGATGAAATAAACTAAGTAATTGATATATATAGATTAATAAGACAGTGATGGCGGCTCGCAATTCCCGTTCTGGACAGCAGCTAAAAGCCCTTTTTGTAACTAAACTTTACAAATTGGCAGGAACAAGCAACGCTTAGGTGCAAGATCAGCTATATATTAGATCAGATGAGGCTTCATCCTATCGGATGATGAAAATTTCGCCGGAGTACAGGTCATGAATCATCCAGGCACTTCAATCCTGCTCGTCACAGACTGCAACCCGCAGTCTCAGCTCTTCATCAACTATATCCATGAGCAGTTGGAGGAGACGGTCACTGCCCTGCCGCCGGATGCACAGGTCATTCCAGAGGGCAGTAGCAAGAACATCGTATTGCTGGACATGAATCATGTGGCCGAAGAGGCCATTCAGCAATGGCACAACCTGTCACTGGAGGATGAGACCGTGGTACTCGCGGCCCTGAACCTTCGCGACGAGGATCACGCTGCAGACTTACTGGCTGCCTTCCACCTGCAGGGCGTTTTTTACCGTAACGATAGTTTGCTGTTGACCTGCAAGGGGATCAATCGACTCATCGAAGGCGACCTTTGGATGTCGCGTAGTCTGATGGCACGCCTGATAAACTTCTACCGGCAGCAGCAGCGCAATGCGTATCGCCCGGTTTGCGGGCTGACGCACCGTGAAATGGAAATCATCAGCCTGCTGAGTTCTGGTGCCTCTAATACCGATATCGCCGACAAACTGTTTGTCAGCGAACATACCGTGAAGTCTCATCTTTACAATATTTTCAAGAAAATCAAGGTCCACAATCGTATTCAGGCAATGAACTGGGCACGACAGAACCTGGCGACCAGCCCTGCCCCATTAAAAAAAATTCTCAAAGGCGCTTGAGCAAAGACCCCAAATAGCCGGCTTTACCTTCGTTTTTAAAGATAAAGGTGAATCGAATGGACTCACCTGAGTTCTTCATTTTCCCTCAGGAATGCTCTCCACATATTCAGGAGAAGCTTCATATTCTCAAGGAAAAGGGCTGGGTAGGCATTTCATCTGCTGAGCTGGCAGTCAAGTCACAGAGCGATGAAAGTGACATACCTATCGGACTGATACCTATCTTCAGCTCTGATGAAGGCGTGCTATCTGCGATTGAAGAGTCCATCAATGCCTATCCAGATGTAGAATGGGTCGGATGGCTGAGATCTGGATCGTCTTCTTTAGAAGATAATGCTGTACTCGAGACGTTTATATTACGCAATCTTTTCGTCTTTCACGAGCAACACGATTCCACTGAAGACATTATCGTTTCATTAGTTCGCTGCAAGACAATGTCAATGTTAAGGAAATCAAATAGTGGAAGAAGCCCTCGCGAGGGAATGAAGCACGGTAGCATGTTACAAATGTTGGGGAACACAGCCTCGATGCAGGGGCTTTTTTGTAACATCAAAAAAGTGGCCGCAGTCGATGCTCCAGTGTTTATTAATGGCGAGTCCGGAACAGGGAAAGAGCTGACAGCCAGAAGCATTCACGAGATTTCATTACGTAGAAATGGCCCTTTCAATGCTGTCAATTGTGGTGCCTTGCCGACCCACCTTATTCAATCCGAGCTTTTTGGCCATGAAAAAGGGGCCTTTACAGGAGCGGTGAAACGCAAGATTGGACGCATCGAGGCAACTCAAGGAGGAACGCTTTTCCTAGATGAAATAGGGGACCTGCCGCTCGAAATGCAGGTTAATCTTTTACGATTTTTAGAAGATCATAAGATACAGCGCATTGGTGATACAGCTGAAATATCAGTAGATGTAAGGGTATTAGCGGCGACTCATGTCGATCTTAACAAGGCAATAGAAGAAGGAAAGTTCCGAGAGGATTTATATCATCGATTAAATGTACTACATATCTCAGTACCACCCTTGAGAGAACGCAGCCAAGATATTGGACTTATATCCGACCATTTCTTCAATAAATTTTCAGGTGAGGCTAGCACCAGGGCCCGTGGCTTCAGTCAGGATAGCAGAGCCGTGATGCAGCAATATCAGTGGCCAGGCAATGTCAGGGAGCTCATCAACCGTGTGAGGCGCGCTACGGTGATGTGTGAGCATCGTTTAATTGCGCCTGAAGATTTGGGGCTGGAACGACGCAGTCATGACTGGCGAGAGCCGCTCACCCTGGAAAAGGCCCGCGAGATGGCCGAGCATGAAGTCATCAATGCCGCTTTGGTCAGAAACAAGTATAAGGTGCAAAAAGCAGCCAAGGAGCTTGGTGTTTCCCGTGTAACGCTCTATCGCTTGATGGAGAAGCATCATCTTTCTCGTCATGCTTCCGAAGGAAGTCAACCCAAAAAAACCACCTTTGAACCTTCCAGCATAATAAAGCTATCCTCTTTATAGTGGTTAGATAACTCATTATTTTCAATAATTTTTTTATCCTCGGCGTAAATTCCTTGAGGCCGGCTATAGATGAACTAAGCTTGCCTAAGGGTATGTAAGAAAATAAGCATTCATCATTAGCTAGCACATCATACCTAACGCGAGCAAACCAACATGATCGAGTCCAAGCGATCAAAACGTTGTTGGGGTCAAAAGGGCTGAAAGGCGAGGGGACGACTATGCACGAGATGACCAAAAGGGTGATCGTTTTACCCAGTCTGTTAACAATGATGGTGGCTGGATCCTCATATGCCCAGACATCTGACGATCAGAGCATGGAGCAGGTAGGGCAGCCGCCTCCTGCACAGGAAACACAGCCAGAAATTCAGTCTATTCCCGATATCGGCGGGGTACTAACGCCTCAAGGTCGGTTTGTACTAGAGCCGGAATTTCAGTACTCACACTCCAGCGTCAATCGACTGACTTTCCGGGGTATCGAAATACTCAGCACTCTGCTGGTCGGCGCCTTGTATGCCGAGGATGTTGATCGGGACACCTGGACGACGTCGCTCACTGGACGCCTGGGGGTGACCAACCGTCTGGAGCTCGAGCTCAAGGTGCCTTATGTCTACCGCGAGGATACGGTTAATAACACCATCGCAGAGGTCACTCCTTCTACTAACCTGACCAGCTCTCGCTCCGGGGATGGCTTGGGCGATATTGAAGTCGCTGCCCACTACCAGCTCAACCGTAATCTCGATGGCGGTCCCTTCTACATCGGTAACCTGCGCTACAAGTCAACAACTGGCAAGAGCCCCTTCGAGATCGACCGTACTGATGTTGGAATAGAGCGTGAACTGGCCACAGGTTCAGGCTTTCACTCTATCGAACCCAGCCTTACTATCCTGTTTCCGTCAGACCCGGCCGTCTACTTTGCTAACATCGGTTATCTTTATAATATCAAGGATGACGTCAATGAAAGAATCGGGGACTTCGTCATCGGTGAGGTGGATCCCGGTGATGCCATTCGCCTGAGTTTCGGGATGGCCTACTCTATCAACCAAAAGTCGTCCTTCACGCTAGGTTATAAGAACGATTTTATTGGTAAAACTGACACAGAGTTCACCAACCCTGATACCGGGGTTACTACTACACAGACGGGGGCATCACTTAACATCGGCTCTATGCTACTTGGATGGTCCTACCAGCTTGATCCCGATGTCGCGCTGAGCTTGAACCTTGAGTTCGGTATCACTGACGATGCTCCCGATACCACACTGACGCTACGTGCTCCTTTTGGTTTTGATATGTTCTGATAAAAAGGGTTGTTGATAAAAAAAGAAAAGGCCTTCATAGAAGGCCTTTTTCATGTGTAAAAATTGAAAATTTCATATATCCATCAAAGGTTAGACCTTAAAAGCGTTCGAATGACCGCATGATTGCTGCCTGAGCCTGTGAGGCTTGAAGCACTTCCGCGTTTCTCAACGTCACACTGACATCAATACTCTGGGATATATTCTGCCCGGAACCATTACTGACAACGGCACTGATGATGGCATTTCTGGTGATATTATGAAGTGCCGCCGTAAAGCTGCCTGCATCTGAAAAAGCCACCCCTGAAAAGTCTGCAAGCCCTGCCAGGTTGAATGTCTTTGGGGCAACCTGAGTAACGGACGTGCCATTAGGGCTGATGCTGGTGACATTGGGTGACAGGTTGGAAATTTCCTCTGAGACGACATTGATGCCGGACTGGCTAAAAGCCAATTGAGTCTTCATGCGAACCATGCCATCGATTTTGGTCTGCAAGGTCGCACCGAAGTCCACATCAACACCGCCAATCGAGAAGCCACCACGCAATTCTTCCATATCATCCAAGGGGATGATGTCTGCATGGGAGTTCGTATAGATATCTTCATCAAGCGGTGACGTAGTTGCCTCGTGCAGAATCAAGCTCTCTGCTTCCACTGTGGCAGGCACTAACACAAGGCCTGCCAATACCAACGCTGTCAGGGCGCTTCCATGCAACTTGCGATAGCCCCCCTTTTTGATGCTCCTTGACGCTTCCATGGTTTGCCACTCCTGTAGTGATAAACCGCTGCTCAGTAGTAAGGGGCCTGGTTAATAGCCAGTTACATCGTAGATAACTAGCGCCCCAGCTCATTGCGCCCCGGCAGCGGCAACATGGCCGAACCGATCGCCGAGCGCTGCATACCTCTTTGGAGAGGAGAATCTGGTCTGACTTGCCAATCACGATCGTTATTGAAATACTGTTTTGCCAGCAGCATGTCTTCGCGAGCGCCTAGCACGGTTCCCGTCCATAGCGTCTCGAAATGTTCCTTGGGAACCACCACGGTGCCAACCGCCGGATCGCCGACCAACACGTTACCGTCGTCCATTCCCTTGATCACCACGAAATGCTTGTATCCGCCCGTATTGATCAGGGTAATGGCAGGTAATCCAATCCCGATAAAATCTTCAAGTTTCACACGGAAACCATCAGAATTAAGACCCTGTGAATCCAAGTACTGCTTCATGTCAAGCATGGAAAAGCCATAGGTGCGGATCTTATCCACATCACCAAGCTTAATCATCGATTCGAAAACTTCGGCTTCGGAAGTAGGGCGCTCATAATGATAGGTCAGCAATGTCGCGACGGCTGCGGAACCACAACTGAAGTCATACTGCTGACGTACCACGTTCTCCCAACGTAATTCATTGAGACTTTCAGCCTTGACCTGGAAAGAACCGAAGGGGTTGGCAATTGTTACGGGGCCAGCCAAAACAGGTTGAGCCGCTAGACTCAAAAAAGCAGCTATCACTGCTGAACGAAAAAACATCGACATCAAACTCTCCCCCTTTTGATATCATCGCTACCAATCAATGGCGTAACCATCACTGGGGGTTTGCGATGTAAACACTTATACCGACCGCACCACTCACGGCATTGGCATTGCCCGTCGTGATGTTGAACACACCGACACCGCTGTAACTATTCAGGGAGTCTGCCTGGATGTTGACACTACCTGTTACGACATCACCGGAGACATTGAAACTGGTCGTGTCCACCGATGTATCAATGTTCTGGATACTCTGTACATTGGTGAGGTTAATGCCTTCCCGTCCTCTTGCTTCCTGCATTTCTTCCATGCCGAGACTATTACTATCATCGAAGCCGGTAGAGGTAGATGAAGCGGAGGCGTCGGCATAACTCAATTGACTCATACCGGTAGCAGCGACTAGCCCAACACCGATGAGGATTGCTTTGTACCGAGGCAAAGAAACACGGACTGCGCACATGGCCTGGCACTCCTTGCTATGAAGACTCTTGATGAGCAATGGGCTGGCGGAGCAAGCCCCGCCAGCCGTTATCAGTTACTGCTCAGGAGGAGTTCGTTCCGACGTCATGCCGGTCGAACCCAACCCTCAGTTGCCGATGTTGACGTTGCTGTGCGCTGCCACGTTGGTCCCGGCCAGCTGGGAGTTGTAGATCCCGGTCGAGACGTTCATGTTGGCGATGCCACCGAAGTTGCCAGCCGCGACATTCACGTTGGCTGCGCCGGTGCTCAGCAGAGCCGCTCCGCCAGCGCCGCCGGCACCACCAGCTCCACCGTTACCGGTAGCAGCCGTTGCGGCTCCGCCAGTGCCAGTGCCGCCGCCGCCGCCGCCGCCGTTGCCTGCACCGCCGCCGCCGGTTGAGGCAGTTGCAGCAGCGCCGTTACCGCCGGCCCCACCGGTGCCTGTGCCAGAACCAGTCCCAGCACCGGTGCCGTCACCAGAAGAGGCATTCCCGGCTGTCGCACCCGAGCTGGACCCATTGTCAGACCGGCTGGTCTGGGTGCTGCGAGACATATCTTCATCGTTGTAGCTTGAGGCAAGACCACCCGCCATAGAGCCAGAGCCGGCTTCAGATTCGGCTTCGCCACTAGCGCCTAGCCCCATGCCTACGCCCATCCCGCCGGCATCGCCGCCAGCAGCACCGTTACCACCATTGGCATCGGCATAGCCACTCTTGCCACCGGTGCCGTTGCCACCTTCACCGCCAGCACCCAGCCCCAGGCTAATCGCACCCGCATCACCGCTGACGGCGCCAGCACCACCAGCTGCGCCACGGCCACCGGTGACATTGATACGAGAACCTGTCACGGAAGAACTCATATCCTGCAGCGAGATAACGCTGGTGGAAGTGTTGTAGGACTCGCTCATGGACCAAGCGTCACCACCGCGACCGGTAGTACCACCTGCACCACCCAAGCCAGTGCCAGACCCTGAACCGCCAGTACCACCAGCGCCGGCATTCAGACCTGAGGTGTTATTCCTATCGTCCAAGTCCAGGCTGCTATCGGAATCACCGCCTGAGGAGCTGCCCCCAAAGCCCATTCCAAAGCCTCCCCCCCCATTGGCGCTGCCGCTGCTGCCGCCAACTGACGTAGCATTTGAATTAACCGTCTGGTCTGCTCTCTCGGCAACACCTGCACTCGGGTTGGCGTGTGCAGCGGAAATCGCCATTACCAGGGCTAGCATTGATGTACCTGCGATTACATAATTCTTCATGACCGTTTCTCCACTCTGGATATGATCCCTTGCTTCTCGCTGCGAACCATGACTCGTCAAAGAACCTGTAGCGGTCAGTGGCTGGCGACATTCATTCGCAGTCGTTATTCACAGGGCATAATGCGTGCCAGAACTTGTGAAACGGTTTGTAAATCACTGTAAGTATCAGGAAATAAAATCGCGCTAGGCCAGGATACCCCGACACAGCCTTACAAAGCGGGCGTCAGCTGGCTTGGAAAGTGTTTCATCCTTGCAACCCAACGTATGGCAGAGCGCTGGAGTAATCTCAGTTTATTATTTAATTCAATAAATTAAGTTGCTACCACCAATGATGCATTGGTGATACAAAAAGTCGGCGCCTGGCAGACCAGGCACCGACTACAGCCAGGTGGAGAGGGGAAAATCTAGTGGAAACAATGCGGTGAAGAACGTCGTATACTTTTGTAAATAGGCAAGCGACGTCTTCGTAGGGCGTGGCGTTTCAGAGGTGGTTCATGTGCTGATGGATCAGTTCAGCCAGCGTCTCGCTGGCATTTCTGGCGGTCGTATCCAGATGGACCAGGTGGCGGCGCTCTTCTTCGCTGAAGGGCTCGAAGTGCTCAAGCTGACGCTCGAGCACCGAGAGGCTCGCCTCGGATGGATCGCCCCCCAGTCGTGCCCGCTTCTCGATGCGTGACCGCAGGGTAGCCTCGTCGGCCTCGAAACTGATGATCATCACCGCCAGTCCTCGGGCCTCGGCCTGATCCGCCAGCAGTTCACGCTGTGATTGCTTCAGGCAGGTGGCATCGATACACACCGATAGCCCCGCCTCGAACAGAGTGCCGCTGAGACGCGCCAGGTGCAGGTAGGTCCGCTCGGTCGCCTCCGGGGTATAGATATCCACACCCTCTTGTTGGCTATCGGCCTGTGGAGCGAATCCATACAGACGCTTGCGCTCAACATCGGAGCGCAGCCGCACGCCACCCAGGCGCCTGACCATCTCGCCGGTGAACCGGCTCTTGCCGCTACCCGATACCCCGACACCAATCAGCAGGTAGGGGAAGCGGAACTCGCTGTAGCCTTCGGCCAGCAACAGGTGGCGCTGGTACTCAGACCATAGCGACGTCCGCTCATCGTCGGCTAGGCCGGGGTCGGCATAGCGCAGCATGGCGACCTTGGCACGCACCAGGGCACGATAGATCTTGTAGTAGTCCAGTACCCGTACCAGTGCGTAGTCACCCGAGAGCTCCAGGTAACGATTCAACGCATGGCGTGCCAGCATCAGCTCGCCGCGAGCCTCCAGATCCATTAACAGGAAGGCCAGATCACAGCCGACATCGTTCCAGCGCAGCGCATCGTTGAACTCGATACCATCAAACAGCAGCGCCCGGCCCTGATGGCGCACCGCATTGCCCAGATGAATATCTCCATGCGTCTCGCGCACGAAACCATCGCGATGGCGCTCGGCAAACACCGGCGCCAGCCGTGCTTCCATCTCGTTGACCCGCTCCTTAAGCGCATTTAGCCGCTCGCCATCGTCAGGACCGGGCAGCCGCTCGCCGATCAGCGAGAACTCTCGGGCCATGATCTCACGGGTCGAGTCGGCGCTCCCATGGTGGCTCGCCGTCTCGATCCTGTCCGCCTGCTCGTGAAAGTCGACCAGCTGATCGACCAGGTCGTCGAGCAGCTCCATCGACAGCTCACCTTCGGCCTGCAGGTTGCTGAACAGGTGACGGTTGCTGAACTGGCGCATCTTCACCGCATACTCGAAAGGCACACCGTCACCGTTGAGGCGAGGGGCCTCCGGCGAACCGCAGACCGGCACCACGTCCAGGTACAGACTCGGCGCCAGGCGCCGATTGAGGCGCACCTCCTGATCGCACAGAGCGTGGCGTTTTTCCAGTGTCGAGAAATCCAGGAAGCTGCCGAAATCGACCGGCTTCTTGATCTTGTAGGCATAGTCGCCGGTCAGCAGGATCCATGAGATATGCGTCTCGTGGATCTCGATATCGCCCACCGGATGGTCATAGCAGGCCGCCTGGCGGAGGGCCTGGATCAGGACATCGCTCACCGAGATGCCTCCTCAGACTTTGTTCATGGCGGCAAAGGCACGCTCGGCGCCATCCAGGGTAGCCTGGATGTCTTCCGGGGTATGGGCGTTGGACATGAAGCCGGCCTCATAGGCCGAGGGCGCCAGATAGATGCCCTCGTCGAGCATCAACGAGAAGAAGCGGCGGAACGCCTCGGCATCACAGGCAGTAGCCTGAGCGAAGTTATCGACCCGCGACTGGGCGGTGAAGAACAGCCCGAACATACCGCCGGCCCGCTGAGTGATCATTTCGATGCCGGCAGCATCGGCACGAGCCTGTAGGCCGTCGCAGAGCGTATCGACGCGCTGGGTCAGGGCGTCATGAAAGCCCGGTTCCTGAATCTTGGTCAGCAGCGCAATGCCCGCCGCCATGGCCAGCGGGTTACCGGCCAGCGTGCCGGCTTGGTAGACCGGCCCCAGGGGGGATAGCTGCTCCATCACCTCACGCTTGCCGCCGAAGGCACCCACCGGCATACCACCGCCGACGATCTTGCCCAGGCAGGTCAGATCCGGGGTCACCCCGAAGTGCGCCTGTGCGCCACCCTTGGCGACCCGGAAACCGGTCATTACCTCATCGAAGATCAGCACGCTCGAATGGCGGTCGCAGACCTGGCGCAGCGCCTCGAGGAATCCCTCCTGCGGGGGAATGCAGTTCATGTTGCCGGCCACCGGCTCGACGATGATACAGGCCACTTCGTCGCCGATTTCTTCGAAGCAGGCTTCCACCGCATCGATATCGTTGAAGGGCAGAGTCACAGTGTGCTCGGCAAGCGAAGCCGGCACGCCCGGCGAGCTCGGCACGCCGTGGGTCAGGGCGCCGGAACCGGCCTTGACCAGCAGCGAGTCGGAGTGGCCATGGTAGTTGCCCTCGAACTTGACGATCTTGTCACGCCCGGTATAGCCACGCGCCAGACGGATCGCCGACATGGTGGCCTCGGTGCCCGAGTTGGTCATGCGCACCATCTCGATGGACGGCATGATCTCGCAGATCAGCTCGGCCATGCGGGTCTCGATGGCCGTCGGGGTACCGAAGGACAACCCCATCTCGAGGCGCTCTCGCACCGCGCCCAGCACGTCCGGATCGGCATGCCCGGTGATCATCGGCCCCCAGGAACCCACGTAGTCGACGTAGCGCTTGCCCTCGACGTCATGCAGGTAGGCGCCCTGGGCGCGCTCGATGAACACCGGCGGACGATCCATGCCTTTGAAGGCACGAACCGGCGAATTGACGCCGCCCGGAATGTGGCGACAAGCCTGTGCGAAGAGCTCTGCTGAGGTGGTCATGGAAGCCTCTCGGGTCTGATGCAGCGAATTTTGTGGATAAGTCTCTGGACACTGCGGATAACTTTCGGTGAGTGCCCTGTGGATAAGCTATGAATCAAGCGCTGCCGTGGCCAACTGTCGGTTCAGCTCGCTGACGCGCGCCTCGGGATCCTGACCGCCGAAGACCGCGTCGACGGCGGCGGCGAGATCGGCACCGGCCCGGCGCAACGCGGCGATGTTATCGGCCCTGACGCCGCCGATCGCCACCCGCGGCAAGCCAAAACGCCCGGCCTGCTCAAGCAGCGATAGCGATGCCGGCGACGCGTATGGTTTGGTGCGGGAGTCAAAGAACCGCCCAAAGGCCAGGTAGGACGCACCCTCAGCCACGGCCCGCTCGGCGAGATCCAGCCGATCGTGGCAGGTGACACCAACGATCGCGGAAGGCCCCAGCCGATAGCGAGCCTCGTCCACATGGCCATCCTGCTGGCCAAGATGGACTCCGACTCTCCGGTGGCCGGCCGAACGCAGGCGAGCGGCAAGCGCCAGGTCATCATTGATGATCAGCGGAACCTCACTCGCCGCACAGCGCGCCGCCAGTTCGCTGGCCTGGCGCCAGCGCTTCTCGCCGTCGTCGGACTTGTCCCGGTATTGCAGCAGTGCCAAACCACCGCGCAGCGCTGCCTCACAGGCGTTCAGGAGGCGCTCGTCATCCGGCAGCAGGGCCGCGTCGGTAATGGCGTAGAGGCCACGGGTCCAGTCAGGCTCGATCATCGTCACTCCGAAGTGATGGCAGGGCTAGGATGGCGCCACAGGCGGCGTGGCAGCGTCTGCCTATCAGCCGGGCGCCAGCCATGGCGTAGCGTCTGCCAGGTGTATTCCTGAGCCAGCTCACAGGCTTGAATCAGGCTCTCACCGGCCGCCAGATGAGCGGCCAGGGACGCGGCCAGGGTACAGCCAGAGCCATGAAAGCTGCCGGCCAGGCGCGGCCATTGCCACTGACGGCCATTGTCCGGCGTATGCAGGGTGTGGACAACCTTGTCGACGGCGCTCCCCGCCGCCGGCGCATCGGTCCCGGTCACCAACACCGCTTGGCATCCTGCGGCCATCAGCGCGATGGCGCGATCGGTATCATTCTGCCAACAGGAGTCGGTAAGCCGCGCCAGCTCGTCCCGGTTTGGCGTCAGGATATCCACCAGCGGCAGCAGCCGTTCATGAAAGGCATCGATCAGCTCGGCGGAGCTCAGCTCGCGCCCGCCGCCGGCGCGCAGCACCGGATCGACCACCACCGGCACGCCGGGATAGCGACGCACGATATCGACCACCGCATCCAGGCTCTCGAGATCCGCCACCAGTCCCACCTTGATCGCTGAGACCGTGAATTCGCTCAGTGCAGCGGCCATGGCACGCATGTCATCGCCGCGACAGGGCATCACAGCGCTGACATCGCGACTGTTCTGCACCGTCAGTGCCGTGGGGATGGTAAGCGGCCAGGCCCCGCAGGCGCCGATGGTCTCGGCATCCGCGGTTAGCCCGGCGCCGCCGCTAGGGTCGTGACCGGCCAGCACCAGCACCACCGGCAGCTGGCGGGTGTCATGCAGTCCATATTCGTTGGCATCGGGCATCAAAATGGCTTGACCACCGCCAGGATCACCACCAGGACCAGCACCACGACCGGCGCTTCGTTGAACCAGCGGAAGAAGACGTGAGATTTCTGACAGGTGCCGGCGGCCAGTTTCTTCATATAGGCCAGGCACACGTGGTGATAGCCGATCAGCAGCACGACCAGGGTCAGCTTGGCGTGCATCCAGCCCTGGCTCATCAGCCCCGGCACCATCGCCAGCATGCTCGCACCAAGCACGATCACGGCGATCATCGACGGCATCATGATGCCGCGATACAGCTTGCGTTCCATGGTGGTGAAGTAGCCGATCGCCTGCTCATCGCCGGCATCGCGGGCCATGGCGTGATAGACGAACAGGCGCGGCAGGTAGAACAGCGCAGCAAACCAGGTCACTACGGCGATCAGGTGAAGGGCCTGAATCCATAAGTACATACACCACTCCTCATAGGTCATCGCAGGGGTAGCGGCCCGCCGGGCCACGCCCGCTCACGGCGTGTAGCGATAGTAGTTCTCGATGCTCTCACGGGTGATGATACCGGAAATGCGCCGCTTGATCGGCCCCATCGAGGTTTCAACGTAGAGCGCATCGACGCGCGCTTCGTTGAGCCGATCCAGCGCCTCGCTGAGGGTTGCCTCGAGATGAATTGGCGCCATGTCCAGACGCTGGCCGGGCACTTCGAGCAGGTCGATCTGCTGCTCCTTGGCCCAGGCCTCATCGTCAAGCAGCACCCGGGCCAGATCCGCGGCCTTGAGCGCCAGGGTCGGCTTGTCGTCCCTTGAGCGCACGATCACCACCCAGGCCGGCTTGGCATGCAGCAGCGCCTCGGCTTCCTCGCGGCTCACCATGCGCTGGCTGCGTACCAGGCTGCGCTCCATTACCGCCGGCACCGAAACCCGTGACAGCGCCTGCGCCAGCGGCTGCTGCAAAGGATGCAGGCCATGGCGGGTCAGATTGATGAAGAACCCCTCGCAGCGACACAGGCGACGGGCGGTGAGCCCTGAAATGACCACCGCCAGCATGCCGGGCAGGATGATATTGGGGTTGTGGGTCAGTTCGAGCAGCGCCATCAGTGCCGCCAGCGGCGCCTGCAGCACCGCGCCCATCATCGCCGCCATGCCGAGCATGGCAAACAGCGACGGGTCCGCCGCCGCCGCGGGCCACAGCCAGTGGCCGAGCAGACCGCATAGCCCTCCGGCGGCAGCGCCAGACACCAGCACCGGCCCGATGATGCCGATGGGAATACCGCTGGCCACGGTGAGCGCGGTCAGCCCCAGCTTGGCGAGCGCCAGGGCTACCAGCACGCTCACCGCCAGCTCGCCGTCCAGGGTGGCCGCCAGGCTGTCGTAGCCGATGCCCTGCACTTCGGGGTACCACCAGGCCACCAGTCCCGTGGCGAGCCCCACCAGGGTCAAACGCACCGCGACCGGCCAGGCAGCAAAGCCTGTCGTGAGTTTGGCCAGACGAATGAAGCCGCCGGACAGCAGGCCGATACCCAGCGCGCTGACCAGAATCCAGGAAAGGTTGAACCAGGAATCCAGCGCCACACTCGAGCCCTGGAAGGCCGGCTCGGTGGCGTAGACTAGCTGGGCGACGACCGCTCCCATGCTGGAGGCCAGGATCACCGGCATGAAGCCGGCGATGGTGTACTCCATCATCACCACTTCCATGGCGAAGATGACTCCGGCGACCGGCGTATTGAAGGAGGCGGAGATGCCCGCCGCGGTGCCACAGGCGACAAGCACCCGCAGACTGTTGTGGGGCAGGCGCAGACGCTCGCCGATGCCGCTGACCGCCGCCGCGCCGAGATGGATCGCCGGCCCCTCGCGACCGGCGGAAAGCCCGCCGAGCACCGAGGCCACCCCGACCCACCACTGGTTGATCCAGTTGCGCATCGGAAAGCGTCCCTGATGATAGGTCAGCCGCTCGATCACATGCCCGACACCAAGCTTGCGTGCCGCCGGGGGCTGTCGCCACAGGCCCACCCCAATCAGCGCGACCGCCGCCAAGGGCAGAAGCGCACGAAACCAGGCAGGCAAGCCCTCGAAGGCCTCCGAATCGGCCCCAGGCATGAAGGCCAGCGCCCCCAGGTCCAGCAGCAGGCGAAAGCCCACCATCAGACTGCCGGTGGCGAGCCCGGCGATTGTCCCCAGCACGCACAGCTGGGGAAGGGCATCGACGTTGGCCAGTTTGCGACGGAAAGTCGCAAGGCTCAGATCGGGAAGATGAGGGCGTGGCACGTCGGCGCGTCCTTGACCAAGGGGCCCATGGTGGGGCCGGGATTCCACCTGTCATTGTCTGACATGTGTATCATATCGGGACCATCTCTTCAGACTCGACCGCATCGAGGTCGACCCAGTACCCAAGCCAGCACCTAAGGAGGGACATCGTGATCAAGGTGGGCATTGTCGGAGGCACCGGCTATACCGGCGTCGAACTGCTGCGGCTGCTGGCCCAGCATCCTCAGGTCGAAGTAGCGGCCATTACCTCGCGCTCTGAAGCGGGGCTCGCCGTGGATGAGCTCTACCCCAATCTGCGCGGCCACTATCCGGGCCTCGTCTTCACCGCCCCGGACGCCGAGCTGCTGGGCCGCTGTGATGCGGTGTTCTTCGCCACCCCGCACGGTGTCGCCCATGCGCTGGCCGGCGAGCTGCTCGAGCGCGGTACCCGGGTGATCGACCTGTCCGCCGACTTCCGCCTGGAAGACGCCGAGGAGTGGGCCGCGTGGTACGGCCAGCCCCACGGCGCCCCCGAGCTGTTGGACGAGGCCGTCTACGGACTTCCCGAAGTCAATCGCGAGGCAATCCGCCAGGCACGCCTGATTGCGGTGCCGGGCTGCTACCCCACCGCCGTGCAGTTGGGGCTCCTGCCGCTGCTCGAAGCCGGCCTGATCGATATCGAGCATGTGATCGCCGACTGCAAGTCAGGCGTCACCGGGGCCGGGCGCGGTGCCAAGGTGGGCTCGCTGCTGGCCGAGGCCAGCGAATCCATGAAGGCCTATGGCGCCAGCGGTCATCGCCACCTTCCCGAGATCCGCCAGGGCCTGGGTCGTGCGGCCAAGAGGCCGGTGGGCCTTACCTTCGTGCCCCACCTGACGCCGATGATTCGCGGCATCCATGCCACCCTGTACGGACGGCTGACACAGGAGCCTGACGATCTGCAGGCGCTGTTCGAGACCCGCTTCAAGGACGAACCCGCCGTCGATGTCATGCCCGCCGGCAGCCACCCGGAGACCCGCAGCGTCAAGGGCAGCGACATTTGCAGGCTGGCCGTACATCGTCCCGGCGATGGCGACACCGTGGTGGTACTGTCGGTGATCGACAACCTGGTCAAGGGCGCCTCCGGCCAGGCCATCCAGAACCTCAACCTGATGTTCGGCTTCGACGAAATGACCGGCCTCCAGGCGCCGGCGCTGATGCCCTGATTCCCCTCCCCATGGGCGAGGCACGGGTACAAGTTGCCGTAAGGGTCTTTTTCCAGGGAAGGAAAAAGTAGCGTACAGGGAGGTATTCACAGCGCCCTTGCGGCATCTTGTGTCCGGTATGCTTCGCCCAATCCCTAACAAAGTTGACCCTTTTGCTGGGGATTGGGGATAATCCCCACATCAACCCCATTCCATCAACCGCGGGAGAATCTCCATGAGCGGTGCCGAATCCTTTGACCCCGGGTCCCTCAAGCCGATGCAGCTGTCCCAGAGCGCCCAGCGGCGCCTACGTGGGCTGATCGCCGAAGAGGGCAACTCCGCACTCAAGCTGCGTGTCTACGTCACCGGCGGTGGCTGCTCAGGCTTCCAGTACGGTTTCGATTTCGCCGATGATGCCAGCGATGACGATACCCTGATCGCCTTCGACGACGTCGCCATGATCGTCGACCCGCTGTCCTACCAGTATCTGGTCGGCTCCACGGTCGATTACGAGGAAGGCCTTGCCGGCGCCCGCTTCGTGATTCAGAACCCCAATGCCACCAGCACCTGTGGCTGTGGCGCCTCCTTCATGGTGTAAATCACCGTCAAAATGGCGCATTTTTCTTCAACTTGACGCTTCCCCGGGAACTCGCCATTGTTAAGGGCGTGTTCCGTAAACAAAATTTCCAAACGGGGAACCTCATGTCAACACTGCATAAAAAAGCCTCTCTGCTTTCCTCTCTTGCCCTCGGCCTTGGCATGTCCACCCTTGCCAGCGCCGCCGACCAGCCGACCCTCGATGTGGTCACCGACCCGAGTTTCGTGCCCTTCGAGATGATGGATACCGACTCCGGCAAGATGGTCGGTTTCGATATCGACATCATCACCGAAGTCGCCGATCGCGCCGGCTTTGATGTCAACCTGAACACCATGGACTTCAACGGCATCATCCCGGCGATCCAGACCGGTAACGTGGATATCGCCATCGCCGGCATCACCATTACCGACGAGCGCGGCGAGATCGTCGACTTCTCCGATCCCTACTACGATAGCGGCCTGCGCATCATGGTCGCCGCCGACAACGATAGCGTCAGCACCATCGACGACCTGGCTGGCATGACCATCGGCACCAAGATCGGCTCAACCAGCTACGACTACCTCACCGAGAACCTCGGCGACGAGGCAACCATCACGCCCTATCCGGGCAGCTCCGACATGTACATGGCCCTGCTCGGCGGCAGCGTCGATGCGGTCTTCTACGATGCCCCCAACGTCGGCTACTTCTCCAAGACCCGCGGCGAAGGCCGAGCCAAGGTCGTGGGACCACTCTATGAAGGCCAGCAATACGGCATCGCCCTGGTCAAAGGCAGCGAGTGGGTCAAGCCCGTCAACGATGCCCTCGCGGCCATGCGTGAAGACGGCACCTACGACGAGATCCACGAAAAGTGGTTTGGTAGCGCCGAATAATACGGCCAGCCGGCGCTGTGTCTGAGACGTTTGCGAACGGCCAGACATGGCTCAGTCGCAGGGGGTCGAGTCACTAGGCTCGACCCCTTTGCGTAGCGCCCTCGGCAACGCCTTCTTTACCCCCTCTATTTGACGAAGCTTCTGGACGGGAGATCCCTCGTGGACGTCACCTTTCAATTCGACTGGCAGGCCGCCATATCCTCGATTCCCTACTTGCTGACGGGGATTCCCTACACCCTGCTGATCTCTTTCGGTGGTCTCGCCATCGGCTTTCTGATCGGCATCCTGTTTGGCCTTTTGCGCATCAGCCCGGTCGCTTGGCTGCGCATTCCAGCCATCGCCTATATCGAGATCTTCCGCGGCACGCCGGTGCTGGTGCAGGTGCTCTTCATCTTCTATGGCCTGCCGCAGATCATCGGCGGTCCGGTCAATGCGCTGGTGGCCGGCATCGCTGCCATCGCAGTCAACTCCGGCGCCTACATCTCGGAAATCGTGCGCGGCGGCGTGCAGTCCATCGAACGCGGCCAGCGAGAAGCTAGCCTGTCGCTGGGCCTGTCGCGTACCCAGTCGTTCCGCTACGTGATCTGGCCTCAGGCCTTTCGCCGCATGATCCCCTCGCTTGGCAACCAGGGCATCATCAGCATCAAGGATACCTCGCTGTTCTCGGTGATCGGCGTCGGTGAGCTGGTTCGCCAGGGGCAGATCTACATCGCCACCACCTTCAGTGCCCTGGAGGTCTACCTGATGGTCGCCATGCTGTATCTCGCGATCACCCTGAGCCTCTCGCTGGCCCTGCGCCTGCTCGAGCGCAAGGGACTGGTAGGTCAATAACGCCGGTACACGCACATCGGTACAACTAGGGAACCGATCATGACAGATATCAAGACAGAGCCCGGCGCCGAGCTGATCGTGCGCATGGAGAAGGTCAACAAGTTCTTCGGCAGCCTGCACGTGCTGCAGGACATCGAGCTTTCGGTCAGCCACGGCGAGGTGGTGGTGATCATCGGGGCCAGCGGCTCTGGCAAGTCCACCCTGATCCGCTGCATCAACGGCCTAGAAGAATTCCAGCACGGCCATATCGAAGTCGACGGCAACGAGTTGCTGCCTAACGGCAAGAGCAGCAAGTCGCTGCAGACCATCCGCACCGAGGTCGGCATGGTCTTCCAGCAGTTCAACCTCTTTCCGCACCTCAGCGTGCGCGACAACGTCACCCTGGCACCGATCAAGGTCCGTGGCAGCAGCAAGACAGAGGCCACCCAAAACGCCGACCGACTGCTTGAACAGGTCAACATCGCCGACCAGGCCGACAAGCTGCCAGGTCAGCTCTCAGGGGGCCAACAGCAGCGTGTGGCGCTGGCCCGTGCCCTTGCCATGGAGCCAAGGCTGATGCTCTTTGACGAGCCTACCTCGGCCCTGGACCCGGAGATGATCGGCGAGGTACTGGATGCCATGCGCGAGCTGGCCAAGGCCGGCATGACGATGATGATCGTTACCCACGAGATGGGCTTTGCCCGGGAAGTGGCCGACCGCGTGATCTATATCCACCAGGGTCAGATCGTCGAGCAGGGCAAGCCGGAAGACGTGTTCGACAACCCGCAGAATGAACGCACCCAGAGCTTCCTGGGCCGCGTGCTCAAACACTGATCGTCGGATTTAACGCATTGCCAATCTTCCAGTAATCGCTCAGGTACAGCTACAAAAGACCTGATAGTGGCACCTCACAGGGCCTGTCGACTTCTCGACAGGCCCTTTTTTTGGGTTGTGGACAAGATTTTTTCACACAGGCCCCAAATCCTTCCACGACCGCCGGCATCAGCGTCTTCGCGGGTATCGGTTTCGCATGTTGACCGCCGCGGTAACAACCCAGGCTAGGCTCGGTGGATAACCTTGGGTCATTTGCAACTGTGGACAAGGTGCTCTTTCGTCCACAGGCTCACGACAGACTGTACGCACGCCCTCCGCCGTTTTTCACACGATCGGTCAACATTTCAGGGAACTGATAAATATGAGGATATCTTGGTTTTCCACAGAAAGTGTCCACACCAGTAGTTACTACAACAACAGAACTTCTTTCTTATTTAATCTGTATTTTATATAGAACCCTCGCTCAAGCGGCTGGCTGAGAATCCGGGTGTGGAAAACCCCTGACGGTTACCCACAGGAGGTTTATACTGTGCCGCTGCTTTCTCACCCCGTCGTTTGACGACGGTTATGGACACGGCGCCATCGGCGCCATTCGAGGTGCAACGTGGATTACCCCGACCGTTTTGACGTCATCGTCATCGGCGGAGGCCATGCGGGAACCGAAGCCGCCCTGGCCTCTGCTCGCATGGGTGCCAAGACCCTGCTGCTGACCCACAACATCGAGACGCTGGGCCAGATGTCCTGCAATCCGGCCATCGGCGGGATCGGCAAGAGCCATCTGGTCAAGGAAATCGATGCGCTCGGCGGCGCCATGGCGCTCGCCACTGACCTGGGTGGCATCCAGTTTCGCCGGCTCAATGCCCGCAAAGGCCCCGCCGTTCGCGCTACTCGTGCTCAGGCCGACCGGGTCCGCTACAAGGCGGCGATTCGCGGCATGCTGGAAAACCAGCCCAACCTGACCATTTTCCAGCAGGCGGCCGGCGACCTGATCGTTGATGGCGACACCGTACGCGGCGCGGTCACCGAGACCGGTATCCGCTTCCTCGCCGAGAGCGTGGTGCTGTGCACCGGGACCTTCCTCGGCGGCGTGATCCATATTGGCCTCGACCAGAGCCGCGGCGGTCGCGCCGGTGACGCACCGTCCAATGCTCTGGCAGAGCGCCTGCGGGCGCTGCCGTTCAACGTGGCGCGCCTGAAGACCGGCACACCGCCGCGGATCGATGCCCGTACCGTCGACTTCACCGATCTCGAAGAGCAACCCGGCGACAGCCCGGTTCCGGTGATGTCGTATCTTGGAAACCGGGAGATGCATCCCGACCAGGTCAGCTGTCACATCGCGCATACCAATGAGCGCACTCACGAGATCATCTTCGCCAACCTCGATCGGTCGCCGATGTATTCTGGCTCCATCGAGGGGGTCGGCCCGCGCTACTGCCCGTCCATCGAGGACAAGGTGCACCGCTTCGCCGACAAGGCGAGCCACCAGATCTTCATCGAGCCCGAGGGCCTGGATACTCACGAACTCTATCCCAACGGGATTTCCACCTCGCTGCCCTTCGACGTGCAGCTCGAGGTGGTGCGCTCGATCAAGGGCTTGGAGAACGCGCACATCACGCGTCCGGGGTATGCCATCGAGTACGATTTCTTCGATCCCCGCGATCTGAAGCACACCCTGGAAACCAAATTTGTCCACAACCTGTACTTCGCCGGCCAGATCAATGGCACCACAGGCTACGAGGAAGCCGGCGCCCAGGGGCTGCTGGCGGGCCTCAACGCCGCACGCCGCGCGCAAGGGCTCGAAGGCTGGTCACCGCGCCGCGATCAGGCCTATCTCGGGGTGCTGGTCGACGACCTGATCACCCTGGGGACTCAGGAGCCCTATCGCATGTTCACCTCGCGGGCCGAATACCGCCTGCTGCTGCGTGAAGACAACGCGGACCTGCGCCTGACCGAGATCGGTCGCGAACTGGGGCTGGTGGATGACGCCCGCTGGGAGGCCTTCACCACCAAGCGTGAGGCCATCGAACAAGAAGCCGAGCGTCTCAGGACGAGCTTCGTGCAGCCGGGCAGTGATGCCGCCGCCATGCTCGAGGCAAAAGTCGAGAAGCCGTTGACCCGCGAATACAGCCTCACCGAACTGCTGCGTCGTCCCGAACTCGAGTACGCCGATGTCGCCGGGCTTCCCGGGATAGCCGGTGAGCCGGTCGAGGATCCGGCGGTAGCCGAACAGGTGCAGATCCAGACCAAATATCAGGGCTACATCGATCGTCAGCAGGAAGAAATCGACAAGCTCAAGCGCCACGAGGCGACGCCGCTTCCCGCTGAACTTGACTATCAGCGCGTCGAGGGGCTCTCGCATGAGATCCGCCAGAAGCTCGAAGCCGCTCGCCCAGAGACCCTGGCCCACGCCGCGCGTATCTCCGGGGTGACCCCGGCGGCGGTGTCGATCCTGCTGATCCACTTGAAGAAGCGTCGCCTGCTGGATGACAGTCAGGCGGTGAGCGCATGAATCAGGCCCTGGTCAACGCCGTGCCCGAGGCCGTGGCGGCTCGGCTGGATGACGGGCTCGCGGCCCTCGAGATCGCGCCCGAGGCCGGCCAGCGCGAGCGGTTGCTGGGCCTGCTGGCGTTGTTGCACAAGTGGAATCGCGCCTATAACCTCACCGCGGTACGCTCGCTCGATGATATGGTCACCAAACACCTGATCGACAGCGCCTCGGTGCTTGACCATGTGCACGGCCCGAGACTGCTCGATGTCGGCGCCGGCCCGGGCCTGCCGGGGCTGGTGCTGGCCATTCTCAAGCCGGAGCTTCAGGTTACGCTGCTCGACAGCAACGGCAAGAAGGTCCGCTTCCAGCGCCAGGCGGTGTTCGAACTGGGCCTGACCAACGTCACGCCCAGCCAGGCGAGGGTCGAGTCCTTCGAGGCCACGCCCTTCGATCAGGTGATTTCCCGGGCCTTCGCCAGCCTCGAGGACTTCATCGGCCTGACCGACCCGCTGCTGGCCAAGGACGGTGAATGGCTGGCCATGAAGGGTAAGGCCAGCGACGAAGAGTTGGCCGCTCTGCCTGACGGGGTGACTCTCGTCGAGCGACGCGCCCTGGCCGTGCCTGGCGAGGAAGGCGCGCGCCACCTGCTGACGCTGGCCCGCCGTACCGACTGAGACAGCGCTGCAATGCGACCACCAAGGCTGCCCCGGTTTTCAGGGAGCCGGACCCAGGAAGGATGCCGCTCGTGACCAAGATCATCGCCTTGACCAACCAGAAGGGCGGGGTGGGCAAGACCACCACGGCCGTCAATCTCGCCGCCAGCCTGGCGGCGCTCGACCGCCGCGTGCTGCTGGTCGACCTCGATCCTCAGGGCCATGCCACTATGGGCAGCGGCGTCGACAAGCACGAGCTCGACGGCAGCGTCCTCGACGTGCTGCTTGGCGATAAACGGGCCTCCGAAGTGATCCTGGACTGCCCCGTCGCCGGCTATGCGCTACTGCCCGGCAACGGCGACCTGACCGCCGCCGAGGTGGCGCTACTCGATCGCGAACAGGGCCGCGAGCGCTGCCTGCATAACGCCATCCAGAGCGTGGCGAGCGAGTATGACGTGGTACTGATCGACAGCCCTCCCTCGCTCAACATGCTCACCGTCAACGCCCTGACCGCCGCCCACGGCGTGCTGATTCCGCTGCAGTGCGAGTTCTATGCGCTCGAGGGCCTCTCCGCGCTGCTCGATACCGTCGAGCAGCTGCAGGCAAGCGTCAATCCAAGCCTCGAGGTGCTGGGCATCGTGCGCACCATGTTCGATGCGCGTAACAGCCTGACCCGCGATGTCAGCAAGCAGCTGATGGACTACTTCGGCGATGGCCTGCTCAAGACCACCATCCCCCGCAACGTGCGCGTCGCCGAGGCCCCAAGCCACGGCTTGCCGGTGACCAAATATGCCCGCTTCTCCCGCGGCAGCCAGGCCTATCGGGTGCTGGCCAAGGAGCTGATTCGTCGTCAGCTGATCTAGCCGCCTTAACTGACTAGACCGTAATGTCAGCGAAGTGGCGGTAATGCATGGCCTGACACCGCGCCCGAGTAGCCAATGATGGCTGCGCGGGGGACTGAAATGTTGGATCGATTTCGAGGATTGCCAGATGACGCGTAAGCGAGCCCTGGGACGAGGCCTGGATGCCCTGATCGGTGCCGGTTCCCGCCATCGTTCTCTTCAGCCCGATGAGACTCTTGACGCTGCCGACGGCGAGGCCATGGTGCCGATCGATGCCGCGGAAGATCTCGCCCCGCAGGATCAGGAGCGACTCGAACGCCTGCCGCTCGGACAGCTGACCCGAGGCAAATACCAGCCGCGCCGCGACATCCAGCCCGAGGCGCTTGAGGAACTGGCCGACTCGATCCGCGCCCAGGGGGTGATGCAGCCCATCGTGGTGCGCCCGATCGATGCCAACCGTTACGAGATCATCGCCGGTGAGCGGCGCTGGCGTGCCGCGCAGTTGGCCGAGCTCGACGTCATCCCCGCGGTCATTCGTGAGGTCAGCGACCAGGTCGCCCTGGCCCTGGCGGTCATCGAGAACATCCAGCGCGAGAACCTTAACCCGGTCGAAGAGGCCATGGCCCTCAAGCGCTTGCAGGACGAATTCGAGCTGACCCAGCAGCAGGTCGCCGATGCCGTGGGCAAGTCGCGGGCCCAGGTCGCCAACCTGATGCGCCTTCTGTCGCTGGACCCGGAAGTGCAGACCCTGCTCGAGCGCGGCGATCTGGACATGGGCCATGCCCGCGCCCTGCTGGCACTGTCCGGCGCGGCTCAGCGCTCGGCGGCTCACGAGGTGGTCGACAAGGACCTGACGGTGCGCGCGACCGAAGCACTGGTGAAGCAACTGCTCGAAGGCGCACCGGCCAAGCCCGACAGCCAGCCGCGCTCGACTGACGTGGTGCGCCTCGAGAATCAGCTCGGCGAGCTGCTGGGTGCCCCGGTGAAGATCCAGCACGGGCGCAGTGGCAAGGGCCGCCTGACCATTCGCTATACCAGTCTCGATGAGCTGGACGGCATCCTTGGCCATATCCGCTAGGCGCAAAAAAGCCGTACATTCGGCTTGGCTTCTTTTAGCAAGCTAACGTGATTTGTCGACGTTTAGCGGGCTATTGGTCGTCTACTGAAGCAATATCGTACAAAATCGCGATAGCTTTGGTTGAAGCCGCCAAGGGCCTTCCCTATAATCGCGCCGGAGTTTGTCGTGAGTTTTAGCGGCAAAAACGGACAGACGATAGCGTGAGACGACGCGAGGCAGGGGATTACCGGTGGCAGCCAAGCTCAAGCGACCACCCATTGGACGCCTGCTCGTGGCCCAGAGTCTCATGTTGGCCGTGGCCAGCGCCCTCGGGATGCTGGCCGCCGGGAGCGGCGGCGGGGTATCGGCGCTGACCGGAAGCGCAGTGGCACTGTTGCCCAATGCCTATTTCGTCTGGCGCGCCTTCCGGTATCAGGGGGCAAGACATACTCAAGACATCGTCAAGGGCTTCTATCGAGCTGAAGCCGGCAAGTTTGGTTTGACGGTGGCATTGTTCACGCTGGTGTTCGTGGCAGTGCCTCCCTCAAATCCCGCTTTCTTCTTTGGCGCTTACGTGGCGACGCTGTTGGTGCATTGGCTGGGTCCCTGGCTTTTACGTCGACCGTCGCACACCTGAAATCGAGGCAGAGTATGGCAGGCAACAACCAGACTCCTACGGAGTACATCCAGCACCACCTGCAGAACCTGACCTTCGGGAATCACCCGGAACACGGTTGGTCGATGGCGCATTCCGCTCAGGAAGCGTCCGACATGGGGTTCTGGGCGATTCACCTTGACACGCTCGGCTGGTCGATCGGCCTGGGGGTGCTGTTCCTGTGGCTGTTCCGCAAGGCAGGCAAGGCGGCGACCACCGGGGTACCCTCCGGGCTGCAGAACTTCGTCGAGCTGATGATCGAATTCGTCGACAACTCGGTGAAGGACACCTTCCACGGCAAGAGCCAGCTGATCGCACCGCTGTCGCTGACCATCTTCTGCTGGGTCTTCCTGATGAACCTGATGGACCTGGTGCCGGTGGACATCCTGCCGTTGCTCGCCCAGAAGATCGGGGTGATGTTTGGTGCCGATCCGGCGCACGTCTACTTCAAGGTCGTGCCGACCACCGACATCAACGCCACACTGGGCATGTCGCTGTCCGTCTTCGGCCTGATCATCTTCTACACCATTCGCGAGAAGGGCTTTACCGGCTTCATCGGTGAACTGACGCTGCATCCGTTCAATTCGCCCAACAAGCTGATCCAGGCGCTGTTCGTGCCGGTCAACTTCTTGCTCGAGACCGTGACCCTGCTGGCCAAGCCGGTGTCGCTCGGTCTACGTCTGTTCGGCAACATGTATGCCGGTGAGCTGATCTTCATCCTGGTCGCCATGATCGGGCTGTGGCAGCTGCCGCTGCACTTCACCTGGGCGGTGTTCCATATCCTGGTCATCACCCTGCAGGCCTTCATCTTCATGATGCTGACCATCGTCTATCTGAGCATGGCGGTGGAGAAGCACTAAGCTTCACAACCGATAACCCTTAAACCCTTAACCCTTAACCATTTGACTGAAAACTGGAGAGAACCATGGAAGCACAAGTTCTGGGTATGACCGCTATCGCTGTGTCCCTGCTGATCGGCCTGGGCGCCCTCGGCACCGCTATCGGCTTCGGTATCCTCGGCGGCAAGTTCCTGGAAGGCGCCGCGCGTCAGCCGGAAATGATTCCGATGCTGCAGGTGAAAATGTTCATCGTCGCCGGCCTGCTGGACGCCGTGACCATGATCGGTGTGGGTATCGCGCTGTTCTTCACCTTCGCCAATCCGTTTGTCGGTTAAATTGCGACGGTCTCAAGACCCGTCGTGATCTTAACCCCAAACCTGTGACGCGAGAGGTGCCGGCGTGAATCTGAACCTTACCCTGATCGGCCAGGCCATTGCCTTTGCGGTCTTCGTCTGGTTCTGCATGAAGTTTGTCTGGCCGCCGGTCATGCAAGCTCTGCAGGAGCGCCAGAAGAAGATCGCCGATGGCCTGGACGCTGCCAGCCGCGCGACACGCGACCTCGAGGTGGCCCAAGAAGAGGCCAACGAGACACTGCGTGAGAGCAAGGAACAGGCAGCAGAAATCCTGGACCAGGCCCACAAGCGGTCCAGCCAGATGATCGAGGAAGCACGTGAGCAGGCTCGCCAAGAAGGCGATCGCATGATCACCTCTGCCAAGTCCGAGATCGAGCAGGAAGTGAACCGCGCGAAGGAAGAGCTGCGTGCGCAGGTATCGCGCCTCGCCATTGCTGGTGCGGAGCGTATCCTGGAATCCTCCATCGACGAGAAGAAGCACAGCGAACTTGTCGACAAACTCGCCAAAGAGCTTTGAGGAGGTGACCCATGGCGGAAATGTCTACCGTCGCACGTCCTTACGCTAAAGCGGCCTTCGAATATGCGCTTGGCAAGAAGGCGCTCGACGAATGGTCCGGCATGCTGGCAACGCTTGCGCAGGTCGCCCAAGATGGCGACGTGCGTGAGCGGGTACTGAGTAATCCTCAGCTGACCAGCACCCAGAAAGCGGACCTGCTCCTCGATCTTTGCGGCGACGCCGTGAACGACGAGGTCGGCAATTTCCTGCGCCAGGTCGGCTCCAAGGGACGCCTGGCCGCGCTGCCGGCAATTGCCGAGAAGTTCGAGCTGCTCAAGGCCCAGCAAGAAAAGCGCATGGACGTGAATATCGTCTCTGCCTTTGCGCTGGACGACGCGCAGCAAGAAACGCTCGCGAGTGCACTGGCCAAGCGTCTGAACCGCGAAATCTCCATTACCACTCAGGTGGATTCCACCCTCCTGGGAGGCGTCATCCTGCGCGCCGGCGACACCGTCATCGACGGGTCGGTGCGCGGTCGACTGAACCGCCTCCACGAGGCCCTTTCCGCCTGAGTCTGAGGGACATGGCATGCAGCAACTGAATCCTTCCGAGATCAGCGACATCATCAAGCAGCGTATCGAAAAGCTGGATGTCGCATCTGAAGCCCGTAACGAGGGCACCATCGTCAGCGTGTCTGACGGTATCGTGAAGATCCACGGTCTGGCCGACGCAATGTTCGGCGAGATGATCGAGTTCCCCGGCGGCATCTTCGGCATGACGCTGAACCTCGAGCGGGATAGCGTCGGCGCGGTAGTGCTCGGCGACTATCAGCAGCTCGAAGAGGGCATGACCGCTCAATGTACCGGTCGCGTTCTCGAGGTGCCGGTGGGCCCGGAGCTGATCGGCCGCGTGGTCGATGCGCTGGGTAACCCCATCGATGGCAAGGGCGACATCAACGCCAAGCTGACCGATGCGGTAGAAAAGGTCGCGCCGGGCGTCATCACCCGTCAGTCCGTCGACGAGCCGATCCAGACCGGTCTCAAGTCCATCGACGCCATGGTGCCGATCGGCCGCGGTCAGCGTGAGCTGATCATCGGCGACCGTCAGATTGGTAAGTCGGCGATCGCCATCGACGCGATCATCAACCAGAAAGGCAAGGGCATCACCTGTGTCTACGTGGCGATCGGTCAGAAGCAGTCGACCATTGCCAACGTGGTGCGCAAGCTCGAAGAGCACGGTGCCATGGAGCACACCATCGTGGTGGCGGCCGGCGCAGCCGACCCGGCCCCGATGCAGTTCCTCGCCGCCTACGCTGGTTGCACCATGGGCGAATACTTCCGCGACCGTGGCGAAGACGCCATGATCGTCTACGACGACCTGTCCAAGCAGGCCGTGGCTTACCGCCAGACCTCGCTGCTGCTGCGTCGTCCGCCGGGTCGTGAAGCCTTCCCGGGTGACGTCTTCTATCTCCACTCTCGTCTGCTGGAGCGCGCTGCGCGCGTCAACGCCGACTACGTGGAGAAGTTCACCAACGGTGAAGTCAAGGGCAAGACCGGCTCGCTGACCGCCCTGCCGATCATCGAGACCCAGGGCGGCGACGTCTCGGCGTTCGTTCCGACCAACGTGATCTCCATCACTGACGGTCAGATCTTCCTCGAGACCAACCTGTTCAACTCGGGCATCCGTCCGGCGATCAACGCCGGTCTGTCGGTATCCCGTGTCGGCGGCTCGGCCCAGACCAAGATCGTCAAGAAGCTCGGCGGCAGCGTGCGTCTGGCCCTGGCTCAGTACCGTGAGCTGGCGGCGTTCTCGCAGTTCGCTTCCGACCTCGACGACGCGACCCGCAAGCAGCTTGAACACGGTCAGCGCGTCACCGAGCTGATGAAGCAGAAACAGTACTCGCCGATGTCCGTGGCCGAGATGGCGCTGTCCCTGTACGCCGCCAACGAAGGCTTCCTGGACGATGTCGACGTGAGCAAGGTGCTCGACTTCGAGCATGCCCTGCATGCCTACATGAAGGCCGAACACAGCGATCTGCTCGACACGATCAATGCCAGCGGCGACTACAACGACGAGATCAAGTCAGGCCTCAAGGCCGGTCTCGAGAAGTTCAAGGCCACTCAGAGCTGGTGATTTCCCGGCCCGGTCAGGGCGTGTCCCGGCCGGGCCACGGATAGTTCTGAGGGCCACGAACGAAAGGTAGATCGCTATGGCAGCTGGAAAAGAGATACGCACCCAGATCGGGAGCATCAAGAATACGCAGAAGATTACCAGCGCCATGGAAATGGTCGCTGCATCGAAAATGCGTAAAGCCCAGGAGCGCATGTCGGCCAGCCAGCCGTATGCGCGCCAGATCCGCAATGTCGTTGGCCATATCGCCAACGCCAACCCCGAGTATCGTCATGACTACATGGTCGAGCGCGAGGTCAAGCGGGTCGGTTACATCGTGGTCTCCACCGACCGCGGCCTGTGCGGTGGCCTGAACGCCAACCTGTTCAAGGCCGTGCTCAAGGATGCCAAGGCGTGGCAGGACAAGGGCGTCGAGCTCGACTTCTGCGCGCTGGGCGCCAAGGCCAGCGGCTTCTTCCGCAAGTACGGCGGACGCCTGGTGTCGGCCACCAGTGGCATGGGCGAAGCCCCCGAGATCGAAGACTTGATCGGCAGCGTCAAGGTCATGCTGGAAGCCTACGATGCGGGCCAGCTCGACCGGCTCTACGTGGTGAACAACCAGTTCGTGAACACCATGACCCAGAAGCCGGCCGTGCGGCAGCTGTTGCCGCTGTCTCCCGACATGGGTGCCGACAACTCGCAAGACGAAGAACACAGCCGTCCCGCAAACTGGGACTACCTGTATGAGCCGGATGCCAAGGTGCTGCTGGACCGGCTGCTGGTGCGCTTCATCGAATCCCAGGTCTATCAGGGCGTGGTCGAGAACGTCGCCTGTGAACAGGCGGCGCGGATGATCGCGATGAAGAGTGCCACCGACAATGCCGGCGACCTGATCGACGAGCTTCAACTGGTGTACAACAAGGCCCGTCAGGCTGCGATTACCCAGGAAATCTCCGAGATCGTTGGCGGCGCGGCAGCCGTATAGCGCCACTGGGCCTGGCCGTCGCTCGGCGACCGGCCGCCCAGGCACACAGGTTTCATTTGCAGGTATCTAAGAGGAACCAAGATGAGCGGACGTATCGTACAGATCATCGGCGCGGTGATTGACGTAGAGTTTCCGCGGGACGCAGTTCCCAAGGTCTACGACGCGCTGAATGTCTCGCAGAGCGAGACCGTACTCGAGGTCCAGCAGCAGCTGGGCGACGGCGTGGTGCGCACCATCGCCATGGGCTCCACCGAAGGCCTCAAGCGGGGCACCGAGGTCGAGAACACCGGTGCAGCCATCTCCGTGCCGGTCGGCAAGGAGACCCTGGGCCGCATCATGAACGTGCTCGGTCAGCCGATCGACGAAGCAGGACCGATTGGCGAGCAAGAGCGCATGCCGATCCACCGCAAGGCCCCGGGCTATGCGGATCAGGCGGCGACCAGCGAACTGCTCGAGACCGGCATCAAGGTCATCGACCTGGTCTGCCCGTTCGCCAAGGGCGGCAAGGTCGGCCTGTTCGGCGGCGCCGGCGTCGGCAAGACCGTCAACATGATGGAGCTGATTCGCAACATCGCCACCGAGCACAGCGGTTACTCCGTGTTCGCAGGCGTTGGCGAGCGTACCCGTGAGGGTAACGATTTCTATCATGAGATGACCGAATCCAACGTTATCGACAAGGTATCGCTGGTCTACGGTCAGATGAACGAGCCGCCCGGTAACCGCCTGCGCGTGGCCCTGACCGGCCTGACCATCGCCGAGAAGTTCCGCGATGAAGGCCGTGACGTGCTGCTGTTCGTCGACAACATCTACCGCTACACCCTGGCCGGCACCGAGGTGTCTGCACTGCTGGGTCGTATGCCGTCGGCGGTAGGCTATCAGCCGACCCTGGCCGAGGAGATGGGTGTCCTGCAGGAGCGCATCACCTCCACCAAGGATGGCTCGATCACATCCGTGCAGGCCGTCTACGTGCCCGCGGATGACTTGACCGACCCGTCACCGGCGACCACTTTCTCGCACCTCGATGCGACCGTGGTACTGGCGCGTTCGATCGCCGAGCTGGGTATCTATCCGGCCATCGATCCGCTCGACTCCACGTCTCGCCAGCTCGATCCGCTGGTCGTGGGTGACGAGCACTACGACACGGCCCGCCGCGTGCAGGGCGTGCTGCAGCGCTACAAGGAGCTCAAGGACATCATCGCGATCCTGGGCATGGACGAGCTGTCTGATGAAGACAAGCTGGCCGTGAACCGGGCGCGTAAGATCCAGCGCTTCCTGTCGCAGCCGTTCTTCGTGGCCGAGGTGTTTACCGGTGCGCCGGGTAAATACGTGTCCCTGAAGGAAACCATTCGTGGCTTCCAGGGCATCCTCAATGGCGATTACGACGAGCTGCCGGAGCAGGCCTTCTACATGGTTGGCACCATCGACGAAGCGGTCGAGAAAGCCAACTCCATGAAGTAAGGTCGTCCACCCTACGGGAGCCCCAGAGGGGACATAGCTATGGCGAAAAGCTTCAAGTGCGAGATCGTCAGCGCCGAGGCTTCGATCTTTTCCGGTGCCGTCGAGCAGGTGATTGCGGCAGGTGTGATGGGTGACCTGGGGATTCTCCCGGGTCACACCCCGCTACTTTCCGAGCTGTCGCCGGGACCGGTGCGGGTCATTCACGACGGCGGTCAGGAGTATCATTACTACGTCACGGGCGGCTTCATCGAAGTCCAGCCCGAGGTAGTGACGATTCTTGCTGATACCGCCGTGCGCGCCGACGATCTGGATGAGGCGGCTGCCGAAGAGGCCCGCCAGCATGCACTGAAGGAACTCAACGACAGCAACGCCGACCTTGATTACACGCGCGCTTCTTCAGAGCTCGCCGAGGCCGTTGCCCAGTTGCGGACCATTCAGCAATTGCGCAAGAAGGCCGGCAAGGGCTAAGTCTTATCCCTTGCCGTCCGCGACGCCCCTTGGACCCTCGGTTCAAGGGGCGTTTTTGTGTCGGCTCCGGCCGTCTTGTCACACCCGGCGAGGTATCGTTGGGCAGCTGTCCAGAGACAGAATCGGCGTCAGGAGGATGCGATGGCAATGACAGATAGCTTGCAGGCTGACAAGGCGCTGCTCGAAACCGCCCTTGCGCAGAAGGATCAGACCGCTCTTGAGGCCTTGCTTGGCAAGCGACGCTCCGCGGATGTGGCCGAACTGCTCGAGACGTTCATCGACGATGACGATGACGAGGAGACGGCGCTTGCGCTGCTCGAGATGCTGTCGTTTGAGCGGGGCGGCAATGTCTTCAGCTATCTGCAGGATGAGACCCAGCAGCGGCTCGCCACTGGCATGGCCGACAAGCGATTGGTCAAGCTGCTCGAGGAGATGGGGTCGGACGAGCGCGCCGACTTTTTCAATCTGGTCGGCGAGGATCGCCGCGAAGCACTGCTGCGGCGGATGGCGCGCCACGAACGCGAGGAAGTCCTGCTGCTGGCGAGCTACGAGAAAGGTACCGCCGGGGCGCTGATGACGGCCGACTATGTGGCGATCCCGGCCGGGTTGAGTGTTTCCCAGGCGATGATGCGGGTCCGCCAGACGGCGCCGGATGCCGAGACCGTCTACCAGATCTATATTCTCGATGACGACGGTCGGCTCACCGGCACCCTGTCGCTGCGTCAGCTGATGGTGGCGCGTCCCGGCGCATCGGTGGCCAACCTGATGATTCGCGACGTTATCCACACCCGAGTGGACGCCGAACAGGAAGACGTGGCCAAGCTGGTAGCCCGCTACGATCTGTTGGCGGTCCCGGTGGTCGATGACACCGACCGTCTGGTGGGCATCGTCACCCACGATGACGCCCTGGACGTGGTCGAGGCCGAGGCCACTGAAGATATCCACAAGGGGATGTCGATCGGTCAGCTCGAGACCGGCGTCAGCCGAGTGCCGCTCCTGAAGCTGTATCGCAAGCGCATCGTCTGGCTGGTGCTGCTGGTGTTCGGCAATCTCTTCTCGGGGGCCGGTATCGCCTTCTTCGAGGACACCATCGCCGCCCAGGTGGCGCTGGTGTTCTTCCTGCCGCTACTGATCGGCAGCGGCGGCAATGCCGGCGCCCAGGCCGCCACCTTGACGGTACGTGGCATGGCCACCGGCGATGTTGGCGTGCGCGACTGGGGCAAACTGATGGGCCGCGAGCTGCTGGTGGCCGGGGCCCTGGGCCTGACCATGGCACTGGCCGTGGCGCCAATCGGCGTAATGCGCGGCGGCGAAACGGTAGCCCTGGTGGTGGCGATCAGCATGATCACCATCGTGCTGTTCGGCAGCCTGCTCGGCATGTGTCTGCCCTTCCTGCTTGACCGCCTCGGCTGGGACCCGGCGACGGCGTCGGCGCCGCTGGTGACCACGGTGATCGATGCCTGCGGGGTGGTGATCTACTTCGGCATCGCCCGCCATCTGCTGGGGCTTAGCTAGATCATTCAGATCAACCGCTCAGCCAGACAGTTCAGCTAGACAGCATGGTCAGGCATCCCGGCTAATGGGTGCGGTTTGGCCGAGTGGCCAGGTTAAGTGTGAGGTTCAGGATAAGGAGCCGAGTCGGGGGCGGGGACAAGACAAAGCCTGACGTGTATCCTCAAGCCCCACTTGGCGCAGGCGCAAGGGGCGTCTGGCGGGTTAACCCGATCAACGAAAGTGAACAGCATGGATTGGCTACAGGTCATCGTTCTGGCCCTGGTGCAGGGCATCTCCGAATTCTTGCCGGTCTCGAGTTCGGCTCATCTGGTACTGGTCCCGGCCCTCACCGACTGGCCCGATCAGGGGCTGGCCTTCGACGTGGCTCTGCACGTCGGCAGCCTCTCGGCGGTGGTGGTGTATTTCCGTCGCGATCTGATCAAGCTGATAACCAGCTGGTGCGGCTCGCTTGTGGGACGCGGCCAGGATGAGAACTCGCGGCTCGCCTGGTGGGTGATCCTGGCAACGATTCCGGTCGGCCTAGCGGGTCTTGCCTTCAAGGACCTGGTCGAGGCCAGTTTGCGCTCGGCCCTGGTGATCGGGGCGAGTCTGGCCTTCTTCGGACTGGTGCTGGGCTGGGCCGATCTTCGCCATCGCGGGCATCGCAACGAGTTCGACCTGACCTGGAAGGGAGCTCTGCTGATCGGCCTCGCCCAGGCGCTGGCGCTGATTCCGGGTACCTCGCGTTCGGGCATCACCATGACCGCGGCCCTGATGCTGGGGCTGAGTCGCGAGGCCTCGGCGCGCTTCTCCTTCCTGCTGTCGATTCCCGTCATCGTGCTGGCCGGCGGTCTCAAGACCCTCGATCTGCTCGAGTCTCCTGTGCCCGTGGACTGGGCGGCGCTGGCCGGCGGCACCCTGCTGTCTGGCATCAGCGCCTATCTGTGCATCCATTATTTCCTGGCATTCATTCACCGTATCGGCATGCAGCCCTTCGTGATTTATCGCGTGGTCTTTGGGCTGTGGCTGATGTGGTTCTTCTGGTAGGACAGCGATCATGACTCGACGCCTTCCCCTGTTCGCGCTTTGCGCGCTGCTGCTCATGGTGTTGCTGAGCGGTTGTAGCGAGCCCCTCCGCGAGGCCCCGATTACGCTCAAGGGCCAGATCTTCGGCACTTACTATCAGGTGATTCTGGCCAAGCCGATGACCCGCGATCAGGTCGCCGACATCGAAGCCGGGATTCTCGATGAGCTCGAGGCCGTCGATGCCTCGATGTCGACCTATCGCGAGGATTCGGAGCTTTCTACCTTCAATCGCTCGCCGGTCGGCGAGTGGCAGCCTCTCTCGCCCGAGCTTATGCAGGTGCTCAAGATCAGTCGGCAGGTCTCCAAGGCAAGCGGTGGCGCCTTCGATATCACCGTGGGTGGCCTTGTGAACCTGTGGAGCTTCGGTCCCGAAGCACGCCCCGAGAAGGTACCGCCTGAGGATCAGCTCCAAGAGCGCCTGGCCCAGATTGGTCCCGACAAGGTCGAACTGGATACCGAGGCCGGCCGGGCTCGGCGCCTGAGCGATGTCTATGTGGATCTCTCGGCGGTGGCCAAGGGCTACGGCGTCGATCAGGTCGGCGACTATCTCGAGGCGCAGGGGGTCGAAAACTTCCTGGTCGACATCGGCGGCGAGCTGGTGCTGCGCGGTCATCGCGACGATGACGGCGATCCTTGGCGAGTCGGGGTCGAGGTACCGGACGAGCGTCGCCAAGTGGCGCAGTACGTGCTGGCCCTGACCGACATGTCGGTGGCCACCTCGGGTGACTATCGCAACTACTTTGAAGAAGACGGCAAGCGCTACTCTCATACCATCGATCCGCGCACCGGGCGCCCGGTCGAGCATGCGCTGGCGTCGGTGACGGTGCTGGGTGAGACCACCGCCAACGCCGATGCTTGGGCGACCGCGCTCAGCGTGCTTGGCCCCCGGGCGTCCCTCGACACGGCGCGCCGCGAAGGCCTCGCCGTGCTGACCCTTGAGCGCGATGGTGAGGGCTGGATCAGTCGGGTCAGCCCGGCCTTCGCCGAGCGGGTCGGCGATGCCGCGCTCGACAAGCTAGGTATTCCACGGCCGGGTCAGGACCCGGCGCAAGACTCGCTCCAAGACAACGAGGAGACATGATGACACTCGACGTGGTGATTCTCGCCGCCGGCCAGGGAACGCGGATGCGTTCTCGCAAGCCCAAGGTCCTGCACACCCTGGCGGGCAAGCCGATGGTGCGTCATGTGATCGATACGGCGGCGGGCCTCGGCGCCGACAAGCTGCACGTGGTGATCGGCCACGGCGGCGATGCCATGCGTCAGACGCTTGGGGATGCCGGCGTGCATTTCGCCGTGCAGGAAGAGCAGCTCGGCACCGGCCATGCCGTCGCCCAGACCCTCGACCAGCTCGGCCACGACAAGGTGCTGGTGCTCTACGGCGATGTGCCGCTGATTCGCCGCGAGACCCTCGCCGCGCTGCTCGGGCGAGTCGATGAAGAGCATATGGGGCTGCTCAGCGTGATCCTTGAGGAGCCCAAAGGCTACGGCCGCATCCTGCGCAACGACGAGGGGCGCGTCGTGGCCATCGTCGAGCACAAGGATGCAACTGAGGCGGAGCGCGCGGTCAAGGAGTGCAACACCGGCATCATGGCCATGACCGCGGCGCAGCTGAGGCGCTGGCTGCCCCAGCTATCCGCCGACAACCAGCAGGGCGAGTACTACCTGACCGACGTGATCGCCATGGCCGCCGCCGAGGGCGTCGGCATCGTCACCGCCCAGCCGGCTGCGCCTGTCGAGGTGGAGGGGGTCAACAACCGCCTGCAGCTGGCGCGCCTGGAACGTGCCTACCAGCAGGGCATCGCCGAGCGGCTGATGACCGAGGGCGTCGCCCTGGCCGATCCGGCACGGATCGACGTGCGCGGCACCCTGACCTGCGGCCATGACGTCGAGATCGACGTTGGCTGCGTCTTCGAGGGCGACGTGGAGCTTGGTGAGGGCGTGCGCATCGGGCCCTACTGCCTGATCCGCGACAGTCGCCTGGGGGCGGAGACGGTGGTCGAGGCGCACAGCGTGATCGATCAGGCGGTGGCCGCAGGCTATAACCAGATCGGCCCCTTCGCCCGGCTGCGCCCCGGCACCCAGCTCGCCATCAAGGCCAAGGTCGGCAACTTCGTCGAGACCAAGAACGCCCGGGTCGGCGAAGGCAGCAAGATCAATCACCTGAGCTATGTCGGCGATGCGCGGCTGGGTCAGGGCGTGAACGTTGGCGCCGGCACCATCACCTGCAACTACGATGGCGTTAACAAGCATCGCACCGAGATCGGCGATGGCGCCTTCATCGGCTCCAATTCCGCCCTGGTCGCGCCGGTCAGCATCGGTGCCGGGGCCACCGTCGGCGCCGGCTCGACCATCAGCAAGGACGTCGCTGACAACGCCCTGGCGGTGTCCCGGGCACGCCAGATCAGCAAGGCCGACTGGCCGCGCCCGACCAAGAGCGCCAAGGACTGAAATAGCGTCAGGGACTGACGGCGCATCAGCTAAAGTGAATTTATCCGACCCGGGGCGCGAGACGCTAAAACGCTGCCCGCCCGGGGTCGACTCGACGGCTCGACATGACGGTCCGGCCGTCGGCAAGCATGAGAGGAGAACGGCATGTGTGGAATCGTCGCAGCGGTCGCCGAGCGTAACGTCCAGGGCATTCTGCTCGAAGGCCTGAAACGCCTCGAGTACCGGGGCTATGACTCGGCCGGGATGGCCGTACTGACGGCCGAGGGGCGTCTCGAACGCCAGCGCGCCGCCGGCAAGGTGGCGGCCCTGGAAGCCTGCCTCGATACCTCGCCGCTGGCCGGCAGCGTGGGCATTGCCCATACCCGCTGGGCGACTCACGGCAAGCCTAGCGAGCACAATGCTCATCCCCATCAGTCCGGCGACAGCCTGGCAGTAGTTCACAACGGCATCATCGAGAACTTCGAGGCGCTCAAGGCCGAACTCGAGGGGCAGGGCTATGCCTTTACCTCAGAGACCGACACCGAGGTCATCGCCCATCTGGTCGGTCGGGAGTTTACCCTCGGTCAGGATCTGTTGGCGGCGGTGCAGCGCGTGCTGGCGACGCTGGACGGCGCCTATGCGCTGGGCGTGATTCACCGCGGTGAGCCCGATACCCTGATCGGCGCCCGCAAGGGCAGCCCGCTGGTGGTCGGCGTGGGCATCGAGGAGGCCTTCCTGGCCTCCGATCCGCTGGCGCTGCTGCAGGTCACCGACCGCTTCATCTATCTGCAGGAGGGTGACGTGGTGCGCCTGCGGCGAGGCGGCAGCATCGAAATCTTTGATGCCGCCGGCCATGCCGTCGAGCGGCCGATCCAGGTCTTCGAGCACGGTGACGGCGCCGCCAGCAAGGGCGAGTATCGCCACTTCATGCTCAAGGAAATCTACGAGCAGCCCCAGGTGATCGCGGCGACGCTCGAGGGCCGTCTGGGTGAGCGCAGCGCACTGATCGAGAGCTTCGGCAACGGCGCCGAGGAACTGCTCTCGAAGGCCAAACAGGTGCACATCGTCGCCTGCGGCACCAGCTATCATGCGGGTCTGGTGGCGCGCTACTGGCTCGAGCAGTACGCCGGCATTCCCACCCAGGTCGAGGTGGCCTCGGAGTTCCGCTACCGCCGGGTGGTGGTGCCCGAGGGCACCCTGTTCGTGACCCTGTCACAGTCCGGCGAGACCGCCGACACCCTGGCCGCGCTGCGTTTTGCCCGCGAGCTCGGCTACTTGGGAAGCCTTGCAATTTGCAACGTGCCCGGCAGCTCCTTGGTGCGGGAATCAGACCTCACACTGATGACCCAGGCCGGCCCCGAGATCGGCGTAGCCTCGACCAAGGCCTTCACTACCCAGCTTGCCGCCCTGATGCTGCTGACGCTGGGCCTTGGCAAGGTGAATGGCATGGACGAGGCTCGCCAGGCCGAGATCGTAACGGCCCTGCGCGGCCTGCCCACCTTGATGGGCCGCGTGCTGGGACTCGACGGCGAGATCGAGTCATTGTCCACGGCCTTCGCCGAGAAGCACCACGCGCTCTTTCTGGGCCGTGGCGCCCACTTCCCGATCGCCCTGGAAGGCGCGCTCAAGCTCAAGGAAATCTCCTACATCCACGCCGAGGCCTATCCCGCCGGCGAGCTCAAGCACGGCCCGCTGGCGCTGGTCGACAGCGAGATGCCGGTGATTTCGGTGGCCCCCAACGACGCCCTGCTCGACAAGCTCAAGTCGAACCTGCAGGAAGTGCGAGCCCGGGGCGGCGAGCTTTATGTGTTCGCCGACGAGAGCGTGGGCCTCGAGGAAGCCGAGGGCCTGCATGTGCTTCGCCTGCCGCACATCGACGAGGCTCTGGCGCCGATCCTCTACACCCTGCCGCTGCAGCTGCTGTCCTACCATGTCGCGGTGCTCAAGGGCACCGACGTCGACCAGCCGCGTAACCTTGCTAAGTCGGTGACCGTCGAATAGCGACGGCACCTGGTCCGACCTGAGGGGAAGGGTCAGTGGAGACATCTGAGGAAATGACCGGTGGGATGGCCATGCTGTGCCATCCCATTTTCTCCTTCCTCTCTTCTTTATCCTCTCTTCTTTATCCTCTCTCTTTAGGCTCCCTTCCTCAGTCTGCCGTGGCGTGGCCCAGGGTCTTCAGCACTCTGGCCTTTGAGGCGGTCTCGCGCTCAGCGTAGAGCGCGAGCTCATCGGTAACGGCGGCCCCCAGCGCGGCTTCGAAGGCCTCGCGGTTGGCGTGGCCGGCATAGGCGTCGCTCTGTTCCCCGCCGAGATTCGACTGAAAGATGCCCGCCGCACTGACCGGCAGGAAGTCCTCATAGGTGATCGGTCGGGCCGTTACCAGCCCCTGCTCGATCAGTGCTTCCAGATCCGTTTCATGGCCTGCATGGGGCGTGCGCCCGGCGTCGGTGAGGCGGTACTCGAAGAAAGCCAGCTCCTCGCGACGCAGGGTCGCCTCATCATCCGGAAACTCGCCGAAAACCTCGGCCAGTGCCTGCTGGTGGGTTTCGTTGGCGAGTCCGCGGGTCTTTTCCCGGGAGGCGCCAAGCAGGCGGTCATAAAGCGCCCGGCCCTTGCCGGTCAGCGCCACGCCGCGCTGTTCGATCTCGCCGAAGCGGGCGGTGTGTGTGCCTTGGCCTTCGCCCTTGAAGTGAGTCGGTTCCTCAAGGGCCTTGAAGCTGGTCTGGCGCAGCAGGATCGGGCAGTCGCGACGGGGCGGCCCCTCGATGATGTCCTTGGCGTTCATGCCGGCGGCCGGCATGCGCTTCTGGACCTCGTCGATATCCAGGGTGCGCGGCGTCAGGTGGTTGATGTGCGGGCCGCGGAAGCAGACCACGTCGGCGATCAGCCGATGCTCGGCGTGCAGCGCCTCATAGGTGGCGAGGTCCACGGTCGCGTCGGTATGCCAGCGAAAGGTCTCCAGTGCCTCGGCGACGAAGCGCTCGGCCTGGGCATTGCTGAGACCGCCCTGGGATTCGCTGAGCGCGATCAATTCTCTGGCGCCGCCGGTGAAGATATCGCGCTCGGCGAGGATCGCTGCGGCGCGCTCGCGAAGTGTGGGGCTCTCGATCAGCTCCAGGCGCAGCAGCGAGGTGAAGACCCGGAAGGGGTTACGGGAGAGGGCGGCATCATCGATGGGCCGAAAGGCGGTGGAATGCACCGGCACCCCGGCCTCGGAGAGATCGTAGTAACCGACCGGGTGCATGCCCATCACCGCGAACAGCCGGCGCAGCATAGCAAGCTCCGCCGCGGTGCCGACCCGAATGGCGCCGTGGCGCTCGACCCCGAGGCGATTCAGCTCGTCATGAGCCTCGAGTCGCTCGGCAAGCGCGCTGTTGCGCGCGAGGGTCTCGCGATTCACGTCTTCCACCAGCGCGAGTAGCGTCTCGTACTGGGGCACCTCGGCCTGATACATGGCCGACATCGCCTTCGAAAAGCGGTCGCGGATCTCATCGGGAGAAACGAGAGACGGTGTAGTCATGGGGCATGTCTCCTGAGTGTCGGTTTGTCTGGGGATGGCAGGTGGCTAGCGGCAGTGATCACGGCCCTGAGTTCCAATGGGGTGGATAGCCGCACGCCTCGCTAGCCGCTGCGCGTGATAAAGGGATGCCTTGATCAAACCAGTCGGCAGGCGAAACGACAAACGAAAAAAAGCGCGCTATCCATTCCATTGGGTCATGCATTAGTGGCGCAGCATGCCCGCCATGGCGACTTGTGAGCCGATTTAGAGGAAGGTCAGCCATAGTAAAAGGCATGGCATGCCTGTAAAGAATGACTCGACAAGCCTAGCCATACGACCGAGACATCAGGTAACAGAGGCGATGATTGTCTAGAATGGCCCTTTTGCTGAGGAAACGCATCGCCATGACGGCCCGTCATCTGCCTTCGACCACCACCCTGCAATGCTTCGAGGCAGCGGCCCGCCATATGAGTTTCACACGGGCCGCCGAGGAACTGAGCCTGACCCAGAGTGCGGTCAGCAAGCAGGTCGCGCAGCTTGAACACTACCTTCAGCACAAGCTGTTTCGGCGCGTGCGGCGCTCGCTGGTGCTGACGCCTGAGGGCTCCTTGTACCTTACTGACGTGCGCAAGATATTGGCGCAGATCGAAATGTCGGCCAATACCATCATGACCTACAGCGGGCATAGCGAGGTGTTGCGGGTGGCGACCCTGCCGACCTTCGGCACGTCCTGGCTGACGGCTCATCTGCCGGCCTTCTTCGAGGCGTATCCGCGCATCAGCCTGAATGTCACCGATCGAGTGCAGGCCTTCGATCTCGAGCAGGAAGACATCGATGTGGCCTTCTTCCACGGCCATGGCCGCTGGCCCAACCTGGAATGCCACAAGCTGTTCGATGAACAGGTCGTGGCGATTGGTTCGCCGAGCTACCTCGACCGGTTGCGCCTGGATTCGGCTACGGACCTGATCGAGGCGCGCCTGCTGCATCTCTCCACTCGCCCCGATGCGTGGCATCGCTGGTTTGCCGAACAGGGCATCACCACCCATCGCAGCTACCATGGAACGCGTTTCGAGACCTTCCAGATGCTGATGAGCACCGTGATGGCAGGAGGCGGCCTGGCGCTAGTGCCGCGTTTCCTGGTCGAGGATGAGCTGGCCGCAGGGCGGCTGTGCTGCGCCTGGCCTCATGTTCTCGAGGGACCGGATGCCTACTACCTGGTCTACCCGGAACCTCTTGGCGAACTCGCCAAGGTACGTCACTTTGTATCGCATATTCTGGCCTGCGCCCGCAGGACCTGACGTGTTCGCGCTGAGCCGCACAGCCCCGGGCTGTTCACCGGCAAGGGAGACAGCGATAATCCCATTCCCTGTAGCTACCCTGGCGTTGATAAGAGAGCAGCACCGGTGACCGATACGTGTTCCCTACCAACCGCCAGAGCGTGCGGATTTCACCTGGGGCTCGCCATGTGGGCCAACGAGGAGTGGCGCGGCGGGCTCTATCCGCCTCATGGAAGCCAGGGCGATCGCCTGCCGGACTATGCGCGGGTTTTCTCCACGGTGGAGGGCAACACCACCTTCTATAGCGGCACACCCCGTGCCGACACCGTGGCTGCCTGGGCCCGTCAGGCACCGGCGGATTTCCGTTTCTGTTTCAAGTTGCCCGGCGCCCTGACCCATGAACGGCGCTTGACCGGCATCGAGGCCGACGTTGATGATTTTCTCGCGGCACTCTCGCCGCTGCACGATCGCCTCGGGCCGGTGATGATTCAGCTGCCACGGGACTTCGGGCTTGAGGAGTTACCGAGACTCGAGGCATTACTGGAGCGCTGGCCCGCCAGCATTCCCGCCAGTGTCGAAGTCCGTCACCCCGAATTTTTCCACAAGGGGAACGCCGAGGCGGCTCTCAACCGATTGTTGATAACTCATGGGGTGGATCGAGTAATGCTTGACGTGCGGCCCTTGTTTGCTACGCCTGCGGGGGATGATGCGCGGCTGGCTAGAGCGCAGAGCGAAAAGCCCAAACGCCCATTACACGTGATCTCAACGGCACAACAGCCGGTGGTGCGCTTCATTGGTCACTTCGATGCGACCATCAATGAGGCCCGTTTTACGCCTTGGGTTGACAGGCTATGCCTGTGGATAAAACAGGGGAAAACCCCTTTTCTCTTTGTGCATACACCCGACAATCGACAGGCGCCGGCCCTGGCAAGAGCCTGTCATGATCGCCTCGCTGCGCGGCTTGCACTAACCCCTTTGGCCCCCTTTCCCGGCGAGCGCCAGGCGAGCCTTTTCTAGCGGGTCTTTTCTGAGGTTGTGGCCCTGCATGAGGGGCAATCTGCTCTGGCTATCGCGATCATGATCGGATAGTTTTATGGCCCTCATGCCGTTTACCATTCGATATTGTGGGGTTTTGCGTGAAACCCGCACGGATTCTCGCAATATCACGGCATGAAAGTCGTGCCTTGTGCCCCGACCAGGGAATGAGACGCGGCGGCTAGCGGCGGAGATCCTGCCCGGATCCTGTCATGCCCTTGATTGGCATCGTGTGATCCATGATGCCGCGGACGTGGCAATAACAAGCACAAGCCGTCATCGCATCTGACCGATCGTTGGCGACACGCAACCTCAAGGTGAATCATGTCCAAACTATCCCACGCACATTGGTCGTCAAAGCTGACCTTTATCCTCGCGGCCACCGGTTCCGCGGTCGGCCTTGGTAATATCTGGAAATTTCCCTACATGGTGGGCGAAAGCGGCGGTGCCGCCTTCGTGCTGGTGTACCTGCTGTGTATCGCCCTGATCGGGCTGCCCATTTTGACCGCCGAGTGGCTGATCGGGCGTCGCGGTCAGGAGAACCCGGTTAACTCGATGGCCGAGTTGGCCAAGAGCGCGGGGCGCAGCAAGGGCTGGGTGATGGTAGGGGTCAGCGGCGTGCTGGGCGCTTTCCTGATCCTGTCCTTCTATAGCGTCATCGGTGGCTGGTCGCTGTCCTACACCCTGAGCTCGGTCACCGGTGACTTCACCGGCCAGGATGCCGACGCCATCGGTGGACTCTTCTCTGGCATGCTGGGCAACCCGGGACAGCTGCTGCTGTGGCACTCGGTCTTCATGCTGCTGGTGATCGGCATTGTGGCTCGCGGCGTAACCAAGGGGCTCGAGGGCGCAGTGCGTACCCTGATGCCGGCACTTGGCGTGCTGCTGGTGGTGCTGGTGGGCTACGGCATGACAACGGGCTATTTCGGTCAAGCGGTAAGCTACCTGTTCAATCCCGACTGGACCAAGCTCACTGGAGAAGTGGTGCTGGCGGCGCTGGGCCATGCCTTCTTCACCCTGTCGCTGGGCATGGGCATCATGATGGCCTACGGCTCCTACCTCGGTGAGGAGGTCAACCTGCTCAAGACCGCCCGCACCGTGGTGATCATGGATACCGTCATCGCTCTGGGCGCTGGCCTCGCAATCTTCCCGATCGTCTTCGCCAATGGCCTGGACCTGAACTCTGGGCCGGGGCTGATCTTCGTCACCCTGCCGCTCGCCTTCGGTAACATGACCGGCGGCATGCTGCTGGGCCTGATGTTCTTCTTGCTGCTGACCTTTGCCGCTCTGACGTCGGCGATCTCGCTGCTGGAGCCGGTCGTAGAGTTCGTCGAGGAGCGCACGCCGCTATCGCGAGTGAGCGCGACCCTGGTCGCCGGCGTGGCCACTTGGGCGCTGGGCATCGCCGCGCTGCTGTCGTTCAACGTCTGGAGTGAGGTGCTGTTCTTCGGCCTGAATATCTTCGACCTGCTCGACAAGCTGACCAGCAAGTTCCTGCTGCCGCTAACCGGCCTTGGCGTCATCATGTTCGTTGCCTGGGGACTCGACAAGGAAGGCGTACGCAAGGAACTGGGGATGGATATCTACGACTTCAGCCTGTGGAACCTGATCACGCGCTATGTCGCGCCGATTGGCGTGCTGGCGGTGTTCGTTTCCAGCCTCTGAGGGTGTAGGCGTCATGGACCGTCATCGAATGCCGGTCCTGCTCCTGTCACAGACCTAGTTACAGGGCTGGTTAAAGAGCTAGCCTGTGACAGCTCAGCGAGCCCCGGTCCTGCCGGGGCTCGCGGCGTTTAGCCTGGACGAACGAGGCTACTGGATCAGATCATCGTCGAGATCGGCGAGGTCCTGCTCCAGCCGCTTGAATTCTTTATGCAACTCGATGCCGCGGCGGGCTCTGAGGTTGCGTAACGCAGCGGATTTCTGGCGCTGCTGATGCTCGGCGACTTCCATGCTCATGAAAATATCGAGGAGTTCGCTTTTGACGGAGGACACCTGTTCGACATTACGCATGATCGACTCTCCTGACGGGCGATGATGGTGCCAGCCGCCCTTTGAGTGCTGTCCTGCGACCGGCACCTTCCTGTTTACTATAACCCACTTGACAGGATGATGACGTTCAACGCTAAAGGAACGCGCAGCCTAAGAATGACATCAGCACCTCCGGCTGGGGCATACTGTGGCTATCGGTTATTTACCCACAGTCGCTTTTACGACGCTCCCTATCCACACTGTTACCCACAGCTATACCCACATTTTTCATCACGTTCTTTATCCACACCCCTGCCAAGGAGCCTTCCGTGAGCCGTGCCCTGTTCGATGAATTGAGAAATCGCATGGAGCACTTTCGCCGCTCCGAGCAGAAGGTGGCGCGCTTCGTGCTGCGCAACCCAGAAGAAGTGATCCACATGCGCATCGTCGATCTGGCCACCGAGGCCAAGGTCAGCGAGCCTACGGTGGTACGTTTCTGCCGGGCGCTGGGCTGCAACGGTTTTCAGGACTTCAAGCTCAAGCTGGCGCAGATGCTGGCCTCGGGCAGCCAGTTCGCCCAGTTCTCGATGAACGACAGCGACAGCGTCGCCGAGTTTTCTCACAGCATCTTCGACTCCACCGTCGGCACCCTGCTGTCGGTGCGCGACCGGCTGGACAACGAGGCGCTGAACCAGGCCATCAATGCGTTGGCCATGGCCAACCGGGTCGAGTTCTACGGCTTCGGCGCCTCCGGTGCGGTGGCCGCGGATGCCCAGCACAAGTTCTTTCGCCTGCAGATATCCACAGCGGCCTATACCGACCCGCACATGCAGAACATGTCCGCTGCGACACTCAAGCAGGGCGATGTGGTGGTGGCGATCTCCCAGACCGGACGCACCCGGGCGCTGGTGGATAGCGTCAGGCGCGCCCGCGCGGTGGGGGCCACGGTGATCGGTCTGTGCCCCAGCCACTCGCCGCTGGCCGACGAGGTCAGCATGCCGCTTTATATCGATGTCCACGAGGACACCGAGATCTATACGCCGATGAGTTCACGCATCGCGCATTTGGTACTGATCGACGTGTTGGCGGTGGGGGTGGCCAAGACCCGTGGGCCCAAGCTTGCCGAGCAGCTCAAGGCGGTCAAGAAGAGCCTCAACCCGCTGCGCTTTCCCGAGCAAGAGGATGCGCCGGGTGAGAGTGACGACCCGCAGGACTAGTGGCATGCCGGCCCGTGTTGGCTCCATGATGACTTCCTGAAAAGCACGGCAGCGGCGCCGGCAGACGGCCCGCCCCGGGGCCTGATTATGCTAAGCTAGGCGTCCATTTTTCGACCCGAAGTGCCCCGCTATGGATGACGTCACGGCGATTCTCGATCACCTCAACGCGGCCCAGCGCGAGGCCGTCAGTGCCCCCCAGGGCAACATGCTGGTGCTGGCGGGTGCCGGCTCGGGCAAGACCCGGGTGCTGGTGCATCGAATCGCCTGGCTGATGCGCACCGAGGGCCTGTCGCCCTATGCCATTCTCGCCGTGACCTTTACCAACAAGGCGGCCCGGGAGATGCGCACCCGGCTGGAAGCCTTGCTGGGTCAGTCGCTGCGCAATGTCTGGGTCGGCACCTTCCACTCCATCGCCCATCGGCTGCTGCGCACCCACTGGCAGGACGCTCGCCTGCCCCAGCACTTCCAGATCCTCGACAGCGATGACCAGCTGCGCCTGGTCAAGCGTCTGCTCAAGGACCACAACATCGACGACGAGCGCTTCCCGCCGCGCCAGGTGCAGTACTTCATCTCCGGCTGCAAGGAAGAAGGCCTGCGCCCCCATCAGGTGCAGACCCATGGCGATGCTTATCTCGGCCAGATGGTCGAGCTCTACGAGCGCTATCAGCTGACCTGCGAGCGCGGTGGCCTGGTCGATTTCGGCGAACTGCTGCTGCGAAGCCTGGAGCTTCTGCGCGATAATCCAGCGTTGCTCGCCCACTACCGGGAGCGCTTCGCCCATGTGCTGGTCGACGAGTTCCAGGACACCAACACCCTGCAGTACGCTTGGCTTAAGCTGCTCACCGGCGAACAGGCCGGCATCACGGTGGTCGGCGACGATGACCAGTCGATCTATGGCTGGCGCGGCGCCCGGGTCGAGAACATCCGCCGCTTCGAGCAGGAGTTCACGGACACCAAGACGGTGCGTCTGGAACAGAACTATCGCTCGACCAGCGCCATCCTCGAGGCGGCCAACGCCCTGATCAGCCAGAACACCGGGCGCATGGGCAAGGAGCTGTGGACCGACGGCGAGCGCGGCGCGCCGATCTCGTTGTACGCGGGCTTCAATGATCTGGACGAGGCGCGCTACATCGTCGATACCATCGCCTCCCAGGTGAAGGAAGGCACCGCGCGGCGTGAGATCGCTATCCTGTATCGCTCCAACGCTCAGTCGCGGGTGCTCGAGGAGACCCTGATCCGCCAGGGCATGCCGTACCGCATCTACGGCGGCCAGCGCTTCTATGAGCGCCTGGAGATCAAGAACGCCCTGGCCTACCTGCGGCTGCTGCTGAACCGGGAGGATGACGCCTCTCTTGAGCGGGTGATCAACGTGCCGGCTAGGGGCATTGGCACCCGCACCGTGGAGATTCTGCGCGAGCGGGCGCGGATCACTGACGTTTCCCTGTGGCAGGCGCTGCACGACTGCCTCGCTGACGCCACCCTCAAGGGCCGCGCCGGCAATGCGGTACGGGCCTTCAGCGAGCTGATCGAGCGCTTCGACAACGACACCGCTGGCATGGCGCTGCACGAGATCATCACCCACGTCACCCAGCAGTCCGGGCTGGTCGAACACCACCGCAGCGAGAAGGGCGAGAAGGGCCAGGCCCGTGTCGAGAACCTCGATGAGCTGGTCAATGCCGCCCGCGCCTTCACCCAGGGCGATGCCCTGAACGGCCAGGAGGTCGGCGAGGGCGCCGCCGCGATGGAGCCGTTTCTTGCCGAGGCGGCGCTCAATGCCGGCGATCACGAGGCCGACGACTTCGAAGACTGCGTGCAGCTGATGACCCTGCACTCGGCCAAGGGGCTCGAGTTTCCGGTGGTATTCATCGCCGGCGTCGAGGAGGGCCTCTTCCCGCACAAGATGTCGATGGAAGAGCCGGGCCGCCTAGAAGAGGAGCGCCGGCTGTGCTACGTGGGCCTGACGCGGGCCATGACCAAGCTCTACCTGACCCACGCCGAACTTCGCCGCCTGCACGGCAAGGAGACCTTCCAGCGGCCGTCGCGCTTCCTGCGCGAAATTCCGGCGGAGTATCTCGAGGAAGTGCGCCTGCGCGGCCAGATCTCGCGGCCGGTGACCGCTGGCCATGCCCCGTCCCAGTCCTCTGTTGACGGCGGCGACGACCTGCCTTCGCTGTCGCTTGGGCAGCGGGTCAGCCACCCGGTGTTCGGCGAAGGGGTGATCCTCAACGCCGAGGGCGCAGGTGAGCGCGCCCGGGTGCAGGTCAGCTTCGAGGGCGAAGGCGACAAGTGGCTGGTGCTGGGGTTTGCCAAGCTGACGCCGCTATAGGCTAGCGGTGGACGCCAGGCGGGCAATGGAAGTCAGGCAGGCAAGACACAGGTGAAGCGGGCAAGAAAGGCGGGCCATGACAGGTAGACGAGCAGCGGGCTTGCCGGACAATTCGGGCTTCGCGCATACTTTGTGGCGGACACCAGCAACACCATACCGATAATCCGCTAACCGGAGCCGCATTCTTCATGTCACGCCCCCTTCACCGCCGTCACTTCCTTACCGCCCTCGGCGCCGGCGCTGCCGGCATTGCCGCGGCGCCCTTCGTCAACACCGCCAGCGCCCAGGAGACCATTACCTGGAAGATGGTCACCTCCTGGCCGAAGAACTTCCCGGCCCTGGGGACCGGCGCCAACGATTTCGCCAAGCGCATCGAGCAGCTATCCGGCGGGCGCATGCGCGTCGACGTCTACGGGGCCGGCGAGCTGGTCCCGGCGCTGGAAGTGTTCGATGCGGTCTCGTCGGGCACTGCCCAGATGGGCCACTCGGCCTCCTATTACTGGCGTGGCAAGGTACCGGCGGCGCAGATGTTCACCGCCGTGCCCTTCGGCATGACCGCCCAGGAAACCAACTCCTGGCTGTACCAGGGAGAAGGGCAAGCGCTTTGGGATGCGCTCTATGCCAAGTACAACCTCAAGCCCTTCGCCGTGGGTAACACCGGCACCCAGATGGCGGGCTGGTTCAAGCGCGAAATCAATTCGCTGGAGGACATGCAGGGGCTCAAGCTGCGCCTGCCGGGGCTTGCCGGCGAGGCCATGAACGGCATCGGCGTGACCACGCTCAACATGCCGGGGAGCGAGATCTTCACCTCGATGCAGACCGGTGTGCTGGATGCCGCGGACTGGGTGGGGCCCTATAACGACCTGGCCTTCGGCCTGCATCAGGTCGCCGACTACTACTACACCTCGGCCTGGAACGAGCCCAGTGCGATTCTCGAGGGCACTGTCAATCTGGATGCCTGGCAGGCGCTGCCGGATGATCTCAAGGTAGTGGTCATGGAAGCGGCGCGTTCCGCCAACCTGGCGATGATCGACGAATTCACGCTGCGCAATGCCGAGGCGCTGAAAACGCTGGTCGAGGATCATGGCGTCAAGCTGCGTCAGTTCCCCGACGAGGTGATCAAGGCGCTTTATACGTCGTCACAGGACGTGCTGGCGAAACAGACCGAGTCCGACGAAGACTCCCGGCAGATCCTCGAGTCTTACCGCGCCTTCCAGTCGCTGGTGCGGCCGTTCAGCGATATCGGCGAGTTTGCCTATCTGAAAACGCGGGAACTGGTCAGCGGCTGATCCATTGTCGATATTGATCAAGCGAGGCTGTTGCTCAATGGCGCTGTGGTGGATCAACGGCCGTTGGGCACGGCGCGTATGCGGCCGTTATCGTCCATTGCCACCATCACGAAGCGCGCCTCGGTCACCTTGTGAAGCTCATCGGGGTTGCGCTCGTGGGGTGGACGGCTCCATACCTCGACGTTGATCTTGATCGAGCTGCGACCGATTTCGCGGAGTTCGGTGAAGATATTGACCACCGAGCCCTCGCGTACCGGACACAGGAAGTCCATGGCCTCGATGGCCACCGTAGCGGTGCGGCCATGGGCGATGCGGCCCGCGGCCAGCTCGGCGGCCTGATCCATGTGGCTGACCAGCCAGCCGCCGGGAATGTCGCCATAGAGGTTGGTGTCCTGGCGGGTGGCCAGCAGTTTTAGGGTCAGTTGGCCCTGAGGCGTGGGAACGTCATCTATATCGGTCATGGCGGCGTTTCCAGTGGGCTTGTTGTTGTCGAAGGTGTAGTAACATGAAGGCAAGGATGGCCCACGCTGGGCGCGGCCGACGCTGTCATCATATACGCCGGCCCCAGGCGTCACCACCCACGGTCAGGGAGCTCACCGTCATCGTATTGCAACCTGGTTGCGTCATACTCCCAAGGCACGCTATGACACCCTGACGCATTCGCCAGTGACAGGGCTTTCAGTACCGCGGCTCGCGCGGATCCAAGCATACGAACTCGGGCGCAAGGATATGCCGCGCGTCCTCAAGGAGTGTCACCATGGATATCACCAGCGATACCCACAGCCAGCATATTTCCCGCCAGTTCAATCATGAGCTCGAGGATCTCAAGAATCACTTGATGGCCATGGGTGGCCTGGTCGAGAAACAGGTTCAGGATGCCGTCATTGCCCTACTCGAGGGCGACTCGAGCCTAGCAAGGCAGGTCTCCGAGCAGGACCGGACCGTCAACGATATGCAGATCAAGATCGACGAGGAGTGCACACGGGTGCTGGCGCGGCGTCAGCCGGCGGCTTCCGACCTGCGCCTGGTGCTGGCGGTCACCCGTGCCGTGTCCGATCTTGAGCGGATCGGTGATGAGGCCACCAAGATCGCCCGCAACGCTCTGTCGCTGAGTGAGTCCGACAATGGCAAGAAGGGCTTCGTCGAGGTGCGCCATATCAGCGAGCGCGTACGCAACATGGTGCGCGATTCGCTGACCAGTTTTGCCCGCTTCGATATCGATCTGGCGCTCAAGGTGGTCCACGAAGACGAGGCCGTCGACAGCGAATACACGACCGCGATGCGCTCGCTGATGACCTTCATGATGGAAGATCCGCGCTCCATCACCTCGGTGCTCAGCGTGATGTGGGTGCTGCGCGCCCTGGAGCGCATCGGCGATCATGCCAACAACCTGGCCGAGTACGTCATCTACCTGGTTAAAGGGCTGGATATCCGCCATATCAATCCGGACGACCTCGACGAGGAAGCGCTCAAGCAGCGCAAGTGACGATAGCCGCCATGGCGGCATCAAGCAGCCGAAATCGCCGCCGCTTCGTGCGGCGGCGTTGTTTTATCCAGGATGTACACGTCTAGTGACCTGTATATCGAGAGAAGGAGTCGCGAGAGGATGCTCAACGCCCTGACGGCGCTGACCCGAGGAACCCGGCTGGTCTTCAGTCCGGGTCTGAGACGCTATGTGTTTCTGCCGATGCTGGTCAATCTGGTGGTCTATGTCGCCGGGCTTCAGTTCGTACTGAGCCATTTCGGCGGCTGGCTGGATGGCTGGATGACGATGGTCCCGGGCTGGCTTAATTGGCTCGAGTGGCTGATCTGGCCGCTCTTCGTGGTGACTCTGGTGCTGGTGGTGTTCTTCAGTTTCACCCTGGTCACGCACCTGATCGCTGCTCCCTTCTATGGCTTTCTGGCGGCCAAGGTCGAGGCGCAGCAGACTGGCCGCCCTCCGCAGGACGAGCGTGGCCTGGTGCGCACCGGCGTCGATGCCCTGGGCCGCGAGCTGGTCAAGCTTGCCTACATTGTGCCGCGCATGGCGCTGTTGTTCGTGCTGAGCTGGGTGCCGGTGGCCAACCTGCTGGCGCCGCCGCTGTGGTTGCTGTTCTCGGCCTGGGTGATGGCGATCACCTATCTGGACTACCCGATGGACAACAACGCCGTCAGCTTCGCCGATATGCGCCGCCGGCTGCGCCGTCGCTGGTGGCCGACCCTGACCTTCGGCGGCTGGGTCACGTTGCTGACCTGGATTCCGCTGGCCAACCTCTTTCTGCTGCCCGGCGCCGTGGCGGGCTCGGTGCTGATGTGGGATCGCCACTATCGCGAGCTTGGCGCTTCAGGAGAGGCGGTAGCGACCCGCCGCTGAGCCCCATGGTGTGGCCCGGCGTGCATGGTTTCCTTGTTTCGCCTTCTTTCCTTGATTTCGCCTGGCCGTGACGAAAAAAGCCCTGCTATCCGCTAGCGGGGCTTTTTTCGTTCTCAGAGCGACTACTGTCATAGCTACTCTTGCCATGGCGACTATTGCCATGGCTATCGTTTGAGGATGGGGCCTGTCGTGAATGCGGCTAAAGCTGGGGTGTCGCGTCAGGCGTGGGCCGCTTGATCCTCGACCAGGCGCTTGCTGGGGAAAACGCAGCGAAACACTGACCCCTGATCGGGGTAGGAGGAGATTTCCAGGCGGGCGTCGTGGCGCAGCAGTACGTGCTTGACGATGGCCAGTCCCAGGCCGGTACCGCCGGTTGCCGTGCTGCGACCCTTGTCGACCCGGTAGAAGCGCTCGGTGAGGCGGGGGATATGCACCGGGTCGATGCCCTCGCCGTTGTCCTCGATTTCCAGGGCGGCGCCCGCCGGGTGATCGCGCCAACGCAGGACGATATGACAGCCCTCGCCGCTATAGCGTACGGCGTTGAAGGCCAGGTTGGAGATGGCGCTGCGCAGCTCCTTGGGGTCACCGCGCAGTGCCTGATTCGACTCGATGTCGAGGCTGATCTGGTGACGGCCGCCCGACAGGGATTCGGCGTCGTGCTGGATCGCTTCCAGCAGGGGCGGCACGGAGACGCGCTCGCTGTGCGCATTGGGCTGGTCGATCTCCAGGCGCGACAGCATCAGCAGGTCATCGACCAGGTTCTGCATGCGCTTGGCCTGGTCCTGCATCTGGCCAAGGCTCCTGGCCAGGCGCGGCGGCATCAGCTCGGCATGGTCGGCATAGGTCTCCAGATAGCCGGTCAGCACCGTGAGCGGGGTGCGCAGCTCATGGGAGACGTTGGCCACGAAGTCGCGGCGCATCTGCTCCAGACGATGCAGGCGAGTGATGTCGCGGGCCATCAGCAGGCGCTCATCGTCGCCATATAGCGTCAGCTGGAACTGCAGGACGCGTCGATCGTCGATCGGCGAGGTCAGCGTCAGTGGCTCTCGGTAGGCCCGCTTGTCGAAGTACTCAACGAAGCGCGGGGCGCGGATCAGGTTGGTGATGTGCTGGCCACGATCCTGATGAGTCTTCAGCCCCAGCATGGTTTCGGCGGCGCTGTTCCACCATTCCAGGTCGCCACGGCGGTCGAGCATCACCACGCTGTCGCTCATCGCCTCCGAGGAATCCTGAATGCGTTGCAGGGTGTTACGCAGGCGTCGCTGGGTCTTGGCCTGCGCCTTCTGGTGATGGTGCAGGCGATCGAAGAGCTCACCCCAGATACCGCTGGCCTCGGGTGGGTCAGCGTGTCGCGACTGGGTCAGCCAGCGATGCAGGGCGCGCAGCTGGCGCAGATGGAAGAGCAGATAGATCCCGAACCCCAGTGCCAGACCCAGGCCTGGAGCGTCGAAGATCAGGCCCGCCATGGTCAGAACGCCGGCCAGCCAGGCCAGGCGCCAGAATTCCAGGGCCCAGAGACTCATAGGTAGCTCAGCCCTTGGCAGAGAAGCGGTAGCCCGTGCCGCGCACGGTCTGAATCAGGTGCTGGTGTGCCTCGCCGAGGGCCTTGCGTAGGCGACGGATGTGCACATCGACGGTGCGTTCTTCGACATAGACGTTGCCGCCCCACACCTGATCGAGCAGCTGACTGCGCGTATAGGCGCGCTCCTGGTGGGTCATGAAGAACTGTAGCAAGCGATACTCGGTGGGGCCGATATCCAGCGGAGCGCCGTGGGTGCTGACGCGATGGCTGGCAGGGTCGAGCAGCAGCCCCTCGACCTCGACCGCCTGCTCGACGCCCTTGGGCGTGGCGCGGCGCAGCACCGCCTTGAGGCGGGCCACCAGCTCGCGGGGCGAGAAGGGCTTGGTGATGTAGTCATCCGCCCCGGCTTCGAGCCCCTGAATCTTGTTGTCTTCTTCGCCCTTGGCGGTGAGCAGGATGATCGGCAGCTCGGCGGTAGCTTCGTCGCGCTTCAGGCGGCGGGCCAGCTCAATACCGCTGATGCCCGGCATCATCCAGTCAAGGACCAGCAGGTCGGGTTGATGGTCGACGACCATGGCATGCGCGGTCTGGGCGTTGTCGGCCTCGAGGACCTGATAGTCGGCCATCTCCAGGGCGATGGCGATCATCTCGCGGATAGAGGCTTCGTCATCGACGATCAGGACGGTCTTGGTGCTCATCTGGCTGGCCTCCTGGCCTTACAAAGATAAGGACAATGACAAGATGATGACGATTCCACCACGCTAACATGACATTGCCATGACAGGCGGCTCTCACCAAGGGGGCTCACCAAGGCCCTTGATCAGGGGCTTAGATCAAGGGCTCTGACCCGGGCGTATCCCTCTTCTTGCTCCGCCCCTTTCTTGGCCCCGACCTCAGGGGGCGCACCTTTCGTCCGGCAGTTGCTTCAGGGCGCCGGCCACAGCGACAGGGCCAGGCCGGCGAACAGGACCAGCCCCGCCCAGTGATTGTTGAGGAAGGCTTGGAAGCAGCGATCCCGGTCGCGGCCGCGAATCAGCGTGTACTGATAGACGAAGATCGCGGCCATGGCGCCAAGCCCCAGCCAGAAGAAGCCGCTTAGTGCCAGGCGGGTACCGATCAGTCCCAGCAACCCAAGGGTCAAGAGCTGCAGCAGCCCGATCATCAGGATATCGGCGCGCCCGAACAGCACCGCCGTGGACTTGATGCCGATCTTCAGGTCATCGTCCCGGTCGACCATCGCGTATTGCGTATCATAGGCCACCGTCCAGCACAGGTTGGCCGCGAACAAGAGCCAGGCCTCCAGCGGTACCGCGCCGGTCACGGCCGAGAAGGCCATCGGAATGGCCATCGAGAAGGCCGCCCCCAGCACGACCTGGGGCAGGTGCGTATAGCGTTTCATGAAGGGATAGACCGCGGCCAGGGCCACGGCGGCCACCGACAGCAGCACGGTCAGGCCGTTGGTGAAGCACACCAGCACGAAGGAGGCGGCGACGAGGGCCGCGAACAGCATCTTGGCTTCGCGCTCCGCAATGCGCCCGGTGGCCAGCGGCCGTGCCTTGGTGCGCTTGACGTGACCATCCAGGTGGCGGTCGGCGTAGTCGTTGACCACGCAGCCCGCGGCTCGCATCAGGTAGACCCCAGCGATGAAGATCAGCAGCAGGGTGCGGGTGGGCAGGCCCTCGGCGGCGAGCCACAGCGCCCAGAGCGTCGGCCACATCAATAGCCAGGTACCGATGGGACGATTGAGGCGCATCAGTGCCAGAAAGTCGGGCAGGCGAGCCAGGCCACGGGGGCGCTCGACGTGATCCATCTTGGTCTCCAGGTTGTCTCTTCAGGCCCTGCCGCTACGCCCATTCTCCAGGGCCAGGGCACTCTTTTATCGCGCCGGCTCATTTAATGCCATGGCCCATTTATCGTCACGACTCATTTAACGCCATGGGCTAGCTGCGATGGTTTAGGCGCGGCGGCCGGTCAGCGTGGCGGCAAGCCCAGCTCATCGCTCATGGTATCGAGGAAGAACTCCTGAACCAGTACCGCGAAGCGACCGTGGCGAAACACCGAGCGTCGCCCCCATGGGCCGAGGCCGCCGTGAAAGCCTGCTGCGGCTCGGCTGACCTCAATCGGCCCGCGCTCGAGGTCCGGTTGACGAAACAGCCAGTGGCCCAGCGAGCGCTCACCGAGGCGATCCAGGCGCTGGCCGTGGAGCCGAGCGAGTGGCACCACCGAGCGAGCCACTACCCAGGGCTGCTCCTCGATGCACAGCGCCACCTCGCGCAGCCAGGCGCGCTCTCGGGGCCTGAGCCCCAGTGCCCGGGCTTCGTCGTGTCCGGGGCGGCCGATGCGCTGGTCCAGCAGGCGCACCCGGAAGGGACGACCGTCGGCGGCAGCGATCAGCCTCGCCGTCAGCGAGTCGCGGCTGGCGATCCAGGTCCACCAGGCGGGGCTCATTGTCGGCCGGGCCACGGCAGCGGGGTACCAGCGGCGCCAGGTGGTGCTCAGAGAGGGAGATGTCGGGCGATCGCGCACCGGGCGCCTCCAGGCCAATATCGGGGCGCATAGTGTACCATGCGGCGTTCACGTTATTGCTCGTCGGGAGCGCCATGACTGCACCCTTGACCATCCTCGGCACCGGCATGGCCGGTATTCAGCTGGCCCGCCAGGTGCGTGCCCGTGACGCCGCGCGGCCGATCACCCTGATCACTGCCGACAGCGGTGACGATTACTCCAAGCCGATGCTCTCCACCGGCTTCGCCAAGGGGCTGCCCCCGTCGCGGCTGGCCAGCCGCGATGCGCTTTCGCTGGCCGAGGGCCTCGACGCCGTGGTGCGCACCCACACCCGGGTCACGTCGATCGACCCGCTGACGAAGTGCCTCGAGATCGGCGCCGAGACGTTGCCCTATGGCGAGCTGGTGTTGGCGACCGGCGCCGCGCCGGTGGCGCCCTTCGCGATTCCGCCCGCGCTGGCATCCAGGGTCTTTGCGATCAATGACCTCGACGACTACCGCGTCTTCCACGCGGCGCTGGCGAGGCTCGCTCGCCCGGCGCGAGTGGCGATCATCGGCAGCGGCCTGGTGGGTTGCGAGTATGCCAATGACCTGGTCGCCGGCGGCCATGGCGTGACGCTGATCGCCCCTGAGCCCACGCCGCTGGCGCGGCTGCTGCCCGAGACGCTGGGGGCGGCCTTGAATGATGCCTTCCGGGAGGCCGGCATCGCGCTGGAGACGGGCCGGACCCTGGCGGCGCTTGGCGAGGACGGCGACCAGCTGGCGCTGACCCTCGACGATGGCCGGTCGCTCGAGGCGGATCTGGTGCTGGTCGCTACCGGCCTGTCGCCGCGCACGGCGCTCGCCGAGGCTGCTGGCCTGGCCGTGGGCCCTGAGGGCGTGCATACCGACCGCTACCTGGCCACCTCACAGCCGGGCATCCATGCGCTGGGCGACGTGGCCTGCGTCGATGGGGTCAATGCCATGTACGTGCAGCCCCTGCAGGCCGGTGCCAAGGCGCTGGCGGCGACCCTCACCGGCACCCCGACGCCGGTGGCTTATGGCCCCTGGCCGATACTGGTCAAGACACCGCTGCTGCCGGTGGTGGCGCTGCCGCCGCGTCAGGTGCCGGCCCACTGGCGGATCGATGGGGAAGGGCGTGATTGGAGTGCTCGGGCAGAAGACGAAAACGGACGTATGATTGGTTTTGCGTTGACAGGCGCCTGCGTGCGTCGGAAAGTCGAACTGGCACGAGTCGCCCCAGCATTGCTAATCTAGATTGGTTGCTGCCGGCGTGGTGATTCCGACCACCTCGGCATCTTGGCCAATACCGGCTTGGACTCGACCACCGCGACTCCACCAGAAACCGGCCTCACAACGATCTGAGGCGGCGGATGCCGCCTTGAACCGCACACCAGGAGGGCTATATGCGCAAACCAGAACTCGCCTCGGCGATCGCCGAGCGTGCCGACCTATCCAAGGACAAGGCCAGCCAGGTACTCAACGTTATCCTCGATGAAATTACCGGCAGTGTCGCCAAGGGGCAGGATGTGTCCCTGATCGGCTTCGGCTCTTTCACCGTTCGCGAGCGTGCCGCCCGCACTGGCAAGAACCCCCAGACCGGTCAGCCGTTGACCATCCCCGCCAGCAAGACCGTGGCGTTCAAGCCCGGCAAGGCGCTGAAAGACGCCGTCACCAAGTAAGCGTGGCCGTCACTCGCGCGTTCCCTGTGTGACGCGCTCCACCGGTCGCAGTCCGGCCGGTGGAATGAATTTCCTTCCCTGAGGCATGCCCATGACGCTTCGTTTGATGCTCTGGCTGTTGAGCGTGATGCTCAAGCGCGCCCGGCGTCGCAAGCCACGCTTTCGTGAAGCCCTGTCCGAGCTGGGTCATCTGGACTGGGGGATCGGCACCGAGGATCTCTCGATTGCCCGCCACTACCGAATGACTCCCGACGGCATCACCTCCGGGCCCAATCTGCCGGTGGATCTTGATCTCGAACTGCGCTTCGAGGATCTGGCCACGGCCGTCAGCGTGCTGCGTAAGCCGACGTCTCGCGCCTTCCGCGAGGGCCTGATGGCCGGCAAGCTGCGCCTGGTCGGCGACAGCGGCGATCTCGCCAAGCTGCAGCGTCTGTTCAAATACCTGTAGATCTCGTCGATATCAGGTCACTCCGGTCGCCGGTCACGTCGATAGCAGGTCACGTCGACCACCCGCCCTGTTGCCCGATGCGTTGACCCGCCTGCTCCCTTCGCAGCGTTTCTCTCCATGTAAGTCGCCATGCAAATCTCCATGCAAACCGCCATGCAGGAGGCGATGCCTGAGGTGGCGAATGGTGTGGCGAATAGGACATCAAATAGAGTGGCGAATGATGTGCATGCGTGGTTAGTCAGGCAGATGGCGTTATACTAAAGTCGAGTCATCAGGCCGCTGGGCGTTATTGCCTCGCCGTCGGCTGATCACGCAGCCAAGCGCGTGCCGCTGCTACCGCCATCATTGATGCCCGTCAGGAGTTATTGAGATTTCCGATTCGTTCTCTCATTCGCTGCGTCGACTGTGGACTCTCGACAAGTTCGCCTACAGCTTCCGCGTCTTCATCGCCTTGAGCGGTGCCATGGCGCTGAGCTGGTATCAGGACCATATGGCGCTGGCCATTCCGCTGTTTCTCGGCATCATCGCCAGTGCGCTGGCGGAGACCGACGATAACTGGGAAGGGCGCGTCAGGGCGCTGTTGGTCACCCTGGCCTGTTTTTTCGTGGCCTCGGTGGCGGTGGAGCTGCTCTTTCCCTGGCCTCTGTTGTTCGCCACCGGACTGACACTCGCCGCGTTCACCCTGATCATGCTGGGCGCTGTCGAGCAGCGTTACGCGACGATTGCCACGGCGACGCTGATTCTGTCGGTCTACTCGATGATCAATATCGAGCAGCACGGCGGTACCACGGAAGGCAGCTTCTGGTCCCAGCCGTTGCTGCTGGTGGGCGGCGCCGCCTGGTATGGCCTGATCTCGGTCGTTTGGTGCGCGCTGTTCTCGCGTCAGCCGGTCAAGCAGAGCATGGCGCAGCTATACCGGGAGCTGGGTGAATACCTGGTTATCAAGGCGACGTTCTTCGAGCCGGTCAGAGAGGTGGATGTCGAGAGCCGCCGTTTGGCGTTGGCGCGACAGAATGGACGCGTGGTGATGGCCCTCAACCAGGCCAAGGAGATGATTTTCCGGCGCCTTGAAGGTCAGCGCGGCAACCGTAAGCTCAACCGCTATCTGCGGCTTTATTTCATCGCCCAGGACATCCACGAGCGAGTCAGCGCCTCTCACTATCCCTATTCGGCCCTTGCCGAGACGTTTTTTCATTATGACGTGCTGTTCCGCTGCCAGCGGCTGCTTGACCAGCAGGGGCGGGCCTGCAAGCGGCTATCCAAGGCGCTACTGCTGCGTCAGCCTTTCGATCATGGTCCGAGTGAGCAGGCGCTGGATGACCTGCGCGCGTCGATCGGCTACCTGCAGGACCAGGACCAGGACCATCCCGAATGGGCGCCGCTGTTGCGCTCATTACAGGCGCTCGGGCGCAACCTGACGACCCTCGAGGATCAGTTGGCAAGTGCTTACAATCCTGATGCCAGCGCCGATGAGAAAGACCCCAGCCTGTTCAATCGCTCCCCGCGTAGCGTCAAGGATGCCTGGGAGCGCATTCGCCTCAACCTGACGCCCGGTTCGCCGACCTTTCGTCACGCGCTACGCCTATCGCTTGCCCTGCTGGCGGGCTATGGGGTGCAACATCTTATCCATCCCACCCAGGGCTACTGGATATTGCTGACCACCTTGTTCGTGTGTCGGCCTAATTTCGGCGCCACTCGGCGTTTTCTACGCCAGCGTATTCTGGGCACCATGATCGGACTCTGCTTGGGCTGGGCGTCGATCAGTCTCTTCCCTAGCGCCCTCGTGCAGTGTCTGCTCTCGGTCGTGGCCGGTGTGGTCTTCTTCGCCAATCGCGAAAAACACTATGTCATTGCCACTGTCGCCATCACCATTCTGGTGCTGACCAGCTTCAATCAGGTCGGCGACGGCTTCGATCTTATCCTGCCGCGCCTTATCGATACGCTGATCGGCGGCCTGATCTCGGGGCTGGCGGTCTTCTTGATCTTGCCCGACTGGCAGGGGCGGCGGCTCAACAAGGTGGCGGCGACGGCACTATCGCGCAATAGCGATTATCTGCGCGAGATCATCCATCAATATGAGACCGGCAAGCAGGATGACCTCGCTTACCGCTTGGCGCGACGCAACGCCCACAACGCGGATGCCGCGCTCTCCACGGTGCTCGCCAACATGCTGCAGGAGCCAGGGCATTACCGTAAGAAGGATGCCGACGACGGTTTTCGCTTTCTGGTCGTCTCGCATACGCTGCTGGGCTATCTCTCTGCCCTGGGGGCTCACCGCGGCACCCTGGCGGCGAGCGCGGACGACGCGCCTATTTATGCGGCAGCGCGCCGCGTGGCCGATGGCTTCGAGGCGATTGCCGCCAGCCTGATGTCACGCCAGCAGATCCCGGACCTCAAGGATGAACAACGCGCGCTGCTGGCGCTCTTCGAGCAAGAGCCCGCCATGGCGCAGGATGACAGCGATGATGCGCGCCGTGTGATTCAGACTCAGCTGTTGCACATCGCGCGACAGCTTGTGCCGATGAGCGAGGCGGCAGAGCGGGTGCTGACCCATCCCAGCGGTGAGTCGAGCGATGCGCCATGCGCCGGTCAGGCCTGAGTCGCCTCAGACTGATTCGGCTCAGGCTGATTCGACTCAGACTTGGCCGTAGCGTCCGGCTTCTTCACCCAGCCAGCGGCGTATCAAGGGCGCGCTTGATTCGGGAGACTCCTCGAGCAGGGCCCTGGCCAGCGGGCCGACCCGTTCGAGCAGGTCGCGGTCGCGTTCCAGGTCGGCAATCTTCATTGCCGCAAGTCCCGTCTGACGCGTGCCCAGCACCTCGCCGGGCCCGCGAAGCTCCAGGTCTTTCTCGGCGATGCGAAAGCCGTCGGTGGTCTCGCGCATGACGCCCAGCCGCTCCCGTGAGTGGGCCGACAGCGGCGGATGGTAGAGCAGCACGCAGAAGCTCTCGGTGGCACCACGCCCGACCCGGCCGCGCAGCTGATGCAACTGCGAGAGGCCCAGCCGCTCCGGGTTCTCGATGATCATCAGGCTGGCGTTGGGCACGTCGACCCCGACCTCGATCACCGTGGTGGCGATCAGCAGGTCCAGCTCGCCGTCCTTGAAAGCCGCCATTACCTCGGCCTTCTCGCCGGCCTTCATGCGCCCGTGCACCAGCCCGATGGCGAGATCCGGCAGCGCCTCGGTGAGGCTCTCGTGGGTGGCCTCGGCGGCCTGGCACTGCAGGGCCTCGGATTCCTCGATCAGGGTGCAGACCCAGTAGGCCTGGCGGCCCTCGGCGCAGGCGCGCTCGATGCGCGCGACCACCTCTGGACGGCGCTCATCGGGGACGGCCACGGTCTGCACCGGAGTGCGCCCCGGCGGCAGCTCGTCGATCACCGAGACGTCCAGGTCGGCATAGGCGCTCATCGCCAGGGTGCGCGGAATCGGGGTGGCCGTCATCACCAGCTGATGGGGTGTCAGGCCTGCGGCCTCGCCCTTCTCGCGCAATGCCAGGCGCTGGTGAACGCCGAAGCGGTGCTGCTCGTCGATGATGGCAAGCCCCAGGCATTTGAAGTGCACGTCGGCCTGGAAGAGCGCATGGGTACCCACCACCAGCTGCACGCGGCCGTCGGCCAGCGCCGCCTTGGTATCGAGCCGCGCCTTGCCCTTGAGCTTGCCGGCGAGCCAGGCCACCTCGATGCCCAGTGGTTCGAACCAGTCGCGAAAGGTGCGGTAGTGCTGTTCGGCGAGCAGCTCGGTGGGTGCCATCATGGCGACCTGGCAGCCGCCGGCGATGGCGGTGAGCGCCGCCATCGCCGCGACCACCGTCTTGCCCGAGCCCACGTCGCCCTGCACGAGACGCAGCATCGGCACCGCGCGCTCGAGATCCCGGCCGATCTCGTCGAGTACCCGGCGCTGGGCGCCGGTCAGCGAGAACGGCAGTTTCGAGACGAAGCGCGCCTGCAGGCTGCGGCCTGAGGGGAGGGGCGGTGCGCCGTCGGCCTGGATGCGCTGACGCACCACCCGCAGGCTGAGCTGGTGGGCCAGCAGCTCTTCCAGCGCCAGACGGCGCTGGGTCGGGTGAGTGCCTTCCCGCAGTTGATCCAGGTTGGCCTCTGGCGGCGGGTGGTGCAGGTAGTTAAGTGCCGCATGCAGCTCGGGCAGCCGGAAACGCTGGCGCAGGCCTTCCGGAATCCAGTCCGGCAGCGCCGCCGGCGCCTCTTGGAGCAGGCGCATGGCCTGATCGATCAGGCCGCGCAGGCGCGCCTGGTTGAGGCCCTCGGTGGTGGGGTAGAGCGGGGTCAGGTGTTCGTCGACCACCGCCTCACCGGCCTTGAGCAGGCGATATTCCGGGTGATAGATCTCGAGCCCGGTGGCGCCGGCCCGGGCCTCGCCGAAGGCGTGGACCCGTGTGCCGGGCTGGAACTGCTGCTGCTGCGCGGGCGAGAAGTGGAAGAAGCGCAGGCTCAGGATGCCGGAGCCATCGGTGAGGCGCACCAGCAGGCTGCGTCGGCGACCCTTGATCACGTCACAGGCCGCCACCTCGCCCTGCACCACCGCCTCGTGACCGGCGCGCAGGGTGCCGACCGGCGTCACCCGGGTGCGGTCCTGGTAGCGCAGCGGCAGGTGGAACAGCAGGTCGGCGATGCTCGCCACCCCGAGCCGGCCAAGCTTGCCCGCGAGCGCCTCGCCGACCCCCTTGAGGGCACTGACGTCCTGGGTCAGCTCGCTCATGAGGTCTCGAGCTGACGGGCCCGGCAGCGCCGGATCGCCTCGGTGAGGGTGTCGATGGCCTTGGGCCGCGGGAAGCTCGCCCGCCAGGCGATCGCGACAGTGCGCGAGGGCACATCACTGGCAAAGGGCCGGGAGGTGAGCACGCCGGCTTCGTAGTGGCCGGTGCCGATCGCCGAATGGGGTAGTACCGTGATGCCGAGCTTCGAGGCCACCATATGACGAATGGTCTCAAGCGAGCCGCCCTCGGCGGTCAGGGTGTTATTGGGGCTGTTGAGCTTGGCGCTGATCGCCGGGCAGGCTTCGAGGATCTGATCGCGGAAACAGTGCCCCTCGCCGAGCAACAGCAGCCGTTCCTGGAGCAGGTCTTCCTTGGCGATGCTGTCCCGCGAACTCCAGGGGTGATCGGCGGGCATCAGCACCTCGAACTCCTCATCGTAGACCGGCTTGGTCAGCACGTCGGTCTCGGTGAAGGGCAGCGCAACGATGATGGCGTCGAGCTCGCCGCTTCTCAGCTTGCGCCGCAGGTCGGCGGTGAAGCCTTCCTCGATGTACAGCGACATCTGCGGCGCGGTGCGGGTCAGTTCCGGGATCAGGTAGGGAAACAGGTAGGGCCCGATGGTATAGATGGCGCCGATGCGCAGCGGGCTCGCCAGTTGGTCCTTGCCGGCGTTGGCCAGCTCGCGGATGACGCTCGACTGCTCGAGTACCCGCTGCGCCTGCTCGACGATTTGCTCGCCCAGGGGCGTGACCTGTACCGTCGACTTGGAGCGCTCGAACAGCGCTACCCCGAGCTCTTCCTCGAGCTTCTTGACCGCCACCGACAGGGTCGGCTGGGAGACGAAGCAGCGCTCGGCGGCACGCCCGAAATGGCGCTCCTGCGCCAAGGTTACGATGTAGCGGAGTTCTGTTAGAGTCATGTGATGCCTGGCTGCGCTCTCGCAGTAAATGAACAGGATGGTTCTGATAGCTACTTTTTATCAAGGGGCAGGGCAAAGGTGAAGAAGACGACACTGATTATTGGCTGTGGCGACATCGGCACGACCCTTGGCAAGCTTCTCATCGAGGCCGGCCAGCGGGTGGTGGGCGTGCGCCGCAAGGCCGCGACGCTCGAAGATAGCGGCATCGAACCGCTGTCTCTCGACATTCACGCCGAGGGCGCGGTGGCCGAGCTGCCCGATGCCGACACCCTGGTCTATGTGCTGAGCGCCGACCGCTTCGAGGAAGACGCCTATCGCGCCGCCTATCCGGCCGGTCTCAAGGCGGTGCTCGCCGAGTTCGCCGGTCGCGAGGCACCGCCGCGTCACGTGTTCTTTGTCTCCTCCACCAGCGTCTATGCGCAGCGCGAAGGCGAGCAGGTCGATGAGGATAGCCCCATCGAGCCCAGCGGCTTCTCCGGCCAACTGATGCAGGAGGCCGAAGAGGCGCTGATCGCGCATGAGTTGCCGGGCACCGTGGTGCGTTTCTCGGGCATCTACGGTCCGGGACGCGACCGGCTGATCCGCCAGGCCGGCGAGGGGCGCATCGCCGCCTCCAATCCCCCCATGTATTCCAACCGCATTCACCGCGATGACTGTGCCGGGGTGCTTGAGCACCTGATTCAGCGCGTGCTGGACAAGGCGCCGGTGGAGCCGCTCTATCTTGCCACCGACTGCGAGCCGGCGCCGCTGCACGAGGTGATGACCTGGCTTGCCACCAAACTTAAGGTCGAGTCCACCCAGGTCATCCAGTCGCCGCTGCGCCGCCGGGCCAGCAAGCGCTGCAATAACGCTCGCCTGCTGGCCTCCGGCTATGTCTTCCGCTACCCGAGCTACCGTGAGGGCTATGCCCAGGTGCTCGAGGCTGGCGGCTTCCTGCCCGAGGCCTCACGCTAGCGCCGAGGGCGTTACAGCCGCCAGCGATAGCCCAGTGATAGCACCTCCAGCCCGTTGTTGGGCGGTTTGATGCTGGCATTCGAGTAGTGGGCGATGGCCAGATGGAATGCGCCGCGCCCCCACGGCCAGCCGATGGCCAGGCGGTCCTCGAACTGGCCGGCAGTGCCAAGCTCGCTGTCGCGCAGGTGGGTCTTGAGGAAGATCGCAGCGCCGACGGCACCCTCGACGAAGGTGCCTCCGGCGAAGGTGTAGCGCATCGCGGGGGCCAGGATCAGCGCCGCATTCGACTTCTCGCTGTTGCGCCCGGGCATCAACAGCAAGCGCCCGGATAACTGCAGCGACCACGGCTGCCACTCGCTAGGCAGCCAAGGCGGGGCGGTGAAGCCGTGATGCAGACCAAGCGTCAGCGTCGGGCTCTCCTCACTGCTGACGCCGCCTTCCAGCCCGGGGTCCAGCGACCAGGCGTGTACCTCGACCGTGCTCCACCCGAGTATGAGGGCGATCACCGCCCCTTGGCATTGCCTTGCTATCCTTCGCTTGTCTGCTTGCATGGCTGCCCCTCCCGCAAACTCGCTACTCGCCAGGTGAAGTCGCCAGGCTGTCGAAGCGTGGCCCCTCGTCGGTGGTCACGGACTCGATGAGTATTAGCTGATTATAGCGCCAGCCGAGGGATACGCTGAGGAGCGCGCTCGGACATAGGGGGCTTGGCATGGCGAACGAGGATGGCACGAGGGAGGATTGAATGAGGCAGCGAAGGGTCGGCTTGGGGCCGTCTCTCACTGGCAAGGAGGGAGTGCTAGTGCGAGATAAGAGGACCACCGATCATTCCTCGCGCATGGCCGCTTGGGCCTTGGCGCGAGGAACAGGCGATGGCGTTCGCCATCGGTTCAGTCGCCGATCACCATCACCGCTTCGGCTTCGAACTGGCTGCCCTTGGGCAAGGCCTTGATGCCGACGGCGGCGCGGGCCGGGTAAGGGGTCGCGAAGAACTCTTCCATCACCCGGTTCACGATCGCGAAGTTGTCGAGATCGACCAGGTAAAGGTTGATCTTGACGATGTCCTGCAGTGAACCGGCAGCTTCCTCGCACACCGCGGACAGGTTCTTGAAGACCTGGCGGGCCTGTGCCTCGAAGTCGTCGGAGACCAGCTCCATGGTGGCCGGGTCTAGCGGGATCTGGCCTGAGATATAGACGGTGTTGCCCGCCTTGATGGCCTGGGAATAGGGGCCGATGGCAGCCGGTGCCTTCTCGGTGTTGATGACGGCCTTGTTGCTCATAACAATGCTCCTGTTGTGATTGTGGCGTGGAATAAAACGACAGATATCCCCGCCCGATCTCATCGGACGGGGGGAAAGAAACGGCGTTAATTTCGGACGCGGGTGATCTTGCCGACGTGGGACAGGTTGCGGATCCGCTTCATGATGCTCGCCAGGTGGACGCGGTCATGGACCGACAGGGTCAGGTTGACGATCGACAGTCGGGCGTCGCGCTCTTCGATACCGATGCGCTCGATGTTGGCATCGGCGTCGGTCACCAGACTCGCCAGCTCGGCGACCAGGCCGCGGCGGCTTTCCATGTGGATGCGCAGCGCCACCGGGAAGTCTTCCTGAATGTTCTCCGACCAGGAGAGGCTGAAGAGCTTGTCCGGATCGCTCCTCAGTTCCACCAGATTGCGGCATTCGGTGCGGTGCACGACGATACCCTTGCCCACCGAAAGGTGGCCGATCACCGGATCACCGGGTAACGGGTGGCAGCAGCGGGCGAAGTTGATCACCATGCCGTCGGCGCCACTGATGACGATCGAGCCTTCGGCATTGCCGGGGCCGATGTCACCGCCACTGGCCGGCTGGTCGTCGGGCAGCCTGCTGGCGAGCCGGTGGGCGACGGCGTGGGCCATGCGGTTGCCAAGGCCAATCGATTCCAGCAGTTCATCGCTGCGCTTGAGCGACAGCTCCTCGAGCAGCGACGGCAGCGCGTCCTGGGGCAGTTCCTCGAGGCTGAGTTCGTAATCGGCAAGCGCCTTGTTGAGCAGGCGATGGCCGAGCTGGACGGACTCGGTATGCTGCTGATGCTTGAGCGCATGGCGGATCGCCGAGCGTGCCTTGGCGGTCATCACGAACGACAGCCAGGCGGTGTTGGGCCGGGCCCCGGGCGCGGTGATGATCTCAAGGGTCTGGCCGCTTTCCAGGCGGCTCGAAAGCGGCGCCAGGTGGCGGTCGATGCGACAGGCGATGCAGCTGTTGCCGATGTCGGTATGCACGCTGTAGGCGAAGTCGATCACCGTGGCGCCCTGGGGCAGCTCCATGATGTCGCCTTTTGGCGTGAATACATAAATATCGTCAGGGAACAGGTCGTTCTTGACGTGCTCGATGAACTCCAGGGAGTTGCCCGCCTGGCGCTGCATCTCGAGCAGGCCGCGCACCCATTCCCGCGCCCTGGCGTGGCTGCCGGCGGCGATTGGCCGCTCGGTCTGGCCGGCCTTGTAGAGCCAGTGGGCGGCGATGCCGTTGTTGGCCATGGCCTCCATCTCGCGGGTGCGGATCTGCACCTCGATGGGCATGCCGCCGGTGCCGAACAGGGTGGTATGCAGGCTCTGGTAGCCGTTGGCCTTAGGGATGGCGATGTAGTCTTTGAAGCGCCCCGGTACCGGCTTGTAGAGATTGTGTACCGCACCGAGGATGCGATAACAGCTGTCGACATCGTCGGTGATGATGCGAAACCCGAACACGTCCATGATCTCGGCAAACGGCTTACGCTGGTCGCGCATCTTGCGATAGATCGACAGCAGGTGCTTCTGGCGCCCGACCACCGTGCCCGGCAGACCGTCGTCGTCGAGGCATTTCTGCAGGCTCGACTGGACCTGGCGGATGGTGGTGCGACGGTTGCCGCGGGCCTTGCCCACCGCGCGCTTGATGCGCTCGGCGCGCATCGGGTGCAGGGCCTGGAAGGACAGGTCCTCGAGCTCGACGCGAATGGTGTTGATGCCTAGCCGCCCGGCGATGCGGGCGTAGATTTCAAGGGTCTCGCGGGCGATACGGCGCTTCTTGTCCGGGCGCAGAGCGCCCAGGGTGCGCATGTTGTGCAGGCGGTCGGCGAGCTTGACGATGATCACCCGGATGTCCCGGGACATCGCCAGCACCATCTTCTGAAAATTCTCGGCCTGGGCGACGGCCTTGTCTTCGAAGGTGATCTGGGTCAGCTTCGAGACGCCGTCGACCAGCTCCGCTACCGGTTCGCCGAACTGTTCGGCGAGGGCCTTCTTGGAGACGCCGGTATCTTCGATCACATCATGCAGCATGGCCGCCATCAGGGCCTGATGGTCCATGTGCATGTTGGCGAGAATGTTGGCGACCGCCAGCGGATGGGTCACATAGGGCTCGCCTGAGCGGCGGCGCTGGCCGTCATGGGCCTGCTCGGCGTAGTAGAAGGCGCGCTTGACCTGGCGGATTTCCTCCGAGGGAAGATAGCCGCCTAGGCGGTCGGCCAGGTCATCGATGGTGAACATGCAGCACGCCTATACCCTGAACGCAAAGGAAAGGTTGACGATATCAGAATTCAGCGCGGTTGCGTCATTCCTCGCCCATTTCGGGCTCGCGACGGGGGCGTACCGCTGCCTCGATCGGCTCGTTGAGCACGTTTTCGTTGATCTTCTGGGCGGCGATCTCACGCAGCGCCATGACGGTGGGCTTGTCGTTTTCCCAGGGCAGCAGGGCATCGCGGGAGCCGCGGGCCAGCTGACGCGCACGCTGGGTGGAGATCATCACCAGCTTGAAACGGTTTTCGACGTGTTCCAGACAATCTTCGACGGTGACTCGCGCCATGATCAGGTACCTGAGTTCGAGGGATGGGAAAGATAAATCGTTCGAAGGCCCCGCCGACGGGCACGCTGCGGGACCGTGCAGTCTACTGTAGCCCTTCGTCCTGTGACAAGAGTGACGCCAGCAGCAGGCCCTGGCGCTCACGTACCCGTGCAAGCCGAGTGCGCTGACCGCGCACCAGTGCTTCGAGCTCGGCCAGGGCGGTGGCGAAGTCGTCGTTGATGATCACGTGGGCATATTCGTCAAAGTGCGACATCTCGCTGATGGCGTCGCGCATGCGCCGCTCGATGATCGCCTCGTCGTCGGTGCCGCGGCCGGCCAGCCGTGCACGCAGCGCGGCCCGAGACGGCGGCAGGATGAACACGGATTCGGCCTCGGGCATCTGGGCGCGGACCTGACGGGCGCCCTGCCAGTCGATCTCCAGGATCACGTCTTCGCCGGCTGCCAGGCGGGCTTCCACCGCCGGGCGCGAGGTGCCGTAGTAGTTATCGAAGACGCGGGCGTGCTCGAAGAACTCGCCGCGCTCGATCATCTCCTCGAAGCGTTCGCGGTCGACGAAGTGGTAGTTGACGTCGTCGACCTCGCCCGGGCGCTTCTCGCGGGTGGTGTGCGAGACCGAGACGCCGATGCCGTCTAGATGCTCGAGCAGGGCCTTGACCAGGCTGGTCTTGCCGGCCCCGGAGGGGGCGGAAACGATATAGAGGGTGCCTTGGGGCATGAGCGAGGTCCCTGACGTTGACAGCTGAAGAGCGAGCGGCTCGGAAAGGCGCGAAGTATCGCATAGATTGGCCCTTGCTCTACAGCATCCCGGTTCGGCCATCCTGCCTCAGGCGGCGAGGGGCCCTCGATCATGATGATGCGGGTCAGGCCGAACGTCACCCGGTTTATCACAGGGGCGCCCTGCTCGACGGGGGGCGTGGCCACCAGGGCGGCGCCCCCGACGCAGGCGCCGTATTGAGGATGGCCCCGGACCCGTGGCCCATATCGTCGGCGAGGAGTTCGAGGACGTACTGGGCGGCCACCGAATTGCCGCGCTCATCCAGCGCCGGTGACCAGGCGCAGACCGAGAAACAGCCCGGGACAATGGCGATGATCCCGCCGCCTACCCCACTCTTGGCCGGTAGGCCGGCCCGGTAGGCGAAGTCGCCCGCCGCGTCGTACATGCCGCAGGTGAACAGCAGCGAATTGATCCGCCGGGACAGGTCGGACGCGATGAACTGCTCGCCCAGGGGGCGGGCGTATCCCCCGGCGGCCAGGAAGTTGAAGGCCCGGGCGAGGTCGACGCAGCTCATGGACAGTGCACAGCAGGAGAAATAGGCCTGCAGGACGGCGTCCACGTCGTTGTCCAGATGGCCGAAGGCCTGCATCAGGTAGGCCATGGCGGCGTTGCGGGCTCGATGCTGCCATTCGGAGGCCTGCACGCCTTCGTCGATGTGGATCGTCGGGTTGGCGGACAGTCGGCGGGCGACGTCGCGAAGACGGCGTGGCGAAGGCGCTGACCAGGCGATCGGTGACCGCGATGGCGCCGGCGTTGATGAAGGGGTTACGGGGCTTGCCGCCCTCCACCTCAAGCTGGGTCAGGGAATTGAAGGGCATGCCCGAGGGATTGCGGCCCACGCGCGTCCACAGGGCATCGCCGTGCACGCGCAAGGCCAGGGTCAGCAGCAGCGCCTTGGCGATGCTCTGAATCGAGAACGGCTCCTGTGCCTCGCCGGCGCGGTAGATCTCCCCGTCATTGGTGCAGATGGCGATGCCGAAGCGATCGGCCCGCCGCTGCGCCAGCGCGGGAATATAGTCGGCGACGCGGCCGCTGCCCAGTCGGGTCCTGGCGCGTTGCTCCAGGCTTTCCACCCATTCCTGCATCGTTTCCATGAGAACTCTCTGGCTGGTCGTCGCGAAGGGAGCGAGGACGCGACGGCCCGGCGGCGGCAGATGCCGCGGCCGGGCCGATGATGTCCGGAAGCAGAAACCCGGCTAGGGAGTGGTCGGCGATGCCGCCTGGGAGCGGCGCACGCGCTCGCGATCCTCGGGTTCGATCACCCAGGCCGCTGGGTCGACGTTGAGGTCGCTGAACTTGTCGGCCTCGAAGATCGGTTGCCTGATGCCGGCACGGATCTGGTCGTCGAAGTCGCGCAGGATGCGACGCCCTGGTTTGAAGAGCAGGATCAGCGCGATCAGGTTGGCCAGGGCCAGGAAGCCCATGGTGGTGTCGGCGAAGGCGAAGATGGTGCCCAGGTCGGTCATCGCTCCCCAGATGCACAGGCCGATGATGGCGAGGCGGAAGGCGTTGAACAGGGTGCGATTGCCGCGGCTGAAGAAGTCGAGGCTGTTCTCGCCCAGGTAGTAGTTGTAGAGGATGGTGCTGAAGCCGAACAGCAGCAGCGCGATGCTGACGAAGCTGCGGCCCCACTCCCCGACATGACCGGCCAGGGAGGCCTGGGTCAGGGCGATGCCGTCGATCCCGGCACCGCTGGCCGGGTCGTAGGCGCCGCCGAGCAGGATGATGAAGGCGGTGGCGGAGCAGATGATCAGGGTGTCGATGAACACCGAGAAGGCCTGCACGATGCCCTGGTTGACCGGGTGCGGCACGTAGGCGACGGCGGCGACGTTGGGCGCGCTGCCGAGCCCCGCCTCGTTGGAGAACAGGCCGCGCTTGACGCCCATCAGGATCGCCGCGCCGATGCCGCCGCCGATGGCCGGTTCGAGGCCGAAGGCGCTCTTCACGATCAGCGCGATCACGTCCGGGAGCTGGGTGACGTTCAAGCCCAGCACCACCAGGGCGATCAGCAGGTAGCCCCCCGCCATCACCGGGACCAGCACCTCGGTGACCCGGGCGATGCGCTTGACGCCGCCGAACACGATCAGCCCCACCACCAGGGCCAGGCCGATGCCAGTGTAGTGGGCCGGGATGCCGAAGGCGTCATCGAAGGAGGTGGCCACGGCATAGGACTGCAGGGCGGTGAAGGCGAAGCCGAAGGTGGCCAGCAGCAGCACCGAGTAGAGGCCGGCCAGCCAAGTCCAGCGGCGGCCGAGCCCGCGGGCGATGTAGCGGGCCGGTCCGCCGCGGTAGGTGCCGTCGGGTTCGGCGGTCTTGTAGGCCTGGGCCAGGGTGCATTCGAGGAAGCTGGTGGCCATGCCCATCAGGCCGACCACCCACATCCAGAACACCGCGCCCGGGCCGCCCAGGGTGATGGCCACGGCGACGCCGGCGATGTTGCCGCCGCCGACTCGCCCGGCCACCGACAGCAGCAACGCCTGGAAGGAACTCAGGTGGCCGTGCTTGTCCTTCTTGAAGGCCTGGCTGGCACTGAGGATGCGGAACATGCGGCCGAAGTAGCGGAACTGCACGCAGCGTGAGGCCAGGGTGAAGCCGACCCCGACGGCAATCAGCAGGGCGATCAGCAGCTTGCCCCACAGCAGGTCGTTGATCAACGCGAGCATGCGGCACCTCCCTCGCGGGTGATTGACTGGGCGGAGGGGGCGCTTGCGGCGGGTAAGGCCGCCGTGATTATGGTGGGCATCGGTCGTTGAACCTCTTGTTCTTGGAATGTCGCGGCTCTCGTCATGGAGCCACTCCATCAAGAGCAAGGGGCATGCCAGATGGCGATATATCGGTTACATGATTGTTTTTTCTTGCATTTCTGTCGGGGCTTGGCCTCGGCGGCGAGGGTGAAGGGGTATAACCTCGAGGCGCCTCGGGGCGGCGGTGTTTAGTAAGTCTCTGAAATAAAAAGGCTATGTGGCGCTATAACCCTGGTTATTCCGTCGCCGGGGTTATAGGGGTTCCTCGCCGGACGCGCGCAGCTTCTTCACCCGCTTGCTCAGTGCCGGCTGAGAGATGCCCAGCAGCTTTGAGGCGATCGACTGGTTGCCCTCGGCCCGCCGCATGGCCTCGCGGACCAGCAGGTCGGCGACCTCGTGCAGCGTCGGCAGGGGCTCGCCGGGAGCGAAGACGGCGCGTTCGACGCACGCATCGGCCGTCGGCTCGGGGCCGGCAAGGCCCGGATCGATGGCCCGCCTGAATGCCGCCATGGACAGCGTTCGCGAGCGGTGGACGCTCATGGCGTCGTAGGCCATGGCGCGCAGCTCGCGCACGTTGCCGGGGAAAGGGTAGGTGCCCAGCAGCACGGGCAGCTCAGGCGGGTAGGTGGGCCGGAGCTTGCCGAGCTCGTCGGCGGCCTCGGCGAGGAAGTGGTCCAGTAGCAGCGGGATGTCGCCACGGCGACGGCGCAGCGGGGGAATCTGAACCTGATGGGTGCGCAGCCGGTAGTAGAGATCCTTGCGAAAGCCGCCTTCTCGCTGACACGCCTCGAGGTCGTGATGGGTCGCCACCACGATACGCGCCCGGGCCCGCTTGGGACGATCGCTGCCCAGCGGATAGTACTCGCCGTCCTGCAGCAGGCGCAGCAGCTTCACCTGGGACGCCGGGTTCAGGTCGCCGATCTCGTCGAGAAACAGGGTGCCGTCCGCGGCCTGTTCGACCATGCCGGCACGGGGGCGATCAGCCCCGGTGAAGGCGCCTCTCTCATGCCCGAACAGGGTGTCGGCGAAGACGCCCTCGTCGAGCCCCGCCGCGTTGACGCAGACCAGCGGGCCGCGGCGGCCGCTCAGATCATGGGCGGCCCGGGCGATCAGCTCCTTGCCGACCCCGCTCTCGCCGCCGATCAGCAAGGGCTGACTGGAGGGCGCCACCGACTCGAGGTACTGGAAGACCGAGCGCATGCCCTTGTCGTCGGTGATGATGTCGGCGAAGGCCTCGGGGTGCTCCAGGGTGTCGTCGAGGAAGCGTTGACGCAGTGCCAGGTTCTCCTGGCGCAGCTCCTGCAGGCGGATGGCGCGCTTGATGCCTTCGATCAGCCGGCTCTGTTCGTCGGTCTTGACGAAGTAGTCGAAGGCGCCTCGCTTGATGCAGTCGACGGCGGTCTCCACCTGGTTCAGGCCGCTGATCACGATCACCCCGACATCGGGATGTTCCTCGACGATACGCCGCAGCAGCTCCTCGCCCGACAGGTGGGGCATGGTCAAGTCCAGGGTGACCAGGCCAATGTTCTCGCGCGCCAGGATGTCCATCACCTGGCGGCTGTCCTGGCAGCGGTGGAGATGGTTGATGCCGCCACTGCGCTCCAGAGCGATGCTCAGGCTGCGCAGGTAGGAGGGTTCGTCATCGACCAGCAGCAGGCCGAAGGCGGGATAGAGGTTCATGCTCATCGATCGTCCTGGTGGGAGGGGGCATCGTCGTCGGCCGAGGCCACGGGCAGCGTCAGGGTGACGGTGGTGCCGCGGCCGGGGTGAGACGCGAAGTCCAGCTGGCCGTGGTGCTCGCGGACGATGCCGGACGAGACCGACAGTCCCAGGCCGGTACCGCCGCACTCGCGCCGGGTGGTGAAGAAGGGGTCGGTCAGCCGGGTGAGCGCCGCCGGGTCGATGCCTCGTCCCTCGTCGTACACCTCCAGGGTCACGGCCTCGTCGTCGGGAAGGTGCCGGGTCGTCAGGCGGATGCCCCGGTCGCGACCCTCCAGGGCCTGGCAGGCGTTGAGCACCAGATTGATGATCACCTGCTCGATGCGCTGGGCGTTGCCCCGCACGGCGGGCAGGTCGCCGGCGTAGTGCGCCTCGAAGCGGCCGGTGGCCTGGCGGATCGAGTTGTCGACCAGACGCACCGCGGTCCTGACCACCTCGTCGAGGTCGAGGCGCTCGCCGAGATCGGGGCTGCCCTGTCGGGCGAAGTCCTTGAGATCGCCGACGATCCGCTTGATGCGCTGGGTGCCCTCCAGCATCTCGTCGAGCATCGAGGGCACCTCGTCGCGCATGCGCGAGTAGGGCAGGCCGCCGAACGGGAAGTCGCCGTGGTCGCGATAGTGGGCCTCGAGGATCGGGCGGGCATCGTCGTGGGCATCCCGCAGCACCGGCAGGTTCAGCAGCAGCAGGCCGCTGGGGTTGTTGATCTCGTGGGCGACGCCGGAGACCAGAACGCCCAACGAGGACATCTTGTCGGCCTGGATCAACTGCTGCTGCTGGCGGCGCAGTTCTTCGCTGCGGCTCGCCACTTCGCGCTTGAGCAGGCGGTTCCAGACCACGATGCCGCCGAGAATCAGCAGCAGCAGCGCCGAGGCGATGGCGCCGATCAGCCCGAGCCGTTTCCAGGGCAGGCCCTTCCCTTGCTCCAGAGGGCCCAGCCACTTGTCGTAGATGGCTTGATGACGGCCGGTGTTCTTGAGGATGGCCAGGCCCTCGCTGAACTGGGCCAGCACGTCGGCGTCGCCCTCCTTGACGGCATAGCCGTAGCGCAGCGAGAAGGGGCGGGCGACCGGCACCAGGTTGGTCAGTCCCAGTTCACGGCTGAGATACAAGGCGGGCAGGTTGGCCACCAGGGCATAGTCATGCTGGCCGGCGGCGAGGGCGCGCAGCGCGTCGGCATGGGTGTCGGTGGTGAACAGCTCGGCCCCCACGTCCTTCTCGATCAGCATGTCCTGCATGATATCGCCGCGCTGGACGATGACCTCCTGGCCGCGAAGCTCCTCCAGGCGCTCCACGGGTGGGGTGCCGCGGCGGGCGAAGATGGACTGGTGGACGATGGCGTGGGGTGGGGCGAAGTCGAAGGTGGCGTCGCGGGCCTCGGAATATGACATGCCCTCCAGGACATCGATCTCACCGCTTTCCAGCTTGCGGCGCATTTCGCTCCAGGGGCCCAGTTCGATGCGCACCTTGATGCCCATCACCTCGGCGATGGCTCGGGAGAGCTCGACGTCATAGCCGGCGGGACGGCCGTCTTCGTCGAGGAACTCGTAGGGGGGATGGTAGTGATCGCCGCCGATCACGATGACCCGATCGTCGCCGGTGGAGGGCGGCGCGGCTTGGCCGGCGGCCGGCAGCGCGACTTGGCATGCCACGAACAGCAGCGGCAGCCACCGTCTTGCGGCGCTGATGCTTAGGGAGTGGGGGGTGTCGGTCGGCGTCACGGGCATTCCCGGAGTCTACGCGATGTGTTGGCCTAACTCGCGGTTCTACTGATGTGCTTGAGGCGGGCGGGGCCTTGATCGGGCCGGGCTTGCGGGGCCCGGCGGCAATGCTGCGGAGGTGTCTGGGGCATGAAGTAACCCTTCGATGCGCCGGGGACGCGCCGATGATCCGTCTCACAATAAAGTCACGATTATCGCATACCGTGTCGGCCTCTGGGATAATAGCCTGCTAATTTCGCGCCGCCTGGCGGTTGCGTCATCATTGTTCAAGGAAGCATGACATGCCAACGGATTCGACTCGTCCAACCCCGAACCCTCGCCGGGCCGAGAAGGCGCTGGCACTGGGGGGCTTCGCCATCGGCACGACCGAATTCGTGATCATGGGCCTGATGCAGCGTATCGCTACCGATTACGGCATCGCGGTCCAGGACGTGGGCCTGGCGATCAGCGCCTATGCCCTTGGGGTAGTGGTCGGTGCACCGTTGATCTCGGCGATTGGCGCACGCATTCCCCGTCGTCGGCTGCTGATCGGCCTGATGGTGCTGTTCGCTGCCAGTAATCTGCTGACTCTGCTGGCCCCTTCCTTCTATGGGTTCGTTGCCCTGCGCTTCTTTGCCGGCCTGCCTCACGGGGTCTACCTGGGGGTGGCGGCGCTGGTGGCCGCCAATGTTGCCGAACCCCACGAGCGGGGCCGCGCCGTCGGCCGGGTGCTGATGGGGCTGACCCTGGCGATCCTCGCCGGGGCGCCGCTGGCCACTTGGGTCGGTGGCCTGTTGGGCTGGAAGGCCGCCTTCGTGATGGTGGGAGCGCTGGGGCTTTGCACCGCGCTGCTGGTGCGGCTGTGGGTACCGGTTCAGCCGGCCAATGAGGGCGCGTCCCTGCGCTCCGAGCTTTCGGCCATCACCAAGCCGCGAGTGCTCTATACGCTCGCCGTCGCCTGCGTCGGCTTTGCCGGCATGTTCAGCGTGTTCAGCTATGCGATGCCGACCCTGACCCATCAGGCCGGCATGTCCGAGGCGCTTGGCCCGCTGGTGCTGGCGGTATTTGGAGTGGGCGCCGTCATCGGCAACTATGCGGGCGGGCGGCTGGCCGACGCTAACCAGAGCCTTGCCATCGGCGGGGCCCTGGTCTGGGCCGCGCTTTGCCAACTGGGCTTCTTCCTGGCCGCCGATCAGATCTGGAGTGGCATGCTGTTCGTCGGCCTGGTGGGCACCTGTGGCGCCCTGGTGCCGCCGCTCCAGACCCGGCTGATGGATGTCGCCGGAGAGGCCCAGACCATGGCCGCGACCCTCAATCACGCCGCCTTCAACATCGCCAATGGCCTCGGCGCCTGGCTGGGCGGCATGGCGGTGACGGTGGGTCTGGGCTGGTCGGCCACCGGGCTGGTGGGTATGGCCATGGCGCTGGCCGGTCTGGTGATCTTTCTGTTCGCCCTGGCGCGGGAGCGAGCCACACAGGTGCCTGCCTGATTTGGCGCCGGCCTGAGCTGGCGCGACTCTTATCAGTACAAGATTAGTACAAGGAGAGACCATGACGACTGCTGGCGATAGCCACACCCAGGCATCGGCGCTGCCCTTCCTGGGTGTGGCGCTTGCGTTTCTGATCACCATGCTGGGTACCACCCTGCCCACGCCTCTGTACCCGGTCTATCAGGCGCGCTTCGATTTCTCGCAGCTGACCATCACGGTGATCTTCGCCGTCTATGCGCTGGGGGTGATGGGCGCCCTGGTGGCCACCGGGCGCTGGTCGGATCAGCTCGGCCGGCGCCCGATGCTGGGCGCCGGCCTGGCGGCGGCGGCCATCAGTGACCTGGTCTTCCTGTCCAGTGACGGCCTTGCAAGCCTGCTGGTCGGCCGCTTCATCTCGGGGGTGTCGGCCGGCATCTTCACGGCGACCGCCACCGTGGCGGTGATGGAGCTGGCGCCGATGGCCTGGCCGCGTCGGGCGGCCTTTCTGGCTACCGCCGTCAACATGGGGGGCCTGGGGCTGGGGCCGATCGTTGCCGGCCTGTTGGTGGAATACCTGCCCTGGCCGCTACGCCTTGCTTATGGGGTGCACCTGGTGCTGGCCGCCCTGGCGGCGCTGGTGATTCTCAAGGCGCCGGAGACGGTGACCCGTCCGGCGCGGCCGAAGCTCACGCTACAGAGACTGCAGGTGCCAGAGGAGGTTCGCGATATCTTCCTGCCCGCGGCCATCGCCGGCTTCGCCGGTTTTGCCCTGCTGGGGTTCTTCACCGCCACGGCGCCGGCCTTCATGATCGGTGTGCTTGGCTATGACAACCTGGCGCTCAGCGGGCTTACCGCGGGCTCAGTGTTCTTCGCCTCGACCCTCGGCCAGCTTCTACAGGAACGCTTCTCTCCGTCCTGGCGGCTGCCGCTGGGCTGCGCCGGGGTGATTCTCGGGGCCTCGCTGGTAGGCATTGGCATTGGACTTGCCTCGCTTGTGTTCTTCCTGCTCGGGGCGCTCGTCGCGGGCATCGGCCAGGGCATGGCCTTTCGCGCCGGCCTGGGGGCGGTCGTGCAGGCAAGCCCCGCCGATCAGCGCGGCGGCGTCGCCGCGACCTTCTTCATCGTGGCCTACATCGCCCTGTCGATTCCGGTGGTGGGCATCGGGCTTGCGGTCCGCGCCTTCGGCCTGGCACCTGCCGGCATGGCTTTCGCTGGTGGCGTCGCGCTGCTGGCGGGCACCTCGCTTGCGAGCCTTTTGTGGATGAGGCGCCGCAGGGTGCAGGGCTAAACCGCCAAGACACCACCTCTTCCTGATGAATCAAAAACGCCGGGCGATTGGCCCGGCTTTTTTTGTGCAGTCGTGTGCAGCTGTCTGCAGACTGCCCGTCTCGATGAGCATCACCGCACGCGGTGGCATCGATCAGACCTCGACATTGAGGGTCACATCGATGTTGCCGCGGGTGGCGTTGGAGTAAGGGCAGACTTGGTGGGCTGCATCGACCAGTGCCTGTGCGGCGGCCTGATCCATGCCCGGCAGCGAGACGTTGAGGGCGACTTCAATGCCGAAACCGGAGGGAATCTGGCCGATGCCGACCTGGCCGACCACCTGAGTTGCCTCGGGCAGCTTGACCTTCTGCTGACTGGCGATGTGCTTCATGGCGCCGATGAAGCAGGCGGAATAGCCAGCGGCGAACAGCTGTTCGGGGTTGGTGCCGTTACCGCCGGCGCCTCCGAGCTCCTTCGGTGTGCTCAGCGACACTGACAGGGCGCCATCAGATGTCTGGGAGGAGCCGTCACGGCCGCCCGTCGTGGTGGCTTCGGCGCGATAGAGGACTTTTTCGATCGACATGGAAATTCTCCAGGAGGTGGGCGGTGGGAACTTTGCAGCAATTGATTATTTGCTATTTAATAGCACACGACTTAAATGGACAAAAAAACTTAGCCGTCGGCGTTGAGCTTCTTGCGTAGGGCATTGAGCTCATCGCGCAGCTGCCCCAGCTCCTGCGGTTCGCAGTGGGTGGCACAGATGGCGGCCTTGGGTACGTCTCGGGCGCGATCTTTAAGCGCTTCGCCGGCCTCGCTGAGGCTGACATCGACCCGGCGTTCATCCTCGCTTGAGCGCTGGCGCTTGACCAGACCGTGCGCCTCGAGCCGCTTGAGCAGCGGCGTCAGGGTCGCGGAGTCGAGACCCAGGTGCTCGCCGATCTTCGATACCGACAGTTGACCGTGCTGCCAAAGCACCAGCATGACCAGATACTGCGGATAGGTCAGGCCAAGTTCGTTGAGCAGCCGACGGTAGAGCTTGTTCATCGCCAACTGAGTCGAATACAGCGCGAAACAAAGCTGGTTGTCGAGTGTCAGCAGGCTGTCGTCGTCGGCGTGATCAGTCATGTCCATGGCTCAATTTAGATAGTGTGCGATTGTTTAGCAAGCGATAGCTTAAGGTTCGCTTAAGGTGTTGCCGATACGCTCTATTGAAAAGGGTAACAGAAAAGCATGGTTAATCATTCTATAACAATGTGTTATGTCGAAGCGGCGAGCTGTGGAAGGCTCCCGTCATCACTGGCACATGTAAGGTGATTCAGAGGCGGCCAATGATCAAAAAAAGCGATGATATGGGCGTTACTCAAGCCTCATTACTATACGCAAGAGCCCAGTCCGTTGCGACGAGCGGGCCAAGGTATTGATTTTTTTCGGCACTGCCACGCCAACCACTCATGCCAAGAGCATGCCATACGAGAGCCTCCTGCTTGCCACTTTTCCTTCCGTGATCGGGTCATGCAGCACGGCATCACGGCTAGGCCTACAGGGCAGCGCTACCAAGCCGATATTACTGTATCGGTAAATTTTCATCGCCAGGGACGGCCCGAGCGTGGCCCGACAGGCCATGGTCACGACATGGTAGATGCTTTGTCGGTGTGGTTTGGGCTTTTTGGTACCCGAACAGGCGTGTGCGGAAACGCTAGGCAGCTTGCTGCCCTTCTGGCCGAAACCCGCTTTATCGGCAAAGCGTGATGATGCGGCGTTTATCTAAGTGGCTTTTAATAGATTGTTGAAGCAACTTTGTTAGCAATAAAAATTATATTTTGATCTCACGATCAATTTTTACGCTGGGAGTTACAAGCGCATGATCAGGCGAAAAGTGGACGATAAGCTTACGCAGGCCATCAAGTCGAACACACCCTGCATTACCTTTGATGTCAAGGGAAATATTCTGGATGCCAGTGATAGTTTTCTTCAGTGTGTCAAATATGATCTTGAAGATTTAAAAGGCAAACATCATCGTATGTTCTGCACTCAAGAAACGGCGGTCTCAAGTTCCAAGTGCAACGCTATTGAAGGGTGCCGGGACCGGCGACCGATTTCTTGAGCACCTCGGCGTACACTTCCAGTGGCGTGCGCCAGTCCAGTGTCTTGCGCGGCCGCGTGTTTAGTGAGTCCGCGATCGCGTCGAGCTCTTCTTGGCTGTAGACAGAAAGATCTGTGCCTTTCGGCAGGTACTGCCGTAACAGCCCGTTGGTGTTCTCGTTCGAGCCCCGCTGCCATGGGCTATGCGGGTCAGCGAAGTAGATGGCCGTACCGGTCTTTTGGGTGATCTCGGCATGTTTAACCATCTCCCTGCCTTGGTCGTACGTCATGGACAGACGCAGGGATCGAGGCACTTCATTGAGCTTGTCGCTGAAGCCAACCGCCGCCGCCGTAGCCGTGGTGCCATCCACCTTCGCCAGGATCACCAGCCGCGTGGTGCGCTCCACCAATGTACCGACCGCGGAGCGATTATTGGCGCCAATGATGAGGTCGCCCTCCCAGTGGCCAGGCATCAAGCGGTCTTCGATCTCAGGCGGCCGCATGTGGATACTGACCAGATCGGGAATCTGCTGGCGTCGATCTGAGCCTCGGCTCCGTGGCCGACGCTTGCCGTTGCCCTGCCGCAAACAGGCGATGAGCTCTTTTTTGAGGCTGCCACGGGGCATCACATAGAGCGCGTTGTAGATGGCCTCATGAGAAACTTGTCGATGTGAATCGTTGGGAGACATGCGTTTCAGTGTGCGGGCTATTTGCTGCGGTGACCAGTACTTGCGCAGCAGATGGACCACGACCTCGAACAACTCGCCGTCGGGATGCAGCTTGGGGCGCTGACGTGGCCGATGACGCGTTAGGCGGGCCCGGTAGCCGGCGAGACTGGCATCGTAGCCTTTGATGGAGTCAATCGTATGGCGAGCGATTTCACGCGATACGGTGCTCGGGGCACGGCCCAGATGACAGGCGATAGCTCGGATCGAGTGAGTCGTTCGCATCATCATGATGGCAGCTCGGTCTTCAGCAGTGAGATGGCGGTAGCAGTAGGTCATGGCAACACCGTACCTGATGGGTTACGTGTTGCACTTGGTCATTGAGACCGCCAACGTTGAGATCTTCTGAATATGAGCTCTTTTGGAAAGAGCTGGCTGGCGGAAAAAGTCAAAGTGGCACCTTTCAGCGCATCAATGCTGCAGGAGGCGACGTTTGGCTAGAAGCCACGTACCTGCCCGTCGAGGGTAGAAATGGCAAAGTCGCTTATGTGATGAAGATTGCCAGTGATGTGACCGAAAAGCACCAGAACGCAGTCGACCAAGGTGCCATCCTAAGTGCACTCGATGCATCAATGGCCGTGATCGAATTTACCCCTGACGGCCATGTCATTAGTGCTAATAAAAACTTCCTTGGTGCTATAGGTTACAGCCTTGCTGACATCAAGGGGCAGCATCATGCGATGTTCTGCACCCCAGAGTTCTATCAGGAAAACTCTGGTTTCTGGCATGAATTAGCGCAAAATAATTTGAAGCAGGGGAAGTTCAAGAGGATTGCTTCTGATGGCCAGATCGTTTGGCTGGAAGCGACCTACAACCCGGTTGTTGATGAAAGCGGGGATGTGTTCAAGGTGGTGAAATTTGCCACCGATATTACGTCCGACATTGAAAAAGAACATGCCGCACGTCGCGCCGTAGAATCTGCACGAACCACGTCTCAGCAGACGGAAACGATTGCCAATGATGGTCTTGGCCAACTTGAGGAAGCCGTCAAAACCGCAAGGCATGTGGCGTCTGAAGTGGAGGGGGCTCAAGGCATCATCAATGCCCTCAATCAACAGATCCATAAGATTAACGAGATCACCAACACCATTTCACGTATCGCACAGCAGACGAACCTTCTGGCCCTCAACGCCTCGGTTGAAGCCGCCAGGGCCGGGGAACACGGGCGCGGTTTTGCCGTTGTCGCCAAGGAAGTCAAACAGCTTTCGCAGGGGTCGACCGAGGCCGCCAAAAAGATTTCCGATGTGCTGGGAGAAAATAACGAGCTGATTCGACAAGCCAGCGAAAGAATGAATGAAGTGGTCGACCAAAGCGCTACCAATCGTGAGCGGGTTGCCCAAACGCAGTCGGTGATCAGCGAGATTCTTTCCGGTGCCGAGCGGGTCTCGCGTGCGATCGATAGCCTGTGACTAGCTGGCCATGGGCGTTACAGCGCCTCAGCATGGCGGCGTGAGGTAGCAAGAATCACTCGATATTCTGGATCTTAAAATGGCATGTCAATATTTTCCACTTTAAAATCATAGATTTGAATGTTTTGTTGGTGACATAAACATGGCAGTACTCCCCAATGTACTCCCCGATAGGCAGCGGCTACATGCCACAGCCAGATCAGTCAGAGTGCTGGCCGGCTAGAGGACTGGAAGCATTCTACTTAAGCGCCACACCCGTGCCTATCGGCGGCCTGCGTCGCTGCCTCTGCCAAGAAAGTCGAGCCTGAACGTCATGGCGACACTCAGCGTGTTACCCGAGCGTCAGGTTCGATAGCTGCGTTCGGTTCCTGACCAGTCTCCTGGCGCCCTCTCATAGGTAAACAATACGCTGTAAGCATGCTGAGGGTGTTGGTCTTGTCTTTTCGATTTCCAGCGGCATTTTATTCCCCCTTGTGAATTAATTGCTTTGTATTTAGTTTTGTTACTATATCCAATGGGAATGTCTTTGGAGCCCAAGATTGGACTTTTTTCAAGGCTTTGTTTATTGTTTCGCTTTCAGATAAAAATCTCTCGTCTTTAAATTCTTTAGTCCCGATGTGTTCGTGGATTGAAGAGTGGTTAGCCTTGAAGGCATCCATTTCGTATTGGATCATTTTGTTCAAATTATCTTCGAGGAGGCATAAGAGAATATTGGTGTACATTTCAATTTCATAGACCCTTCTTTTATGGGCCCCTCTTGCTAATTCGAGGCTTTGAGAAGATAGATCCTTCTGCCTTTTAATTTCATTTCTCAATTCGTCATTTCTTTGGGCTTCGTCGTCTATCAGCTCTTCTAGTGTTTCGCCCAGTGTCTTGCCTTTTTTCTTTGCAAGGTTGTTAAGCTTTTTCTTTTTTTCATTGCCTATTGTTAAGCTGAATTCGGTTTTCCCATTTCTTTTTTTTCTCAGTTTCTTCTGCCTCCAGGCAGCCTTCATGGATCTTACAGCCAAGATATAGGCAGGGTCGTGGCTAGCGCTATTGTCAAGTGTTATTAGGTAATGGTGCGGATCAGGAGGGTCGGGGTTATGTGAAACGTTTTTCCTGAAGAGGTAATCGGCGGCCCATCTATGTTGCTCAATGTTATTTGGTTTTAACCATTTATAAAGTTCGGACATTTTTTTCTACCCTTAGTTTTAATTTTAAGTAAAAGTTTCCCGGTATAAGCATAGTGACAACGACACATCACGACGCAGTGAAACATCGATGCATCACAACGTGTCGTAACAACGTAACGCTACGACGTAAATTAGGCAAGGGAAATACCCTAGTTCTGGGCTTTCCCACGGCGATCAGTGAGGCAAAATTGAGAGATCATCACCCTTTCCAAGGGGCTGTAGAACGATCACATCTTGGTAGGGAGCTGTCCAGAGGCTGTGCTGTCTCAGCGTACCTGCCGCTTTTAGCTGGCTGAGAGGTTGTAAAGACTTCCCCCTCCCCCCCACAAATCTTTGTCTCGCTTTGACTGGGACGCGAATGTCGCACGGTAGTGGGGCGGAACTGGGAGAGTTTAAATGTCTGGTAAGGAGGTTTGCTATTATCGATGGGGTTTGGATGAGTGGATAAGGTAGTGGGAGTTTTAGGGGTGTTAAATTAAAAATACTCACCAGCTTCATCTCATGAAGGACAAACAGGAGTTCGACATGAGCAAGAAGCTGATTCGCATCAAAGACGTCATGGACCGCACTGGCCTTGCAAGGTCTACGGTCTACAAGTACATCGGCAAGGGGTGGCTCCCCGAGCCGATCAAGTTCGGCACTAGGATATCGGCCTGGGTGGAGGATGAAATTGATGCCTGCATACAGGAACTTATCAAAAGACGTGACATGGGGTCTGTGTGAGATGAAGGAGCGATAGTTTGATAATGTAATTCAAGAGCAGGTTTCCACCTTGCACCACCCATGTCCATCACAGCCCACCTGCATTGCTGGTATCTGAACCAGTGTCTCCGACCCTTGTTTAATTATTATATAAAGCTATTCAAGGAGAAGGGGAGGGGCCTCCAGCCCCGTACCTACCAGAGCAAGGGGAGAAGAGGAGAACACCCTACCCATAGACCAGTGGATCCAGCGTACAGCTGGAGAATTCATCGTGCCTGAAACAGGCGCTCATGGCTTGACGGCCATGGGCTATTCCACATGTTCCTACAGGAGCTACCACATGTCACAGAGACACCACGCCAACCCCAACCTGAACTTGCATTACTACAACGCATACAACGACTTGGAGATTCAAATGGAGTCCTTACCGATGGTGACTGAATATCTCGACGCGCTACACATCACGCTGCAGAAAGCTACGAGCGACTACCCTCGAGTGCTGGCCTTCCGGGTTGACCCGGTCATTCCTACTGCGATCAGTGACAGGATGACGCCGGAGGACCACAAGCGCTTGATCACATGCTTTATCGCTTCCCTGAAAGCCATCATCAAGCACGACCGGGCACGGAAGCGCCAGGGCGGCTGGGTCCCGGATACCACGGTGCGCTACGTCTGGTGCCGTGAGATCGGCACCAATGGCAAGCCGCACTATCACTTCTTCCTGATTCTTAACCGCGATGCCTACCACCTACCCGGCAGGGCATGCTCTCCCAACGATAACCTCTTCAACCGCGTATCGAGGGCCTGGTACAGCGCACTGGGGGTGGCGTGGAACCCCCAAGAGCCCTGGATTTATGTTCCACAGAACCCGGTGTACTGGATTGACCGGGGTGATCCGCAGAGCTTCCAGGAAGCGTTCTATCGAGCATCGTACCTGTGCAAGGCCGAGACGAAGCAATACGGGCTGGGGCTGCGGGCGTTCGGTACCAGTCGTAATTGATGATCGGGAGCCCCTGCTCATGCGGTAGGGGCGCTCTCTTATGTGGTTAACGTGATCCGGCCATCATACGGGGAGGATTCATGGCCTTTCGCTTTCAACGTCGCATCACGCTCGCCCCGGGCATTCGACTCAACCTGAGCAAGCGGGGCCTCGGGCTCTCGGTGGGCCCGCGCGGTGCCAGCCTCAGCGTGAGGCCGAGCGGCGTGCACGGCCATGCGGGAATTCCCGGCACCGGCCTGGCCTATCGGCAGAAGCTCAACACCCGGAACCGCCGTATGCCTGGATCTAGCGGTGGCGCCGGGCGCTCAAGCCCCGCTGCTGCCCTGGAGGCGCTGCTGTCGCAGGGCGAGTCACTTCCCCTCCGGCTCGAGATCGATGCCAAGGGCGGCACCCACTACTTCCACGGCGACGGCACGCCGATGCGTGATGACGAGGCCCGCGTGCTGCGGCGGCATGCCAGGGAGTCTCTGCGCGAGCAGCTTGAGGCCCACTGCCAACGCCTGAACGAGGATCTCGATCGATTGGGTCGTTTGCACGAGGAAACCCCGCACCCGCACAAGAATGGCTACACCACCCAGGACTTCCCCGAAGCCCCACCACCTCCTCCGGCGCTGCGGCATCCCGCCTGGTGGCACTTTCTGTGGCCGCCAGCCAAGCGCCATGTGGAGGAGGAAAACCGTCGAAGCCAGGCGGCGTTTGATGAGGCCTACCGCGATTGGGAGTGGCGCAAGTCCGAGCATGATGCGGCAGAATTTGCTCGCCACCAGCGCGAGAGCGAGGAGGTTTGGCATGACCTCGAGGCCATGGAGCAGACCCTGCGTGAGCGGTTGGAGGAGGTTGACTGGCCCCGTGAAACCGTCATCGACTTCGACCTCGGCAGCGATATCAGCACCATTGCCGTCGACATCGACCTGCCCGGCGAGGAGGAAATGCCAGACCGCTACTGGACTATGACCGCCAAGCAGATCAGGCTCACGCCCCGCCGGCTCAGCGATACCCGGCAGCGTGAGCTATATCGGGACCACGTTCACGGCATCGCCTTTCGTATGCTGGGCGCGGTTTTCGCCCGCCTGCCCGCCGTGCAGGAGGCGAAGGTCTCTGGCTATCGCCAGATCACCGACCCAGCCACCGGCGGCGAACGCGACCAGTACCTGTTCAGCGTCAAGGTCACTCGCGAGCAGTGGAGCAGGATCCACTTCGACAGGCTGGACCAGGTGGACGCGGTTGCCGCCATGGAGGCCTTCAAACTGCGCCGCGAGATGACCAAGACCGGTATCTTCCGTGATGTCGAGCCGTTCAGGTTGGTGTGGTTCGGCAGATATAGAAACTACATGCTACCATGCTACCTAACACTATTTGTTAGGTTGTGCTCGTTAGGGCACAGCGCCGCCAGGGAGGGCCGCGGGTGCCCAACGCAGCTCAGCACAAGCTTGCTCGCCAGCATGAGGCACTGTCGTCGCTCTCCACGCCGCAGCGTGAGCGCCTTGCCCACATCGACTTCACCCTGATGTTCAAGGGTGAGGCAGGGCGCGGTGATCTGATCGACCGCTTTGCCATCGCACCCACCCAGGCCACCAAGGACTTCGCCCTCTACCACGAGTTTGCCCCGGCCAACGTCGTCTACGATAAGTCCAGGCGCCTGCACGTCCGAGCCCGCTCCTTTGTTCCGCTGTTCGACTACGATACCGCCCGTACCCTGAGCACTCTGTGCCAGGGGCATGGCGATGGCTTCCTCGGCACGCTCCCGACGTCGGTGCGCTGCGAGATGCCCCATCAGCTCAACCATCCGGATCTCGCCATCGTGGCGGCGGTCAGTGAGGCGATGTACAAGGGCTGTGCGCTAGCGATTCGCTACGTGTCGCTCTCTAGCGGCGAGACCGAGCGCGAAATCGTGCCCCATACCCTGATCGATAACGGCCTGCGATGGCATGTGCGGGCGTTCGACCGACACTCCGGTGAATTCCGCGACTTCGTTCTCACACGCCTGCTGACGGCCACTGTGCTCGAGCAGAGCCTTGCGCAGGAATATGAGGGACTGCTGAATGACCGCCAGTGGAACCGCTTCGTCGAACTTGAGTTGATACCGCATCCCGATATCGGCCAACCCGAGGCGATTGAGCGTGACTATGCCATGAGTGAAGGATGCCTGAGGTTGGAGCTGCGCGCGGCTCTAGCCGGCTACCTACTGCGTCGCTGGAATGTCGACTGCTCGCCGGACCATTCCCAGCAGGGAGCCGAGTATCAGCTGGCTCTGGCTAACGTTCAGGCGCTGTACGGGGTCAAGAATCTCCGGCTTGCACCTGGTTATCATCAGGCTGAGCCGATGTAACGCGCCGCCGTGCTGAGGGAGCTGCATGCTTAAGTATCTAGAACAATCCGTAGAGGAAATTACAGCGCTTCACAGCAAGCTGCTCCTTCTGGCCGGGCCTCCGGGGAGCGGAAAAAGCCTGCTGCTGTCGAAACTGGCAGCCACCACTAGCACCACTGTGGTGAAAGTCGGCGCGGAATTGGGTAGAAAGCTGGCCTCCTTCCCGCACAGGCAGCGAACACTGCAGGCCAATGCAATGTTGCGTGAACTTGCTAGTGCCCAAGTGACTAATGATTTACTTCTGCTCGATAACATTGAGCTGCTGTTTGATCGGTCACTCAAGCTCGACCCATTGGATTTACTAAAGCACCACGCCAAAGCACATAGAGTAGTAGCTGTTTGGCCCGGTGAGATAAGAAATGATCGACTGGTCTATGCCGAGCTGGGGCACCCGGAATATCAGGAATACAGCCTGGATGGTCTGGTTCCGTTTGAATTGAAAAAGTTTTCTTAAAGGGGAAGTGCATGCGTTACAGGGACCTCATACAGTTTGAGCCGATTGAATCGGTCATTCAGCTACTTGACGCCAACCGTGCCGACGAAGCCAAAAAGCTGGTCTCCACCTATGTCATTTCTGACCAGATGGCCGACAGGATCGCCAAGCAGATGGTCCCGCAACTATCCTTTGACGAATCTGTAGACCACAAAGGCATGCTGGTCGTCGGTAACTACGGTACCGGTAAATCGCATTTGATGTCGGTACTATCGTTGATTGCTGAAGATGCCTCCTACCTGCCGATGGTTCAGCACCCCAAGGTGGCTGAGGCGGCCGAGGCCATCGCGGGAAAGTTCAAGGTTCACCGTGTCGAGATCTCCAGTCAGATGTCCCTGCGCGACATCGTTACACAAGAGCTGGAAATCTTCCTGGAAAATCAGGGCGTCAGTTATGCCTTCCCAGCCGCCGATAAAGTGGTCAACAACAAGGCAGCCTTCGAGGAAATGATGGCGGCCTTCGATGAGGTTCATCCTGGCCAAGGCGTTTTGCTCGTCGTGGATGAATTCCTTGAATTTCTCCGCTCGCGGAAAGACCACGACCTGGTGCTGGATCTCTCCTTCCTGCGTGAAATCGGTGAGGTCACCAAGCACCTGCGTTTCCGCTTTGTGGCAGGTGTGCAAGAAGCCATCTTTGACAGCAGCCGCTTCCAGCATGTGTCAGACAGTCTTCGACGTGTGAACGAGCGTTTCAACCAGGTGCTTCTGGCCCGGCAGGATGTCAGCTTTGTTGTGGCCGAGCGCTTGCTGAAGAAATCTGCTGACCAGCAGCACAAGATCCGTACCTACCTGACATCCTTCGCCAAGTTCTACAGCAGTATGAACGAGCGTATGGATGAATATGTGCGGCTATTCCCGGTACACCCGGATTACATCAGTACTTTTGAACAGCTTGTTTTCACCGAGAAGCGTGGTGCGCTCGTCACCCTGCGTGACCAGATCCAGGACGTACTGGATGACGAGGTACCCGAAGACCGCCCCGGCCTGATTGGATTCGATCAATTCTGGGATACGGTCACATCCAACTCCGTACTTCGCTCTGACCCTAACATTGGCCCGGTGTTGAAAGTGACCGAAATCCTCGGAGAGCGGGTTCAGAAGGCTTTCACCCGCCCCGCCTATAAGCCTATGGCCACTCGGGTCATCAAAGGCCTGGCGGTCAATCGTTTGACCACCGGTGGCGATATCTATGTCCCCGTCGGCCCCACGGCGGAAGAGCTGCGCGACACCTTGTGCCTGTACCAACCGGGTATCGAGGACCTGGGCGGCGAGCCTGCTGACGACCTGCTTACTGCCGTACAGACCACGCTCCGTGAGATCGTCAAAACCGTCAATGGCCAGTTCATATCCAAAGCGCCGGACACAGAGCAGTACTATCTCGACCTGAAGAAGGACGTCGATTACGACGCCCAAATCGAAAAACGGGCTGAAGCCCTGTCGGATGATGCGCTGGATCGTGCCTACTACAGCGCCATGATGCAGCTGATGGAGTGTACCGATGACACTGCTCACGTTACCGGCTACAAGATATGGCAGCATCAGGTGGAATGGCAGGACAAGCGGGTTGAACGGAATGGCTACCTATTCCTTGGCGCTCCCAATGACCGCCCGACGGCACAGCCGGAGCGAGATTTCTACATCTATTTCATCCAGCCTTTTGAGCCACCCCGGTATCCCAAAGACAATAAGCCCGATGAAGTCTTCTTCCGGCTGAAGGGGCTGGATGAGGACATCACCCATCATCTGGCCTTCTACTCGGCTGCCCAGGAATTGGCATCAACCGCTAGTGGTGCCGCCAAGGCCGTTTATCTTGATAAAGCCAAGGACGCCCTGCGAGCCATGAGCAAGTGGCTGCAGGATAAGCAAATGACGGCCTACGAAGTCACCTACCAGGGTAAAACGAAAACCCTGCAGGAGTGGGCCAAGGGTGTTTCCATGCGCGACAAGCTGCGCCTTGGGCCGGATGAACGGGCGAACTTCCGCGACATCGTGAATGTGACGTCCGGGCTGGTACTGAACACCCACTTTGCCGACCTGGCACCGGAATACCCTGCCTTCTCGGTACTGGTGACCGAAGCCAACCGCAAGCAGTTGATTGGTAATACACTCCGGGCCCTGGCCGGTGGCACACGCACCAAAGACGCCACGGCAATTCTCGACGCCTTGGAGATGCTGGACGGTGACCGCATCGAGTCTACCCAGTCCAAATATGCCAAAGAAGTGCTGAGCCGGCTGCAGGCCAAGGGCCATGGACAGGTACTAAACCACAACGAGCTCCTCAGCCGGGCAGCCGGCGACGAATATTTTGCCCCGCTACGCTTCCGACTGGAACCGGATCTCCTGGCCGTCATTCTCGGCGGGCTGGTCTACTCCGGCGATATCGTGCTTGCCATTACCGGTGACAAGGTGGACTCCGGCAAAGTCTCCTTGCTTGCCGAGCGTGGCTTGGAAGAGCTGAAATCCTTCAAGCACGTTGAGGCGCCTAAGGAAATCAACGTCGCGGTGCTGCGCTCACTGTTCGAGCTGTTAGGTTTGCCCTCCGGGCTGGCTCAGATGGCGACCCAAGGGAAAGAAGAGCCGGTAAAGGAGCTGCTGGATGCTGTTTCCAAACTGGTCACCCGGGTACTGACCGTCGGTACCGACCTGCACAACCGGCTTAGTTTCTGGGGGCAGTCACTGCTGCGGGAAGAAGAGCTGCTTGATTGGCAGCAGAAGCTGGATGCCTTAAAAAACTTCCTGGAGAGCCTGTCACCTTACAACACCATCGGCAAGCTCAAGAACCTGCGCATCACCCAGGCCGATATCAATGCCCAGAAACAGAATCTGGAGGTTCTGATATCTGTAGAGAAGCTGCGGGACCTGGTTGCCGAGCTAGGCCCGGTTGCGTCCTACCTCTCCCAAGCCGAGATGGTCCTGCCTGCGAGTCACCCCTGGTTGCAGGAGGCCGAGGCCAAGCGCAAAGCGATTCTGGATAAGCTGACCGCGGACAAAGCGGCCAGTCAGGTCAGTGAATACCGCAAGGAGATGACGGCCCTCAAGCAGGGTTACATCACCGCCTACGTAGCGCTGCATACCAAAGCCCGCCTTGGTGTATCGGAGGACAAGACCAAAACCGCCCTGCGTAAAGACCCACGCATGGCGACCTTGCGTACCTTGGCAGGCATCTCCCTGATGCCGACCAGCCAGCTCGCCGCATTTGAGGACACCTTGGATCAGCTGAAGAGCTGTGCCTCTCTAATAGATTCCGAGCTGAAGACCAACCCGGTCTGTCCGCATTGCGGCTTCCGCCCGGCCAACGAGCAGGGTGACCTGATGCCAGCAGCCAACGTACTTAAATCGCTGGACGATGAGCTGGATCGCTTGCTGGAGAGTTGGCAACAGACCCTACTGGATAACCTTGATGACCCCATTATTCAGGCCAATCTGGAGCTGCTTAAGCCTGCACAGCGAGATCTGATTGACAGTTTCCTCAGCGCACGAACCTTGCCGGACCCTGTTACACCGGCGTTCGTAGCAGCCGTGCAGGAGGCACTATCCGGCCTGGAGAAGATTTCGGTCACCAGCGAGGACATCAAACAGGTACTGCTGACCGGTGGCTCCCCGGCGACTCCGGAGGACCTGCGCAAGCGCTTTGAGTCGTATATTAACGAGCGATGCAAGGGAAAAGACAGCGGTAAGCTGCGTTTTGTGATTGAGTAAACCGGTCAACCAAACAGTATCGATGCCACATTTGGGGAAGCAGTGTTATGAACCAGCTTTTTGACAACCAGGCCAGTGAAACAGGACCGGTAGAATGTCTCGGACAGACATTTTCTAGTGACGCAGCCCGCCGGGAGCATTTTCTTAAACTGTTGGCTGAAAAACTGAAAGACCCTGAGTTTCGCAAGCAGGAAGGTTTTCCACAAGGTACGGACGAAGCTATTCTTGAGATATCAGATCCACCGTACTATACCGCATGTACTAACCCTTTTCTGGAAGACTATATAAAGTTTTTTGGTAATAAGTATGGCGCTTCCATTCCATATGCTAAGGAGCCATTCGCTACTGATGTAAGCGAGGGAAAAAACGACCCGGTCTATTTGGCTCATAGTTACCATACTAAAGTTCCCCACAAGGCTGTGATGCGATACTTGCTTCACTATACTGAGCCAGGAGATGTTGTTTTAGATGGATTTTGTGGTACAGGAATGACTGGCGTTGCGGCACAGCTGTGTGGTAATCGATCAGAGGTAGAGTCGCTGGGCTATAAGGTTGATGAGGAGGGAGTGGTAAGCTCATTATATGAAAATAATGGAGAAGGTATTTGGCAGCCATTTTCAAAACTCGGAGCACGGCATGCAATACTTAACGACTTATCTCCTGCAGCAACCTTTATAGCTCAAAGTTATAACCTACCCATTGATGCCTTCAAATTTAGAAGTGAAGCTAGGCAGGCGCTCGATCTGGTTGAGCGTCAAGCTGGGTGGATGTTTGACACATTGCACAAGCCGACAAATGAGGATATTGATGAAGCTATAAGCTTTCTAAGGTTGGAGGGGAAGCCAAAAATCCCAGAACATATTCCTTTTGGGAGAATTAACTATACTGTATGGTCGGATATTTTTTTATGCCCTGAGTGCGTCGGTGAGATTGTTTTTTGGGATGAGGCAGTTGATAAGGAAACTGGGAAAGTGGTCGAGCCATTTGACTGTCCACATTGTGGAATTTCAACAACTAAAAAATCTCTTGATCGAGCATGGGAGACTAAGTTTGACAATCTTCTAGGTGAGCATGTAAGTCAAGCAAAGCAGAAACCTGTTTATATCAGCTATAAGGTTGGAAAGGCTAAGTTTGGCAAGGTCCCGGATGAATATGATCTTGCTCTTCTGGATAAAATCGATAAGATGAAGCCTAATATATGGCTTCCTGTTTTTCGTATGCCGGAAGGAGATGAAGCGCGAAGGAATGACGATGCAGGGATTACTCATACCCATCAGTTTTATACACGAAGAAACTTGATATCTTTGGGTCTTTTCCGTTCCGGATATAAGGATGTTTTTAAAGCAATAAATCTAACGTCTACTGCTTTGGTCGCATCCAAGCTTTATCGATTTCGCTCTCAGAATGGCAGTTTCGGAGCTGGTGGTGGTCCAATGAGTGGTACGCTATATATTCCCTCTTTGATCAAAGAAATTCCAGTGACCAAGCTTCTTTCTGAGCATATAAAAAAGCATTTTAGGTTAAAAGCTTCCAGACCAATGACCGTTGGTGCAATTACAAATACAGGGTCAGCAACGAAAATTTCTTTACCTGAAGAATCAGTTGATTATATTTTTGTTGATCCGCCGTTTGGTTCAAATATTCAGTATTCAGACCTTAACTTTCTGTGGGAATCTTGGGTTTCAGTATCCACCAGTACCCAAGCTGAAGCCATTGAAAACAAAACGCATCAAAAATCTATTGATAAATACAGGCAGTTGATGACCGAAGCATTCAAAGAAATGCACAGACTGCTTAAATCAGGCCGCTGGATGACTGTGGAATTTTCTAATACACAAGCGGCAGTTTGGAATACGATACAAACTTCTTTGCAGGAAGCTGGGTTTGTTGTCGCGAATGTCGCAGCTCTAGATAAAAAGCAGGGTAGCTTTAAAGCTGTAAATACAAAAACTGCTGTAAAGCAAGATTTAGTTATTTCAGCATATAAGCCGAATGGAGGGCTTGAAGATAGATTTTTGAAAACAGCGGGAAATGAAGATTCTGTTTGGGATTTTGTCCGGACACATCTGGGGTATTTGCCAGTCGTAAAAATAAAATCCGGTGAGATTGACTTTATTGTAGAGCGAGATCCTCGCATTCTTTTTGATCGAATGGTTGCATGGTTTGTTCGACATGGAGTCCCCGTGCCGGTTTCGTCTCAAGAGTTTCAGTCCGGACTCTATCAGCGCTTTGTTGAGCGAGATGGTATGTTCTTTTTACCAGATCAATCAGCTGAGTATGATAAAAATCGCGCTCGCTCTGGTCAGGCACCACAAATGGAGATGTTTGTCTCCGATGAGCGTAGTGCCATTGATTGGCTCAGTGATTTCCTAAAAAAGCGTCCTTCCACATCCCAAGAAATTCATCCAGATTTTACTGCTCAGATGGGCGCAGGATGGAAGAAACATGAACCCAAGCCAGAGCTGAAGGATCTGCTGGCAGATAATTTTCTCGAATATAGTGGAAGTGGCGATGTTCCAAGCCAGATTCACAGCTACCTTTCCACTAATCACAAGGATTTTCGTGGACTAGAGAAGAGTGATCCTAACCTAATTGCTAAGGCCAAGGGGCGTTGGTATGTCCCGGACCCTAATAAGGCTCAAGATCTAGAGAAAAAGCGTGAGAAGGCGCTGCTCAAGGAGTTCCAGAACTACCTGGAGTTCACGGGGCGTCAGCTGAAGGAGTTCCGTCTGGAAGTGCTGAGAGCTGGCTTCAAGGATGCCTACAGCAAAAAGGACTACCAGACCATCGTATCCATCGCCAAGAAGATTCCCGAGGCATCGCTTCAGGAAGACGAAAAGCTGCTGCTCTGGTATGACCAGGCTTTGACGCGGACAGAAAGTGACTTCTGACGGATGAAGGGGCTGGTATGAATCAGGAGGAACTGCTCGCAAGGCTGAACGGCATCGAATGGAACGACTTCGAGTGCAAGCGTGCGCGTAATGGCGTGCCGGAAGACGCCTACATGACCGTTTCCGCTTTCGCCAACTCTTCCGGGGGCTGGCTAGTGTTTGGCGTCAGCGAGCGCGATGGGCAACTAGAAATCACCGGTATTGAATCACCTGACAAGGTTCAGAACGACTTTCTCGCTGTACTGCGCGGTGGTAAAAAACTGAATGTTCTGATCGCAGTGGAGCCGCACCGATACGAGGTTGAAGGCAAACATGTGTTTGCCTTCCATGTGCCGGAGGCGACTCGATCCGATAAGCCGGTGTACCTAAAAGGAGATCCTCGACAGAGCTATATTCGCCGTGGCGCCGGTGACGAGAAATGCACCCAGAGCGAACTGGAGCGGTTTCTGCGCGATGCCGCCCAAGAGAGATACGATGGTGCCGCTTTGCCAGATATTCCGGTTGAGCATTGCTTTGACCTGGATACCGTCCGCTGGTATCAGGCGCAATTTCACCGACGCAATCAGGAACATGCGGAGATTTCTGACCCGGTTGAGTTCCTGCTGAACTGGAACTTCATCATTGAGCAAGGCAATTCTATGCTGCCCACTCGAGCTGGGGTGCTGCTGTTCGGTGAAGGGCGCTATGTAAGGCAGCTATTGCCTCGCCCGGTGTTGGACTATCAACGGATTGATGTGCCGTTTGATCAGTGGTCCGCCGAGCACCGTTGGCATGACCGCTATGTGTTCGAGGAGAACATTTTCAGAAGCTGGCAGGGGTTAGTTTCCCGCTATATGCGGATTGCCGAGCATCCTTTTTCCATCGACCCCGCTACCTTGAGGCGGAATGATGACCCGCCGGATTACGTTGCCTTTCGTGAAGCAGCCATCAACCTCCTGATCCATCAGGATTATGGTGACCATGGCCGCAAGGCATCCATTAGGATGTTCTCTGACCGAACCATCTTCTGGAACCCGGGTGACGCCTTCGCCACTGAGGCAGAGCTGCTGGAGCCAACGGAGAAAGAAGTACGCAACCCGTCCATTGTCAAAGCCTTCCGGCGAATAGGCCTGTCGGATCAGGCCGGTACCGGTATCCGGGCAATTTTCCACAACTGGCATGAACTGGGCCGGGTGCCGCCGCTGCTCAATAACGATAAGGGGCGCAAAGAGTTCGAGCTAGTGCTGATCAACAAGGCGTTGATCAACGATGCCATGGAGCGGTTCCGTCGAGATATTGGAGTCAGCTTGTTGCCAGAGCAGGCTGATGCGTTGGCTCTGGCCCTGGAGCCATCGAAAGAGGGCCGTATCAGCCTCACAGATATTCGTGGGCTGGGCATCAACACCACGCGTCAGGCCAAGCAGATTGCCGAGTTTCTGGTTCGTCAGCAGCTGCTTGAGCCGGTAGGGGACACGCTTTTCGAGCTGAAAGCCCCCCTCAAACATCGTTTTCTGGAGCGAGCGGAACCTTCCACCGGGGAAGTCACCGGGGAAGTCACCGGGGAAGTCACCGGGGAAGTGTCTGAGAAAGTGTCCGAGGAAGTGCAGAAGCTACTGTCGGTCATGACCGGAGAGATGAAACGGGCCGAGATTCAAGCAGCGTTGGGTCTGAAGCACGAGGACCACTTCCGGGACGCCTATCTCAGCCCGGCATTGGCTTCCGACGTCATTGAAATGACCGTTCCGGACAAACCTCGCAGCAGCAAACAGCGCTACCGGCTGACCACCAGGGGGCGTGCCTTGCAAGGAAAAGAGCAATCATGAGCAAGGTGTTCAAGGTTGGGGACTGGTGTTGGTACTCTCAGCAGGCTACGCCTTGCCGGATTATCGAACGCCAGGAGGTGTGGGGAGCAACTACCTACCGCATCTGGCTAGCGGCCAAGGATGCGGTTGTCCGCGCCCGCGAGCCGGACCTGGCAGAGCTTCTTGATATTCAGCCAACGGTTGAACAGATCCTGCACTCGGTGGCCGCCGCCAAGCTGCTTGATGCCCTGGAAGACAACCTACTTCTGGCTCCGGTTCAGTCCAGCGTGGTGCCGTTGCCTCACCAGCTCTATGCCCTGAATCGTGCCATGGGCAGGGACCGCATACGCTACCTGCTGGCCGATGAGGTGGGCTTAGGTAAAACCATCGAAGCGGGCCTAATACTCAGGGAGCTGAAGCTCCGGGGAATGGTGAAGCGAGTTCTGGTGGTAGCCCCCAAGGGCCTGGTGCGCCAGTGGCAAGCTGAGATGCGGCTGCACTTTGGCGAACAGCTTCGGTTCATCGAGGCATCGGATCTGGCCGCTTTCCGAGCCTGGCGTGATGACACTACCCAGGGTGAGGACAATATCTGGCGCATGCACGACCAGGTGATCTGCTCACTGGATTCGGTCAAACCGGTCGAGAGTCGCCGGGGCTGGAGCCTGGAGCAGCTTGCCAACTACAACCGTGAGCGATTTGAAGACCTCGTGTCCGCTGGCTGGGATCTGGTGATTATCGACGAATCCCACCGCATGGGGGGCAGCACCGAGCAAGTGGCCCGCTACAAGCTGGGTGCCGCCCTGGCCGAGGCTGCTCCTTATTTGCTGTTGCTGTCAGCTACACCCCACCAAGGCAAGAGCGATCAGTTCTTGCGGCTGATGCAGTTGCTGGATCGCGACACCTTCCCCGATGAGTCCAGTATCAATCAGGACCGAGTACAGCCTTTCGTGATTCGTACTGAGAAGCGTTCTTCCATTGATGCGGAAGGGCAGCCACTGTTCAAGCCCCGCTCTACTCGGCTGCATGCTGTTGCCTGGCAAGCAAAACATGCGGCCCAGCAGCAGCTGTACGAGGCCGTTACTGATTATGTGCGCCATGGCTACAACCAGGCGATGGCCGCCAAGCAGCGTCATATCGGCTTTCTGATGATCCTGATGCAGCGCTTGGTGACATCCAGTACTGCTGCCATTCGCGCAACGCTGGAGAAACGCCAGGCCCTGCTTGATACACCTGAGCTGCAGGCGGGGTTATTTGATCTCGCTGATGCCGATGAATGGGCCGAGCTGGACAGCCAGTCCCAGCTGGATGCGGCCCTGCAGTCCAGTAGCTGGGCACAGGAGAAATCAGAAGTCGATACGCTGCTGGCACTGGCCCGGGAAACTGAGCAACAAGGCAGCGATGCCAAAGCCGAGGCTTTGCTGGAGCTGATATACAAGCAGCAGCAGGAAGAGAATGACCCTGAGCTGAAGGTGTTGGTGTTTACGGAATTCGTGCCAACCCAGGCCATGCTGGCCGAATTTCTGGAAAGCCGTGGGTTCTCCGTAGCTCTGCTAAATGGCGGGATGGACCTGGAGGCGCGAACCAGAGCCCAGAAAGCGTTTTCTCAGGATGTGCGCATACTGGTTTCCACGGATGCCGGTGGCGAGGGGCTTAACCTGCAGTTCTGCCACGTCATCGTCAATTTCGATATGCCCTGGAACCCAATGCGGCTGGAGCAGCGGATTGGGCGTGTGGACCGCATCGGCCAGCCTCACGTGGTTCGTGCCGTCAATTTTGTACTGGCAGACACGGTGGAATATCGCGTACGGGAGGTGCTCGAAGAGAAGCTGGCCGTGATTGCGGAAGAGTTCGGTGTCGATAAGGCGGCGGATGTGATGGATTCCGTAGAGGTTGAGCCCTTGTTCGATGAGCTCTTCGTGCATGGCTTGCAAGATCCGTCCTCCATTGATCAGGAATGCGAGGAAGTGATCGATCAGGTCCGGGATAAGGTGACCGCGTACCGGAAAGACAATGACCTTTTGACGGAAGACCATACGCTCGAAGCCGACGATGCTCGCAAGTGGCGCGATCACCCGGCACAGTTCTGGCTAGAGCGGGCCATCACCACCGGGTTGGCTGGTCGTGGCGGCACTGCCGTCAAACATGATGATGCCTGGCAGGTGATCTGGATGGATGGCAGTGAATCTCACCGCGTGTGCTTTGATGCGCGTACTGCTGAACAGAACCCTGAGCTGGAGTGGATCACACTGGAAGACCCCAGAGCCCGTGCTGTGATCATGGATCTGCCACGCTTCGTAGTCGGTCAGCCAGTGCCGGTGGTGGCGGTACGTGGATTACCAGACACCGTCCAGGGTGTCTGGTCGCTCTGGGAGATCAGCCTGAGCGCAGGCAGCTCCTCCAGTCAATTCAATCGAAAGCGGTTTTTGCCGGTGTTTGTGATGGATAATGGCCGGTCATTTGTACCGACGGCAAAGCGTATCTGGGATTTACTGCTCACTGAGCATGTTAAAATACAACAAGCCACCGGGCTAGAGCACGCCATCGAGTGGTATGAATCATCCTCTAAAGCCGCCCATGCTCAAGGGGAACAGTTGTTCAACGAGCTATTGGATGAACATCGCTCTTGGCTATCAGAGGAGTGTGATCGCGCGACTTACTCCTTTGAATCACGTCAGCAGGCGATTGGCCGTATTGGTCTGTCTGCGGTCAGGGAACATCGGCGAAAGCGACTTCAAGCAGAGCACGAGGTTCGAATGGCAAAGTTGCGGGATGCCGAAACCTGCCTTCCGGATATGCATGCAGTTCTGGTGTTACGGATCGGTCAATCTGGGAGGTCAGCTTGATGAGCCTTTGGGCCAAACGAATTCTAGAGGAGTTTCCATCCGACCTGGCTCGGCTGTGGATAGCAGCAGACCCTGATGATGTATTGCTAGACGAGCAGGTGCTTGTCGAGCTGAGGGATCGTGGATTTGAGGTACTGCCATTCAAGGACAGTGTGGCCTTTCGTGCTGAATATGAGGAACGTTATCGTATTCCCTGGGAACAGGGTGAGCCAGGCCCGGCAAGAGCAGTTATCCTCCACCTACGAGGCACTGACCTTAGTGAGCTGCCATGGGACTATCTGCGCTCATCACGGCAAGTCCATTTGGGACTTCATGAGTTATTTTCCAAGCTGAGTTATTCCGTTGTCAGGCAGGTTGGTGGCGAGCTGCTGCCAGCCCTATTTGAGTCACAAGCCAAGCATGTCACTCAGGATCTGGGAGAGGCGGCCACCAAGGATTTTGTTCTGACACACATTTTCCGCTTCAGCCCTCACCTGATCACGCGGGAAGAGGATCTCTGGCGGGAGATGCTGCGATTACACTTTCGGGACATGGCCGTACCCAGAGTTCTGGCAGAGTACGTAGCTCAGGTTATTACGGAGAACAAGCCCTTCGATAACATCCCTGTTGCTGACTTGCTGGTACATAAAGATTTGGCTCTGAGAACGGTTCAGGATGCCTGGTACCGATACCTGCATAGGCTGGGCCTTAGTGGTGGTCGCACCGGCGAAGGGGCTCCCAAGACCTACGTTCCAGAGTTATCGATACCGTTTGATCATCATGATATTAGGGTTATCGTTGATTCCATGTTCTTGGATGGCACATTGCACCCACTGGAAGTGCAGGATGTTCCGTCTGATCTGCCAGAATGGATAAAAGCTGGCATTATCCGAGATCCTAGAGCAAAAGCGAAGCTGGTGTTGGATGGTATCGAAAGCCTTTCCAAAGAAATACCCGACACTGACTCTGGTTATCGAGACTGGATGCATTTTGCCAAACGGTTCGGCGAGATCCTGTCGAGGTTTCATGGATTGGATGTGCCCCGGGCGGAATGTATCAGGGCGGAGATGCAGAATTTTGTTCGGCAAATAGATGAGAAACTAGAGCATTGGGTTTTCAGACACTATGCTGACTTGTCCTCCTTGCCTATCGTCAAGGGGCCAGTGATGCTTCATCACATACCCCGTTATTTGGCCATGAATCATTCGCCCAGCAATGAAAAGGTAGCTTTGGTTGTCTTTGACGGTTTGGCTTTTGACCAGTGGGTTCATATTCGGGAAAGTCTTGTTAAGGCATGTGACAAGCTGATTTTCAATGAGTTTGCTTGCTTTGCATGGTTGCCGACGCTGACTTCGGTATCCCGTCAGGCTCTGTTTTCAGGGCTTCGACCAAGAGAATTCCCGGATAGTATCGAATCGACTTCACGCGAACCCGCTTATTGGTCTCGGTTCTGGCAAGACCAAGGTGTGCGCCCCAATGGGGTTATGTTCCGTAAATCCATCAAGCGTAACGACGACCTGCCGGAACTGGAAGATGCTTTGTCCAACCCGGCTATCAGGGTGGCAGGACTGGTTGTGGACACCGTTGATGAGATTATACACGGTGCTGTGCTGGGTAAGCAGGGCGTAGCAACTCAGATCGCTAACTGGTGTGAGACTGGATTTATTACAAAGTTGTTAATTTTCTTGTTGGATCACGGGTACCAAGTATACTTGACTGCAGACCATGGTAACGCGGAAGCCTCTGGTATTGGCCGTATCAATCAGGGCGTTACATCTGATCTTCGTGGAGAGCGTGTACGCACCTATCGCAGCGAGACCACGATTGCCGAGACAGCAGCTGCTTATCCGGAGACTCTCCGTGTTGATGTACCTGGCTTGCCCGCTGATTTCATGCCGCTATTTGCTCGGGGAAGAGAAGCCTTTGTACCGAAAGGGAATCAGGTTGTTGTTCATGGGGGTATGTCACTGGAAGAGCTTGTCGTCCCATTTGTGAGAGTGAGTTACGTAAATTGACTCGACAGAAAATTTCTTCACCCAAGATTGGTTTTGATCGTTACATTGCTCTTGACTGGGCCGCTGCAGCCCTGCGTGCCCGCGCTGAATCCGGAACCGTTGATGACCTAAACGAGTTGCTTGATGCGGCAGGACTGGGCGTGGAAGCTCGGAAAAAAACTAGAACTGTCTTGAACCGGCTTTGGCTACAGCCCCGCCCGGAGCTGGCTGATTTCGCCCAGCGAGGCGTGGATATATACAAATCTGATCCGAGTGTGCCCATTGCAGCACTAACCTGGGGCATGGCGATTGCCACCTATCCGTTTTTTGGCAAGGTGGCCGAACTGATAGGCCGCCTGTCATCTCTACAGGGGGACTGTGCCTCTGCGGAAGTTCACCGGCGCATGAGTGAAATCTACGGTGAACGAGAGGGGACTCTTCGCATGACGAATATGGTACTCCAATCACAAGCTAATTGGGGGGTCATTGAGCGCGTGGAAAAAGGTAAACGTCTGATCAGGATGGCACCAATCAGAATAAGTAGCGAGGAATCTGTTACTTGGCTGGTAGAAGCGGTATTGCGCTATGCAAATAAGGCATTCCCAGTATCGGTGCTGTCTTCCCAGGCTGTTATATTCCCTTTCATGCTAGACCAGCCGCTCGGGTATTTGGTTTCAAAGAGTCCAAACTTAGTTGTATATTCTCAGGGGGTAAATAGTCAGTTCGTATCTTTGCCAAGTTTTGCGAGTTAAGCCCAAGTGTCATATAAAGTATCAATTGATTATAGTTGGATCCAGAGAATCAATGGTTTAGCCGTGGCGGGCTGCGTATCCCGGCGAGCGCCGCGGTACTATTCAGCGCTGGGTAGTTAGGTACATGAATTGCGTGGCCTTCACACCGAGGGTAAATAGCCGAAGGTAGAAGTCGATATCTTTGGCTGCATGGTGCCGGGCGGAGGCCGGAGTAGATTCAGTTCATCCAAGAATGAACAGTAGAGGAGTTCGGACACTGGGTAAGTCGCTGGACATCGGAATGCGTGTGGTTATCCGCGGCTGACCGGCCAGTCGGTCCTGGCCGGCGCATCGGGCGCAGGTCAATCGACCCGTTCGTTGTTTTTCAGTATGGTATCTAGGGCGGCTTCCTCATTGTCCTCATCGTCTTCGTAGCCAAAGATGTCGCTAAGTGAGTCCCATTCCTCCTGCTCGTCGTAGTTGTCGTTGTTGCCGTAGTCATCCTCGGCTAGCACTCCGTCTTCGCCGCTGTCGTCGTCCTCACTCATGCGGTATAGGGCGGTGTGGACGACAACATCGGCCATGCTTTCGCCATGACGTCTCTCGACAGATATGTCGAGCATGCCCTGGGCGGCAGCCGTGTTGAGTCGATCCCATACATCCACATCGTCCGGCTCTGCAGGAACGCCATGCCGCTGAAAACTTCGACTTGTGAGGCGGCAGGCCACGTCGCGGTCGTACTCATCTTCCAATTCGTGGAAGGCGCTGTACTGGTGGAGAATGTTTGATGTTCCGTAGGTATCGGGCATTGGGCACCTCGGGTCGTAGCAAGGCCGCTTGTGGCGGCGTGGGGCGGCAGATGGAAGTGCCCCTGGGCACTGCCATCACTCGACTATGAGAGCTGGTTCCGTGCTTTCAAGTTAGCATGGCAAACAGGCACGCTGGATTCCTAGGCTCTCCACCAATGACTTGAACTCATACGTCAGCAGAAGTCGTTGATGCGGTATCAAGTAGTTGAAGAACCAACTGGCCCGCTCAAGGCTCGCTCAGATTTCTGTCGATCAGCCCCGCCTGTATGAGTAGTATCTCCCAGCCTTCGAGGCTGAGAAGGAAGCTCCTCTCCCTGTCCCACAGAAAGCTCGCCTTTTGCCAGTCATGTCACTGCCAAGCCAAAGCTGAGATCGGGAATTGCCAAGTTGTCAAAGCCGATGGACAAAAAATAGTAATTCGAGGCCCCAGTGCCGCCCTGAGTGGGCAGCACTGGCGTTATGTCGTGTATCGCTTTCACAGGTATCCCAGCTCAGCAAAGGAATTGCATCCTTCGCTCCCGACTACGATGTGATCGATCATCCGGATCTCCACTAGGTCCAGAGCTTCCTTGAGCCGTTGCGTGATACGTCTGTCGGCATCGCTGGGCTCCGGGTCACCCGATGGGTGGTTGTGGACCAGGATCACCGCGGCGGCATTGCAGGCCAGGGCCTGCTTGACCACCTCACGTGGATAGACGCTGGCCGAATCGATAGTGCCGCGGAATAGCCCCTCGAAGCTGATTACGCGGTGCTGACTGTCGAGGAACAGGGCGCTGAACACTTCGTGCTCGTAGTCCTGCAGCAGCACCTGCAAGTACTCGAACGCGAGAGTTGGTTGGGTGATCTTTCGTCCCCTGGCCAGCCGTCGCCGAGCGAAAGCCTGGGCGATGCTGACCAGCTCCGCCTCGGTCATCGGGGCGGTGATGTCATAGGTGCCGGCGACTTCGCCGGCCTTGAGCTTGCGGTGGTTCATGGGTGTCTCCTCAGGCCGCCATGACCATTGCCATGCGGCGCTCCAGCTCCTCGTAGAAGGCTTCGACCCGCTCGGAGATGGTGCGGATCATCGCCTCATCCCGATAGGCCCGCTTAACGAACAGCGGCATACCCGGCCAGTAGCTGACGAAGTCGATCCACTCCCGCTCGCTGACCCATAGCCCGCCCTGGCACTGGCCAATGTGCTCCTGGGGCAGCTCTCCCTCGATCAACAGTTCGATCTGGTATTTAGGCAGTTTGGTCTTGATCTCCACCAAACCGTTGCTGTCCACCAGACAGTCCGGTGAGTACCCGACTCCATGGTTCAAGATGATGCCGACCTGCTCCAGGCGGGGCAGCCCAGCGGATTCGTGGTAGAGCTCTCGGGCCACCGGCTCCAGCTCATGGCCGCGTTGGGTGTGGGTATTGCCCTGAAAGACATCGGAGGGCTCACCCGTGATGCGCTCGCCGATCAGCTGGTGCATGTAGCTCAGCGCACCGGCACCGAAGTCTCCCGGCCCCTTGCCCTTAACCAGCAGAGTCTTCAATTCGGACATGGTGACGATGCCCAGCCGGGCGGCATGCCACTCGGGCGTGCCCTGGTCCAGTGTCAGGATCTGCATGACGATCTCCTTCTCGATAAGACGGCATAAGCCGCGAGGGGCTGCCCCTCGCTGGCTGGTCAGTGGTGTTGACGGTTGGGCTGCGCTCGCTTCTGGAGGGACGCGCGCAGTTTGTCGAAGTCGTCGCGCGGCACCTGTTCGGCGTCGCCGTACTTGCCGACGAACCACTCTTGGGTCGCTGGAGGGCAGGCGGCGATCAGTTTCTTGATCTGCCCCGCCTGGAAGGACGTGACCGGCTTGATGGGGACTGCGGTCTGCCCGTTGTCGTCCTGGCCCCGGGTGGTGATGTTCAGCAAGGCGCAGAGTACGTAGCGCTTGCCATAGCTGGTCGAGGAGCCGAAGGCCTGGACGGCATTCTTGTTACCGCTGACATCGGCTGGCAGCAGCATGCTGGTTTCCTCCCGGTGGCCGTCCTGGTGCATCAGTACGCCGGTGACCTGAATGCCTCGCTCCTGCGTTTGGATACGAAAGCTCACTGCGAAGCCGTGCGTCTTCATGATCGGGCGCACGGTATCGACGATGTCCTCCAGGGTGGCGTAGTGGCCGTTGTTGCCCTGGCCACGCTCGACGATGCTCGGCAGTTCGGTCTGCATGGCTGCCATGGCAGCGCTGTAGGCCATCAGCGCCTGGCGATCCAGCACGCGCTCCTGCATCTGCAGCAGGCGCTCCAACTTGTCGATGTCGACATCAGGATTGAGAGCGGCCCTCTCGATCACCTGGATGATCGCGGTGCTGTCTGGGGTGGCTTGCGTAACCGGTGCTTTGTTGACGGTCTTGGGATGAATAGGGGTTGCCATAATGGCCTCCGTTAGCGATAGCGTTGGATGACGTCAGGGAGTTGTTCGATAGGCACCGGCTCAAGGGTCAGGGCCACGCGGTAGACACGACCCTCGGCCAGCACATGGGTCTCTGTTGCGTGTTCGCCGGCCTCCAGCAACTGACGCGTCAGCTGGGTCAGGACACGGCACATGTCGAATGTCATGGGTGATTGCATGGGTATCTCCAGAAACAGCAACGCCCGGCCTTTGAAGGGGCCGGGCGCTATGCCGTGATGAGGGAAAGACTGAGTGGGGGGTGTCGCTACTGGGAAATCAGCCCACCAGCGCAAGTGCTGACTCCAGGGCCTTGTCCTTGAGACCGGCCCCCTGGCCAAACCAGGCGGAATCCATCCGATAGTCGCTGCTGCGAGCGCGCTTCTCGTGATCCACGTACTCGGTGACCGCGTTGAGCAGCCCCCAAGCGGTGCCTTGCGCCGTGCACAGCCGAGAGCCACGCCCCTCACCCTGATAGAGCTTCTGGACGCGATTGAGGGCGCGGACGTTGGGTAACTTGGAGGGATCGTCCAGCGGCGCCTCGGCGTTGCAGATCACCGACTGAAAGTAGGTTCTCGCTTCCTCCTGGCTGACCTTCCGCTCGGCCAGCGTTTTCAGGCGATACATGAAGTCGTCCCACTGTGAGACCGAGATCCCCAGCTGCTGCTTGACCAGCTGTGGGCGAAACTCGGTGCTGTGCGGCACCTTCACCCCTTGCGACATGCCGCCCACGGCGATGGTCAGGGTGTTGTTGCATACCACACGGACGGAGGTCGGGGTGGCGACGGTGGCCAGGGACCCATCGCAGGACGTGGCCAACAGCAAGTAGTCGTTGACCTGGTCCTGACCCTTCAAAGCCCCGCCCAGGCCACTCTTGGCCAACGCCCAGAACTTGCGGCCACCTTTGAGCACCCCGGCGGTCTCGAGCTCATAACCCGCGTATTCCGTGAGATCGCGATAGAACTCCAGTACCTCTTCCGGCTGCACCACCTTGTAGCGTTGGGAGACCACCGACAGCGGATCCTTGGTATCGGAGCGGTAGAGCACTTTCTGTTCTGGGAAGGAGTGGATGCTGCCCAAGTGGCCCGCGCCATCGGCAATGAAGCGCACCGGGGATTCATCGATGTGCCAGTCCATGCCGGCTTGCTGTCGCCAGACCTCCAGCGGCTGGTGACGAGACAGCTGTTGGCCCAGCCCATGCCAGGGAGTGTCGCCGACGTAAGCCATGTGCTCGATTTGATGTGCCATGAGAAATCTCCTGAACGAAAAAAAGCCGGCTGAGTGCCGGCTGGTGGGATAAGAGGATGAGTCGTGCCGGGTCAGGCCAACTCACGGAACGCGTGGCCACAGCCCAGACAGAGCCAGGGGATGCCTTCTCCGGGAGGGAACAGGTTTACAATTAGGCGATCGCCAGCCGCAGCTCCAGCGATGCCTCCTGATGCGCCGGCGACGACAGCGGCAGCGGCTCGGGTGAGCGGAAATTGTCTGGAAGAGAGCAGGTTTCCGGGAGAGTAGAGCGACCCACAGGCGCCCTGTAGCGTACCGGCCATTGCGCCGGCCGCGATCCCGAGTTTGCGGGCAGTCTCGAGGTTGATGACGCGCTGCGAATCGCAGCGCAGGCAGGGTGGGGGCATATGGCGTCTCCTGTGCCGGTGGAAAAGGCCCGGGGAGGGCTCTGTTCACAGGAGTTATATAGATCTCAAAAAGTTTGTATTCGTCGCTATCTGAAGCGCCCCGGATTTCGTAGACACCTCCAGGCCATATACTGAAGGCACCAAGGAGGCCCCATGAGCCGCTGGGATAACTGTCACAACAACGCCATTGCTAAAAACTTCTTCAGTTGCTCAAGCGGGAGCGGAGTAAGCAGCAAACATATTCGACCCAGAAGGCCCGCCAGGAGCGATGTGCTCCACTATATCGAGATGTTCTACAACCCGAGGCGCCGGATCAGCACGAGCGGTGATTTGTCTCATATCGAGCATGAGTGGCGATACACTCAGAGCCTGACGGGTGTTTAGAGCCCCGGGGTGATTCACAACAGCAAGGAGCGGCAGATGGCGTGCATTAAGCAAGTCAGGGCAGAGAAGTGGGCATTGGGCAGGGAGGAGTTCATCATTGATGAGGAAGTGGCTCAGCGGCGCCCGGAGCACAGTACTAGCATTCAGGCAACGGCAGAGCACTTGGGGTCTCGACAGCAAGCGCGAAGCGAGCTTGCTGGGATTTTAATTGATAAAATAATAATAGCCGTTTGGCTTTTGGCTCTGATTTTTCTGGTGATCGAATGAAATCTTACGAAGAAGTCCAAGGTATTAAAATTAAAATAATTTGCTCTGGTTGTGTTGGTGAGAGCTTTTTAAGCAGCTGTGTTGAGGACGAGGGAAGACAGGGTAAGTGTGAATACTGTGAGGAAGAAGGGATTGTTGTTTGCCTGGAAGAACTTTCGGAGCATATAGATCGGGCGTTTGAAAATCATTATGCTAGGACTTCTAACGAGCCTGATTCTTGGCAGTACGCAATGCTTAAAGACAAGGAGATGGATTATGATTGGGAACGGGAAGGGGAGCCCACCATATATGCAGTCATGAACGCGGCTGAAATACCAGAGGAAGCGGCTAGCGATGTCCAGGCAATATTGGAGGATCAATATGAATGCATGGATTCAGCTGCTATGGGAGAAGAGTGCGAGTATGAATCCCAGGCTCATTATGAAGAAATAATGCCCGGTGATGAAGGATGGCAAGAAGGCTGGAGAAGGTTTGAGAGAACAATAAAATCTGAGGCGAGATTTTTTAACAGAGAATCGGCGAGCCAGCTTGGTGAGCTTTTTAATGCAGTGGATGAGATGAGAGACATAGATGGCAAGCCACTCGTCGTGGATGCCGGTCCAGGGGCTGAGCTTACACATTTATATCGAGCAAGAGTCTTTCAGTCTGACGATAAGCTTCAGGCCGCTATGATCCGACCTGATAAAGAGCTGGGCGCCCCACCCTCAGTGTTTGCTAGTGCCGGTCGAATGAATGCAAGGGGCATATCTGTGTTTTATGGGGCAACTTCAGTCGATACAGCACTGGCAGAGGTCAGACCTCCTGTAGGAAGCCAAGTGGCTGTAGCTAGATTTGATATCGTTACTCCCATCAGGCTGCTTGATTTGAGTGCGTTGAGCCGTGTTCATGAACGAGGCAGTATATTTGATCCGAGTTATGCTTATCGACTGAGCAGAACGATATTTCTTAAGAAGTTAAGCAACCGGATGGCTTATCCGGTAATGCCTGATGATAAGGAGTCTGAGTATTTATCAACCCAGGCTATAGCTGATTTCTTGGCGACGGAAGGGGAAGTGCCCTTGGATGGAATTATTTTTCCATCTGTCCAGATTGGACGATCAGGATTGAATGTGGTTCTCTTTCATAAAGCTTCCAAATGCCGAGAGATGGAGTTTCCAAAGGGGGCAGAGTTTTGGGCAAGTACCTACTTATCAACTGAAGATGGGCCTGAGCCTGATTATTCTGTTGTAGAGAGGGTCCCTCAACAGTCAGGCGGATTTGACGATAGGAAGGGTGTCGATGTTTTTGGTGTGTCTAGAATTGGCATGATGGATGGAAGCGAGTTGGATGAGAGAGGAGATACGCTAGAGGTCGATGTGGAATCGATAGAAATTCATGTGGTGAATGCAATCAGTATAGGTGCCTCAAGTCATAGAGTTAGAAGAACTAGATATTGATAACTCGATGGGGGTTGTCGTGATCTGATTCTGCGGCCAAGATGACATTCAATACAAAGCCCCTCGGCCCTTGATGGTTATCACGAAGTGCTTTAGTACCCTTGGTCGATCATGGTGTGAGTGCGTGCCCCGGTGAGGATTGTCAGGGAGCAGTTACGGGCGATCCAGCCGTCGACTTCCTCTTCCAGCCAGGCGACACAGCTCACGCCGATCGGCACGAGGGCAGGGAAGGTGCACCGCCGGGTGCCCTCGTAGATGGCGGAGTGGCTCTTGCCGGCCTTCTGTGTCAACGCCAATGAAGGTTGACCGCTTTTCATCAGTTCAGATTGTCCGGTTTATGTCAGTGCTCTTTCATCGGAACAGATTCAGGCTCGTGTGAGGGCTCGTCCTCCTTCGTCGTTGGTGTCGTCACCAGACCGGCTCGTCGCTTGTCCTTCAGCCGGTAGCTTTCGCCCTTGATGTTCAGGGTGGTCGAGTGGTGCAGCAATCGATCCAGAATCGCCGTGGCGATGACCTGATCGCCAAAGATCTCGCCCCAATCCATGAACGATTTGTTCGAGGTGAGGATGGTACTGGCTCGCTCGTAGCGCCGGTTGATCAAGCGGAAGAACAGGCTGGCTTCTTCGCGGGTCATCGGTAGGTAGCCCATCTCGTCCAGCACCAGGACCTTGGGGTAGGTCAACTGCTGGAGTTGCCGATCCAGACGATTCTCTTGGCGAGCACGTATCAGGGTGCTCACCAGCCGGTCCAAGGTCATGAACAGCACCCGATGGCCGGCTTCTGCCGCCTTCACGGCCAGGGCGACGGCGAGATGTGTTTTCCCGACGCCAGGTGGCCCGAGCAGCACGACGTTTTCACCGCGCTCGACGAAGCCCAGGCCGGCCAGCTCGCGCACGATCTTGTGGTCGATGCTGGGCTGGAAGCTAAAGTCGAACTGCTCCAGGGTCTTGATCCACGGTAGTCGGGCCTGCTTCAGACGGGATTCCAGGCCCTTCTGATGACGCCCGCCCCATTCTTGCAACAGGGCCTGTTCCAGGAACTCGCGGTAGTTCAGATCTTGCTTGCTGGCGTGCTCACAGAGGCTGTCGAGCGAAGCCTGGAGATGCTCCATCTTCAGGCGATCGAGTAGCTGTTCCAGGGCCATCACAGCACCTCCTCGTAAGCGCTCAGGTCGCGCTGCTGAACGGAGAGCGTCTGCTGCCACAGAGCAGCATGATGCTCCGGCACGGTTCGCCATCCGGCCTGAGGAGCCTGGAGGCGATGCGTGGCAATGATTTCTCCGGCCGCTGTGTACACCGTCAGCTCATCGTCCAGGCTCAGTCGGATCACCACGGCCTGGCCGCAGTAACTATCCGGGACGCTGTAGCGGTTGCCACGGACCTCGATGTAGCCGTCCCAGCCGACCTGACGCAGGCCGTGGTAGCGGGTATCGAAGTCCATTGCCGGCAGCGCTTGGAGGGCCTCTACCTCGGCGGTAAAACGTTCGGCCGGCGTCTGGCGGAACTGCCGTAACGGCCGCTGATCGGCCACTCGCTCCAGCCACAGCTGGAGCAGCTGGTTCAGATGGGTGTAGCTTTCGAACTGTCGGTAGCGCTGGAAGAAGTGCTGCTTCACATAGCCCACCATGCGTTCGGTCTTTCCCTTGGTCCTCGGACGCTGCGGACGGCACGCCTTGGGGGCGAAGCCATAGTGGTTGGCCAGTTGCAGGAAGCCGGCATTGAAGATCACCCGGTGGTCGCGATCATGCTTGAGCACCGCAGCCTTCTGGTTATCGACCAGCACCGTGCGTGGCACACCACCGAAGTGGCGGAAGGCTTGCACCAGCGCCTCGTAGGTGTGCTCGGCGTCTTGGCTAAAGGCTGCCCAGGCATGGAAACGCCGTGAGTAGCCAAGGGTGTTAACCGCGAAATTGACCTTGCCACGCTGGCCGGCGACGACCGTGTCGATCTCGCCCCAGTCATGCTGCAACTGAAAGCCGGGCTGAGTCTCGAACCGCACGGTCTGCTTGCTGGGACGCAAGGCTCGCTTGGGCTGAATGTACATTCGCACCATGGTGCTGCCGCCGGTGTAGCCCTGCTCGCGAATCAACTGGAAGATCACCTCGGCGTTCCAGACATTGTCGGCCAGCAGCTGGTCAATGGTTGGCTTGAAGGGATCGAGCTTACTCGCTCGTGGCCTGGCCGGTCGCCCAGTCGGTGCCACCTCGCGAGCCAGGTGGCGCCGCACGGTGCGTTCGGAACAGCCGATTTGGTGAGCAATATCCACGAGGTGAGCGCCTCGCTGGCGTAGTTGCTTTATCATGAGAAAGTCCTCTCGGCTCAGCATGGTGAAATCTCTTGTAGGCTTCGTCACCAACAAGGGAAGGCCATGCGGGTCGGGGGACAATCTGTTTTGATGATTTACGGACTTATAGCTCCGGCGTCGACATCTGCCCGCCCTCCTTTCGGCGCAGCAGCCGTTTGCCCAGCTCGATCCGCTCGACCGCCTTGAAGCGAGATGAGGAGTGGCGAGGTTGCGTGATCATCTGTAGTTCCTCTTGCGTGGCTATTTGAATCTGTCCTTGAGCGGCCTCGGAGCAAGTTTGCGGGCCATTAGAGACATGCTGCGGCGGGCGCTTGCTAGCTTACGGGAGAAGCGCTGGCTGCGTGAACAGCTGGCGTTGTGTGGCGGGCTCCCACAAATCCGCCCGGGACATGATCAGCTTGCAAGGAAGGGCGCTTCCGTGCGTTGCGCTGGCGTTGTAAATTGGCCATCTACAACGTGGCTAGATTGTTTTGATTAGAAGTATAGGGATTTCTTTTCTAAAGGAGGGGTTGTGTTCCAGGATTTTGAGGAAAAGCTCGATCAATACGTCCAGAGTCTTGATATTCTAGATAGTCCACTGAGAAGTGTTTTGACATATTACTTCACGCTTTTCTCTCAACCATATATTGAAAAGGCCGTGTCAGGGACTTGGGGTGATAGAGAACTGGCTGACTGTTTGAAAGGAAGGTTCTCTTATATACTTCCGATGCTAGAGGAGTGTAGCAAACGGCCATGGGGGAGTTCCGCCATGGATGCGCTCTCCGTTGTGGATGATGGTTTTAGAAGTAAGGCGGTTGATTTAATCAACTATGGCCATTTTTGTGAAATTGCCCCGTTTTATTGGAGAGGGTTTTACGAGGAGTGTGAAGAGGGGGGGGATGTTTTTCTTTCTTTTAAAGATGAAGCGGTCAGAGGTTTTGAGGAAAAAGATATTGTGCTAACTAGGCTTACTGGGGCCTTGAGTTTTAGTCCGCCGCCAGTCTTTTCAAACTACATATATCATGTCTTATCAGTCAGCCCAGGGGTTGCTGTTTATGAGCATTGCATGGACTGGGTGGTGGCAAGGCATTTTGAATGGTTTAAAGAAAATTTTGATGAAAGCCAGTTTCTCTCGAAGGAAGCTTATTATTGGTCCCTTGGGGTTAGTGAGCGCGAGTTTGTTGATTTCAGATCTTCTTGCTTAGCTTTTGCGCAATTTCATATTGATGTGTTGTTCCTAATAGGTAGGCGGATAAGAAATGGTGTTTTGGATGAGGATTTTTACCATGCAGAGTTATTGGAATGGTGTGCTCCATGCTTGGATAGAAATGCGTTCAAAGACATAATAATGAAATATTCAGGGATATCAAAAGAGTCCTATAACTCTTTGATGAGGGTTTACTCTTACTCATTCGATGATACTGATAGTGTGGTTGGAGAAGGGTATGTGCCGCCATTCATGTTTTCGGGTGACACTTGCATTTTTTGCCCACTTTTAGTTATGCATATGATGTCTTCTAGGAATATTCTTTATTATACGCTAAAGAGTAACTCCAAACTTTTTGACAACAAGGTTTCCCCGCATCTTGAGCCGGCTTTAGTGGATGCTGCAGCAGAGTTGTTTGAGCGCGTAAAAGGTGTGGAGGTTGTTAAAAATCATGAATGGGGAAGAGGGGAGTTTGATCTTTTGTTATATAGTCAAGACGAAAATTCTGCTGTGCACGTGCAGGCGAAAGCAACAATGCCTCCTGAAGGCGCTAGGATGGTGAGTCGTCTAGAAGGAAGAATTCAGGAGGCAATCTCTCAGCTAGGGAAGTTTGACAGTCTTTGTGAAGTTGAAAAAGATCAGGTTTTGTCCCGCGCTTTGGGTAGGAAAGTTGAAGGTGTTAAAGTTTCGAATTCGGTCCTGAGTTGGTCTGGTTTTGGGACATTTAAGCTTTGGGAAAAAATGGATGAGATAGCTCCAGTGAACGTCGTCATGCTCGATATTTTGACAAGGAGGGAGGATTTTAAATTATCCGATTTCTGCAATAGAGTTCATGGCTTGGTCGATGAGTTGGTTGATGCTTCTAATGTTAAGTGTGAAGAGGTGAAGCTGGAGGTTGGTCGAGATTGTATCTCTTTTCCAGTGATTAACTTGAACTTTTTATCTTTGTATAAGTACAAAGATAAGTGCTTGTCTGGTGGTGGCTTGATTAATCTAGTGGTGTGAATAGCTTGTCAGCCCAGCCCTGCATCATGGCCTACTGTTGCTCTGACGTCATATGCTCAGCATGGGTATACACACCCTCGAGGCCCGGTAGCTTGTGCGATAGCCGGGCTTCGATCCAGCCCCGGGATATCCCATGTCCTTCAGGCCGATGGCAACAACGTGATGGCTACCGAGGGGCATGTGCCGGCCCTCGAACCCCATGCGCTTGAGCGCCATGCCGAAGGCATCATCGGCGATAGGCTTGGCGGGATCATTCCGCCCTGGGAACACAGGCAATAGCTCCCCGTCATGCCGTGAAGCTCCTTCAGCACCTTGAGGGTTTGGGTGGGCAAGGGGACTTGATGAGCTGGCTCCAACTTTATCCTGTCCGCCGTGACTCGGAAGGGGGCGAACCGACTACCCGCCGCTTAGGAGGCGCGATTATGCTTTTGCAATCTTCCTACCGTTTTTCGAACGTGCTTCTGGCACATCATTGATGGTGGGTGCCACCAGCTCTGCCACCTTTGTGAGGGCCTCTTTCCGCTCTTCAAAGTAGTCGTGACGATCGTAGATACCTTCCACACCCTTGAGTTTGTGGTTCAGGCACCGTTCCGCGACATGGCCTGGGACGCCTGCGGCAGCCAACAGGCTGCGGCAAGTACGTCGCAGGTCGTGTACGGTGAATTCGGCAATATCGCCCATTCTGTTCTCCGGCTGGGGTTTCTTGCCTGGCTCTTTGCCGAATAGCTTGGCAATGGCGCGGTTGAGCGTGTCCTTGCCCATGTGGGGCCGCTTGCTGCTGCGGCGGCTAGGGAATACATATGTCGATCCGCAGGCACGAATCTTGAGCTCTTCCAGCCAGCCGATGGTTTGTGGAGGGAGGGGGATGACAATCCCCTTGCCCGTCTTGCTGCGCTCCCCGGAAAGCTCCCACTGCCCGCGCTTCAGGTCGAACTCAGACCACTGGGCTTCTGTCAGTTCGGTCTTGCGTACCCCTATTACAAGCAGCAGCGCGCAGGCTAGGTAGTTGTCGCGGCTGAAGCTCTCCCGGTTGTCCCTGAATACCTGAAAGACCTGGTGAAGCTCCTCGGTGGTGAGGGCGCGGTCGCGGCTCTTCTCGATGCCGCCGGCATCGTTGACGCTGAAGGCTGCTGCCGGGTTGTAGGTGAGCAGTCCCAGCTTGATAGCGTGGTTAAACAGCTGCTTCAGGTACATCAGGGAGTCGTTGGCGATGGCCGGTCGCCCGCTGTTGGCGACCTTGCGGATGATGGTTCGCACGTCCATGGGGGTGACGTTATCCAGGGTGAGGTGTCCGATGGAGGGCGCGATTTCCTTCTCGAATATCCGCTTCGGGATGTTGGGGTGCTTGAGGCGCTTCTCCAGGTCTTGGTGCCAGTCGTTGAAGAGATCCTTGACGGTGTGGATGGCGATCTGCTCTTCACGCTTGCGCTCTTCGATGGGGTCGATGCCGTTACGTATGGTCCTCTGAGCCTCTACAGCCTGCTCGCGGGCCTCGGCCAAAGATGTGTCCGCGCACTTGTCCAATGTCAGCTCACGGCGCTTTCCGGCGAGCGTGTACCGATGCATCCAGTAGGGAGCTCCCCTTTTGGGAATCATCAGGTACAGACCGTTGCCATCGCTGTAGCGGCCCGGGGTGCCGTCCTTGATCAAGGCCTGGACCTTCTTGGCAGTGAAGCTACCCATCACCCCTCCCAGAGATCATTGCTAATAGATTCAAAACAATCGTTTGAATTCGTGACTGAAAAAAGGGTGGGTGAAGCGCAACTCCTTGTTTGCATTGTTTAGGTCGCCAGGGTGGCAGGAGGTGGCGCTCGCCGCAGGGGCGGCGAAAGCTGGCAGTGAGCATCTGAATTGGGGAGTACATGTCGGGTAAATCGCGCCTTTTGGTGGGGAGTAAGTTAATTTACTACCCATTGTACTCCCCAATTGGCGGTGGCTTAAGCTAGATGTTTGTAGACATCTGTAGACAATACTTTCATTTTTTTCTATAAAACCAATGCAGTATGGGTTCTTGTGGATGCGCGTGGACATCACTCAATGTTTTGGATCTGCTCGCGCATTTGCTCGATCAGCACCTTGAGCTCCACGGCGCTGCGGGTCGTCTCGGCGACCACCGACTTGGAGGACAGGGTATTGGCCTCGCGGTTGAGCTCCTGCATCAGGAAATCCAGGCGCCGGCCCACCGGACCCTTGAGGGTGAGCTGGCGCTCGACCTCGTCGACGTGTGTAGCCAGGCGGTCGAGTTCTTCGTCGACGTCGGCCTTCTGGGCCATCAGGGTCAGTTCTGCTTCCAGCCGCTGTGGCTCGAGTTCGGCACGCACCGTGTCTAATCGTGCAAGCAGCTGGTCCCGCTGGCGCTTGAGGATGTCGGGCATTTGCACCTTCACCTCGCTGACCTGCTCGCGAACGGCGGCCAGGCGGCTTCTGACCAGCGCGGCGAGCTCGGCACCTTCCCTGGCGCGGGCCTCGAGCAGGGCGTTCAGCGCCTCGCGGAACAGTGCCTGGGCGCTGTCTGTCACCACGTCGATATCCGGGCCACCCGATTCGAGCACGCCGGGATGGTCAAGCAGCGACAGGGCGTCGGGCATGGCGGCCTCGGGCACGGTGCGGCGCAGCTCGCCGAGGGCAGCGGCCAGGCCGGCCAGGCGCTCGGCGTTGATGCTCAGGGTCTCGCCGTTGGTCGGCACGAAGCGCAGGGTGCACTCGACCTTGCCTCTGTTCAGCCGCTGGCGCAGGGCGTCGCGGTAGCCGGGCTCCAGGCCGCGCAGGGTCTCGGGCAGGCGAAAATGCAGATCGAGATAGCGCTGATTGACCGAGCGCAACTCGAGCTCGAGGCTGCCCCAGTCGGCTTCCCGGCTGGCCCGCGCGAAGGCGGTCATGCTGTGCACCATGTCGATTCCTTACGGTATACCTGAGATGTAATAAGGCGAGTCTAGCGTAACCGATTCCCGCTGGGGAGCGTGTAGAATGGCGGCCACGCGCCGGCGCTTGCCGGCCTTTGTTCTGTTTTCCCGCAACGAGAGATGTCATGTCCACCACACCCCTGCGCCCCAGCGGCCGCCAGCCCGATCAGCCCCGCGATATTCGTCTGACTCGCGACTACACGCGCCACGCCGAAGGCTCGGTGCTCGTCGAGTTCGGCGATACCAAGGTGCTGTGCAACGCAAGCGTCGAGGCTGGCGTGCCGCGCTGGCTGCGTGGCAAGAACCAGGGCTGGGTGACTGCCGAGTACGGCATGTTGCCGCGGGCCACGCATTCCCGCAGCGGCCGTGAGGCGACTCGCGGCAAGCAGGGCGGCCGTACCCTGGAGATTCAGCGCCTGATCGGCCGTTCGCTGCGCGCGGCGGTGGATCTCAAACAGCTTGGCGAGTTCACCATCACCGTCGACTGCGACGTGATCCAGGCCGATGGCGGCACCCGTACCGCTTCGATCACCGGCGGCTGCGTGGCGCTGGTCGATGCCATCCGCTACCTGCAGCGCGAGAAGAAGCTCAAGAAAGACCCGCTCAAGCAGCTGGTCAGTTCGGTCTCTGTGGGGCTCTTCAAGGGCACACCGGTGGTCGATCTCGACTACCCGGAGGACAGCCGTGCCGACACTGACATGAATGTGGTGATGACCGAGCAGGGCGGGCTGATCGAGGTGCAGGGCACCGCCGAGGCGGGTGCATTCTCCCGCGCCGAGCTCAACGCCATGCTCGATCTTGCCGAAGGCGCGGGTGCGACGCTCTTCGATCATCAGCGCGAGGCGCTGGGCATTCGCAAGTAGCGGTGTCGATCAGGGCGTGATGGCCCCATCACGCAAGACGCCGGCTCAGGGCCGGCGTCTTGCGTTGCGGTGGCATGAGCGCCTGGCGCGACAGGCGCGAGCGACGGGCATACTAAGGGCGTACTAAGGGATGGAGGCGCTCAGATCTCCAGGTCGTACTCGACGATCAGCGGTGCAAATTCCGAGAAGGTCGCGTCACGGTCGATCCAGGCGTCGACCACATTGCGGCGCAGGTTGGGGCCGACCAGCTGGTAGTCGAGGCGCCAGCCTTCCTGGCGGGAGCGCGGCTGGTGCTGGTCGAGGGCCGGCCACCAGGTGTACTCGCCTGCGTCGCGGTTGACCTCGCGGAAGGTGTCGATAAAGCCGATCGGCCCGAACACCTGATCCATCCAGGCCCGTTCCTCGGGCTTGAAGCCCGGCGTGGTCTGGTTGTCGGCCCAGTTGGCCAGATCGATGGTCTTGTGAGCCACGTGCCAGGTGCCGCAGATGATGTACTCGCGACGCTTGCGCGCCATCTTGCCAAGATAATCCTGGTACTGGCTCATGAAGTCCTGCTTGGCGGTCGGATCACTGCCGTCCGGCATCAGGAAACTGGCGATGCTGAAACGGTCGTAGTCGGCCTGCAGGAAGCGACCCTCATTGTCGCACTGGGGGAAGCCCAGCCCGTACATGATGGCCTTGGGAATCTTGCGGCAATAAAGCCCCACGCCGGAAAAGCCGTCTTCCTCGGCGTCGAGGAAATAGCCTTCATAGCCTTCCGGGTAAAGAATGCTGTCGTCCAGTTCGAAGCTCTTGGCCTTGAGATTCTGGACGCAGACGACATCGGCATCCTGACCGGCCAGCCAGTCGAGAAAGCCTCGCTCGACCGCTTCGCGGATACCGTTGACGTTGATGCTGGCGATTTTCATTACGTGGTCCCTTTTCCGTCGCGCGTGTATGATACCCGACGTTTCGACGTTTGGGTAAATGGCCGTGCGGCCAGGGCAGTCAGGAGATCCGAAGATGGCAGCGAGCGGGACGGTAAGCATGCAGGACTATCAGCGCGAGTTCATCGAATTCGCCATCGAACAGGGCGTGCTCAAGTTCGGTGAGTTCACCCTCAAGTCCGGCCGTGTCAGCCCTTACTTCTTCAATGCTGGCCTCTTCAAGAGCGGCTCGGCGCTAGCCCGGTTGGGGCGTTTCTACGCTCAGGCCATCGCCGACAGCGGCCTTGAGGTCGACGTGCTGTTCGGCCCCGCCTACAAGGGCATTCCGCTGGCGGCCAGTACCGCCGTGGCGCTCGCCGATCATCATCAGCGCGATCTGCCGTTTTCCTTCAACCGCAAGGAAGCCAAGGCCCACGGCGAGGGTGGCAACATCGTCGGCGCCGCCCTCGAAGGCCGGGTGCTGATCATCGATGACGTGATCACCGCCGGCACTGCGATCCGCGAAGTGATGACCCTGATCGACGACGCCGGCGCCCAGGCCGCTGGCGTGGTGATCGCGCTGGATCGCCAGGAGTGCGGCAGCGTCGAGCAGGGCACCGAACGGCGCAGCGCCATCCAGGAAGTCGAGGCTCGCTATGGCATGCCGGTCGTTAGTATCGTGACGCTGGACATGGTGCTGGCCTACCTGGAAGAGTACGCCTCCGAGGCCATGCAGGGCCATGCCCAGGCCATTCGCGACTACCGCGCCCGCTACGGCGTAATGCCCGCTAAGGCGTAAGCGCAGCCGGTGCCGTCGCCAAGTGACGTTTTGACCTTGAAACACGCGCTGGATACACAATCTGGACACACGATCTAGACCTAGGGATTTTCCGATGAAACTGACTCCCCTGCTCATCAGCGGTACCGCTCTGCTGGCAGCCACCCTGACCTGCCAGGCAGGCAGCCTGGATCTGAACCTCAGCAGTGAGGCCGTGCAGTTCGAGGGCGCTGCTGACATCGCTCCGGGCATCGCCCTGGGTGGCGGCGTGCTGGACAGCGATGATCATGGCGACACCACCGAAGGCCATGTCCAGGTGCTGGGCGTGGATCGCAACAGCCGCTACGACATGGGCATCGGCGCCCGCTGGACGCAGCTCGACACCGACGTCGGTGACGGTGGTGGCCTCGGTCTGGGTGGCTACGGCTACGCCTACGTCCCGAGCCTGCCGGCCATGTCAGTGGGCGGCTACGCCTTCTATACCCCGGACGTGGTCACTGCCGGCGATCTCGAGGACAGCGCCGAGTATGGCGTGCGGGCGCGCTATGCCTTCGCCCCGAACGTCGACGGCTATGTCGGCTATCGTCGCCTGCGCGGCGACTTCGACGGCACCGGTGGTGCCCGCACCCTGGACAGCGGCGCCAACATCGGCGTGCGGCTGAACTTCTAAGGCGGCCCGTACCGTCTGCGTCGTCGGGCCCCGCATGGGGCCCGACTGCGTTATGGCCCTTATTCGATCAGGATGTCCGCATGCTCGACGTGGTGCTCTTCGAACCCGAGATTCCGCCCAATACCGGCAACCTGATCCGGCTGTGCGCCAACACCGGCTTTCGGTTGCACCTGATCGAGCCGCTGGGCTTCGTGCTCGACGATAAGCGCCTGCGTCGTGCCGGGCTCGACTACCATGAATGGGCCCGGGTCCGGGTGCACGCGAATTGGGAGGCCTACCTTGAGGCCTGTCGCCCGGACCGGGTGTTCGCCGTCTCGACCCGTGGACGCACCGGCTATCATGAGCCCGCCTACCGGGAAGGCGACGCCCTGGTGTTCGGCCCCGAGACCCGCGGCCTGCCGCAGGCGCTGCTCGATGCCCTGCCCCCGGAGCAGCGCCTGCGCATTCCCATGCTGCCCGAGAGTCGCAGCCTCAACCTGTCCAACGCCGGTGCCGTGCTGGTCTTCGAGGCCTGGCGACAGCTGGAATTTGTTGGGGCAGGCCTTCCTGGGGCCGGCGATTCGGAGAGCAGCCCGACGGGTGAAGGCCAGCCCACCGATCCCTCCGCCGCGCCGCGTGCCGATCAGGAGTAAGCCATGTCGATCCAGCAACGCCTCACCAAGTTGAACCCGCGTCAGCAGGAAGCGGTGCGCTTCATCGACGGCCCCTGCCTGGTGTTGGCCGGCGCCGGCTCGGGCAAGACCAGCGTGATCACCTCCAAGATCGCCTACCTGGTCCAGGAATGCGGCATGAGCGCGCGCAAGATCGCCGCGGTGACCTTTACCAACAAGGCCGCTCGCGAGATGAAGGAGCGTGTCGGGCAACTGCTCAAGGGGCGCGAGGGCCACGGCCTGACCGTCTCGACCTTCCACACCCTGGGCCTCAACATCATCCGCGGCGAGCTCAAGACCCTGGGCTACAAGCCGGGCTTCTCGCTGTTCGACCCGGAAGACGCCAAGGCGCTGCTGCGCGATCTGATGCAGAAGGATGCCCAGATCGACGCCGACCAGATCAACCGGGTGCAGGGCCAGATCTCGACCTGGAAGAATGACCTGGTGCTGCCGGGCGATGCCCTCTCGCATGCTGCCGATGACGACGAGCAGTTTGCCGCTCGGGTCTACGAGGCCTACAACCGCCACCTCAAGGCCTACAACGCGGTCGATTTCGATGACCTGATCCTGCTGCCGGTGGTACTGCTGCGCGACGACCCGGAAGTGCTGGCGCGCTGGCGGCGCAAGATTCACTACATGCTGGTCGACGAGTACCAGGACACCAACGTCTCCCAGTACCTTTTGGTCAAGCTGCTGATGGCCGAGCGCGCCACCTTTACCGTGGTGGGCGACGACGACCAGTCGATCTACGCCTGGCGCGGCGCGCGGCCGGAGAACCTGGTGACGCTGGGCGAGGATTTCCCACGCCTCAATGTCATCAAGCTCGAGCAGAACTACCGCTCCACCGGCACCATCCTGCGCGCCGCCAACACCCTGATCGCCAACAATCCCCACGTCTACGAGAAGGCGCTGTGGTCGGAGCTCGGCCCGGGGGATGCGATCCGCGTGGTGGTCAACCGCCACGAGGAAGCCGAGGCGGATCGGGTGGCCAGCGAGATCCTGACCCGGCGCATCAAGGAGCGCGCCGAGTGGCGCGACTTCGCGGTGCTCTATCGCGGCAACTTCCAGGCGAGGCTGCTGGAGCTCAAGCTGCAGCACTACCAGATCCCCTACAAGCTCTCAGGTGGCACCTCCTTCTTCTCGCGCAACGAGATCAAGGACGCCATGGCCTACCTGCGGTTGCTGATCAACCCGGCCGACGACAATGCCTTCCTGCGCATCGTCAACGTGCCGCGCCGGGAGATCGGCCCCGGGACGCTTGAGAAGCTCGCCAACTATGCCAACGACCAGGCCACCGGGCGCGGCATCTCGCTGTTCGCCGCCTGCCATGAAATCGGCCTCGAGCAGGTGCTGCCGGCCCGTGCCGTCGACCGGCTGGGCCGCTTCACCCACTTTATCGACGGCGTGCGCCGGCGCATGGACGGCGGTGATGCCATCGCCGCGATTCGCGACATGCTGCGCGAGATGGACTACGAGGCCTGGCTGCATCAAAACGCCAGCGCGCCCACCGTCGCCGAGCGGCGCATGGCCAACGTCTGGACGCTGATCGATCAGCTCGAGAAGTCGATGGAGCGCAGCGCCGAGGATAGCGCCACGGAGGACAGCGACAGCCTCGAGACCGAGACCGACGGCGTCGAGGCCGCCATCTCGCGGCTGGTGCTGCGCGACATCCTCGAGCAGCAGGCCGAGGAAGACGACTCCGACCGGGTGCAGCTCTTGACCATGCACGCCTCCAAGGGCCTGGAGTTTCCCCACGTCTACCTGATGGGCCTGGAAGAAGACCTGCTGCCGCACCGCAACGCCGTCGAGGCCGGCACAGTCGAGGAGGAGCGCCGGCTCGCCTATGTCGGCATCACCCGGGCCCGCCGGACCCTGACGCTGACTCTAGCGCGCCAGCGCAAAGCCTATGGCGAACTGCTCGACTGCACGCCGAGCCGCTTCCTCGACGAGCTGCCGCCGGACGATCTCGACTGGGAAGGCCGCGCCGACAAGGAAGACCCCGAGAAGAAGCAGGCCCGGGGCAAGGACGCCATCGCCGGCCTGCGCTCTTTATTGGGCTGAGGGCTCTTTATTGGGCTGAGGGCTCCTTATTGGGCTGAACGCGCTTTACTGGGCTGAGCGCGGATCGCGATAGGGCGAGCGTCGCCACGCGACAGGGGCAACGCAAAAGGGGCGCCAATGGCGCCCCTTTTTATGCTGCGTGCCGTTATTGCGAGCAGTTGTTGTGAACAGTTGTAGCGAGTCTGGTGCTGCCCCATGCGAGCACCGGGGACAGGCCAGCGCGCGCGTGCTGCTTACTTGCTGGCGGCCACCAGGTGATCGACGGCGGCCTTGACCTCATCATCAGACAGGCTCGGGTTGCCGCCCTTGGCCGGCATTGCATTGAAGCCGTTGATGGCGTGGCTGTAGAGGGTCTCGGTGCCTTGCTCAAGGCGCGGCGCCCAGGCGTCGGCATCGCCCTTCTTAGGTGCACCGGCAGCGCCGGTATCGTGGCAGGCCGTGCAGACTTGACCGTAGATGGCGGCGCCGTCGATATCGCTGGCGGCGGCGGTCATGGTAGCCCCGGCCTCGCCACCTGCGTTGGCGCTGGCCGACGTGGCGCCTCCGATGGGCGGCAGCTCGCCGTCGTAGACGGGCTCGACCAGGTACTGCACGGCGCGCTTGACCTCATCATCGGCGATGCTTGGGTTGCCGCCCTTGGCCGGCATGGCGTTGAAGCCGTTGATGGCGTGGGAGTAGAGCGTTTCGAGGCCTTGCTCAAGGCGCGGCGCCCAGGCGTCGGCATCGCCCTTCTTAGGTGCACCGGCAGCGCCGGTATCGTGGCAGGCCGTGCAGACTTGACCGTAGATGGCGGCGCCGTCGATCTCGCCGCCCTGGCTATCGCCGCCGCTGCTGGTGCTTGTTGAGCTCATGGCGGCCGTGCCGCAGTCCTCGCCGGCCATGCATAGCTTGCCCACCGGCTCGAGGCGCTCGGCGATGGCATCGTGGCTCATGTCGCTTTGGGCCGACGCGGCGCTGGTCACGGCCAGGCTCAGGGCGGTCAGGCCACCCATGATCAGTTTGCTGACGTTCACTCTCACCACCTCTTACGTTCTTGTCATCGAACGCCCGCATCGGCGCCTGAAAATCAGTATAACGGCAACCACTGAAGCGGGAAACGCTGTGGCTCGAGTGGTCCCTTGCATCAGGCTGGACAGCCGCGCAGTGGGCGGGTAGGATTGTGGCCGCCCGATCGGGCACTGCTGATAAGGCAGTTGCGCGCCCATAGCTCAGCTGGATAGAGTACTGCCCTCCGAAGGCAGGGGTCGAAGGTTCGAATCCTTCTGGGCGCGCCAAGAACATCGAAAAAGGGCCTGCGAGCAATCGCAGGCCCTTTTTTGTTTTGCGCTCAGACGCTGGTCACCCCGGGCACATAGGTTCGGCGCTCAAGCCACCCCAGCAGGCTTGCCACCGTGGAGGTCAGCACCAGATAGATCAGGCCCGCCCAGAGGAAGATCAGGAAGAAGTCCAGGGTCCGCGAACCGACATCGTAGGCGATGGCGGTGATCTCCACCACGCCGATGGTGTAGGCGATGGAGGTGAACTTGAGTTCGATGATCGCCTCGTTGGACCACTGCGGGATCACCCGTCGCAGCGCCTGGGGGAGCATGATGTGGCGGATCGCCTGCCACTGCGTCATGCCGCAGGCGCGGGCAGCCACTATCTGACCCTTGGGCACCGACAGTACCGAGCCGCGGAAGTACTCGGCCTGGTAGGCGGCACTGTTGAGCGTGATGGCGATCACCGCCGCTGTGAAGGCGTCGAAGACGATGCCCACCTGGGGAAGCCCCAAATAGATGAAGAACATCTGAACCAGCATCGGCGTGCCGCGAAAAAGCTCCACATAGACGGTACTGATCCAGTAGAAGAGCCGATTGCCGTAGACCCTTGCCCAGCACAGCGCCAAACCTAGAAAGAAGCCCAGCGTGATCGCGATGATCCATAGCGACAAGGTGATGGGCACGCCCTTGAGCAGCTCAGGCAACCACTGGATACCGAAGGAGATAAATTCCTGCATGGCTTACCCGTGCTCCGCGATGACGTTGAGGAAGGCCCTTGTCCGCTCGTGTACGGAGTCGGTGAACATTGCGTCCGGTGTCCCCTGCTCGACGATATGGCCGTTCTCCATGAAGATGATCTCGTCGGCGGCCTGGCGGGCAAAGCTCATTTCGTGGGTCACCACCACCATGGTCATGCCCTCGGTGGCCAGCTGCTGCATCACTCGCACGACCTCGCCGGTCAGCTCGGGGTCCAGCGCTGAGGTTGGCTCGTCGAATAGCAGCACATCGGGGTCCATGGCCAGGGCGCGGGCGATGGAGACGCGCTGCTGCTGGCCGCCGGAAAGTTCTGCCGGGTAGGCGTCGTCCTTGTCGTCAAGGCCTACCCGTTCCAGCTCGCGTCTGGCGCGTTGGGTCGCAGTCTCCTTGTCGGTGCCGTTGACCTTGATCTGGCAGATGCGCACGTTGTCGAGCACGGACAGATGCGAGAAGAGGTTGAAGTCCTGAAAGACGAAGCCCATTCGTGCCCGCATCGCATCGATGTTGTTATCCAGCACCTCATGGCCGTTGAGGTAGATGCGCCCGGCATCCGGCACCGTGAGGTGGTTAATGCAACGCAGCAGGGTGCTTTTTCCCGAGCCGGAGGGGCCGATCAGTACCTTGGTCTCGCCCTTGCGCAGCCCGAAGCTGATGCCTTTGAGCACCTCCAGGCCGTCATAGGCTTTCTTCACATCCTGCACGTCCAGAATCAGATCGTCGGCCATTCTTGGCGCTCCTCTCATTATTTTTCGAAGCCCGGCACGGCCAGCTTGCGTTCAAAGGCATACAGCAGGCTGTTGCCCGCCCGATTGAGGATGAAATACAGAAGCGCCACGACGGCAAACACGGTCAGCACGTTGCCCTGGGTGCTGGTGATGATGTAGTGCGCCTGGCGGGTCAGTTCGACCACCCCGATGACATAAGCCAGGGAGGTCTCCTTGATTTCCGAGGAGAACTCGTTGGTCCAGGGCCCAATGGCATGCCTCGCCGCCTGGGGGAAGATGATATGGCGGATCGCCTTGACCTTGGACATGCCCATGGCCCTGGCCGCCATCATCTGACCGGCTGGCACAGACTGGAAGGCGCTGCGGAATATCTGTGATTGGTAGGCCGCGGAGCGCAGGCCCATGGCCAATATCGCGGCAGTAAAGGCCGAGATATCAATGATGCCGGAGATGCCGTAGAAGAAGATGAACAGCATGATAATGACAGGAACGCCTCGGAAGACGCGCTCGTACAGTACCAGCGGCCACTGCACCAACCGTGTCCTGGGGCCATAGAGTTTTAATAGGCAGATGGCCATGCCCAGCAGGAAACCAATCGCCAAGAGGGCGGCCAACAGCACGATGGCCACGCCCAACCCCTTCAGTAGGAAGGGGAAGTCGCGAAGCAGTACGTCGTAGATATCCATGCCGATTTCCCTTGCGTGGCGGGCACCCTCCCTTGGCCGGAAGGTGCCCGTCGTCAGATCGGTTTATTCGTTGCCGAGCTCGGGAAGGCCAGCGACCGGTTTCTGGTAGGTGTCGACGAAATCAGGCATATGACCCGGGATGGGAGGCACGGTGACGCCAGGAATGTACTCCCCGACAATTTTTCCCCATTCCCCGGATTCGTAGATGGCCAGAATGCCCTGGTTCAGATCGCCCAGGATGTTCTGAGGATCGCCCTTGGCCACGGCCAGCGCCAGCGGAGCGCGGATGTAGATCTTGCCGGCCATCTTCACGGCCTTGCCGGCGTTGATGTACTCCTGAGCGGACGTGTCGTCGACGATAACCGAGGAGATGCGGCCGATCGCCATGTCGTCCACTGCCGTGACGTAGTTATCGTATTTGGCCAACTCAACGTCAATGTCGCTGGAATTCAGCACGTTTTCTTCCATCCACGCCTGCTGTGAGGAGCCACCCTGTACGCCGACCTTGGCGCCACAGCACACGGCGGTAAAGACGTTGAGGTCGGAGTCTTCGGGTACTAGCACGACGTCGTTGGTTTCCCACCAAGGGATGGTGAAGTCGATGTTTTGACTACGTTCTTCGGTGACGGTAAGGCCGGTGGCGAGTATGTCGATCTTCTCCGCTGCCAGGGCGGGGATCAGCGAGGGAAAGGGCATATCCTGGAATTCAATCTCGATGCCCGCTTGCTCGGCAATCGCTTCCATTGCGTCGATGGCGATACCCTTGAATTCGCCACCTTCTACGTAGGCCCAGGGGGGGAAAGAGGCCTCGACGCCAACGGTGTAAGGGTCTTGTGCGTATGCAGTGGTCGCCAGACCGCTGCCGAGTACCATGGTGCCCATCATGACGGCAGGCAGGATTGATGCTGTTATTCTTTTCATGATCATCTCGCTTGGTGGTGAGTTTTTATTATTCCGCCGAATCAATATGGGCGCCTCTTTTCTAGGCTGTCAAATCAATATGGGCCGCCCTTTGCGTGACTTTATCGTGGAATTTTCCCGTCTCCATTCATAAGTAGATAAAAAGCATATCGTTAAATGTGCTTTTCCTAAGGTAGGGGATGGTTTTGATTCATGTTGGTGAATGGATTACTCAACATCTTTTTTAGAAGATGTTTTTAATATTGTCTCTCGTTACTATTGTGTCTGAATTTCCGGTGTCGTATGTCTCTCGCCTGTTGATACCGATGTAGAAGTCGGCGGACGTTTTTAGGCATCATCATGCGTTGCCATATCGTCAACGCTTTTCGCTTTATGAAGTCTTCATTACTCGCCGTTAAGGACCTGGCATGCTCCCTGATTACTCCGCCATCGCCTGGTTGTTGATCGCCTGTTCCGTTTTATCTGACGGGCATCTCGAAAGGGGGATTTGCAGGGGGATTCGGTACGCTCTCGGTACCGCTGATGGAGCCCTACCCATTCGGCAGGCCTGTTGCTACCGCTGCTGCTGGTCATGGATGTCTTTGCGGTGAAGGCGTGGTGGGGAAAGCAGTCAGCTGCCGAAGTGTGGCGCTTCGTGCCGGGGCTGTTTGTCGGTGTGGCGGGGGAACGCTGCTGTCTGGCAATTTAAGCGAACAGGGCGTGCGGCTGGTGCTCGGTGTGATCACCCTGCTGTTCGCCGCTTATATGCTGTTGAAGTCCGTTGCCAGGAAGCCCATTTCTACCCGCTGGGCCCTGCCTGCAGCCAGTGTCTGCGGCTCTACCAGCTTTATGGCCCATTCAGGTGCGCCGCCGATAAACGTGTACCTGTTGCCGCGCAAATATCCAAAAGAGACCTTTATTGCCACTTGCGCCGTGTCGTTCGCGGTGGTCAACGTGATCAAACTAGGCCCCTATATATGGCTTGGCGAGGTGAATGTGACCAGCGCCTGGGCGTCGTTATTGCTGGTGCCTATCGCCTGGGTCGGCGTGCGCAGTGGTCTGTGGCTCCAGAGCCGCGTCAACGAAACGCTTTTCTTCCGGCTGGTGATTCTGGCGATGTTCGTAGTCGGCGTTAACCTGATGTGGCAGGCGCTGACATAGCCTTTGTCGCCTGCCAGGCGGCTCATCGAATCGCGACCGCGTCACTTGGCGAGTCTTTTTAGCCATCCAGTTAGCCATCCAGGGCGTGGCGGCGCAGTTCCTCGATTGTCACCACGTCCAGTGCTCGCTGATCGGTTGAGGCCAGAATGACCGGCGGTGCAAGGCCGACGGCAAGCGCCTCCTGCCAGCGACCGGCGCACAGACACCAGCGATCACCGGGGGCGAGGCCGGGAAAGCCGAAGTCCGGGCGCGGTGTTACCAGATCGTTGCCCCGGGCGCGGCTGAAGACCAGAAATTGCTCGGTGACCTCGGCGCAGATGGCGTGTACGCCGATATCTTCGGGGCCCACCCGGCAGAAGCCGTCACGGTAAAAGCCGCTGGCGTTCTCGTGGCAGCAGGGGGCCAGGGGCTCACCCAGCACGTTGCGCGGGCGCTGAGGCGTAGTAGTCGACTCGGTCATGGCGTGTCCTCGGCGGGTCGCTATCTTAGGAGGCTCGCCCAAGAGGCTCACGGGGTAGCCTCGTGGGCGACGGGATATCTTGTGCGACCTTACGGCATCTTCGGTCGAGGCGTCACTCCGCCCTTATACCTCCACCCACATCCGCAGCAGGTTGGCGTAGCTCTTGGAGAGCGCCTTGAAGGCATCGGTGTTGCCGCTCTCGTCGAACAGCTGGCGACGGGTGGTATCCAGGTCGAACAGCACCTCGCGCTGGCCCGGATCGCGCACTTGGCTCTGAGCCCATCCCACTGCGGCGAGTCGCTCCCCGCGGGTGACTTCCTCGACCCGATGCAGGCTCGATGAGGGATAGAGCACCAGCGAGCCCGCCGGCAGCTTGAAGGTCTGCTCGCCGGCGGTTGACTCGATCAGCAGCTCGCCGCCGTCATAGCTCGCGGGGTCACCCAGGAACAGGGTGTAGGAGATGTCCGTGCGCAGGGCGCCGCCGGGGCTTGCCATCACGGCGTCATCGACGTGGTTGCCGTAGGCCATGCCGACCTCATAGCGGCTGAACATCAGCGGCTTCATGCGCGCCGGGCGCACCGCCATCTGGAACAGCGGGTGGCGAGTGAGCGCCTGGGTGAGTTCCTCGCGCAGCGCCGCCACCTCGGGGCTGCGCCCATCGGCCTGCTGGTTGCGCTTGACCGTGCGGGCATGCCAGCCGGCGGTCTCGCGCCCGTCCTTGAACGGCACCTCGGCCAGAGTGGCACGGGCCCGCTCAAGCAGCTCGGGAGGGATGATGTCGGCGATACAGAGAATCACGGCGGGCTCCTGTGAGATGAGAAAGCAGGATCAAATGTTAATCGTTTGTATTTCGGCGTAATAGCCGGCATCCTACCAGCATCGGCAAGGCAGGCGCACGTCACACGTCGCTGCGGGCTGGCTGCCGCTTTTCACACAAGACGATAGCGCAACAGCATGGAGATCATCATGTCCACCACGCGGACGAAGGTTTGGGTCGGAATCGGAGCGAGTGTCTTTCTGGGTGCCAGCAGCGCCGCTTGGGCCAGCAGTGACGAAGAGGCCGTCGGCAGCAGCGATGCCCAACAGATGGAAAGCGCGGGTGAAGGCGGAGAAGGCCACGGTGCCCATCACGGCGGTGAGTCTGGAGAAAGCGGTGAATCCGGCGCGCATCACAGCGATGAGTCTGGAGAGGGCGGTGAATCCGGCGCGCATCACGGTGGTGAAAGCGGTGAAGGCGGTGAAGGCGGTGGCAATAGCGCTTTTAGTGTCTTCGATTACCTGACTGCCGATGCCGGAGGCGAAGGTGGTGAAGGTGGGGAAAGCGGCAGCAGCTACTCGTCCACCAACCCGGGTGTCTACGTCACTACCCTGGCGCTGATGGAAGGCCACCTGCGGGTTGCCAGCGAGCTGTATCGCGAAGGCGCCAAGGATAACGCCCTGGCGCACTTCTATCATCCCGTCGCCGAGTACTACACCTCGCTTGAAGCGGGGCTGGATGCCCGCGGCGTCGAGGGCCTCAAGCCGGTCCTGCTGAAGGTTGCCGAAGAAGCCTCGAAAGGCGGCGACTGGTCGGATCTGGAAGACGACTACGAAGCGGCGCGCGAGGCGATCCACGACGCCCAGGCCGCGATCGACCCGTCCCTGAAGCAGGACGCGACCTTCCAGAGCCGGGTGCTGTTGGCGCTGACCAACACCGCCTTGGACGAGTACATCGAGTCCATCGATGGCGAGCAGTTCGTCAACGGCCCCGAGTATCAGGACGGCCACGGCTTCATGCTGGTCGGCCGCGATATGCTCTCGGCCCAGGAAGCGAGCCTGAGCGCCGCTGACGGCCCGGCCTACCCGGAAGTGGTAGAGGCCTATGAGGACATGATGACCGCCTGGCCGAGCGCTGCCGTGCCCGACACCCCGGCGGTGAGCTTCGGCGAGCTGTCAGGCGACGCCTTTGCCCTCGAGGTGCTGCTCAAGGACTACTGAGCCGACGGCGCACGCCATGCACGGCATAGCTAGTCCGGCCCGAATAGTCCTGCACCGCTAGTCCGGCATACACTGCCCGGACAAACAGAAAGGCCCGCAACGCCAAACGTTGCGGGCCTTTTGCCGTCTGGGGCAAGGCGTTCGAAGGTGGTAGGTCCCTCGCCCTCACCCCCAGGACCGTCGATCAGGCGACCGTGGAGCCGGTGGTCTCCTGTGCACGGTGTTGTTGAGCAGGCGCCTCGATCCCCAGGCGGCGCAATTCGGCGCGCCAGGCGAGCTTGAGACCGTAGTCGCTGTCGTTCCACTTGTCGTACTGGTTCGCTACGTGATCGCACAGCTCGAGGCTTGCATGGCGCAGCGGCTGCCCGGTGGCCTGGGCCGCCAGCTGGGTTTGACAGCTGCGCTCGAGATCGCGCATGCGCAGGAAGGCATCGCCCACCGAGTTGCCGCAGGTCAGCAGGCCGTGCTGGCGCATGATCATGGCGTTGTGCGACCCCAGATGAGCGACCAGCCGGCGCCGCTCGTCCAGGTCCAGGGCAATGCCCTCGTAGTCGTGATAGCCGATGCGCTGGTGGAACTGCATGGCCCACTGGTTGAGCGGCAGCAGGCCCTCTTCCAGGCAGGACACCGCTACCCCGGCCACGGTGTGGGCATGCAGCACGCAGCCAACGTCCGGGCGCGCCGCGTGAATGGCACTGTGGATGGTGAAGCCGGCAGGGTTTATGCCAAGCCCAGTGGGGTCATCCAGCACCTCACCCTCGGCGTCCACCGTCACCAGGCTGTCGGCGGTGACTTCCTCGAAGCGCAGCCCGAAGGCATTGAGCAGGAAGCGCTCGCCGGGCAGGCGCGCCGAGATGTGGGTCGAGATGCCGTCGTCCATGCCATCCCGCGCCATCAGCCGATAGGCGGCGGCCAGGTCACGGCGGATGGCCTGCTCCTCTGCAGGGCGGGTCGGTGCGCTCATTACAGGCTGGCCTCCACCGCGGGCAGGGCGGGTTTGCCGTCGCGAGTCGTCACGCCTTCGAGGAACTCGGCCACCTTCTCAGGGTGTGCGACCAGCCAGTCATGCGCCACGGTTTCCAGCTTGCGTTCCTTGAGGCTGTATTCACGGATGAAATCGCTTTGGTCGTCGGCCGAGAACGTGAACTGATCGAGCAGCTGGCGCATGTTGGGATTGGCGTCGCTGTAGGCCTTGGAGACGATGGTCTTGACGTCGTTGCGGCCGTTGTTGGCGCCATAGACGCTTTCCGGGTCGTCGAGGATACGGCTGTCGTATTCCGGCACCATCCAGTGCGGCGTCCAGCCGTAGAACACGATCCAGCGCTCGTCTCTCGCGGCGGCGTCGACTTCACTGAGCATGCCGGGTGTCGAGGAGGACATGCCTTCCCAGTTGCCGAGGCCGTAAGTGTTGGCCTCAATGGCGCTGTTCAGCATGTCGGTCACGTTGGAGCCGCTCTCGATGCTGTAGACGGTATAACCGAAGCGCTCGGCGACTTCAGGGTCCGCCAGCTGCTCGGCGCTGGTAATGCCGGCCTCATAGACGTAGCCCGGCACGGCGAAGCCCATGCGCGCGCCGCTGATATTGCTGCCCAGGTCGACGATGGTGCCCTTGGCCATGGCGGCGTCGTAGATGGTGGTCTGGGACGGCATCCAGCCGGCCAGGAAAACATCGCTCTCGTTGGTTCCGAGCGTCTGATAGGCCACCGTTGAGCTGAGCTCCTGCTTGTCGGCGGTATACCCCAGCGGCTCGATGAGCTGTGAGAGCATTTCGCTCTTGACGGTGACACCGGGCCAGGGCGGCACGACGATCCGCAGCGTATCGTCACGGTCGCCGGCGGCGGCCAGGGCCTGGCCGGCCAGGCTCAGCCCTGCCAGCAGGGTCAGGCTGATGGCGGTCAATCGGAACATTTTCATATCGTTGTATCTCCTTTGCGGTTGGCCGGCCGCCGGGTGGCGGTCACGGTGTCATCGGTCTTGCGAGGCCGGTTCGGGCCTCGCAAGACCGGGTTGGAGGTTATGCGTTTCTGGGGATCAGCCCGTTAATCCACCAGCTAATCCACCAGTTCGGGCAGGCCATCGAAGGGCGTCCGGGCCAGCACGCGCTCGACCATCGGCACGAAGGCATCGAGTGGCAGGGTGTCGTAGTCCTTATCGAAACTGGTCTGATCCCACTCGTCACAGAAGCGCACGGTGCGCTCGAACGCCGGGTGGTCGCGGTAGGCGTCGCGGGCGTGTGGGTCGAGCCCGAAGAAGTGGCGATAGTGATAGCCCTGGAAGAGCTCGTGGTGGCGAATCATCCAGGTGTTCAACGGGTCGATGAACGGCTCGAGGATGCCGGCCGCAATCTCGGCGTGGTTGGCCGGCGACAGATCGTCGCCGATGTCATGCAGCAGGGCGCAGACCACCATTTCCTCGTCGGCGCCGGCCCGCAGGGCGCGGGTCGCGGTCTGCAGGCAGTGCTCATAGCGGTCCACCGGGTAGCCATGGTGGTCGCCACGCAGGCGCTCCAGGTGCACAAGCACCCGGCGGCTGGCATCGGCCTGATAGGCCCTGAAGTATGAATCGATCAGGGCCCATTCCTCGCGGCGGCTCTCATCGAAGCGACGAAAGCGGGCTTGGGTCATCGTGGCTGAGTGGTCGGCGGTATGGCTCATGCAGTGGCTCCTAGCGATGTGGACAGCTGGTCGCGCAGCACCAGGCGGCGGCTCGCGGTGCTGTCCTGATCGACGTAGCCCTGGCGCATGTGACGGACGCCGTTTTCCAGATGGAAGGATGTGCGCCCATGGAGCAGGCGGTAGTTGTCCATGATCAGCATCTGGCCGGCTTCGAGCTTGATGTTCAGGGTCAGGGCTTCGGACGTGATCAGCCGGTAGAAGGCCTGGCGTGCGGCGTAATAGCGGCGCAGTTCAGCACCGGGCCGGGCCGAGACGCGCTCGGTACGGTTCGAGAAGCGCACCCGCATCAGGTGGTCCTGGCCGTCGAGCTCGATCAGCGGGCCTTCGCTTTCAAGGCGAGTGGTCTCGTCGTGATAGCAAAACCCCGGCGTCACGCGGGTCAGGCAGGCGAAGGCCTCCGGGTCTTCCTCGCGCAGGCGCTGCGCCGCGCTGAAACCGTCGACCAGGGTGTTGTCCCCGCCGCCGGCGGCGTTGGCCAGGCAGTGCAGCCAGACAAACCCCGGGATAGGATCGCGATAAGGGTTGTCGGTATGGGGTTCGAGCCCGCGCTGGGTCATGGTCAGGTCATAGGCATTGGCGACCGATTTGACGTCGGCGACGCCGCCCCAGTTGGTCCGCCGCAGCGGGCCGATGCGCGCCATCAGGGTCTGCATGCCTTCCGCTTCGTCAGGCACTCCATCCACCCGCACGAAGCCGAAGCGATGCAGATTTTCCAGTAGCTCGAGCAGGGCGCCGTCATCGTTTACCGCTGCGGAAAAAGCGCTGTGGGGAATATCACTCAAGCGTGAATCCCACAGACGACGCTCGGCGAATTCGTCGCTCGGCGTGACTTCTTCGTTCAGGGCCGCCAGAGAAAAGCAGCTTTGGTGACCGTCGCTGAAACGAATATCGAGCCGGTCGCCTTCGGCAGTGGCCGTAAGGATCGCCAGGTCCAGCGGCAGATCGGCGGCCTCGATCAGGCGCTGTCCGGTCTGCGGGTCGAGCGTGTCGGCATCCGGGGTGCGCTCTCGCAGCCACAGGGCATCCAGCTCGAGATCCTTCCCGTCGTAGTGGAGGTGAAGCTGCTGACCGTCGGCTGACTGGCTGAGATGACCGCTGATGCTCATGACACTGGGTTCTCCGTTGGGGGGCGATGGCCCCGTTGCTTGAGGACTAGGGACTTACCCTAACGCCGGCCTGTGGCGGCTATTTGATTTTTTTCGCCTTATTCATGATATAAATGGCCCCATGCCCGATACCACTTGGCCCTATGTAAGGCCCGATTCGCCCCCGTTGCTGGCACCTGATGATGCTGAGCTCACCCTCAACGTGTGGCTGGTGCCCAGGTTCTCGATGCTGACGCTGTTCTGTCTGCTCGAGCCCCTGCGGGTCGCCAACCGGTTCGGTCGTGACCTCTTCGCCTGGCGGCTGCTGTCCTCCGACGGGCAGGCGGTGGTGGCCAGCAACGGCGTGCGTATCGATGTGGATGGGCGGCTCGATAGCCTGTGTCAGGATGCTCGTCGGGATCATCTGGCTTCGGAGAGTCGCCTGATGGTGGTGGCGTCCTACGAACCGGAAGCCACCGTCGAGGCCGAAGACCGGGCGGTGCTGAGGCGGCTCGCGGCTCATGGGGCCTGGCTGGGAGGGCTCGACACGGCGCCCTTCATCCTGGCCCGGGCCGGGGTGCTGAATGGCTATCGGGTGGCCATGCACTGGGAGAGTGTGCCGGCCTTTCGTCAGGAGTTCCCTGAGCTTGTGGCGAGCTCGGCGCTCTACGAATGGGAGTATGACCGCCTCACGGGGTCGGGGGGCGCGGCCGGCATCGATCTGATGCTGTCATGGGTCGAGCGGCGCTATGGGCCGTCACTGGCCGATGCCGTGGGGCGACAGATCGGCTATCAGCGAGGCGAGGGTACTGCAACGAGCCGCGAGCGCCGCGGTGATCCGTCGCTGCCGCGCAGCGTGGTGCGGGCCCTGGCGGTAATGGAGGCCAACCTGGCGCAGGCGCTGGATATCCCCGAGATCTGTCGGCTGGCGGGGCAGTCTCAGCGTCAATTGACGCGCCAGTTCGCCGCCCACTTCGGCGAGACCCTCAAGCAGTGCTATCTCGGCATGCGCCTAGACCTCGCCCAGCGCATCCTCGCCGATAGCTATTCCAGCGTGACCGAGGCGGCCTATGCGGCCGGTTTTTCTCACCTGGCCCACTTCTCGAGGGCCTATCGCCAGCGTTTCGGCGAGCCGCCTCGCGCCACGGCGATGCGCGGGACCAAGTCCTGACGTCAGGCCGAGGCAGGCATGGGGTGACGAGTCGCGGGCCGTGTCGTGCCTGGCCGCGCTAGGTAGAGGCGTCCGGGTTGCCCGCTTAGTCAGTGACGGCGGGCGCACAGGGTGAGCAGGTCGTCGGCGAGATCGTCGGCAAGCTCATGGAGCTCGGCGGCGCTGATCGGCCGTTCGGCGTGGGCGCGCAGGCCCATGACTATCGCCTGATAGCGGCGTGCCAGGCGAGCCGGCTGCCCAGCAGAGGCGTTGTCTGTTCGTTCCTCGACCAGTTCACCGGCGTCACGGGCGGCCTCGAAGACCTGCGTGAAGCGCGCCGCCATGCCGTCCAGCAGCTCCTGGGCGAGGCGGGCGTTGGCTTCCTCGGCTCCAAGTTCCAAGAGCGTCTTCACCAGCAGGCAGGCGTGGCAGGGGCGTTGCATGTCGCGAAGGCCGCCGAGGGTTCGCAGGTAGTCGGCCAGCCCGCCCAGCGGCGAGGGGTTGGCGGCCAGCGTGCGCTCGAGCTCCACCAGCCCCTGGCGGCCATAGCGTGCGAGTACCTCGCCAAACAGCCGCTCCTTGCTGCCGAAACTCGCATAGATGCTGCCCGGACGCATGTCGAGCGCACCTTCGAGATCCTTGAGCGAGGCGGCGTGATAGCCCTTGCGCCAGAACAGGGCAAGGGCCTGATCCAGGGAATGCTGGCGGTCATGGCGAGTCTGGCGTGGCATGAAGCGTCCTTTCGACCGTAAGTCGGCCGGATGAATCTTGAGTGAGCGCTCAAATTTTATCTTGAGTGATCGCTCAAAGCCAGTTAACCTGAGGACACATCTACGGCAGGTAGCGTCATGTCCTGATTTGAGTGATCGCTCAAAAATGAGCTCGGCGCTTCTCTGCTCCATCTATTCGTGACCCAAGGCAACGAGGTAATACATGAGCTCCTATACCCTGCACGACAAGACCACGGCCCCCGCGGAAAGCCAGCCGCTGCTCGAGAATTCCATCAATGCCTTCGGCATGATCCCCAACCTGCACGCGGTGATGGCCGAGGCGCCGGGCCTGCTCGAGGGCTATCAGCAGCTGCACCAGCTGTTTATCGACTCGAGCTTCGATGCCGACGAGCTGACCGTGGTCTGGCAAACCATCAACGTCGAGCACGAGTGCCACTACTGCGTGCCGGCGCATACCGGTATCGCCAAGTCGATGAAGGTCGACGATGCGATCACTGAGGCGCTGCGTAACGAGACGCCGCTGCCCAGCGACAAGCTTGAGGCGCTGCGCACCTTCACTCTGGCCATGGTGCGCAATCGTGGTGAGGTCGATGCCTCCGCGGTCAACGACTTCCTGGCCGCCGGCTATACTCGCCGTCAGGTGCTGGAAGTGGTGCTGGGCCTCGCCCAGAAGGTGATGAGCAACTACACCAACCATCTGGCCGAGACGCCCGTCGATGAGCCGTTCAAGGCCTTCGAATGGCACAAGGTGAGCTGATCCGCGCCTGGGCGAAAACGTAACGCTCAGGCTCTGGATCAGGAACAAGAAAGGCCCGCTCTAAGGAGCGGGCCTTTTGCATGGGCGGGCCTTGGTCGGCCGCCCTTTTTGCTACGGTCAGCCCGATGACCTGGCTCAGGAGGCGTAGGCTCCGGCCGCATAGGTCAGCTCGTAGCTGTGGCTGTAGATCTCGAGGATATTGCCGAACGGGTCTTCCATGTAGACCATGCGGAACGGCTTCTCGCCTGGGAAGTACTCGCGCACCGGCATGCGCTGCTTGCCACCGGCGGCCACGATGCGCTCGGCGAGGCCTTCCACGTCCGGGTCCTGGACGCAGAAGTGGAAGACACCGGTCTTCCAGTACTCGAAGTTGTTCCCCGGGGTTTCTTGGCCCTTGAACTCGAACAGTTCGACACCGACCCGGTCGCCGGTGGACATGTGGGCGATGCGGAACGAGCCCCAGCCCGGGCCGAACACATCGGAGCACATCACGCCGATGGCGGAGTCGTCTTCGACGATGGTGGTCGGCTCCATGATCACGTACCAGCCGAGGACTTCGGTGTAGAACTTGAGGGCGGCTTCGACGTCGGGGACTGAGATGCCGATGTGGGAAAAGGTGCGGGGATAGACCTGGCTCATGGTGATGTCTCCTGCCGGTAGGCGAAGGGAAGTGAACGCTTTCCATGCTAGGCGCCGCCGGCCATAATCAGAACCACCATGCCGTTATGATCATGATAAGAGATGCTTATGCTTCAGCCCCAGTGGCTGCGTACCTTCGAGGCGCTGGTGGAGCTTGGCAACTTCACCCGCGCCGCCGAGCGCCTGGACCTGACGCAGGCCGCGGTCAGCCAGCACATCAAGCACCTGGAGGCCCGGCTCGGGCAGCTGGTGCTGCGCCGGCCTCGTGGCCTGGAGCTGACCCCGGCGGGGCATGCCCTGCTCGACTACCAGCGGGAAATGCAGGCGGCCGACCAGCGCCTCACGCAGCGCCTGGCGGGCGATGATGCCAGCCAGGGCGAGCTGTCGCTGATCACGCCGGGCAGCATCGGTCTGGCCATCTATCCCCATCTGCTGGCGCTGCAGCACGAGGCGCCGGGGCTCGCCATTCACCATCGCTTCGCCCCCACTGCAGACGTCATCGACGCCGTACTGAATAATCGCGCGGAAGTGGGGCTCGCCACCCAGCGCCCGGAGGACCCGCGCCTCGCGGTGTCGCTGTTTGCCAAGGAGGCGCTGGAGCTGGTGGTGCCGGCGGGCGTCGAGATCGCCGGCTGGGATGATCTGGAAAGGCTCGGCTTCATCGACCATCCCGACGGCCATGACATGGCCACCCGGCTGCTGAGCCGGCGCTTTCCCGGCAACCCAGGCGTTGGGCGGCTGCCCCGTCACGGCTTCACCAACCAGATCGGTTTGATCCTTGCGCCGGTGGCCCAGGGGCTCGGCTTCAGCGTGCTGCCCCGCTTTGCCCGGGAGGCCTACCCGCATCCCGAGGCGGTCCGGGTCGTCGAGGGCGAACCGGCGGTGGTCGATACCCTTTGGCTCCTGCACCGGGCCGAGTGGCCGCTGTCGGCGAGGGCCCAGCGCGCCGTCGAGCGGCTGAAGGCCCGGCTGGTCAGCGCGCCGTCAGCCTAGCGGCGAGAAGCCGATGCCTTCGACAAAGCCCTCGAGGGCATGGCGACCGGCGATAGAGTTGCCGTAGCCGTCCAGGCGCGGCGACCACACGCAGATGCTCATGCGCCCGGGCAGGATGGCGATGATGCCGCCGCCCACGCCGCTCTTGCCGGGCAGGCCGACCCGCCAGGCGAAGTCGCCGGCGGCGTCATAGAGGCCGCAGGTCAGCAGCAGGGCATTGAGCTGGCGGGTCTCCACCGGCGAGACCACCCGGCTGCCGTCCAGCGGATTGACGCCGCGGTTGGCCAGGAAAGCCACGCTTTGCGCCATCTCCACGCAGTTCATCGCCACCGAGCAGCCATGGAAGTAGGTATCGAGCACCGTCTCGACGTCGGCGTGCAGGTTGCCGTAGGCCTTCATGAGATAGGCCAGCGCCGCATTGCGGGCCTTGTGATCCATCTCCGAGCGGGCCACCCGTTCGTCGAAGCCGATGTCGTTGCTGCCTGACAGTCGCCGCAGATGCTCGCGCAGGGTGTACTGGGTCGCCACGATCCGCGATACCAGCAGGTCGGTGACCACCAGCGCGCCGGCGTTGATGAAGGGGTTGCGCGGCACGCCCTGCTCGACCTCGAGCTGCACCATCGAGTTGAAGGCCTGCCCCGAGGGTTCGCGGCCGACCCGTGACCAGATCTCCTCGGATTCGAGACGCTGCATGGCCAGCACCAGCGCATGTACCTTGACGATGGACTGGATCGAGAAGCGCGTGTGGGCGTCACCTGCGACCTGCACCCGGCCGTCGACATGACAGACCGCAATGCCGAAGTGATCCGGGTCGACCTCGCCGAGGGCGGGAATGTAGTCGGCGACCTTGCCCTCATTGAAGCAGCGAGGGGCGTCCTTGCTGAGGCGGTCCAGCAGTGCCTGAAGGGCATCGTGATCAAGGTCGGCGGTCATGTAGCCAGGGCTCCTCTTTTTTTAGAACGGTGCGAAAGAACGGTGCGAAAGAACGGTTGGCAAGGGTGGCAGGAATCGGCCAAAACGAATCATCGAAAAAAGGCGCATGAAACGCCAGAAAAGGCTGGGCAGTCTAGCCGATCCGGCAACGCTTCGATATTGAGCGGGCGTTCAGTGACATTTGAAGACCGACCGATGCGCCGGTATACTGCGCGGTTTTTCCAATCGGCTACCCGATTCCCGCTGGCCCTTGCAGGCCACTCCATCCGCCCCCTCGCCACGTCAGGAGGCTCCGTGAACGAAAGTCCCCTCTCGCTCGCGAACGCGTAACACTGCTCTGACATCGTCATCCCCGATCGTTTATCAGTGATCGCTCTTCTGACGTCATCGGCGTTGAAATGCTCGCTCATCCCGATTGCCATGCTTGCGGCTCCCGCTCGTCTGGGCGACGTGATGACATCCCAACCAAAGGCTCCCCATGACCCAACCTGACCATTCCATCCCATCAGAGACCAGCACCACCGGTTCGCGCCTGGGCGACCCGGTGGTGCTGGTCTTGAGCGTCGGCTTCATCGTCGCCTTCGTTGCCCTGTCGCTGTATGACATCGACATGGTCGCCAACGGCATCAGCGCCGGTTTCGCCTGGACCGCTCGTACCCTGGGCTCCTACTTCCAGCTGCTGCTGCTGCTGACCTTCTTCATCGGCATTGGCGTTGCCATGTCACCGGCCGGTGCCGCCAAGGTGGGCAATCTCCAGGCCCCGGAGATCAGCACCTTCAAGTGGCTGTCGATGATCATGTGCACCCTGCTCGCGGGCGGCGGCGTGTTCTTCGCCGCCGGTGAGCCGGTCTATCACTTCGTGGTCACCCCGCCGGCCTTTGACACCGAAGCAGGCACCGCTGATGCCGTCGCCGGCGCTCTGGCCCAGTCCTTCATGCACTGGGGCTTTCTGGCCTGGGCGGTGCTCGGCACCCTGACCGCCGTGGTGATGGCGCATGCCCACTACGTGAAGGGCCAGCCGATGCAGCCGCGCACCCTGCTCACCCCGGTACTCGGCGAGCGCCTGATGAGCGGCCCGCTGGGTGGCCTGGTCGACGCCCTGTGCGTGATCGCCGTGGTCGCCGGCACCGTGGGCCCGATCGGCTTCCTGGCCACTCAGGTCAGCTTCGGCCTGCATGAGCTGTTCGGCCTGCCGCAAGGCTACGGCACTCAGCTGGCCGTGCTGGCTGTGCTGGGCGCGATCTACGTCACCTCGGCGATGACCGGTATCCATCGCGGTATCCAACTGCTCAGCCGCTTCAACGTCTTCCTGGCGCTGGCGATTGCCGCGGTGATCTTCGTCTTCGGCCCGACCCTGTTCCTGACCGATGCCTTCACCCAGGGCTTTGGCACCTACCTGACCTCCTTCTTCTCGATGGCCACCATGACCGCCGAGACGGCGCCGGCCTGGTGGATGAAGTGGTGGACGGTGTTCTTCTTCGCCTGGTTCATCGGCTACGGCCCGCTGATGGCGATCTTCGTTGCTCGCATCTCGCGCGGCCGCACTATTCGCCAGATGATTCTCGCCGTGGCGGTGATGGCGCCGGTGGCCACTACCGTATGGTTCACCCTGCTGGGCGGCTCGGGCATCTTCTATCAGCTGACCGGTGTGATCGACCTGACCGAAGCGCTGAACAACTTCCAGTTCGACGTGGCGACCCTGACCGTGGCGCAGGCGCTGCCGGGTGGCTCGCTGATGGCGCTGGCGATCCTGCTGCTGACCACCATCTTCGTGGCCACCACCGGCGACTCGATGAGCTATGCGATCTCCGTGGTGGGTGCCGGCCATGACGCGCCGAACCCGCTGATCCGCGCCTTCTGGGGCATCGCCATGGCGATCATGGCGGCGATCCTGCTGTACATGGGCGCCGGCCAGATCAGCGCGCTGCAGCAGTTCATCGTGATCACCGCCATCCCGGTGTCGCTGGTGCTGCTGCCCTCGCTGTGGACCGGCCCGAAGGCTGCCTACGCGATGGCGCGCGAGCAGGGGCTGATCGACCAGCCGCGCACGCGCGAAGCCTGATCGACGCAGACGAACGCGTCGCTGCTTAGACGCTGCTGTTTGCCACGGCGTTTGTCAGCGAAGCGTGATAAAAAGCCGGCCCCGAGGGGCCGGCTTTTTTTATGGCCGCAACTTGGGGGGCTTGGCCGGGGTGACGGTCACTGGGGCAGGGACTTAAGAGAGGGACTTAAGAGAGGGGCTTAAGAGAGAAACTTAGGCGAGGGGCCTATGAAGGGACTTAAGGCGCTACTTTTACGCCTGGCCGTGAGGCGCAGCGGCGGGTCTTGATATAGTGGTGAGCCCTATAGGCCATCGGACGGCGACCATGCCCCTGCTCGATCTGCTCTCTCCTTTGCCTGCCGGGCTCAACCTGGGCCTGGTGGCGCTGTCGATCCTGACCTCGATGATCTCGGCGAGCGCCGGCATCGGCGGCGGCACCCTGCTGATTATCGCCATGGCGCAGGTGATGCCGGCAGCGGCGCTGATTCCGGTGCATGGCATGGTGCAGCTGGGCTCCAATGCCGGCCGCGCCAGCATGACGTGGCGCCATATCGACCGCCGGGTGATCGCCGCCTTTCTGCCCGGGGTGGTGCTTGGCGCCTTGCTTGCAGCCTGGCTGCTGGTGCGCCTGCCTTCGGGCGTGCTGGAGCTCACCATCGCCGGCTTCGTGCTGTTCTCCTGCTGGGGGCCCGCGCCACCGGCCCGGGCGCTGGGGCGCGTTGGCACTATGCTGGCAGGCGCACTGACGACCCTATTGTCGAGTCTGGTGGGTGCCAGTGGCCCGCTGGTCGGCTCCTTTATCAAGCATTCCCAGTCCGAGCGAATGGCGCGAGTGGCGACCTTTTCCGCCTGCATGAGCCTTCAGCATCTCACCAAGGCGTTCGTGTTCGGGGTGGCCGGCTTCGTTTTCCATGACTGGCTGGGGTTGATGGTGGCAATGATCGCGGCGGGGCTCGCCGGCACCTGGCTCGGCCTGCGTCTGCTCAAGCGGCTCAGTGAGGCGCACTTCGACGGGCTCTTCAAGTGGGTACTGACCCTGCTGGCGCTGCGTCTGGCCTGGCTCGGCGTCGAGCGGTTGCTGGGCTGATGCGTCTAAGTTCCAGATGCCTCTCAGCTGCTTTCAAGTTCGTGCAAGAACTGTTTCAGCAAACTGTCCAATTGAGCGCGCTGTTCGTCGGTAAGAACCCCAGCCAGTGTTTCCTGCGTCTCAACATGGGCGCTAACCGCTTCGTCGATAAGCTCGCGCCCTTGCGGGGTGAGGGAAATCAGGAAACCACGCCCGTCCTCGGCATTCCGGACCCGCTCGACCAGACCGGCTTTTACCAGTTGGTCGATACGGTGCGTCATCGTGCCCGACGTGACCAAGGTCGATGCCATCAGGTCGCCAGGAGAGAGCGCATAGGGCGAGCCTGACCGGCGCAGGGTGGCCAGAACATCGAAGCCTGCAGCATTCAGACCGTATGCGGACCAGCTCTTTTCCATGGCACGCATTAGCAACTGGTGCAGCAACTTGATCCGTCCGATCGTGCCCATGGACGCAACCTCAAGGTCGGGTCGCTCTTGTCGCCATTGCGTAAGAATTTTTTCTATATGATCCATGCCGCTTAGACTTCCACGCGCTTATCTTGACGTCAAGATTTCGGAGGAATATCTTGAACTCAAGATATGCTCCCGGAGGGACGATGATGACGAGCGTGGCCACAAACAAACCTGAGCGCATCAGGACATGGTTACCCGCACTGCTAAGCCTCTTGTCCGGCGGAGCGCTGTTGGGTCTATCGACCAATCTGGCCAAAGTGGCGAGTGAGGCGCGCCTGCCGCCTTTGGCGATTCTGTTTTGGTCAATCGTCGGGGCAGCACTGATTTTGCTCGCGCTGGCCGCGCAACGTCGGAAGCTACCGCCAGTTAACGCTCGTACGCTTGAATACTACTGCGTGTCTGCGCTGGTAGGCGTGGCCGGCCCCAATCTCATCTTCTTCTCGGCGGTTCCGCATGTTGGAGCCGGCTTCGTCGCTCTCATCATCACATTGCCGCCGCTTCTGACCTATGTCGGTGCACTGGCACTCAAACTGGAAGTGTTCAAGGCGATACGTGCCACGGGGGTGGCGGCGGCCTTGGCAGGCGCCGGCGTTTTGGCTTCGGAAAAGCTGTCCTCGCCCGATGCAGATGTCTTCTGGACACTGCTGGCGCTTGTCGGGCCGGTCCTGCTGGCCATCGGCAATCTGTATCGCACACTGCGTTGGCCCCAAGGCGTATCCGGCGATGCACTGGCGCCGGGCATGCTAGTGGCTGCCGCCATGATGTTGCTGTGCGCCGGATTCTTGCCAGGATTCTCGCTGGCGATACCGATGGAGCAAGGCCTATCGTTCGTCCTGATCGCTATACAGTCCGCAGTTTTCGCTGGCATGTTCTTGTTGTTGTTCCTGTTGCAGAAAACAGGCGGGCCGGTCCTGCTGAGCCTGCTGGGATCTGTCGGTGCCCTTGTAGGCGTACCCGTCGCCATATTTCTACAGGGCGAAGCGCCCCCTGGGGGGCTGTTATTCGGTGCTGTTCTGATTGCCGCCGGCGTTATCCTGCTCACGCTTGGCAATAATCAGCGGGTTAACCCAAGCCCTTACCACCACGAAAGAAAAGCCGGATGAAAATCGCTGGATATGAAGTCACCGGTCAAGTTGGCAGCCGTATTGCCCTGGCGAAGGGGGGAGCACGTTCGGGCACGGCTATTTGCGTAGTTGGGCGTAACTGATCGACGCCAGTGAAGACGGTCACGCTGTTCTGCTTGATCAGGCCAAGGCGCTGAGATCAGTTCCCGATACCTAGGTGCCTGTTGTCCTGGTTCTCGGTGCTTGGGTTCTCTTTTCGATCACCAAGCGTTAGCCGCCCCGGGCATAGACACAGCGCCCCGCCACATAGGTCTGCTGCGGGGTGAGGGTGCGATCGAGCAGGGTCACATCGGCATCGAAGCCCACGGCCAGCCGGCCCTTGTGACCGTCGAGCCCCAGCACCCTGGCCACGTTGCCCGAAATCAGCTCCAGCGCCTGATCCAGCGTCAGCACCTGTTCGTGTACCAGGCGCCGCCAGTCGGCGATCAGGGTGGCGTTGCCCGCCACTCGCATGCCGATATAGCTACCCTGGGCGTCGAACTCGGGCAGGCTGCCATTGCAGTCGGAACTCATGGTAATGCGCTCGACCGGCACGCCACGTCGCAGCAGTCGCGCCACCGCGCCGAAGCCGGTCAGGTCGTCTTCGTCGGCATCGTCGAAGGCGGTCACATCCACGCAGGCCTTGAAGGTCAGCGCATAGTCGGCGGCCTCTTCTAAGAGGTCGCGATGGCGGTTTACATGGGTGGGAATCACCTGCTCGGCGGGAATTTCGGTCTCGGTGAGCAGCCGGCGCAGCGGCTCGAGCCCCCGCCCGCCGTCGCCGATATGGAAGTGGCAGATGCCGCGCTTGCCGGCCAGCATGGCGCCGACCCTCACCTCGCTGACCAGCCGCTCGATCTCGTCCTGCCGGGGTTGGCTCGAACGGTGATCCGAGATCGCGATCTCACCCAGGCCGATGATCTCGGGAATCCAGGCCAGGTCGCGCTGCAGGTCGCCGGTGAGGGTCGGCGGCGGCACGCGATAGGACCCGGTGTACATGTAGGCGGCGATGCCCTCGGCGCGCAGCCCACGCACCTTGGCCAGCAGGTCCGCCGGCGAGCGGCTGATGCCGTCGGTGCCGAGCACCCCCACCACGGTGCCGATGCCCATGGCGGCGATCTGGTGGGCGGTGATCTCCGGGCAGCGAGACCCGCAGCCGCCTTCGCCGCCCCCACCGGTCACGTGCACGTGCTGATCGATGAAGGCAGGCACGGCGATCAGCTCCGGCGCCTCCACGACCTGCACCGGCCAGCCTGCCGGCACGTCTAGGTCACGCCCCAGCGCGGCGATGCGACCGCCGGCGATCAGGATCTCGTTGGCCTCGAGCAGCTCAGGAGCCTGGATGCTGCCCACGCGCAACAGGGTCAGTAGTCCCGCATCCGGGGAAGGGCCGGTCAGCATGGGCGGTTGCCTCGTGAGGTATGGGGGGGATGGGTTTTTTCAGCGGGGTTTTCCCCCTCAGGGGCTTTATCTGTAGGGGCCGGGCCATCCGCTGTGCTGACGCTTTGCTCTGAAGTGTCCTTGGAAGTGTCCTGAGAAGGGGCTTTGGAAAGATCTTTGGAAGGGTCCTTGGAATAGTCCTGGGCAGGCGCCTTGAGGCGTTCCTTGAGGCGCTCAAGTGTTCCTTCAATATCATCGATCAGCAGCACCAGCAGGTCGCCGTCGCTGGCTTCCTCGAAGGCTCGGTCGATGGCCTGCTCCTCTTCCAAGACGAGTTCGGTGTGACATGCTCGCGGCACTGAGGCGGCGCCGTCGCGCAACAGGCCGCCGGCTTCCTCCGGGGGGCGGCCGCGGGCGTCGGTCTCGCAGAGGATGACGACATCGAGCATCGCGGCCAGCCGCGCGCCCAGCTCGAAAAGGTCCTCATCGCGGCGATTGCCCGGGGCGCTGGCCACGCCGATGCGTCGCTTGGCGGGTAGCGCGCTGACCAGTTCGGCCAGTGCGTCGAGAGCCGGCACGTTATGCCCGTAGTCGATCAGCACCTTGAGGCCAGCGGCCTCGATCAGGTTGGTGCGCCCGGGGTTCTGGCTGGGCGTCGGGTGGAAGGTGGACAGGCCCATGCGGATATCGGCAGGCGACAGCCCCAGGGCAAAGGCCGCGGCGCTGGCGGCCAGGGCGTTGGCGACATTGAAGCGGGCGTGGCCCTCGAAGGTGATCGGCACGTCGGCGACGGGGATGACCTCGGCTTCGACCCGGCCCTGACGCATGACCAGGTTGCCTTGGTGGACAGTGAAGGCCACCCCCTGATTGTGAACATGCTGACGAATGGCCCGTGAATCCGGGTTCAGGGTAAAGAGAATGCTGTCGCCCCGCGCCCATTCCAGGGCGGCCAGCACCCGTGGGTCATCGGCATTGATGACGGCGGTGCCCTCCGGGCGGATGGCGTCGATCACCACCGACTTGCAGCGCGCCAGTTCGTCGAGGGTATGAAGGTCATGCTCGCCGAGATGATCGCTTGCGATGTTGAGCAGCACGCCCACGTCGCAGGCATCGAAACCGAGCCCGCGGCGCATGATGCCGCCCCGCGCCACCTCGAGTACCGCGCACTCCACCGTGGGCTCGCGCAGCACGATCGTGGCCGCCAGCGGGCCGCTGTAGTCGCCGCGCATGATGACGTGGCTGTCGATCTCGATGGCGCCGGTGCAGGCCATGCCCACCTTGCGGCCCACCTGGCGCAGAAGATGCGAGAGCAGGCGCACCGTGGTCGTCTTGCCGTTGGTGCCGGTGACCGCGACGATGGGGATGCGCGCATCGCTGCCGCTGTCCGGAAACAGCATGTCGATGACCGGCTGGCCGACATCCCGGCCCTGGCCGTGGGTGGGCGACAGATGCATGCGAAAGCCGGGCCCCGCGTTGACCTCGACCACGGCCGCGGATTGCTCCTCCAGCGGGCGAGTCAGGGTCTCGGCGAGCAGGTCGATGCCGATGATGTCGAGTCCAATGAGTCGCGCGATGCGCTCCGCCACATAGCGCACCTCCGGGTGCACATCGTCGGTCACGTCGGTGGCGGTGCCGCCGGTGCTCAGGTTGGCGGTGGGCTTGAGGAAGACGATCTCGTCTGCGGCAATCACGCTCTCAAGGTTCAGATGCTGCTGACTGATCATCCGCCGCGACTGCTCGTCCAGCTCGATCTGGGTAAGCAGATTCTCATGGCCAACGCCGCGTCTTGGGTCGGCGTTCTCCCGGTCGATCAGTTCCTTGAGCGTGGCCTTTCCATCGCCGACCACATGGGCCGGACGTCGCCGGGCGGCGGCCACCAACTGGCCATTAATAACCAGCAGGCGGTGATCCTCGCCGCTGATGCACTGCTCGACGATCACCGAATGATGGCGGCGAGCGGCGATGTTGAAGGCGTCGCACAGCGCCTGGTCGTCCTCGACGCTGGTGCTCACGCCGCGACCATGGTTGCCGACCAGCGGCTTCACCGCCAGGGGGTAGCCGATGCGCCGCGAGACCTCGAGCGCCTCATCGACGGTGGAGCACACCTCGCCCTTGGGCACCGGGATGCCGGCATCGCCGAGCAGCTGCTTCGTCCATTGCTTGTCATCGGCGATGCTGTAGCCAATCAGGTCCGTTTGGCAGGTCACGGTTGCCTGAATGCGCTGCTGGCGGTGGCCATGGCCCAGTTGGAGGTAGCTGCTGTCGTCGGTGAGGCGCATATAAGGAATGCCGCGACGCTCGGCGGCCTCGATGATTGCGGCGGTGGAGGGCCCCAGCATGTTCGCGTCGCGCACCACCTTTAGGCGATCGATGATCGCCTGAATGTCGATCTCGAGGCCATGGAAGAGGCGGCGGACCAGCTCGACGGCCTCCACGCCAGCCGCCAGGCCGCTGGCCTCGTCGCGGTAGCGGTAGACGACGTTGTAGATCCCGGCATCATAGCTGTCGATGGTCTTGCCGTAGCCCACCGAGAAACCGATCAGGTTCTGCAGCTCGATCGCCACATGCTCGACCACGTGACCGGCCCAAGTGCCTCGTGCCAGGCGTTCCAGAAAGCCGCCGGGGCGACCGACCGAGCAACGGTGCCCCTGCAGAGTCGGCAATAGCTCGCTGAGTCGCTCGGCGATGCCGGGCACGGTGTCGCTGGGGCGGTGCTCCAGGTCGCCGATGTCCAGGCGCATGAAGATGGTCAAATAGCGGCTGTAGTAGTTGGGGCCGCGCAGTGCGCGGTGCTCGAGAATATTCATAGTGTGTTCGCCAGCACGGCTTCGAGCGCCTCGGGGACCAGGTAGCGTCGCGCCCCGAGATCGAAACCGTGGCCGCTGACCAGGGCATGCAGAATCATGTGCTCGATGGCTACCGGCTCTCCCATCGACAGCTCGGCGATATTGGAGCTCGCCAGATCACGGCTGTCGATCAGGATGACGTGCCCCGAGCCGATCGCCTCGATAATGCCGTGAGGGTGGATGATCACGCCGGCATCCTCGCCGATGCCCACGCCCAGGTGCTCGGGGTTGCTCGCGCCGACCTCCATCAGGCGTGTGAAGCGGCCGCGCTCGAGGAAATGGCTGTCGATGATCAGTCCCTCGGCAAGCCCCAGGCCGAAGGTCATGTTGACGGCGCCCTTGCGCAGCGCATCCGCGGCGGCACCGTTGTAGATCATGGTGCCCGGCATCGCCGCGGCACCGGCACTGGTGCCAGCCACTACCGCACCGGCCGCCAGGCGCTCGCGAATGGCCTGCAGCGTGGCCGAGCCGCCCATCACATGGGTCAGGCGCAGCTGGTCGCCGCCGGTGAAGAAGATGACGCCGCTCTGCTCGATCAGCCGCACCGTTTCGGGGTGCCCTGCCTGCTGGCGGTCCTTGATGTCCAGCGAATGAATGCGGCTCGCCCCCAGGCGCGTGAAGGCCGCCTCGTAGTCGGGCAGCACCTGGTCGGGGATGCCGCTCGCCGTGGCGATGACCGCAACCTCATGGTTATCCGCAGGGGCCAGGGCAAACACCCGCGTCAGGATTTCGAGGTCCGAGGTTCTGTCCTCGGCCCCTCCGATGGCCACCAGATGGCCGGATACCGAGCCGAGAGAAGCAGTCATGGTCCTTTCGTCGCCAAGCGACGCTTTTGAGAAAGTGGTCTAGATCACTCTCGAGTTGGCTCTTGAGCAGGGACTTGAGCAAGTGCATGAGCAGGTTCTTGAGCAAGTGCTTGGGATGGCGCTTGATAAGGCCGCGAAAAGCGGCTGAGCACGTTTGTAAGCGATGCGCGCACGGGTCATAGATCGCGCGGCGTTGTACATGAAGCTTAGCTGTTTATTCAGCGTAGTTTATTCAGCATAGTCGTCGTCAGGCTTCACACCCCGTCGATGGCTTGCCCCTCTCGAGAGAGCCCGCCATGATGAGTGATCCTTGCTCATGGCGATCTTCAGCCGATCTCTTCATCAGCCCAGTCTCCTCGCCACCCCATTCCCGATGAATCCAGTCTCTTGATCAGACCTCTCGCCATGCATTCCGCTCACTCCAGCTTTTCGCCTTCAAGCGCGTCTTCCTCAGGCCCTGTTTCCTCAAGCCCTGTTTCCGCAAATCCGGGGCCCTCAAGCGCCATGCCGGAGCGGTTGGGTTTCCTGCTGCTGCCGCGCTTCTCGATGATGGCCTTCTTCTCGGCAGTGGAGCCGCTGCGCATCGCCAATCGCATCAGCGGCCGGCCGCTGTTCGACTGGACGCTGATCAGCGAGGACGGCGGCCCGGTGACTGCTTCCAACGGCATGACCCTGCTTGCCGACCAGTCCATCGAGGCCGTCCATCATCTGCCGACGCTTGCCGTCTGCAGTGGGTTTGATCCCGAGGCGCACCAGAGCCGCGCGATCACCCGCTGGCTTAACCGCCTGGGGCAGGGCGGCTGCGTACTCGGTGGGCTGGATACTGGCTGCTTCGTGCTGGCCGCGGCAGGTTTACTGAAAGGGGAGCGGGTGACCCTGCACTGGGAGAGCCTGCCGGCATTTCGCGAGCGCTTCCCATCGATCGCCACTAGCGATGAGCTGTTCGAGCTCGGCGTGCGGCGGTTTTCCTGTGCGGGGGGCGCCGCGGCCATGGACATGGCGCTGGAAGTGATTGCCCGCCGTCACGGCCAGGCGTTGGCTATCGACGTCTCCGAGCAGCTGATTCATGAGCGCATGCGCACCCGCCGCGACCAGCAGCGCATGACCATGGCGCGGCGACTGGGCACCCATCGGCGGCATCTGGTCGATGCCGTGGCGCTGATGGAGCGCCACCTGGAAACGCCGCTGACGCTTGCGGGGGTGGCCGAGCGTTGCGGTATTTCATCCCGCCAGCTGCAGCGCCTGTTCGAGCAGGAGCTGGGCTCGACGCCCCGGCGGTGGTACCTGCGACTGCGCCTCGAGCGCGCCCGCCAACTGCTGGCCGAGACCGATCTGGATATCCTTTCCGTGGGGCTGGCCTGCGGCTTCACCAGCGCCTCGAGCTTCTCGCGGGCCTTTCGCCAGCACTTCGCCAAGGCCCCGCGGCAGGTGCGCGAGGAGTGAGCGGGCTTTGTTGGTCCGCGTAACGGTTGTCGGTGTGGGAGAACCGGCCTCTCAGAGGGCTGCTCTTAGCTTCGGTTGACGTTGAAAGATGAGCCGAGAAAGGATCGGCGCTCCCTTCTGACTATACCGGGTGGCCTAACGTCTTAGGAGGAAGAGTCCCCATTTACTCGCTCGAACCAATTCCGTTCGTAAAAATGCCGAACTGCAGAGATTACATCTTCTATATTTTTCCCATCGACGAAGTAGGCAAGTACGGGCCCACAATCCATGCTCTGTACCGAGTCGAGATTCTCCCATTCATCAAGCGTTGACCCATGGACTGCCCCGCGTACCGAACTACTGGTCGCCATATGCTTGGATCGATTTCACAGTTGCCGCAAAATGTCGAATTCTGGGAGTTCGAAAATTTCACAATAGAACTGCTCCTCCGGCGTGTGCGGCTCATTTTTGGGGGAGTAACTTGGTGCAATCCACTCCCTGAGGTGTGTGAAGCCAAAAACTAAAAGGAGAAGTTCTTCTACGCGCTTGTTTTTCTTCTCACCAAAGCGTTTCTCAACCTGCGTCAAAAGGTGGAAAAGTGCTCGTGGAGATTTGAGGTCAAAGAAGTCCGTGGTGTCTGTCATTATGTTTCCTATGATAAGTTCTTCTATTTCTGCAGCCTATTAAAGATTTAGAGCTAAAGTGGATCTTCGGATAGTATTGGCGAATTCTCTGTTGCAAGAACAACCTTGTAGGCTGCCGGTGATACCCCTGTACTAGAAAGGGTTGTGCTTACTGAGGCTCTGGCATGTCTTTGGCGGCAGCTCACCGAAGGTGTGGAACTGGCCTGCGGCTTCATTAGCACCTCGAGCTTTACCCGGGCCTTTCGCCAGCACTTTGCCAAGACCCCGCGCCAGGTGCGCGGGGGGAGGGGCGTTTCTATCTACCACCCGCCACATCAAGCAGGGCACCTGTTGAGTAAGAGGCATCATCCGAAAGCAACCAAAGGATGGCGTTGGCGACTTCTTCGGCAGTGCCACCGCGTTGCATGGGCACAGACCCTTTCACTCGATCTACCCGGTCCGGCTCACCCCCGCTGGCATGAATATCCGTATAGATAACGCCAGGGCGCACGGCGTTGACTCTGATTCCCACGGGGGCGACCTCTTTTGCCAGGCCAAGAGTAAAGGTGTCGATGGCCCCTTTTGACGCGGCATAGTCCACATACTCGTTGGGAGAGCCAAGCCGGGCGGCAGCCGAGGAGACATTCACGATCGCGCCGCCCGCACCACCATTCGAGCTAGACATGCGGCGGACCGCTTCACGTGCACAGATAAAGCTGCCGATGACGTTGGTGGCGAAAACACGCCTGAGGCGATCAGCATCGATCTGCTCTACGCGCATGTGCTCCTCTAAGACGCCGGCATTGTTGACCAATGCCGTGACCGGGCCAAAGGCGTCATCGACCTGTTCGAACAGGCGCACCACCTCGGCCTCAACACTCACGTCGGCTGCAAGCGCAATCGCTTCTCCACCTGCTTTAAGAATCTCATCGACAACGGCGGAAGCGGCGGCCTTGTTACGCAGATAGCTGATGCAAACGGCATAGCCAGACTGCGCAGCCAGGCGCGCCGTAGCTGCGCCAATTCCACGGCTACCGCCGGTAACGATCAGGACCTTTTTCAATGAACATTCCTCCATGCCCTTCATCTTGACCATGCGATATCTCGCGCTTTGTGGCTAACGCTGATGCCCCGCACTGACAGCACGAGTGGGTTACGGAAAGAAGGCTAAGCCGCCATGTACTAGCCGTCGCTTTGCCCGTGATGGTTACCTGGCCATTAAGCCATGCCTTGGAAATTCGGCAATGAAGCCACTCTGGCAAGCCACGCTTGCACCGAGGGATAGGCTTCCAGATCGAAGCCGCCTTCGTGGGCTACATGCGTGTAGGCATATAGCGAAATATCTGCAGTGGTGAAGTGCTCCCCCGCTATAAAGGGCGTTTTCCTAAGCTGCTGCTCCATCACTTGCAGCGCCTTGTGCCCGCCAGCTTGCTTTGACTCATACTCCCCTTTCTTGTCGTCAGGCAGGCCTAGGTATTTATTGATAAAGCGCGCCACGGCAATAAATGGCTCATGGCTGTATTGTTCAAAAAATTGCCATTGCAGCACCTGAGCTTGTGCCCAGCGTTCGTCTGGGTAGAGGGCCGACCCACTGGCTAAATAGTTGATAATGGCGTTTGACTCAGCAAGGGTTTTTCCCTGATCCAGCTCAAGCAAGGGAATTTTGCCATTGGGGTTCCTTGCCAAGAACTCATCATTCTTCGTTTCGTCAGCCAGGATATCGACATCGATCCACTCGTGGTCAATGTTCAGAAAACTACAAACGAGCTGCACCTTGTAGCAGTTACCTGATTGTCTATCCCCGTAAATTTTCACGCACCCTCCTTTAGCAGGTAACAGGTATTAGGCTGCGAGCTCGTTTACTGACCTGAACACGCTCGAGCGTTCAATGAGGATACTGGCGAATTCCCACAGGCAGCACAACCTTGCCGGCTGCTGCCTGACGAGGAAGTGGTGTGTGTGGAATGAGGAATGAGCGACAGGAGCAGAAAGGTGGCCCGGGCATTGAAGCCCGGGCAGGTGCCTAAGGGCGGTTTGCCTCAGGCGGGGCGGGTGACGTAGCGGGTCTCAAGGTAGGCATCGAGGCCTGCAAGGCCGAGCTCGCGACCGATGCCGCTTCTCTTCATGCCGCCCCAACCGAGCCCTGGTGGCGCCACTTGGCAGCTATTGCACCAGACGTTGCCGGCGGTGAGTCGGCTCGCCAGGACCTCGGCCCGCGCGGCATCGCCTGCGACCACGGTGGCGGCCAGGCCGAAATCGCTGTCGTTGGCGAGCGCCACCGCTTCGTCGTCGTCCTTTACGGCTCGCGCGCACAGCACCGGGCCGAAGATCTCTTCACGCCACAGGCGGCTTGTCGCGGGTACATCACGGAACACGCGGGGGGCGACGAAGTAGCCTTGGGCGGGCAGGGCTATCGCATCCGCCGTGGTGGCAACCAGTCCTTCTTCTTCTGCCATCGCCAGGTAGGCATTCACCCGGTCACGCTGGGCGGCGTTGACCAGCGGACTGAGCGTGGTGGTCGCAAGCTGGGGGTCGCCGGCACTTAGCTCGACGATGGCGGCGTTCAAGCGCTCAAAGAGCGCCTCGGCGATGCTTTGGTGCACCAGCAGTCGCGAGGTGGCCGAGCACATCTGGCCGGCGTTGTAGCAGAACCCGGCCAGCACCAGCTCACAGGCCAAGTCGAGGTCGGCGTCTTCGGTGACCACAATCGGCGACTTGCCACCAAGCTCCAGCGACACGTTGCGGGTGCCCCGGGCGGCGGCGGCCATCACCGCTTCGCCGACGGCATTGCTGCCGGTGAAGGACAGCTTGTCGACGCCCGGGTGGCCGGTAAGCGGCGCGCCTACGTTTTTGCCATCGCCGTGCACCAGGTTGAAGACCCCGGCCGGCAGGCCAATCGCCACGGCGATCTCGGCCAATGCCTGTTCCGGCAGCGGCGTCACTTCAGAGGGTTTGAAGACCACCGTGCAGCCGGCAGCCAGCGCTGGGGCGAGTTTCCAGGCGCTGCTGACCAGCGGAAAGTTCCAGGGTGTGATCAGCCCGGCCACGCCGGCCGGGTCCTGATAGCGGCGTGAGATCAGCCCCGGCTCGCCGGTGTCCACCGCTTCGCCCTGGCGAGCCTCCAGGCGGCGGGCCTCGCCGGCGTAATAGCGATAGCAGGCGATGGCATCGCTGAGGTCCTGTTCGGCTTCGGCGCGGGGCTTGCCGTTGTTGCGGCTGGAGAGTGTCTCGAGTCCCTCGCGGCGGGCCTCGAGCGCGTCGGCCAGGGCGTCCAGGTAGTCGCCGCGCGCCTTGCCGCCAATCGCCCGCCACTCAGGTAGGGCGCGACGGGCGGCGCTCACCGCGGTGTCCACGTCCTCCGCCGAGCCTTCCGTGACCTCGGCGATGACGGTCTCGCGGTAAGGGTCGGTGACTGGCAGGCGGCGATCCCCGCGACTCGCGACCCAGCTGTTGTCAATGAAATGGTGCATCAGTTCTTGCATGGGCTGCGCTCCTTGCCGCGAAGGGGCAGCCAGCGGTGGCGCGTCGGCTGCATGCCGGGGAAGTAGTGCTCCACTTGGCGCAGCACTATGGTCAGCACCATGGTCATCGCCAGATAGATGCCGGCGATCAGCATCAGCGGCTCGTAGACCAGGAAGGTCTCGTCGCGAATGATGTTGGCGGCCTGCAGCAGGTCCATCAGCGCGATGGTCGAGACCAGCGGCACGGATTTCAGCAGCAGGATCATCTCGCCGGTCAGCGTCGGCAGGCATAGCTGAATGGCGCGGGGCAGCCACAGCCGGAAGAAGACCTGGAAAGGCGACATGCCAAAGGCTCGGCCGGCCTCCCGTTCGCCGGGCGGCACGCTGAGTAGGGCTCCGCGCAGCACTTCGCCGGAGTAGGCGCCAACGCTCAGAATGAAGGTCAGGGCGCCGTAGAAGAAGGGGTCGCGCAGGATCGGCCAGATGAGGCTGTCCTGCACTCCGGGGATGCCTTCCAGCAGGCGGCCGACGCCGTAGTAGAAGAAGAACAGCTGCACCAGCAGCGGCGTGCCGCGCATCACGGTGGTAAAGCCATGAGCGAACCAGGCCAGCGGACGAGGGCCCTTGAGGCGTGCCATGGCGACGGCCACGGCCAGAATCAGGCCGCCTACCGCGGAGACGGCGACCAGCCACAGGGTGTTGACGAAGCCTTCGAGCAGATATTCCTGATAGAAGGGATCGGCGAGCCAGGAAAAGTCCATGTCAGGCCTCCTCGGGTGCGGGCTGGCCACGGCGCACGTAGCGCTCCAGGCGCGCGAAGAGCGCGGTGGAGGTCAGGGTCATCAGCAGGTAGATGACGCCGGCGGCGGCGTAGAACAGGAAGTGGGCCCGGGTACTGGCGGCGGCCTGCTGAATGGTGAAGAACAGCTCGCTGAAACCGATGACGCTGATCAGGGCGGTGTCCTTGATCAGGATTAGCCACAGATTGGACATGCCGGGCAGGGCGTTGGGCAGCATGGCGGGAATCACGATGCGGTGAAAACGCGCCCAGGTGGAGAAGCCGAAGGCGTCGGCCGCCTCTAGCTGGCCCTTGGGAATGGCCAGGATGGCGCCGCGCAGTACCTCGGTCATGTAGGCGCCCTGGACGAAGGCCAGCACTCCAACGGCGGTAACGAAGCCATTGATGGCGATCTGGCCAGGCAGCCCCATGGCGTGGATCAGCGCGGTGAGCGCCTGAGAGCCTGCGTAGTAGAGCAGGATGATCAGCAGCAGTTCGGGGACGGCGCGAACCGCCGTCGAGTAGGCGGTGGCCAGGCCGCGCAGCGGGGCCCAGGGGCTTAAGCGCGCGCTGGCGCCGATCAGGCCCAGCACCAGGCCGATGGCATAGGCCAGTACGGCGATCTCAAGGGTCGTCAGGGCACCCTGGAGAATGGGGCCGGCCCAGTCGAGCAACCCCTCTTGGGAAACCGTGTTCATGGTGTGTCGCGTCCTTGATAAGACAGGGCGAGGCCGGCAGGCGGCAATGGCCACCTGCCGGGCGAACGTCGTCGAGGACCGGGATCAGGTGCAGATGTCGGTGCCGAAGTATTCCTCGGACAGGGTGCTGCAGGTGCCGTCGTCACGGACCTGGGTGATGGCTGCATCAATCTTCGTCTTCAGGGCGTCGTCGCCCTTGCGGATGCCGATGCCCACGCCTTCGCCGTAGGCCTCGTGGCGCGGGGCGGTGGCCTTGATCTCGTAGCCGTCGGCTTCGTCGCGCTCCAGGAACTCGGTCATGGCGATCTTGTCGGCCAGGATCACGTCCAAGCGGCCGGCCAGTAGATCACGATTGACCTGTTCGGCCTGATCGTAGAGGCGGATGTCGCCGACGTTGTCGCGCAGGGCGCGACGGGCATAGGTGGCGTTGGTGGTGGCGGACTGCACGCCAAGCACCAGGCCGTCCAGGCCTTGCGGAACCTCGAGGGCGAGATCGTCGGCGGCCACGAAGGCGCCCGGCGTGAAGTAATAGGGCTGGCTGAAGTCGATGACCCGTTGGCGTGCCTTGGTGATCGACATCGAGTTCATGATCATGTCGATGCGGCCGGATTTCAGCGACGGGATGATGCCGCTCCAGCCGGTGGGGGTGATCTCGCATGCCTCGTCCATGGCCTCGCAGATGGCCATACCCAGCTCAACCTCGAAGCCGGTCCATTCGCCTGAGGCTGAGGTATAGGTGAAGGGCGGGTAGGGCTCGGCAGAAATGCCGATCTTCAGCGGCTCGGCGGCCTGGGCCGTCATACTCAGGCCGAGCGTCAGGGCGGCGGCGGTTATCATCAGGGTGCGTTTCATTGTGGTCTCCTTGGCTTTTTAAAGCTCTTGTGGGTCTTGCATCAGGGGGGTGTGACATCGGCGCTGCTAGCAAACGGTCGGTGCCACGAAGTGACGACAGCGCTCGTGATCGCTGTCCTCGAAGACATCGCTCGGGGTGCCGGCGACGCCGACGACACCGCGATCGAGAAATACCACCTGGTCGGATACATCTCGGGCGAAGGCCATCTCATGGGTCACCAGCACCATGGTGCGTCCTTCGTCGGCCAGGCCGCGGATGACGCTGAGTACCTCGCTGACCCGCTCCGGGTCCAGCGCCGACGTCGGCTCATCGAACAACAGCAGCCGCGGTTCCATGGCCAGCGCGCGGGCGATCGCTACCCGCTGCTGCTGGCCGCCGGAAAGATAGGCCGGATAGCTGTCGCGTTTGTCGGCCATGCCGACCCGCTCCAGGTAGTGTTCGGCGAGGGCATTGGCGCGACGCCGTGACAGGCCCTTGACCCGCATCGGGGCCTCGGTGACGTTGCCAAGCACCGTGAAATGGGGCCAGAGGTTGAACTGCTGGAAGACCATGCTGACCTTGGCGCGCAGCCGCTGCAGTTGGCGCCTGTCGAGGCCGACGACGTCGCCCTTGGGGTTGCGGTCGAAGCGAATGGCTTCATCGGCAATCGCCAGTTCGCCGAGGTTGGGGCGCTCCAGCAGGTTGAGACAGCGCAGCAGGGTGCTCTTGCCCGATCCGCTGGCGCCGATGATGGAGGTGACGCTGCCCTCGGGGACCTCGAGGGAGACGTCGCGCAGCACCTCGAGGTCGCCGTAGCGCTTGACGAGGTGGCGGGCCTCTACCGCTAGCGTGCTAGAGGCCGACGGAGTGACGTGTAGCGATGATGTCATAGGCGATTCACTCTGCAGTGGAAAGAGCAGCGGCATCTTCCCGCGCCGCTTCGGCGCAGCGCGCCAGACGCTGGCTGGCCGTGCGCAGACGGTCTTCGTCGACGGTCAGGCTCAGGCGCACGAAGCCGGCAGCGGAGGGGCCGAAGGCCTCCCCCGACAGCACCGACACGCCCTCGTCGTCGAGCAGGCGGTCGGCGAAGGCCTGGGAAGAAAGCCCGGTAGCGCGCACGTCGATCATCAGGAACATGCCCGCCGCCGGGGTGATGACGTCGATGGCCGAGCAGTTGGCGAGTGCGGCGCATACGGCGTCGCGACGCGCCCGGTAGGTCTCGCGCATCAGCTCGCGCTCGGGAAGATCCTGACTGAGGGCATCGCGAGCGGCGTCCTGGATGAACTCCGGGCAGCCATAGAGCATGCAAAGTGCCAGGTTGGCCATATGGTCGATCAGCTTCTGCGGGCCGAGCACCCAGCCCAGCCGCCAGCCGGTCATGGCATGGGACTTGGAGAGGCTGTCGATGACCACGGTGCGGTCGGCCATGACGGGCAGGCTCGCGGCGCAGATGTGTTCGCCCTCGAAGACCAGCTCGGCGTAGACCTCATCGGAGATCAGCCATAGATCATGGCGATGGCACAGCGCGGCAATGGCGGCCCAGGATTTGGCGTCGATCAGCTGGCCGGTGGGGTTATGGGGGCTGTTGAGCATGATCGCCCGGGTGCGCGGGGTGATCGCGGCCTCGATGTCGGCGACATCCAGGCGGAAGTCGTCGTCGCCGCGCAGCGGAATGTGCACCATGCGGGCGCCGGTGGAGCGCAGCACGGCTTCATAGGTGACGTAGCTCGGCTCGGGGACGATCACCTCGTCGTCGGGGTCGAGCAGGCACTGGGCGGTGGCATAGAGGCCGCACTGGGCACCCGCCATGACGATCAGCTGATCCGGTGTGGCATTGACGCCGTGGGCGCGATACCGCGCGGCGATGGCCTCGCGCAGGCCCTGCTTGCCCTGAACGTCGGGATAATGCGTGGCGCCGCCGCGCAGGCTCGCCACTGCACTCTCGACGATCGGTGCCGGGGTCGCGAAGTCCGGGTCGCCCACCGAGAGCACCGTGATGTCCTCGCCGGCGGCCTTGCGCGCCAGCGCCCGGTTGTGGATATCCCAGGCGGCGGCGCCTTCGCCGGCAATACGCTCGGTCAGGCGGGAGAATCGCATCGCCGTCATAGGCTGGCCTCCACCGCCGTCAGGGCGTCGTTGCCGTCACGGGTCTCGACGCCCTCGAGGAAGGCGGCCACGCGCTCGGGGTGGTCGGCCAGCCAGTCATGGGCCACGACGTCGAGGTCGCGTTCCTGAAGGCTGTAGGCGCTGATGAACTCGCTCTGCTCATCGGCCGAGAACACGAACTGATCGAGTAGCTGGGTGAGGTTCGGGTTGGCCTCGGCGTAGGCCTTGGAAACGATGGTCTTGACGTCGCTGCGGCCGTTGTCGGGGCCGAAGACGCCTTGCGGATCGTCGAGGATGCGGGTGTCGTATTCCGGCACCATCCAGTGCGGCGTCCAGCCGTAATACAGTACCCACTTCTGCTCTGCCACGGCGGATTTGACCATGGACAGCATGCCCGGCGTCGAGGAGGCCGCGATATCCCAGTCGCCAAGACCGTAGGTATTGGCGCTGATGGCGCCGTCGAGCATGTCGGTGACCGTGGAGCCACTCTCGATGCTGAAAATGCGGCTGTCGAAGCGCTCTGCCACGTCAGGGTCGGCCAGCTGCTCGGCACTGGTGATGCCGGCCTCATACACGTAGCCCGGTACGGCGAAGCCCATGCGGGCGCCGTTGACGTTGTTGCCAAGATCGAGGATGGCGCCAGCCTGCATGGCGGCGTCGTAGCTCTCCTGCTGCGCGGGCAGCCAGCCGGCCAGGAAAGCATCGCTGTCGCCGGTTTGCAGGGTGTTGTAGCCCACCGTCGAGCTGAGTTCCTGGATCTCGATGGTATAGCCCAGCGGCTTGATGAGCTGCGAGAAAATCTCACTCTTGACGGTCACGCCCGGCCAGGGCGGTACCACCAGGCTGAGGGTGTCGTCCCGGTCGGTGTTGGTGTCGGCGAGGGCGGGGCCGGCCAGGGCCAGGCTCGCGAGCAGGGTCAGGGTGCTGCGTGACGACTTCATGCGTAGACGTCTCCTTATCGTTGTTGTGAGCCGGCAATGCCGGCCCATGGCGGTTCGAGGCCCCGGGGCGTTAGAGCGACGCGGCCCAGGCGGCGGCATCGACCTCAATGATCAGCGGGCTTGCGGCGTCGTCGAGCCGGCCCAGGGCGTCGTGCAGGCTCGCCGGGTCGGTCACGCTGAGGTAGCGGCAGGCATAGGCCTCGGCCAGGGCACGGAAGTCTGGCGCGGCCAGGTCCACGCCCAGGTGCGGGATGTCGCTTAGCGACATGTAGCGGCGAATCTCGTCATAGCCGTCGTTGTTCCAGATCACCACGGCGACCGGCCGGCCAAGGTCGCGGGCGGTGCCGAGCTCGCCGAGCACGAACTGCAGGCCGCCATCGCCGACCAGGGCGACCACCGGCAGGTCGGGCCGTGCCGTGGCGGCGCCAAGGGCGGCGGGCAGGCCGTAGCCGAGGGTGCCGAAGCCGGTCGCGGCGTTGAACCAGCGACGCGGGGCCGGCATCGAGGCCAAGAAGTTGCCGGCATAGACCGGGCCCGTGGAATCGCCGACCACGATGGCGTCGGGCAGCGCTGCGCGCAGGGTGGCGTAGAGCGGCACATAGGGCGCGAGCTCCTGGTCGTCGGCGAGGGCCAGCGCGCCGCGCACCTCGGCGGCCCGGTCGGCACCAGTGCTGGCAGAAGCATGCTGCACAGAGGCATCGGCCGGCTGCTGACTCAACTGACTGAAAAGTCCGCGCATGGCCTGGCCGGCCTCGGCGAGCATGGCCAGGTCCGCCGCCTGGTTGCGGCCCAACTGCTGAGGGTCGATATCGACCCGGATCAGGCGGCCATCGAGCCGGAAACCGCCGTCGAATACCAGGTCGTAGTCGGTCTCGCCGATCTCGGTGCCCAGCGCCAGCACCACGTCGGCCTCGGCGGCCAGCCGCCGAGCGGCAGGCAGGCTCATGGTGGCGCCCAGATCCAGCGGGTGATCCTGACCCAATACGCCCTTGGCGTTGATGGTGGTGAAGGCCGGGGCATCGAGGCGTTCGACCAGTGCCTGAGCCGCCTCGGGAGCGGCGACGGTGCCGCCGCCGAGCAGCACCAGCGGGCGTTCGGCGTTGGCGAGCCAGTCGGCGGCCAGCGCCAGGGCCTCCGGCGCCGGGGCCGGCGGAAAGACGTGCGCCGGTGAGGGCGAGCCCTCAGGCATCGGTGTTGCCATCACATCGAGCGGGATCTCGATATGCACCGGGCCCGGGCGGGCGCTCGCGAACACCGCGAAGGCGCGAGCCAGCACTTCTGGCAGTGCCGTCGGCTCATGCAGGGTGTGGCTGAACACGCTGACGCCAGACAGCGTCTCGCCCTGATGGGGCATCTCGTGAAGCCGCCCCTGGCCGCGGCCCAGGCTGGCGCGTTGGTTGACGCTCGAGATGACGAGCATCGGCACCGAGTCGGCCAGCGCCTGGCCCATGGCGGTGGCGATGTTGGTCATGCCGGGCCCGCTGATGATGAAGCAGGCCGCCGGCTTGCCGCTGGCGCGGGCGTAGCCGTCGGCCATGAAACCGGCGCCCTGTTCATGGCGTGGCGTGATGTGGGCAAGCCCGCTGGTGCCCAGGGCGCGATACAGTTCGATGGTATGCACGCCGGGGATGCCGAAGGCAGTGTCGACGCCGTAGGCCTCGAGCAGGGCGACGAGTTGCTGGGCACAGGTCATGGCGCTGTCGCCTCCTCGCGGATCGCCGGCAGGCCGCCGAACGGGTCTCGGTTCAGCACGCGCTCGACCATCGGCACGAAGTGGTCAAGCGGCAGGGTGTCGTAGTCGGGGTCGAAGCTGGCCTGATCCCAGTCGTCGCAGAAGCGCACCGTGCGCGCATAGGCGGGATGGTCCGCAAACTGCTCGCGTGCGTGGCGATCCAGGCCGAAGAAGTGGCGGTAGTGATAACCCTGAAAGAGCTCGTGGTGGCGAATCATCCAGGTGTTCAACGGGTCGATGAACGGCTCGAGAATCCCGGCCGCGATCTCGGCATGGTTGGCCGGCGACAGGTCGTCGCCGATGTCATGCAGCAGGGCGCAGACCACCATTTCCTCGTCGGCACCGTCGCGCAGTGCTCGAGTGGCGGTCTGCAGGCTGTGTTCAAAGCGATCCACCGGATAGCCGTGAGTGTCGCCTACCAGGCGGTGAAGGTGCTCGAGCACCCGCCGCGGGGCGTCGGCCACGTAGTCGCGAAAGCGATCATCGATCAGCGCCCACTCGTCGCGGCGGGCTTCACCGAAATGCCGGAAGCTGGCCTTTATCATGCGGCCTCCTCGGCGCTGGCCAGCTGCTGGCGCAGCACCAGACGGCGGCTGGCGGTGCTGTCGCGATCCACGTAGCCCTGGCGCAGGTGGCGCACGCCGCCGGCCAGCTCGAAGGCGCGACGACCGTGCAGCAGGCGGTAGTTGTCCATGATCAGCATCTGGCCCGGATCGAGCTTGAGGTTCAGGGTCAGCTCGTCGGAGGTGATCAGCTGGTAGAAGGCCTGACGGGCGGCGTAGTAGCGCGCCAGTTCCTCGGCGGGCAGTGCCTCGACGCGCTCGGTACGATTGCTGTAGCGCACGCGGAAAATGCGCCCCTGGCTGTCGAGTTCGATCAGCGGTCCCTCGCTCTCAAGCCAGGTGGTCGCGTCGCGGTAGCGGAAGCCCGGCGAAACCCGGGTCAGGCAGTCGAAGGCCGCCGGGTCGCGCTCACGAAGCAGCTGGGCCGCCCGGTAGCCGTCGGCCAGGGTGCTGTCGCCGCCGTCGGCGGCATTGGTCAGGCAGTGCAGCCAGATATAGCCGGGAATCGGATCGCGATAGGGGTTGTCGGTATGCGGTTCCAGGCCGCGCTGGGTCATGGTCAGGTCATAGGCATTGGCCACCGATTTGACGTCGGCAATGCCGCCCCAGTTGGTGCGGCGCAGCGGCCCGACACGCTCCATCAGCGCCTGCATGCCATCCTCTTCGGTGGGCACACCGGAGACCACGACGAAGCCGTTGCGATGCAGCCCCTCGAGCATCTCGAGCAGGGCGGCATCGTCGTCGATGGCGGCGGCGAAGTCAGCATGGTGCGGCTTGGCCCGTTGCGCGTCCCACAGCAGGCGTCCCGGGGCGACGAGGTCATCGGCGCTGGCGCGGTCACTGCCTTGGCGACTGTCACCGAGCAGCGCGTCCAGCGGGAAGTGAACGTGGTGACCATCGCTGAAGCACAGGGCCAGGGCATCGTCGACCAGCTCAGCGCGCTCCAGGGCCAGGTCGAGCGGCAGCTCGGCGGCCTCGATCAGCCGCTGGCCGGTGAGAGGGTCCAGCGTCTCGGCATCGGGCGCCCGTTCTCGCAGCCATAGGGCCGCGAATTCGCGGGGCTGTGCGTCGATGTCGAGGAGCAGGCGCTGTCCGTCGGCGGACAGCGTTGCCTTGGCGCTTGTGGTCATGGCGATGAATCTCCGGGTAATGCTGAGAGCCTGTTCCTGAGGCTCCTGGGGCGATGTGCTGTACAGGTGTGCTGTGGCAGATGCGCTGAGGCGTCATTAGCTCCGTGGCCAGCGGCACCGATGACGCGACTCGCTTTACCCTAGCGGCAGACCGGCCATAGAATTGAACTAAATTAGCCATAAGGTTGATATTTTTGGTCAATATGAATGACTACTCAGAGGCTTGGCCGTATCCGCGTCCGGATTCGCCGCCGCTGCTCTCGCCCGAGCAGGCCGAGCAAACCCTGGACGTCTGGCTGGTCCCCAAGTTCTCGATGTTGACGCTGTTCTGCATGCTGGAGCCGCTGCGCGTCGCCAACCGTTTTGGTCGAGATCTCTTTGCCTGGCGACTGCGCTCGATGGATGGCCAAGGCGTGGTGGCGAGCAACGGCGTCTGCATCGAGGTAAACGGCGATCTGGCCTCGGTGCCTGACGATGCCCACCTGATGGTGGTGTCGTCCTACGAGGCAGAGGCGGTGGTCACGGCCCGGGAGCGAGCCGTGTTGCGCCGCTTGGCGGCCCATGGTGGGTGGTTGGGCGGCTTGGATACCGCGCCCTTCATCCTGGCGCGGGCGGGGGTGCTGGAGGGCTGCCGGGTGGCGCTGCACTGGGAAAGCGTGCCGGCCTTTCGCCGCGAGTTTCCGCAGCTACGTGTCAGCCGTGAGCGTTTCGAAGCCGATGCCACGCGACAGACGGGGGCCGGGGGCACTGCCGGCATCGATATGATGCTGGACCGTATCGCTCGCGATTATGGCCCGGCGCTAGCCGACGCCGTGGGGCGCCAGCTGGTGCACCATCGCCATGAGGCGTCGTCCGACGATGAGCAGCAGGTGCGCTATGCGGGGCTGCCGCGCAGTGTGGTCAAGAGCCTGGCGGTGATGGAGGCCAACTTGGCCCAGGCGCTGCCGATTCCGGAGATCTGCCGGATGGTGGGGCAGTCGCAGCGCCAGCTTGCGCGGCTGTTCCTGGCGCACTTTGGTGAGACGCCCAAGCAGTGCTATCTGGGCATGCGTCTGGACCGGGCGCAGCGTCTGCTCGCCGGCAGCCATTGCCGGGTCACCGAAGCGGCAATGGCCACTGGCTTCCAGCAGCTGACGCATTTTTCCCGCGCCTATCGCGCCCGTTTCAGCGAGACGCCCAGCCAGACCGCCGCCCGGGGACCGGGCTAAGCCTCCTCAGCCCTGTGCCAGCCTCTTTCGCCAGGACGTTTGTCTCAGGGCTCTTCTTTCCGGACGTATCAGGCTTCTGCCGTCAGGCGGCGCCGCCGTTGGGCGCGCTGCACCATGCGGTAGCGCGAGCGGATCTCGTCGCGCTCCATGTAGCAGCCCTGCAGCCAGCGATGGCCGCTTTGGCCTTCGAAGGCATCCCGGGCGTGGAGCAGCCGGCGGTTGTCGAAAATCACCAGGTCGCCGGGCCGGTAAGTGAAGCGGATAGCGAAGGCCGGGTCGCGCAACAGCCGCTGGAGCGTCATCAGCGCCTCATAGGCGGGCTCGATGTCTTCGAAGGCAGCATCCAGTGGGCCACGCAGGAAGTCGGCGATGCGCACCTCGAGCAGCTCACCCCGGGCGTCGAGGCGGATCATCGGTTCGTGCCAGACGTAGTCGGTGGTCTTGGCGGTGTTGGCGTAGCGCCAGCGCACGCGGGTCAGCGTCGCCCAGGCCTGCGGGTAGTGGTCGCGCAGCGCCTCGGCGATGGCGAAGCCGTCGAGCATCACGGCCTGGCCGCCCTCCACGCTGTTCTCCAGGCAGTGCAGCATCTGCAGGCCCGGGTGGTACTCGCGGGTTGGCAGGTCGACGTGGGGCGGCAGGGCGATGGAAGTGTAGGCGTTGGAGTCCGGGTCTGGCTTGGCCTTGACGTCGAACAGCGCGCCGAAGTTGGTGGGGCGCATCGGGCCGATGCGCCCGGCAATGGCGGAAAGCGAGCCAGGCTCGGTGGGCAGGTTGCGCAACCGCACCAGCCCCTTGCCGAGCACGCTTTCGAGTGCCGGGGCGAGCATCGCCTCTTCCGCTTCGCTGTCCGGTGCGGTCTCGAGCAGGCCTGATGCGTCGAGGGTATCGGGCCCGCCGTCCGGGCCACCCAGCCAGGTCGTGACCGGCACCAGCGGCGCTTCCGGGTCGGCGGCCTTGTCATGCTGCTGGTCATAGTCGTTGGCGCGCAGCCAGCCCGGGTGGAAGCGCAGTCGACGGTCCTCCGGGGTGAAATCCACGCACAGGGCGCCGGCGGCATCGATCTCGGCGCCGGCGATTTCCGGCCAGGCGGGCAGGCTGGAAAGATCCAGGATGCGCTCGCGGGTCGCCGGGTTGATGGTGGTGTCGTCGGCGGCGTTCTCGCGCAGCCAGATGCTGTGGTAGCGGCTAACGCGGCCGTCCTTCCAGTGCACGGTCAAAAGGCGCGGCGAGAAGGACACGGCGTCGAGGGCAACATCGATGGGCCAGGCGTCGTAATCGGGGGTGATCGGCAGGTCGGTCATGAGACCTCCTCGGCAATGAGTGACGTTGCGTCAGCATGCCAAGACGGGCGGCAAAGAGAGCGTCTGGATTCGACGCCGACTATGCACGATTCGACAGTTCGTGATTCGAGGGTTCGTGATTCGAGAACGGACTGTTCGAAGAGGCGCCCGATGGCCGGCCTCGCAGCGCGCTGGGCGTCAGCCCGTGATGGCGACGAAAGGCCCGGGTAAAGCTTGAGGCCGAGCCGAAGCCGCAGGCCAGCGCGATCTCCATGACGCTGTGGCGTGTCTCCCGCAGCAGCCGGTGGGCATGATCCAGCCGGCGTGTCATATAGATGCGCTGTGGCGAGGTGCCCAGCTGGCGCACGAAGAGCCGCTCCAGCCGCCGCCAGGAAAGCCCAAGCTCGGCGGCGAGCTCGGCGATGCCGAGCGGCGTATCCAGGTTGGCTTCCATCAGGGCGATGGCGCGGGTCAGCAGCGGGTCTTCGGGCATCAGCGGGTCGCGCCAGACCGGGTCGCGCCAGACCGGGTCGCGCTGGCGGCTGGCCGGTCGACGCCCCTGGTCGTGAAGCAGTTGGTCGCACACCCGCTCGGCCAGGTCGTCGCCATGGCGGCGGCGAATCAAATCGAGGCTCATGTCGATGGCCGAGCTGCCACCGGCGCAGGAGAAGCCCTCGGGCGTCACCTCGTAGAGCGATTCCACGGCGTCGACTCGGGGAAAGCGGGCCCGGAACTCGGGCAGAGACTCCCAGTGCAGGGTCACGGTCTGATCATCGAGCAGGCCCGCGGCGGCCAGCACCACGCAGCCGGTATCCATGCCGCCCAGCACGCAGCCTTGTGAAGCGCGCTCGCGCAGCCAGGCAATCAGCGTGTCGTCGATGGCATCGTCGGGGGCGAAGCTCGAGCAGACGGCCAGGCTCGGGGTCAGCGGGGCATCCTCGAGGCTATGGTCGGCGTCGAGCGCCATGCCGTTGGAGGCCGTTACCGGCCGACCATCGTGGCTGACTACCTCCCAGTGGAAGAGCGGGCGTCCACTGATGCGGTTGGCGATGCGCAGCGGCTCGATGGCGGAAAAGAAGGCCACCATAGCGAAGCGCGGCAGCAGCAGGAAGCCGATGGATTCGGGGCTTTGCGCGCTAGAGGTGAGTCGCATGGGGCAGGTCATCGTCGCAAGAGAGGCGTCGACGAGTGTAGCGCCCAGTCAATCCGTTGCAACACGGCAAGTGAGGAAGAGCCTCCGCGAAGACGGCGGCCAGGACAGGCCACACATTCGAGCCAAACAGGCAGGCCGGCGACGCAGGCGTCGCCGACCCGTATGGCGCCGGATGCCGGTGGCGTCAGCGCTTGCCCGACGGCAGGCCGATGCTGCGGCCGGCGAGTTCCGGCCAGGTGTCGGCCTGGGGCAGGGTGTCGATGGCCGCGTCCACGGCGCCGGGAAAGGGCGCGGGACGATCATTGACCGAGTCGATACCCATCAGCATCTGCTCGCTCGAGGCCAGCAGGTTGCCTGCCGTGTCCTGCATCGTGAACAGGACGTGCAGGCGCTTGGCATCGCGCTCGAGCAGCGTCACGTCGATGCACAGCGCCTGGTGCTCGTGAGCGGCGCGGCGATAGCAAAGATGCGTCTCGAGGGTATAGATGGTGTAGCCATGCCGCTGGCGGCCCTCTGCATCCAGGCCGATGCGCTCCATCAGCGCCTCGACGCCCAGCGAGAAGGCCCGCGCGTACTCGGCGTCATTCATGTGGCCGTTGTAGTCGACCCACTCCGGGAGCACCTGTGTGTCGAGCAGTGCCATCAGATGCGTCCTTCCAGGCCTTCGGCCTCGGGCCAGTACTTCTGCACAAGGTCGAGCAGTTCGACCAGGAAGTCATCGCGGCGGCGGTCGAGTTCGGCGACCGGGCGGCCGGCGGCCTGGTGCTCGCAGCCTTCGACCACCTTGTCGATGAGCTCATCGGTGAGCTCCGGTGCTTCGAGCTTGGTCCAGGGCAGCTTCAGTGCCGGGCCGAACTGCTCGAGCATGTGGCGCATGCCCTGCTCGCCGCCCGCCAGGTGGAAGGTCATGAAAGTGCCCATCAGCGACCAGCGCAGGCCACAGCCATAGACCACGGCAGCATCGATCTCTTCGGTGGTGGCCACTCCGTCATTGACCAGGTGCAGGGCCTCGCGCCACAGCGCCTCCATCAGGCGGTCGGCGATATGCCCTTCGATCTCGCGCTTGACCACCAGCGGACGCATTGCCATCGCCTGGTAGAGCCGCTGCGCGTTGGCCAGATGGTCGGGGCTGGTGGCCTCGCCGCCCACCAGCTCGACCAGCGGCAGCAGATAGACCGGGTTGAAGGGGTGGGCGACGATCACCCGCCCCGGCGCCCTTGTACAATCCTGTTGCAGGTCCGTGGGCTTGAAGCCCGAGGTGGACGAGCCGATCACCACGTCCGGCGCTGCCGCGGCGTCGATGGCGGCCAGGATTTCGCGCTTGAGCTCGAGGCGTTCAGGCACGTTCTCCTGGATCAGGTCGGCTCCTTCCACGGCGGCTTCCAGGCTGTCGACGAAGCTGAGCCGAGCGGGGTCGGCGCCTTCGGCTAGGCCCAGCTTCTCGAGCGAGGCCCAGGCGTTGTCGACGAAGGCGCGGGTGCGCTCGGGGGCCTGCGGGTCAGGATCGAAGGCCACCACGTCGAAACCACGGGCCAGGGCCCTCGCGATCCAGCCGTTGCCGATGACGCCGGTGCCGATGACGGCCAGTTTCTTCGTCGAGAGTTGCTGGCTCATGCCTCACCTCCTGTGACGATCTGACCGGTCTTGGGGTCGCGCAGCTTGAGGTGGGCGCGGGTTTCGGCGGGTGTCATGGTACGGCCGCCGAGGTTCTCGATGATGCCGGACGCTTTCTCGACCAGGCTTGCGTTGGTGGCCGGTACGCCCTTGCTGAGATACAGGTTGTCTTCAAGGCCGACGCGGGCGTGGCCGCCGAGCAGCATCGCCTGAGCGACCATCGGCATCTGGTGACGGCCGATGCCGAAGGCTGCCCAGTTGGCGGTTTCCGGCAGCTTGTTGCGCATCGCCAGCATGGTCTCGGTGTCGGCCTCGGCGCCCCAGGGAATACCCAGGCACAGCTGGAACAGCGGGTCGCCGTCGAGGAGACCTTCCTTCTGCAGCTGGCGGGCGAACCAGACATGGCCCAGATCGAAGCACTCGAGCTCCGGTTTCACGCCGGCGGCCTGCACCAGGCGAGCGTGTTCGCGCAGCCAGTCGGCGGTGTTGATGTAGACCATGTCGCCGAAGTTGAGGCTGCCGCAGTCCAGGGTGCACAGCTCAGGCAGCAGCTCGGCCACCGGCGCATGGCGCTCGGCCGGGGTCTGCATGTCGGTGCCCGGGCCGCCGCGGGTCGGGTCCGCGGCGTCGGGGATCCAGTCGCCGCCGCCGCCGGCGGTGATGTTCATGACGATGTCGGTATCAGACTCGCGGACGCGCTCCATTACCTCGCGGAAGTGCTCGGTGGAGTGGCTGATGCCGCCAGTCTCGGGGTCGCGGACGTGGATATGCGCCACGCTGGCGCCGGCCTTGGCGGCCGCGATGCAGTCGTCGGCGATCTGCTTGGGGGTGACCGGTACGTTGGGGTTCTTGTCGGCGGTATCGCCGGCGCCGGTAATGGCACAGGTCAGGATGACATTAGAGTTCATGGTCATCGGCTCCATTGCTGAATATGCCCTTAGTCTCGGCTATGTTAGGCGCTAGTTATGTGCGTAAAGCGCCATTTAATTGATGAGAAGCGTCAGTTATGGCGCCGCGCATGCCGCATATGAGATTGCCCCACACGAGATTGCCCCGCTCGCGCTTTCCCCACGAGTTTTCCCCATAAGCTTTCCCCATGAGAGTGCCGCACATGAGAGGCTAAACTGAGCTCAGGCTGTGCGAGAAGTACGGCGAGAAGTACGGCGAGAAGTACGGCGAGAGGCGCGGCGAGTCATTGGTCATCGAAAGACGTTAAGAGGAGACGGCGATGGGCATGCGGGGCGAACGGTGGCGAGGGCGGGCTGTTCTTTCTCGGTTGGGGCGGGTTCCTGTGGTACTGGCCCCGTTGGGGCTAGTGCTGATGGGGTTTGTCCTTGTGAGCATGATGGCGGGCTGCGCCACGCCCGCTACCCGTGAGGCGCAGGCCATCGAGCTGGTGCCCGGTGAATCGCGCGACGGCTGGCTGGGGCCGGGCGTCGATGTCTATGCCTTTACCCTCTCGGCCCCGGCGCAGGTGACGCTCGAAAGCGAGACGCCGGCCAGCGGCTGGACGCTTGACCCCAACGCCACCCTGTTCGATGCCAGGGGGCAGGTGGTGGCCCGTGACTGGCGCAGTGGCGAGGGGGAGAACTTCCGCCTGACCCGCGCACTGCCGGCCGGCCGCTGGTATCTGGAGGTCAGCGACGGCGGCGGCTGCACGATCATGGCGGAGGACTGCGAGGCACACCGTCGCTATTCGGTCCGACTAGACGTCGAGACGGTGATGCCATGAGCCCGTAACGCCCTGAACCCGAAACGCCAGGAGCCGGTAAGCCAGGAGCCGGTAAGCCAGGAGCCGGTAAGCCATGAAACGGGACGCGGCCGGGGAGCCGGCTTCTCGCGCCGGCCGCCACCGTGTACCGTGAGAGCAGATTATTGGCCAACAAGACGGGGAAGCGAACCAACCATGCAAGCCACACTCGGGGTTACCCCCTACCGGATCGCCTGGCGTTCGGCCATCCTGCTGCTCGTCGCCATGCTGCTGACGGGCTGCGGCGTGAACAACCTGCCGACCTATGACGAGCAGGTGAAGTCAGCCTGGTCGCAGGTCGAGAACCAGTATCAGCGGCGAGCCGACCTGATCCCCAATCTGGTAGAGACCGTCAAGGGATACGCGCGGCAGGAGCAGGAGACGCTGACGGCGGTGATCGAAGCCCGCTCAAAGGCGACGTCAATCCAGGTCGACGAGAGTATCCTCAACAATCCCGAGAAGCTGCGTCAGTTCCAGCAGGCGCAGGGTGAACTCTCCAGTGCCCTGAGCCGGCTGATGGCGGTCTCGGAGCGTTACCCGGATCTCAAGTCCAACCAGAACTTCCTGGCGCTACAGTCCCAGCTCGAAGGCACCGAGAACCGCATCGCGGTCGCGCGCCGCGACTTCATCGCCGCGGTCGAGCGCTACAACACCGAGATTCGCACCTTCCCGGGGCGTCTCTGGCATAGCCTCCTGTACAGCGACATGGAGCTGCGCGAGAACTTCGAAGCCACAGCGACCGACGCCGATCAGGCGCCTGAGGTGTCCTTCTGATGCGGCTGTTCCGGCAACTTCCCGTCGTCTTACTGCTGCTCGTGGCGCTGGGCGCCCAGGCACAGCAGTCCGAATTCCCGGAGCTCACCGGTCGTGTCGTCGATCAGGCCGACATGCTCGATGCCGCTGACGAAACGCGTCTGACCGAGATGTTGGCGGCGCATGAGCAGGCCACCACCGAGCAGGTGGTGGTGGCCACGCTGCCGAACCTCCAGGGGCGCACCATCGAGGAGTACGGCTATCAGCTGGGGCGCCACTGGGGTATAGGGCAGAAGGGCGAGGACAACGGCGCGCTGCTGATCGTGGCCCGTGACGAGCGCAAACTGCGCATTGAGGTAGGCTATGGTCTCGAAGGGCGCCTGACCGATGCGCAGTCCTCGCTGATCATCAACCAGGTGATCACGCCGGCTTTCCAGCAGGGGGATTTCGCCCGCGGCATCCTAGAAGGCACCCAGGCGATGATCCAGGTATTGGGGGGCGATCCGCTCGCCACCTCGGCTCCGACAGCTGAACAGGGCAAGCAGGGCCCGGATGGTCCGAAGTCGGTGCTGTTCTTCCTTTTGCTGCTCGCCGTCACCGGGTTCCTGCGTGGTGGTCGAGGCGGTCGCGGACTGCTGGGCGGGCTGCTGCTGGGGGCCGCGCTGGGTGGCCGAGGCGGCCACGGTGGCGGCGGAGGTCTCGGCGGTGGCGGAGGCTTCAGCGGCGGTGGCGGCGGTTTCGGGGGCGGTGGCGCCTCCGGTGGCTGGTAAATCCTTTCAAGCGAGTACAGATACCCCATGGCGTTATTGAGCGACAGCGAGCAGCGAAAGGTAGCCGAGACGATAAAGCGAGTCGAGCAGGAGACCGATGCCGAATTGGTCACCGTGCTGGCCGCCCAGGCCGATGACTACGCCTATATCCCACTGCTGTGGGCCGGCATTCTGGCCCTGGTGGTTCCCGGCGCGATCAACTACTTCCCGGGCTGGTGGGACGCCACCACGCTACTGCTGGTCCAGTGGGCCACCTTTGTGGTGGCGGCCCTGGTGTGCCGTAGGCCCGCGGTCACCACCCGTCTCATCCCCCGTTCGGTTCGCCACTGGCGCGCCGCGAACCTGGCCCGCCGCCAGTTCCTCGAGCAGAACCTGCACCACACCGAGGCCGGCACCGGGATGCTGATTTTCGTTTCTGAGGCCGAGCGCTACGTGGAAATTCTGGTCGACCGAGGCATTTCCGAGCGTCTCAGCGACGATACGTGGCAGGACATCGTCGCCGACTTTACCCGTCACGTCCGCCAGGGGCAGACGGGACAGGGGTTCGTGGAATGTATCGAGTCATGCGGCCAGCACCTCAAGCGTGAGTTGCCCGCCACCCACCCGCGCGACGAGCTGCCCAACCGTCTGGTGATTCTCGACTAGCCGAGCCGCTCGCCGTTCACTGGCTACTCATTCTCCATTCAAAAATAGGCGCTGGGCGGCTGCTCGGCGTCGTCGTTTGGCGTGGCGGCCTCATGGCACTGCCGCGCCGCCCGGTCGAGGGCGATGGCTGCGCCCGGTAGCTGAAAAGTCAGATACCAGGGTTCAGTGCCGTTCTCGATCTGAAGGCGCAGGGTGTCACCCACGTGCAGTTCGTGCAGCAACCGAAAGGGGGCTGCATTGGTGAAGCTCACGTAGGCGCCGTTATCGCCGCGCTCCTTGGCAAGCGTCGTCGGCCCGGCGTGGGGCGTGAAGCGGTCGACGCGCAGGGCGGCGTCGGCACTGACGGTCTCGTCGCGGCTTGCCACCTCGCCCATGTCGACCCGCAGCTCCAGCCGCGGCCGACACTCGGGCGGCGTGAAATCCACAGAAAAGGCGGTGCCCGGCATGTCGTAGCTGTTGCTGGCCCGGTAGGTGCGCTCCTCGCCGAGTACCAGCGTCATCGACGCCCAGTGGCCTGCCGCCTCGATACCTTGCTGGTTGTACATCAGCGCCATGGCCGGCGTAGAAAGCCCACCCGCGAGAGTGATGAGCGCCAGGGTTCTCACCTTCAGGGCTCGCAGCTTCCGTGTTCTCACCTGCACTGTTCTCAGCTTCAGTGTTCTCAACTTCAGTGTTCTTACCTGCAATGCGCTCACCTTCAGCGCTGTCAGCGTCCGAGTCATCAGGGCCTGCATGGCGCGCATCCTTTCGGTCATTCCTGTCTCCCGTCCAGCTCATCTGCGGTTGATCGTGCGGCCAAGCATACGATATCGCCGCGCAGGGCGGCAGCCCATTGCCCCGGCGTGGGATGGCTTCGAAGGAGGCCGGCATTCGGCAACAAACCGCGATGGCGATTAAAGCTGGCGGCGCTTTTGCCGATAGTGCGTTAGCTATTGCCCATTATTGCATCGTGCACAAAGGAATTGATGGCAAGGTAATTCTTGTACAAAAATTATATATTATTTAGACTTTGTACATGTTGGCCTTGTGACCGGGCGAAGGGTTGTCCACGGTGCATGAGCTTTCTTCGACACGCCAGATAGGAACAGCACTGTGAAAACCATTTTTTCGTGGCTGCGGGGAACGACGATACGTGCCCGTATGACCGCCGGCTTTGCCAGCGTCCTCTTGTTGATGGTCATCCTGACCGCTGAAGGGGTGCGTGAGGTCAACATGATTGACCACAGCATGAAGGTCATCAACGACGTCAACAGCGTCAAGCAGCAGTACGCGGTCGACTACCGGGGCAGCGTCCACGACCGCTCCGTTGCCCTGCGCGATGCAGTACTCATTCACGACGACACCAAGCTTGAACCGGTGATCGCCGACATCAGGCGCCTCGAGGGGAACTATCGCGAGGCCGCCGCCGGTATGAAGGAGCTTTTCGCCTCGCGGGACGACATCACCGCCGAGGAGCGTAGTGGCCTGGCCGATATCCAGACTATCGAAGCCAAGACCATGCCGTTGATCGACCAGGTGATTGAGCTTCGCCAGACCGGCAAGACCGATGCCGCTGAACGGCTGCTGCTTGATCAGGCTGCGCCGGCCTTTACCACCTGGCTCAACACCATCAACGCGTTCATCACCCTGCAGGAGCAGCTCAACGAGGCAGAGACCGGCTTTGCTCGTAACATCGCCGAGAATTTCCAGATCACCATGCTGGCCCTGTGCTTCGGTGCCCTGGTGATCGGTGGCCTGGTCGCCACGCTGCTGACTAGCCTGCTACTGCGCGAGTTCGGCGCTGAGCCTTATAAGGTCAAGGCCTTCGCAGAGGCCGTGGGTCGCGGTGACCTGACTCGCAAGGTGACGCTAAAGCCTCAGTATCGCCACAGCATCATGGCGTCTCAGATGGAAATGGCAGCGCAGCTGCAAAGGACCGTACTGGACGTGCGTCAGTCCGCTGAGTCAGTGGCCACCAACAGCGAGCAGATCGCCGAAGGCAACAACGAGCTGTCGTCGCGCACCGAGCAGCAGGCCAGCTCTCTGGCCGAGACCGCTTCGGCCATGGAGGAGCTTGGCAGCACCGTTCAGCAGAACGCCGATAACGCCGTGGAAGCCCGCAAGCAGGCGGCCAACGCCTCGAAGGTTGCCGAGGATGGCGGCGAAGTCGTCGCCAAAGTGGTGCAGACCATGCGCGATATCGACGGCAGCTCCAACGAAGTGGCCGATATCATTTCGATGATCGATGGCATCGCCTTCCAGACCAACATCCTGGCGCTCAACGCCTCTGTCGAGGCGGCACGTGCCGGCGAGCATGGCCGCGGCTTTGCCGTGGTAGCCCAGGAAGTTCGCGAACTGGCCAGCCGCTCCGCGGCGGCGGCCAAGGAGATCAATACGCTGATCACCGCCAATCGCGAGCGCGTCATTGAGGGCACAGAGCTGGCCTCTCAGGCGGGCAAGACCACCGAGCAGATCGTCGCCTCCGTCAAGCGGGTTACCGAACTGATGGAAGAAATCAGCAGCGCCACCGCCGAGCAGAGCGATGGGGTGCAGCAGGCTGGCGAAGCCGTGAACCAGATGGATCAGGTGACCCAGCAGAACGCCACGCTGGTCCAAGAGAGCGCCACGGCGTCCAACAATCTCAAGGAGCGCGCGCATCAGCTGATGGACCTGATGTCGGCCTTCCAGCTTGGCGAAGTCTCGCAGCAGGCTGTTCGGCAAACGTCGGATCGAGCTCTGCCGTCGGCTTCGAGGCAGTCAGGCCAGCAGCAGGCATCGTCTCATCGCCTGCCGAGTGCCGGTAATCGCGCTCAGCAACGCGAGACCGAGTGGGAAGAGTTCTAACGCCGTTGCTGTTCGATGCAGGCATCACCAAACGACCGCCCGAGGGCGGTCGTTTTTATGTGGGTAAGGGGCGCTGACATTGGGTAGAGCGGGGTGGGGCGAGAGTTCCTGTGGGACTGATGCGGGTGACATGGCCCTGTCATGGGCCAACCTCTAGTATGATCAGCGTGCTGATCGTCGACGTTATTCGACAAAGACGAGGTCAGGGCGCGCTAGATGGATTGTCCTGCGGTCGGCTGTCCAGTGGCAGGCTGCCCGGCAGTGAGGGCTTGCCGGCGTTTGACCCGCTCCCAGGCCTTTTCATGAAAGAAATAGGCGACAGTGTTTACCGCAGGCTCGGTCAGAGCGATGACGCCGCCCAGCACCCAGCTACCGGTCAGCAGGTAGGTCACCGTGAAGGCTACGGAAAAGTGGACGATAGCGAAGGTAGCGGTCTTGATCATGTCGGGGACTCCGTCAAGAGCTCTGGTAAGCGTTGGCCTCACTATAAGAGAGTGATTCTCATTTATAAAAACAGTTGCAATTATCTTTCCCATAGCTCTTGGCTATTAAATCTTGGCGATTAGTGCTTGGCCATTAGCGTTTTGCGATGACTTTTCCATGCCGGGACTCGCGACAGTGGACAGGCCGGTCGCGATCGGCATACTGAGACTAGAAGCGGTAACATGTTGGAAACAGCAGGGAACTCAGGGGATAACGACAATGCGGGATATAACAACAAGGCTACCCGCCACCCGGTCACGGCCGTGGCGTGCAACGACACCACTCATGATGAGTGTCTTTATGGGCATGATGCTGATGCTGATAGGGGGCGTGGCACAGGCCGATAACCCGCGCTACGCGGGGCTCGTCGCCGACGCGGCGAGCGGCGAAGTGGTCTATGCGGAAAACGAAGAGGCCCGTCGCTATCCGGCCTCGCTGACCAAGATGATGACGCTCTATCTGCTGTTCGAGGCCATCGAGCAGGGACGGCTGGATATTGATGATGCCTTGCCGGTCTCCACCCATGCGGCCTCGATGCCGGCCTCAAAGCTGTGGCTGCGCGCCGGCGACAGCATCCGGGTGGGCGACGTCATTCCTGCACTGGTGGTGCGCTCGGCCAACGATGTGGCCGTGGTGGTGGCCGAGGCCCTGGGCGGCAGCGAAACCGCCTTCGCTCAGCTCATGACCGTTAGGGCACGCAGGATGGGAATGGAGTCGACGCGTTTTCGCAACGCTTCCGGGTTGCCTGATGATGCCCAGGTCACCACCGCGCGGGACATGGCTACCCTGGCCGTCGCCCTGATGCGAGACTTCCCTGAGTACTACGGCGAATTCTCACGCACCGAGTTCGTCTTCCGCGGCAAGCGCCAGCGCGGGCACAATCGGCTATTGAACAACTATCCCGGCGCCGACGGCCTCAAGACCGGCTTCATCCGTGCCTCAGGCTTCAACGTGGCGACTTCGGCCGTGCGTGACGATCGGCGCCTCATTGCCGTGGTGATGGGCGGCTTCACCTCCCGCTCGCGGGATGAACACATGGCCGACCTGCTCGATCGCGGCTTCGCCCGATTGGGCCTACAGGAGCGCACAGACTGGCTGGCGGATACCGATATTTCCGGCCCCATCGCCTCGCTGCCACCCCTTGCCGTTGATCCGAGCCGGGCCAATATGCCGGCTCTGCTGGCCTCGGTGGAAGCCGAGCCTGTCGCTCGTCTGGCGTCCAACGCCGTGGACCCGATCCGGGCCCTGATGGAGCGTAACGCCCAGGGGGATGGCGGCAGTGCCTGGGGCTTGCAGAATGCCAGCCAGGACATGGCGCGCTAGCGAGTTAACCCAGCCGATTAACGTTAACTAGACCGCCAATGGCTCGCCCAGAGGCGATGCCCTGCAACGAAGAGCCCCGCGCAACGAAAAGCCCCCGCCGTGTTCGACACGACGGGGGCTTTGCTTTGGGCTTTGCTTTGGGCTTCGCGGCGGGTATCCCTCAACTCGCCGGCATGGGGGGAATGGCCTCCTGCGGCAGCACTACTCTGACCCGCAGACCGCCCTGCGGCGCGCCCTCCAGCGCCAGTTCACCGCCATGACGCTGCACCAGGCGGTCGACGATGGAGAGCCCCAGTCCTGCCCTGGCTCCCGGGCCGGCGCGATGGAAGCGTTCGATTACCTTGCGGCGCTCTGCGGCCGGAATGCCGGGGCCCTGGTCGTCAACGACCAGTGTGAAATGCGGTGATGCATGGCGTGGGTCAGCTCCCTTATCCGTGCTGTGCTCTTTGCTGTGCCCCGTGTTTTGAGGGGTGCTGTGCGTCGCGCTCGGGTCGGCATGCGGGGCGGTGCTTGGCTCGACGCTGAGCGCGACGCGCACGGTTGAGCCCGCCGGGGAATGGTGCAGGGCATTGCCGACCAGGTTCTGCACCAAGGTATCGACGCAGCCGGGCTCGGTGGTGAGTCGCCAATCCTGAGTCTCGTCGGCGTCGAGCTGAAGTTCCAGCGACGCTTCGCCAGCCAGTGGGGAGAGTTTGGCCAGGGCCTCGCGGGTTTCGCTGAGCAGGTCGATCCGTTGGCGCGGATGGTCGGCATCCTGATCGGGGTCGAGCCTGGCCAGCGTCAGCAGCTGCGAGACCAGCCGAGTCGCTCGCTCGACGCCGGCCTGCAGCTGGTCCAGCGACTCCCGGCGGTCGTCGGGCTGGGTGGTGTCGCGAGCGTTCTGGGCATGCAGGCCAAGCACGGCAAGTGGCGTGCGCAGCTCATGGGCGGCATCGGCGATGAAGCGCTTCTCGCGGGTGCGCAGGCCGCGAATCTGATCGAGCAGCCGGTTCAGCGCGCCGGTAATGGTATCCAGCTCCTGCGGCAGGGGGGCCAGCATCAGCGGCTGCAGGTTGTGCGGGTCGCGTTCTCGGATCTGTTGCGCCATGCGCGATAGCGGCTTGAGCCCCCAGCCGATTGCCCACCACAGCAGCAGCGCCAGCACCGGCAGGCCGATCAGGTCAGGGATCAGGGTACGCAGGGCGATCAGGGTCACCAGTTCGCCACGTACGTCCTCACGTTCCGCCACCACCACCTTGAGCCCCGGTGATGCGGAGTCCGCGGGGGCGGTGAGGGCGAAGATCCGCCACTCGAAGTCGCCGATCTCGGCGCTCTCGTAGCCGTCGCGATGGACCTCCAGCGGCGATTGCGGGGCCCGCGCCGAGCGCAGCAGCAGCTGGTCCTGCTGCCAGACCTGAAACACCAGCTTGCTCTCGTAGCGGTGGCCGGCGACGTCCATGTCGGCGCTGTCGGCGCGCGCCAGAGCACGGTCCAGGCTCGCGAGCAGGCCGGCACGCTGTTCCTGGGCCAGCGGTGCCTGCATCAGCCCCTGGATCAGCCGCGCGTTCTGCGCCAGGCGTGCATCGAACAGTTCCTCGACCTCGTGGGTGGCGTCCCGATAGCTGGTGATGCCGATGACCAGCATGCTGGTCGCGAACATCAGCAGCACCAGGCCGAGGGTGCGGCGCCGAATCGAGGTCATGAGGCGCCGTTACCGGGACTGTCGCTCGGCTTGTCGAGCACATAGCCGATGCCACGCACGGTGCGAATCAGCCCCGGAAACAGCTTGCGGCGCAGGTGGTGCACGTGGACCTCGATGGCGTTGCTCTCCACGTCCTCGTCCCAGCCATAGATCACGCTGGCCAGAGTGTCGCGGGTGAAGACGCGACCCGGATGACTCAGGAATTCCTGCAGCAGGGTGAATTCGCGCCGGGATAGATTGATCGGCTCGCCCTGGTAGCTGACCTGGTGTTCGGCGGCATCGAGGCGGATGCCGTGGACCTCGAGAGCGCTGTTTATCTGGCCGTGGCTGCGCCGCAGCAGGGCGCGCAGGCGAGCCTTGAGCTCAGCGACCTCGAAGGGCTTGACCAGGTAGTCGTCGGCGCCGGCATCCAGGCCGTTGATGCGATCCTCAATGCCGTCCCGGGCGGTCAGCACCAATACCGGCACCGGGTTGTCGCGCCCGCGCAGCTGCTTGAGCAGGCTCATGCCGTCGAGCTTGGGCAGCCCCAGGTCGAGGATCACCACGTCGAAGGGTTCGCCGTCGTTGAGGGTGGCCAGGGCCGAGCGGCCATCGCCCAGCACATCGACGGTGTAATGTTCGGATTTAAGCGCCAGACGAATGCCCGATGCCAGGCTGGGGTCGTCCTCGACCAGCAGTACTCGCATGCCTGCTCCCTGTAGATCGTGTGAATGGGGCGGCGGTCCGCGCCGGCCGCCAACGACGAACGCGGCCCTCGTCTGCCGAGGGCCGCGCCTGATGCCAACTCGCCTCTGCGTTCAGTCTACGGCAGCTGGTCGAGCAATGCCTGGATCTCCTCGCGACGCCCGCGATCGGCGAGCTCGCGCCCGGGGCGTGGCGGTGCCTCAAGGGCCTGCTCCAGGGCCTGGCGGGCCTCGGCGTTGCGGCCCTGCTGGTGCAGATAGTCGCCCCAGAAGTACAGGCTGTCGATCCCGTCCGGGTTGAACTTCAGCGCCTGTCGCAGGTGCCACTCGGCCTTGTCGTCGTCGCCAAAGGCCAGTGGCCAGCCAGGCACCTGATAATACAGCGCGCCGAGACTGGTATACGCCGAGCCGTCGAGAGCCGCTGGGTCCAGATCGATGGCGGTTTCCAGGTCATCTCGCGCAGCCTTGACCAACGACAGGGCGCCGAGCCCGCCCTTGGCGCCGGCCTCGGTCGAGCGCACGATGCCGGCCCAGACATACAGCTCGGCGGCCTTAGGGTAGCGAGTCAGATAACCGTCGGCCTCGTGCTCCAGGGTCTCGAAGGCCTTGGCCTGTGCGTCGTCCGGCATCTGATAGTGAATCTCGGCCCAGCGCTGCTGGAGCTTGTGCACGGCATCCTCGACGGCGGGTTCCATGGCAAAGGCGGGCAGGCTTGCCAGGGCCAGCAGGCCGGCAGACAGGACGCCGGTCAATGCGGCAGTGAGACCGGCGGTGCGCCGGCCATGGCGGGCCTGCGATCGAGCTTGGAAGGAGTGGGTGCGCATGGCGTCTTCCTCAGGGCTTGCCGACGAAGCGGCGAATGATCGGCAGCTGGCGATGCAGGGCGCGATCGACCACCCGCGGCACGATGGCGTTGAGTCGTACGAAGAGGCCTTCTGGCCAGCCCACCTGGGTCTCCTCGCGCTGTCCTTCGATGGCGCGGCGCACGGCTCTAGCCACCCGCTCCGGGGTGTCCATGGTGGTGCCGAGCGCCTCGTTCATGGCTTCCACCTCGGGGCTGTTCATGGCGGTCCGGGTCGCGCGCGGGGCGACATACAGCACCCGCACCCGAGTATCGGCCAGCTCACGGCGCAGCGCCTGGGAAAAGCCGCGCATCGCGAACTTGGTGGCGCAGTAGGTGGCCTGCGACGGATAGCCGATGGCGCCGAAGGTCGAGCCGACATTGACCAGTTGACCCTGACGGGCCGCCATCAGCTGCGGCAGCAGCTGATGGATCAGCTGCAGGGTGGCGGTCAGGTTGACGTTGATCAGCGCGGCGATGCTGTCGTCGGCCTCGTTCTCGAACAGGCCGACATGGTTGATGCCGGCCGCGTTGATCAGCACGTTGCAGTCGGCACGCCGCGCCGCCTCGACCAGACGAGCCCGAGCATCGGCGTCGGTCAGGTCGGCGGCCAACACGCTGATGTGCTCGGGGTTCTCGGCCGCCAGGGCGGCCAGGGTCTCGTCGTTGCGACCGCTGGCCAGCACCTGTGCACCGGTGGCGGCCAGCTCCTTGACCAGAGCACGCCCGATGCCGCCGCTGGCGCCGGTGACCAGGATGCGCTGTGCCGGCCAGCCGCCCACGAGGGTAGGCTTCCTGAACCAGGGCCTGGACAAGGGCTTGGACAAACGCTTAGACCAGCGCATCAGCGAGCTCCCGGGTGACATCGCCGCCGCCGCAGGCCGCTTCGACGCCGCGGAACATGGCGCCGTACAGGCGGTAGACCATGGCGGCGGTGTCGATCACCGCGGCCAGGTCGTCCTCGTCGAGACGTTCGATGAGCGACTCGAAGAAGGCCATGTGGCCGATATCCAGGCTGCCGTGGGAGAGCAGGTAGCTAAAGGCCTCCTTGGGCAGACCGAGGTTCTGCTGGAGCGCCTCGGCGGCCTGGGTGGCCAGCGCCGTACTGGTGCCTTCCAGCACCAGCACCATGCCGAAGAAGCCGACCGGGTTGTCGTGGGTGATCACGTCGCGCACATGGCCGACCATCAGCCGGGTCGCCGGCGCCGGAGTGGCGGCCACCACGGCATCGGGATCGCCGCCCGCGGCGCGAATGTCATCCAGAACCCAGTGCTCGTGGCCGTGCTCCTCGTCGATGTACTCCACCAGGGCATCGCGCAGCCACCCCTTGTCGGCGGGCAGGCGGGCGCCGCAGGCCATCATCAATGGCACGGTGTAGCGCACGTGGTGATAGGCCTGGCCGAGGAAGGCCAGGTATTCGGCGTGGCTGACCTCGCCGCGCTGGGCGCGCTGCAATAGCGGGATGGCCAGCATGGCCTCGCGTTCGGTCTGGGTGTCGGCGAGCAGGCGTTGGTAGGCGCTCATGAGGCGGCTCCTGTGGAATAGGAAGAAGGCGTGGCGGACGAAGGCGTCGACGTGATGGTCGATTCGGCCTCGGCGGTCAGCCAGTCGCGGTAGGCCTCGAGCACGCTCGTGCGCCGTAGGCGGCCATTGGCGGTGAGTTGGTCATTGGCCGGGGTAAAGGGCGTCGCGCGCCGCCAGGCGTGCACCCGGGCATAGTCGGGCAGCCGGGCATTGGCCGCGGTGATGGCCGCGCTCAGGGTGTCATCGCCGGTGCTTGGGTCCCGGGGGACGATCAGCGCCCGGTTGTGGTCTAGCGCTTCGCCGTGCACTAGGGCCTGGGCGATCATGGGCTGCAGGGCGAGTTCGGATTCGACCCACTGAGGGTCGACGTTGCGACCGTAGGCGGTGATGAAGACATCGCGCCGGCGGCCGTCGAGGTGCAACCGCTCGCCTTCCGGGCCAGGCTCGAGGCGGCCCAGATCACCACTTGAATACCAGGCGCCGATGGGGGCTTCGCCCAGGTAGCCAAGCATGGTGGCTCCCTTGATTTCGACTTCGCCGCTGGCTGAGAGGCGTACCTCGGCATGGGGCAGCGGGCGGCCGACGCCGTCGGCCGATTCGCCGGGTCGGTTCAGGCACACCACAGAGGCGCACTCCGAAAGCCCGTAGCCCTCGAAGACCGGCCAGCCGCGCTCTTCCGCCTGGGCAAGCAGGGCCGGGGCCAGTCGGGCACCGCCCGCCGCGACGAAGGACAGGCTCTCGGGCGCCTCGGGCGCGACCGCCAGCAGGGCCTGAAGCAGCTGCGGTACCAGAATCAGGCTCTGGGGCTTAACGGATTCGATGACCGACATCGCGGTGCGCGGGCAGAAGCCGCTGGCACCCTGCCAGCCAAGCGTCGCGGTGTCTGGAAGGTGGCAGGTCGCGCCGAGCCATAGCGGGACATAGAGCCCGCCGATGTTCTCGAGCAGCGTCGCCAGCGGCAGCATGGCCAGGTGACGACAGATGTCGAGGGGCGCGACGAGGGTGGCAATGCTCTCGGCGACCCGCAGCATGGCCGCGCTATCGAGACACACCCCCTTGGGTGCGCCGCTGGTGCCGGAGGTGAAGGTGATCTTGGCGGTGCCCGCATGCATCTCGGGAGGCTTGCCGACCGTTCGGCAGGCGGTGGCGCCATCGGCGCTCGGGGCGAAGCCGAGCGCCGTCGCCTCATCGGCAGCGCCGATCCAGCTATCCAGCCCCGCGCTTGCTACCAGATGCTTTCGCTGTGACGCCGAGAAGAAGCCCGGCACTGGAACTGCCACCCGCTCATCGCTGAGCAAGGCGAGATCCCACAGCGCCCAATCGATACCGTTATCCAGCGCCAGGCCAACGCGCCGGGCATCCAGCGCCGCCAGCCGTTCACGGCGCCGATCGACCTCGGCGAGCAGCTCGCCGTAGCTCAGCTGTGCCTGCCCGTCGTCCAGGGCGATGCGGTTGGGCCAGGTCCGGGCATGCTCTGCCAGGGCCGTGAGGAAACGCTGACGTTCAGCGGACATGGCTGCCCTCCCTCTGGCGGCTGGGCAGCAGGCCCTGCGACTCGAGGTTGGCATAGGCAAGCGCCAGCGAGCCGCCCATCACCCAGGGCACCAGATCATAGTAGCTGCCCCAGGCCTCGCGGCTCTGGGCTGACAGGCGTGCCGGGTCGGCCAGCGCCAGGGGGCTCGCGGAAAGCCCCAGCCGGCGAAAACCATTGCGCACCGCCGGGGTGGCGGTGAAGACCAGCCAGGCATAGCCCTCTTCGTGCAGCTGCTCGATCAAGTGCAGGATCAGGGCGCGCTGCAGCCCTGGCCGATTACAGGCCAGGTTGCCGATTTCGACGATGCTTGAGCGCTCCACCGGCTGGCCGAAGGACTCACTCAGGGCCCGCTCGATGGAGGTGTCGAGGTAGGTCTCGAGAAACAGGGGGGAGTCGTCGGCGCACTGGGCGCCGACCGCCGCCTGAGGAAGCTCGCCCTGCCAGAGGCCCAGCAGGCGTGTCAGAAAGTGGCTGACCTGAGCGCCGTGATCGCACGCGAAGCGCTCCCGGATCAGGGTCTCAAGCGCTGACTGCTGATGCCGGTTCTCGGCGATATGCCAGGATAGCGGCGCCACTGCCTGTGGTCCTTCGCTGTCGCAAGGCCGCTCGACCGAGCTCACACCGGGCAGCGGGTCGGGCAGGGTGCCTGACAGCGTGCTGGAGAGGGTGCCTGATACAGTGCCGCCGGTTAGGCTTTCTGGCAGTGCGTCGAGCAGGGGTGTGGCTTGGTGATAGGGCATCAGGGTCGCCTCCATGAGCTTCCCTGATAGTGTGGGTGGGCTGGCTTAACGCCGGCTTAAGATAGTCGCCCTTATCCGAATATTAGCGGACATCTTCAACAGCGGATGTAGCCCCATCCTGCGGCCTGATGCTCGGCCAGCGTGACCACTGCCGCCTCGACTTCCTCAATGCCTGCCGCGTTCTCAAGCCCTTGGGCCGCCAGCGAGTTGCGACACAGCCGCAGCAACGGGTCGGTGGCCGCATCGGGTGTTTCCAGCGCTGCCGCGACACCGCCGCCGTTGGCCACGATCAGCACCTTAGCGTCCGGGCGCGCGGCCAGCAGATTGACGGCATTGCGCCGGGCCCTGGCAAGCGAGGCGGGGGTGGGGGCGTGCAGCAGTACGTTGAGGGTCGACATGGCGGGACTCCAGGCGTGATGTACAAGCGTGATGTAAAGGCGGAATGGAAGGGACCGATAAGGCGGATGTTCAAGACGGTTGAGAAAGACGGCTCAGCGTGATCGTTGAAGCAGACCGCTTAGGCTGCAAGTTCAAGCCGCCTTTTCAGGCCGCCCGGTCAAACCGCCCTTTCAGGCGGCCTGATCAGAATAAGCGTATCAGGAGGATTCATCGGCAGCCGAGGTGCCGATCAGGCCTTCGATGCGCTGCACGCAATCGGCGAAGCCGGCGTGCTCGCGGCGCTCCTCCTTGGGCAACGCAACATCGACCACATCCCTCATGCCGGCGGGGGCATCGTCCGTTCCTCCGCCCAGCACCAGCACCCGGTCGGCCAGCAGCACGGCCTCCTCGATATCGTGGGTGACGAAGACGATTGCCGCCTCGCTGCGACGACGCAGGTCGACGAGCTCGGTCTGCAGGCGCCGCCGGGTGATGGCATCCAGCGCCGAGAAGGGCTCGTCCATGAACAGCACTCGCGGCCGCACGGCCAGTGCCCGGGCGATGCCGACCCGCTGCTGCTGGCCGCCGGACAGGGTGTGCGGCCAGCGCTCGGCATAGCCATCGAGCCCGACCAGTGCCAGGGGCTCCAGGGCGCGCTTGCGTCGCTGGGCCTTCGATAGCGCCAGGCCCTCGAGGCCCAACTCAACGTTGGCGCGCACCCGGCGCCAGGGGAACAGCCGCGGCGCCTGGAAGACCATCGACCAGGCCCGGGTGTCGGCGCTGTTGCCGGCGGGGATCTCGACCTGCCCCTGACGGGGCGCAATCAGCCCGGCCAGGGCGCGCAGCAGGGTCGACTTGCCGACCCCGGAGGCACCGACCACCGCGACGAACTCCCGGGGCTGCACCTCGAGGTCGACGCCCGACAGGATGGTCGTGCCATCGAAGCCGAGGCTGACACCCCGGGCGCGCAGCACCGCCGTGGGTGACGCATTCAGAGAGGACGCATCGTCTAGTGAAGGGGTATCGCTCAGGGTTGCCACCGCAGCATCCTCCGTTGGACGACCATGAACAGCGCATCGAACAGCGCATAGAGACCGGCGATGGTCAGCATGTAGACCACTACGATATCGGTAGCCAGCAGGCCCGAGGCCTCCATCATGCGCTGACCGATGCCGGGAATGCCGAACAGCTCGGCGGCGACCACTGTCATCCAGCCCTGTCCAAGGCCGGCGCGCAGGCCGCCGAGGATGCCCGGCGCCGCGGCCGGCAGGCTGACCTTGGCCAGGCGGTCCACGAAGCGCTGCTGGCCGAAGGCGAGGGCGACCTCGTCATAGCCCGGGTCCACCGAGCTCACCGCGCTGTAGCTGGTGAAGTAATTGATCCAGAACACGCCGATGCTGATGATGAAGGCCGCCGCGGTGGGATTGACGCCGAACCAGATGATGGCGAACGGAATCCAGGCCAGCGGCGGAATCGGCCGCAGCAGCCGGGCGAGCCAGGCGTGCAGGGCATTGAAGGTCGGCACCAGAGCCGCGCCGACGCCGACCATGATGCCCAGCAGCGAGCCGATCGCCACGCCAACGGCGTAGTGCGACAGGCTGGAGCGCACCACCTCGAACCAGATGCCGTCGGCGATCTCCGCCCAGAACACGCCGGGAATGCTCGACGGCAAGGGTACCAGGTTGCCCGGCAGCAGGCCGGCGCGCAGGCTCGCCTCCCACAGGGCAATGAAGCCGGCCAGGCCCAGGGCGCTGATCAGCAGACGGCGGGGGCGCGACAGCCGAATCACGGCGCGCTGGTCTCGGCGTCGTTGCCCTTGGCCAGTGCGGCGCTGGCCGCGTCATACAGGCCGGTGTCGAACAGCGCATCGATGTCCACCGACTGGCGCAGGGTGCCGTTGTCGAGCTGGAAGTCGCGCATCACCCGGGTCGCGTCGATGATCGCGTGCGGGTCGCTCAGGTAGTTGGACGACGGCGAGCGCAGAGCGGTCTCGACGGTGGCCAGCGGCACCAGGCGCTTGCCGACGAACTCGCGGACATGGGGCGCGGCCCGCTCGGGATCGTCGATCAGCATGTTGGTGGCGCTGATGTGCAGCGTCATCAGCCGCTGCATCGCGTCGGGGGCATCGGCGAGCACGCTCTCGCGGGCGGCCAGCACGGCGCCGGGCTGGTTGGGCAGCATGTCGCCGCCGCGAGCGACGACACGAGCGCTGTCGTCGCGCTCCTGCACGGTGGTCAGGATCGGCTCGAGGATCGAGGCGGCATCCACGGCGCCGGCAAGCAGCGCCTGCTGCACCCGGTCGGCGCCCATGGCGACGATGTCCACGCTATCCAGCGACAGGCCGAGCTGCTGGGTCAGGTAGTAGCGCAGTACGGTGTCCGGCACCGAGCCCTTGGGGAAGGTGGCGATCTTGGGCTTGCGGCCCTGGGTCTTCGTGAAGTGGGCGATCGCCTCCTGGGCGGTGGCGTTCTCGAACTCGCCGGCGAAGTCGCCGCGGGCCACCAGGCCGATCTGTTCCTTGATGCTGGCGGCCAGCACCTTGATGGGCACGCCGTTGGCGCGCGCCACCATGGCCGGACCTATGCCGAAGTACATGACATCCAGCTCGCCGGAGGCCAGCGCCTGAACCATGGCCGGGCCGCTGGAGAAACGGGTCAGCTCAAGATCGAGGCCCGCCTCCTCGGTCCAGCCTTCGCCTTCCATGACGAACAGCTGCGCGACGGGCAGGATCGGCATGTAGCCGACCTGAAGGGTAGTGACGTCATCAGCGTCTTGTGCTTGGGCCAGGCTGGGCAGGGCGAGCAACAACAGGGCCATGGCGCCCAGGCGGCGGGTGAAGCGCAACATGAGCAATCTCCGGAAGGCGAAAAGGGCCGCCGATCATATCGGCTGGATCAGTGGCTCGGAAAGTTCTGCTAGGACGATTTGCTTATAACCTTATCGATAAAAAGCAGACCGCCGCCCCAGGGGGCGGCGGTCTGCTGCCGGTTGTCAGCGTTCACGCTGGGCGTGCAGCGGTCGGGCCGCACGCGTTGAGATGTCCGGCGCTGGGTTCTTGCCTCAGCCCTTGTTGGGCTGCTTGGTAACGCGCAGGTAGGGCTTCTGCTCGTCCCAGCCGTTCGGGAACAAGGTCTTGGCTTCTTCATTGCTGACGGCAGGCACGATGATGCAGTCATCGCCGTCGCGCCAGTTGACCGGGGTGGCCACCTTGTAGCCGTCGGTGAGCTGCAGGCTGTCGAGCACCCGAAGGATTTCGTCAAAGTTGCGCCCGGTGCTGGCCGGGTAGGTGAGGGTCAGGCGCAGCTTCTTGTTGGGGTCGATGATGAAGACACTGCGCACCGTCAGGGTGTCGTTGGCCTTGGGATGAATCATGCCGTACAGGTCGCTGACCTTGCGATCGGCATCGGCCAGCAGCGGGAAGTTCAGCGCCTGGCCCTGAGTCTCCTGGATGTCGCCGACCCAGGCCTTGTGATCGTCAAGCGGGTCCACCGACAGGCCGATCGCCTTGGTGTGGCGCTTGTCGAACTCGGGCTTGAGGCGCGAGACCTCGCCAAGCTCGGTGGTGCAGACCGGGGTGAAATCCTTGGGGTGCGAGAAAAGGATCACCCAGCTGTCGCCGGCCCACTCATGAAAGTTGATCGGGCCGTCGGTGCTGTCTTGGGTGAAGTCTGGAGCGATATCGCCAAGTTGCAGAGCCATGCTGTCCTCCTTGGAAGTCTGTGATCATCACATCTTGCCTCTCCTCCTATATCAGGACGAGGAGGCCGGGAAACAAGGCCTACCATAAGCCGATTTCCCATAAGGATATGGTGAAAAATAACCCGCGAGTCATGATGGCGTCGCGGCCAGCGCCGCTTGCCAGCGTTTTCAGGGGGCCGGCGCGGCGGCACCGAGGAAACGCTTCTGCCAGTAGTCCAGGTCCAGCGAGGTCGTGGTGACCTGTCGCCCGCGTCCCGGGGCGTGAATCATCTGGCCGTTGCCTGCATAGATGCCCACATGGCTGGCGCGGCTACCGCGGCCGAAGAACAAGAGATCTCCCGGGCGTGCCGCCTCGATAGGTGGTAGAGCTCGGTACTGATCATCGGCGGTGCGCGGTACGTGAAGCCCTGCCGCGCGGTAGCTGACCAGCACCAGCCCCGAGCAGTCGAGCCCGTTTGTCGAGGCGCCGCCCCAGCGGTAGGGCGTGCCGAGGGCATCGCGGGCCTGGTCGAGCACCAGCACCCGCTCGATGGAGAGCCCTGCATCACGATCGTTGGTGGCGAGCCGGGGCCCGGCACAGCCGGAAAGCAGCGTCATCAGAAGCAGTGTCAACAGAAACGGTGTCAGCAGATCTACCAGCCTGGCGCGTCGAGATGTAGGAAGAAGCCTGTGCATGTCGTCGTGTCTGTCCATGTCGTCGTGTCTGTCCATGTCGTCGTGCCTGTCCATGTCGTCGTGTCTAGGCCGGTTGGCGCGATAGCGCTGTCGGCACATTGCCGAGGTGAAGATGGACGGCACAGGCCACTCGCAGCATAGAGGCCAGATTGGGAACGCTGCCCTTTTCTGCGATGACTTCGCCATAGAGCTTGCTGATAAAGCGCCCGGCCGTCATGCCCTGATCGCTTGCCAGGCAGTCGAGGATATCCCAGAACTCGTTTTCCAGCCTGACGCTGGTCACGCTGCCCTGCAGGCGGACCGAGCGGGTGGTGCTTTCATAGCGCTTGGGGTGCGTTGACGCATAAACATGACACATGGAGATACCCGCCGCAGAGGATGGTAATTATTTCTACATTAGCTTCGCTCTGAGCAGAGAGCCATGTCGAAGCGCTTAACTTCTACCTTCGGCTAAGTAGTAATCCGCTGTTACCCCAGCCCTCTATTTCAGGCATAGCCTCAGAACAAGATGCCTCCGTGCCGCTGGCATGGTGAGACATCAAAGCCTGGGAGGTCGCCGCGTGATGCTGTGTCCTCATCGTTTGATTCCATGGGGAGAACCGCCATGCCGTCCACATCGCTATCACGCCGCACCTTTCTGCAAACGACCGGCGGTGCCCTGGTGGGTACTTTGGCCTTCGCCAGTGGACCTATCGCCCTGCTGGCACCCAGTCGTAGCTGGGCCATGCCGCTCGATGTGCTGGGTTCCCACGACGGCGAGGTGCTGCTTCAGGTCACTAAACACCTGTTCCCGCATCCAGGCCTCGAGGATGCCGTCTATGCCTTCGTGGTCAAGGACCTGGACCGTGCCGCCGAGGCTGAGGCGAACCGAACGCTGCTCCAGGGTGGAATCAAGGCCCTCGATGATGATGCCAGCGGCGATTGGCTGGCGCTCGCGCCAGATGATCAGTACCTGCGGGTCGCCTCGCTGGAGGGCACGCCCTTCTTCGAGAAGGTTCGTTCCACTGCCATCGTCTCGCTATACAACAATCCCTTGGCCTTCACCCATTTCGGCTACCAGGGCGAGGAGGGCGACAAGGGCTACCTCTACAACGGGTTCAGTGACCTGACCTGGCTGCCTGAGCCGCCACAGCCTGCCAACGGCTATATGCCCGGCGAAGTGCCGTCCTGAGCCCTAAAAAAGATAAAAAACGATACAAGTAGAGGAGAGCCATCATGGCCATGACTGACAACCAGGCACGCTTCCAGCATGACGACGATCAGGTGGCAGTGATCATCGGTTCCGGCGCCGGAGGGGGCACACTCGCTAACGAGCTTGCCCAGCAGGGCATTGATGTCGTCGTGCTCGAGGCCGGCGCGATTCATACCCGCGACGACTTTCTGGCCGACGAATGGGCGTCTTTCAGCCAGCTGGCGTGGCTGGATCCACGAACCACGTCCGGCAGCTTTCGGCTGGCCAAGGATTTCCCCAATCTGCCGGCCTGGATCGTCAAGTCGGTGGGAGGCACCACGGTGCATTGGGCCGGCGCCAGCCTGCGCATTCAGCCCCATGAATTTAGAGCCCTGAGCGAATACGGCAAGGTCGAGGGTGCCAACCTGCTCGATTGGCCGGTGACCTATGATGAGCTGGCGCCCTATTACGCGCGAGCCGAGGACCGCATGGGCGTTACCCGGACCAATGACATTCCCGGCCTGCCGGGCAACAACAACTTCCATGTGATGTACGCCGGTGCCAAGAACCTGGGCTATGAATGCGACACCGGACACATGGCGATCAACAGCCAGATCCGGGATGGCCGGGCGTCCTGTCAGCAGCGCGGCTTCTGCTTCCAGGGCTGCCGCACCGGCGCCAAGTGGTCGACGCTTTACACCGAGCTGCCGGCGGCGATCGCCACAGGCCACATGGAGCTGCGGCCCCAGTCGCATGTGGCCAATATCGAGCATGATGCCCAGGGCAGGGTGACAGGCGTGGTCTATTTCGATGCCAATGGGGATCAGCAGCGTCAAAAGGCGCGGCTGGTGGCCGTTGCCGGGAATTCACTGGAAACACCGCGGCTGCTTCTCAATTCGGCGTCATCGCTGTTTCCAGATGGTCTTGCCAACAGTTCAGGCCAGGTCGGTCGCAATTACATGCGTCACACCACCGGTTCGGTGTATGCCACCTTCGACGACCCGGTCCACATGTATCGTGGCACCACCATGGCCGGGATCATTTCCGACGAAGCGCATCATGATGCCTCGCGCGGTTTTGTCGGCGGCTATGAGATGGAAACCTTATCGTTGGGTCTGCCGTTCATGGCCGCTTTCCTCGATCCCGGCGCCTGGGGAAGTGACTTCACGGGCGCGCTCGACCAGTACGACCATATGGCTGGCATGTGGCTGGTCGGCGAGGACATGCCCAGGGAAAGCAATCGCATCACGCTGAATGCCGACGTCAAGGATGCCTTCGGCATGCCGGTGGCCAACGTCCACTACGATGACCATCCCAATGACATTGCGATGCGCGAGCATGCCTATCGTCAAGGCTCGGCGATCTACGAATCGGTAGGGGCCAAGAACATCTATCGCACACCGCCCTACCCCTCGACGCACAACCTGGGGTCGTGCCGCATGAGCCAGCGCGCCCAGGATGGGGTCTGTAACGGCTTCGGACAGAGCCATGATATTCCTAACCTTTTCATCTCCGATGGTAGCCAGTTTACGACGTCGGCGGCAGAGAACCCGACGCTGACCATCGTCTCGCTGGCGATTCGCCAAGCCGAGCATATCGGCCAGCTGATGAAGGAGGGTGCCATCTAGGCCAGCCTGCGCATTACACGGGGGTGGAAGTTGTCCCGGGCCGCCCCCATACCCTAATCAACTGCAATGACCAGAAGGGAGATCCCATGAGCTTTACCGGAGAGCAGCACCCCGGCGTTCAGGCGCCAACCGCCGAGTCCCAGGGCTTTCGCCTCAACCACACCATGGTGCGGGTCAAGGACCCTGCCAAGTCGCTGGCCTTCTATACCCGCGTGTTCGGCATGCGCGTGCTGCGCAAGCTGGACTTCGAGGAACTCGGCTTCTCGCTGTACTTCCTGGCGCGGCTCGAGGACGGCGACCAGGTGCCTGAAGACCAGCGGGAGCGCACCGTCTGGACCTTCAGCCAGAAGGGCCTGCTCGAGCTGACCCACAACTGGGGCACCGAGAACCAGGAGGACTTCGCCTACCACGACGGCAACGCCGAACCTCAGGGCTTTGGCCACATCTGCTTTTCTGTGCCGGACCTGGACGCTGCCGTTGAATGGTTCGACGCCAATGAGGTCGAGTTCATCAAGCGCGCCGATCAGGGCAAGATGAAGGACGTGGTCTTCGTCAAGGACGTCGACGGCTACTGGATCGAGATCGTCGAAGCCGCGCGCCTGGCCAGCATTGGGGACTGACTTGAGGACGGAATTGGCGACTGAGTCGGTGATTGAGCCGGCGACCTAGGCATAACCTTGCCAAAAGGCGTCAGAAACGCTCCGCCCCATGCGGGGCGTTTTTTGCGACCAACGCTAGATAGGAGTAGCGTTGCGCCGAACCCATTCATGGCATGATCTGCCAAGGATTCATCCCTTGAACAATCCCTACCGTCCCATGACTCGCATCCTCGCCAGCGGCCTCATCGCCGCCCCCCTGGCTCTGCTGCCGGCTCTCGCCTCCGCTGATGAAAGCGCCGAGATCCGCTTCGCCACGCCGTCCTGGCCGGGCGTCACGGTCAAGACCCAGCTCGCCGCCGAGCTGCTGACGGCACTTGGCTATGAGCCCCGCCAGCAGGAAATTGGCGCGACTATCGCTTACGAGGCGCTGAACCTGAATGAAGTCGACGCCTTCATGGCGGCCTGGCTGCCCGCTCAGCAGCCGATGTTCGAAGCGTCAATGAAAAAGGGCACCCTGGTCGACCTGGGCAACAACGTCGATGGCGCCCTGATCGGCTTCGCCGTGCCGCGTTACGTGGCCGAGGCCGGCGTGAAGCAGGTCGGTGACCTGGACAAGCCGGAATTCGCCGATAAGTTCGGTCGTGAAATCTACTCCATCGAAGTCGGCTCCGGCATGAGCGACACGCTCAACGGCGCCATCGACAACGACACCTATGGCCTGGGTGACTGGAAGCCGGTGGAAACGTCCACGCCGGGCATGCTCAGTGCCGTCAAGAACGCCATCAACAATGATGAGTGGATCGTCTTCGCCGGCTGGACGCCGCACTGGATGAACATCGAATACGATGTGGTCTATCTCGAAGACACCGAGGACATGTGGGGCCCGGACGGTGGCGGCAGTGATGTCCGTACGCTGCTCAACAAGCCCTATTCCGAGTCGCATCCCAATGCGACCCGCCTGCTCGATCAGCTGACCTTCAGCGCCGACGATCAAAGCGCGATGATCTACGAGTTCAGCTTTGAAGAGCGTGACTCGGACGACGTCGCGATCGAGTGGATCAACCAGCATCCGGATCGTATCGAAGCCTTTGTAGATGGCGTGACCACCATCGACGGCAAGCCGGCCTGGCCTGCCCTGCAGGAAGCCTTCGACTTCGAGTCCTGATCGCTTCGCTGCTGCCCTGACGTCAGGGCAAGCTAGCAACGACAACGTTAGAAACGATAAAAGACCGCCTTCGGGCGGTCTTTTTTTGTGCGCCAGGACCTATCTGTCAGGACTGGTTCGTCAGGGCCTATCTGTCAGGACTGATTTGTCAGCACTGGTTCGTAAAGACTCACTTCGCAAGATCCGTTCGTCGGGCCCCGATCATCGGACCTCGTTTGTCATGGAGTGCATGTCACCGGGCTTAACGAAAGGCGATGCGGGTGCCGTAGGTGAGCATTTCCTCGGCGGTGATCGGTTTGCTGGGCACGCCGATCATCTCGTCACCGCACTGGTCGGCCCAGGTCAGCACGCCGTGAGTCAGGCCCAACGACCCCATCAGGTCGCGGATTTCGCCGGTGCCCTTGAAGGTACAGACACTCCCTGACCCGTCGACCAGGCTCGATATGCCGTTGGCATGATGGAAGCGCACCGAATAGATGCCATCCATGGATTTGACCTCGACAATCGGCGACATGCCCTGATGAAGGGCGTGGGAGAGGCTGGCGAGAGTGAACTGCGCCTCGGGCACGGGATAGTCTTGGATGGAAGTGTCGTCGGCGGCCATGGCGGTGGGCTCCAGTAGAGAAGTTGTACAATTAATGTAGAACTAATTGGCCGACTGTCCAGTGCTTTGTGAGTCGCTGAAAGCTAAATCAAAGCCCGCTGATGAGCGATAGAGCGTTGCACGCGAGCCGCGCAGCGAGCTGGTCCTCTGCACTGGTCTCTAGTTTCGGCCCCTTAGCTCCTGCCCTTAACACCGGCTCCGGGCGCTGTACAAGTTATGTGGTTGGTTGATCTGTTGATGGTTGAGACGGTGAGCTCAGTAGCCGGTCATTTCCAGATAGCCTTCCCCGCGCGGCCGGCCGTTGGGGCCTTCGACCGTCACCGCGCCTTCCCAGTAGGGCACTTGAGTCGTCATCCAGCGGTTGGGGTCGCGTGCGGCGACCGTCAGGTCGAGCCCATGACCTGGCACTTCGAGTCGCCAGCGGGTGGGTAGCCGCCGACCGGCCACCGAGCTCTCGGCGAGTGGGGTCAGTGAGAGCTCGGTGGGCCCGAGTGGTCTGAGGGTGCCATCGGCACTGATCAGGCTGCCGGACAGGTAGTCACCGGTATCGCCTTGCGCTTCTCCTTCATCTGCCACGCCACCCCGCAGGCGAAAGGCCATCAGCTTGGTGCCATCGGCGAGATGCAGCGACAGCCAGTCCCAGCCCTGCTGGGCCTCGCCGAGCAGCTGGCTGCTCCATTCCCGGTCGAGCCAGGCCTGGCCGCTGACGCGATGGGTGGCGCCGTTAAGCGTCACGTCGCCCTCGACCCGGTAGAAGGGCTGGCTGTAATAGTAGGACCCCTGACCGTCGGCGGCCTTCTGGCTGAAACCGGCCTCGCCGTGGGCGACGAGAGGGCCCTCGGCGGTCAGCGTCAGCCGATAGCCGCTGGTGTCATCCAACGTGGCAGTAACGCTCAGCTGGCTCAGAGCATCGACAGTGCTGGGGATAGTGCTGGGGATAGTGCTTGGGATAGTGCTTGGGATAGTCCTTGAGGTAGTGCTGGGTGCGGTGCCGGTCATCTGCCAGTCGTCGACCCAGGCGGCGAAGGGCTCTGCGCGCACGCCCGCCGGGCCGGCAAGGCCGCCCGTGCTGCCGCGTGACAGGCGTTCGGCGACTACATGTTGATCGCCCCGGGAGACGGCGGCGTGGGCCATCCATAGCTGGTTCGAGGTCCATGGATTGGTTGCGCTGGCGTTCACGTCCGGGAACGTAGTCGTAGAGCCGGCTTCATTGCTCGCGCCATGATGAGCAGCAGGCGGCGCCAGCGCCTGGCGAAACAGCGTCCATTGCACGCCAAGCGGCCGGCCGTTGTCATCGTGAAGGTTGGCGGTGAGGTACCACCATTCGGTACGAAAGCCGGGATGGGCGCCGTGGTCCTTGGGAAAGCGCAGCGCCTGGCCGGGCCTCGCTTGCGTGAAGCCATCGGCCGCGCGGCCAAGGCCCGCGAAGCCGCCGTTCGACGCCTGGATTGTGGACGCCTGTGCTGTGGGAGGAGGCGAATGGCGTGTCGGCCAAGCCAGCAGCGCGAGGCTAACAGCAAGCCCCAGCACCAGAGCCAGCACCAGCCCCGCCAGTACCAGGCGCTTCCAGCGCACAGGGTGAGTGAAAAGGCGGCGTAGCGGCGAGCGACGGTTCATGAGGCGGAGAACTCCTCGAGCAACTGGCGGGGCGGCGCGCGCCATAGCCGCCAGGCGGGCAGCGCGGCGGCCAGCAGGGCCACCAGCACGGCGAGCCCCAACGCTTGCGCCCAGGCCGCGGGGAAGACGTGCAGCGGCAGCCGCCAGCCGAAGGCGGCGACATTGATCTCGGCGACTAAGGCCCAGTTCAGCGCGATCCCCAGCGGCAGCGCCAGCAGCGCCGTGGCCAGCGCTAGGCCACCGAGCTGGGCGAGTGTCACACCGAGCAGGGTGGTGCGGCCAAGGCCCAGCGCCCACAGCGGCGCCAGCCGGGCGCGGCGCTCGCGGGCCTGGGCGAGCAGGCCGGTGAACAGCGCCAGTGCGGCGACGCCAAGCGTCAGGCCGGTCAGCGCCCGGGTCACGGCGAAGGTGCGCTCGAAGACCTGGCGGGCCTGACGATGCAGGCTGCGCTGGTCGATCAGCGACGGTGCTGGCGCTTCGCCCGCCGCCGGCAGGGGGCGCGTCAGCGCCTGGCGAAGGGCGGCTTCATCGGCCGTCGCCAGCCCCGGGGTGAGCACCAGCCCCATTGAGCCAGGCCTGGCCGCAAAGCGTGTGATCAGGTATTCCACCGAGAGGGTCACCTCGCCGCGGGGGTTGCCGTAGTCCGGGTAGATGCCTGCCACCCGCGCGGTGAAGGGCCCGCTGGGGCTTGCCAAGGTCAGCATGTCGCCCGGGGCCAGGCCGGTGGCGATCGCCAACTGCTCGTTGATCAGCGCCTCGCCCTCGCCAAGCGCCTGCCAGGCCGCCGCGCGGTCGTTCAGGGTGGCCAGCAGCGGCCAGCTTGCGGTCAGCGCCGGGTCTGGCGTGATGCCCTGCAGGGCCACCGGGCGCTCGCCCTCTGCGCGGATCAGGCGTGTCTCGGCCTCGCGGCGCTCGAGCAGGGTGGCGATATCGGGGCGGGCCTCGAGCCAGTCGCGCCAGGTGTCATAGGCCGCCGGCGGCGGGCGCAGGTAAAGATCGGCGACCAGGCGCTGGTCGAGCCAGTCGAGAAAGGTCAGGCGAAAGCCGCCGACCATGCCGGCGACGCCGAGATTGGTGGCAAGCGCCAGCAGCAGCGCCATCATCGCGAGCTGCAGCCGGGGCAGCTGCAGTTGAAGGTCGGCCAGCGCCCAGCGAATCAGGGCGCTGCGAGGCGAGTTACCACGCAGCGATTGTTTGAGGCCTTCCAGGGCCGCACCCAGCAGCACCGGCAGGCTCAGCGCGCTGCCGGCGAGCGCCAGCGCGACCATGGCGAAACCGGCGATTAGGCTTGGCGTGCCGGAGGGCGTCGGCCAGGCCCACAGCGCGAGCGCTGCCAGCCAGGCTAAGGTGGCGAACCCCGCCTGGCGCTTGTGCTGGCGGCGACTGTCCGCGCGGGAAGGCTGGGCGTGACCGAGGGCGAGGATGTCCAGCCGTGCGGTGCGCCACAGCATCCCGAGGCCCGCGGTCGCCAGGCCGCCCAGGGTGATGGCAAGGCTACCGGCCCAGAAATGCCAGGGCAGTGACAGGCTAGCCCCGACCGACGCCGAGAAGAGCGCCTGGAGGCTTGCCGCTACGTCCGGCAGCAGCACGCTTGCCAGCCACAGCCCGGCGAGAATACCGGGCAGGGTGCCGGCCAGCCCCAGCAAGGTGAGCTCGATGGCCAGCAGGGCGACCAGGGTACGCCCCGGCACACCCAGGGCGCGCATGGTACGCAACAGCCCCAGGCGCTGCTCCAGAGCGAGGCCCAGGGCGGCATGCACGATCAGCAGTCCTACCACCAGCGCCAGCAGGCCCATGGCGGTCAGGTTGAGGTGGAAGCTCTCGGTCAGCTGGCCGGGCGACAGCCCCTGGGCAGCAGGCGTTCGTCGGTAAGCCTCGGGCAGTGCTGCCTTGGTGCCCGGGGCCAACAGCAGGGTATCGATGCGAGTGCCGCGCTCGAGCAGGTCGGCGGCGCGGGCGATATCCATCACCAGAGTGCCCGGCGGCAGCTGGGCGTCGGTGGCAAGCGGCGGCAGACGCTCGCCGCCTGCGGTGATAAGCCGTTTCCCTGGAGAGATATTGAGGGTGGCCAGCGTCTCGGGGGCGAGCCGAGCCTGGCCGGGAGGCTGCAGCAGGCTGGTAGGGTTGCCGCCACTGCTTTCATGACTATTTCCACCAGCGCCGTTCCCACCGACGCCGCCCACCGGCAGGCTGAGCGGCTCGATGCCCAGCACGCTCAGGCGCACGCCGCCTTGAAGCTCAACGGCGCCTTCGATCAGCGGCGATACCGGCAGGCCGGCGCGGCGCAGCGTGGTGAAGTCGGCGTAGGTCAGGGGCTCGCCGTCATGGCGTTCGAGGCGCTCAAGGCTGGGTGAAAGCAGCGCTTCGGCGCGGGCGTAGCTGTCGCGGGCCGAGGCGTTGATCGCCTGCACGCCGCTCCACAGGGCACTGGCCACCCACAGCCCGACCAGCAGCATGGCCAGCTGCCCCGGATGACGGCGATAGTGAGAAAGCAGCGTGACCAGCGCGGTGCGGGCCATGACTAGATGAGGAGCCAGGTGAGGGGAGCCGCGCCTGGCCATCAGTGGGCCTCCTCGACCAGCAGCCGGCCATGGGAAAGCACCAGGCGCCGCTCCAGGCGGCTCGCTACCCGCGCACTGTGGGTCACCATCAACAGCGCACAGCCGCTGTCGCGGACCAGTTCCAGCAGCAACGTCAGCACTGTCTCGGCGCTGGTCTCATCCAGGTTGCCGGTGGGCTCATCGGCGAGCAGCAACGCCGGGCGCCCGGCCAGAGCGCGGCCGATGGCGAGGCGCTGCTGCTGGCCACCGGAGAGCTGTTCGGGGTAGCGGTCGGCCATCTCGGCAAGCCCCAGCCGCGTCAGCAACTCCTGGCTCCAGACCGGCGTCTCGCGCCCTGCCAGGCGAGCCTGCAGGGTGAGGTTATCGGCGACCGACAGACTCGGCACCAGATGGAACTGCTGGAAAACCAGCCCCAGCCGGTTGCGGCGCAGGGCGGCGCGTGCGGGTTCGCTTGCCGTCGAGAGACGTTGGCCGTCGAGGGTGATCTCGCCGCTATCGGGGGTATCGAGGCCGGCGGCCAGGTGCAGCAGGGTCGACTTACCGCTGCCGGACTCGCCCATCAGCGCCAGGCTTGCCCCAGCGGCAAGCGTGAGGTCGACGCCGTCGAGCACCGCCAGTGGCCCCTGCGGGGTGGCGTAGGCCTTGCGGATATCGCGCATCTCGAGCATGACGCCTCCTGGCGAGCGGTGAGCCTTGCTGACAGCATCCCATAAAAAAGGCGCCCCCCGCAGGGAGCGCCAAAGGAAGTAGCTCTTGTCGCGTGTTAATGCTCAGTGTTCATGCTCATGTTCATGTTCAGACGCATGGTCGGCCTGATGGCCGGCTACGCCCAGGGCATCATGCAGCACGCGGGCGTTATGGCGCATCATGCCCAGATAGGTCGAGGCCTCGCCTTCGGCCGATAGCGAGCCGGAATACAGGGTGCCGGCGATCGGCAGGCCGGTTTCCTCGGCGAGCTGTTCGAGGGTCGCGGTGCTGGTCATGCTCTCGTTGAACAGCGCGCTGATGCCTTCGTCACGGATGACGTCGATCAGTCGGGCCAGGTCGGCCGCCGAGGGCTCGGCCGAAGTGGAAAGCCCGGTCGGCGACAGGAAGCTGATGCCATAGGCGTTGGCGAAGTAGTCGAAGGCCTCATGACCGGTGATCACGCTGCTGCTGGCGGGCACCTCAGCGAGCAGGGCGTGAAGCTCCTCGTCCAGTGCAGTGATGGCCTCGCTGTAGCGGCTGGCGTTGGTGCGGTAGGCGTCGGCATGCGCCGGGTCGGCGGCGATCAGACCATCGCGGATGTTGGCGACATAGGTGGTCGCATTGCGTAAATCCTGCCAGGCGTGGGGGTCCGGGCTGCCCTGTGCATGGTCATGGCCGCTGTGATCGTGCTCTTGGCCGTGGGCGTGAGCCTCATGATCGCCGTGGTCGTGTCCCTGGAAGGTCAATGGACTGATGCCGTCCGTGGCGGTCACCAGGGCGCCGTCATAATCGCTGGCGGTGATCAGCCGCTCCATCCAGCCCTCGTAGTTCAGGCCGTTGAAGACCACCAGATCGGCCTTGGCGACCGCGCGAGCCTCGGTGGGGCTCGGCGAGAACATATGCGGGTCGCTGTCGGGGCCGACCAGCGCAGTGACCGCGACGTGCTCGCCGCCGACCTGCTCGACCATATCGGCGAGCACGCTGAAGCTCGCCACTACATTGATAGGTTCGTCGTCGATAGGCTCAGCGGCGTACAGCGGCGAGCTGGCAAGCGTTACGGCAAGGCTGGCGGCAACCAGGCTAAGCCCGAAGGGGAGAGTGTGGCGCATATCATGAGTCTCTTGGTTAGAGGGACGGTTGGATGGCATAGGCGGCCGCAGGGTCCGCCGGCCGTGCGCGGCACGATGGCATCTGCAGCAGTCGGTTTGAGCCAGGCACTACTGGGCTTCGCGAGGCTCCAGCGGTGCATCACGGCGGCGAAGCCTCGCCAGCAGGCTGTTGTAGCGCCCCAGCAGTGCCGAGAGCACATAGCAGGCCCCGGCGAGCAGGATGATGCTCGGCCCCGAGGGCAGTTCCAGGTGATAGGAGAGCAGCAACCCGCCGCTGGTGGCGAACATGGCCAGCAGAATGCCCAGGCCGATCAGCCCCTCGAGGCGCTTTGACCAGAAACGGGCAGTAGTGGCCGGCAGCATCATCAGGCCCACCGCCATCAGGGTGCCCAGCGTCTGAAAGCCGGCCGTCAGGTTGAGCACCACCAGCCCCAAAAAGACGCCATGCACCAGGCCGCCGGCCATGCCCTGACCGCGCAGAAACAGCGGGTCCAGGCATTCGACCACCAGCGCACGGAACACCACTGCAAGCACCACCACGATCAGCGTGCTGATGGCCGCGATCAGTACCAGGGCGGTGGAATCCACGGCGAGGATCGAACCGAACAGCACATGGGTCAGGTCTACGCTGCTGCCGCCCAGCGACACCAGCATCACCCCGCCGGCCAGCGAAATCAGGAAGAAGCTGGCCATTGCCGAGTCTTCCCGGTGGCCGCTCATGTGCGAAACGCTGCCGGCGAGTCCGGCGACGAGCAGCCCCGAGAGAATGCCACCCAGGCTCATCGCCGGCAGCGAGAAGCCCGCCATCAGAAAACCCAGCGCCACCCCGGGCAGGATGGCGTGCGCCATGGCATCGCCGATCAGGCTCATGCCGCGCAGCATCAAAAAGACCCCCAGCGCCGGGGCGGCCAGCGACAGTGCCAGCCCCGCGACCAGCGCCCGTTGCATGAAGCCGTAGTCGAAGGGCGCGAGGAAGAGGCTATTCAGCAGTTCGAGCATGGGGCGCGTCCGTAGGGTGAGTCGGCTTCAATGGCGGCAGCGATTGCAGGCCGCCCTGTCGGTGGTCGATAACGGCCTGGGGCGTGCTCCATTGGGCGTGGCCGTCGGCCAGCAGCAGCACCTCGTCGGCGAGCCGGGTCAGCTGGTCCAGATCGTGGAGCACCACCAGGATGGTGGTGCCCTGACGCGCCATGTCCCGCAGCACCCCAGTCAGCACCTCGACGGTTTCGATATCGACATTGGCGAAGGGCTCGTCGAGCAGCAGCAGTTCGGCTTCCTGCATAAGCGTGCGGCCGAACAGGGCGCGCTGGCGTTGACCGCCGGAGAGCTCGCCCAGCGGACGGTGCGACAGATGCGAGATACCCAGCCGCGCCATCACCTCCCGCGCCTTGCGATAGTGGGGGCCGCAGTAGCCCTTGAGCGCCCCATGGCTTGGCCAGGTGCCGGTCATTACCAGCTCTTCCACGCTCATCGGAAAGGACAGGTCCAGCGCCAGCTGCTGGGGCAGCCAGGCTCGGCGCTCCCTGGGCACGGCGCACTCAATGCGACCCTGGGAGGGTTTGAGCAGGCTCATGATGCCCTGGATCAGCGTGCTCTTGCCTGCGCCATTGGGGCCGATCAGCGCCGTGATGGCGCCATCCGGAAACTGTCCCTCGACGTGTTCGAGCACGGTACGGCCGCCCTGGGCGAGGCTGACATCGTGCAGTGCCAGGCGCGCCATCAGGACCACCACCCTGCGGCCCAGGACACCGCGAGCCACAGCACCGCCAGCGGCGCCGCAGCCAGCAGCAGGCGCCGCGCCCAGGACAGCGACATCAGTGAGAAATGACAGGGGCCTTCCGGCCGGTGGTGGTGGCGATGTGCCATGGTGCGATCTCTTAGGATTGGGCTTGAAACGGTGGCTTGAAACGAGAGCGAAGGTTATAACATAACAATTGCTATTGAGGCTAGAGGGCGAGAAAGAAGGAAGCCGCCAGTCATCACTACATTCGAGCAGAGCGGTCGACGTTGACCAAGGGGGAGTAGCACACCAGAGCGGCAGAATGCTTAGATGGTTTACCCCTTCCGATTGGCATAAGCAGGCAGGTACTAGTCATGGATGACTTCTCCCCTAGCGACATGAAGACGATCCTGCATTCCAAGCGGGCTAACCTCTATTACCTTCAGCATTGTCGTGTGCTGGTTAATGGCGGTCGCGTCGAGTACGTCACCGATGAAGGGAAGCGCTCGCGTTACTGGAATATTCCGATTGCCAATACCACGTCACTGTTACTGGGAACAGGGACGTCTATCACTCAGGCGGCCATGCGTGAGCTGGCCAAGGCCGGCGTGTTGGTGGGGTTTTGCGGCGGCGGCGGGACACCGCTGTTTGCGGCCAACGAAGTCGATGTGGATGTCGCCTGGCTGACGCCGCAGAGTGAGTACCGACCCACCGAATACCTGCAGCACTGGGTGCGATTCTGGTTTGATGACGATAAGCGATTGGAAGCGGCGCGATGTTTCCAACGAGCCAGACTCGCTCAGGTCGAACGCCTTTGGCTTGAACCGCGCTTCCAGCGCGATAGCGGCTTCACCCCGAGCAAGGCCGAGCTGGGCATGCTGATGACCCGCAGTCGAGAAGCGATCGATCTTGCTGCCGACACCACCGCCTTGTTGACCGAAGAAGCCCGACTCACCAAGCAGCTATTCCGGCTGGCCAGCCATGCTGCCGACTACGGCGAGTTTACCCGCGTCAAACGTGGGCAAGGGGCGGACCCGGCCAACCGTTTTCTCGACCACGGTAATTACCTGGCCTACGGGCTGGCCGCCACCGCGACCTGGGTGCTGGGTATTCCTCATGGACTGGCAGTACTGCACGGCAAAACGCGACGCGGTGGGCTCGTATTCGATGTTGCCGACCTGATCAAGGATGCCGTGATCTTGCCGCAGGCGTTCATTTCCGCAAGCCGCGGGGACGAGGAGCAGGAGTTTCGCCAGGCCTGTATCGACCGGCTCACGCAGGTCGAAGCGCTCGATTTCATGATCGACACGCTGAAATCGACGGCCGAGCGCCTTGGGAATGAGGCGCTGGTATGAATGTGCTTCTGGTCTCGCAGTGTCGCAAGAACGCGTTGAAGCAGACACGCCGCGTTCTCGACCAGTTTGCCGAGCGGCGCGGAGAGCGCACCTGGCAAACCCCGATTACTAAGGCTGGGCTCGACACGCTCCGCAAACTGCTGCGCCAATCCGCCCGCAAGAATACCGCCGTCGCCTGCCACTGGATCCGTGGTCACGATCACAGCGAGCTTTTGTGGATCGTGGGCGATGCCTCCCAGTTCAACGCTCGCGGCGGTGCGCCGACCAATACCTCGCGGCGTAATATCCTGCGTACGGAAGACGAGAACGACTGGCACAGCGGCCAGCTGATTCATCTGCTGGCCTCCATGGCCGCGCTATTGCACGACCTCGGAAAAGCCAGCCAAGCGTTTCAGGATCGACTCAATGGCCGTTTAGAAGAGCGTAACCGTTACCGCCATGAGTGGGTGTCACTACGGCTGCTACAGGCGTTCGTCGGCGAAGATGACGACCCCAGCTGGCTTGCACGCCTAGAAAAGCCAACCGCGGAAGACGATGCTTGCTGGCTGAACCGTCTGATTCGCGATGGCGTAGATGAATCTGCCAGCGACAGTGCACCGTTTAGCCAATTGCCACCGCTGGCGGCGGCGATTGGTTGGCTGGTCGTCAGTCACCACCGGCTGCCGGCTCTGCCCGCCACCGATGAAATTGGCGCCCAGAAATGGGTGGGCGCCAGAGCCCATCTGAACGCGGGAAACCTGCCCACGCTTCCCCAGGCGATTACTGCCGCCTGGAACGAGCGGGTGGAACCAGCGGCCTTTGAACGCGTGGCCCCTTACTGGACATTTCCGCATGGCCTGCCGGTCACCGAAGCGGCCTGGCGTGAACGCAGCCGGCGCCTGGCACGCCAGCTTCAGCAGATACGCAGCGACGCGTCACCGCTCGAGTCGCCCTACGTCATGCATCTGGCCCGACTTTCGCTGATGCTGGGCGATCATTACTACTCCAGCCTCAAGGACCAGGGGCGCTTGAATGGCCAATGGTCGCTCGATTTCTACGCCAATACGTCCAATCACCAAGGTAAGCGGCGCCTCAGCCAACCGTTGACCGAACACTTGCTCGGCGTGACCCGAAGCGTCGGTGAAATTACACACCACCTGCCGGGAATGGAGACAGCGCTACCCAGGATTGCTCGACACAAGGGCTTCAAGGCGCGCAGCCGTGATGCGCGCTTTCGCTGGCAGGACAAAGCGTTCGACCTGGCAACCGGGCTTCGTGATAAGAGCCATCGCCAGGGTTTTTTCGGCATCAATATGGCTTCGACCGGCTGTGGCAAGACCATCGCCAACGGCCGGATCTTCTATGCGTTGAGCGACCCAGAGTCGGGGGCGCGCTTCACCATCGCGCTGGGGCTTCGCACCTTGACGCTGCAAACCGGTCAGGCCTATCGCGAGCGCTTGGGGCTGGGGAGCGACGATCTCGCCATTCGCGTCGGCGGCTCAGCCAGCAGGGCGCTGTTCAATCAACAACAGCTCGAGCATCAGCAGCGCGATTTTGGCGGCTCTGAATCTCGTGCCAGCCTGCTGGATGAACAAGCCCACGTGCATTTCGAAGGCAATCTCGGTGATCACCCCTTGCTAGCTAAGGCCGTTGCCGACCCTCACACCCAAGGGCTGATCAATGCGCCGATCCTGGTGTGCACCGTCGATCACCTGATGCCCGCTACCGAAAGCCTGCGAGGCGGCCATCAGATCGCCCCGATGCTGCGCTTGATGAGCGGTGACCTGGTGCTTGATGAGCCCGACGATTTCGATACCGCTGACCTTCCGGCGCTGACTCGGCTCGTCTATTGGGCAGGCATGCTTGGTTCAAGAGTGCTGCTTTCATCTGCCACCTTGCCACCGGCGCTGGTGCGCGGCCTGTTTGAAGCGTATCTCAGCGGGAGGGCCGAGTATCAGCGCCATCGTGGCACCCCGGGGGCGCCGGTCCATCCAGTGTGTGCCTGGTTCGATGAGCATGGCTGTACGCACAGCGACGGTGATGATGGCATCGCGTTTGACGCCGCGCATCATGCCTTTGCCCGCCGTCGAGCCGACAAGCTGAGCAAGCAGCCAGCGGTGAGGCGCGGCCGAATCGTGCCTCTTATCGCCCCGTCGGCTCATCCGGATGCCGTTCATCAAGTGGTGGCTGACACCCTACTCAGTGAAGCGCTGACACTTCATGCGCAGCATCACAGTGTTGATCCGCATAGCCAAAAAAGGGTCAGCTTCGGCCTCGTGAGAATGGCCAACATCGAACCCTTGGTCGCCGTGGCCCAGGCGCTATATCGCGCCGACATTACCAGTGGCTACCAGATCCATCTGTGCGTTTATCACTCGCAGTATCCTCTGGTGCTGCGCTCGCGATTGGAAGCCCGGCTCGACAGAGCACTGGACCGGCGCGATGAAAACGCCGTCTTCGATCTGCCCGATATTCGCTCCCGACTGGACAGTAGCGAGGCAGTGAATCAGCTATTCCTGGTGCTAGGTTCACCCGTCACGGAAGTTGGTCGCGATCACGATTACGATTGGGCCATCGTCGAGCCATCTTCGATGCGCTCGATCATCCAGCTCGCCGGTCGGGTGCTTCGGCATCGCCCAACGCCGGTCAAGACGCCGAACATCGCGCTGCTCAATGCCAACGTGAAGTCCCTCAAACGGCAGCAAGCAGCCTTCAGTCGTCCGGGCTTTGAAACCGAAAAACTCTGGCCGCTGAGTCAACACCGGCTGGAAACGCTACTGCGTCAGGAGGAGTTTGATTCTATTGACTCACGCCCCCGTCTGCTGCCGGCCGAAGCTTTGGAACCCACTCAGAAACTCGTTGATCTCGAACATGCTCGCCTAGCGTCGCTGATGGTCGAGGGCGCTGCATCTGCTCCCGGCCAACGGCGGCGCAAGCGACGGGGTGAACCCCAGCAGACCGAACTGGGGGCCTATCTGTTTTATCGCACGCCGGCGATGACGCTCGGCGCCGTGCCGATACAGCAGCAGCCCTTTCGCGAAGATAACGAAGCAGACAGCGAATTCGTGCTATTGCCAGACGAAAACGAAGAGGAATTCGGCTTTTGGCGCAGCGACCGGCAAGGCAAGGACGAGCGGCTGGTGCCCGTCGAATCCGAGCTGGATCGATTGCCGGACGAGGCCATCCGCCATCCGCGTGTCACGCCGTGGAACGAACCGGACTATATGGCCGCGCTCGCCGATCAGGCCGACGCGATGGGCATGGATATTGAGCGCTGCGCACATCGTTTCGGTCGCATTCGCCTAAAAACGAACCGCGCTCCGCAGGGCTGGCATTTTCATCCAGCGCTGGGATTCGTACGTAAAAAATAATGTAGAGCAACGCAAAGGGAGCTTTATGAGCGAAGAAACTGACGGCTCGCCACCGACATCGTTGAAGGGGCTCATTCAGGAGTTTGTCCATGACCGTTTTGCCACCAAAACGGAGAAGCTCGCGCCGGACGATCCCGCCTATCTCAAGCTGCAGCAACAGTTCGAACTGCAGACCTGGCTGGCCGATGCCGCGCGGCGTGTCGGTCAGTTGCAGGTCGTCACGCACTCGCTAAAGGCGATCCATCCTGAGGCGAAGGGCACCAACCTTTATGTCGAGCCCGGTCAACTTCACGGGAAAGAGGGGGTCGGAAGCCACTGCTTGCCCACTGATTTCGAGGGTGACGTCGTTGGCAATGCCGCCGCGCTGGATGTCTATAAATTCCTGAAACTGCGATGGCAAGGGGGTTCGCTGCTGGAACTAGCACTCGAGAACGATGAATCGCTGATCGACGCGCTAAGTGAGGATCGGGCCGAGGCGCAAGCCTGGGTGCATGCTTTCGCCGGTATCGTCGAACCGAAGGGCACTCCCAGTTCGCATGCGCGCGGCAAGCAGATTTACTGGCTGGTCGGTGATGAGCCAACCGACAACGCCAGTTATCACTTGCTGGCGCCTCTTTATGCCACCGCCCTCACGCATCGCTTCTACGCCCAGGTCAGCCCCAACACCTGGTTCTTTGGCGATCACAACAAGGCGGCGCGTAAGGCGTTGCGTGAACGAACCGCCTTCGAAGGTGGCTACACGAGCTATCCCAACCTTGCCGTACAAAAGCTTGGTGGCACCAAGCCGCAGAATATCTCTCAGCTTAATAGCGAACGTGGCGGTCAGAATTACCTGCTGGCCTCGTTGCCGCCTACCTGGACCTCACGCGAGGTCTATGCCCCGATGCGCGACGTGTTCAAGGCGTTCAAGGGTCGTCCAGAGGTCCGGAGGATTATTGGCGAATTGAAACGCCTTCTGGAAACAGACCGCACCAGGAGCAGGGGTGCGCTCGATATGCGCGATGACCTGACCGCGATGCTGGTCGATGAGCTGATGCTGTTCACACTCGATATCCATTCGCTGGCGCCTGGCTGGACAGCTGATGAGAGGTGCCAGCTCGCGCAGGAGGAGCAGTATTGGCTGGACCCTTTGCGGGGGCAGGAGGATGCCGACTTCGACGATGCCCGCCGCCGCAACGACTGGCATGAAGCTGTGAGTTCACGCGCAGCCAATTGGCTCAATCGTGAGCTGAACCATAACAGCCTACTGAGCTTTGGTGATGCGGAACATCATCATTGGAAGAGTCAGTTCGAGGGCATGGTGACCGAGTTCCGCCGCCAGGTGGACGACCTGCAGGATGCACTGCGCGATGACGTCGATGATCCCGACGACCCGGAAGGAGAAGCCGCATGATCAATCACCTTCTGGTGCTTCCCCGGCTGCGTATTCAAAACGCCAACGCCATTTCAAGCCCGATGACCTGGGGCTTTCCCGCCATGAGTGCCTTCATGGGTACCATGCAGGCGCTGGAGCGTAATCTGCCCGATGACATCAAGCTGGTCTTCAACGAGGTCGGCGTGGTGTGTCATCACATTGAGCCCCAGGTCACGCAGGGGGGCTTTACCCGCGCCTTTCATCTCACTCGCAACCCGGTGGATAAATCCGGTGGCACAGCAGCCATCGTCGAGGAGGGCCGCGCGCACCTGGAAATCTCGCTGCTGGTGGGAGTCGAGTCCGAAGGCGATGACCTGAGCAGTGCTGAACGCCGCCAGGTAATCGCCCAAACCTTGTTTGATCAGGTGTTGGGCATGCGCATTGCGGGCGGCAGTGTGATGCCGTCTCGACCCGGCGAGCGGCGCCACCGCCCAGCGTTGATCAGCTTCGATGCCAGCGAGGACGAAAACGCCAAGCAGTGGCGCCGAATCAAACGCCGGCTGTTGCCGGGCTTTGCGCTGGTGTCGCGCGATGATCGGCTGGTCGAGCACACCGCGATGTTTCAAGCGCAGAACGATCAAGCGACTGCGCTGGATGCCTGGCTCGATCTCTGCCGGTTAAACCACGAATGCCGGGTTGTAGAAGAGACAAACGCAAAAGACGGCGAGCAAAGGGAAGCGGTGCACTGGGGGATTCGTCGCCCCTATCCCGGCTGGCTAGTGCCGATCCCCGTCGGTTATAGCGCCATCTCCGAGCTTTTTAAGGCCGGTGAAGTGGCCAACGCTCGCGATGCCGACACGCTGTTTCAGTTTGTCGAAAGCCTCTACTCGATTGGCGAATGGGTCAGCCCCCATCGCATCCAAGACCCCGAAGCGCTGCTCTGGTACGTCGACAACGACCTAGAGGCAGGAAGCTATCGGCTGAATAACGACTACAGCCTCGCCACAGCACACGTCGAATGACAAGGAGCTTCATCATGGCCAAGAACGATACTCTCAAGACCGCTTCCGTCCTCGCTTTCGAGCGCAAGCTCGACCCCTCCGATGCACTGTTCAGCGCCGGCAACTGGGATGAGCGGGACCAATATAATCAGTGGAGCAGCATCCCCGTTGGCGAAAAATCGGTACGCGGCACCATTTCCAATCGCTTGAAGGTCAAGGACCAGGACCCGGCCAAGCTGGATGCAGCCATCGAGAACCCCAACCTGCAGACCGTCGACGTCGCCGCGCTGCCTCATAGTGCCGACACCCTGGCCGTCCGCTTTACCCTGCGGGTACTGGCGGGCGCCGGTAAGCCCTCGGCCTGCAATAACGCCGAGTACCAGCGCAAGTTGAAGCAGACCGTTGACGGCTACGTCAGCGAGCATGGCTTTGGAGAGCTCGCACACCGCTATGCCTGCAATCTCGCCAACGGTCGTTTCCTGTGGCGTAACCGTGTGGGTGCCGAGCAAGTGGAAGTCATGGTCAGCCAGATGAAGGGTGGCCAGACAGAGAAGACGTGGACCTTCAACGCACTCGACTACTCGCTGCGCGATTTCGAGGGTAGCCAAGCCACGCGCGAACTTGGTGGGCTGATCAATGATGCGCTTGCCGGTAAGAGCTACCTGCTGCTGGATGTGGTGGCGTTCGCCCGAGTGGGTGCCGGTCAGGAAGTCTTCCCCTCGCAGGAGCTGATTCTGGATCGTTCGCGCGGCGACAAGAGCAAGACGCTTTACAAGATCGGTGATAACGATAACGCCGCCATCCACTCCCAGAAGCTGGGCAATGCCATTCGCACCATTGATACCTGGTACCCGGCACCCAGCGATGACAGCGACCTCGGCCCGATCGCTATCGAGCCCTACGGCTCCGTGACCACCCAGGGCAGCGCCTACCGCCAGCCCAAGCAAAAGGTGGATTTCTATTCACTGCTGGATAACTGGTTGCTCAAGGATCAGGCGCCTGCCGCCGAACAGCAGCACTTCGTCATGGCCACGCTGATTCGTGGCGGTGTCTTCGGCGATGCGGGGTAAGCCATGGATCACTATCTCGACATTCGCCTGCGACCCGACCCGGATTTTCCGGAAGCGATGTTGATGGGTGCGCTTTACAGCAAGCTGCACCGGGCCCTTTATGACCTGGATGCGAATGACATCGGCATTAGCCTGCCGGACCACAAAAACGGCGTGCGTGCTCGCACGCCGGGCAACCGACTGCGGCTGCATAGCGGCAAGGAACGGCTGGAACAACTGATGGCTGTGTCCTGGCTGACGGGTATGCGGGACCATGTGCAACTCGAAGTCGTCCAGTCGGTGCCAGAAAAGGTGAGTTACCGGGTTGTTCGGCGCAAGCAGTTCAATACCGGAAGCCCCAGCCGGGCAAAGCGGTATGCCAAGCGTCACGACATCGGCATCGACGAAGCCCAGCGTTTGATGGAAAAGCCTGCTGAACGTCAAATCGCCTTGCCATTCGTGCAAGTCAGTAGCCGTTCAAGCGGGCAGCGGTTCGCCTTGTTTATTGAGCATGGCAAAGCGCAGCCACAACCCAGCTCCGGGCGCTTTAACCATTATGGCTTGAGCACGGAAGCAACCGTGCCCTGGTTCTGACCCTTTTTCCGAGCGTTTTTATAGAGCTCGGAAAAACAATGAGTTAGCGACGCCTCCGAAAAAAGGGAGGCGTCGCGCTTTACGGCTATTGCTCTTTAATAATCAGAGGTTTAGCTTGAAAAGGCTCTAGTTCGCTGCCGCCCAGGCAGCTCAGAAAACGGTAATGCTGTATCCCGCTGCTAGCGCCGCGTTCGCTGCCGCCCAGGCAGCTCAGAAAAGTCGCAGAACACAGCGACCACCCCCCCCCCGGTTCGCTGCCGCCCAGGCAGCTCAGAAATTGTCCGGCGTCGTGCGTGGGTAGTCGTAGACGTTCGCTGCCGCCCAGGCAGCTCAGAAAGAGAAGGAAAAGCCCGTACCGCACAATGCTGGGTTCGCTGCCGCCCAGGCAGCTCAGAAATATTACGATGCCCACCAGATTACGCCCCGGTGGTTCGCTGCCGCCCAGGCAGCTCAGAAAGAGCGGGTCAAGATCGACGCTGATGCGGTACTGTTCGCTGCCGCCCAGGCAGCTCAGAAAATCACCCGCGCCCGCGGTAACCGGTAGGAAATGTTCGCTGCCGCCCAGGCAGCTCAGAAAAAGCAAGCCAGCGTGCTTGCCTATGCCGCCGTGTTCGCTGCCGCCCAGGCAGCTCAGAAAGCTGAACCACTGCCACATGACGCCAGTGATCTGTTCGCTGCCGCCCAGGCAGCTCAGAAACGCAGCCGTAGAGCGCGACGACATGGGGTGCTGTTCGCTGCCGCCCAGGCAGCTCAGAAAATCGGAGCGCGGGCCGTCAGTGACCACCTGAAGTTCGCTGCCGCCCAGGCAGCTCAGAAAACCAAGCACACCGTCACATTCAGTCAGGCGGAGTTCGCTGCCGCCCAGGCAGCTCAGAAATGAGATTTTGCGGAACACGCAGTAAGCAGCCCGTTCGCTGCCGCCCAGGCAGCTCAGAAATCGATGGCGCGGGCGATGAGACCCGGCACGATGTTCGCTGCCGCCCAGGCAGCTCAGAAAACTTCCGGTTATGGACGGCGCGGCCAGCATGAGTTCGCTGCCGCCCAGGCAGCTCAGAAAAAGCAGCGTTGTCGGCATTGGTCGCCGGGCTGGTTCGCTGCCGCCCAGGCAGCTCAGAAATTCTCTTCGCCGATCAGCAAGCCTTTGTCGTTGTTCGCTGCCGCCCAGGCAGCTCAGAAATGGTCCCAGCCATCCCGACGCCAGTTGTCGCTGTTCGCTGCCGCCCAGGCAGCTCAGAAATTCATCGCCCGGCCAGTCGCGGCGCCCGTCGAGTTCGCTGCCGCCCAGGCAGCTCAGAAACCGTGGAAATGGAGCCGGTTTCGAGAAAGTGGGTTCGCTGCCGCCCAGGCAGCTCAGAAACGCAGGGCGCCCATGACGGCGGCGACGTTTTGGTTCGCTGCCACCCAGGCAGCTCAGAAAAAGTACATCAGCAAAAACATCAACGGCCAGCAATGTTCGCTGCCGCCCAGGCAGCTCAGAAAGAATCCTCGGGCCGGACGTGACGCCCCGCGCAGTTCGCTGCCGCCCAGGCAGCTCAGAAATCTCCCATGCTGTCCCTGCTATTGCCTTTCCAGTTCGCTGCCGCCCAGGCAGCTCAGAAATGCTGCTGTGGAGTAGACGCCGGGGGCGTACTCGTTCGCTGCCGCCCAGGCAGCTCAGAAATTCTCTCGTACTCCTCTTTACCGATACCGAAAGTTCGCTGCCGCCCAGGCAGCTCAGAAATTCAGCCATCGGCTGTACGTGGTGAAGCGCAAGTTCGCTGCCGCCCAGGCAGCTCAGAAATGCATCATCGCCATAGCGGCGTTGAACTGCTCGTTCGCTGCCGCCCAGGCAGCTCAGAAAGGCTGGGCGATGGCGACATCAAGAACGCAGCCGTTCGCTGCCGCCCAGGCAGCTCAGAAAAATCATCACCGACGATTGCGCCAACCACATCAGTTCGCTGCCGCCCAGGCAGCTCAGAAAAACCCACTCGCTGAATGGCCTGGTGGATGCCCGTTCGCTGCCGCCCAGGCAGCTCAGAAAAACTCATCCATCTCTAGCCGGTCATTCTTGATGTTCGCTGCCGCCCAGGCAGCTCAGAAACCGATGCCCGCTCTATTCTCAGCCGAACGGGCGTTCGCTGCCGCCCAGGCAGCTCAGAAAACAAGCGCGGGGTCAGGAACTTCTCGCGCTCAGTTCGCTGCCGCCCAGGCAGCTCAGAAAAGGAGGCGACCGGGCATGAGTCGCACGAGGTCGTTCGCTGCCGCCCAGGCAGCTCAGAAATTTCTGTTGTGGACTCTGGATTTAGCGCCGTGGTTCGCTGCCGCCCAGGCAGCTCAGAAATCTGTGCGACGGGCTCTTTCTATTGAGGTATCGTTCGCTGCCGCCCAGGCAGCTCAGAAAATGACCCTGCCGCTAGACAACAGCGGCAGTAAGTTCGCTGCCGCCCAGGCAGCTCAGAAATCGCCATGGTGTTCGCCATCGGCACTGACCCCGTTCGCTGCCGCCCAGGCAGCTCAGAAAGCGCCTCCCAGCGAGATACGCGGCGAGGTCGTGTTCGCTGCCGCCCAGGCAGCTCAGAAAATCGCCGACAGCCGCTATAAGGCTTACAAGGAGTTCGCTGCCGCCCAGGCAGCTCAGAAATGATCGCAGGTGGTGATGAGATGTGGAGAGCCGTTCGCTGCCGCCCAGGCAGCTCAGAAAGCCCGGCAGTCTCGTTTCGTGGATAACAAGGCGTTCGCTGCCGCCCAGGCAGCTCAGAAAACTGGTACGACGAAGTTGCTCGCACACCCCAAGTTCGCTGCCGCCCAGGCAGCTCAGAAAGATCGCGCTGGCTGAAATCGCTGGTTTTGGTCGTTCGCTGCCGCCCAGGCAGCTCAGAAACGGATCGAGCGCGAAGAAGATCGCAAGGCCCGCGTTCGCTGCCGCCCAGGCAGCTCAGAAATTGCTCCCGCACTTTGCGGGCCTCCCGCCAGAGTTCGCTGCCGCCCAGGCAGCTCAGAAATGTTCAGCAGTAGCGCACAACCGCCCAGGAAGGTTCGCTGCCGCCCAGGCAGCTCAGAAATTAGATACCGGCGAAAGTATCCAGATACTCGAGTTCGCTGCCGCCCAGGCAGCTCAGAAACGCGAGGGCCAGCGCGTCGCCGCGATACAGGGGTTCGCTGCCGCCCAGGCAGCTCAGAAATCGCCGGACACCTGCTGTGACCGAAAGTCGCCGTTCGCTGCCGCCCAGGCAGCTCAGAAAGCTGAAATCACGCGCCACCGGCAGCATGACGTGTTCGCTGCCGCCCAGGCAGCTCAGAAATATGCTCCCGGCGAGACGGCGGGCGAGCAAAACGTTCGCTGCCGCCCAGGCAGCTCAGAAATCTATCCGGTTTTTCCTGCCCGCTATCGCGGGGTTCGCTGCCGCCCAGGCAGCTCAGAAACAGCCGCGCCAGTCGGGCGGGTATGAGTCGGGGTTCGCTGCCGCCCAGGCAGCTCAGAAAATGGCCGACGCCATGGCCAAGCACACCGCGCAGTTCGCTGCCGCCCAGGCAGCTCAGAAAATACAACCCCCTATCTATCGCGTCAGCAGCAGGTTCGCTGCCGCCCAGGCAGCTCAGAAAGCTTTCACGTCGTGCATAAAGGCACGGCCCGAGTTCGCTGCCGCCCAGGCAGCTCAGAAAGTTGCAAGCGCGGCCATGAATGCCCCGGGAAAGTTCGCTGCCGCCCAGGCAGCTCAGAAAGATGACCTGCCGCGCGTCGACGTGACCGGCACGTTCGCTGCCGCCCAGGCAGCTCAGAAAACCTGGAACTCGGCGATCAGATCCTTGATGCCGTTCGCTGCCGCCCAGGCAGCTCAGAAACTGGAGAAGCTAGGGGAGTGGGCGCAAGGCCTAGTTCGCTGCCGCCCAGGCAGCTCAGAAATTGGGACGTGACGTTCCAATGCGAAGCATAGCGTTCGCTGCCGCCCAGGCAGCTCAGAAAAGGGCCAGCGCCACGCCCATAACGGCGAGTTCGTTCGCTGCCGCCCAGGCAGCTCAGAAAAAGCAGGCCCACCACGGCGGGGGCTGCGGCCAGTTCGCTGCCGCCCAGGCAGCTCAGAAATTTGCGAGGGGCTGCAACGCACTTCGGCGCAGGTTCGCTGCCGCCCAGGCAGCTCAGAAAATCTCTAGCGCCTCGCTGTGCGCCTGGCTGCTGTTCGCTGCCGCCCAGGCAGCTCAGAAAGTGCTGCTGATAGGGGAATAGGCTTAGGTGGAGTTCGCTGCCGCCCAGGCAGCTCAGAAACAAGCCCGCCAGCTAGTCGAGCAGTGGGGCAAGTTCGCTGCCGCCCAGGCAGCTCAGAAAAAGGCATGGGCGGCGGCCTCGCCGGTCAGGCGGTTCGCTGCCGCCCAGGCAGCTCAGAAAGCTCGAAAAGCCGCCGAGGCCGAGGGCGTCACGTTCGCTGCCGCCCAGGCAGCTCAGAAAAACCGGCGTGCCGGCGGCGGCCGCACTGATTCGTTCGCTGCCGCCCAGGCAGCTCAGAAATGCGAAACCAACAGGGCTATCGAGATCATCCTGTTCGCTGCCGCCCAGGCAGCTCAGAAATCCTTGCGATGCTCGTTCAGATAGGCATCCAGGTTCGCTGCCGCCCAGGCAGCTCAGAAACATTGCTGCACGGTCTGTGCAGACACGCCAAGGTTCGCTGCCGCCCAGGCAGCTCAGAAACACTCCATTCCGTCATCGCTCTCTCCTCCCGTGTTCGCTGCCGCCCAGGCAGCTCAGAAAAAGCTCGAGGCGCTGATGGAGGGTGAATGCGAGTTCGCTGCCGCCCAGGCAGCTCAGAAAACTACTGCGGGAGCATGGTCGAGCTAGTCAGCGTTCGCTGCCGCCCAGGCAGCTCAGAAACAATTCCGACAACTCGGCCAGCGTGTACTCCTGTTCGCTGCCGCCCAGGCAGCTCAGAAAAGCACGGCGAGCAGCTCGCGCTGAAGCATGTTGTTCGCTGCCGCCCAGGCAGCTCAGAAATGGAAGCGCTCGGCCGTTGCCGGCTCGCCGCCGTTCGCTGCCGCCCAGGCAGCTCAGAAAAGCATCAGCCACCGCCTCGCCAAGGCCGTGGTGTTCGCTGCCGCCCAGGCAGCTCAGAAACTCGGCGGTGACGCGGTCGGCGTCTACAAAGGGTTCGCTGCCGCCCAGGCAGCTCAGAAATGTGAGCGTGAGCCCTGAAAGCGCCCCGCGGCGTTCGCTGCCGCCCAGGCAGCTCAGAAAGGTACCGAGACAAGCTGCTCGATGCCGTGCTGGTTCGCTGCCGCCCAGGCAGCTCAGAAATATGGGACCCCGACGAAGATCACCGCGTAGCGGTTCGCTGCCGCCCAGGCAGCTCAGAAAGCGCCCGCCCCTCACGGATATCGGCGAGAATGTGTTCGCTGCCGCCCAGGCAGCTCAGAAAGCGCAGAAACTCGCCACGAAGGTCCGGAATCCGTTCGCTGCCGCCCAGGCAGCTCAGAAAGACCAAAAATGGGTGGATGGAGTTACCATCTAGTTCGCTGCCGCCCAGGCAGCTCAGAAATACCGCAATAAGCATTACCTCAACACCGTCAAGTTCGCTGCCGCCCAGGCAGCTCAGAAATGCGATAAGGGGCGCTGGGCCGAGTATCTGCGGTTCGCTGCCGCCCAGGCAGCTCAGAAAAGGAGGGGAACGCGGTCAGGCTATCGGCATCGGTTCGCTGCCGCCCAGGCAGCTCAGAAAACCTGGGCACCTACGGTATTCGCGTAGTCGAGGTTCGCTGCCGCCCAGGCAGCTCAGAAACCGAGTATTCACAGGCAATAAGCACCCTCATAGTTCGCTGCCGCCCAGGCAGCTCAGAAATGTCGCTCCGTCATCTTCCTGTAGTAGTCGCGGTTCGCTGCCGCCCAGGCAGCTCAGAAAACCAGAGCAAGAGCGCTGGCCGTCTCGAGGGTGTTCGCTGCCGCCCAGGCAGCTCAGAAAATTCCACCCAGTCCTTGCACTCCTGCGGTACCGTTCGCTGCCGCCCAGGCAGCTCAGAAACCGTGCTGACAGCATGGGAGCAGTTGCCGCTGGTTCGCTGCCGCCCAGGCAGCTCAGAAATGACGCTCGACCACGCCGTAGGCCAGTGACACGTTCGCTGCCGCCCAGGCAGCTCAGAAATGAAGGACGGGGCCATCGTGCCCGTGTCGAATGTTCGCTGCCGCCCAGGCAGCTCAGAAATCGATCGGCTCTGCGCTGCCTGCCTTTACATCGTTCGCTGCCGCCCAGGCAGCTCAGAAATCAATGGCCGGCGCCTAGAGCAACGCCAGCGCGTTCGCTGCCGCCCAGGCAGCTCAGAAATTCGCGGCTGCGATAGGTATCGAGTGTGCGAGGTTCGCTGCCGCCCAGGCAGCTCAGAAAGGAGAGCTCGGTGCGCTCCTTGAATGCTTGGAGTTCGCTGCCGCCCAGGCAGCTCAGAAAAAGTACGCCACGTTCGAGGACATCAACGACGTGTTCGCTGCCGCCCAGGCAGCTCAGAAAACGTCCATGCCTGCATCGAGGAGCAGAAGCGGGTTCGCTGCCGCCCAGGCAGCTCAGAAATGATGGATGGAGATGATTGATGAGGATCTTTGGTTCGCTGCCGCCCAGGCAGCTCAGAAATGTGCCACTCCACAAACAAGGCGATCCGCTGCGTTCGCTGCCGCCCAGGCAGCTCAGAAATACACCCGGCCCAAGGGTCGGCGGCTCATGAGGTTCGCTGCCGCCCAGGCAGCTCAGAAAACCCCGAGAAGCTTGAGCGCTTTGATCGGGTCGTTCGCTGCCGCCCAGGCAGCTCAGAAATGCTGGTGGCAGACATGCCGCTCGCCCTGGAGGTTCGCTGCCGCCCAGGCAGCTCAGAAACCATATTCGTCAGGGCACCCTCAATCGTGTCGATGTTCGCTGCCGCCCAGGCAGCTCAGAAATCAGCAATGGGCGTGCCGTTACTTCAGTCGAATGTTCGCTGCCGCCCAGGCAGCTCAGAAAATGACGACGCAGATATTGCGCGAGGCGGCATTGTTCGCTGCCGCCCAGGCAGCTCAGAAATGAAGATCAGGGACGCTACTACGCCAAGTTCAAGTTCGCTGCCGCCCAGGCAGCTCAGAAAAGGCCGGCCAGATGCTCACGCTTGATCATCGCGTTCGCTGCCGCCCAGGCAGCTCAGAAAATCCACGCCCCATAGCGAACGCCGACGCCGTAGTTCGCTGCCGCCCAGGCAGCTCAGAAACGGCCGCAATGGAACAGATGGCACCGAGACGCGTTCGCTGCCGCCCAGGCAGCTCAGAAAAGGACCCCTTCACCGCCTCCGCCTCCGATGTGGTTCGCTGCCGCCCAGGCAGCTCAGAAAAAGTGGCTCGCCGAGAACCGCCAGCGCCAGCCGTTCGCTGCCGCCCAGGCAGCTTAGGTATCCATGCAAAGGCCGGCCCGGGAGAGAGCTCCCGGGCCGGTTTTATGCGTGCGAGCGCGAGATTGGGTGCGGGTTCAGTCCACGATGGCGTTCAGGCGGTCGGGGAAGTTGGTGAACATGCCGTCGACGCCCCAGTCGATCAGCCGCTGCATGTCTTCCGGTTCGTTGATGGTATAGGGATGCACCAGCAGGCCGTTGGCGTGGGCTTGGTCGACGAAGCTGGCATCCATAACGTCCCGGTCTTCGTAGGTGACGTTGGGGCCGATGCCTACGGCGTAGTCGGCGATGGCCTGAAAGTCGGCGTCGGTGATCTCAGCGGGGGCCGGGGTCACGCCGGTCCATTCGACGAGGCCGTCGCTGTCTTCAGTGGTGGAGTACCACACCAGCTGCACCAGCGGGATGTCAGGGTTGAGCGCATGGATCTGCTGCAGGCTGTCCTGGCTGAACGATTGGATGATCACGGAGCCGGCATCCACGAGGCCTTCTGCTTCAAGCGTCTCGACCAGGGCGCGCTGCAGGTCGGGGTAGCGTTCGGGCGACTTGGTCTCGATGTAGTAGCGCACGTCGTCGCCGTAGCGGTCGATCACTTCGTCCAGGGTCAGCAGCTGGGCGCCGGCGTAGGCGTCATCGGCGCGCTCGGGGTGAGCCTGGTTGAACCAGGAGCCGGCATCCAGGGCCTTGAGCGCTTCAAGGGTGTGATCCTTTACGTTGCCTTCGCCGTTGGTGGTGCGATCCAGGGTGTCGTCATGAATCACCATCAGCCGGTTGTCGGCGCTCATGTGAAGGTCCAGCTCGAGGTAGTCAGCGCCCATGTCGCGGGCTTTGTCGTAGGCGGGCCAGGTGTGCTCCGGGGCGTAACCGCTGGCCCCGCGGTGGGCGATGATCTGGAAGCCCTGAAGGTCGGTGAGCTGTTGTTCGAGCGCGTCGGCCTGGGCGGCGAGCGGGGTGATGCCAAGCGCGAGGGTGGCGGCGAGCGGTAGACGAGGAAGGTGTTTCATGAGGATTCTTTTATTGAATGTTCGTGCAATAACCTAGCCCTCCTGTAGCGCATTGGCAACGTCAGGCTAGGCCAGGCAAGAAGGTCTGCCTGCTGATGCACGGCGACACGCCGAGCGTAGGCGATGATTGAGTAGCGTTTAAAAGAAGGGCCGGTGAGGGCTGATGACGTTGACAGAATCCGTAGGGATGCCTAGATTGCAAATGACAATCGTTATCATTTGCTAGTCCTGTCAAGGAGAGCGTCATGCCCTATCAGATCGATACCCGTCTCAAGGGAGCCAATCCTAGCCTGCAGATTCGTGATTCAAGCTCTGGCTCTGTGCGCCTGGCCTGGGAATACCCGCGTCGCGCCTCGTCTGATGGTGAAGACGAGGAATTGTTGGCGCTCAAGCGCGAGGAGGCGATTCATGAACTGTTCCGCCGGCTGTTTCTGCTAACCACGGAGCAGTACCTGAAAGGGGAAGCAGGCGAAGGAGAAGGCACGTGGATGTGAACGGCCTATTGAGAGTGCACTGCGCCCGGTACGTGGGCGCGGCGACTCGGCAATGTCTGAAAAAGTACTGCGCTCGTCCATGCGGCGTTAAAAATCGGCTCAAGATGCTCATTTACACCCCGTAAACTCCGCTCTTTCGCCGATTTTTGCCTTGTCTGGCCTTCGCTCGTCGACTTTCCAGACACAGCCTAGGCGCTGATCAGCTTTTGTGGCGGGTGTTGTAGACGGTTTCGTCGAGTTCGCCTTCGCTCTTGCCGACTAGGGTGGTGACCATCAGGTCGCCGGCCACGTTCACGCTGGTACGTGCCATGTCGAGGATGCGGTCGATGCCGGCAATCACGGCGATGGCTTCCAGCGGTAGGCCGATCTGGGCCATGACGATGGACAGCATGACGAGCCCTGCGCCGGGCACGCCAGCGGTGCCGATGGAGGCCAGGGTGCCGGTGACGATGATCATGCCGTAATCGGCCATGCTCAGGTCGACGCCCAGCAGCTGGGCGATGAATACCGCCACCACGCCTTGATAAATGGCGGTGCCGTCCATGTTGATGGTGGCGCCAACCGGCAGCACGAAGCCCGCCACGCCTTCGGAAACCCCCAGGTTCTTTTGGGCGCAGCGCAGCGAGACCGGCAGGGTGCCGGAAGATGACGCAGAAGAGAACGCGACCACCAGGGCGTCGAGAATGCCCTGCAGATAGCGCAGCGGGTTCAGGCGGCCGAGCAGGGCCAGCAGGCCGGAGTAGACCAGCAGCACGTGCAGCACGCTTGCCAGGTAGGCGACGCCGATGACCTTGGCCAGGGGCAGCAGCACGTCGAGGCCATAGCTGCCGGCCACGTGGGCGATCAGGCCGAACACGCCGAAGGGCGCAAAGGCCATGACGATGTTGGTCAGCTTGACCATGGCCTCGGCGAAGCTCTCGAAGACGCGCACGGTGGGCTCGCCTTTCTCGCCGGTCAGGGTCAGGGAGATGCCAAGGCCGATGGCGAAGACGATGATCTGCAGGATATTGCCGCTGGCCAGGGCGTCGATGGGGTTCTGGGGCACGAGCCCGACCAGAATGTCGATTAGGCTCGGCGCCTCCTTGGCCTCGACGCCGGATTCGAAGCTCATCTCAAGCCCGACGCCGGGCTGGAATATCCAGGAGGCGAGCAGGCCGATAGCGATGGCGAAGGCCGTGGTCAGTAGGTACAGGGCGATGGTGCGTGCCCCGATGCGCCCCATTTTCTGGGGATCGCGCATGGCGGTGATGCCGACTACCAGGGTGGAGAACACCAAGGGCACGATCAGCATCTTGATGGCATTGATGAAGATATCGCCAAGGGGTTTGAAGATGCTGGCGTCCTTGCCCATCAGGGCGCCGGCGAGAACGCCAAGTACCAGGCCGGTGAGGATTTTCTGCCAAAGCGGGATGCGCTGCCAGGCATTGTTGCCGGAGGCAGTGGCTTGATGCGACACGTCAGACTCCTTTCTGTGTTGTGGTTGTACAGTGGTGCTTGATGCTGCAAACCAACGATATTACAGGAAGGAGTTTGGGTTTATTTGCTGATAGGTAATAGATTTTTCTGTCGATGAGACATGTCGAATGACGCCACGACAGCGGTTATAGCACTTCCTCGAGCAGGTCCTTGAAGGCGGCCCAGGAGTGCTGGTCGGCGCGAGCGTCGTAGCGGTCGCTGCCCAGCACGGTGAAGGCATGCGGGGCGCCGGAGTAGATCTGTATCTCGTAGGTGGCGTTGGCGGCTTCAAGCTCCTGGGATAGGGCGGCGACCTGGTCCATGCCGATCGACTCGTCGGCGCCGCCATGAGCCACCAGCAGTGGCGGCATGTCGGCGGGGTAGGCTTGGCCTTCGGGAGTGGCGAGGCCGCCATGGAAGGTGGCGTAGCCCTTGATGTGCTCGGCGAGGCCGGAGCGAGCCAGCTCGAGGACCACGGCGCCGCCGAAGCAGTAGCCCATCACCACGGTGTCGGTGGCGCCCAGTCGCTGCGCCTGGGCGAGTGCCGCCAGGGTGCGCTCGCGCATGGCCTCGCGGTCTTCGTAGAGCTTGGCGGTCTCGGCCTTCTTGGCGTCGGTATCCACCGGGCGGTTGCCGGCGCCGTAGAGGTCGGCGGCGAAGGCGTCATAGCCCTGCGCGGCCAGCATGTCGGCGCGGCGGATCTCGTAGTCGGTCAGCCCATCCCAGTCGTGAATGATCAGCACGCCGCCCTTGGGCTCGCCCTGGGCGGCGGCGTGGTAGCCCTGATAGGGCTGGCCGTTGATCTCGTAGTCGACGGCCTGACCGGCCAGCGCCGGAGCGGCAGCGACACTCAGCAGCAGCGAATAAAGGGCTTTCATGGCGAACCTCCGGGGCGGAGCAGCGACATCGCTGCTCACGGCAGTCAGGACGATCTGGTCAATACGAGCTTGGCCAATACGAGCCTGGTCATTATGCGCTTAGCCAAGCCGGGCTAGTCGTCGTCATCGGGTAGCGTTGACTCGATGGCACGCATGGCGTCGGGCAGGCGCACCATGTCGCCGATGCTGAGTTTGCCGTGGGCCTGCTTGCGCTCGCCGGTGCGCGGGTTGGTCAGGGCGACCACTTCGCCGATGCTGGTGTCGCCGTCGACGAAGGCCTCGACCCGCACGCGGGCGGTGATGCCATGGTAGTGGCCGGTGATGATGCTGCCCGGGTGCGGCTCGACGTACTCGTCTTGGGTATTGGCGTAGAAGGCGAGCACGCTGTACTTGCCGGGGTCATCCCATTCCACGTGCTTGTGCATCTTGGCGCTCCTTATCGGGCAATGAACTCGGGGTTATTAACTCTTGGATATCAACTCTTTGTCATTAACTCAGGGCCATGAGTTCAGGGAATGAATCTGCTGCGACGTGCGTCTGGCGTATGGGCGCTTCGCCTGGCCGGACGCTCTTCTTGGATAGTACTTATCTTAGTGCTTAGCTTACCCCCTAGATTAGCACTTAGCTTACCCCCTGGATTAGCCCGTAGATTAGTACTTAGCTTGGTACTTAGCTTAGTACGTAGCTCAGCCCTTAGATGAGTCATTTTTGCGACCAACGAAAAAGCCCACCGCAAGCGGTGGGCTTTGTTGATCATGGCGCTGTGCGCCGTGACCTTCAAGGGCGACGGCGCTCCGAAGAGCGCCGGGGCGTAAGTTAGCCCTTCTTGGCGCGCTTGCGCTCGTTTTCCTTGAGGTGCTTCTTGCGCAGGCGAATGTGGTTCGGGGTGATTTCGACCAGCTCGTCGCTGTCGAGGAACTCGATGGCCTGCTCGAGGGTGAAGCGAATCGGCGGCGTCAGCACGAGGTTCTCGTCGTTGCCCGAGGCGCGCATGTTGTCGAGCTTCTTGGCCTTGGTCGGGTTGACCACCATGTCGTCGGCGCGGTTGTTGATGCCGATCAGCATGCCTTCGTAGACCTCGGTGCCGTGCTCGACGATCAGCTTGCCGCGATCCTGCAGGGCGAAGAGGGCGTAGGCCAGGGCCTTGCCGGGGACCATGGAGACCAGCACGCCGTTGCGACGCTCGATGGAGGCATCGGGCTTGAGCTCGCCGTAGTGATCGAAGCGGCTGGTGAGGATGCCGGTACCGGAGGTCAGGGTCAGGAACTGACCGCGGAAGCCGATCAGGCCACGTGCCGGGATGATGAAGTCCAGGCGCACACGACCCTTGCCGTCCGGGTTCATGTTGGTCATCTCGCCCTTACGGTAGCCGAGCTCTTCCATGATGGAGCCCTGATGCTCCTCTTCACAGTCGATGATGACTTCTTCGTAGGGCTCCTTCTTGACGCCGTCGATCTCGCGGATGATCACTTCGGGGCGGCCCACGGCCAGCTCGAAGCCTTCACGACGCATGCTTTCGATCAGCACCGAGAGGTGCAGCTCGCCACGGCCGGAGACCTTGAACTTCTCGGGGGTTTCGCCCTGCTCGACGCGCAGCGCGACATTGTGGATCAGTTCCTGCTCGAGGCGATCCTTGATGTTACGGCTGGTGACGTACTTGCCGTCGCGGCCGGCCATCGGCGAGTCGTTGACCTGGAAGGTCATGGACACGGTCGGCTCGTCGACGGACAGCGCCGGCAGTGCTTCGACGTTGGCCGGATCACAGATGGTGTCGGAGATCGCCAGGGCGTCGATGCCAGTGATGCAGACGATGTCGCCGGCGGTGGCCTTTTCGGTCTGCACGCGCTCGAGGCCCATGTGGGTCATTACCTGGCCGATCTTGCCCTTGCGGGTGCTGCCTTCCTTGGTGATGACGCTGACCTGCTGGCCGGGGCTGATGGCGCCGCGCTTGATGCGGCCAAGGCCGATGACGCCGACGTAGCTGTTGTAGTCCAGCGCGGAAATCTGCATCTGCAGCGGGCCGTCGAGTTCGACCTTGGGCGGCTCGACGATATCGACGATGGCGCGGAACATCGGCGTCATGTCGTCGGCGAGGGTTTCCGGCTCTTCACCGGCGACGCCGTTCAGGGCCGAGCAGTAGATGATCGGGAAGTCGAGCTGCTCGTCGCTGGCGCCGAGGTTGTCGAACAGATCGAAAATCTGGTCGATGACCCAGTCCGGACGTGCGCCGGGGCGGTCGATCTTGTTGACCACGACGATCGGCTTGAGGCCCTGGTCGAAGGCTTTCTGGGTCACGAAGCGGGTCTGGGGCATCGGGCCATCGACCGCATCGACCATCAGCAGCACGGAATCGACCATCGACATCACGCGCTCGACCTCACCACCGAAGTCGGCGTGTCCCGGCGTGTCGACGATGTTGATGTGGTAGTCGGTGTCGGCGGTGGTGTCGTGCCAACGGATCGCGGTGTTCTTGGCCAGGATGGTGATGCCGCGTTCTTTCTCCTGGTCATTGGAGTCCATGATCCGCTCTTGGCCTTCGGCCTTGCGGTCGAGGGTGCCGGACTGACTGAGGAGCTTGTCGACCAGGGTCGTCTTGCCGTGGTCAACGTGGGCGATGATGGCGATGTTGCGAAGATTCTCGATCACGAAGGGATCCTGCTGCGAAAATTGGGCGACATTATAGTATCCGGGCCGGTGCCCCTACCAGCGCGGCGCGCGAATTCTCGCCGCGGTCAGCACCAAGTCCTTGATACCCAGCGCTTGAATCCTTGGCCTGGATGCCTTGAATCAGGGCGACATCCGGCATAGGCGGACCCGATCGGCGTTGGCCGCACGACACGAAGGACGTGATTGACACGTGGAGAGGGACCAGGCGGGGATCAGAACGGGCGCGAGGGTGATCCGGGGATACTCTCTTGAACTCGTCTTTAACTCGTTGCGTTGCTCATTGAGGAACGCGGAATTATAGCGATATTTCCATGATACGCGCATGACAAGCGCGCAGACGCTCCACCAGGTCTTCGTGAGCGGTGTCGTCGAGGCCGGTATCGAAGCCTCCGATGCGCTCGAACCACTGGCGGGCGATGCACAGGGTACCGGGTGGGGTGGCGACATGCCACAGCCGCCGCAGGGTCGTTATCAGTGCGGGGGTATGGGGCTGGAAGGTCATGGCATCCCATTGCTGATGCTCTAGCAGGTTGTCGACCTGGCTGAGCCAGCTGCTGCGTAGCCGTCCGTGGGGAGAGAGAAAGACCAGGATGTCGGCAGAGGTGATGCGGGCGATGGCGTTGCCACGGGCGCCGAAGGTGGCGTGATCGCAGACGGTGAAACGGCCGCCGAAGCGTCGGCTCAGCGTCGCCAGGCGTGCGTTCTCGGCGGTGCCGATGACCTGGATGTCGACCCGCGCCGGATGCCGGCGCACGGCTTCGTTGAGGGTGGCCAGGCAGCGTGGCAGTTGAGCGCCCATGAGCCTGGAATCAACGATAATGCTATAGGCCTTCATCTGCGGTGACGCTCCTGCGTGGATTTGGGCAACGCGCTCATGGGGGCGTATCGCGGTGTGGGATGTCACCGGCTCCAGGCATTTCGGGCAACGAAGGCGCCAGGCTGCACCTTTGCTGTGTAATAAAGTGTAGCTTTGAGTTTCATAAGGTAGCAATACTATCTTTAGCTGATATGACCGGGGTCCGAGGGCTTGGTTCGACTCATTCAAACTGGTGGGACGGCTCAACGTGGCACGCGGCGTCACGGGTGTGATGTTTTGGTGCATGCCCGGTTAATTGTGTTCAATTTTGGTGCATAGAGTGCGCCAGCAAGACGAGAGACGCGTCCAAAAAGGCGAATAATGGGGTCTTTTCGTTGGTGGTGATCAGGAAAAAGTCATTTTTAATCAGCCGGTTATTCCTTTCCTTTGTCCGCTATGCGCCATTTTGGCACGTCCCCTGCATTATACTTTCCAGTGACATTTTGCAGTGACATGACACCTTTCATGTCCTGTACCGGCGACCATGGGCCTGAGGCCTTTGGCATGGTACAAACGATTCGGTCCCGTTTTGCTATAGCGGCGGGCCCGAGGCACGTAACGACCTCGCCGGGCACGCACGCCAACCACAAGAGCCATCGCTCATCCTCTGGAGGACACCATGTCTGAGAAGACCCTCGCACTGATCGAAGAACACGACATCAAGTGGGTAGACCTGCGCTTCACCGATACCATCGGTAAAGAGCAGCATGTCACCATTCCGGCGCACTCCGTGGACGAGGAATTCTTCGACAACGGCCAGATGTTCGATGGTTCTTCCATCTCTGGCTGGAAGGGCATCAACGAGTCCGACATGATCCTGCGCCCGGAAGACGGCAGCGCCTACCTGGACCCGTTCACCGAAGACGCCACCCTGGTGCTGCGCTGCGATATCATCGAGCCGGCCACCATGCAGGGCTACGAGCGTGATCCGCGCTCCATCGCCAAGCGCGCCGAGGCGTACCTGCAGTCCACCGGCCTTGGCGATACCGCCTTCTTCGGGCCGGAACCCGAGTTCTTCATCTTCGACGAAGTGCACTGGAAGTCCGATATCCAGGGCTCCATGTACAAGATCACCTCCGAAGAAGGTGCCTGGGCCACCGACAGCGTCGTCGAAGGCGGCAACCTGGGTCACCGTCCGCGCGTCAAGGGCGGCTACTTCCCGGTCCCGCCGGTGGATAGCTTCCACGACATGCGCGGCGCCATGTGTAACACCCTGGAAGCCATCGGCCAGAGCGTCGAAGTGCACCACCACGAGGTGTCCAACGCCGGCCAGAACGAGATCGGGGTCAAGTTCAACACCCTGGTCAAGAAGGCCGACGAAGTGCAGTCCATGAAGTACGTGATCCACAACGTGGCTCACGCCTATGGCAAGACGGCCACCTTCATGCCCAAGCCGCTGGTCGGTGACAACGGTTCCGGCATGCACGTCCACCAGTCCTTCTGGAAAGACGGCGTCAACCAGTTTGCCGGTGACGAGTACGCGGGCCTGTCCGAAATGGCGCTCTACTACATCGGCGGCATCATCAAGCACGCTCGTGCCCTGAACGCCTTCACCAACGCTTCTACCAACTCCTACAAGCGTCTGGTGCCGGGCTTCGAAGCGCCGGTGATGCTGGCCTACTCGGCGCGTAACCGCTCCGCGTCCATCCGCATTCCCTACACCGCAAGCCCGAAGGGCAAGCGCATCGAGGCCCGCTTCCCGGACCCGACCGCCAACCCCTACCTGTGCTTCTCGGCGATGCTGATGGCCGGCCTCGATGGCATCAAGAACAAGATCCATCCTGGCGATGCCATGGACAAGAACCTCTATGACCTGCCGCCGGAAGAGGGCAAGGCCATTCCCACCGTCGCCGAGAGCCTGGACCAGGCCCTGGACGCGCTGGACGCCGATCGTGCCTTCCTGACCGAAGGTGGCGTCTTCACCGACGACATGATCGATGCCTACATCGAGCTCAAGGAAGAAGACGTCGAGCGTCTGCGTATGACCACGCATCCGGTCGAGTTCGACATGTACTATAGTTGCTAAGAACAGCTGCTAAGAACAGCTGCTGATTGCCGCCGCCGGCTCAATGGCCGGTGAGCTGGTTAGTCGCCCAAGGGGGCCGCTCACGCGGCCCCCTTTTTTGGTTACACTCGGCGTAGCCAGTAGCCAGTAGCCAGTAGCCAGTAGCCAGTAGCCAGCCGTCGACCCAGGGAGAGCAAGTGATGCTAAGCGTCAGGAGAGTCGCCACCGGCGCCATGTCGGCGGTCTGGCCGGAGAAGGGGCCGTTGAGAATGCTGCCGTTGAGGACGCGGTCGAGAGTGATGTCGCTGGCGGTCGCGTCCTTGCTACTCGTCCTGGTGCCCGTCATCGCGTCGGCGGCCACGGTATACCGCCACGTCGACGAGCAGGGCAACGTCAGTTACTCCGATCGTCCGGATAGCGGCGAAGCGGTGACGCTTTCCCCGCTGACCGTGGTGCCGGCGACCCCCGATGCGTCTTCGTCGTCACTCAGTAGTAGCCCGCGAAGTAGCGCACGCAATAGCAACAGCCAGCCGGCGGCACCTCCCTTCCTGCCCTATTCGACCTTTCGCATCGCGTCCCCCAAGAATGAGCAGACGCTGCCGACGGGCTATGCCGGCAATGTCCAGGTCGAGCTGTCGATCGAGCCTGAGCTGCGTGACGATCATCGGGTGCGCCTGTTGGTCGATGGCCAGATCAGCCAGTCGGCGATGCACTCGCCGGTGTTCATGGTGACCGGCCTTGAACGCGGCGAGCACCAACTGGTAGCCGAACTGCTGGATGCCGATGGCCGGGTGCGCCATCGCAGTGAGCCGGTAACGCTCTTCGTGCAGCGCGCCAGCGTCAACCTGCCCCGCAATCCGAATAACCCCAGCAATTCCGGCAATGCTGGCGGCTCAAATAGCGCGGCGCCATAATCGGCGCCACGCTTCTTGATTCCCCTCTGCTTCCTCGCCGCAGCAGTCGCTTATGGTGAGGCCTGCGGCGACAGTGGACATGGTTTTGCACTAACATGGTGCAGTCAATGATGACTCTTGTTTCTCTATGGCTGTAATGGCGGCCTTGTGCAGGCTGGCGCGGTTCTTGCACAGCTATAGGGAATGCTGACCGAGCGAAGTGCACCATGTACCAACGTCTGCTGGAGCATCTGAGTGCGGCCGTCCTGTTGCTGGACGGCGGTCTCCGGGTGCGCTGGATGAATCCTGCCGCTGAGGCACTGCTGGCCGTCAGCCTCAAAAGGGTTCATGGCACCTGCCTTGAGCCTCTGGAAGGTATCGACGGCGCCATTTCCGGCGTGCTGTGCAAGGCCCGCGATGAGCTGCACCCGTTCACCCAGCGTGAGGCGGTGCTGACCACCGGCAGCGGCGAGGTGGTAACCGCCGACTTCACGGTGACGCCGCTGTCGAAAGAGGAGCTGCTGCTCGAGATCGAGCCTCGCGACCGCCTGATGCGCATCTCCCGCGAGGAGGCGCTGATCGCCCGTCAGCAGACCATCAAGACCCTGACTCGCGGGCTGGCCCACGAGATCAAGAATCCGCTCGGTGGGATTCGCGGCGCGGCACAGCTGCTGGAGCGCGACCTGCCGGACCCGTCGCTTAAGGAGTTCACTCGCGTCATCGTCGAGGAGGCGGATCGGCTGCGTGACCTGGTCGACCGCATGCTTGGCCCCAACCAGCCGGCCCATGATGCGCTCTTCAACATCCACAAGGTGCTCGAGAGAGTGCGTTCGCTGATCACCGCCGAACACCCGCAAGTGCGGCTGGTGCGGGACTATGACCCCAGCCTGCCGGAGCTGCAGGGCGACGAGGCGCGAATGATTCAGGCGGTGCTCAACATTGCCCGCAACGCGGTCGAGGCCATGGGTGATGCCGGTACCAAGGCCCCGAGGCTGACGCTGCGCACCCGCGCTCGGCGCCAGTTCACTCTCGGTACCGAGCGCCATCGGCTGGTCTGCGAGGTGGCGATCATCGACAACGGCCCGGGCATTCCCAAGTCGCTGCGCGAGACCCTGTTCTTCCCGATGGTGTCCGGTCGCGCCGAGGGCAGCGGTCTGGGGCTGTCGATCGCCCAATCCATCCTGCACAAGCACCAGGGGCTGATCGAATGCGACAGCGAGCCGGGTGCCACCGAATTCCGGTTACTGGTGCCGCTGGATGCGCCGCCGCAACGCAAGGAAGCCCGAACATGATGGGCACTAACGTATTTCTCACTGCTTACGCCCTGACCCCGCTGGAGGCATCATGACCGAACCCGCGCGTATCGTTATCGTCGACGACGACCGTGCCATCCGTTGGGTACTGGAGCGCTCCCTGGCGCAGCCGGACCTTTCGGTCGAAAGCTTCGAGCGCGCCGATGCGGCGCTGGCCAGCCTCGAGGCATCGCCGCCCGATGTGCTGGTCACCGATATTCGCATGCCGGGGCTGGATGGCCTCGAGCTGATGGCGCGGGTCCGCGAACGACATCCGGATATGCCGGTGATCGTGATGACCGCTCACTCGGATCTCGACAGCGCCGTGGCGTCCTATCAGGGCGGTGCCTTCGAGTACCTGCCGAAGCCCTTTGACGTCGACGAGGCGCTGGCGCTGGTGCGCCGCGCCGTGGCTCACGCCCGCGAGCGCCAGCGGCCGGCCGAGGCGCCAGAGGGCCTGAGCGCCGAGATCATCGGCGAGGCGCCGGCGATGCAGGAAGTGTTCCGCGCCATCGGCCGGCTCTCGCACTCGAACATCACCGTGCTGATCAACGGCGAGTCCGGTACCGGCAAGGAACGTGTCGCCCAGGCGCTGCACCAGCACAGCCCGCGGGCCGGCAAGCCCTTTATCGCCCTGAACATGGCGGCAATTCCCAAGGACCTGATGGAGTCCGAGCTGTTCGGCCACGAGAAGGGCGCCTTCACCGGCGCCGCCGCTCAGCGCCGGGGACGCTTCGAGCAGGCCGACGGCGGCACGCTGTTCCTCGATGAGATCGGTGACATGCCGCCGGATACCCAGACTCGCCTCCTGAGGGTGCTGGCCGACGGCGAATTCTACCGGGTCGGCGGGCATGTCTCGGTGAAGGCCGACGTGCGCATAATCGCCGCCACTCACCAGAATCTTGAGACCCTGGTCAGCGACGGGCGCTTTCGCGAGGACCTGTTCCACCGCCTCAACGTGATTCGCGTGCACCTGCCGACCCTCGCCGAGCGCCGCGAGGATATTCCGCGCCTGACGCAGCACTTTCTCGCCGAGGCGGCCAAGGAGCTTTCCACCGAGGCCAAGGTGCTGACCCCGGAGGCCGAGGCGCACCTGACGCGACTGCCCTGGCCGGGCAACGTGCGCCAGCTCGAGAACACCTGCCGCTGGCTGACCGTGATGGCCTCCGGGCGCGAGGTGCTGATCGACGACCTGCCGCCGGAGCTTCGCACAACCGAGGGCACCGAAGTGGCCGCCGGCGACTGGCGCAGTGCCTTTCGCGAGTGGGCCGACCGCGCGCTGGCTGCCGGGCAGACGCATCTGCTCGAAGAAGCGGTGCCGGATTTCGAGCGCATCCTCATCGAGACCGCGCTAAAGCACACCGGAGGGCGTAAGGGTGAGGCCGCCGAGCTGCTCGGCTGGGGGCGCAATACCCTGACCCGGAAACTGAAGGTGTTGCTGCCGGCGCTGGCCGACGACTGAGGGCAGAAGGCGGTGCCGCTTGCCAAGGTTCACGAGCGCATCCTCATCGAGACCGCGCTAAAGCACACCGGGGGGGCGCTCTCCACAAGATCGGTGAAGCCGCCTAGCTGCTCGGCTGGGGGCGCAATACCCTGACTCGGAAACTGAAGGTGCTGCTGCCGGCGCTGGCCGACGACTGAGAGCAGTGAACGCCGTTGCGTGCCGTGGTCGGCACTGGCCGGGTGGCGAGGGGGGTGCCAGAATGGAGGCCCTGACCTGAGGAGGCGTCATGACGCTGATGCACTGGGAACGCCTGCTGGACCCCCACCGGCTTAACGACAAGCCTCGCGCATCCCGCGAGGAACTGGGCCGTAGCCCGTTCCACAAGGACCATGACCGGATCGTCTTCTCCGGCTCCTTCCGGCGCCTGGGGCGCAAGACGCAGGTGCATCCGCTCACCGACAACGACCATATCCACACCCGCCTGACCCACTCGATGGAGGTTGGCTGCGTGGGCCGTAGCCTTGGCATGATCGTTGGCGAAGGGCTGCGTGAGCGGCTGCCCGACTGGATTACTCCCGCCGACCTAGGGGTGATCGTGCAGGCGGCGTGCCTGGGGCACGACATCGGCAACCCGCCCTTCGGCCATGCCGGCGAATATGCGATACGCGATTGGTTCAAGCGCGCCGAGGCCGATGGCCTTGGCTATCTCGAGGAGCTATCGCCGCTTCAGCGCCGCGACCTGCTGACCTACGAGGGCAACGCTCAGGGCTTTCGCATCGTCACCCAGATCGAGTACAACCAGTTCAACGGCGGCATGCGCCTGACCGGGGCGACGCTTGGCACCCTGCTCAAGTACCCCTGGACGGTGGAGCACGGCGGCGGGGCCGGCAAGTTCGGCTGCTACCAGTCCGAGCGCGAACATCTCGCCGAGGTGGCTCAGCGGCTCGGCCTCAAGCAGCGCGACGACTGGGCCTGGTGTCGCCATCCGCTGGCCTATCTGGTCGAAGCGGCCGACGACATCTGCTATGCGCTGCTGGATCTCGAGGATGGGCTGGAGATGGGGATTCTGCGCTTCGATGAGGTCGCCGATATCCTGATCCAGATCGCCGGCGGCGAACCGGAGGACTATCACGCCATGAGCGAGCAGGGTGTGTCCCAGCGTCGCCGCATCGCCGCGCTGCGTGGCGCGGCCATGGAGCGGGCGGTGAATGATGTCGGTGCGGTCTTCGTCCAGCATGAGCAGGAAATGCTGGCAGGAGCCCTCAACGATGACCTGCTGGAACTCTGCCACCCGGATCTCGGCTGGGGTGTCAGCGCCGCCAAGCAGCTGGCCCGTGAGCGCATCTTTCAGAACGAGCGCAAGGCCAAGCTGGAGATCGGCGCCTACACGACTCTCGGTATCCTGCTCGAGGCCTTTATCGGCGCCGCCCATGAGCTACACACCACCGGGCATTCGACCTTCAAGCACCAGCGGGTGCTGGCGCTGATCGGCGAGAATACCCCGCGGCCGTCCTGGAGCCTCTACGACAGCTACCGGCGCATGCTCGATTTCATCGGCGGCATGACCGATCACTATGCGGTGGACCTGGCCCAGGAAATGGGCGGCCGTTTGAAAGCCGACTGATCGTGGCGCCGGCCGCCTCGGCAGGCGCGCCTCAAGCAGTCATCTTGAGCGGCGGTGCGCCGTCCGGATCGCGTTCCGGGTCCAGTTCTGGATCCAGGTCATTGCCAATCCCCAGCACGCGCTGGATGGCAAGGCCGATGCGCTTGCTGCTGTCGACGATGCCTTGATTGCCGAACAGGCGGTTGAACTCGAACACGTAGGGATGGCCGTCGACCATGGCGATGTCGAAGCCGGCATGGTCGATATCGAGTTCCCGGGCCAGGCGCAGCGCCAGAGCAGTGGCCGCTTCGGGGATGTCATCATGCTCGACGCGACCGCCCTGGCTGACGTTGGCGCGATAGCCGCCGAGCGGTGTGACCCGCCAATAGGCAGTGAGCACCTCGCCGCCGACCACCACGATGCGCAGGTCACGATCGACCGGCAGTCGCTGTTGGGCGTAGAGCACCGGCTCGTCCTCGATATGCGCCTCCAGCGCCTCGCGGCAGTCGATCAGGCTGACGCCGTCACCCATCGAGCTCTTGATACGCTTGGCGATGAAGGGATAACCGAAGCGTGCCTCGACAAGGTCCAGCGAGGCACGCGACGTGCCGAGGATCTCGGTAGGTGGGACATGCTCTGGGCAAATCGCCATGAAGGCGCGCGTCTGTTCGACCTTGTTGTGCCCCAGGTGATAGCTGGCCAGGCTCGGGAAGATGCGCGCCTTGAGCCCATAGACCAGGGTGTGCACCTGCCAATAAGCCGGGAACAGCAGCCAGTCGGCCGCCTGGATCTCGTCGAGATGATCGTACATACGCTCGGGCTTGATGTAGCGAACGCCGGCCAGGCCCAGGGTGCGAAAGACGTCGAACGTGATTATCTTCATGAGGTAAGTTTCGTTAACTCCTGTGAACGGCGCGGATTATTGTCCGAGCGATCTGGGTCTGGCAAGCATTATCGATCATTGTTTGATAACCCCTTGAGACGCCTGTTAATCCCATTGACGCTTTACCCCTGTACCCTTTGACTGAGCTTTCGCGGAGCGAGCTAACTCGGAATTCGCTAACGCCAAGCCAGTTACCCTTGAGCCAGTGACCCTTGAGCTAGTGATCTCTGAGCCAGTGACCCTTGGAAGAGGAGCGAGCATGCCTAGATGCCTGACTTGGCCCGTTCAGCGTAGCGGGCCGACACGCTCCGCGCTGCCTGGCCTGTCGTTGAGATTGTGGTTGAGATTGTCGTTGAGATTGTCGCTGAGATTGTCGCTGAGATTCATGCTGTTGAGCCTGTCGCTCGGCCTGTTAATCGCCCTGGCCATGAGCGGGCCGGCGATGGCCCGTTCAGACGCTTCGACAGTCGAGCCTTCTGAGCCTTCCGCGCTTTCTTCCCTTGCTGCGCTTTCCGGTACGCCCGGCGGCTCGGACTTCGCCCACTACACCCTGGCGCTGACCTGGCATCCCGGTTTCTGTAGCACCCGCCGCCAGCCGCCCCGGGAGTGTCGTGACGCCTCGCTTTCCCGAGGCGCGGCGGATGGCTTCGTGCTTCATGGCCTGTGGCCCTCGCTGCCGGCGCGCTTTGCCGCGGATGGTGTGGTACGCGAACAGTGGTGGCGCCAGGGCTGCTTCATCGAGTCGTCGCGCGCAAGCGGCAGTTTCTGCCGTGCCCATCCGCCTTTCCATCTGCCAAAGGCGTTGGATCAATCACTGGATCGTGCCATGCCGGGGCGGGCGAGCTGTCTGGACCGCTATCAGTACGCCAAGCACGCGGCCTGCCTGGCGCTGCCGGTCGATGACTACTTCGCCGCCGCCGTGGCCTTGCGTGAGACGGTCAATGCCAGTGTCTTTGGGGACTTCGTCAATCAGCATCGTGGCGGTGAGGTCGCGCGTAACGCGCTGATCACTGTCTTTGAAGCCGCCTTTGGCGAGGGCACGGGGCGGGCACTGCGGCTTGAGTGCGGGGGGCGCGGTAACCGAGTGCTCACCGAGATTCGCATCGGCATTGCCGCCGAGCGCCTGGCGGCCTTTCCCGCCGCGGACAGTCTGGTGTCGCTGGGGCGGGGACGGTGCGCGACCCGGGTGCGCGTGATGGCCGGTGACCAGTAGCGGCCTCGATCGTCATATAAAGGACGGCGGCAAGGGCTATCGCGAAGAGCCGAGAGCGAGAGCCCTGGAGCAAGAGCCCTGGAGTGAGAATCCTAGAGTGAGAGACCTTGAGCGAGAATCCTAGAGCGAGGGCCCGGCAAGATGCGCGGGCAGCAGGTGAGTGCCCCGGCGCATCAGCGCCTGGTTGATGCGCTCATGAAGCTCATCGGGCAGCGGCGCGAGCCGGGTCTCGGTGATCAGGGTGGCGAGCCGGTCGCCGTCGACTACCTGAATATCCGCCGGGGCGTCGCTAGTGTCGATGTCCCAGCCTGGCAGGGCGAGGATGCCGGCCACCGGCACCTCGGTATCGCATTCACGGCTCAGCCAGTGGCGCAGCCAGGCCGCGGCCTGGCGGGTCTTGCGCAATGGCTGGCGCTCGCTCCAGCCGGGGAAGCGCAGCCGAGTGCCCTCTACCGCGACCTGCGTCTGCGGCACGCCGCGTGCGTTCAGGGGCTGAGTGCGTGCGCGGGTCTCGACCACGAAGACGCCATGGGGCGTGACCGCCACGTGGTCAATGGTGTAGGTGTCGGCGGGGATATCGTGGAAGATAAAGAAAGGATGGGTCTCGGGGCGAATCAGGCGTTGCAGTTCTTGGCCCACCGCCAGTTCGCAGGCGAGCCCCAGCTTGAGGCGGCGAATGCGCTGAAAATCACTGATCAGGCGCAGACAGCAGATCAGCACCAGGGCCGTGCTGAGCCCGCCGTAAAGCGACCATTCGAGCCAGTTCTGGCGGTCGGCGAAGAGCATTCTCCCCATGCCGTAGACCATCGGTGCGAGCACCACGATCGGGCCCAGGGCGCCGTCCAGGAATAGGCCCGCGAAGGCGTGGTCGAGTCGGTCGCGCAGCGCCTGGCCGGGGCCTCGCAGCGGATGGGCATCGAAGGGCGAGCTCACTCGGGCGTCGTGCAGATTGCGCAGCGCCACCACGCTCACTGCCATGGCCGCGAGCGGGAAAAGGAAGATCAGCGGTAGCAGGTATTCCAGCCAGGCCATCGAGGCCTCCTTGCCCGAAAGGATGCGAGAGATTCATTCTAGAGGGCCGCGGTAGTCGAGACTATGGCCCAGGCCTTAGACAGGCCATCAATCGTCGCGATCAATCATCCGCAGCGACTTGCGAACAGTATCGATCGATCAACCGAAGCGTTCTATCAACCCTAGAGAGAGACCATGCTCCCGTCATCTCCTACGTACTCAAGGGGCCATGATGCCATCGCCGGTCAAGTGGATGTCGCGGCGCTAGCGGCCTTCGTGCGAGCCCACCCGCGGTTGGTGGTGCTGACCGGCGCCGGCGTCAGCACCGAGAGCGGCATTCCCGACTACCGTGACGCCGCCGGTGACTGGAAGCGTCCGCCGCCCATGCAGCACCAGCGCTTCATGCAGAGCCACGCCTCCCGTCAGCGCTACTGGGCGCGGGCCCTGATCGGCTTCCGTGCGCTCAGCGATGCGCGTCCGGGGCCGGCGCATCATGCCCTGGCCCGGCTCGAGGCCCTGGGCCATGTGCATACCCTGATCACTCAGAACGTCGATGGCCTGCATCAGCGCGCCGGTAACCGGCGAGTCATCGACCTGCATGGCCGGGCCGAGCTGGTGCGCTGCATGAGCTGTCAGGCGCTGCGCATGCGTCACGATCTGCATGCCGAGCTCAAGGCCCATAACCCTCACTGGCTCGAGCTCGACGCCGCGGCGGGGCCGGATGGCGATGCCGATCTGGAGGTCGACTTCTCGGACTTCCGGGTGCCATCCTGCGGTCGCTGCGGCCAAGGCGTGCTCAAGCCGGACGTGGTGTTCTTCGGTGACAGCGTGCCGACTTCGCGCGTCGAGACGGCACTGGCTGCCGTGAGTGACGCCGATGCGTTGCTGGTGATCGGTTCGTCGCTGATGGTCTACTCGGGCTATCGCTTTGCCCGGGCGGCGGCTCAGCAGGGTACACCGATCGCCTGTCTCAACCTCGGCCGTACCCGGGCGGATGAGCTGTTTGCCCTCAAGCTCGAACAGCCGATCGGCGCCACGCTTGCCGCGCTGGTCGCGGCTCTCGAGGCGTCGCCAGCCTAGCCTGTGCCTAACCGCCGGCCAGCTTGACCTTGTACCCCTGAGCTTCCAGGGCGTCCTTGAGCGCATCTCGCTGGTCGCCCTGGATCTCGATGATCCCGTCCTTGACGGCGCCACCGGTGCCGCAGCGTTTCTTGAGGGTCTTGGCCAGAGCCTTCAGCTCGGCCTCTGGAAGCGGCACGCCGTCGATGGTGGTCACGCCCTTGCCCTTGCGACCGCTGGTCTCGCGGCGGATGCGCACGATGCCATCCAGGCCGGCGAGGCGCTCGCGTTCGGCCAATGCTTGGCACTCGCAGTCGTTGATCGGCTGTCGGCAGTCGGGGCAGGTCTCACCATGCTCGGTGGAATAGACGAGGCCGCGCAGTTGATCGTGCAGGGAAGCCATGTCGCGCTCCTGACGGTGAAGAATGTATGCCGCCATGATAGCGCAGCATCGGGCACGACTCATGGGGTGGCTTATCCACACCCCCTTTTCTACACCCCCCTTTTCCGCAGCCACTTACCCACAGCCCTTTGCGAGCATCGAAGGCTATGGGCAGTTGGTGAAGCGTGATGAGGTAAAGGAGAGGTGCAGGCGTCAGAGTGACAGGCTGGCGACCGCCTCATGAGCCAGATGGGCGATCACGGTGGGCAGCTGGTGCATGTTGCTGATCTGGATCGCGCCTTCCGGCGTGGTCTCCACGTCCGGGAAGCGGTTCAGGTGAATCACCTGCATGCCGGCGGCCAGGGCTGCCTTGACGCCGACGATGGCATCGTCGATGGCGATGCACTCGCGTGCCTCATAGCCCATCAGGGAGGCGGCATGCAGGTACAGGCAGGGGTCGGGTTTCCAGCATTGAACGGTATAGCCGCTGATCAGCCGGTCGCCAAAGTAGTCGCTCAGGCCGGTCGTCTTGAGGCCGGTGCGAATCTTGGACTCCGGCCCGTTGGAGACCACTGCTCTGGGGTAGCCGGCCAGCGCGTCCAGCGCCTCGCGAACGCCGGGCAAGGGGGTGAGCTCGCTGGCCAGCCTTTCGGCCAGGCGTGCGCGCATGCCGCTTTCGCCGAGACGGAGAGCGTCGGGGTCGATGGCGCCGTGGCGGCGCTGCAGTTCGGCAACGATATTCATGAAGCGGGCGCCGCGGAACTCACCCATGTAGTCACTGGATGCGAAGGGCAGGCCAAGCGCCGTCAAGCTGTACGCCATCTCGGCGGCCAGCAGGGGTTCGCTGTCGACCAAGGTGCCATCGCAATCGAACAGCAGGCATCGCGGAATTGTCATCGCCGATCCTCTGAGGCAAGACAGGGGGACATCATACCAATGTTACAACTATCGGCACGTCTCGCCGGAGATTGAATAGCGGCGTGCCGGGCCATATCGGCAGTATAGCCAATTTTTGAACAGTGTTCTTTAATTCGTGACTTTAAGATAGCCTCGCCGCGAGCACGGTGGTTTAGTCACTATATTAGTTTATGCCATACCACTTGGATCGCTGGGCGTCGCCGTGGCATAGAGGGGAGACGCGTGCCCTTTGGGGGCCACGACACGCTGCCGATATCACTCGGCAGCGTTCATGGGACAGGGGGAGGCCTCGGAACGGTCAGGCGCTTTGACGGGACAGGGTGTCGATCACGGCAGGCAACTCGCGGGCATGGTGAATCGCGTGGGCGCCCGCGGGAGTGCTTTCCTGGTCGGCAAAATGGTTGAGGTGCACGACCTGCATGCCGGCGGCGAGCCCGGCTTCAATGCCCACCGCGGCGTCGTCGATGACCACGCAGCGCTCGGGCGGATAACCCATGGCCTCGGCGGCCTTGAGGTAGAGCGCCGGGTCGGGCTTCCAAACGCCCAGGGTATAGGCGCTGAACAAGTTGTTGTCGAAGTGGTGTGCCATCTCGGTGCTTTGCATGGCGCAGCGGATCTTGGCCTCGGGGCCGTTGGAGACGACGGCCTTGGGATGCGCGGAAAGCGCTTCCAGCGCGAGTGGCATGCCGTCGATCGCCAGAAGCTCGTTTTGCATGCGCGTCGCCATGCGCTCCCGCATGGCGGCTTCCATCGCCGCTAGTTGCGTCTCGCCGAGTGCACCAAAGCGCGTCTCGAGCTCCTGGACGATCGACAGGAAGCGCACGCCACGAAATTCGTCCATGTACTGACGGGCGGTAAAGGGCAGGCCGAACGGGGTGAGAATTTCGGCCATGACCTCGGCGAGCAGAATCTCGCTATCGACCAGGGTGCCGTCGGAGTCGAAGAGCAGGCATAGGCGGTTTGGCATGGGAACCTCTCGGCAGAAACATGAATGGGCCCCCTGCGCGAGGGCCCATGGCCTGAATGACGGCGTTAAATCACACGAAGTCAGGCGCGACCAGGCGCGGAATGGCCAGCACCAGGTCAGGATAAACGATCAACAGCACGATGACGGCCAGCATCACCGTCAGGTAGAGCATCGTGGTGGCCAGTGCTTTCAGCAACGGAATGCCACCGATCTTGGCCGAGATCATCAGGCACAGGCCATAGGGCGGGGTGATCAATCCCAGGCCTAGCGCCATGACGCCGATGACCCCGAATTGTACGGGATGTACTCCGGCCTGCATGGCCAGTGGCTGAAAGATGGGCGCCATGATCGCCATGGCCGGCAGCGAGTCCATGAAGGTGCCGATCACCAGCATTACCCCCGTCATGATCAGCAGCAGCACGACCGGGTCGCTGATGCTAACGCCGGCCATCAGCTTGGGGGGGATTTGGTAGAAGCTGATCAGATAGCCGAAGATCGCCGCACCGACCAGGCTGAACAAGGACAGCGAGCATAGCCGCACGGTATCGGTAGAGGCGTTGAGCACCTGTCGCACGCTGAGCTCACGATAGACCACGAAGCCCAGCGCCAAGGCATATAGCACGGCGATGACGGCGGCTTCGGTAGGTGTGACCAGCCCAAGCGTGATGCCGCCGATGATCACTACCGGAATACCCGCCGCCAGCAGGCCATCCTTGCCGGAGCTCATTAGCTCGGACAGTGAGGCACGCTTTCTCACCGGTACCTGGTAACGGCGCACATAGCCCATGTTGAGCGCCAACTGGGTGACGCCGATCATCACGCCGGGCAGGATGCCACCAAGAAACAGCCCGGCGATCGAGGTGTTGGTCAGCGCGCCCCAGACGATCATGTTGATCGACGGCGGGATGATGATGCCCATCACGGACGAGGCGGCGGTGACCGCGACGGCGAAGTTGACCGGATACCCTTCGCGCTTCATGGCCGGAATCAGCACAGTGCCGACACCGGCGCTATCGGCAGTGGATGAGCCGGAAACGCCGGCAAACAGCATGCTGACGAGGACGTTGACGTGGGCAAGGGCACCCTTCAGGTGACCCACCAGACGCATGCAGAGGGTGATCAGGCGATCGGTGATGCGAGCCGCATTCATCAGGTTGCCGGCCAGCAGGAACAGCGGCACGGCCAGCAGCACGAAGGAGTCCATGCCGTTGTACATGCGCTGGAACATCACCCAGTAGGTTAGCCGCGGGTCGAGGGTGATGACGCCGACAGCAGTCAGCACCAGGGCCATGGCGATCGGCACACCGGCGATGATCAAGACGCCGAGCAGCCCGAACAGCAGCCACGGCAGCACGAAGATCCAGTCCATGGGGATCATGAAGCGCTCCTGTCAGGGTCGTTAAGGGCGGGGGCAAGCTCACCGAGCTCGGCGCCATGCGGATCAGCGGACTCGGAGATCGAGTCGATTTCGCTTGGCGTATTGAGGGCCGCCTCCATGCTCTCCATGCCTTCATGCAGGGCATGCAGCAGCCGCTGGGCGCTGAACAGTGAGATGAAGATGCCGCTGATAAGGAAGGCCGAATAAACATAGACCATTGATAGGCCAGAGGCGGTGGCGTGGCGTCTGAGGCCGGACAGCGCGAAATCCTTGCCGTAGACGATGAAAATGATCCCTACCGCCAGGCAGGCCAGATCCCGGATCCAGCGGGTGATCAGATCGGCCCGTGAACCACGAGGGAAGGCCTCCAGCACAAAGTGATCCGCGTGCAGCACGCCCACCGCAGTGCCCAGCATGATCATCCACTGGAAGGCAAAGCGGCTGAATTCTTCGGTCCAGTAAAGCCGTGGCAATAGCGGCAGGTTGCGGCTGACAATCTGGTAGATAATCAGCGCAATGAAACCGGTCAGCAGAGCCAGCAGAATCAGGTGTAGACCGCGCTCCAGGAGTCGGTTGAGGCGAGACAGGCCGTGAATCAGTGTCGGCATGACGCTGTCCTCGGTTGGAAAGTGAGGAAGGTGCCGGGGCTTGGCCCCGGCACAGGCGTTAACCGGCGTTAATGATCTTCTGGTGGAGCTCGGTCAGCCCCATGTCTTCTATCACCTTGGTGAGCGGCGCCTTGACGATTTCCTGCATGCGCTCGCGATCAAGCTCGTGGAGCGTCGCACCCTCTTCAACTAGCTGGTCCAGAGCCTCGGCGTCCTGCTCGAGCTGTACCCCACGGGCGTAGGTGGCGGATTCCTGCGCGGCCTTCATGACGGCCTGTTGTGCATCGGCGTCGAGGCGGTCCCAGGTCATTTCCGACATGGTCAGCAGGCGCACGGTGATATCGTGCTGCGAGAGCCCGATATGGGGCGCCACCTCATGAAAGCGCATGCGCTGGATCCATTCGGCTTCATTGAGCAGGCCGTCGATGGCGCCCAACTGAAGGCCGGTGTAGATCTCTTTCCAGGCCATCACGGTGGGCTCGGCGCCCAAGGCCGACCAGGCGGTGATCAGGGGCTTGGTGGGGTTGGTGCGCAGCTTCATGCCTTCCAGGTCATCGAGGCTCTCGAGCGGCCGAGTGCTGACGATCTGGCGTTTGCCGCCGCCGAAGAAGGCGAGCACCTTGACGCCAGTTTCGTCCTCGATCTTGTCGGCGATCTCGCGACCCACCGGGCCGTCGAGTACCGCCCGCCAGTGGTCGACGTCGCGATACATGAAGGGAATCGAGAAGACATTGGCGGTGGGCGAAAAGTCGGTAATCAACCCTGGGTTGATGATCGACATGTCCAGCGCCCCCGCCATCTGCTGTTCGAACATCTCGGTTTCATGGCCGAGCACGGAGTTGCCGAGGATCTGCACGCCGATCTCGCCATTGCTGTTCTCGCCGACTAGTTCCTGGAATTTCTCGGCCCCCAACTGATAGGCGGTGTCGTCGGTGCCGCCGTGTCCAAAGCGGAGGTCGAATGCCTGAGCGGCGCCCGCCATGGCCATTGCCGCTGCGAGCAAACCGCCGGTGAACAGGCCGCGCTTCATGGAGTGCTTTGTTTTTGGATCGATCCAGTTCCGGGTCATATTGCTACCTCGCTGAGAGTTCGTTGTTGTCGTTGCTGGTCGTGGTTATGTCGTGGTTAGACGCCGCCGGCAGTGATCGCAACCAGCGGTTGGGGGCTGCTCAGGCGATCGAGTCAGACGTGGTTGGCGATGCGGAAATCGTTGCCTGGGATGCGTTGCCGCAGGATTCGCGGACCTGAAGCCGCGGGGCCAACACGACCTGCTCGCGGGCCCCGTCGGGATCGGCGATGCGACGCAGCGCGAGGCGTGCGGCTTCTTCGCCGATGGCATAGGGATGGGTGGCGACACTGGTCAAGGCCGGGTCGCTGAGCGCGGCCTCCTCGACGTCATCGGTGCCGATTACCGCGCAGTCAACGCCGGGGGTCAGGCCCATTCGCTTGAGGCCGAGCATGGCACCGAAAGCCATCAAATCGTTGTGGCAGATCACCGCCGTGGGGCGGGGTGTTTCCTGCATCAGCGTTTCGATTAGCTCGAGGCCTGCACGACGCGTCACCTGTCCGCGCATTAGGCGCTGATAGGCGAGGTTGTGATGGGAGAGGGCCTCTGAATAGCCCTGCCAGCGCTCCTGGGTCGCCGAGTGTTGGGCATGGCCGCCGAGAAAGGCGATGCGGCGATGCCCCAGGCCGACCAGGTGGTCGACGGCCTGGTGTACGCCGCGGGCGAAGTCACTGCTGGTATAGTCGAAGGGCGGCTCGCCGATATGGCGCAGAACCTGCACACAAGGCAGCGACCAGTTGGCCAGGGTATCGATCAGCGAAGGAGGAGTGCCTTCGGCCGGACACAGCAGGATGCCGTCGACGCGATGCTCGCGCATGCGCTCAAGGAAGCGCTGCTGGCGTTCCGGGGAGTCCTCACTGTTGGCCAGGAAAGAGACGTAGCCCTCGCGATTCAGGGCCGCATCGATGCCTGCCACCATGGCGCCGAAGAAGGGGTTGGCGATGTCGTAGACCACCACGCCGAGCGTTGCAGTACGGCTGCCGCGCAGCGCGGCGGCACCGCGATTGTAGACATACCCCAGTTCCTTGATGGCGGCTTGAACCTTGAGGCGGGTGCGATCGGCGACCAGTGGGCTTTCGCGTAGCACCAGCGACACCGTCGAGCGCGACACCCCGGCATGTGCGGCGATATCTTGCAGCGTGACGCTGCTGGAATCGCGGCGGCTCGAGGGGTGGACGGTGTCTTGAACCATGCGGTGCTCCATCGGGGCTGAGATAGGTTGAATATGTTTTTTGGATTGATCCAAATCTAGAAGAGCCGCAGCCGATCACCAATTAACCTTTAGTCGTGGCAGATGCCATCGCGGTGACGGCTAGGGGCGTGGTGGCAGGCGACATCAGTGGCCGAGGGGGTAGCGGGAAGGCGCGCTGCGGCGCTGGCAGTTGGCTCAGCCACCGGTGGAGGCAGGGGCGTCGCCAGTGTAAAAGTCGCGCTGGCCCTCGGTGTTCATGTCGCGCCCGAAGCGCACGACACGATTGCGCCCGCCCCGCTTGGCGGCGTAGACGGCGAGGTCGGCATTGTGGATCAGCACATCGATGTCGTGTGGCTTGCCGTTCAGCGGGTTGTTGCTGGCCACCCCGACGCTGATGGTCAATTCGAGCTCGAGTACACCGGTTTCCGGCACATGCAGTGGCGTATTGGCGACCGTTCGGCGCAGGCGCTGGGCGACCTCTTTGGCCAGATCAAGCTCGGTTGAGGGAAGCAGCACCATGAACTCTTCGCCACCGTAGCGGGCGACCAGATCATCGCTGCGGGCGCATTGGCGCATTATCTCGGCCAGGTGGTCGATGGCGATATCGCCGATGCGATGCCCGTATGTGTCGTTGATGGCCTTGAAGCGGTCGATATCGATGAACAGCAGGCTCGCCGTCTGGCTACGATGGCGGGAGGCCGCCAGCAAATTCGTGCCCTCGGCGCGGGTTGTCGGTGACGGCTGAGTGAGCCGTTAACTCGGGCCGTTCGCCGAGATATGCCACGGCGAGCGGCTCGGGGGCAATCAGTCGCTGAGTGTTGCCCAGGCTTCGGTGTTAACCGGGCTGATTGGGCGCTGGCCGCCCAGCGCCAGGGTGATGTTATCCGCGGCCCGCTGGGCCATGGCGGTGCGGGTTTCCACCGTCGCTGAACCGATATGTGGCAGCGCCACCACGTTGGCCATTTGCGGTAGCGGTGAGTCCTTGGGCAAGGGTTCCTGCTCGAAGACATCGAGGCCAGCGGCGCGAAACTCTCCCTGCTCGAGCGCTGCGATCAGGGCGGCTTCGTCGACGACCTTGCCGCGTGAGATGTTGATGAATATCGCCGAATGGCGCATCAGCGCGAACTCTCGGGCACCGATCAGACGCTCGGTCTGGGCGCTGAGAGGCACCGTGACGCAGACGAAGTCGGCCACTTTGAGCAGCTCGTCGAGCTCGCAGCGTCGCGCGCCCAATTCATCCTCCAGAGCCGGCTTGGGCGAGGCGTTGGAATACAGAACAGGCATGCCGAAGCCGAGTGCGCCGCGTCGAGCGATGGCGGCGCCAATGCGTCCGAGGCCGACCATGCCCAGCGTCTTGCCGTGAACGTCAGAGCCGAACTGCGCCTCGTCGATGCTTGACTGCCAGTCGCCGCGCTTGACGAAGTCGGCGAGTTCCACGGCACGCCGGGCGGTGGCCATGATCAGCAAGAAGCCGGTATCGGCGGTGGTTTCCGTCAGCACGTCCGGCGTGTTGCACAGCAGGATGCCGCGCCGGGTAAGCTCATCCACCGGGTAGTTGTCATAACCCACCGAGATGCTGGCGATGGCCTCAAGATGCGGTGCCTTGTCGAGCAGCTCAGGGGTGATCTTGAGGCTGGCGCCGACCAGCCCGTGCGCCTGCGCCAAGGCCGCGAGGAAGGCCGGGTCGTCGGCGGATTCCAGTGTGTCGAAATAATCGACGTGGAAGTCGCTGCGCAGCTGGTCAAGCTGGTCGTCGTTAAGGCGGCGAAACGCCACGATGCGCTTTTTCATCTCAATCTCCTTGTGCAAAGGCTGCGGTTTCCCAGGCGTCCGTTCACGTTCGTCGGTTCACTGGTTTTGGATCACTGGCTTCAGTTCACTGGTTTCAATTCAATGGCGTCATTTCACCGGTCTGTGGGCGTGTCGATGAGGGCTTCGAGCTGCTCCAGGCGGGCGCGATGGGGCAGACCCTCCATGTCGCCTCTGACCTGAACCGCCTCGGCGCCGATCAGATTGCCACGATGCAGGGCCTCGCGCGGTGAGCGGCCGTCGAGCAGGGCGCTGATCACACCCACCGCGAAACCGTCTCCGGCGCCGACGGTGTCGACCACCTCAGCGACGGGGAGGCCGGGCACCATGAGACTTTGTTCCCGGCCGCCAATCACGCCGCGATAGTAGCTGCCCTCAGGGCCTAGCTTGATGATGACCGCCTTGGCGCCGCGTTCAAGATAGAAGTCAGCGATGTCTTGATGGGACGAGAGCCCCGTCAGGCGCTGCCCCTCGGCCAGTCCCGGCAGCACCCAGTCTGACTTGGCGGCCATGGCATTGAGGGTAGTCGCCATCTCGGCATCGCTGTCCCACAGGCTGGGTCGCAGGTTGGGGTCGAATGAGATGCTGGCGCCAGCCTCTCGTGCCTTGTCGAGCATGTGCCAAGAGAGCTCTCTGCAGCCAGGTGACAAGGCCGGTGGAATGCCGGTGGCATGCAGGTGGCGCAGGGCGCCGAAGTCCACCGCTGCCGCATCGTCCGGCGAAAGGTGACTGGCGGCGCTGCCGCGACGAAAGTACTCGACGTGCGGGTCGGCGCCATCAGCGGCGCGCTCCTTGAACACGAGCCCGGTCGGATGTTCCGGGTCATTGATCAGGTATCGGCAGTCGAGGCCTTCGGCTTCCAGGGTTCGACGGATATAGCGACCGAAACCGTCATTGCCGACACGGCTCAGCCAGCCGACGCGCCGACCCAGGCGTGCCAGGCCGATGGCCACGTTGGTGTCGGCCCCGGCGATGCGGCGCTGAAAATGCTCGACGTCGGACAGCTCTCCCTGATGTTCGGCAACGAACATTGTCATGGCCTCACCGAAGGCCAATACCTCTGGTGGCGTGTCGGGTGATCGCATGAAGGCTCCTTTTGTTGTCAGTTGTAGGTGGTTATCAGTCGTTGATGACTGGCGGTGTGCCCGGGTCCTGAACGCAGGCATGTAGCTCTCGCAACCGGTTGAGCTGTCCGCGGGTAAAGTCCTGGAGCTGTGGCGACTGCAAGGGATATTCGATGGCCCGAGTCACGCCCTGAGGAAAGTGCGCCATCAGTCCCTGCCAGCCTTTGAGCTCTTCAGTGTCGGGCACGCTGGCGTGGGGGCGTCCCTGGCTGAATACCACGCCCTTGCAGTGTAGGTAGCGCACATAGGGCCCCAGGCGCTCGGCAGCGGCCAACGGATCGGCGCCTACCCAGTGCCAGTTGCCGATGTCGAAGGTCATGAAGAGCGGACAGCCGGCGGCGTCTGCGTCGGCAAGGCTCGCCGCAAGTGGTGCGACGGTGCCGCCGTCCTGAGTCTGATCATTCTCGACCAGCAGCAGCGGCATATCGGGGGGCGTCAGCCGTTCGTTCAGGCGTTGCCAGGCGTTGGCGCGAGATGAGGGCGAGGCATCAGGCGGGTACTGACCCAGTGAGAATTTCACCGCGACCGCGCCCAGACGCCGGCTTTCTTCCAAGCGGGTCATGAGTCCTGATGCAAGGCTGTCGCCGCTCCAGAGTGCGTCTGCAGCAGAGTAGACCAGGCTCAGTGACTGCTCTGCGCAGGCCTCACCCAGCGCTTCGAAGTCGTCGAAGCCCTCGGGTAGCAGCTCGCGGCGAATCTCTACTCCATCGGCGCCGGCTTCTTTCAACCGGGGCAAAATAGCCGCCTGGCCGTGCTTGGCGATCAGCGTGTGGCCGAATGCCGAGCTGGCGACCAGCACTGAAGGTGGGCCTGAAGCGCTGATGGAGTGCGATGGGAACGTTACCATCGTGGTGCGTGAATCCTGATGAGTGGCCATCATGGTCTCCTGGGGCGCAAAGCGTTGGTCTAGCGAGGCTTAAGCGTTGGTTTAGTGAAGTTTAAGCGGTGCTCGTGGGATGACGTTGGGTCGAGCCGCGGGCTAACAGGCTGGGCTGATAATGGATGCGCCGTGGCGGCGCCGCCTCGCCACGCGACTCCAAGCGCTGCAGCAGGGTCTCCGCGGCGGCACGACCGATATCCTTGGTGGGCTGGGCCAGCGTGGTGATCCCGGGGGTCACCAGTTGGCACCAGTCGAGTTCGTCGATGCCCATCAGTCCGATTGTTCCTGGCATCACGCCCTGGGCCTGCAACGCCCGGGTGACGGCGAGCGTGACGTTGCCATTGGCGCAGAGCAGCGCCTTGGGGCGCTGGGAGGGGGATGCCAGAAAGTCCGTGATGGCCTTCTCGAGTGATGAGGCGTCCTTGTCCAGCGATAGGCTTATCGCCTGCCCCATCAGCCCGCGCCGCTCACGCTGCTGCTCAAAGCGCTCCAGGCGAATCTGGCGTGAACTTGCCTGTGAGGTGGGTTCGCTGAGGTAAAGCAGATCGCCATAGCCCTGCGACGAGAGGTGATCAAGCGCCATGTCGATGGTCCGGGCGTTATCGAGGCCAACTTCGTCGGCCTCGAGTTCACCCAGTGAGCGGTCCAGCAGGACCAGCGGCGTTCCCTGCTCGGCGAGCTGCTTGAGCTCGCGGCTGGGCTGACCGGCGGCATTGATCACCAGACCCTCTACCCGGTAGGCCGCGAGCAGGGCGAGGTGATCGCGCTCTTGAGCCGGGTCGTTGTCGGTGTTGCACACCACCAGTGAGAAGCCCCTCGCCCGGCAGGCCTGCTCGACGCCATGCATCACCGCCACCGAGAAGGGATTGAGAATGTCCGCGACGAGCATGCCGATCAGGCGCGAATGGCCTCCCTTGAGGCCGCGAGCCATTTGATTGGGGCGATAATTCAAGCGCTTGGCGGCACTGGCGATGCGCGTTTGCATCGTTTCCGACAGGCGGTCGCGTTCTCCGCTGAAGTAGCGGGATACGCTGGTCTTGGAGACGCCGGCCTGATAAGCCACTTCGAGAATTGTGGAGCGGCGCGGAGAAGCCTTGGATGACGACATGCTGTTACCCGATCAATGGAACCGTTCCCATTGTAGTCTGTAACTCGTAACCGCTGCTGTCGAGATGAGGTAGACCATGGTCGAGGCATCCATGCCCCGCGATCATGGCCGTTTAGCGTTCGGGAGACTCACTCAGGCGACGGGCTGAGAAAACGGGCTCAGAAGACGTGCTCAGAAGATGCGCTGCTAAGAAGACGCGGGCCGCTCTGTCAGCCAGGACTCATCTCGCCGCGCAGCGGGGTGGCCAGCGCCGCCCGCAGCCCACCGCCCTTGAGGCCATCGGCGATCAGCACCTGCAGCTTGGTCAGCGCCGCCTCGGGGGTAAGATCCGCACCGGCAATCACGCCGGCGGCATTCAGCGCGCCGCCGCTGGCATAGGCGCCCTGAACGACCCGGCCCTGCTGGCACTGGCTGACGTTGAGAATCGCGATGCCTGCCCGGCTTGCCTGCGCCAGGCGGTCGATCAGCGCGCCGTCAAGACTCGGGGGATTGCCCACACCGTAGGTCTGTAGCACCAGCCCCTTGAGGGCCGGATCGCCGAGCACGGCCTCCAGCATGGCCGCTGACAGGCCGGGATGTACTGGCAATATGGCCACCGCGCCGGGCTCAAAGTGACGCGGTGTTACATCCGGGGTGAACGCGGCGGCGGAATCGCCCTTGGTGCGGGAGTCCGCCTCGGGCTGGCCCGGCGCCAACGCTAGGCCGGGCGTGAAGGACAGGGCGATGCCTGCCTCGCCGAGCCAGGGAGCATCGGGGGAGTCGAAGGCATCGAAGCCCTGGCTTCGCACCTTGCGCGCCCGATTGCCGCGCAGCAGCCGGTCGTGAAAGGCGATGCAGACCTCCGGTGGGGCGGCGGGGTCGGCGGCCATCAACAGTGCGGTGGTCAGGTTGTTGATGGCGTCGCTACGCGGCTCGCCGAGCGGGATCTGGGCGCCGGTGAGCACCACCGGCTTGTCGAGGGGCCCGAGCATGAACGACAGCGCCGAGGCGGTGTAGGCCAGGGTGTCGGTGCCGTGCAGCACGATGAAGCCCTGATAGTCGTGCCAGTGCTCGGCCAGTGCCGCGACGATACGGTTCCAGTCCGCCGGGGCCAGATCGGCGCTGTCGATCAGCGGCTCGAGCTCGATGAGGCGGTAGTCGGGCAGCGCGTCCGTGCCATGGTCGCCAAGGCGTGTGCCTGGGCTCCCGCGGAGATGATGCGCCAGGCGGTCGGGAAAGCCTGCGGCCGGCACATAGCCCGTCGCCGAGGGCTGCATGCAGATGGTGCCGCCGGTGTGCAGGATCAGCAGTCGCGACATGGTCAGGCCTCCTGGAAGGGGGCGAGCATGGCCTGGGGGCTTAACAGCCGGTCCAGCTGGGCCTCGTCGAGCAGTCCCTCATCGATCACCAGTTCGCGTACGGTGGCACCGCTGGTAAGCGCCTTGGAGGCGATGCGCGAGGCGTTCGAGTAGCCAATGTGGGGCACCAGCGCGGTGATGATGCCGATGCTGTTATCGACGTGCCGGGCGCACTGCTCGCGATTGGCCTCGATACCCTCGATGCAGCGGGTCTGCAGCATGGTGCAGGCCGAGCACAGCATGCGCATCGAATTGAGCAGGTTGTAGACGATCATCGGCTCCATGGCGTTGAGCTGGAGCTGGCCGGCCTCGGCGGCGAGGCTCACGGCGAGATCGTTGGCGATCACCTGGTAGACGGTCTGGTTGACCGCTTCGGGGATCACCGGATTCACCTTGCCCGGCATGATCGAGGAGCCCGGCTGCATGGCAGGCAGGGCGATTTCGCCAAGGCCTGTACGCGGGCCGCTGGAGAGCAGGCGCAAGTCGTTGCAGATCTTGCCAAGCTTGATGGCGAAGCGCTTGAGAATTCCCGACAGGAAGACGAAGGCGCCCATGTCGGAGCTGGCCTCGACCAGGTTCGAGGCGGGCACGATGGGCTTGCCAGAGAGGGTGGCCAGGTGGCGGACGGCCAGCGCCTGATACTGTGGGTGGGTGTTGATGCCGGTGCCGATGGCGGTGCCACCCAGGTTGACCTCGCAGAGCAGCCGGCAGGCCTCGGTGACGCGCTCGATGTCCTCACCCAGGGTCACGGCGAAGCCCTCGAATTCTTGCCCCAGCGTCATCGGCACCGCATCCTGCAGCTGGGTGCGCCCCATCTTCACCACGTCGGCGAATTCCGCGCCCTTGTGTTCCAGCGCCGTCTTCAGATCGGCAATCGCCTGGGTCAGCGGTTCGGCGGCGAACTGCAGGCTCAGGCAGGCCGCGGTGGGGTAGGCGTCATTGGTCGACTGTGAGCGATTGACGTCGTCGTTGGGATGCAGCTGGGCGTAGTCGCCCTTGGCGAAGCCGAGCCTGGTCAGTGCCAGGTTGGCGATCACCTCGTTGGCGTTCATGTTGGTCGAGGTGCCGGCGCCACCCTGGATCAAATCGACCACGAAGTGCTCGTGCAGGGCGCCGTCAATGATCTCTGCGCAGGCCGCCTGGATGGCCTCGGCCTTGTGCGGCGCCAGCACGCCGACGTCTGCATTGGCCTTTGCCGCCGCCGACTTGACCATCGCCAGCGCGCGAACCAGCTCGGGGAAGTGGCTGATCGGCACGCCGGTGATCTGGAAGTTGTCCACGGCGCGTTGGGTCTGGATGCCGTACCAGGCCTCGCTGGGCAGCGTCATGTCGCCGAGCAGGTCGTATTCTGTGCGTGTTGTCATGGTGTCGTTCACTCAGCAAGCGAAGAATCGAGGCTGTGTCTGAAGAGTCGACGAGCGCAGTACTTTTCAGGCATTGCCTAGGGGGAAAATGACGCGGCCCCGCCCGACCGGGCGGGGCCGCGTGCGCCTTGGCGTGCATCCGGCAGGCAGCGCCGGATGGAGCAGGGCTCAGTCCTTGGCGCTGGCCGGTGTGTTGCCGAGCACGTCATGCATGCGCGCCAGGTCTTCCGGCTCGATTTCCCAGGCCTTGGGGTCCAGGTTCATGTCGGGATGCTGCTTGGCATCGAAGATCGGCTGCTTGATGCCGCCGCGAATCTGACCGTCGAAGTCCTTGAGGATGCGAAGGCCCGGCTTGAACAGCATGATCAGGGCGATCAGGTTGGCTACCGCCAACAGGCCCATGGTCACGTCGGCGAAGCCGAACACGGTGCCCAGGTCGGTGGTCGCGCCCCAGCACACCAGCAGCACGATGGCGACGCGAAAGGCGTTGAACAGGGTCTGGTTATCACGGCTGAAGAAGTTGAGGCTGTTCTCGCCCAGGTAGTAGTTGTAGAGGATGGTGCTGAAGGCAAACAGCAGCAGCGCCAGGCTGACGAAGGTGCGGCCCCATTCGCCGACATGGTCGGCCATCGCGGCCTGCGTCAGGGCGATGCCCGCCACCTCATTGGTGGAGGCCGGATCGTAAACGCCGCTGAGCAGGATCATGAAGGCCGTGGCCGAGCAGATGATCACGGTGTCGATGAATACCGAGAAGGCCTGCACGATGCCCTGGTTGGCCGGATGCGGCACATAGGCCACCGCCGCCACGTTCGGTGCGCTGCCGAGCCCCGCCTCATTGGAGAACAGGCCGCGCTTCACACCCATCATGATCGCCGCGCCGATGCCGCCACCGATGGCCGGTTCGAGACCGAAGGCGCTTTTCACGATCAGCGTGATCACGTCCGGAATCTTGTCGATGTTCATGCCCAGCACCAGCAGCGCAATCAGGATGTAGCCGCCGGCCATGAAGGGCACCAGCACCTCGGAAATGCGCGCGATGCGCTTGATGCCGCCGAAGATGATCAGCCCGACCAGCATCGCCAGCGCAAGGCCGCTGTAGAGCACCGGTACGCCGAAGGCATCACCGAAGGAGGTGGCCACCGCATAGGATTGCAGGGCGGTGAAGCCGAAGCCGAAGGTCAGCAGCAGCAGCACCGAATAGAGCCCCGCGAGCCAGGTCCAGCGACTGCCCAGCCCCTTGACGATGTAATAGGCCGGCCCGCCGCGATAGGTGCCGTCTGAACTGGCCTGCTTGTAGGTCTGCGCCAGGGTGCATTCGAGGAAGCTGGTCGCCATGCCCATCAGGCCGACCATCCACATCCAGAACACGGCGCCCGGGCCGCCCAGGGTGATCGCCACCGCGACACCGGCGATGTTGCCGCCGCCGACGCGCCCGGCCACCGACAGCACCAGCGCCTGGAAGGAGCTCAGATGCCCATGCTTGTCGCGCTTGAAGGCCTGGCTGGCGCCGAGAATCTGGAACATGCGGCCGAAGTAGCGAAACTGCACGAAGCGCGAGGCTATCGTGAAGCCGACGCCTACCGTGATCAGCAGCACCAGCAGCACCTTGCCCCAGAGCAGGTCGTTGAGGAAATCCAACATGAAGATGTCTCCGCTATTGTGTTGTTGTGAGCTGTTCTTGCGTGTTGTTCTTGCGAGTCGTCCACGCGATTTAATCAGCCCGCCCAGCACAATGGGATTTGACGCTCTGTTGCGCCCTGGCGCAGTATCATGCGCACCAAGTGCGCCAGACTGCGCCATGTCGGGTCACGACATGGCCGAGGACTCGACATGCATGATGATTTTGCGGCCAATCTCCGCCTGCTATGCAGCTATTATCGCTCCATCGCCGAGGTGTGCCGCCGGCTCGATATCAACCGGCCGCAGTTCAACCGCTACCTGAGCGGACGCTACCGGCCCAGCGACAGCATCATGCGGCGCATCTGTGACTTCTTCGGGGTCGAGGTTCACGAGATCCTGCTGCCCCATGACGACTTCATGCCACTGATCAGGCTGCGCCCCCGGCCGGCCGACGAGGCGGCTGAAGAGACCCACAAGCCGCACAGCTCGCTGAGCCTGCCCGAAGCGCTGCTCACCCAGGGCAGCCGCGGCATGTCGCGCTATGTGGGCTGCTACTACGAGCACTATCTCTCCATGTCGCAGCCCGGCAAGGTGCTGCGCACCCTGGTCTGCCTGGAATCCCACGAGGGCAGCACGCTCTACCAGCGCACCGAGCGAATGACCTCCGCAACCGACCAGCGGCCCTACCACAACCGCTATCGCGGCGCGGCACTGTTCCTGACCGACCGTATCTTCATGGTCGACTACGAATCGCTCAACGGCCACGAAGTCACCCAGACCATCCTTTTTCCCAGCTTTCGCAGCCACGTCTCGCGCCTTACCGGGCTCAAGCTCGGCGTGGCCGACAGCAGCGAGCGCATGCCCTGCTGCGTGCGGGTGGTTTATGAGCGGCTGAGCGAACCGGTGAACCCGCGCCGCGCCCTGGCGCGCTGCGGCCTTTTTGAGCTCGACGACCCCGAACTCGACCCTTCCCTGGTCGAGGCCATTCGCAACGACGTCGGCGCTGACGAGTGGCACTTCCGCGCGCGGTTCTAAAAGAGAGAAAAGCAGCCAGGGGCCAAGAGTGGCCAAGGGGCATGGGCTAGGCTGAACGCACGACGATGCTCCGGCCATTGCGATGGCCTTCGCTTAGCCACCCGCTCTTTACCTGCGAGGTTCAGATGATTCGCGACGCTATCGCTGCAGGCCTTGCTGAGGCTGACGCTGCTCCTGCTGGCCGCCATTTCCTTGAGCGCGCCCCAGCTGTCCAAGGCGCAGACGCAGCAAGACAACGACGCCGCCTGGGCCGCGCTTGCTCGCAGCGGTCACATTGCCCTGATGCGTCACGCCCTGGCGCCCGGTACCGGCGACCCGACGGGCTTTACGCTGGATGACTGCGCCACCCAGCGCAACCTTTCCGCGGAGGGCCGTGCCCAGGCTCGCGCCATCGGCGAACGGTTTCGCGAACGGGGAATAGCAGTGAGTGAGGTGCGCGCGAGCCGCTGGTGTCGCTGCCTCGACACCGCCGAGCTGCTCGGGCTTGGCAAGGTGATGCCCACGCCGGCGCTCAACTCCTTCTTTCGCGACCGAGCTGTTGCCGAGCGACAGACCCGTGAGCTGCGCGCGTTGATCGATGCCTGGAACGGCGAGGGAGCGCTGGTGCTGGTCACCCATCAGGTCAATATCACCGCACTCACCGGCGTCTATCCGCGCTCCGGCGAGATCCTGGTGCTGGCGCCCGAGGGTGACGAGCTTGAGCTGGTAGGGCGGCTCAAGAACTGAGACGCTCAAGGCGTTATTCAGGAAGGTTATGGCAGTTGTCGCGATACTGCGGGGCATCGGTGCCCAGCGCCAGGCGCTCGGTGGCGGTGTTGTAGTAGAAGCGGCCGGTCTCGGCGCCTGACAGCGTGTAGTCGCCGCACACGCCATAGCCTTTGTTGACCCGCGCCAGATGGGAAATCTCGGCAGGCGCTTGGCTGTCTAGGCGTTCACTGATCAGGTCTGCGATATGGGCATCGCGCTTTGCCTCGGAATAGGCCTGGCCACCGAAGATCATGCCGGCAACGGCGAGGATGGCGACCACAGGGATCCATAGGTTATGCATGGCGGGTCCTCAAAGGGCGCCCACCGGCGCAAGGCCGGCGGGCGATAGGGGCTTACTTCACCTGCGGGTCCAGCTCGCCGCGCTCGTAGCGCTTGAACATTTCTTCCAGGTTGACCGGCTTGATCTTCGAGGCGTTACCGGCGGTGCCGAAGGCTTCGTAGCGGGCGATGCAGACATCGCGCATGGCGCTGACGGTTTCTTTCATGAACTTGCGCGGGTCGAACTCGGCCGGGTTGTTGGCCAGGAAACGACGCACGGCGCCGGTAGAGGCCAGGCGCAGGTCGGTGTCGATGTTGACCTTGCGCACGCCGTGCTTGATGCCTTCGACGATCTCGGAGACCGGTACGCCGTAGGTCTCGGGGATGGCGCCGCCGTACTCGTTGATGATCTCGAGCCATTCCTGCGGCACCGAGGAGGAGCCGTGCATCACCAGATGGGTGTTGGGGATGCGGGCGTGGATCTCCTTGATGCGCTGGATCGAGAGGGTGTCGCCGGTGGGCGGACGCGTGAACTTGTAGGCGCCGTGGCTGGTGCCGATAGCGATGGCCAGGGCATCGACGTGGGTCGCCTTGACGAAGTCGGCGGCCTCTTCCGGATCGGTGAGCAGCTGATCGTGATCGAGCTTGCCTTCCGCGCCGATGCCGTCTTCTTCGCCGGCCATGCCGGTTTCCAGGCTGCCCAGGCAACCCAGCTCGCCTTCGACGGAGACGCCGCAGGCATGCGCCATCTCGACGGTGCGACGGGTCACGTCGACGTTGTAGTCATAGCTGGCCGGGGTCTTGCCGTCTTCGCCGAGAGAGCCGTCCATCATCACCGAGGAGAAGCCGAGCTGGATGGAGCGCTGGCAGACCGACGGGCTGGTGCCGTGGTCCTGGTGCATGGCGATCGGGATGTGCGGGAATTCTTCGATGGCGGCCAGAATCAGGTGGCGCAGGAAGGGCGCACCGGCGTATTTGCGGGCCCCGGCGGAGGCCTGAACGATGACCGGGGAATCGGTCTTGTCAGCCGCCTCGAGGATGGCGCGCATCTGCTCGAGGTTGTTGACGTTGAACGCCGGGACGCCGTAGCCGTACTCGGCGGCGTGATCCAGCATTTGGCGCATGCTGATAAGTGCCATGAACTCACCTGTTGTACATGAGGACGGCGTGGCTGGGCCACGCCGTGATGATCAAGGGATGTGGGGTACTGGTTACTGTCTTAGTTACTTCGCGGCCTCAAAGGCATCGCGAAGTGCCGTGACGGCCGGCAGGGTCTTGCCTTCCACATACTCGAGGAAGGCGCCGCCGCCGGTGGAGATGTAGGACACCTTGTCGGCGATGTCGTACTTGTCGATGGCCGCCAGGGTGTCGCCGCCGCCGGCGATGGAGAAGCCGTTGCTCTCGGCGATGGCCTTCGACAGCGCTTGTGTGCCCTTGCCGAACTGATCGATCTCGAACACGCCGACCGGGCCGTTCCACAGAATGGTGCCGGCGTCCTTGAGCAGGCCACCCAGGCGCGAGGCGGTGTCGGGACCGATATCGAGGATCATCTCGTCGTCTGCGACCTGATCGACCGGCTTGGTCACCGCTTCGGCGGATTCCGAGAACTCGGTGGCCACTACCACGTCGGTGGGCAGCGGGATCTCGACCTTGGCCATCAGCGCCTTGGCCTGATCGACCAGATCGGCTTCATGCAGCGACTTGCCGACGTTGTAGCCCGCCGCGGCGATGAAGGTGTTGGCGATGCCGCCACCGACGATCAACTGGTCGCACTTCTCGGAGAGCGCGGTCAGCACGTCGAGCTTGGTGGAGACCTTGGAGCCGCCGACGATCGCCACCATCGGGCGTGCCGGGTTGGCCAACGCCTTTTCCAGGGCCTCGAGCTCGCCCGCCAGCAGCGGCCCGGCACAGGCGGTCGGCGCGAAGCGTGCTACGCCGTGGGTCGAGGCCTGGGCGCGGTGGGCGGTGCCAAAGGCATCCATCACGAAGATGTCGCAGAGCTCGGCGTACTGCCTGGACAGCGTCTCTTCGTCTTTCTTCTCGCCTGCGTTGAAGCGCACGTTCTCGAGCAGCACGACCTCGCCGTCGGACACGTCGACGTTGGCGCCCAGGTAGTCCTTGACCACGCGCACCGGGCGCTCGAGCAGCTCGCCGAGACGCTCGGCGACCGGCGCCAGGGAGAATTCCTCGGCCGGCTCGCCTTCGGTGGGACGCCCCAGGTGGCTCATCAGCAGCACCTTGGCGCCTGAGTCGCGTGCGGCCAGGATGGTCGGCAGGCAGGCGCGCAGCCGTGCATCGCTGGTGACGCGGCCATTCTTGATCGGCACGTTGAGATCTTCGCGGATCAGCACGCGCTGACCGGCGAGGTCCAGATCGGTCATCTTGCGAACATTCATCGGGGCAGTGTCCTCTGGGTTGCAAGCCAGGTGAGAGAGACGCAAACGGCGCTCATACCGGGGCCTTTAGGCATTTCCTTGCCGGGTCATCGCTCGTCGACCGTGGGAACGACGCCTAGCCCTGCCAGTCGTTCGGTGACGTCTAGCATGCGGTTGGCGTAGCCCCATTCGTTGTCGAACCAGCACAGCATCTTGATCAGCCGGCCGCCGGCGACACGGGTCTGGGTGGCGTCCACGATACCGGAGCGCGGGTCGTGGTTGAAGTCGACCGAGGCCATGGGCTCCTCGGTATAGCCCACCAGGCCTGATAGGCGCTCGTGGCAGGCTTTCTTGAGCAGCGCGTTGACGGCTTCGGCCGTGGTGTCGCGGCGCACGCAGATGGCGAGATCCATGGCCGAGACGTTGATGGTCGGCACCCGCACGTGCAGGCACTCGAAGCGATCCTTGAGGTGGGGCATCAGGCGGTTGATGCCCCGGGCCAGCCCGGTGTCGACCGGCACGATCGACTGCATCGCCGAACGGGTCAGACGCAGGTCGGTCTGGTGGTAGGCGTCGATCACCGGCTGGTCGTTCATCGCCGAGTGAATGGTGGTGGTCACGCCATGCTCGACGCCCAGTGCCTCGTCGAGCATGGTCAGCACCGGCACCAGGCAGTTGGTGGTGCAGGAGGCGGCGGAGACGATGCGGCAATCAGGCGTCAGGTCGGCGTCGTTGATGCCGGTGACGATGGTGGCATCGACGTCGCTCTCGGCGGGCTGGGAAAACAGCAGGCGCTTGGCGCCGGCGTCGAGGTGACGGCTGGCCGTGGCGCGGTCCTTGAAACTGCCCGAACACTCGATCACCAGATCGATGCCCAGTGCCTGCCAGGGCAGGCGATCCGGGTCTTGCTCGCTGAGCACCTGGATCGGCCGATCGTTAATGTAGAGATGGCCGTCGCGGCCCTCGACGCGGCCGGGAAAGCGCCCGTGGGTGGTGTCGTAACGCGTCAGGTAGGTGATGGTGTCAAGATCGGAAAGCTCGTTGATCGCCACCACCTCGAGGGTTGGCGCGGCGGCGCCTGGCGCCTTTGCCTGGCGCTCGGTCAGCGCACGCAGCACGCATTGGCCGATGCGGCCATAGCCGTTGATGGCGACCCGATAGGCCATGGGACGAGGCTCAGCTTCCACGATGTCGGTTCCACTCACACAAAAGACACACGAAAATCACACGAAGACGAAAGACCGCGCCCGGTGGGCACTCGGTGACGACAGGGCGACGATTCTAGCGCAAAAGCGCCAGCCTTGCAGGCCGTGCGTGGCGTGTGACGGCCCGGCTAGAGCCTGACCATATCCGGGCTAGAGCCCCAGCAGCCGCCAGGCCAGCGGCAGGCACAGGGCTGTGAAGATGCCGGTCAGGCTCATGCCCAGCGAGGCGAAGGCGCCGGCGGTAGGGCTCATTTCGAAGGCGCGTACGGTGCCGATGGCGTGGCCGTTGATGCCCAGCGCGAAGCCGAGGATACGATGGTCGCGAATGCCCAGCGGCGCGGCCAGTAGGCTGACCGCGAGGGTCGCCATCACGCCGGTGATCAAAAGCCCGCCCATCAGCAGCGGCACCGAGCCGCCCAGCTCGTCGATGATGCCCAGTGCAATCGGCGCCGTCACCGACTTGGGCGCCAGCGAGGCGAGCACTTCGGGGCTTGCGCCTAGCGCCCAGGCCAGCGCCAGGGAGTAGCAGGAGGCCAGCGCCGCCGCTGGTGGCAGGGAGAGCGCCAGCGGTTTCCAAAGCGCCCGGATGTGATGCAGCTGCTGGTAGAGCGGCACGCCGAGCGCCACCGTCGCCGGGCCCAGCAGCAGCATCAGCCAGCCGGCACCGCGCTGATAGTCGACAACGTCGATCGACAGCATCCACAGGCTGGCGGCGACCAGCAGGGCGGCCAGCAGGACCGCCGGGCACCAGCTGGGACGCCCGATGCGCTCGACGATCCACAATGAAGCGAGGTAGGCGGCAAGCGTCAGGGCGATGGCCGACAGCGGGGTGGCCAGCAGCGCTTCTTGCAGCTCGATCAGTGAAGCACTCATGACGGCGTCTCTTCCGGTGTGGCTGAGCCGGGCTCGGGGGGCATGAAGCGGCGCATCAGCAGAAGGGTGGTCAGTACGCTGGCAAGGGTGCCGCCCACTAGTCCGACCGCGACGGCAAGCCACTGGCCGGCAAAGTCGTCGGCGACGAAGAATACGCCCACCACGCCTGGCATGATCAGCATCGCCAGCAGGCCGATCAGCGGCTGGCTGGCGGCGGCGATGTCATCGAGTCGCCCGACGCGCAGCATCAGCATGCCGGTCATCAACAGCATGCCCACCACCCCCGCCGAAACGGGAAGGCCGAGCAGCACGACCAGCGTCTCGCCGGCGAGCCAGAACCCCGTCAGCCATAGAAACCCGCGCAGTAATGCGATCACCTTTCCCTCCTCAGTGTTCTGTTCCCTGGGCGGTATAATGCCTTGAGAGCGGGGAAAAATCTCTTCGCCATCCGTTGTGGGCAGCCGTGAGGGGGGCATGAGAGACGCGCCGTTGATGCCACCTGCCGGGAGGCGCCTCGCGTGCGAAAGTGGCGTAAGGAAAAGTGTAAGAAAGAGGGGAGTAAGAGGGGGAGAAAGTGGCGCGCGAGGCAGGCAAGAGTGACACGGGTGCTTGTGGTCGCAGTGCTGCTGGCTACCATGAAGAGGCATCCATTCCCACTGCAAGGAGCGCATCCCATGAGCGAGACCGCCAAGATTCTGGGCGATGAAGCGAGTTACCTGCTGGAGCACCGCTGCAGCGCGATTCCCCGCGAGCAGCTGCACCTGCCGGGGCCGGACTTCGTCGACCGAGTGATGATCGATAACGACCGAAGCCCTCAGGTGCTGCGCAACATGCAGGCCCTGTACAACCACGGCCGGCTGGGCGGCACTGGCTATCTGAGCATCCTGCCCGTCGACCAGGGCATCGAGCATTCGGCCGGCGCTTCCTTCGCGCCCAACCCGCTGTACTTCGACCCGGCCAACATCATCGAACTGGCGATCGAAGGCGGCTGCAACGCTGTAGCCTCGACCCTGGGTGGGCTGGCTTCGGTCGCCAGGCGCTATGCCCACAAGATTCCGCTGATCATGAAGCTCAATCATAACGAGACCCTGACCTACCCGACCCTTCACGACCAGACGCTGTTCGCTAGCGTCGATCAGGCCCACGACATGGGCTGCGTGGCGGTGGGGGCGACCATCTACTTCGGTTCGCCGGAGTGTCGCCGTCAGATCGAGGAAATCAGCGCGGCCTTCGAGCGTGCTCATGAGCTTGGCATGGTCACGGTGCTGTGGGCCTACCTGCGCAACCCGGCCTTCAAGCAAGATGGCACTGACTACCATGTTGCTGCCGACTTGACCGGCCAGGCGATCCATCTGGCGGCGACCCTCAATGCCGACATCGTCAAGCAGAAGCTCGCCGAGACCAACGATGGTTATCGGGCGATCGGCTTCGGCCACACCCATCACAAGGTCTACAGCGAGCTGACCAGCGAGCACCCCATCGACCTGGCACGCTATCAGGTGGCGAGCTGCTACATGGGCCGCGCCGGGCTGATCAATTCCGGCGGTGCCTCGGGTGGCGAGAGCGATATGGCGCAGGCGGTGCGCACTGCGGTGATCAACAAGCGCGGCGGGGGCATGGGATTGATCTCCGGGCGTAAGGCCTTCCAGAAGCCGATGGCGGAAGGTGTTCAACTGCTCAACGCCATTCAGGACGTCTATCTGGACCCGCAGGTGACGGTTGCCTGAGTCATGCTGGTGCCCTCGTTCCTGGCCCTGTTCACGGCTCTTGTTCAAGGCTAGGAGCGAGGGCCGTCATCGACACTGTATGACGAGCTGGCGCTCTACCAGCCCTGCCCGTTGACCTGGTTGCGCCCGGCTCGCTTGGCGCGATAGAGGGCACGGTCGGCGTACATCATCAGATCGTTCAGGGACGTAAAAGCGGGTTGCAGTTCTGCGGCGCCGATGCTGACAGTGACTGAGATGGTTTGCCCGTCTATGAGCGGAATGCGACTCGTGGCAATGCGCTCACGCAGACGCTCGGCGAGCGCCAGCGTGTTGTGAAGTGTGGTCTCTGGCAAGACGACGGCGAATTCTTCGCCGCCGATTCGCCCTACGGTGTCGACCTGCTCGCGGGTCTGCTGCAGGCAACAGTCGGCCACGGCGCGAATGACCTGATCGCCGGCGATATGCCCCCAGGTGTCGTTGACCCGTTTGAAAAAGTCGATGTCGATGATCATTAGCGCCAGCGGGTGCTCGAAACGTTGGGCGCGGCGAATTTCTCTTTCACCGACATTGATCAGGTGGCGGCGATTATACAGGCCGGTCATCGAGTCGTAGGTGGCCAGCATGTGAAGCTCGGCATTCATCCGTTCCAGCAGCATGTTCTGCTCGGTCAGTCGTTCATTGAGCGCCTGGAGCTCTTGCTCCTGGTGTTTCTTTTCATCGAGGTTGAAGCAGACGCCGGTGAAACGGGTCATGGAGCCGTCGTTTTCGACGATCTTCCCGTAGTTGGCATACCACACCCAGGCGCCGCGCTTGGCGCGAATGCGAAATTCGCTGTAGTAGCGTTCGGTGATGCCGCTGATGTGGTCGTCGACCGCCTGAGTGACCGCTGAAACGTCATCGGGATGTACGAGCTTGAAGATGTCAGCGACGTAGGTTGCCGTTTCGTAGGTCTCGTAGCCCAGATCGGCGAACACCTTCGTCAGACCGAAGACGACTTCTCCCGTTGACAGGTCGTTCTCCCAGAGATCGAGACCACTGGCCTCGAGGGCAAGCTCAAGACGTTTCTTGTAGAGGTCCTCTTTATCCACAAGAGGCACTCCCGACCATGGGGTTTAGACACCCTGGCATGGCCGGCGCTAAGCGGTTGCCGACGGTGTCGCAGGCGCGCCCAAAGGCCAATGATGCGGCGCTGATGCGCACGTTGTTGAGTCCGAGTTGCTCTGTCATGTCGTTTCGCTCATGGCCTTGACGTCCTGAAGGCGTTGGAGACACGAGGAGTCCTTTCGGTATCTATCATTCGTAGCGCCAAGGCATGCTCTTTCGGCGCCAGTATCATCATCCGTTATCGCCTGACGAGGGGAGAAGTTGAGGATCTTGTGAGGATTTCGAGAGAGAAGCGCCAACAAAAAGCCCGAGCCCACTAGGGGCTCGGGCGACGTGAGGTACGACGGGCCGAGGAACTAGCTTGGCGGTTTACTCGGCGGCGTCGTCCAGCAGCTGTTCGGCTTCGCTCACCAGGTTCTCGACGGTGAAGCCGAACTCCTTGAACAGGTCGCCGGCCGGGGCGGACTCGCCGAAGCTGTCCATTCCGATGATGCGGCCTTCGAGGCCCACGTACTTGAACCAGAAGTCGCGATGGCCGGCTTCGATGGCGATGCGCGCGCCGACTTCCAGCGGCAGCACCGCTTGGCGGTAGGCGGCGTCCTGGGCGTCGAAGACGTCGGTGGACGGCATCGACACCACGCGTACGGCGCGGCCCTGCTCGCCAAGCTGGGCGGCGGCGTCTATGGCCAGGCCGACTTCGGAGCCGGTGGCGATTAGGATAAGCTCCGGGGTGCCATCACAGTCCTTAAGGATGTAACCGCCACGCTGGATGTTGCTCAACTGGTGCTTGTCGCGTGCCTGGTGCGGCAGTCCTTGACGGGACAGCACCAGCGCGCTGGGGCCGGAATGACGCTTGAGGCCGGCATGCCAGGCGGCAGCGGTCTCGACGGCATCGGCTGGACGCCAGGTCGACAGGTTCGGCGTCGAGCGCAGGGTGGTCAGCTGCTCGATCGGCTGGTGGGTCGGACCGTCTTCGCCCAGGCCAATGGAGTCATGGGTGAAGACATGAATGGCGCGCTGGCCCATCAGCGCCGCCATGCGTAGGGCGTTGCGCATGTATTCCGAGAAGATCAGGAAGGTCGCGCCATAGGGCACGAAGCCGCCGTGCAGGGCCACGCCGTTGATGATCGCGGCCATGCCGAACTCGCGCACGCCGTAATGCAGGTAGTTGCCGCCGGGCTCGGTCTGGCTGATGGCCTTGGCACCCTTCCAGAAGGTCAGGTTGGACGGCGCCAGGTCGGCGCTGCCGCCCAGCAGCTCGGGCAGCTGCGGGCCCAGCTCATTGAGCACGCCAAGCGAGGCCTTGCGTGAGGCGATGCTCTCGCCCTGTTCCTGAGCCTGTTCGATCAGCGCTTCGCTGGTCAGGTCGCGGGGCAGCTCGCCCTTGATGCGGCGAGTGAACTCGCGGGCCTCGGCCGGGAAGGCCTCGGCATAGCGCGCAAAGCGAGCGTTCCACTCGGCCTCGCGGGCTTCGCCGGCCTGGGTGGCGTCCCAGCCCTTGTAGATATCTTCCGGCACGTGGAAGGGCGCGTGGGGCCAGTCGAGCTGAACGCGGGCTGCGGCCACTTCTTCGTCGCCCAGCGCCGCACCGTGGCACTCTTCCTTGCCCTGCTTGTTGGGGGCACCAAAGCCGATGATGGTCTTGCAGATGATCAGGCTCGGGCGGTCGTCGTGGCTCTTGGCGAGCTCCACGGCGGCCTTGATCTCTTCGGGCTTGTGGCCGTCGACGTTGGGCACCACGTGCCAGCCGTAGCTCTCGAAACGCTTGGCGGTGTCGTCGGTGAACCAGCCTTCGACTTCACCATCGATCGAGATGCCGTTGTCGTCATAGAAGGTGATCAGCTTGCCCAGGCCCTGAGTGCCGGCCAGCGAAGCGACCTCGTGGGAGACGCCTTCCATCAGGCAGCCGTCGCCGACGAAGCAGTAGGTATTGTGATCGACGATCTGATGGCCGTCGCGGTTGAACTGGGCCGCCAGGGTGCGCTCGGCCAGCGCCATGCCTACGGCGTTGGCCAGGCCCTGACCCAGCGGGCCGGTCGTCGTCTCGACGCCCGGCGTGTAGCCGAACTCGGGGTGACCCGGGGTCTTGGAGTGGAGCTGGCGGAAGTTCTGCAGGTCCTCGAGGGAGAGCTCATACCCGGTCAGGTGCAGCAGCGAGTAGACCAGCATGGAACCGTGTCCGTTGGACATCACGAAGCGGTCCCGATTGGCCCAGTGCGGGTTGGCCGGGTTATGGCTCATGAAGTCGTTCCACAGGACTTCGGCGATATCGGCCATGCCCATGGGGGCGCCGGGGTGGCCAGACTTGGCTTTCTGCACGGCATCCATGGACAGCGCGCGAATGGCATTGGCCAGTTCGAAACGGGACGGCATTGACAAGCTCCTCGCCTGCGGCAATTAGGCAGTGCCCGGGTGGCTCCGCGCGGCAGGGCGGGCGACTCGAGCAAGGTGGCGGAATGGCACCGCGGCATGCGGCACGCTGGATTCAGGGGGCGTATTGTCGCCGAGAAGGGCGCAACCATCAATTGCCGCGCCTCGCGGGGCTTCTAGGAACCGGTGACCGCTCTGGTGTAGAATCGCCGCCCTGAGGCCCTTTGGCCCGTCGCGTGTCGCGTCTGCCACCCAGGAAGGCAGTCGGCGATGCAGCTTCAGCCGCCGTGCTGTGCCCCCCCACGCCGTTATTGATAGGCCGTTATTGATAGAGGGTCGAGGACGCCATGAGCGAATACTCCCTGTTTACTTCCGAGTCCGTGTCCGAAGGGCATCCGGACAAGATCGCCGACCAGATTTCCGATGCGGTGCTGGACGCCATCATCGCCCGCGACAAACAGGCGCGCGTGGCCTGCGAGACCCTGGTGAAGACCGGCGTGGCCATTGTCGCTGGCGAGATTTCCACCTCGGCCTGGGTCGATCTCGAGGAGCTGGTACGCCAGGTCATCCTGGACATCGGCTATACCTCCTCCGACGTCGGCTTCGACGGCGAGACCTGTGGCGTGCTCAACCTGATCGGCAAGCAGAGCGTCGATATCGCCCAGGGCGTCGATCGCAGCAAGCCCGAAGATCAGGGTGCCGGCGACCAGGGGCTGATGTTCGGCTATGCCACCAACGAGACCGACTCCTTCATGCCGGCGCCGATCCACTACTCGCATCGGCTGGTCGAGCGTCAGGCAGAGCTGCGCAAGAGCGGCATGCTGCCCTGGCTGCGGCCGGACGCCAAGAGCCAGGTCACCTTCCGTTACGGTGACGACGGCAAGCCGGTGGCCGTCGACGCGGTGGTGCTCTCGACCCAGCATGACCCGGAAATCGATCAGAGCGACCTGCGCAAGATGGTCAAGCGCGAGATCATCGAGCAGGTACTGCCCGCCGAGTGGCTGACCGACAGTACCCAGTACCATATCAACCCGACCGGCAAGTTCGTGATCGGCGGCCCGGTGGGTGACTGTGGCCTGACCGGCCGCAAGATCATCGTCGACACCTACGGCGGCATGGCCCGCCACGGCGGCGGCGCCTTCTCCGGTAAGGACCCGTCCAAGGTCGACCGCAGTGCCGCCTATGCCGGCCGCTACGTGGCCAAGAACCTGGTCGCTGCCGGGCTTGCCGACAAATGCGAGATCCAGGTCTCCTACGCCATCGGCGTGGCCGAGCCGACCTCGGTGTCGGTCAACACCTTCGGCACCGGCAAGATCAGCGATGCCAAGCTCATCGAGCTGGTGCGCGAGCATTTCGACCTGCGCCCGAATGCCATCACTCGCATGCTCGACCTGCTGCATCCGATGTATCAGCTGACCGCGGCCTATGGTCACTTCGGCCGCGAGCCGTTCGAGACCAGCTATCAGTGGACCGACGTCAACGGCGAACTACAGACCGAGACCTTCACGGCCTTCCCCTGGGAGAAGACCGACAAGGTCGAGGCCCTCAAGCGCTCCGCCGGCGTTTAAGCCAGTGCTGGTAGGCCGGTTTGATGGGACCCGCTTCGGCGGGTCCTGTTGTTTATGATTCTGTTGTTCATGACCACGTAGCTCATGACCAAGTAGCTCATGACCAGGTAGCTCATGGTCAATTAGTGCGTGGCTACCTGCATGTGGCCACATGTTTGTGGCTTGGCCACCCCAGGCCGCTCCACCCTCGCTAGTATGTTGTCATTCGCCAAGGATGCGCCTGAATGCTCAATCTTGCTGCACTCTTCATCACGCTCACTGCGCTGTGCATGTGGTTCAACCAGCGGGTGCTGCGCCTGCCCCCCACCATCGGGGTGATGGCGATCGCCCTGGCGATGTCGTTGATGGTCATCGCGCTCGATCATGTGACGGTGACCACGGTATTCGCCCAGGCCGCCGAGACCTGGCTTGAGCGCATCGACTTCAACGTGCTGCTGATGGACGGCATGCTCTCGCTGCTGCTGTTTGCCGGCGCCCTGCACGTCGATCTCTCGAAGCTTCACCACTACCGAGTCTCGATCGGTTTGCTGGCGACACTCGGGGTGCTGGTCTCCACCGTGGTGATCGGCAGTGCGGCCTGGTGGCTGTTCCTGCAGGCTGGCCTGGCGGTGCCTTATCCCTTCTGCCTGGTCTTCGGCGCGCTGATCTCGCCGACCGACCCCATCGCGGTGCTCGGCATCATGCGCAACGCCGGCGCCCCGGTCGACATGGAGATTCGCATCGTCGGCGAGTCGCTGTTCAATGACGGGGTAGCGGTGGTGGTGTTCACCGCGCTGCTGGGGGTAGCCACCACCTCCGGCGGCGAGGGCATCGACATCGGGCATCTGGGACTCCTGTTCATCGAGGAAGCCGGTGGTGGCATCCTGCTCGGCCTGGCCCTCGGTGGCCTGGTCTATCGGCTGATGAACAGCATCAATCAGTATCAGGTCGAGGTGATGCTGAGCCTGGCGCTGGTGGTCGGCGGCTACGCCTTGGCGTCGTCTCTGCATCTCTCGGGGCCGATCGCGATGGTGGTGGCCGGCCTGATCATCGGCAACATGGCACGCAACGGCGCCATGTCAGAGAGCACTCGCCGCTACCTGGATGCCTTCTGGGAGCTGATCGACGAGATCCTCAACGCCGTGCTGTTCGTGCTGATTGGCCTCGAGCTGGTGCTGATGCCGCTGAGCGTCGAGGTGGTCGGCATTGCGCTGGCGCTGGTGGCGGTGATTCTGGTGTCGCGTTTCCTGATCATCGGCGTGCCGCTCAGGCTGCTGTCGAGCCGCCATGACTTTCGTGCCGGCACTACCCGCGTGCTGACCTGGGGTGGGCTGCGTGGCGGTATCTCGGTGGCCCTGGCGCTGTCGCTGCCCGACGGCGAGATCCGCAACACCCTGGTGGTCACCACCTACGTGATCGTGCTGTTCTCGATCCTCGTTCAGGGCCTGACCATCGGCCGGCTGGTCAGGCATGTATTGAAGGTTCCGCGCTAGGCGTCCTGGGCATCCAAGGCGCTCGGTCGGCGTGGTGAGAGTCGGGTAAGCCTCCTATATTAGGTGGCAGTACCGGTTGTTAGGTGCCCGTACCGCTGTCAGGTATCAGTACCCTCTCGCTTCGTTGACTGAGGTGTTGCATGAATCGACCCGCCATGTCCGCTGTACCGGCCGGTGACCACAAGGTCGCCGATTCCTCCCTGGCCGACTGGGGCCGCCGCGAGATTCGCATCGCCGAGACCGAGATGCCGGCGCTGATGAAGATCCGCGAGAAGTACCGTGGTGCCCGGCCGCTGGCAGGTGCGCGAATCAGCGGCTGCATCCATATGACCATCCAGACCGCGGTGCTGATCGAGACCCTGGTCGTGCTGGGGGCCAGCGTGCGCTGGTCGTCCTGCAACATCTTCTCGACCCAGGATCATGCCGCCGCCGCGGTGGCCGCGGCGGGCATTCCGGTGTTCGCCTGGAAGGGCGAGACCGAAGAAGAGTTCTGGTGGTGCATCGAACAGACCGTCGAGGGCCCGGATGGCTGGGTGCCGAACCTGGTACTCGACGACGGCGGCGATCTGACCGCGCTGCTGCATGAGCAACGCCCCGAGCTCCTTGAGCAGATTCACGGCATCTCGGAGGAGACCACCACCGGGGTGCATCGCCTGCACGAAATGCTGCGCGATGGCCGGCTCAAGGTGCCGGCTATCAACGTCAACGACGCCGTCACCAAGTCGAAGAACGACAACAAGTACGGCTGTCGTCATTCCCTGTCGGATGCCATCAAGCGCGGCCTCGACCACCTGCTAGCCGGGAAGCAGGCGCTGGTGGTGGGCTATGGCGATGTCGGCAAGGGCTCGGCGGCCTCGCTGCGCCAGGAAGGCATGATCGTCAAGATCGCGGAGATCGACCCGATCTGCGCCATGCAGGCCTGCATGGACGGCTTCGAAGTGGTATCGCCCTACCTCGAGGGGCATAACGGTGGCGCGGCCAGCATCGATGCGGCCCTGCTCGGCAAGATCGACCTGGTGGTCACCGCCACCGGCAACATCGACGCCTGCGATCCGTCGATGCTGAAGGCCCTCAAGAAGGGGGCGGTGGTGTGCAACATCGGCCACTTCGATAGCGAGATCGATACCGCCTACATGCGCCGCCAGTGGCATTGGGAAGAGATCAAGCCGCAGGTCCACAAGGTCTATCGTGACAGCGATCCGGGCGACTTCGACCCCGAGAGCGACGATTACCTGCTGCTGCTCGCCGAGGGCCGCTTGGTCAACCTGGGCAACGCCACCGGCCATCCGTCGCGGATCATGGATGGCTCCTTCGCCAACCAGGTGCTGGCGCAGATCCATCTTTTCGCGGGCCGTTTCGCCGACCTGCCGATAGACGAGCGCGCCGCCGCCCTGACACTTTCCGTGCTGCCTCGCCACCTGGACGAAGAGGTCGCCCGCTACATGGTCGAAGGTTTTGGCGGGGTGATCACGCGCATGACCCAGGCGCAGGCAGACTATCTGGGGCTTGACGCAGAGGGCCCCTTCAAGCCGGATAGCTATCGCTACTAGCCACGTTCGAGGGGCTCGTCTTCGCCGCAGGCGTCGTCGGCTGCCGGCCATTGATTCCCAGCCAAGGAGCGACCCAGATGACCACACCCGTGCATATCGTCGGCCCCCAATTCAGTAATTTCGTGCGCAGCGTTCAGCTGTGCTGCGAGGAGAAGGGCATTCCCTACAGCCTGGGTGCCGAGATCGAGGGCCGCCCGATGGCACTGCACTCATCCGAGCACTATGCCCTGCATCCTTTCGGCAAGGTGCCCATCCTGCTGCACGGTGACCGGCGCCTGATCGAGACGCCGAGCATCTGCCGTTATCTGGATGCGGCCTTCGAGGGGCCCGCCCTGCAGCCGGAGGCGACCTGGCAGCGGGCGCAAGTCGACCAGTGGACCGGGATGCTCGCCCTCTACGTGGATCAGGCCCTGGTACGTCGCTACCTGCTGGAATTCGTGTTTCCCAAGGGTGAGGGCGGGGCCGTCCGCGAGGATGCGGTGGCGGCGGTTCAACCGGAGGTGGTGCGTCTGCTTGGCTTGCTGGAGCAGCAGCTGGCCCAGGGCGACTACCTGGTCGGTGATGACTTTACGATCGCCGATGCCATTGCCGCGCCGATGCTCGACTATCTGGCCGGCATGCCTTCCGCTAAGGATTTCCTGGCCGAGACGCCTCGCCTGATGGCGTATATCGAGCGGCTACGGGCCAGGCCTGCTGCGGCCAGGGTGCTGGTGGCGCCGGACCTAGGGCGCACTGCCTAGTCGCCCCGCTTCAGGGTCATATCCAGGCGCTACCGGACTGTCACGGTATCGTCACCGCGGCGCCATGGAGGCGTCATGGCGAGGCCTCATTGTTGAGGGGCGTTCGAAGGAGGCCGCCCCATGACTACCCCGCCGATTGCCTTGACCGACTCCCGTACCCTGTTCATTTCTGACCTGCACATGGGCACGCCGGACTGTCAGGCCGCACTTCTCGATAGCCTGCTGCGCCGGGTGCGCCCCAGAAGGCTCTATCTGGTTGGTGACATCATTGACCTGATCGCCATGCGCAAACGCGCGGTGCTGCCCACCGCCCAACAGCGTCTGGTGGCGCGCGTGCTTCGCCTGGCCCGCGGTGGATGCGAGGTCATCTACATCCCCGGCAACCACGATGCCGCCCTGCGCCAGCTGTGTGGTCTCAAGCTCTACAACGTGCGCATCGAGCGGCGCATGATCCACGTCACGGCCGACAACCGGCGTCTGCTGGTCAGCCACGGTGACGAATTCGATACCCATGTGCGCATGGCGCCCTGGCTGATGGCGCTCGGCGATGGCATGCACCAGTTCGTGCTGTCGCTGAACCGCTGGTGCAATCACGGGCGCCGTCTGCTGGGGATGCCCTACTGGTCGCTGGCCGCTGCCTTGAAAAACCAGGTGGGTGCGGCGCGCCGCTACGTCGAGCAGTTCGAACAGGCGGCCCTGCATCAGGCCGCTCGAGAAGGCCTCGATGGCTATATCGGTGGTCATATCCACAAGGCCGGCTTCGCCACCGGTCCGGGCGTGCTGTACTGCAACGACGGAGATTGGGTCGAGCACTGCACGGCGCTGATGGAAGATGGCGAGGGCCGGCTCAGCCTGATCGACTGGCAAGGGCGGGTGATCGACCTGGAGCCGGCCGTTGAGCCGCGACCCATGGCAGAGGCGTCGTTGGCCGGGGCCTGATCACCCGGCGCTCTCTTCTGGGGCTGTTGCTACTGTCCATCTTGCTCCTGTCCATTGAACAGCCTTGTACGTTGCCGGGGGTGTGCTTCAATGGGGCAGGAGGTTTTCATGACCGTCACCGATCCCCCTGTGTCTCCCCTTATCGCCGTGCGCTCCTATCCGGATCGCGTGCTCAGCGACCGCCATGGCTATCACCAACTGCTGCTCGGGCTCGAAGGCGGGGTCGAGCTGGAAGTGGCCGGCCGTGGCCGCCGCGTCGAGCCCGGGGTGCTGGTGCCGATTCCCGCAGGGGAGACCCATTATTACCTGGCGCCGCGGGACAACCACACCCTGGTGGTCGACCTGCCGCAGGCCTGGTGTGAAACGCTCGCCCTGGGCATTGGGCTCGCGCCCGATGCGCGTCGCCTGCCTCCGGCGCTGATGGCAAGCGCTAGACAACTCGAGGAAGGTGATTCGACGGCCCTGGCCGCCTGGCTGAGCAGTGCGATGAGGGTGCCGGCGCACACGGCCGGCGAGCCGCGACTGCGTTTGCTGCGCCTGCTGCCCGAGATCGAGGCCGATCTGGCCCGGCGCTGGCGGGTCCGGGACTGGGCGGCCCGCTGTCACCTGGCCGAGGCGGCCTTTGCCCGCCAGTTTCATGCCCTGACTGGCCGCTCACCTCATGCCTGGCTGGTCGAGCGCCGCCTCGCCAAGGCCAAGACGCTGATGGCCGAGACCTCCGCCAGTATTACCGAGATCGCCCTGGCCTGCGGCTTTGGCGATACCGCCCACTTCTCACGCACCTTCCGCGAGCGACATGGCCTATCGCCGCGGGGCTGGCGGCAGGCTCAGCCCATCGCCACCAGCGCCAGCAAGCCTTCCAGATAGCGCGGCATCACCAGCGGGGCAATCAGGGTGCTGATCAGCACGGCAAGCGCCGCCTTTTCGGCCCGGCTGCCGAGCTCCATGGCCACCACCACCAGATTGGCGGCCAGCGGCACCACCCCGATCAGCAGCAGCGCCAGGGCCAGTTCCTCGTCGATGCCGATGGTTGCCTGCAGGGTCAGGACGGCACCGAGGCTGACCAGCGGCCAGAGCCCGAAGCGTACCGCCAGCGAGGCGCCGATAAAGCGCAGGTCCAGCTCGCTGAAGCTGACGCGTCCAAGGGTCATGCCGATGATCATCATGCCGAGCAGGGTGTAGGTGGGCGGGAAGACCTCGAATCCCTGCATCAGCGCTGCCGGAAGCGGCAGCGCCAGGCCGCTGACGATCAGCGCGGCGAGGAAGGCGTAAATCAGCGGCAGGCGCAGGATCTTGTGAAGGCTCTCGCGCACCGAGAAGCGCCCGCGGGCGCCGATATAGAAGCCCAGCGTGAATTCGAAGAGGTTCATGCCGAGCAGACAGAACAGATACTGGGTCACGCCATCCGGTGACAGCAGCACCATGGCCACCGGCAACCCAAAGTAGCCGGTGTTGGCGGTGCCGGCGGAGAAGGCCAGCAGCGAGCTTTCCTCGGCGGCGAAGAAGGGGCGGGCGAGTCGGCCGACGATCAGACACATCAGGCTGGCGGTGACGAAAACCCCCAGCGTCAGCAGCAGATAAGCCGGGGTGGGGCCGCCCAGCACCAGGCCGCGAAAGACCGTGACCGGGGCGATCACGTAGATCAGCAGGCTGGCAATCGGGCGTGGGTCGAGGGACAGCTGTCGGGCACAGATCACCCCGAGGCCAACGAAGGCCAGCAGCATCCACAGCGGAGCCAGCAGGGTGGCGCCAAGGTCGAGCTCCGCCATCGGCATCTCCTGATGTAAAACCCTCATCATGCCTGCCAGACGTTCGCCTGTCAGGCGTCTCGAATGGGGGGGCGCCTCACCGCTAAGAGACGCATCGCCTCATGAGTCACGTCCGCGGAAGATTCGGCCGGCGAGGGTCAGGATTCGACAAGTTCTCGGTGCTGGCTTCTGCAAGGCTAGAGGCCTGGTTGTCACCCTTCGTCACCCCGCCTTCAGGAGCGATGCCATGCCCGATGCCACGACCCCCGACACACGCGCCACCGCCATCGGTGCCACTACCGTGCTCAACTGGGCGCTGCTGGCGGCCCTGACCCAACTGGCCGGCCCGGTGCCGCCGTTTCTGCTCACGGCGCTGGCCTTTGCGGTGGCCTTCGTCTGCTTCGCCGTCTGGCTTACCCTGCGCGGCGAATCGCTTACCGTGTCAATGCGGCTGCCGCCGGCCGTCTGGGCACTGGGGGTTGGCGGTCTTTTCGGCTACCACGCCCTCTATTTCGTGGCCCAGCAGAACGCCCCGGCGGCCAATGCCGGCCTGATCAGCTATCTGTGGCCGCTGTTGATCGTGCTGTTCGTGGCGCTGTTACCGGGGGAACGCCTGAAGGCTGTGCATGTGATCGGCGCCCTGATGGGTTTTGCCGGTGCGGCCCTGCTGATCGGCGGCGATGTCTCGGGTGAGGGCTCTGTCCTTGGCTACGGGGCGGCGATCGCCTGTGCCTTCCTGTGGAGCGGCTATTCGGTGCTGTCCCGGGCCGTGCGCCAGGTGCCGACCGCGGCCGTGGGCGGTTTCTGCCTGGTCACCGCGGTGCTCGCCGCGCTTGGCCACCTGCTGTTCGAACCGTCTCGCTGGCCAGAGGGGCTGGGGTGGCTTGGGGTGCTCGGGCTCGGCCTGGGCCCGGTGGGTAGCGCTTTCTTCACCTGGGATCGGGGCGTCAAGCACGGCGACCTGCGCCTGCTGGGGCTGTTGTCCTACTTCACGCCGCTGCTCTCGACCCTGGTGCTGATCGCCTGCGGCTATGCCGAACCGAGCGGCTCGCTGACCCTGGCCGCTGGGCTGATTACCCTTGGTATGCTGATCGGCAGCGGCTGGCTGCGCTGGCCGTGGCGGCGAGGGGCTTCACGAACCCGGGATGCGTCCTGAGTGCGGTGTGTGGGCCTGAGTGTTAGGCCCACAGGTTATGCTTGGCCCGATTCTTATATGAATGAAATCGATACAGAGGGCGTGAAACTTTCATTAGTCGGGGCTTACGGGGGACGTCACAATGAGCGGATCACAAGGTCCGCCGATCATCACCGGGTGCCTACCGCGCCGGGTATGACCGAGGCCATGAACAAAATGACAGGCAGCGTCGCCGTTCAGGCGACCGATGAGGGTTGAGTCCATGAGTGCACACGAGCATCCGCTAGGCATCAGTTTCGAGTTCTTTCCGCCCAATACCGAGGCGGGCAAGGAAAAGCTGCTCGGCGTGCGCGATGCCCTGGCCGCTCGCAACCCGCGCTTCTTCTCGGTGACCTACGGCGCCGGCGGTTCGACTCAGGCCCGCACCACCCAGACCGTCAAGTCGGTGCGCGAGTCCGGCATCAACACCGCGCCGCACCTGTCCTGCATCGGCAGCGACAAGGGCGAACTGCGGGAGCTCTTGGCTCAGTACCGCGAGGATGACATCAATAGCCTGGTGGCGCTGCGCGGCGATTTGCCCTCGGGAATGGGCGGCATCGGCGAGTTGCGCTATGCCAACGAGTTGGTCGAGTTCATCCGTGAGGAAACCGGCAATCACTTCGAGATCGCCGTGGCCGCCTACCCGGAGAGCCATCCTCAGGCACCGAGCTTCGAACGCGATCTCGAGAACTTCGCGCGCAAGGTCAAGGCCGGCGCCAACCTCGCCATCACCCAGTACTTCTTCAACCCGGATGCCTACTTTCACTTCGTCGAGCGGGCACAGAAGCTGGGCGTCGAAACACCGATCATCCCCGGCATCATGCCGATCACCAACTACACCAAGCTGGCGCGCTTTTCGGACGCCTGTGGGGCGGACATACCGCGCTGGATTCGCAAGCAGCTCGAGGCCTACGGCGACGACAGTGAGAGCATCAAGGCCTTCGGCGAGGAAGTGGTTACCCGCCTCTGTGAGCGGCTGCTCGACGGCGGCGCGCCGGGCCTGCACTTCTATACCCTCAACCAGGCCCAGGCCTCACTAAACGTGTTGGATAACCTGAGGGCCTGATGGCGCCCTTGAAGAAGAGTGCTGAACCGGTCGCTTGATAGCACCGTTTAACGCCGACGCAACGCAACGGGGCCCCGCCATTGGCGAGGCCCCGTTGTGTTATCGGTGGAAAGAAACGTAGAAAGAAGCATGGACAGGCTCGTGCTTCAGAACCTGCTCGGGAACCTGAACCGCCCCGCTACCCTGATGGGGAACGGGGCGGTGTCAGGGGCTTGCTCAAGGGCTTGCTCAGGAGCTCGCCGTGGCGCCGTTGCCGCCGGCTCCCTTGCTGCGTTGCATCAGGAAGACGGCGGCGCCGATGGCGATGCCGGCCAGGTCGGTGATCAGGCCGCCATAGATCATGCATACGGCGCCGGCCAGCAGCACCAGACGAATCAGGCCGTTGATGTGGCCGAAGAACCAGGCCTGTACCGAGGCCGCCAGCAGCACGATGCCGAGGGTGGCGGTGACGCCGACCCGCAGGATCTGCATCCATGAGCCTTCCATCAGGATGCCCGGGCTGTAGAAGAACATGAAGGGCACGATGTAGGCGGCCAGACCGATCTTGAACGAGGTCACTGAGGTCTGCATGGCATTGGCGCCGGAAATGCCCGACGCCGCGTAGGAGGCCAGGGCCACCGGCGGAGTGATCGCCGACACGACCGCGAAGTAGAACACGAAGAAGTGCGCGATCAGCGGCTGGATGCCGATGTCGATCAGGCCCGGGGCCACCACCGACGCCGCGACCGCATAGGCCGCCGTGGTCGGCATGCCCATGCCCAGCAGGATCGAGATACACATGGCGAAGAACAGCGCCAGCAGCTGGCTGACGCCGGCCAGGCCGAGCAACAGCGAGGAGAAGCGCGCACCAACGCCGGTCAGCGAGATTACGCCGACGATGATGCCGGCACAGGCGCAGACGGCGATGATCTGGATGGCCATGGTGCTGGCCAGCTCCATCGCCTTGAGGATGGCGCGGATGCCCATCTTGTTCGGCGAAATCCAGCTCACCACGGCGGCCGAAGCGGTGGCCAGAGTGCCGGCACGGATCACCGAATAGCCCATGAACAGTGCGGCGATCAGGATGATGATCGGCGCGAACAGGTAGACCTGCTTGATCAGCTTGGAGAACAGCGGGATCTCGTCCTTGCGCATGCCGCGCATGCCCTTCTGGGCGGCCTCGAAGTCGACCATGAAGTAGACCGAGGCGAAGTACAGGATCGAGGGGATGATCGCGGCAATGGCGATCTCGGTATACGGAATCCCGGTAATCTCGGCCATGATGAAGGCGCCGGCGCCCATGATCGGCGGCATGATCTGGCCGCCGGTCGAGGCCGCGGCCTCGATGGCGCCAGCACTGCGTGCCGGGTAGCCGACCTTCTTCATCAGCGGGATGGTCAGCGAGCCGGTGGAGACCACGTTGCCGGCACTGGTGCCGTTGATCATGCCCATCAGGCCGGAGGCGAAGATCGCCACCTTGGCGGGGCCACCCCGGGCGCGCCCGGCGGCGGCGAAGGCGAAGTTGACGAAGTAATCACCGACCTTAGAGGCCTGCAGGAAGGCGGCGAAGATGATGAATAGGATGATATAGGTCGAGGACACCGCCGTGGTCGGACCAAGGATACCGGCGTCGGTATAGACCTGGCTGAAGAAGCGGCCCACGGAGAGCCCAGGATAGCCGAGAAAACCCGGCAGGTAGGGGCCGGCGAACACATAGGTGAGGAAGATCGCCGCAATGATGACAAGCGCTAGGCCGGCGACGCGGCGGGTCAGCTCGAGAATCAGCAGCGAGCCGGCGATGGCTGCAAAGGAAATGCCCATCGGGGCGAAAGGGGTGCCGGTCGACATGCGCAGCGGCGAGTTGTACATGACCAGTAAATAGCCGGCGCTGGCGATGGCGCAGATCATCAGCACCAGGTCCGGAGCGCTGATTCCGCTGCGGGCGTGGCGAGTGGCCCAGGACAGCAGGATGGCGGCACTGGTGGCCGCAATCAGCGGCAGGCCGAAGTGCCAGGCTTCGACCGCAGGGTCGATGCGCATGGCGCCGCCGGCCATGGTCTGCTGCATCAGCACGACCTGGACCAGCGCATAGACGGCCGGCAGCAGCAGGGCGTAGCCGAGGAACCTGAGGCCACGGTTGCTGGCCGGGGTGGTGTCGTCGGCGAAACGGGCGCCGGCGTAGAGACCGTAGCCAAGCACCAGGGCACCGCAGATGTGCACGATGCGGAACGACCAGGTCTCGAGCGGATAGATGTTCAGCGAGACCAGATGGAAGGTGGAGTAGAGAACGGCTGCAATACCGAACAGCCACCATTGCCAGCCGGTGAACAGGCGACGGTTGGACTCGATGACATCCTCGTCGACGCCTTGGGCGAGGGCCTCGGGGGTGGTATCCGAGGACGTGTTCGCCTCGGATGCCGGGCCCTTAGGTGATGACTTGCTCATGGGAGGTTCACCCTTGAGTGGAAGGTGGAATCCCGGCCCTGGCGACGGGGCCAGAGCCGGGAGGGTGGTGCGTGTCAGCGGATCACTTGATCAGCGACGGATCGATCTCGTAACCGTTTTCCTTGAACCAGCGCGCGGCACCCGGGTGGAACGGCAGCACCTTGTTCATGCCGACGTTTTCCGGAATGGTAGTCGCGGCGCTGCGGTGCACCGACATCATTTTGTCGTTGTTCTCCATGGTGATTTTGGTCGCTTCGTAGACCAGATCTTCCGGCAGGTCACAGCCGGCGATGGCGAAGTTCCACATGGAGACCGCGTTGGCGTCTTCTTCCAGCGTGGAATAGGTGCTGGCCGGGATGGTGAACGGGGATACCGGGAAGGCGGCGGCGGCCTGAGCCTGCTCGTCTTCGGTGAACTCGATGATGTTGACGTCGGTTTGCACCTCGAGCTGGCTGACGGCCGGGATCGGGATGCCGGCGGCGAAGGCGATGACGTCGACCAGGCCGTCCTGCAGCTGGCCACCCAGGTCATTCCAGCCGCCGTTGCGACGCTCGAAGTTCACGCCCAGTTCTTCGAGGATCTGCGGGAAGTAGGTGTCGGAGGTAGAGCCGGCCGGGCCGAAGCCGATGGTCGCACCGTCCGGAATCTCGTCGATCGAGGTGATGCCGGAGCTCGACAGGGTGGCGATCGAGAACGGCGTCTCGTACATCGGGAACATGGCGCAGACGTTGTCCATCTTCAGCCCCGGTGCCAGCGGGCTCTTGCCGTTCACTGCATCCGCGGCCGGGCCCATAGTGGTCAGGCCGAAGGCGATGTCGCCGCTGTGGACCAGCGCCAGGTTCTGGGTCGGGCCGCCGGTGATTTCGCCGCCGCCGGACAGGCCGAGTTGATCGGCGATCAGGTTGGCCCAGCCAGAGCCGTAGACGAAGTAGGTGCCGCCCTGACTGGCGGTGCCCACGGTGAAGTTATCCGGCCATTCGCTGCGGTCGGCCTGAGCGGCGCTGGCCATCATCAGGCCACCCAGCATCACGCCGGAGGCGAGTGCCAGGCGGCGGGCGGTATGACGCTTGTGGGTGAGCGTGGAAGCGGCCTTGGGAGTGTGCTTGATAGCTGACATGCGACGTCCTCTTTTATTGTTGCCTTGTGAGTGATCGTATTGGCGCCCTATTTATAGCAACCGGCATGCCATATATGTAAATGCCTCTTTTATATCAGGTGGTTGTGGATATCATTTTCGACCAAGGTCGATAGCGTTCGAACGCCGAATGTCCGGAAGTCCGCACAAACGCCCGCTTCTTGATGTGTGGATATCCGCACGACTTCATTTCTCTACTTTCATTATTCCTCTTCTTTCTTTTTCCGCGCTCAGGGTGTCGCGCCTTGCACGAGGGACAAGGCGGCTTAGGCGGTGGTGGGCCGCTCAGGCGGGATGTTCGAGGGTGACGGTACCAGTGCTGCCAGCAGACGGCTGGCCTGATGCAGGTCGTTGAGCAGCGAGGAGGCGAGCCAGGCATCCAGCCGATGGCTTCGCAGGCGGTCGGCGAGTTCGTGCTGCCAATGCTGGCGCACTTCCTCCAAGGGTGCCTCTATGTCCCGGGCGTCGGGGTCGTTGGCGAGTCTGTTGAGCCCCTCGGCGACCGCCTGACGGAGAGCGTCGTGGGCCTCACGCAGTGGGCTGGCGACGGCGGCGTGGCGCAGCAGGCTGCGTTGCAGTACCTCACCAAAGCGCACTGCCTCAACCATGCGTACGCTGCGCCCATAGAGTGCCTCGAGCCGGGCCTGCTGGTCCTCGGTGAGGGGCACGTCGATGCGGGCATAGAAGTTCAGAAGCTCCGCCAGCAGCGGTTTGAGTCGCTCGTGATAGCGGGTATTGACCGCCGGCCAGTCATCGGCGGCGATGGGGGCCTGCACCACTTCCTGGGCCGGCGGATGGCCGAGGACCTCGGCGCTTGGGACCAGAATGGCCTCACACAGCACATGGTAGGCGCGACGCTCGAGGCGTCGGCTCTCCTGCTCAAGTGCCGCCAGCGCCGTATCGGCGTGGGTCAGCGCCGTGTCATCCAGGTAGCGGGCCTCGGCCGGCGGCAGGTGGGTGGGTTCGGGGATGAGGCGCTCCAGCAGGCGCGCCAGGCGCGGAATGAACGGCAGCATCAGCAGGATGCCGAGGCCGTTGAACAGGGTGTGGAAAAGCGCCAGCTTGAGCGGCCAGGCGGTCGCTTCCATGCCAATCAACAGCGCTAGCTGGTCGACCAGCCAGGCCAGCGGTAGCAGTAGCGCCAGGGCCACGCAGGCAGTGATCAGGTTGAAGATCAGATGAGCGCCGGCCAGCCGCCTCCCGGCGGCCCCTGCTCCGAGGCCGGCGATCAGCGCCGTCACCGTGGTGCCGATGTTGGCGCCGATGGCAATGGCCAGCGCCGGCAGATAGGGGAGTTGGCCGGACGCCAGGGCGGCGAGGATGATCAGCAGGGTGGCGTGGCTCGACTGCATCACCACTGTGGCCGCCACCCCGAACAGCACGAGCAGTGGCCAGTGCCAGAAACGCGCACCTGACAGGCCGTCCAGCGACAGGCCGCTCTGAACGGACTCGAAGCCGAGCTTCATGAAGTCGATGCCGAGGAACAAAAGGCCCACGCCCAGGGAAAGCCCGGCGAGACCGGCCATGCTGCCCTTGAGCAGCCGGCTGCCGAGCAGGCCGAGGGCCAGCAGCGGCATGGCGTAGTGGGAGAGGCTTAGCTTGAGGCCGAAGGCGGCGATCAGCCAGGCGCCGGTAGTGGTGCCCAGGTTGGCGCCGAACAGCAGGGCGATGGCGCCGGGTAGGGCGATCAGGCCGGCGCCAACGAAGGACATCGCCAGCAGGGTCACCAGCGAACTTGATTGCACCAGCGCGGTGGACAGGGTGCCCATCGCGATGGCTCGGGGCGTGCTGGCAGTGGCCTCTGCCAGCCAGCGGTCCAGGGTGCCGCCAGAGAGCCGCTTGATGGCCTCTTCCAGGTGCGTCATGCCCCACAGGAAGAGCCCCAGACCAGCCGCCAGGGTGGCGAGGTCGAGGCGTGCCATCAGCAGCGCGGCGGTCGCCACGAGGCCGAGCAACTCCAGCACCCGGCGAGGCGGGTGCAGGCGAAGGCCCAGACTCATGGGCTCAGCCCTTGGGGTCGAGGATCTTGACCGCCTGCACGTCCTGGCGCTCCTGCTCCTCGCGGACCCGGTTGACCCGCGTCTCCATCTCGGGGAGCGACTCGTCCTCGATGGGCAGCTGTTCGAAGAAGTCGCAGCTCACGCAGTCACGGTAGCGAATGCCGTGCTGCTCCCAGCTGCGCACCCGGTCCATGGCGGCGCAGCGGGGGCAGATGACGCCGGCGATAAAGCGTTTGGTGACGGGCATGAGATCTCCTGGTCGGTGGTTGGGCCTGGTCAGTGGTGGGTGATGCGCTCGGATTCGACGCTCAGGCCGCGCGGATGCCGCTATGGCGAAGCAATGGCTCGATGCTTGGCTCGCGGCCGCGGAAGGATTCGAACAGCACCGCAGCATCCCGGGAGCCGCCGCGCTCGAGAATCTCGGTGCGAAAGCGCCGACCGGTGGCCGGGTCGAAGATACCGGCTTCCTCGAAGGCGCTCCAGGCATCGGCGGACAGCACCTCGGCCCACTTGTAACTGTAGTAGCCTGCCGCATAGCCGCCGGCGAAGATGTGGCCGAAGCTGTTCTGAAAGCGGTTGAAGGAGGCTCTTGGCACTACCGCGATGGCGTCGCGCACCTCGTCGAGCAACGCCTGAACGTCGCCGGCGCTGGGCGAGGCGAGTTCATGGTGAAGGCGGAAGTCGAACAGCGAGAATTCGATCTGGCGGATCATGCCCATCGCCGACTGGAAATTCTTGGCGGCGATGAGCTTGTCGAACAGCACCTCGGGCAACGGCTCGCCGGTATCCACGTGGCCGGCGATCAGATCGAGCCCCTCGCGCTCCCAGCAGAAGTTCTCCATGAACTGACTGGGCAGCTCCACCGCGTCCCAGGCCACGCCGTTAATGCCGGAGATATCGGCAACGGTCTGGCGGGTCAGCATGTGGTGCAGGCCGTGGCCGAATTCGTGGAACAGGGTGGTGACCTCGTCGTGGGTCAGCAACGCGGGCTTGTCGCCCACCGGGCGGGTGAAGTTGCAGGTCAGGTAGGCCACCGGCAACTGCACACCGCGCTCGGTCTGGCGCCGTACCCGGCACTCGTCCATCCAGGCGCCGCCGCGTTTGCCTTCACGGGCATAGAGGTCCAGATAGAAGCCGGCGATTGGCGCATCGTCCTCGAGAATACGGAAGTAGCGCACGTCCGGATGGTAACGCGGTGCCTCTTCATCTTCCTCGAAGCGCACGCCGTAGAGCCGCTCGACCACCTTGAACAGGCCTTCGACCACTTGGGGAGCCGGGAAGTAGGGGCGCAGCTGCTCGTCGGAGATCGCGTAGCGAGCCTCGCGCAGCTTCTCGCTGGCATAGCCCACGTCCCAGGGCGCCAGCTCGGTCATGGCAAGCGACTCGCGGGCGAAGGCCTCGAGCTCGGCATACTCCTCGCGGGCCTGGGGCACCGCGCGAGTGGCCAGGTCCTCGAGGAAGCCGATCACCTGACCGGGGCCATCGGCCATCTTGGTAGCCAGCGAGTAGTCGGCATAGGTCGCGAAGCCCAATAGCTCGGCCAGCTCGCGGCGCAGGGCCAGGGTCTCTTCCATCGCCGGGGCGTTGTCGAATTCGCCGGCATTGGGGCCCACGTCGGAAGCACGGGTGACGAAGGCAGTGTAGACCTCCTCGCGCAGGGCGCGGTCCTCGGCGTAAGTCATCACCGGGAAGAAGCTCGGGAAGTCCAGGGTGATGCGATAGCCCTCGACGCCCTTGGCCTCGGCGTTGGCCTTGAGGGTATCCAAAGCGCTCTGGGGCAGGCCGGCCAGGGCGTCAGCCTCGGTGACGTCCTGCTCTGCAATGTCCTTGTGCCAGGCCTGGGTGGCATCCAGCAGCTGGTTCGAGAAGGTGTTGGCCAACTCGGAAAGCCGCGCCTGAATCTCGCCATAGCGGCGCTTCTGCGCCTCGGGCAGATCGACACCGGCCAGGCGGAAATCGCGCAGGGTGTTGTCGATGCTGCGCTGCTGCGACTCGTCGAGGCGGCTGAACGCCGATGACTGCCTGAGCGCCTGGAAGGCGCGGAACAGGCCCGAGTGCTGGCCGAGCCAGGTGCTGTATTCGGACAGCATGCCGAGGCAAGCCTGATAGGCCTCGCGCAGGGCCGGCGAGTTCATGGTGCCGTTCAGGTGCGAGATCGGCGACCAGGCCTGGGAAAGACGGTCGTTGAGGGCCTCGAGCGGTGCGGCGAGTCTCTCCCAGGTCGGCGTCTCGCGCTCGGCATCGGCCACCAGGGTCTCAATGGCGGCGCGGTTGTCGGCGAGCAGCTCCTCGATGGCCGGTACCACCTGGTCGGGCTCGATCTCGGCAAACGGCGGCAGGGCATGTGAATCGAGCAGCGGGTGGCGGGCCTGCGGGTTGCGGGACATGGGCAGCCTCGTGAACAGGGGCGTCTTGGACGCCCGGGTGAAATCCGGGTGACGCCGGGGCGTCATTCGCTTGATTGTTCCCTTAGATGGAGGCGGGCGCCAGGGGTTTCAATGCGCCGGCCGGGCGTCATGACAGGGTCTGGCGTTGGCTGGCCCGATTGGCCCGCCGTGGCGGGCCTGCTAGGCTTGCGCCTTCTTTGCCCCTTGCGATGCGCGCAGCTTAAGGAATTGATCAGATGAACGAGACACTGGACCGCTGGACGACCCGGCGCGCCTTCATCCTCGCCGTGACCGGCGCCGCGGTGGGCCTGGGCAACATCTGGCGCTTCCCCTACATGACCGGCGAGAACGGCGGCTCTGCCTTCCTGCTGCTCTACGTGGCCTTCGTGCTGCTGCTGGGGCTGCCGGTGATGATGGCCGAGATCCTGGTCGGTCGCGCCGGTCGGCGCAGCCCGACGCAGTCGCTTTCGCACCTGGCGATGTCTGCCGGCCGCTCGCCGCACTGGCGCTGGCTGGGGCTTTTTGGGGCCCTGACGGTGTTCCTGATCCTGTCCTTTTACTCGGTGGTGTCCGGCTGGTCGATCGAGTACCTGGTCGAGTCGCTCAACGGTGACTTCGTCGGCATGACGCCTCCCGAGGTCGGCGGCATGTTCGATAGCTTTCTCGCCGATCCGCTGCGCATGACCTTCAATCATACGCTGTTCATGCTGCTGACCATGACGGTGGTCGCCGGCGGGGTCTCCAACGGCCTGGAGAAGCTCAACAACCTGCTGATGCCGATGCTTTACCTGCTGCTGATCGTGCTGGCGGGCTATGCGGCCACCACCGATGGCTTCGGCCCGGCGCTGGCCTGGCTGTTCACGCCCAACCCCGCCGCGATCACCATCGAGGTGGTGCTCAACGCCATGGGGCACGCCTTCTTCACCCTGGCGGTGGGCGCCTGCGCGCTGATGGCCTATGGCGCCTACATGCCCGATCATCAGAGCCTGCCGCGGGCCGCGTTTGCCGTGGCGGCGCTCGACGTGCTGGTGGCGCTACTGGCCGGTATCGCCATCTTCTCGGTAGTGTTCTCTCAGGGCATGGACCCGGCCGAGGGCCCGGGGCTGATGTTCGTGACCCTGCCGATCGCCTTCGCCGAGCTGCCCGGCGGTTCGATCTGGCTGGCGATCTTCTTCCTGTTGCTGCTGCTGGCCACCTGGACGTCCTCGATCAACCTCGCCGAGCCCATGGTGGCTGGCTTGCAGGGGCTGGGGCTGAAGCGTGGCCAGGCGGCTGCCATCGTTGGCGTGGCGGTGTGGGCGTTGGGCCTGTTGTCGGTGCTGTCCTTCTCGACCATGAAGGACGTCGACTGGATCGGCGGCATGAACTTCTTCGAGCTGGTCACCACCGTGCCCACCGACCTCTTCCTGCCGGTAGGCGGCCTTTTGATCGCCATCTTCGCCGCCTGGGTGATGTCTCGCGATACCGCCTTGCGGGCGCTGGATGCCGGGCCCAACGGGTTTCGCATCTGGCAGGCCCTGGTGCGCTACGTATCGATCCCGCTGGTGGTGGTGGTGCTGGCCTCGGGGCTGATCTAAACCTCAGGAAGCGGTTTTATACGTCGCCGGCGGGTGTGACCCACCGGCCAAGCGAGAGACGACGAAGGAGGAGAGGCGCATGCAAGACGGTCTGCGAACCCATCAGGGCCACACGCCGCAGCTTGGCGAGCGGGTCTATATCGATCCTGCCTGCGTGGTACTGGGCGACGTCGAACTGGGCGATGACTGCTCGGTTTGGCCGATGGCGGTGGTGCGCGGCGACATGCACCGCATCCGCATTGGCGCCCGCTGCAGCGTTCAGGACGGTAGCGTGCTGCATATCACACACGCCAGTGACTTCAATCCCGGCGGCTACCCGCTGACCGTCGGTGACGACGTGACCATCGGCCATAAGGCAATCCTGCACGGCTGCACGCTTGGCAACCGCGTGCTGGTGGGCATGGGCGCCATCGTCATGGACGGTGCCGTGGTCGAGGACGAGGTGATCATCGCCGCCGGTGCCCTTGTGACGCCCGGCAAGCATCTGGAAAGCGGCCACGTCTATGGCGGCAGTCCGGCCAAGGCGTTGCGCCCGCTCAAGGACAGCGAGCGAGCCTTCTTTGCCTATAGCGCCGGCAACTACGTCAAGCTCAAGGACCAGTACCTGAGCCAGACAGCGGGCTAAGCGCCGACGTTGGCACAGTCAGACTAATCCAAGTCGTTGTTTTTTCATGCCAGGGCGCGCGATAATCTGGTTTTCTATCCAGTAGTCGAGTCCCCGGCATGGCCAATTTCGCAACCCACATCGGCGTGGCCGCCGCCGGCGGCGGCCTGGCTGCCATCAGCGGCTGGCAGGCCGGCTGGTGGAGTGCGGCCGATGCGGTGCCGCTGGCCGCCCTGGTGTCCTTCGGCGGCATCCTCCCGGACATCGATTCCGACCATTCCAAGGCGATCCGCCTGATCTTTAACCTCTTCGCGGTGTTTGCGGTGATCGCAGGCGCCCTGATGCTGCAGGCGCGCCTCACCCCGGGGCAGCTGGTGGTGGCCTGCGGTGGGCTCTATCTTGGCGTGCGCTACCTGGCCGGGGCGGTCTTCAAGCGCTTCACCGTGCACCGGGGCATATGGCATTCGCTGCTGGCCAGCGGCCTTTGTGCGCTGATCACCACGGCGCTGAGCTACCGGCTGTTTGCCCAGAACGCCGAGATCGCCTGGCTACAGGGGCTGGCGCTGTGGCTCGGTAGCGTGATCCACCTGCTGCTCGACGAGCTCTACAGCGTTGATCTGATGGGCGGGCGACTCAAGCGCTCCTTCGGTACGGCGCTCAAGCTCTGCGACCTGCGCGAGCCCGGTAACTCGGTGCTGATGCTGCTGTTGGCCGCTTGCCTTTCGCCCTGGCTGCCGCCCTGGCCGGTGCTGCTGGGCATCTTTCATCACGGCGCCTGGTTCTTGCGATAAGTTCTTGCGCTGAGTTCTTGTCTGAAAGCTGGTCGCAGGCTCTGGCGCTGAACGACGGATGTTCGGGTGCCGCTAGTCGGCGACGGCCTGGCGATAGTCCTCGGGTTTCAGGGCGTACTTCTTGAGCTTGTCATAGAGGGTCTTGCGGGGCAGGCCGAGGTGCACGCAGATGTCATTGATGCGCCCGCGGTGGCTGGCCAGCGACTGGCTGATCAGGCTCTTCTCGAACAGTTCCACCTGCTGGGGCAGCGCCAGGTCGCTGGTGCCCACCTCGGCCCCTTCGAGCAGCGCATCCAACCGGTAGTCGTAGGCGGCACCGAGCAGCACGAAGCGCTCGGCGAGATTTCGGAGTTCGCGCACGTTGCCCGGCCAGTCGTGGGCGAGCAGCACCGAGATATCGGCGGCGGCGAGCGGCGGTGCCTCGAGGCCGCTGCGGTTGGCGGCGACCACCGCGAAGTGCTGGAACAGCAGCGGGATATCCTCGCGGCGCTCGCGCAAGGAGGGAATCGGCAGGGTCACCACGTTGAGCCGGTAGTAGAGATCCTCGCGGAAGCGTCCGGCCTCGGCGGCGGCCTTCAGGTCGACCTTGGTGGCGGCGATCACGCGGATGTTCAGCGCTACCGGCTCGTTGGCGCCCAGGCGCTCGACCATCCGCTCCTGCAGCACTCTCAATAGCTTGACCTGCAGCGCCAGCGGCATCGACTCGATCTCGTCGAGGAACACGGTGCCGCCGTTGGCGTGTTCGAACTTGCCGATACGCCGCTCCATGGCGCCGGTGAAGGCGCCCTTCTCGTGGCCGAACAACTCCGATTCGATGATGCTTTCGGGGATCGCGCCGCAGTTGATGGCGACGAAGGGCTGGCCGCCGCGGCTGCTGCGCTCGTGCAGCGAACGGGCCACCAGGTCCTTGCCGACGCCGGTCTCGCCGAACAGCAGCACGTCGGTTTCGACCTGGCTGATGCGCTGAACCATCGAGGCCAGGTGCTGCATGGCCTGGGTGCGCCCCACCAGGCGTGGTCCGGGGGCCGACTGCTGGGCTTCCAGTTCGGCCTTGAGCTGACGGTTCTCGAGGCTCAGGCGGCGCTTCTCTATGCCGCGCCTGACCATCTCCACCAGCCGCTCACCCGCAAAAGGCTTCTCGAGGAAGTCCCAGGCGCCTTCGCGCATGGCTTCCACGGCGGTGGAGATGTCGCCGTGGCCGGTGACCAGGATTACCGGCAGGTCCGGGTCCCGCTTTCGCACCTCACGCAGCAGTGCCATGCCGTCCATGCCGGGCATGCGGATATCGCTGACCACTACGCCGGGAAAGTCAGGCGCCAGGGCGGCGAGTGCCGCCTCTGCGCTGGCGAAGGCTTCGGGCGTATAGCCGGCGAGCTCGAGGGTCTGGCCGGCGGTGATGCGCAGGTGCGCCTCGTCGTCGATGATCAGCACCGGGGTCGCCGTGTCAGGCATGGGAGGGAGGCTCCTGAAGGGATGAAGTGTCGCGTCGGGGCGCCGTATCGGCGGGCAGAGTGACGGTGAAGATGGCGCCGCCCTGTGGCTGGTTGCCGACCGTCAGCCGCCCGCCCAGGTCGTCGATGATTCTCGATGAGATCGACAGCCCCAGGCCCAGGCCGCTGCCTGGTGACTTGGTGGTGAAGAAGGGTTCGAATACCCGGGCCAGATGTGCCGCTTCGATACCCGGGCCGTTATCGGCGACGCTCAGGCGTACCTTGTCGTCGATCGGCTCGATGGCCAGCGTCAGGCGCGGCGCCGGGGTCTCGCTCATGGCCTGCAGGGCATTGCCGATCAGGTTGACGAGTACCTGCTCGAGGCGCACCAAGTCGGCCCGCACCCAGGTCTCCGCCTCGGGCCAGGCGTAGATGACCTCGACCCCGGCCTCGTTGAGGCGGGCCTGGTAGAGGCGCAGCGCATAGCCGAAGCAGGCCGGCACCGAGACCGCGGTCAGGGTGTCGCCGCTTGGCCGCGAGAACTGCTTGAGCTGGGCGCTGATCTCGGCCATGCGCTCGGTCAGCTCGACGATCTGAGCCAGGTTGGCATCGGTGGTGTCGGCGCGCCCCTGCTCGAGGAAACGGCGGGCGTTCTCGGCGTAGGCACGGACCGCCGCCAGGGGCTGGTTGAGCTCGTGATTGATGCCGGCGGCCAGTTGGCCGAGCACCGCCAGCTTGGCCGCCTGCACCAGCTCATCGCGGGTCTGGCGCAGGCTTTGTTCTGCGCGGCGGCGTTCCTCGATCTCGTCGGAGAGTCGGCGGTTGGAGTCGACCAGGTCGCGGGTGCGGCGCTCGACGTTGCGTTCCAGCTCGTCACGGGCTCTGGCCAGGGTGCGCCGCTCGCGGTCGGCAAACTGCTCGCGTTCGCGACGCAGCCGACGGCGCTGCCAGCCGTAGCCGCCGGCCATGGCGACCATGCCGTAGAGGCCGCCAGCCAGCAGGGCGGCCTGCCATTGAGCGGTCTGCACCGGCGTCAGCGGCTTCAGGATATGCATCTGCCAGTCGAATTCGGGCATCTCGCGGCGCAGCCGCAGATAGGGCGTGCCGGCCAGCGGCCCTTGGCGGAAACTCACTATCTGGCCGCCGTCCGGGCGCCGCTCGAGGGTCTCGAGGCCCGCCGGTGGCAGCGGCGCGGCGGCGTAGCGGCGCGAGTCGCGCAGCGCCTGGCGCTGTGCCTGGGAGAGGGGATGCAGGGCATGCAGGCGCAGCTCCTCGCGACTGGCCATGAAGATGATGCCGTCACGGTCGGTGACCATCAGTTCGGCACTCTGCGATGCCCAGGCGGCTTCCACGCTGTCCAGCAGCAGCTTGACCACCATCACGCCGTCCGCGGTTTGGGCCTCGTGATTGGCCAGCCAGATCGGCGCCGAAAAGTAGTAGCCGCGGGCTTTCGAACTGGTGCCCAGGCCATGGAAACGGCCCAGGCGCCCGGCCACGGCGTCCTGATAGTAGTCGCGGAAGCGGTAGTTCTGGCCGATGAAGGTGTCGGGACGCTGCCAGTTGCTGGCGGCCAGGGTATCGCCCTGGCGGTTGAGCAGGTAGATGTCCGAGACATCGGCGGTCTCACGCACGCTGTCCAGCAGGCGATTGACCGGCATCGCTTCCAGCTTGTCGGGGGTGGCCAGGAAACGGTGCACCACCTCGCGGGAGGCCAGCATTTCGGCAAGGTAATCGTGGCGCGAAAGATGGCCGCGCAGGCCTTCTGCGGAGAGGCGCAGTTCGTTGTGGGCCTCGTCGGTGAGGCTTGAAAGCGCCTGCTCCCGGGCCAGTCGAGCGGCTTGCCAGGTCACCAGCACCAGGCCGGCGGCGATCACGACCAGCAGCGTCAGGCGCCAGGGGCGCGAGAGGCGAGTGGAGTGCGCGACGCTTGAGGTGGCGCTGGCGGGCGGGCGCTGGCTCATGGCGCCCGCTCGGGAATGGCCTGGGCTCGGCGCAGGGCCCGCTGGGCGCGGGTCTCGGCGCGTTCGACCTCGAGCAGCCCCTCTTCGACGAACACCAGGTGTTCATGGGCCCGGAGCCGTGCGTCTTCGGCGCGGCCCTCGAGGATGGCATCGAGCAGGGCCCGGTGCTGCTCCATCAGCAGCGGTCGTGAGTCGGGCTTCTCGAACAGGTGCGCTAGGTTGTCGACGATGCTCTTCTCCAGCATGTCGAAGACGCCGCGGATGGTGTGCAGGATCAAGACGTTGTGCGCCGATTCGGCGATCGCCAGGTGGAAGGCGGCATCGGCCTTGGCCTCGCGCACCGGGTCGCGGCCCTCGAAGCTTGTCTTGAGTTCCTCGAAGCGGCGCACCAGCAACTCCTTGTCGGCCGGCGTCGAGCGCAGCGCGGCATAGTAGGCCGAGAGGCCCTCCATGGCATCGCGAAATTCCAGCAGGTCGAGGTGGAATTCGCCGTGGCGAGACAGCATTTCCAGCAGCGGGTCTTTGTAGCGGTTGTTGAGTTCCTCGGTAACGAAGGTGCCACCGCCCTGGCGGCTGGTCAGCAGGCCGCGCGCGGCGAGCTTCTGGATCGCCTCGCGCAGTGAGGGTCGCGAGACGCCGAAACGTTCGGCCAGTTCGCGTTCGGGGGGCAGGCGCTGGCCAGGGTTAAGGCTGCCTTCTATGATCATGGCCTCAAGGCGTTCGGTGATCACGTCGGCGATGCGAGGTTGGCGGACGGTCTGATAGGCCATGGGCACACCATCATCAAGGGTGAGTTAAATTGGTAAGACCAATAATAGGTCATTGTCAGCGATCCTGACAAGTTTGCCTGTCGTCCAGTAAAGGCTGTTTTTCAATGGCTTACAAAGAGCTTTCTGGCGCCGAGACCAAAGTATAAGCGGGATGGCTGGCTTGAGGTTTGACACCGATTGCAGGGCGCTTCTAGAGTTCGCTTCACGCTATTTGTAAATTGGTTTTACCAATTAGCCGATAAGACAGGTGCTTGGCAGGCGCGCATGACCGGGGCTGTTCGTGTATGAGGCGTTGATACCGCGCTAGCGCTACCCGGCCAAGCCGATGGCTATCATAACCGGATGCAGATGGCGTGCACCGCCAAGCAGGTAGCTTATCCGCTCCTATCGCTTTCCATGCCAGTAGCTATCCATGCCATTAGATAGCGCATCCATTGCACAGGGCTCGCCATGATTATTTCCGCTCCCACGGACTACCGCCAAGCCGCCAAACGTCGTATTCCGCCCTTTTTGTTTCACTATGCGGACGGCGGGTCTTATACCGAGCATACGCTGCGACATAACGTCGAGGATCTTGCCGGAATCGCGCTGCGCCAGCGCGTGCTCAAGGATATGTCCAGCCTGTCACTGGAAACCGAGCTGTTTGGCGAGTCCATGGCCATGCCGATCGCGCTGGCTCCCGTGGGGTTGGCCGGCATGTATGCTCGCCGAGGCGAGGTTCAGGCGGCGCGAGCGGCGTCCCAAAAAGGCATTCCGTTCACGCTGTCGACGGTGTCGGTGTGCCCCATCGACGAGGTGGCCTCGGCCATCGATCGCCCCATCTGGTTTCAGCTCTATGTGCTGAAGGACCGGGGCTTCATGAAACATGCCCTGGAGCGCGCCAAGGCCGCCGGCGTCAAGACGCTGGTCTTCACGGTCGATATGCCGGTGCCGGGGGCGCGTTATCGCGATGCGCACTCTGGCATGAGCGGCAAGTTCGGGCCGGTGCGGCGAATGGCTCAGGCCGCGATGCATCCCTCCTGGGCCTGGGATGTGGGCATTCATGGCCGCCCCCATGACCTCGGCAATGTGTCGGATTATCGCGGCCATCCGACGGAGCTCGAGGATTACATCGCCTGGCTTGGACAGAATTTCGATCCCGCCATCTCCTGGAAGGACCTGGAGTGGATTCGTGAGCTGTGGGATGGCCCGATGATCATCAAGGGAATTCTCGACCCCGAAGATGCCCGTGAAGCGGTGCGCTTCGGTGCTGACGGCATTGTCGTTTCCAACCACGGTGGCCGTCAGCTCGATGGTGTTCCCTCTACCGCTCGTGCTTTGCCGGCGATCGCCGATGCGGTCAAGGGCGATATCGCCATCTTGGCTGACTCCGGGATACGCAGCGGTCTCGATGTTGTGCGGATGATTGCCCTGGGGGCGGATACCGTCTTGCTGGGGCGTGCATACATTTATGCCCTGGCCACTGCCGGCGAGGCGGGCGTGGCTCACCTGCTGGAGCTATTCGATAAAGAGATGCGGGTCGCGATGACGCTTACCGGTGCGCGTAGCATCGCTGATCTCGGCCCGGGTTCTCTGGTGTCGGGTCTCAACCATGGCGTTGAGTAAATGAAAGCTCTCTACAGTGAACTCCTCGAAGCGCTGCGCGACACGCTGCCAGACGAGCGTCTGATTCATGATCCCTTGCGTCTGCTGGCCTACGGCAGCGACGCCAGCTTCTACCGGCTGATACCGCAGCTGGTCGTGCGCCCGCGCGATGAGCCTGAGTTAATGACGGTGTTGCGTGAATGCCATGCACGGCGGCTGCCGGTGACCTTTCGCGCTGCCGGCACCTCGCTCTCGGGTCAGGCAGTGACCGACTCGGTGCTGATCCAGCTCAACCAGGGCTGGCGTGACTACCAGGTCCTCGACGAGGGGCGAGCGATTCGCCTGCAGCCGGGGGTGATCGGCGCCCGCGCTAACCAGTTGCTGGCGCCTTACGGCCGCAAGATTGGCCCCGATCCGGCCTCGATCAATAGCTGCATGATCGGCGGTATCGCCGCTAACAACGCCTCGGGCATGTGCTGTGGTACCGCGCAAAACAGCTATCGCACCCTGCGTGATATGCGCCTGGTGCTGGCCGACGGCACGGTGCTCGACACCGCCGATCCGGCAAGCGTGGCGGCGTTCCGCCAGAGCCATGCGTCTCTGATCGACGGCCTGGAACGGCTTTCCGTCACCACACGCACCGATGTGGAGTTGGCCAAGCGCATTCGCCACAAGTACCGGCTCAAGAACACCACCGGCTATGCCCTCAACAGCCTGGTGGACTTTCGCGACGGCCTCGACATCCTCACCCACCTGATGATCGGCTCCGAGGGCACGCTGGGGTTCATCAGCAGCATCACCTACGACACCGTGCCCGATGAGCCGGTCAAGGCCGCGGCGCTGGCCTTCTTTCCCGACATGGCCACGACCTGCCGGGCGACCATCGCCCTCAAGCAGACTCCGGTATCGGCGGTAGAATTGATGGATCGCGCCGCTCTGCGCTCGGTGCAGGATCAGCCGGGCATGCCCGAGGTGCTTAAGTCCCTGCCCGAGGGGGCGGCGGCGCTCTTGATCGACGTGCGCGGCGATGACGCGGCCATGATCGAGGCCCGCGAGGCTCGGGTGCATGAGGCCCTGGAGGGCATTCGCTCGCTGGAGCCGCTGTCCTTCACTCACGATGCCGACCAGTACGCCCTTTACTGGAAGATCCGCAAGGGGCTCTTCCCGGCGGTGGGCGCCGTGCGCGAGACCGGTACCACTGTGGTTATCGAAGACGTGGCCTTTCCCGTCGAGCGGCTCGACGAAGGGGTGCTGGCGCTCACCGAAACCTTCCATCGCCATGGCTATCGCGAGGTCATCCTGTTCGGGCATGCCCTGGAGGGCAATCTGCACTTCGTCTTCCCGCAGGGCTTCGAGCGCGACGGCGAGGTCGAGCGTTACCAGGCGCTGATGGACGACGTGGCTCAACTGGTCGGCGTCGAGTACGGCGGCTCGCTGAAGGCCGAGCATGGCACCGGGCGCAACATGGCGCCCTATGTGGAGCTCGAGTGGGGCGCCGACGCCTATGCCCTGATGTGGCAGCTCAAGGCGCTGTTCGACCCCGACAACCTGCTCAACCCCGACGTGATCCTGAGCCGCAACAAGACCCTGCACCTCGAGAACCTGAAGCCGCTGCCCGCCGCTGATCCGCTGGTCGACAAGTGCATAGAGTGCGGCTTCTGCGAATCGGTATGCCCGTCGAAAGACCTGACCCTGACGCCTCGGCAGCGCATCGTGGTGCGTCGCGAGCTGGCGCGCCTCGATGCCTTGGTGGATAGCCAAGCGGGAGAGGGCGCGAGTACGCAAGAGCGTGAGCGGCTTGGTCAGCTATGGCAGGACTATGCCTATCAGGGCATCGAGACCTGTGCCGCCGATGGGCTGTGTGCCACCCAGTGCCCGGTGGGGATCAATACCGGCGACCTGGTGCGTGATCTTCGCCATGAGCGCAATACCGGTCAGGCTGCCATGGCGCATCGCCTGGGGCGGCATTTCTCAGGCACGACGCGACTGGCGCGCGGCGCACTCAACCTGGCAACGCTTGGTCATGCGGTGCTTGGCGATAGCGGTACCGAAAAGGTTGGACGTGCGCTGCATCAGGGAAGTGGCGGCAGGCTGCCCCAGTGGTCACCGACCACCCCCAAGGCAGCGCCGGTTCGAGTCCTTAAGGGGGTTTCCCAAGACGGTGCTAAAGCCAGCACCAGTAGTAGAAGCAGCAAGAGTCGGGATAAAGACAGTCGTCGGCAGGGTAGTCGCGACAAGGTGGTCTACATGCCTTCCTGTGCGACCCGGGTGTTCGGCGCCGGTCACCATGATCCTGAATCCCGCTCGGACATGGAGCTGACGCTGGCGCTTCTGGACAAGGCCGGCTTCGAGGTGATCATTCCGGCGATCTCTGGACACCTGTGTTGCGGGATGGCCTTCCAGTCCAAGGGTCAGTACGCCGAAGCCGACCACAAGGCGCGGGAGCTCAATCGCGAGCTGCTGGCGGCCAGCCAGAACGGTCGCTACCCGGTGCTCTGTGATACCAGCCCCTGCACCCTGCGCATGCAGGAAACTCTGGATGAGCGGTTATCGCTGCAGGAGCCGGTCGCCTTCGCCCACGACTACCTGTTGTCGCGTCTCAAGCTGACACCGGTGGACGAATCCGTGGCGGTGCATGTGACCTGCTCCAGCACTCGTATGGGGCTTGCCGACAAGTTCGTGGCCCTGGCCAAGGCCTGTGCCCGCGAGGTGGTGGTGCCTGCCGAGATCACTTGCTGCGGCTTCGCCGGCGACAAGGGGTTTACCACGCCTGAACTCAATGCCTCGGCCCTCGACGGCCTGGCGGAACAGGTCGCCGGATGCCGGGTTGGCTATTCCAACTCTCGGACCTGCGAGATCGGCCTCAGTCAGCATGGCGGCATTCCCTACCGCTCCATCCTTTCGTTGCTGGATCGAGCCAGCAGCGTGCGGTGAGCGTGTCCTCGGAGAACGTGCGCACATCTGTCGCTGTTGTACATGCCCCGTTCTCTATCGTTTTCCGCTAAAGTGTTGAGCCCCGTTGCACGGGTGCGACAGGGAGCGAGTTCATATAGGGAGACGTCGAGTGGTAGTTCAAGGAATTCGGAAGGTGGCCGGCCATGTGGCCTGTCGTCCTCATTGTCTGTTGATTGGTATCTTCGGCCTGACGCTGCTGGCTGGTTGCTCCGAGGAAGATGCGTATTTCGTATCGGCTCCAGAGATCACGTTTGGCAGTGACGTCGCTGGTGAGCTGACATCGACTAGCGACGTCAATCTCAACGATGGCTCGCGCTATGACGCCCACTGGTTGTGCAGTGGCTCGGACGCACCGGAGTCAGGCATTGTGCGTTATGAGCTTGATGCTCCCTTTGCCGCTCGCCTTTCGGTCTTCGGCGAGCAGGGGCGATGGCTGGGCAGTGTCTCAAGTCAGTCCGACGGCGAGCCCGCGGTGCTGATGGCCTCCGCTGATGCCTGCCACCTGCTGGCCGTTAGTGGTAAGGACAGCAGCGCCTTTGGCCCCTACCACTTAGTGGCCGATCCGGTCCCCGCCGCATCCGATCTCGAAACAGGCCAGCCACTGGTCGGGCGGCTACGGGATGGTCGTACCGAATACCCCCTTACGCTTGAGGCGCCCGCTTGGGTCGACCTGGCGCTCTCTGGCGACGTCAACCTGGATCTGAGTCTGTCTGGTGAGGGCGTCAACCAGCAGGCCAGCGCTTGTGCACCCGGCGAGCAACGACTTGATACTTACTTGGACGCTGGTGAGTACCGGGTCATGGTGGAGCGCAGCGAAGCAGCGATCCAGGCAACATCTGAGCCATGCGAACGTCACCTGCTGACTGTTGGCGGAGTTCATCGTCTCGAAGTGGGGCTCAATGACCTGTCTGATGGCCGTCGTAATGCGGGGCCGCTCCGCGATGGCGACCGCATCACCGGCGATCTCCAGGCGACATCCGGCAATGCCTATACCCTGGTGGTTGAAGAACCTAGCACCGTCACGTTGGAGCTACGCTCATCGGATTTCGATACCGTGCTTAGTATCGTGGGGGAGGGCAGCAATCTGGTCGACGACGACGGTGGCAACGATAGTGACTCGCGGCTACAAACCGTACTCATGCCCGGCGACTATCGCGTCGAGGTGAGTAGTTATGCTGAGGGGCATGGCGAGTACTCGCTTGATGCATCTGTTGATGCATACGGCGGCGAGTTGCGCAACAGCGGAACGCTGACGCTGGGTGAGACCTTCGGCGGCAACCTTGCCGGAGGGGGCAATACTTATCGCTTTGAGGTTGATGCGGTCAGCGAGGTCGAGCTCGCTCTAGATTCAAGCACCTTCGATCCCATGCTTCGGCTGTATGGTAACGGCATCGACCTGCGCGACGACGATGGCGGCGGCAACAACAACTCCCTGATCACCACCGTGCTCCAGCCTGGTGAGTATAGTCTGGACGTGGAAAGCTACAGCGGTACCGGGCTTTATCGCTTGCGTACCCATCAGCTTGATTTTGAGGGGCGTTTCAGCAACGGGGGCGAGGTGGCGACCGGAGAGGTGGTCTATGGTCGGTTGACCTCCGGGAGCAACTTGGTTTACCAGCTGGTCCTAGAGACGGCGCGGGATGTCGTCATCGAAAGCACCTCGGGCTCGGTAGATACCATTCTGAGCCTGATGGGCAATGGGGTCAGTGAACAGAACGATGACGCGGGTGACATGGGCCATGGGTCTCGGATTCAGCGCTATCTAGAGCCTGGCACCTACGAGATCAATGTGAGTTCCTACGGCGGCAATGAAGGATCAGTACGCCTAGCCATTGGCGACTGACAAGCAGAGTTTTACAAGGCTTCCTGCTCGCAACACGACAACGCCCGCCTTCGTGCGGGCGTTGTCGTGTCTGGCCCCTCGGCTTATCCACACCCGGTCAGCCGCCTTCATCTATCCACAACCTTGTCGTCACCTTTTTGCAAGAAAGGGGTTGTGTGGGTCCGCGATAATCCGTAAAGTACGCATCCGCTGCCGCCGACGGGTAAACGTCGGATGCGGTGAAGGGTGTTGGAACCACTTGTTTTCGTTAAAGTTTTTCGATCAGGTTTGATCGGCAGGCATTGACAAAACAGCCGGAAACGGTAGAATGCTCCTCCACTCGATCGGCGCTCAACTCGCCGCTGGTTCACTCGGTCATCTAGAGTGAGCAATAACAGCAAGGGTTGACATTCACTGCCGATTCAGTAGAATACGCCTTCCTCGCAGGGCGCCGGCCGAACGGCCAGGCAGATGCGAGATGCTCCCCTCTTATAAGAGATCGGAGCTGCTCTTTAACAATCGATCAGATAATTCATGTGGGCGCTTGTCGATGAAGGGGTGATCAGTCACCGATACTTCAAGGCAAGCGACTCGTCAAAGCAAGCCATATCGGCTTCGTTTTTTGAGACGTTTGAACCTTGAGCCAAGTTTGGTCTGCTTCTTTCTTCGGAAAGGTAAGACCGTATGATTTTAAACTGAAGAGTTTGATCATGGCTCAGATTGAACGCTGGCGGCAGGCCTAACACATGCAAGTCGAGCGGAAACGATCCTAGCTTGCTAGGAGGCGTCGAGCGGCGGACGGGTGAGTAATGCATAGGAATCTGCCCGGTAGTGGGGGATAACGTGGGGAAACTCACGCTAATACCGCATACGCCCTACGGGGGAAAGCAGGGGATCTTCGGACCTTGCGCTATCGGATGAGCCTATGTCGGATTAGCTTGTTGGTGAGGTAATGGCTCACCAAGGCGACGATCCGTAGCTGGTCTGAGAGGATGATCAGCCACACTGGGACTGAGACACGGCCCAGACTCCTACGGGAGGCAGCAGTGGGGAATATTGGACAATGGGCGAAAGCCTGATCCAGCCATGCCGCGTGTGTGAAGAAGGCTTTCGGGTTGTAAAGCACTTTCAGCGAGGAAGAAGGCCTGATGATTAATACTCGTCAGGAAGGACATCACTCGCAGAAGAAGCACCGGCTAACTCCGTGCCAGCAGCCGCGGTAATACGGAGGGTGCAAGCGTTAATCGGAATTACTGGGCGTAAAGCGCGCGTAGGTGGCTTGATAAGCCGGTTGTGAAAGCCCCGGGCTCAACCTGGGAACTGCATCCGGAACTGTTAGGCTAGAGTGCAGGAGAGGAAGGTAGAATTCCCGGTGTAGCGGTGAAATGCGTAGAGATCGGGAGGAATACCAGTGGCGAAGGCGGCCTTCTGGACTGACACTGACACTGAGGTGCGAAAGCGTGGGTAGCAAACAGGATTAGATACCCTGGTAGTCCACGCCGTAAACGATGTCGACTAGCCGTTGGGAGCCTCGAGTTCTTAGTGGCGCAGTTAACGCAATAAGTCGACCGCCTGGGGAGTACGGCCGCAAGGTTAAAACTCAAATGAATTGACGGGGGCCCGCACAAGCGGTGGAGCATGTGGTTTAATTCGATGCAACGCGAAGAACCTTACCTACTCTTGACATCGTGCGAACTTTCCAGAGATGGATTGGTGCCTTCGGGAGCGCACAGACAGGTGCTGCATGGCTGTCGTCAGCTCGTGTTGTGAAATGTTGGGTTAAGTCCCGTAACGAGCGCAACCCCTATCCTTATTTGCCAGCGAGTAATGTCGGGAACTCTAAGGAGACTGCCGGTGACAAACCGGAGGAAGGTGGGGATGACGTCAAGTCATCATGGCCCTTACGAGTAGGGCTACACACGTGCTACAATGGCCGGTACAAAGGGTTGCAAGACGGCGACGTGGAGCTAATCCCATAAAGCCGGCCTCAGTTCGGATCGGAGTCTGCAACTCGACTCCGTGAAGTCGGAATCGCTAGTAATCGTGAATCAGAATGTCACGGTGAATACGTTCCCGGGCCTTGTACACACCGCCCGTCACACCATGGGAGTGGACTGCACCAGAAGTGGTTAGCTTAACCTTCGGGGGAGCGATCACCACGGTGTGGTTCATGACTGGGGTGAAGTCGTAACAAGGTAGCCGTAGGGGAACCTGCGGCTGGATCACCTCCTTAATCGACGACTCGCCTCTTCGCGGCAAGTGTCCACAATGAATTATCTGATCGGCCAGAGCATAAGACTGTTTGGGTAAAGACCCAGCGTGACCTTAGAGTATTCGCTCAGTTGGTTAGAGCGCACCCCCTGACCTTAAATGGAAAGGAGGGTGAGGTCGGCAAGCCGGCCACGTTCTTCTCAGTGAGAGAGTAGGTGTTGGGTCTGTAGCTCAGTTGGTTAGAGCGCACCCCTGATAAGGGTGAGGTCGGCAGTTCGAGTCTGCCCAGACCCACCAAATTTTATCCGGTCCTGCGTTGCTTCGGCACTCGTGTAGCGAGCTACACGTCGCACCAAAGCGCCTTGATCCGAATAAAATTCTCCATGTCGCGTCGAGCAATCAGAGGGGCCTTAGCTCAGCTGGGAGAGCGCCTGCCTTGCACGCAGGAGGTCAGCGGTTCGATCCCGCTAGGCTCCACCATCATCCCAACAGTCATCTGTGAGTCCACAGTCACAAGCCTATCATCACAAACGATGATGTCGGGCTTGTGACTGTCGGTTCGACAGTCGCTCTTTAACAATATGAATCATGCTGACAAAAGTCCCTTTCCTACCCAGGAAAGGGCATGTGATACGTCTCAAGCGTATCCGGCAATTGTCGTGCGTCATCGCGGACCAGACCCTTTCGGGTTATATGGTCAAGCGATGAAGCGCATACGGTGGATGCCTAGGCAGTCAGAGGCGATGAAAGACGTGGAAGCCTGCGATAAGGTTCGGCGAGGTGGCAAACAACCTGCGACCCGGACATTTCTGAATGGGGAAACCCACCCAACGTAAGTTGGGTATCCCACACTGAATACATAGGTGTTGGGAGGCGAACCAGGGGAACTGAAACATCTAAGTACCCTGAGGAAAAGAAATCAACCGAGATTCCCCAAGTAGCGGCGAGCGAACGGGGACCAGCCCTTAAGCACCATGACTGATAGACGAAGTGGTTGGGAAACCACGCGATACAGGGTGATAGCCCCGTAGTCGAAATCTGATTGGTGTGAAATCGAGTAGGTCGGGGCACGAGAAACCTTGACTGAAGACGGGGGGACCATCCTCCAAGGCTAAATACTCCTGACTGACCGATAGTGAACCAGTACCGTGAGGGAAAGGCGAAAAGAACCCCGGAGAGGGGAGTGAAATAGATCCTGAAACCGTATGCGTACAAGCAGTGGGAGCCGACTTGTTCGGTGACCGCGTACCTTTTGTATAATGGGTCAGCGACTTATTTTCAGTGGCGAGCTTAACCGTATAGGGGAGGCGTAGAGAAATCGAGTCTTAACTGGGCGACCAGTCGCTGGAAATAGACCCGAAACCGGGCGATCTATCCATGAGCAGGTTGAAGATTGAGTAACATCAATTGGAGGACCGAACCAGGATCTGTTGAAAAAGATTTGGATGACTTGTGGATCGGAGTGAAAGGCTAATCAAGCCCGGAGATAGCTGGTTCTCCTCGAAAGCTATTTAGGTAGCGCCTCACGTATCACCGCCGGGGGTAGAGCACTGTTTCGGCTAGGGGGTCATCCCGACTTACCAACCCGAGGCAAACTCCGAATACCGGTGAGTGCAGCGTGGGAGACACACAGCGGGTGCTAACGTCCGTTGTGAAAAGGGAAACAACCCAGACCGTCAGCTAAGGTCCCAAAATCCTGATTAAGTGGGAAACGATGTGGGAAGGCTCAGACAGCTAGGAGGTTGGCTTAGAAGCAGCCATCCTTTAAAGAAAGCGTAATAGCTCACTAGTCGAGTCGGCCTGCGCGGAAGATGTAACGGGGCTAAATCAGGTACCGAAGCTACGGGTTCGTCGAATGACGAGCGGTAGAGGAGCGTCGTGTAAGCCGATGAAGGTGTGTTGAGAAGCATGCTGGAGGTATCACGAGTGCGAATGCTGACATGAGTAACGACAAGGGGAGTGAAAAACTCCCCCGCCGGAAGACCAAGGGTTTCTGTTCGACGCTAATCGGAGCAGAGTGAGTCGGCCCCTAAGGCGAGGCCGAAAGGCGTAGTCGATGGGAAACGGGTCAATATTCCCGTACTTCACAGTATTGCGATGGGGGGACGAAGAAGGCTAGGTGAGCCAGGCGTTGGTTGTCCTGGTGAAAGTCAGTAGGCTGGGGAATCAGGTAAATCCGGTACCCCAAGGCCGAGAGACGAGACGAACAGACTACGGTCTGGAAGTCATCGATGCCACGCTTCCAGGAAAAGCCTCTAAGCTTCAGATACTGTGGAACCGTACCCCAAACCGACACAGGTGGTCAGGTAGAGAATACCAAGGCGCTTGAGAGAACTCGGGTGAAGGAACTAGGCAAAATGGTGCCGTAACTTCGGGAGAAGGCACGCCGCATTAGGGTGAAGGGACTTGCTCCCCGAGCCTGACGCGGTCGAAGATACCAGGTGGCTGCAACTGTTTATTAAAAACACAGCACTCTGCCAACGCGTAAGCGGACGTATAGGGTGTGACGCCTGCCCGGTGCCGGAAGGTTAATTGATGGTGTTAGCTTCGGCGAAGCTCCTGATCGAAGCCCCGGTAAACGGCGGCCGTAACTATAACGGTCCTAAGGTAGCGAAATTCCTTGTCGGGTAAGTTCCGACCTGCACGAATGGCGTAATGATGGCCACGCTGTCTCCACCCGAGACTCAGTGAAATTGAAATCGCAGTGAAGATGCTGTGTACCCGCGGCTAGACGGAAAGACCCCGTGAACCTTTACTATAGCTTCACACTGGACGCTGATGTTGCTTGTGTAGGATAGCTGGGAGGCTTGGAAACGGTGGCGCTAGCTATCGTGGAGCCAACCTTGAAATACCAGCCTGGCATCATTGGCGTTCTAACTCCGGTCCGTTATCCGGATCGAGGACAGTGTGTGGTGGGTAGTTTGACTGGGGCGGTCTCCTCCCAAAGAGTAACGGAGGAGCACGAAGGTACCCTCAGCACGGTTGGAAATCGTGCATTGAGTGCAAGAGCATAAGGGTGCTTAACTGCGAGACAGACACGTCGAGCAGGTACGAAAGTAGGTTCTAGTGATCCGGTGGTTCTGTATGGAAGGGCCATCGCTCAACGGATAAAAGGTACTCCGGGGATAACAGGCTGATACCGCCCAAGAGTTCACATCGACGGCGGTGTTTGGCACCTCGATGTCGGCTCATCACATCCTGGGGCTGAAGTCGGTCCCAAGGGTATGGCTGTTCGCCATTTAAAGTGGTACGCGAGCTGGGTTTAGAACGTCGTGAGACAGTTCGGTCCCTATCTGCCGTGGGCGTTGGAAGTTTGAGAAGTGCTGCTCCTAGTACGAGAGGACCGGAGTGGACGCACCTCTGGTGTTCCGGTTGTCACGCCAGTGGCATTGCCGGGTAGCTAAGTGCGGACGGGATAACCGCTGAAAGCATCTAAGCGGGAAGCCCCCTTCAAGATGAGACTTCCCCGAGGCATAAGCCTCCTGAAGGGCCCAGCAAGACGAGCTGGTTGATAGGCACGGTGTGGAAGCGCTGCAAGGCGTTGAGCTAACGTGTACTAATGGCCCGTGAGGCTTGACCATATAACCCCAAGGGGTCTGCGCATGACGCGCACAATTGACGGATACGCGAGACGATCACGTCAGCATGATTCTTATTGCGATGAGCCGCCACGGCGACTCATCACCCGTTTCGCCTGACGACCATAGCGAGCGTGAACCACCCGATCCCATGCCGAACTCGGAAGTGAAACCGCTTAGCGCCGATGGTAGTGTGGAGTTTCTCCATGCGAGAGTAGGTCATTGTCAGGCACTTATTGAGAGAAAAACCCGGCCCTTAACAGGCCGGGGTTTTTTCGTGTCTGGACGCTCGGTCGGGCGCAAAGATGCCGGCTGGCAGCACGCATCAGGACATGACACGACAATCACGCGACAGAAAGGCTCGCCCGATGGGTGCGCCGCGATAGCTCTTCCTTATCACCCCGGCCGCTAACGCGCCCGGGGTTTTTTGTGTCTGTGACTTGAGGTCAAAGCGTCGTAGAGGGTGGTAGCCCACAAGTTTGCGCCTAAAAGGGGGGGGGAAGCGGTTCTTAGAATGACTTCGGTCATACTCTCGCCTATCTAGGTCAATGGAAGAAGGTGTTGCATTGCTGACGCCCATGGCCGGGAAATGAAACCTCGGTCTTGGCCTTGGGCTGGTCGGTACTGATGTTAAATGAGGACGCAACTTTGGTCGCGATGATTTCCGGGGGCTGCCGGCATCCGCTAGAATGGCGGTTTTTGCGGCGGGAAGGTGCGCATGACCATCGGTGAACTGATTCGCTTGTTGAGTGACGGTGACTTTCACTCTGGCGAGCAGTTGGGTGAGCATCTGGGCGTATCCCGTACTGCGGTGTGGAAACAGCTCAAGAAGCTCGAGGCAATGGATATCCCTCTGGAGGCGGTCAAGGGGCTGGGTTATCGCTTGGCCAACCCTATCGAGCTGCTGGATGGGCCGGCGATCATCGCCGAGCTATCTCGTGACAGTCGTCAGCAGATGGCGCGACTGTTCATAGAAGAGAGCCTCCCCTCGACCAACCGCTATCTACGTGATCGCTTCGAGCAGGAGGCCGGGCATGGCGAGGTGTGCTTGAGCGAGTCCCAGAGCGCCGGTCGTGGACGCCGTGGCCGTGGCTGGACCAGTCCCTGGGGGCGTGGGCTGCTGCTGTCGTTGGGCTGGCGATTCGAGTCAGGTGCCGCCTCGCTGGAGGGGTTAAGCCTGGCGGTTGGGGTGGCGCTTGCTGATGTGCTCGAGCGTCATGGCGTTGAGGTGGCGCTCAAGTGGCCTAATGACGTTCTGGTGCTTGGCAAGGGGCCATCGCGAAAGCTTGCCGGCATCCTGCTTGAGGTCAGCGGTGATCTGTCGGGCCCTTGTGAGGTAGTGATCGGGCTTGGCATCAATGTCACCCTTCCGGAGACGGTGCGTGAGGGCATCGACCAGCCTGCGGCGGCGGTTCATGATCAGCAGCCCGGTGTGACCCGTAACCGCCTGGCCGCCGATATCATCGATGCTCTGTTGGCCCTGCTGCCGCGTTTCGAAACACAAGGCTTTGCTGCCTGGCAGGACGCCTGGAACGCACGTCACGCTCACGCTGGCCAGGCCATCGATATCATTCAGGGGCCGCGACGCCAGTCAGCGGTAGCCGAGGGGGTCGATACCGCCGGTAATCTGGTGGTATGGCAGGACGGAGAGCGCCAGACACTGGCGAGCGGCGAAATCAGCGTGCGTGGTCATTCATGATTCTGGACCTGGATATCGGCAATACCCTGTCGAAGTGGCGCCTTAAGGACAGCGTGAGCAGCGAGATCCGTTCGCGTGGTGCGGTGTGGACACGCGAGGAATGGCGACCCGGCTCGGATATTCCCGACCTCGATGTGGTGAGGGCGGTTCGTATCTCAAGCGTAGCCCGTCAGAAAGTGCTGCAGGAAACCGTTGAGCTGCTGCGCCATGAAGTCGGCGTGGTGCACGTGGCAAGGCCTGTGCGAGAGTCGCTTGGCGTCGTTAATGGATACGACGACCCCGGTCGGCTCGGCGTGGATCGTTGGTTGGGGGCACTGGCGAGCTACCAACTGGCGGGGGCCTGTTGCACGGTCGACTGCGGGAGTGCGATCACCATCGATTTTGTGTTGCCCGGTGGGCGCCATCTCGGCGGCTATATCCTGCCGGGTCTGCGCCTGATGAAGGAGAGCCTCAAGCTGGGTACTCGCAACGTGGCGATCGACCCGGACAGCGAAGCCGATGAGCTGCTGGCACCTGGGCGTAATACCGTCGAGGCGGTCAATCATGGCATCTATATGGCGGCGGTCAGTGCCGTGAACCGCATCTATGGCGAAGTCTGCGACCGTGAGGGTGTGGCGCTGCCACTGTTGCTGACCGGCGGCGATGCGCGAGTAGTGTCGCGAGGCATCCGGGTTCCGCATGCCCTGTGGCCGGACATGGTCTATGGAGGGTTGGAGGCTTGTTTCCCTCAGACGGCGGCCGAACGAGCAGGGCGACTGTCGGGGGCGCCGGAGGTGCCTGCCCCGGTAACACTGGAAAAAATTCGTGCAAGCCTTGCATTCTCCATGCTGCTTTGACAGAATGCAGCGCGTTCGCAGGGCAAGCGTTTCCGGGCCGCGGTTCGGAAAAAGCAAGATAAGCGCTTGACATTGTTGCGAAAAGCGGTAGAATTTACCGCGTGATTCGGAGGGGTTCCCGAGTGGCCAAAGGGAGCAGACTGTAAATCTGCCGCGAAAGCTTCGAAGGTTCGAATCCTTCCCCCTCCACCAGATTTTGCCGAAGCGCCTGTAGTCGATTCGGTAGTAAGAGCGGGCAGGCGGGCATAGTTCAATGGTAGAACCTCAGCCTTCCAAGCTGATGATGCGGGTTCGATCCCCGCTGCCCGCTCCAGTTTTTGCTGTAACGCGTTTTGCTCGTGTAGCTCAGGGGTAGAGCACACCCTTGGTAAGGGTGAGGTCGGCGGTTCAATTCCGCCCACGAGCTCCATATTAGAAAAGGCGAGCCGCAAGCTCGCCTTTTCTTTTTTGCTCCCGGTGGTTTGCCGGGGGTTGTCAGGCAGAGGGCCTTTCGCTATGATAGCGCCCGCTGTTACGGGATGCCTGCAAAGGGCTTCCAGTGGAAGCGCAGATACAGGCCAGTAGCTCAATTGGCAGAGCAGCGGTCTCCAAAACCGCAGGTTGGGGGTTCGATTCCCTCCTGGCCTGCCAGTCTTCCCCAGGCTGGTAGTATCCCTTATACTTTCATGTTTCGATTGCTGCACCCTGAGGAGTCTCGTTCGCATGAAACAAAACGCCGAGGTGCAGGAGTCGCGCCACGACGGGCTCAGGTGGGCGGTCGTCGTCTCTCTGGTAGTCGTTGCCGTTGTCGGTAACTCCTATTTCGCCGATCAAGCGCTGCTCTATCGTGTATTGGGCGTCGTTGCGCTGTGTGCGCTTGCCGCCGGTGTGGCTATCACCACCACCAAGGGGCGCAATCTCCTGGAACTGGCCCGCAGTGCGCGCAAGGAAATTCAGCGCGTCGTCTGGCCGACCCGCCAAGAAACCATCCAGACCACCGCGATCGTGATGGTGGCTGTGTTGGTGGTAGGTCTGATGCTGTGGCTGATTGATACCCTTCTTGGCTGGGCGATGTCCGGCGTCATTGGTTAGGAGATTCCATGTCCAAGCGTTGGTATGTCGTGCATGCCTACTCCAGCTTCGAAAAGCATGTCATGCGCTCACTTATTGAGCGCGTGAAGATGTATGGCATGGAAGATCGCTTCGGCGAAATTCTGGTGCCGACCGAAGAAGTGGTCGAGATGCGCGACGGCAAGCGCCGCAAGAGTGAGCGCAAGTTCTATCCCGGCTACGTGCTGGTCGAGATGGAAATGGACGACGCAACCTGGCATCTGGTCAACGAGACGCCTCGCGTTCTCGGTTTCATCGGTGGCACGAAAGAAAAGCCGGCACCGATCAGTCAAAAAGAAGCCGATGCCATTCTGCGTCGTGTCCAGGACGGCACCGACAAGCCGCGGCCGAAGACAGTCTTCGAGCCGGGTCAGTCCGTGCGCGTTATCGATGGCCCCTTCGCCGACTTCAATGGTGTGGTCGAAGAGGTCAACTACGACAAGAGTCGCGTCCAGGTCAGCGTGCTGATCTTTGGCCGTGCGACCCCTGTCGAGCTCGAGTTTTCCCAGGTCGAGAAGGACTGAATCTCGGCCCGGGTGGCGTGATCAGGTAAGTGTGATCAAGCGCCAGTCAGAAGTAGTCAGGTCGCCGAGGCGGCCATTCAACCGGGGAGCCGCAAGGCGCTAGCACCCAATTGGAGTTCTATCATGGCCAAGAAAGTACAGGCTTACATCAAGCTGCAGGTCGCAGCTGGTAAAGCTAACCCGAGTCCCCCCGTGGGCCCCGCGCTGGGTCAGCACGGCGTCAATATCATGGAGTTCTGCAAGGCGTTCAACGCCGAGACCCAGGATGTTGAAGCAGGCCTGCCGACACCGGTCGTCATCACTGTCTATTCCGACCGCAGCTTCACCTTCATCACCAAGACGACGCCCGCCGCCGTCCTGCTGAAGAAGGCCGCTGGCATCAAGTCCGGCTCTGGTGAGCCGAACAAGAACAAGGTCGGTACTGTGACCCGCGAGCAGCTCGAAGAGATCGCCAAGACCAAGGAGCCGGATCTGACGGCTGCTGATCTTGACGCCGCGGTGCGTACCATTGCCGGTAGCGCCCGTAGCATGGGCCTCAACGTGGAGGGTCTCTGATCATGGCTAAACTGTCCAAGCGCGCTCTGAAGATCAAAGAGCAGGTTGACGCTTCCAAGGTCTATTCCCTGGATGAAGCCGTGGCACTGCTCAACGAGCTGTCCACCGTCAAGTTCAAGGAATCCCTCGACGTCGCCATCAATCTGGGTGTCGATCCGCGGAAATCCGACCAGGTCGTGCGTGGCGCTACCGTCATGCCCAACGGCACTGGCAAAGACGTGCGTGTAGCCGTCTTTACCCAGGGCGCCAACGTTGACGCTGCCAAGGAAGCCGGTGCCGACATCGTTGGCATGGATGACCTGGCCGAGCAGGTCAAGAAAGGCCAGCTCGACTTCGACGTGGTCATCGCCTCGCCGGACGCCATGCGCGTCGTCGGCCAGCTGGGTCAGATTCTCGGCCCGCGTGGCCTGATGCCGAACCCGAAGGTCGGCACCGTGACGCCGGACGTCGCCACCGCGGTCAAGAACGCCAAAGCCGGTCAGGTGCGTTTCCGTACCGACAAAAACGGCATTATTCATACCACCCTGGGCAAAGTGGATTTCGCAGCTGACGATATCCGCGGCAACCTTGAAGCGCTGGTTGCAGACCTCAAGCGCCTCAAGCCCAGCACCTCCAAGGGTGTGTATTTCAAGAAGCTGACCCTGTCCACCACCATGGGCCCGGGTCTGACCGTCGATCATTCCGCTTACGCGTGATCGACGCAGCCAAAGATACTTTGCGGTCCCCGTCCTTCCTCGTGGAGTCCGGGGCACCGTCAAAGACCGCAGGTGCCATGTCTCGCATGCGAGTCACGGCTTAATCTCCCTCAGGGGAAGCCTGCGCAGATGGTGTGGCCGCCAGTCACTGGTGTGCACCATCACCCAAGCCTTCTCACCATTAGGTGAGGAGAGATGGTAACCCCCGGAGCTGTGAGACGTGAGTCTCTCAGTCCCGGCACGAAGGAGTGATCACTGTGCCACTAGCTCTCGAAGGCAAGAAGGCAATTGTTGCCGAGGTCAGTGAGGCCGCTAAGGACGCTCTCTCCGTCGTAGTTGCCGATTCTCGCGGTGTGGACGTTAGTGCCATGACCAGCCTGCGCAAGCAGGCGCGCGAGAATGGCGTGCAGATTCGTGTTGTTCGCAACACCCTGGCACGCCGCGCTCTGTCTGGAACTCCCTGGGAGATTCTGGACGAGACTTTCTCAGGTCCGACCATGTTGGCCTTCTCCTACGAGCATCCGGGCGCTGCCGCTCGTCTGTTCAAGGAGTTCGCCAAGAGTCAGAAGGACTTCGAAGTCAAGGCGCTGGCATACGAAGGCGAGTTCATCCCGGCTTCCGATCTTGACCGTCTGGCCACGCTGCCGACACACGATGAGGCGATCGCCAAGCTGATGTCCGTCATGAAGGAAGCTTCTGCCGGCAAGCTGGTCCGTACTCTCGCGGCACTGCGCGACCAGAAGGAAGAAGCGGCCGCTGCCTGATTGGCGCGCTTCTCCGAGTAGCCTGAACCGACCATTGAATCACGAGCACTTGGTCCCCTGGCCGAGGCTCCGCAAAGTCTAGGAAATTGAACATGGCACTGACCCAAGAAGACATCATCAACGCCGTCGCCGACATGACCGTCATGGAAGTGGCTGAGCTGATCGAAGCGATGGAAGAGAAGTTCGGCGTGACCGCAGCTGCTGCTGTTGTCGCCGGCCCGGGTGGCGGTGAAGCCGCTGCTGAAGAAGAGCAGACTGAATTTGACCTGGTGCTGACCGGCGCTGGCGACAAGAAAGTCAACGTCATCAAGGCCGTCCGCGAGATCACTGGTCTCGGCCTGAAGGAAGCCAAGGGTGCCGTCGACGGCGCACCGGCGACCATCAAGGAAGCGATGTCCAAGGACGACGCCGAAGAAGCGAAGAAGAAGCTGGAAGAAGCCGGCGCGAGCGTGGAGCTCAAGTAATTCTTGTGCCCACGGCTTCACGCGCTGCGTAAGCTTCCACGGCTGGTGGCGGGCTTCCCGCTACCGGCCTTTTTCTGTTGTTACTAGCTGCCCGCTTTCATGCGACGCCGCTAGCCGAATTCCGACGGCGAGCCTCCACGAGGGGGCTTGCCGTCAGCGCCTGACGGGACCCATCCCGTCAGGTGGCGCCGACACGCATCGGTCACCCATGGTGAACAAGCTGGGGAATACAGATGGCTTACTCATACACTGAGAAAAAACGCATCCGCAAGGATTTCGGCAAACTGCCCCAAGTGATGGATGTGCCCTACCTGCTGGCCATCCAGCTTGATTCCTACTACGACTTCCTCCAGCAGGATCGCTCGCCGGAAGAGCGGCTCGAGCTCGGCCTGCACGCCGCCTTCAAGTCCGTATTCCCGATCGAGAGCTTCTCGGGCAACGCTGCTCTCGAGTATGTCAGCTATCGTTTCGGCACGCCGGCCTTCGACGTCAAGGAATGTCAACTGCGCGGGGTCACCTATTCGGCACCGCTGCGCGTCAAGGTGCGCCTGATCATCTACGATCGCGAGTCATCCAACAAGGCGATCAAGGATATCAAGGAGCAGGAAGTTTACATGGGGGAGATCCCCCTGATGACCGAGAACGGTACCTTTGTGGTCAACGGTACCGAGCGTGTCATCGTCTCCCAGCTGCATCGCTCGCCGGGTGTGTTCTTCGACCATGACAAGGGCAAGAGCCACTCCTCCGGCAAGCTTCTGTACTCCGCACGGGTCATTCCCTACCGTGGTTCCTGGCTCGACTTCGAGTTCGATCCCAAGGACAACGTCTTCGTGCGCATCGACCGTCGCCGCAAGCTGCCGGCGTCCGTCCTGCTGCGCGCGCTGGGCATGAGCGCCGAGGAGATCCTCGATAACTTCTTCGAGACCAGCACTTTCCACATCGAAAAGAGCGGCTTCTCGGTCGAGTTGGTGCCGTCGCGCCTGCGCGGCGAAACCGCGACCTTCGACATCAAGGATGTCGATGGCAGCGTGATCGTCGAGGAAGGTCGCCGCATCACCCAGAAGCATATCCGTCAGATGGAAAAGTCGGGCCTCGAGCGTCTCGAAGTGCCGATGGAGTACCTGTACGGCAAGACGCTGGCCAAAGATCAGGTCGATCCGAAGACCGGCGAGCTGATCTGCGAGTGCAACTCCGAGATCACGGCAGAGTTGCTCGAGAAGCTGGCCACCGCTGGCATCACCACGCTCGAAACGCTCTATACCAACGACCTTGACTGCGGTCCGTTCATCTCCGACACCCTGAAGCTGGACAGCACCCGCAGCCAGCTCGAGGCACTGGTCGAGATCTACCGCATGATGCGCCCCGGCGAGCCGCCCACCAAGGAAGCCGCCGAGACGCTGTTCCACAACCTGTTCTTCACCGAAGACCGCTACGACCTGTCGGGCGTAGGCCGGATGAAGTTCAACCGTCGTCTGCGTCGCGATGCCGATACCGGTTCCGGTGTGCTCGACAACGGCGACATCCTCGATGTGCTCAAGGAGCTGATTGCGATCCGCAACGGCTTCGGCGACGTCGACGATATCGACCACCTGGGCAACCGCCGCATCCGCTGCGTTGGCGAGATGGCCGAAAACCAGTTCCGCGTTGGCCTGGTGCGCGTCGAGCGTGCGGTCAAGGAACGCCTGTCCATGGCCGAAAGCGAAGGCCTGATGCCGCAGGATCTGATCAACGCCAAGCCGGTCGCGGCGGCGGTGAAGGAGTTCTTCGGTTCGAGCCAGCTGTCCCAGTTCATGGACCAGAACAACCCGCTGTCCGAGGTCACTCACAAGCGTCGCGTCTCGGCCCTCGGCCCGGGCGGCCTGACCCGTGAGCGCGCCGGCTTCGAGGTGCGTGACGTTCACGCGACCCACTATGGTCGCCTGTGCCCGATCGAGACCCCGGAAGGCCCGAACATCGGCCTGATCAACTCGCTGGCCACTTACAGCCACACCAATAGCTATGGTTTCCTCGAGACGCCGTACCGTAAGGTCGTGGGCGGTCAGATCACCGATGAAGTGGTACAGCTCTCCGCCATCGAGGAAGGCAACTTCGTCATCGCCCAGGCCTCTGCCACCGTTGACGAGAACGGTCACCTGGTCGATGACCTGGTGCAGGTCCGTCACCGTGGCGAGACCACCTTCATGGCGCCGGACAAGGTCACCATGATGGACGTGTCGCCGCGTCAGGTGGTGTCCGTGGCCGCGGCCCTGATCCCGTTCCTCGAGCACGATGACGCCAACCGTGCCCTGATGGGTGCCAACATGCAGCGTCAGGCCGTGCCGACCCTGCGTGCCGACAAGCCGCTGGTCGGCACCGGCATGGAGCGCTTCGTCGCCCGTGACTCCGGTGTCTGCGCCGTGGCGCGTCGCGGTGGCGTGATCGACTCGGTCGACGCTCGTCGCGTCGTGGTACGGGTCAACGAGGACGAGATCATCGGCGGTGAAGCTGGTGTGGATATCTACAACCTCACCAAGTACACCCGTTCTAACCAGAATACTTGCATGAACCAGCGCCCGATCGTGCGCCCGGGTGACCAGGTATCGAAGGACGATATCCTCGCCGACGGTCCGTCCGTCGACATGGGCGACCTGGCGCTGGGCCAGAACATGCGCATCGCCTTCATGCCCTGGAACGGTTACAACTTCGAGGACTCCATCCTGTTCTCGGAGCGCGTGGTGCAGGAAGATCGCTTCACCACCATCCATATCCAGGAACTGACCTGCGTGTCTCGCGACACCAAGCTCGGTGCCGAGGAAATCACCTCGGATATTCCCAATGTCGGTGAGTCTGCGCTGTCCAAGCTCGATGAGGCCGGCGTGGTCTATATCGGTGCCGAGGTCGGCCCGGGCGACATTCTGGTCGGTAAGGTCACGCCCAAGGGCGAGACCCAGCTGACGCCGGAAGAGAAGCTGCTACGTGCCATCTTCGGTGAGAAGGCCTCCGACGTGAAGGATACCTCTCTGCGTGCCCCGACCGGCATGAAGGGTACGGTCATCGACGTTCAGGTCTTCACCCGCGACGGCGTCGAGAAGGACTCTCGCGCGCTGTCCATCGAGCAGATGCAGCTCGATGAGGTGCGCAAGGATCTCCAGGAGACCTACCGCATCGCCGAAGAGGCCACCTTCGAGCGCCTGAAGCGCACCCTGTCCGGTCAGCCGGTCAACGGTGGGCCCAAGCTCAAGAAGGATGATGTGCTCTCCGAGGAGTACCTCGAAGAACTACCGCGTCAGCAGTGGTTCAAGCTGCGTATGCAGGACGAGTCCTTCAACGAGCTGCTGGCCCAGGCCGATGAACAGCTCGAGAACCGTCGCAAGGAGATGGACGAGCGCTTCGAGGACAAGAAGCGGAAGCTGACCCAGGGCGACGACCTGGCGCCGGGCGTGCTGAAGATCGTCAAGGTCTACATGGCGGTCAAGCGTCGCATCCAGCCGGGTGACAAGATGGCCGGCCGTCACGGTAACAAGGGTGTCATCTCCGCGATCATGCCGATCGAGGACATGCCCTTCGACGGCGGCGGTGAGCCGGTCGACGTGGTCCTGAACCCCTTGGGTGTGCCGTCGCGCATGAACGTCGGTCAGATCCTCGAGACTCACCTGGGCATGGCGGCTCGTGGTCTTGGCGTCAAGATCGAGCACATGCTGCGCGAGGCCCGCGAACAGCAGGTCGTCCAGTTGCGTGACTTCCTCGGCAAGGTCTACAACACCGAGGGCGCACGGCTTGAGGACATCAGTTCGCTGTCCGACGACGAGGTGATCGCCCTGGCGAAGAACCTCCAGGGTGGCGTGCCGATGGCTACACCGGTCTTCGACGGTGCCAAAGAGCATGAGATCAAGCATCTGCTGAGCCTGGCCGACCTGCCGGATTCCGGTCAGATGACGCTCTACGACGGGCGTACCGGCGAGTCCTTCGACCGTCCGGTCACGGTGGGCTACATGTACATGCTCAAGCTCAACCACCTGGTCGACGACAAGATGCACGCGCGCTCCACGGGCTCGTACTCGCTGGTCACCCAGCAACCGCTGGGCGGCAAGGCGCAGTTCGGTGGTCAGCGCTTCGGTGAGATGGAGGTCTGGGCCCTGGAAGCCTACGGTGCTGCCTATACCCTCCAGGAGATGCTCACGGTCAAGTCCGATGACGTGGAAGGTCGTACCAAGATGTACAAGAGCATCGTGGATGGCGATCACACCATGCAGGCGGGCATGCCGGAATCCTTCAACGTACTGGTGAAGGAAATCCGCTCGCTGGGCATCGACATCGAGCTGGAAGGCTAAGCACCCGGGACTTGAGTCAGTACTGGCGACAGTACTCACGACAGTGCTCGAGAAAGATGGTCCGCGGGGGCGGGCAACACGCCGCCCCCGCCTATGACAACTCCGCAACGGAGCCGACCTATGAAAGATTTGGTTAAAGTTCTCAAGTCGCAGGCACAGTCCGAAGAGTTCGACGCGATCAGAATCACTCTCGCGTCACCGGACCTGATCCGCTCCTGGTCTTACGGCGAGGTAAAGAAGCCCGAGACCATCAACTACCGTACCTTCAAGCCGGAGCGTGACGGCCTGTTCTGCGCCAAGATCTTTGGCCCGGTGAAGGATTACGAGTGCTTGTGCGGCAAGTACAAGCGCATGAAGCACCGCGGTATCATCTGCGAGAAGTGCGGCGTCGAGGTCACCAAGGCCGCGGTTCGCCGCGAGCGCATGGGCCATATCGAACTGGCAAGCCCGGTCGCGCATATCTGGTTCCTGAAATCGCTGCCTTCGCGCATCGGCATGTTCCTGGACATGACCCTGCGTGACATCGAGCGCGTGCTCTATTTCGAGAGCTTCGTGGTCGTCGATCCGGGCATGACCACCCTCGAGCGTGGTCAGTTGCTCAACGACGAGCAGTACTTCGAGGCTCTCGAGGAGTTCGGCGACGATTTCGATGCCCGCATGGGCGCCGAAGCCGTGCAGGCGCTGCTCAAGGACATCGATCTGGACGAGGAGATCAATCATCTGCGCGAAGAAATTCCGCAGACCAACTCCGAGACCAAGATCAAGAAGCTGTCCAAGCGCCTCAAGCTGCTCGAGGCCTTCTCCAAGTCCGGCAACGCGCCGGCCTGGATGGTCATGGAAGTGCTGCCGGTACTGCCGCCGGACCTGCGTCCGCTGGTGCCGCTGGACGGCGGTCGTTTCGCGACCTCGGATCTCAACGATCTGTATCGTCGCGTGATCAACCGCAACAACCGTCTCAAGCGCCTGCTTGATCTCAATGCGCCGGATATCATCGTGCGCAACGAGAAGCGCATGCTGCAGGAATCCGTGGACGCGCTGCTCGACAACGGTCGCCGTGGTCGTGCCATCACCGGCTCCAACAAGCGTCCGCTGAAGTCGCTTGCCGACATGATCAAGGGCAAGCAGGGGCGTTTCCGTCAGAACCTGCTGGGCAAGCGCGTCGACTACTCCGGTCGTTCCGTGATCACCGTGGGTCCGACTCTGCGTCTGCACCAGTGCGGCCTCCCGAAGAAGATGGCGCTCGAGCTGTTCAAGCCGTTCATCTACTCCAAGCTTCAGTCCAGCGGCCAGGCGTCCACCATCAAGGCCGCCAAGAAGATGGTCGAGCGCGAGCTGCCGGAGGTGTGGGACATCCTCGCCGACGTCATCCGCGAGCATCCGGTCCTGCTCAACCGTGCGCCGACCCTGCACCGTCTGGGCATCCAGGCCTTCGAGCCGCTGCTTATCGAAGGCAAGGCGATCCAGCTGCACCCGCTGGTGTGTGCCGCCTACAACGCCGACTTTGACGGTGACCAGATGGCGGTCCACGTGCCGCTGACCCTGGAAGCTCAGCTCGAAGCCCGTGCGCTGATGATGGCCACCAACAACGTGCTGTCGCCGGCAAACGGTGATCCGATCATCGTGCCGTCCCAGGACGTGGTGCTGGGTCTGTATTACATGACCCGCGAGAAGATCAACGCCAAGGGCGAAGGCATGATCTTCTCCGACCTCAAAGAGGTCGAGCGCGCCTTCGGCACCCAGAACGTGTCCATGCACGCCCGGGTCAAGGTACGTCTGACCGAGTTCCTGCCCGAGGAAGAAGGCGGTGAGCTGATCGAGCGCACTTCGCTCTATGACACCACCGTCGGTCGCGCGATGCTGTTCCGCATCCTGCCCAAGGGCGCGCCCTTCGAGCTGGTCGACCAGCCGATGAAGAAGAAAGCGATCTCTGGACTGATCAACGAGGTCTATCGTCGTACCGGTCTCAAGGACGCCGTGGTCTTCGCCGACCAGCTGATGTACACCGGCTTCCGTCTGGCCACCTGGTCCGGCGCCTCGATCGGCGTCAACGACTTCGTCATCCCCGATGCCAAAAAGGGCATCGTCGATGCAGCCGAGGACGAAGTGAAGGAAATCGAGGACCAGTTCTCCTCCGGTCTGGTGACCGCGGGCGAGAAGTACAACAAGGTCATCGATATCTGGTCCAAGGCCAACGACAAGGTCGCCAAGGCGATGATGACTGGCATCTCCAAGGAGAGCGTGATCAACCGCGACGGGGAAGAAGTCGAACAGGACTCCTTCAACAGCGTGTTCATCATGGCCGACTCCGGTGCCCGTGGTAGTGCCGCTCAGATCCGTCAGCTGGCGGGTATGCGTGGCCTGATGGCCAAGCCGGATGGTTCGATCATCGAGACGCCGATCACCGCCAACTTCCGTGAGGGTCTGAACGTACTCCAGTACTTCATCTCCACTCACGGTGCCCGTAAGGGTCTGGCGGATACGGCTCTCAAGACGGCCAACTCCGGGTACCTGACCCGTCGCCTGGTCGACGTGGCGCAGGATCTGGTGATCACTGAGCCTGATTGCGGCACCGAGAACGGTCTGACGCTGCATCCGGTCATCGAGGGCGGCGACATTATCGTCTCCCTGGCACAGCGTGTGTTGGGCCGTGTGGTCGCACAGGACGTGGTCGATCCGGCCAGTGACGAAGTGCTGATTGCGCGTGGCACTCTGCTCGACGAAGCCTGGTGTGCCGAGCTCGACACCATGGGCGTTGACGAGATCGTGGTGCGCTCGACCATCACCTGTGACACCTCTCACGGCGTCTGTTCGTCCTGCTACGGTCGTGATCTGGCGCGCGGTCATCAGGTCAACACCGGTGAGGCGGTCGGCGTCATCGCCGCCCAGTCGATCGGTGAGCCGGGCACCCAGCTGACCATGCGTACCTTCCACATCGGCGGTGCGGCCTCTCGTGCCTCGGCCGTCGACAGCGTGCAGGTCAAGCACGGCGGCAAGGTGCGCCTGCACAACATCAAGTCAGTGGAACGCGCCGACGGCAAGCTGGTGGTGGTATCCCGCTCCAGCGCCCTGGCCGTCGCCGACGACCACGGCCGTGAGCGCGAGTACTACAAGCTGCCCTACGGTGCCGAGCTGTCGGTCAAGGACGGCGAGCTGGTCGAAGGCGGCCAGACCGTCGCCAAGTGGGACCCGCACACCCATCCGATCGTTGCTGAGGTCGAAGGTAAGGCCCAGTACATCGACATGGACGAAGGTGTCTCCATCCACCGCAGCGTGGATGAGATGACCGGCCTGTCCTCTATCGAGGTGATCGAGTCCGCCGCGCGCCCGGCCTCCGGCCGCGAAAAGCGTCCGATGATCATGCTCGCCGACGACGCCGGTCAGCACATCTCGCTGCCTGGCTCCAACACCCCGGTGCAGTATCTGCTGCCCGGCAAGGCCATCGTCTCGATCGAGAACGGTGCCGAGGTTGGTGTCGGCGAAGTGGTCGCCCGTATTCCGGTGGAAGCGACCGGCAACAAGGACATCACCGGTGGTCTGCCCCGCGTGGCCGACCTGTTCGAAGCGCGTAAGCCCAAGGAATCGGCGATTCTTGCCGAGATCAGCGGCGTGCTCAGCTTCGGCAAGGAGACCAAGGGCAAGCGCCGCCTGACGATCACGCCGGCCGATAGCGATCCGTTCGAGATGCTGATCCCGAAATGGCGCCAGATCGCGGTATTCGAAGGCGAGACGGTCGAGAAGGGCGAGGTCATCTCCGATGGCCCCAGCAACCCGCACGACATCCTGCGTCTGCTGGGCGTCAGCGAGCTGGCCAAGTACATCACCGCCGAGGTGCAAGAGGTCTACCGCCTCCAGGGCGTGGGCATCAACGACAAGCACATCGAAGTGATCGTTCGTCAGATGCTGCGCAAGGTCGAAATCACCGATGCCGGTGACTCCGACTTCATCACCGGTGATCAGGTCGAAGTGGTGCGTGTGCTCGAGCAGAACGCGCGTCTGGAACAGGAAGACAAGTTCCCGGCCAAGTACGACCGCCTGCTGCTGGGTATCACCAAGGCGAGTCTCGCCACCGAGTCGTTCATCTCTGCGGCCTCCTTCCAGGAGACCACGCGGGTGCTGACCGAAGCGGCGGTGACCGGCAAGCGCGATTATCTGCGCGGCTTGAAGGAAAACGTGGTGGTGGGGCGTCTGATCCCGGCCGGTACCGGCTTGACCCACCATGCGGAGCGTCGCCGTCGTCGCGAAGACGCCGAGCGCGTGCTCCAACCGTCGGCTCAGGACGTCGAGCAGGAACTGGGCGCTCAGCTCACCGCTCTCGACGGGGATGACGACGAGATCTAGCCGGAGCCAGCTCAAGGCCGGCGCCGAATGGCGCCGGCCTTGACGCGGATCGCTCCGAGACAGTAGAATGCGCAGCCTTTGAAAGTGGGGTGGGTACGCCCGCGCTCGCTATCGAAAGGCCAAGGCAACCATTGGAGTCAGCTACAGACCATGGCAACTATTAACCAGCTCGTGCGCAAGCCGCGCAAGCGTCCCGTCGTCAAGAGCGACGTCCCGGCGCTGCAGGCCTGCCCGCAACGTCGCGGGGTTTGCACCCGCGTTTACACCACTACCCCGAAGAAGCCGAACTCCGCACTGCGTAAGGTGTGCCGTGTTCGTCTGACCAACGGGTATGAAGTGTCTTCCTACATCGGTGGTGAAGGTCACAACCTGCAGGAACACTCTGTCGTGCTGATTCGCGGCGGCCGAGTGAAGGACTTGCCGGGTGTGCGTTATCACACCGTTCGCGGCGCTCTCGACACCTCCGGTGTCCAGAACCGTAAGCAGGGCCGTTCCAAGTACGGCACCAAGCGTCCGAAGTCCTAAACGACTCGCGCGCCGCCGGAACCGCCATACCATATTGCACCGGTCTGATAAGAGTAAGGTCGGGCGTTGCAGGCGAGTCCTGTATCAGTCCCGGGTTTACCTGAAGGACCCCTTAGTTTTGAGGGCTTATCATGCCTAGAAGAAGAGTTGCTGCGAAGCGCGAAATCCTCCCGGATCCGAAGTTCGGAAGCGAGCGCCTGGCAAAGTTCATGAACCACCTCATGATCAGCGGCAAGAAGTCTGTAGCTGAACGTATCGTCTATGGCGCCCTGGACCGCGTGTCCGAGCGCAACAATGATGACCCGCTGGAGATCTTCGACAAGGCGCTGGAAACCATCCAGCCCATGGTCGAGGTGAAATCTCGTCGTGTCGGTGGTGCTACCTACCAGGTGCCCGTGGAAGTGCGTCCCTCGCGTCGTCAGGCGCTGGCCATGCGCTGGCTGGCCGACGCTGCTCGTAACCGTGGTGAAAAGACCATGGTGCAGCGTCTGGCCGGTGAGATGCTCGATGCCGCTGAAGGCAAGGGCGCCGCTGTGAAGAAGCGTGAAGACGTGCACCGCATGGCGGAGGCCAACAAGGCCTTCTCGCACTACCGCTTCTAAGCAGGCTTCGCAACTTGAGGCGCCCATATGTCGGGGCGCCTCCAACCAACGGGGAATTCCATCGTGGCACGTAAGACACCGCTTAAGCGCTACCGTAATATCGGTATCGTTGCCCACGTCGACGCCGGGAAGACCACCACTACCGAGCGTGTCCTGTTCTACACCGGCCTGTCCCACAAGGTCGGTGAGGTCCATGATGGCGCAGCCACCATGGACTGGATGCAGCAGGAGCAGGAGCGTGGTATTACCATCACCTCCGCAGCGACCACCTGTTTCTGGCAGGGCATGAACAAGCAGTTCGATGAGCACCGCATCAACATCATCGACACCCCGGGGCACGTTGACTTCACCATCGAAGTCGAACGTTCCCTGCGTGTGCTCGATGGCGCGGTCGTCGTGCTGTGTGGCAGTTCCGGTGTGCAGCCGCAGACCGAGACCGTCTGGCGCCAGGCCAACAAGTACGAAGTTCCGCGCATGGTGTTCGTCAACAAGATGGACCGTGCCGGCGCCGACTTCTTCATGGTCCTCGACCAGCTGAAGACGCGCCTGAACGCCAATGCGGTGCCGATCCAGATCAACTGGGGTGCCGAGGACGAGTTCAAGGGCGTCGTCGATCTGATTCAGATGAAGGCGATCCTGTGGGACGAAGACAACCACGGCATGAACTATGACCTGGTTGATATCCCGGCAGAGCTTCAGGAAACCGCTGAGAAGTACCGCGAAGAGATGGTCGAAGCGGCCGCCGAAGCGTCTGAAGAGCTGATGATGAAGTACCTCGAGGAGGGCGAACTCTCCATCGAGGAAATCAAGGCCGGCCTGCGTCGTCGTACCCTCGACAACGAGATCGTCCTGGTGACCTGTGGCTCCGCGTTCAAGAACAAGGGCGTGCAGGCGGTGCTGGATGGCGTCATCGAGTACATGCCGTCACCCACCGAGGTCAAGGCCATCGAGGGTGAGCTGGACGACAAGGATGGCACCATCGCGACCCGTGAGGCCGATGACAGTGCGCCCTTCTCCGCGCTGGCCTTCAAGATCGCCACCGACCCGTTCGTTGGCACCCTGACCTTCATCCGTGTGTATTCCGGGGTCTTGAAGTCTGGCGACAGCGTCTTCAACTCTGTGAAGAGCAAGAAGGAACGTGTCGGCCGTATCGTGCAGATGCACTCCAACTCTCGCGAAGAGATCAAGGAAGTGCTGGCCGGCGATATCGCCGCCTGCATCGGCCTGAAGGATGTCACCACCGGTGATACCCTGTGCGACCTGACCGACAAGATCGTGCTTGAGCGCATGGAGTTCCCGGATCCGGTGATCTCGGTGGCCGTGGAGCCAAAGTCCAAGGCCGACCAAGAGAAGATGGGCGTCGCCCTCGGCAAGCTGGCCCAGGAGGATCCGTCCTTCCAGGTCAAGACCGACGAGGAAACCGGCCAGACCATCATCTCCGGCATGGGCGAGCTGCACCTCGACATCATCGTTGACCGCATGCGTCGCGAGTTCAAGGTCGATGCCAACATCGGCAAGCCGCAGGTCGCCTATCGCGAGACCATCCGCCACAAAGTCGAACAGGAAGGCAAGTTTGTTCGTCAGTCAGGCGGTCGCGGTCAGTTCGGTCATGTGTACCTGCGCATCGAACCGCTGACCGCGGAAGACAAGGGCGACGACGAGGAGATGCACTTCAAGTTCTCGTCCGAGATCGTCGGCGGCGTGGTTCCGAAGGAATACGTGCCTGCTGTCGAGAAAGGGGCCTATGAACAGCTGAAGAACGGTGTCATCGCGGGTTACCCGATGATCGACGTCAAGGTCACGCTGTACGATGGTTCCTACCATGACGTGGACTCTAACGAGACCGCGTTCAAGATCGCTTCTTCCATGGCGATCAAAGAAGGTGCCAAAAAGGCCAAGGCCGTGCTGCTGGAGCCGATGATGAAGGTCGAAGTCGTGACCCCCGAGGAGTTTATGGGTGACGTCATGGGCGATCTTAACCGTCGTCGCGGTCTGGTGCAGGGCATGGATGATACTTCCTCAGGGAAGACCATCCGCGCAATGGTGCCGCTGGCTGAGATGTTCGGTTATGCAACCGATCTGCGTTCTCAGACCCAGGGCCGTGCAAGCTACTCCATGGAGTTTGCGAAGTACGACGAGGCGCCCTCCAGCATCGTGGAAGCCGTCATCAACCAGAACGGTTAACCGTTAGCTAACGTAAAGAGGTTATAGCAGTGGCTAAGGAAAAATTCGAACGTTCCAAACCGCATATCAACGTCGGCACCATCGGTCACGTTGACCACGGCAAGACCACGCTGACCGCGGCTCTGACCCGCGTTTCTGCAGAAGTCTTCGGTGGCGACGCTCGTGCGTTCGACTCCATCGACAACGCCCCGGAAGAGCGTGAGCGCGGTATCACCATCTCCACCGCTCACGTGGAATACCAGTCCGAAGAGCGTCACTACGCTCACGTCGACTGCCCGGGTCACGCTGACTACGTCAAGAACATGATCACCGGTGCTGCCCAGATGGACGGCGCTATCCTGGTCTGTTCCGCTGCCGACGGCCCCATGCCGCAGACTCGTGAGCACATCCTGCTCTCGCGTCAGGTCGGCGTGCCGTTCATCGTCGTGTTCCTGAACAAGGCCGACATGGTCGACGACGAAGAGCTGCTCGAGCTGGTCGAGATGGAAGTTCGCGAACTCCTGAGCGAGTACGACTTCCCGGGTGACGACACCCCGATCATCATCGGCTCTGCGCTGATGGCGCTGGAAGGCAAGGACGACAACGGCATGGGTACTACCGCCGTTGCCAACCTGATCAAGGCCCTGGACGCTTACATCCCGGAGCCGGAGCGCGCTATCGATCAGCCGTTCCTGATGCCGATCGAAGACGTGTTCTCCATCTCTGGTCGCGGTACCGTTGTGACCGGTCGTGTCGAGCGTGGCGTGGTCAAGGCAGGCGAAGAAGTCGAAATCGTCGGTCTGAAAGACACCGTCAAGACCACCGTTACCGGTGTCGAGATGTTCCGCAAGCTGCTCGACGAAGGTCGTGCTGGCGAGAACGTCGGCGCCCTGCTGCGTGGCACCAAGCGTGATGACGTCGAGCGTGGTCAGGTTCTGGCCAAGCCGGGCACCATCACGCCGCACACTGTCTTCGAAGCCGAAGTCTATGTGCTGTCCAAGGACGAGGGTGGTCGTCACACTCCGTTCTTCAAGGGCTACCGTCCGCAGTTCTATTTCCGTACCACCGATGTGACCGGTACCTGTGAACTGCCGGAAGGCGTCGAGATGGTGATGCCGGGTGATAACGTCAAGATGACCGTTACCCTGATCGCCCCGATCGCCATGGAAGACGGCCTGCGCTTCGCTGTTCGTGAAGGCGGCCGTACCGTTGGCGCCGGTGTTGTCGCCAAGATCGTCCAGTAAGCCTTAGGCTCACCCGATGATCGAAGGGGGCTCCTGCGGGAGCCCCCTTTCTGCGCATGTTGTCTCGCAGGGTTTGACTCTGCGAGGATGCATGCCTATAATGCGCATCCTTTGAATGCGTGGGTAGACGGCTCGCGCCGTCGACATCCATTGGAGTTTAGGGCAAATGCAGAACCAGAAGATTCGCATTCGGTTGAAGGCGTTCGATCATCGCCTGATTGACCAGTCCGCCGCGGAGATTGTTGAGACCGCCAAGCGTACCGGTGCTCAGGTGCACGGTCCGATCCCGCTGCCGACCAATCGTGAGCGCTACACCATCCTGGTCTCTCCGCACGTCAACAAGGACGCGCGTGACCAGTATGAGATCCGCACTCATAAGCGTGTGCTCGACATCGTCGAACCCACTGAAAAGACCGTTGATGCATTGATGAAGCTCGACCTCGCCGCTGGCGTGGACGTTCAGATCAAACTCGACTGAGACCACACTAGACACTCACGGTCGCCGCTCATCGAGCAGCCGCCGTCACGCCGGGATGGCGTCACACAATGTGCTAGTGGAATGCTCTGGAAAGGGCAGCCATAGCGGGTGATAGCCCCGTACACTATAGGAGACTGAACATGACTATCGGTTTAGTCGGTAAGAAGGCCGGGATGACCCGTGTCTTCACCGAAGATGGCGCATCCGTGCCCGTAACCGTTATCGAAGTTGAGCCTAACCGCATCACGCGCGTTAAGACCGTCGACGTCGACGGCTACAGCGCCGTGCAGGTTACCTCTGGCTCACGCAAGGCCAAGCACCTGACCAAGGCGCAAGCTGGACAGTTTGCCAAGGCAGGTACCGAGGCCGGTCGTTCGCTGATGGAGTTCCGCCTGGCTGAAGGTGATGAAGCTCCGGAAGTGGGTGGCGAGCTCACCGTATCCCTCTTTGAAGCTGGTCAGAAGATCGATGTGACTGGCACCTCCAAGGGCAAGGGTTTCCAGGGCGCCGTCAAGCGCTGGAACTTCCGCACCCAAGACAACAGCCATGGTAACTCTCTGGCGCACCGCGCTCCGGGTTCCATCGGTATGTGTCAAACCCCGGGTCGCGTCTTCAAGGGCAAGAAAATGGCCGGTCAGATGGGCAACGTCCGCTGCACCGTGCAAAGCCTAGAAGTCGTGCGCGTCGACGCTGAACGCAATCTGCTGCTGATCAAGGGCGCCGTACCGGGTGCACCGGGCAGCGACGTTGTTGTTCGCAGTGCCGTGAAAGCTCGCTAAGGGGGTTTGATCCAATGAATCTGAATCTTTCAGGTGCTAGTGCCGGCACGGTCGAAGTGTCCGACGCAACCTTTGGCAAAGAATTCAACGAAGCGCTGGTCCATCAGGTCGTTACTGCCTATCTGGCTGGCGGTCGTCAGGGTACTCGCGCCCAGAAGAATCGTGCCGATGTGCGTGGCGGTGGCAAGAAGCCGTGGCGTCAGAAGGGCACCGGTCGCGCTCGCGCCGGTACCATCCGCTCGCCGATCTGGCGTGCCGGCGGTGTGACCTTTGCGGCTAGCCCGCAGGATTACACCCAGAAGGTCAACCGCAAGATGTACCGCGCCGCGATCCGCTCGATTCTGTCCGAGCTGGTCCGCCAGGAGCGTCTGGTCGTCGTCGAGGACATCTCCGTCGATGCACCCAAGACCAAGCAGCTGACCGCCAAGCTCAAAGAGCTGAACCTGGAAAAGGCACTGATCGTCACTGAAGAAGTTGACGAGAACCTTTACCTGGCCGCTCGCAACATCCCGCACGTGGATGTGGTGGACGTCGCTGCTGCCGATCCGGTGAGCCTGGTCGCCTTCGACAAGGTGCTGGTCACCGTCTCCGCCCTGCGCAAATTCGAGGAGAAGCTGGCATGAACCAGGAACGCGTATTCAAGGTTCTGCTTGGTCCGCACATGACCGAGAAGGCCGCCTCCGCCGCCGAGAACAACCAGTACGTGTTCAAGGTGGCCTCTGACGCGACCAAGCCGGAAATCAAACAGGCCGTCCAGGCGCTGTTCGGTAAGAAGGTTGACCGCGTACAGGTCCTGAACATCAAGGGCAAGACCAAGCGCACCGCCAATGGCTTGGGCCAGCGCAAGGGTTACCGCAAGGCGTATGTAACCCTCGCCGCGGGTGAGACCCTTGAAGACTTCTCTGGCGCCGAATAAGGGCAGGAGTACGGATAATGGCAATCGTCAAGACCAAACCCACATCCGCCGGTCGTCGCCACCTCGTCAAGATCGTCGGAGACGATCTGTACAAGGGTCGGCCGTACGCGCCGCTGCTGGAAAAGCAGTCGCGCTCGGGTGGGCGTAACAACAACGGTCGTATCACCACACGTCACGTGGGTGGTGGGCACCGTCAGCACTACCGTCAGATCGACTTCAAGCGCATCAAGGATGGCATTCAGGCCGTCGTCGAGCGCCTGGAATACGATCCGAACCGTAGCGCTCATATCGCACTGTTGAAGTACCTGGACGGTGAGCGTCGCTACATCATCGCACCCAAGGGTGTGAAGGCGGGTGATCGCGTCGAGTCCGGTGTCAATGCTGCGATCAAGAAGGGCAACACCCTTCCGCTGCGCAACATTCCGGTGGGTTCCACCGTGCATTGCATCGAGCTGAAGCCCGGTAAGGGCGCTCAGATCGCACGCAGTGCCGGCACCAGTGCCCAGCTCGTAGCGCGTGAAGGCAACTACGCCACTGTGCGTCTCCGCTCCGGCGAGATGCGCAAGATTCTGGCCGAATGCCGCGCGACCCTGGGCGAAGTGAGCAACTCTGAGCACAGCCTCCGTCAATTGGGCAAGGCCGGTGCCAAACGCTGGCGTGGCGTTCGCCCGACAGTTCGCGGTGTTGCGATGAACCCGGTGGATCACCCGCACGGTGGCGGTGAAGGCCGCACCAGCGGTGGTCGTAACCCGGTCACCCCGTGGGGCGTCCCCACCAAGGGTTACAAGACTCGCAAGAACAAGCGCACCGACAAGCTGATCTTACGTCGCCGCAAGGCCCGTAGCTGATCGAAATTGCCAAGACATTAAGAGGTAACGGCTGTGCCACGTTCACTGAAGAAAGGTCCTTTTATTGACCTTCATCTGCTGAAGAAGGTTGAGACTGCAGTGGAGAAGAACGACCGCAAACCGATCAAGACCTGGTCGCGTCGTTCCATGATCCTGCCGAATATGGTCGGGCTCACCATTGCGGTCCATAACGGGCGTCAACATGTCCCGGTGCACGTCTCCGAGGAAATGGTTGGCCACAAGCTGGGCGAATTCGCTGCTACCCGCACCTATCGCGGTCATGCGGCGGACAAGAAAGCCAAACGGTAAGCCAAAGAGGATTGAGAGATGGAAGTCACAGCTAAGCTGCGTGGCGCTCGTTTATCCGCCCAGAAGGCCCGTTTGGTGGCTGACCAGGTGCGCGGTAAACCTGTCGCCGAGGCACTCGACCTGCTGACCTTCTCACCGAAGAAGGCTGCCAAGCTGGTTAAGAAAGTGCTGCAGTCCGCCATCGCGAATGCGGAAGAAAACAACGGCATGGACATCGACGAGCTGCGTGTCTCGACCATTTGTGTCGATGAGGGCATGACGCTCAAGCGCATCCAGCCGCGCGCCAAGGGCCGTGCGGATCGTATCTTGAAGCGCACCTGCCACATCACCGTTATGGTAGCCGAGAAGTAGGAGTCGACCAGATGGGTCAGAAAGTAAATCCGACAGGCATTCGGCTGGGTATCGTCAAAGACCACACGTCGGTCTGGTACGCCGAGCGCGGTACCTATGCCGACAAGCTGAATAACGATCTCGAAGTGCGTCGCTTCATCGAGGAGCGTCTGAAGAATGCGTCCGTGAGTCGCATCCACATCGAGCGCCCGGCCAACAATGCTCGTATCACCATTCACACTGCCCGTCCGGGCATCGTGATTGGCAAGAAGGGTGAGGACGTCGACCGTCTGCGTCGCGAAGTCACCCAAATGATGGGCGTGCCAGTTCACGTCAACATCGAAGAAGTACGCAAGCCGGAACTCGATGCCAAGCTCGTTGCCCAGAACGTCTGTGGCCAGCTCGAGCGTCGTGTCATGTTCCGTCGTGCCATGAAGCGCGCCGTACAGAACGCCATGCGCCTGGGCGCTGGCGGCATCAAGATCCAGCTCTCTGGTCGTCTTGGTGGTGCGGAAATCGCACGTACCGAATGGTACCGCGAAGGCCGTGTGCCGCTTCATACGCTGCGTGCCGACATCGATTACGCCACCTACGAAGCTCACACCACCTACGGCGTCATCGGCGTCAAGGTCTGGGTCTTCAAGGGTGAAATCCTCGGGGGCATCGAAGAGGTCCGCGCCAAGGCTAAGCAGCCTCAGAGTGCGCCCTCCAAGAAGAAAGGTTCCAGGTAAGGGGAGAGCGGATCGATGTTACAACCTAAGCGTTTGAAGTTCCGCAAAGTGCAGAAGGGTCGCAACCGCGGCCTTGCACATCGCGGAAGCAAGATTAGTTTCGGCGAATATGGCCTGAAGGCTACCGGTCGTGGTCGCGTTACCGCGCGCCAGATCGAAGCTGGGCGTCGTGCCATCACTCGTCACGTAAAGCGTGGCGGCAAGATCTGGATCCGGGTTTTCCCGGACAAGCCGATCTCCAAGAAGCCCCTTGAAGTCCGTATGGGTAAGGGCAAGGGCTCTGTCGAGTACTGGGTCGCACAGATCCAGCCCGGCCGCGTCCTCTACGAGATTGAAGGCGTTTCTGAAGAGCTGGCTCGTGAGGCCTTCGGCCTGGCCGCTCAGAAGTTTCCGGTCTCCACCACCTTTGTGAAACGGACGGTGATGTGATGAAAGCCCAGGAAATTCGTGAAAAGTCAGTAGAAGACCTGCAGGCGCAGCTCTTCGAACTCCTCCGCGAGCAGTTCAACCTGCGCATGCAGAAGGCCACTGGCCAGCTGAGCCAGACCCATCTGCTCAAGCAGGTTCGTCGGGATATCGCCCGCGTGAAGACTGTGCTCAACGAGAAGGCAGGTGACTGAGATGTCCGAAGAAAAGAAAGTCCGGACGCTCACCGGCAAAGTGGTGAGTGACAAGATGGACAAATCTATCGTCGTGATGATCGAGCGCCGCGAGCGCCATCCGATCTACGGCAAATACGTGAAGCGCTCCACCAAGCTGCACGCCCATGACGCGCAGAACCAGGCGAAGGCCGGTGACACGGTTTCCATCGAGGAATGCCGTCCCCTGTCTAAAAAGAAAGCCTGGACGCTGGTCGAAGTGGTCGAGCAGGCCAAGGGTTAACGCCCCGCGCTCGAAACCAGTGCAGTCAGATTAGGTTTGGAGAAAACCGATGATTCAGACGCAGTCAATGCTGGATGTCGCCGACAACAGCGGGGCGCGCCGGGTGCAGTGCATCAAGGTGCTGGGCGGTTCTCACCGTCGCTATGCTCGCGTAGGCGATATCATCAAAGTAACAGTCAAAGAAGCCATTCCGCGTGGCAAGGTCAAGAAAGGCCAGGTCATGAAGGCGGTCGTGGTTCGCACTCGTAGTGGCGTCCGTCGTAACGACGGTTCGCTGATCCGCTTCGATGGAAATGCGGCGGTTCTGTTGAACAACACCAACGAGCAGCCGATCGGCACCCGTATTTTTGGTCCGGTCACTCGTGAACTTCGTACCGAAAAGTTCATGAAGATCATTTCCTTGGCGCCTGAAGTGCTGTAAGGAGCGAGGCGGATATGCAAAAAATCAAACGTGACGATGAAGTGATCGTCATTGCCGGCAAGGATAAGGGCAAGCGTGGCACCATCAAGCGCGTCCTCCAGGACGACCGCTACGTGGTGGCAGGTGTGAACATGATCAAGCGTCACACCAAGCCCAATCCCATGGCAGGCAATCAAGGCGGTATCGTCGAGCGCGAAGCTCCGATTCACGCGTCCAACGTGGCCATCTTCAATCAGGAGACCGGCAAAGCGGATCGAGTCGGCTTCCAGGTGAAAGAAGACGGTACCAAGGTACGTATCTACAAGTCGACGCAAACGCAGATCGACGCCTAACGTGAGTCGGGTAGCAAAATGGCGAACTTGAAAGAACGTTATCAAAACGAGGTGGCAGCTCAACTCAAAGAGCAGTTTAGCTACGCCAACGTGATGCAGGTGCCCAGGATCACTAAAGTGACTCTGAACATGGGCATTGGCGAAGCGACCAGCGACAAGAAGCTGATCGACAATGCCGTCGGCGACCTGGAGAAGCTTTCCGGTCAAAAGCCGATGGTAACCAAGGCACGCAAGTCCATCGCGGGCTTCAAAGTGCGTGAAGGTTGGCCGATCGGGATCAAAGTCACACTGCGCGCCGAGCGCATGTGGGACTTCCTGGATCGCCTGGTGAACATCGCGATCCCCCGCGTTCGTGACTTCCGTGGTCTCAACCCGAAGTCCTTCGACGGCCGTGGCAACTATTCGATGGGGGTGCGTGAGCAGATCATCTTCCCGGAGATCGAATATGATAAGATCGACCGGATCCGTGGTCTGGATGTCACTATCACCACGACTGCCAACACCGATGAAGAAGGCCGTGCGCTGCTGCGTGCGCTGAACTTCCCGTTCAAGAAATAAGGGTGGGATCATGGCAAAGAAAAGCATGGTAGGGCGCGAGCATAAGCGTGCGAAGCTGGTAACTAAGTACGCTGCCAAGCGCGCAGAGCTCAAGGCCCTCATCAGTGACGTGAACGCTTCTGACGAAGAGCGCTTCGACGCGCAGCTCAAGCTGCAGCAGTTGCCGCGCGACTCCAGCCCGGTGCGTAAGCGTAACCGCTGCCGCATCACTGGTCGTCCGCACGGCTACTACAACAAGTTTGGCTTGGGCCGTAACAAGCTGCGTGAAGCCGCCATGCGTGGCGATGTCCCTGGGCTGAAGAAGTCCAGCTGGTAACGCCACGTAGAATTATCAGGAGCGCAACGTAATGAGCATGCAAGATACGCTGGCGGATATGTTCACTCGTATCCGTAATGCGCAGATGGCCACCAAGGAGACGGTCTCCATGCCGTCTTCGAAGCTGAAGGTCGAGGTGGCCCGCGTACTGAAAGAAGAAGGCTTTATCAACGACTACAGCGTCGCTGAAGGCACCAAGCCTGAACTGGCCGTTACTCTCAAGTACTTCGAGGGCAAGGCCGTCATCGAGCACATCCAGCGGGTGTCAAAACCGTCGCTGCGCTCGTACAAGGGCAAGGCCGAGCTGCCGAAGGTTGCCGACGGCCTGGGCATCGCGATCGTTTCCACCTCGAATGGCGTGATGACCGATCGTGCGGCCCGTCATGCTGGTGTTGGTGGTGAAGTCCTCTGCACCGTATTCTAGGAGTTTGGAATGTCCCGCGTAGCCAAATATCCGGTTAAATTGCCGAGCGGCGTCGAGGTCAAACTCGACGGCAATCAACTGACCGTCAAGGGCGGTCAGGGCGAACTCGCGATGACCGTTCACGACCAAGTCGTGATCGGCCAGGAAGAAGGTCAACTGACCTTCGCTCCGACCGAGTCAGCCAAAAGCTGGGCGATGGCTGGAACCACCCGTGCACTGGTCCAGAACATGGTTTCCGGTGTCACAGAGGGCTTCACCAAGTCCCTCGAGATCAATGGCGTCGGCTATCGTGCCCAGGCAAGTGGCAAGACGCTCAACCTGACACTGGGCTTCTCACACCCGGTCGAATACACGCTGCCGGAAGGTGTTGTGGCGGAAACGCCCAAGAACACCACTATCGTGCTGAAAAGCGCCGATAAGCAGCGTCTCGGCCAGGTCGCCGCGGAAATCCGCGCCTTCCGTCCGCCTGAGCCCTACAAGGGCAAGGGTATCCGGTACGGCGACGAGCAGATCCGTCGTAAAGAAGCCAAGAAGAAGTAAGGCAGGGTTATGAACGCGAAGAAAGAATCTCGTCTCCGTCGTGCCCGCCGCGCTCGCGCCAAGATCCGCGAGCTGGGCGTGTATCGCCTGAGCGTCAACCGTACCCCACGCCACATCTACGCGCAGATCATCTCGCCGGATGGTGGCAAGGTCCTGGCCAGTGCTTCCACACTGGACAAGGCGCTTCGTGAGGGTGCGACCGGTAACTCAGACGCCGCCGCCAAGGTGGGCGCGCTGATTGCTGAACGCGCTAAGGAAGCAGGCATCACTCAGGTTGCCTTCGATCGTGCCGGTTTCCGGTACCACGGTCGAGTCAAGGCCCTGGCCGACGCCGCTCGTGAAGGCGGCCTGGAATTCTAAAGGGTTTTACGATGGCGAAGAACGAACAGAACAGCGGCGATCTGCAAGAGAAGTTGGTGCAGGTCAACCGTGTCGCCAAGGTAGTCAAGGGTGGCCGTATCTTCGGTTTCACCGCTCTGACTGTCGTCGGCGATGGTAGTGGTCGTGTCGGTTTTGGCCGCGGCAAGGCACGTGAAGTGCCGGTCGCGATCCAGAAGGCCATGGACCAGGCGCGTCGCAACATGATCAAGGTGAGCCTCAGCGGTCACACGCTGCAGTACCCGGTCAAGGCCCGTCACGGTGCCTCCAAGGTGTACATGCAGCCGGCCTCTGAAGGTACCGGGATTATCGCTGGCGGCGCTATGCGCTCCGTGCTCGAACTGGCTGGCGTCCATGACGTCCTGGCCAAGTGCTACGGTTCCACCAATCCGGTGAACGTGGTGCGTGCGACCATTAACGGTCTCGCCGCCATGCAGTCTCCGGAAGACATCGCCGCTAAGCGTGGCCTGTCTGTCGAAGCGATCACGGGGTAAGGCACCATGGCAGCAACGATCAAGGTTACCCAGATCCGCAGCACCATCGGCGTGTTGGGCAAGCACAAGGCCACCATCAATGGTCTTGGCCTGCGCCGCATCGGTCATACGGTCGAGCTGGAAGACACCCCTGCCGTGCGCGGCATGATCCACAAGGTGAATTACCTTGTGCGTGTAGAGGGAGAGTAATCCATGAAACTCAATAGCCTGAGCCCGGCACCGGGTTCCAAGCACGCTGAAAAGCGTGTCGGTCGTGGCATCGGCTCCGGTCTGGGCAAGACCGGTGGCCGCGGTCATAAGGGCCAGAAGTCACGCACCGGCGGCTCCGTGAAGCCCGGCTTCGAAGGCGGTCAGATGCCGCTGCAGCGTCGTCTGCCGAAGTTTGGTTTCACCTCAGCGAAATCTCTGGTCAGCGAAGAAGTTCGCCTGGCCGAGCTTGCCAAGGTAGACGGCGACGTCGTCGACCTGGACGCGCTGAAGAAAGCCAACGTGCTCAAGGACGCCACGCGCTACGCGAAGGTGCTCCTCTCTGGCGAACTGAACAAAGCGGTTACCGTCCGCGGTCTCAAGGTCACCAAGGGTGCCCGGGCCGCGATCGAAGCCGCTGGCGGCAAGGTAGAGGACTAAATGGCTAAGTCAGGAAACATGCCGGCGATGGGCAGCGGTCTGAGTGAACTCTGGGCGCGTTTGCGCTTTGTGCTCCTCGCCATTGTGGTGTACCGAATCGGTGCTCACATTCCCGTGCCCGGTATCAATCCTGACCAGCTTGCTGCCTTGTTCAGGGAGCAGCAGGGCACCATCCTTGGCATGTTCAACATGTTCTCGGGTGGTGCGCTGGAGCGCATGAGTATCTTCGCCTTGGGCATCATGCCCTATATCTCGGCGTCGATTATCATGCAGCTCCTGTCGGCGGTCTCGCCTCAACTGGAACAGTTGAAGAAGGAAGGCGAGGCCGGCCGCCGCAAGATCAGCCAATATACCCGCTACGGTACGGTGATCCTGGCACTGGTTCAGGCTGTCGGCATGTCCGTCGGCCTGGCCGGGCAAGGGATTGCCTACACCGCTGACTTCAGCTTCTATTTCACCGCCGTGGTTACCTTCGTGGCCGGGGCAGTGTTCATGATGTGGCTGGGTGAGCAGATCACCGAGAAGGGCATCGGCAACGGCATCTCGCTGCTGATCTTCTCGGGGATCGTCGCGGGTCTGCCGGGCGCGGTGGGTCAGTCTTTCGAGCTGGCTCGCAACGACGGTGCCTGGAACGTGCTGCCCTTGCTGGCACTGACGATCCTCGGCATCGCCACGGTGGCTTTCGTGGTGTTCATTGAGCGCGGTCAACGCCGCATTACGGTGAACTATCCGCGCCGCCAGGTGGGCAACAAGATGTATGCGGGCCAGAGCAGCTACTTGCCGCTCAAGGTCAACATGGCAGGGGTCATCCCGGCGATCTTTGCGTCCAGCATTCTGCTGTTCCCGGCATCGCTTGGACAGTGGGTAGGCTCCGGTGAGGGGCTGGACTGGTTGCAACAGGCGTCCTTGGCTCTCGGGCCGGGTCAACCGCTGTACATCTTGCTTTTCGCGCTCGCGGTGGTATTCTTCTGCTTCTTTTACACAGCGCTGGTCTTCAACCCCAAGGATGTCGCTGACAACCTCAAGAAGTCAGGGGCCTTCCTGCCGGGCATTCGTCCTGGTGAGCAGACCGCTCGCTATGTCGACAAGGTCATGACGCGTCTGACTTTGTTTGGTGCCCTGTACATCACCGCCGTATCCTTGATGCCCCAATTCCTGATCGTGGCCTGGAACGTCCCCTTCTTCTTTGGCGGGACGTCATTGCTGATCGTGGTGGTTGTCATCATGGATTTCATGTCGCAGGTACAGTCGCACTTGATGTCGAGCCAGTACGACTCGGTGATGAAGAAGTCCAACCTGAAAGGCTACGGTAGCGGCGGCATGCGCTAAGCGTGTCGCACGCGATTTGGAGAGAACGATGAAAGTTCGAGCTTCCGTGAAGAAGATGTGCCGTAACTGCAAGATTATCCGTCGCAATGGCGCTGTCCGCGTCATCTGCACGGAGCCTCGGCACAAGCAGCGCCAGGGTTAAACCTGGCGGCTGTACTCAACCGGGTGCCGGCATGCCCCTTGCCCTTCGCTGGGTAAAGGGGTATGCTGTTGCGCCTTTTGTAGATGATTAAACGAGCAAGCCGCTCAAATTTCGGAGTAAGCTGATGGCCCGTATTGCAGGCGTCAATATCCCGGACAACAAGCATGCGGCGATCTCGCTGACCTATATCTTCGGGATCGGCCGTACTCGCGCAGTGGATATCTGTGCAGCTGCCGGTATCGCGCCGACCGCCAAGGTCCAGGAACTGTCTTCTGATGAAGTCGACAGCCTGCGTACCGAGGTCGGCAAGTACACCGTAGAAGGCGACCTTCGCCGTGATACGACGCTTAACATCAAGCGTCTCATGGATCTGGGTTGCTATCGTGGTCTGCGTCATCGTCGTGGTCTTCCGCTGCGTGGTCAGCGTACCAAGACCAATGCGCGTACCCGTAAGGGCCCGCGTAAGCCGATTCGCAAATAACACGCATGTTCTGGCGTTAAGACAGGAAGAAACATCAACATGGCTAACCCGCGTAGTAATCGCAAAAAGGTTAAAAAGCAGGTGGTGGATGCCGTTGCGCATATCCACGCCTCTTTTAACAACACTATCGTGACGATCACAGACCGCCAGGGCAACGCTCTGTCATGGGCGACAGCCGGTGGTTCGGGTTTTCGTGGTTCTCGTAAGAGCACCCCGTTCGCTGCTCAAGTGGCAAGTGAACGTGCAGCGACTGCTGCAGCCGAGTATGGTGTGAAAAACGTCGACGTGCTGGTCAAAGGTCCTGGACCTGGTCGTGAGTCCGCCGTGCGTGCTCTCAATGCCGCCGGTTTCCGCGTGCAAAGCATCACCGACGCGACGCCCGTTCCCCACAACGGCTGCCGTCCGCCGAAGAAACGCCGCGTTTAAGGAGACAGACTCATGGCTCGTTATATTGGACCGAAGTGTAAACTGTCTCGTCGTGAAGGCACCGACCTCTTTCTGAAGAGTGGTGTGACTCCCTTCGAGAAGAAGTGTAAATCCGAGCAGATTCCGGGTGTACACGGCCAGCGCCGTCAGCGTCTTTCCGACTACGGCTTGCAGCTTCGTGAGAAGCAGAAAGTACGTCGCATGTATGGCGTACTCGAGAAGCAGTTCCGCAACTACTACAAGGAAGCGGCCCGTGTTAAGGGCGCGACCGGCGAAGTGTTGCTGCAGCTTCTCGAAACCCGACTGGACAACGTCGTCTACCGCATGGGCTTCGGCTCGACTCGCTCTGAAGCGCGTCAGCTGGTCAGTCACAAGGCCCTCACAGTGAACGGCCGCACCGTCAACGTGGCGTCCTACAAGGTCAAGCCGGGTGACGTGGTCAGCATTCGCGAGAAGGCCAAGAACCAGGCGCGCATCCAGAATGCGCTGTCCATCGCCGCTAACCGTGGTGATGTGGCCTGGGTCGACGTCGACTCCAAGAAGATGGAAGGCACTTTCAAGGCTCTGCCTGAACGCGGCGACCTGTCTGCCGACATCAACGAAAACCTGATCGTCGAGCTGTACTCGAAGTAATCCGCTTAGCGGCGCCGGGCCACCTAGGTGGCCCGGTCGAGTACCGAGTATCCGTTTGGCAGCCTGAAAGGTGTTCATATGCAGCGTTCAGTGACAGAGTTTCTCCGTCCTCGCGATATCAAGGTCGAAGAGATCAGCGCGCACCACGCGAAGATCGTGCTCGAGCCGTTCGAGCGCGGTTTCGGTCACACCCTGGGGAATGCTCTGCGTCGTATCCTGTTGTCTTCCATGCCCGGCTGTGCCGTGGTCGAAGTCGAAATTGCAGGAGTCGATCACGAGTACAGTGCGATCGAAGGGGTCCAGGAAGACGTCATCGAGATGCTCCTGAACCTCAAAGACGTGGCAATCAAAATGCATAGCCGCGACGAAGCAATGCTCACGCTGAACAAGCAGGGCCCCTGCGTCGTCACGGCCGGCGATATTGCCGTCGACCATGATGTCGAGATCATTAATCCCGACCATGTGATCGCACACGTCAACGAAGGCGCCGAGCTGAAAATGCAGCTCAAGGTGGCTCGCGGTCGTGGCTACGAGCCGGCGGATACCCGCGATGGTGCCGAGGACGAGTCCCGCGCCATCGGTCGCCTGCAGCTGGATGCGACCTACAGCCCTGTGCGTCGTGTTTCCTATTCCGTGGATGCCGCGCGTGTCGAGCAGCGTACTGACCTCGACAAGCTGATCATCGACCTGGAAACCGACGGCACCCTGGATCCGGAAGAGGCGATCCGTCGCAGCGCGACCATCCTGCAAGAGCAGCTGGCTGCGTTCGTCGACCTGGAAGCCGACAAGGAACAGGAAGTGGTAGAGGAAGAGGATCAGATTGATCCCATCCTGCTGCGCCCCGTAGACGATCTCGAGTTGACCGTACGCAGTGCCAACTGCCTCAAGGCCGAGAATATTTACTACATCGGCGATCTGATCCAGCGCACCGAGGTGGAGCTGTTGAAGACCCCGAATCTCGGCAAGAAGTCCTTGAATGAGATCAAGGATGTGTTGGCTACGCGCGGTCTGTCCCTTGGCATGCGGCTGGAAAACTGGCCGCCGGCAAGCCTGAAGGACGACAAGGCATCCGCGTGAGCGTCGCCTCGAGTCCCAGTTTGGTAAGGAATTACAACCATGCGTCATCGTAAGAGTGGTCGCCAATTAAATCGCAACAGCTCGCACCGTCAGGCCATGTTCAAGAACATGTGCGTGTCTCTGGTCGAGCATGAAGTGATCAAGACAACCCTGCCCAAGGCCAAGGAGCTGCGTCGTCACGTCGAGCCGCTGATCACCTTGTCCAAGCAGGACAGTGTCGCCAACCGTCGTCTGGCCTTCAGCCGCACCCGCTCCAAAGAAGCGGTCGGCAAGCTCTTCAGTGAGCTGGGTCCGCGTTACGTCGAGCGTCCGGGCGGTTACGTCCGTATCCTCAAGTGCGGTTTCCGCACCGGCGATAATGCCCCCATGGCCTACGTCGAACTGGTCGATCGTCCGGTCGTCGAGGAAGCCGCCGAGGATTGATCCTCGTGCTGCCTCGCGTCGGGCATCGGACACAGAAAACCGACTCCTCCGGGGGTCGGTTTTTTTATGCCTGCTGTTTTTTCCTGGTGGGCTCTTCTCGTCTTTGCGGCTTTATCTGACCTTGTCGATGGTGAGCCGTGCTGTGGTGCTGTGGTGCTGTGTCAGACAACAAAAAGCCCCGTCGACACCAGGTCGACGGGGCTTGATCGTGAGGTTTGGGTGCTGCCTAGCCCTCGACTGTCTCGGCAGTGGCAACGCGTTCCAGCAAGGGCTTGAGGAAGTGCCCGGTGTGGGAACTCGGGTTGGCCGCGACCTGCTCGGGCGTGCCTTCGGCAATGATCTGTCCACCGCCTGAGCCGCCTTCGGGGCCGAGGTCGATCAGCCAGTCGGCGGTCTTGATTACGTCCAGGTTATGCTCGATGACCACGATGGTGTTGCCATGGTCGCGCAGCCGGTGCAGAACCGTCAGCAGTTGGCGGATGTCCTCGAAGTGCAGGCCGGTGGTGGGTTCGTCGAGGATATACAGCGTCTTGCCGGTGTCGCGCTTGGCGAGCTCCCGGGCGAGTTTGATCCGCTGGGCTTCGCCGCCGGACAGGGTGGTGGCGCTCTGCCCCAGGCGAATGTAGGACAGGCCCACGTCTAACAGCGTCTGCAGGCGACGGGCAATGGCCGGTACGGGGCTGAAGAATTCCAGTGCGTCCTCGACCGTCATGTCCAGCACCTCGTGGATGCTCTTGCCCTTGTACTGGATCTCGAGCGTCTCGCGGTTATAGCGCTTGCCCTTGCAGACGTCGCACGGCACGTAGATGTCCGGCAGGAAGTGCATCTCGACCTTGATCATGCCCTCGCCCTGGCAGGCCTCGCAGCGGCCGCCCTTGACGTTGAAGCTGAAGCGCCCCGGCTTGTAGCCCCGGGACCGCGCCTCCTGGGTGCCGGAGAACAGTTCGCGAATGGGCGTGAAGATGCCGGTATAGGTAGCCGGGTTGGAGCGTGGGGTACGGCCGATCGGGCTCTGGTCGATGTCGATGACCTTGTCGAGCTGGTCAAGGCCCTCGATGCCGGTGTGAGCCGCCGGCGTGAGGGTGGTGGCCTTGTTGAGCTCCCGGGCGGCGATCGGCATCAGAGTGCCATTGATCAGCGTCGACTTGCCCGAGCCGGAAACCCCGGTGACGCAGGTCAGCACGCCTAGCGGCAGCGTCAGGGTGACGTCGCGCAGGTTGTTGCCTGACGCGCCGATGAGCCTAAGCTGTTTCTCGGGGTTGCCGGGGATGCGCCAGGGCGGTACCTCGATGCGTCGCGTGCCGGACAGGTACTGGCCGGTCAGCGAGCCGGGCGTGTCCTTGATCTGCTGTGGGGTGCCCTGGGCGACGATCTCGCCACCGTGGACCCCGGCGCCGGGGCCGATATCCAGCACATGATCCGCGGCGAGGATGGCCTCCTCATCATGTTCGACCACGATCACGGTATTGCCCAGATCCCGCAGCCGTTCGAGCGTCTTGAGCAGGCGGTCGTTGTCCCGCTGGTGCAGACCGATCGAGGGCTCGTCGAGGATGTACATCACCCCGACCAGGCCCGCGCCGATCTGGCTCGCCAGGCGGATGCGCTGGGCTTCGCCGCCGGACAGGGTCTCGGCGCTGCGTTCCAGGTTCAGATAGTCCAGGCCGACATTAACGAGGAATTCCAGGCGCGCGTGAATCTCATGGATGATCTTGACCGCGATCTCGCCCTTGCGGCCCGGCAGGGCCAGCGACTCGAAGTAGCTCATCGCCTCGCCGATCGGCAGGCCGACCAGCTGTGGCAGGGTCTGGTCGTCGATGTAGACGTGGCGCGACTCCTTACGCAGCCGCGAACCGTGGCAGCTGGGGCAGGGCTGGACGGCGATGTAGCGCGACAGCTCCTCGCGTACCATGCTCGATTCGGTTTCCCGGTAGCGGCGCTGCATGTTGGGCAGCACGCCCTCGAAGGGGTGTTCCCGCGTCACCTGGCGGCCACGGTCGTTGACGTAGCTAAAGGAGACGTCGTCGTGGCCGCTGCCGTGAAGGATGACGTCCCGCTCGTGCCGGGCCAGGTCCTGCCAGGGAGTCTCCAGGGCGAAGCGGTAGTGCGCGGCGACGGCCTGTAGCTGGCTGAAATAGTAGACGCTGCGCCGGTCCCAGCCCTTGATCACGCCTTCGGCCAGCGACAGCTCCGGATGGCTGATCAGCTTGTCCGGGTCGAAGACCTGCTGAACGCCGAGACCGTCACAGGTGGAACAGGCGCCGGCCGGATTGTTGAAGGAGAACATGCGCGGCTCGAGCTCGGCGATCGAGTAGCCACACACCGGGCAGGCGAAGCGCGCCGAGAAGTTGATGTCTTCCTGGTCGCCGTCCATGAAGTGAACGATCGCTACGCCGTCGGCGAGCCCCAGAGCGGTCTCGAAGGACTCTGCCAGGCGCTGGGTCAGGCCCTCGCGCACCTTTACCCGGTCGACCACCACGCTGATGTCGTGCTTCTTGTTCTTTTCCAGCGGCGCCAGGTCGTCAAGCTCGAGCACCTGGCCGTCGATCATCGCCCGTACGAAGCCCTGAGCACGCAGCTCGCTGAGCAGCTGCAGGTGTTCACCCTTGCGGCCCTTGATCACCGGTGCCAGCAGCATCAGCTTGCTGCCTTCGGGCAGGCCAAGGACCTGATCGACCATCTGAGAAATGGTCTGGGCTTCCAGATCCTCACCGTGTTCGGGGCAGCGCGGCGTGCCAGCGCGGGCGAACAGCAGGCGCAGATAATCGTAGATCTCGGTGATGGTGCCGACGGTCGAGCGCGGGTTATGCGAGGTAGACTTCTGTTCGATGGAGATCGCCGGTGACAGCCCCTCGATATGATCGACATCGGGCTTTTCCATCATCGACAGGAACTGGCGGGCGTAGGTGGACAGTGATTCCACATAGCGCCGCTGACCCTCCGCATAGAGGGTGTCGAAGGCAAGTGAGGACTTGCCCGAACCGGACAGGCCGGTGACGACGATCAGCTTGTCGCGTGGCAGCTCGACGTCGATTTGCTTGAGGTTGTGGGTGCGGGCACCCCTGACCAGGATCTTGTCCATTGCCACCTCGTGCAGCACAAAAGCTCGAGTATACGGGCTTGGCGAGTGCGGCGCCAAAGCCAGGCAGCTTTACGCCCCACTGCCTTTCCCTGGGCATGGCCTAGCCGGTAGAATACGGGGTCTACTAAGGCGTGTTTCGCGCCCCTTTCATGCGTTTGGGATTTCTATTCTCCATGGTTTCTCGTTTGCTGACCGCCCCCGAGCGGCGCGCCATCAGTGGCCTGGCGGGGCTCTATGCCTCGCGAATGCTGGGCCTGTTCATGGTGCTGCCGGTGCTCGCTCTGCATGCCGGCGACCTGGCCGGCGCCACCCCTTTCTTGGTCGGCGTGGCACTGGGTATCTACGGGCTCTCCCAGGCCGTGCTGCAGATCCCCTTCGGACAACTGTCGGATCGCATCGGCCGCAAGCCGGTGATTACCGCCGGCCTGCTGCTGTTCTTCCTGGGTAGCGCCGTGGCCGCCCAGGCCGACAGCATCGTGGACATCATCATCGGCCGCGGCCTGCAGGGCTGTGGTGCGGTAGCCGCCGCCATCATGGCGTTGCTCGCCGACCAGACCCGTGAGCAGGTGCGTACCGCGGCGATGGCCACTATTGGCCTGTCGATCGGTGTGGCCTTCGCCGTGGCCATGGTGCTTGGTCCCTTGCTGGCCGCCCACTATGGCCTCAGCGGGGTGTTCTGGTTCACCGCCGCCCTGGCGCTGGTGGGAATTCTGGTGCTGTGGAAGCTGGTGCCTCCGGCACCGCGCCGCATGCGCCACCGGGACGTCGGCCTCGATCGCGGCCAGCTCAAGTCGATGCTGAGACGCGGCGACCTGGTGCGCCTGGATATCTCGATCTTCTCCCTGCACCTGCTGCTGATGATGATCTTCGTCGCGGTGCCGGTTCGCCTCGCCGCGCTGGGGGTGCCGGCCAATCAGCATGGCTGGGTCTATCTCGGCATCATGGGGCTTGCCTTCGTGGCGATGGTGCCGCTGGTGATCATCGCCGAGAAGCGTCAGCGCATGAAGAGCATGATGGTGCTGGCGGTGTCCGGGCTGACGCTGAGCCTGCTGGGCATGGGCCTGATGAATACCGGCTGGTGGAGCCTGGCTGTGCTGCTGATGGTCTTCTTCACCGCATTCAATCTGCTCGAGGCAACCCTGCCCTCGATGATCAGCAAGCTGGCACCGGCGGGTACCAAGGGCACCGCCATGGGAGTCTATTCCACCAGCCAGTTCCTCGGAGCCTTCCTCGGTGGCGTGCTGGGCGGTGCCCTGAGCCAGCAGTGGGGACAAGACGCGGTTTTCTACGGTGCTACGCTGGTAGGGGTGCTGTGGCTGGGGGTGATGTATGGCATGCCTACACCGCGTCATCTTTCGAGCGAAGTGGTGGCGCTTGATGAGCGTACCCATGAGGATGCCCTGGAAACCCTGATGCAACGCTTCGCCGAAGTGGCAGGCGTCGAAGACGTGCTGGTGGTACCTGAGGAGCGTCTTGCCTACCTCAAGGTTGACCGTCAGCAACTGGACAGCGAGGCCCTGGCGCGAGTGGCCGGGGCTCAGGACCGCTAGACGGTCACCATTCATCGGGGCGGCCAGGCGGTCGCCCGCAATCAAGGAGTAAAACATGGCCCGTGGTGTAAACAAGGTCATCCTGATCGGCAATCTGGGCCAGGACCCGGAAGTACGTTTTCTGCCTTCCGGCAACCCGGTCGCCAACCTGCGCATCGCCACCACCGACAGCTGGACTGATCGCCAGAGCGGGCAGCGCCAGGAGCGCACCGAGTGGCACACAGTGGTGCTGTTCAACAAGCTCGCCGAGATCGCTCAGCAGTACGTCAAGAAAGGCTCACGCATTTATGTCGAAGGTCGTCTGCAGACCCGCAAATGGCAGGGTCAGGACGGTCAGGATCGCTATTCCACCGAGATCGTCTGCAACGATATGCAGATGCTCGACTCGCGAAGCGGCGGTCAGGGTGGCTCCCCGCAGAACGATCCTCAGGGGGGCAACTATGCGGGCGGCATGAACCAGGGCGGCATGCCGCAGGGTAATGCTGCTCAGCAGGGTGGCGGTGCCGGCAACTACGGCAACGCGCCCCAGCAGCCTCCCCAGGGCAACAATTATGGTCAGCAAGGCGGCCCGCAGCAGGGCGGACAGCCCCAGCGCCCGCCGCAGCAGCCGCCCCAGCAGCCGCCCCAGCAGCCGCAGCAGGGTAACAACTTCGGCGCACCGAATCCGGGCAGCTTCGACGACTTCGATGATGAGATTCCGTTCTGAGGCGACCAGCCTTTTCCTGCGCTGAACCGGTGCCCATGAAGGAGCCTTCGTGAAGCTGTTGATACTGGATGCCGGGCACTGTCTGAGCCTGGCACTGGCCCGTGAGGCCAATCGTCGTACCGATACCGAGCTGGTGATCGAGGCCGGGGTGGAGCTCGAGGTCGGCCGGCTCGCCGAGATCTCACCTGATGCGGTGCTGGTTCCGCCGCTGGTGCAGCCGATGGATATCGAGCCGGCAGCCGTCACGGCCCATGCCGAGGCGGTCGAGCGCTGCCTGGCGAGCTGCCGGGAACTCGGTATGCCGCTGGTGTGGGCGGTATCGGATCAGCTCTATGAAGACGGCTTCGAGGGCCCTATCGATGAACACGTCAGGCCCGAGCCGCGTGACGAAGGATTGCGCCAACTGATGGCCGTCGGCCAGCAGATTCGCGAGCGACACCCCCGCCACCTGATCGTGCGATTGGGGCCGTTGTTCGCCCTGGAAGGGAGTGGCGCCTGGCTTGGCAGCATGCTCGATCGACTGGTCAGCGGCGATGAGTTGAGCGCGGCTCAGGATGTCATCTTCTGCCCGACGTCGGCGGATGCGGCGGCCATGGCCCTGATCGGCATGCTGCAGCAGATTCACTGCGGTGCAGAAAGCTGGGGGGTCTACCATCTGGCGGGTACCGAACCGGTCAGCGCTTTCGCCTTCGCCTCGATGGTGCGTACTCAACTGGTCACTCGCCTCGAAGGCCTCGGCCAGCCGCTGCTGCTTGGCGAACTCAAGGCGCTTGATCATCATCACGGGCAACCCCTGCGTCGGGTGCTTAACTGTCGTCGCGTACTGCAGGTGTTCGGCGTACACCAGAAACCCTGGCGTCTTGAAGTCGGCCGCATGCTCGACGCCTGGTGCCAGGCCTATCGTCCTTCCGACTCACCTATTGATCACCGGGGGGGCAACGCATGAATACCCTGCGCAGTCTGCTCTTCTACGCCGGTTACTTCCTGGCCATGATCCTTAGCGGGATTTTTCTGCTGCCCTTAGCGCCGCTGCTGCCGTTGCGTTCGCGCTATCGACTGTTGAATCTCTACAATCATGTGGTTATCGCCTGGTTTCGTATTACCTGCGGCGTACGCTATGACTTCCACGGGCGCGAGAACGTGCCCGAGGGCGCCTGCGTGATTCTCTCGAATCACCAGTGCGAATGGGAGACCATCTATCTTCAATTGATCAAGCCGCCGGTGTGCACGGTGCTCAAGCAGGAGCTGCTGAACTTCCCGATCTTCGGCTGGGGGCTTAGGCTGCTCAAGCCGATTGCACTGGATCGCTCCAAGCCGGCTCGGGCCATGAAGCAGGTGCTTATCCAGGGCAAGGAGCGTCTCGATGAGGGGTTGTCGGTGCTGATCTTTCCGGAGGGTACCCGGGTGCCAACGGGCGAGCGCCGGCGCTACAACAAGAGCGGTGCGGTGATCGCCTGCCGCGCCGGGGTGCCGGTGCTGCCGGTGGCGCACAATGCCGGTGAGCGTTGGCCGGGACGGCACTGGGTCAAGAATCCGGGGCGCCTGACGCTCGAGATTGGCCCGCCGATCGAGACCGACGGTCGCACGGCAGAAGAGGTGCTGGTAGATGTCGAAGCCTGGATCGAGGGTCGCCTGGCGGAGATATCCGAGGTGCCGAGGCCCGAAAGCACGCCCGCCAAAGCGACCGTGAGCAACTGATGTCGCCGGACCTGTCAGTCAGCGTCTAGTGAGTGCGAGTGAGCCGCCGACGAATCTGTCCGTGATGTCATAAACAACGTTATAAACAACACACTAGAAACACAGTGCGATAAACAAAGAAGGCGCCCCAAGGGGCGCCTTCTTTGCGTTCGCGGGGCGACAGGCCTGGACGTCAGCTGCTGAACTTCTCCAGCACCAGGCAGGCATTGGTGCCGCCGAAGCCGAAGCTGTTGGACAGCACGCGCGTCACCTCGGCGTCGTCTCGACGTTCGGTGACGATGTCGAAGCCCTCTGCCTGGTCATCCAGTTTCTCGATGTTGGCCGAGGCAGCGATGAAGCGATGCTCCATCATCATCAGCGAGTAGATCGCTTCCTGCACGCCGGTGGCGCCCAGTGAATGGCCGGTCAGCGACTTGGTCGAGCTCATCGCCGGCGTCCGATCCCCGAACACCTCGCGAATGGCCTTCAGCTCGGCAACATCACCCACAGGCGTGGAGGTACCGTGCGTGTTGACGTAGTCGATGCTGCCCTTGACCGTGGCCATGGCTTGACGCATGCAGCGGGCCGCGCCCTCGCCGGATGGCGCCACCATGTCGTAACCATCCGAGGTGGCACCATAGCCGACCACTTCGGCATAGATCTTGGCGCCGCGTGCCTGAGCGTGCTCCAGGTCTTCGAGCACCAGCATGCCGCCACCACCGGCGATCACGAAGCCGTCGCGGGCCTGATCATAGGGGCGCGACGCCTTGTCCGGCGTTTCGTTATAGTGGGTCGACAGCGCGCCCATGGCGTCGAATAGGCAGGACAGGGTCCAGTGCTCTTCTTCGCCACCGCCGGCAAACACGACGTCCTGCTTGCCCAGCTGGATCTGCTCGACGGCGCTGCCGATGCAGTGAGCCGAGGTCGCACAGGCCGAGGAGATCGAGTAGTTGACGCCCTTGATCTTGAATGGGGTCGCCAAACAGGCCGAGACGGTACTGCCCATGGTGCGGGTGACCCGGTAGGGCCCCACACGGCGCAGGCCCTTCTCGCGCAAGACGTCGGCAGCTTCGACCTGGTTGGCGCTGGACGCGCCGCCGGAGCCGGCGATCAGACCGGTACGCTCGTTCGATACCTGCTCTGGGGTAAGGCCCGAGTCTTCGATGGCCTGAGCCATGCTCACATAAGCATAGGCTGCGGCATCCCCCATGAAGCGGCGCAGCTTGCGATCGACCAGCGCGTCGAGGTCGATGTCCACGACGCCCGCCACCTGGCTGCGGAAGCCGCGTTCAGCGTAGTCGTCCTTGAAACGGATGCCAGAGCGCCCTGCCTTGAGCGCATCGAGGACCTGGTGCCGGTCGTTGCCGAGGCAAGACACGATGCCCAGCCCGGTGACTACCACTCGTCGCATGGGAGCCTCCTGATCAGAAATTCGCGGTGGAGGTGAACAGGCCGACCCGCAGGTCATTGGCCTGGTAGATATCGCGGCCGTCGACGGACACAGTGCCATCGGCGATGCCAAGAATCAGGCGCCGGGTAATGATGCGCTTGACGTTGATATGGTATTTGACCTTCTTCGCTTCCGGTAGGATCTGGCCAGAGAACTTGACCTCGCCACAGCCCAGAGCACGGCCGCGTCCCGGGTGGCCAAGCCAGCCCAGGTAGAAGCCGACCAACTGCCACATGGCATCCAGGCCCAGGCAGCCGGGCATGACCGGGTCGCCGGGGAAATGGCAGTCGAAGAACCACAGGTCCGGGTGGATATCGAGTTCAGCAATCAGCTCGCCTTTGCCGTATTCACCGCCTTCCTCGTGGATATGGGTGACGCGGTCGAGCATCAGCATGTTGGGTGCCGGCAGCTGGGCATTGCCCGGGCCGAACAGTTCACCTTGGCTGCATGCCAGCAGCTCTTCGTGGCTAAAGGAGTGTTGCTTGGTCACAGAATCATTCCGAGAGTCGACATTAGGGTGGGCCGGAGGCCGGCTAGACTGCGGGCCATTCTACTGGCAGCACCAGATGATTGCACGTCGCCACCCTTGGCAGCGGTCCGGCTGACGAGAGGCTAGGCACCGCGCCCTCACCATTTTGGTGATTAACCATTAAACCCATGGTAGCGTTCGCCGATAGAATAATGAAAGGTACGAACTTCTTTCGTACTCGAGTCCATGGACCGTAAAACTGATGATCCCTTATGTGGCCGCTCTTTACACTTAATCGACCAATGGTCTGGCTGGGCTTGCTCGGCGTCGCCGCCCTGCCCTGGGCCAGCGGAGTGGGAGTGCGCCTGATGACCCTGCTGCTGCTCGCTCTGGGGCTGTGGGATGCCTGGCGGATGGTGCGCCAGGAGCATGCCCGCCGAGCCTTGGGGGAGCAGGTGATGCTGAGCTCCGAGGACGGCATCATGATCTGCGACGCCCGCCACCGTATCCTCACGGTCAATCCTGCCTTTACCCAGATCACCGGCTATGCCCTCGAGGAGGTTCGTGGCCAGGACCCCTCGATGCTATCGGCCGGACGTCACGACAAGGCCTTCTACGATCGCTACTGGGAGGCTCTCACCTCGCTCGGCAAATGGGAAGGCGAGATCTGGAACCAGCGCAAGCAGGGCGACCAGTACCCGGAATGGCTGCGCATTCAAGCCTACCGTGGAGAGAATGGCAAGGTCAGTCATTACGTGGGACTGTTTACCGACATTTCTCGTCACAAGGCGCGCGAGCAGGACATGCGGCGAATTGGCTTCGAGGACCCCTTGACCGGCCTGCCCAACCGTCGGCGCCTTCACGATCTGCTGAGTTCGCGGCTGCGCCACCTGCGGGCCGGCGAGGGGCTGGACATGGCGCTGATCGACATCGACGGCTTCAAGGCCATCAACGATGCCATGGGCGTCGAGGCGGGTGACCGGCTGCTGTCGCGCTTTGGACAGCGGCTGGCGCGGCAGGTCGCTGGGGGTGTGGTGGGGCGCTTGGGTGGCGATGAATTCATGGTCATCCGCACCACCAACTTCGACGATCATGATACCTGGGTGGCCGGGCTCTGCGAGCATCTGACGGCACCCTTCGAACAGGATGGTCAGTCGCTGCGCCTGGGGCTGACCGTCGGCAGCTGTCGGGCACCGGATGATGGCCGCGACTCCAATGTGCTACTGCAGCGGCTGGAAAGCGCTCTCTACAGCGCCAAGCGCCACGGCCGCAACCATCATAAGCGCTTTCAGCCTGCCTTGGATGAGCCGGGGGATCGGCAGCTCGAACTGGTCAACGATCTGCGCGCGGCGCTCGCCCAAGGTGGTCAGCTTGAGCTGCATTACCAGACTCAGTACAGCCTCAAGGATGGTTCTCTGGTAGGCATGGAGGCGCTCATGCGTTGGCGTCACCCACGGCTGGGCATGGTGTCGCCAGGAGACTTCATCCCGCTGGCCGAGCGCCATGGCCTGATGACGCCGCTGGGTGCCTGGGTGATCGAGCAGGCGGTCTCACAGTTGGCGCGCTGGCAACAGGCCGGGCTGCCGCGAGTGCCGGTCTGGGTAAATATTTCGGCGCTGCAGCTGATTCAGGGCGACCTGGAATCGCGGATTTCCGCCTGTCTGGCCCGTTACAAGGTGCCGGCCCAGCTGCTCGGACTCGAGCTTACCGAGTCGGTGCTGCTCGATGAGCGCGCCGGCGATGTTTACCCGCGCATGACATCATTGCGCGACAAGGGCCACCAGATCGCCATCGATGATTTCGGGACCGGCTATTCTTCCCTGAGCTACCTGAAGCGATTGCCGGTAGACAAGCTAAAGCTTGATCGGGCCTTTGTGCGTGCGCTGCCTGATGATCGTGCGGATGCGGCGATCGTCGGCGCGGTGCTGGCGATGGCCCAAGGGCTGTCGCTGACGGTGGTGGCGGAAGGCGTCGAGACGCCGGCGCAGCGGGACTTCCTGCGCAAGCAGGGCTGTCCCGAAGTGCAGGGTTTCCTGTTCTCGCGCCCGGTGCCTCCAGACGAGATCGAGGCACGGCTCAGGCAAGAGGGCACTGGGGTTTACTCAGGCGATGGTGCGGCTATCGCCCCGGCCTAGCCAGCTCGCTTGTGTAACGGCTTTCATGGCTGGAGGTTAGCGCTGGTGGTCAAGAACGCCTCCGCCCCAGGCGATGGCTGAGCCCCAGGCATAGCGCCGCCCACACCAGCGCCTCCGCTGGCAGCAGCCAAGGCGCCAGCTCCACCCCGGACAGCCGTGCGCCGGCCAGATAGGACAGCGGACCGCTCGTCGCCCCCCCCAGCGCCGCCAGCCAAGGGCGTTGCCATAGCCAGACCAGGGAATGCTGCGGCAAGGTGGCAAACAGCGGCCACAGCAGCCACAGCCAGAGAGGCAGCGGTAGCGCCATCAAGGCGCCTGCCCCCGCGCCCGCCAGGGCGGCCTCACCGCCAGCGGTGGCATCGAAGCCAAAGCCGCCGAGCAGTACGAAACTGCCATCGATGATCAGCCCCAGGGTGGCGAAAGCCGCCAGCAGCCGCCATTCCCCCGGCCGCCCTAGCCAGAAAAGGTGCCCGGCCACGATCATCGCCGCCACTCCGCTACCTATCGCGCTGCCCCCCAGCACGCAGGCAAACCAGCCGACCTGAAAGGCCACGATATTGGCTACCGAGGCCATCCAGCCACTGGGACCAGGCCGGGTCACGGCGATCCCGTCAAGGCGTCACGGCGGGCGCCGGGTTTCGCCATCAGCAGGTGGCAGGTGCCGATGCTGCGTTCCAGGAAGCCGCCTTCGCAGTAGCACATGTAGTAACGCCACATGCGAATGAAGCGCTCGTCATAGCCGAGCTTGCGTACCCGGTCCAACTGCGACTCGAAGCGATGGCGCCACTCGCGCAGGGTGCGCGCATAGTGCAGCCCAATCTCGTCGAGCGAGAGCACGTTCAGCGAGGTGTGACGGGTCATGCCGTCGAGAATGGCGCGATGCGAGGGCAGGAAGCCGCCGGGGAAGATATAGCGCTTGATGAAATCCATCTCACGCTTGGCGGCCTCGAAGCGCTGATCACGGATGGTGATCGCCTGCAGCATCACCATGCCATCGTCGGTGAGCAGTCGATCCAGGGTCTCGAGGTAGGTGTTGAGATACTGGTGGCCCACCGCCTCGATCATCTCCACCGAGATCAACCGATCATAGCGGCCCTCCAGTGCCCGATAGTCCTGCTTGAGCAGGGTGATTCGCTCACCAAGCCCCTCTTCCTCGATGCGCTTCGCGGTATGGGCGTACTGCTCGTCGGAGATGGTGGTGGTAGTCACCCGACAGCCGCGGCTCTTGGCGGCATGGATAGCGAGCCCTCCCCAGCCGGTGCCGATTTCCAGCAGATGGTTGTCAGGGCCCACGTCGAGCTTATCGAGCATCACGTCGAGCTTGTGGGTCGATGCCTCCTCGAGGCTCGCCTCCGGGTGAGGGAAGACGGCGCTCGAGTACATCCAGTGCTCGGTGTCGAGGAAGGTGGCGAACAGGTCGTTACCCAGGTCGTAGTGGGCCGAAATGTTGCGCCGGGCGCCGCGCTGCGTGTTGCGCTGCAGGGCATAGGCGGCGGTCAACAGCCAGCGGCCGAGGCGGGCGCTGCCGTTCTCGACCTCGCCATTGACCCTTTCCATGTTGGCGGCAAACAGCCGGGTCAGGCCGACCAGGTCATCGGCTTCCCAGTCGCCGTCCATGTAGGCCTCGGCGGCGCCTACCGTGCCGCCCAGCGCCAGCCGGCGCCAGGCCTGGGCGCGCTTGACCACGACCGTGACGGAAAGGGGGCCACCGCGGCCCAGCGTATGGCTCTGATCGCCTTCGATCAGGGTGATCTGGCCGCCTTCGAGATCGTTCAACTGGGCGAGCAGGCGGGGCTTGAGCAGTCGGGTCAGGCGGTCGCCTGTGTCCGACTGCGGCGCTGAGGTGGCAGAGCGGATCGTACTCACGACGGTGTCTCCTCGCGATGGGGATGGTCATGGATCGGCACCCGTTTGGCCCACAGACGCAGGGCCTCCAGGTGAATGCCGGCCAGGGTCTTGAGGCTAATGAAGGGCTGTCGGACCAGGGTGGCCACCAGTGCGCCACGGGTCGCGGCCCGGGCCTTCAGGGTCAGGGTGGCATCGAAGTGCAGCGCTTCGTCCTTCCAGGTTTCCATGTGCATCATCAGGTGCTCGCCGGGCGTCGAGAAGCGCCAGCGATAGATCATGTCCATGGGGTTGAAGGGCGAGACGTGCATGGCCTTGTCGAAACTGGCCTGGTGGCTGTGACGCGCCGGGTCGACACGGCAGGCATAGCGCACCCGCTCGCCCCAGGGCGTATTGGTGACTTCGGCCAGCAGCGCGACCAGTCGGTCATCGGCGTTGTAAGCGTAGTAGAGGGTGATCGGGTTGAAGGCCACCCCGAGGGTGCGCAGCTGGGTCAGCATGCACACCCGGCCGTCGGGGGCCTCGCCGAGCTGGCGTTCGAGCTCTTCCCTGACCACTTGCTTCAGCGGGCGCTCATGGGGCGCGAGATAGTCGGCGCGGCGAAAACGGGCCAGTGCCAGCCGCCCTTCGCCGAAGCCCGGCACGCCGCGAAATAGCGCCGGCAGCTCGTCGAGATCCAGCCAGGCCATCCACAGTCCATAGCGAAAGGCATGAGTCCTGGGCCAGTAGCGTCGATGGCGCAGGTGGCCGTGATAGATCCGGGAGCGGGGGGCGGCGATCATGCGGGCGCCTCCGCACCGATCTCGCTGCCTGTGCGGGCGTCGTCGGCCGGGCGCGGCGTGTCACCCAGCGCCAGGGCCACGCGGCGAGCACTCCATACGCCATCCTCGTGGAAGCCGTTGCGCCAGTAGGCGCCGCAGAAGTGGGTGCGCTTGTCGGTGCCGGATATCTCGGCATGGCGCGCCTGGGCAGCCTGGCCGGCCAGGGTGAAGCAGGGATGCGCGTAGGTGAAACGCCCCAGTATCTGGCGTGGATTGATGCTGGCGCTGTCGTTGAGGGTCACGCAGAAGGTGTGCGGCGCCTCCAGGCGTTGCAGGATGTTCATGTCATAGGTCACTGAGACCCGGGCGGCATTGCCGCGACCGTCCAGACGGTAGTTCCAACTGGCCCATGCGCGCTCGCGGCGGGGCAGCAGGCGAGTGTCGGTGTGCAGCACCACCTCGTTGTCCTGATAGGGCATGGCACCGAGAATCTCACGCTCGGCGTCGCTGGCATCCTCGAGCAGCGCAAGGGCCTGATCCGAGTGGCAGGCCAGTACTACCTGGTCGAAGTGCTCGACGCCATGGCGGCTTGTGATCTCGACGCCGTCGGCGCGCCGACGGATGCCCTGCACCGGGCTCTGCAGACGAATGCCCTCGGCATAGGGCGCCGTCAGGGCTGGGATGTATGCCCGGGAGCCGCCCACCAGGGTGTGCCACTGGGGGCGATGGCTGACCGATAGCAGGCCATGATTCTTGAAGAAGCGTACGAAGAAGGTCAGCGGAAAGCCCATCAGGTCACGGATGCTGGCCGACCAGATCGCCGCGCCCATCGGCAGCAGGTAGCGGTGGCGGAAGTCCTCGCCGTAACCGCCGGCGTCCAGGTAGTCGCCAAGCGTTAGCGCCGGGTCCAGGCGGCCCCTGTCCAGGTCGCGGACCGCTGCGCGGTTGAAGCGCAGCAGGTCGGCCAGCATGCGGTAGAAGCGCGGGCGCAGGAGGTTGCGCCGCTGGGCGAAGAGGGTGCCCAGGGTGTGACCGTTGTACTCGAAGTCATAGGCGCGTTCGTGCACCGAGAAGCTCATCTCGGTGGGCTGGCTGGGTACGCCCAGTTCGGCCAGCAGGGCCTGGAAGTGCGGGTAGGTCCAGTCGTTGAAGACGATGAAGCCGGTATCGATGGCGTAGTCGCGACCGTCCAGCGTCACATCGATGGTGGCGGTGTGCCCACCCAGGCGCTCGCTGGCCTCGAAGAGCGTGATGTCGTGATGCTTGGACAGATAGTAGCCCGCGGCCATGCCGCTGATGCCGCTTCCAATCACGGCGATGCGCTGCCGGCTCATGTCTTGCCTCCTGCTGCCCGGGTATCGCGGTCGCGGGTCATGCGCTTGCCGAGTCGCCAGCGCAGCCCGGGCGGCAGGATGCCCATCAGCTTGACTAGGTAGGTGAAGCGCTTGGGGAAGTGAATGTCCAGCGAGCGCCGCTCGAGGCCCTTGAGGATGGCCTCGACGGCGGTATCGACGCTGACGCGCATCGGCATCGGGAAGTCGTTGCGCTCGGTGAGCGGCGTCTTGACGAAGCCCGGATGAATCACGCTGACGTCGATGTCCTCGGCGGCGAGGTCCAGGCGCAGCGATTCCATGAAGTAGCTGAGCGCCGCCTTGGAGGCGCCGTAGGCCTCGGCTCTGGGCAGGGCGACGTAGGCAGAGGCGCTGGACGTGGCGGCCAGCAGCGGCCGGCTGCCATCGATGTCGCGTGCCTGGCGCAGCAGCGGCAGCGCCGCCTCGATGGTATAGAGGGCGCCGTGGAAGTTGGGGGCGAAGACTCGCTCTACGAGATCGACATCGAAGTCTCGGGCGTCCAGGTATTCGCAGGTCCCGGCATTGAGCAGCGCAAGCTCGAGCCCGCCGAAGGCCTCCATGATCTGCTCGCCGGCTGCCGCTACGGCCGCGCGGTCGGTGATGTCCAACGGTACCGCCAGGGCATTGTCATGACCTTCGGTCAGCGCCTGAAGCTTCTCGGCGCTGCGGGCGCTCAAGGCCACCCGATGACCGTCGTCGAGCAGGCGTTCGGCCAGGGCGCGGCCGATGCCCGAGGTCGCCCCGGTCAACCAGATGCGCTGCGGATGCGGTGTTGTGGTCATGCTTCCTCCTGGCCAGACGGCCGTGTCGGCCTCGATGGGCACGCGCCTCGCGGTCCTTCTTGCGGCGGCATTTCTATAAGCTACGTCGGCAGTGGCCAATGGGTTTCAGGCCCCGGCGCGTCGCTTGAGGTGACGAATCACCCAGCCGAGCCCGGGGAGCCGCTCATAGAGCAGTTCCCCGGCATCGAAGTAGTCGCGGTGGTGCTGCACCTTTTGTGGTTCTTGGTCGCTGCCGGCCCGGGGCGGCGCGAACGTCAGCCGTGAGCAACCTTCCACTTCATAGGCCTTTCCCCCAGACAGGCGGGGGTGGCGCAGCGTCATGGTCCAGGTGACGAATGCGGTGTCGCCTTGGCGCTGCTGATGGTGGAAGGTGAACTGACATTCCTCTACATGGGTGTACAAGGCCGCGAAGTAGGTTTCAAGTTCGCTCAGTCCCTCGATGCGGTGCAGCGGGTCCTGAAAGACAATGTCATCAGTGTATACGTTGCCCAACTGATCTGTACAGGTCTTGTCTAGCTTATTGAAGAAGGCGCAGAAAGCGTCGAGGGCCGGGTCACGAGACATGATGACTCCTGTTCAGGGCGCGCCCCGTCAGGACGCGTCGCTCTTGAGGGCCTTGAAGGCGTCTAGCGCCCTCGCGCGGGCGGCCTTGTGGTCGACGATCGGCGCCGGATAGTCGGCTTGGCCGAGCAGATCGCCTGCCGGTGGCGCATGGCGCTGCTTGGCCGAAAGCGTCGCCAGAGAGGGCAGATAGGTCTTGATGAAGGTGCCTTCCGGGTCGAAGCGCTGGGACTGGGTGGTGGGGTTGAAAATGCGGAAATAGGGGGCGGCATCGGTGCCGGTGGACGCGGCCCACTGCCAGCCGCCGTTGTTGGCGGCGAACTCACCGTCGATCAGGTGGCGCAGGAAAAAGGCTTCGCCGCGGCGCCAGTCGATCAGCAGATGTTTGGTCAGGAACATGGCGGTGACCATGCGCAGCCGATTGTGCATCCAGCCGGTCTCGACCAGCTGGCGCATGGCGGCATCAACGATCGGATAGCCGGTGCGTCCCTCACACCAGGCCGTGAAGGCGGTCTCGTCGTCGCGCCAGGCCAGGGCCTCGGTGTGTTGCTGAAAGGCCCGGTGACGGCACACTCGAGGAAAGCCGATGACGATGTGTTGATAGAATTCCCGCCAGATCAGCTCGTTGACCCAGGCGGTAAGGCCTGCGTCGCCCTCGTCGAGTCGGCCGTCGTTTTCGGCCAGCACCGCCTGACAGCACTGACGAAAGGAAATCATCCCCAGCGCCAGATAGGGGGAGAGCTCGCTGGTGCCGGCGACCGCCGGCAGGTCGCGCTGCGCCTTGTAGTGGCGGCCGCGAAAGCGCAGGAAACGCTCCAGCCGATCGGCGGCGGCCTGCTCGCCGGCGGGCCAGCGCTCCGGTGCGGCGGGGGTATCGCCAAGGGCGGGCAGCGCGGGTATCGGTTCGCTTGAGATTTCAAGCGGTGCCTGGACGGCGGGTGCGTCGTGCAGGGCCAGGCGCTCGGGCGTGAGTGCCCGGTGCCAGGCCTTGGCGAAGGGCGTGAAGACGCTGTAGTAGGCGCCTTGCCCGGTGCGCAACTCGCCGGGGGCGAAGGCAATGGCGTCGGTGTACGCCTTGACCGTCAGGCCCTGGCGGTCGAAGGCATGGATGACCGCTTCATCGCGGCGCCATTCGTTGAGGGGGTATTCGCGGTTGAAGTGCAGGGCGCAGGCGCCGACCTCTTCGGCCAGGGCGAGCAGGGTGGCCGGGGCGGCATCGAAGTGATCAATCTCGCGGTGCAGCAGCGGGATGTTGTAACCGGCGAGATCCTCGGCCAGGGCGGCGACGCCGCGATTGAGGAAGTCGAGCTTGTTGGCCCCGTGGCCGTGGGCCTGCCACTGGGGCAGGCAGCGCAGGAAGACGGCGATCACCGGGCCCTGACGGGCAGCATCACTCAGGGCAGTGTTGTCGTGAAGTCGCAGATCGCTGCGCAGCCAGACCAGTCGAGGGGCGGCGCCAGCCTGAGTCACACCTTGCATGATCGCTCCTGTCATTGTGAGGGAAAACCGTGTTTGAGGAGGCCGTGTCAGAGGTGATTCGGGGCTGGCCGCGATCAGCCCCGCGTCAGTGGCTTGAGTCGGGAGATGGCCTGGAGCGGGTCATCGCCGAGCACCGCTACCTGAGTATCGCTCAGCTCCTGCTCGCGGATGCGCGCCACCGGCCCGCAGAGGCCCAGCGGCACGGTGAGCTGCTCGGCGAGCTTGGGCAGCTGACGCCGGAACAGTTCGGTGCGCTCGGCCTGGCCGCTGCACACCAGCATGGCGGCGGCGTTCAGGCGTTGCACGGCAAGCGGCATCTCGCTTAGGGGCAGGGCATCGTCGAACAGCTGTACGCGATAACCGGCGTCGCTTGCCGTCAGGGCGATCAGCAGCTCCCAGAGCATGCCGTGGGCGTCCGGCAACCGGCTGATCAGCACCAGACCGCCGGTGCCCACCTGGTTGCCGTGATACAGACGGGTGCCGATACGGCTGCGCAGGAAGGATTCCAGGGTCGCGCGCTGCAGCGCCGCGCCGAGCTGGTCGCCCCAGTTTTCCTCGAGCGACGTGACCAGCGGTTTGAACAGCTCGCCGACGCAGGTGGCTACCGGATAGAGCGTCATGGCCTGATGGTAGAGCGTATCCAGGCGTTCGAGATCAAGGGCTTCGACGGCGGCCTGCCACTGCTGGCGCTGACCCGCCCAGTCGCCGATGGCCGGCGCCTGAGGCTCGGCCGGCGCCGGCTGGTCAAGCAGCTCGCGCACCTGGCTGACCGGTACGCCGCGATTGAGCCATTGCAGGATATGCTCGACGCGCTCCACGTCTTCGTAGGCGTAGAGGCGGTGGCCTTTGGCCGTGCGCTGAGGGCGAATCAGGCCGTAGCGTCGTTCCCATGCCCGCAAGGTCACCGAGTTGACCCCCGTCAATCGCGAAACCTCACGAATGGGATAGAGCGGCGTATCGGCCGGGTGGGTCGCCTTGGTAGTCATGCGCTGGGGAGCCTCTCGCTGTGTCAGTCGAAACAGCGACCGGCAAACACTGCGCTACGTCGCTGATGGGCCTAAGAATGGTGCAAAATATTATACAAGGCAATGATGTTGTACAAAGTGTGGGGCGAGCGGCGTCCCGTTACCGCCGCGGATCAGCCGTTGGCACGCTCGTCGATGATGCCGGCCAGGGCGTCGACGAAGGCCGGATGCTCGCCCACCGGCGGCAGCAGCGTCAGTTCGATATCGGGATGGGCCTCGCCCAGGGCGGTGATCTGCCCCGGTACGTCTTCGCGAAGGTGACGACCGGCAGCGAAGAATAACGGCAGGATGTCGGCCCGCTCGATGCCGCTGTCGCGAAGCTCGGCCACGGTGGCTTCCAGCGACGGCTCGCAGAGCTCCATGTAGGCCATGCGCAGCGGGGTAGAAAGGCGCCCCGCCAGGGTCTCGGCGAGGGACTCGAAGGGGGCCTTCCAGCGCGGGTCACGAGAGCCGTGGGCGAGCAGGATCAGGGCGTGTGACATGAAAACCTCTTGGCGTGCAGGAAATGAACGGTCGTATCGGTGGCAACGCCGACGCCGGGCCTTATCAGGGCGAATGGCGGCAGCGGCGTTACCGGTCTTGGGGCTGGCCGAGTGCCAGTCTCTCAGCTATCAGTATTCCAACTATTAACTTCTTACCACTTCTCAGCGACCGATCTTGTTAGCGACCGATCTCGGCGGCCAGGGCTTGGCCCAGGTCGTGCCCGGACAGCCAGGCCCCCTCGATTCGTGGCGAACGGAAGGCATCGCCACACAGTGCAATGCCCCGGGCGCTGAGCCGGTAGCCGGGGCCCGAGATCGGTCCGGATGGCCTGGCATAGCGCCAGCGGTGAGCGCCGATGAGACGCGGCTTGGGTAGCGGCTGGGCGTAGAATGTCTCGAAGGCCGAGAATAGCCGCTCTGCTACCGTATCGGCATCGTCTTCCAGCCAGGCAGTGCTGGCCTCTGGGCTGGCGAGCAGGGTCAGACTTTCGTCCTGCGATTGGCGGCCGGGCTTGGTGTCGTTGCGGCTGATCATGGCCAGTGGGCCGATATTGACGAAGGCGGCCTGCCAGTCAGCATCGGCGCCGGGCAGTTCCGGCAGGGGCTCATCGAAGACCACGTGGCCAGCCCAGCAGGGTTTTTGCACGATGGCCAGGCAGTCGGCGGCCAGCGCCGGATCGTGGGGCGCGACCAGCGGCTCGGCCTGAGGCGTGGGCACCGTGACCACTACCCGGGCATAGGGGCCATGATCGCGGCCTGTGTCGTCGGCCAGCCACCAGCCGTCGGCTTTCTGGTGCAGGGCGGTAATGCGTGTCTGGACATGCAGATTGAGGCCTTCGGCCAGCGAACGTGTCAGGGCGCTCATGCGCGGCGCGGCGCTGTAGCGCGTTTGATCGTCATGGTGGGGCTGCCAGCCGTCGGCCTCTACCCGCCACAGTCGCTGCGGCCAGGGAGCCACCAGCCCGGCTTTGCGCCAGGCTTCGACTTGCTCGGAGAAGCGTGCTTCGCGGACGGTGAAATACTGAGCCCCCAGATCGACGACGGCGCCGGGCAGCCGACGGCTGGTCAGGCGGCCGCCTGGTCCACGTGCCTTGTCGAAGACCTCGCTTGAGATGTCGCGATCGGCGAGTACCTGAGCACAGGCGAGCCCCGATAGGCCGGCACCAATAATGGCGATGGAAGGGGTGGCAGTCATGAATCCTCCGGGAGACTGGCGTGGCTGGCGCTGCAGCAATTAGTTACTAGGTTAACAGAATCGTACAAACGCTGTATAACATTCAGTCTGTCCTGCGGCGGTCCGCCACCGCCTTCTGGTGCTGATGAAGGCAGCGAGTCCTGGCGTGGCAGGATCGTCATGAGCCACGCTTGTTGTCAGGCTCCTGTTCTCAGCCATCTGTCCACGGATTCTAGTTCTCAGGCGCTGTGGCAGCATCTTTCCTCGGGTTAGTTTGCCAAGGCAAGACGGTTCGACGTAGACGGGTATCACATTCGATTCAGCATTCTAGGAGGCAGCATGCGTATTCTGGTCACTGGTGGAACCGGCTTCGTCGGTAGGCCCCTGTGCCAACGCCTGGCCGAGGCGGGACACGACCTGCTGGTGGTGTCCCGGGATCCGGCCAGCGCGCGGGACCTGCTGCCGGCGGATGCGCGAGTCGCGGACTCGGTAATGGCATTCGCCGAGGCGCGGCCAGAGGCGATCATCAACCTCGCCGGCGAATCGATCGCCGGTAAGCGCTGGAGCGAGGCGCAGAAGACCCGGCTGGTGGACTCTCGCGTCGATATCACCCGGGAGCTGGTCAAGCTGTGCGGTCAGCTTGCCGAGGAGGGCGCGGCGCCGCGGGTGATGATCTCCGGCTCGGCAATGGGCTACTACGGCGACCAGGGCGACGCCCGGGTGACCGAGGACACCTCGCCGCACGATGAATTCGCCCACCGCCTATGCGAACGCTGGGAGCAGGAGGCCAAAGCAGCCGAGGCCCATGGCGTTCGGGTTGTACTGGTGCGCACCGGGCTGGTGCTCGAGAAAGACGGTGGCACCCTTGCGAAGATGCTCACGCCCTTCAAGCTGGGGCTGGGTGGCCCCTTCGGCAGTGGGCGTCAGTTCATGCCCTGGATCCATCGCGAGGACATGTTGCGGCTGCTCGAGTTTCTGCTCGAGCACGAGGAGCTTAGCGGCCCCTTCAATGCCTCGGCCCCCAAGCCCGAGACCAACGCCGCCTTTACCGCCACCCTGGCCCGGCACCTCAAGCGGCCGGCCTTCATGGCGGTGCCGGCCTGCGTGCTCAAGGTAGGCCTCGGCGACATGGCCAACCTGCTGCTGACCGGTGCCGACATGCGCCCGGCGCGCCTCGAGAACGCCGGCTTTCGCTTCGAGTACCCGACTCTCGATCAGGCGCTGACGGCGATCCTCGGGCGCTAGGCCTTTCACAGCCGGTGCGGCTATCTCCGCACCGGCATATCTCTTAGCACCAGCATCTCCCTTAGCACCAACATTTCCGTAAAACCCAGCGCGCCCGGCCAACTTGGCCGGGCGCGCTGGGTTCCATCGATGCCTTGGGGCTTGTCGCAGGCGGGCGCCCTTGTGGCGCGAGTGGTCAAAGCCCGTCAGCGCCGAGCTAGTCGGTGTCGATGGTGACGATCACCCGCACCGCATCCAGGCGCAGCCGGGTGCCTTCGATGGCGCTGTCCAGTGTGGCACGGGTATCGGCGAGGGCCTTCAGCTCATCCTCGCGTACCGCCGGGTTGTGACGGGATAGCGCCTTGAGGCGAGAAAGCTCGCCGTCCAGGGTCTCGCGCATGCGGGTCTGGGCGGCCTCGACGATGCTCGGCAGTTCCCGTTCGGCTTCCTGCTCGCCCTGGGTCAAGAGCTCTCGCAGCTGATCGTGGCGGTCCTTGATCAGGTCGCGGGCCACCGCTTTCTTGACCTTGGTTAGGTTCTTGGCGAGCCCACCGAAGGAGACCTTCGACGACAGGTTGTTGCCGGTTTCGTCGAGCAGTACGCGCACCGCGGTGGCCGGCAGGAAGCGGTTGATGTGCAGCTTCTTGGGCGCCGGGCAGTGGGTGCGGAAGACCAGCTCGGTCATCAGACGGCCGCCGGGAATCGCCGGGTGCTTGAGCAGGGCCAGCGCCGTGTTGCCCATGTTGCCATCGAGCTGACGGCCCATCATCTCGCGCACCAGGGGGTGCTCCCAGGACAGATGCTGAACGTCGTCCCGGGCCAGGGCTTTGCTGCGGGACAGGGTGGCCGAGAAGCCGTCTTCGCCCTTCACCAGCCCTGGCAGGCCGTCGAGCATCTGCGGGCTCGGCTGCAGGTGCACAACCTCGCCGCCGAGTTCCTGGCTGTCGACGCCGAAGATATCCAACGCCTGTTCCAGATAGCGGGGCAGCGCCTTGTCATCGTCAAGCTCGCGGATCGCCTCGATCACCTTGGCGGCGCGCGCCGGGCGGCAGGCGTTGTGCTCGAGCAGGCGGTTGCGACCGGCCTCGCGCTCCTTGAGCTTGGTCTCGAACAGCGCGCGGGTCTCGGTGATCAGCTCCTCGAGGCCTTCCTCGTCGAGCAGCGCCTCGGCCAGCTCGTCGCCGAAGGCGTCGAACAGCTCGCTGCCGATCCCGTGGGGGGCGCTGAAGGCGTCCATCCCTTCCCGATACCAGCGCAGCAGGCGGGCGCCGGGGCTCTGTTCGAAGACCGGCACATGCAGCTGGATGGTGTGCTGCTGGCCGATGCGATCCAGGCGGCCGATGCGCTGTTCGAGCTGATCAGGATGCTGGGGCAGGTCGAACATCACCAGGTGCCGGCAGAACTGGAAGTTGCGGCCCTCGGAGCCGATCTCCGAGCACACCAGCACCTGGCAGCCGTCTTCGGTGTCGGCGAAGGCGGCCGCGGCGCGGTCGCGCTCGACCAGAGTCAGGCCCTCGTGGAACACCGGTGCATGCACGCCGCCCAGCACCCGCAAGCCTTCGGCGAGCTCGAGGGCGGTGTCGCGGTCATGGGCGATGACCAGCATCTTGTCGTCGCCGACCTCGGTGAGTTGCTCGAGCAGCCATGTCACTCGGGGATCGAACTGCCACCAGGGCTCGGCGTTGAGCGGGTCTTCGCCCAGTGCCCGGTACATGGCGTCTGGATAGATCAGCACGTCCGGGTGATCGAGCCCGGTTTCGATCAACAGCTCGTCGAGGTAGTCCTCGTCGCGTTCGATTCGGCGCAGCACCCGGCGATAGGCCGAAGGCTGGGCGAGCTCGCTGACGTGCAGCTCGCGAGCCGGGAAACCGCCGACGTGACGGCGGCTGTTGCGGAACATCACCCGGCCGGTGCCATGGCGATCGAGCAGTTGCTCGGTGAGCTGGCGCCGGGCGGCCTCGCGCTGGGCGTCGTCGCTCTCCGGCTCGACCAGGGTATCGAGCAGGGCCTGGCTGTCGGCGTCGTCGATCACCGCGTCGATCCGCGCCCGGGCGGCGTCGCCCTCGGCTGCGGTGGCGGCGGGCAGCGTCTCCAGGGCATCGATGGCTTCGGCCACCTGCACGTAGCCGGCCTCCTCGGCCTTGAAGCGCTCGAGGTCCTGATAGCGGTCCGGGTCGAGCAGGCGCAGCCGTGCGAAGTGGCTCTCAAGGCCCATCTGCTCGGGGGTAGCAGTCAGCAGCAGCACGCCGTCGATGGTCCTCGACAGGCGCTCTACGCAGCTATAGCCGGGGCCCTGTTCGTCCGGGGTCCAGTCCAGGTGATGGGCCTCGTCGACGATCAGCATGTCCCATTCGCAGGCCTCGGCCTGGGCCTGGCGGTGCGGGTTGTTGAACAGCCACTGCTGGCTCGCCAGCACCAGTTGGCCGGTCTCGAAGGGATTGCCTTCACTGTGGGCCTGGCTCTGGTGCTCGTCGAGCAGGGTGACCTTGAGGGCGAAGCGGCGCAGCAACTCGACCAGCCACTGGTGCGTGAGGCTGTCCGGTACCAGGATAAGCGCACGTTCGGCGCGGCCGGTGAGCAGCAGCCGGTGCAGAATCAGGCCGGCTTCGATGGTCTTGCCCAGGCCCACTTCGTCGGCCAGCAGCACCCGGGGGGCGTGGCGGTTGGTGATCTCGTCGGCGATGTAGAGCTGGTGATCGATCAGGTCGACCTTGGGGCCGGCGAGACCCAGCGCCGGGTTCTGCTCGATGCGATTGTGGTGGTGCAGGGTGCGAAAGCGCAGGTTGAACCAGTCGTTGCGGTCGACCTGGCCGGTCAGCAGGCGGTCCCGGGCCTGGTCGAACTGCATGGTGTCGGCCAACTGGGCTTCGGGCAGTTCGCGCAGCTGGCCTTGGTCGTCCTCGCCGATATAGACGATCAGGCCGCGCTCTTCCTTGCTGTCGTCGACCAGCATCTGCCAGCCCTCGGCGGACTGGATGCGGTCGCCGCTGCCGAAGGCCACGCGGGTCAGGGGGGCCTGGCGCACGCTGTAGGTGCGTGTTTCCTCGCTGGCGGCAAACAGCACGGTGACGGTACGGAAATCGCAGTTCAGGACGGTGCCCAGGCCCAGCTCGGCTTCGCCGTCGCTGATCCAGCGCTGGCCGGGAGAAAATTCGCTCATGCTGCCTCGGATACTGAAAGGGTCGATGCGCACGCAGCCGGCACAAAGCGGCCGACGACGACAGGGCGCGGTATCTTACAGCAAAGCGGGGCGCGGCTTAAGTAGGCAAGGCGTCAGCCGGGAAGACGATGGCCGCATGTCAGTGACGTCATGCGGCCCTGGGGGTGAACGAGTGGGCAGAGCGAGCGTTCAGCGCGTCGTCCAGGCGTCGAGCTGGGCCCTGGTGAGTTCGCCCACATGACGTTCGATCAGCCGGCCATCGGCATCGAAGTAGAGGCTGGTGGGCAGTCCCGGCGACTCGGCGATCACGCCCAGGCGCTGCTGCGGGTCGAGCAGGGCCTGGTCGAAGCTGAGGTTGTTATCGTCCAGGTAGCGCACGACCTGAAGGAGCTCTTCCCCTTGATTGGCGGCGACCACGGTGATGTCATCGCGACTGGCCACCTCAGCGAGTAGCGGCATCTCGCGCAGGCAGGGCGGACACCAGGTGGCCCACAGATTGATCAGCACCGGCTGGCCGCTGAGCGACTCCAGTGCGATGGGCTCGCCGTCGAGATTCTCAAGCGTCAGCTCAGGCAGCCTTTGCAGGGTGGCGCTCGACCCCAGCGGATTCCATCCCACCAGTGCCAGCCACAGCACCGAGCAGCCGAGCAGCAGCGCCAGGCCGCCCAACATGCGCCCCATGTGGTCACGCAGCATCCAGGCCGTCCAGACGCTGGCGGCGGCGAGCCCCGCCAGGCCCAGGTAACCTGGCTGCCAGAACTTGAGGGCATCCAGCGGTGCTGTGGCGAAGCTGTCGAGGTGCGTGAGCACATGCCCCAGGCGCGCCGCGACCAGCCAACTGAGCAGCAGGCCATTGAACCAGCGGGTATGAGCGCGCCGCGGCAGGCCCAGCAGCACCAGGCTGAGGACCAGCAGAACAAGAGCCGCCGTCAGCGCATAGAGGCGCGGCAGCGAGATCAACAGCGGACCGAGGGCCAGGGCATCCATGTCGTCGGGCTCCGGTAAGTAGCGAAAAGACGTTAGCCTACTGCCTGGCCCGATGGCTGTCACGGAGAGGACGGCATGACCGGCAGCGGAAAGAGGCGCTGGCTCTTGGCGCAAGGGCAAGAATGGGACAGGATGGCCGCATCCATCTGCCGGAGGCTCCCCGATGCGCCACCTTGTCCCCTTGATTCTGATCTGCCTGCTTGGCCTGAGTGGCTGCTCCACACTTTCCTATTCGGTCAGCGAAGACACCCTGCAGCAAGAGCTGACGGCGGCCGTGGAAGGCTTCGACCGGGCTCAGCTCAAGGCCGGTTCGCCGCTGTCGCTGAAGCTTACGTCCACCGATCTTGCCGTCGGCCCGGACGGTCGCGACGTGGTGCGCATCGCGGTCGCCGGTCGCGTCGCCGTCAACGCCTTCGCTTCCAACCTGCCCGCCGATGTGTCGCTGAGTCTTGAGGGCATGCCCTACTACGACAACGATGAGGGGGCGATTTACCTGCGTCGCCTGACGCTGCTCGACAGCCGCATCGACGCGCCCTGGCTACCGGTGGATGTCGCCCCGATCACCGATATGGTGGTGCGCCTGGTCGCCCAGACCCTGGAGAGCGTGCCGGTGTATCGCCTGGACCCGGACGCCATGGGCTGGGGCTGGAAGGAGCGCCTGGCGTCGCGAGCCGTGACGCTGGATATCGAGCCCGGCAAGCTGGTGCTGAAGCCGGGGCTTTAGACGAGACGAGACAAAACTAGCCAGGCCAGCCGCCGCCCAGGCGACGGATTCGGCCGCCCGCATTGGGTATCATGAGGCGCTACGCGAGGGTGGCGCTTCATACGTGACTCTGATTTATCCACACCCCTCACACGACTCAAACGATCCACACCGGGAGCTTCCATGGCCAAGCCTGCCTTCGACATCCTGCGCGCTCTGGCAATAGCGAGTCAGGCCGTTGGTCTGATCGCCGTCATTACCCTGGAAACCGTGATGGGCGACGCCGCTCGCCCCTGGCAGGGCCTGACGCTTGGGCTGATGGTCGCCTCAGCACTGGCGCTGGCGGTGGCGAGGACCTATCGGCGCAATCGTCAGCGCAAGCAAGCGGATCGAGGCTGAGGGCGGCGCCCAGAGGGGCGTTTAGGCGCCCGCGGCGGCGGGCCGGATGCTCACCGGCGCACAACGCCGTGGGTCGATGGTGACCACTTGCAGATGATGCCCCTCGGGCAGTGGACAGCTCAGCACCCGCCAGGCACAGCCCGGGGAACTGCTGCCCTGGCTCTGGTAGAGGCGGGCGCCGCGGGCGGTCAGGCGTTTACACAGCGCTGGAAAGTCGGCGTCGGGCACTTCGAGGGTCATGCGTCGTGGTGGCGATGGCGTTTCGCTCATCACCAGCATCAGTACCTGGGTATGCCCTCGGGCATCGCTGCCCAGCTCGAAAACCGCCCCTGTTGGGGTAGCGATCAACAGCGGCAGCAACTCACCGAAGGCCAGCGTCAGCGCATCGAGATCGCGAACCCTGAGGGTTGCCTTGTCCAGGGATAGTCGCTGCATCGTGGCCACCTGATTGCCATGTCTATGCCGTGAGTGTTGCGTACGGCGAGGCGCCATGCCGCTGAATTGTCGCTATGCGTGCGAGTGGTTGGGCCTATCGAGACGCAAAAAAGGGCGGTGGCTCATGGCCACCGCCCCTTTTTATCTCGTCTACATCTTATCTATGTCGCTGCCGCCCCTCGTGATCAGTCCCAGTCGGGCGCGAAGTCGGGGTTGGCGATGCGCTCACCCCGGTCGAGCGTCGCGATCTCGTCGAGCTCGTCGTTGCTCAGGGTGATCTTCAGCGCCTCGATGTTGCTCTTGAGGTGATCGGCCTTGGTAGACGACGGGAAGGTCACGATATCCAGCGCCTGAAGCCAGGCCAGGGTGACCTGTGCCGGGGTGGCGTCATGGTTCGCGGCGATGCGCTTGAGGGTCTCGTCCTCCATCACCTTGCCGACGGCCAGCGGCATGAAGGCGGTGACCGCGATATCGTGACGCTTGCAGTGCTCCACCAGCGCGCGGTTCTGCAGGAAGGGGTGGACCTCAATCTGGTTGGTCAGCAGTGCGCCTTCGCCGAGGATATCCACTGCCTGGTCGATCTGCGCCATGGTGAAGTTGGACACGCCGATATGACGGGTCTTGCCGGCCTTCTGTACCTCGCGCAGAGCGGTGAGGTAATCGCGCATCGGCACCTCATCGTTCGGCGACGGCCAGTGGATCAGCAGCAGGTCGACGTAATCGGTGCCGAGCTTGTCCAGGCTCTCGTCGACGCTCTTCTTGAGAGCATCGGGAGTGAGCGTGTCGTGCCAGACCTTGGTGGTCAGGAAAATCTCGTCACGCGGCACCGAGCTCTCGGCGATCGCCTGGCCGACCTCGGCCTCGTTGCCGTACATCTGGGCGGTATCGATATGGCGATAGCCCAGTTCCAGGGCGTTGCTGACGGCGCTCTTGAGGGTATCGCCCTTAAGACGGAAGGTGCCGAGCCCGGGATTGGGAATAGCGGTGTGCTGAGTCATGCAACCTCCGTAACAGTGATGAAGATTCGGGCTTGGCGAGTACCTCTCGCCATGCTCGATAGCTGACTAATAAATCTTGGGATCATCCCGCCGGATTCAAGGGCGGGATGAGACGCGTCGATGACGGCGCGTGGCGACTCAGAGGCCGAGAGCCTCGAGCAGCACCTTGGCCACTGGCTCGGAGGAGGGCGGGTTCTGGCCAGTGATCAGACGGCCATCCCGGCGAGTGTAGGGAGTGAAGTCGTCGGCCTTGGAGTAAATGCCGCCGCAGCCGATCAGCGCATCCTCGACTAGTTGCGGAACGATCTCGGTCAGGCCTACGGCGTCTTCCTCGCCATTAGTGAACCCGGTGACCTCGCGGCCCTTAACCAGCGGCGCGCCTGACTCATCGCGTGCGTTGAGCAGCACGATGGGCGCATGGCAGACCGCCGCTACCGGCTTCTGCTGAGCCCAGAAGGTCTCGATCAGGCGGATCGAATCTTTATTGTCGACCAGGTCCCACAGCGGGCCGTGGCCGCCCGGATAGAAGATGGCGTCGAAGTCGTCGGCCTTCATGTCTGACAGGCGGTGCGTGCTGGCCAGCTTGGCGTTGGCCGCATCGTCCTGCTTGAAGCGACGGGTTGCGTCGGTCTGGCTGTCTTCCGCGTCACTGGTGGGGTCCAGCGGCGGCTGGCCGCCCAGGGGGGATGCCAGGGTCACCTCGGCGCCGGCATCCAGGCAGGCATAGTAGGGTGCCGCCAGCTCTTCGAGCCAGAAGCCGGTCTTCTTGCCGGTATCGCCGAGACGGTCGTGAGAGGTCAGTACCATCAGAATACGTTTGCTCATGTGAGGCTCCTGGTGATGGCTTGGAAAACGGTAACAAGTGATGCCTTGCCGCCCTTGGCGGCGAATTAATGATAGCCATCCTAGAGGCACAGGCTGTATTCGAGAACTGATGAATACTGACACAAGATATGCGGTATGTGCATATGCTGAACGGGAACCTGGTCCAGCGTGTGCGTCTGCTCGTGAAGTGCTCTTGAAGGTGGGCCGACTTTACAGCCTCGCCCTGTTGCGGTTGCTGCGAGCCTTGCCAAGCCAGAGCGCCAGCAGGGTCAAGGCCAGGCCGACAAGCATCAGCGCCCAGAGGACCAGCAGCGGTATCTCGAGTCCGCCCAGCGGTCCATCCCGGTAGCTGCCGTGCCATAGCGCACCCTGAACCAGCCAGAAGCCCAGGGCGCCGATCAGTGACTGGTGCAGATGGCGTATCAGCACGAACCCCCAGGCCAGGCTCCAGCCAATGGCGGCCACCAGCGGACCGGCCGCCAGCCAGCCCAGGCCCTGTGCCTGCCAGGTGAGGCCCGCGCCCAGCGACAGCCCGGAGATCAGCGCGGCGAGCGCCAGTGAGATCAGACACTCCCTGAGCCAGGCCGGCTGAGGTGAGGCGGTTGCGGTGGTCGCTGTCGAGGACGCCGTGGCTGTCGAGGACGCCGTGGCTGTCGAGGAAACGTCGGTTGTCGAGAGAGCAAAGGGACGTGGAGCCATGAATCACCTGCCAATGAGCGGATTCCAGAGATTACCCCTACAGGGTCCCCATGAGTATGGCAACGTCAGAGCAGTGATGGGGTCTCAAGCGCAAGCGCGAGGGTGGCTGTCGGATCGCCATGGGTGAGATACACTCGAAGAGCGCCACCCCGTTGCGGGGTGGTCGGCAAATACGGCAAAACGCTCGTTGGCAAGACAACAATTCCCTTAAAAGGAGCCGAGATGCAGCCGCTTAGCTATTACTACGTCAATGTACTGGAAGCGATGGAGAAGCCCTGCGACGTTCCCGCCGCAGAGCGCCAGGAAGGCTTCGACCTGCTCTATCAGCAGGGCGGGCGAGTGGAGATCGACCTCATGCAGCAGGCCGAAGAGGCCCTGGCCCAGGGCACGCCCTTCCACTGGCACGAGGCGATCGACGCCGAGCAGCAGGCCAAGCTGCGCCGCGCTCTCGAGGATCAGGACCCGGCCAAGATTCACAAGCTTCTCCACCGCAACGGCTATGCCAGCATCCTCTATCACCACGCCCGCACCCACTTCCCCGCGGTGCCCGGCGCTGCCTGACGGCTCCCGCGTCCGCTGAAGGGCGCTAACGGGGCTTCACATCGAACGTAAAAAAGAGACCGCCTCGGCGGTCTCTTTTTATGTGCGAGCAAGGTTGGCCGGACGGTCGCTTGGCAGCCTCACTTCTGAGCTTAGGGGCCGGGCTCAGGCCGGCCCGACGATGTGCTTGACCTCGAGATAGCCGGCAAGTCCCCAGGGGCCCAGCTCGCGACCGATGCCGCTGATACCGAAGCCGCCCCAGCCGGTCTCGGGCAGCACCAGCTGCTCGGTATTGAACCAGATGCTGCCGGCCTTGAGGGCGCGGCCGACGCGCTTGGCGCGCTCGGCGTCGCCGCTGATCACGGTGGCGGCGAGGCCAAACGCCGAGTCGTTGGCGAGCGCAATCGCCTCTTCTTCGCTTGCCACGCTCCTTGAGCACAGCACCGGGCCGAAGATTTCCTCGCGCCACAGGCGACTATCGGTAGGCACGTCGCGATACAGCGTCGGTGCCAGGAAGTAGCCCTGACCCGGCAGGGTGCGATGGCGGGCATCGCGGACGGCCTCGAGCCCTTCGCGTTCGGCCAGCGCCAGATAGGACTGCACGGCATCGCGTTGACGGGCGCTGGTCATCGGGCCCATGTCGATGGCCTCATCCAGCGGGTTGCCCAGCGTCAGCGCATCGATACGCTCGCAAAGGGCGGCATACAGCGATTCGCTGATCGCTTCATGGACGATCAGTCGCGAGGTGGCCGAGCAGATCTGGCCGCTGTTGAAGAAGATGCCGGCCATCACCCAGTCGGCGGCCTGCGAGACGTCGGCATCGTCGAGCACCAGGATCGGCGACTTGCCACCGAGCTCCAGCGAGACGCCGCGTGCGCCCCGGGCGGCGGCCTGCATGACCTTCTCGCCGACTGCGTTGCTGCCGGTGAAGGAGAGCTTGTCGATGCCGGGATGCTGGGTCAGGGGGATCCCGATGCCGTCGCCGTCACCGTTCAGCAGGTTGAGCACGCCGGCGGGCAGGCCGATCTCGAGGGCGATCTCGGCCAGGGCCAGCTCGGGCAGCGGCGTGACTTCCGACGGCTTGAAGACTGCGGTGCAGCCGGCGGCCAGCGCCGGGGCGAGCTTCCAGGCGCTGGTCACCAGCGGGAAGTTCCAGGGCGCGATCAGGCCGACCACGCCAGCGGGGTCTTCATAGCAGCGGGCTTCGACGCCGGCCATGGCGTGTTCCACCAGGCGTCCCTGCCGGGCCTCCAGGGCGCGAGCCTGACCGGCATAGTAGCGGTAGCAGGCGATGGCATCGTCCAGGTCGATGCCGGCTTCCATCAGCGCCTTGCCGTTGTTGGTGGACGAGAGCCTGATCAGCGCCTCGCGGCGTGCGCTCAGGGCCTCGGCAAAGGCGTCCAGGTAGTCTCCGCGTGCATCACCGCCAAGGACTTCCCAGGCCGGCTGCGCCTGGCGAGCCGCGCTGACGGCGGCCTCGACATCGGCCGCATCACCGGCGGTGACCTCGGCGATCACCTCTTCGCGAAACGGGTCCATGACGGCCAGTCGGCGCTGCCCGTGACTGGCCACCCAATGATTATTGATGAACTGCTGGTCGAGCTTTTGCATGACGCGCTCCGTCATAGGTAGAGATGTCATAGGTCGTGATGGGCAAGCCAGTCGTCGATCATGGTGTTCAGGCGCTCACCCGAAAAACTCGGGAAGTGGCCGCCGTGAACGACGCGGGCCGGCAGGGCGCGCAGGCGCCGCATGCTGGCGGCATAGTCATCGAGGTTGCTGTGCCAGGCGTCCTCGATCAGCGGGCCGTCATAGACCAGGTCACCAGAGATCAGGGTGGCGCTGGCGGCTTCCCAAAGCGCGATGCCGCCGGGCGAGTGGCCCGGCGTGTGAATCACCTCGAAGCGCCGGTCGCCCAGATCGATGACGTCGCCGTCTTCGAGGTGGGCGATCTTGGGCGGTACGGGGATGCGGTAGCCGCTGTGCGCATAGGGCGACGGGGGCAGGGCATCGAACATCTCGTCATTCAGAAACGCGTCGGCCAGGGTGCGGGCATTGTCCGGCGCGGCGAGGATGTCGGCCTCGGCGGCATGCACGTGGCAGCAGTCGAACTCGCTGGCCGCCCCGATATGATCGAAGTGGGTGTGGCTGGCCACGCCGACTAGGTCGCGTTCGGCGAGCAGAGCAACATGCCGGCGCAGGGGGACGGCGCCCAGGCCGAAGTCAACCAGCAGGTCGCGATCGCGTCCGCGCACATGCCAGAGATTGCAGCGGAAGAACGGCTTGATCCATGGCTCGTCGATCAGCGTGATGCCATCACTCAGGCGCTGGGTGCGATACCACTGATCCGGCGCGATGCGCTCGAGGTGTGACGTTGCTGAACTCATGCTTCGACCCTTTGCTGGCGCTTGGTCAGCTTGCTGACGACGAAGTAGAGCGCCCCGGTCAGCACGAACACCGGCAATGAGGCGCCGAAGCTCAGCGGCGAGACCCAGTTCCAGTAGTAGGCGAGCACCGCCCCGACCACGTAACAACCGAGCGCCTGCGGATTGATCGCCGGCAGGGTCGCGGCGTCAGTGATCAGGTGCTTGGGCGTGTAGCGCTCGCGGCCGACCAGGAAGTAGTCGACGATCATCAGCGAGAAGGCCGGGATAAAGACGCTGCCGATGATCAGCAGGAAGGTCTGGAACTGGTCGAGGATGCCCGGAATCAGCGAGCCCAGTACCGAGATGACGCCGATGATGAGGGCCGGCTTCCAGAAGGGGCTGTGGGTGCGCACGCTCATGTACGACAGGGTCGCGCTGTAGACGCACATCACGTTGGTGGTCAGCACCGAGAAGAAGATCACCAAAGCGGCGGGCAGCCCGAAGCCGAAGCTGCTCAGCAGCTGGGTCGGGTCATAGGTCTGCGGGAAACCGATCGAGACCGACAGGGCCGAGACCGTGGCACCGAGGCCCATGGCGATCAGGGTGGCCGTGACATAGCCGCTCCAGGTGCCGAGTACCGCGGCCTTGGGCGAGCGGCAGTGGCGGTTGTAGTCGGCGGCCAGCGGAATCCACGAAAAGGCGGTGGCGATGATGATATCGAAGGCCACGCCGGCACCGAGGGCGCCCGTCGCTTCCATGTCGGTGATCGAGGGCAGGTCGTAGTTGCTTGCCAGGGCGAAGACCACCACCCCGGACAGCACCAGCATCAGCACGGCGGCGAGCTTTTCGGCCTTCTCGATGCCCAGGTGACCGCGCAGGGTGATCATCACTACCAATGCCTCGCAGAGCACCGTGAACAGCGCGACGTTGGAATAGCCGGTCAGGCTGGACACCGCATAGTCGAGGCTCATGCCGGCCAGCAGCGCCTGGATCCAGCTCCAGGCGACCAGCGCGAACAGATTGACCCAGGCGGGGAACATCGCCCCCAGGCGCCCGAAGGTGCCGCGCGCCAGCACCATGGTGGTCATGCCGGTCTGTTGGCCCATCAGGCCGATCAGTACCAGCGGAATGATGCCGACCGCGGAGCCGATCAGCACCAGCAGCATGGCATGCAGGAAGCTCAGGTTAGGCACCAGCAGCATGCCGGTCAGGATGGTGGTGACCACCACGTTGGCACCCAGCCACAGGGCGAAGGTGCCAGGCATGCCCAGGCTGCGTTCGACGTTATCGGCGGACAGGGTGTCCTGGCCGAAGGGAGACGAGGATTGGCTCATTGTTGTTTTCCTTATCGAGGGATGGGATGAAGGGATGGTGCGGGATGTTTCGATGCCACGGATACGTTCAGGTCGAGACCATCAGCCGGCGGACCAGCGATGGGCATCTATCTCGATCAGCAGAGGGCCCTGTTCGGGGCGCTGCGCTAGTGCCTTGGCCAGGCTTGCAGGGTCGTCGGCCCGAGTGGCCAGGCAGCCAAAGCCGCTTGCCAGGGTCTGGAACTCGGGGGCATGCAGGTTGACGCCGATAGGGGTGACGCCGTTAGCGGCCATGTAGCGACGAATTTCTTCGTAGCCGCCGTTGTGCCACAAAAGGATCACCACCGGCAGGCGTTCCTCCACAGCGGTGGCGATCTCCGCGAGGGTGAACATCACGCCGCCATCGCCGACCAGCGCCACCACCGGCAGGTCCGGGCGAGCCAGCTTGGCGCCGAGGGCGGCGGGCAGGCCATAGCCGAGAGTGCCGTAGCCTGTCGAGGCGTTGAAGAAGCGCCGCGGCTCGGACTTGGCGACCAGGTGATTGGCGGCGTAGACCGGTGCGCAGGAGTCGCCGACGAGGATCGCCTCGGGCATCACCTCGGCGAGCGTTTCGAACAGCGGCACGAAGGGCGCGAACGCCGGGTCCTGCTCTAGCGCCAGGGCTTCCATCGTCGCGGCGGTGCGCAGGTGTCCCTGTCGCGACAGGGCGGTCGGGAAGTGGGCCAGCAGAGCGTTAAGGGTGGCGCCGGCATCGGCGATCAGGCCAAGGGAGAGCGACTGATTGCGCACCAGCTGCTCGGGGTCGAGATCGACGCGGATCAGCCGACCCGTCAGCAGGAAGCCATCGTCGAACACCACATCGTAGTCGGTCTCGCCAAGCTCGGTACCGATGGCGAGAATGACATCGGCGTTACGGGCCAGCTCGCGCACGGCGGGCAGGGCGGCGTTGGCCCCCAGGTCAAGCGGGTGTCGCGGCGAGCGGCCATCGCTGCCTTCGCCCTCGCTTTTGCCACAGCCCAGCAGCCCCTTGGCGTTGATGGTGGTGACGGTGGGGGCGTCCAGGCGTTCGACCAGCGCGCGGGCCGCCTCAGGCGCTGAGGCGCAGCCACCGCCCAGCAGGACCAGCGGGCGCTCGGCTTCATGCAGCCAAGCGGCGGCGGTGGCGAGCCCCGCCGGGTCCGGTGCCGGGCGATGAATGATCGGTGCGCTCCACTGGGTGGGTACTGCCACCGGCGCATCGAACAGGTCGATGGGAATCTCGATATGCACCGGCCCCGGGCGCATGCCTTCGAAGACCGCGAAGGCCCGGGCCAACACCTCCGGCAGGGCCGCCGGGTCGAGCAGGGTATGGCTGAAGCGGGCGACGCCGGCCAGCAGCTGCTGCTGGCTCGGCAACTCGTGCAGCCGACCCTGGCCGCGACCCAGGGTGTCGCGGCGATTGACGCTCGAGATCACCAGCATCGGCACCGAGTCCGCCAGTGCCTGACCCATCGCCGTGGCGATGTTGGTCATGCCGGGGCCGGTGATGATGAAGCAGACCCCCGGCTTGCCGGTGGCTCGCGCATAGCCGTCGGCCATGAAGCCGGCGCCCTGTTCGTGGCGCGGCGTGACGTGGCGCAGGCCGCTGTCGGCGAGGCCCCGGTAGAGCTCGACGGTATGCACGCCGGGAATGCCGAAGACGGTATCGGCGCCGTAACGGTCGCGCAGCAGGGCGATGAGAAGGTCGGCACAGGTCATCGTGGAACTCCTCAAAAGACGAAGACGTGGGCGATCAGGGCAATGATCGGCAGAGTGATGGCGGTGCGCAGCAGGAAAATGACCACCAGTTCCCAGAGCTTCAGCGGGATCTTCGACTTGAGCAGCAGGGCGCCGATTTCCGACATATAGATCAGTTGGGTCAGCGATAGGCAGGCGATCACGAAGCGGGTCAGTTCGCTATCGATGTCCTTGGCCAGCACCGCCGGCAGGAACATGTCGGCGAAGCCCACTAGCGTCGCCGGCGCGGCGGCCGCGGCTTCGGGAATCTGCAGCCACTCGAGTACCGGCACCATCGGGTAGGAAAGCCAGGTGAACAGCGGCGTGAATTCGGCGAGCACCAGGGCCACGGTGCCGATGGCGATCACCAGCGGCAACAGGCCGAGGAAGATGTCGGCGACGTTAAACAGCGCGACACGAGCCAGCGCGCGGGGGCCGGGGGCGGTTTCGGCGCGTGCCACGGCGATGCTCAGGCTGTAGCGGAAAAGGCCCATGTCGCCGGTGCTTTCTTCGGCGATCTGGCAGCCGACCGGTTCATGGTAGGTATTCGCCTTGCGTGACAGCGGCGGCAGGCGCGGGACGATGATCGCCGCGATAAGTCCCGAGACCACTACGGTCAGATAGAACGGCACGAACAGGTGGTTGATGCCGATGAAGCTGGTCACCAGCAGGGCGAAGGCGATCGACACGATCGAGAAGTTGGTGGCGATGGCCGCCGCTTCGCGCTGGTTATAGTAGCCCTGCTCGTACTGCTGAGTGGTGATCAGCACCCCTACGGTGCCGGAGCCCATCCAGGACGCGGTGGCGTCGATGGCGCTGCGGCCGGGCAGGCCGAAGATCATCCGAAACGGCTTGCGCACCAGGCTGCCGATGAACTCCATGAAGCCGAAGTCGACCAGCAGCGGCAGCAGAATCGCCGCGAAGAAGAAGAACGTCAGCAGCACCGGTGCCAGGTCGTTGAGCATCACGCCGCCGGTATAGGAGGCGGTGATGAACGCAGGGCCGACCTGGAAGTAGGTCATCAGCGCGAACAGCGCGCCGAGGCCACGCATGCCAAACCACAGCGGCGCCACATCGAAGAGCTCCTTGCCGATGCCCTGCTTGCCCCAAGCGGGTTTGGCGAGCTTGACCACGGCGGTGAGGACCACCGACAGGCAGAGCACGAACACCGCGATGGCGGGCAGGGCGTCGCCCAGTGCCGCCTTCAGGCCATCGGCCATCAGCCCCATGCCGATGTTGATGGAGTCGTTGACCGAAAAGGGCACCAGAAACAGACCGACCCCGAGCAACGAAGGAATCAGAAATTTCAGTAGCCCTCGGCGGTTCAGCGGCTCGGGGTGGGTGGCAATCTCGTCGGTTGCGTCTAGTGATGAAGACATGAGGTGTTCCCTATTGGAGTTGTAATGGGCTTAGGGTGTTGGGTGTGTCATTCAGACGTGGCGGCCAGGGGCTTGCCGCTGGCCGAGTCAGTGGTGACGTCTCTTGAGGACGTCAGCCGTCAGTCGCGATGCATGACGCCCGGGAGCACACAGAGCATTTCGTAGAGCAGGGTGGCGCCCATCAGCGCGGTGTTGCCGCTGGTGTCGTAGGGCGGGGCGACTTCCATCAGGTCGCCGCCGACCACGTTGAGGCCGCGGGCGCCGCGCACGATCTCCATGCCCTGGGGCATAGTCAGACCGCCGGCTTCCACGGTGCCGGTGCCCGGGGCGAACGCCGGGTCTAGGCCGTCGATGTCGAAGGTGATATACACCGGGCCATCGCCCATCTGCTCACGCACCTCGGCCATCAGTGGCTCGAGCGACTTGTGCCAGCACTGCTCGGCGGTGACCACGCGGAAGCCCTGGTCGCGGCACCAGTCGAAGTCGTCGGCGGAATAGCCGGTGCCGCGCAGGCCGATCTGGACGACCCGGCGGCTGTCGAGCAGGCCTTCTTCCTGGGCGCGGCGGATCGGGGTGCCGTGGGCGATCGGCTCGCCGAACATGTGGTCGTTGACGTCGGCATGGGCATCGATATGGATCAGCCCCACCGGACCGTGTTTCTTGGCGATAGCGCGTAGCACCGGCAGCGTCACGGTGTGATCGCCGCCCAGGGTAAGCGGCACGCAGCCGTGGGAGAGGACCTCATCGTAGAAGTTGCTGATGATGTCCATGCTCTTGGGCAGGTGGAAGGTGTTGATCGGCACATCGCCGATATCGGCAACCTGCAGGCTGTCGAAGGGCGCCGCGCGAGTGGCCATGTTGTAAGGGCGCAGCATGCGGGATTCATCGCGAATCTGACGCGGCCCCAGGCGGGCACCGGGGCGGTTCGAGGTGCCGATATCCAGCGGAATGCCGATGAAGGCGGCGTCGAGGCCGGCGGCGGATTCCTGTGTCGGCAGCCGCATCATGGTGGCCGGGCCTCCGAAACGTGGCATGTCATTGCCGCCTAATGGCTGGTTGAAGTCGCTCACGTCCTGCTCCTTGTTCTTGGTGTCGGTATTCAAGGCGTCTCTTGTCAGGAGCCCCTGTAAGAGTCCTTGCAAAGAGACCTGATCAGTCGTCCCGGTCAGGAATCCCTATATGGGGTTATAGAGCAGGAAACGTGCCAACTTTCACATCATTGAATTTCAACAAGTTGGGTCATCGGCGATGCAGTAATGCATTGCCTGGCGGGCGATGATGATGCATCTTTGCATCATTGATTCAAAAGTGTATCGGCCGAGGACACCTCATGAGCGAGCTGGACAGCGCCATTCTCAGAACCATCATCGATACCGCGCATGATCACTTTTTCGTGGTCGATGCCGGCGGCCAGGTGCGCGACGTAAGCCCCGGGGCCGCCGCTGTCTATGGCATGTCCTGCGAGGCGCTGCGTGGCAGCAATGTCCGCACCCTGGTGGAGCAGGGCGTGCTCAAGCCTTCGGTGAGCCTCGAGGTGCTCAGCACCGGCAAGCCGGCGCAGCTGTTGCAGCACACCGGCACCGGTCGGCGGGTGGTCGCCCAGGCGCATCCGGTCTTCAGCGAGGGGCGGCTGGCCTGCGTGGTCAGCCGCTCGATGGATTTAACCGACCTTCAGCTGCTTCAGGAGGAGTACGCCCTGCTGCAGCAGCGCTTCAGCGATCACCTCAAGCGCAGCGTCGGAGAGGGGGCGGCGGCCGGCGAACAGGACCCGGCACTGGCAGGCCTTTCTGGTGTACTGGAAGTGCGCAGCAGCGTGATGCAGGAGATCGCCCTGCTGCTCAAGCGCGTCGCGCCGACCGATGCCAATGTACTGATGCTGGGCGAGTCCGGTGTGGGCAAGACCGCTTTCGCCCGGCAGCTGCACCGCTGGAGCGCGCGGGGCGACGGGCCCTTCATCGACGTCAACTGTGGCGCCATCCCCGAGAGCCTGTTCGAGTCGGAAATGTTCGGCTATCAGCCGGGGGCGTTCAGCGGTAGCAATCCCAGGGGCAAGGCCGGCCTGCTGGAGCAGGCAGCCGGCGGCACCCTGTTTCTCGATGAGATCGGCGAACTGCCGCTGGCGATGCAGACCAAGCTGCTTAAGGTCATTCAAGACGGTAGCTTGATGCGGCTGGGCGACACCACGCCGCGTCGGGTGGACTTCCGGCTGGTGGTCGCCACCAACCAGAACCTGGCCGAGGCCGTGGAGGAAGGCCGTTTCCGGCTCGATCTGTATTACCGGCTGAACGTGATTCCCGTGACCCTGCCGCCGCTGCGGGAGCGCCGCGAGGACATTCCCGGTCTGGTCGAGCGCCAGCTCAAGCAGCTCAACCGTCGCTATGGCGGCGACAAGATCCTCGACAGTGGCGTCTGGCAGGAGTTGATGGGACGCGACTGGCCGGGCAACGTACGCGAGCTTGAGAATTGGCTGGAGCGCGCCTGGCTGTCGGCCGCGGAGCGCGTGATCGCGACGCCCGAAGGGGATGCGCTATCCGCGGTCAACGACCCCCACGTGAGTGAGTACCCAGTGAGTGAGCCCCAGGCACGGGCAAGACTGCCCGCCGCCGGGACGGGCGCGGGTCGGCTGGCCGAGGGCGAGGGGCTCAAGGACGCCATGGCGCGCATCGAACGCGACATTCTGGCGTCGCTATGCGGTGAGCTTGGCAGCAGCTATGCCATCGCCGAACGGCTGGGCATCAGCCAGCCAAGCGTGGTGCGCAAGATGCAGCGCCATGGGCTGCGCATCAATCCGGCGTCATAGGGGTCGCCTAGCGTCTGTTCTTTCTTCTTTCCTTCCTGTCGCTTGCTAGCCCTGCGTCAGGATATGGCGAAGCCCTTGGCATTCCACCATCGGGTCGTCACAGTTGACGACGATCTCCGAGCGGGCCAACACATAGCCCTTGCCGGTGATGGTGTTTTCCACCACCGCTTGGCTGCCTTCCAAGTGGGTGCCGGTGAACTCGCCGATAAAGCCGGTCTCGCGAAGCGAGACGGTTTCCAGTCTGTCGCCCGGCTTGATGCGGCCCTCGTGGTGCATCAGTGCCAGACGTGCCGAGGTGCCGGTGCCGGTGGTGCTGCGACAGATCACGCCGGGGTGTACGTAGGTGGTCGAGCGCGAGCGATAGAAATCGTCCGCTACCCGTTCGACCGGGCCCATGAAGTGCAGGAAGGGCAGCGGGCCCACGTCGCCCAGGCTGTAGTGAGAGAAGCCGCGCTCGGCCTGAATGGCCTCGACGATCTTGTGGGCGCACTCGGCCAGTGCCCGCTCTTCTTCGCGCACCAGTGAGAAGCCGAGCTCGGTAGCATCCACCAGCGCATAGAAACCGCCGGAGTAGGCAATCGAATAGGTGACCTTGCCGATGCCGGGCACCTGAATGCTGGCCTGGTAGGTGTCGATATAGCTGGGTAAGCCCTCGCAGGTGATGGACTCGACCACGCCGTTCTCGACCCGTGCATCGATCTGCACCAGCCCGGCCGGCGATTCCAGCTTGAACTGCTGGTGCCCCTCCTGCTTGGGCACGATGCCGCTCTCGAGCACCGCGGTGGCGGTGCAGATGGTGTTCGAGCCGGAATAGATGGGATAGCCCATCACCTCCATGATGATGTAGCCCGCCGCGGCGGCCGTATCGGTGGCCGGTACGATCAGGTCTACCGACATCTCGGGAATCCCGTAGGGCTCCTCGAGCAAGAGCCGGCGCAGGCCGTCGGCGTCATCGCGCAGGTAGTGCATCTGCTCGCGTACGCTAGCGCCGGGCAACGGCGCGATGCCGCCGATGACGATGCGACTGACGTCGCCGCCAGCATGGGTGTCGATCAGTTGAAAGCTCAGCGGCTGGCTCATTGGGCGCTCTCCTGAGGGGCGTCGTTAAGGGCGAAGGGGGCGCCGTGCTTGGCCCATTGGGCATCGGGCACGATCACGATCTTGCCCAGGTAGTTGCTGCCGCGATTGACGAAGTAGCGCTCGGCGTCGTGCAGGGCGGAGAGCTTGAAGGCGGCGTGCAGCACCGGCTTGAGCTGGCCACTGCGGATCCACTCGACGAGCTGTTCGGCTTCGGCACGGGTGCCGTGAGACACGCCGAAGATCTGCACCTGATAAAGATAGACGCGTGTCCACATGATCTCGCTGAGGTTGCCACCGCTGGCGCCGGCAATGGACAGGCGCGGGTAGGTGCTGCGACGGCGCATGTCGAAGATCATGGTGTCGATGAAGCGATCGGTCATCTCGCCACCGACCAGGTCCATCACCGCATCGATGGGCGCGCCGCCGGTAACGGCCTTCACCTGCTCGGTAAAGTCCGTCATGTCGCCGCGGTCCAGTACGGCTTCAGCGCCCAGCGCGAGCAGGGCCTGGGCCTTGTCCGGCTGGCTAAGTGCATAGGGAATCGCACCGACGATGCGGCACAGCTGAATCAACGCCGTGCCCACGCCGCCGCTGGCGCCGGTGACCAGCACTCGCTCGCCGGCCGAGATCCGAGCGGACGTCATCATGTGGTAGGCGGTCTGGTAGGAGCACATGCCCATGGCGGCGAGCTCGGCATCGTGTAACCCCGGGTTGCTGACCGCATGAAACTGATCCGAGGGCACGGCAATGTACTCGGCGAAGCCGCCGTCGGCGCCGTGGCCGTAGTAATCCGGCACCAGGTTCAGGTCGCGGCGCTCATCGGGGTAGAGGTTGAAGTCGAGAAGGCCGCGCTCGCCAACCCGCACGCTAGCCACGCCGTCACCGACCGCCACCACATGGCCGACCACATCGGCGCCCTGGATGCGCGGGAAGGTCAGCGTCGGCGAGCCGCCCATGGCAAAGGACGTGACATCGCCCTTGTCCTTGGTGGGGTAGAGCCCCTCGCGGGCCTTGCGGTCGGTGTTGTTCTTGGCCGTTGCAGTGACGCGCACCAGCACCTCGCCAGGGCCCGGCTGGGGCACCGCCACGTCATCGTGGTAGACGAGCTTGTCGATGTCGCCATGGCCGGTCAAAAGCATCGCGGCCATGGAGGTGGGTAGCTGATCGGTCGGTGTGTCGGCAGGCACAGCGGGTCTCCTCTTGTCGTCAGATAGTTAGCGTTGTCGAGCATCTAGCCGACAATATGCACCCGAAGAGTAGCCGCGAGGAACCCCATGCGCAGGAGAAATTATTTACGTGGTATGGCTGTGACTAGAGCCGGTAACTACTTGATTTACCCGATCAGGATGGCGTCAAATTACGGCGCTGGCCCTGCGCTCAGCTTGTGGAGCTGGCCTGTGCAAGACGTTGGCTTGTGTAAGGAACATACCCGGGCCCTGGCATCTAACCGTCGAGTTATTGATGGTCTCGGCTTGCGCTGGTTACAGGGCTGGCGGTGGAGGTAGATACCTCGGCCGGGGAGGATGTCTGGCATGCACGTTTTGCCAGTCGAATCAGCCATAGCCCGATCATGGAGACGCCGGCAAGCATAAGGAAGACTGTGGTGTAGCGGTCGAAGACACTGTGCAGCGCCGTGACTACCGGCAGTCCCAATAGCACACCGCCATAGGTAAAGACCAGGCAGCCGCCCGCCGCGTCGGCGATGCGGTTCAAGGGTGCCAAGTGCGTGATCTCGGCCATGAAGACGCCGTTCCATCCCAGCGAAGAGAGACTCAGCAGGCATAGTAGTCCAGCTACCACTGGTTTTGGCCAGGCGGGTGTCAGGCTCGCGACCAGTAAAGCGCCCACCGCCGTGGTCATCGCAATGATGGACAGTGTGGTTAGCCGGTCGCCTAGCCGGTCGCCGATCCACCCCCATCCTACGCGTCCCGCCACGCCGCAGATTTGTACCCCCGACATCACGAATCCCGCTTCCATCAGTCCAAAACTGAGATCTTCTACCAGCAGCGACACCGTGAAGGCCGAGATCGATAGCTGGATTGCCGAGAAGCAGAGGCTAAGCAAGGCGACGTAGCGTAGCGAGCGCTGATGCCATACCACCGAGAGTCCCGAGAAGGGCGAAGCCAGCCAGGGCGTGCTGGGATCGCGTTGGTTATCCCAGTGCGCGCGGGGCCATTGCAAGACGAGGATGCCGAGCAAGGCGATGGCGGTCAGCAGCAAGAGGCCAGCTTGCCAGCCTACCGAAAGTGCTAACGCGGGGGCGCTGGCGCCGGCGATAACGCCGCCCAAGGGCACGCCGGACTGCTTTAATGAGAAAATCAGCCCGCGCCGTTCGACGGGTGTGAAGCGGACTAGCAGCAGTGAAGCGGAGGGGTTTGTCATGCCGTAACCGAGCCCGGCAGTCAGCGAGGCCAGGGCGAAGGTTGGCAAGCTGGGTATCGAGAGCATGGCGGCGGCACCGCCCAGAAGGGCCAGGGAAAGCTGGCTGGTCCGACAGGGGCCCAGACGCCGGGTCAGCGGGCCACCCACCAGTGAGGTGAGCATGGCCCCGGCGAAGACCAGGCTGATCTGGAAGCCTACCGTCGCAGAGGATACGCCCAGTGAAGTGGCTAACGCCGGTGCGATGGCAGCAGGAAACAGTGCCACCAGTGACGAAAAGGCCAGCACCAGGGTAGTGGCCAACAGGACGATGACTGTCATCCGCTAGCTCACGCGCTCACGTGGCACCTTGCGAAGGTGGCTGGCGGTCTGGCCGCCTGGAAGGGCAGCAATCAGGTCTGCAGCGTTGAGCAGCTTTGGCAGGTCAATTCCCGTCTCGACCTGGCCGCCTTGCAGGGCATAGAGCAGGTCCTCGGTGGCGGTGTTGCCTGTGGCTCCGGGGGCGAAGGGGCACCCCCCGAGTCCTGCACAGGCGCTGTCCACGGCCGTGGCGCCGTGATGGATAGCGAAGAGGGCGTTAGCGACGCCCATGCCATAGGTATCATGGCCATGGAACGCCCAGTCCAGCCCTTCGGTATCGTGTCGCTCGCGTAGTCGGCTGAAATGATTGGCTACCTGGTAGGGAGTAGCGCGGCCGGTGGTATCGCAGAGCGCCACTTCCAAGGGGAGGTCGTCGGCGAGCCGACATGCCTTGGCAAGCACGGCATCGACTTGTCGCCAGTCGATGGTGCCTTCGAAGGGGCAGTCGAAGCTGGTGCCGAGGTCAAGGCGCAGCCGAGTGCCCTGGGTTTGGCGCAGGCGTGCGATCACGCGTCCCAAGTCTTCTAGGGATTCGTCGACGCTGCGGCGCACGTTCCCCTGGTTGTGCGATTCGGACACCGAGACCACATAGACCAGCTCTCGGATGCCGTGATCCAGCGCAAGTTCGACGCCCTTGAGATTGGGAACTAGGGCCGAGAGCCGCAACCCCGGACGATTGGCGAAGTCCGCGAACAGCTCGCCGGTATCGGCCATCTGGGGAATGGCCTTGGGGCTTACAAAGGAACCGATCTCGAGACGGGTAATGCCGGCATCCAGCAGCGCCGCGATGCAGCGCTGCTTGTCAGCAGTGGGCAATGGGTCGTGGATTGACTGAAAGCCATCGCGCGGTGCGACTTCAACAATTTCCACCCGGGGTGGCGGTGAGAAGGAATGCATTAAAAGGTCACCTGTTTCGTCTTGGCGGGGCGATGTCGGAGCCAGTTGATTACTCCGCCTGCGGATAGGATGTCGATCTGGCGTGGGCTTAGTTCGTGGTACAGGGGCAGTGGCTCGCCGTCGAGATGAGCCATGATCTTTCCATCGCCGCTGAGTTGATTAGGCAGGTCGTCGATCGTTATCGTCTGGGCCTTGAGAACTCGATCATGATCCCCGGGATCGGCAAAAGTCAGCGGCAGCACGCCGAAGCTTGGAAGATTCTGCCAGTGGATTCGCGCGAAGCTCTTGGCGATGACTACCTGCAGGCCAAGCAGCCTCGGCACGAGTGCGGCGTTTTCGCGACTCGAGCCTTGGCCATAGTTGTTACCACCCACGATGACGTGGCCTGTCTCGCCGTGTTCCCGGGCTCGCCTCACGTAGTCAGGGTCAAGGGCCGCGAAGGCATAGTCCGCTGAGGCGAAGACATTGCTCCAGAGCGGCAGCACCTGGGCTCCGGCAGGCATGATGTCGTCGGTGGAAACGTTGTCGCCTGTTTTGAGCAGAATAGGGGCCTCAATGCGAGTCGGCAGCGGGTCCAGCGGTGGCAGCGGTGGGGTGTTATCGGTCGCCAGCAGCTTGGTCTGCCTGGCACGCTCTGGCGGCATCGGGGGCACGAACCATAGGTCGTTGACGGCCATACGAGCAGGTTCCCGGGGCCGGATATATGGCATGTCCAGGGTTCTTGGGTCGGTAATCACTCCTTTGAGCGCTGAGGCGGCGGCGGTTTCGGGGCTGCACAGGAAGACACTGTCCTCGCGGGTTCCGGAACGGCCGGGGAAGTTGCGTGGCACGGTGCGCAGGCTGTTACGCCCGGCTGCTGGTGCTTGTCCCATGCCGATGCAGCCGTTGCAGCCGGGCTGGTGAAGTCGCGCGCCAGCTGACACCAAGTGACCGAGGTGGCCCTCGGCGATGAGGGCGGCGAGCACTTGGCGCGTCGAGGGGTTTATATCCAGGGACACCGCATCGGCGATGCTGTGGCCCTTCACGATCTCGGCGACCACCGCAAAGTCACAAAAGCCAGGGTTGCCCGAGGAGCCGATGTAAGCCTGATACATCGGCTCGCCTGCGGCCTCTGCGACCGGGACGACGTTGTCGGGGCTTGAGGGTAGCGCGATCAATGGAACCAGCGTGGAGAGGTCTAGACGCTCGCTGCGATCGTAGTGGCAGCCTGGGTCTGCGTGAAGCGGCTGCCATTCGCTCTCACGGTCTCGGGCGATAAGGAAGTTGCGAATGACCTCATCGCTGGGGAAGACGCTGGCGGTGGCGCCCATTTCGGTGCCCATGTTGGCCAGCACATGGCGGTCCATGGCATTCAGGTTGGCGAGCCCGGGGCCGTGGTACTCGAGAATGCAGTTTTTTGCCCCGGCAACGCCATGGCGACGAAACAGCTCAAGGATGATGTCCTTGGCACTGACCCAGTCTGGCAGCTCGCCTTCCAAATATACTCCGATGATCTCGGGCATCGGTAAATAGAGGGGTTCGCCGGCCATCGCCATGGCAACCTCGATGCCGCCAGCACCAATGGCCAGCATTCCCAAGGCGCCGGCCGCGGTAGTGTGGCTATCGCAGCCCACCAGGCTTTGGCCCGGCACGCCGAAACGCTCCATGTGGACGGGGTGGCTGATACCGTTGCCGGGGCCGCTATACCAGACCCCTAGCCGTTCGCAGGCGCTCTTCAGGAAAAGATGGGCATCGGCGTTGATATTATCCTGCTGGACAAGGGTGTGGTCGATGTACTGCACGCTGGGGCTGGTATGTACCCGCTCCAGGCCCATGGCATCCAGCTCGAGCATTACCAGAGTACCCAGTACGTCCTGCAGCAAGGCTTGGTCCATGCGCAGGGCGATTTCTTGGCCGGGCGTCATGTCGCCGCCGACCAGGTGATCGGCGATCAGCTTGTGACTCAGGGTACTAGCCATGGTAGGGCGCCTCCTCATCGGTGGTCTCGCTCAGGCGTGGAATGGCGGTGAGCGCGTCGATCAGGAATTGCAGCCCCAGTGCGGCGAAGCCAATCGGCAGCAGCGCGTAGGGGTAGACCATGGGCGTCCCCAGCGAGCTTGAAACGCGCTCCCCATATTCCAGGGCTTGCAGCGTCATGATGCCACCACGCCACACCAGGATGGCGCAGAATGCGGCGCCCAGCAGTCCGGTGAGCAGGTCGATGCTGATGCGCAGGCGCGGTGGCAGCTTGTCTTTGAAATAGGTGATGCGGATGTGAGCGTCGTGGCGCTGGGCCTCGGCGGCACTGATCACCGCCAGGTAAACCAGCAGGAAGGAGTTGATCTCCAGGCTCCAACTGGTTGGGGCGGCAAAGGCATAGCGCATGATGGCGTCGTAGCAGATCGATACCATCATGAATACCAATACCGCCTTTGTGGTCCAGTGGAGGACGGCCAGCAGGCCGTCCCAGCCACTCATGGCCGTCTTGGTCATGCGAACCTCCTCAGGCCTTGCCAAGTGCCAGGGCAATGGCTCGCTCGCCAACCTCTTCGCCGACTTCGGCCTTCCAGTGATCCCAGACGCCTTGGACGCTGGCATTGAATGTCTCGATCTCCTCGTCGCTTGGGATAATGACTTCGACGCCGGCCTCCTGAACTTGAGGCCAGTATTCATTGGCGTAGATGTCGTCGTTGCAGTGTGTGATGAAGTGCTCGTCGTACCAGCTGACGGCCTTATCAAGCACGGCCCGGGCATCGTCATCCAGGTTGTCCCAGGTATCACGAAGCATGAAGGGAGCGACAGAGAAGCCGGTCATCGGCAGCTTGTAGCAGTACTTCAGCTGTTCTTGGAGGCTGCGGCCGATAATCGTCGAGATGTTGAATACCCCTGCGTCGACGGTGCCACGTTGCAGCGCCATATAGGTTTCCGAGGAGGGGATGCGAGTGGCGCCGATGTCGTAGGGCTCCAGAGCCTTGGTGGCCTCGAAGCTTACGATGCGGATTTTCTTGCCACGCACTTCCTCAAGGCGACGGATCGGGCTGGCTGCCGTGCTCCAGATATACTCCGGCTCGAGGATGCCGCCACCCGAGGTGAGCAGGTATAGGTTCTCCTTAGCCAGCTCCTCATTGATCAGGTTCATCAAGGGGCTGCCTAACTTGAGGCGCTCGGGATGTCGATACAGCTCACCGACCACCCCAGGTAGGCCGGTGACGCCCAGAATAGGTACCGAACGAGTAATGTAGGAAAAGGTGTGGAACATGAAGTCGATGCTGCGCGAGCGCAGGGCGGGCAACTGCTCATCGGCCTTGAGTAACTGGCCAGAATCGTAGAAATCCACGGACAGGGCATCGCCGCCGTTTTCCTTGAGCAGCTCCACGAAGCGGCTTGATCCGTAGGTCAGTGCCTTGTATGAGGGCGGGAGATAGGTGACGCCAGTCATGTTCGTTGCCGCTTGGGCCTGGGGTACGAACAGGCCTTTAGTACCGAACAGTGACGCGCCTGCAGTGGCGAAGGTGCCGTACTTGAGGACTTGTCGACGAGTGAGGTGCATGCTGAATCTCCATTTGTTGTTGTAAAACAGCGTAGCGTTGGCGTTGCTAGACCGGGGTTACATGATCCCCGGCAACCACAGGCTGAGACTGGGCACGAGCACGAACAGCATCAGCACGAGGAACTGCACGATGACGAAGGGAAGAGCACTGCGGATGATCTCCTCGATCCTGAGCTCCGGACAGACACCCCTCAGGGCATAAAGGTTAAGGCCAACCGGTGGTGTGACCACGGCAATCTCAAGATTGAGCACCATGATGATGCCGAACCACAGAGGGTCGTAGCCCAGAGCGGTGATCAGCGGTAGTAGCACCGGTGTTGTGACGACGATCAGCGAGACGGCATCGACGATCATTCCCAGCAAAATCAGCAGCAGCATGATGGCGATCAGAATGGCCCAGGTAGGCAAGCCGGAGGAGGTGAGCGCTTCGGTAAGCAGCTGCGGCACGCGGACCATGTTGAGATAGTCGCCAAAGATCTTGGCGCAGCCAATGATCAGCAGGATGGTGCCGCTGATTCTCGCCGTGTTGCCCATGATCGCCATGAACTTCGCCCAACTAAGACTGCGAAACACCACAGTGGCAATCAGGAAGGCACCCAGCGCTCCAATGCCGGCGGCCTCACTGGGTGTCGCCAGTCCCGAATAGATCGAGCCGAGCACCGCCAGCACCAATAGCCCGGCATGCCAGATATTGGCGAGGCTGCTCCAGCGCTGCTTCCAGGTAAATTGTTCCTGGCTGACCGGTGCTTCGTCGGGGTTCAGGCGAACGCGTATATAGATGAAGACGCAAAGGGCGAGTGCCAGCAGGATGCCGGGCACGATACCGCCGATGAACAGGTCAGCGACCGAGACGCTGGCCACGGCCCCATAGATGATGAAGGGCACGCTGGGTGGTATCAGCATCGCCAAGGCTCCGGCACTCACCACCGAGCCTGCGGCGAGAGAACGGCTGTAGCCGCGGTCAAGCATTTGCGGGACGGCAATGGAGCCGACGGCTGCGACGCCGGCCAGGCTGACCCCGGACACCGCGCCGAACATTGCCGAGGCACCCACCGATGATATTGCAAGGCTGCCTCGCAGCCAGTTCAGCCAGCGCACGGCGGCGGTGAAAAGGCTTGAGCCTACCGGGGTCGCTCCCAGGAAGTTGCCCATCAGGATGAACAAAGGCAGGGCAATCAGTTCGAACGCGTTCAACTGGCCGAACAGCGATGAGGGCGCAAAGAAGAAAGCCATCGAGCCGCGGGCCATGTAGAGCCCCAGCAAGCCAGAGAGGCCGAGGGCCAGGAAGATAGGGGCACCGAAAATGATTAGCCCTATCAGTACGAGAAGCACAAGAACGGGATCCATGGGAGGCCTCCGTCAGATCACCTGGTCGTCGCGCAGGGCGGCGAGAGCCTCGGCGTTCAGACCGAGCCAGTCAGAGAGGATGGACTCGGTATGCTCGCCGAGGATGGGGCCTACATGCCGCACGCTTCCGGGGGTGCTGGAGAGCCGAGGGAAGACACTTTGCATCGGCAGGGGCTTACCGTGGTGGTCGGGCACTTCGACGATGGCCTTTCTGGCCTGGAAGTGCGGGTCCTCAAGCATGTCTGGCGCACGAAAGACCAGCCCTGCCGGGACACCAGCATCGGCTAGATGGTCGACGATCTGCTGGGCGTCGTGTTGTTGTGTCCAAACCGCAATGACATCATCAATCGCCTGTTGGTGTTCGCCGCGCGCCCGGTGGGTGGCGTAGTCCGGGTGGTCGGCCAGTGTCGGTTGGCCCATCGCCTCACAAAGTCGGCGAAAGACTGTGTCCTGGTTGGCACCGATGATCACGTTTCGGCCATCGCGGGCCGGATAGGCGTTGGAAGGCGCGATACCTTTTAGCACGCTACCACTACGCTCGCGGATCTTTCCGGCGCGGGCATACTCGGGGACTAGGCTCTCCATCATTGCCAGCACTGACTCGAAGATGCTGCTGTCGACCACCTGGCCATGACCGGTTCGCTCACGCTGATGTAGTGCCATCATCGTGCCGAGCGCAGCGTGCAAGCCAGCCAGGGTGTCTCCGATTGAGATACCTACTCGCACCGGCGGTCGATCCGGGTGGCCGCTCAAGTAACGTAGCCCGCCCATGGCCTCGCACACCGAGGCGAAACCGGCACGCGAGGCGTAGGGGCCGTCCTGACCGAAGCCCGTGACACGCACCATCACCAGGCCAGGGTTGTCGCGGGAGAGGACGTCGTAACTTAGCCCCCAGCGCTCCATAGTGCCGGGCCGGAAATTCTCTATGATCACATCGGCGTCGCTGGCCAATTCGCGTAATAGCTGTTGGCCGCGAGGTTGGCGTAGATCCAGCGTCAGCGACTGTTTGTTACGCCCAATGACGTTCCACCAAAGAGGCTCGCCAGTGTCGCTGTCGGCTGCGCCCCATTGGCGCATGGCATCTCCCTTGCCGGGGGGCTCGATCTTGATGACCTGGGCCCCAAAGTCGGCCAGCACCTGGCCGCAATAGGGCCCGGCAATTAATTGGCCGAGTTCGAGGACCTTGATGTTGTCGAGGGGCGTTGGAGCGTGCGTGTCGTGATCACTCATTGTTGTTGTAATCCCTCTGCAGGAGTTAACGGGTCGATGCCTCCGAGGCGTCGGCGGCATCAGGAAACTGGACGTGCAGGGCACGGGCCGCGAGCAGGTGGGCGCGCATGACGTTCTCGGCCCATGTCGGGCTTCCCGCCAGGATGGCGTCTAGGATTTCCCGATGGTGGCGCATGCTGCGGCGAAGATTAGCGAGCTTGTAGTTGCCGAAGTTGCGTCGGATCACTGAGGTTCGCACCACGCTATCCAGCAAGCTGGCAAGTCGTTGATTGCCGCCGGCGAGGATGAGCTCGCGGTGAAAGTCGTGATTGAGAAGGGCGATCTCATTACGCACGTCATAGTCCGTCTCGACCCGTTCGGTAAGGTCTTCCATGCGGCTCGCCATGGCCTCGAGCCGTGCGAGACACTGCTTGTTCATATGCTCACAGGCCAGGCGAATGGCCATGGGTTCAAGTACTAGGCGCAATTCGAATACCTCACGGGCATCCTTTTCCGTCCAGGCCACCACACGAGAGCCGTGATGAGGCGTCGCTTCCAGCCAACCCTCGGAAACCAGCTCGCGCAGTGCCTCACGCACCGGGGTCCGGCTGACCTCTAGCTCGCGCGCGACACTCGTCTCCCGAACGTATTCATGTGCCTGATAGTGGCCATCGAGAATCCGCTGCTTGATGACGTCGTGCACCTTCGTGGTGGCCGTCTGGATTCCCGTTGAGGTCTGTGTCGAGGTTGCCTTTTCCATCTCGCGTCCTGTTATTGCATGCAATGTTGAGGTTAGTGTGCATTTTGAGCGCAAAATATTGGACCTTGGTCGAGATGTTGTATGCAATTTTGGTCTGTCGCGCCGGTGATATCGGCAGATTGGCTATGGTTTCCGACGCCAAGCGGCCGCTCACCTCCGCTGACCTGGTTTCAGGTGTGCGGCTCAAAAGTCGGGAGGCCCGACACTGACATCGCAGCATTCGCTCGAGCTACTCGGTATTGCCCGGGTAACTTTCGCTACGATAGCTGTTTGCCGTCATTGAAGTTTCCGTGTCGCCCTCGTCATTGAGTGGCTGGTCATTGAGTGGTGCGAACGGATAGGTGAAACCTGGCGCAGGTTGGATAAGCATGCGGTGCTGGTGGCGGAATGGGGAGGGGCATGCCGGTGGGGTCTTTTAGGTGGCAGGATATCCCTCTAGTCGTGAATGCCGATTTGTCGGCACCTCCTGAGAACGCCTCTGTCGCGTTATGAGATCCCCACCACCTCAATACCGTGCCGCGCCAGCGCGGCCTTGCGATGCTCATGGAGGCTTGGCTCGATCCAGCAGTCGCCAGAAGGCTGGGGGCATGGTGGGGCTCCATCAGACAGATCAGCTCGTGGACGGCCACATATTCGGCGATGTGGCATGGCAGCAAGACTGTCAGGGATCGCTGCGTACTGGGGCGTCGCGCTTTAAGTCCCTGGCACCCGCCTGATTCGCTCTATCACCGACGCGTAGCTGCCAGCCAGCCCGGAGTGATGCCTGGGAGCGCTAGCGCCCGACATCTTTGATAGGCAGTAGGTCAGAGTGCCCGGCCAACAGGTCTCGCAGCTAGGTCTCGTTGCGACCATCGGAAAATCCTAGGCGCACCTGATTTGCCGTTTCGAAGCTGCCGTTTGCATCGCGGCTTAGTAACATATTTCCATATATGGGCATTACCAATGGCCTTCAGGAGGTCTTCAGATAGGTTGCGTACAGCAAGCGCTGCCTTGCATATAGCCAGCTTCGCGGGGCTAAAGCCAAGTAGCTCCAGCAGTAATATGCTAAAGCTGACGTATAAACAGGAAGAACGGGGAGAGGGGGAAGCGATGCTAAGTGGGTGATAAAGCGGTATCTATCGCAGAGCGGTATTACACACCTCTTCACAAACCACATCTGTCTGTGTGGCCCACTTGCTATCTATAATCGCAGCAACGAAAAACGGCCACCGCTCGTATGAGCTAGGTGGCCGTTTTTACTATGTTCTTTGGTCGGAGTAGCAGGATTCGAACCTACGACCTCTGCCTCCCGAAGGCAGCGCTCTACCAAGCTGAGCTATACTCCGATGCTTGAGCCGTGTGGCCCAACGGAGACGCATTATACGGATCCGTTGGTGGGATGCAAGCCCTAATGGTGGTTGGCTTTTTCCGTTTTATCGGCCACTCGTATCCCATTCGCGGCTCAGGTCTGCCGGTCGACTGCCAGATGGGTCAGTTCGGCCATGGTGTCGCGATAGACGCTGGGCGGCAGGGCATCGAGTTCGGCCAGAGCCTGGTCGGCCATGGCCACGGCTCGCTCGCGGGTGTACTCCAGCGCGCCGGTCTCGCGCACGATGGTGAGCACTTCGTCGAGGTGGTCGAGGCCGCCCTCGCGGATCGCCCGTCGGATCAGCTTGGCCTGCTCGGGGGTGCCCTTGGCCATGGCCTGGATCAGCGGCAGAGTCGGCTTGCCTTCGGCGAGGTCGTCGCCGACATTCTTGCCCATCGCCTTGGCATCGCCCTGATAGTCGAGCAAATCGTCGACCAGTTGGAAGGCCAGGCCCAGGTAGCGGCCGAAGCGCTGCAGGGCGGCTTCCTGCTCGGCGTTGGCGCCGGCGAGAATCGCGCCGCTGTGGCTGGCGGCCTCGAAGAGCATGGCGGTCTTGCCCTGGATGGTCTCGAAGTAGGCGGCTTCGTCGATGTCGGGATTGCCGATATTGGTCAGCTGCAGCACTTCGCCTTCGGCAATGGTGCAGGTCGCGCCGGAGAGCACTTCCATGACCCGCATCGAGCCCACTTCGACCATCATCTGGAAGGAGCGGGAATAGAGGAAGTCACCGACCAGCACCGAGGGCGCGTTGCCCCAGGCATCGTTGGCGGTAGTCTTACCACGGCGCATGTGCGATTCGTCGACCACGTCGTCGTGGAGCAGCGTCGAGGTGTGCATGAACTCGATCAGCGTCGCCAGGGTGATGTGGCGGTTGCCATCATAGCCAAGCGAACGGGCAGCCAGCAGCACCAGCAGCGGACGCAGCCGTTTGCCACCGCTTTCGATGATGTAGTTGCCGATGGTTTCGACGAGCGGGACCCGGGAGGCCAGCTGGGCCAGGATGGTGCGGTTGACGGCGGCGAAGTCCTCGGCCACCGCCGCATGGATAGGCGACGCTGTAGGCTGCATGGGCTAGCTGCTTGTATAGAGGTGGGAGTCGGCCTTCGTGAGCACTGTGGGCCTGTATGATGGCGCTTATGCTATGGGCCCCCCGGTAGGGCGTCAAGCTGGGCGCCGTCCGGGAAATGAGGCCGACTTGCTTGACAGGTGCGAGGCGATTATAATCCCGCACCCGACTCATCATGCTCCCTGTCAGATGGCTGCCAAAAGGGGCGCCACTCGCCGCAGGTCGATGAAGAGCTCAACCCGATGAGTGTTTGGAGATACGCTATGTACGCAGTTATCAAGAGCGGTGGCAAGCAGTACCGCGTTCAGGAAGGTCAGACCCTGAAGCTCGAGAAGCTGGAAGTGGCCACCGGCGAAAGCCTGCAGTTTGACGAAGTGCTGATGGTCGCCGATGGCGATGACGTCAAGGTTGGCGCTCCGCTGGTCGAAGGTGCCAAAGTGGCGGCAGAAGTCGTCTCTCATGGCCGTGGCGATAAGGTGTCGATCATTAAGTTCCGTCGCCGTAAGCACTCCATGAAGCGTCAGGGCCACCGTCAGTGGTTCACCGAAGTCAAGATCACTGGTATCTCTGCCTAAGCGCAGCGGTTCCCCTTACAGGAGGTTTTCGTAATGGCACATAAGAAGGCGGCGGGCTCTACCCGCAACGGTCGCGATTCCGAATCCAAGCGCCTTGGTGTGAAACTGTTCGGCGGTCAGGCCGTCGCACCGGGTAACATCATCGTGCGTCAGCGTGGCACCAAGTTCCACGCCGGCACCGGCGTTGGCATCGGCAAGGATCACACCCTCTTCGCTCTGGAAGAAGGCGTGATCAAGTTCGAGACCAAGGGTCCGAAAAGCCGCAAGTTCGTGACTGTCGTCTCTGCCTGAGACGCCGCGAACCTGCAGTGAAAAAGGCCCCGCCCCGGCGGGGCCTTTTCGTATCATGACGGTAATATCCCGTCAGGAGAGTGAGAGATGCAGTTCCTCGACGAAGCCTCGGTCATCGTTGAAGCCGGCAACGGCGGCAACGGCTGCCTGAGCTTCCGGCGCGAGAAGTACGTGCCCAAGGGTGGCCCGGATGGCGGCGATGGCGGCCATGGCGGTTGCGTCTACCTGATCGGTGACGACGCCCTTAATACCCTGATCGACTTCAAGTACCAGCGCTTCTACAAGGCTCCGAACGGGCGGCCCGGTCAGGGCCGGCAGATGAGCGGCCGCGCCGGCGAGGACCTGCACGTCAAGGTGCCGGTAGGGACCACGGTGATCGACGAGGATACCCTCGAGGTGATCGCCGACGTCACCGAGATCGGTCAGGTGGTGCTGGTCGCCCAAGGCGGCCGCCGGGGGCTGGGTAACATCCATTTCAAGTCCTCGACCAACCGTGCGCCCCGCCGTACCACGCCGGGCACCGAAGGCGAGCGCCGCAACCTGCGCTTCGAGATGAAGGTGATGGCGGATGTCGGCCTGCTGGGCATGCCCAATGCCGGCAAGTCGACCCTGATTCGTGCGGTCTCGGCGGCCAAGCCCAAGGTCGCCAACTATCCGTTCACCACCCTGGTGCCGAACCTTGGGGTGGTGAAGCTCGGTCAGCATCAGCACTTCGTGATGGCCGACGTGCCGGGGTTGATCGAAGGCGCGTCCGACGGCGCCGGCCTCGGACTGCGCTTTCTCAAGCACTTGACCCGGACCCGCCTGCTGCTGCACGTCGTCGATGTGGCGCCGTTTGATGAGACCGACCCGGTGGAATCCGCCGAAGCGATCGTGCACGAGCTCGAGACCTTTTCTCAGGCGCTGTCCGAGCGGCCGCGCTGGCTTGTGCTCAATAAGCTCGACCTGCTGCCCGAAGACGACCGGCAGGCGGTGGCCGACAAAATCGTCGAACGCCTCGGCTGGCAGGGGCCGGTATTCCGTATCTCGGCAATCTCCGGCGAGGGCTGTGATTCGCTGGTGCAGTCAGTTTATCGCTGGCTGACCGAGCAGCGTCGTCTCGAGAATGAGGACGAGGCCGTCGCTGAGCACGAGCGCGAGATGCGTGAGCGCATGGAGCGCGAGTCAGTAGCGCGCACCGAGGCGCGGCTGGGCCGCAAGCGCAAAACCTTCGGTGACGACGATGATGACGATTTCGACGACGATGATTACGATGTCGAGGTCGAGTACGCGCCCTGATTGTGCGATGTCAGGTCGTGTGATGGCGGTTGGCCGCTGACGCATCGGGCAATATTGGGTCGGACCGTGTCGGACTGGGAGAGCAGGGAATGACGGGCAGTGAGCAGGCGCCGGGGCGGGATGCCCTGGCCGGTGCGCGGCGAGTGGTGGTGAAGATCGGCAGCGCCCTGTTGACCAACGACGGTCGCGGCCTCGACGAGGCGGCGATCGGCGGCTGGGTCGATCAGATCGCCGAGCTGCACCGCCGCGGAATCGAAGTGGTGCTGGTGTCTTCCGGCGCCGTGGCCGCCGGCATGGTGCGTCTGGGTTGGCAGGCACGGCCCAGCGCCGTGCATGCGCTGCAGGCCGCTGCCGCGGTGGGGCAGAACGTGCTCACCGAGTGCTATGAAGGCCACTTCGACCGGCATGGTGTGCTGACCGCGCAGATCCTGCTCACCCACGACGATCTCTCCAACCGCAAGCGCTACCTGAACGCCCGCTCGGCACTGCGGACGCTGGTGGAGCTGCGGGTGGTGCCGGTGGTCAACGAGAACGATACCGTGGTCACCGATGAGATCCGCTTCGGCGATAACGACACCCTGGGGGCGCTGGTCGCCAACCTGCTCGAAGCCGATGCGCTGATCATCCTCACCGATCAGGAAGGACTTTTCGACGCTGATCCGCGCCATAACCCCCAGGCGAGCCTGATCCCCGAGGCCCGCGCCGATGATGCGCGGCTGACGGCGATGGCTGGCGGCGGCGGTGTGCTAGGGCGCGGCGGCATGGCAACCAAAGTGCGGGCGGCGCGCCTGGCGGCTCGTTCCGGGGCGGTCACCGCCATCGCCAGCGGTCGCCAGCCCGAGGTGCTGACACGCCTGATCGAAGGCGAGCGGTTGGGCACGCTGCTGCGCCCGGAGCAGGCGCCGATTGCTGCCCGCAAGCGCTGGCTGGCCGGTCAGCTGCAGGTGCGTGGCCGCCTGACGCTGGATGCCGGAGCAGTGACGGTGCTGCGCGAGCGGGGGTCGAGCCTGCTGCCGGTCGGGGTCAAGGCGCTCAGCGGCGACTTCGTGCGTGGTGATATGGTGGAGTGCGTCGATGAGCAGGGTCAGCGCATCGCCAAGGGATTGATCAACTATGGCGCCGAGGATGCCGTGCGCATTCTTGGCAAGCCAAGCCACCAGATCGAGAGCCTGCTCGGCTACATGGAAGCCCCCGAGCTGATCCATCGCGACAACCTGGTGGTGATATAAGGTCGGATGGCGATATGGCGAAGAGCGGTGATGTGATCCCGGGTGGTGAGATAAGGCGCTCGGCCCAGAGGCCGCGCGGGCTGTAGCAAGGGCAAGGATCGCGTGATAGACTATGCCATCCTCTCAGACACGGCCCGTTTACTTTTACGGCCAAACCGGTTGGGAGCCTTGTGGTTTTCCCAGCAAGGTCAAACATTTATAAAGCGTTGCCGGCAAAACCGGTAATGATTCTCCAAGGAGATAACGGTGGCAAACACTAAACAAGCTCGTAAGCGCGCTCGTCAGTCAGAAGCTCGTCGCGTCCTTAAAGCCGGTCAGCGTTCCATGGTGCGTACCTACATCAAGCGCGTCATCAAGGCGATCCAGGGCGGCGACCACAGCCAGGCCATGGCAGAGTTCAAGACAGCTCAGCCGGTCATCGACCGCATCGCTGACAAGGACGCGCTGTCCAAGAAAAAGGCCGCTCGCATCAAGAGCCGCCTGAACAAGCGAATTAAGGCGCTGGCTGCGTAAGCCGGACGCTGACCTAGGGACATGGCCGGCGCGCCTCGCGCGCCAAGCGCTTAGCCCTCAGGGAAAAACCGGCTTCGGCCGGTTTTTTTATGGCCGAAACATTTTGTCGCCGAAGCATTTTGTCGTTAGAACATGGTGTTATGGCTGGCATCTCGCTTTTAGTTGAATCCTGGTTTTTAGTTGAATCCTAGGTTCTAGTCGAACAAAGAAGGGGCGATCGCGCGTGGCTCAGCAAGACCCCACGACATCCTCGGCGGCTCAGCCCGTCGCTCGCGCCGGCCTGCTGCGCTCGGGGCTGGTGGTCAGCGTCATGACCATGCTTTCGCGAGTGCTGGGGCTGGTGCGCGATGTGGTTATCGCCGCCCTGCTGGGGGCTGGCAGCGGTGCCGATGCCTTCTTCGTGGCCTTCAAGATTCCCAACTTCCTGCGTCGACTGTTCGCTGAGGGCGCCTTCAATCAGGCCTTCGTGCCGGTGCTCTCCGAGTACGCGACTCGCCGTACCCGCGAGGAGGTCCGCGAGCTGCTCGATGCAGTGGCCGGCAGCCTGACCGTGGTGCTGGCGCTGATCACGGCGGTAGCGATGCTCGCGGCGCCCTGGCTGGTGTGGGTGTTTGCACCAGGCTTCGGCCGCGACCCGGAAAAGCTGGCGATGACCGCCGACATGCTGCGGCTGACCTTTCCTTATCTGCTGTTGATTTCGCTGACGGCCTTTTCCGGCAGCGTGCTCAATACCTGGAACCGCTTCGCGGTGCCAGCCTTCACGCCGGTGCTGCTCAACCTGTCGTTGATCGGTGCGGCGCTGTTGCTCACGCCGCTGATGGAAGATCCGGCCATGGCGCTGGCCTGGGGGGTGCTGATTGCCGGTGTCGCCCAGCTCGCCTTTCAGGCGCCGTTCCTTGCACGGTTGGGGCTTTTACCCAAGCCTTGGCCGTCGTTTGCCCACGAGGGCGTGCGGCGTGTGCTGCGTTTGATGGCGCCGGCGCTGTTCGGGGTATCTGTGTCCCAGATCAATCTGCTGCTGGACACGGTGCTGGCATCCTTGCTGGCCGCCGGCAGCGTGTCCTGGCTGTATTACTCCGACCGTCTGGTCGAGCTGCCGCTTGGCGTGTTCGGGATCGCCATCGGTACGGTGATTCTGCCGGCACTCTCCAAGCGCCACGCCGAGCAGTCCAACGAGCACTTCGCGAAGATGCTCGACTGGGCGCTGCGTGCGGTGCTACTGCTGGGCCTGCCCGCAGCGCTGGCGCTTGGCGTGCTGGCCGAACCGCTGTTGATTACCCTGTTTCACTATGGCGCCATGACCGATCACGACATCGCCATGGCGGCCATGAGCCTGAGGGCCTATGCGTTGGGTCTGGTGGCCTTCATGCTGATCAAGGTATTGGCACCGGGCTTTTTTGCCCGCCAGGACACCAAGACGCCGGTCAAGATCGGCATCATTGCCATGGTGGCCAACATGGTCTTCAACCTGCTGCTGATCTGGCCGCTGGCACATGCCGGTCTGGCGCTGGCCACGGCACTCTCGGCTTTCCTCAATGCCGGCCTGCTGGCTCGCGGGCTGCGCCGCGAGGGCGTGCTGGTGTTCCAGCCCGGCTGGGGGCGCTTCGCCCTGCAGCTGGGCGGCGGCTGTGTGGTGATGGGGCTGGGGCTCTATCTGCTGGCGCCGAACTGGCAGGTGTGGCTCGGCTGGGGGCTTTGGCCGCGCGTCGCTACTCTGGCCGCTTTGGTGACCGGCGGGGCCCTGGCCTATTTCGCCTGGCTGGCGGCACTGGGTGTTCGCCTGCGGCACTTTCGTCTGAATGGCTAGCGTTTGAACGACTAGTGTCTGAATGGCTGGCGTCTGAACGGCCAGCGGTTAAATGGATAGCGGCTTAACGGATAGCGATCCGGCGCCCGTCGCCATGGATAGGCGCTGGACGGTCGGGCCGTTATAATCGATCCCTTTACTTGGCGCGCGAGACACGCATGCGAGTGATTCGAGGACTACACAATCTGCCCAGGGCACCGCAAGGCTGCGTGGCCACCATCGGCAACTTCGATGGGGTCCATCGTGGCCACCAGGCGATCCTCGATCAGTTGCGCGAGCGCGCCGCCAAGCTGGGGCTGCCGGTCACGGTGGTGGTCTTCGAGCCTCAGCCGCGGGAGTTCTTCGCAGGCGATCAGGCACCGCCGCGGCTTACCCGGTTGCGCGACAAGGCCCGGTTGCTTGCCGAGTGCGGCGCCGATCAGGTGCTGTGCCTGCCGTTCAATGATGCGCTGCGCAGCTTGACCGCGCGACAGTTCATCGAACGTGTTCTGGTCGCGGGCCTGGGCGTGCGCCATCTGGTGGTCGGCGATGACTTCCGCTTCGGCCGCGAGCGGGACGGAGACTTCTCGCTGCTGGCCAGGGTGGGCGAGGAGTACGGCTTTGGCGTCGAGCACACGCGCACCTTCCTGCTCGATGACGAGCGCGTTTCAAGCACCCGGGTGCGCACCCTGCTGGCGAGCGGTAACTTCGCCCAGGCGGCGCGCATGCTGGGGCGGCCCTATCGGCTCGCCGGGCGCGTGATCGTCGACCAGCAGCTTGGCCGCACCATTGGAGTGCCCACCGCCAACGTGCCGCTGCTGCCTCAGCCCTTGGCACTGCGCGGCGTCTATGCGGTGGTCACTGAACTGACCGATGGTCGCCGCCTGCCCGGGGTGGCCAACATCGGCTGGCGACCCACGGTGGGCAGCACTCGACCGGTGCTTGAAGTGCATCTGTTCGATGTGAACGAGGATCTCTACGGCCAGCGGCTGCGGGTCTACCCTTGCGCCCGGCTGCGTGGCGAGATCACCTTCGATGGGCTGGAGGCCCTTAAGCAGCAGATCACCGTCGACCAGGCCCAGGCGCGGCATTATTTCGCACGCCATGGCTCGATAGCGACGACAGCAGCGACAACGCATGAAAGCGAGGCGCGACAGGACGTTGCTGGCCCCGCTGATGACGCGGCACCTTCCGCTGCCTCCTCAATTGCACGTTCTACCGGACTTCCTCTGGCATCGGCGCCGATGGCGCGCGAAGCCGCGACTTCTGACTCCTCGGTGGGCCCGGCCCCTACCGACCAAGATGACGGCTGACCCCAAGGCTATGAGCGATTACAAGCACACACTGAATCTGCCCGAGACCGACTTCCCGATGCGCGGGATGCTGCCCAAGCGAGAGCCCGCCCGGGTAGCTCGCTGGCAGGAAATGGATCTCTACCAGCGCCTGCGCGAGGCGCGCAAGGGCCGTGAGAGCTTCGTGCTTCACGATGGCCCTCCCTATGCCAATGGCAGCATTCACATCGGCCATGCCGTCAACAAGATCCTCAAGGACATCATCGTCAAGTCGAAGAGCCTTGCCGGCTACGATGCGCCCTATGTGCCCGGCTGGGACTGTCATGGCCTGCCTATCGAACACAAGGTCGAGACCACTCATGGCAAGCGTCTGGAGCCGCAGCGGGCCCGCGAGCTTTGCCGCGAGTATGCCGGCGAGCAGATCCTGGGCCAGCTTCAGGACTTCGTGCGCTTGGGCGTGATCGGCGACTGGGACAACCCCTACCGCACCATGGACTTCGTCAACGAGGCCGGCGAGATCCGCGCGCTGGCCGAGATGGTCAAGGGCGGCTATGTCTTCAAGGGCCTGAAACCGGTCAACTGGTGCTTCGACTGCGGCTCGGCGCTGGCCGAAGCCGAGGTGGAGTACGCCGACAAGAAGTCCGAAGCCATCGACGTGGCCTTCCCGAGCGGCAATGACGCCAAGCTGGCCGCGGCCTTTGGCCTCGCCGAGCTTTCCAAGCCCGCCGCGGTAGTGATCTGGACCACCACGCCCTGGACTATCCCCGCCAACCAGGCACTCAACGTCCATCCGGAGTTCAACTACGCCCTGGTCGACGTGGGCGATCGCCTGCTGCTGCTGGCCGAGGACCTGGTCGAGAGCTGCCTCGCGCGCTTCGGCCTGGAAGGCGAGGTCGTCGCCACTACCCGCGGCGAGGCCCTCGACCTGATCGAGTTCCGTCACCCGCTCTACGCCCGTGCCTCGACGGTTCATCTGGCCGACTACGTCACCTGTGACGAGGGCAGCACCGGCATCGTGCACTCCTCGCCGACTCATGGCGTGGACGACTTCAATACCTGCCGCGCCTATGGCCTGGAATTCGATGACTTCATCAGCCCGGTGCAGGGCGATGGCGTCTACGTCGATGACCTGCCGATGTTCGGCGGCATGATGATCTGGAAGGCCAACCCGAAGATCGTCGCGGCCTTGGATGAGGCCGGTGCACTGATGGCTCACAAGACCATCACCCACAGCTACATGCACTGCTGGCGCCACAAGACGCCGATCATCTACCGCGCCACGGCGCAGTGGTTCGTCGGCATGGACGTCACCGCCCGCGACGGCCGTACCCTGCGCGAAGCGGCGCTCGACGGCATCGAGCAGACGCAGTTCGTGCCGGCCTGGGGCAAGGCGCGCCTGCACTCGATGATCGCCAACCGCCCGGACTGGTGCATCTCCCGCCAGCGCAACTGGGGCGTGCCGATCCCGTTCTTCCTGCACAAGCAGACCGGCGAGCTGCACCCGCGCACCGTCGAGCTGATGGAAGACGTCGCCAAGCGCGTCGAGGTCGAGGGCATCGATGCCTGGTTCCGCCTGACGCCCGCCGAGTTGCTCGGCGATGAGGCGGCCGACTACGAGAAGGTCACCGACACCCTGGACGTGTGGTTCGATTCCGGCACCACCCACTGGCACGTGTTGCGCCACTCCCATCCGCTCGGCCACGCCGAAGGCCCGCGGGCGGATCTGTACCTCGAGGGCTCGGATCAGCACCGCGGCTGGTTCCATTCCTCGTTACTGACCGGCTGCGCCATCGACGGCCACCCGCCGTATCGAGGCCTGCTGACCCACGGCTTCACCGTCGATGCCCAAGGCCGCAAGATGTCCAAGTCGATGGGCAACGTCGTCGCGCCCCAGGAAGTCATGGACAAGCTCGGCGCCGACATCCTGCGCCTGTGGGTGGCCTCCACCGACTATTCCGGCGAGATGGCGGTCTCCGACGAGATCTTGAAGCGCACCGCCGACGTCTACCGTCGTATTCGCAACACCTCGCGCTTCCTGCTCGCCAACCTCAACGGCTTCGAGCCCCAGCGTGACGCCGTGGCCTTCGAGGACATGCTGGCGCTGGACCAGTGGGTGGTCGACCGAGCCGCCCAGCTGCAGGCGCGCATCGAGACCGCCTATGAAGAGTATCGCTTCCTCGATGTCTATCAGCAGGTGCATTCCTTCTGCTCGCTGGAACTCGGTGGCTTCTACCTGGACGTGATCAAGGATCGCCAGTACACCACCCAGCGCGATTCGCTGGCTCGGCGCAGTGCCCAGACGGCGCTCTATCGGGTGGTCGAGGCACTGGCGCGTTGGGTCGCGCCGATCCTGTCGTTCACCGCCGAGGAAATCTACGAGAACATTCCCGGCAAGCGTTCCGAGAGCGTGCTGCTCGAGACCTATTTCGAGGGGCTCTCCACGCTTGCCGCGGACGCGCCGCTGGGTCGCGAGTTCTGGTCCCGGGTGCTCGAGGTCAAGCAGGCAGTCAACAAGTGCCTGGAAGACGCCCGCAACGCCAAGCAGATCAAGAACGGCCTGGCCGCCGAGGTGACGCTCTACGTCGATGATGCCCTCGAGGCGACCCTTGCCAAGCTCGGCGATGAGCTGCGCTTCGTGCTGCTGACCAGCGACGTGCGCCTGGCACCGTTGGCGGAAGGCGGCGCTGCTGAGGCCACCGAGCTCGAGGGCCTCAAGGTCAGCGTCGTGGAAAGCGCCAACACCAAGTGCGAGCGCTGCTGGCACCATCGCGAAGACGTGGGTAGCCACCCCGAGCACCCGGACCTTTGCGGGCGCTGCATCACCAACCTGCCTGACGGACCCGGCGAGACACGTCACTATGCCTGATCAAGAGCCATCAGCGGCTGCGCAGGCCGACCAGCACAGCGCGCCGCCGATGACGCGGCCGCTGCGCTGGCTATGGCTGTCGCTTGCCGTGATCGTCGCCGACCTTGGCAGCAAGGTGCTGGCCTCGGCCATGTTGGCCTACGCCAGTCCGGTGGAGGTGCTGCCGGTCTTCAACCTGACGCTCTTGCATAACACCGGTGCCGCCTTCAGTTTCCTTGCCGAGCACGCCGGATGGCAGCGTTGGCTGTTCGCCATCATTGCCATCGGCGCCAGTGTCGGTCTCACCGTGTGGATGCGTCGGCTGCGCGCCGGCGAGACCCTGCTGGCCGTGGCGCTGGCGCTGATCATCGGCGGGGCCCTGGGCAATCTCTATGACCGGCTGGTGCATGGCTACGTGGTCGACTTCCTGTCGTTCCACTGGGGCCAGACGTACTTCCCGGCCTTCAACCTGGCCGATGTCGCCATTACCCTGGGCGCCATCGGCCTGATCATCGAATCCCTGCGCGACGCCCGCCGCGGGCGAGCCAGTTCCTGACGGAGCCAACTAGATGAGCGAATATCGCATCGACGAGGGGATGGAAGTGACCCTTCACTTCACCCTCAAGCTCGAGGATGGCACGGTGGTGGATTCCACCCGCGACAAGGCCCCGGCGACCTTTCAGGTCGGCGACGGCAACCTGCCACCGGGCTTCGAGGCCCCGCTGTCCGGCCTCACCGATGGCGCCACCGGCAGTTACGAGATCACTCCGGAGCATGCTTTCGGTCAGCACAATCCGCAGAACCTGCAGCTGATGAAGCGTGACGACTTCGAGGGCGAAGTGCCGGAGGTGGGCATGGTGATGTCCTTCGCCGATGCCGCTGGCGGTGAGCTGCCTGGCGTGATCGCCGAGATCGATGGCGAGCAGGTGACGGTGGACTTCAACCACCCGCTGGCCGGGCGTACCCTGACCTTCGAGGTCGAAGTGATCAAGGTCGCCCCCGCGACCACTCACTGAACGCATCGCCCGGGCGCTGCCCGGGTCGCTTCTTCCCGCAAGCGATGCCCGCGGGCATCAAGGCTAGGCAAGCATGCATATCCAGTTGGCCAACCCGCGCGGTTTCTGTGCCGGCGTTGATCGAGCCATCGAGATCGTCAATCGCGCCCTCGATGTCTTCGGCGCGCCCATCTACGTGCGCCACGAGGTGGTTCACAACCGCTTCGTGGTCGACACCCTGCGCGAACGCGGGGCGATCTTCGTCGAGGAGCTCCACGAGGTACCCGACGACGTGATCGTGATCTTCTCTGCCCACGGCGTCTCCCGCGCGGTTCAGGAAGAGGCCGAACGCCGGGGCCTGAGGGTCTTCGACGCTACCTGTCCGCTGGTCACCAAGGTGCACATGGAAGTGCTGCGCTACGCGCGTCGCGGAGAGGAGTGCATCCTGATCGGTCACCACGGTCACCCCGAGGTGGAAGGCACCATGGGCCGCTACGACACCCGTCATGGCGGCGCCATCTATTTGGTAGAGAACGAGGCCGATGTGGCGGCACTCGAGGTCAAGGACCCGAGCCGCCTGGCCTTCGTCACCCAGACCACACTGTCGATGGACGATACCGCCCGGGTGATCGATGCGCTGCGCGCCAAGTTCCCCGAGATCCAGGGCCCGCGCAAGGATGACATCTGCTACGCCACCCAGAATCGCCAGGACGCCGTGCGCGAACTCGCCGCCGGCAGTCAGTTGGTGCTGGTGGTAGGTAGCCCCAACAGCTCCAACTCCAACCGCCTGCGCGAACTCTCCGAGCGGGTCGGCACACCTGCCTACCTGATCGACGACGCCGAGCAGATCGAGGCCGGCTGGCTCGAAGGCGTCGAGCAGATTGGCATCACCGCCGGTGCCAGCGCCCCCGAGGTGCTGGTCAATGGCGTGATTGAGCGCCTTCAGGCGCTGGGCGCCGAGGCCCCGCAAGAGCTCGCCGGTCGCGAGGAGACCGTCACCTTCTCGATGCCCAAGGAACTGCGCGAGCAGGTGATCGCCAGCGGTTAGCGGGACCGCCTGGGGCGCCAGGCGGACCGAGGTCAACAGGAACCGGGCTCAGGCCCGGTTTTTTGTGCCCAGTATCGTGCTTACGTGTGACGTTGCAGGCCATACTGAGACATACTGGGATGAGGCACATGACGTTTTGGTAGGGTGGGTATGCGGGTGACGCGATTGGCAAAGATGAAAACACAGTCGGGCTTTACGCTGATCGAGCTGATGATCACCGTGGCGGTGATTGCCATCCTCGCCTCCATTGCGTATCCGAGTTACACCCAGTATGTGGCTCGCGCGAACACTGCCGAGGCAAGGGCCACGTTGATGGAGGGAGCCTCGGCTATCGAGCGCTGTTATACCGAAAGCTACAGTTACACTGATTGTGACCCCGCCCTGGATGCTACCGATACATATAGCTTTGATTTCTCTTCTAGCGGTGCCTCCTCGTATTCACTAGCTGCTACTGCAAACGCGGGCGCTAATGTTGAGGAGCAGTGCTTAGCGATTGACCAGACCGGTGAGGTGACAGAGGACTGTCCCGAATCGGGTGGTTCTGGGAGCTGATTCATGGGGCAGCGAGGTTTTACCCTGATCGAACTGCTGGTAACCATGGCGGTGGCCATCATTCTGGCGACCGTCGCGGTGCCCAACTTCGTGGACATGATCAATCGCCAGCGCTTCGCGACCGAATTCAATAGCGTGCTAATTGGCCTGAACCTGGCGCGAAGCGAAGCGATCAAGCGACGTGAAACCGTCAGCTATGTGATCACAGAGCTAGGCGACACTTCTGATAACACGGGATGGCAATGGCAGGTGCAGGATGACTCCGGTGCCGTGATTCGCCAGGCTTCAGGTGGCGGAAAAATCGACTTGGAGCTTGAGGGGCCCTCCACCCTTACCTTTACTTCACTCGGTCGTATTGACGGTGGTGATTGCTATCCCGATCCATGCCGCATCTCTTTGAACGGCCAGGGAAAACCCCGTTACTACGGCATCGAGATCAGCCGCTATGGGCGTATTGCCCGGTTGGATGAGATACCTGTGGATGAAACCGACGAGGGGGGCGCTTAATTGTCGCTAAAAACATTAGGCTGCTTTCGTAAGTCTGAAGGGTTTACTCTGGTCGAAGCGCTGGTGGCGCTACTGGTGTTATCCATTGGCCTTCTCGGCGTGGCTGGCATGCAGTTAAAGGCATTGCAAAGTGCCCATGCCGGCTATCAACGCTCGGTGGCATCGCTTGCGGCGCAGGATGCTCAAGAGCGACTGTGGGGGAAGCTAAAGTCATCATTTCCCGCCTGTCCCGATCCAAATTCTGTGAATCATGAAGAATGGCAATCCAACTGGGAATTGGTTCTCCCAAATTTACAACCACTTACGTATTCGGACGAAGGTAGTTGTACGTTTACAGTAGACTTGACATGGGATGAAGGGCGTTTCGGTGGTGGGGCCGAGACATTTAGTTATACTTTTCGTCTGCCAGGCACAACATGATGGATAAGGTAAATACCTGTCGTCAGAAGGGTTTCAGTTTGGTTGAACTGATGGTCTCCATGGTCATCGGTCTGGTGATTATTCTTGGCGCTGGCCAGCTGTTTCTGAACGGCTTTCAGAGCTTTCGGCAGGTGGAAACGCTGGGTGACAAGCAGGCCGCGCTGACATTTGTGTCGGATGTTTTGGTTCGTGAGATACGCCGAGGGGAGTTCGATCCTGACCGCTATGAGCTTAGAAATGCCGAAGATGGAGAGAGCTGCACACTTTTTGACACAGTCGATGATCAGCCCATTGTTGATGGCCTGTCGGATAAGAGTGGGTGCAGTGGGAAGTTAAGTGTCACGCCAGATGCGGGCAGTGTTGACGGCTTGCATCGAGTTACCTTGACTTTGCAAGGTGAGGCATCAGCGTTCGAGTTTTATGCCATGAATCGGACGGCTGCTGTTAGTGGTGGCGGAGCCGGTGAGGATAATGACAGCGGCAACAGCGGCAACAGCGGCAACAGCGGCAACAGCGGCAACAGCGGCAACAGCGGCAACAGCGGCAACAGCGGCAACAGCGGCAACAGCGGCAACGGTGGCAACGGCGGTAATGGCGGTAATGGCGGTAATGGCAACAACGGTAAAGATGGTTGTTGGCCTCCAGGGAAATGTAAGTGAACCATTTCATGGTGAAAGATATGCCTAAACAAAGAGGCGCAGCCTTAATAGTTGTCCTTTCAATGCTGACGGCTTCTCTAATGCTTGGGCTGGTAAGCATGCAGTCTTCCATGATCGACGAGCGGCTGGCGGGAAACTACAAGGCAGCTGCCCAGGCGCAGATGGGGGCCGAGAAGGCGGCATCGGCAGGCTGGCAAGAGCTTGATGGTGATTCGAGCTTTGTTTCCAAGTCCCACTCAGATATCGAGGGTATGAGCTGGGGAGACTTTGTCGATGATAGTAATTTTGGAGACGCGAGTGATAGTGGTGATAACTGTGCCAGCCAGGTCGCCTGTCATTACCGGTATATTGTCGATGGAGGTATCCAGTATATCGTGGCCATGGGAAGTGTGCAGGCTGGTGGCAAGACAGTCGCCGAGAGTCAACCTGTTTTCGTGAAGGTTGACGTTTCTGGCTTTGGGGTGCCTTCTACTACAGTCTTTCCTGGAGGGATCGCGGCTGACGCAGATGTACAATGGCCGAACTCTAAAAACAGCAAGATGTCTGGTGGTTATATTGATGTAGGTGGGGCATCGGAAAAGGTTTATGCGCTCTCTCTCTATGAGGCTGATGGTGGGCTTAGTGCGCAAGATATCATGGGTGGTATTAATGGGAATAATAAGACGGGGCTTTCGCTAGAAGAAGGGGAAGAAACTCTGGTTGGCCAGGATTTTTCTTTTGTTGGCTTGGTTGATATTCTCCAGAGTATGTATGAAACCTATGTGGCGGCAGGAGGGAGTGCCGAAACGGATTACCCTGATATCTATTTCTATGAAAATGGCCTAGATGTGACAGGAAACACTAGCCTTGAAGGGTTGCATGTCATTCTGAATGGGGAAGTACGTATTGGTGGTAATGCGGACCTGTCTGGAATGCTTGTGGTCCTCAATGTGGATGCCGACTCCGATGAGTGGGTGACGGGAATGGCGACGAGGGCTAAGTTTAACGGAGGGGGTAATAAGGGGACTGTTTGGTTCGATGAGGATGCCGTCACGAAGTCTATATCTCCTTTTGGAATAACAGTGGAAGACCTTCTTGGTTTTAATGGTGGTGGAGCCTCAGGAGAGAAGGAGATGGAGGAGTGGTATTAGTATTTTCTTCTGTCATCAGTCGCATCGAGGGCTTTCAATAGTCGCTCGTGTTCTTCCGTAATTGCTGACAACGATACTTGCGCCTTCTTCAAAGGTGCCGCAGATCTCGAAGGTGCCGTTATGCCCACTGGTACGTCCCATGTTGTCGTAGCGAACCGGCCGATCACTCCGGCTGAAAGCGACATCCACATCACCTGAAGATTCCATGACTCGTAGTATGGTATCGCCGCTCAAGTTTCCACTGGTGGCTCTGCCTTCAATGATCACCCAGTCATGGCTCCAATTATCGAAGGCACAAGTATCATAAGGTGGCCCTGGGCTTGCACACACGGATATCGTCGCCCGCCTAGTAATCGCGGTATTGCGGGCCATCGCCAGCGCGGTCTTGATTCGCATGACCTCGGCAGCCACTTCATTCCGCGCGCTGAAAGCCTGATAGCTCGGCACAGCGACGGTGGCCATGATCACTACTACTGTAAGCGTCACCAGCAGTTCGATCAGAGTGAAGCCAGCCCTGCGATGATACCGTTGAGCATCCTCTCTCGTGCGCATGCTTCTCTCCTTCCCTGGAGTGTTCGATGTGCCGGGGCATCCTGTCCTCGGGCTGTTCTCTTTCGTTCGTTCCCCGTTCGTCCTTTACCCCCTCGGGTATTCCATTACTCTAGCCAAAACTGTCGTAAGCCAGAGCGTATTCTATTGTGAGCGATTTCCTGATTATCGGTGGTGGCGTCATCGGCATGATGACGGCATTGCAGCTGGCCGACGCGGGCCAGTCGGTGACCCTGATCGAGCGCGGCGAGTGTGGCCGCGAGGCGTCCTGGGCGGGCGGTGGCATCGTCTCGCCACTTTACCCGTGGCGCTATGGCACACCGGTGTCGCGGCTGTCGCGCTGGTCCGAGGGCTTCTACCCCGAGCTAAGCCTGCGGCTCCTGGAGGAAACCGGCATCGACCCGGAATATCGCCAGAAGGGGCTCTTGTACCTGCGCGTCGAAGACGAGGCGCGTGCCCTCGAATGGGCGCGTGAGGTCGGTAAGCCGCTGGAGCGGGTGGGCCCGGAGGTGATCTATACCAAGGAGCCCGCCGCTGCCCCCGGCTGTGAGCAGGCGCTATGGATGCCGACCCTTGGCAGCATTCGCAACCCGCGCCTGGGCCAGGCGCTGCGCGCGCGACTGGCGGCGATGCCGGCGGTGACGCTGCGTGAGCACGAATCGGTGGTCGGTCTTGAACGTGATGCAGGTGGTGCGGTGATCGGTGTCCAGACGCGAGCGGGCAGGGTCACTGCGGATCGTGTGATCGTCTGCGGCGGGGCCTGGGCGGCGCAGCTGTTGGAGAGCGTCGAGGTCGTGCTGCCGGTGCGCCCGGTGAAGGGGCAGATGATCCTCTTCAAGGCGCCGCCAGGGCTCGTGCAGCGGGTGGTGCTGATGGACGGGCGCTATGTGATTCCCCGTGGCGATGGTCGCGTGCTGGCGGGCTCGACGCTCGAAGAAGCGGGCTTTGACAAGGCGCTCAGCGGCGAGGCACGAGAGTCGCTTTGGCAGAGTGCCACCAGGATCGTGCCGGCGCTTGCTGACTGCGAGGTGGAGCATCACTGGGCCGGGCTGCGTCCCGGCTCGCCGGAGGGCATTCCGTTCATCGGCGCGGTGCCGGGGGTGGAGAACCTCTGGGTCAATGCCGGTCACTACCGCAACGGCCTGGTGCTGGCACCCGCCTCGACGCGCCTGCTGGTCGATGAGTTACTGGGCCGCGAACCAATCATCGATCCGGGCCCCTATCGACTGGAAGGCCGCCTTGGCGAGTGGCAAAAATAGCGAGCGGCGCCGGCGTCAGTTAAGGGCGGCAGCTTCGCTCCACACAGCCTGGCGCCGGGGCAAGCCCCCTTCAGTCGGAGGGGCGCTGTTCGGCAAGATACTTGTCGCGATGGGGCGTACCGCAGAACCATTCCCCCTGCTCGCGAAGGGCTTCATCCTCGGGTAGGTGCACCTGGCAATAGACGCAGCGCACCATATGGCCGCCCTCCTGGCGAGCCTCCTTGCGCTCCCATTCCTCGCGTTCCAGCTTCCAGTCGCGGTACATGCGGTAGAGCTTGAGGCCGGCCCAGAACAGCACGGCGAAAATGATCAGGCGAATGATCAACAGGTTCATCCTTTTGTGACTCCCTGGTCGGGCCGCTTGATAAGGTCTCGTGTTTTGCTACTCGGGCGGCCATGCGGGACAATACGGTTATCCGAGAGTTTCGAGAGATTTCCCCGACCATGCAAGACCTGACGCTGGTGATGGCCCAATTCGACCCCCTGGTCGGCGATATTCCCGGCAACGCCGAGCGTGCCATCGAAGCGGTGCGCGAGGCACGCATCGAGCACGGCGCGGATATCGTGGTATTCCCCGAACTGTTTCTGACCGGCTATCCGCCGGAGGACCTGCTGCTACGCCCTTCCATGGAGACGCGCCTGCGCGAGGCCCGCGCGCGCATGGCGGCCAAGGTCGCCCAAGATGTGCTGGTGATCATCGGTTACCCCGGTCGCCGTGAAGGGCACACCTACAACCTGGCGGGCCTTTTGTATAACGGCGAGTGGCTCGACGAGTACGCCAAGCAGGCACTGCCCAACTACCAGGTGTTCGACGAGCAGCGCTACTTCAGTGCCGGCACCGAGCCGCTGGTGATCGAGCATAAGGGCGCCAAGCTCGGCATCCTGATCTGCGAGGATGTTTGGAAGACCGAGCCGGTTCGCCTAGCCTGCGAGGCGGGTGCGGAGATTCTGATTACGCTCAATTCGTCGCCCTACCACCAGGACAAGCCCGCCGAGCGTCTCGAGCTCCTGCGCGAGCGCGCCGCCGAGGCCAAACGCCCGCTGGTGTATGTAAACCAGGTGGGGGGCCAGGACGAGCTGGTGTTTGACGGCGGCTCGGCCTGCGTCGATGCCAATGGCCAGCTGCAGGTGCAGGCGCCCCACTGGCAGGTGGGGCTGATGCCGGTGCAGTTCCTGCGCGAGCAGGAAACTTGGGTGCCTCAGGCCGGCGAGTGCGAGCCGCTGCCCGAGCCCGAGGAAAGTCTCTATTTCGCGCTGGTCACCGGGGTGCGTGACTACGTCAACAAGAGCGGCTTCAAGGGGGTGGTGATCGGTCTGTCAGGGGGCATCGACTCGGCGCTGACGCTTTCCATTGCGGTCGATGCCCTGGGTCCCGAGCGGGTGCATGCGGTGATGATGCCGTATCACTACACCGCGGATATCTCCAGGGCGGATGCGGCCGAACAGGCCAAGCTGCTGGGCGTCGGCTATGAGGTGATGCCCATCGCGCCGATGGTCGAGAGCTTCATGGACACCCTGGCCGAGAGCTTCGCCGGCACCGAGCGCGACACCACCGAGGAGAACCTGCAATCACGCTGTCGTGGCGTGTTGCTGATGGCGATCTCCAACAAGAAAGGCCTGATGGTGTTGACCACCGGTAACAAGAGCGAGATGGCGGTGGGTTACGCCACGCTCTACGGTGACATGGTCGGCGGCTACAACGCCCTGAAGGATGTCTACAAGACCTGGGTCTACCGTCTGGCGCGCTGGCGCAACGACCAGGAGCCGGCGATTCCCGAACGGGTCATCGAGCGTCCGCCGTCGGCAGAGCTGGCGCCGGATCAGCAGGACAGCGATTCACTGCCCGGATACGACACCCTGGACGCCATCCTGGTTCGCTACATCGAGGGTGACATGAGCGCCGAGGCGATCATCGAAGCCGGCTTCGCTCGCGAGGATGTCTATCAGGTGGTCAAGCTGGTCGATCGCTGTGAGTACAAGCGCCGTCAGGCGCCGGTAGGCGTGCGCGTCACACCAAGGGGCTTCGGTCGCGACCGTCGCTACCCGATCGTCAACGGCTGGCAGCCCGGCGAATAGGGCGTCGCCTGGGTCATGGGTGGCCGCCACTGAATGAGGCAGCGAGTCAGTCGTTGAATAGCGCAGCGGGTCTCACCTGACGCTGCGCTGATGAAACAAAAAGGAAAACGCCCCGTCGGCTTGGCCGGCGGGGCGTTTTCGTGTCGTTCTCGTGCGCTCTGGCGAGGGCGAGATCAGCCGTCCAGGCGCAGGGTCGCGTCGACGTATTTGGCATCGAAGGTGCGGCCGTCAAGGCGCTCGTGATCCGGGGCATTCTCGATCAGCGTCGCGAGCACTTCGCGGGCACGATCAGTCATGCCAAGGCCCAGGTAGCCTTCGACCATGACCGCAAGAGCGTCGTGATTGGCCGGCGCCTCCGGGTAGTGGGAGATCACCCAGCGCCCACGCTTGACCGCTGCCAGATAGGCGCCCTTGCGCAGATAGAAGTCGGCCACCTGCAGCTCATGGCGGGCCAGCACATTGCGCAGATAGACCAGGCGCTGCTGGGCGTCCGGGGCGTACTCGCTGTCCGGGAAGCGCTCGATGAGCTCGCGAAAGTCGTTGTAGGACTCGCGGGTCGCGCCCAGGTCGCGCTTGGAGATGTCGATCAGCTTGAGCCCTTCGAGGCTGAAGCGGCCCGCCTGATAGGCGGCCAGACCGCGCATGTAGTAGGCGTAGTCGACCTGGGGATGGTCCGGCTGCAGGCGGATGAAACGGCTGGCAGCCGCCCGCGCCGATTCCCAGTTGTCGGTCTGGTAGTAGGCGTAGATCAGCTCCAGCTGCGCCTGATCGGCGTGGTCGCCGAAGGGATAGCGGGCGTCGAGGGCTTCGAGCCGGCTCACGGCGTTGGTATAGTTCTGCGCCTCCAGCGCCGTCATCGCCTGCTGGTAAAGCTCAGCTTCCGCGAGCTCATCGGGAACGGTGTCGTTGCCGGCGCAGCCGGCGAGCAGGGCGGCTGTCAGGGCATAGGCGCCCAGCCGTGTGCCACGGGGGAAAACGCGCATCATGGTCCTCGTCTCAAACAACCCGAATGGCCGTGGTAGAATTACTCAGCGGCTCATCATAAAGCACTCACGATAAACCACTCAGGGCAGGCCGCAAAGCGCCGAGCCTTGGTGCCTCGTCAGTGCCACCTCAAAGGCACATAGCCCCCATGTCAGAAACCGTACATCGCGACGCCCGCATTCCCGAGGCCATGGCCGGTCAGCGCTTCGATCAGGTGGCGGCCGAGATCTTCGCCGACTTCTCTCGAGAACGCCTCAAGGCCTGGATAAAATCCGGCGACCTGACCCTCGACGGCGCCCGTGCCAAGCCCAAGGACAAGATCTACGGCGGAGAGCAGCTCCTGCTGACTGCCGTGGTCGAGGACGAACTGCGCTTCGAGCCCCAGGCCATCGACCTGGACATCGTCCATGAAGACGACGCCGTGCTGGTGATCAACAAGCCCGCCGGCCTGGTGGTGCATCCGGCTGCCGGTAATCCCGACGGTACCCTGCTCAACGCCGTGCTGCATCATTGCCCGGCGCTTGCTAGCGTGCCGCGTGCCGGTATCGTACACCGCCTCGACAAGGACACCACCGGTTTGATGGTGGTGGCCAAGACCCTTGCCGCCCAGACTCATCTGGTCGAGCAACTACAGGCGCGAAGCGTCTCTCGGGAGTACGATGCCGTGGTCACCGGGGTCGTGACCTCCGGCGGGCGCATTGAGGCGCCGATCGGGCGTCACCCCAAGGACCGCAAGCGCCAGGCGGTCACTGCTTCTGGCAAGCCGGCCGTTACCCATTACCGGGTCACCGAGCGTTTTCGTAATCACACCCATGTGCGCTGCAAACTCGAGACCGGCCGGACCCACCAGATCCGCGTGCACATGGCCCACCAGCGCTTTCCGCTGATTGGCGATAGCCTCTATGGCGGGCGTCTCAAGCTGCCGCCGGGGGCCGACGATGATCTCAAGGATCTGCTGCGCGGCTTCCCACGTCAGGCCCTGCATGCCCGCAAGTTGGCATTCGTGCACCCGGAAAGCGGTCAGCGCCTCGAGTTTCGCGTCGCCCTGCCCGACGATATGCTGATGCTGCTCGACTACCTGCGCGACGATCACGAAACCATGCGATGAGGCCATTGCTTTGCTGAGGAATCCGGTGATGACGGACCCCGCTGCGACGCTGCACCCGCACCCCACTCTGGTGCTACCCGACTGGCCGGCTCCGAGCACGGTGCGGGCCCTGGTCACCACCCGTGAGAGCGGCCCCAGCAGCGGGCCGTTCGCGGCCTTCAATACCGCCGAGCATGTCGGTGACGACCCGGCGATGGTGGCGCGCTGTCGCGAGCTGTTGCAGGCCGAGATCGGCAGCGACCGTCCACTGCTGTGGCTCGACCAGGTGCATGGCGCCAACGTGCAGCAGGTCTATGCTGCGGGGGCGCCCCAAGCCGATGCTGCGGTGGCCTTCGATGCCAGCCATGCCTGCGTGGTACAGACCGCCGACTGCCTGCCGGTGTTCTTCTGCGATCAGCGCGGTACCCGAGTGGGCATCGCCCATGCCGGCTGGCGCGGTCTCGCCGGGGGCGTGCTCGAGGCCACGGTGGCAGCGCTTGGGACCGAGCCCGGCGAGCTGATGGCCTGGCTGGGTCCGGCGATTTCCAACGCGCAGTTCGAGGTAGGCCCCGAAGTGCACGATGCCTTCGTGGCGGTGCAGCCCGAGGCCAAGAGCGCCTTCGAGCCGAGCCCCTATCGTCTCGGTCACTACATGGCCGACATCTACCGGCTGGCGCGGCTGCGCCTCGAACGGCTCGGCGTCGCCCACATCAGCGGCGGCCACTTCTGTACCGCCTGCGAACCGCGCTTCTACTCCCACCGCCGTGACGACGGCGTCACCGGCCGCATGGCCAGCGCGATCTGGCTGCGCTAAGTGTCTCTCTCGGCCCCGGGCATGGAAAAGCGAAGCGTCTTTTTCAGGGCCGGAAAATGCATCCATGCGATTCCGGCATTTCCGCCCTCCATGGCGGTCAGATGAAAAAGCCGAGCGTCCAGGGAGGGATTCACCGCGTCTTCGCGCTTCATGTCCCGGTGGCGTCCTGCCAATCATGATCTGCATCAAGCCGGGGCGCCTTTCCTGAGGCTGGCGCCTTGAAAGCGGGCCACCATACCTCCATTGATACTGTCAATACACGACACAGGCAGGCGGTGCGTCCGATCGCGCCGCTGCTCTCATGGAGGACATGCGATGCGATTCGATAAATTCACTGGCAAATTGCAAACCGCGGTGGCCGATGCCCAATCCCTGGCGGTGGGTCGTGGCCACAATCAGCTCGACCCCGGCCATCTGCTGATGGCGCTGCTCGAAGATCGCGACGGCGGCCTCAAGGGGCTGGTCGGCAAGGCCGGCGGCGATGCCTCGGCGTTGCGCAGTGCGCTTGCCAATTATCTGGATGGGCTTCCCGAGGTCGGCCAGTTCGATGGCGAGGTGCAGCCGTCCAGGGACTTCGTGCGGCTGATGAACCTCGCCGACCGGGAAGCCCAGAAGCGCGGCGATCAGTTCATCGCAAGCGAGCTGGTGCTAGTGGCGGCGCTTGCCATGAATCATGCGGTCACCAAGGTGCTGACCCAGGCCGGCCTCACTCAGAAGGCGGTGGCCGCGGCCATCGACAGTCTGCGCGGCGGCCAGAAGGTCGACGACCCCAACGCCGAGGAAAGCCGCGAGGCGCTGGCCAAGTACACCCTGGACCTGACCGCTCGGGCCGCCGAAGGCAAGCTCGACCCGGTGATCGGCCGCGACGACGAGATTCGTCGCACCATCCAGGTGCTGCAGCGTCGCACCAAGAACAACCCGGTGCTGATCGGCGAGCCCGGCGTCGGCAAGACCGCCATCGTCGAAGGCCTGGCCAACCGCATCATTGACGGCGAGGTGCCGGAAGGGCTCAAGGACAAGCGCGTGCTGTCGCTGGACATGGGTTCGCTGCTGGCCGGGGCCAAGTTCCGTGGCGAATTCGAGGAGCGGCTCAAGGCGGTGCTCAACGAACTGGCCCAGGAAGAGGGCCGGGTGATCCTGTTCATCGATGAGCTGCACACCATGGTTGGCGCCGGCAAGGCCGAGGGCGCCATGGACGCCGGCAACATGTTGAAGCCGGCGCTGGCCCGCGGCGAGTTGCACTGCGTGGGGGCCACTACCCTGGATGAGTACCGCAAGTACATTGAGAAGGATGCAGCCCTGGAGCGGCGCTTCCAGAAAGTGCTGGTCGATGAGCCCTCCGAGGAGGACACCATCGCCATCCTGCGTGGCCTCAAGGAGCGCTACGAAGTCCACCATCGCCTCCACATCACCGACTCCGCGATCATCGCCGCGGCCAAGCTGTCGGCGCGCTATATCACCGACCGCCAGCTGCCTGACAAGGCCATCGACCTGATCGACGAGGCCTCCTCGCGGATTCGCATGGAGCTCGACTCCAAGCCCGAGGAAATGGACCGCCTCGATCGGCGTCTGATCCAGCTCAAGATGGAGCGCGAGCAGCTCAAGAAAGAGACCGACGATGCCTCCCAGAAGCGCCTGGAAAGTATCGAGGCGCAGATCGACGAGCTGTCCCGGGAATACGCCGATCTCGATGAGGTCTGGAAGTCCGAGAAGGCCAGCATCGAGGGCGCGGCCCAGCACAAGGCCGAGCTCGACAAGGCGCGCATCGAACTCGACGCCGCCAAGCGTCAGAACGACTATGAAACGATGTCCAAGCTGCAGTACGGGGTGATCCCCGAGCTCGAGCGCAAGATCGCCGAGATCGAAGAAAGCGAAACCGCGGATACCTCGACCCACACGCTGCTGCGCTCCAACGTCACCGAGGAGGAAGTCGCCGAGGTGGTGTCGCGCTGGACCGGTATTCCGGTGTCCAAGATGCTCGAGGGCGAGCGCGACAAGCTGCTGCGCATGGAAGAGGCGTTGCACGAGCGGGTGATCGGTCAGGACGAGGCGGTCACGGCGGTGGCCAATGCGGTGCGCCGTTCCCGGGCCGGGCTCGCCGACCCGAACCGTCCCAACGGCTCCTTCCTGTTCCTCGGGCCGACCGGGGTGGGCAAGACCGAGCTGTGCAAGTCGTTGGCCAACTTCCTCTTCGATACCGAGGAAGCCATGGTGCGCATCGACATGTCCGAGTTCATGGAGAAGCACTCCGTGGCCCGGCTGATCGGCGCGCCTCCAGGCTATGTCGGCTATGAAGAGGGCGGCTATCTGACCGAAGCGGTGCGTCGCAAGCCCTACTCGGTGCTGCTGCTCGACGAGGTCGAGAAAGCGCACGCCGATGTCTTCAACATCCTGCTCCAGGTGCTCGAGGATGGCCGCCTGACCGACGGTCAGGGGCGCACCGTGGACTTTCGCAACACCGTGATCGTGATGACCTCCAACATGGGCTCGGACATCATCCAGCGCATGGGAGGCGAGGACAGCGGTGATAGCGAGAAGGACTACGAGCACATGAAGGACATGGTGATGGCGGTGGTCAGCGACCACTTCCGTCCCGAGCTGATCAACCGCATCGACGAGGTAGTGGTCTTCCACGCCCTCGGTCAGGAGCAGATCCAGGCCATTGCCAGCATCCAGCTCGACCGGCTGCGGGCGCGGCTCGCCGAGCACGAGCTGTCGCTCCAGGTCAGTGACGATGCGTTAGCCCAGCTGGCGGTGGTGGGCTTCGACCCGGTATTTGGTGCCCGGCCGCTCAAGCGGGCGATCCAGAGCCGGATCGAGAACCCGCTGGCGCAGGATCTGCTCGCCGGCAAGTTCGCCCCGGGCGACACCATCAAGGTCGCAAGCCAGGACGGCAAACTGGTGTTCAGCAAGGAGTAACCAAAGAGGCTTTATCACGTCTCGGCCGACCCGAATGCCAACCGCGTCGGCCGGCCACACGCAAAGGCCCGCCTCTCAGGAGACGGGCCTTCGTGCTTTATAGGGCTCCTAGGTCAGCGCCCGACTACCAGGGCTCGCGATCAGCGTGAGCCGGCGCTGGCGGGTTGCGCCTTCGGTTTCGGTTCGCGGACCAGGCGCTGCTGCAGGTCTTCCAGTGAGACGCCCTTGGTTTCGGGCATCAGGAATTTCACGAACAGCACCTGCAGCGCCATCATCACCGCGAAGAAGGCAAACACCGGGCCGCCGTTGAAGGTGCCGAGTACCCAGGGCATCACCAGGGTGATCAGGGCCGCGCAGATCCAGTGCACGGAGCTGCCGAAGGACTGGCCGCGGGCGCGCACATGGTTGGGGAAGACCTCGGCGATGAACACCCAGATGATCGCCCCCTGGCTGATCGCGTGAGCGGCGATGAACAGCCCCAGCAGCAGAGGCACTTCGAGTCCGCCGAGGTTGCCGAGGAAGAAGGCCCGCGAGATCAGCACCAGCGAGACCAGGTAGCCCACCGAGCCGATATACAGCAGGGTACGGCGACCCAGGCGGTCGATCAGCGCCATGCCGGCCATGGTGAAGACCAGGTTGACCAGGCCGATGCCGGCAGAGGAGAGCAGGGCGGCGCTGTTGCCGAGTTCGGCGGCTTCAAACACCCGTGGGGCATAGTAGATGATGAAGTTGATGCCCGAGAGCTGGTTGAAAAAAGCGATCAGGAAAGCCAGCAGGATCGGCAGGCGGTAGCGGCCGGAGAAGAAGGGCGCGTGGGCCTTCTGCTCGCTGGTTTCCGCGGCGCGGATGGTGGCGATTTCGCGATCCACATCGGCGTCGGGATCGATCTTTCTCAGCACCTCGCTTGCGCCCTCAATGTCGTTGCGCTTGAGGATCAGCCAGCGCGGGCTCTTCGGCACTCGGTAGATCATCAGGGTATACAGCAGTGCCGGCACGGCCTCGATGCCCAGCATCCAGCGCCAGGCGCCCTCACCCAGCAGCGAGCCCAGCACGAAGTTGGAGACGAAGGCCATCAGGATGCCAAACACGATGTTGAACTGGTAGAGGCCCACCAGTGCCCCGCGATGCTTGGCCGGTGCGATCTCGGAGATGTAGGTGGGGGCGGCGACCGAGGAGATGCCCACGCCGATGCCGCCGATCAGGCGGAAGAAGGAAAACCAGTAGGGATCGGTGGACAACGCCGAGCCGAGCGCCGAGCCCAGATAGAGGATGCCGATCAGCACCAGAGTGGCTCGTCGCCCCAGCCTGTCGGTGGGCCAGTTACCGCCGATGGCGCCGACCACCGTGCCCCACAGCGCCATCGACATGATCAGCAGGCCATGCTGTAGATCGCTGAGTCCCCAGAGGGTCTGAATGGGCTTGTCGGCGCCGGAGATGACGGCGGTATCGAAGCCGAACAGGAAACCGGCTAGGGCTACCGTGATCGACCACTGAATAATGCGAAACATTCGCTTTCTCCTTGCTGGGCACCTTTCGTCGCTGCTTCTCGTCAGTCCTTGCTTGGTTTGCCTCGGGTGAATCGATTCACCTAAGGTCCGAGGCAAGAGGCCAATGCAAGGTACTGACCAAGAGGCCAGGAAAAGCCCGGCGAAAGGTGTAAAGATGCGTTGAGTGATTGGGTGAATCGTGTCAGCCGGGAATCATTACAGCAACCAGCCTGCAAATCTGCCACCCAGGACGCGCTAGACATTGGTCCAAGAGTGGTGGCGCCGGTACCATATCTCCCGCATCCATAGCGCCTTTCGGACGCCCGTCAGCCGGTTGAAGCGGCATGTTCTCGTCTACTCGTCGCAGGAACGCGGTTTCACGGTTGACACTACCGTGGGCCTATTGGACTCTTGACGGTTCCTGATTGCGGGCGCGGACGAATCCGGGCGATCCCCGACCGCCGCGTGAAGGGTAGGTCGCAAGACCTCTACCCGCCGAAGGATTATCCGGGCAAGGCTATCCGCCTCGCTCGGCCAACGCCCCGACACGGTGAACCGCCGTGATGTGAGTGCAGGCCCTATCCGGGCCGAATGAAGCCAGGGTTTGGCATCAGGTGCCGGCATCGACCGGCCGCGGCATACCGCCGCACTCGACTTGCGTGCCTCTTTGAGCACGGCAAGGCACTCGAGACCTCCAGGGGAGAAATACAGTGGAACTGCTTTCCGGCGCCGACATGATCGCCCGCTTCCTTCAGGACGAGGGCGTCGAATACATCTATGGCTATCCCGGCGGAGCGGCGTTGCATATCTATGACGCCCTGTTCCGTCAGGACAAGGTCAAACACATCCTGGTACGCCACGAGCAGGCCGCGACACATGCCGCCGACGGCTATGCCCGGGCTTCCGGCAAACCAGGCACCGTGCTGGTCACCTCGGGCCCCGGCGCGACCAACGCCGTGACCGGTATCGCCACCGCCTACATGGACTCGATCCCGCTCGTCGTGCTGTGCGGGCAGGTGATGAGTCATCTGATCGGTGATGATGCCTTCCAGGAAACCGACATCATCGGTGTGACCCGTCCGGTGGTGAAGCATAGCTTCTCGATCAGGCACCCGTCGGAGATTCCCGAGGTGCTGAAAAAGGCGTACTACCTGGCTGCCACCGGTCGTCCCGGGCCGGTGGTGGTGGACATTCCCAAGGACATGACCGCTCCCACCGAGCGCTACGAGTACGTCTACCCGAAGAAGGTCAAGCTGCGCTCCTACAACCCGGTCACTCGCGGTCATACCGGTCAGATCAAGAAGGCCGTGGAGCTGATGCTCAAGGCCAAGCGCCCGGTGTTCTACACCGGTGGCGGGGTGGTGACTGGTAACGCAAGCGAAGGGCTGACGGATCTGGTCAAGCACCTGGGCTTCCCGATCACCACCACCCTGATGGGCATCGGCGCCTACCCGCAAAGCGATCGTCAGTGTCTCGGTTGGCTGGGCATGCACGGTTCCTATGAATCGAACATGGCCATGCACCATGCCGACCTGGTGATCGCCATTGGTGCGCGCTTCGATGACCGGGTGACCAACAACACCTCCAAGTTCTGCCCTACGGCCAAGATCATTCACGTCGACATCGATCCCAGTTCGGTATCCAAGACCGTGCGCGCCGACGTGCCGATCGTCGGGCCGGCGGCCAGCGTCATCAATGAGATGATCAGTCTGGTACAGGGCAAGGAGATCAGTCAGCCCGAGGCACTCGCCGAGTGGTGGCAGAAGCTTGATGGCTGGCGCGATGAGCGGGTAGGTAAGCTGTACGAGCCCTCCCAGGAAGGCGAGCCGCTCAAGCCTCAGGAAGTGATCGAAGCCGTCTGCCGGGTGACTCGCGGCGAGGCCTACGTCACCACCGATGTCGGCCAACATCAGATGTTTGCGGCCCAGTACTACAAGTTCGACAAGCCCAATCGTCTGATTACCTCGGGCGGGCTTGGCACCATGGGGTTCGGTTTCCCGGCGGCCATGGGCGTCAAGAAGAGCTATCCCGATGAGGATGTGGTCTGCATCACCGGTGAGGGCAGCTTCCAGATGATGATGCAGGAGCTCTCGACCTGTAAGCAGTACGGGGTGGGGGTGAAGATCATCAACCTGAACAACGGCTCGCTGGGCATGGTGCGCCAGTGGCAGGACCTGAACTACAAGTCACGTCACGCCCAGTCTTACATGGAGTCGCTGCCGGACTTCCAGATGCTGATCGAGTCGTATGGCTTCACCGCCATCAAGGTGGAACGTCACGAGGATCTCGAACCCGCTCTCGAGCGGGCCTTCGCCGACAAGAACGAGCTGGTGTTCCTCGACGTCTACGTCGACCCGCGCGAGCACGTTTATCCGATGCAGGTGCCTCTGGGCTCCATGCGTGACATGCTGCTTTCGAAGACGGAGCGGACCTGATGCGCCATATCATCTCGATCCTGATGGAAAACGAACCCGGCGCCTTGTCTCGTGTGGTGGGGCTGTTTTCGCAGCGCAACTACAACATCGAGTCGCTCAACGTCGCGCCAACCGAAGACCCGACGCTGTCGCGCCTGACCGTTACCACCATCGGTGACGATCGGGTGATCGAGCAGATCACCAAGCACCTCAACAAGCTGATCGACGTGGTCAAGCTGGTCGACCTGACCGAAGGGCAGCATATCGAGCGTGAGCTGATGCTGGTCAAGGTCAAAGCGCTCGGTGCGGCCCGTGACGAGGTCAAGCGTACCGCCGATATCTTCCGTGCTCAGGTGGTCGACGTAACGCCGAACCTCTACACGGTGCAGATCACCGGCGATGCCGGCAAGCTGGATGCCTTCCTCCAGGCCATGGCCCCGGTGGGTATCCTCGAAGTGGCGCGTACCGGCGTCTCGGGTATCGCCCGGGGCGACAAGGTGCTGAGCCTTTGACGGCGTAATGGTTTGACAGTGGGTTCTGAAAGCCGCTCTTCGGAGCGGCTTTTTTTGTGCCTGGCCGAGACGAGGCGGGTGCTTATCGACGTAAGCGAGTTACTTACCAAGGGAAAGGATATGTTGGCGGTTAGCGCGCCGAGACCTCTGCCCACAGTGCACGGATCAACGGGCTCTTTAGCCGGCGCTGGGCCACGCACAGGCCGACATCGTAGTGGGGCAGCTCGGGTTTGACTGCCAGCGTCTGCACCCGGCCGGCCAATGGGCTGTTGTCGACCACGATCTTCGGCACCACGCCAATGCCAAAGCCGAGCCCGACCATGCTGACGATGGCCTCGTGGCCGGCGACCTGCGCATAGATTCGCGGCGCAATGCCCAGCGCCTTGAACCAGGTGTCGCTGTATTCCCGGGACAGCCCCGACTCGGAGAGGATCATCGGCACCTCGGCCCACTGCTCGGCGGTGGGCACCTCCGGGTGGGTAGGCATCCAGTCGGCGCCGTCCCGTGGCGCGATGAACACCAGTGGCGACGTGGTCATCGGCTTGAAGGCCAATGCCTCAGGCAGGCGTCGCGGCCGTGGGGTGATCGCCATGTCCTCTTCGCCGGCCAGCACCCGTGAGATGGAGTGGGCCGGGTCGCCGGTATGCAGCTTGAGCTCGATGCGCGGATGGCGGGTGCGAAAGTCGCTGAGCAGCTCATACAGGAAGCTGTAGCTGGCGGTGACCGAGCAGAAGATGCTGATCTCGCCGGCGAGCGCCGCGGTTTCTTCCATCAGCGCATGGCGCACCAGTTCCCACTGCTCCAGGGCATCTCGGGCGTAGGCTTGGAAGGTCAGGCCCTGGTGGGTCAGGGCGACGTGGCGGTTGTCCCGCTCGAAGAGCGTGGCACCCAGGCTCTCTTCCAGGGAGCGGATCGAGCGGGAGAGCGTCGAGGGGCTGACGTGACAGGCGTCGCTGGCGCGGCCGAAATGCAGGGTGTCGGCCAGGCTCAGGAAGTGTCGGAGGTCACGCATGTCCATGGGCGTTATTGCACTTTTCGGGATGTGATATTGCAAATATAGCGTTTTACGCAACGCGCTGTCTGCCGTATCGTCCTTGCATCGGCACCACAAACCACAAGCGCCGCGATAGACGGCGTGGGTCGCCATCAACGCTGACACCTTACTCTCTCGTTAACAGGAATACCGCCATGCACGTTTATTACGACAAGGACTGCGACCTCTCCCTCATCCAGGGCAAGAAGGTCACCATCGTCGGTTATGGTTCACAGGGCCATGCCCATGCCAACAACCTGAAGGAATCCGGCGTCGACGTCACCGTCGCTCTGCGCCCGGGCTCTTCTTCCGCGGCCAAGGCCGAAGCGGCTGGCCTCAAGGTGGCATCCGTCGCCGAAGCGAGCCAGACCGCCGACGTGGTCATGCTGCTGGCGCCTGACGAGAACCAGAAGGCGATCTACGAGCAGGAAGTCGCGCCGAACCTGAAGCAGGGTGCAACTCTGGCCTTCGCCCACGGCTTCAACATCCACTACAACCAGATCGAGCCGCGCAAGGATCTGGACGTGATCATGATCGCGCCCAAGGCTCCGGGTCACACCGTGCGCTCCGAGTTCGTCAAGGGCGGCGGCATTCCCGACCTGATCGCGATCCAGCAGGACGCGACCGGCAACGCCAAGGCGCTGGCGCTCTCCTATGCGGCAGGCGTGGGCGGTGGTCGTACCGGCATCATCGAGACCACCTTCCGTGACGAGACCGAGACCGACCTGTTCGGCGAGCAGGCCGTCCTTTGTGGTGGCGCGGTCGAGCTGGTCAAGGCCGGCTTCGAGACCCTGACCGAGGCAGGCTATGCCCCGGAAATGGCCTACTTCGAGTGCCTGCACGAGCTCAAGCTGATCGTCGACCTGATGTACGAAGGCGGCATCGCCAACATGAACTACTCGATCTCCAACAACGCAGAGTTCGGCGAGTACTTCACCGGCAAGGAAGTCATCAACGACCAGTCCCGTGAAGCGATGCGCAATGCCCTCAAGCGTATCCAGAACGGCGACTATGCCAAGAGCTTCATTGCCGAGAGCCAGACCAACTATCCGTCGATGACCGCGCGTCGTCGCCTCAACGCCGAGCACCCGATCGAGCAGGTCGGCGAGAAGCTGCGTTCCATGATGCCCTGGATCGCCGCCAACCAGTTGGTCGACAAGTCCAAGAACTGATCGGCAGGTCTAATTGACAGGTCTGATCGACAGACCTGGCCAAGCACGACAGCCGTCATCACAGCGAGGGCGCGGATTTCCGCGCCCTCGCTGTTTTCGTACATCCAACCGTTACTATCGTTGCCGGAACTAGCATGTAGAATGGTTCTCGTGTCACTGACACATATCCCAGCAACGGAAGACCTCTATGAGCCAGGATTCGCAAAAGACCGAGCACGAGCACCCCGAACACGACGAGGATGTCACCGCGACGTTCTTGCGCGAGACGGAGGTGGTCGAAGAAGCGGTCGAGGATGGTAAGAAGATCCGGCGGCGTGGTATCTATCTGCTGCCGAACCTGTTCACCACCTCCGCATTGTTCTCGGGATTCTTCGCCGTGGTTGCCGGTATCAACGGTGACTTCTCGGCCGCCGCCATTGCGATCTTCATCGCCATGGTGCTCGATGGCCTGGATGGCCGCGTAGCCCGCATGACCAATACTCAGAGTGCCTTTGGCGCTGAGTACGATAGCCTCGCCGACATGATCTCTTTCGGCATGGCGCCTGCCCTGGTCGCCTTCACCTGGATCCTTCAGGACATCGGCAAGATCGGCTGGGTGGTGGCCTTTCTGTACGTGGCCTGTGCCGCCTTGCGGCTGGCGCGCTTCAATGTACAGATCGGCTCCACTGACAAGAAGTGGTTTATCGGCCTGCCCAGTCCTTCTGCCGCTGCCTTGGTGGCCGCGAGTGTCTGGACCTTCCACAGCTTCGATGCCAATGCCTTCGTCTTCAAGCTGCTGATGCTAGTAGTGGTGGCCGCAGCAGGCGTGCTGATGGTGAGCAACATCCGCTACTACAGCTTCAAGGATGTTGACCTAAAGGGGCCGGTGCCGTTCGTGATGCTGCTCGCCATCGTGCTGGGCTTCGTGGTGATCTCGGTAGAGCCGTCAGTCATGTTGCTGCTGCTGTTTGCCGCCTATGTCGCCTCGGGGCCGGTGCTTGCCGTGCTACGCAAGATGAAAAAGCAGCCGGATAGCTGACTCGGTGGTGCCATGCCCTGACAGGCCGTACTACCCGCTCTGAAACGCCCGCCCTTGTGCGGGCGTTGTCGTGTCTGGCCCCTCGGTTTATCCACACCCGGTCAGCCACCTTCATCTATCCACAACCTTGTCGTCACCTTTTTGCAAGAAAGGGGTTGTGTGGGTCCGCGATAATCCGTAAAGTACGCATCCGCTGCCGCCGACGAGCAAACGTCGGATGCGGTGAAGGGTGTTGGAAGCACTTGTTTTGGTTAAGGTTTTTCGATCAGGCTTGATCGACAGGCATTGACAAAACAGCCGGAAACGGTAGAATGCTCCTCCACTCGATCGGCGCTCAACTCGCCGCTGGTTCACTCGGTCATCTAGAGTGAGCAATAACAGCAAGGGTTGACATTCACTGCCGATTCAGTAGAATACGCCTTCCTCGCAGGGCGCCGGCCGAACGGCCAGGCAGATGCGAGATGCTCCCCTCTTAAGAGATCGGAGCTGCTCTTTAACAATCGATCAGATAATTCATGTGGGCGCTTGTCGATGAAGGGGTGATCAGTCACCGATACTTCAAGGCAAGCGACTCGTCAAAGCAAGCCATATCGGCTTCGTTTTTTGAGACGTTTGAACCTTGAGCCAAGTTTGGTCTGCTTCTTTCTTCGGAAAGGTAAGACCGTATGATTTTAAACTGAAGAGTTTGATCATGGCTCAGATTGAACGCTGGCGGCAGGCCTAACACATGCAAGTCGAGCGGAAACGATCCTAGCTTGCTAGGAGGCGTCGAGCGGCGGACGGGTGAGTAATGCATAGGAATCTGCCCGGTAGTGGGGGATAACGTGGGGAAACTCACGCTAATACCGCATACGCCCTACGGGGGAAAGCAGGGGATCTTCGGACCTTGCGCTATCGGATGAGCCTATGTCGGATTAGCTTGTTGGTGAGGTAATGGCTCACCAAGGCGACGATCCGTAGCTGGTCTGAGAGGATGATCAGCCACACTGGGACTGAGACACGGCCCAGACTCCTACGGGAGGCAGCAGTGGGGAATATTGGACAATGGGCGAAAGCCTGATCCAGCCATGCCGCGTGTGTGAAGAAGGCTTTCGGGTTGTAAAGCACTTTCAGCGAGGAAGAAGGCCTGATGATTAATACTCGTCAGGAAGGACATCACTCGCAGAAGAAGCACCGGCTAACTCCGTGCCAGCAGCCGCGGTAATACGGAGGGTGCAAGCGTTAATCGGAATTACTGGGCGTAAAGCGCGCGTAGGTGGCTTGATAAGCCGGTTGTGAAAGCCCCGGGCTCAACCTGGGAACTGCATCCGGAACTGTTAGGCTAGAGTGCAGGAGAGGAAGGTAGAATTCCCGGTGTAGCGGTGAAATGCGTAGAGATCGGGAGGAATACCAGTGGCGAAGGCGGCCTTCTGGACTGACACTGACACTGAGGTGCGAAAGCGTGGGTAGCAAACAGGATTAGATACCCTGGTAGTCCACGCCGTAAACGATGTCGACTAGCCGTTGGGAGCCTCGAGTTCTTAGTGGCGCAGTTAACGCAATAAGTCGACCGCCTGGGGAGTACGGCCGCAAGGTTAAAACTCAAATGAATTGACGGGGGCCCGCACAAGCGGTGGAGCATGTGGTTTAATTCGATGCAACGCGAAGAACCTTACCTACTCTTGACATCGTGCGAACTTTCCAGAGATGGATTGGTGCCTTCGGGAGCGCACAGACAGGTGCTGCATGGCTGTCGTCAGCTCGTGTTGTGAAATGTTGGGTTAAGTCCCGTAACGAGCGCAACCCCTATCCTTATTTGCCAGCGAGTAATGTCGGGAACTCTAAGGAGACTGCCGGTGACAAACCGGAGGAAGGTGGGGATGACGTCAAGTCATCATGGCCCTTACGAGTAGGGCTACACACGTGCTACAATGGCCGGTACAAAGGGTTGCAAGACGGCGACGTGGAGCTAATCCCATAAAGCCGGCCTCAGTTCGGATCGGAGTCTGCAACTCGACTCCGTGAAGTCGGAATCGCTAGTAATCGTGAATCAGAATGTCACGGTGAATACGTTCCCGGGCCTTGTACACACCGCCCGTCACACCATGGGAGTGGACTGCACCAGAAGTGGTTAGCTTAACCTTCGGGGGAGCGATCACCACGGTGTGGTTCATGACTGGGGTGAAGTCGTAACAAGGTAGCCGTAGGGGAACCTGCGGCTGGATCACCTCCTTAATCGACGACTCGCCTCTTCGCGGCAAGTGTCCACAATGAATTATCTGATCGGCCAGAGCATAAGACTGTTTGGGTCGCGGACCCAGTGGTTAGTAAGCCGGGTCTGTAGCTCAGTTGGTTAGAGCGCACCCCTGATAAGGGTGAGGTCGGCAGTTCGAGTCTGCCCAGACCCACCAATGTTTACTTATCAGAGGGGCCTTAGCTCAGCTGGGAGAGCGCCTGCCTTGCACGCAGGAGGTCAGCGGTTCGATCCCGCTAGGCTCCACCATCATCCCAACAGTCATCTGTGAGTCCACAGTCACAAGCCTATCATCACAAACGATGATGTCGGGCTTGTGACTGTCGGTTCGACAGTCGCTCTTTAACAATATGAATCATGCTGACAAAAGTCCCTTTCCTACCCAGGAAAGGGCATGTGATACGTCTCAAGCGTATCCGGCAATTGTCGTGCGTCATCGCGGACCAGACCCTTTCGGGTTATATGGTCAAGCGATGAAGCGCATACGGTGGATGCCTAGGCAGTCAGAGGCGATGAAAGACGTGGAAGCCTGCGATAAGGTTCGGCGAGGTGGCAAACAACCTGCGACCCGGACATTTCTGAATGGGGAAACCCACCCAACGTAAGTTGGGTATCCCACACTGAATACATAGGTGTTGGGAGGCGAACCAGGGGAACTGAAACATCTAAGTACCCTGAGGAAAAGAAATCAACCGAGATTCCCCAAGTAGCGGCGAGCGAACGGGGACCAGCCCTTAAGCACCATGACTGATAGACGAAGTGGTTGGGAAACCACGCGATACAGGGTGATAGCCCCGTAGTCGAAATCTGATTGGTGTGAAATCGAGTAGGTCGGGGCACGAGAAACCTTGACTGAAGACGGGGGGACCATCCTCCAAGGCTAAATACTCCTGACTGACCGATAGTGAACCAGTACCGTGAGGGAAAGGCGAAAAGAACCCCGGAGAGGGGAGTGAAATAGATCCTGAAACCGTATGCGTACAAGCAGTGGGAGCCGACTTGTTCGGTGACCGCGTACCTTTTGTATAATGGGTCAGCGACTTATTTTCAGTGGCGAGCTTAACCGTATAGGGGAGGCGTAGAGAAATCGAGTCTTAACTGGGCGACCAGTCGCTGGAAATAGACCCGAAACCGGGCGATCTATCCATGAGCAGGTTGAAGATTGAGTAACATCAATTGGAGGACCGAACCAGGATCTGTTGAAAAAGATTTGGATGACTTGTGGATCGGAGTGAAAGGCTAATCAAGCCCGGAGATAGCTGGTTCTCCTCGAAAGCTATTTAGGTAGCGCCTCACGTATCACCGCCGGGGGTAGAGCACTGTTTCGGCTAGGGGGTCATCCCGACTTACCAACCCGAGGCAAACTCCGAATACCGGTGAGTGCAGCGTGGGAGACACACAGCGGGTGCTAACGTCCGTTGTGAAAAGGGAAACAACCCAGACCGTCAGCTAAGGTCCCAAAATCCTGATTAAGTGGGAAACGATGTGGGAAGGCTCAGACAGCTAGGAGGTTGGCTTAGAAGCAGCCATCCTTTAAAGAAAGCGTAATAGCTCACTAGTCGAGTCGGCCTGCGCGGAAGATGTAACGGGGCTAAATCAGGTACCGAAGCTACGGGTTCGTCGAATGACGAGCGGTAGAGGAGCGTCGTGTAAGCCGATGAAGGTGTGTTGAGAAGCATGCTGGAGGTATCACGAGTGCGAATGCTGACATGAGTAACGACAAGGGGAGTGAAAAACTCCCCCGCCGGAAGACCAAGGGTTTCTGTTCGACGCTAATCGGAGCAGAGTGAGTCGGCCCCTAAGGCGAGGCCGAAAGGCGTAGTCGATGGGAAACGGGTCAATATTCCCGTACTTCACAGTATTGCGATGGGGGGACGAAGAAGGCTAGGTGAGCCAGGCGTTGGTTGTCCTGGTGAAAGTCAGTAGGCTGGGGAATCAGGTAAATCCGGTACCCCAAGGCCGAGAGACGAGACGAACAGACTACGGTCTGGAAGTCATCGATGCCACGCTTCCAGGAAAAGCCTCTAAGCTTCAGATACTGTGGAACCGTACCCCAAACCGACACAGGTGGTCAGGTAGAGAATACCAAGGCGCTTGAGAGAACTCGGGTGAAGGAACTAGGCAAAATGGTGCCGTAACTTCGGGAGAAGGCACGCCGCATTAGGGTGAAGGGACTTGCTCCCCGAGCCTGACGCGGTCGAAGATACCAGGTGGCTGCAACTGTTTATTAAAAACACAGCACTCTGCCAACGCGTAAGCGGACGTATAGGGTGTGACGCCTGCCCGGTGCCGGAAGGTTAATTGATGGTGTTAGCTTCGGCGAAGCTCCTGATCGAAGCCCCGGTAAACGGCGGCCGTAACTATAACGGTCCTAAGGTAGCGAAATTCCTTGTCGGGTAAGTTCCGACCTGCACGAATGGCGTAATGATGGCCACGCTGTCTCCACCCGAGACTCAGTGAAATTGAAATCGCAGTGAAGATGCTGTGTACCCGCGGCTAGACGGAAAGACCCCGTGAACCTTTACTATAGCTTCACACTGGACGCTGATGTTGCTTGTGTAGGATAGCTGGGAGGCTTGGAAACGGTGGCGCTAGCTATCGTGGAGCCAACCTTGAAATACCAGCCTGGCATCATTGGCGTTCTAACTCCGGTCCGTTATCCGGATCGAGGACAGTGTGTGGTGGGTAGTTTGACTGGGGCGGTCTCCTCCCAAAGAGTAACGGAGGAGCACGAAGGTACCCTCAGCACGGTTGGAAATCGTGCATTGAGTGCAAGAGCATAAGGGTGCTTAACTGCGAGACAGACACGTCGAGCAGGTACGAAAGTAGGTTCTAGTGATCCGGTGGTTCTGTATGGAAGGGCCATCGCTCAACGGATAAAAGGTACTCCGGGGATAACAGGCTGATACCGCCCAAGAGTTCACATCGACGGCGGTGTTTGGCACCTCGATGTCGGCTCATCACATCCTGGGGCTGAAGTCGGTCCCAAGGGTATGGCTGTTCGCCATTTAAAGTGGTACGCGAGCTGGGTTTAGAACGTCGTGAGACAGTTCGGTCCCTATCTGCCGTGGGCGTTGGAAGTTTGAGAAGTGCTGCTCCTAGTACGAGAGGACCGGAGTGGACGCACCTCTGGTGTTCCGGTTGTCACGCCAGTGGCATTGCCGGGTAGCTAAGTGCGGACGGGATAACCGCTGAAAGCATCTAAGCGGGAAGCCCCCTTCAAGATGAGACTTCCCTGAGGCATAAGCCTCCTGAAGGGCCCAGCAAGACGAGCTGGTTGATAGGCACGGTGTGGAAGCGCTGCAAGGCGTTGAGCTAACGTGTACTAATGGCCCGTGAGGCTTGACCATATAACCCCAAGGGGTCTGCGCATGACGCGCACAATTGACGGATACGCGAGCAGTAACAAGAGACGATCACGTCAGCATGATTTCATATTGCGATGAGCCGCCAAGGCGTCTCATCAACCCGTTTCGCCTGACGACCATAGCGAGCGTGAACCACCCGATCCCATGCCGAACTCGGAAGTGAAACCGCTTAGCGCCGATGGTAGTGTGGAGCTTCTCCATGCGAGAGTAGGTCATCGTCAGGCACTTATTGCGAGAAAACCCCGGTCCTTAACAGGCCGGGGTTTTTTCATGTCTGGGCGGTGGGAATGACCAGGAAATGCCGGCTGGCAGTACGCGCCAACACATGATCTTCCCCCGGCCTTTGCAGGCTCGCTCCCGTTACACGCCTCATAAAAAATCGCCCCGGCTGCCATACGGCAACCGGGGCGATCTTGTTTTGGCCGTTTGATTTTACCTGGATAGAGGTGAACGGAGCTCAAGAGGGAATCTGTGGAAGAGCGAAAAAAGTTCCATTGTGGACAAGTGCACGCTGCACAACGCCGTAGCTGCATCACTTATCGAGACGGTGGGCTTGCTGAACTCCCCTGAACCGGTGTCGGACTAGACCTGGTGTGAGAGTGTTGGGCGGTTGGGAATGCCCGCATGCCGGGCGTTAACGAAATAGGCTGATCTTTTTGCCAAAAAGCCCTTGCGTGGGTCCGCGATAATCCGTAAAGTACGCATCCGCTGCCGCCGACGAGCAAACGTCGGATGCGGTAAAGAGTGTTGGAAGCACTTGTTTTCGTTAAGGTTTTTCGATCAGGCTTGATCGAAAGGCATTGACAAAACAGCCGGAAACGGTAGAATGCTCCTCCACTCGATCGGCGCTCAACTCGCCGCTGGTTCACTCGGTCATCTAGAGTGAGCAATAACAGCAAGGGTTGACATTCACTGCCGATTCAGTAGAATACGCCTTCCTCGCAGGGCGCCGGCCGAACGGCCAGGCAGATGCGAGATGCTCCCCTCTTAAGAGATCGGAGCTGCTCTTTAACAATCGATCAGATAATTCATGTGGGCGCTTGTCGATGAAGGGGTGATCAGTCACCGATACTTCAAGGCAAGCGACTCGTCAAAGCAAGCCATATCGGCTTCGTTTTTTGAGACGTTTGAACCTTGAGCCAAGTTTGGTCTGCTTCTTTCTTCGGAAAGGTAAGACCGTATGATTTTAAACTGAAGAGTTTGATCATGGCTCAGATTGAACGCTGGCGGCAGGCCTAACACATGCAAGTCGAGCGGAAACGATCCTAGCTTGCTAGGAGGCGTCGAGCGGCGGACGGGTGAGTAATGCATAGGAATCTGCCCGGTAGTGGGGGATAACGTGGGGAAACTCACGCTAATACCGCATACGCCCTACGGGGGAAAGCAGGGGATCTTCGGACCTTGCGCTATCGGATGAGCCTATGTCGGATTAGCTTGTTGGTGAGGTAATGGCTCACCAAGGCGACGATCCGTAGCTGGTCTGAGAGGATGATCAGCCACACTGGGACTGAGACACGGCCCAGACTCCTACGGGAGGCAGCAGTGGGGAATATTGGACAATGGGCGAAAGCCTGATCCAGCCATGCCGCGTGTGTGAAGAAGGCTTTCGGGTTGTAAAGCACTTTCAGCGAGGAAGAAGGCCTGATGATTAATACTCGTCAGGAAGGACATCACTCGCAGAAGAAGCACCGGCTAACTCCGTGCCAGCAGCCGCGGTAATACGGAGGGTGCAAGCGTTAATCGGAATTACTGGGCGTAAAGCGCGCGTAGGTGGCTTGATAAGCCGGTTGTGAAAGCCCCGGGCTCAACCTGGGAACTGCATCCGGAACTGTTAGGCTAGAGTGCAGGAGAGGAAGGTAGAATTCCCGGTGTAGCGGTGAAATGCGTAGAGATCGGGAGGAATACCAGTGGCGAAGGCGGCCTTCTGGACTGACACTGACACTGAGGTGCGAAAGCGTGGGTAGCAAACAGGATTAGATACCCTGGTAGTCCACGCCGTAAACGATGTCGACTAGCCGTTGGGAGCCTCGAGTTCTTAGTGGCGCAGTTAACGCAATAAGTCGACCGCCTGGGGAGTACGGCCGCAAGGTTAAAACTCAAATGAATTGACGGGGGCCCGCACAAGCGGTGGAGCATGTGGTTTAATTCGATGCAACGCGAAGAACCTTACCTACTCTTGACATCGTGCGAACTTTCCAGAGATGGATTGGTGCCTTCGGGAGCGCACAGACAGGTGCTGCATGGCTGTCGTCAGCTCGTGTTGTGAAATGTTGGGTTAAGTCCCGTAACGAGCGCAACCCCTATCCTTATTTGCCAGCGAGTAATGTCGGGAACTCTAAGGAGACTGCCGGTGACAAACCGGAGGAAGGTGGGGATGACGTCAAGTCATCATGGCCCTTACGAGTAGGGCTACACACGTGCTACAATGGCCGGTACAAAGGGTTGCAAGACGGCGACGTGGAGCTAATCCCATAAAGCCGGCCTCAGTTCGGATCGGAGTCTGCAACTCGACTCCGTGAAGTCGGAATCGCTAGTAATCGTGAATCAGAATGTCACGGTGAATACGTTCCCGGGCCTTGTACACACCGCCCGTCACACCATGGGAGTGGACTGCACCAGAAGTGGTTAGCTTAACCTTCGGGGGAGCGATCACCACGGTGTGGTTCATGACTGGGGTGAAGTCGTAACAAGGTAGCCGTAGGGGAACCTGCGGCTGGATCACCTCCTTAATCGACGACTCGCCTCTTCGCGGCAAGTGTCCACAATGAATTATCTGATCGGCCAGAGCATAAGACTGTTTGGGTAAAGACCCAGCGTGACCTTAGAGTATTCGCTCAGTTGGTTAGAGCGCACCCCCTGACCTTAAATGGAAAGGAGGGTGAGGTCGGCAAGCCGGCCACGTTCTTCTCAGTGAGAGAGTAGGTGTTGGGTCTGTAGCTCAGTTGGTTAGAGCGCACCCCTGATAAGGGTGAGGTCGGCAGTTCGAGTCTGCCCAGACCCACCAAATTTTATCCGGTCCTGCGTTGCTTCGGCACTCGTGTAGCGAGCTACACGTCGCACCAAAGCGCCTTGATCCGAATAAAATTCTCCATGTCGCGTCGAGCAATCAGAGGGGCCTTAGCTCAGCTGGGAGAGCGCCTGCCTTGCACGCAGGAGGTCAGCGGTTCGATCCCGCTAGGCTCCACCATCATCCCAACAGTCATCTGTGAGTCCACAGTCACAAGCCTATCATCACAAACGATGATGTCGGGCTTGTGACTGTCGGTTCGACAGTCGCTCTTTAACAATATGAATCATGCTGACAAAAGTCCCTTTCCTACCCAGGAAAGGGCATGTGATACGTCTCAAGCGTATCCGGCAATTGTCGTGCGTCATCGCGGACCAGACCCTTTCGGGTTATATGGTCAAGCGATGAAGCGCATACGGTGGATGCCTAGGCAGTCAGAGGCGATGAAAGACGTGGAAGCCTGCGATAAGGTTCGGCGAGGTGGCAAACAACCTGCGACCCGGACATTTCTGAATGGGGAAACCCACCCAACGTAAGTTGGGTATCCCACACTGAATACATAGGTGTTGGGAGGCGAACCAGGGGAACTGAAACATCTAAGTACCCTGAGGAAAAGAAATCAACCGAGATTCCCCAAGTAGCGGCGAGCGAACGGGGACCAGCCCTTAAGCACCATGACTGATAGACGAAGTGGTTGGGAAACCACGCGATACAGGGTGATAGCCCCGTAGTCGAAATCTGATTGGTGTGAAATCGAGTAGGTCGGGGCACGAGAAACCTTGACTGAAGACGGGGGGACCATCCTCCAAGGCTAAATACTCCTGACTGACCGATAGTGAACCAGTACCGTGAGGGAAAGGCGAAAAGAACCCCGGAGAGGGGAGTGAAATAGATCCTGAAACCGTATGCGTACAAGCAGTGGGAGCCGACTTGTTCGGTGACCGCGTACCTTTTGTATAATGGGTCAGCGACTTATTTTCAGTGGCGAGCTTAACCGTATAGGGGAGGCGTAGAGAAATCGAGTCTTAACTGGGCGACCAGTCGCTGGAAATAGACCCGAAACCGGGCGATCTATCCATGAGCAGGTTGAAGATTGAGTAACATCAATTGGAGGACCGAACCAGGATCTGTTGAAAAAGATTTGGATGACTTGTGGATCGGAGTGAAAGGCTAATCAAGCCCGGAGATAGCTGGTTCTCCTCGAAAGCTATTTAGGTAGCGCCTCACGTATCACCGCCGGGGGTAGAGCACTGTTTCGGCTAGGGGGTCATCCCGACTTACCAACCCGAGGCAAACTCCGAATACCGGTGAGTGCAGCGTGGGAGACACACAGCGGGTGCTAACGTCCGTTGTGAAAAGGGAAACAACCCAGACCGTCAGCTAAGGTCCCAAAATCCTGATTAAGTGGGAAACGATGTGGGAAGGCTCAGACAGCTAGGAGGTTGGCTTAGAAGCAGCCATCCTTTAAAGAAAGCGTAATAGCTCACTAGTCGAGTCGGCCTGCGCGGAAGATGTAACGGGGCTAAATCAGGTACCGAAGCTACGGGTTCGTCGAATGACGAGCGGTAGAGGAGCGTCGTGTAAGCCGATGAAGGTGTGTTGAGAAGCATGCTGGAGGTATCACGAGTGCGAATGCTGACATGAGTAACGACAAGGGGAGTGAAAAACTCCCCCGCCGGAAGACCAAGGGTTTCTGTTCGACGCTAATCGGAGCAGAGTGAGTCGGCCCCTAAGGCGAGGCCGAAAGGCGTAGTCGATGGGAAACGGGTCAATATTCCCGTACTTCACAGTATTGCGATGGGGGGACGAAGAAGGCTAGGTGAGCCAGGCGTTGGTTGTCCTGGTGAAAGTCAGTAGGCTGGGGAATCAGGTAAATCCGGTACCCCAAGGCCGAGAGACGAGACGAACAGACTACGGTCTGGAAGTCATCGATGCCACGCTTCCAGGAAAAGCCTCTAAGCTTCAGATACTGTGGAACCGTACCCCAAACCGACACAGGTGGTCAGGTAGAGAATACCAAGGCGCTTGAGAGAACTCGGGTGAAGGAACTAGGCAAAATGGTGCCGTAACTTCGGGAGAAGGCACGCCGCATTAGGGTGAAGGGACTTGCTCCCCGAGCCTGACGCGGTCGAAGATACCAGGTGGCTGCAACTGTTTATTAAAAACACAGCACTCTGCCAACGCGTAAGCGGACGTATAGGGTGTGACGCCTGCCCGGTGCCGGAAGGTTAATTGATGGTGTTAGCTTCGGCGAAGCTCCTGATCGAAGCCCCGGTAAACGGCGGCCGTAACTATAACGGTCCTAAGGTAGCGAAATTCCTTGTCGGGTAAGTTCCGACCTGCACGAATGGCGTAATGATGGCCACGCTGTCTCCACCCGAGACTCAGTGAAATTGAAATCGCAGTGAAGATGCTGTGTACCCGCGGCTAGACGGAAAGACCCCGTGAACCTTTACTATAGCTTCACACTGGACGCTGATGTTGCTTGTGTAGGATAGCTGGGAGGCTTGGAAACGGTGGCGCTAGCTATCGTGGAGCCAACCTTGAAATACCAGCCTGGCATCATTGGCGTTCTAACTCCGGTCCGTTATCCGGATCGAGGACAGTGTGTGGTGGGTAGTTTGACTGGGGCGGTCTCCTCCCAAAGAGTAACGGAGGAGCACGAAGGTACCCTCAGCACGGTTGGAAATCGTGCATTGAGTGCAAGAGCATAAGGGTGCTTAACTGCGAGACAGACACGTCGAGCAGGTACGAAAGTAGGTTCTAGTGATCCGGTGGTTCTGTATGGAAGGGCCATCGCTCAACGGATAAAAGGTACTCCGGGGATAACAGGCTGATACCGCCCAAGAGTTCACATCGACGGCGGTGTTTGGCACCTCGATGTCGGCTCATCACATCCTGGGGCTGAAGTCGGTCCCAAGGGTATGGCTGTTCGCCATTTAAAGTGGTACGCGAGCTGGGTTTAGAACGTCGTGAGACAGTTCGGTCCCTATCTGCCGTGGGCGTTGGAAGTTTGAGAAGTGCTGCTCCTAGTACGAGAGGACCGGAGTGGACGCACCTCTGGTGTTCCGGTTGTCACGCCAGTGGCATTGCCGGGTAGCTAAGTGCGGACGGGATAACCGCTGAAAGCATCTAAGCGGGAAGCCCCCTTCAAGATGAGACTTCCCTGAGGCATAAGCCTCCTGAAGGGCCCAGCAAGACGAGCTGGTTGATAGGCACGGTGTGGAAGCGCTGCAAGGCGTTGAGCTAACGTGTACTAATGGCCCGTGAGGCTTGACCATATAACCCCAAGGGGTCTGCGCATGACGCGCACAATTGACGGATACGTGAGCAGTAACAAGAGACGATCACGTCAGCATGATTTCATATTGCGATGAGCCGCCAAGGCGTCTCATCAACCCGTTTCGCCTGACGACCATAGCGAGCGTGAACCACCCGATCCCATGCCGAACTCGGAAGTGAAACCGCTTAGCGCCGATGGTAGTGTGGAGTTTCTCCATGCGAGAGTAGGTCATTGTCAGGCACTTATTGCGAGAAAACCCCGGTCCTTACAGGCCGGGGTTTTTTCATGTCTGGGCGGTGGAAATGGCCAGGAAATGCCGGCTGGCAGTAACCGCCCGGTGAACCCATCTGCCGAAAGTACCTGAATTCCATCACAGTAGGTGCCCACCTATTAATAAGTGGACACCTACCATGACTGACTTAAGCGTGCCGGAAGCCCCTCGGAAGCGTCGTCGCTTCACCACCGCGTTCAAGGCAAGAATCGTTGAGGCCTGCCTGCAATCGGGTGCCTCCGTGGCCGGGGTTGCCCTGGAGCACAGCCTGAATGCCAACTTGGTCCACAAGTGGATCCGCGCCGCCCGCCAGCGGACTGCCGCGCCAGAAGCACCGGCGTTTGTGCCGGTGCCCATGGCCAGTGCCTCATTACCGGTCGCTCGCCAAAATCAGGTGACGGACCGTATTCGCCTCACGATCCCGCACCCCAACGGCCCGATGGTCATCGAGTGGCCTGCCTCGGAGGCCGACGCGTGTCGATCTCTGATCCGAGAGCTGCTCGCATGATCCGCATCGACGAGATCTGGTTGGCGACGGAGCCGTTGGATATGCGCGCCGGACCGGATACGGCACTGGCCCGGGTGGTGAAGGTCTTCGGTGCCGCCCGACCGCACTGTGCCTATCTGTTCGCCAACCGGCGCGGCAACCGTATGAAGGTGCTGGTTCACGATGGCCTGGGCATCTGGCTGTGCGCCCGGCGTCTGAACCAGGGCAAGTTCCACTGGGCCAGCCACCGGCACGGCGATCGCGTCGAGCTCTGCCCAGAGCAGGTCACGGCGCTGGTTCAGGGCCTACCCTGGCAACGTCTCGGCGCCGGTGGCGTGATCTCGGTGGTCTGACATACCGAGCCAGATAAGGCACAGAATCTCCCGGCTCGCTATTCGCTGAAGTGCCAATCCCACTCCCCACGGCAGGTTGGCATACTCAGCGAATGAACATGCCTCCCGACCTGTCTCAGCTCTCTCCCGATCAGCTCCGCCACCTGGCGGCAACGCTGATGACGCAGGTCGAGGAAAAGGATAAAGCGCTCCGCCACAGCGAGCAGGTCAATCAGAAGCTGACCTATGAACTGGCGCTGCTCAAGCGCCACGCCTTCGGCAAGCGCAGCGAGCAGCTCAACGTTCTGCAGATCAGTCTGCTGGAGGATGGGATGGATGCCGACATCGCCGCCATCGAGACTGAGTTGGAAGACCTGGTCACGACCGATGCGTCATCGGCGCCCAAGAAGACGCCCAAGCGCGCCCCCTTGCCTCCCGAACTGCCGCGCACCGAGATTCACCATGACCCAGAGAATGATCACTGCCCGTGTGGTTGTCAGCTGCGGCGGATCGGCGAGGAGGTCAGCGAGAAGCTCGACTACACGCCGGGCGTATTCCATGTCGAGCGCCATATCCGTGGCAAGTGGGTCTGTGATCACTGCGAGACACTGACCCAGGCGCCGATGCCGGCGCAGATCATCGACAAGGGCATCCCCACCGCCGGTCTGCTGGCCCAGGTGCTGATCGCCAAGTACGCCGATCACCTCCCACTGTATCGCCAGGAGCAGATCTTCTCCCGTGCCGGCGTGGCGATTCCGCGCTCCACTCTGGCCGAGTGGGTCGGCATCTGCGGCGTGCGGCTTCAGCCGCTGATCGATGCCCTACGTAAGCTGCTGCTCAGTGAGCCGGTGCTGCATGCCGACGAGACGCCGGTGCCGATGCTGGCCCCGGGCAAGAAGAAGACACATCGCGCCTACCTTTGGGCTTACGCCACCACGCCCTACGCCGGCCTGAAGGCCGTCGTCTACGACTTCAGCGAGGGACGCAGTGGTCAGCATGCCCGCGACTTCCTCGGCGAGTGGCGGGGCAAGCTGGTCTGCGACGACTACAGCGGCTACAAGCAAAGCTTCGCCAACGGCGTCACCGAGATCGGCTGCATGGCTCATGCGCGGCGCAAGTTCGTTGATCTGCATGTAGCCGGCAAGAGCCAGATCGCCGAGCAGGCCATCGAGCTGATCGGCCAGCTCTACCAACTAGAGCGCGAGGCCCAGCCATTGACCGAGGAAGAACGCCAGCGGTTACGCGACACTCGAGCCAGACCTCTCGCCGACACGCTGCACCGCTGGATGCTGGCCCACCGAGAAAAGGTGCCGAATGGTTCGGCGACGGCGAAAGCGCTGGACTACAGCCTGAAGCGTTGGGCGGCGTTGACGCGCTATCTGGATGACGGCCGACTACCTATCGATAACAACCGGGTCGAGAACCTGATCCGCCCTTGGGCGCTGGGCCGCAGCAACTGGCTATTCGCCGGGTCACTGCGCAGTGGCCAGCGCGCCGCTACCATCATGAGCTTGATCCAGTGCGCCAAGCTCAACGGCCACGAGCCCTATGCCTACCTGAAGGACGTGCTGGAACGGCTACCGACACACAAGGCCAGCCAGATCCACGAGCTTCTGCCCCATCACTGGCAGCACAACGTCTGATCACTGACAAGCGGTGTTTGGCGAACGCTTACGGCTGGCAGCACGCGCCAGCACATGATCTTCCCCCGGCCTTTGCAGGCTCGCTCCCGTTACATGCCTCATAAAAAATCGCCCCGGTTGCCATACGGCAACCGGGGCGATCTTGTTTATATCGTCACAACTGATTGAGCGGTCGACCTAGCGGATCATGGCTTCCATGGCCTCGATCAGGCTGTCCATTTCATCCTCGGTGCCGATGGAAATGCGCATGAAGTCGCGCAGTGCCTCGGTGTTGAAGTGGCGTACCAGGATGCTGCGCTCGCGCAGGCCAACGAACAGCTGGGCGGCCTCATGGTCGGGGTGGTGAACCAGCAGGAAGTTGGTCTGGGAGGGCAGGACCTCGAAGCCAAGGTCGCCAAGGCGGCGACGGGTGCGCTCGCGGGTGGTCATCACCTGTTCGCGGCAGGCCTCGAAATAGGCCTTGTCCTCAAGGGCCGCAACGCCGACGGCACTGGCCAGGCTGTCGACCGGATAGGAATTGAAGGAGTTCTTGATCCGCTCCAGGCCTTCGATTAGTTCTCGTGAGCCGATGGCATAGCCCAGGCGAAGGCCTGCGAGGCTTCTGGATTTCGAGAAGGTGCCGGTCACCAGCAGGTTGGGATAGCGCTCGACCAGCGGCACGGCACTTTCGCCGCCGAAGTCCACGTAGGCTTCGTCGACCAGCACCACACACTCGGTGACGCGCTCGAGCAGCGCGGCGATGGCGTCGCGGCCATGACCGTGGCCGGTGGGGGCGTTGGGGTTGGCGAAGATGATGCCGCCGCTTTGAGCATCGAAGGCCTCCAGCGGTACCTGCCATTCATCACCCAGTGCCACGGTGCGATAGTCGACGCCATACAGGCGGCAATACACCGGGTAGAAGCTGTAGCTAATAGCCGGCATCGACAGCGGCAGGGGCTGGCGGAAGAAGGCCTGAAAGGCCAGAGCGAGTACTTCGTCCGAGCCATTGCCGACGAATACCTGCTCGACCTCGACACCATGCTCCTTGGCCAGTGCCTCGCGCAGGGCGCGCGAGTCCGGGTCTGGGTAGAGGCGCAGATGATCGACCGAGTAATCGCGCAGCACCTGCTCGACGCCCGGCGCCGGCGGATAGGGGTTCTCGTTGGTGTTCAGCTTGATCAGGCGCTCGCGCGGCTGTTCACCCGGGGTATAGGGCGTCAGTTCGCTGACGCCGGGGCTCCAGAACTTGCTCATGGGCACTCGCATTCAAGGTGGGGATGGGACTTTGGTCATGGTGACGCGCCTGACGGCCCTTCGCAAGCGGCGGCCATGCTAGTGTTGCAAGGCTAATTCAGGAGCTCACGATGATTGCGCAGATTCTTGCCACCCTGTTGCCGGTCTTTCTGATCGCCGGCTGCGGCACCCTCTATGGACGTTATCGCAGTCCCGACATCCGCGGCCTCAATACCCTCAACATGGAACTGTTCGTGCCCATGCTGGTGTTCGCCGTGCTGGCCGACCAGCAGGCACCGCTTCAGGACTATGCGGCCCTGGCCCTGGCGGCTGCGGTGGTGGTCCTGGGTTCAGGCCTGGTGCTATGGCCACTGGCGCGCTGGCTAAGGCTCGATCTGAAGACCTTCCTGCCGCCGATGATGTTCAACAACTCGGGCAACATGGGCATTCCACTGATCGTGCTGGCCTTCGGCGATCAGGCCCTGCCCGCCGCCGTGGTGCTGTTCATCGTCGAGATGCTTTTGCACTTCTCGGTGGGGCTCTACATGCTCAGCCCGCATACACCGCTGTGGCGGCTGCTGCGCATGCCCATCGTGCTGGCGAGTCTCGCCGGCCTGGCCTTCAATCTCGGTGGGATTCCCCTGCCGGGCTGGTTGCTTGAAGCGCTCGATATGCTCGGCGGCGTCTGCATTCCGCTGATGCTGTTCGCTCTTGGCGTGCGCATGCTCGATATCGACTTCAGCGACTGGAAGACCGGCGTATTGGGTGCCGTGCTGTGCCCGCTCAGCGGTCTGGTGCTGGCAGCACCGATGATCGTCTGGCTAGACCTGTCCGGCCTGCAGGCGGCGAGCCTGTGGGTGTTTGCCGCGCTGCCTCCGGCGGTGCTCAACTACCTGGTGGCCGAGCAGTATCGCCAGGAGCCCCACAAGGTCGCCTCTCTGGTGCTGATCGGCAATCTGGGCAGTCTGGTCGTGATGCCGCTCGTGCTCGGGCTGGTGTTCAGCTATCAGCTGGTCACCCCGGCAGGTGCGGGCTAGGTCGGGTCAGCGCTCCAGACGAGTGAGCTGCCGCTCCAGCTTGCTCATGGTATTCAGCAGGTCGCGATACTCTCCTGAAGAGAGCGTCGCCAATAGCTCGGTCTCCCAGGCCCGCGCCTGGGGAATCAGTTCGCTGAGCAACGCCTCGCCCTCCTGGGTCAGGTGCAGATAGTGCACCCGCTGGTCCTGCGCCGATTGAGTCCGGCGGATCAGCGCCCGACTTTCCAGTGCCTGAATGGCCCGCGACACCTTGGCCTTGTCCATGCGGGTATGCTCACCGATCTGCTTGGCGGTGAGCTCCTCGCGATGGCTGAGCCAGGCAAGCACCCGCCATTCGGCGATGGTGATGCCGAATCGCTCACCGTAGATCCTCGACAGCGCCTGACTGATGCGATCCGCCAGACTGTTCAGCCGGTAGGGCAGGAACTGCCCGAGGTCGAGCTCGGGTCGCTCATCGCGTGGCGCACTATCGTCGCTAACAGAGCCGTCGCTAACAGAGTCGTCGGTAACAGAACCGTCGCTAGCAGAGCTGTCAGGCGTAGAGTCGGGGAGCTTAGGGTTATGAGAGCGAGAGGGCATGGCCTGTCTCCTGATGTTCGCTGACGAATGCGTGTGAAAGCAGGGCGTGCGGTTGCATGCAAAAGCTGCCTTACGACCCGGTTCGGCCATTATGCGTCAGCCGGCGGCAAGGCAGAACGGATCATCTGCAACGATCTGGCGTTGTCTGCGTGAACCTCAGATAACCTGATCCCATAAGACCTTGGTGGATATTGAGTGGATGGTCTGGCTGTGCTTTCATTTGAGCATATAGTTTCATATGAAACCAATTGTCCGGTTGTCGGGGCCAAGATGTCCCGTATGGCGACAGCCATCACACGATCACCATGAGGCCAGGAGCATGTCTGCGTCATCGAACGAGCTTTCCTATCAGAGCGGTTTTCGTAACCACTTCGCCAGCGAGGCACTGCCGGATGCGCTGCCAAAGGGGCAGAACTCGCCCCAGCGCTGTCCCTATGGGCTCTATGCCGAGCAGTTGACCGGCTCGGCCTTTACCTCGCCGCGCCATCAGAACCTGAGAAGCTGGCTGTATCGCATCCGCCCCTCGGTGGCGCAGAGCGGCTATCGTCGGTTACCGGAAGGGCGGGTTGCCACCGCGCCCCTGGCCGGGCAGGCCGATCCCAACCAGATGCGCTGGGACCCGATGCCGCTGCCCGAAGTGCCCACCGACTTCATCGATGGCCTCGAGACCCTCGCCGCCAACGGCGATGCCGCGGCCCAGGTCGGCTGCGGCGTGCATCTTTATGCCTGCAACCGTGACATGACCGAGCGCTTCTTCTACGACGCCGACGGCGAGCTGCTGATCGTGCCGCAGCTGGGGGCTCTGGTGCTGCGCACCGAGCTTGGCGTGCTAGCGGTCTCGCCCGGTGAGATCGCGGTCATTCCACGCGGCATCAAGTTCCAGGTGCGGCTGGCCCAGGGCTGTGACGCGGCCAGGGGCTATGTCGGTGAGAACTACGGAAGCCCGCTGGAGCTGCCGGGCCTTGGGCCGATTGGCGCCAACGGCCTGGCTAACCCGCGGGACTTCCTGAGCCCGGTGGCCGCCTATGAAGAGCTGCCGGGCGACTTCGAGCTGGTGGCCAAGTTCGGCGGCGGCTTCTGGGCGAGCCGGCTCGATCATTCGCCGTTGGACGTGGTGGCCTGGCACGGCAATTACGCGCCCTACAAGTACGACCTGGCGCGCTTCAACACCGTTAATTCGGTGAGTTTCGACCACCCGGACCCCTCGATCTTCACCGTGCTGACATCAATTTCCGACACCCCGGGCATGGCCAATCTCGACTTCGTGATCTTCCCGCCGCGCTGGATGGTCGCCGAACGGACCTTCCGTCCGCCGTACTTCCATCGCAACCTGATGAGCGAGTTCATGGGACTGATCGAGGGTGTCTACGACGCCAAGGCGGAGGGGTTTTCCCCCGGCGGTGCCAGCCTGCACAACTGCATGTCGCCTCACGGCCCGGACGTGGCGACCTTCGAGGCCGCCAGCGCCGCTGAGCTGTCACCGCAGTATCAGGGCGAGACCCTGGCCTTCATGTTCGAGAGTCGCTACGTCTTCCAGCCGACCGGGGCAGCGCTTGCCGCCGACTTTCGTCAGCGGGACTACGTCGACGTCTGGAAGGGCCTTGCCTCTCATTTCGACCCGACATCGCCCTGAGCTTGGGCAGGCTGCTCACGGCGATACCCAACCTTTCCTCTTCAGCGTATCACCCTCACCACAGGATCTTTTCCATGAAACTTGCCACCCTGAACAGCGGCCGCGACGGCGAACTGGTCGTGGTTTCCCGTGACCTGACACGCGCCGTGCGCGCTACCGACATCGCGGCCACCCTGCAGCAGGCCATCGAGGCCTGGGATACGCTCGCCCCGCGCCTTGAGGCCCGTTATTCAGCCCTTAACGATGGCACCGCCGAGGGCGATTTCGCCCTCGAGGTGGCCGCCCTGCATTCGCCGCTGCCGCGAACCTATCAATGGGCCGATGGTTCTGCCTATCTCAACCACGTGCAACTGGTGCGTCAGGCTCGCGGTGCCGAGATGCCCGAGACCTTCTGGACCGATCCGCTGATGTATCAGGGCGGTGGCGATCATTTCCTGGCGCCGACCGAGGACATCGAGGCGATCAGCGAGGAGCACGGCATCGACTTCGAGGGCGAGATCGCGGTGATCACCGATGACGTGCCCATGGCGGTGACCCCGGAGGTCGCCTCAGGCCACATCAAGCTGATCATGCTGGTCAATGACGTCAGCCTGCGCGGCCTGATTCCCGGCGAGCTTGCCAAGGGGTTCGGCTTCTTCCAGGCCAAGCCGGCCTCCAGCTTCTCGCCGGTCGCCGTGACCCCGGACGAACTGGGCGACGCCTGGCAGAGCGGTCGCGTGCACCTACCGCTTAGCGTGCACCTCAACGACGACGCCTTCGGTGTGCCCGAGGCCGGTCCGGACATGATCTTCGGTTTCCCCGAACTCGTCGCCCACGCTGCCCGCACGCGCCACCTCGGCGCCGGTGCGGTGATCGGCTCCGGCACCGTCTCCAATCCGGATGCCGACGGCGGGCCGGGCAAGCCGATGCGTGACGGCGGCGTGGGCTACAGCTGCCTGGCCGAAGTGCGCATGGTCGAGAAGATCCTGTACGACGAGGTGAAGACGCCCTTCATGCGTTTTGGTGATCGGGTGCGCATCGAGATGTTCGACCGCGACGGTCAGAGCATCTTCGGCGCCATCGACCAACAGGTGGTGAAGTACCAGCCGCAGTGAGCGGATGACCCGAGAGGACAAAGATCATGACGCTTTACGGCTATTACCGCTCCTCGGCGGCCTATCGGGTGCGCATTGCCCTGAACCTCAAGGGGCTCGATATCGCCCAGGTGCCGGTCGACCTGGCCGGCGGCGCGCAGCGCGAGGAGAGCTTTCGGGCGATCAACCCGCAAGGGCTGGTGCCGGTGCTCGAGACCGACGACGGCGAGCGGCTGACGCAGTCGCTTGCGATCTGCGAGTATCTAGACGAGCGCTATCCCTCGTCACCGGCCCTGCTGCCGGAAGACGCCGCCGGACGCGCGCGGGTGCGCGGGCTTGCCCAGCTGATCGCAAACGAGATCCATCCGCTCAACAACCTGCGGGTGCTCAGGTATCTGATCGGCGATCTCGAACTGGATGAAGATGCCAAGCTTGGCTGGTATCGCCACTGGGTGGCAGAGGGCTTCACGGCGCTCGAGGCCATGCTCGAAAACGACCAGACCGGGCGTTGCTGCCACGGCGATACGCCCACCCTCGCCGATATCTGCCTGGTGCCTCAGGTCTATAACGCTGAGCGCTTCGACTGTGATCTCTCCGCCTATCCGCGCCTTCGCGCCGTCGCCGAATACTGTCGCGGGCTGCCCGCCTTCGAACAGGCGAGCCCGTCGCGACAGCCCGATGCACGCTAAGCCGAAGCGAGCAAGCAAGCGCGGTGACCGTGCCAAGGGCATCACGGGTCGCGAAGCGCACGCCTTGAGCACTGCATCTGTAAGCGGTTTCTGTAAATAGTGGCCTTTGGCGTGCTACGGGCGACTCGCGTTACTGTCCGTCGGCGCCACTTGACGTTATGCTGTGAGACAACCGCCGCCGCCGCGGCGCGTGTCTCACAGCTAGGAGAAATACATGCAGATTAGGACGCTGCTGGCCGGGACCTTCATGCTTGCCTCTCTGGCAGGCTGTGCCACCGGTCAGATGGATCAGACCGGTGGAGAAGTCATTGATCAAGTGGCGCATTACGAGGGCACTCTGCCTTGCCGTAACTGCGCCGGCATTGATATCAATGTCGAACTCGATGGCACTGAAGATGGTGCCGCCGCCGATCGCACCTTCAGCCTGAATGCCAGCTATCGCGAGCATCCGCAGAATCCGCCGGACGAGACCTATACCGGCCAGTGGAGCGTGCTCACCGGTACCCCGGTCGACCCCGAGGCTACCGTCTACGAGCTTACGCCCCAGGGCGAGGGACAGATCTATTACTTCCTCAAGATTGATCCGGACACCCTGGAGCTGATCGACCCCCAGCGTCGGCGCTTCCAGAACCGCGACATGCTGCAGCTGCAGCGCCAGACCGCCAGCCAGTAAGTCAGGCAGCGTCAATGGCATGTGAAGAGGCGGCCCGCGCGGGCCGCCTCTTTTTGTCTGGTGTCTCCTTTTGTCTGAGCCTGTTTTGCCCAACGCCTCGGGCGCACACGTCGCATCGCGTGCCCCGGCTGGTAGAATAGGGCCTTTTATCCGGTGGAGCCTGGCATGGCCAAAGCGAAGAGTGCGTTCGTCTGCACCGAGTGCGGTGCCGAATATCGCAAGTGGCAGGGCCAGTGCACCAGCTGTCGCGAGTGGAACTCGCTGAGCGAGGTGCGCCTGGCCCCGGCCCGTCCCGGCGCCGCGCCTAGCGCAAGTGGCGGGCGCAGCGGCTATGCCGGCGGCGTCTCCCGGGATGTCACCGATCTGGCGTCGGTAGACCTGACCGAAGTGCCCAGGCTTTCCTCCACCTTCGGCGAGTTCGACCGGGTGCTGGGCGGCGGCCTGGTGCCGGGCTCGGCGGTGCTGCTGGGCGGCCACCCAGGCGCCGGCAAGTCGACCCTTTTGCTGCAGACCGCCTGCAAGCTGGCCCAGGAGCGCTCCTCGCTGTATGTCACCGGTGAGGAATCACTGTCGCAGGTCGCGATGCGCGCCCAGCGCCTTCAACTGCCGACTCAGGGTCTCAAGATGCTCGCCGAGACCAGCGTCGAGACGATTCTCGGCGTCGCCGAGCGCGAGCGCCCTGAAGTGCTGATCATCGACTCCATCCAGACCATGCACCTCGAGGACATCGCCTCGGCCCCCGGCGGCGTGGCCCAGGTACGCGAGTCCGCGGCGGCGCTGACCCGCTTTGCCAAGCAGTCCAACACGGTGCTGCTGCTGGTCGGTCACGTCACCAAGGACGGCAGCCTGGCCGGGCCCAAGGTGCTAGAGCACATGATCGATGCCTCGTTGCTGCTTGAGGGCGGTGCCGACTCGCGCTTTCGCACCTTGCGTGGCCAGAAGAACCGCTTCGGTGCGGTCAACGAGCTCGGTGTCTTTGCCATGCTCGAGCACGGCATGAAGGAAGTGAAGAACCCCAGCGCCATCTTCCTGTCGCGCAGCGAAGAGCAGGCCTCAGGTAGCCTGGTGATGGTGGTCTGGGAAGGCACGCGGCCGATCCTGGTCGAGGTGCAGGCGCTGCTCGACGACTCGCCGCTGGGTAACCCGCGTCGCATCGCCGTGGGGCTAGACGGTAACCGGCTGTCGATGCTGCTGGCGGTGTTGCATAAGCACGGCGGGCTCTTCACCGGCGATCAGGACGTCTTCCTCAACGTCGTCGGTGGGGTCAAGGTGCTGGAGACCAGCGCCGACCTGGCCGTGCTGCTGGCGGTGGTCTCCAGCCTTCAGAACCGCCCGCTGCCCCGCGAGCTGGTCGTGTTTGGCGAGGTTGGGCTGTCCGGCGAGATTCGCCCGGTGCCGAGCGGCCAGGAGCGGATCGTCGAGGCCGCCAAGCACGGCTTCACCCGCGCCATCGTGCCCCGCGGCAACGCCCCCAAGAACTCGCCGCCCGGCATGGAAGTGGTCGCCGTCGACAAGCTGGCCGACGCCCTCGAAGCCCTGTGATACCGGCCCTTGAGAGGTAGGCCCCTTGAGCGATAGAACCCATGGTGGCCGACGCCCGACATTGAAAACGCCTTCAGCAAGGAGATCGTGATGAGTGCGATTCGTCTGACCGAATACAGCCGCGGCGCGGGCTGCGGCTGCAAGATTGCCCCCGACGTGCTCGACGGCATCCTCGCCAAGGCCGGGCCTGCTACCAGTCACTCGCGGCTGATCGTCGGCAATCAGGGGCGTGAGGATGCCGCCGTCTACGACCTGGGCGACGGGCGAGGGATGATCGCTACCACCGACTTCTTCACGCCGATCGTCGATGACCCCTTCGATTTCGGCCGCATTGCCGCCATCAACGCCATCAGCGACGTCTATGCCATGGGCGGCAATCCGGTGATGGCGCTGGGCATCCTCGGCTGGCCGCTGGACAAGCTCGGCGCCCATATCGCCGGCGACGTGGTGGCCGGCGCCCAGGCGGTGTGCCGCGAGCACGGCATGGCGCTGGCCGGCGGGCACTCGATCGATTCGCCGGAGCCGATCTTCGGCCTGGCCGTCAACGGCCTGGTGGATCTCGAGCACCTGACCCTCAACAAGGGGGCCGAGGTCGGCGATCTTTTGTACCTGACCAAGCCGCTCGGGGTAGGCCTTCTGACTACCGCCGAGAAGCAGGGGCTGGTCAAGCCCGGACACCAGGGGCTGGCGCGGGAGACCATGCTCGCCTCCAACCGGATCGGTGCCGACTTCGCCAGGATCAAGGGCGTGCATGCCATGACCGACGTGACCGGTTTCGGCCTCGCTGGCCATCTGAGCGAGGTCTGCGAGGCCAGCGGTGTGGCAGCACGGATCGACTTCAAGCGTCTGCCGCGCCTCGCCGAGGCCGAACACTACCGGCGCCTGGGTGCCGTGCCCGGCGGCACCCGGCGCAATCGCGAGGCGCTCGGCGAGCGGCTGCCGGTGATGGACGAGGCCCACTGGCAGTGGCTCTGCGACCCCCAGACCTCTGGCGGCCTGCTGCTGGCCGTTCACCCTTCCTGGGCCGATGATATCGAGCGTGCCGGCCGTGCCCATGGCCTGAGCCTCGCCCCCTTCGGCGAGATCGTCGCCGCCCACGGCGCCACCCGCCTCGAGGTGACAGGATGAACCTGCCCCAGATCGACCCCAGTCTTGACCTGCTGCGTGAGCGCCGCCGCCTGATCGATGTTCGCGCGCCGGTGGAGTTCGCCCAGGGCGGGCTGCCCGGCGCCGTCAACCTGCCGCTGATGGATGACGAGGAACGCCACCGGGTCGGCATCGCCTACGCACAGCAGGGCCAGCAGGCGGCCATTGAGCTTGGGCAGCGGCTGGTCGCCGGGGGCATCAAGCGCGCCCGGATGGAAGCCTGGCAGCAGGAACTCGAGCAGTACCCGGACGCGGTACTATATTGTTTTCGCGGGGGGCTGCGCTCCGAAACCGCCCAGCAGTGGCTATGGGATGCAGGCATCGAGCGTCCGCGAATTCGCGGTGGCTGGAAGGCCATGCGCAAGCTGATCTGCGATCACGTCGATGCCGCCAGCGAGCGCCCGATGCTGGTGGTCAGCGGCCTGACCGGTTCGGCCAAGACGCCGCTGATCAACGGCCTCGGTCAGGGGCTCGACCTCGAGGGCTGTGCCCGCCACAAGGGCTCGGCCTTCGGTCGCCACCCGATGCCGGCGCCCAGCCAGATCAACTTCGAGCATGCTATAGGCATGGGGCTTTTGAATCTTGAGGACCCGCAGGGTCCGGCGGTGGTCGAGGACGAATCGCGCCACATCGGCGCCGCCAACGTGCCGTTGATCTTCTGGCGTGGCATGGAAGAGGCACCGCGCATCCGCGTCGAGATGCCGCTGGACTGGCGGCTGGCGCAGATCCGCAAGGACTACATCGACGATCTTTGGGCGCTATATCAGGGCCAATACGGTGACTGGCTGGGTTGGGCGCTGATGCGCAAGCAGCTTTCCACGGCGCTGGGCCGGCTGCGCAAGCGCCTGGGGCTTGCGCGCCTGCAACGCCTGCAGCGGCTGCAGACGCTGGCCTTTCGCGAACACGAGCGCGGCAACCGCCAGGCGCATGAGGCTTGGCTGGGGCCGCTGCTCACCGAATACTACGATCCGCTGTATCGCCACCAGCTCGAGAAGCACCCCCACACCTTCCTGCATGTGGGGGACTGGGATAGCTGCCTTGAGTTCGCCAAGGACTGGTCAGCGCGCCACGCTGCGTAGCCACTGCACCATCAGCCGGTCGAGCAGCGCTGCCTGGTGGTCGACGCGCCGCGTGTCGGCAAGAATGGCCTCGGGTGCCTGCACGTGGAGGCCCTCCAGGGGGCTGGCGCCTACGTGCGTCTGCGCCGCGAGATGCTCGAAGAGCGCCGAGATGCTGGCGTCGGTGGCTTCCAGATGACACTGCAATGCCACCACTCGGCCTCGGTCCCAGGCGAAACCCTGCAGCGGGCTCGCCTCGCTGCCGCCCAGCGGCAGGGCGCCGTCGGGCAGGCCGAAGATGTCACGCTGCCAGCTGAAGGCCTCGAAGGTCTCGGGCAGGTCGAAGGGACTCTCCGGGGCGAGTTCGATGCGCTGCCAGCCAAGGGCCGGGTAGGTGCCGCGGGAGACAATGGCACCCAGGCCCTCGGCGATCAGCCGTGCCCCCATGCCGACGCCGAGCACCGGCTTGCCGCTCTTCAGCGCGCGGGTCAAAAGCTTCTTCTCGCGGGCGAGCCAGGGATGAGTCGCGGTATCATCGACGGCAAGATCACCGTCGAGCAGCACCAGGGCGTCGCAGTCCGCGAGGCGCGGCGGCGCCTCGCCGGCGTAGAGGTGGCAGCTGTTGTGGCTGTGGCCCATGCTGTCCAGCCAGTCGGCGAAGCGGGCCGGGCCCAGGCCCGCAGCATGCTGAAGAAAGTAGATATGCATGGCGTCATGATGACCGGGGCGGGGGCGAGGCGTCCAGCGCCGGTTAGGCAGCGGCATCACGGTGCGGTTATCCAGGCACGATCATCCAGGTACGATCACCCCGGCACGCTTAACACGCGACAGGCATTACGCTAACAGGCATTACGATTAGGGGAGGGGGCATGGCCAGCAGCGCCGTACTTGAGCAGATCTACACCATCGTCGCCCAGATTCCGGAGGGCCGCGTCACCACCTATGGCAGCGTGGCCAAGATGACGGAGGGCGCCACTGCGCGCATGGTCGGTGGCGCCATGCGCCATCTGCCGGATGGCCACGGCTTGCCCTGGCATCGGGTGATCAATGCCACCCGGCGCGTCACCGAGCATGGCGGCGCCGTTCGCCAGCGCGAGAAGCTCCGCGCCGAGGGCGTGGTGTTCGACGCGCGGGGCAAGGTCCCGGCCGACCTGCTCTGGCCCTGAGGCAAGGCTGCGGTCTGCTTGCTCACGCGCGCATACTCACACGCTTACTTACTTACTTTCTTGCTTGCCGTCTTTCCCCCTATTTCCAGGAGACTCCATGACCCAGCCCGCCGGTGGCTTCAATGCCCGCCTGAAGAATCTCGACGCGCGCCGTCGCCTGGCCTTCATGGCCGCCCTCAGCGAGCGACTGATGCCCAACTACGCCCTCTATGCGGATCATGCCGAAGCCGGCGATCCAGCGGCGCTGCGCAACATCCTCGATCTGATCTGGGAGCACCTGACGGTGAAAGGCGCCAAGATCGACTTCGATCGTCAGGCCGAGAAGCTCGCCGAGCTCGAGCCGCCGGTCGATGACGACAGTTTTGGTGCACGGCGCGCTCTGGAAGCGGTGATGGCGATCTCGGCGATGCTCGACACCCTGCGCGGCGAAGCGCCGGAGGCGGTGCTGGAAGTCAGCCGTGCTTCGCTCAGCGGCGTGCGTGCCTTCATCGAGGTAAGCGAAGGCGAGGAAGACGAAACGCGGCTGGCGGCGCTGATCCGCGAGCATGAGCTGATGGCGGATGAACGCGATTTTCAGGATGCGGTGCTGGAAGCGGTCGAGGAAGGGGAGCTGGATCGCGACGCCCTCAAGGCGCTCAAGCGCCTGGGGCGTAACGAAGGGGTGAGCAATCTGGGGCTCACCCTCGACTAGGAGGGTGCAGGAAAGGTGCCGGGAGGGTGCAGGCACGGCGAGCAGCTAGAAGCGCACCCCGGCATTGAACATCGCGCCGGCGGTGCCGAACAGCAGCACGTCGGCTTCGAAGCGGCCCCAGCGCGCGCCTATGGTGGGCAGGATCGCCGGAGCGATGCCCAGGCTGTTATAGGAGATCTTGTCCTTCTTGTCGCCGTCATAGCCACGCAGCCCACCGGCGGTGAGCTTGGCACGTACTTCCACGTCTTCGCTGGGCTGCCAGAGAGGAAATTCGCGACCGGCATAGAAGTACCAGATCGGCTGGTCGAAGGAGTTTTTCAACCAGGCCGCGCCGGTGAACCAGCGCTCGGGGTTGTGCACTTCCACGCCGATCAGGTTCTGCTGGTCGTTGTACTCCTCGTCATCGTTCTCGTTGGTCGAGTAATGCGTGGTCCATAGGCTGGTCTGTACCAGGCCATGATCGTAGGTGAAGAACCCTTCGGCCTGGGCACATGAAGGCACGAGCAGGCCCGCCAGCAGCAGCCCCAGCGCATACTGTCTGATGCTCGTCTGTCGGGCTTTTGTCGCCATGCCTTGGCGCTGAGTCGGAATCATGGCGTCCTCAAAGTCTCATCTCGATGCCCTGGTCTGCCATGTAGCGCTTGGCATCGGGAATGCTGTATTCGCCAAAGTGGAAGATGCTGGCAGCCAGTACCGCATCGGCCCGGCCCTTGGTGACGCCCTCGACCAGGTGATCGAGGGTGCCGACGCCACCGGAGGCGATCACCGGCACGCACACCGCATCAGAAATGGCGCGGGTCAGCTCGTTATCGAAGCCGATCTTGGTGCCGTCGCGGTCCATGCTGGTCAACAGCAGTTCCCCGGCGCCCAGTTCGACCATCTTCTGGGCCCACTCCACCGCGTCCAGGCCGGTCGGCTTGCGCCCGCCGTGGGTAAAGATCTCCCAGCGCGGTGTCTCGCCTTCGGCGGAGACCCGCTTGGCGTCGATGGCCACCACGATGCACTGGCTGCCGAAGCGCTGGGTCGCTTCAAAGACGAATTCCGGATTGCTCACCGCTGCGGTGTTGATCGACACCTTGTCGGCGCCGGCGTTGAGCATGGTGCGGATGTCGTCGCAGGTACGAATGCCGCCACCCACGGTCAGTGGGATGAACACCTCGCCGGCAATGCGTTCGACCATCTCGACGGTGGTGCCGCGGTCTTCATGGCTTGCCGTGATGTCGAGAAAGGTGATCTCGTCGGCGCCCTGCTGATTGTAGCGCTTGGCGATTTCCACCGGGTCGCCGGCATCGCGGATGCCGACGAAGTTGACGCCCTTGACCACGCGACCGGCGTCGACGTCGAGACAGGGGATGATGCGTTTAGCGAGTCCCATGAGTCAGCCCTCCGCTTATGAGTGAGTGGCAGCAGCGCCGGCGAGTTCGTCGCACAGGCGCTGGGCCTCGGCGAGGTCCAGGCTGCCCTCGTAGATGGCGCGGCCGGTGATGGCACCGAGGATGCCGTCGCCTGATACCTTGGCCAGCGCCCGCAGATCTTCAAGGTTGGTGACCCCACCGGAGGCGATGACCGGCAGGCCGCCGTGGCGGGCAAGCTCGGCGGTGGCCTCGACGTTGACGCCCTGCATCATGCCGTCGCGGGCGATATCGGTGTAGACGATCGAGGACACGCCATCATCGGCGAAGCGCTTGGCCAGATCGGTGGCCTTGATGGTGGAGACCTCGGCCCAGCCGTCGGTGGCCACGAAGCCGTCGCGGGCATCCAGGCCGACGATCACATGGCCCGGGAAGGCACGGCACATCTCGGTAACGAAGGCCGGTTCCTTGACCGCCTTGGTGCCGATGATCACATGAGACACCCCGGCGTCCAGATAGTGCTCGATGGTGTCGGCGCTGCGAATTCCGCCGCCGATCTGGATCGGCAGGTCCGGGTAGGCGCGGGCGATGGCGGTGACCGCCTCGCCGTTGACCGGCGCGCCCTCGAAGGCGCCGTTGAGGTCGACCAGGTGCAGGCGGCGAGCGCCGGCCTCGACCCAACGGGCCGCCATGGCCACCGGGTCATCGCCATAGGTGGTGGAGTCGTCCATTCGGCCCTGCTTCAGGCGAACGCACTTGCCGTCCTTGAGATCGATGGCGGGAATTACCAGCATGTCGTGTCCTCGTGGGCGCCTTGTGGGGCGCGAATGAAGGTGATGCGTAAACGGGGCGCGATCAGGGCGTCCACTGCACGAAGTTCTCGAGCAGGCGCAGGCCAGCCGCCGAACTCTTCTCCGGATGGAACTGGGTCGCGAAGACCGGCCCGCGACCCACTGCCACATGCGCGGTGACGCCGCCGTATTCGGTGGTGCCGAAGACATCGGCATCCTCGGCGGCATCGACGTAGTAGCTGTGCACGAAATAGAAGCGATCGCCGTCCTCGATGCCTTCCCACAGCGGGTGGTCGTGACGTTGAGTCACCTGGTTCCAGCCCATGTGCGGGACCTTGAGGCGTTCGCCTGCGGCATCGGTCATGTCGGCGGGGAAGCGCCGCACGCGGCCCGGCAGGAAGCCCAGGCAGGCCACGCCGCCATTCTCCTCGCTCTCGTCGAGCAGCATCTGCTGGCCGACGCAGATTCCCAGCAGCGGTTTGTCGCCGTTGGTCAGCAGTTCCTGCACCAGGCCCTTGACCTCGCTGCGCTCCAGCTCGCCCATGCAGTCGCGGATCGCGCCCTGACCGGGCAGCACTAGCCGGGTGGCGCCACGAATACGGCGGGCATCGCGGGTCACCACCACGTTTTCATGAGTGACGTGCTCCAGGGCCTTGGCGACGCTGTGCAAATTGCCCATTCCATAATCGATGACGGCAATGGTCATGCTGCGCTCCTTGTCGAGTAAGTGGCCTGGCGGCCTGAGAGGCGAAGAGGCATCATCATGCCATCATGACAGCTTACAGGCTGCCTTTGGTGGACGGCATCTGGCCGGCCATGCGCGGATCTTCGGCGGTGGCCATGCGCAGCGCGCGGCCAAAGGCCTTGAAGATGGTCTCTGCCTGATGGTGGGCGTTGAAGCCCTTCAGGTTGTCGATGTGCAGGGTCACCTGGGCGTGATTGACGAAGCCCTGGAAGAACTCCCAGAACAGCTGGGTGTCCAGCGTGCCGAGGCTTCCCCGAGTGAATTCGACGTTCATGAACAGGCCCGGGCGGCCGGAGAAATCCACGACCACGCGAGAAAGCGCTTCGTCCAGCGGCACATAGGCGTGGCCATAGCGGTAGATGCCACGCTTGTCGCCGATGGCCTTAGCGAAGGCCTGGCCCATGGTGATGCCGAGATCCTCGACGGTGTGGTGAGCGTCGATATGCAGGTCGCCCACCGCCTTGATGTTCAGGTCGATCAGCCCGTGGCGCGCCACCTGGTCGAGCATGTGGTCGAGAAAAGGCACGCCGGTCTCGCAGTTAAGCTCACCCTTGCCATCGAGGTTCACGCTTACCGTGATCTGCGTTTCCTTGGTGTCGCGGGAAACCGTGGCGGTACGCTGGGTCATGATGGCTTTACTCCTGCGCTGAGCGCATTGCGGTGAAACGCCGTCGCGCGGCAGCGAACGACGGAGGTCGAGCCAGCCATTATAGTGAATCGCGCCCCCCATCCGCTACAATGCGGGATATTGTCGGGTTGCCCCGTTAGCCAAGGAGAAACGTCGATGCCGGTTACCCTGCTAAAGGTTACCAAGGACGAATGGGAACGGGACCCGCAGCTCGCCCTGGATCTTGCCCGAATCTACGCCGATGTGCCCGCCGAGCGGCTGCCGCTGCCGGCGGATGACTATATTCGCGATCAGCTCGAACGACAGGGTACCTTCTGCTGTGGCCGCTTCAATGACCGCTTGCTCGGCGCCGTGGCGATGAATGTTGTCGACGAGGCCTGGTGGCTGTCGAACCTGTGTATTCGCAAGACCACCAGACGCCGCGGCGTGGCCTCCCGGCTGGTGACGTTGATCTGCCATGAGGCCCTGCGCGACGGCTACCTGCTGCGGGTCGCGACCTCGACGCTGCTGCTGGGCGATGAGCTGTTGCTCAAGAAGATGGGCTTCAGGCTGGTCGCCGGCGGTGAATACTACGAAATGGACCCCAAGGCTTCACTAGGAGGTAAAGGATGAGAGCACTGTTACGTACGCTGCTGGCAGTGGTAGGGATACTGGGCTTGGTAGTGGTGGGTGCAGTGGTCTATATCACGACCTTCTTCGACCCCGAGGACCTGAAACCGCATCTGGTACAGGTGGTACGCGATCAGAGCGGCCTGGAGCTTAAGCTCGATGGCCCACTGGCCTGGTCCTTCTATCCGCGCCTGGGGCTTAGCGTGGCCGATGCCGAAGCCCGTCTGCCCGACCAGCCCGAGAACGAGCAGGCCTTCCTGGCCTTCGATCAGGCCGAGGTCAGCCTCGCCTTCACGCCGCTGCTGTCCGGTCAGGTGGCCATCGACGGCCTGAACCTCGACGGCATGCGCCTGAACCTCAAGCGCGACGCCGAGGGCCGCGGCAACTGGCAGACCCTGGTCGACCGGCTCGAGCGTCAGCAGGAACAGGCCACCAGCGACGCCGGGGCTGAGCCGGTCGTTGCCGAGGCCGAGGCACAGACAGCGGCACAGACAAGTAGCGAGAGCGCCAGCGAGACGACCAGCGACTCGTCTTCAACGCTGCCCGGTGATCTGGGCGGCAAGAACGGCGTGGCGGTGGCACTCGACATCGCTCGCGTTGACCTCAGCAACGGCAGCATCCGCTATTCTGACCGTCAGAGCGGCTATGCCTGGCACATTGACTCCCTGAATATCAGCGGCAGCAACGTCAATCCCGCCAAAGCCTTTCCGCTCAGTGCCGATTTCGCCCTGTCGTCGTTCCTGATTCCCGAGGGGCAGTCGCGGGAGGCCGAGGCCCAATGGGTCAGCCAGATGAACCTGGGCAGCCGGGTGAAGCTCGGCCTCGACGACGGTCGCTACGTGCTGAGCGACCTGAAACTTACCACCGACACCCAGTTGGCCGGCACCGATGGCAAGCAGCAGAAGGCCAACCTGAGCTTTCCCAGCCTCGAGGCCGACATCAACAGCGGCCGCTATGTGCTCGAAGGCGGCACCCTGGAGGCCAGCCTGTCGCACCCGTCGCTTGGCGAAAAGGCGCTGCCGCTGTCGCTCACCTTTGCCGCCGACGCCGATCTCGAGGCCCAGACCCTGCGCGTCAGCGAATGGCAGCTCAGCGGAGAAGACAGCCTGAAGCTTGGCGGCAACCTGCGCGTCGAACAGCTGCTCGACGCCCCGCAGTATCGCGGCCAGCTGACCCTCGAACCGCTGTCGTTGCGCACCTGGCTCGAACGCCTGGGCAGCCTGCCCGAGACCGCTGATGACGCCGCGCTCGACAGCCTGGCGCTGTCCAGCCCGCTGGAAGGCGATCTCGAGCGGGTCAGCCTGCCGAGCCTGACCCTTAAGCTGGATGACACCACCCTCAGCGGTTCGCTGTCCGCCGGCCTCGATGGCCGCTCGCTGGCGCTCGACCTGCAGGGCGATGTGCTGAATCTTGATCGCTATCTGCCGCCGGTCGAAGAGGGCAGCGACAGTGCCCAGGCAAGCGCCGAGAGCGAGGCCACCGATCAGGCGACCGGCGAGGCGAGCCAGGCAGGCGCTGCCGCAGTCAGCCAGGCCGGTGGAGAACTGGTGCCGGTCGCGACCCTCAAGGCCCTGGACTTCAACGCGGATGTCGCACTCGAGCGACTCACCGTGAAGGGGATGGATCTTGAACAGGTGGTGCTCAAGGCCCGTGGCAGCAACGGCCAGCAGCGCCTGGAGCGCTTCGACGCGCGCTTCTTCGACGGGACCCTTGCCGCCAGTGCCGGGCTCGATCTGCGCGAGACGCCGCTGCGCTGGCGCTTTGCTCCGACGATCAAAGATGTTGCCGCCGAACCCTTCCTCGCCGCACTCACCGGGGAAGAGGCGCCGCTGCGCGGCCGGCTCAACCTTGGCGGCGAGCTGACCACCCGCGGCAATAGCGCCGCCGAGCTGCCGGCGAAGCTCAACGGCCAACTGAATGCTCGCATCGACGATGGTGCGGTGTTCGACGTCAACGTCTCTGAGGAGCTATGCACCGCCGTGGCGCTGCTCGAAGGCAAGCAGACCAGCCGCGAGTGGAGCCCTGATACCCGCTTCGGCAGCGCTAGCGCGACCCTCAACATCCGCGATGGCGAGGTGAGAAACGACGACCTGGACATCAGCATCCCCGGCATCCAGGTAACCGGCGAAGGCAAGGTTGGCCTGGTCGACAAGCGCCTCGACTATCGCGCCGCAGCGCGCTTCGTCGATACCGCCGACGCCGCCTGCGAGGTCAACCCGCGGCTGACCAAGGTGCCGCTGCCGGTGCGCTGCGAAGGCGATCTGTCCGGCGCGCCCGCTGACTGGTGTAGCTTCGATCGCGGCGCCTTCCGCGACGCCGTGGCCAATCTCGCCCGCCAGGAAGTCGAAGCCAAAGCTGGCGAAGAAGTCCAGAAACGTCTCGACGATGCACTGGAAGGCATCGATAAACGTATCGGCGAAGATGCCTCCGGGGAACTTCGCAACGCCCTCAAGGGTCTATTCCAGTAGTCGTGAGCCGCCGGTGATGAATCGGCCCTTATGACGAGACGTTTCATGCAAGCCTGTCCTGCGCCGACCTCACCGTCGGCGCTTTTTTTGTGGTGCTGTTTTTTACGTCCACGCTCGTCACCCCACGCCTTTATACGCCCAAGCCCTTTACGACCAAACCTGTCCGCCGGTTACCCTTCACGCCCATTGCTGTAAGCGGCACCATCCATGACTCAACTGTCCATGACCAAACCGCCCATGACCGATATCCCCGAAACCGTCGAGCCGATCGACCTCTCGCCCGACGAGTTCCAGCGCCGCCTGATGGCCTGGTTCGACGAATACGGACGCAAGACGCTGCCCTGGCAGCACAACACCACGCCCTATCGGGTCTGGGTCTCCGAGATCATGCTGCAGCAGACGCAGGTGGCCACGGTGATTCCCTACTACGAACGCTTCATGGAGCGCTTTCCCGACGTGAACGCCCTGGCCGGCGCCTCACAGGACGACGTGCTGCACCTGTGGACCGGGCTTGGCTATTACGCTCGCGGCCGTAACCTGCATAAGGCCGCCCAAGTCGTCGTGAATGAGCATGGTGGCGAGTTCCCCGTGCACAGCGTCGAAGCCATGGCCGCGTTGCCCGGTATCGGCCGCTCGACCGCCGGGGCCATCATCAGCATCAGCACCGGCGAGCGGGCGGTGATCCTCGATGGCAACGTCAAGCGCGTGCTGACACGCCTGCACGCCGTCGAAGGCTGGCCGGGGCGACCCAAGGTCGAACGCCCACTGTGGGCGCTTGCCGAGCGCTATACGCCCCATCATCGCCTGCCCGACCATACCCAAGCGATGATGGACCTAGGCGCCACCCTGTGCCGGCGCGGCAGCCCCAGCTGCCTGCTGTGCCCCTTCGAGGACGTGTGCCTGGCTCACGCCCGCGGCCAGGAAAAGCGCTTCCCCGAATCCAAGCCCAAGAAGGCGCTGCCCGAGCGCTCGACCATCATGCTGCTGCTGCACGACGAAGCGGGCCGCGTGCTGCTTCAGCAGCGCCCCGCCGTGGGCCTGTGGGGCGGCCTGTGGTGTTTTCCTCAGTTCGATGACCGCGAGGCCCTGGCAGACTGGCTGGACGCTCACGCGCCCGGTGCCGAGCTGGCACCCGCCTGGGACGCCTTCAACCACACCTTCAGCCATTTTCGCCTTGCCATTACCCCGCAACCCGCTCGCGGCCGACAGGCTGCCGTGACCGAAGGCGGGGGCCTCTGGTATAACCCCAGCAAGCCGGCCAGCATTGGCTTGGCCGCGCCGGTCAAGGCGCTGCTCGAGTCGCTGGCGCGACTCGCCAGCCCATCCAACCCGCAAGACCCGGAGTGATCCCATGAGCCAGACCGTGTTCTGCCGCAAGTACCAGCAGGAGCTCGAAGCCCTGCCGTTTCCGCCGCTGCCCGGCCAGAAAGGCCAGGAGATCCAGGCCAGCGTTTCCAAGAAGGCCTGGGAGGAGTGGCAGGCGCTGCAGACTCGCCTGATCAACGAGAAGCACCTCAGCATGCTCGACCCCAAGACCCGCGAGTACCTGATGGAGCAGATGGAACGCTTCCTGGATAACCGCGATACCGACCAGGCAGAAGGCTACGTACCGCCCAGCCAGTGATTTTTCTTCATTCCATCTCTTTGAAAGAAAAAGGGTTGACGCGCGGAAAGCTTTCTAGTTAAATACGTCCTCGTTGGCACGGGCCAGATAGCTCAGTTGGTAGAGCAGGGGATTGAAAATCCCCGTGTCGGGGGTTCGATTCCCTCTCTGGCCACCAATCTGCTGGGGTATAGCCAAGTGGTAAGGCACCGGTTTTTGGTATCGGCATTCGCAGGTTCGAGTCCTGCTACCCCAGCCACTGCCAACCCAGATTAAGTAGCATCATCTGGTACTTGTAGTTAGTGAGTTGCCCCCGCCGGCATAGCTCAGTTGGTAGAGCAACTGACTTGTAATCAGTAGGTCCCGGGTTCGACTCCTGGTGCCGGCACCATTAAAAAGCAGCACACACAAGTAGTCAGATATGAAGAGGTCGCCCATTGAGGCGGCTTTTTTGTGTGTGCGAAAAACGCCGTCCTCCCACAAGCATCATCTATCCACATCCATCCCAAGCCATTTCACCCTGTGGATGGTTTTTGTCGACATCGCCTTATTTCGCCCTGTGAGCAGCCTGGCGATTTGCGCAGTTTCACTAACTCTCATAGCCGGTCTCGAACGCGGCATGCCCGCCCGACGCCACGCTTTGGCGATGAAGCGGCCCTTGAAATACTCGCACCCGTTCGCACATCTATGCTGGCTGCCCCATGGCATCATCGGGGTGGCGAACAATCACGGATCCACAGCACAAGAAGAACTCATCCACGGCCTAGTGCCGGGCTGGATCTGAACCTATTTCACAGTCGCTTTTTCACAAGCAATGGAGGTGATCTAGTGTCAGTACAGACCGCTACCCGCCAAGCTACACAAGCCACTAACGCGCCGCGTGATCCCTATCCCACGCGCTTAGCGCAGCCGTTGGACATGCCCTGGCTGAAGCGTCAGGAGCCGGTGGTGAAAGGCCGCGCCGAGGATGGCCCATTGGACCCGGGTCAGCTCGAGCGCTTCGAGCGCGAAGGCTTTCTGTTCGAGCCGAACTTTCTTTCTGGGCGCGAGCTTGATGAGCTGCGCTACGAGTTGAAGGCGCTGCTGGAAAACGAAGACTACGCCGGGCGTGATTTCAGCATCACCGAGCCGGGCAGCCAGGTGATCCGCTCGCTGTTCGCGGTGCACTTTCTCTCCGAGCGCTTCTCGCGGCTCGCCGAAGACGAGCGACTGATGGGCCGCGCCCGCCAGATTCTCGGCGGCGAGCCCTACGTGCATCAGTCACGCATTAACTACAAGCCGGGCTTTCAGGGCAAGGGCTTCAATTGGCACTCGGATTTCGAAACCTGGCACGCCGAGGACGGCATGCCGGCGATGAACGCCGTCAGTGCCTCGATCGTGCTCACCGATAACCACACCTTCAACGGCCCGCTGATGCTGATTCCCGGCTCGCATCGGGTCTTCGTGCCTTGCCTTGGCGAGACGCCGGACGATCACCACAAGCAGTCGCTGAAAACACAGGAATTCGGCGTGCCGAGCCGCGAGGCGCTGACCCGGCTGATCGAGCGCCACGGCATCGAGGCGCCGACCGGTGCTGCGGGCGGGCTGTTGCTGTTTGACTGCAACACCCTGCACGGCTCCAACGCCAACATGTCGCCGGACCCACGCAGCAACGCTTTCTTCGTCTACAACCGCCGCGACAACGCCTGTGGCGAGCCCTATGCGGCGAAGCGCAAGCGCCCGGACTTCCTGGCGCATCGCCCGGGAGAAAGCTGGAGCGCGCAGCAGCACTGAGGCTGGGCTCATCCCTTGAACGATGGCATAGCGCCTAGTTCTTTGGTGGCGGGCCACCTAACCAGGGCATGGGTGACGTAGACTGACGACACTCAGTCACTGTGAGGGGTGCGCATTGCTGGCATCGCTCGCTGCTTTCTCATCGTCATCGACGCGCCATTACTACGCGCCATGCGCTGGCCCTGGTAAGGAGAATCGCCCCCATGCATTTCGTGCCCCGTTTCAGCGACGGTCAGGACTTTCCCCATGCACTCGGCAAGATCGTCTGCGTGGGGCGCAACTACGCCGAGCATGCCAAGGAACTGGATAACCCGGTGCCGAGTTCGCCGCTGTTGTTCATCAAGCCGGCCACGGCGGCGGTGCCCTTGAAGGAGCCGATCGATATCGCCCTGTCGCGCGGCGAGGTGCATTTCGAGACCGAGCTTGCGCTGCTGATCGGCGAGTCACTCACCGAGGCGAGCCCCCAGCAAGCCGAGCAGGCGGTGGCCGGCATCGGCCTGGCGCTGGACCTGACCCTGCGCGACGTGCAGAGCCGACTCAAGGAAAAGGGCCACCCCTGGGAGATCTCCAAAGCCTTCGACGGGGCCTGCCCGCTGTCGCCTTTCCTGCGCCTTAACGGCCCGCTGGACTGGTCGAGCCTTCATTTCTCGCTGGATATCAACGACGAGCGCCGCCAGACCGGCGACACCGCGGACCTGCTGTTTCCGATCCCCGAGTTGCTGGCCGAGATGAGCCGCCACTTCACACTTTCGCCCGGCGATGTGGTGCTGACCGGCACCCCGGCAGGCGTCGGTCGGCTGCCCCGCGATGCCGATCTGCATTTCGATCTCAACGGCTGGCTCGAGCTCGATACTCGCGTCGCGCCCTGAGGCTCGCCCGTGCCGATGGCGCCGAAGTCGTGCTGACCGTGCCCGGCACAGGATAATGACAGCGCCCCGCCGCAGCCGGCGGGGCGCGTCGCTGAAAGGAGGCCTGGCCGCGTCGGCGCTGCGTGACATGTGCCGCCAAGGGGCTGTGCTAGGTTGTCGAGACCGTCACGCAGGAGGCTAACCGATGCCCCACCAGACCCACCCCTTGCTCTCCAACCGTCCCTTTACTGAGAAGGGCAAGGTCGTCTCCGCCCAGGAGGCGGTGAACCTGATTCGCGATGGCGATGCCGTGGCCACTGGTGGCTTCGTCGGCATCGGCTTCGCCGAGCATCTGGCGGTGGCGCTGGAGGAGCGCTTCGTGACGACCGGCCAGCCGCGGGACCTCACCCTGATGTATGCCGCCGGCCAGGGCGACGGCAAGAACCGCGGGCTCAACCATCTGGGGCACGAGGGGCTGGTGGCCAGGGTGATCGGTGGCCACTGGGGGCTGGTGCCCAAGCTGCAGAAGCTGGCCATCGAGGGCCGCATTCAGGCCTGGAATCTGCCTCAGGGGGTCATCTCTCATCTGTTTCGTGACATCGCCGCCGGCAAGCCGGGCACGCTGAGCCGGGTGGGTCTCGGCACCTTCGTCGACCCGCGCCTGGGCGGTGGGCGCATCAACGACGTGACCACCGAGGAGCGGGTGTCGCTGCTGCCCATCGATGGCGAGGAATACCTGTTCTACAAGGCCCTGCCGCTGCAGGTGGCCCTGCTGCGCGGCACCACCGCCGACACCCTTGGCAACATCAGCATGGAGCGCGAGGCGCTGATCATGGAGTCGCTGGCTATCGCCACGGCGGTGCACAACTCCGGTGGCCTGGTGATCGTGCAGGTCGAGCGGCTGGCCAAGCGTGGCTCCCTGCCGGCGCAGAGCGTGCGTATCCCCGGCATCCTGGTTGACTGCGTGGTGGTCTGCGACGACCCGGAGCACCACTGGCAGACGTTCGGCACCCGCTACAACCCGGCCTATTCCGGCGAGATCAAGGCGCCGATGGCCGCCCCCGAGCCGATTCCGCTGTCGGCTCGCAAGATCATCGCCCGCCGCGCGGCCTTCGAGCTCAAGCCTAATAGCGTGGTCAACCTGGGCATCGGTATGCCCGAGGGCGTCGGCCCGGTGGCCAGCGAAGAGCGGGTGCTGGAGCTGATGACCCTGACCGCCGAGCCCGGGGTGATCGGCGGACTGCCCGCCAGCGGTCTCAACTTCGGCGCGGCGCTGAACGTTCAGGCGATCATCGACCAGCCGGCTCAGTTCGACTTCTACGACGGCGGCGGCCTGGATATCGCCTTTCTGGGCATGGCGCAGGTCGATGGCCAGGGCAACGTCAACGTCTCGAAGTTCGGGCCCCGGCTGGCTGGCGCCGGCGGCTTCATCAACATCAGCCAGAACGCCCGCCGGGTGGTGTTCATGGGCACCTTCGTGGCGGCGGTCGAGGAGCTTGCCATCGTCGATGGCGAGGTGAGGGTCGGCGAGGGTGGCGTCAGGAAGTTCGTGGCAAGCGTCGAACAGCGCACCTTCAGCGGCGCGCTGGCCGCCGCCGAGTACAAGCCGGTGCTCTACGTGACCGAGCGCTGCGTATTCCGCCTGACCGCCGAGGGCCTGGTGCTCGATGAAATCGCCCCCGGGGTGGATCTCGAGCGGGACGTGCTGGCGTTGATGGACTTCACGCCGCTGATGCCGGTGCCGCCGCGGCGCATGGATGCGCGCATCTTTCGTGACGAGGCAATGGGCCTGCGCGAGCACCTGCTGGATCAGCCGCTGGCCCAGCGCTTCACCTTCGATGCGGCAGAAGAGGTGTTCTTCATCAACTTCGAGAACCTGAAGATCAGCGCTCAAGCGGACATCGACGCCATCCGCGAGACCGTGGAAGCCTGGCTGACACCGCTTCAGCGCAAGGTCTATGCCATCGTCAATTACGACCACTTCCGCATCGACGAGGACCTGCTGGGCGCCTACACGGAGATGGTCAGCGACCTGGAGGCGCGCTTCTATTCGAAGGTTACCCGCTACACCACCAGCGTATTCCTGCGCATGAAACTCGGCGATGCCTTCGAGGCGCGCTCGGTCGCCGCGCATATCTACGAAAGCGCCGAGGAGGCCCGGGCGCACCTGAAGCCCTAGCAGAGAGGCGGCCAGAGGGGACCAGAGGAGAGTAGGGCCCGGCCAACACGACACCGCCCCGCCAGTGAGCTGCCACTGGCGGGGCGGTGTCGTTTGCGATGGTCTGATATGGGCAAGTCGCTCAAGCGGGGGCTGAACGGCGATCAGCCCAGATAGGTATAGCTCTTGAGCCCGGCATGCAGGTCGTCGAGGAAGGCGCGGCGCTGCGCTTCAGGTAGGCCGCTGGCCTCGAGCTGGCGGCTCAGATGGCGGCGCAGCACCTCGGCATCGAAGTTGACGTAGCCGAGCACCTTGGCCACGTCGTCACCCTGGATCGGCTCGGAGAGCACCCAGTCTCCGTTGGCGTCCAGTGCGGCATCCACCGAGTCGGTGTCGCCGAACAGGTTGTGCAGGTCGCCGAGGATTTCCTGATAGGCGCCGACCAGGAAGAAGCCGAGCAGTTTCTCGTCGTCGTGCTGCCAGTCCGGCAGCGGCAGGGTGGCCTCGACGCCCTGGCCGTCGACGTAGCTGTCGATGCGCCCGTCGCTGTCGCAGGTGATGTCCTGCACCACGGCGCGGCGGGTTGGTTCCCGGTCGAGCCCCGAGAGTGGCAGCACCGGGAAGATCTGCTGAATGCCCCACACGTCGGGTACCGACTGGAACAGCGAGAAATTGACGAACAGCTTGTCGGCGAGCTTCTCTGCCAGCTCGTCGAGGATCTCCCGGTGAGCGCGGTTGCGGGCATCGAGCTGGCCACGCAGCCGGCCACAGGCGGCGAAGTAGACGGCCTCGCCCTCGGCGCGGGCGGTGATGTCAGCAAGGCCCAGCACGAAGCGGTCCTGCAGCTCGGCCATCGCCTGCACCAGGTCGTGGTAGGCCTCGACCAGACCACGAGGCTCCTGGCTGGCCGCCAGCTGGTCGTGCACTCGCCACAGCTCCTGCACTTCGCCGTCCTGAGACGTGCGCGACGCCGGGGGCGCCTCACCGATGCGCTCTTCGCCGATCACGTTGGTGATCAGCACCGCGTGGTGGGCGGTCAGGGCGCGGCCGGATTCGCTGATCAGGTGCGGGTGGGGCAGGCCCTCGGCATCGCAGGCCTGGCGGAAGGCGGCCACCACGTTGCCGGCGTATTCGCGCATCGAGTAGTTGATCGAGCATTCGCTGCGTGAGCGGGTGCCCTCGTAGTCGATGCCGAGCCCGCCGCCGACATCGACGGTATCCACCGGCGCGCCAAGCTCACGCAGGCTCTGGTAGAAGCGGGCGCACTCGCGCAGGCCGCGCTGGATGTCGCGGATGTTGGCGATCTGCGAGCCCAGGTGGAAGTGCACCAGCTGCAGGCTCTCGAGAGAGTCGGCCTCGCGCAAGCGCTCGACCACCTCGAGGATCTGGCTGGCGGTGAGGCCGAACTTGGACTTCTCGCCGCCGGTGTTCTGCCACTTGCCCTTGCCCACCGAGGCGAGCCGGGCACGCAGGCCGATGCGCGGCGTGATCTCGAGGCGGCGAGCCTCTTCAAGAATCAGCTCCAGCTCTGAGAACTTCTCGACCACCAGGTAGACCTTGTGGCCAAGCTTTTCGCCCATCAGTGCCAGGCGCACGTACTCGCGATCCTTGTAGCCGTTGCAGACGATCAGCGAGGGGCCGTCGCCGGAGAGGGCGAGCACCGCGAGCAGCTCTGGCTTGCTGCCGGCTTCCAGACCGACGCGGCCGCGCCCGCGCTCCTGGGTGGCGAGAATCTCCTCGACCACCCGGCGCTGCTGGTTGACCTTGATCGGGTAGACGGCGGTGTAGCCGCCGCCGTAGGTCTCGTCCTGCATCACGGAGTCGAAGGCCGCGCAGAGCTGTTCGACCCGGTCGTGAAGGATATCGGTGAAGCGCACCAGCACCGGCAGGCGCAGGCCTGCCGCGCGCAGCTCGTCGACCAGGCCGTCCAGCGGCAGGCTGGGGCCTTCCACCTCGCTGCCCAGCGGGCGCACCAGGGCATGGCCCTGGTCATCGACGTCGAAATAGCCGCTGCCCCACTGGTCGATGTTGTAGGTGCGTCGTGCCTTGGCGGCGGGTGAGGTCATGTCGCTCTCCTGAGCTGGCCTGAGCCGGCGCGATGACGGAAACGGAGCCGCATTATGACGCGGGGCAGCGCGACTGTCAGGGGCTTGCGGCCTCATCCGGTGTCGTTGTCGTTGTCGTTGCCTTTGTCCCTGTCCCTGTCGTGGGTGCAACGGGCTCGGCAGCCGCGGCGGCCTCGTCGGGCGGTGTCGCCGGCTCCAGCGCTATGTAGTGGCCGCGGTAGGTGAAGACCGTCGATTGCTCGGGAGCATCCTCCTTGTTGCGGATATGCAGCACCACCAGGCCATCGGGGTGGGCACGCCGCCAGGCGGGAATATCCTTGTCGTCGAGCTGTTCGAGAGGCTCGGTGAAGCGTCCGGCGAACTGGAAGGTCGCCTGATAGCTCATGTTGTCCACGCCCACCGGGCCGCGGTTGGCCTGCCATTCGGCGATCAGGCGTGCGGGCGGGGCCACATCGTAGGCCGACCACAGCGGCGCGAGCATCACATGCACGGTGGCCACGAAGGCCAGGCCGTTGATCAGCACCAGGCCGCGCAGCGCCGCCTGGAGCGACGTCCAGCGCCAGGCCAGCGCGCCGGCGGCAATGGCCATCAGCAGAGCGGCGCCCAGCGGGTCGACATCGCCGTTAAGCGGCGGCTTGCCGAACAGCCACAGCCCGAAGCCGACTGCTGCCAACAGGCCCCAGCCCACGCCAAGCCCCCATAGGCGGGTCGGCGCCTTGCTGGCGCGGCCCAGCGCCTGAGCGGCGATCAGGGCAAGCCCCGGCAGCAGCGGCATCAGGTAATGCACCTGCTTGGCGCTGATCAGGGTGAAGATGGCGAAGCCGCCCAGCGCCCACAGCCAGGGCAGGCGCGCCAGGCGCGGGCTGACCGTGGTGGGTGCCGAATCGGTATCAGGCTCGGCATCGGGTGATTGAGAGCCGGACAAGGTGGATGCGGCCCGACGCCGCGGATACAAGCGCTGCCAGAATACGGCGGGAAACAGCAGCAGCGGCAGGCAGTACAGGTACCAGTACCAGGGGCGGGCGTGGTCGAAGGCGTTCACCATGCGATCGGCGGTCTGGCCCCACAGCAGCATCCGTGCAAAGGCTTCACCGCCCTGCCAGGCGGCGGGCAGCGCCCAGCACAGCAGCATCAGGATGCCTACACCAAGCGCCATTGTGCCGCCGCGCCACCAGCCTCCCGGCGTCTTTTCACGCCACAGCGGAGCGCTGAGGAACACGATGCCCCAGGTGAGCAGCGCCACAGGCCCCTTGGTCAGCAGCGCAAGCCCCAGCCACATCCCGGCGGTGAGCCACTGCTTGCGACCGGGCACGCTGCCATCGGCGCTGATCAACGGCACGATGGCGCCCAGGATGCAGGCGGTGAGCAGCACATCGAACATCACCACGCCGCTGTAGGTCACCCACAACAGCATTGCCCCCAGAATCAGGGTGGCGCGCCAGGCGAACTCGGCGGTACCCATGCGCCGCGCCAGGCGATAGAGGTGAAAGTGAGCGAGCAGGGCCGCCAGCGGCATGATCAGCTTGGGCCAGACGCCGTTGACGTCGCTGACTGTCCAGCCGAGATGCATCAGCCAGAACAGCAGTGGCGGCTTGTGGGAATAGGTCTCGCCGTTCATGTGCGGTACCAGGAACTGGCCCTTGTCCCACATTTCCCAGGCCACGCTTAAATAGCGGGTCTCATCGATCGGGATATAGGGCCGGGCGAGGGCGGCCAGCGTCACCAACAGGTAGAGGCCAAGCAGCGTCAGCGCGTTGCCAAGCTGGGGGGATCGTGTCATTAGGGCTCCTTGGCGCTAGGCCTCTCTGTTCGCGATGCAATGCGATATGTAACGCACTCGACATGGGCCGCATGGGTGACGGCGTGGCGTCCTGGATAAGCGGCGAAACACCTTATCGGCCATGACTTAACGCAACCTTAGCGTTTTCCGGACAGCATGCCGAGCGGTGAGGGGGTGACGCCGCAAACGACGATGCCCGCCAAATCCGTCGGCGGGCGTCATGGGGCTGACTCGAGTTCGTGCGTCGCCGGTGTGCGATCAGGCCGGCAGCGGCAGGGCACCCTCGAGGCGCTGGCCGAGGATGGTGCGGAAGCGCTCGGGATCGTGGGGCGTGAGGTCGTGAGCCGGCGGGTCCACGTAGACCACCAGCAGCCGCGAGAGCCAATAGCGCAGTGCGGTCATGCGCAGCATCATCGGCCAGGCATCCCGCTCGTTGCTGGTCAGCGTCCGGCGGGCCTGATAAGCCGAGAGGATGGCGTCGTGGCGCTCCTTGTCCAGGCGCCCGTCGTCGTCGGTGGCCCAGTCGTTGATGACGATCGCCAGATCGAAGAGCAGGTCGCCGGTGCAGCCGTTGTAGAAGTCGATGAGGCCACCCAGCCGCTCGCCGTCGAACAGGGTGTTGTCGCGGAACAGGTCGCCGTGGATGGCGCCCTGGGGCAGGTCGGGCGCATCGCCGAAGAAGACCTGGTAGGCGTCGATCTCATCGCTCATCAGCGTCTGGTCTTCAGGAGAGAGGTAGGCCAATACCCGGTGGTGCATGGGGACCAGCCAGTGCAGGTCGCGGGGGTTGGGGCGCTGTCCCTCAAAGTGGCGCGACACGGCGTGCATGTGGCCGAGGGCATCGCCGAGTGCACTGCACTGCGCGGTGCTCGGCGCGCTGGGGTGCTTGCCGGGCAAACGCGGAAACAGCAGCGCGGGCTTGCCGGCGAGGCTCTGCAAGGCGACCCCATCGCGGTCGTGAAGCGGGCCGGGCACCGGCAGGCGGTGCTCGTCCAGGTAGTCGAGCAGGTCGACGAAGAACGGCAGTTCCTCGTGCTCGCCCTGCTCGAACAGCGTCAGTACCAGCTCACGGGAGTCGGTGGTCACGAAATAGGTGGTGTTCTCGGTACCGCTGGCCACGCCCTTCAGCCCCGTCAGGGAGCCTGCCTCGAAGCGTGTCAGGAAGTCCGCGACCTGCGCGTCGTCAAGCGGGGTGAATACGGCCATGTCTCTCTCGCCCGGAATGCCAAACGGAACATTGTACCGGCTTGCCGGCGCGATGCACGGCCCACGTCATCAGTCCTTCGGCTGGGGCAAGTCCTGTGATTGAAACAGGCTCTTAAGCCAACAGGTTCTGTGCCGAGCGCCGACCTACCACTCGACCAGCACCCAGCTGGGGATCGCGACCTGATCGCCGGATTGGCGGGCGAAGTTGCCATCACCGTCTTCATCGATCAGGAAATAGGACGGCCCCACCTTGGGCGTGATTTTGATCGCATAGAGCTGGCCATTGACCCGGTATTCCTCGATGGTGCGATCTTCCTGCTGGCGGATGGTGACGTCCGGTTCGACATCGGTGGACTGGGCGAGTGCCGGGGCCGCAGCGGCCAGGCTTAAACACAAGCACAGGCTCAACATCAGCGGCAGTCCAGCGCCGGAGACGATCTTGTGGCCGTGTTTGAGAGCAAGGTTAAAAAGGTTCGAACGACGTGACATGGCGGGCATGGAGGGCTCCTCGCGTAAGTCAGTACACGTAGCAGTACGCGCACTGGCAGACTATTAGCGAAACAGTGTTCACGTTTCTATCGCTAGTGTAGGTCAGCTCGCTAGCGCCAGGCGAGCCTGACGTGATGCAGGGAGCTGCGTATCATGGGTGGCAGTGATCTTGCTCAAGGAATCGGTATTTATGGCCACCCCGCCCATCGTCCTCGTCGACGGCTCCTCGTACCTGTACCGCGCCTTCCATGCCCTGCCGCCGCTGACCACCTCCAAGGGCCAGCCGACCGGGGCCGTGAAGGGCGTGCTCAACATGCTCAAGAGCCTGATCAAGCAGTACCCGGACAGCCCGATGGCGGTGGTCTTCGATGCCAAGGGCAAGACCTTCCGCGACGAGATGTTCGAGCAGTACAAGGCGCACCGGCCGCCGATGCCGGATGACCTGCGCAGCCAGGTGCAGCCCCTGCACGACTGCGTGAAGGCGCTGGGTCTGCCGCTATTGTGCATCGAGGGCGTCGAGGCCGATGACGTGATCGGCACCCTGGCGCGCCATGCCACCGAAGCCGGGCGCGACGCGGTGATCTCCACCGGCGACAAGGACATGGCCCAGCTGGTGAATGCCCACATCACCCTGGTCAACACCATGAAGGGCGAGACCCTCGACGTGGGCGGGGTCAACGAGAAGTTCGGCCTGCCGCCGGAGCTGATCATCGACTTCCTGGCGTTGATGGGTGACAAGGTCGACAACATTCCCGGTGTGCCGGGGGTGGGAGAGAAGACGGCGCTTGGTCTTCTGCAGGGCATGCAGGGCGGCCTCGACACCATCTACGGTGATCTGGAGCGCATCAAGACGCTGAGCTTCCGCGGCGCCAAGACGCTCGGTAAAAAGCTCGACGCGCACCGCGACGAGGCCTACCTCTCGCATAAGCTCGCCACCATCAAGACCGACTGCGAGCTGCCGGTGGGACTTGATGATCTCGACATTGCCCACCCGGACCGCGAGGCGCTGACCGAGCTGTACCGGGAGATGGAGTTCAAGGCCTGGCTCTCTGACCTGCTCGAAGGCAAGGACGACGCTGCCGAAGGCAAATCGGCCACCGCCGGTTCGGGCGCGTCTGACGAAAGCCAAGAGGATGACCAAGACGAAGCCGAGTCCGACACTCCCTCGTCGCAGCGCGTGGATCAGGTGATTCTCGAACAGGCCGACTTCGATGCCTGGCTTGAGCGTCTCGAGGCCAGCGAGGCGTTCTGCTTCGATCTCGAGACCACCAGCCTCAACTACATGGAGGCCGAGATCGTCGGCGTCGGCCTGGCGCTGGAAGCCGGCGAGGCCGCCTATATCCCGCTGGCGCACGACTACCTCGATGCCCCCGCCCAGCTCGATCGCAAGGCGGTGCTCAAGGCGCTGACGCCGCTGCTGGAGGATGCCAGCAAGGCCAAGATCGGCCAGAACCTCAAGTACGACATCTCGGTGCTGGCCAGCTACCACATCAAGGTGGCCGGGCCGCTGCACGACACCATGCTCGAATCCTACGTGCTCAACTCCACCGCCACCCGCCATGACATGGACTCGCTGGCGCTGAAATACCTGGGCGAGAAGACGGTGAGCTTCGAAGAGATCGCCGGTAAGGGCGTCAAGCAACTGACCTTCAACCAGATCGCTCTCGAACAGGCCGCCCCCTACGCCTGCGAGGACGTCGATATTACCCTGCGTCTGCACCACGAGCTGCGCCCGCGCCTCGAGCAGGAAGGGCGCGTCGCCGAGGTGCTGGACGCCCTCGAACGCCCGCTGATTCCGGTGCTCTCGCACATCGAGCGTACCGGCGTGGCCCTGGACGCCGAGCGCCTGCACACCCAGAGTCGCGAGCTTGAGACGCGCATCCGCGAGCTCGAGGCCCGCGCCCACGAGCTCGCCGGTCGCGAGTTTAACCTGGGCTCGCCCAAGCAGCTTGCCGAGATCCTCTTCGAGGAGCAGAAGCTGCCGGTCAAGAAGAAGACCCCCAAGGGCGCGCCTTCCACCGCCGAGGCGGTGCTCGAGGAGCTGGCGCTGGACTTCCCGCTGCCCAAGGTGATCATCGAGCATCGCGGGCTTTCCAAGCTCAAGTCGACCTACACCGACAAGCTGCCGCTGCTGGTCAACAAGGCCACCGGCCGGGTGCACACCAGCTACCACCAGGCGGTCACCGCCACAGGTCGGCTGTCATCGAGCGATCCCAACCTGCAGAACATTCCGATCCGCACCGAGGAAGGGCGCAAGATCCGCCAGGCCTTCATTGCCCGGCCAGGCTACAAGATCGTCGCCGCCGACTATTCCCAGATCGAGCTGCGCATCATGGCGCACCTCTCCGAGGATGCAGGCCTGCTCGAGGCCTTCGCCGAGGATCGTGACATTCACGCCGCTACTGCCGCCGAGGTGTTCGGCGTCGAGCTCGACAAGGTCTCCACCGAGCAGCGGCGCAGCGCCAAGGCGATCAACTTCGGGCTGATCTACGGCATGAGCGCCTGGGGGCTCGGCAAGCAGCTCAACATCGAGCGCAACCAGGCGCAGACCTACATCGACCGCTACTTCGACCGCTACCCCGGCGTTGCCCGCTACATGGAGGGCATTCGCGCCCAGGCTGCAGAAGACGGCTTCGTCGAGACCGTGGCTGGCCGCCGGCTCTACCTGCCCGAGATCAAGGCGCAGAACCAGGGACGCCGCCAGGCCGCCGAGCGCACCGCCATCAACGCGCCCATGCAGGGCACCGCCGCCGACATCATCAAGCGCGCCATGATCGACGTGCACGCCTGGCTGATGGAGGGCGAAATGGATGCCTGGATGGTCATGCAGGTGCACGACGAACTGGTCTTCGAGGTGAAAGACGAGCAGGTCGATGACTTCATCGATGCCGTGAAGGCGCGCATGCGTGACGCCGCCGACTTGAGGGTGCCGCTAATCGTCGAGGCCGAAAGCGGCATCAACTGGGATGAAGCCCACTGAGTCGATAGCAAGTATCAGCCCACAAGCATCAGCCCGGCCAAGGCCGGGCTGATTTGGGCAAGGGGGAAGCTTTGGCTGGATAAGCTGTTCTTGAATGCGCTACATGCTGGCCGCGCGCTCGGCGAGGCATTCATCGGAGGCCACTTCAAATTCCCGGCAAATCAGCGGCCGATTCTCGTAGATTGAGCACATCAGGGTGTCGCGATCCAGCGCCGAGCACCAGCCATCGTCCAGGCGACGCATCGTCTCCCCGCCCCACTCGTCCACTTCGATGTGGCGTTCCGGCACGCCGGTGTCGGTCAAGATGACCACCTCCAGCCGGCAGCAGCAGGCCTGACAGTTCGAGCAGGCGACCTCGGAGACCGGCAGATTTTTCGCTTCGATGGGCGTCATGGAGATCCGATGTGGGGGGAATCTTCAGCCATTATACGCTATATTTTCGACTTTTTTATTGCGTGTTCGATGCAGCAAGGGACTAAGGCGTTAACGCCATCTTGCAGGATGCCAGTGCAGTAGCAGCTCTCGGCTAGAAGTGACATTCGGGAGCCGCGAAGCGGTGGAAGGGCAGTATGCCACCAGTGTTTTTTTAGGTATTTGCTAGATGGAAAAAGCTACGATATTTTTTTATTGGTGTTAACGATGACGTGATCAAGTTATTTCCCCGTATAAATTCAGGTTATCATTTTCGCTCCAGTCAGAAAATATAATGCTGGTTTTTATATAGGTGTTCATGAAGATAACATGTGTTTTTTAATGTTAATTTTTTCTGAAAAGAACTGGCGCCTAACATTTTGTATAGCCGGAAGATGATTTCCAGGAGTCGGGGAGCTGTGGGCGTGGCTCCGGGACCCTTTAATCGGCAATGTCAGGTTTCGCGACGTCAAATGAAGAGAAGGGGATGTCCATGGCTTCGCTCTTTCCGTCGCCGAATCCGAGATTCTTCGAGTTTTCAGCATCCTCGGAATTTAACTCGTAGATCAGCCTTATAATTTTCGCCTCTTCCTCTGGTGACAAGCTGATTCCCCGGTCCAAGAAATTTCTCCGGGTCTTGGCAATCACAGCTTCCATCCGCTCGACGTCCAGTGAGGGCTTGACGGATACGGACTTTGGTTGTTTTTCAGGCAGCTCTTGGCCAGTAGCCAACCATTCCAGGCTGACGCCCGTCTCGACGGCTAGAATGAGCGCTTTGTCCAGGCCGGGTAGCGAACCGGTGAGGTATTTTCTGATCAGGCTGTCACTCATCCCGCAGGACTTGGCGATGGAATGAATGGAGCGGTTGCCAATCGCTTGCTTGAGGCGCTTCGAAAACCCTCTCTCAAGTTCCAATATCATGCCTGAGTGTGAGCCCTCGGGTGCCGATTTTTCTCTAATGTCTTTTTTCATACTGAACGTTCTGCAATGGGGTAGCCCTTCAAGAGCAGGTTTCTTCAGGATCGCCTAATCATTGGTGGATGACGCCGCGATGTTGAAGGCCTTTCTCTCAGGTGTTATTTTTATCACTAAAGAGGTGGTTTTTAACTCTATAGTTTCTAGGCTGGTCGAAAGTATAAATCATACCATGAAATGCTAGGGGGCCGTGCGAAAGACCTGTATCAGGGGGCTTAACTTATGTAGTGCAATTTGATGGTAGCAATTAGAGTGACTTTCAACGCGGGAGAAAGACATGCCCCCCTTAACTGATGGCCGCATTCGCACTGGCGTTCGAGGTTTCGATGAAATTCTCCGGGGAGGGGTGATCCCCCAGCGCACCTACCTGATCCGAGGTGGTCCTGGCTCGGGCAAAACCACTCTCGGCCTCCACTTCCTGATCAATGACTCCCAGTCGGGCAGCCTGTTCGTCAGTCTTGGCGAATCTGAGCAGCAGCTGCGCGAAAACGCGAAGCGCAGTGGTTTGTCGATGGACGGCGTGGATGTGCTGGACCTTTCGCCAGGACAAGAGGAGTCCGGCGACACGTATACCCTGCTGGAGAGCTGGGACGTGGAAGGCAATAGTATCCACGACAGCATTCTAAGCTACGTTCAGGAGCACCAGCCAAAACGCATTCTGATCGACTCTCTAAGTCAGATGCGCTATCTCTCGGCCGATACTTTCCTGTTTCGCAAGCAGGTTATGTCACTGTTGCGAAAGCTTACGGCTGAGGGGGCGACGATAATGTTCACCTCGGAACAAGAGCCAGGCGACAATGATGACACTCTTGCTTTTCTTAGCGACGGTGTCATTACTCTGGAACAAACCGAAAGCGAGCGTCAGTGCCGGGTTACCAAGTTGCGTGGCTCTTCGTTTGCCAATGGCGCGCACTATTTTAGCCTGGGTGACGGGGGCATAACGCTGTATCCGCGCCTGGAGCCCAGCCATCATGGCCGGCAGGTAGAACATACTCCTCTTGGATCTGGGCTGCCGGAATTTGATGCCCTCACCCACGGCGGGATTGAGCGGGGAACAGTAACTCTGTTGTCAGGGCCTACCGGGGTGGGCAAGACCACTCTCGGTGCCCAGTTGATGAGTGAAGCCGCCAAGCGCCACGAGCGCTCGGTGATCTACTCCTTTGACGAAGGCGCTTCGACATTTTTTGCTCGATGCCGGCAAGTTGGTCTGCCTGTGCAAGAAATGATCGCCGCTGGCCACCTGAACTTTGAAACAGTCGAACCACTGCATTACAACCCGGACGAATTTGCCGCCCGTGCACGTGTCGAGATTGAAGAGTTCGGCACGACCATGGTGATGATCGACAGCCTTTCCGGCTATCAACAGTCGGTGCGGGGTGACGAACTGCAGCAGCGTGTCCATGCCCTATGTCGCTACCTCGTCAACATGGGGGTGACCGTACTTCTGATCAACGAGGTCTTTGCGATTACCGGCCAGCAGGCTCGGGTGACGGAGTACGGACTCAGCTATCTCGCAGACAATATCATCATGCTCCGTTACATCGAGCTTGATAGCGAACTACGCAAATCGATTGGTGTATTGAAGAAACGCGCTGGCGGTTTCGAAAGAACTCTGCGCGAATTCGAAATTGCCCCTGAAGGACTGAGAGTCGGCCAGCCGTTTCATGGGCTGCGGGGCATTCTGGGCGGCGTGCCGGAAGTGATGACCAACACCCAGGATGCCACGTGACTGCACCTAATAGCTCTCATCAAGAGTCCCCGCGAATCGCCGTAGCCCTGGCAAATCCGTCAAATGGAGAATTGCTCGAACGGCTGCTGGGCCAGGCATTCCATCTGAAACACGGCTTCTTCGGAGGCCATGAATCTCTTGCTCAAGAGGTAGATCTAGTGGTGATTGATGTCGCATGCTTGCGGCAACATTACAAGCTGATCCGTGACCTTCGCCGTCGTGCCAATCCTATGGTGCTGCCGGTATTGCTGGTGGTCGAGAGCCGGGGAGCCCCCCACCCTCAAGTTGCCGACGAACTGGGCAAGAGTGTCGATGACATTTTGCGTATTCCTACTAGCCAAGTGGAGTTGCAAGCCCGAATCAACAACCTGCTGCGCCTGAGGACTCTGGCGAGAGAACAGGACGACGCTAGACGACAATTAGTCGGTGTGGTCAGCGCCCTGCGGACCCTGAGTGCCTGCGACAGTATCGTGGTGCGCTCAGAATCCGAAAGTGAGCTAATCAGGTCCCTATGCCAAACCATTGTTGATGAGGATGGTTACAACCTGGCGTGGATTGGTTTCAATGGCGAGCAGAGCGATTCTGCATTTGAAATCTGTGCCTGGGCCGGCCCTTCTCGAGCTTTCGTCCCAGACTTAAGGCAGAACCTGAGCAAGCCATCACCATGCGCTGACACTATCTCTTGGTGCATTCGCACCAACACAACTCATGTTGTCAATGATATTGCCGATATGCTCCCCTTTTCCCCCCTGAGCGAACGCGCAATAACGCACCAGCTTGCTGCAGCCATCATGCTGCCGTTGAAGACTGAATCTGGCCCGTCGGGTTGCCTCACCATCTACTCCAATCGAACGGACCACTTTGACCACAAAGAATGCCAGTTGCTGGAGCGTCTCGCCGCCAATCTCGTGTTCGGATTGGATTCATTGCGCACTCATAGTGTCCGCGAACAGCAGGCTGCCGAAATCCACTATCTTGCCTATACCGATGCGTTAACCGGACTCCCCAACCGTCGCCATCTGATCCATTATCTGGATGACATTTTATCGACTCCTGAAACAGGAGCGACCGAATACGCCATTCTGTTCATCGATCTTGATGGCTTCAAGCCAATCAATGACGCCTTGGGTCACGAGGTGGGCGATGAGGTCCTGCGACAACTTGCCCAGCGCTTACAAGCTTCGGTGCGCGATTCCGACCTGGTGGTCCGCCAAGGTGGTGACGAGTTCCTTGTGGTAATTAGCGGTGCGGTACGCAATGGCCCCCAACAGGATTTCGTGAAGATTGTCGATATCGCTCATCGTCTAGCCAACAGGATTATCGCCCACTTGGGCGAACCGCTGACGGTGGGTGGCTACACTCATCATCTGAACGCTAGCGTGGGCATCACCCTGATTCCGGAGCATGGCCGTGATCCCACCCTTCTGATCGAGAATGCTGACAAGGCAATGTATGAAGCGAAGCGCCAGGGAGGTGGGCAAAGCTATTTGTTTTCAAAGGATATCGCGGACAGTCATCAGCAACGCTTCTCTTTGGAAACAAGGCTGCGCCAGGCAATGGAGCAGCAGCAATTCGAGCTCTATTACCAGCCGATATTCGAGCTCAGCTCCTGCCGAATTGTTGCGGCCGAAGCACTGATCCGCTGGCCCCAGGACGATGGTGAGGTCCTGTCGCCAGGCACGTTCATGCCACTGGTAGAAAAAATAGGGTTGATCAACCCCATCGGCGACTGGGTACTGGAAACGGCTGCCCGCCAGCTGCGCGCTTGGCATAATCAGGGGTTAGAACTGAGCATGGCGGTCAATCTCAGCATCAATCAGCTCTACCCGAACGGAGATGCCGAACACTTCGCCGGCTTGGTTAAACCTTATGTCGACCCATCCTGGATACACTTGGAGGTCACAGAGAATGCCCTGATGGAAGATCCGGCAAAGACCGAAGCATTGCTAAAAGCGCTGAACGACCAAGGGTTTCAGCTTGCCATTGACGACTTTGGTACCGGCTATTCTTCACTGAGTCGGTTACAGCACCTCTCTCTCCAGTCCCTGAAGATTGATCGCAGTTTCGTCAACGAGCTGGATCGGCCGGATAGCAAGGGCGAAGCCTTGGTCGCCATCATTCACCAGATGGCGAGTAGCCTTAATCTTCACACCATCGCTGAGGGCATCGAAACTGAACACCAACGTCAGCTGTTGCTCGACATGTCCACGGGAAAGGCTTGGGGGCAGGGGTACTGGTTCAGTCCTCCCATTCCAGCGCACGAATTCGAGCGATTGGCAAAGGCCAGGGCTCGATTGTCGTCCAGGGATGAGATGGTCCCCTTTTGATATTCGGCTGACCGCCTGATCAATGGCTATTCACTGCCTTGGTTATTGTGCAATTTATATCCGCGTTGCCATGCCCAGAAAGTTTTAATACTTCGGTAAGGTTTTCGTTTAATGCAGCGTGTCATCCGTACCCCCAATCTGCTGGTTTTGGGGGCGGATGTATATCTTGACAGGATGGCACCAATCATTGTGCATGCATAACGTGGATGAAGGAGCATGCAGCATTTTCCAAGACGATATTTCCGGGCCTAAACAAGCTCGTTGTCATATGCTCCAACTCTAATGCTGTATCTGAACTGTGCCTAATCACGTGGGCGGAGAAACAGAACTTTCCTTTTTCCTCTTTAGACTGGTAGATAGAGCTAGTGACGATACCTAGGCCGACGTCGAGCCCCGGCTGGACGGCTAGGCCACTGTGGGTGATAACGGGGCGAGGGATATCAATCAACGACGAGGATCATGAAAGGGGGCAGTGATGGAAGCAGGACAAGATACTGAGGTGCTGGCCTTCGATGTCTTCGGCACGGTGGTCGACTGGTATGGCTCCATCGCCCGCGAGGTCGATGCGCTGGGGCTGGGTGTCGATGGCGGCGAGTTTGCGCTGGCCTGGCGGGCAGGCTATAAGCCGGCGATGCAGCGGGTGCAGTCCGGCGAGCTTGGTTGGACGCGTCTCGATGACCTGCATCGTGGCATTCTCGATGAGCTGCTTGAGCGCTTCGCCATTACCTCACTTTCCGAAGCCGACAAGCGCCACCTCAACCGGGTATGGCACCGGCTCGACCCCTGGCCCGATGCGGTGGAAGGGCTTACGCGCCTAAAACGCCGCTTCACGCTCTGTACGCTCTCCAACGGCAACCTGGGTCTGCTCACCAACATGGCCAAGCGTGCCGGGCTTCCCTGGGACTGCATCTTATCTGCCGAGGTGTTCCGCCAGTACAAGCCGCATCCCGCTACCTATCTTGGCGTTGGCGAGGTGTTCGATGTGCCGCCTGCGGCGGTGATGATGGTGGCAGCCCATCAAGAGGATCTCGACAGTGCACGTCGCCACGGGCTGCGGGCGGCCTACGTGGAGCGCCCACATGAGTTCGGGGTGGCAACCTCCAAGGATGCACCTGGTGCGCTCGATAACGACTTGCATACCACGTCGTTGATCGACCTGGCGGAGCGGCTCGGCTGCTGAACCTGCGAGATAGTCGACTAATTTATTAGCAATGGCAGGATTATCGAGAAAAAACTTGTCGTCTTTTCGGCTATAGCTACTATGGGAACAGTGCTATAAATCAGCTGTTTTCTTTACCGCCAGTTCATTTTGGTGGTCTGGCATTGAAAATGAAGGATGCGAGGTCTGTCCTGCGCTCTAAGCAGGCGAGATCGTCGTGATCATGGTGTCGTGTGATTGGGGGTAATCACAGTAGTTATGATGGTTACAGCCTGCCCTAGTGGTCTTTTTAGGGGGTAGGGTATGCTGCAGTAGGGATTTTTAATGCTTTCACTGCTCGCCCCGGAGAATTCACGCGCGTGGTGCTGAATCCATGTAGATAAGGTCAGATAAGACGAGGGACGCATGGAGCGTGTTTTGCTAGGGGCGGGGCCTCATGAAAGTTATATCATCATGTGCTCATGTGGTGCGATCGAGGTCACACGGGAGCCGCGTGAGTGGCGTCGGTTCACGCCTTACCACCATTCGGTGCGCTGTTATTGTGAAGAGTGCGGCGAAATCAATAGCATGGAGATTCTTGAGGAGAATTTCGATGGATCAGGTGCCCAGGCAGTGCTTCAGGCTATGGATGCTGCATCCGGCTCGACAATGCCCCCTGCTGCGCTCGTCACTCGCGACAATGTGATCGTGGCATTCCCTGGTGCTGGTCGCGATGCGGATATGCCCAAGTGAATCATTTAGTCGAGACGAAGCTCGTCGCAGGTTGCGGGAAAGCTCGATTCTGACCTAGGTCACCTGGCGAAAACGAGACAGACACAAGAAGGCCCGTGGCACTGCCACGGGCCTTCTTGTGTCTGTGACCTGTCGACATCGTCACCTTTGCGCCACGCCGAGCAGGCATTCGACTTGGTGTGGTGGGTTATCTTGTTAGCCTGAAAACTATATACTCGCTATTTTTAGCGTTGGGCGTACGTCCCCGCTCGCCCCACACGGGGAATGCGGTTCCACCCGGCCCCTTCGGTGTTTTTCTATCTCTGCGGCCTGCGCGATGCCGGCCGTTTTTCATCTGCTAACACCGCTAAAACCGCGTCATGCGAGGCGCCGGGAAGTGCTTCCAGGGGTGCTAGAGCGCCCAGGTTGGGCCTGCCTAACGATGACAGCAGGCAGCTCGATCGCCATGAAGACGGCGATCACGGCATTCGGCGCGTCATTTATCACGTCATTACTCACGTTATTGATTACTCATGTCATTGATTACCCACAGGGGGAGCGTCGCTTGTTCGAACAAGACACTGACATTCGCGCGCCGTGGCGGTGCCATGGCGGGGCACCATGAGCCAGGTAGACCTGCTGTTCGAGCGCTATGGTCCCCGCTACAAGCTGTGGGTGACCCTCACCGTGATGCTCGGTCTGGTGGCGCTGGGGATGTCGATTACCATCGTCAACGTGGCGATTCCCTACATCAAGGGCGCCTTCGGCATGAGCAACTCCCAGGTGCAGTGGCTCTCCACCGGCTTTCTGGCCTCGACCACGGTGTCGCTGTTGATCGCGCCCTGGCTGGTATCCGCGGTTGGTCAGCGCGCCACCTTCATCGGTCTGCTGGTGGTGTTCATGGTTGCCTCGATACTGGGTGGCCTGGGGCAGGGCATGATGGCGCTGATCGGCGCCCGGGTCGTGCAGGGCGCGATGACAGGACTGATCCGGCCGGTGGCCATGCAGGCGCTGTTCGCCGCCTACCCGCCCCAGGAGCGGGGCATGGCCGTGGCGATGTACGGCATGTGCCTTGGGCTACCGCTGACCCTGGCCACCGTCATCGGCGGCTGGCTGGTCGAGAGCTTCACCTGGCGCTATGTGTTTTTCATTACCCTGCCGATCTGTCTTGCGGCGGCGGTGATGGGGTATTTTTTCCTGCCGGCCCGCGAGCAAAAAGGCCCGCGCCCGCCCTTTGACTGGGCCGGCGTGGTGCTGCTGTTCGCTGCGGTGTTCGCGCTGCTGACGGCGTTGTCCAATGGCCAGCGCTGGGGGTGGTACGACCCACGTATTCCCGCACTGGTGCTGCTCTCGCTGACCTGTGCCGGTGTCTTCGTGGTCTGGCAGAAGCGTACCGCTCACCCGCTGCTGGATCTGTCGATATTTGGCTATCGCATCTTCCTGGTCGGCACCCTGGCGATGTTTCTGTTCGGCGGGACCTTCTACGGCATCATGTACTTGCTGCCCCAGTTCGTGCAGTCGGTGCTGCACTACAGCCCGGTGAGCGCCGGTCAGATCTTCCTGCCCTCCACCGCGGTGCTGGGCATCCTGGTGCCGATGGTGGGCTGGCTCAGCGATCGCTACCCGCCGCACTGGATCACCTTACCGGGGCTGGCCTGCACGGTATTTTCGGCCTGGCAGATGGCGCAGATGGACTGGAACACCTCCTTCGCGTATCTGGCCACGGCGATGGCAGTGCTGTCGGTGGGCATGGCGTCCTTTCCGCCGCCGACCCTGTCGAAGGCGATCTCCGGCCTGCCACGACATCTCACCGGCTATGGCTCAGGGGCGATCAACTTTGCCATGCAGCTGGGCGGCGCCATGGGGACCGCGGGCCTGGTGATTCTGCTCGACCGACGCTCCGCGCTGCATGGCCAGCAACTCAACGCTGGCGTTACCGCGGGCAACGACATGGCCCAGCAGCAGATGAGTCAGCTCGTTGAACTGGTGGGTCGCCTGGGCGTGCCCGCCAACCACCAGCAGGCCATGGCCGGCTATTTGACGGGCCGGGTCGAGGCGATCTGGGCCTCAATCCTCGCCTATCAGGACGGCTTCTGGCTGCTGGTCGCCAGTCTGCTGGTGGTCGCGATTCCCTCGATCCTGCTGAGCCGCTGGCAGCGCGCGCCCTACACTTGAGCCTTTTGACCTGGCCGCTTGAAGGACTGTTGAAGTGCTGACTCAAGGACTCATTCAAGGACTCAGCCAAGTCCTCATCCAATGATTTTTTCAATTACCTTTTCAAGGACTTATGCCCATGACGTCGTCGACTTCCACGCCTCGCCGCCTCACCGGCAGGGCCACGTTCAAGCTGGCCGCGCTGGCAGTCGTGGTCGCGCTCTGCCTGGCCTGGGGTGGCATGGCGATCCTGCATCGCCTCAGCCATGTCAGCGTTCAGGATGCTCGGGTGATGGCCAATCAGGTCACCGTCAGCAGCCGACTGTCGGGCTGGGTGACCGATTTCAGCATTATTGAAGGTGACCGCCTCGAGCGGGGCGATGCGGTGGCCAAGCTCTACAGCGAACCCGATGAACAGAAGCTTGCCACCCTGCAGGCCAGCGTCGATGCCATGCAGGCACGACTCGATCACCAGGAAGCGCGGCTGGCGCTGGCCAACCGGCAATTTCAGGGCGGCCTGAACATCGCCAACCAGCAGCTCGAGGCCAGCAAGGCGGCCGAGCAAGCCGCTCAGGCGCGACTGGAGCAGGCCCGAAGCGACTACACGCGCTCGGACGAACTGCTCAAGCAGCATTCGGTGTCGCAGCAGCAGCGTGATCGCGACTACTACACCCTTGAGGCTGCCCAGGCGGAAGCCCACCAGGCCAGCCAGGAAGTCGCGGTCAATAAGGCCCAGGCCGACAATGCCCACCTTGGCTTTCTCAATGGCGTGCAGGCGCCGCTGCCCAACCCCGAAGTGCTGCGTTTCCAGCGCCAGGTGGCACGAAAGGAGCTGGCGCAGGCCAAGGCCAAGCTGAACCAGGAAACGCTGCGGATCGCCGATCTGCAGGTGCCCAGCCCGATCGCCGGTGTGGTCAACAAGACGCTCATCGATCAGGGCGAGTATGTCGGCGCCGGCCAGCCGATCCTGATGATGCATGATCCGGATAAGCTGTGGGTGGAAGCCCGAATCAAGGAGACCGACATCAGCGAGCTGCGCATCGACCAGCCGGTCGCGATTGCGGTAGATGCCTTCCCGGACGAGACGTTCTCGGGCCATATCACCAACATCGGGCGCGCGGCCACCAGCCAGTTCGCCCTGCTGCCGGACCCCAACCCCTCGGGCAATTTCACCAAGATCACTCAGCGCTTGCCGGTGCGTATTGCCTTCGACGAGGGGCCCACCGACCTGATCGGGCCGGGCATGATGGTGAACGTAGATATCGACGTGAGCGGCGCCGGCCCGCGTCACGGCTAAGCGGGGCCTTCAGCGGCCCGGGTTTGATGGGTGAGAGTGAGTCATGAGTGTGAGACGTGAGCTTGAGACGAGCGCTGGATACGGACGCCATGCGAGTGCCGTAGAGAGATGGCTTCATCGAAACGCTTCACCTAGACGCTTTACCACCTGGACGCTTCACCAACACACAAAGGCCCGCAGCCATGCTGCGGGCCTTCTTGCGACTATGGTCTGTCCGCATTGGTATCGATAGCGGTACCTGTCAGCCGAATGATGGCGTCAGGCCAACCGGCCGGGGCTTAGCGCCAGCCGACGCGGTCGAAGATCCGCACCGCCTTGGGGTTGTTCTCGCCCAGCACGCTGACGTTCAGGTCATCCCGCTTGAAGTCGCCCCAGGAGGCCAGTACCTCGTCGATCTCGACGCCGTCGACCACCGGGAACTCGTGGTTACCCTTGGAGAACATCTCCTGGGCTTGGTCGGAGGCCAGGAATTCCAGGAATCGCTGGGCATTTTCCGGGTGCGGAGCGCCCTTGATCATGCCGGCACCGCCGACGTTGATATGCGCGCCGCGGCCTTCCTGATTGGGGAACAGAATGTTGATCGACTCGGCGGCCTCGCGCTCGGCGTCGTTGTCGGACTCGAGCATGCGCACGTAGTAATAGTGGTTGGCCACGGCCACGTCACACTCGCCGCTGGCTACGCCCAGCAGCTGGTCGGTGTCGCCGCCTTCCGGGTCGCGGGCCATGTTGTCGACCACGCCCTGTGCCCATTCCTCGGCGCCGTCCTCACCGTGGTGAGCGATCATCGAGGCCAGCAGCGACTGGTTGTAGATGTTGTTCGAGGAGCGCATGCACACTCGCCCCTCGAGTTTCGGGTCGGCGAGGTCTTCATAGGTCGAGATGTCGCTTGGGTCGATGGCGTCCGGGTTGTAGAAGATGGCGCGCACGCGCTGGCTGAAGCCGAACCACTTGCCTTCGGGGTGGTGCATGGAGGCGGGCAGGCGCTCGTCGAGCACCTCGGAGTCGACCGGGGCGAAGATGTCTTCCTTTTCGGCGCGCCACAGGCGGCCGGCGTCTACGGTCATCATGATGTCGGCGGGGCCGGCCTCGCTCTCCAGCAGGATGCGCTGAATCAGCTGGTCGGAGTTGCCCTCGAGCACGTTGACGTCGATGCCGGTCTTCTCGGTGAAGGCGTCATAGAGCGCCTGATCCGAGTCATAATGACGCGCCGAATAGATGTTCACGGACTCTGCCAGGGCCTGGCTGGCGAAGGCGGAACCGGCCACCAGGGCGGCAAGGGGCAGAACGTGAAGGCGTTGCAGGGGCATCGGACACCTCGTGGATAGCGAGAACCTGAAATAGAATGATAATGCGTTGCATTAACCTGCTGCCATTGAAGCGCTTGGGGGAAGCTTCGTCAACTGACATTGCAGCCGTCTTGCGCCGTCCTTGATCGCGATCCGGGAAAACACGACGCGCGACTGACCCAGATCATGGGGCGATGGCGTGCGTAGGGGCCCACAAACCGAGTAAACTGGAATGCACTTAGGACGCATTCCCGCTTTCACGCTGCGGCGCAGGCCGTAGACGTACGAGATGAGACGACGAGCTTCCATGACCTCCCAAGCGATCCCGACTGACGTTGACCGCCAGGTTTCCCACGAGGCCCCCGTCCTCGCCATGCACCACATCCGCCATGCCTACGGCAAGCACCAGGCGGTTGAGGATGTCAGCCTCTACGTCGAGCAGGGCGAAGTCGTCTGCCTGCTGGGCCCCTCGGGCTGTGGTAAGACCACGCTGCTGCGCATTGTCGCCGGCCTCGAGACCGTGCAGGAAGGGGGCGTCGATCTGGGCGGCCGCCCCATTGGCCGGCCCGGCAAGGCCCATGTGCCCCCTGAGAAGCGCAATGTGGGGCTGGCCTTCCAGGACTCGGCGCTGTTCCCGCACCTCTCCGTGCTCGACAACGTCGCCTTTGGCCTCGAGTCGCTGCCCGGCAAGCAGCGCCGGGCGCGGGCCATGGAGCTTCTCGAGCAATTAGGCATGGAAGGCTATGCCAAGAGCTACCCGCACACCCTGTCCGGTGGCCAGCAGCAGCGTGTGGCCCTGGCCCGTGCACTGGCGCCGGCGCCGTCACTGATGCTGCTCGATGAACCCTTCTCGAGTCTGGATGCGCGGCTTCGTGATCGCATCCGCGACGATACCCTGCACGTGCTGAAGCGGGTCGGCGCAGGCGCCCTGCTGGTCACCCACGACCCGGAAGAGGCGATGTTCATGGCCGATCGCATCGCGCTGATGCGCGATGGGCGCATCGTGCAGATGGGCACGCCGCTGGAGCTCTACTGCGCGCCGCGGGACCCCTTCGTGGTGACCTTCTTCGGTGAGGTCAACGAGATGGCCGGTGAGGTGCAAAGTGGCCGGGTGACGACCCCGGTCGGCGAAGTGCCGGTGGACGATATGGCTGACGGCAGTCAGGTGCGGGTGCTGATCCGCCCAGAAGCGCTCAAGATCGTGACCCTCGACGAGCCGCCGGCGACCTCCCACAGCCATGAGGGCCACAGCCATGTAGTGATGGCCAAGCTACTGGGGCGCTCAAGCCTTCTACATATCTGCGCCCACGGCGCGGATGGTTGGGAAGCCCACCTCCACGCCCGGGTGCCGGGCGTGTTCCTGCCCGAAGAGGGTCAGCCGGTGCTCATCCAGCTCGACCCGTCACAGGTCTTTGTCTTTCCCGCCGATGGCACCGCTGCCGGGGCGTGAGCCCCGGATCGCCAGGCTCAACAGAATCACCGGGATGATCCCCACCGCCACGATGGTCAGCGAGGCGGTGGAGGCCTCGGCGAGGCGCTCGTCCGCCGCCAGGTTGTGCGCTCTCACCGCCAGGGTGTCGAAGTTGAAGGGCCTCAGGATGATGGTCGCCGGCAGTTCCTTCATTACATCCACGAACACCAGGATCGCGGCGGCCAACAGGCTGCCGCGGATGATCGGCGTGTGTACCTTGCGCAGGGTGCCGCCGGCGGTCTGACCCAGAGTACGGGCCGCGGCGTCCATGCTCGGCGTCACCTTGCCAAGGCTCGCCTCGATGGCGTTGAAGGATACCGCCAGGAAGCGCACCACATAGGCATAGATCAGGATGAAGGCGGAGCCGCTAAACAAGAGCCCGACCATCATGCCGAACTGCTCGTCCATGAAGCCGTTGATGCGTTGATCGAGCCACGAGAAGGGAATCAGGATGCCGACCGCTACCACCGAGCCGGGCACCGCATAGCCGATGGCGCCGATGCGGGTGGCCAGACGAGTGACCGGGCGAGGATTGAGTCGCGCGCCATAGCTCAGCACCAGCGCCAGGCCCACCGCGACCAGGGCGGCGATGGTCGCCAGCACCAGGCTGTTGCCGGCGAATTCCAGAAACTGGGCCCCGAACAGGTCATCCCCGCCCTGCACCGAGAGATAGGTCAGCAGACCGCTGGGAATCAGGAAGCCCACCATGATCGGCGCCAGGCAGGCGAGGCAGGCCGCCACGCCCCGCCAGCCGCGCAGGTGAAATTCGGGCAGCTGCTGATAGCGGCCCGAGGTGTGAAAGTAGCGCCTCTTGCCTCGCGACCAGCGCTCCAGCAGCACGAAGATGATCACGAAGGCCAGCAGGCAGGCCGCCAGCTGGGCGGCGGCAACCTGCTCGCCCATGCCGAACCAGGTGCGGTAGATGCCGGTGGTGAAGGTATCGACGCCGAAGTACTGCACCGCGCCGAATTCGTTGAGGGTCTCCATCAGCGCCAGCGACACGCGCCGCCGACGATCGCCGGCCGGGCCAGCGGAATCGCCACGCTGGTGAACAGCCGCCAGGGCCCGCGCCCCAGGGTGCGGCCCACGTCCAGCACGCACACCGACTGCTCGAGGAAGGCCGCCCGGGTCAGCATGTAGACGTAGGGGTAGAGCACCAGGGTGATCAGCGTCGCGGCGCCGCCCAGCGAGCGGATATCGGGGAAGAAGTAGTCGCCGCGGCCCCAGTCGAAGACCTCGCGAAGCCAGGTCTGCACCGGGCCTGCGTACTGCAGGAAGTCCGTGTAGGCGTAGGCGATCACATAGGTCGGTACCGCCAGCGGCAGCAGCAGCGCCCATTCGAACAGCCGTCGTCCGGGGAAGCGGCACATCACCACCAGCCAGGCCGTGCCGGTGCCGATCACGAAGGTGCCAAGCCCCACCGTCACGACCAGGAACAGGGTGTTGCCGAGATAGCGACCCAGCACGGTGCTGGCCAGGTGCTGCCAGATGCCGTCAGTGGGCACCAGAATATGCGCGAGCACCACGATCACCGGCAGCGCCACGATCAGCGCGATGCCGATGGTCAGCACGCTCCAGGCGCTGAAGTGCAGCGATAGGCGACGAGCCAGGCTGGCCGGTCGAGAACTGGTGGAACGGAACAAGCGGTGGACTCCTTGCGGTGCTCGGGCCGGCAGTCAGGGCCTGCGGGAAGAAGCCCTGTCACCTGCCCAATGCGATGGGGTCACGAGTGAGACCAGCAACGGGCGAGAATACTATCAGTTGGGGTCTGTCACTGCAGCCTGCCGCGAACGCATCGTCACGCTCGGCAGGCCGCAAGCCGGTCGCCTCAGACCTGTGCGGGGCGGCGCTCCTCAAGCCAGCGCAGGGCCACGGTCCTGGCGCGGGCCAGGCTCGCGCAGTGCGTAAGCTCGCCGGCGGCGGTGCGAATCCCAACGCGGCGCAGCTTGACGATCTGACGGGGCGACAGGCCGATCAGAATCAGTGCGACATTCTGGCGGCGCATCTCCTCGACCATGCGGCGCAAGGCGACGAGCGCAGTGCCGTCGATGCTCGGCACGCCGTGCATGTCCACCATCACGATGCGGATGTCGGGGTCGACCATCTGCAGCGACGACAGGGCCTTCTCGGCGACGCCGAAGAACATGGGGCCGTTGATGTCGTAGAGCGCCACTTGAGGCGGCAGGTCCTGCACCTCTGGGTGGCGGTCGAGCGGACGAGCCTTGGTCTGAGTTACCTGCGTCATGCGGCGGATGAACAGGGCAGCGGCCAGGCCCATGCCCACCGATACCGCCAGCACCATGTCGAACAGCACCGTCAGCGCGAAGCAGATCGCGAGGATAGCCACATCGCCCGAGGGAGATGAGCGCAGGGTGTGTACGAACATCCGTGCCTCACTCATGTTCCAGGCGATGATGAACAGCAGCGCGGCCAGCGAGGTCATCGGTACCAGCCCCAGCAGCCCGGCCAGCGCGATCACCGCCAGCAAAACTACCAGTGCATGCACTACGGCTGCGATCGGCGAGCGCGCGCCGCTGCGGATGTTGGTGGCGGTGCGCGCCAGGGCGCCGGTGGCGGTGATGCCGCCGAAGAAGGGTACGGCAATGTTGCCAAGCCCAAGGCCAATCAGTTCGGCATTGGGGTCATGTCGGGTGCGGGTCATGCCGTCGGCGACCACCGCACAGAGTAGCGACTCGATGGCCGCCAGCATGGCAATGGCGAAGGCCGGGCCGAGCAGCGAGCGGATCAGGTCGAAGCTCACCGCCAGCGGTTCGCCTTCGGCGTTGGGCATATGCCAGGGCAGGGCGAAGCTCGGGGCGATTGGCGGAATGCCGACGCCGCTCTCACCCTCGGCGTGCCATTGAAAGCGCGAGGCGATGGTGGCGATGTCGCCCCCCAGCCAGTGATTGGCGACGTAGGCGGCCAGCGCCCCGGCTACCAGTCCGACCAGCGGCGCGGGCACCGGCGAGCGCAACCGCGGCCACAGCAGCAGCACCGCCAGGGTGATCACGCCGATAGCAAGCTCGGCAGGGCGAGTCTCGGGCAGCGCGGCCAGGATATTCGTCAGGCTTTCTGTGAAGTGCTCGCCCCGTGCCACCTCCAGGCCGAGGAAGTCCGGCACCTGCAGGGTGGCGATGACCACCGCGATGCCGGCGGTAAACCCAAGCACCACCGGGTAGGGCACGAACTGGATCAGCGCGCCCAGGCGGGCGAGTCCCAGGCCGACCAGGATCATTCCCGCCATCAGCGTGGCAATCAACAGCCCGCCAAGCCCATAGTGCTGGACGATTGGCAGCAGGATCACCACGAAGGCAGCGGTGGGGCCCGACACGCTGAAGCGCGAACCGCCGGTGAGCGCGATCACGATGCCGGCGACGATGGCGGTATAGAGCCCGTGCTGGGGCGCCACCCCGGTGGCGATCGCCAGCGCCATCGATAGCGGCACTGCCACGATGCCGATGGTCAGGCCGGCCAGGATGTCATGGCGCAGGTCCCCGAACCCATAGCCCGCCTTCCAGGCGGCGAGCAGACCGGTGCCGAGGCGAGGGCGATGCGCAGGCGAAGAGGGGAGCGCCATAATAAATCCTTCAAGCAGATGAGTGAGGGTCGCCAAGTGCGCGCAGGGCAAGCTCCTGGCCAGGCTGGCGTGCCTGGCCACCAGATAGCCGGGCCGCCAGCTAGATTGTGCGCCTGCCGAGCGTGCGATGAGACGATTTCCTTATATATGATCCCGGAAATCGGCGGTGAAGGAAAAGAGGCCTTTTGCCGCATTTCTGTCTCAGTTGTCTCAGTTGTATCAGTTGTCGCAGTAGGCGCCTAAGCCGATCTCCATAAGCTGGCCGTCATAAGCAAGACTCGCACAAGTCGTCGGCTGGCGGCGCGACGGTGCGCGGCTTCTACGCCCAAGGTCCTCTTGTTGCGGCATCCCCCAGCGTTAATGCTGGGGGAATATTCTTCGCAAGGGAACGACGTCCATGGGCTCTGACATCTTCCCCCAGGCACTGGCCGGACCGCTCGTCTCGCCGCTTTTGCTGCGTGGCCTCGATGCCATGGGCGAGTGGCTGGTGGTGGTGGATGCCGAGTCTCGCATCGCCTATCTGAATGCGCCCTATGCCGCCTTCCTGGAGATCGATCCGCTGGCCGCGTACGGCAAGCCCGTGCGTGAGGTGATCGAGAACACTCGCATGCCGGATGTGGTGGCATCAGGCCAGGCGGAGCTTGCGCAGCTGCAGATGGTGCGCGGCCATCATATGATCGCCCACCGCTACCCGGTGCGGGTCGACGGCAAGGTGGTAGGAGCGATCGGTACGGTGCTCTATCACGACACCTGGGAGTGGCGGCAGATGAACGCTCAGGTCGAGTCGCTGGAAGCCGAGGTCGATTACTACCGTTCGGCTGCCCTGGGCGCGACGCCGGGCACGCGCTGGCAGCTGGCTGATGTGATCGGCGACAGCGAGGGTGTCCAGGCGCTCAATGCGCGAGTCCGCAAGGTCGCCCCGGGCGATGCCTCGGTGCTGATTCGCGGCGAGTCAGGCACCGGCAAGGAGCTTTACGCCCACGCCCTGCATCGCCTCTCCGAGCGGGCCAAGGGCCCCTTCATCAAGCTCAACTGCGCGGCGATTCCCGAGGCGCTGCTCGAGGCCGAGCTGTTCGGCTACGAGGAAGGCGCCTTCACCGGTGCCCGCAAGGGCGGCAAGCCCGGCAAGTTCCAGCTCGCCGATGGCGGCACGCTGTTTCTCGATGAGATCGGTGACATGCCGCCGGCCATGCAGGTGAAGCTGCTGCGGGTACTCCAGGATCGTGAGGTCGAAGCGGTAGGGGCGACCAGCCTGGTGCCGGTGGATGTGCGAGTTATCGCCGCCACGCATCGGCCGCTGGAGAGCCTGATCGAGCGCGGCGAATTCCGTGAGGATCTTTTCTATCGCATCAATGTCGTGCCGTTGATGATCCCGCCGCTGCGCGAGCGGCGCGACGATATTCCGCTGCTGGCGCGCCACCTTTTGGCAAGGCTCGCCGAGCGCCGAAAGCGGCGCTGTCCAAGTCTCAGTCAGGCGGCGCTGGATTGCCTCACCTGCCACAGCTGGCCCGGTAACGTGCGCGAGCTGGAGAATGTTCTGGAGGCGGCCTTCTATTTAGGTGGCAATCATCTCGATGTGGCCGACCTGCCCGAGGCTTTACGCCAGCGCCACGGTGAGCCACCCAGGCTCGGTGCCTCGCTCAAGGCCACCCTGGCTCAGGCCGAACGCGAGGCCTTGCTGGCGGCACTTGTCGAATGCGACGGCAACCGCACCCGCGCCGCCAAGCGCCTGGGCATCGCCAAGTCTTCCTTTTATGAAAAGCTGACCCGCCACGGTCTGATGGTCGACTGAGGTGTCCGGTTTTCCGGTCGTCGTCCGGTTTTGCGGACACCCATTAGCTGCCCTTTACGTGAGGTGAAACCTGAGAGCGTCCGAAATACCGGACGCTCTCAGGCCATGGTGTGACGTCTTTCGGCCGCTCCTGGTCAAGCAAGGCGTTCGGTGTTTTATTTAAATTTATGAAAATAAAGGGTTTTGTCTTCCATGGCGCCGATCTTGCGCCTGGTTCCGACGCCAAGGGTTCCATGCGACACCGCTGGAATAACCGCCTGTAATAAGAACAACGCAAGGAGTCATTCATGCCAAGCCCGAACTTCCCACGTACGCTGCTCGCTGCCGGCATCGCCGCAGCCATGACCGCCGGGGTCGCCCTGCCGGCCATGGCTGACGGGCCCGAGCGCCTCGATGTCGCCAGTACGTTCTCGACGAAGAACTTCCTGGGGGCCGGTGCCGAGCACCTGTCCGAGGAGCTGCAAACCGCTACCGGTGGCGCCGTCAGCCTACGCGTTCACGAGCCGGGCGACCTGGTGCCGGCCTTCGAAGTCTTCAACTCCGTGTCTTCGGGCGCCATCCAGGCCGGCTGGGACTGGATGGGCTACTGGGCCGGCACCGTGCCGATCACCAACCTCTACGGTGCGCTGCCGTTTGGTCCGTCTCCGGAAGCCTTCATGTCCTGGATGTGGTCCGGCGAAGGCACCGAACTGCTGCAGACCGAGTACGACAAGTACGGCGTCAAGGTCCTGCCCTGCTTCATCTCGCCCCAGGAGACCGGCGGCTGGTACAACAAGGAGATCAACAGCCCCTCTGATTTCGATGGCCTGTCGATGCGCATCTCCGGCCTCGGCGCCAAGGTGCTCAACCGGCTCGGCGCATCCACCCAGCTAGTGCCGGGCGGCGAGATCTATCTGGCGCTGGAACGTGGCCGTGTCGATGCCACCGAGTTCTCGGTGCCGCAGGTCGATGCCGCCATGGGCTTCGACGAAGTCGCCAAGTATTACTACTTCCCGGGTTGGCACCAGAGCGCCAGCTGGTTCTCGCTGCTAATCAACCAGGCGGTCTGGGATGAGTACAGCGATGAGCGCAAGGCACAGTTCGAAACCGCCTGTCGCTCCACCCTGCAATGGGCCATGGCCGAAGCGCCGCCTGAGCAGGTGCGTACCATCCATGCGCTGGAAGAGAAGGGTGTGGAAGTGCGTCGCTTCCCGGACGAGGTGCTCGATGCCCTGCAGCAGTCGTGGGTCGAGGTGCGCAAGGAAGAGATGGAAAACAACCCGGCCTTCGCCAAAGCGTATCGCTCGCTGATGAAGCATGCTGGCCTGATCGACGAATGGTATGAGCTGCAGGCCATGCCGGCGATCATCCCGCTCGACGAAGGGGATAGCTGATGACACGCGCCACTCTCGCGCCCTGGCGTGAGCGTGGCGCGGCCGTGTGCGCCGCTCTGGGCCGACCGCTGGTCGGCCTGGGGCTGGTGGTTGGCCGACTCTCCAGCTGGCTGGTCATGCTGGTGATGTTGGCCGTGCTCACGACCGTGCTGCTCAACGCCCTGGGCGTCAATGAAATCGGCCACTGGGACACCAAGATCCTGCTGTTCGGCGATGCCCTGACCATCAACAGCATCACCGAGCTGCAATGGCATCTTTTCGGCATCCTGACGCTGCTCGGTGGCACCTACGCCCTGCACCACGATACCCACGTGCGGGTCGACCTGGTCTATCACCGCCTGTCTCTTCAGGGCCGGGCGATCATCGACGTGATCGGGCATCTGCTGATGCTGATTCCCTTCTGCCTGTTGATTGCCTGGCTCTCCAAGCATTTTGTGACCATGTCTTATATCTCTAACGAACAATCCAACTATGGCGGTCTCACCGACCGTTATCTGATCAAGGCCATGCTGCCGATCGGGCTGGTCTTTCTGGCGGTGGGCGCACTGGGTCAGGTCTTCGCCAAGCTTGCTGTGATCCTCGACCCGCGCAGCGCCGCCGCTGATTCCATCGCCGACGAAGGGGCGACCCATGGCTGAATTCCTGAGTGAATACGCCCTCGCCCTGCTGATGGTCGTGACCCTGCTGGCGGGTATCTTTAGCGGCTACCCGGTTGCCTTCCTGCTCGGCGGCCTGGGCATCGTCTTCGCCTTCATCGGTGACATACCCGTGCCGTTTCTGGGCACCGTCGGCTCGCGGATCTTCGGCGGGGTGATCGAAAACTGGCTGATGATCGCCATTCCGCTGTTCGTGTTCATGGGCCTGATGCTCGAACGATCCGGGGTAGCCAAGCGCCTGCTGCTGACCCTGCAGCGACTCTTCGGGCGCACACACGGCGGGCTTGCCGTGTCGGTGGCGATCCTTGGCGTGATCATGGCCGCCAGTACCGGCATCATTGGCGCCTCGGTGGTGATGCTGGGTCTGCTGGCGCTGCCGGTGATGATGAAGCAGGGCTACCGGGCCGAGATGGCCTGCGGGGTCATCGCCGCCTCGGGCACCCTGGGCATTCTGATTCCGCCCTCGATCATGCTGGTGCTGATGGGCTCGATCCTGCAGATCTCGGTGGGCGCGCTGTTCAAGGCCGCCCTACTGCCGGGGCTGCTGCTCGGCGGGCTGTACATCGCCTACCTGCTGATCACCGCACGCATCCGCCCGGATTGGGCGCCGCTTGCCGACATGGACGACGTCGACCCGACACCGTTGCCGATCGCGCTGCTGCGCGACCTGCTGGGCCCCTTCGTGCTGATCTTCGTGGTGCTGGGCTCGATCATGGCCGGCATCGCCACCCCCACCGAGGCCGCGGCCATCGGGGCGCTGGGCAGCCTTTTGCTGGCGCTGGCCATGCGTAGCCTGGACTTCGCCACCCTGCGCGAGGCGGTGCGTGATACCTCGCGTACCTCGGCGATGATCCTGTTTGTGGTCATTGGTGCCACCTGCTTTTCGGTGGTCTTCAAGCGCCTGGGTGGTGACTACATGATCGAAGAACTGATCACCGGCACTGGCCTGGGTCCCTATGGCCTGATGCTGCTGATCATGGGCCTGATCTTCGTGCTCGGCTTCTTCCTCGAGTGGATCGAGATCAGCTTCGTGGTGCTGCCGCTGGTCGCCCCGGTGGTCGAGGTGCTGGACTTCGGTTACGGGCTCTCCGGTCAGGGGCTGCTGGTGTGGTTCGCGATTCTGGTGGCCATCAATTTGCAGACTAGCTTCCTGACGCCACCCTTCGGCTACGCGCTCTTCTACCTCAAGGGCATCACCGAAGGCCAGGTGAGTATCATGACCATCTACCGCTCGATCATTCCCTTCGTGCTGCTGCAGGTGACGGGGCTGGTGCTGTGCATGGTCTTCCCGGCGCTGGTGCTGTGGTTGCCGGGGCTGATGCCCTGAGCCCACAGGTGAGCGTGGGGCGGGCGTGAGGGCGGTTTTGAGGAACAAGGCATGCGCAAGCGGGTACTGATCGCCGGCGCCGACGAGATGCTCGAGGCCCTGGCGAGGGTCTTCCTCGAGGAAGGCGCCACTGTGGCACTGCTGACGCCGGATGCGGCGAGCCTCGAGTCGGTGCTGGACGGCCTGGGTGGCGAGCAGGCCGACCGCTTCGGCCTGGTGGCCGGGGAGGGCGCCCTCGATGAGCTGCTGGGACGGCTGGGGCGACTCGATGTGCTGGTCTGTGCCCCGCGCACGTTGCCTCCCGGCGAGCCGCTGGCCCGCAAGCTCGACGAGCAGGTGGTCGGCCCCTCGGGGCTTTTGCAGGTCGCCAGGGCCTGGATGCAGAGCCGTGGGGGCGGGCGGCTGGTCGCCGTAGCCCCGGATGGCGACAGCCAGGCGGCCAGCATGGTGCGTGAGGCCCTGGGAGCGCTGGTGCGCCGCCTCGCCGATGGCGGAGGGCCGGCGATTCGCGTCAACCTGCTATGCCCTAGGGGCGCCTCGAGCGCCTCCGTTGCCGACTGCACCCGCTTTCTGGCGGGTGGCGCCGGGCGAGCCATTACAGGCCAGGTGCTGCGCCTGTCCGATACCTGAGCGCCGCTACTGCCAGCGTTGCGCCTTTAGCCAATGCCTTGCCAACCTCATCTTAAGAACTAACGGCCGCCTCCAGGGGGCCGGCGAGCTCCATGGCGTGAAGGTAGATTACGTCGAGCACATCCAGGGCTGGCCCCGCGATGGCGCTTGTCGCATGCTGTGCGCCATGACCATCCCGCTCGACATTCCTGACCCCATGACGCTTATCGACCCGCCAAGCCGTGAGACACTCGTGACCTTGCTTGGCCACCTCGCGGCCCGGCGCCACCGTGGCCTGCTGTGGATAGCCGCGCCTCAGACCCTTGCCGTCTCCCGCGCCATCTCGCTTTGGCAGGCCGTCGGCTGGGCCGAGCCCTTGTGGCTGGGAACGCCCCAGGCGAGCCTCGAGGCGGCAGGCATTGACCCACTGCCTGCCGCCAAGGCGCGCACTCGGCTGGGCGGCGAGCAAGACCTGGTGGTAATCGATGCCGTTTCTGCACAGGCCGGCTTCGACCCCGAGGCCTTCGGCGCGGTTTCCGGCACCCTGCGTGCCGGCGGCTTATTGGTGCTGCTGACGCCGCCTGACTGGGGCTCTCGGCCGGATGGCGACTATGCGCGCCTTGCCGAGCATCCCTATCAGGCCGAGGGGCTGAGTTCGCGCTACCTGGCGCGCCTTGCCCGGCTGCTTTCGGCCTCGCAGGAGATTGCGATCTGGCCGCCTGATGGCCGCCTGCAGCTTGCTGAGCCGCTGGCTCAGGCGATGGAAACGGCGTTAGCAACGGAGAAAGGGACGGATGCGTCGACCGGTGATGCCAGCGAGGCGGCGCCAGAGGATGCCGACTGCGCCACCGCGGATCAGGCCAGAGCGGTTGGGCGTCTCATGCGGCTGAAGCGCCGGCGCCCACTGGTGCTCACCGCCGACCGGGGCCGGGGCAAGAGTGCGGCGCTGGGCATCGCCTGTGCCCGGCTGCTCGCCGGTGGTGAAACACAGATTCTGATCACCGCGCCGCGCCCGGCGGCGGTGGAGGCGCTCTTCGAGCGCCTGGCGGTGCTCTGCCCCAGTGGGCGGCGGCAGGCCAACGTCTTTGCACTTGAGGCGGCACACGAGGCAGCGGACTCGCCCTGCGTGCGCTTTATCGCCCCGGACGCCTTGGTGGAGTTGGCCCTGGCCGGCGAGCAGGGCGGGGCCGGCGCGCTGCTGCTGGTCGACGAGGCGGCGGCGATTCCCGCGCCGCTGCTGTCGAGGATGCTGGCCGCCTTCCCGCGCATCGCCTTCGCCACCACCGTCCACGGCTACGAGGGCTCGGGCCGCGGTTTCGCGCTGCGTTTTCGTGAGCATCTGGATCGCCAGACCCCTGGCTGGCAGGGCCTGCATCTGGCGACACCGATCCGTTGGGCCGCGGATGATCCCCTGGAGCGGCTCACCGACAGGCTGCTGATGCTCAACGCCGAGCCTGACGAGGCAGATGACAAGGCCGAGCCTGACGCCAGCTCGAGAGCAACAGGTGAATCGTCGATCATCGAGTGCTCCCGGGACGCTCTGGCGGCTGACGAGTCGCGACTCAGAGCGCTATTCGGCCTGCTGGTCCAGGCCCATTACCGCACCCAGCCAAGTGACCTGCGCCGGCTGCTCGACGGCCCCGGCGGCCGGGTGGTGTGCCTGGGTGAGCCGCACACTAGGGCCGTGGCCCTGACCGTGGACGAAGGCGGCTTTGCGCCTGATCTGGCCGAGCAGGTGGCCCGCGGCGAACGGCGTCCTCGCGGTCACCTGCTGGCGCAATCCCTGGCGGCTCACGCCGGCAGCCGAGGCGCGCTGACCTCACGGGTTCGGCGCGTGATGCGCATCGCCGTGGACCCCCGCGCTCGGCGTCTCGGCCATGGCCGGGCGATGCTGGCTGCTGAGCTTGCCAAGGCAAGCGAGGAGGATATCGATCTGTTCGGTGCCAGCTTCGGCGCCGAGGCGGGGCTGATGGCCTTCTGGCAGCAAAGCGGCTTTCGTGCGGTGCGCCTGGGCCTGACTCGCGAGGTGTCCAGCGGCGAGCACGCGCTGATGGTCGCTCGGGCCACCAGCGCCCGTGGCGATGAGCTGCTCTCTGGTCTCGCCGCGAGTTTCCAGGCGCTGCTGCCGAGCCTGTTGGCCTTCGAGCTCAAGGATTTCGACCCGGCCCTGGCGGCAGACTTGCTGGCCGAAGGGCCGGTGGCCGAGCTGGATGTTGCCATGCTCAGGGACATCGACGACGTGGCGCTGGGGCACCGGGCGCCGGCGCTGGCACGCCCGGCCCTTCAGGCCCTGGTGCGTCGCGGGCTTGCGCTGCAACGCCAGGGCGGCGATGCAGTCGCGCGCCCCTCAGCAGATCTGCGCGATGAGACAGGCGTTGCGGAAGCTGCTGACGAGGATGCCTGGATGCTGGTCGCCGTGCTCTTTCAGGGCCGAGACTCAGCTTGGCTGGCTCGACGCCTCGGCCTGCCCGGTCGGCGTCAGGTCGAATCCCGCCTGCGCCAGACGCTGGGTCGCTGGCGCCTGCTGTTCGCGCCGCCCAAGGGATAATAGGGTCTGTGCGACACGCCGGGGAACGATGATCAGGCGGCGGCACGTGTGGCGCCTTGTTTTGAGACCGAAACCGAGAGCGACACCGAGACAGGGCCGGCCATGGCCAGCCCTGTCTGGTAGGCGTCGCGCAGAGCGACGAGATGGATGTGCTGGTCGAGAGTGGGTGTGCCAGCAGCGTGGAGGGGTCGCCTGGGGCTCAGTGACCGCCCAGAGTGACCAGCGGGTAGCCGTCGACGGTGACCAGTGGCACACCGCCCGAGTGGTGACGCTCCTCGCGAACGATCACCCGTCGCTCGATCACGCGGGTACGGTCGTGATGCCGGCGCGCCTGATAGTGTTTGTCATGGTGACGGCGTTCGTGATGCCGTTGCCGATGGTGATGCCTATCGCCATGTCCGCCGTGGCCACGGTGGTCATGGCCCTGGTGGTGATGACCGCGGTGCTCGCGATCGGCCATGGCTGGAGTGACAAGGCTCAAGCCAAGCATAAGGGTCAGTGTCAGTAAGAGAGGATGGCGCATGGTGTCGACTCCTGGGTGGGGGAACTGCGCTCCCCTTAAGTTATCTGCAGGGTTCCCTGAGTCGCAGTATATCGGCGCCCGCCGACGAGTCGAACAGCGTTTCCTAATCTATGGCCGGCTTCCTTGCTCTCTTCACAATTCCTATCTTCTACGAGCCAGTGGGGCCACCTTCCCCGCCGACCATACTTTGTACCTACAATTTTCACCTACACAAAGCTGTGCACATACAAAAACGCCGCCCGATAGGGGCGGCGTGTGTTTAGCCTTGCGATGTGACTCCTTGGCGGCAGGGATCAGCCAAGGTAGGCGTTGAGCATCCAGACGGTCTTTTCCTGCTCGCGGATGTAGTCACCCACTTGGGCGGCGGTGCCTTCATCATCGGCATCGGAGGCCAACGAGAGAATCTCTCGTTGCAGGCCGATCAACGACTGATAGCCCTGCAGAATGCCGCGCACGCAGGACGTGCCATCGTGGATGTCCTTGTCTTCGGCGATGTCCGACATCTTCACGTAGTCGCTGTAGGCGTGCACCGGAGTGTGGCCCAGGGTCAGAATGCGCTCGGCGACTTCATCAACCTTGAGCAGCAGGTCGGTGTAGTACTCCTCGAACTTGGTGTGCAGTTCGAAGAACTGGTTACCCTTTACGTTCCAGTGATAGCCACGAACGTTCATGTAGAAGATCTGATAGTTGGCCAGCAGGGCGTTGAGGCGCTCGGCAAGCTGGCTGGCGCTGCTCTCGTGTAGCCCGATGGCATTGGTATCGGTCATGGATACCTCCTTGATCTCAAATGAGTTTGTATGGCTTCATCGTATGATGTCGCGCTGTATCGCGATAACGAAATCTCGCCATCATCACCATAGTGCTGCCCTATGACATGCCGGCGACGGCGGCCTTTTTCAAGGTCTTGCTGATGTACTCGCCGGTGAGTCCTCTCATGCACTCTCAAGGCACGGTCTAAAGAGCGCCCTTATTTATTGCCGGCCAGAGGCGTTGGCCAGGCCGCCAACAGGCGCGCCAGGCTGCCGGCGCGGTCGGCGAGCAGCGTCGGCGTGCGTGCCAGGGCTTCATCGAGGGTCATCGGGCCGTCGGCCAGGGCGAAGGCGGCGCTGATGCCCTCTTCATGAGCGGCTTGCCAGCCGTCGCCAAGCCGTCCTACCAACGCGACCACCGGCACGCCCTTGGCGCGGGCGGCACGTGCGATGCCTACCGGGGTCTTGCCGGCCAGGCTCTGGCCGTCGAGCTGGCCTTCACCGGTGATCACCAGGTCGGCGTTGTCGAGCAGGGCGTCAAAGCCCACCTGTTCCATCACCAGGGTGATGCCGGGGCGCAGGTCGGCGCCGAGGAAGGCGCGGGCAGCGAAGCCCATGCCGCCGGCGGCGCCGGCACCGGGTAGCTCACGATGATCGTCACCGAGCTGGCGGGCGGTGAGGTCGGCGAAGTGGCCAAGCGCCGCATCCAGCGTTTTTACGTCGGCGTCGCTGGCGCCTTTCTGGGGGCCGAATACGGCGCTGGCGCCGTTCTTGCCCAGCAGCGGGTTGTCGACGTCCACCGCGGTCTCGACCGCAAGCCCGGCCAGTCGAGAGTCCAGGCCGTCCAGATCCAGGGTGGCGAGTGCAGCGAGTGCTGCCCCGCCAGGGGGAAGGGGCTGGCCCTGAGCATCTAGCAGGCGCGCGCCGAGGGCGGCCAGCATGCCCGCGCCGGCGTCGTTGGTGGCGCTGCCGCCGATGGTCAGAAGCAGCCGCTCGGCGCCAGCATCGAGTGCCGCGAGGATCAGCTCGCCAACGCCAAAGGTGGTGCTGTGCAGGGCGCTGCGCTCCTGGCGTTCCAGGTGCTGCAGGCCACTGGCTTCGGCCAGCTCGATGAAGGCGGTGCGGGTCTCGGCCTGATAGCCCCAGGCCGCTTCACGCGGCCGGCCAAGGGCATCCTGTACCCGGGTCAGGTGGCGCTCGGCGCCGGTGGCGGCGAGCAGGGCATCCAGAGTGCCTTCGCCGCCGTCGCCCATCGGGCAACAGTGGGTCTCGGCATCGGGCAGGGCCTTGAGAATGCCCCGGGCCATGGCCTCGGCGGCGTCGCGGGCGGGCAGGGCATCCTTGTAGCTGTCGGGCGCGATCAGGATCTTCATCGAGGCTCTCGCAGTGGCGGAACGATCCTCTGATCATCCTCGACGCTTGCGTAAAAGGCCACCCTCCAGCCGTTGACGGGCAGTCGCCGGCGCTGTCTACGCAATCCATCTGGCGACATACACTGTAAGGAGCAAGACGGCGAAGCGGACAAGGCGAAGCAGGTGCGGAGCATGGAGCGACAAGGTGTGGGGAAACGTTGGCTAGGTGTATTGAAAAGCATAGGAACGGTCGGGATGGCAGCAATGCTGCTTGCCGGCTGTGCGAGCGGCCCGCCCCGGCTGCCCGATCACGCGAACTTGCCTGCCGCGGCCTGCCAGTGGACGGCCCCCGAGGCGGGGTCGTTCGACTACCTGCGACGGGTGATTGCCGCCCTCGAGGCGGATGATTTCGTGATCGTCGAATCCGAGGCCCGGCTTGGGCTGGTCACCGCCCAGCGCAGTCGAATACTGGCCGGTTATGGAATGCCCGGGTACCAGCCGCTGCCGTTCGGGCTATCGGGCTTCTTCGGGCTGGGAGGAGGGCATCATAGCGCCGGCATGGCGATCAATCTGAATCGCAGCTTCGGTGACGACCCCACCCAAGTCGAGCGCGTCTCCGTGCTCGCCCGCGACGCCCAGGTCAAGACCACACGGGATATTCAGGTCGTCGAGGCCGATGGGCGTTTGCGCAGTGGCCGGGTGGTCGCCAGCGACGAGTTCTGCCGCGCGCTGCATGAGGCCATCGACCGCCTGTCAGATCTTCAGCCTTCAGGTTTCCAGCCGCCAGACTTCAGACCAGAGGAGCGCACGCCATGAGCCTTGACCAAGGGGTGAAAGGCCATGGATCAAGGCGTTATGTGGCGCCCTGGTGGCGGCTGATCGCCATTCTGGTGATGGCGGCGTTTGCCGGCTGTGCCAGCTATCCCGAGCCACCCGAGGCCCGCGACGTGGTGGTGGCCGCTTCGCCCCGGCAGGTGCTAGCCGAGGGGCTGGCAGTGCTGATCGAGCGCGGTTTCGTGATTCGCCATGCCGATCTGGACCTTGGCCGCCTGGATGCGATGCTGGCGACCTGGCCGGGCTATCGGCTGCGTCTGGATGCCTTGGCTAATGGTGAGGGCGCGACCCGGCTGTCGGTCAGTGGCTACCGCGGCCGCCAGCCGCTGGCGCCCGAGAGTCTCGATGCCTTGCTGGCCGAGCTGTTGGCTAAGTTGCAGGCGCGGCGGCCTGCGGATATTCAGTTCCTGTTACCGTTGGCCATGCCGCTGACCAGCGGCCTTGACCCCAGCGGCACGGACACGAGAGGCGTACCATTGCTTGACGGCCCGAGGCCTGAAACCGCTTCGTCCTTCGGCGGCTGAACCCGATGTCGCGGCTCAGCTCAGTCCGCTTTCCTTCAGACAATTCTCGAGGCACGCTCGCATCGCCGCTTCCTGCGTGGGGTCATAGGCAAGGGCGCTGCCTTGTCCCCACACCGGCCCCGGCCAGGCATCATCGCCTTGGTGGCGCACGATCACGTGCAGATGCAGCTGAGGCACCATGTTGCCGAGTGTGGCCAGGTTCAGTTTGTCCCCTTTCCGGGCGGCCATCAGCGCCTTGCCCAGCGCGGTCGCTTCCTTCCATAGCTGGGCCTGATCATCCGCCGACAGCTCGTAGACCTCGCGGATATCGCCGCGGCGTGGCACCAGCACCAGCCAGGCGTAGCGGGCGTCATTCATCAGTCGCACCTGGCACAGCGGCAGGTCGGTGATGGGCAGAGTGTCGGCGGCAAGCCGCGGGTGCAGGGTGAAGTCGCTCATCGCTCTCTCGATTCAGTGGAGGTGGCGGCATTCGTCATCCGCGATCAACGGCGGGGAATGCCGCCTTGGACGGGCTCACGCGCAAGCGGCCGGAGATTGTCATGTATCTCGATGTCGATCAAGTGATCCAGGTGCTGCCCTGGCGGCCCTGAATGGCGACGTCACCCGATGCCTGCATGCGCCTTTATATCACCGCCTGACGCTGGCCGAGCGCCAGGGGCTCTCAAGCAGCCCGCGGCCTGTCATGGCGCCGGTGAAACCCTGGTCATGGAGCTGGCTCTCTACCGGATGAGCGGCTTACCGCGGCGATGAGTGGAATAGACTTGACTGGCGTTCTCCCGGGATAAGGCCGTAACCTGATAAGAGCAGGTCACAACTCTGTGGCGTAAACGGCGTGCGCAACCTGAGTCGGGACGCCTAAGCTAGTTAACGGTCTTTTGAAAAACGAAAACAACCGAGCTGTCGTGTCGACGTTGCGCAGCGGCTGATATGGGAGAACGACGATGAATGAAGTGACAACGCCCCAGGACGGTAACGTGAGCGAGTTGCGCTCGCGCATCCGTGCCCACTATGCGGCCGACGAGGCTGCCGTGCTGGGCGGGCTGGTCGAACGTATCAAGTTGTCGGAGGATGATCGCCGCAAGGTGGCTGCCGTCGGTGCCAACTATGTGGAACGGGTGCGCAAGGAAACGTCGCCCTCGATGATGGAGGCGTTCCTCGCCGAATACGGCCTCTCGACAGAAGAAGGCGTCGGCCTGATGTGCCTGGCCGAGGCGCTGCTGCGTGTGCCCGACGCGGAGACGATCGACGATCTGATCCACGACAAGATCGAGCCGTCCGACTGGGGCGCTCACCTGGGCAAGTCCTCTTCATCGATGGTCAACGCCTCCACCTGGGCGCTGATGCTGACCGGCAAGGTGCTGGAAAATGATCCCAAGGGGCCGGTGCGGGCCCTGCGCGGTCTGGTCCGCCGGATGGGCGAGCCGGTGGTGCGCACGGCGGTCGGTCAGTCGATGAAGATTCTTGGCCGTCAGTTCGTGCTGGGCCAGACCATCGAGGAGGGCATGAAGAATGCCCGCGAGCTCGAGAAGCAGGGCTATACCTACTCCTACGACATGCTGGGCGAGGCGGCGCGCACCGACGAGGATGCGGTGCGCTACCACAAGGCCTACGCCAACGCGATCGCCGCCATTGCCAAGCGGGCCAAGGGCGATGTGCGCGGAAGCCCGGGCATCTCGGTGAAGCTCTCGGCGTTGCATCCGCGCTATGAATACACCCACCGTGAAACGGTGATGGCCGAGCTCCTGCCCCGCGCCCAGGAACTGGTGAGGCAAGCGGCCAAGGCCAATATCGGCTTCAACATCGACGCCGAGGAACAGGACCGCCTGGACCTGTCGCTGGATGTGATCGAGGAGCTGTTGGCCGACCCGAGCCTCAAGGATTGGAACGGCTTCGGGGTCGTGGTGCAGGCCTACGGGCGTCGTGCCGCGCCGGTGATCGAAGCACTCTACGAGATGGCTGAGCGCTACGACCGCAAGATCATGGTGCGACTGGTGAAGGGCGCCTACTGGGATACCGAGATCAAGCTGGCGCAGGAGATGGGCGTCGACACCTTCCCGGTCTTCACCCGCAAGGTCAACACCGATGTCAGCTACATGGCCTGTGCTCAGTTGCTGCTCGATCGTCGTGACCGCATCTATCCGCAGTTTGCCACCCACAACGCGCATACCTGTGCCGCCATCGTCGCCATGGCGGGTGACGACAAGGACAGCTACGAATTCCAGCGCCTGCATGGCATGGGCGAGTCGCTGCACCACATCGTCAAGCAGTCGGAAGGCACGCATTGCCGCCTCTATGCGCCGGTCGGCGCCCACCGTGATCTCCTGGCCTACCTGGTGCGCCGCCTGCTTGAGAACGGGGCCAACTCCTCGTTCGTCAACCAGGTGGTGGACGACTCGATTCCCGCCAGCGAGGTGTCAAATGACCCCGTTGCCGAAATGCAGGGCCTGGGCGAGACCATCGCCAGCCCGTCGATTCGCCAACCCGGTGAACTCTTTGCGCCCGAGCGCAAGAATTCACGCGGCTTCCGCATCAACGAGCCTGCCTCGATTCAGTCGCTGATTGCGGGCCGTGAGGCGTTCGCCGATACCACCTGGACCGCCGCGCCGATGCTTGCCGGCAGTCCAGCGCCGCAGGGGCCTGGCCGCGATGCGCTGTCCCCCGCCGACGCGTCGCGTGTGGTCGGCCAGGTGCATGAAGCGACCCCGGACGAGGTGGCGTCTGCTCTCGACGCTGCTGAGGACGGCTTCCGCGACTGGTCAGAGCGGCCGGCCTCCGAGCGCGCCGCCGTGCTGCGCCGTACCGCCGATCTCTACGAGGAACACTTCGCCGAGCTGACCGTCATCACGACCCGCGAAGCCGGCAAGATGATCTTCGATGGCATCGCCGAGGTACGCGAGGCGGTGGATTTCCTGCGCTACTATGCCAATGACTGCGAACGGCTGGAGGCGGAAGAGCCCGGCAAGGCACGTGGCATTTTCGTCTGCATCAGCCCGTGGAACTTTCCGCTGGCCATCTTCACCGGCCAGATCGCCGCAGCGCTGGCGGCTGGCAACGCGGTGCTGGCCAAGCCCGCCGAGCAGACGCCCCTGATTGCCGCCCGTGCCGTCGAACTGATGCGCGAGGCCGGCCTGCCGGAGGCGGCGCTACAGCTGCTGCCGGGCGATGGGCCGACGGTCGGCGGACCGCTGACCAGTGACTCGCGGATCGCTGGCGTGTGCTTCACCGGTTCGACCGAAGTGGCACAGATTATCCACAAGGCGCTGGTGCAGAACGCGGGGCCGGATGCGGTGCTGATCGCCGAGACCGGCGGCCTGAATGCGATGATCGTCGACTCGACGGCGCTGACCGAGCAGGCGGTGCGCGACATCCTGATTTCATCCTTCCAGTCGGCCGGCCAGCGGTGTTCGGCGCTCAGGATGCTCTATGTTCAGGAAGAGGCGCGAGAGCGGCTCTTGTCGATGCTCGATGGTGCCATGGATGCGCTGGTTATCGGCGACCCGTGGAACACCGACACCGACGTCTCGCCGGTGATCGACGCCGACGCTAAGGCCGAGATCGGCGGTTATCTGGACGCGCAGGAAAAGGCCGGCAAGGTACTCAAGAAGCTGCCGGTGCCGAACGATGGCACCTTCGTCAGCCCGGCGGTCGTCGAAGTCGGTGGCATCGAGGATCTCGAACGCGAAATCTTCGGCCCGATCCTGCACGTGGCCACGTTCAAGGCGCGGGATATCGACAAGGTGGTCGACGCGATCAACGACCGGGGATACGGGCTGACCTTTGGTCTGCATACCCGCATCGACGACCGCGTGCAGCAGATCGTCGGGCGCATCCGGGTCGGTAACGTCTACGTCAACCGCAACCAGATCGGCGCCATCGTCGGCTCCCAGCCCTTCGGGGGTGAAGGCCTCTCGGGTACTGGGCCCAAGGCCGGCGGCCCGCTCTATGTCAACCGCTTCCGCCGCACGGCCGCCGCCGAGCGCCTTGAGGCACCCAAGGGCGAGGCCGTATCCCTTGGGGCGCTGCAGTCGGCCCTCGACGGCCTGGATGCGCGTAACTGGGCGGCGCGACCCGACCGGGTCGAAGTGCTGCGCAAGGTGCTCTCCGGCAAGGGGGGCGTGATCCGCAAGGCGCTCTCCGAGACCGCTTCCCTGGACATGACCCCGCAGACGCTGCCGGGGCCGACAGGCGAGAGCAACCGGCTGGCGATGTATGCGAAGGGCCCGGTGCTGTGTCTCGGGCCGACCCTCGATATCGCCATCGCTCAGGCGGTTCAGGCGCTCGGCGTGGGCTGTCCGGCGGTGATCGTGGTACCCGGCGCGACGCAGGCCGTGCAGGCGCTTAAAGAGGCCGGCGTGCCCGTCGCTGCGCTCGACGGCAGCATCGCGGCCGAGACGCTGAGCAAGGTCAAGGGCATCGCGGCCGTGGCCGCCACCGGTGCCAGCGACTGGAACCGCGAGCTGCGCCTTGCGCTTGCCCAGCGTGAAGGCCCCATCGTAACGCTCGAGACGCAGACCATCGCGCCGGAACGCTACGTGGTGGAGCGCCACCTGTGCATCGACACCACCGCTGCGGGCGGTAACGCCAGCCTGCTGGCGACGGCCGAATAGCCACCTAGCAGGGGCGGCCCGCTGGGGTCGCCCCATTTCCCCCAACGCATTTCTCCCTTCCAAAAGCTCCCGTATGACGCCAAGGCGCATACGGGAGCTTTTGCGCGCCTTGTTGGCCCCGGCACTCTTGCCACGCACGCGTTTCAGCACGCCGGTCAGACCACCGCTGCCGGTTTGTCTGGTGGTGCCGGCACCGTCTGAGTGCGATACGCTCCTTTGTCGATTCGTGTCATCATTTGCCCAGATTTCGCGACGATAATTCCTAACGGCCTTTCCTCAGGACAACCCCTAACGACACTGCGATCGTCACAGCGGAGGTGACATGACGGCATTCCCAAGCCTTTACGATGCCCTGGCCCTGATTGCCCTTGGCGGTTTGGCCGGTTTCATCAACGTGCTCTCGGCGGGCGGCTCGATGCTGACGCTGCCGCTGCTGATGTTCCTGGGGCTGCCGCCGCAGGTCGCCAATGGCACCAATCGGGTGTCGATCGTCTTCCAGAGTCTTTCGGCGGTGGGCAACTTTCGACGCGCCGGGGCCAGTCAGGTAGGGCTCAGCCTGCGCCTGGCGGTACCGGCGGTGGTAGGATCGCTGCTCGGCGTCTGGCTGGCGCTGCAGGTCAGCGATGCGCTCTTCGAGGCGGTGCTGATTACGGTGATGGCGGCCAGTGCCCTGATGATGCTGCTGCCCCAGCCGCAGCTCGAGACCCGGCCACTGACCCGCGAACGTCTGACGCCGCTGGTCTACCTTGCGATGTTCGCGATCGGCGTATACGGCGGCTTCATCCAGGTCGGGGTGGGTGTGCTGTTCATCGTCGTGCTCTACCGGCTGCTGAAGATCGACCTGGCCCAGGTCAACGTCTTCAAAGTCTTCATTATCCTGATTTACACCCTGCCGGCGCTGGCGCTGTTCCTGTATCACGACCAGGTGCGCTGGAGCTATGGCCTGCTGTTGGCGGTGGGTAGCATGAGTGGTGCTTGGCTTGCGGTGCGGGTCAACATGGGCCCTCGCGGGGCGCTATGGGTCCGCTGGCTGACGCTTGCGATGATCGGGGCCATCATTGTGCGTCTGGTGATTGGCTAGCACTGTTGGATCTAGCACGGTCGTATGGGGTGCGCGCTGTAAAGAGTGCTAATGTAGTAGCGATAGCTTGCGAATTTACCCATGCCACTCGATGAGGACATCACGATGACACGATTGATTGCCCTGACGTTCCTGACCCTGTTCTCCGTGTCACTGCTGGCCGGCTGTAACACCATGCGCGGTGCCGGCGAGGACATCCAGCAGGGTGGCCAGGCGATCGAGGACGCGGCCGAAAGCTAGGCCACGCATCGATAGCGGTAGCCATGACGCTGACGGCGAGCGAGATCGTCATGATGAGCGACAACCAAGCGGGGCAGGCCATGAGCCTGCCCCGCTTGGTTGTGTGGACCGGAAACCTGGTTACGTAGCGGACGTACGAGAAGCCTTCAGGGCCGCCTGACGCTCGGCGTAATAGCTTTCCTGGGTTTGGCGTGCCTCTTCCTCGGCCTGTTTGCGCAGCTTCTTGCGCAGTGCGGCCTTCTCGAAGCGCAGCTGCTGGATCGGGGTTTCCAGCGGTAGCGGCGGTACCTCGGCCGGCTTGCCGTCGCCATCGACGGCCACCATGGTCAGGTAGCAGCTGTTGGTATGACGGATCAGTCGTTCCTGGATCGATTCGGCGACCACCTTGATGCCGACTTCCATCGAGGAGCGGCCGACGTGGTTGACCGACGCCAGGAAGGTGACCAGCTCGCCGACGTGGATCGGCTGGGAAAACTTCACCTGATCCACCGACAGGGTCACCACATAGTGGCCGGAATAGCGGCTGGCACAGGCGTAGGCGACCTCGTCGAGCTTCTTGAGGATGGCGCCGCCATGCACCTTGCCGCTGAAGTTGGCCATGTCGGGGGTCATCAGCACGGTCATCGAGAGTTCGTGCTGGCGGGGTAGGTCGTTGTGACTCACTGTGGGCTCCAGGGGATGGGAGGCAGAATGCTTATTCTGCCTCCCATCATAGCGTGTTGCCCCCGTGCACAGGTAGGTCACCCTTGGCACGCCTAGCGACCGAGCCTGGCCCTTGGCCTTGGCAAGGGTGGGCGGGCCCTAGCGAGTGGCGATCCTATGTGGCTCCTACAGGTAGGTGAGGCCCAGCGCGATGATGGCGCCGCTGATGAACAGCTGGATCAGGCAGTAGCCCATGATGTCCTTGGCCTTGAGGCCGGCGATGGCCAGCACCGGCAGCGCCCAGAAGGGCTGCAGCAGGTTGGTCCAGGCGTCGCCCCAGGCCACTGCCATGGCGATGCGCGGCACATCAGCACCAAGCGCCGCCGCTGCCGGCAGCATTACCGGTGCCTGAACCGCCCACTGGCCGCCGCCGGAAGGCACGAACAGGTTGACCACGCCGGCGCTGATGAACGACCAGAAGGGCAGCGTCTCGGCACTGGCGAAGGAGACGAAGGCTTCCGACAGGGTCTGGGCCAGGCCTGACTGCACCATGATCGCCATGATGCCCGCATAGAAGGGGAACTGGATGACGATGCCAGCGCCGCCCTTGATGGCTTCCTGAAGGCTGGCGAGCAGCCGGCGCGGCGTGCGATGCAGCACGATGGCCAGGAACAGGAACAGGAAGTTGACCACGTTGAGGTTGAGGCCGCCGCCGCGCAGCACGAAGTGGTCAAGCAGGAACAGCAGCCCGGGAATGCCGACCAGCCAGGCCAGGGCGCGGCTGTTCTCGAGGCGCTCGGCCGGGCGAGTGATGCGCACGCGGGTTTCCTGCTCTTCCTCCAGCAGCGCCGGGTCGACGTAAACGCTCTCGTCTTCGCTTGGCAGCATCAGGCGGTTGACCAGCGGCACGCTGACCAGCAGCACGGCGACGATCGCCAGATTGAACCAGGAGAAGATAGTCTCGGAGGTGGGGATGACGCCGATCTGCTCGACGCTGAAGTGGCCTTCGGTGGCGATGGTCAGCGGGATCGAGCCGGCAAGCCCTGCGTGCCAGATCAGAAAGCCCGAATAGGCACTGGCCACCAGCAGGCGGTAGTCGACGCGGACCTGGCGAGCCAGCTCCTTGGCGAACAGCGCCCCCACCACCAGGCCGAAGCCCCAGTTGATCCAGCTGGCCAGCAGCGAGACCACGGTCACCAGCACGATGGCGCTGCCGGCGTTCTTGGCCTTGCCGGCGAGCCCTGACAGTACGCGCTTGACCGGCGGCGTGTTGGCGAGCATGAAGCCGGTGATCAGTACCAGCAGCATCTGCATCGAGAAGGTCAGCAGGTTCCAGAAGCCGTCGCCCCAGAAGCGCAGCACGTCCAAAGGTGTCTGACGTTCGACCGCGATGGCCGCTACGGCGGCAACCAGCGTCAGCAGCAGCACGAAGATATACGGATCCGGCAGGTAGCGCTCGACCAGCTTGACGGCCGGCCGCGAGAGAAACTTGAGCATGATCGTGGTCTTCTTGTTAGTGGGTGTAGTCAGTTAGTGGGTGAAGTCAGTTAGTGGGTGTAGTCAGTGAGTTAGCGAATTAGGTGCACCACGGTAGCGGATTAGGCGGCGAAGGGACTATCGACTATGGTCGCCCCCGGCGATCCAGACATAGCGACGGTAATGCAGGTAATAGGCGCCCAGAGTGGCCGAGCGCACCAGCATGAAGGTACTGAAGGCAAGCCATAGCCCGTGATTGCCCATCGGCTGGGTGAGCCACCATAGCGGCAGGTAGACGGCGAGGCCGACGAAGATGCTGTTGCGCATCTCTCGGGTGGCGGTGGCGCCGATGAAAACGCCATCCAGCAGATAGCTCCATACTGCGAGCAGCGGCATCAGCACCATCCAGGGAAGGTAAGTGGCCGCCGTGGCCCGCACCTCGGGCAGGTCGGTGAGGAGCGCGATTAGTGCCTCGCCGCCCAGCGCGAACGCCAGCATGGCAGCGGCGGCGATGGCCAGCGAAAAGCGCCCGGCGCTGCGTACCGCGGCGGCGAACTCGTCCCAGCGCGCCCTTCCTACGGCACGCCCGGTAAGCGCCTCGGCGGCATGGGCGAAGCCATCCAGGCCGTAGGAGGTGAGCATGATGAACTGCAAAAGGACCGCATTGGCCGCCAGCACCGTATCCCCTTGGCTGGCGCCCTGGGCGGTAAAGAAGGCCATCGCGAACAAAAGGCCCAGCGTGCGCAGAAACAGCTGGGCATTGACCGCGAACAGCGCTTGATAGGCGCTGAGGGCGACCAGCCGCGCACGATCGAGCTGCCCGCCCAGGGCGCCGAGCTGGCCCCTCACCAGCCACAGGCCCGCGATCAGCGCCGTGTAGTCGGCGATCACCGTGGCCCAGGCCACGCCGTCGCTGGTCATGCCTAGCCCCACCACGAACCACAGGTCGAGCGCGATATTTACACTGTTGGTCAGCACCATCAGGATCAGGGTGACCCGCGAATTCTGCTGGCCGAGAAACCAGCCAAGGATCGCGTAGTTGGCCAGCACCGCAGGCGCGGAGAGGATGCGAATGCCCGCGTACTCGTGGGCGAGTGCGGTGGCCTGGGCGCTGCCGTCGAGCAGCATCAGGCCCAGCTTGATCAGTGGTGTCGAGAACAGGATCAGCCCCGCGCCGATCACCGCGGCCATCACCAGTGACTGGCCGAGCAGGGTGCGCACCTCGGTATCGTCTTCCCGGCCAACCGCCTGGGAGGTCATGCCGGTGGTGCCCATGCGCAGGAAGCCAAAGCCCCAGTAAAGGAAGCTGAACAGGGCGGCGCCCAGCGTCACCGCCGCCAGATAGCGGGAGTCCGGCAGGTGACCGACCACTGCGGTATCGACCAGCCCCAGCAGCGGGACGGTGATGTTGGAGAGGATGATCGGCCAGGCCAGGGGCCAGATGCGCGGCGCAGCGGTGCGTTGAGTGGACAAACCGTTTCCTCGATCGAACCAGTGGGTCGGCAGCATACCCCAGGTGCTGGCATGCCTCAGTCCTGACAGCATACCTTGGTGGTTAGCAGGCCATCTCGACCGCTAGTCAGGCGGGCAACCGTACTACACTGCGGGTGGTTCTATCATTCGCAACGCTGGCTGATACGAGGAGCGACTCAGCATGCACAAGATCAGGACGATACCCGGTGTGATGCCCGCAGTGATGGCCCTGGCACTCCTGCTGGGCCCTATCCTTGGGAGCGAGGCGGCGCAGGCGGTAGAGCCTCGCCTGGAGCAACAGCCAAGTGGCGGGGCGATGGTCGCGGATGCGCTGGTGGCCCGGCCGCTGCTGGCGGTGGCCACCGTGGGCGGAGCCGCGGTGTTTCTGGTGTCGCTGCCGTTTTCGGCGCTGGGCGGCAACGTGGATGAAGCGGCCAAGACGCTGATACTGACGCCCGCCGAGGCGACCTTCCGGCGCTGTCTGGGGTGTCGTATCAGCAAGCGGCGCGACGAATTCTAGCCAGTGACGAAGCCTGGCATCGCCCCTGGCATCGCCCCGGGCATTGCCCTTGGCACATTGCCACAACGCAAACGCCCCGCAGGGCGGGGCCTGCAGGGCGTTTGGGAAAGTCAGATAAATTCGGGCAAGCTCAGGCGGCGGTGATGGTGTGGTACTTGTCCATCAACTGCTCTTGGGTTTCCTTGCGCGCCGGGTCCAGCGGGATGCAGTCGACCGGACAGACCTGCTGGCATTGAGGCTCATCGAAGTGGCCGACGCATTCGGTGCACAGGCTGGGGTCGATGACGTAGATCTCTTCCCCCGGCGAGATAGCGCCGTTGGGACATTCGGGTTCGCAGACGTCGCAGTTGATGCACTCGTCGGTGATCATCAGGGACATAAAGGTTACTCCAGGAAAGGGGCTGCTCGGTCAGGAGCGTGGGCCGGCTAATATCCGAGTAAAACGCTCAGTTATTATAACGAGCATTCAGGGCTTCGACGACCCTGGGGTGAACGAGTTTCGAGACATCGCCGCCGAGCTTGGCGATCTCGCGCACCATTGTCGAGGAGATGTAGGAGTTCTCGAGTGCCGGCGTGAGGAAGACGCTTTCCACATCCGGCGCCATGGCGCGGTTCATGTTGGCCAACTGCAGTTCGTACTCGAAATCCGAGACAGCGCGCAGCCCGCGCAGGATGATTCGCGCCTGGTGCTGGGCCAGGAACTCGGTGAGCAGGCCTGAGAATCCGGTGACCTCGACGTTGGGCAGCTTGGACACCACCTCCCGGGTCAATGCCACCCGGGTGTCCAGATCCAGCGCCGGCTGTTTGCCGGGGCTGGCTGCGATGGCGATGATCACCTTGTCGAACATCCTGGCGCCACGCTCGATCAGGTCAAAGTGACCGTTGGTGATGGGGTCGAAGGTGCCGGGATAGACCACGATGTTCATAGCGCGCCTACCTATTTGTTGATGTCCGAATGGTCATTGTCGCGGTGGGCGTCGTCGAGAGAGCCGAAGGGGTTGTCGACGGCCAGTGACACCGGCTGAGTATAGCCGGGGATGCCGATCTGGCCGGCTTCAACTGAGAGCTCGGGACCTTCCAGCACGCCCTGGCCAAAGCGATACAGGGCCTGGAAGTGGCCCTGGTCGGCGCCCGCCTCGTAGCGTTGGGAGGCCTCGAGGATGGCCGCGCGGCGATCCTTCCAGGCATCGACCGCGGCCTGGCCGTGGCGCTTGACCATCAGCCGCTCGGTGACCGCGGGCGACAGCACCAGGCCTGTCGCATTGTTGCCGCCGAAGCCCTTGGCATTGATGAAGGCGGCATCGGCCTCGAAGGCCTGCGGTTCGGCGAAGAAGCGCAGGCGCTCGGCGTGAACGTCGTCGGCCACGGCATCAAGTGTCGGAATGCCCGGCAGCCAGCCGTGGGCGAAGCTGCCGAGGGCGCTGGCCATCTGATCGCCGGCGGCGCTGCCTTGAGAATGACCGACGAAGGCCTTGACGGCGACTACCGGCCAGGAGGTGATGCCGTTGGCAGTAGCCACCTGATGGAAGACATGGGACTCGGTGGTGCGGTTTTTCGGCGTGCTGGTGCCGTGGGCATGCAGGAAGGTGCGCGTGCGCAGCGATTTCTCGCCGAGCATGTCGCGCGCCAGGCTGACGGCCTTGCCAAGGGTGATGTAGTTGCCGATGCCGGGTGCGGAAATCGAGCGCTTCCAGCCGTCGGCATTGGTGAAGACTCCCGGCACGCTGCCAAGCACCTGGGCGCCGGTTTCCAGCGCCAGGCCGTCGTCCATCAGCAGCACGAACTGGCTGGCCTCGGCGATGGTGAAGCCGCAGTTACGGGCGAAGGGGCGACAAGCGCGCTGGTAGTCGGCATCGGTGAGCAGGCTCAGGGCGTCCAGCGCCTTGAGGCTGTCATCGTCGGCAAGCGCGCCCATGGTGCGAAAGCCTTCGATGATCTCGGGCGTAATCGGCGCATCGGCGGTGCCGACCATCACCACGCGACGGCGACCGCTTTTGATTTCCTCGATGCCCAGACGCAAGTTGTACAGGAAGGTCGCGCAGGCGCCCTGGACGGCGCCAGTCGCGCCGACGCTGCCCAGCACATAGGCGTTGAGGAAGTCGGCCGGCATCTGGCCGTAGCCCAGCGGCATCTGCTTGGAGGTGGCGCGATTGCCCGAGGCATAGCTTTTCAGCAGGCCGCCCCAGCCGGCATCGTCGAGCTGGCCGATGGAGTTGCCGGCGTAGACGGCGATCTGATCCGGGTCGAGGCGGTCGCGCAGTGTCTCCCAGTCGAGGCCACTCTGGCCGAGGCAGTCCGATGCGCCGAAAATCGCCATCGATAAGCCGCGGGGATGGTGGACGCTGCGATACAGGCTGCTGGGCTCGAAGCCGCTGGGCAGCTGGCCGGCGGCACGCACCTGAGCGCTGCGGCGCTCGGGCAGCATGACGTTGAACTGGCCCGGCGGCACCGTGACCTCGACGTGACGACGATCCAGCTCGCGCACCTGCCAGGTCTCGGGCAACTGCTCGGGAAGCTGGCGGCGACGCACGTGGAATACCAGCGGTGCCTCGATGGACAGCTGGGCCTGGCGATTGGCTGGGATCCCATCGGCACCGAACACCGGGTCCTCGATGCGACGGATCAGGGTATGGTCGAGGACCTGCTGCTGGTAGCGGGCGACGATCTGATCGGCGTCCAGTGACTGCCCGCTGGTATCCTGCCAGGGCGTAATGCCGTCGGTATTCACCAGACGCATCATCGCCGCCAAGCCGGTCAGGGTGCTGGCCTGGGTGTCCGCGTCGAGGGCCGAAAGGACCGTGCGCCGAAACGCCTGATGGCCCGAGGTTCTGCCGGCAGCATTCACTCCCCCCATGCCGACGATCACCGGTAACTGTGACAAGCCGCTTACCTCATTGTGCTGATGGCGCCTGGGCGCTCATGTTTCCTTCATTTACGGTTGATAATATCACCGCGGCCGCTACCCCGTCATGCGGGCCTTGGCTACGCAGGCGGTGGTTTTCATCTTCTTGTCATGAACGGATGTTTGAATCTGCGCCTGGTCGACCGGCCCTGCTAGAATACCGGGTTCCTTCGTTCACCCGGCTACCGGACGCCCATGCACGCCAATTCCCGAGCCATCGTTACCAATCAGCCTGGCCCCCATCAGGAACTCGCCCGCCGCGTTTCCCGTGCTCTTGCCCATCCGCTCAAGAAGCCGATTGCCGAGCACACGCGCAGCGCCTTCGCCGAGGCCGACGCATGGCTGTCAGCACGGCCTCGGCCGCTGATTCTCGATGCGGGCTGTGGCGTGGGACTCTCGACTCGTCAACTGGCCGAACAGTTCCCCGATCATGTGGTGATCGGTGTCGATCGCAGTTCCGATCGCCTGTCGCGGGATCATGGCGAGCTAGCGGACAACGCTCTGCTGGTACGGGCCGATCTGGTGGACTTCTGGCGGTTGGCGCTGGCGTCGGGCTGGCAGCCAGCGCGCCACTACTTGCTCTACCCGAACCCCTACCCCAAAGCCGCCCATCTCAAGATGCGCTGGCACGGCCACCCGGTGTTTCCGGCCATTCTGGCACTTGGCGGACGACTCGAGCTGCGCTCCAACTGGCGCCTGTATGTCGAGGAGTTCGCGCTGGCCATCGAGCAGGCCACCGGCGAGGTCGTGCAGGCTGAGGTTCATCAGCCGGACGGTGACTTCCTGACGCCTTTCGAGCGCAAGTATCACGCCAGTGGCCAGTCGCTCTGGCGGCTTCAGGTCGAGCTTCCGCTGGCTCTCGAGCTGCTGCCCACACCCTGAAACCGCCGCTGACTCAGCGGTCCTCGCGCCCGCGAAACCCCTGCCCCAGCGATTGACGAAGCCAGCGCGCGACTGGGCCCTGGGCGCTGTCGCGGCGGGCGATCATCTCCACCTCGATGCGCGGCGCTACCCCAAGCGCCTCACCGGTCAATGTGGTCAGGTGATCGCGAAAAGGCGGGTAGCTGGCGATATGCTGCGGTACCAGTGCCCAACCGAGCCCGCGGGTGGCGAGCTCCGCCATCGAGTAAAAGCTGTTCAGACGCCAGAACCTCGCGCTGGTGGCTTGCCCCCCTGCGCTACCGGTGCGCGAGGCAATCACCAGCTGGCGATGGCTTGCCAGGTCAGTGAGGTCGGGCGCCGGCAGCCTGGCCAGCGGATGATCCCGGGCCACCACCAGTAACTGCTTCAGGTGAGCGATGCGCTGTCCTTCCAATAGCGGGCCTCGGGCCTGCTGGCTGAGCAGAATACCGATGTCGGCGGTGCGATCCTCGACCCAACCGGCGATGTCGCCCTGGGCGCCGTAGAGTAGCGTCAGCTGCAGTGCCGGATAGCGATGGGCCAGCGCCTCGAGGGTGGTATCCACCGGCGGCATTTCGACCAGCGCTTCGTCGATGGCCATGACCAGGCTTGCCTCCTCGCCCTCGGCGATGGCCCGGGCCCTGGCATCCAGTCGCTGGCATTGATTCAGCACCGCTCGGGCCTCGTGCAGCATTGCCTCGCCGGCCGCCGTCAGTTGCGGCAGTCGTCCCTGGCGGTCGAAGAGCATGAAGCCCAGATCGTCCTCCAGGTGGCTGATGGCGGTGCTGATCGCCGATTGGGCACGCTTCAGCCGGCGCGCCGCGGCAGAAAACGAGCCCTGCTCGGCGGCGGCAATCAGGCATTCCAACTGATCCAGGGTCCAACGCATTCAGGCCTCCTGTGAAACGGGGGGATGGCGGCGGATTGATTGGCCGAGCTATCAGAATATCAGATGGAATCTAACTGGATGCTATCTCTGCTGCGGTTAGAATGGCCGCCGTTGTCGGGGCATTCGTTACGCCCATGCAGCATTTCCATCGGTATGTACATGAACGGGTAGAAACATTTGGGGAGGAGGGCATGCGCTCGGTAAAGGAAAGGCTCTTGCACAGCGCCCTGTTCGAGGCCGGTGGCCTGGTCCTGGTCACGCCGCTCGCCAACCTGGTTAGCGGCCATGGCCTGGGCAAGCTGGGGACGCTGGGGGTGGCCCTGGCTACCGTGGCCATGGGCTGGAACCTGATCTGGAACCGACTCTTCGATCACTGGGTGCCGAGTCGGCGGCGCAGCGTCTTTGAGCGACTCGCCCAGGCGCTGGGCTTCGAGGCGGGCCTGGTGGTGCTGACCCTGCCCGGCGTGGCCTGGTGGCTTGAGATCGGGCTCGCCGAGGCGCTGTGGCTCGATATCGGTTTCGTGGTGTTTTTCCTGGCCTATGGCCTGATCTTCAATACCCTTTTTGATCGAGCGATGCGCCGTCACCTGGCGCGGGGAGGTAGCTCATGACCTATGTATTCCTGGCGTTGGCCATCATTGCCGAAGTCGTTGGCACCACCGCTCTCAAAGCGTCCGAGGAGTTCTCGCGGTTTTGGCCGAGCGTGCTGGTGGTCGTCTGTTATGGGCTCGCTTTCTATTTGCTGTCGCTGGCGCTGCGCACCCTGCCGGTGGGGATCGCCTATGCCTTCTGGGCAGGTCTTGGCATCGTGCTGGTGACCCTGATCGGCATCGTGGTTTATGGCGAGCGCCCCGACCTGCCGGCGGTACTGGGGCTCGGAATGATCATTGGCGGCGTGGTGGTGATTCAGGTATTTTCCAGCGTGTCGTCTCACTGAGGCCAGGTGCCGCCTCGTTATCGAGGCCCGAAGCCGGCTCTTTATCGAGGCCCGAAGCCGCCTCTTAATCGAGGCCCGAAGCCGCCTCGCACGAAGAGGCCCAACGCTATCTCGTCACATAAGGCGAGCCATGAAACCAGAGGCCTGCATGGCCTCGTCTGCTGTCGGATTGCTCAATGCCCTCTTTGTCGCTGCGTTTATTGCTGGTTGTGCTGCTGTGCTGTGTTCTGGGGGCGCCGATGGCATCGGCGGCGGGTTTCGAACGCCTTTCCGCCCTGGAGGATCAGGGCTTTCTGATCGGTGCCGAGGCGCGTCTGCTGGACAGCGGCGAGGTGCTCGGCGAGATCACGCCCGACCTTGAGCTGTCGCCGGCGTCGGTCTCCAAGCTCTACATGGCCGCCGCGGCCCTTGACCGCTGGGGACCCCAGCACCGCTTCACCACTCGACTGGTGACACCAGGCACGCTGTCTGGCGATGGCGTGGTGACAGGCGACCTGGTCTTCGAGGGCGGTGGCGATCCGGCATTGGTCTCAGAAGATCTCTGGCGGCTGGTGCAGCAGCTTCGTCAGCAGGGCGTGACCCGAGTAGACGGGGCGCTCGAGATCAATCAGTGGCGCTATGGCCCGGTGCAGTGCATTACCACCGACCGCTGCGAGGCCCGTCGCCGTGGCACCAACGCCTATAGCGCGCTCTTGTCGGCGGCGGGGGTGGATTATGGCAGCTGGTGTCTAGTGGTCCGCCCCGGGCCTGCTCTTGGTGAGCCTGCGCGGGTTGCCAGCTGCTCAAGCGGCGCGCTGCTGACGCGTCTCGATAACCAGATTCAAACCGCCCGCGCCGATGGCCGGACCCGCCTGGATGCCGAACGCCTGACCGACGGCCAAGGCGATCGCATGCTGCTCACGGGCACCATCGCCATGGGTGACGGGCCGCGCTACGTTTACCGCGCCAGCTCCGACCCCGCCGAGCAGACCGCTAGCACCCTGGCATCGCTGCTTGATCAGGCCGGCATCGCCGTGACCGGTGGCGCTCGGGTGGTCAGCTCGGCGCCGCCGTCGGCGGTCACCGAGCTCGCTTCCGTGCAGGGCAAGCCGCTGCAGGAACTCTTGCAGCGCACCCTCAACTACTCGAACAACTTCATGGCCGATGTGCTGGCCCTCGATTTGGTCGGTTCGCCACGAGCGACTCTCCCTCAGGCCGGCGATGCGGTGGAGGCTTTTGCCCTGACGATTCCCGGCCATGGCCCGCTGACCCTGGAGAGTGGCAGCGGCCTGACCACCGGCAATCGCACCACGGCGCGCGGCGTTACGGCGTTGCTCGAACACATGTACCAGCGCCCGGCGCTGTTCCCGAGCTTCATCGCCGGCCTGCAGTCGCCCACCAACGGCGCCATGCGCTTCCTGCGCCGCGGCAGCGACACCTTTCAGGAAAACGTGATGCTCAAGACGGGTACCCTCAATCAGCCATTCTCGGTGCGCTCCACCGGCGGCTACTTCCGCACCCAGAGCGGTCGCTGGGGCGTGTTCTCGGTGCTGGTCAATGGCACGGCCAGCACGCCCTACCTGGCCTGGCGGCAGGTGCTTGAACCGCTCGCCGATGATCTTGAGTCGATGATCCTGAGTCACTGAGACAGTCACTGAGACAGTCACTGGCAGGGCATCGGGCTGATTGATTGGACTGGTTTATAGGCTGGTTTATGGAGCGCCAGTCAGTGGCGATGAATTCACACCGGGGTAAGTGAGACCTCCAGGCACGGCGAGGGGGCGCGCTCAGCGGCGCAAGAAGTCCTTCTCATGCATGAATGTCATGTGCAGCCAGGGTTGAAAATGGCGCCTGAATCATCACAGATTCAGGTAGTAGATAGCATCCTTAGCATCGCCATGGAGACAGCCCAAGATGTCATTAGATCAGCTGCAGACATTTATCGATTCCTGGGTCGGGCTTGGCGTGTGGCTCGCCCTGGTGGCCGCCAGCGTAGCCTGGGTGGCCTATGACTTGCGCACCAAGAACAGCCACATGGCCTCGATCATGCAATGGGTCTGGATCTTGACGGTGTTGTATTCCGGTCCCATTGGCGTATTGATTTACCGTTACTCCGGACGTCGCCAGATTCCAGCGGATAACCTAAAGCGCAAAGGGTTCCGGTCAGTGGCCCACTGCTATTCTGGCTGCGGCATCGGTGAGATCCTCGGCGTCATAATCGCGGTGGGTATTTTTGCCGTTGGCAACGCCTGGACAGCGGCCATCACGTTTATCTTGGCCTATGTTTTCGGGTTCGCGCTTAACCTCGGGCCGATGATGCAGTCGGGAGTGCCCTTCATGCAGGCACTCAAGGGTGCGTTTCTGGCAGAAACCATCAGCATTGCGGTGATGGAGTTCGTGGCGATCACCGTGGATATTAATCTGGGGGGGCAGTCCACTATGAGCGATGCGCTTTTCTGGGCGTCTCTTTACATTTCCCTGAGCCTTGGCCTTTTTGCGGCCTGGCCGGCCAACCTGTTGTTGATCAAATTTGGCCTCAAGGGAGGCATGGCCGATCCCCGGGATACGGAAGCGGCGGCCAGCGGCCATTGTCACTAATGGTGTCAGCGGCCGGGCGTTTTCGCGAGGAGCCTGGCCCATCCCGAGTTCCAAAATATGCCCGGTGTGGGTGACATGCCACGACTCGCTTTCATATTCGGCTGCTAGAATCGGCGACCGTCACCCATCCTCCGACATGCAGGAACGACTCGATGAAGCCTGGGCACACCGGCTGGCGCCACCTGATCCATTCCACCCGCTATTCCATCAAGGGGCTGAATGCCGCCTTTCGCAACGAAGCCGCCTTTCGTCAGGAGCTGGGCCTGTGCCTGGTGCTGGTACCGCTGGCGATCTGGCTCGGGCACTCACCCGTCGAATGGATTCTTCTGATCGGCAGCTGCCTGCTGGTGCTGATCGTCGAACTGCTGAATACCGCCGTGGAGGCGGTGGTCGACCGCATTGGTCCCGAACGCCATGAGCTTTCCGGGCGGGCCAAGGACATTGGCTCGGCGGCCGTGATGCTGGCGCTGATGATCGCCGGGATGACCTGGGGCCTGTTGGCCTGGCAGCGCTTCTTTGGCTAGGCCTTCCCGTGTGACTGGGCTGAGTTATCCGCAGGGCGCAGACAGTAGGGCGGCGGCTTCGCTATGCTTGGGGAAATGACAAGGAGACGCCCATGGCGCTGCCCGACGGCTTCCTGCCGCTGATCGAGATTCCCCATTGCCTGCACGCCTCGCTTGGCGAGACCGCACGGCGTCTGGATGAGGCGCTGGAGCGCGCCGATGCCCGTGCGCGCCAACAGCAAAGCGACCCGCTGAGCGAGACCTGGCGAGCGCTCGGCGAATCGCGTCGCGAGCAGCTGGCGAAGGTGCTTGCGGTCTCGGCGTTCGCCGCCGATACGCTGGTCCACTATCCGGACTGGCTGACAAGCCTGGACGCCAACGGCGAGCTTGAGAGTGCGCCTTCACCTCGCTTGCTCGATCAGTGGCTGAGTGAGGTCCTTGGCGAGGCCACCGATGAGGCGACCATGCAGTCGGCGATTCGGCGTTTTCGCCGCGAGCGCATGCTGGGCATTGTTTGGCGGGACCTGACCCGCCCCACCGGCACATCCATGTGGGAAACCGCCGGCGCCGTCTCACGTCTCGCCGAGGCCTGCCTGGAAGGTGCGCTTGGCTGGCTCGAGGCGCATTTCGAGGCCCGCTGGGGCCGGCCGGCGCCGCGCGCCGACGGCAGTCCCCAGCGCCTGGTGGTGCTGGGCATGGGCAAGCTGGGGGCTGGCGAGCTCAACCTCTCGTCGGATATCGACCTGATCTTCGCCTTTCCCGAGAAGGGCGTGACCCAGGGCGGCAAGCGTGAATTCGAGCATCAGGAATACTTCACCAAGCTTGGCCAGAAGCTGATAGGGGCACTGGACGCGATCACCGCCGACGGTTTCGCGTTTCGCGTCGACATGCGTCTGCGCCCACTGGGCGACGGCGGTCCGCTGGTTGGCAACTTCGCCATGTTGGCAAGCTATTACCAGGATCAGGGCCGCGAGTGGGAGCGCTACGCAATGCTCAAGGCCCGGCCTGTCGCCGGCGATATCGATGCCGGCTGTGAGCTGCTGGCGGGTCTCAGCCCCTTCGTCTATCGCAAGTATCTCGATTTCGGCGCCATCGAATCGCTGCGCGAGATGAAGTCGATGATCAACCGCGAGGTCAAGCGCCGCGGCATGGACGACAACATCAAGCTCGGCCGCGGGGGAATCCGTGAGGTCGAGTTTGTCGTTCAGGCCTTCCAGTTGATTCGCGGTGGCCGCGATACCGAGCTGCAGGTCACCTCGCTAAAGACGGCCCTCGAACGCCTGCCCGAGCTTGGTCTGCTGCCTCAGCAGGTGGTCGATGAGCTGACGCCGGATTACGTCTTTCTGCGCGACCTGGAGCATGCCATTCAGGCCCTCGAGGATCGCCAGACCCAGGCGCTGCCCCATGATGATGCTCAGCGCGAACGCATCGCCCTGGCGATGGACATGGAAGACTGGCCGGCCCTCATGGCGCGCCTCTCTGAGCTGCGCGGCCGGGTGCGCGGGCATTTCGATGCGGTGATCGCCGATCCCGAAGAAGAGGCCGATGGCGTCGATGATGATGACAGCTCTGCCTACGCCGAGCTGCGTGCTCTGTGGCGCGGCGAGCTGTCCGAACAGGAAGCCAAGGCGCTGCTTGAAAATGCCGGCTTCGCGGATCCCGCCCGGGGTGACCGGCGGCTCAAGGCCCTGCGTCAGTCCCGGGCGGTGCAGGGCATGCAGCGCATCGGCTTCGAACGTCTCGACGCGCTGATGCCGTTGCTGCTCGAAGCGGTGATCGACAGCGAGTCGCCGGACACGGTTCTCGAGCGGGTGCTGCCCTTGATCGAGTCGGTATTGCGGCGCACCGCCTATCTGGCGCTGCTGCGCGAGAATCGTGATGCGCTCGGCCACCTGATGCGACTGTGCGGGGCGAGTCCCTGGATCGCCGACCAGATCGCCCGCCACCCCATCCTGCTCGACGAACTGCTGACCCCCTCGACGCTGTATACCCCCGCCGACAAGTCGCGGTTGGCCGATGAACTGCGCCAGGCCCTGGGGCGGATTCCCGAGGACGACGAAGAAGCCCAGCTCGAGGCGCTGCGGGTGTTCAAGCATGCCCAGGTGCTGCACGTGGCGGCGTCCGATATCGTCGGCACCCGGGCGCTGATGAAGGTCAGCGACTACCTGACCTTCATCGCTGAGGTGGTGCTGGAACAAGTGCTGGCGATGGCCTGGAAACATCTGACCCGCAAGCATGGCTATCCCAAGCGCCGGGACGGCAGTCACGGCGAGACCGACTTCATCATCGTCGGCTATGGCAAGCTTGGTGGCATCGAGCTTGGCTACAGCTCCGACCTGGACCTGGTGTTCATCCACGATGCCGCCTCTCAGGGCAGCACCGACGGCGAGCGTCCGATCGACAATCCGGTGTTCTTCACCCGCCTCGGCCAGCGCATCATCCACCTGCTGACCGCGGTTACCCCTGCCGGCGCCCTGTATGAGGTCGACATGCGCCTGCGGCCTTCGGGTAACGCTGGCCTGTTGGTGACCACCCTCGAGGCCTTCGCCGACTACCAGCGCCGCGAGGCCTGGACCTGGGAGCATCAAGCGCTGGTGCGGGCGCGGGCCGTGGCTGGCGATACTGGCCTGGAGCAGCGATTCGATACAGTGCGCCGCGAGGTGCTCGGCCAGGTGCGCGACCTCCCGGCGCTGCGCGAGGAGGTGATCAGGATGCGCCACAAGATGCGCGATCACCTGGGGAGCTCGGCGGTGGCCAAAGAGGCCGGTGCCTTCGACCTCAAGCAGGATGCCGGTGGCATGGTCGATATAGAGTTTCTGTGCCAGTACGCGGTGCTGGCCATGGGACATGACTGCCCGGCGCTGCTGGTCTACAGCGACAACATGCGCATCCTCGAGACACTGGAAGAGCACGAGCTGCTGCCCGCCGAGGATGCCAGCGCGCTGCGCGAGGCCTATCTGGCCTACCGCAACGCCTTTCATCGTTCGGCGCTGACCAAACAGGTCGTCGAGGCCGATTTCAGCGCTCAGCGCGAGCTGGTCAGTCGCCTGTGGCAGCGCTTGCTGGAAGACGACGACGCCTCCACGCCCCCCGACATTTCACATCAGGAGACGCCTCAGTGAGCCAAGGCAAGGTACTCGTACTGCATGGTCCCAATCTCAACCTGCTCGGCACCCGCCAGCCGGAGATCTACGGGCGAGAGACCCTCGACGACATCAACAACGGCCTCTATGAGCGGGCGGCGCTGAATGACTGGGATATCGCCTGTCACCAGAGCAACCACGAGGGCGCACTGATCGACGCTATTCACCGCGCGCGACTCGATGGCACCACCGCGATCATCATCAATCCCGCGGCCTATACCCACACCTCGGTGGCCATTCTCGACGCCCTGAATGCCTTCGAGGGCAAGGTAATCGAAGTGCACCTGTCGAACGTGCACAAGCGCGAATCCTTCCGCCACCATTCCTATGTCTCGCTGCGTGCCGACGGCGTGATTGCCGGACTTGGCAGCCATGGCTATCGGGCGGCGCTGGACGCGCTGATCAACGCCTGACGACATCTCGTGCCCGCCGGGGCGGCAGTGCCTCGGTGGACATCCAGATGTGGTGATTAGACTAAAGTCTAAATACTGGGTATCATGGGGTCACTATCCTTAAGTCATATAGGTCCGTTATCCCATGAATACTTCGACCTCAGCTGCTTCTACTGCTACCCAACAGCTTCCGCTGATCAAGCGCATCGGCCAGCTGGCCTACCGCGCACTCGAGAGCATGACCGAGAGCTCCTATCAGGGCTTCATCGCTCGCCAGGGCTATCGTTACGCCTACATCTGATCGGTTGGTTGCAGGGCATGGTGCGCTCACCCGCCCCGGCCCTGCCAACTCCCTTCGCTCTATCCCTTCCGCTTTTCCAAGCCGCGCTGCGTCGCCGGCCATGAGCATGCCTGTGTTCCCTGGTCTCCTTCGGCGTAAATCGTACGCACTTGCCTGACGTCTCTCCCCTGTCTCTATAAGTTGCACCGAGTGGAAATGATGGAGCCCGCTTCGCTGGCTCATTCGCATCACCCGTTCGCGTGTCGTAGCATGCGCCGTTATTCAACGCGGCATCGCCTGATGCGGCGTCGTTCGAAGCCGCGACATGTATAGGCACGACATGTATAGGCACGACATTCAATGCACGTGCATTGCCATGCTGACTGACAGGGAGCTCTCGCCGTTGCGGGAGAATCGTGATGCGACTGATTCACATGCTGCGCCGGCGCTCGACGTGTCGGCAGCTAACGCAGCAGCTCAACATCGACATGCGTGCGCGACTAAAGCGGGCCTTCCTGTGGCTGTTGGTGCTCACCGTCTTGCACACCCTGGCGATGGTCGCTTTCGAGTCAATGGGCGGGGGCGATGCACTGTGGCTGACGCTGACCACCATGACCACGGTGGGCTATGGCGACCTCTCGGCGGCGACACCGCTGGGGCGTGCCGCTACGGTGCTGCTGCTGTACGTCGCCGGCATCACCCTGCTCGCGCAGCTGGCAAGCGACTACATCGACTACCGCCTCAAGCGGAAAGAATCCATGATCAAGGGCCGCTGGAGGTGGCAGATGAACGACCACGTGCTGATCATCAACAGTCCCGCTAATAACGCCGCGGTCTACTTCGACCGACTGGTGCAACAGCTGCGCGCGACCCGGGAGCTTCACGACACACCGGTGCAGATTCTTACCGAGGCCTTTCCGGACGGGCTGCCCGACCATCTTCGCGAGCAGGGCGTGGTGCATCACCACGGCGAGCCTTCCGACCCTCAGGCGCTGGCCGCCGTGACGCCGGAAAGCGCCCGAGTGATCATTGTGCTGGCAAGCGACGAATACAGCCGCGTCTCCGACAGCATCACGCTGGACGTGCTGACCCAGCTCCGGGATCTGTGTGGGACGTCGCTGCCCTATACCGTCGCCGAGTGCGTGCACGAGGACAGCCGACGACGCCTGGAGCTGGCCGGTGCCAGCACTAGCCTGCGGCCGATCCGCGCCTATCCGGAGATGCTGGTGCGCTCGCTGGTGGCGCCGGGGGCCGAGAAAATCCTCGAAAACCTCTTCACTCATCATGACGACCACGCCATGCGCTATTCGGTGTCGCTCGAGGACGCCGTCTGGTCCGACGTGACCTGTCGCCTGATGGCCTCCGGCATGGGCACCCTGATGGCCTATGTGGGCAAGGACGGCCAGATCGTTTGCCACCCGGCTCACGACCACCGCTTCAACGCCACCGCCCTGATTCTGATGGTACGGGAGGAGTTCGTGCCGAGCACGGCAGACATCGAGGCATGCCTGGGCGAAGGGTAGGGGAGGGGCCACCGTCGTCGATGGCACCCGCTCGGCGCTATTTCTTCTCCCGGTACTCGCCTTCCAGTACCTCGTGCTCCTCAAGACGGCCGCTGCTGGAGCGAGACTCGCGGTCCTGGGTGTCACGGTGGTAATAGCCGCCACCGATATCCTCGGCCTGCTGGGCACGCATCTGCTCCATGCGCTTTTTCATGCGATGGCGCAGGAAGGGCAGCATGGCCCAGCCGATCAGCAGGAAGAAGAGACCAAGGATGGTGCCGACGATCATCAGCACGCCGAACATCAGCCAGGTCAGCACCAGGCGTGGTCCGCTCATGCCCTGGCGTGGCCGCGCCTGGCGAGCCCGTTCCTTCCATTGATGGGCCGCCTGCCAGGCGGCATTGCGTTGACGATCTTGATCATTCATGAACTGCTCCCGAGGGGAGGTGGGTGGTGATTGCGTTGACGATAATCTCTTCGATGGTAAATCGAAGGTCAGGTTCCGTGATCTCGGCGGTCATGTTGAGGCGCGGGGTTACAGGCAAGCGTGGCACGCCGCGGCACTGGTGTCATGCAAGCGAGCACGCCGGTCATGAAGGGTGGCCGTTGTGCATTGCCGGCAGGCTTGCGATGATCCTTGGCACAGATGACCAACGGGAATGATGCGATTACGTGGACAAGTTTGAGCAACGATTGGACCAGGCAGCGCGCGCAGCCTGGCTTTCCTATGTAGGGGGGCGCACTCAGGATGAGATCGCCAGCCAGCTCGGTGTCTCGCGCCCCGGGGTGCAGCGCCTGCTGGCCCTGGCGCGGCAGGAAGGGCTGGTCAAGGTGCACATCGATCATCCCATTGCCACCTGCATGATGTTGTCCCAGCAGATTTGCGAGCGTTTCGATCTGGACTTTTGCGACGTGGTGCCCGTCGATACCGGTGCCGCCGACAGTAGTTACCAGTACCTGGCCGTTGCCGGGGCCGAGCGACTGGAACGCTATATCGAGCGCATCGCGCCGCTGACCCTCTCGCTGGGGTCGGGTCGGACGGTGAGAGCCATGGTCGAGGCCCTGAGCCGTCTCGATCGTCCCCAGCATCGCTTCGTCTCGCTGGTCGGCAATGTCGCCCGTGACGGTTCCTCGAATCGCTACGACGGGATCATGGTGCTGGCCGACAAGACCGGCGGCGAGCGCTTCCTGCTACCCGCGCCTGTGGTGGCCGGTTCGGTGGAAGAGAAGGACGCCATGCTCGGCCAGCGGCTGTTCCATGCGGTGACGGATGTGGCCCTTAAAGCCGAGGCGGCCTTCATTGGGGTAGGGCGCATCGACCGCCAGGCGCCGCTGTTCCAGGATCACTTCATCAACGAGAGCGAACTTGATGAACTGCTCGCCATGCAGGCGGTGGGAGAGTTGCTCGGTTGGCCGATGAATCAGGACGGCGAGGTCATCGACTGTTCGATTACCCATCGCGTCACCAGCCTGCCGCTCGAGCTGCTTCGTGATCAACAGCTGGTCGCGCTTGCCGGTGGCCGTGAGAAGGCGCCGGCGATTCTTGCGGCGCTGCGCGGTGGGTGGCTGAAGGGCCTGGTTACCGACGAAACCGCGGCGCGCTTCATTCTCGATGCCCGGGAGTGACCCGAACTCGGCTGTTATGGCGTTCCTTTCCCGCGTATCTCTTTCCTTCCCCACGCCGATATCGTCTGGTGTCCTGCAGTACCGAGGGGGGCGTTGGTGCTGAGTCGGCTTGGCAGACCAGCAGTATCACGGATCGATCATTGATCTAAAAAGGCCATGGCGCACGTTGCGCCATGGCCTTTTTTCGTGCCCCTCATTCCCCCTCGCTTGCCCCGCCAACCGTTGCCCGCTACCCCTAAAGTATAGGCCCTGTGGCTTTGCTTTTTTCAGGGTGCTGTCCGATCATTTGATCGTCAAGTGAGTGATTGATCAAAACACAACAACAGATAACTCCCTTACGAAGGAGCAAGCCATGAAGCTGTCTCGTGTGCTTCCGATCGCCGGCCTGGCTGCCGTCGGTGCGACGGTTGCGAATGCAGAAACCATCACCGTGGCCACCGTCAACAACAATGACATGGTGGTCATGCAGAGCCTGACCGACGCTTTCGAGCAGTCCCATCCGGGCATCAAGCTGGATTGGGTGGTGCTCGAAGAGAACGTGCTACGCCAGCGGCTGACCACCGATATCGCCACCGGGGGTGGGCAGTTCGACGTGATGACCATCGGCACCTACGAGGTACCGATCTGGGCCGAACGCAACTGGCTGATGCCCCTCGACAATCTCCCCGAGGACTATCAGGTCGACGACCTGCTGCAGTCGGTCCGCGACGGCCTGAGCTATGACGGCACCCTGCAAGCGCTGCCGTTCTATGCCGAAAGCTCGATGATGTACTACCGCAAGGACCTGTTTGACGAGGCCGGCATCACGATGCCCGACCAGCCGACCTGGCAACAGGTACGCGAGTGGGCCGGCAAGCTGCACGATGCCGAGCAGGAGCAATATGGCATCTGCCTGCGCGGCAAGCCGGGTTGGGGCGAGAACATGGCGCTGGTCTCCACCATGGTCAACAGCTTCGGTGGGCGCTGGTTTGACATGGACTGGCAGCCGCAGATCGATTCGCCGGCCTGGCAGGAGGCCGTCAGTTTCTACGTCGACCTGCTGAACGACTTCGGCCCGCCCGGAGCCAGCTCCAACGGCTTCAACGAGAACCTGGCGCTGTTCTCCCGTGGCAACTGTGCCATGTGGGTCGATGCCACCTCGGCGGCGGGCAAGCTCTTCGATGCCGACCAGTCCAAGGTCGCCGATAAACTGGGCTTCGCCCCGGCGCCGGTCGCCAAGACCCCCAAGGGCTCGCACTGGCTGTGGTCCTGGGCCCTGGCGATCCCGGCCTCGTCTGATTCCAAGGACGCGGCTCGCCAGTTCATTACCTGGGCGACATCCAAGGACTACATCGCCCTGGTCGGCGATCGTGAAGGCTGGACCAGCGTGCCCCCGGGCACTCGTACGTCCACCTACGAGAACCCGAACTACCAGCAGTCCGCACCCTTCGCCGGTTTCGTGCTGGACGCCATCCAGGGCGCCGATCCCACCGATTCGACCCTGGAACCGAGCCCCTACACTGGCGTGCAGTTCGTGGGTATTCCTGAGTTCCAGTCGATCGGTACCCAGGTTGGCCAGATGGTGGCCGCAGCCCTGACCGGGGAGACCACCGTCGAGCAGGCGCTGCAGGCGTCGCAGCGCGCCACCGAGCGCACCATGGAGCGCGCCGGTTATCTGGACTGATCCGTGTCCGCCGGCCGGGTGACCCCGGTCGGCTCCTTCCTTGCGACCTTCATGGTTACCGACATGAACAAGACCAGAACTTCCGGGCGCACCATCGGAGGGTTGCGTACCCTCTCGCTGCAGGCGCCCGCCGTCTCCCTGCTTTTCCTGTGGATGATCGTGCCGCTGGCGATGACCGTCTGGTTCTCCCTGCAGCGCTACAACCTGCTGATGCCCGGCATGACCGGCTTCGCCGGTCTCGAGAATTACGAATACCTGTTCACTGACCCGGCCCTGTGGTCGGCCATGGGCACGACCCTGCTGATGGTCGGCTGGGTGCTGGTGATCACCGTGGTCGGCGGCACGCTGCTGGCGGTGCTCTTCCAGCAAGACTTCATGGGCCGGGGCATCGCCCGGGTGCTGGCGATTTCACCGTTCTTCGTCATGCCCACCGTCAGCGCCCTGGTGTGGAAGAACATGATGATGCACCCGGCCAACGGGGTGCTGTCCTGGGTGGCGGAGTCCCTCGGCCTGCCGGCGGTGGACTGGTTCTCGTCGCTGCCGCTGACCTCGATCATCATCATCGTGGCCTGGCAGTGGCTGCCGTTCGCGCTGCTGATTCTGCTCACCGCCATGCAATCGCTGGACGAAGACCAGGTCGAAGCCGCCCGCATGGACGGCGCTGGCCCGATCGCGATCTTCTTCTTCATCACCCTGCCGCACCTCAAGCGGGCGATCAGCGTGGTGATCATGATCGAGATGATCTTCCTGCTGACCATCTTCGCCGAGATCTTCGTCACCACTTCCGGTGGCCCGGGCCTTGCCACCACCAACCTGGCCTACCTGATCTACATCCGCGCCCTGCTCGACTTCGACGTCGGCATGGCCTCCGCCGGCGGGGTGGTCGCGATCATCCTTGCCAACATCGTTGCCATCTTCCTGGTCCGTATGGTGGCCAAGAACCTGGAAAACTGACGCGGGAGCGCGACACATGACGACTGCAAGAACCCACTCCGTGTCCGGGGCCTCTGCCTCGCCGGTCAAGCGGTCACCGCTGGCCAGTACTCTGCTCAATCGACGCCTATGGCTCGGCGTGCTGGGCTGGACGTTGGCCCTGATGATCTTCTTCCCGATCTTCTGGATGGTGCTGACCGGCTTCAAGACCGAGGCCGACGCCATCGCCGACCCGAGTCTGATCTTCTCGCCGACGCTTGAGAACTACGCTGAGGTCCAGAGCCGCGCGGGCTATGCCAAGTTCGCCTTCAATAGTGTGGTGGTGGCCTTCGGCTCGACGCTGCTGGCGCTGCTGATCGCCATTCCGGCGGCCTATTCGATGGCCTTTCTGCCCACCAAGCGCACCAAGGGCACCCTGCTGTGGATGCTGTCCACCAAGATGCTGCCGCCGGTCGGCGTGCTGGTGCCGATCTATCTGCTGTTCCGTGACGTCGGGCTTTTGGATACCCGTACCGGGCTGGTCATCGTCTACACCCTGATGAACCTGCCGATCGTGGTCTGGATGCTCTACACCTTCTTCAAGGACATGCCCAAGGACATCCTCGAGGCGGGCCGTATGGATGGCGCCGGCACCCTGCAGGAGGTGATCTACCTACTGCTGCCGCTGACTCTGCCGGGCATTGCCTCCACCGGCCTGCTGGCGGTGATCCTGAGCTGGAACGAGGCCTTCTGGAGTCTCAACCTCACCTCATCCCAGGCGGCCCCGCTGACGGCCTATATCGCCTCTTTCTCGAGCCCCGAAGGGCTGTTCTGGGCCAAGCTTTCCGCGGCCTCGACCATGGCCATTGCGCCCATCATCGTTTTCGGATGGTTGACCCAGAAACAGATGGTACGCGGCCTGACCTTTGGCGCCGTCAAGTAAAGGAATCTCATCATGGCAACGCTACAACTCAAACAGCTCAACAAGAGCTTCGATGACACCCATGTCATCAAGGGCGTCGACCTTGAGGTCAACGACCGCGAATTCGTGGTTTTCGTTGGCCCTTCCGGCTGCGGCAAGTCGACCCTGATGCGCATGATTGCGGGGCTCGAGAATGCCACCAGCGGCGATATTCTCATCGACGGGGCGCGCATGAACGACGTGGGTCCCGCTGATCGTGGCCTGGCCATGGTCTTCCAGAGTTATGCGCTCTATCCGCACATGACCGTCGAAGACAACATGGGCTTCAGCATGCGCCTGGCGGGTGTCTCGAAGGACAAACGCCGCGAGAAGGTGCTCGAAGCGGCCAAAATCCTGCAGCTCGAGCCGCTGCTGGATCGCAAGCCCAAGGCGCTGTCTGGCGGCCAGCGCCAGCGCGTGGCGATCGGCCGCGCCATCGTGCGCAACCCCAGCATCTTCCTGTTCGACGAGCCGCTTTCCAACCTCGACGCGGCCCTGCGCGTGCAGATGCGTATCGAACTGGCGAGGCTCCATGAGGAGCTCGACGCCACCATGATCTACGTCACCCATGACCAGATCGAGGCCATGACCATGGCCGACAAGATCGTGGTATTGCAGGGCGGTGAGATCGAGCAGGTGGGCTCGCCCATGGAGCTCTATCACCATCCCCGCAATCGCTTCGTGGCCGGTTTCATCGGCTCGCCGAAGATGAACTTCCTGCCCGTCGAGGTGGTCGAGGCCGACGCCAAGGGCGTCAGCGTCAAGCTACCGGGCGGCGGCATTATCAACGTGCCTGCCAAGGGCAACGGCCTGCAGCCGGGCACCGCCCTGGAGCTGGGTGTCCGCCCAGAACATCTGGTGCTCGACGACACCCAGGGACCGCTTAGCGGCGAGATCCAGGTCCTCGAACGTCTGGGGGGCCAGACCTCGCTGTACGTCCAGATGGGGGAGACCCTGATGACCCTGATGGCAGACGGCGATGTCGCGCACCGAGTGCGTGATGAGGTGCGCTTCGGCTTCGAACCGGAGCGGGCACATCTGTTCGATGGGGAAGGGCTGGCCCTGCCGAGCCTGCATCAGCATCCCCTGGCAGGCCTGCGCCGTCAGGACAATCGCGCGTCCTCCGATGCCGTCGATCACTGAGGAGAAGGTCATGGATAGCGTGATCTTCGATTGCGACGGCGTGCTGGTGGACAGCGAGGCCATCGCCGAGGCCACCCTGACTGACCTGCTGGCGGCCTGGCTGCCGGACCTGGCCACCGAGCAGGAGCTGACGGCGGCGCTGGGCATGACCACCGCGAATATTCTCGGCCACCTCGAAGCGCGCAGTGCCCATCGCCTGCCGGCCGATGCCACAGCCCGGGTCGACGAGACCATCGAGGCGCGCCTGGCCGATGAGCTTGACGCCATCGACGGCGTCGCCGAGGCCATCAAGGCCATTGAGTCGCTCGCGCTGCCACTGGCGGTGGTCTCCAACAGCCGCCGCCAGCGGGTACTGGCATCGCTTGCTACCACCGGTCTCGATGCTCTCTTGGGCGAGGTGCCGATCTTCACCGCCGACCAGGTGACGCAACCCAAACCGGACCCGGCGCTCTATCGCCTGGCTGCCGGGCAGCTGGGCTGTGAGCCCGGCGACTGCCTGGTGGTGGAGGACAGCGTCGCCGGTGTGACCGCGGCCTATAGCGCCGGCATGACGGTGATCGGTTTCACTGGTGCCAGCCATGTGCCGGCGGGACAGGAAGCGCGGCTGCGTGACGCCGGGGCCTGGCAAATCCTGCCTCATATGCGGGGGCTGGAGGCGCTGGTGCAGCAGTGGCTCGACACTCGCCGGCTGTAAGTCGATGCCTAAGTCGGCATGTCATTCAACTTCAAGCCATTCCACTTCAAGCCATTCAACGTCGACTCACTCAGCGCCATCCCATTCAAAGGAGGAATACATGAAACTCAATGACAAAGTCGCGGTGGTGACCGGCGGTGCTCGGGGCATTGGCCTTGCCATCGTCGAGCGCTATCTGGCCGAGGGAGCCAAGGTGGTGGTGGCCGATATCGATCGCGATGCCGTCGACGCGGCCGTGGCCCATTTGCAGCAGTCGAGCGGTGATGCCGACCGTGTTCTGGGCGTTCGTCTGGACGTCTGTGACCCGGCCTCGGTCGCGGCGCTGATCGAGGAGACCAGGCGTCATCTCGGCGGTATCGACATCCTCGTCAACAATGCGGCGGTGTTCGATATGGCGCCGGTGCTCGAGGTAACCGAGGCGAGCTATGACAAGCAGTTTGGCGTCAACGTCAAAGGCGCCTTCTTCACCCTGCAGGCCGTGGCACGGGCCATGGTCGAGCGTGGGCAGGGCGGCAAGATCATCAACATGGCGTCCCAGGCTGGTCGCCGGGGCGAGCCGCTGGTCAGCATGTACTGCGCCAGCAAGGCGGCGGTGATCAGCCTGACCCAGTCCTGCGGCCTGGCGCTGATCGAGCACGGCATCAACGTCAACGGCATCGCCCCGGGCGTGGTCGATACGCCGATGTGGGAGGAAGTCGATGCGCTCTTCGCCCGTTACGAAGGGCGGCCCCTGGGTGAGAAGAAGCGCCTGGTCGGTGAAGCGGTGCCCTACGGACGCATGGGCCGGCCGGAAGATCACACCGGCGCTGCCGTCTTCCTGGCCAGTGATGACAGCGACTACGTGGTGGCCCAGACCCTGAACGTCGATGGCGGCAACTGGATGAGCTGAGGCGATAGCGGATCGCCAGGAAGGATAACCATGATCGCGCATATTCATGACATGGCCGCGCAGCTGCTCGAGGCCTCGATGCATCGCCAGCGTTTCATCGTGGCCCTCGCCGGCCCGCCTGCGGCCGGCAAGTCGTTCCTCTCGGAATGGCTGTGTCGCGAACTCAACCTGCGACACCCCGGCATCGCCGCCGTGGTGCCCATGGATGGCTACCACTTCGATAACGCCGTGCTCGAGCCCGAAGGGCTGGTGCCGGTGAAAGGCGCCCCGGAGACCTTTGATATCGATGGTCTTCGGCAGGACCTGACCCGCATTCGGCGCGCCGATCGCAGCGTGGCGGTGCCGGTCTTCGACAGGCCGCTGGATCTGGCCCGGGCGGGTGGGCGGCTGATCACCCTCGAGCACCGGCTGATCATCGTCGAGGGCAACTATCTGCTGCTCGATCAGGGCGACTGGCCGGCGCTGCGGCCGCTATATGGCCTGACGCTGTTTCTCGATGTTCCGGATGAGGTCCTCGAGGCCCGCCTGATCCAGCGCTGGCTCGGCATGGGACAGGACCAGGACGGCGCCCTCGAGCGGACCCGCGACAAGGACTTGCTCAACGCCCGGCTGATCAAAACCGCATCGGTAGCCGCCGATGTCAATTGGGCCGCGACTGTCTGAGCCCGAGCACAGCACACATGACGTCTGACCGAGGCCGAGGGCTGGCCGCGGTCCGTTCTTCTACTTTTTGCGCGATCTGTCGCCAGATCGACGCTTCTCCAGGAGCCATACCATGATCCATCTCGATAACGCCCACCTGGATGACCTGGGAGCCGATATCGCCACCCCAGACTACGACCGCAAGGCGGTCACCGAGGGCATCGTCCATATCGGCGTCGGGGGGTTTCACCGCGCCCACCAGGCCATGTACCTCGATGAGCTGATGAACCAAGGCGAGGCGCTCGACTGGGGCATCGTCGGGGTCGGCGTGATGCCCGGTGATCGCCGGATGAAAGAGGCGCTGGCCGCCCAGGATCATCTCTATACCCTGGTGCTGAAACATCCTGACGGGCGACGCGAGGCGCGGGTGATCGGCGCCATGCTCGACTATCTGTTTGCCCCGGAGGACCCGGAGGCGGTGGTCGAACGGATGGCCGCTCCGGGCATCCGCATCGTCTCGCTGACCGTCACCGAAGGCGGCTACAACTTCCACCCGGTGAGCGGCGAATTCGACCTCGATAACCCTGACGTCCAGCATGATCTGGCGCCCTCGGCCACCCCGAAGACCTCCTTCGGCCTGGTCATCGAGGCCCTGCGTCTTCGCCGTGAGCGTGGCCTCGCCCCCTTCACGGTGATGTCCTGCGACAACATCCAGGGCAATGGCGACGTCGCCCGCAAGATGTTCACGGCCTTCGCCCATGCAAGGGACGGCGAGCTGGGCGCCTGGGTCGAGGCCGAGGTGCCCTTTCCCAACTCGATGGTCGACCGCATCACGCCCGTCACCACCGCCGAGGATATCGCCGAGCTCGGCAGTCAGTTCGGCGTTGAGGACGCCTGGCCGGTGGTCTGTGAACCCTTCACTCAGTGGGTTCTCGAGGACCGCTTCGTGGCCGGACGTCCCGCCCTCGAGCACGTCGGCGTGCAGGTGGTCGAGGACGTCGAGCCCTATGAACTGATGAAGCTGCGGCTGCTCAATGCCAGCCACCAGGCGCTGGCCTACTTCGGTTACCTGGCCGGCTACCGCTATGCCCACGAGGCCAGCGCCGACCCGCTGTTCGAGACGTTCCTGCTCGATTACATGACCCACGAGGCGACCCCGACCCTGGCGCCGCTGCCGGGCGTCGACCTGGATGACTATCGCCGCACCCTGATCGCTCGCTTCGCCAACCCCGAGGTCAAGGACACCCTGGCGAGGCTCTGCGCCGAGAGCTCGGATCGCATTCCCAAGTGGATGCTGCCGGTGGTCCGCGCGCAGATCGACAAGGGGGGCGATATCCATCGCTGCGCCGCGGTGGTGGCGAGCTGGGCACGCTATGCCGAAGGCCTCGACGAGCAGGGCGAGGCGATCACCGTGGTCGACCGCCTCAAGGACGAACTGATGGCGATCGCGGCAAAAAATCACGACCATCCCACCGCCTTTATCGAGAACCGCGAGCTGTTCGGTGATCTTGCCGAGAACGCGCGCTTCCGCGAGGCCTACTTTACCGCGCTCGACCGTCTGCATCGCCTGGGCGCCCGGGCTACGCTGGAAGCGCTGGTCAAGAATCAAGGCTGATCACGTCGGTCTTATCGTGTAAGACTGTTCATGAGAAATGTTCGTGAAGGACTGCTCGTATCAGCGCTATCACCTGAGCAAGAACACCTAAGCCACTGCACGTAGGAAATAGCACGTAGGAAAGAGCATGTAAGAAAGAGCACTTAAGAAATAGCACGCAGCAAAGAGCACGCAGCAAAGAGCACGCAGCAAAGAGCACCAAGGCTCATCACATATGGCTGAGGACGAGGAGACCGCCATGTATATTGGCGTGGATTGCGGCACCCAGAGTACCAAGGTGGTGGTGGTCGATATCGACGCCGCCACCATCCTCGGTGAGGCGAGCCGCTCGCACCGGCTGATCGAGGGGGCCAATGGCCGTCGCGAACAGCATCCCGGTGACTGGCTCGCGGCGTTTCGCGGCGCCTTCCAGGACGCCGTGGCCAAGGCGAACATCGACCCTGGCGCGATTCGCGCCATCGGTGTCTCGGGGCAGCAGCACGGTCTGGTGGCGTTGGATCGTGACGGTGAACCGGTCTATCCGGCCAAGCTGTGGTGCGACACCGAAACCGCCAATCACAATGCCACGCTGATTGATCGTCTGGGCGGTGAGGCCGGCTGTCTCGAGCGACTGGGCCTGGTTCTGCAGACCGGGTATACCGCTTCGAAGCTCGCCTGGCTGCGCGATACTCACCCCGAGGCCTATCAGCGCATCGACAGCGTGCTGCTGCCTCACGACTACCTCAACTTCTGGCTGACCGGCGAGCGGGTCAGCGAGGCCGGAGACGCCTCCGGCACTGGCTACTTCGATACCCGGCGACGCGAATGGCGGCACGATGTCTTCGCCGAGATCGCCCCCGAGCTCGATGCACAGGCGGTGCTGCCAAGGCTGATCGACGCTCAGCAGCCAGCCGGGGTAGTGCGCCCGGCGCTGGCCCGGGAGCTGGGGCTTGCCGAAGGCGTAGTGGTCTCGAGCGGCGGGGGCGACAACATGCTTGGCGCCATCGGCACCGGCAACATCCGGCCGGGCGAAATCACCATGAGCCTTGGCACCTCCGGTACGCTCTGTGCGCATTCCAGCGAACCGGTGCAGGCCGAAAGCGCCATGGTCGCCAACTTCTGTTCAAGCGACGGCGGCTGGCTGCCGCTGATCTGCACCATGAACGTCACCTCGGCGACGACGCGGATTCGCGAACTGTTCGGGCTTGAACTCGACGACTTCGGCGAACACGTCGCGTCTGCCCCTATCGGCGCCGAGGGCGTGCTGATGCTGCCGTTCTTCGATGGCGAGCGGGTGCCCGCGCTGCCACAGGCCTCGGCCAGCCTGCTGGGACTGACCGGCACCAACCTTAAGCGGGCCAACCTGTGTCGGGCGGTGATGGAGGGGGCGACCTTCGGGATGCGCTATGGTCTCGAGCAGCTCGGCTCACTCGCTGCCGGCGCCCGGCAGATTCGCCTGATCGGCGGCGGGGCGAAGAGCCCGGTATGGCGCCAGATGGTGGCCGATATCACCGGTATTCCGGTGATCAGCCCACGGATCACCGATGCCGCGGCGCTGGGTGCGGCGCTGCAGGCCGCCTGGTGCGAACGCCAGAGCGGTACCTCGCTGGAGACGCTTTGCGAACGGCTGGTGGTGCTCGATGAGGCGACGCGCGCCGAGCCCGTGTCGGCACGCGTCGCGGCCTATGAGGCGGTTTACACCCGCTATCGTCAGGCGTTGGCCGAGCGGCATGGCATCCCGGACTGAGCCTGTATAAACAAGCGCTAGCCGACGCTTAGATCAGCCGCCACAGGGCGGCGGTGACGATGCCGGCGCCGATCGATGGCAGCGGCTTGCGGGTCGCCAGCATCACCCCCAGGGTGGCGGCAAGCGCCAGACGCGCGGCGATGTCGCCGTTGACCGCCATGGGTGTGATCACCGCCACCAGCACCGAGCCGCCCATGGCGTTGATGAAGCGCTCGACGCGCGGCCCGATCGGCACCCATGACATCACCAGCACGCCGCCGGCGCGAGTCAGATAGGTCACCAGCGCCATGATGACGATGGCGGCCAGGGCTCCTGCGGGGCTTACGGGTAGGTTCATGGGCAGGCTCATGACGCGGCCTCCTGCTTCGCCGACCGAGGTGGCATCAGCAATCCGGTGACGCCGCCCGCCAGGGCGCCGACGATCACATGGGCATTGGCCGGCATCCAGGCCAATGCCGCCATGCTCGCCAGAGCCGCCACGCCCCAGGGCAGAAGCACCCAGGGGTCCCGCGTGCCGCCTACCAGCATGGCCAGCAGGAAGCAGCCCATGATCACGTCCAGGCCGAAGCGCTCGGGGTCGCTGATGCCGCTGCCGAACACCACGCCGATCAGCGTGCCGACCATCCAGGCCATCCACAGCGCTAGGCCGCCACCGACCAGCATGCCGACATTCGTCTCGCCGCGCCGGTAGTCCGACGCCGCCATGGCCCAGTTGGAGTCGCTCAAGATGAGCAGGCTTGAGTAGCGCTGCCGGGGCGGCAGGTGGCGCAGCCAGGGATAGAGCGAGGCGCCCATCAGGAGGTGACGGGCGTTGATGGCGAAGGTGGTGGCGATCAGCGCGATCACCGGGATCTCGGGGCCCCACAGGTCCAGCACCGCGAACTGGGCGGCACCGGCGAACACCAGGCCGCTCATCAGCAGCGTCTCGAGCCCAGACAGGCCCTGTTGCAGCGCTGCCACCCCGAACGCCAGGCCGAAGGCGATCACGAACAGCGACATCGGCGCCATGCGCTTGAGGCCGGATAACGTGCCGGCCCGGTCGAGCCGGGCGCCCGGGGTGGGAGGAGAAGACGGGTTTGAAGACATGGCGCCTCGCGATCGGGTCAGGACGAGAACGTGAGCTTGCTAAAGCAGCAGGCCAAAGGCCGTATGCTGCGCCCTATCCCCATGACGGGCAACCCGGACGATGGCGAGCCGTGGCTCAGCTCCGCCATACCCCGGCGACGATCTCATAGCTTTGCAGCCGGTCCTGCTGGGCGAAGACATCCGTATGCAGCATCAGCTCATCGGCGCCGGTGACCTCGATGACCCTTTCGAGCTGCTGCTTGACCGTCTCGGGCCCGCCGATTACCGCTGCCCCAAGGAACTGCTCGACCTGCGCCCGCTCACGGGCATTCCAGTCCAGTGCCTCGACCGGAGGCAGCGAGCGGGTCGGCCGACCCCGGATCAGGTTGAGAAACTTCTGTTGGGCGGTAGTCGCCAGGTACTGGGCGTGGAGATCGCTCTCGGCGGCGATCACCGGCAGGCCGACCATCGCGTAGGGGGCGTCCAGAACCGCCGAGGGCTGGAAGTTGTCGCGATAGAGCCTGAGCGCCTCGAGCAGCTGGGCAGGCGCGAACTGGGCGGCGAAGGCGAAGGGCAGACCGAGCCTGGCGGCTAGCCTGGCGCTGTAGTCGCTGGAGCCGAGCAGCCAGGTGGGGACATGGGTGCCTTGACCGGGAATCGCCTTGACCCGCTGGCCAGGGCTCGCCTCGTCGAGATAGCCCCGTAGCTCCTCGAGCCGTTCAGGGAAGTCGTTGACGCCGGCCTGGGGATTGCGGCGCATGGCGGCCATGGTGGCGCCGTCAGAGCCTGGTGCGCGCCCCAGGCCCAGGTCGATGCGATCCGGGTAGAGGGTGGCCAGGGTGCCGAACTGCTCGGCGATCACCAGCGGCGGATGGTTGGGCAGCATGATGCCCCCGCTGCCCACGCGGATGCGCTCGGTCTGGCCGGCCACATGGCCGATCAGTACCGAGGTGGCCGCGCTGGCGATGCCCTCGATATTGTGGTGCTCGGCGAGCCAGTAGCGGCTGAACCCCAGCCGCTCGGCCTGCTGAGCGAGGGCGACGGTTTCCTTGAACGTATCGGCGGCGCTGCCGCCTTGGCGAATTGGTGCCAGGTCGAGCACCGACAGGGCCGTGTTCGAGAGACGTGAGTGGGCGAGACGTGACATGGGGACTCCTGGCTGGAATCAGAGTAAGGGAGGATTGTTAGCATCCTCATGATTGCAGCATGGAGGTCTTGTTCGATAATAACAAGGGTCGACGGCTCCCCTGCGTGACGTGCCTGCTAACGGCTATCCTGCCGTGACGGCTTCCCTAGCGTTTGACAGGCTAGCTAACCAGCTCCCAGGCCAGCCAAAAACCGGCCATCACGGTCAGGCCGGCTCCCAGCGGGCGAGCATGGCGCTTCCACAGACCCAATGCGGCCTCGCCGGCCAGCGCCACCAGCAGCGCCAGGCCGAAGTAACGCAGCCCGCGGCCGATCAGCGCCGCCAGCAGGAATAGCGGTAGCGGGTAGTCGCTGGCGCCTGCCACCAGCATGGCGGTCTGGAAGGGTATGGGGATGACACCGACGGCCAGGATGGCCACGAAGCCGTTGTCCAGGAAGCGCGCCTGAAAGGCCTGGTAAGCCGATTCGCCGCCAAAGAGCGGCAGCAAGGCATCGCCCCACTGGGCCATGGCGAGGCTCCCGAGGCCATAACCGATGAGGGCGGCGAACAGGTTGCCGGCCAGCGCCACCCCGGCGAGACGCCAGCGGCGCTGAGGCTCGGCGAGCATCCAGGGAATCAGGATCACTTCAATGGGGATCGGCACCAGCAGCGTTTCCAGCACCGAGGCAAGGCCCAGCAGCCACAGGGCGTGGCGCGAGGCGCTCAGGCGCGAAAGCCAGCGACGGGCAGAGGTCAGGGAGCGGAGCATGGCATCTCGGCAACTGGATGTTGGGAGGCCAGTATACCAGCGGCGGCGAGCGGACTATGATGAAAGGCCGATAGCCCAGCTTGGGCGGGAGGCGCCGATGACTATCCAAAAGCATCGTCACCAAAAGCCCCGACACGGCGCCACTCGCCGTTCGACATCTCCTGTTTCGTCTCGTCGCTGGCGAACCCGCCTTAGCGGCTGGCTGAACGAACCCCGCCTCAACGCTCTGGTGGACATCGCCATGATGACCGCTTTGATCATGGCCGGCCTTGCCCTGGCAGCGAAGCTTTTGGTGCCTTGAGCGAGTGTCATCCTGCTCGTCTTTCAGCTTTCTTTTTTTCTGCCACGTTTTCCATCCCTCCAGCCCTCCAGCCACGCAGCCCTCAGCTCTGCCAGAAAGGCTTGCGGCCTTCCTGTTCGGCCTGGCGGCGGGATTTGCCGATGTCCATGAGCTGATGATCGTCCAGCATCAGCAGCGCGCGACGCGAGGCCTGGCGTTGGCTGAGGTAGCGAAGCCGCTGGCGTAACCTGTCATACCGCCCGGCGAGCCGAGTCAGCGATAAAAGCGGGAGTCTTTCAAGAAGCCTTGGGCGGTGAGCGAGTCGCATGGCAAATCTCCGAAGTCGCTTGTCGATGTAACCACCATCAGCTTATGACCGGCGCGACTTGCCATACAGATATAGAGAGTTTAAAAGTTATCCATACAGATGGTGGGGTAAGCCCACTGTATGGCCCGTGATGAGCCTATCTGTATCGATGTCCCGGTGACGTGGAGATAACTGTCATGACGCGCTATGCGCAACTGGCCGACGAGCTGCGTCGGCGTATCGACGGCGGCATCTATCGCGGGGGGGATCGGCTGCCGTCGATCCGGGCCCTGTGTCGCGAATTCGCGGTCAGCATCTCCACGGCGCAGACCGCCTATGCTCGGCTAGAGGATGCCGGGCTGGTAGAGGCGCGGCCCAAATCGGGGTTTTTCGTGCGCTCGCAGCCAACCCCTACGAGTCTGCCGGCGGTGACGCGCCCGGCGCAGCGGCCGTTGGATGTCTCGCGCTGGGACCAGGTTCTGGAACTGGTGGAGCGCCACCCGCCCGACGACGACGTGCTGCTGTTGGGGCGTGGTATCCCCGATCTCGCCTGTCCGACCTTGAAGCCGCTGCATCGCCTGTTGGCCGAGCGCTATCGGCATGCTAGTGGCCAGGACCTGAACTACGATGCCCTGGCCGGCAGTCTCGCCCTGCGACAGCAGATCGTGCGGCTGATGGCGGGCGCGGGCAGCCTGCTGCACCCCGATGACGTGCTGGTCACCACCGGCTGCCAGGAGGCGCTGTCGATCGCCATTCGGACACTGACCGCACCAGGAGACGTGGTGGCGGTGGATTCGCCGAGTTTCTACGGCACCATGCAGATACTACAGGCCAATGGCCTCAAGGCGCTGGAGATTCCCACCGACCCTCGCACCGGCATCAGCCTGGAGGCCCTGGAGCTGGCGCTGGAACAATGGCCGATTCGTGCAATCCAGCTCACCCCGACCTGCAACAACCCGCTTGGCTATACCATGCCGGAGGAGCGCAAGCGTGCCTTGCTGGCGCTGGCGCAACGCTTCGATGTGGCGATCATCGAAGACGACATCTATGGTGACCTGGCCTTCGAAACGCCGCGGCCAAGAACGCTCAAGGCCTTCGACGACGATGGCCGGGTACTGCTGTGCAGCGGTTTTTCGAAGACCCTGATGCCGGGGCTTCGGGTGGGCTGGATCGCTCCGGGGCGCTATCGCGACCGCGTCCAGCACATGAAGTATGTCTCTACCGGTGCCTCGGCGACCCTGCCGCAACTGGCCATTGCCGACTTCGTCGCCAAGGGATATTACGAGCGCCACCTGCGTGCAGTGGTGGCTCAATATCGCCGCCAACGGGACCTGATGATTGGCTGGGTGAGACGCTACTTTCCCGCCGATACCGGCATCAGCTACCCCCAGGGCGGTTTCCTTCTGTGGCTGGAACTGCCCGGTGGCATCGACTCTATGCGCCTAAACGAGCGTCTAGTGCCGGCCCGGCTGCGCATCGCCCCCGGGGCGCTGTTTTCGGCGTCGGGCAAGTACCGCGAGTGCCTGCGCCTCAATTATGCCGCGGCCCTGACGCCGACCATCGAGGCAGCCCTGCGCCGCGTCGGTGAAGAGGTGGCAAAGCTCTACGCCTGCGCCCATGGCAGAGAGCTAGCCTGACACATCGCGCCGGCAGGTATCAGCCGGCCCGGTGGGGCTTATGCTGGCCGGAACCTTCCTCTACACTCATCTCTCATATACGTATGCCGTTTTTCTGGAACGCGGGGTAGTGTGGCCAATGCTGGGTTTCCTGCAGGGATTTTCCTACGGGCTCTTTCTCACCAGCCTGGTGTGGCTGATGCTGGGGGTGATCCGTCCCGAACTTGGTGATCCCGCCACACCGCCGCGGCGCTGGCCGGTGGTGGTGCGCTATGCTTTTGTAGCGCCGAGCCTTGCGGTGCTGCTGTGGCTGACGTCGCTATGGGGCGGCTTTTCTCCAAGCCTGGGCGGCTGGCTTGCCGGTCTCGTGGCGATTGCCGCCGAGGTGCCCATGGAGCGGCGCTGGCGCGGATGGCTTGCCCGTCGTCGACAGCAGCGCGCGGCGCTACAGCGAAGCGCCGAGACCGCCCGCCGCCAGGCCAGCGAGCGCCAGGAAACCGGCGTTCAGACTCTCGATCCCGAACACCCTCCGGCGGATGCCGACGACCTGGTGCTGTCATTGTGTCGTGCCAAGCAGGCGCTGCTCGAGGTGGATCGCAGCGATCATGCACCCCAGGCCGATCGCCTCTACAGCCGCTATCGCCATGTGCTCGGCGTGCTGGGGAGCCGCTTCGAGGTCGGCGAGCTTGCTTACGAGCGCGCCCGCGGCCTGGTCACGCAGGTCTGCCTGGGCGCCATCGACAACTTGACGGCCATGGCCCACCAGGCCAGCGGCGTCGCCGGGGTGGATGCCGCCTACGTCAAGCGCCGGCTGGCCCGCGACGCCGCCAACCTGACCGTCGAGGAGCGTATCGCTCTCAAGCGTCGCCTGGCGCTGGTCGAAGACACCGAGCGACAGCTGCGCCAGCTGGCGGCGCGCAATGAGGCGGCCCTGACGGCGCTGGATGACGCCGCCGTGGCGGTGGCCCGGCTGCGTACCGACAAGCCTCAGGCGAGCCTGGCCGCCGAGCAGGCGTGCGCCGAGCTCAAGCGCTTCGTCGAGGGCGCCGAGCGCTATGACCGCAGCCGCTGAATAAGATACCTCAGGCTCAGCATGGCCGCGGCTTTCCCAGTGGGCCGCCGTCATGAACTGGGCTAGGGTGAAGAGCATCACAACCCGAGGAGCGCAACGATGAGCGACGAAAACGCGGGCGGCTTCTCGCGTCTGTCCCTGCCGCCGGTCGAGGTGATCGAGGCCGAGCTTCGCCACCCCCGCACCGGCCAGCGCCACGGTGAAACGGATAAAGAGGCTGAGCGGGCATCTGAAAGAATGTCCGTCGACGAATTCAGGGAAGCCGCTGGCGATGAGCCCAGCGATGCGGCCGATGCTGACATCGACTCGGAGCTCGTCTCGCTGGCTGCTGATTTCGTGGAAGAGATTCTCGCCGATGAGGGCGCGGCTAGCCGTCAGCGCCGGGCCGTCGACGAGATGGGCCTTTCGCTGCAGCGTCAGGCCGCCCATTACAGCAGTATGCTCGATGCCCCGCTGCGCCAGCTCGCCGAGCACGGCGAGGACGGCGGCCCGGTGGCGCGGGCGCTGACCGACCTTCGCGATCGCATGGGGCGTCTCGATCCGCACCAGCACCGGCTGAGCCCCGGCCGCTTCGATCGCCTGCTCGGGGCCCTTCCCGGGGTCGGCAATCGCCTGCAGCGCTACTTTCACAAGTTCGAGACCGCCCAGCAGGCTATCGATGCCATCATCGGCGAGCTTGAGGCGGGCCGCGATCGCTTGCAGCGCGACAACCTGACCCTTGGCGATGATCAGGCCAGCCTGCGCCAGATCCATCATCAGCTGGCTCGCCAGGTGACGCTCGGGCGGCTGATTGATCAGCGCCTTCAGGATGCCTTGCCCAATGCCAGCGACGATCAACAGCGCCGCTTTATCGAGGAAGAGCTGCTGTTTCCGCTGCGTCAGCGCATTCTCGACCTGCAGCAGCAGTTGGCGGTCAGCCAGCAGGGCGTGCTGGCTCTCGAGGTGATCATCCGCAACAACCGCGAGCTGATGCGCGGCGTCGACCGGGCCATCAATGTCACCGTCTCGGCGCTCAGCGTGGCTGCCACCGTGGCGCTGGCACTGGCCAATCAGCGGCTGGTGCTGGATCGCATCGAGTCCCTCAATACCACCACCTCCGAGACCATCGCCGGCACCGCTCGGGCACTGCGCCAGCAGGGTGTCGACGTGCAGAAGCGGGCCGCTTCGGCGACGCTGGACATGGGATCTCTCGAGCAGGCCTTCGGCGATGTGATGGCGGCGCTCGACGACCTCTCCCGCTACCGGCAGGAAGCTTTACCCGAACTTTCAGCGCAAATCGAACGTCTGGATGGCCTGGCCCGCGACGGCGAGGCGGCCATCGAGCGCCTGGAGCGCGGCGAACCGGATCTGTTCGCCGCCCATTCAGATGACGACGAGACGAATGACGCGGGCAGCGAAGGGGAGGGCCGCAAGCGGCGATGATGGCTGCGGGCGTCACGCGTGAGTCAGCGTCGGTTCAGGCGCTTGGTGGGGCCGAACCTGAGGTGCTGGGTGAGTCGTTCAGGTGGGCCGTTCAGGTGAGAGCCGTGCAGAATAGGGCTGGGTGAAATAAAGCAGGGTCGTCATGGACAAGCCCACCGCCCGTCGCGGGGTGAGCTATGCTGCACTGTGACGGACAGAATGGGTCATGGTCGGCGCCATTGCGGCGCGGCGCCCAGGTCGTCCCGGGCCTAGTGGCCAAGAGAGGCGCACGCCATGCTCACCCCCAAGCAGATCTTCGTGATAGGCCTCAACGACTTCAATCGTGCCCGGCTCGAGCAGTTGCCGGGAGCCAAGGGCTGCGAATTCCACGGGATCATCCCGCCCACGGATGTTTACGACACCGAAGTCTTTGATATCGCTGGCATGCTGTCGCGGGCCGGCGACGAGCTGGACGCCTTCGATGGGCCTATCGACGCCATCATTGGCTACATGGATTTTCCGGTCTCGACCATGCTGCCGATCCTGTGTCGGCGCTTCGGCACCCGCACCACCAGCCTCGAAAGCCTGCTCAAGTGCGAGCACAAGTTCTGGAGCCGGCTGGTGCAGCGCCAAGTGATTCCCGATGTGATTCCCGCCTTCACCGCCATTGATCCATTCGATGATCAGGCGCTGGATACCATTCGTGCGGCGGGTCTCTACTTTCCCTTTTTCCTCAAGCCCATCAAGTCCTCCGGGTCACGGCTCGGCTTTCGCATCGATAGCCCCGAAGACTTCGCTCACGCCATCGTGCGGCTGCGCGAGGATATCGGCCTGATCGCCACCCCCTTCAATACTGTGCTCGACCACGCCTTGCTGCCCCCGGAGATCGCTGCGGTAGAAGGTCACTTCTGCATGGCCGAGGAGATCATCGGCGGCTGGCAGTGCACCGTAGAGGGTTATGTCTTCGAGGGCGAGGTGGTCAGTTACGGCATCGTCGATTCGCTGCGCTATCCCCAGGTGCTGAGCTTCTTCCATTACCGCTACCCGTCGCAGTTGCCCGCGGATGTGCAGGCGCAGATGAAGGACCTGACCGAGCGGGTGATGACCCATATCGGCTACGACAATGCCGCCTTCAACATCGAGTATTTCTGGGATGAGGTGCAGAACCGGGTGTGGCTCCTGGAGATCAACACGCGTATCTCCCAGTCCCATTGCGATCTGTTCGAGAAGGTCGATGGCATCAGCAACCAGCAGGTGAGCCTGGATCTGGGCCTGGGTCGGCGTCCGGCGATGCCGTATCGTCAGGGTGAATTCCCGATCGCGGCGATGTTCTTCTACCGAGTGTTCTTCGTCGATGCACGGGTGACTCAGGTGCCCAGCGAGGCGGAGCTTGCTGCGCTCAAGGCCGAGTTCCCCGGCACCCAGATTACCCTGCAGGTCGCGCCTGGCCAGCAGCTGTCGAGCATGCCCGAGCAGGACGCCTATAGCTTCGCGCTGGCCTGCATATGGATGGGCGGCCAGGACGCCGAAGAGCTGCTGGCGAACTACGAAAGCCTGTCATCGCGGCTTAACTTCGCGTTCGAGGACATCGTCGGTTGAGCCGTTGCGACCCACCGGGCCTTGGTCAGTATCCATTTCTCGGCGACGCCTCTCGGGAGTCACGCTTGGCCAGAGCGCAGCGCGCGCATCAATAGCGAGAACTTAGATAGCAAAGGCTTAGATAGCAGAGGCTTAGATAGCAGAGACTTAGATAGCAAGAACATAGATGGCAAAAAATAGAGAGGGGCGTTCATGCACATCGTTACCCAGTATCCGCGAGAGGTCTTCGAGGAGGAGACCTGGATTCGTCTCGCCGATGGCACCCGGCTGGCCGCCCGGATCTGGCGGCCGGTGGATGCTGACAGCGACCCGGTGCCGGCGATTCTCGAGTACTTGCCGTACCGCAAGCGCGATCTCACTGCGGCCCGCGATGTTCAGACGCATCCCTACTGGGCGGGGCATGGCTATGCCGGTGTGCGAGTCGACATCCGCGGCAGTGGCGAGTCCGATGGCGTGCTGACAGATGAATATCTCCAGCAGGAACTGGACGACGGCCTCGAGATTCTTGACTGGCTCGAGCGCCAGCCCTGGTGCACGGGAGATGTCGGCATGGTGGGTATCTCCTGGGGGGGGTTCAACGGTCTGCAGATCGCCGCCCTGCGCCCGCCCCAGCTCAAGGCGGTGATTACGCTGTGCTCAACCGATGACCGCTTCGCCGACGACGTTCACCACATGGGTGGCTGTTTGCTCGGTGACAACCTGTCCTGGGCCTCGACCATGTTCGACGGCAATGCCAGCCCGCCGGACCCGGCCCTGGTCGGCGATCGCTGGCGCGAGATGTGGCATCAGCGCCTCGATGGTAGCGGGCTGTGGCTTGCTACCTGGCTCGAGCATCAGCGCCGCGATGACTACTGGCGCCACGGCTCGGTGTGCGAGGACTTCTCCGCCATCCAGTGCCCGGTCTACGCCATCAGCGGCTGGGCCGACGGCTACTGCAATGCGGTGTTTCGTCTCTTGGCCGGGCTTAAGGTGCCGCGCAAGGGGCTGGTCGGTCCCTGGGCGCACAAGTATCCCCATCTGGGCATTCCCGGGCCGGCGATCGGATTTCTGCAGGACGGCCTGCGCTGGTGGGATCACTGGCTCAAGGGCAAGGACACCGGGATCATGGACGAGCCGATGCTGCGGGTCTGGATGCAGGAATCGACGCCGCCCTCGGCCCGCTACCAGCAGCGCCCCGGTCGCTGGATCGCGGAGCCCGTTTGGCCGTCGCCGAATATCGTCGAGACGCCCTTCCGACTAACGTCGGGCCATGATCTCTTGCCCGAAGAGGTGCTGGCCGAACAGGACCCGGTCAAACAAGAGCTTTCCGAACAGGGCCAGGGCGCCGAAGATGCGCCGCTGACGATTCGCTCGCCGCTCTCGGTGGGCCTCTATGCGGGCAAGTGGTGCTCGTATAATGCGCCTCCCGACCTGCCCCATGACCAGCGTGATGAGGACGGCGGGGCCTTGATCTTTCAGACCGCGCGGCTCAAGGCGCCGCTTGAGATCTGTGGCCAACCGGTGGTCGAACTGGATATCTCGGCCGACCAGCCGGTGGCCATGCTGGCGCTGCGCCTGATCGATGTGGCTGACGATGACAAGGCCACGCGGGTCTCCTACGGGCTGCTCAACCTGACCCATCGGGACAGCAACGAGTCTCCCGAGCCGCTTACGCCAGGGCGGCGCTATCGGGTGCGTGTGCTGCTCAAGCACATCGCCCAGCAGTTTCCGGTCGGCCATGCCATCCGCCTGTCACTATCGACCAGCTATTGGCCGCTGGCCTGGCCGTCACCGCGGCCTGTGCGGGTGACCGTCTATCCCTCGGCGAGCCGCCTTCTCCTGCCCATGCGGGTGCCACGCCCTGCCGAAGAAGCTGGTCTGCCGTCGTTTGCCGAACCTGAAGGGGCGCCGCCCATTGCCAAGACGCTTATCCAGCCGACTCAGGAGCACTGGCGGGTGATCCGCGACCTGGCCAATGACACTACGACGCTCGAGGTGATCAACGACGAGGGGACCTATCGTCTCGATGACATCGACATGGAGATTTCGGTGCGGGTCACCGAGCGCTACCGTTACGCCTATGGCAGTTATGACAGCGTCAGCGGCTGGACGGAATGGGAGCGCAGCTTTCGTCGCGGCGATTGGCAGGTGCGCACCCTGACGCGCACCCTGATGACCAGTGATCCCGACAACTTTCGCCTGCGGGCAACCCTCGATGCCTATGAGGGCGATACCCGGGTCTTTGCCAAGAGTTGGGACGAGACGATACCTAGGGATTTGGTCTAGCCTTTGTGTCGGCCTTGCGTCTGACGCCGGCATGGGGAGCCGTCATGGGGCACGTATCGTAAGGTGGTGAAGGCAGTCCCGGGCAGCCGGTCGTTGAGGAGCTCCCCAGCATGGTGGGAGCGACTCAATGGCGTGAGCGTCGTAGTGGCTTGAGGACCTTAGTGGCTTGAGGATCTTAGTGGCTTGAGTATCGCTGTGGTTTGAGCATCGTAGTGGCGTGAACGTCGTAGTGGTGCCATCTTGATCTGACACCCTGCAGGCTAGTGATATAACACGCTGCAACATTCAGGGCTTAGCGCTCAGGGATGAGAAGATAATAATCAAGGCAGGATGGACATGAGCGAGATCGATTACGCCGCACTGCTGGCGCAGTCGACTGACCTGATATGTGCGCTGGGCGCCGAGGGACAAGTGCTAGAGGCGAATCCTGCGTTCATGGCGGCACTCGACAGTGATGATGACACCCTGGTGGGCGCGTCGTTTGTAGGCCAGCTTCACCCAGATGATGCAGTGCAGTGCCGTGAGGCTCTGGCGACCCTTGGGGCTTGCTCGTTTCTGGCCAGGTTGCGGACCGGCGCAACGGTACGCCTGGCTTGGCGCCTCACCCCCTGGGTGGATGGTCGCCGGCTGTGTGTCTCACCGCCGGTGGTCGAGTCGTCACAGGCGTCCAGCATGTTGCTCGCGCAACTGGCGCGCCATGTGCCTGGGGTCATCTATCAATACCGTATCCGTGCTGATGGCAGCTCTCATTTCCCCTATGCCAGCGAGCGTTTCGAGGAACTCTTCGGCTTGCCTTATTCCGTCGTCAAGGATGATGCCTCGCCGGTCTTCGCTCGCGCTCATCCCGATGACCTGCCGCATATTCTGGACAGCATCGAACGGGCCTCTCACGGTCAGCACCCCTGGCACTGCCAGTACCGCTACTACCTTCCTGATGGCCGGCTGCGCTGGCATGAAGGCAACGCCACCCTTAGCCATCAAGTCGATGGCAGTAGGCTGTGTTACGGCTACATTAGTGACATCACAGAACGGCATGTGCTGGAACGGGCCCTCGAAGAAGAACGCCTGCGGCTTTCCAATATTCTTGAGGGCACCCACGCTGGGTCCTGGGAATGGAACGTTCAGACCGGTGAGCTGCTCATTAACGCGCGGTGGGCGGAGATCGTCGGCTATTCGCTTGCCGAACTCGAGCCGATCAGCTCTGCTACCTGGGAACGGCTGGTCCATCCCGATGACCTGGCCAGAGCGTTCGAGCGCTTGAATGCCCATTTTCACGGCAAGCATGAGTTCTATTCTCTTGAGTTCCGCATGCGCCATCGAGACGGACAGTGGGTTTGGGTGCTTGCGCATGGCAAGGTATTCCGCTGGACCCCGGATCATCGACCGCAAATGATGGCCGGCATCCACCAGGAGATCGGTGATCGCAAGGATGCCGAAGCCGCCCTGCGGCGACTGGCGACTACAGATTCCCTGACCGGGCTGTGGAATCGACGCTATTTCATGCAGCAACTGGAGCAGGCCTTCGAACGTTATCAACGCTACGGTCAGTCCGCCGCGGTGATCCTGCTCGATATCGATCACTTCAAAAACGTCAACGATATCCACGGCCATGCGGCCGGCGACTGTGTCATCCAATATACTGCCGAGGTGTTGACCGCCTGGTGTCGCAACCTGGATATTCCGGCACGCATTGGCGGCGAGGAATTTGCCTTGTTGCTCACCGATACCGGCGAAAAAGGTGGGCATTCCCTCGCCGAGCGCATTCGTTACGCCCTGGAGGTGCTTGAGGTGCCCTTTGAAGATATCTCGCTGCGCATGACGGCCAGCTTCGGCATTTCTGCGATGGCCAAGGGAGACCCGTCCCACGAGCAGTGCATGCGCCGCGCCGACCGGGCGCTATATGCGGCCAAGCACGGTGGCCGCAACCGGGTTAAGGTCGCCAAGGAACGGGCGCCTGGCACGGAGGACGCATGACCTTGGCCTCGGTGGCCACGCGCCCGTTGTCGACGACGGCATATGCGTCCCGCAAGGAGATCTTCGGCTGGGCGATGTTCGACTTCGCCAACCAGGCCTATACCCTCTTGATCATCACGGTGGTGTTCGGCGAGCTGTTCACCACCGTTATCGTCGGCGATCGTGGCGATAATTATCGCTTTGCCAATCTGCTGTGGAGCGCTGCTCTGGCGCTGAGTTATCTGATGGTAGTGGCCAGCGGGCCTGTCTGCGGTGCCGCCATGGACGTCTCGGCGGCCAAGAAGCGCTTCCTGTTCGTCAGCTATCTGGCCACCGTTGCCACCACGGCACTGCTTTACTTTGTGGCGCCGGGATTCGTATGGCTCGGGGTCGTGCTGATCGTGCTCTCCAATTACGCCTACTCTATGGGCGAATCCTTTATCGCGGCCTTTCTGCCGGACCTCGGTCCGCCGGAAGCGCTGGGCCGGATTTCCGGCTTTGGCTGGGCGCTGGGGTATGTCGGCGGTCTGTTCGCCGCGGGCTTTACGCTGGTAGTGCTGGGCGAAGCCACTGCCGAGAACTTCGACCGCATCCGCTGGGTTGGGCCCTTCGCTGCTGGCTTCTTCCTGATCACCGCCATTCCGACCTTCCTCTGGCTTAGGGAGCGTGGCACGCCCCAGCGTCTGCCGCCGGGGCGCGGCTATGCCGGCATCGCCTGGGCGAGGGTCGGTACTACGTTTCATGAACTCAGGCGCTTTCGCGACCTGGGTACCTTTCTGGTCTCGCTGGTGTTCTCGATGGCGGGCGTCTACATCATCATTGCCTTCGCCTTCATCTACGGGGCTCAGGTGATCGGTTGGGACACCACCACGCGCAACCTGATGTTCATCATCGTGCAGATCACTGCCGCCGCCGGGGCGCTGGGGTTCGGCGTGATTCAGGACCGGCTCGGCGCCAAGCGCACCTATCTGCTGACGCTTGGCCTCTGGGTGCTGGCGATCCTCGCCATCTGGGCCACGCCGGAGTTGACCGCCTGGCTAAACGCCTATCTGGGCCTTGGCTTGCAGCCTCAACAGCTGTTCCTGGTGGTGGGCTGTCTAGCTGGGCTCAGCTTGGGCTCGAGTCAGTCGGCAAGCCGCGCCCTGGTAGGGCTTTTGTCACCGTCGCACAAGGCCGCCGAGTTCTTCGGGTTCTGGGGCCTGGCCAACAAGCTCGCTGGCGTGATCGGCATCATTGGCCTGGGCCTGCTGCAGTCGGTGGTGGGGCTGAAGGCCTCGATTCTGCTCTGCGCTGCGCTATTCGTGATGGCCATTCTGATCTGTCTGGCCGTCGATCAGGCTCGCGGGTGTCGCGCCGCTCAGCAGTGGGAGGCCTGCGAGCTTGCGGTTCTTGCTCCGATTAAAGAATCCTGACTGGTCGAGCATGAGATCACCATCACCGAACGGCTTCACGGGGCCAGCGACGATCTTCCTGATCAGGCGTTCTACGACCCTGATTCTTCGCTGCCCAATAAACTGCTGGGTCAGGAACAACTCCAGCGACTGGTCGACGCGGCGCAGGCTGAAGGCCGCAAGGGGGCGCTGGCGGCCGTTCATTTCCTGCACTTCAATGAATTTCTCACTACCTACGGCCGCGAGGCCTTGAATGAGGCGATACGGCTCTTCGTTGAGCGCCTGCGCTGCCTGGCGGGGCCGGGTGGCCTAGTGTCTCTGCCAGAGAGGGATCGCATTATGGTGGCTCGCGCCGACTTCCTTACGAAGGAGGAAACCTGGCGGTGGGCGCAACGGGTGCATGAAGACGTCACCGTTCCGTATTCCGTCGGCGAAGGTCAGCGCTCGGCGTTGGTGGCCATCGGCGTCTGTGAGTTCGCAGGCGATGTCGCCAGTGCCCACGAGTTGATACGGCGTGCCAACCTCGCCAAGGAGGGATCACTTGGTCCGGGTCTGCGCCGTTACGATGCGAGCCTGGAGCAGCAGTCGGTGCCGTGTGGTCTTGGCATCGAGCATATGCAGGGTTTCCTTTGGCACCGCCCCATGCCGCTGGACGTCCTGCGAGGTGCCCTAAGCGCCGTCTCCGCCCGGTAACGCATGGCAAGTGAATGACGTCCTGATGGGGCGTGATCGATGAAAGGTACTAAAACTGCCTGGTCGCGGCCAAGCTTCCCTTGCTAGCATGGATGAATGAACAGTGCCCCGCCGGCGGCGCCGGTCACCGCCTCTCTGGATGACCCGCGCTATTACCTGACCAATTTCCGCTTCGTGCTCGACTGGGTCGTCGCGCGCTACGGTGACCTGTTGAGCGGCGAGGAGCACGCGACGCTGACGCGCCTTGGTCGCTTGCCGGCGGCCTCGCTGGCGTTGCTCACGCGCATGGTCATGCGCAAGGGCAGCCGCTTTCGCCTTGATAAGCTGCACTATACCGAGATCGGCGATCCCCGCCTGGCCCTGGAATCCCTGGTCGAGGCGGGGCTCGTCGACGACGCCCCAAGGCTCGATCTTGTCGGGCTGTTCGGTCTGGCAACGCTTGGCGAGCTGCGCCAGTGGCTTTGCGATGACATCCGCGCGGCGGGGCTGCCCGCGGGCGTCAGCAAGGCGCGGCTCCTGAAGGCACTGAGCCCGGGGTTGCCCGCTCCCCGCTCGCTCGACGGCTGGGGAGCACCTGACGAGGTCTCCGTGGTCGAACTCACCTGCATGGCGCTCTGCGAGCGGCTGCGGCTGATGTTCTTTGGCAATCTGCGTCAGGACTTCTCGGAATTCGTGCTTGCCGAGCTTGGCCATCAGCGCTTCGAGCAGGTCTCCTTTAGCGATGACTCCCGTGCCTTTCAGGCGCGCCACGAGGTCGATACCTACCTGGCCTTGGAAGCGTTACGTGAGCGGCTGGACGACGGCGAGCCTCCGGGCGCGCTGTGGCCGCTGTTGCCCGACAGCTCGTCCGTCGTTTCCCCTGACTGTGCGCCCAATGCCTGGCTTGAGACGCGGCGTGGCCGGCTGGTGTTCCGGCTCGCCCGTGAGGCCGAGCGGCAGGGCGATATAACCCTGGCCGCCGAGCTTTACCCCCACTCTAGTCACCCCGAGGCACGCGTGCGGGCGCTGCGCCTGGCCGAACGTCGTGCGGCAAACGACCCCGACAGCGAGGAGACCCACGCCGCCATCCTCGCCAAGGTCAGGCGCGCTCTGGCGGCCCCTCGTGATGCCGCCGAGGCGCAGGCGCTGGTTCGGCTGGAAACCCGGCTGGGTCGCCGCCTGGGACGGCCCGTTGCGCCGGCCCGGGCCCCCGCGCCTAAGCGCTTTACCCTGACGCTGCCTGCCTCAGCTGGCCGGGTGGAGTTCGCCGTGCGTGACCATCTCGCCGAGCCGTCGGCTCCGGTGCATTACGTGGAAAACACCCTGATCACCGGGCTCTTTGGCCTGCTGTGCTGGCCCGCTATTTTCGCACCGCTTCCCGGCGCCTTCTTCCATCCCTTCCACAGTGGGCCCGCCGATCTCTTCCGCGAGGACTTCGTCACCCGACGCCGGGCGCACTTCGATGCCTGCCTCGCCGAGCTCGACGATGGCCGCTATCCCGCCACTCTGCGCGCGCGCCTTCAGGACAAGCAGGGCCTGGCCTCGCCCTTCGTGCACTGGGGGGTACTCGATGCGGCCATGCTCGAGCAGGCCCTGGCCTGCATCCCGGCGATGCATCTGCGCGTGCTGTTCGAGCGCCTGCTTGAGGACCCGCGAGCCAACCGTGCCGGGCTGCCGGATCTGATCCAATTCTCGCCGGAGGCGGAGACGGGGCCGCGCTATCGGCTGATCGAGGTCAAGGGACCGGGCGACCGGCTGCAGGATAACCAGCGCCGCTGGCTCGCCTTCTTCGCCGAGCAGGGCATCCCTGCGGCGGTCTGCGAGGTGCGTTGGGAAGAGGGTATTGAAGAGGGTATTGAAGAGAGTACTGCAGAGAGTACTGCAGAGAGTACTGGAAATAGTACTGAAGAGAGCGGGGGCGAGTTCTTGGATGAGCCCTTGAAAGAGTCTTTGAAAGAGCCCCGGGACGAGCCCCTGGGAGCACGCGCACCGTGAGCCTCAGGGTCGCGGTGCGTGCCCTATGCGACTTCACCGCCCGTCGCGGGGACCTCGATCATCGCTTCACCCCGTCGCCTACCGCCAGCGAGGGCATCGCCGGTCATGAACTGATCGCCGAGCGGCGCCGGGCGGCGGACCCAGCCTTTGAAACCGAGGTGGCCCTCGCAGGCGATTACGTCGACGAGACGGGCCAGGCTCTCGTGGTTAGCGGTCGAGCCGACGGCTTTGACCCGACAAGGAGCTGTCTCGAGGAGGTCAAGACCCATCGTGGCGATCTGGCGCGCATGGCCGACAACCAGCGGGCCCTGCACTGGGCCCAGCTCTACGTCTATGGTGCCCTGCTGTGTCGGACCCGTGGTCTCGAGCGTCTGACCCTGTCGCTTGTTTACCTGGAACTCGGCAGCGGCCGGGAGACCCGGCTCAGCGAGACCTGCACGGCGCCGGCGCTGGAAGCGGTGTTCAGGGATCACTGCGTACGCTACATGGCCTGGGCCAAGCAGGAAGGGGCGCACCGTGAGGGCCGCGACACAGCACTCAGGCAGCTCGGCTTTCCTTTCGCCGCCTTTCGCACCGGCCAGCGGCCGCTGGCCGAGGCGGTCTACAAGGCGGCGAGCACCTCCCGCGCACTGCTACTCCAGGCGCCCACCGGCATCGGCAAGACCCTGGGCACGCTGTTTCCGATGCTCACCGCTATGCCTCGCCAGGGGCTGGATCGACTGTTCTTCCTGACCATGAAGACCCCCGGGCGGCGCCTGGCCCTGGAAGCCCTGGAGCGGCTGGAGGCATCCCTCGAGCCGCAGAAGGCAGCTCCCGCGCTTCGCGTGCTGGAGCTGATCGCCCGCGAGAAAGCCTGTGAGTACCCAGGCACCGCTTGCCACGGTGAGGCCTGCCCGCTGGCCAGGGGTTTCTATGATCGCCTTTCCGCGGCGCGGCAGGCTGCTACCGAACGAGGGTGGCTCGACCGGGCGGCGCTGCGCGAGGTGGCGCTGGAACATCAGGTCTGCCCCTATTATCTGGGGCAGGAGCTGGCTCGCTGGTGCGATGTGGTGGTCGGCGACGTCAATCACTACTTTGACGTACACGCCCTGCTCCATGCGCTGACCCAGGCCCATGACTGGCGGGTCGGGGTGCTGGTCGACGAGGCCCACAACCTGATCGATAGGGCGCGCGGCATGTACAGCGCCGAGCTGGATCAGCGCCGGCTCGCGGGGCTGCGCCGCCAGGCGCCACCGGCGCTGGTGAAGCCTCTGGAGCGACTCGGTCGTCAGTGGGCGGCCCTGGGCGAAGAGAAGGGCGGGGAGAAAGAGACGGGAGGCTATCTGGGGAAAGAGCAGGGAGCCGGCCAGCCCGGCCAGCAGAATGCTCAGGCGTGGCGATCAGGCGATACCCGCGGCGATCGTAAGCGCAAGGGCGGCCAATCAAGCCGAGCGGCGGACTATCAGGTGCTTTCCGCGCCGCCCAGAGGGATGCTCAGGGCCCTTGGCCAGGCGGCGACGTCGATCACCGACTATCTGGCCGAGCACCCCGGCGAGGTCGACCCGGCCCTGCAGGAGTTTCTTTTCGAGGCGCTGGCCTTCACCCGGCTCGCCGAGGTCTTCGATGACCACTCGCTCTTCGAGCTCACCCGAAGCGGCCGCGGGCGGGCCCGACTGGCGCTGCGCAACCTGATCCCGGCGCCCTTTTTGGCACCGCGCTTCGCGGCGAGCCATAGCGCGGTACTGTTCTCGGCCACCCTCTCGCCGGGCGGCTATTTTCGCGATCTGCTGGGCCTGCCGGCGGCAACGCCCTGTCTCGAGGTGGCCTCGCCCTTCGCCTGTGAGCAGCTCGACGTGCATATCCGCCGGGATATCTCGACCCGCTTTGCCCATCGCCAGGCCTCCATCGAGCCGATCGTTGCGACCCTTCACGAGCAGTTCCAGCGTGCGCCGGGCAACTATCTGGCCTTCTTCAGCAGCTTCGCCTATCTGGAAGCGGTCGCCGCACGTTTTGGCGACGCCCACGGCGAGATTCCTATCTGGCGGCAGGCGAGGGGGATGGATGAAGGGGCCCGGGACGCCTTTCTCGCCCGCTTCGTCTCGGGCGGGCAGGGCATCGGCTTCGCGGTACTGGGCGGGGCCTTCGCCGAGGGCATCGACCTGCCCGGCGATCGGCTGATCGGCGCCTTCATTGCCACCCTGGGCCTGCCGCCGGTGGACGCGCGGCAGGAGACCCTGCGCGAACAGCTCGAGGCGCGCTTCGGTCGCGGTTTCGACTACGCCTATCAGTATCCGGGCCTCAACAAGGTGGTGCAGGCCGCCGGCCGGGTGATTCGCACCCCCGAGGATCGCGGCGTGGTGGTGCTGATGGACGACCGCTTTGCCCGTCCCGAAGTCAGGGCCCTGCTGCCGGGCTGGTGGCGTCTGCCTTGATAGTCACGAACGCTGATAGTAACGAACCGCGCAGGGTGCATGGAAAAGAGCATCCTGCGATATGCGTTGGGGAAGGTGCCAGGCGCCGGCGATCAGGCGCGGCGGCCGCGCAGGGCGGCGACCGCCTTGCCGATAGCGACCAGCACGGCGCCAGCGGCCAGGCCGATACCGGCATTGAGAGCGATACTGCTGAGCGGGCCCAGCACCGCGCCGGTGGTGGGCAGTTCGCCAGCGCGCTCTGCCAGCGCCTCGACGCCGTGATGCAGCATCGGCAGGCCGTGAACGAGGATGCCGCCGCCGACGATGAACATGGCGGCGGTGCCGACCACCGACAGCGTCTTCATCAGTATCGGCGCGGCGGCGAGCAGGCCGCGACCGGCGGCCTTTATCAGGCGCCCACCGCGCTGGCTCAGGTAGAGACCCAAGTCGTCGATTTTGACGATGGCGGCCACCAGCCCGTAGACGCCGGCGGTGATGACCACGGCAATGCCGGACACCACGATCACCTGCTGGACGAAGGGGGCGCCGGCCACGCTGCCCAGGGTGATGGCGATGATCTCTGCGGAGAGGATGAAGTCGGTGCGCACGGCGCCCTTGATCTTGTTGCGCTCGAAAGCCACCACGTCGGTCGCGGGATCAGCAAGCGCCTTGACGTGCTCGGCATGGGCCGCCGCGTCTTCGTCCTTATCGTGGCTTAGCACGTGGAGCAGTTTCTCGGCGCCCTCGAAGCACAAGAAGGCACCGCCGAGCATCAGCAGCGGCGTCACCAGCCAGGGGATCACGGCGCTGATCGCCAGTGCCGCCGGCACCAGAATCAGCTTGTTGCGCAGCGAGCCCTTGGCCACCGCCCACACCACCGGCAGCTCCCGGTCGGCTTTGACGCCGGTGACCTGCTGGGCGTTCAGCGCCAGGTCGTCGCCGAGTACGCCGGCGGTCTTCTTGGCCGCCACCTTGGTCATCAGCGACACGTCGTCGAGCAGGGTGGCGATGTCATCGATCAGCGTCAGTAAACTTGCACCAGCCATGGCGTCATCCTTGTGGGGGGCGTGAGAGGGGCGTCAGCGAGGTATCGATCTCCTCGTCGGCCTCGTAGAGTGCCTCGAGCTCGCGGGCGGCTTCCTGCACGGTCTGAATCTGTTTCTTCTCGTTGCCGAAGACCTCGAGCTGGCGGCGCAGCGCCTGCTCATCGTGGGGGCGGAAGGTGTCGATGGTGTGCTGGGCCTGATCGCGGGTGACGCCCAGTTCGATCAGCACCTCGCGGGTCAGCTCCAGGCTTGCCGGCAGCAGTTCGCGCACCAGGTGTTCGACGCCTGCCCGCATCAGCAGATGCGCATGATAGCGGTTGCGGGCCCGAGCATAGAGGCGCAGATGCGGGAACTGGCGCTGCACCTGGGCGACGATGCGCATCGAGGCCTCTGTGTCACCTACCGCCACCACCATCACCCGCGCCTTGTCAGCGCCGGCGGCCTCGAGCAGGTCGATGCGCGAGGCATCGCCATAGTAGACCTTGTTGCCGTAGCGGCGCACGAACTCGACCTGCTCGGCGTTGACGTCGAGTACCGTATAGGGAATCTTCAGGCCCTGTAGAGCGCGGCCCATGATCTGTCCGAAGCGGCCGAAGCCGGCGATGATGATCTGCGGCGAATCGTCCACCGGCTGATCGAAACTGGGCTTCTTGCGCTTGCCCTTGAACAGCGGACGAATGCCGCGCACATGGATCAGATACAGAAGCGGTGTGGTTGCCATCGACAGCGAGACCACCAGCACCAGCAGGTTGACCAGCTCGCGATCCAGCAGCGCGGCGCTGCCGGCCGCCGTGAGCAGCACGAAGCCGAATTCACCGCCCTGTGAGAGCAGCATGGCGAGCGTCGTGGCCTCCTTCCAGCCGGTGCCATAGAGCCTCGAGGCTGCCAGTACGGAGAGCCCTTTGGTCAGCAGCAGAGCCGCGGTCAGGCCAATGATGATCAGCGGCATGTCGGCGAGCAGGCCGATCTGAGCGGTCATGCCCACTGCCATGAAAAATAGCCCCAGCAGCAGGCCGCGGAACGGCTCGATATCGGCCTCGATATTGTGGCGGAATTCCGAGTCGGCCAGCAGCACCCCGGCGATGAAAGCACCCAGCGCCATCGACAGGCCGGCCAGTTCCATCAGCAATGCCGCACCGATCACCACCAGCAGTACGGTCCCCGAGAATACCTCGCGGCTTTCGGTGCCGGCGGCGAAGCGGAATAACGGGCGGAGCAGCAGCCGGCCGCCGATGATCAGCCCGGCGAAGGCGCCGAAGGCGACGGCCACCTCGGCGAGCAGCGGTGTGACGCCTTCGGCCAACAGCGAGCCGGCGCCTAGAATGGGAATCGCCGCCAGCACCGGGATCGCCGCCAGGTCCTGAAACAGCAGCAGCGAGAAGGCATTGCGGCCGTGGCGAGTCTGCAACTCGTGACGTTCTCCCAGCAGCTGCAGCACCAGCGGCGTTGAGCACAGCCCCAGGCTGAAGCCCACCACCAGAGCCGCCACCGGGGATAGGCCCAGCCCCCAGGCCGCCGCCGATAACCCCAGCGTAGTCATGGTCACCTGCAGGCCACCGAAGCGAAAAATCACCCGATGCATCAGCTTGAGTCGGGAGGGCTTGAGTTCCAGCCCGATCACGAACAGCAGGAAAACGATGCCCACCTGAGAAAACTGCAACACTGCGTCGGCGTCGGGCACCAGGGCCAACGCCGAAGGGCCGATCACGACCCCGGCGGCCAGATAGCCGAGCACTTCGCCGAGCCCAAGGCGCTTGAACAGCGGCACGATGAGCACCGCCGCGGCGAGAAAGATCAGCACGTTGATCAATAGCGCAATGGCCACCTTCGTCTCCCTGTTATATGTGTGGAGGCACTTTCTAGACTCCCTTAGAGGATGATTCTACACGACCCGACAACATGGGCCGGGCGCGTCTTGCGCCAGACCGGGCGAAGGCGCACGCTTCATGCCCGCATTCCCCTTGTGGCACATGCTTGTGGCACGTCTCCTTTGCACATTTCGTTTCTTTTGCACGCCTTCGTTGCTTACGTTTCGCCGACCGGATGTCTTGTCATGCAGCTCAACGCCGATTTCTCGAAGAAAGTCGTGATCACCCCCGAGGACTATCGGTGGGTTCCCTCGCCGACCCCAGGCGTCGAGCGGATGATGCTCGATCGCATTGGCGATGAGGTCGCCAGGGCTACCTCGCTAGTGCGCTATGCCCCCAACAGCCACTTTCCGACCCACGAGCATGGCGGCGGCGAAGAAATTTTGGTGCTGGAAGGTGAGTTCGGCGATGAACATGGCCGCTATCCTGCCGGCTATTACCTGCGCAATCCCATCGGTACTCACCATGCGCCGCGAGTGGGGGCTGACGGAGCTACCATCCTGGTCAAGCTGCATCAGTTCGCCGCCGATGACAGGGCCCATTTCGCCTTCGATACCCGGGCGGCCAGCTGGTATCCCGGCCAGGTCGAGGGCCTTGAGGTGCTCCCGCTGCACGACATCGGCGGCGAGCATGTGGCACTGGTGAAGTGGGCACCCCATACCCGTTTTGCCGGCCATTCCCACTGGGGCGGCGAGGAGATTTTCGTGATCGAGGGCTGCTTCCATGACGAACACGGTGCCTATCCGGCAGGCAGCTGGCTGCGAAGTCCTCACCTGAGTCGCCATGCGCCCTTCACCGAGGAAGAGGGGGCGCTGATCTACGTCAAGGTCGGGCATCTGCCGAGCGAGCAGCGCTGAGCCCAGCGATGGGTTTTTACGTCAGGTCTTTTTCGTGTTGCTGATTCGCCGCCCCTTCTTCCTGCGAAACGTCTCGTCGCCGCTAAGGTTGCCTTAAGTCACAGGGAGGAGAGTGGGTGATGCCACCTGAGTGGCACTCATTCTGAGATCGTACGAGGAGGAAAGACGATGACTCACCTCAAACCCGTGACGCTGCTGCTGTCGATGATCGCCATGGCCGGTGCTGCTACCGCCCAGGCCAGCGACCGCTGCGATGTGCCCGAAGATCAGTGGCAGCCCCAGCAGGCGCTCGAGCAGCAACTCACTGACCAGGGCTGGACGATCAAGAACATCAAGGTCGATAGCGGCTGCTACGAGGCCTATGCCATCGACGCAGACGGCAAGCGTCGGGAAGTGTATTTCGATCCCCAGTCTCTCGAGCCCGTCTCCGAGGATGAGGACTGAGTCATGGCCAAGCCGTCATCAGTAAAGGTCTGGGACCTCTGGTTGCGGCTGTTCCACTGGGGGCTGGTGGCTGCCTTTGCCACTGCCTGGTTCAGCGCCGACGAGTGGGGCAGTCTGCACCATTGGGCGGGCTATACCGTGGCGGGCCTGCTGGCCTGGCGCTGCCTGTGGGGTATCGTCGGCCCACAGCGGGCGCGCTTTACCAGTTTCGTACGCTCCCCGTTTGCGGTCTTTGCCCACCTGCGCGAGATGCTGTCGGGCAAGGAAACGCGCTATCTGGGACACAATCCGGCCGGCGCGGCGATGATCATCGCCTTGCTGATAGGGCTCGCGGTGCTGACCTGCTCCGGCTGGCTGTCGACGACCGACCGTTTCTGGGGCGTGGATTGGGTGCAGCAGCTTCACGTGCTGGCAGGCAATCTGGTGCTTACGCTGGTGGGATTGCACCTGCTGGGGGTAATCGCTTCCAGTTGGCTATCGAGGGAAAACCTCATGCGTGCCATGGTCACCGGCAGGAAGCGTCCGCCGACGGGCAACGATCAACTCTGAGGTAGCGAGAGGCGTACTACTCAGAAAGGCAGGCCAACGGCCTGCCTTTTTCATGTCTGTTTTGTCTGCCTGGTGGTCGTGCTTGGCCAAAAACAGCGCCTAGCCTATTAACGGGGCAGTGTCGCTTGGCACTGTTGTATGGAAGCTGACTAATTTTATGGGAAGCGGCTAATATTTCGATACACCGGGAGGTACTATATCATTACGTTCCATTAACAATAATTAACCACCTTCCTCGGCTTTCGGTTATGCCGACACGCCTCTCACTCAAGGTGCGCTCCAGATTCGGTTGCTGGATTCGCTAAGAAAGACTCGACAGCAACAGCAGTCCGCTGGATTACCTAGGTCACATTCAAATGGATTTGAATAATCGAGCGTTGATGCGCCAGGCGGGCCTGTTGGTCCTGCTGATCACCAGTCTTATTCTTGCTCTGATCAACATCCTGGTGGTGCTTCTTCCTCAAACGGCTCTACCTCATACGATCACGATCCTGCCTCATATACCAATGCCGCCTTGGCGGATGGCTTCACCATTAGTCAGCGTCCTGTTGCTATTGCTGACACTTGGCCTGATGGGGATCGTTTATCATCATGGGCGCTGGCGTGCGGCGCTACACTCGCGCCTATCGCGAAGGGGTGGATGGCTTGCGGTCATGTTGGGCGGCCTGTCGTTGACGCTATGGCTGTGGCCCGCCGATAGCGACGCCTCGTCGGTCCTCTTCACGCCCCTTACCCTGGTCTCAAGTCTTGAAGTGATGCTACTGGGGGCGGCGCTGCTGCTGAGTGCTCCGGTTCAAGGAGAGCTGTTGCCTCCGCTTTCGCGCACGATCCTCATCATCGCCGCTCTGGGTATCACTCTGAGCATAATGGTCTGGTGGCTGGTCAGTGGGGTGCTGCCTCGGGAGCTGCCAGAGCGGGCTGAGACGCTGGTCGGCAGCCTGGGGCTGGGCGCCGGGCTGATGGGCATCGGTCTTACGCATCAGCTGATCGTCAGCTTGTCGCTGATGTCCATTCGCTCGTCGCAGACGCGAGAGCTCTATATCAGCGAGCAGCGCTTTCGTTCGCTGTTCACTCAAAACCCCGATGCGGTGATGTCGATAGACCTTGATGGCGTTCATCGCAGCATCAATCCGGCGGCAGAGGCCGTCATTGGCATCGATGCCACGGCGCTTCTGGGGCGTTCTCTCGAGCAGGTGCTGACGCCTGAGGCCGTGGGCCGTCAGGCACTCAAGCGTGTGGTAGCGGCCTTCGAAGCTGTGAAGGGCGGCCAGATTCAGCAGTATGAGCTGCAATTTACGCCGCCGGGCCAGGCGCCCAAGGGTCTCGATGTGAGACTGCTGCCGATCATGGTGGATGATCGGGTTCAGGGCGTGTATGGCATCGTCGAAGACATTACACAGCGCCAGCGTGACATGGAGCGCCTGAATGTGCTCGAGCGCAGTATCGAGGCCAGCAGCAATGCCGTGATCATCACCGATGCTACCCAGCCAGAGCACCCGGTCATCTACGTTAATCCTGCCTTTACTCGCATCACTGGCTATCGCGACGATCAGGTATTAGGGCGTAGCGGCCGCTTCCTCGAGGGCCCGGAGACCGATCCCATGCAGGCTGCACGGATACAGGCCTCTCTCGATCAGGGGCAGGAGTTGGCACTCACCGTGCTGAACTACCGCTCCGATGGCACGCCGTTCTGGAATCAGCTGTTCATTTCTCCGGTACGTGATGCCCAAGGTCGAGCTACGCACTTCGTCGGCATCATGAATGACATCACCGAACGCAAGGATCAGGAAGCGAGGTTGGCCTACCATGCTAGCCACGATGCCCTGACCGGGCTCCCCAATCGAGCATTGCTCAACGACCGGCTTCAACAAGGTCTAGCACTGGCTCGCCGACACGGCTATGTGCTGGCAGTACTGTTCATCGATCTTGATGAGTTCAAGCCGATCAACGATACCCTCGGGCATGAGGTCGGCGATCAGCTCCTGATCAGCGTGACGCGCTGTCTGGGCCGGGGGCTAAGGCCCAGCGACACGCTGGCTCGGTTGGGGGGAGACGAATTCGTGCTGGTGTTGCCGGATCTGCAAGAGAGCCGCGAGGCCAGCGAGGTGGCCAGTCGGTTATTGCATGAGCTCGTGGCCCCACATCGAGTGGGCGGTCACGAGCTGTACCTCTCAGCGAGCATCGGTATCGCCATCAGTCATGCGAACAGTGACGCCACAAGTGATGAACAGGACGGCAAGCTTATTCAGCAGGCCGACATGGCCATGTATGAGGCCAAACAGAAGGGGCGTAATACCTACCATCAGTTCAGTGCCGATCTCGACAGCCGTCTGTCTCAGCGGCTAACTCTGCGCAATGAGCTTCAGGAAGCGATCACTCAGGAGCGTCTGACCCTGCATTATCAGCCGCTGCTGGACGCTGATGGCCGACTGGACGGGCTCGAAGCGCTGGTGCGTTGGCAGCACCCCACCAAGGGGGCCATTCCGCCCTGTGATTTCATCCCCCTTGCCGAAGAGACCGGACAGATCATTGTCCTGAACCAGTGGGTGATGGCACGCGCCTGCCGTGATGTTAAGGAGCTGCTGGCGCGTGGGCTATTCAATGGACGGGTGTCCATCAATCTGTCGCCGCTGGAGTTTCACCGCGCCAATTTTCTGGCTGGCCTCAAGCAGACGCTAGAGGCGGCCGGACTCTCCCCCGAGCATCTGGAGCTTGAACTCACCGAGGGCATCCTTATGCGAAGCACCGACAGTGCCATCGAGCGAATGAATGAGCTGCAAGACCTCGGTGTGACCACCGCCATCGATGACTTCGGAACCGGTTTCTCGAGCCTGAGCTATCTTCGCTACCTGCCCATCAAGAAGATCAAGGTCGATCGAAGCTTCGTCAGTAATGTGAGCCACAACACCAAGGATGCTGCCATCTGCAAAGGGATCATCACTCTGGCCAAGGAGCTGGAACTCAAGGTGGTCGCCGAAGGGGTGGAGACCCAGGCCCAGCTCGATTATCTGAAAGAGCAGCGCTGCGATCTCTACCAGGGCTATCTCCTGGCCAGACCCATGCCGCTTGAGCGCCTGATGCCCTGGCTGAGCGAGCGCACGGGCTCGGCCTGAGTCGCCGCGTGGCATATCACGTCCGCGCAAGAGCCTGGTATCCAGGCAAAAAAACACCCGCCGAGTGGCGGGTGTTTGTGGAAGCAGGCGTTACGCCATCCTTGTGGTGAGCTCAGTCCCAGCTCAGCGCGCCGCCGACCTGATACTCGGTCACGCGGGTCTCGAAGAAGTTCTTCTCCTTGCGCAGATCGATGATCTCACTCATCCACGGGAAGGGGTTCTTGGCGCCCGGGAACTGCTCCTTGAGGCCGATCTGCGCCAGACGACGGTTGCAGATGAAGTGCAGGTATTCCTCCATGATCGCCGCGTTCATGCCCAACACGCCGCGGGGCATGGTGTCACGGGCATAGGCGATCTCGAGCTCGGTGCCCTGCAGGATCATCTGGGTGACCTCGTCCTGGAACTCCGGCGTCCACAGGTGCGGGTTCTCGATCTTGATCTGGTTGATCATGTCGACGCCGAAGTTCAGGTGCATGGACTCGTCGCGCAGGATGTACTGGAACTGCTCGGCGACGCCGGTCATCTTGTTGCGCCGGCCCATGGACAGGATCTGGCTGAAGCCGCAGTAGAAGAAGATGCCTTCGGTCACGCAGTAGAAGGCGATCAGGTTGCGCAGCAGCTCCTGGTCAGTCTCCGGAGTACCGGTCTGGAAGTCTGGACGCGACAGCGACTGGGTGTGCTTGAGGCTCCAGGCTGACTTGGCGGCAACCGAAGGCACCTCGCGGTACATGTTGAAGACTTCGCCTTCGTCCATGCCCAGCGACTCCACGCAATACTGGTAGGCGTGGGTGTGGATCGCTTCTTCGAAGGCCTGGCGCAGCAGGTACTGGCGGCATTCGGGGTTGGTGATCAGGCGATATACGGCCAGCACCAGGTTATTGGCAACCAGGGAATCGGCGGTGGAGAAGTAGCCGAGTGAACGCTCGACGATGCGACGCTCGTCGGCGGTGAGGCCGTCCGCGCTCTTCCACAGCGCGATGTCGGCGTTCATGTTCACTTCCTGGGGCATCCAGTGGTTGGCGCTGCCATCCAGGTACTTCTGCCAGGCCCACTCGTACTTGAAGGGCACCAGCTGGTTGAGGTCGGCGCGGGCGTTGATCATGCGCTTCTGGTCGACCTCGATACGCTTGGCGCCCATCTCGAGTTCCTCGAGGCCGGCGGCCACGTCGAGTTCTTCGAGGGACTGCTTGGCGCGGGCCTGGCGGTCCTGATCGGCGGTCTGGTATTGACCGGCGCTTTCCGCGACTGCCTCAGGAGTGGGCTCGGGCGCTGCGGCCGGGGCGGGTTTGGCCTCGGCAGGCTTGTCGGCGACCGCGGTATCGTCGTCAATCGTGTCTTCGTGAAACTCGTCCCAGTTCAGCATGTCGTCTTCCTCGATGTGTCGTGGGGCCGGAAGGCGCCTTCGGGGCCTTCCGGTCTTGAAAGTGAATCAGCGCTTGGCGTCGCGCCGTTACTGGCAGGCCTCGCAGCCCAGCTCATCGATATCGCCGGCCGAGGGCGCGCGCGAACCGCTGCCGCTCTTGCCGCTCAGGAAGTCCTCGATGCCGCGGGCTTCCGGCTTGGCTTCCGGCGCCGGGGCTGCCTCAGGCTTGGGCGACGGCTCGCTGCCGTTGCCGACGGCGTTGAGGTTGCCGCGATCAACGGTGGACTTCTCGACCGAGGTGGCGCCCAGCGCACGCAGGTAGTAGGTGGTCTTGAGACCGCGGAACCAGGCCATGCGATAGGTCACGTCGAGCTTCTTGCCGGACACGCCCTGAATGTAGAGGTTCAGCGACTGTGCCTGGTCGATCCACTTCTGGCGACGCGAGGCGGCTTCCACCAGCCACTTGGGTTCGACCTCGAAGGCGGTGGCGTACTTGGCCTTGAGATCGTCCGGTACGCGGTCGATCGGCTGCACGCTGCCGTCGTAGTACTTGAGGTCGTTGATCATCACCTCGTCCCACAGGTCACGCTCCTTGAGGTCGTTGACCATGTAGGAGTTGACCACTGTGAACTCGCCGGACAGGTTCGATTTCACGAACAGGTTCTGATACGTCGGCTCGATCGACTGCGACACGCCGCAGATGTTGGAGATGGTCGCGGTCGGGGCGATGGCCATGACATTGGAGTTGCGCATGCCCTGATCGGCCAGCTTCTCGCGCAGCTGATCCCAGTTCTGGGTCTGTGAGGTGTCGACCTCGATGTACTTCTCGCCGCGCTCGGCCTTGAGCTTCTCGATGGAATCGATCGGCAGGATGCCCTGGCTCCACAGCGAGCCCTCGTAGCTCTGGTACTGCCCGCGCTCGGCGGCCAGATCCGAGGAAGCCTCGATGGCGTGATAGCTGACCAGCTCCATGGAACGGTCGGCGAAGTCGACGGCTTGCTCGGAGGCGTAGGCGATGCCGTGGGCATACAGGGCGTCCTGGAAGCCCATGATGCCGAGCCCCACCGGGCGGTGCTTGAAGTTCGAGTTCTTGGCCTGCGGCACGGCGTAGTAGTTGATGTCGATGACGTTATCGAGCATCCGAACGGCGGTGCGCACGGTCTTCTTCAGCTTCTCGTCGTCGAGCTCGCCGTCGGTCATGTGCTGCGCGAGGTTGACCGAGCCCAGGTTGCACACCGCGATCTCATCGACGCTGGTGTTCAGGGTGATCTCGGTGCACAGGTTGGAGCTGTGAACCACGCCGGCATGCTGCTGCGGGCTGCGCAGGTTGCAGGGATCCTTGAAGGTGATCCACGGGTGGCCTGTCTCGAACAGCATCGACAGCATCTTGCGCCACAGGTCCTTGGCCTTGACCCGCTTGAAGAGCTTGAGCTGACCGTTACGGGTCATCTCTTCGTATTCCTGGTAGCGCTTCTCGAAGGCCGCGCCGTAGAGGTCGTGCAGGTCCGGGCAGGTGGCCGGCGAGAACAGCGTCCACTCCTGGTCGTCGAAGACCCGCTTCATGAACAGGTCCGGCACCCAGTTGGCGGTGTTCATGTCATGGGTGCGGCGACGGTCGTCACCGGTGTTCTTGCGCAGCTCGAGGAATTCCTCGACGTCCAGGTGCCAGGACTCGAGGTAGGCACAGACCGCGCCCTTGCGCTTGCCGCCCTGGTTGACAGCCACGGCGGTGTCGTTGACCACCTTGAGGAAGGGCACGACGCCCTGAGACTTGCCGTTGGTGCCCTTGATGTAGGAGCCCAGCGCGCGCACCGGCGTCCAGTCGTTGCCAAGGCCGCCGGCCCACTTGGAGAGCATGGCGTTGTCGCGGATCGCGCTGTAGATGCCGTCGAGGTTGTCGGGCACGGTGGTCAGGTAGCAGCTGGAGAGCTGGCTGCGCTGAGTGCCTGAGTTGAACAGAGTCGGCGTGGAGGCCATGTAGTCGAAGCTCGACAGCAGCTCGTAGAACTCGATGGCGCGCGCTTCGCGGTCGTCTTCGTTGAGCGAAAGGCCCATGGCGACGCGCATGAACATCACCTGGGGCAGCTCGTAGCGCACCTCATCGCGGTGAATGAAGTAGCGATCGTAGAGGGTCTGCAGGCCCAGGTAGGTGAAGGCGTTGTCGCGGGTATGGTCGAGCGCCGCGGCCAGGCGCTCCAGGTCGAACTCGGCCAGCGCTTCGTCGAGCTGTTCGAATTCGATGCCTTTCTCGATGTAGGCCTTGAAGGCCGGCGCATAGAGCTCGGCCATGTCGCTGTAGGTGGCTTCCTCGGCCACGCCCAGGAAGGACAGCGCCTCGCGGCGGATGTTGTCCTGCAGCAGGCGAGCGGTGACGTAGGTGTAGCTCGGGTCCTTCTCGACCAGGGTGCGCGCGGTCATGGTCAGCGCCTGGGAGACACCGTCGCTGCTCACCCCGTCATAGAGGTTACGCACCGAGTCGTCGACGATCTTCTGCGGCTCGGTATTGGGTAGATCCGAGCAGGCCTCATAGACCAGGGTCTCGATGCGGCCCAGGTCCAGCGGACGCAAGGTGCCATCGGGCAGGGTCACATTGAGGCTGGGGTGGGGCTTCTGGATATCATCGCCGGCAGCGGCGCGCGCCCGGGCATGCTCCTCGCGATAGAGCACGTAGGCGCGGGCGACCTTTTGCTCGCCGGCGCGCATCAGCGCCAGTTCGACCTGGTCCTGGATATCTTCGATGTGCAGGGTGCCGCCATCCGGCATGCGACGCAGGAAGGCCTCGCAGATGGCGTCTGAGGCCTGGGTGACGAAATCGCGGATGCGCGAGGAGGCCTCGGCGTTGTCGCCTTCCACGGCGATGAACGCCTTGGACATGGCGACGGCGATCTTGCTGGCATCGAAGGGTGCAACATCGCCGTTGCGCTTGATCACCCGCAGTTGCTGTGGGGCGGTCACGTTGACGGACGAGTTGCCGGGGGAAAGCGTAGTATCCATGGCGCCGTGTCTTCCTAGCGGTGATTGATGGATGAGCGGAGCCCAGGACGTTGAACGGATGGTCTGGTCAACGATTATATCTGGGCGAAACCGGGGGCCGCGCTGCTTGGACAGCGTGGTTTGACAGTCGTGCTCTGAATTGCTAGGAGCACACTATCTTGTGTCGTTTCTGATATGCAGCACAAGATAGTGTGCTCGAGAGCTTTCATCAAGTGGATAACCTGTGGGTATCTTGTGCCTGACTTGGGGGTGAGAAAGCGACCGCGTGGAGTCCGCATCCTAGAGCGGTTGATGACTTTTATATCAGGCGCACCTCATAGTCTAATGAGTCTCAATGACAGCCAAAACAGCATCTGCTGGGGTATCATGCAGACTGGTATATGCTATCCAATGACAATTGCAGTAACTGGACGTCAACGAGGAGCGAGCGAGAGCGTGCTAAGCAATGACCACGATCATGTCCTGATCATCGAGGACGACGAGCGACTCGCGGAGCTCACGCGAGACTATCTCGAGGCCAATGGCTTCACTGTGACGGTAGAGGCTGATGGAGCCAAGGGGGTCGAAAAGATCGTCGAATTGCAGCCGGATCTGGTGATCCTCGATCTGATGCTGCCAGGTGAAGACGGCCTGTCGATCTGTCGCCGGGCGCGGCCAGACTACGATGGTCCGATTTTGATGCTGACCGCCCGCACCGATGACATGGATCAGGTGCTGGGGCTGGAGATGGGCGCCGATGACTACGTGCCCAAGCCCGTGCAGCCAAGGGTACTGCTGGCGCGTATGCGGGCACTGATGCGCCGCGCCGATGTCAGCATACCGACCGGCGAAGGGCGGCTGACCTTTAGTAACCTGGAAATCGATAGTGCCACGCGCGAGGCCTGGCTCGAGGGCGAGCGCATCGATCTGACCAGCGCCGAGTTCGATTTGCTGTGGCTGTTGGCCAGCAATGCCGGCCGGGTGCTGACCCGGGAGGAGATCTTCTCGCAGCTGCGCGGCATTAAGTATGACGGCCAGGATCGTTCCATTGACGTTAGAGTGTCGCGCATTCGGCCCAAGGTCGGGGACGACCCCAACCAACCACACCGCATCAAGACCGTCCGCAGCAAGGGTTACCTGTTCGTCAAGGATAGTTGATGGTGCTTTCTCGCCTGTTGCCACGGCCACTGGCCGACAGCGCCTTCCTTCGGGTCTATGTATGGTTGGCGCTGGCACTGGTGCTGACCTTTGTTCTTGCCCTGTCGACCTTTGCCCTGGTCGACAAGGTCCGCCATGATCACTACCGCGAGCAGCTGGCAGAAGCCCCGATGACGTTGCTTTCGCTCCAGCTGGCTGCTCTGCCGCTGTCTCGCCGTGATGCCTGGCTGGCCCGCAAGAGCGAGCAGCTGTCGATGACGTTGAGCCTGCATGATCGTCGCAATTACCCGCTCAACTTCTTTCAGCGCACCAGCCTCGAAAGTGGCCGTACCCTGGTGGATGAGGTCGATGAGGCCGAGGGCCAAGGCTGGAAACTGTTTCGCCAACTGCCTGGTGAGACCTGGATGCTGCGTGCCGAGCTCAAGAGTCTCTCTGAACAGCAGTTGCTGGGCCTTGCTCGCCAGCTCGGGGAGTGGCTGGCCGAGGTCGACGGCGAGGCGCGTCTCGAGCGTCTCGAGCGCCTCAAGAGCCCGGTGATCCAGGCGCAACTTACCGATACTCCACCCGAAGACCTACCCCCAACCCAGATTGCCCGCCTGCGCGATACCGAGGTGGTCATTCAACTGCTGCCCCAGCGCTGGGCGATGACGCTGTATCTGCGCCTGCCCGCGGCTGGCGGCGGTATCCAGTGGGTCGAGGTAGGGCCGCTGGCGGCTTTCGAGCCGATGTCCCTGTCGCTGTCCCTGTCGCTGCTGGTCGCCATGCTGGGCGTGCTGGCCGGTATTATCTACATGATCGTGAGGGGCGTGGAGTCTCGAATGGCGCGCCTCGAACAGGCCGCCACCCGTATCGCCTGTGGCCATCTGAACACCCGGGTCAAGGTCGAGAGTGGCGACTTCCTGGGCCGGGTCGGCATGGCGTTCAACGGCATGGCGTCCCAGGTGCAGGCGCTGCTGCGGGCGCAGCAGGAAATGATTCGTGCGGTGTCGCATGAACTGCGCACCCCGGTGGCGCGCATTCGTTTCGCCGTGCAGATGGTCGAGGACATGACCGACAGCGGGCCCGTGCGGCGCCAGCTTTCCGGCATCGACGGCGACATCGAGGAGCTCGACGGCCTGATCGACGAGATCCTGACCTATGCCAAGCTGGGCAATGACCACGCCCAGGGTGTGCTGCAGGAGGCCGAGCTGGTCGACTGCCGGGATCTTGCCGATAACGTGGTCGAGGCACTCGCGCCGCTGCATGCCAAACTCTCGCTGCAGGTGATGCCCGGGCCGCCTGTCGAGGTGGTGGCAGACCCGCGTTATCTACAGCGCGCGCTGCAGAACCTGGTCGCCAACGCCTGTCGGCATGCCTCTAGCCAAGTCAGGTTGACCCTGAGTGACGACGGTCAGGTGGCGCGGTTGGACGTCGAGGATGACGGACCGGGCGTGCCGGTCGCCGAGCGCGAGGAGATCTTCAAGCCCTTCGCCCGGCTCGACGACAGCCGTACCCGGCGCTCCGGTGGCTATGGCCTGGGTCTGTCGATCGTCCACAAGGTGATGCTCTGGCACGGTGGCAGCGTGATGGTCGACGATAGTTCTCGTCTCGGCGGCGCGCGCTTCAGCCTGTTGCTGCCCCTCAAGCAGGCCGGCGTCACGCCGGCTTGATGCCCTCCAGCACCGCGAACGAGGTCTCGCGCGCGGTGCGCAGAAAGTCCTCCATCCAGGGGGCATCGCGGCTGTCCTCGCGGATGGCCGCGAACAGCGTGCTCCACATGCCCTGTTCGCCCAGCGCCACGCCGCGCACATAGTCCCGCTCCAGGTATTCCGTCAGCGCCCAACTGGGTAGCGCACAGACGCCGCGTCCACTGGCCACCAGCTGCATCATCATGATGGTCAGCTCGGCGGTGCGTATTTCCTGGGGGCGGACCCCGGCCGGATCGAGAAACTGAGTGAAGACATCCAGCCGCGCGTGCTCCACCGGATAGGTGATCAGGGTCTCGTCGGCCAGCTCATCGGGTCCGATCCAGGCCTTGCCGGCCAGGCGGTGCTGTTTGGCCACTGCCAGTAACCCCTCGTAGCGAAACAGCGGCTCGTAGTGCACTCCGGGCAGCGGCTGAGGGTCGGCGGTGATCACCAGGTCGAGCTGTTCCCGGGCCAGCGCCGGCAGCGGGTCGAAGTTGTGGCCGCTGGGGATATCGACCTCGACCTCGGGCCAGTGATCGCGGAAATAGTCGATGGTGGGCATCAGCCACTGGAAGCAGCTGTGGCATTCGATGGCCATGTGCAGCCGGCCTCGTTCGTCGCCAGCGAGCCTCGCCAGGTCCCGTTCGGCCATGCGCACCTCGGGCAGGATCTGTTCGGCCAGCGCCAGCAGGCGCTGGCCGGCGCGGGTGAACTCCACCGGCCGGGTCTTGCGCAGGAACAGCGAGTTGCCCAGGCGCTCCTCGAGATCCTTGAGCTGATGGGACAGGGCGGACTGGGTCAGGTGGACGCGCTCGGCGGCTTCCACCAGCGAGCCGGCATCACGCAGGGCAATCAGGGTACGGAGGTGACGGAGTTCCAGCATGTGGGTGAGCGCTTTTCATGTTGTAGATTAGATAATTTAGTTTGATTCACTCTCGGCGGCCAGCGAAACTGCCTCCATCGCTTATGGCGAATTCATTGCCAAGTGTATCTCTTAATTACGCAAAGGAATAACCATGACGCTGGCTCACATTCTCGGCTATCCGCGCATCGGTGCCGATCGCGAACTGAAGAAAGCCACCGAAGCCTACTGGAAGGGCGACATCGATCAGGCGGCGCTGGAAGCCGAGGGCCGCGCGCTGCGCGCTCGCCACTGGCAAGATCAACAGGCCGCCGGTCTCGACCTCATCACCGTTGGCGACTTCGCCTTCTACGATCAAGTGCTCAACGTCTCGGCGTTGCTCGGTGCGGTGCCCAAGCGCTTCAGCGAGCAAGACGACTCGGCTTCGGCCGACCTGGACACCTATTTTCGCATGGCCCGCGGCCGCGCCCCCAGCGGCACGCCGGCCGCCGCCTGCGAGATGACCAAATACTTCGATACCAACTATCACTATCTGGTCCCGGAGCTGCACGAGGGCCAGACCTTCCGGCTCTCAAGCGAACGCCTATTCGACGAGGTCGAGGAGGCCAAGGCCGCCGGGCATCGGGTCAAGGTTACCTTGACCGGCCCGCTGACCTGGCTGTGGCTCGGCAAGGAGAAGGGCGGTCGCGAAGACTTCTCGCGCCTCGAGCTGCTGGAGGCCGTTCTGCCCGTCTATGGTCAGGTGCTGTCGCGTCTCGCCGACCTGGGGGTGGAATGGGTGCAGCTGGATGAGCCCGCGCTGGTCCAGGATCTGCCCCAGGAGTGGAAAGAGGCCTATGAGGCCGCCTATAACCAGCTCGCCAGTGCCCCGGTCAAACTGCTGCTGGCGACCTACTTCGGCGCCCTGGGCGACAATCTGCGCCTGGCGGCGGGGCTGCCGGTGGATGGCCTGCATATCGATACCGTGCGCGCGCCCGAGCAGCTCACCACGGTGCTCGACAATCTGCCGAGCTACAAGGTGCTGTCGGTCGGCGCCATCGACGGTCGTAACATCTGGCGTGCTGATCTCGCCCTGCTGCGTGAGCGGCTCGGCGAAGCACGGCTTCGCCTCGGCGAACGGCTGTGGCTGGCGCCGAGTTGTTCATTGCTGCACGTGCCGGTGGATCTTGCCCGGGAGGCCGGCGAGGGCGCGACCCTGGACCCGGAGCTGCGCGGTTGGCTGGCCTTTGCCCGCCAGAAGCTCGACGAGGTGGTGAGTCTTTCGCGCCTGGTGGACCAGCGTGCGACCGAGCAGGACCGGGTGCGGCTGGCAGAGGCCAGCGAGGCCCTGGAGGCCCGGCGCGCCTCGACGCGCATCCACCGCCCGGACGTTTCCGCGCGCCTCGCCGCCACCACGGCCTCCGATGCCGAGCGGGCCAGCGCCTACCCGGAACGGGCGCCTCAGCAGGCACGGCGCCTGCAACTGCCGCTATTTCCTACCACCACCATCGGGTCCTTCCCGCAGACTGGCGACATTCGCGCTACGCGGCGTGCCTTCAAGGCCGGTGAGATCACTCGCGAGGCCTATGAAGCCCGCATGCGCGAGGAAATCGCTCACGTCGTCGACCGCCAGGCGTCGCTGGGCCTGGATGTGCCGGTGCACGGTGAGGCCGAGCGCAACGATATGGTCGAGTACTTCGGTGAGCAGCTCGACGGCGTGGCCTTCTCGCGCTTCGGCTGGGTGCAGAGCTATGGGTCGCGCTGCGTCAAGCCGCCAGTGATCTTCGGCGACATCACTCGTCCGACGGCGATGACGGTGCGCTGGAGCGAATATGCCCAGTCGCTCACCGACAAGCCGATGAAGGGCATGCTGACCGGGCCGGTAACCATCCTGCAGTGGTCCTTCGTGCGCGACGACCAGCCGCGGGCCACCACCTGCCGGCAGATCGCGCTGGCGCTGCGTGACGAGGTCACGGATCTGGAAGCCGCCGGCATTGCCGTGATCCAGATCGACGAGCCGGCGCTGCGCGAGGGGCTGCCGCTGCGCCAGGGCGACTGGCAGGGCTATCTCGACTGGGCGGTGAATGCCTTCAAGCTTTCGGCGGCCGGGGTGCGTGACGAGACCCAGATCCACACCCACATGTGTTACTCGGAGTTCAACGACATCATCGGCGCAATCGCTGCGCTGGATGCCGACGTCATCACCATCGAAACCTCGCGTTCGGACATGGAGCTGCTGGATGCCTTCCAGGAGTTCGCTTATCCCAACGAGATCGGGCCGGGGGTCTATGATATCCACACCCCGAACATTCCCGAGGTCAACTGGATGGTCGCGCTGATGGAGAAAGCGCTCGACAGGATTCCTGCCGAGCGGCTTTGGGTGAACCCGGACTGCGGCCTCAAGACCCGCGGCTGGGCCGAGGTCGAACCGGCACTCACCCACATGGTCGAGGCGGCCCGGGTGCTGCGCCGCCGCCACGGCTAAGACGCGATGGCAGGCAAAACCCCTTCAGGGGCCGGCGCCAAGGGCGCTGGCCCCTGTTATGCTTGGGCACATCAGGCACTCTCGCCGACCAGGATTCTTCAATCGGCCAGGATTCTTCCACCGACAAGGAGGTTGCATGCCCCTGTTGTCTCGTACGGCGTCTTGCGGCGCCGCCGTCTCTGCCCACCCTTCAACCGACAGCGTATCGTCACCCCTGCGGGTGGCCGCGCTCGGCCTGAGCGTGCTGCTGGCGGGCTGTGCCGGTGCTCCCCAGCCCGATAGTTCGGCCCCTATCGTCAGTGATGTCAGCACCCCCGCCGACGTCGATAAGCAGGATTCAACCAAAGCACCGCTCATGCCGTCGGCCTTCTTCGCCGGCGAGGCCGAGCGCTTCGAGGCCTGGCGCTGCACGCCCGCTCAGGATCTGGTCACGGCGTTTCCGCAAGGCGAGCTGCGGCTGTGGTCGGCCTACGATGCCTATCGGCTGACGCCAGCGGTGGTTGCGTCCGGTAGTCGCTACGTGAAGAACGACCTGAGCTTTTGGGAGAAGGGCGGCGAGGCGATGGTCGAGAGTGATCGTGGGCGGCTCGAATGCCAGCGGGATCAGACCCGGGCGGCATTGACTCGCGCCCAGCGTCCCGGGGTGATGTTCCATGGCCGTGGCAATGAGCCTGGCTGGACGGTGCGTCTGGATCACGATGCGCCGCACCTGTCGCTGATGCTCGACAACGGCGAGCGCGAGATCGAGTCGCCATACCGGGTTACCTCGCTGGACAACGAGCGGGGCCGGGTGACGCTGGCCAGCGGTCGCGCCGACACGCCCTTTAACCTGGAGCTCGAGGCGCGGGCCTGCTTCGACAGCATGAGCGGCGAGCCCTTCCCGGTGCGGGTGACGCTCGATGTCGATGGCAAGACCTATCGCGGCTGCGGTCAGGGTATCGCGCCCTGATACGCCTTCAGCCTCGGTTTATCGGGGCTTCTTTCTATTTTATCGCATGGAAGGCGCGTATTTTTGCGCTTTTCATGTCATGGCATGCACCTAAAATAGGATTCATTAATCAACACCTATTTTTCCAAGGAGATGTCCATGACCGCGCCGTCCACCAAGGTACTTGTCGTAACGTCTTCCATTCTCGGCGAGAACAGCCAGTCTCGCGCGCTGACCGGCCATCTCATAAAAGGCCTCGAGGGGCGCGATGACGTCACGGTCACCGAACGTGACCTGATCAAGGACGAGCTTCCGCACCTGGACATCAATGAGCTGTCCAGCTGGGGTGTGGATCCCGCCGAGCGCAGCGACCAGCAGGCGGGGCTCGCTGAGCGCTCCGACTCGCTGATCCAGGAGATGCTCGATCACGACGTGCTGGTACTGGCGGCACCGCTCTATAACCTGGGCATACCGTCACAGCTCAAGGCATGGTTCGACCGCATTCTGCGTGCCGGCCAGACCTTCCGCTACACCGAAAGCGGCCCACAGGGTCTGGTCGAGGGCAAGCGTGCCCTGGTGCTGACCACTCGTGGCGGTCAGTATGCCGGCACCGAGATGGATTCCCAGACCCCGCATATCAAGTCGATGCTTGGTCTGATGGGCATCTCTGACGTCGATATGGTGTTCGCCGAGGGTCTGGCGATGGGCGACAAGCACGCCGCCGAGACCATGAAAGAGGCGCGTCAGGCTATCGACGGCTACCTCGAGCGCCTGTAAAGGCTCGTCCAGAGGCGCATTGAGTCGCCTCGAAGGGCCAGCGATATATTGGCGATACAACAGCACGGCCCCGGATACCGGGGCCGTGCTGTTTGTGTGAGAGGCCATCGCGGTGAGCCTGGGGCGTCGCCAGCGATGCCAGCAGCGGTTTCAGCCACCCCTCAACAGCTTCGCGCCTCGACTGTCAGACGCTGGGACACGTAGTCACCCAAGCATAGGGTCCCCTGGTTGAGGGCGCGGCGGGCCAGCTGACCGAGCGCCTCCCGGGTGCCGCGAATGGAGTCCATTCCAGACACCTCGCAGCGAGTCTGTGGATAGCCTGTGAGGGGGCTGTGAATAGCATGTTGAGGAAAGAGGGCGCTCAGCGCGCCCAGGGCGGGGCTGCCGCCAGCACGCGGGCCTGTACCGGGCAGTCGTCCCGGTGGGCGCCGGGCAGGTAGCCGGTGCTCATCAGAAACTCATTGACGATCTCCGGGCCGGTGAAGCGGAAAGTGCGCTTGAAGAGCTTCACCCAGTCGCCGTGAGGCCGTGGGTGGTGAGCTTCGAGCCAGCCATGGAAGCTGCCGTGTTCCTGCCTGAGTTGCTGGACCACCCGGGCATTGTGGATGGCGGCATCGACCTTCAGGCGATTGCGAATGATGCGGGCATCGCTCAAGAGCCGCGCTTTGTCATCGTCATCGAAGGCCGCGACCCGATCGACGTCGAAGCCCCGGAAGGCCTCGAAGAAGGCCTCGCGCTTCTTGAGCACGGTCAGCCATGAAAGCCCGGCCTGGTTGATCTCAAGCACCAGCCGCTCGAACAGAGTGGCGTCGTCTTCGACCGGAAAGCCGTAATCGTGGTCATGGTAGGGGCCGTGGAACGGATGCCCGGGCGCCAGGTCGCAATAGTCAGCCAAGGGTGCTCCTCTTCGTACGTAAACTCGTGGTCCTGCGGCTCGACTCCATGAGCCTGTCGTCGCGTCAGGGGCGCCATCGTCTTATGATACGCACCTTAATGATCCTCGCGATCAGTGTTCGTTCCACGCATCATGGCATTGCGTGTTTCCTTCTTTAACGCACTCGTTCATTCACTCATCCATCCATTCGTTCATGCATTATCAGGAGAGGTACCGATGCAATATCTTCACACCATGGTCCGGGTCAGCGACCTTGATGCTTCCCTGCATTTCTACTGCGACCTGCTCGGCCTCACCGAGATCAGCCGCAAGGACAGCGAGAAGGGCCGCTTCACGCTGGTGTTCCTGGCCGCCCCGGGCGATGAGACCCGCGCTCATGAGGATCGTGCGCCGATGATCGAGCTGACCCACAACTGGGACCCGGAGGAATATACCGGCGGGCGAAACTTCGGCCATCTGGCCTATCGTGTCGATGACATCTATGCCCTGTGCGAGCACCTGCAGGCGGGCGGCGTCACCATCAATCGTCCGCCCCGCGACGGCCACATGGCGTTCGTGAAGAGCCCCGATGGCATCTCCGTCGAGCTCCTGCAGGCCGGCGATGCGCTGGCGCCGAAGGAGCCCTGGGCATCGATGGAAAACACCGGCAGCTGGTAAGGTCGCGACCGGCCTGGTTGTCCTCAGTCAGGGCGCATGGCCATGCGCCCACTGCCAAGGAAGATCAGCGCCAGGCTGCCGGCAAGGAAGAGCCCCTGCAGCTCCAGCGCCCAGCCACCGCTGCCGCTCAGTTCAAACAGCTCACCGGTGTGCACCAGTACGAAAGCCACCAGCATGTTGCCGGTCATCAGCAGACCGGCCAAGCGGGTCTGCCAGCCGACGATGGCCATCACCGGGGCGACGATCTCACCGATCAGTACGCCATAGGCCAGGAAGCGCGGCAGCCCGTAGCCATCGAGCAGGCCGCTGATCCAGCTCATGGTTTCAGGGTGGGTCAGCTTGGCGAAGCCGTGCAGCAGGATCAGGCCGCCGACGGCGATGCGCAGGATCAGCTTGCCGAGGGCGTCGTTATGCAGGGCTTGCAGCATGATGTCTCTCCTTGTGGTGTGTCGGTCGTTCCTTGCGAGTCGTGCTTTTGCATCGCGCGCTCGGATTCGTTCAGATGGCGCCTTGCGAGGCAGTCGCGACCAGTATACAAGAGTCCCTGTGACGCGACCGCGACGGTCGCACAATGTAATACGACTCGTTAATCAACGACTCGGCGAACGACTAAAAAGGAGCCAGGATGCGCAAGGGATGGTTGATGGCAGTCGTGCTGGCAGGACTGCTGGCGGGCTGCAGCAGTGCCCCCGCACCGACTTACGATCAGGGCAGTGCGGAGACGACCGCTGCTTCACCGGTGGTAGGGCCGCGCTGGAATCTGCTGCTGCTGGGAACCAGTGAGCGCTGGACGCACCCCGACACCCCCTATTTCGAAGTGGTGCGCCAGGGCGGCCAGCTGCGCCTGGTGGGCAGCAATGGCTGCAACCGCATCAGCGGTGCGCTGAGCCTTGAGAGCGGCAATCGCTTCAGCGTCGAAAATCTCGCCTCGACGCGAATGGCGTGCGCCAACGGTAACGATGCGCAGCGAGTCGACGCTATGCTTAACGGCGCCTACCGTTACCTGATCGACCATGACCGATTGGTGCTGTTTGGCCGCGATAGCCGAGTGCTGGGCGGCTTCAAGCGCGCCAACTGACAGTGACGACCTGACAGCACGGCGCCATGCGATCTCCTGTCAGGTGATCGGACACGACAACGCCGCCCTAGGGGCGGCGTTGTCGTTGGTGAGGGTGTCACCGTAAGGCCTAAGTCCCGACCGGCACCGGGGCCGATTGTTCAGCCACGGCCCCGGGTGGCATCAAGCACTCAAAGCGCGGCGATCTTGTCGCGCTGCTCGGCGAGCAGGGCGCGGGCGGCCTTGAAGTCGGCCAGCTTGTCGCGCTCCTTCTGCACCACGGCTTCAGGGGCCTTGGCGGTGAAGCTCTCGTTGCCGAGCTTCTTCTCGGTGCCGAGGATCAGCTTGTCCTGCTTCTCGATCTCCTTACTGAGCCGCGCGAGCTCCACGTCCTTGTCGATCAGGTCGGCCATCGGTACCAGCACTTCCATCTCGCCGACCAGCTGAGTGGCGCATAGCGGGGCGGTGGCCGGGTCGTCGAGCCAGGTCACGCTTTCGAGCTTGGCGAGCTTGGCAAGGAAGGGCCGGTTGGCCTCCAGACGCTCCCGGTCGAAGGCGGAGCCCTTGGTCAGCAGCACCTCGAGGGCCTTGCCCGGCGCGATATTCATCTCGGCGCGGATGTTGCGCACGGCGACGATCACACCCTTCAGCCACTCGATATCGCGAGTCGCCTGCTCGTCGATCTTCGCCTGCTCGGCCTGTGGCCAGGGCTGGGTCATGATCGAGGGCGAGGCAGCGGTGTCGATGCCGGCCAGCGGGGCGACCCTTTGCCAGATCTCCTCGGAGATGTAGGGCATCATCGGGTGCGCCAGGCGCAGGATGGCTTCCAGGACCCGCACCAGGGTGCGGCGGGTGCCGCGCTTGGCGGCATCACTGGCGGCTTCGTCCCACATTACCGGCTTGGAGAGTTCCAGGTACCAGTCGCAGTACTCGTTCCAGACGAAGTCGTAGAGCGCCTGGGAGGCGTGGTCGAAGCGGAACTCCTCCAGCGCCTTGGTGACCTGGGCTTCGGTCTGCTGCAGACGCGAGATGATGAAGCGGTCGGCCAGCGACAGCTCGATCTCGGCGTGAGGGTCGAGCCCCGTGTCCTGGTCCTCGGCGTTCATCAGCACGTAGCGCGAGGCGTTCCACAGCTTGTTGCAGAAGTTGCGATAGCCATCCAGGCGGCCCATGTCGAACTTGATGTCGCGACCGGTGGTGGCCTGTGACAGGAAGGTGAAGCGCAGCGCGTCGGTGCCGTGGGGCTCGATGCCTTCACTGAACTCGTCGCGGGTGGCCTTGGCGATCGCCTTGGCCTTCTGCGGCTGCATCATGTTGCCGGTGCGCTTCTCGACCAGATCGTCGAGGCTGATGCCGTCGATCAGGTCGATGGGGTCGAGCACGTTGCCCTTGGACTTGGACATCTTCTGGCCCTGGGCATCTCGCACCAGGCCGTGGACGTAGACCTTTTGGAAGGGCACCTCGCCGGTGAACTTGAGCGTCATCATGATCATCCGGGCGACCCAGAAGAAGATGATGTCAAAGCCGGTGACCAATACGCTCGACGGGTGGAAGGTCGCCAGTTCCGGCGTTTGCTCGGGCCAGCCGAGGGTGCCGAAGGTCCACAGCCCGGAGCTGAACCAGGTGTCCAGCACGTCCTCGTCCTGGGTAAGGCTCAGGTCGGCGGAAAGGCCATGCTTTTCGCGCACCTCGGCTTCGGTGCGACCGACGTAGACGCGGCCGTCTGCGTCGTACCAGGCCGGAATGCGGTGGCCCCACCACAGCTGGCGAGAGATGCACCAGTCCTGCAGGTCGCGCATCCAGGCGAAGTACATGTTCTCGTAGTTCTTGGGCACGAACTCGATGTCGCCATTCTCGACGGCGGCGATGGCTGGCTTGGCCAACTCCTCGACGGCGACGAACCACTGATCGGTGAGCAGCGGCTCGATGACATCGCCCGAGCGGTCGCCGTAGGGCAGGGTGTTGGTAACGGCCTCGACCTTCTCGAGCAGACCTGCGGCGTCCATGTCGGCGACCAGCGCCTCGCGGGCCTTGAAGCGGTCGAGTCCGGCGTAGGCGGCCGGCAGGCTGGCGTCTTCGTCAGGCTGCGGGCGGCCCTGCAGGTCGAAGATCTCGGCGCGATCGCGGATCTTGGCGTCCTGGGTCATCACGTTGATCAGCAGATGTCCCTGGCGCTTGCCGACCTCGTAGTCGTTGAAGTCATGGGCCGGGGTGATCTTCACGCAGCCCGAGCCCTTGTCTATGTCGGCGTGCTCGTCGGCGACGATGGGGATACGCCGGCCCACCAGCGGAAGCGTAATGAACTTGCCGACCAGCGAGGCGAAACGCGGGTCCTTGGGGTTGACCGCCACGCCGGTGTCGCCGAGCAGGGTCTCGGGGCGGGTGGTGGCAACGATCAGGTGGTCGCGGCCGTCATCGGTGGTCACGCCGTCGGCGAGCGGGTAGCGGAAGTGCCAGAACTGGCCCTGCTGCTCGCGGTTCTCGACCTCGAGATCCGAGATCGCGGTGTGCAGGGTCGGATCCCAGTTGACCAGCCGCTTGCCGCGGTACACCAGGTCCTCTTCATAGAGGCGCACGAAGACTTCCTGGACCGCCTTGTAGAAGCCGTCGTCCATGGTGAAGCGCTCGCGGCTCCAGTCGACGCTGGCGCCCATGCGGCGCAGCTGGCGGGTGATGTGGCCGCCGGACTCCTGCTTCCACTCCCAGATCTTGTTGGTGAAGTCTTCGCGGCCCAGGTCGTGACGGGTCTGACCGGTCTCGGCGGCAAGCTTGCGCTCGACCAGCATCTGCGTGGCGATGCCGGCGTGATCGGTGCCTACCTGCCACAGGGTGTTGTTGCCCTGCATGCGCCGCCAGCGGACCAGGGTGTCCATGATTGTGTCCTGGAAGGCGTGCCCCATGTGCAGGCTGCCGGTCACGTTGGGCGGCGGAATCATGATCGAGAAGGGCTGACCCTCACCGGAGGGCGCGAAGCGGTTGTCGGCTTCCCAGCGCTGATACCAGCGGGTTTCGATCTGTTCGGGTTGGTAGGTCTTGTCCATTGCAAACTCTGCCTGAAGAAGTGCTGCCTGAAATGAGGAGCGACGCCGGACCGATTTCGATCGGCGTGGAAAGCGCGAAAAATGGGCACGATTATAGCCTGCCGGGCCTCTCGCGTCATGACCGTCGGCGGGTCAAGCTGCGTGCCGCTGCGACTTCAGTGCAGTGCGACCTCAGTGCCAAATACGTGCGGTCACGCCTCGGCGGCCGGCTTGGTGTGTACGGGCGCTGTCAGCTGCCCTGGGCAGGCAGGTGGTGGGGGGTAACCGGATAGCCGCGCTGCTTGTAGGTGCGCCAGCACTCGCGCTTGGCGGTGAGCACATCCTGGTGCTGGTTGATGATCTCGGCGACCCGGGAAAAACGCGAGAACCACTCGGGAATCTCCGGGTGCAGGTTGAGCATCGCCATGTCCGGGTCCATTTCCCGGGACGGGTCCGGCGGGCCCTGCCAGCCGATGGTCACCGGCACTGTGGCCGCCATCTCGCTGCCAATCAGCGCATGGGGCAGGTAGCTCTCGGGCTTGAAGGTCCACAGCCGCTCGTCGATGAGCTTGGCCATGGCTTCGTCCTCGGCGTGCAGGTGCAGTCGGAAGCCCTTGCGATGAATGGTCTCGGCGAGCCGGCAGGCGAAGCCGAGCCGGGCATCGAGGGTGGTGTCGGGGAGGATGTAGAAATCGATCTGGGTCATGAGACTCCGTCTAAAACGGACTGCGCTTGGCCATACGGCGTTAAAAATCGGCTCGCACGCGAGCTCGGTCAAGATACTCATTTAACAACCTGTAAACTCCGCCTTTGACTCGCGACATCCCTGTCGCTCGCTCGGTGAGCAGCCGAGCTGTCCAAATCGGCTGTCCTGCCGATTTGTCGCCGATTTTTGCCTTGTCAGGCCTTCGCTCGTCGGCATTTTATCTCGGAGTCTTGGGAGGTAAAGGAGCTGCCTGGGCGGCGAGGCGGGCGCGGGGTCAGGGCAGAGTGAGGGTCTTTTGCCATGGATGGCAAAAGTAGCGCCCAGGGACGGGTTTACCGCGCCCTCACGGAGCTCTCACCGGGTCCTGCCGCCGGACAGACCTCCACCCTCAATCGGCACCTGGGCCTCGAGAGGGTGGTGGCTGAGGCTCAAGCCAGGCGGGTCATCCAGCCGCGCGTATCTTCGCGACGACCGTATTGCAGGTCGAGCAGCTGGCTGCGCAGGCGCTTGGCGATCGGGTTGCCGTTGTCGCCGGCCAGACGGATGGTGTCGTCCTCGGTAACCAGCTCGCCCACCGGGGTGATTACCGCGGCGGTGCCGCAGGCGAAGACCTCGGTGATCTCGCCGGAGGCCGCGCCCTCGCGCCACTCGTCGATACTGATGGCACGCTCTTGCGGGGTCAGGCCCTCGTCGGCGGCCATCTCGAGGATGGAGTCGCGGGTCACGCCCTCGAGGATGGTGTCGGTGAGGCGCGGCGTGACGATGCGACCGTCCTTGTAGACGAAGAACAGGTTCATGCCGCCGAGCTCTTCGATCCACTTGTTCTCGATGGCGTCGAGGAAGGCTACCTGGCTGCACTCATGGCTGGCGGCTTCCTTCTGGGCGGCCAGCGAGGCGGCATAGTTGCCGCCGCACTTGGCAAAGCCGGTACCGCCGGGGGCGGCGCGCTTGTAGTGCGAGGACAGCCAGATCGACACCGGCGCCACGCCGCCCTTGAAGTAGGCGGCCGCCGGCGAGGCGATCACGTAGTAGTCGACCTCCTTGGAGGGGCGAACGCCGAGGAAGCTTTCGCTGGCGATCATGAAGGGCCGCAGGTAGAGGCTTGATTCCTCGCCCTCATGGGCCGGCGTTGGCACCCAGTCGCTGTCCAGCGCTAGCAGGGCCTTCAGCGAGCCGATGAAGGTCTCGTCGTCGAGCTCCGGCAGCGCCAGGCGGCGCGCACTGCGACGGAAGCGCTCGGCGTTCTTCTCCGGGCGGAAGGTCCACACCGAGCCGTCGGCATGGCGGTAGGCCTTGATGCCTTCGAAAATTTCCTGGGCGTAGTGCAGCACGGCGGCGGCCGGGTCCAGGGTCAGCGGGCCGTAGGGGCGCACTTCATTGCCGTGCCAGCCTGCGCTTTCTGTCCAGCGCACGTGGGCCATGTGGTCGGAGAAGTACTGACCGAACCCGGGGCTCTCGAGGATGGTGTCGCGGATCTGAGGGGCCGTGGGGTGGGCAGTCGGCCGAACGTCGAAGCCTGAAGGGGTCACAGGAGGGTCTCCATAGCAGCAGTAGGCACGCGGGGCCTGATCGTGTTCGAGGAACGGGGTTCCATGACATAAGGCAGCGGGCCGGGAGATCCCGGCCCGCGATGCCTAAACGCTAGCACGCCGCTTGGGCGATGCGAAGCCTCAGTCGTTGCTGGCGATGGCCTCGACCAGTTCGGTCTCGCGGTCGAGCAGGTACTGAGTCAGCAGGCCCACCGGGCGGCCGCTGGCCCCTTTCTGCTTGCCGGAATCCCAGGCGGTGCCGGCGATGTCCAGATGCGCCCAGGGGTACTTGTCCGCGAAGCGCGACAGGAAGCAGCCGGCGGTGATGGTGCCCGCCGGACGACCGCCGATGTTGGCCAGGTCGGCGAAGTTGGAATCGAGCTGCTCCTGATACTCGTCCCACAGCGGCAGGTGCCAGGCCCGGTCCCAGGCGGTCTCACCGGCGTCGAGCACGTCCAGGGCCAGGTCGTCGTCGTTGGACAGCAGGCCGGTGGCGTGGTGGCCAAGCCCGATGATCACGGCACCGGTCAGGGTGGCGATATCGAGCACGCTGGCCGGTTCGAAGCGCTCGGCGTAGGTGAGCGCGTCGCACAGCACCAGACGGCCTTCGGCGTCGGTGTTAAGCACCTCGACCGTCAGCCCCTTCATGGTCTTGACGATGTCGCCGGGCTTGGTGGCACGGCCGTCGGGCATGTTCTCGGCGGAGGCGACGATTGCCACCAGGTTGATCTTGGGCTTGATGGCAAGCGTCGACTTGACGGTGCCAAACACGCTGGCCGCGCCGCACATGTCGAACTTCATCTCGTCCATGCCGGCACCGGGCTTCAGCGAAATGCCACCGGAATCGAAGGTGATGCCCTTGCCGACCAGCACATGGGGGGCCTCGTCCGGATCGTCGGCGCCCTGATACTTCATCACGATCAGCCGTGAGGGTTCTGCGCTGCCGCGACCCACCGAAAGCAGCGAGTGGGCGCCGAGGGCTTCCAGGGCCTCTTCGTCGAGAATCTCGGTGACAAGCGCGCCCTTGGAGTCAGCGGCCAGCTGCTCGGCCTGCCCGGCGAGATAGCGCGGCGTGCAGATATTGCCCGGCAGGTTGCCCAGGGTGCGGGTATAGTTCATGCCTTCGCCGATGGCGGCGCCGATACGAGCACCTTCCTTGGCCTTGGCCGCGTCGTCGCTTTCGCTGACCAGCAGGGTCACCTGCTCGAGGCGCGGCGCCGGGGCGGGGGAAGACTTGAACTCGGTGAAGCGGTAGACGCTGCGGCTGGCGGCCTCACTGATCATGCGCGCCTTCCACTGGGTATCGCGGTCCGGCACCGGCACATCGGTCAGGGCGACACTGGCTTCACTGGCCGGCAGCTCGGCCAGCGCCGCGAAGGTGGCGTCCAGCGCCTTGCGGAAGCTGCCTTCGTTGCACTTGTCGCGCTCACCGAGGCCTACCAGCAGCAGCCGGTCGGCATTGAGGCCGGGAGCGAAGGGAATCATCTGCACCTTGCCAAGATCGGCGCTGAAGTCGCCGCGCTCGATCAGCTGGCCGATCAGGCGCTCGCTGGCATCGTTGAGCTTGGCGGCCGCCGGCAGCAGGTCGCCGTCCTTGAATACGGGGAGGGCGAGGCAGGCCGTTTCGACCTTGGCCGGGTTGGCCGTCTGAACAGGGAATTCCATGGCGTCTCCACAAGACAAGCGAAGGGGGATTCTGGATAATGCCGGCACGGCAGGGTGTGCCGTGCCCGATATCCCAGTGTACGCAATGCAGTGGCGCATTGCATGGGGCGCGACACCAGGCACCCCGCCACGCTGAACGGGAAGCCGGCACCAGCACAGGGCAAGTATCGCCAGTCGATGCGGCCTGCCGGGAGACACGGGAGACCGTCTTGATCATTTTTCGTTACCTGACCCGCGAGATCCTGCAGACCATGGCCGCAGTGGCCGGGGTGCTGCTGCTGGTGATCATGGGCAGTCGCTTCATCCGCTATTTCACCAATGCCGCTGACGGCGAGATTCCGGTCAGCATCCTCGGCACCCTGATGATGTATCACCTGCCGGGTTTCCTTGAGCTGATCCTGCCGCTGGCCTTCTTCCTTGGTATTCTGTTGGCCTATGGGCAGCTCTATCTCAACAGCGAGATCACCGTGCTGGTGGCCTGCGGAATGAGCCCCAACCGCCTGCTGAAGATTAGCCTGCTGCCGGCCGCCCTGGTGGCGGTGATGGTGGGTGTGTGTAGCCTGTGGCTGACGCCGGCCGGCGCCGATCACAACGAGACGCTGATCGAAGAACAGAAGAGCCGGCTCGACTTCGGCGCCCTGGCACCGGGGCGCTTTCAGGACTTCGGCAATGGACGTACCGCCTATACCGAGTCCTTCAATCAGGACCAGACCCGTATGCAGGAGGTGTTCATCAGCGAGCGTCAGCGGCGCAGTGACGGCACGCCCAGCAACGTGGTGACGCGAGCGGCCGAGGGCTATCAGACCCGCGACGAGGAAACCGACAGTCGCTTCCTGGTCCTCAGTGACGGTCTGCGCTATAGCGTTGATCCCGGCAATCCGGTGGCCGAACGGCTGGCCTTCGAGACCTATGCGGTGCGCCTGTCGCCGGATCGGGCGCCGCGCGCCGCTGACGACCCCGAGCTCGCCAGCACGCCTGAGTTGCTTGAGCGCGGCACGCCACCCGCCATGGCGCAGCTGCAGTGGCGGCTGTCGATGCCGCTGATGGTGCTGGTGCTGACCCTGATCGCCCAACCGCTGTCGAAGGTCAATCCGCGTCAGGGTCGCTTCGGCAAGCTGCTGCCGGCGATCTTCTTGCATATCGCCTATCTGAGCCTGTTGCTCACCGCCAAGGACGCCATCGCCCAGGGCAGCCTGCCGATGACCGTGGGCATGTGGCCGATTCATCTGACATTCCTGATCGTTGGCCTATGGTTGCTGCGTCGCTCGCGGCTGGCGGGGGTGAGCTGATGCTGCTCGATCGTCTCGACCGTTACATCGCCCGCAACGTGCTGGCGGCAATCCTCGTGGTGCAGGTGGTGCTGCTGGGCCTCGACCTGGTCATCACCTACATCAATGATCTGGGCGACGTCGAAGGCGGATATAGCGCTTTCGACGTGCTGATCTACCTGATCATGCGGCTGCCCTATCGCTTCTATCAGTATGCGCCGGTGGGGGTGCTGATCGGCTCACTGATCGGACTTGGCAGCATGGCCACCAGCAATGAGCTGACCGTGATGCGCGCCGCCGGGCGCTCGCTGACCCGCATTCTTTGGGGGGTGATGAAGCCGGTGATCCTGATCGTGCTGATCCTGTTGGTGATCGCCGAGTTCGTCAGCCCCCGCACCGAGCAGTTCGCCAATGCCTGGCGCCTTGAGCAGGCGCAAGGCGAGGGCGCCCTGGTCACCGAACGGGGCGGCTGGCAGCGTGAAGGCGATAGCGTCTATCGCTTTGGCGCCATCCGCTCCGATGACACCGTGCTCGACCTGACGCGCTATCGCTTTGACAACCGCGAGCTGGTGGCGGCGACGCATGCCTCCCAGGCCGTCTGGGAAGAGGATCACTGGGTACTCAAGAATGTCGATATCACCCGCTTCTTCGAGGATCGCACCGAGGTCGAGCGCCATGCGCGTCTGCAGTGGCAGACCGACCTGACGCCCGAGCAGCTCAACCGCCTGCTGCGCGATGTCGATAGCCAGGCGCCCAGCGAGCTGTGGGCCTACGCCCGCTATCTCGAAAGCCAGGGCCAGCAGGCCACCCAGCCGCTGCTGTACTTCTGGCAGAAGCTGCTGCTGCCGCTGACGCTTGGCTCACTGGTGCTGATCGCCGCCTCGTTCGTGTTCGGCCCGCTGCGTAGCGTGGCCGCGGGAACGCGCGTTTTCTACGGGGTCATCACCGGGCTCTCCTTCAAGTATCTGCAGGACCTGCTGGCGCCGGCCTCCACGGTGTTCGGCTTCTCCCCGGTCTGGGCGGTGCTGGGGCCGACGCTGGTGTGTGCGGTGCTGGGGCTCTATATGCTGCGACGCAGCGGCTAGGCGAACAGTCCCGGCGTCTCGGTTGTCGCTTTTTCTGTTGTCCTCGTGCCAGGAGTGCCCATGCGCAAGCGCTTTGCCGACCTCGACCAGACTTGGCCTGCGGGCCTTGGCCGCCGCCTCGGGGCGATGATCTATGATGCGCTGATTCTGATGGCGATCTGGATGCTGCTGGGCTTCGTGGCCGTGGCCATGAACGGCGGCGAAGCCAACACCTCGCCGCTGTTCCACAGCGTGCTGTTCGTGGCCACCTTCGCCTTCTTCGCCTTCTTCTGGATGCGCGGCGGCATGACGCTCGGTATGCAGGCCTGGCGGCTGCGCGTCGAGACGCCGGAAGGCCTCTCGCTGACGCTGCCTCAGTGCCTGATGCGCTTTCTGGTTGCGGGCCTATCGTTCGCGGCACTTGGCCTGGGGTACTGGTGGGTGCTCATCGACGGCGAACGACGCGGCTGGTCGGATATCGCCTCGGGCTCGCGGGTGGTGGTGGTGCCGAAGTCTGGAAAGAATAAACCCGGCAAGAATAAATCCGGCAAGAATAAGCCTGGTAAAAACGAGCCCGGCAAGCAGGCCTAGCGGCCTTACCAGCGGGCGCTCAGACAACGCTCTGGAAGGCCTCTGAGCAGGTCATCGATTTCGTGGCTGGCAATGTCTTGCAATTCCCTATGCGAATCATTTACATTCATCTTAGTGCCGATAGCGAGGTGATGTGATGTACGTATGTCTTTGCAAGGGCGTATCTGACCGGATGATCCGCGCTGCCGTCAGCGATGGCGCCCGCAGCTGGCGCGAGGTGCGCGAGCGCACCGAGTGTGCGACCCAGTGCGGCAAGTGCGCCTGCATGGCCAAGACCATCACGCGTGAAGCCATCACCGAGGAAATGCTGTCGCCTGATCTGGCCTACGCGGTCTAGGAATGTCTGGCGTCGCTCTGGCGGCACGTCGCTGCAAGACGCTTTCGCCCGCGTTCGCATCGCCTTCTCAGTTGTCAGCCATTCCCCTTTAACATCCTGTCCTGATTCGACTTTTTCCGGCTGCTGGGGGATACTTTCTGCTTTGCGGGCCAGCCAAGGCTGTCCTAATGTTTCAGCGTTCGCCGGCCCCTGGCGAACCCGACTTCGGGAGAGTGGCAATGAAAGGTGATGCCAAGGTCATCCAGTACCTCAACACCGTGCTCGGCAACGAGCTGGTAGCCATCAACCAGTATTACCTGCATGCCAAGATGTATCAGGACTGGGGGCTAGCGGCGCTGGGCAAGTGGGAATACGAGGAATCCATCGAGGAGATGAAGCACGCCGATACCCTGATCGAGCGCATCCTCTTCCTCGAGGGCCTGCCCAACCTGCAGGACTACGGCAAGCTGATGATCGGCGAGAACACCCGCGAGATGCTCGAGTGCGATCTCAAGCTCGAGCATAAGGCTCACGCCGACCTCAAGGATGCCATCGCCCATTGCGAGCAGGTGCGTGATTACACCAGCCGCGACCTGTTCCAGAAGATCCTCGACGACGAGGAAGAGCACATCGATCACCTCGAGACCGAGCTTGGCCTGATCGACGCGGTGGGCATCCAGAACTACCTGCAAAAGCAGATGCATACGGCCTGAAGCCATCGGCTTCGCGACTGGCTGAACCAAAGAAGGCGCCCCAAGGGGGCGCCTTCTTTGCGTTTGGGTCTTTGAGCTTGGTGCTTTGAGAGGAGGACGGCTAGCGGTTCGGGCCGTTTTCAGTCGAAGGCTTTCTCCAGCGCGAAGCGCGGCACCGGCTCGCCCTGCACTTCGACGCTCTCGCAGAACATGGCAAGTGGCCTGACCCACAGGCCGTAGTCGCCGTAGAGCGCCCGGTAGATCACCAACGCTTCCTCGGTCTCGCTGTGCTGGGCGACGCCCATGACTTCATAGCGGGCGCCCTTGTAGTGGACATAGATGCCCGGCACCGGGCGCGGGGATTCATGAGCGATCATCAAAAGACTCCTCTGAGAGCGTGGCGCTGACCGTATCGGTACCTGTCTCTTTCTCATTCGCCGTATCAGACCCTGTGTCTGACACATGTTGCTGGGGGCGGGCGGCCTTGCGAGCCAGCCGTGCCATCACCCGGGCGGCAGCGGCAAAGCCGAAGGCACCGGTGACGAAGGTGGCCGCGCCGAAGCCGCTGGCGCAGTCCAGCCGGGTGCTCTCGCCGTCACTTGGCTTGGTATGGCAGACCTCGCCATCGGCGCCGGGGTAGACCAGCTGCTCGTCGGAATACACGCACTCGACGCTGAAACGGCGCTTGGGATTGCGGGAAAAACCGTAGTCGCGGCGCAGCCGGGCGCGCACCTTGGCAAGCAACGGGTCTTGCTCGGTACGGCTTAGGTCGGCGATGCGGATGCGGGTCGGGTCGAGCTGGCCGCCGGCGGCGCCGGTCACGGTCAGGCCGAGCTTGCGCCGCTTGCACCAGGCGATTAGCGCTGCCTTGGCGATCACACTGTCGATGGCATCGACCACATGATCGGCGTCGGCGGGAATCCGTTCGGCCAGGTTGGTAGGGGTGACGAAGGCCGTGTCCGCGACCACCTCGATGCCCGGCGAGATCGCCCGGCAGCGCTCGGCCAGCACCTCGACCTTGGGCCGGCCGATGGTGCCGTCCAGTGCATGTAGCTGGCGATTGACGTTGGACACGCAGACATCATCAAGATCGATCAGCGTCAGCTTGCCGATACCGGCCCGCGCCAGGGCCTCTACCGTCCAACTGCCCACACCGCCAACACCCACCACGACCACATGGGCATGACGAAAGTAGGCGGCGGCGCGCTGGCCATAGAGGCGTCGGATGCCGCCGAAGCGGAAGTCATAGTCGGTATCGTCAAGAGTCGGGTCAGTGTCGGTCATGGCGTCGGTATCGCTGCTTGAGTCGTTGACGGTTCGGTTTCGGCCTTTTCGAAGCGGTGGCCATGGCGGGGCAGATGGGCGTTCCAGCCGAAGCGCGCAAACAGCTGCGTCATGTCGTCTTCGAGTCCGGCGCTCACGGTCAGGCGCTCACCGGTCACCGGATGCTCAAGGCTCATTTCGACTGCCGCTAGCAACAGCCGGGACGTGTCCAGGTTCTCGCTGAAAAAGCGGTTGTGGTTGCCCTTGCCGTGCCTCGCATCGCCGATGATCGGATAGCCGCGCCGCGATAGATGGCGGCGGATCTGGTGGCGGCGCCCGGTCAGCGGGCGCGCCTCCATCAGTGAATAGCGGGCGCTGGGATAACGGTCGACCCGCACCGGCAGTTCGACGCTATCCAGGCGCCGGACCTCGGTAGTCGCCGCCATCGCCGGCATCTCGGCCTTGGGCCGACGACCATCTTCCTCGCGCAGGGCATAGTCGAGGCACTCGGCCTCAGGGCCGTGGCCGCGCACCACCGCCAGATAGCGCTTGCTGACCCGTTGCTCGGCGAAGGCCTCGCCGAGAGTGCGGGCAATCTCGGAAGACAGCGCGAACACCAGCACCCCGGAGGTCGGCCGGTCCAGGCGATGCACCGGATAGACGTGGCGGCCCAACTGATCGCGCAGCAGCTGCAGCGCGAAGCGTGTCTCGCCGCGCGCCAGCGCCGTGCGATGCACCAAAAGCCCCGAGGGCTTGGCGATAACGACCAGGGCATCGTCCTGATAAAGGATAGGAAGCGGTGTGGACATGAAACGACTGCGACCGAAAAAGGGCGCCCATTGTCGCCGCTTGGCGTGGGGATGTCATCCGCCTGGCGGGTACTGCAAGGGTCGTCAGGCCAAAGCCCCGACGGCTTGCCTGCCGCCTCATGCCTTTTTCATGGCCGATGCCAAGGTATGGCTGACCCGGTGAGTGAATCATGCCTAGCGTTGACCCTGCACATGGGAAAATCATTCCTCGGTGCTAGGCTGAGCACCAGATAACCAAGAACAATCTAATGACACCGCCCATACGCAGGGATACCTATATGGCAACGGCTTCATCTGTGTCTCGCATTACCCAGTTCGCCGGCATTTGCCTTGTTGGTAAATACTGCGCGCCCGGCTATCCGAGGCGGCAGTCCGTTTTCGACATGATGTGCACATGGACTCGCTGATTCACCCCGAGGCTCACCCGCACAAGGATCGCTCGGCGTATGTCTTGTTTGATGGTGCAGGTAAGGCGGAGCGTAGGCGTGAAAGGCTAAGCGACGATATGACGGAGTCGGCGTCATGATAGCGGCTACCGCCGCAAAGCAAGCGTGCTGGCAAAGGCAACATGCGCGTTTATTGGTGTTATATAGCCACGTAAACGAAAACAAACAGAAAAATCAATGGGTTGGTGTGGTGGTATGAGAATGTTGAACGCGCGTGCTCGTTCAAGTCAATAAACGAGCGCGCTGTCTAATACCTGTTGGGCAGATTGATATGAGACACGTGGAAGCGAACTTTTATTCGGACTGGGTAGCGGAGCTCCGCCAAGAGCTTGGCCAGCTTGGTTATCAAGTGTCGTCGCGACCTGACGAGGAGGTCGTCCGTGTTTATTTGAATTTGCAAAAACGGCTAGTAGAGCCAAAGCCAAGGAAAGTCCACCGCTCCAAAGAATTTCAATGTCCGGCTGAACTACAGAATGGTTTGTCCGTCGCCGAATGCGCGATGCGCCGGGGAGATGATCTCACTCCCCACTTAAGTAAACTTATCAAGCGAGCAGACTATGATGATCCCCTTCTCAATCATTGGGGAATCCATCATCTCCATCTGGGCACGAATATAGACTCTGATCAGTTCGTAGAAAGAACAGGTCCACTCCTTTTCGCTATGTTCGACTCGGAGTGCGCTTACCTGATTAATGTGTACTCACATGGGGCATGGGCCATGCAAGATATGGTTCGTATCCTGCACGACAATTGGCCCGAGAGCATTGAACCGTATCGGCTGAACAATGTTATCGGCTTAGCCAATTCCGTCAGCGACCAAGATGTCAAGGTGGTTAGGAAGAAGAATGTTAATACCTTTGTTGAGATCGCCCCAAACATTGTGTACGCACCAATTGGCGGCGGTTCGGCTTCTTCTGGCATCAGCGTTGACGTGGTAAGGCAAGCTGATTTCATAAAGGAGCAATTAGAAGAATTGGAGCGTGCGGTTGTGGAGAATATTGAAGAAATCGCCGAGAAGGCGCGAGAGAAAGGCATTAGTCTCCCAAAGAAACCTAGGTTCGAACTAAAGGAGCAGGATGGTAAGTCGTATGCTGTAGAAGCTGATACGAGAATAGGGGTGCCGCTTTGAACGGTTTTGAATATATGCCCAGCAATGCAATGCAGCCGACGCTCGTACCTCGCGCGGCTGATGGTTGCCTTTAGCCGCAAGGAGGATCAATGCCAACTAGGCAGGAAATCGCCAAATCTCTTGAATCAATCTTCTCTGGAATTTCCCATTTAAATGAGTCCTTCCCGGATCGCCAGTTTACTATCGATGGGCGATTGGTTGGTGACATTGGTGAGGTGATTGCGGCGATGGTTTATGAGATAGATCTTGATGAAGTTTCTCAGCATACCCACGATGGGACTGCTTCGAATCTTGGCCGTGTACAGATTAAGGCAACTTTTCAGGATGCGCTCACTTTCAAAACCGTTCCCGAGTACTATCTGGGTATCAAGATCAACCGGGATGGCACATTTGAAGAAATTTATAATGGTCCCGGGCAGCCGATTTTCGATCACTATGCGCATCGTTCTGGCATTGGTGAAAAATTGCTCCGATTCCCTAATGCACAGTTAAAAGAGCTGTCCGCAAAAGTTCCGGAAGAGCAGCGAATTCTCAGGCGGGGCGGCTAACAAGGCCCGGCACGGTGACGGCGTTTCCGTTTCGGCTTCGCCTCCACTAAAAGCCGCGCATGCTGGCGGCGCTAGCTATTTTGTGGTGATAAGGAGGGTGAGTGAGTAGAAGAAAAGCTAATCAATACTTTCATGTCTACATTCTTGTGAGCGAGGGCGAAGAGAATGTAGTTAAGGTGGGTAAGGCGAATAATCTCAGCCGCACCCGCTCGCTTGCTCGTATGGGATACGCTGGGAAAGACGACTGGTTGCACATTGCTAGCTTTCCAATGAATTCGAATCATGAAGCTCTCGCACTGGAAAGTCTGGTTATCGCCAAGTTATCCAATCAAGGGCATAAGCTACCTAGGGTTTCTTGGAAGAACCTGATTAACGGAAAACCAAGCTATGCGGACGAATGTTTTTCTTGCAGTGCAGAGCATGCCATTGCGGTAGCGAGTGACATGGCAACTTTACTAGAGCAGCACCTTTGAGTCCGCAGTTACAGCTAACAAGGTGCATCAGTACGCGGCCGAGGGCCGCAGGACGCCCTTGCCAGGGTGCAGTTCAGTGCCGCTGTGCTTCAGCGTTATATCTGCTCTGGCTGAACGTTCGCTTTTGGCCGATATCGGTCTTCGCAGCCTTCCCGCCTCCCCTTCCGTGATCACTTCCTCGTCCACTCCGAAGGGCTGAGTCGCCGGCTAGATCGGCGACCGTGCAGTTTGCCAGGCGGTATACCACTAGGCGGTGTGCTTGCTGGCCGTGCTGGTAAGGGAGTGATAGCGTCGCCAAAGGCAAAAATATGCACAGCAGGTCGCTGGTTTCTCAGAAGAGAGGAGTTGGCGGCCAGGTGGCGAGAGGTGATGGATGGAAGAACAACGTGCGCCCCACCTGGTGGTGCTGACCGGCGCGGGCATCAGCGCCGAAAGCGGCATTCGTACCTTTCGTTCGAGCGACGGCCTCTGGGAGGAGCATCCCATCGAGGCGGTGGCGACCCCTGAAGGCTTCGCCCACGACCCGGCAAGGGTGCTGCGCTTCTATGACGAGCGCCGGGAGCAGGTGCGCCGCGCCGCGCCCAACGCCGCCCACCGGGCGCTGGCCGAGCTGGAGCGCGCGGGTATCCGGGTCAGTATCATCACCCAGAACATCGACGACCTGCACGAGCGGGCCGGCTCCCGGAACGTGCTGCACCTGCACGGCGAAATCCTGATGGCCCGCTCCACGGTGGATGAGCGGCTGCGCTATCCGTTGCGCCGGGGTGGCATTCGCCTGGGAGACATCTGCGACAAGGGCAGCCAGCTGCGCCCGGATGTGGTCTGGTTTGGCGAGTCGGTGCCGCGCTACGCGGATGCCTGTGACATCGTCGCCGAGGCGGACCTGTTGCTGGTGGTGGGCACCTCGCTTGCCGTAATGCCGGCGGCGCTGCTGCTCGAGCAGGTGCCTCTGGACGTTGATGCGGTGCTGGTCGACCCCGACGCTCACGCGCTGGCGCCTCCCGGCGTCGGTCGGCTCGCCTTGCCGGCGGGGCAGGGCGTGCCGAGGCTGGCTGAGTATTGGAAGGCCACCGGCCGTCTCGAGGTACCCAACGCCCTGCTTGCCACCGGGCCCGAAAATGACGATCGCGTCGGCTGAGGTGTGCTGTGTTTGTTTAAGGATCCTTTCGTATTGGGGCTTTGTTGTAAGGGGTTGGCCGTAAATGCGCTGTCTTGAAAAGCGTTTTCCCCAACGCGCTGTCTTGCAACGGCGTCATGCAGACGCTACCAGAACTATCTTGTACAAAATTTATTTGTCCGCTAGCTTTGTGTCCAAGTTATCCATCAACGCCCGATACTTTGCACAGGAGAATGCCATGACAGCCTTCTTGCCGCGCGCCGCTTTGCCGTTGGCCACTGCGACCGTTCTGGGGCTTGCCGTCAGTGCTCCGGCCTTCGCCGCTGGCGACATGGCCGATGGCCCCAATCCCGGCTACTACCGCATGATGCTAGGCGACTTCGAGGTCACGGCGCTGAGTGATGGCACCGTCAATCTGCCGATGCACGAACTGCTGCACATGCCCGCCGACGAGGCTAAGGCGATGTTCGAGGACGCCTACCTGGACGTGCCGGTGGAAACCTCGGTCAACGCCTTCCTGATCAACACCGGCGACAAGCTGGTGCTGGTGGACACCGGTGCTGGCACGCTCTTCGGGCCGACGCTTGGCAAACTGGGCGCGAGCCTTGAGGCCGCCGGTTATCGGCCCAAGCAGGTCGATGAGATCTACCTGACGCATCTGCACCCGGACCATGTGGGCGGGCTGATGGATGGCGAGTCGCGGATGTTCCCCAATGCCACCCTGCACGCCGACCAGGACGACATCGACTTCTGGCTCGACCCCGCCCAGCTCGAGGCCGCGCCGGAAGGCCAGAAGGGCTTCTTCCAGGGGGCCATGGCATCGCTGAACCCTTACGTCGAGGCGGGCGCCTTTGAGGCCTTCGATGGCGATACCGAGCTGATGCCGGGCATCTATGCGCAGGAGCACCCCGGCCATACGCCGGGACACAGCACCTATCGTGTCGAAAGCAACGGCGAGACTCTGGTGCTGTGGGGCGACACCATGCATGCCGCTGCGGTGCAGTTCCCGAACCCCGACGTCACCATCGATTTCGACAGTGCCCCTGATCAGGCCCGCGAAGAGCGCAAGGCAGTGTTCGCCACCGTCGCTGAAGAAGGTGACTGGGTCGCCGGCGCGCACTTGTCCTTTCCCGGTATTGGCCACTTGCGTGCCGATGGCGACGGCTATGAGTGGCTGCCGGTGAATTACAGCCATGATCCGGCGGCTGCCGCTGGCGAGTAAGCGGCGTTCTAGACCAGGCCATTTTCCAAGGCCCATAAAGAAGGCGCGCCCCGAATGCCGGGGCGCGCCTTCATTCGTTAGCGCGCATACGGCATGATGGGCGTCCCGCTTCGCTGTAGATGTGAAGAGTGCATCTCAGCCGGGATATCAAGAGCCGTCTCAACGGCCTGACGGCCGGGCATCCGCCTGGTTTTTTCTCATCACGCAACGCTTAGGACACCTCATGCACGCCTTCGAACGCCTCAATCGCCTCTTTCCCGTGTGGGCGATCCTCTTTGCCTTGTGCGCCGCCTGGCAGCCGGACTGGTTTACCGGACTTGCCGGCCAGATCAAGCTGCTGCTGGCGCTGATCATGTTTGCCATGGGCCTGACCCTGTCGCGCCAGGATTTCCTCGGCGTGGTGCGCGCCCCGAAGCCGGTGGCGGTGGGCATTGTGCTGCAGTTCACGCTGATGCCGCTGGCAGCGCTCCTTGTCTCAAAGCTGCTGGGGCTCGATCCGGCCCTGACCACCGGCATGGTGCTGGTTGGCGCCACTGCTGGCGGTACCGCTTCCAACGTCATCGCCTGGTTGGCCGGTGGCCATGTGGCGCTGTCGGTGTCGATGACGCTGGCCTCCACCCTGGTCTCGGTGGCGGCAACGCCGCTGCTGACCTGGCTGCTGGTCGGTGAGAGCATCGCCGTGCCGGTTGCCGGAATGTTCATGAGCATCGCTCAGCTGGTCATTGCACCGATCGCCCTGGGCGTGGTGGTGCACCACCTGCTTGGCGACCGGGTCCGCCGGGTCGAGCCCATGCTGGCGACGCTGGCCATGGCCGCCATCGTGTTGATCATCGCCATCGTGGTGGGCCTTAACGCCGACCGTCTGCTGACCCTGGGGCCGCTGGTGGCGTTGGCGGTGGTGCTGCACAACGGCATCGGCCTGGCCGGTGGCTATGGGCTGGCGCGGCTGGTGGGCTTCGAGGAGCGCATCGCTCGCACCGTGGCCATCGAGGTGGGCATGCAGAATTCCGGGCTCGCGGTAGCCCTGGCCAGCCAGTTCTTCTCGGCAAGCGCGGCGCTTCCCGGCGCGCTGTTCTCGGTGTGGCACAACGTGTCCGGCTCGCTGCTGGCCGGCTACTGGAAGCGGCGCCCGGTTGGCCAGCCAACGCCGGCCACCGCGTCCCGCTAGGCAAGGGGCGGCGTCAGGGTCAGGCCGCGCATGCTAGAATGCGCGGCCTACCCAGCGACAGCGCCCGAGCCCGATTACGCCATGAATGACATTACCGAGCCGGCGGGCGAGACCGCCGGCCCGTCCACCGACGATACGCCAGAGGCCGACACGGCCGACGGATTCTCTGATCCTCCCGCTACCGAGCCTCTCGCTACTGAGCCTTACCAAGATCCCGCTACTGGGGCTTCGGATGGCTCTTTTACCGGGGCTGCTGAGGGCTCTACTGCCGGGGCTGCTGAGGGCTCTACTGACGAGCCTGACGCCGATCCGGCTCGCCCAGCGCGGCGTGAGTTCAAGGCTCGGGGCAGCACCGTGACACGCTGTGATATCTGCCGTTTGCCGGCGCTGAACTGTCTCTGCCCCTATCGGGTGCAAGCCGAGAGCCTGACGCGCTTCTGGTTGATTACCCATTCGCTTGAGCACCTGAAACCGACCAACACCGGGCGGTTGATCGCCGACGTGCTGCCGAGCACCGAGGTCTTTACCTGGTATCGCACGGCACCGGACGAGCAGCTGCTCGAACTGCTCGCCGATGAGCGATTCGCGCCCTTTGTGATCTTCCCCGACGATCAGCCGGACTACGCCGACCGGGTGGTGGGCATGGAGGCGGTGCATGATGCTAAAGATCCCGCCACAGGGACGGGCGCCAGGATTCCGGTGTTCATCATCCTCGACGGCACCTGGCGCCAGGCAAGACGCATCTTTCGTCGCAGCCCCTATCTAGACGGCTTGCCGGTGCTGCCGCTTGCCACCGAGCGCGAGACCCGCTATCGGCTGCGCAAGCCTGCCTCCAAGGCGCACCTGTGCACCGCTGAGGTGGCTGTCGAGCTTCTCCGACAGGCCGGCGACGGAGATGCGGGCCAGGTGCTGGATGATTACTTCGATGCCTTCAACGACAGCTACGGAGCCAGCCGGCGGCATCGTCGTCTGGAGGCGCCGACGCCGGCCATGGAGAGGTTGCTGGCGCGCCGTGCCTAGCGACGCCCGCGACAACACCGCACCGGGACTGAGCTCATGTCGAGGCAGTGATTTCCTGAAAACATCCCTTGCCGCGCTGTTTGGCCCGGTACAGAGCGTGGTCCGCTTGTGCGATCAAGCTCTCGAGGCGTTCTCGGTCGGTGCCGCGCCAGTCTGCGCAATGGACCACGCCGACGCTTAGTCCTACGCCTGGATATTGCTGGCTGAGATCGGCGACGGAATCGATCAGCCGCTGAGCGATCAAACGGCTGGTATTAGGGTTGGTGCCTGGCAGCAGGGCCACGAATTCATCGCCGCCCCATCGCGCCAGGATGTCGTGACGGCGCAGTGTGTGACTCATCTCGTTGGCGATATAGCGCAGCAGGTCATCGCCCGCACGATGCCCAAAGCTATCGTTGATGCCCTTGAAGCCGTCGAGGTCTGCGTAGAGCAGGCTGACCGGGAGCGCGTCACGGCCAGCACTTCGAATCGCCAGTGCCTCACGAAACCAGCCGTCACGATTCAGCAATTCGGTCAGCGGGTCCAGGCGTGCCAGGCGGCGGCTTTGATATTCGCCGAGAAGAGCCTGCGTCGAGGTGTCATTGAGGGAATGCACCATCAGGTGTAGCGCCACCCAGAAGAACGGGGCCTGTACCAGGAACACCCAGAGCCAGAGCTCGGGCTGGAAGGGAACGGCGAGCTTCAGCGGCAGGTCCAGCAGCAGGATCTGCAGCATGGCATAGCGCGGGGTGCCATGGGCGAAACTGGCCGTGGCGGTTGCCAGTGCGACCATGGAGGGGATGGCCAACACCTGCAGCACTACATCGCCGCTGAGCAGACATAGCGCGGTGCCAAGGCCGGTTGTGGCGCTCCACAGCAGACTGGCCAGATGAATCCGGTCGGTAGGTGTGGCGACATGCTGCTGGTGGCATTGCCGCTTGGCGTAGTAATGAAGCCAGGCGCGATACACCGATAGCAAAAGCGTTGCCACAAACCACAGCCAGAACAGGGGGATTGGATGACGATAGAGGCCGATGCACGCCATCATCAGCGTGGAGAAAGTCCCCGACCACAAGGCAGCTGACTGGATACTGGGCCCCGACAGCAACCGCCGCTGGATGCTTTCGGGCAGGCGGCTGTCGCAGAGTAGCCAGGACATGTAGCGCCAGCGCGGAAGAGAGTAGAGGTGTTGAGGCTCATAGAGCTTATGTGGCATCGCGTCAGGCCTTCTGGCGGTGCGCAGCTATCGCGTCAAATGGTTGGCATGACGGCCGCCCCTGCGGAACGCTGCTTTCATCTTTTTCGTCGCCTGATGTACTGGAGGCGCCTGTGTTTCTTTTTGTTATTGTATCGGCAGCATTGGCCGCTGACTTGAATGCCATTTCCGCGGATCAGTAGCGTTCTACATGGACAATAAGCAGTTCTGGTGACGGATGGAAGACTTACGTTGCGTAACAATTTTTGAGGTATGTGCATGATCAGTACCCATTCCGGCCGGCAATGAGTGGGACCTTGCAGCGAGCGCTGAGTCGATGATGTGGACTTTTCGGGGCTTATACTGCCAGCGGCCAGCGCTATGGCTGGCCGCTGTAACAAGACGTAGCTTTCTTGCCATTTGAGCTTTTGAGGTAATAGCCCTTGAGGAAAGTGCCCACGAGACAAGCCGGACGAATCAGCCCATCAGTTGTCCGGCGATGCGCAGGCCGGCGATCCAGGTGCCGGCGGCGGAGCCCAGCGTGGAGAGCAGGAACACCAGCAGGGTGCGGGAAACGCGGTTCTTCCACCAGCCTTTGGGGCTGGCAACGTCATGGCGCAGGGTCGAGAAGTCGCGCACCTTGGGCTTGCGCATGGCGAGTTCGACCCCGGCGGCCACGAAACCGGCGCCGATGGTGGGGTTGAGGGAGGTCAGCGGAGCGGCGAAGAAGGTGGCGATCACCGTGACGGGGTGCCCCAGCGCGATGGCGGCCCCCAGCCCGGAGAGGATGCCGTTGATCAGGAACCACTCGCCGACCAGCTGCCAGCCAAGGCCCGTGTCCTTGGAGAAGCCCACCGCGAAGCCGGTCAGCACCAGTAGCGTGATGGCCCAGGGCAGCAGTTTCCAGATCTTCGAGCGCGACGGAGTGTGTTCCAGGGTCTCGCGCTCGGCCCGCGGGGCGGCCGGCAGCTCTCCCTCAAGATGCTCGGCCATCCCCTTGAGGTGGCCTGCGCCGATGATCACCAGCACGTTGCGGTAATGCGCAGGCGCCTGCTCCTCGAGACTCAGCGCCATGTAGCGGTCGCGCTCACGGATCAGCGGAGCATAGAGGCTCTCGGACTGTTCGGCGAACTCGTTGAAGGTGGATTCCAGCACGTCGCCTTCCTTGAGACGCTCGATGTCGGCGGCGGAGACTTCCTGACGCGACACCACGCTGCCCAGCAGCCCCGAAAACAGCCCGAAGCGCTGCCACCAGGGCACGTTGGCGTAGATGCGCTTGAGCGTCACCCCCACCTCGCGATCGATCAGCAGCAGCGGCAGGCCGGCGCCGTCGGTTTCCTCGAGGGCCGCGCGCATCTCGGCGCCAGGCTCGATGCCCGACTGCTCGGCGACACGCTGCTGGAAGGCGCCCAGTGCCAGACTGGCGGCGACCATGCCGGCCTTGCCCTGGCGGAAGATCTGAAACAGATCCTGATTGGCCAGGGCATCGGGCTCGACCAAGCTCTGGTGGCGCGACGCACACAGCTCGATAGCGACGGCGTCGAACTCGCCGGAGCGGATCAGCTCGCGGACCTCGTCGGCGCTCTCGGCAGAGACATGGGCGGTGCCGAGCAGGGTGTAGCGGGTATCGCCGCGCACGATCACCCGGCGCGGGCCCTGGCCTGTCGCCTGAGGCGCGGCAGTGGTGATGTCCTGAGATTCGGTCATGGACGCTCGCTAGACGGTTAAGAGAAAAAGATTATCCATGATGCCGGCGGCCAGGCCAAACCCGCCCCGCAGGGCGGCCGGCCCAGCTAGCGGCGCCAGAAGGCCGGCGTGAAGAGCACCAGCACGGTGAAAATTTCCAGGCGGCCGAGCAGCATCGCCACCACCAGGATCCACTTGGCGGCGTCCGGCATGTCGCCGTAGTGGCTTGCCACCTCACCAAGCCCGGGGCCCAGGTTGTTGATGGTTGCCGCTACCGCTGACCAGGCCGTGACCTGGTCGAGGCCGGTGGCCATCACGCCGATCAGCATCAGGAAGAACAGCAGCACATAGACCGAGAAGAAGCCCCACACCGCCTGGGCGATGCTGTCCGGCACGCTGACCTTGCCGATCTTGACCGCGATCACCGCATTGGGGTGGATCAGGCGCAGCACCTCACGCATGCCCTGTTTCAGGATCAGGATGATGCGGATGACCTTGATGCCGCCGCCGGTCGAGCCGGAACAGCCGCCGACGAAGGCGGCGACGAACAGCAGGAAGGGCAGGGCGCCGGGCCAGACGGAGAAGTCTGCGACGCCGAAGCCGGCGGTGGTGGCGACCGAGACGGCCTCGAAGAGGCCGTGGCGTAGGCCGAGGATGTCGGTGTAGGTGCCGGTCAGCCACAGCGAGGCCACCGTGATTACGGTCAGACCCAGCAGGAACAGCAGCAGAAAGCGGGCTTCTGGATCGGCCAGGTACTGAGACAGGCGCTTCTCGCGCCAGGCGGCGAAGTGCAGGCTGTAGCTCATCGCCGAGATGATCATGAACAGGATGCAGATCATCTCGATCATGGCGCTATCGAAATGGCCGATGCTGGTGTCATAGGTCGAGAAACCGCCGATCGCCACCGTGGAAAAGCTGTGGCCCAGGGCGTCGAACCAGTTCATGCCAGCGAGCCAATAGGCGGCAAAGCAGGTCAGGGTCAGGGTGGCGTAGATGTACCAGAGTGCCTTGGCGGTCTCGGTGATCCTGGGGGTCAGCTTGGAGTCCTTCAGCGGCCCCGGAATCTCGGTACGGTAAAGCTGCATGCCGCCGATGCCGAGCGTCGGCAGGATGGCGACCGCCAGGACCACGATCCCCATGCCGCCGAGCCACTGCAGCTGCTGGCGATAGTAGCGGATGCCCTCGGGCAGGAAGTCGATGCCGGTGATCACGGTGGCGCCGGTGGTGGTCAGCCCCGAGAACGACTCGAAGACCGCGTCGGTCGGCGAGAGCGCCTGGGCGCCGTCCAGCATCAGCGGAAGCGCACCGAAGAGGCCAAGCACGGTCCAGAACAGCGCCGCGATCAAGAAACCGTCGCGGGTGCGCAGCTCCTTGCGGGCGTTGCGATTGGGCCAGTACAGCAGCGCACCGGTGGCCACGGTGATGACCATGGCGATGATAAAGCTGCTCCAGACGCCGTCGGCGTAGAGCAGCGAGATCAGGATCGGGGGCAGCAGGGTCAGGCTGAACAGCATCAGCAACAGCCCCAGAATGCGCAGGATCATGCGCAGGCTCATGGCGCGACCGTCCTTGTCATTGGAAACGAGGGGGTGATGGCATGCACGGGGCCATCCCCCATCAGAAGAAGGTCAGACCGACCTGGAACAAGCGCTCCACGTCACGGATACGGCGTTTGTCGATCACGAACAGGATCACATGGTCGCCGGATTCTACTACCACGTCGTCGTGGGCGATCAGTACTTCCTTGCCGCGCACGATGGCGCCAATGGTGGTGCCGCTGGGCAGGTCGATATGGTCGATGGTCCGACCCACCACCTTCGAGGAGTGGACGTCGCCGTGGGCGATCGCCTCGATGGCCTCGGCGGCACCGCGGCGCAGCGAGTGGACGTTGACGATATCACCGCGGCGCACGTGGGTCAGCAGACCGCCAATGGTGGCCTGCTGGGGCGAGATAGCGATATCGATCTCGCCGCCCTGCACCAGGTCGACGTAGGCAGCGTTGTTGATCAGGGTCAGTACCTTCTTGGCGCCCAGCCGCTTGGCCAGCATCGACGACATGATGTTGACCTCGTCATCGTTGGTCAGCGCGCAGAAGATATCGCAGTCCTCGATGTTTTCCTCGAGCAGCAGCCGCTTGCTGGTGGCGCTGCCGTGCAGCACCACCGTGCGATCGAGACGCTCGGACAGTGTCGTGCAGCGCTCGAGGCTATGCTCGATGATCTTGACCTGGTGACTGTGCTCGAGGGTTTCGGCCAGACGTTCGCCGATATGGCCGCCGCCGGCGATCACCACCCGGCGGAAGTCACGATCGAGGCGGCGCAGCTCGCTCATCACCGAGCGTATGTCGCGGCGGGCGGCGATGAAGAACACCTCGTCATCGGCCTCGATGACGGTGTCGCCGCGAGGAATGATCGGCCGGTTGCGGCGATAGATGGCCGCTACCCGAGTATCCACCTTGGGCATGTGGCGACGCAGGAAGCCGAGTTCCTGACCGACCAGCGGACCGCCGTAGAAGGCCTTGACCGCGACCAGTTGCACCATGCCGTTAGCGAATTCCAGCACCTGCAGGGCACCGGGATAATCGATCAGCCGGCGGATGTGGTCGGTCACCACCTGCTCGGGACTGATCAGCACGTCGATGGGCACGGCATCGTGGGCGAACAGGCCCTTGCGCGTCAGGTAGGCCGTCGCCCGCACCCGAGCGATCTTGGTCGGGGTACGAAACAGGGTATGTGCCACCTGACAGGCGATCATGTTGACTTCGTCCGAGTTGGTCACCGCGATCAGCATGTCGGCGTCTTCGCAGCCCGCCTGGCGCAGCACCATCGGATAGGAGGCGGCGCCTGACACCGTGCGAATATCCAGACGGCTATGCAGCTCGCGCAGGCGCTCGCCGTCGGTATCTACCACGGTAATGTCGTTTTCTTCATGGGCCAGGTGTTCGGCCAGGGTACCGCCGACCTGGCCAGCACCTAGAATGATGATCTTCATGAAAGTGTCCGCAGGCTGATGGGCCGACGGCCTGAGAGGGGCGTCGGCAGGCGGTGGCTAGCATAAACCACTCGCCGGGCGGGCGACAGGGTGAGGCTGGGTGGCCTCGGGGAACGGCCTGTCGCCAGGCCGGGGCAGAAGTGCTCCGGCGTTGGCGCAGTGGCTTACTCGCAGATGTTCTAGCGGGTGTGCCCGACGGCTTATTCGAGCGTGAAACCGACCTTGACGGTGACCTGCCAGTGGGCGACGCGGCCGTCTTCGATGTGGCCGCGGGTCTCGACCACCTCGAACCAGCGCATGCCGTGTAGGCTCTGGCTGGCACGCTCGATGGCCTGGTTCACTGCATCCTCGATGCTCTCGGTGGATGAACCGGTCAGTTCGATATGCTTGTAGACGTGGGACATGGGTCACTCCTTTGCCGTGGAAGCGGCCCCGGCCAGCGCCGGGGCTCTGTCGCCAGTATAGGCATCAAGCGAGGCTCGCCCGCAAGCCGCAGGGCTGGTCGGCTTGCGGTTCTGCCCCCGTCCCTTGCCTTGCCGGGTCCTGTTTCTGGCGGAGTCTATTCCTGACGTGCCTATTCCTGACGTGCCTATTCCTGACGTGCCTATTCCTGACGTGTCTATTCCTGACGTGCCTAGGCCTGACGGGTCAGCCGGGCATAGAAGAAGCCGTCGTGGCCGTGCTCGCGCGGCAACAGCTGGCGCCCGGCGCCCGCCGCACGTCCCCAGGGCAGGTCCGCTGGCGTGTCGACCACGGCATCCGGCGTGCGCTCAAGGAAGGCGGCGATCTGCTCGGCATTCTCCTCGGGCAGCACCGAACAAGTGGCGTACACCAGGGTGCCGCCGGGGGCCAGGGTCTGCCACAGATTGTCGAGCAGCCTCGCCTGCAGGGCCGCCAGCTGGCCGATATCCTCGGGCCGGCGCAGCCGCTTGATGTCGGGGTGACGGCGGATCACGCCGCTGCCGGAGCAGGGCGCATCGAGCAGAATGGCATCATAGGGGATGCCGTCCCACCAGTCCTGCTCGCTGGCATCGGCGGCGCTGACCTGTGCCGTGAGGCCTAGGCGCTCCAGGGTGGCATCGACCCGGTGCAGGCGCTCGGCGCTGCTGTCCAGGGCGCGAAGCGAGATATCGAAGGCTTCGAGCAGGTGAGCGGTCTTGCCGCCGGGCGCACAGCAGGCGTCCAGTACGCGGGCACCGGGACGCGGCGCCAGGGCCGGGCCGAGCAGCTCCACGGCGAGCTGGGCGGCCTCGTCCTGGACGCTCACCTCGCCCTCTGTGAAGCCTGGCAGGGCGCTGACGTCGCAGGGAGCGTCGAGGGTCAGGCCATCCGGGGCGTGCTGGCAGGGCCGCGCTTCGATATCGGTCTCGCGCAAGCGCTCCAGGTAGGTTTCCTGACTGGAACGGCGCCGGTTGACCCGCAGCGTCATCGGCCCCGGCTGGTTGTTGGCGATGGCGATCTCGCGCCAGTCGTCTGGCCATGCCTGACGCAACGCCTTGAGCCACCACACCGGATGCAGCAGGGCGACCGCCGGGTCACGATCAACCTTGGCCTGCATCTCGCTTGCCTCGCGCTGTAGCCGGCGCAGGCAGCCGTTGAGCACGCGGGTCGCCCAGGCCTTGTTGAGCAGGCGGGCGGCGCCGGCGGTCTCGCCTACTGCGGCGTGGGCCGGAATGCGCAGGTAGAGAAGCTGATAGATGCCCACCAGCAGCAGCGCCTGGATATCGGTGTCGCGAGCCTTGAAGGGACTCCTCAGCAACACGCCGGCCAGCGCTTCGAGGCGCGGCAGGGTCCGGCAGACGCCGTAGCAGATCTCGCGCAACAGCGCCCGGTCGCGGGGCGCCACGCGGCTGTCGTCGAGGCCGGAAAGTGACCCCTTGGCATTGAGGATCGGCACCAGCGCGCGGGCCGCTTCGGCACGCAGCCCCTGGCCGCCCTGGCCGTCGGTGGACGCCTGATGCTGGCTCTTGCCCTTGCCGGGTCGGCGCTTGGCATTGTTGGGCTTGCCACCGCTGGGCTTTGAATGGTCGGACTTGGAATGGTCGGACTTGGCGTCCTGACGGCGGTTATCCTTGGCCTGACTCATGAAGAGGTCTCCTGGTTGGTGTCGCCAAGGTGAATGCCCGGCGCGAAGCGCTCGCCGCGAGCATTGAGCAGATCACGGGCCGCCAGCGGCTTGCCGCCGGGTAACTGGGCGCGGGTGATCCGCAGCACCTCGTCGCCGCCCGCACCGCAGGCCACGCGCAGGGCATCGCCAGCGGCGGGTAGCAGCGTGCCGGGGGCGACGGTAGGGTCATTGGCTTCCGCGCGACCGGGTTCGGCCAGCCACAGCCGCAGCGGCTCGCCGGCGAGCCGTGTCCAGGCCACCGGCCAGGGGTTGAAGGCGCGCACCTTGGCGGCCAGGGCCTCGCTCGGGGCGGTGAAATCGAGCTCACCTTCGGCCTTGGAGAGCTTGGCGGCGTAGGTCACGCCGTCCTCGGGCTGCGGGGTGGCGGTCAGGCCGGGGCCGGCGAGGGCGTTTAGTGCCGCCACGATCGCCTCGCCGCCGAGTGCTGCCAGGCGGTCATGCAGATCGCCGCCGGTGGTGGTGACATCCAGCGGCGTGCGCCGTTCGAGCAGCATGGCGCCGGTATCCAGCCCGGCATCCATCTGCATGATGGTTACGCCGCTTTCCGTATCGCCGGCCTCGAGAGCGCGCTGGATCGGTGCGGCACCGCGCCAACGCGGCAGCAGCGAGGCATGCACGTTCAGGCAGCCCATCGGCGGTATGTCGAGCACCGCCTGGGGCAGCAGCAGCCCGTAGGCCACCACCACCATGATGTCGGCGTCGATGGCGGCGAGCTCGGCCTGGGCGTCGGCGTCCTTGAGCGAGACGGGCTGATGGACCGGCAGGCCGTGCTCCAGTGCCCGCGCCTTGACGGGGCTCGGGGTCAGCTTGCGGCCGCGCCCGGCGGGGCGGTCGGGCTGGGTATAGACGGCCACCACTTGATGGTCGCTGTCGAGCAGAGCATCGAGGCTGGCCGCGGCGAAGTCGGGGGTGCCGGCGAAGATCACGCGCAGGGGTCGGGTCATGAAAGGCCTTGCTGGGTCAAAACGATCAGGGTGGGCGACAGCATAGCGTAACGCCGCCGACAACGACGAAGGCCGGCCGCGTCAGCGTGACGGGGCCGGCCTTCGGCAGGCCAGAATCTGACCTGACTCTGGAAGGGCTGGCGCTCAGGCGGGCTGCATCTGACGATGGCGCTTCTGCATTTTCTTCATCACCCGGTCACGCTTGAGCGGTGACAGGTAATCGACGAACAGCCGTCCTTCCAGGTGGTCGTACTCGTGCTGAATGCAGTGGGCCAGCAGGCCGTCGGCTTCGAGCTCGTAGGCGCTGCCGTCACGATCCAGTGCCTTGAGGTGAACGCGCAGGGCACGCGGCACTTCGGCGTAGTACTCGGGGATCGACAGGCAACCTTCCTGCATCGGCTCGCGCTCATCGCCGATCGGCGTGTACTCGGGGTTGATCAGCACCAGGGGCTCGTTACGGTTCTCGCTGACGTCCATCACGATGACGCGACGATGCACATCGACCTGGCTTGCCGCCAGACCAATGCCTTGGGCGTCATACATGGTCTCCAGCATGTCGTCGACCAGCTGACGAACGTCGTCGTCGACGGTGTCGACCGCCACCGCATGAGTGCGCAGGCGCTCGTCCGGGAACTCGAGGATGGGTAACTTGGCCATGACGTTGAAATCACCGTAGGTAAAATTCTGAGATATTACTCGTATTGTAGTGGCCGGGCTCGGCGAACGGAACCGCTATCCATATTATGGTCACGATAGGACGCGACTATTCCATGCAGGATTCCAGGTGCGTATTCCATGTACGTATCCAAGGTACGATGACGAGCCTAAGTGGGGCGTCGAGTCTCGGTAAGATGACGAGGCCAGGTAAGGTGTCAGTCTAGGTAAGGTGTCAGTCTAAGGACGATGGCGAGACGGCGAAGCCGTTGTCCCTGCCCGGCGAGCGTGGCCGAGGCGCAGCGCCAAGGATACACTGATGGCGCCAACGACTTCTAACGTGATGCCCGGCCGCGCGCCGAGGATGAGGGAGCACGAAATGACGCAAACACGGCGGCGGTCCAGACGTATCCTGACGGAACTGGGCAATGCCATTGGTATGGGGCGAGGCCATGACCAACACCAGAAGCCGCATGCCGCCGTCAGGTGGTCAGGGGCCGTGGCGGTGCTGGTTATTGGCCTGCTCGCCGCGGGCCTGGTGCATGCTCAGGAAAGGATGCTGCGCGATGACGCGCCCCAGCGCTACACCGTGGTTCGCGGCGATACCCTCTGGGACATTTCCGGGCGCTTTCTGAATCATCCCTGGCAGTGGCCGCAGGTCTGGCAGGTCAATCCGCAGATCGACAACCCGCACCTGATCTATCCGGGTGACGTGATCGTCATTCGAGACTGTGATGGTCGACCCTGCCTGGGGCTCGAACGCGGCCAGAACGTGGTCAAGCTGTCGCCCGAAGTGAAGCGCATCCCTCGCCGTCAGGCCATCCCGCCGCTTCCTCTTGAGGTGGTCGAGAACTTCCTGACGAGGCATCGTATCGTCGATGCCTCGTTCAACCTGGCCGAGCAACCTTATGTGGTAGCCAGCGGCGACAAGCGGCTGATCAGCGGTGCCGGCGATAGCGTTTTTGTGCGCGGGGAGCTTAAGCGCGATGGCCGCTACGGCATCTACCGGCCCGGTGAGGTCTACCGCGACGGCCAGGGCGCGTTCCTCGGTCAGGAGCTGATCAGCATCGGCGAGGGCCGCCTGTCCAGTCGCGAGGGTGAACTCAGCAAGCTTGCGCTGCTCACTTCCCGCCAGGAGGTGCGCGACGGTGATCTGGTGATGCCGCTGGAGCAGCTCGAACTGACCGGCGAGTTTCAGCCTCGCCCGCCTGAACAAGCGGTCGAGGGTCGCATCCTCGCCGTGCCGGGCGGCGTTCGTTTCATCGGCCGGCTGCACGTCGTGGCGCTGGATGCCGGCACCCGCGACGGCGTCAAGCCAGGCCATGTGCTGGCCATCGAACAGCAGGGCGAGCTGGTCAGCGACCCCCGAACCGAAGAGCCGGTGCGCCTGCCGGGCGTCGATGCCGGTCTGGTGATGGTCTTTCGCAGCTACGACCGGGTCAGCTACGGCCTGGTCATGCAAGCCAACCGCACCCTTGAGGTCGGTGATCGCGTGCACACCCCCGATTCGATGGACCTGTATTCATTGAGGTGAGACAGACACTTTTAGAGTTAGCTGACATCATCTCAATCATTAGCGGACGCTATCTAAATAAAGAGGACGGCGTGATGACGGCCAAGGACTGGCTGGTACTATCGCTGCTGCCGGGGCTCGGGCCGCGGCGCATTCAGACCCTGCGCGAACGCGCGCCGGAATGTCTCGAGAGCTGGCCCGAGGGCTGGCTGGCGCTGCTGCCGCGACCCGCCGCCACGGCGCTCAGGCTGTGGCTCGACCATCCCGATCGCAGCCCCCTGGCGCCAGCCGTGGACGCCCTCGATGGCTGGCTTGCCGCCTCTGTTCATCACGCCCTTCTGCATCCTGGCCACTCGTGTTGGCCTGCACTGCTCGATGAACTGCCCGATCCACCCGCCGTGCTGTGGGCCTGCGGCGACCTCGCCGCCCTGACGCCACCAGCACTGGCCATTGTCGGTTCCCGACGGCCCACTCGCGATGGGCTTGAGAGCGCCGCCGCCTTTGGTCGCGACCTGGCGGGCCAGGGCTATGCCACCGTCAGCGGCATGGCACTGGGTATCGACGGTGCCGCCCAGCGTGCGGCCCTGGATGCCGGCGGCGCGAGCGTGGCGGTGTTGGGCTGCGGGGTCGATGTGGTCTATCCGCCGCGCCATGAGGCGCTGCATCGCCGCCTGCAGGGCGAGGGCGGGCTGCTGCTCTCGGAGCACCCGCCAGGCACTCGGGCTCGTCCGGCCTTCTTTCCCCGCCGCAACCGCATCGTCACCGGGCTGTCGCTCGGGGTGCTGGTGGTCGAGGCCGCCGAGAAGAGTGGCTCGCTGGTCAGCGCCCGGCTTGCCATGGAGCAGAACCGCGAGGTATTTGCCCTGCCGGGCTCGATCCACAATCCCCAGGCCAGGGGCTGTCTGGGGCTGATTCGCCAGGGGGCGACCCTGGTAACCGGCATCGAGGATATCCTCGAGGAGTTGCCGCCCTGGGCCGGGGCAGCGGCTATCGGTTCGATTGATGCGCCTGCCCGCACACGCCAGGTGACGCATGTCCCTGCGGCGAGCGATGCCGGCCCCCAAGATCCGCTGCTCGAGTTGCTGAGCGAGCGCCCCACGCCGCTGGATGTTCTGGTCGAGCTCACCGGTCAGGATGTCGGACACTGTCAGCGGCGGCTGCTCGAGCTTGAAATCGAGGGGCTGGCCACCCAGGCGGTAGGCGGCTGGGTCCGCCTGTCCGGGCGTCTTCTGTAACAGCTCAGCGGCCCCTCGGGCGGGGCGCACATGATAGACTTTGCGTCAGTTGCTCCCGATGCCCAGATGTTTTCGACGCCCAGTTCTTTCGATACATAGGATCGCCGATGACCGACACTCCCGCCCTCGACGCCGCGCTTAAGGCCGCAGTGGATGCCCTAGACGCCGGTGGCGTGATTGCCTACCCGACCGAAGCGGTCTGGGGCCTTGGCTGTGACCCCGACAATGAGCGGGCGTTGACGGCGCTGCTGCGCCTCAAGGAGCGCGATCCTGCCAAGGGGCTGATCCTGATCGCGGGCCACATCGCGCAGCTTGCACCCTGGCTCGACGGGCTGCCCGCCGAGCAGCATGCGCCGCTGGTGGCGAGCTGGCCCGGCCCCAACACCTGGCTGGTGCCGGACAATGGCCGCTCGCATCCCCTGCTGCGCGGCGCCCACCAGAGCGTGGCGCTGAGGGTCAGCGATCATCCGCTGGTGGCCAGGCTCTGCGAGGCCTATGGCGGCCCGATCGTGTCGACCTCTGCCAACCGGACCGGCGAGCCGCCGGCGCTGACGGCCTCGGCCGTGCGCGATTCCCTCGGTAACGGCGTTGCGGCGGTGCTCGATGGGCCGCTAGGCGATCATCCCAAGCCGAGCACCATCCGTGACCTGGTCAGCGGCCGCGTGCTGCGAGACTGAAAACCGGGCGGCGACGCTTGAGGTTTGATCGCCGCCTCGGTGACCCCTATTCCCACTTTGAAGCTGTGACTGGAGGCCATGTGGCACACGCCCATCTCGATGCCGTCAAGACCTACCTGCTCGACCTGCAGGACCGCCTGTGCGCGGCACTGGCCGCCGAGGACGGCGGCGCCGATTTTCGTGAAGACGCCTGGGACCGCCCCTCCGGTGGCGGTGGACGTTCGCGGGTAATCGAGAACGGCGCCGTCTTCGAGAAGGGCGGCGTCAACTTCTCCCATGTATATGGCGCCGAACTGCCTGCCTCGGCCAGCGCGGCGCGCCCCGAGCTCGCCGGTCGCAGCTTCCACGCGGTCGGCGTGTCGTGGGTGCTGCACCCGACCAACCCTCATGTGCCGACTAGTCACGGTAACGTGCGCTTCTTCATCGCCGAGAAAGAAGGCGAGGCCCCGGTCTGGTGGTTCGGCGGCGGCTACGACCTGACGCCCTTCTATCCGGTGTTCGAGGATGTGGTGCACTGGCATCGGGTGGCCAGGGACGCCTGCGCGCCCTTCGGTGAGGGCGTATATACCCGCTACAAGACCTGGTGCGATGAGTATTTCTACTTGAAGCACCGCGATGAGACCCGCGGAGTGGGCGGGCTCTTCTTCGATGATCTCAACGAGGGGGGCTTCGATGATTGCTTCGCCTTCCAGCGAGCGGTGGGCGACAGCTTTCTCGACGCCTACCTGCCGATCGTCAAGCGCCGTCGCGACGACGACTATGGCGAGCGGGAGCGCAACTTCCAGCTCTACCGGCGCGGGCGCTACGTGGAGTTCAATCTGGTCTGGGACCGCGGCACCCTGTTCGGTCTGCAAAGCGGCGGTCGCACCGAATCGATCCTGATGTCGATGCCGCCGGCGGCCCACTGGCACTATGGCTGGACGCCTGAATCGGGCAGCCCTGAAGAAGTGCTCTACCAGGATTACCTGCGGCCCCGGGACTGGCTTGCCGAAGCTGAGGAAGCCGCGAGCGCCGAGGAGGGCGAGGCATGAGCGATCGCTACTGCGTGTTCGGCCACCCAATCGGCCATTCCAAGTCGCCGCAGATCCACTCGGCTTTCGCCGCCCAGAGCAGCGATACCATGACGTACACCGCCATCGAAGCGCCCCGGGACGACTTCGCCGGCGCCTGGCGCGACTTCGTGGCGGCGGGCGGTCGTGGTGCCAACGTCACCGTACCCTTCAAGGAAGAGGCCTTTCGCCTCTGCGAGGTACTGAGCCCCCGTGCCCGACGAGCCGGGGCAGTGAACACCCTGGTACTCGGCAAGGATGGGCGCACCTTTGGCGACACTACCGACGGGATTGGCCTGGTGCGGGACCTTCAGCACCACGGCGTCACGCTTGCCGGCGCCCGGGTGCTGGTGCTGGGCGCCGGCGGCGCGGTGCGAGGGGTGATCGAGCCGCTGCTGGCTGAAGGGCCCGCCGAGGTGATGATCGCCAACCGCACCGCCGAGAAGGCGAGTGGCCTGGCCACGGACTTTGCCGCGCTGAATGACGGCCAGACCCGCCTGCATGGCGGTGGCTTCGACGCCGTGACGGGGCCCTTCGATGTGGTGATCAATGGCACCAGCGCGAGCCTTGGCGGCGACCTGCCGCCGCTACCTGACGATCTGTTCGCCCCCGGCGCCACCGCCTACGACATGATGTACGGCGCCAAGCCCACGGTCTTCCTGGCCTGGGCATCCGAGCGCGGCGCCCGCGGCGTGGATGGCCTGGGAATGCTCGTCGAGCAGGCCGCCGAGTCTTTCTATCAGTGGCGTAACCGCCGTCCCGATACGGCGCCGGTGCGCGAGATGCTGCGCCAGGCACTTACCGCCAACGGCTAGGGCTTTTCTTCAACCCCTCTCTTCAGCTCCTCTTTTCAAACCCAAGCCTCGGGGCTAAGCATCAGACCCTAGCGTTGGCCCCAGCACATCAAGCAAAAGTCCACCAAGCAAAAGCCCGCCGGTCATCAGACCGGCGGGCTTTTGCTTGGGCAGGCGAAAGGCCGCTTAGGCAGGGCGAATTAAATAGGGCCACTCAGAGAGCGCAACGCTCGCCTCAGCGGTGCTTGAAGTAGCGCCTTCAGCGTTTCTTGATATACAGCCCCGCCATGGTCATGCCCAGTCCCAGCACCGACAGCGCGAGGCCGCCATTCACCAGCCAGGGCGCACGGACGAGCCAGGGTACGAAGGGCTGAGGCGTGTCGCGACAGACCCCGTCAAGATAGTCCCAATGGCCGCCGTCGAGCATACAGCCGCGCACGTCGCCGAGTTCCAGAAAGTAGATCCCAAGCAGCACTACGATCGGCAGAATCAGCAGGGCCATGCCTGCGCGAATCAGGTGCCGGCGGGTCATCTAGGAACGGCTACAGTTGGGCGTCTTGCCTGACTGGCGCGCCTGCTGGTAGCGAGGCAGGGCCTCGTTCATGCTGGCCTCGAGGCCGCTGATACGCTGATTGTTGCTGGGGTGCGTGGACATCCACACCGGTGGCTGGCCGCCGCCCGCCTGGCTCATCTTCTCCCACAGGGTCACGCTGGCGCGGGGGTCGAAGCCGGCATCGGCCATCAGCTGAATGCCCAGCGTATCCGCCTCGCTTTCGTGGCTGCGAGAGAAGGGCAGCATGATGCCGTATTGAGCCCCAGCGCCGAGAGCGCCCATTATGGCGTCGCCCTGGGGCCCTTGGATGCCGGCGGCGCTCTGGATCACCGACAGGCCGAGCTGGGTGGCCTGCTGGGTCGACACGCGTTCGTTGGCATGGCGTGCCAGGACGTGGGAGACCTCGTGGCCGATCACCGCGGCCAGCTGGTCCTGGTTGCTGGCGATCTCGAGCAGGCCGGTGTTGACGCCGATATAGCCGCCGGGCAAGGCGAAGGCGTTGGCCGAGGGATCATCGAAGACCTTGACCTGCCAGCTGGGCGCCAGGTTCGAAGACGGCAGTTCGGCGACGATGGCATTCGACACGCACTGCACATAGTTCAGGGTGGCGCCGCCCACCGTCGGCAGCTCCTGCTGGTACTGCTCGAAGGTTTGCGCGCCCATCTGGTTGAGCTGCTGGTCGGACACCAGCGTCAGCTGTTGCCGCCCGGTGGGTGAACTCGAGCAGGCCGCCAGGGCCAGACTCAGGGCGCCCACGGCCATTCCTTGTATCCAACGCATTGTCACATCCTCCTTGGGCCGGCAGCGAAAGGTTCGCTGGACGGCATATCACAGTTTGCCACAAGATACTCCGATCGCCAGTGCGGTAAAACCGCGACGTCTGCAACCAAGGAGATACTGCATGGATGACGCCCTGGCCCGGCGCCTGCTGGAAATGATGGAACGGGTGGAGCCATGGCTGCCGCCTGTCTCGGTCGAGATCGACTGGCAACATGACATCGCCGCCCTATGGCAGCGTCATGCCCTGGGTGGGCAGTTGATGCCGGTTCCGCCCCGAGACGCGCTTGGCCTGGATGACCTGCTGGGCATCGAGCGACAGAAGCGCGCGCTGATCGACAATACCCGCGCCTTCCTGCGCGGCTACCCCGCCAACCATGCCCTGCTGTGGGGCGCCCGAGGCAGTGGCAAGTCATCGCTGGTTCGGGCCCTGCTCAATGGCCTGGCCCCTGAAGGGCTACGCCTGGTGCAGGTGGACCGGCACGATCTGGCGGGTCTGCCGAGCCTGGTGGCTCTGCTGCGCAACGAGCCGCATCGTTTCGTGGTGTATTGCGACGATCTGTCTTTCGAGGGCCACGACGATGCCTACAAGGCCCTGAAGAGCGTGCTCGACGGCGCTATCACCGGCCCACCCGAGAATGTGCTGCTCTACGCCACCTCTAACCGTCGCCATCTGCTGCCGGAATCCATGAGCGACAATCAGGCAACCCGCGTGGTGGACGATGAGCTGCATCATGGCGATGCCGTCGAGGAGAAAATCTCGCTGTCGGACCGTTTCGGCCTCTGGCTGGCCTTCCATCCCTTCAGCCAGGACGCCTACCTGGAGACCTGCCAGCACTGGGTCGCCCATCTCGGCGCCGCCGAGGACTGGTCGCCCGATGCCCGCGCCGAGGCCGTGCGCTTCGCCACCCTGCGCGGCGGACGCAGCGGGCGCATCGCCTGGCAGTTCGCCTGCCAGTGGATCGGTAGCCGGCGTCTGCAGGCAGAAGCCTGAACCTGGCTGAAAGCCCTGGGTCGAGTGCTGCTGCACAACCGGTCTTTACAAGCCCTATTCACAAGCGCTATTCACACGTCGTCTTTAAAAACACAGCCCCCGCCGGAGCGAGTCCGACGGGGGCTTGTGATGCGCCAGGTGCTTCTGAAGGCTCTCGTGAGCCAGCCTAGCGGCGGTTCTTGCGGGCTTCCTTGGTCCGGCCCAGCTCGCGCTTCTTGGCCTTCTCGCGGTCGCCGGCGCCGGCCATGCTGTCATACGGGTTCTTGCCGGAGCGGAACTCGAAGCGGATCGGCGTGCCGCGCACCTTGAGTACCTTGCGGAAGGTGTTGGTCAGGAAGCGTTTGTAGGCTTCCGGCAGCGCTTCGGTCTGGTTGCCGTGCACGACGATGATCGGCGGGTTGCTGCCGCCCTGGTGCGCCATGCGCAGCTTGATGCGGCGGCCATGGACCAGCGGCGGCTGATGCTCGGTGACCGCATCCTGCAGGATGTTGGTCAGGCGGTTGGTCGACCAGTGGCTGTTGGCAGAGGCAAAGGCGCGGTCGATGGACGGATAGAGATCGCCCACCGCGGTGCCGTGCAGCGCCGAAATGAAGTGCATCTCGGCGTAGTCGGCGAAGCCCAGGCGGCGCTTGATGGCGGCGCGCATCTTGTCCTTGGCTTCGGCCTCCAGGCCGTCCCACTTGTTGACTGCCAGCACCAGGGCACGCCCAGAACTCAGCACATAGTCGAGCAGGTGCAGGTCCTGCTCGACCAGGCCTGAGCGCGCGTCCAGCACCATGATCGCGACATGGCACTCCTTGATGGCGTCCAGCGTCTTGATGATCGAGAACTTCTCGGCGATTTCCGTGACGTTCTTGCGCCGACGAACCCCGGCAGTGTCGACCAGCACATAGGGCTTGCCGCGGCGCTCGAAGGGGATCTCAATGGCGTCGCGGGTGGTGCCCGCCTCGTCGAAGACCACCACCCGGTCTTCGCCGAGCAGGCGATTGACCAGGGTCGACTTGCCGACGTTGGGCCGGCCGATCACGCCGATGCGAATCCCGTTGCTCAGGTCCGGCGGCGCGGCGTTGGCTTCACGCTCGGGGAAGGGCTCGAGCACTTCCTCGATCAGCGAGGTGACGTTGCGGCCGTGGGCCGCGGCGATCGGGCGCGGGTCGCCGATGCCCAGTCCCCAGAAGTCACCGGACGCGGTGTCTTCGTCCAGGCCGTCGGTCTTGTTGACGACTAGCCAGGTCTTCTTCTGGTTGACGCGCAGGTGGTTGGCGATGGCCTCGTCGGCGACGTTCAGGCCGGCGCGACCGTCGACCATGAACAGCACGATGTCGGCCTCGTCGATGGCCAGTAGCGACTGTTCGGCCATGGCGGCGTCGATGCCTTGCTCGTCGCCACTGATGCCGCCGGTATCGATCACCGTGTAGGTCTTGTCGCCGAGTGCCCCGTTGCCGTACTTGCGGTCACGGGTGAGGCCCGGGAAGTCGGCCACCAGGGCGTCCCGCGAACGGGTCAGGCGGTTGAAGAGCGTGGACTTGCCGACATTGGGTCGGCCGACCAGGGCGATGACAGGATTCATGGTAGTTCGCGGATCTCCAGCGCCTCTAGGCGCCCGTCGTTGGCCAGCGCATGAATGCGCCGACCGTCAGTGAGGGGGCGCAGGCTGATGCCCGAGCTATCGATGTGCTCGCGACCGGCCAGGCGGCCGTCGGTGGCATCGAGCAGGTGCAAATAGCCTTCGAAATCGCCGAGCACCAGCTTGCCGTCGGCAAAGGCCGGGGCAGTCAGCTGGCGACCTTCGAGGGCGTTGCTGCGCCATTTGATTTGGCCGGACAGGGCGTCCAGCGCCAGCACATGGCTGGCGTCGTCGATGACGTAGAGGGTCTCGCCGACCAGCAGCGGTGACAGGTAGCTCGAGATGTCGCGCTCCCACAGGGTCTCGCCGCTCTGGGCTTCCATGGCCACCAGGCGGCCGTGGTAGCTGGTCAGGTAGAGGCGGCCATCGCGGGTCAGCAGCGGCTCGCCGTCGAGGTCGATCAGGCGATCCACTTCGCTGCGGCCCTTGGGCACGGCGATGCGCTGCTCCCAGAGGGCCTGGCCGCTGCGGTTGTCGATGGTGGCGATGCGGCCGTTGGCGAAGCCGGCGAAGGTCACCGGCTCGATGACCCTCGGCGTGCCGGTGCCGCGCAGGGTCAAGGCGGGGGCACTGGTGGTATAGACCCACTGCTCGGCGCCGCTGTCGCGCTCAAGCGCAGTGACGCTGCCATCGACGCTCTGTACAACGAGCAGCCGCTGGTTGGGCTGGGGGGCGGCCAGCACTTCGCTGGGCACGCGAGAGCGCCACAGCACCTTGCCGTCGGCCTGGTCGATGGCCAGCACTTCGCCGTTGCGGGTGCCCAGATAGAGCCGCTCGGCCACGGCGGTCAGGCCGCTGGAGACGGGATTGTCGAGCTCGACCGTCCAGCGCCGTTCGCCGTTCTCGGCGTCGATCGCCATCAGTTCGCCTTCGGCATCGGCGGCGAACAGGGTGTCGCCGTCCAGGGACGGGCTGATTGGATAGCGCGCCTCGCCAAGGCCGTCGCCGACCTGCACGGACCAGAGGCCGTCCAGCGTCACACTCTCGGTGAAGCTGGTGAGTTCCTTGGGCGGCGTCTCGGGTTCGACCTGACCGGCACAGCCGGCGAGTAGGCTAAGTGATGCCAACGCGATCACCAGAGTCGATTTCATAGCGTGGCTTCCTCTGCACCGAGGTTGTCGAGCTTGAGCTGTGTGCCGAACAGCGGCTGACCGCTGGCTTCGGCGGTGGCCAGGGCTTCGCGATAGGCCTCGCGGGCATTTTCCCGGTTGCCGAGCGACAGCTGGGCGTCGCCACGCAGTTCCATGCGCTGGGCGCCGAGGGCTTCACTAGTGATGGCGTCCAGGGTGGCAAGCGCGGTGTCGGCCTCGTCGTCGGCCAGTTGCAGACGGGCCAGGCGCAGCCGCGCCAGGTCCTTGAGATAGCCGCGATCGGTCGACTCGATCAGCCTGGACAGGGCATCACGGGCGCCGGTCAGATCACCGTCGGCCACCGCCAGACGTGCCTCGATCAGTGTGGCCAGGTCGGCGTAGAGGCTGCCGCCGTGTTCGTCGTTGAGCGCGGTCACCTGCTCGCGGGCCTGGGTCAGGGCAGCGTCTTCAAGCGTTGGCTGGCTGGCCAGAGTCAGCAGCTGCTGGTAGCGCATGGAGGCGGCCTCGGCCTGATTGGCCTGATAGCCCTCCCAGGCCTTCCAGCCGAAGATCCCGGCGGCGGCGATCACCACGCCGGCGATCAGCGAGGTGCCGTTTTCTTTCCACCAGCGCTTGATGGCCTCTAGCTGTTCTTCTTCGGTGTTCAGCTCCGCCACGGGCGGTCTCCTTGCGTCAGTGACCCCCGCAACGGCAGCCGGTGCGGGGGTGGGCATCATGGATGTTAGGCGTGGCCCAGCGGCCGGTCGACCAGTGCCGGCAGGACCTCGGCGAGGGTCTCGCGGGACAGGCGCTGCTGCTCCCGGTCCTCGCGCATGAATTTGACGGTCACGGCATTTTCGGCGAGTTCATCCTCGCCGATCAACAGCGCGAGTCGGGCGCCGCTCTTGTCGGCCTTCTTGATCTGGCTCTTGAAGCTGCCGCCGCCGCAGTGCACCTGGGCACGCAGTTCGGGCAGTGCGCCGCGCAGCGTCTCGCCCAGCAGCAGGGCGCTGCGGGTGGCCGCTGCGTCCATGCCGAGCAGGTAGACATCCAGCGGCGGGCGGGCCTCATCGGGCACCAGTTCGAGGGTCTCGAGCAGCAGGATCAGCCGCTCGACGCCCATGGCAAAGCCGACCGCCGGGGTCGGCTTGCCGCCCAGCTGTTCGACCAGGCCATCGTAGCGGCCGCCGGCACAGACGGTGCCCTGGCTGCCAAGCGCGGTGGTGGTCCACTCGAAGACGGTACGCGAATAGTAGTCGAGGCCGCGCACCAGGCGCGGGTTGATCACATAATCGATGCCGGCGGCATCGAGGATCGCGGTCAGCTCTTCGAAGTGCGTGCGGGATTCCTCGTCGAGGTGATCCATCAGCTTGGGCGCGCCTTCGATGACATCAACCATCGCCGGGTTCTTGGAATCCAGGATGCGCATCGGGTTGCTTGAGAGGCGACGTTGGGAGTCCTCGTCGAGGACCTCCAGGTGCTTCTCGAAGTAGGCCACCAGCAGGTCGCGGTAGGCGGCGCGGGCATCAATGGAGCCCAGCGAGTTCAGTTCCAGGGTGACGTGCTTGTCGAGGCCGAGCTGCTTCCACAACCGCGCCGACAGCAGGATGACCTCGGCGTCGATGTCCGGGCCTTCTAGGCCATAGGTCTCGATGCCGACCTGGTGGAACTGCCGATAGCGGCCCTTCTGGGGACGCTCGTGGCGGAACATCGGGCCCTGGTACCACAGTCGCTGCGTCTGGTTGTGCAAAAGGCCCTGTTCCATGGCCGCGCGCACGCAGCTCGCCGTGCCCTCGGGACGCAGGGTCAGGCTGTCGCCGTTACGGTCCTCGAAGGTGTACATCTCCTTCTCGACGATGTCGGTGACTTCACCGATCGAGCGCTTAAACAGCGCGGTCTGCTCGACCACCGGAGTGCGGATCTCGTCATAGCCGTAGCGGCCCATCAGGGCGCGGACCTGGCCCTCGAAGTACTGCCACAGGGGCGACTGGTCCGGCAGCAGGTCGTTCATGCCGCGGATGGCCTGGATTTTTTTCTTGCTTACTTCGGGCTTGCTCACTGCTTGCTCCTTGAGGGGGGCGTCGGGCTCAGGCGTCCCGGGCGATGACGTCCTGCTCGGCCTGTTCCTTGAGGCGGACCCGTTCGCGGATCAGCGCTTCAAGGTCGTCGACCAGATGGTCGTTGCGCAGCTTGCTGGCCGGCTTGCCGTCGAGGTAGACGAGGTTGGCCGGGGAGCCGCCGGTCAGGCCGACATCGGTTTCCTTGGCTTCCCCGGGACCGTTGACCACGCAGCCGATCACCGAGACATCCAGCGGCGTCATGACGTCCTCGAGGCGCTCCTCGAGGGCATTCATGGTGCCGATGACGTCGAAGTTCTGACGTGAGCAGCTGGGGCAGGCGATGAAGTTGATGCCCTTGGCGCGGAGCTTGAGGCTCTTGAGCATGTCGAAGCCGACCTTGATCTCCTCGACCGGATCGGCGGCCAGCGACACCCGGATGGTGTCGCCGATGCCGTCCATCAACAGCATGCCGAGACCGATCGACGACTTCACCGTACCCGAGCGCAGACCGCCGGCCTCGGTGATACCCAGGTGCAGCGGCTGCTCGATGCGCGTGGCGAGGTCGCGGTAGGCGGCCACCGCCATGAACACATCCGAGGCCTTGACGCTGACCTTGTATTCCTGGAAATCGAGGCGGTCGAGGTGATCGATGTGGCGCATCGCCGATTCGACCAGGGCCGCCGGCGTGGGTTCGCCGTATTTCTTCTGCAGGTCCTTCTCCAGCGAGCCTGCGTTGACGCCGATGCGGATCGGGATGCCGTTGTCGCGGGCGGCGCTGACCACCGCCTGGACGCGGTCCTCTCGGCCGATGTTGCCGGGGTTGATGCGCAGGCAGTCGACGCCGAGCTCGGCGACGCGCAGGGCGATCCGGTAGTCGAAGTGGATATCCGCGACCAGCGGGACGTTTACCTCGCGCTTGATGCGGCCGAAGGCCTCGGCGGCATCCATGTCCGGCACGCTGACGCGCACGATGTCGGCGCCGGCGGCCTCGAGCTGTCGGATCTGACCGACGGTGGCGGCCACGTCCAGGGTGTCGGTGTTGGTCATGCTCTGCACCGAGATCGGCGCATCGCCGCCCACGGGCACGTTGCCGACATGAATCTGGCGTGAGCGGCGTCTAACGATGGGAGACTGCGCGTGCATGCGGAATCATTCTCCTAGGCTGAAGCGGGCGACGTTGTTGTTGCCGGCGTACTCGCCAAGGTCGACGGCCTCGCCCTGGTAACGCAGCTCTACACCGCTGGCGTTGCCGATGGTCAGGCGGAAGGGCGGCACGCCTTCGGCACGGGCGCTGCTGCCGGCCGACTGCAGGCCAACGAAGATGCGGTCGTCGTTGGCATCGAAGATCTCGGTCCAGGATTGCTCGTTGAAGCTCAGCTCCAGCACGTCGGGGCCCGCGGCATCAGAGGTGTTACTCGCTTCTGTCGAGTCAGACCCGGTGGCGACGTTTTCGGACGTGCTCGAGGCGGACTCGGCTTGCTGGGCGTTGGCAGCAGTCGCCTGGGCGCCAGTATCGGTGCCCGACGATTGGCCGGCACCTGTGGCGCTCGCACCATCGGTCAGGCCCATGTCGCTGTCCTCGGCGGGCAGCGGTGGCATTTCCTCGTCGATGGCAGTTTCGACGGCGGTGTCGCCATTGGCCGAGTTCGCGGCGGTCGCATCCGCGCTGTTTGCGTCGACGCCAGCTGGTTCCTCGGTCACGGGAGTGCCGTCCAAGGTATCCACGGCCACCGGCTCGTTGTCGCCAAGCCCCGGCAGACCGCTGCTTTCGCGGCTCTGCCACCACAGTAGTGTCAGGCCGGCGAGGCCGAGAATCACGACCAGGGTGACCAGCTTGACCAGCCAGGCGCCAATCCGCGAGGGCGGCTTGGCGACCTTGACTGGCGTCACACGGCGCTCGGTTTCAGTAGGGCCGTTGACGTCACGATAGGCATCCAGCACACCCTTCTCATCGATGCCCAGCAGGCGGGCATAGGCGCGCAGATAGCCGCGGCGATAGGCAGCCACTGGCACCTGCGCGTAGTCGTCTTTTTCCAGGCCGTAGACCACGGCGGGACGCAAGTTCAGGGATGTGGCGACCTCTTCCACGGAAAGCCCCTGGTTTTCGCGTTCGCTGCGTAGCATGTCACCGGGGGATGCCTGGCGGGCCATATCGACGGTGTCGTTGTCGTGCATGTCGCTCATGACTGAGCATCCTTGATCAAAAATCGGTTGTCAGGGCGTGCCACGGGACCCATCCGGTGAACCTGAGGACGCGAGCTGGCGGGCATAAAAGTCGGCCTGCTCGGTGTCGCCCCTGGCGAGAGCGATGTCGCGCGCCAGCGCCAGGTTCTCCGGGGTGATGCCTGCCAGGCGCATGTGCGCCTGGATATTGTCCCAGGCACGGGCTTGATGCCCCTGCGCGTAGTCAAGCTGTGCCAGCAGTAGATAACTTCGGGTCATGCGCGGGTCGATGACCTTGGCACGCTCCAAGGCCTCCCGTGCCTGTACCGGATTCCCAAGTTCGCGCTGGCACTGGCCCAGATTGGCAAAAAGCTGGGCGCGATTGGCGTATTGTGTGTCTTCGCTGGCAAGGGCCAGCTGATCGCAGGCTTCGCGGGTTCGTCCCTGAGCATACAGGAAGGCGGCGAAGTTGTTGCGTGCCCGGGTCAAATCGGGAGCGGCGTCCAGCGCGCGCCGAAAGTATTCACTAGCCAGGGTAGCCTCGCCCTGGCGCTGGAAAATCATCGCCATGGCCTGCAGCGCTTCAGGGTCGTTGGGATCGGCCTTGAGTGCATTGTTGAGAGCACGGGTGGCGCGCGGCAGGTTGTTGCGCTCGAGATAAGCCGTGCCGAGGCGGGTGTAGGCCTCGGCAGAGTCTTCCTGATCACGCTGCTGCGACGCAGGAGCGGCGCAGCCGCCGAGCCACACCATGCAGAGCAGGGTGGTGATCAGGGCGCCTCGTCCGGCAAAAGCCGGTCGACGATGACGACGGGTCATGGACATCTCTTGCGGCATGATGGAAGCGTTCCGGGTAACAGTCGGTCACGGCATATGAGGTGTTGCCGTGACCGATAAGGCTTGCCCATCAAAGCGTTCTGCCTGGTTGAAGTCAAGCGCACCCCGGGCCGTCAGTCGGCGTCGAGCTGGATCGACTGGATATAGCGTTCGTGGCGCTTGGTGCGGTCCTTGACCCGACCGACCAGCTGGCCGCAGGCCGCATCGATGTCATCGCCACGGGTGCTGCGCACCGGGGCGGTGTACCCCAGCTCGTAGAGCCACTGCTGGAAGCGCATCGTCTGGTTACGCGACGGCTTCTCGTAGCCCGAGTGCGGGAAGGGGTTGAACGGAATCAGGTTGATCTTGCACGGCAACTCCTCGAGAAGGGCGGCGAGCTGCTCGGCATGCTCCTGCTGGTCGTTGACGTCCTTGATCAGCGTATATTCGATGGTAATGATGCGGGTGTCGTCGCACTTGGCCAGGTAACGCTTGCAGGCATCGATCAGAGAGCGAATGTTGTACTTGCGGTTGAGCGGTACCAGTTCGCTGCGCAACTCGTCGGTGGCGGCGTGCAGCGAGATGGCCAGGCTCACGTCGATATCGTCGCCAAGCTGGTCGATTTTCGGCACCACGCCGGAGGTCGACAGGGTGACGCGACGCTTGGAGAGGCCGTAGCCGTTGTCGTCGAGCATCAGCTTCATGGCCGGCACGACGGCATCATAGTTCATCAGCGGCTCGCCCATGCCCATCATCACCACGTTGGTGACCGGGCGGTTGGCGGTGTCGCGGCGCGGCCCTACGCTGCGCTGGGCGACCCACACCTGGCCGATGATCTCGGCGGCGGTGAGGTTGCGCTGGAAGCCCTGCTTGCCGGTGGAGCAGAAGCTGCAATCCAGCGAGCAGCCGACTTGCGAGGACACGCACAGGGTCCGGCGCTTGCCGTTCTCGGCCGGGATCAGCACGGTTTCCACGTAGCTGCCATCCTCGACCTCGAGTACCCACTTGCGGGTCCCGTCGCTGGAGGTGCCTTCATAGACCACGCCGGGGCCGCGGATCTCGGCCACCTCGGCCAGGCGTTCGCGCAGGGCCTTGGAGAGATTGGTCATGGCGGCAAAGTCGTCACAGCCTTCCTGATGAATCCACTTCATCAGCTGGGCAGCGCGGAACTTCTTCTCGCCGATGGACAGGAAGAAGGATTCCATCTGCTCTCGGGACATGCCGAGCAGATTGGTGCGGGACGGGGTGTCGGTCGTGGCAGTCATGGTCGGCATCGCGGGGTCGGTGGGCGGTACGCGGGAGGCCGGGCCTCCCGCGTGGAGACGCTATCAGCCGCGCGGGCAGATCTCGTCGGCGCCGAAGAAGTAGGCCACTTCACGCTCGGCAGACTCAACGGAGTCGGAGCCGTGGGCGGCGTTGGCATCGATAGATTCAGCGAAGTCAGCGCGGATGGTACCGGCTTCGGCTTCTTTCGGGTTGGTGGCACCCATCAGGTCACGGTTGACGGCGATAGCGTTCTCGCCTTCCAGCACCTGAACCATCACCGGACCGGAGGTCATGAAGCCGGTCAGTGCGCCGAAGAAGGGGCGTTCCTTGTGCTCGGCGTAGAAGCCTTCGGCCTTTTCCTGGGAGAGGTGGATCATCTTGGCCGCGACGATCTTGAGGCCGGCCTTTTCGAAGCGAGTGTAGATCTCGCCGATCACGTTCTTGGAAACGGCATCGGGCTTGATGATGGACAGCGTGCGTTCGGTAGCCATGGGACAGGTCTCCGTAGGGGGTTGGAAGCGTCAGGAACTTCATAGGACGGCGCGCCGCCCGAAGCGAGACACAAGAGGTGCATGCCACGGGCGGCGCGTCGAAAATCGTGGATCCGCCGCGCTCGGCGGCTGATGAGGCGCGGATTATAACGCCGGAAGTCCGCGGGGGACAATCTTTGACCAACACACCAGGCCGACCACCGCGCTTGTGGTCGCGATGGTCGCGATGGTCGCGAGACCCGAAGGGAGTCGCTGTCGTCGTTCAGGCAGACTCGATGGTGACTCGTGGTTCAGACGGTGAAGCTTTCGCCGCAGCCGCACTGATCCTTGACGTTGGGGTTGTTGAAGCGGAAAAAGCGGTTGAGGCCTTCCGAGACATAGTCGACTTCGCTGCCATCGAGCATGTCCAGCGCTTCGGGCGCGACATACACGGCCACGCCGTGCTCCTCGAAGGTGACGTCGTCGCCGCCGGTCTCATCGGCGAAGTCCAGCACGTAGCTGTAGCCGGAGCAGCCGCTCGGCTTGACCGAAACGCGCAGGCCGAGGCCGTGGCCGCGCTCGTCGAGCACCTGACGGATTTGGCTGGCGGCGGCGGGAGTGATCGATAGATGGGCCATGGTGCGAGCCTCCTAGAAGGTGTCGGGTACGTGGGAGCGCATGAGCATGCAAAGGGTGCGCAAAGAGGGAGCGCGATAAAAGTGTCAGCGAGCTGCCCCAGAGTATAAGTGATGCGAGAGTGTAAGTGATGCGGTCAGCGACGCAGCGCCGGCACGGCATGCCGGAGTTCGGCGATGGCGGTGTCGATGTCGGCCTCGGTGGTGAAGCGGCCGACGCTGAAGCGCAGCGAGGCCAGGGCCTGCGCCCGGGGCACGCCGATGCCCTTCAGTACATAGGACGGCTCGACGCTTGCCGAGTTGCAGGCCGACCCGGTGGAAATCGCCAGGCCGCGCAGCGCCATCAGCAGCGACTCGCCGTCCAGGCCGCTGAAGGCCAGGTTGATGATGTGCGGCACCGACACCCGGGTGTCGGTGTTGCGGTGCAGGCCCTCGAGCCCCTCGAGGCCATCCAGGAAGCGCTGCTGAAGGGCACTGGCGTGGGCGCGATCAGCGTCGCCTTCGCTGGCCGCCTGGGCAAAGGCCTCGCCCATGCCGACGATCTGATGAGTCGGCAGGGTGCCCGAACGCATGCCGCGCTCGTGGCCGCCGCCGTGGATCAGCGCCTCGATTCGCAGGTCCGGGTCGCGCTTCACATAGAGTGCGCCGATGCCCTTGGGGCCATAGGCCTTGTGGGCCGACAGCGACAGCAGATCGATGCCCATGGCGGTGACGTCGAGCGGCAGCTTGCCCGGCGCCTGGGCAGCATCGACGTGGAAGGTCGCGCCGCGAGCATGCACGACCTCTGACAGGGCCGTGAGGTCATTGATGGTGCCGAGCTCATTGTTGACCGCCATCAGCGAGACCAGCGCGGTGTCGTCGCGCATGGCGTCGGCGAGCTGGTCAGGCGTGATGCGGCCGTCGGCGCCGGGCTTAAGCCAGGTCACCTCGAACCCTTCCGCCTCGAGGGCCTTGGCGGTGTCGACGACCGCCTTGTGTTCGATGATCGAGGTCACCAGATGGCGGCCCCGGGCGCGATTGGCGCGCATGAAGCCGGTCAGGGCCAGGTTATCGGCCTCGGTGGCGCCGCTGGTCCAGACGATCTCTCGGGGATCGGCGCCGATCAGGTCGGCGACCTGGCGGCGTGCGCCCTCGACCGCCTGTTCGGCCAGCCAGCCGGCGATATGGCTGCGCGACGCCGGGTTGGCGTAGGTGCCATCCATGGTCAGGTGACGCGCCATCACCTCGGCGACTCGCGGGTCGACGGGCGTGGTGGCAGCATAATCGAGATAGACGGGAGCGCTCATGGTGATCCGGTTGACAGTGAGGTAACGGAGTCAGGGCGCCGTCGGCGACGACACGGCGATGGTGTCCTCGTCGGCGCGCAGCCGCTGGCGCTTGGCGATATTCTTGACCTCGTGGCGGTTGACTAGCTCGCCGAGGCTGATGCCGTCGAGAAAGCCGTGGATCTCCTTCGAGAGATCGCACCACAGGTGGTGGGTCAGGCAGGTGTCGCCCTGCTGGCAGTCGGACAACCCCTGGCAGCGGGTGGCGTCCACCGACTCGTTGACCGCATCGATGACCCGTGCGACCGAAATATCCACCGGGTCACCAGCCAACAGATAGCCGCCCCCGGGACCGCGCACGCTCTTGACCAGGCCGGCGCGACGCAGACGCGAGAACAGCTGCTCAAGATAGGACAGCGAGATCTCCTGGCGCTTGGAAATGTCGGCCAGGCTGGTGGGCGTGGCGGCGCCATTCATCGCCAGATCGAGCATCGCGGTGACGGCGTAACGTCCTTTGGTGGTCAAGCGCATAGCAGAGTCGCACGCAGAGGGTCGAGGACCGACCCGCACGCGGCGGGCCGAAGGATGATCGCTAGACGACCATTATGAGAATCCCGAGTATCGCGGTCAACAATTAGGCCCGGGGCGCTCAAGAGGCTTAATTCGGCGCTAAAGGCTTAATTCGGAGCTAAAGGCTCAGGCGCTTCCGCCGCTTTGCTTGCGGGGCGCTTCCTGGGCGGCAGTGGCGGGGCCCTTGCCCTGGTCGTCGTCAAGCGGCGGGCAGCAGCTGTCGACATCGGCGAGCACGCCCTCGAAATCCTCGTCGCGCAGCTCCGGCAGTTGGCCTGCTCGATAGCTGTGGTCGAGCCGGCGCAGGGTCTCGCACATCAGCTCGATGCGGCCATCGACAGCATGCATGTGGTCAAGCATCGCCTGCATCGAGCGCGCTACCGGGTCGGGCATGTCCTGGCTGACGCCGTAGGCATCGAAACCGAACTTCTGGCGCATCGCCTCGCGGCGGGCCGGGTCGATGTCGAGGACTTCCTCGCTGTCAGGCTCTTCGCGCTTGACGATCTTGCCGGGAATGCCGACCACGGTAGCGCCGCTCGGCACTGCCTTGGTGATCACCGCATTGGAGCCGATCTTGGCCCCCGCCCCCACCGTGAAGGGACCGAGAATCTTGGCGCCGGCGCCGACGATCACGCCGTTCTCCAGGGTCGGGTGACGCTTGCCCTTATGCCAGCTGGTGCCGCCCAGGGTTACGCCCTGGTAGAGGGTCACGTCGTCGCCGACCTCGGTGGTCTCACCGATCACCACGCCCATGCCATGGTCGATGAAGAAGCGCCGGCCGATGGTAGCCCCGGGGTGGATTTCGATGCCGGTCAGCACGCGGAACAGCTGCGACAGGGTGCGTGCCAGCCACTTGCAGTTCTTCTGCCACAGCCAGTGGCTCAGACGATGCGCCAGCAGGGCATGCAGGCCCGGGTAGTTGGTCAGCACTTCCAGGAAGTTGCGCGCCGCCGGGTCTCGGGCGAACACGCTGTTAATATCTTCTCGCAGACGACGAAACATGCGGCAAATCCTTATGGAAGAAAGTCGGCACGCAGCAGAACCGAGCGGACTCTGATTATTGGGGCGCCGGTTGTCCGCTGCAAGGCGCCCTCTCACGTCAGCTTATGCAGACGCCCTCATTATCACCCTTGATCGTTACGCGCGGCCTGCTTCTCGGTGGCGCTGAGAATGCCGCGCAGAATGTTGATCTCCATCTGATCCGGCCGGGCGCGCATATATAGGCGGCGTAGCCGGGCCATCAGCTGGCGGGGCTTGTCAGGGTCATGGAACTTGAGGGTGATCAGCGTGCGCTCCAGGTGTTCGAAGTAACGCTCCAGATCGGCGTGGCTGGCCGGTGGGTGATCCCAGGCGATGCCGAAGACGGCCTCATGCTCGGCGCTCGCCGCCGCCTGGTCGGCCTCGGCGTCGCGCTGCGTGGCCGACTCGGTGTCGGCTTCCGGTGCCGGGCCGCCCGGTTGGTGATCAAGCCAGGCCAGGCGGCATTCATAGGTCAGCACCTGTACGGCGGCGGCCAGGTTCAGCGAGCTGTAGTCCGGGTTGGTGGGGATATGCACATGGGCATGACAGCGCTGCAATTCGGCGTTGGTCAGGCCGGTATCCTCGCGGCCGAACACCAGCGCTACCCGGGCATCGGCATCGGCAAGCTCCGCCGGCAGGCGCTCGCCGAGGGCACGCGGGGTGATCATCGGCCAGGGCAGGGTGCGCGAGCGGGCGCTGGCGCCGACTACCAGCCGGCAGTCGGCCACGGCGCTTTCCAGGTTGTCGTACACCGGGGCGTGATGGAGGATCTTGTCGGCCCCCGAGGCCCGCGAGATAGCCTCTGCCGAGCGCGACTCGCTGCGCGGCGCGACCAGGGCCAGATCGGCGAGGCCCATGTTGTGCATGGCGCGGGCGGTGGCGCCGATATTACCGGGATGGCTGGTGCCGATGAGGACGATGCGAATGCGCTCGAGCATGGGGCCAGGGCCTGTCTTGAGTGTCGATGGGCGGCACAGTCTAGCATGCACCACCGGTCGCTTGCGGCCCTTGGCCTGTGCTGTCGATGGCGAAGGGATGGCGAATCTGCTAGTATACGCCCCGATTTGCGTCACCGTTCTTTAACAGTACCCGACTCCTCGAAGGCCCGATCATGCATCCGATGGTCCAATTCGGTCTGCGCGCCATGCGTAGTGCCGCCGAACAGTTCGTGCGCATTCGTGAGCGCATCGAAAACTCTCATGATGAACACAATCTCGACCGCCTGCTCGAAGACGCCGGCCGCAACGTCGAGACGCTGGTGGCCAACCAGCTGTCCCGCGGTTATCCCGAGCACGGCGTTTCCGGTCGCTACATTCCCTACCGTGAGGGTCAGGGCGAAGGCGGCGATCATCACTGGAAGATCGAACCCTTCCACGGCTATTCCAACTTGAGCGTTGCCGGCAGCGGCTTTGCCCTGTCGCTGGTGTGCCTGGTCAAGGGTCGTCCCGAACACGCCATTGTGATCTGCCCGTTCGCCGATACCGAATTCCTGGCCAGCCGCGGTCGTGGCGCCCAGCGTAACGGCAAGCGCATTCGCGTGCCGAAGACCACGGCCATTGCCGGCTCGCGTCTGGCGATGGGGCTGCCTGAGATGTGGCTGCGCCCGCGTCACCTGCCGACCTACCTGACACTGGTGCAGCAGCTCGGCCCGCAGGTCGAAACGCAGATCGCCACCGGCAGCGGCCTGCTCGACCTGGCCGAACTGGCCAGCGGTCGCTGCGATGCGGCCTTCGTGCTCGGCCTCGAGGAGCAGGACAAACTGGTCGGCACGCTGCTTCTCAAGGAAACCGGCGCTCTGATGGGCACCCCGGACGGCGGCCCCAGCGTCGAGATCGAAGGCCAGCTGATGGCCGCCGGTCCGCGCCTCTACAAGGCGATGATGCAGCAGCTCAAGCCGCATATGGTCTGAGTGCCCCGCCTCTTGATTGACGGCTCGTCATTGGCGCGCTGTCATTGGTGCAATGCATGCATCGATTGGCGCAAGGCCTGCATCGATAGCGATAGAAAGAGTTAGAAAGACACAGATGAAACCCCACATGCTCAGGCGTGTGGGGTTTTTTTATGCCTGCCATCACGCCTTCACAAGGCAGTCAGCCTGACTATCAAAAGACTGCTAATGGCCTCGATCGAATGGCCTCGATCGAATGGCCTCGATTGAATGGCCTTGATTGAGTGTCCTCGGCTGAAAGGCGATGACTGAAAGGCCACGACTGAATGGCAGTCGATCAAGAAGGGCGTGGCTGCTTGTCGGCGCGGATAGCGGGTTGTTGCTAGGATGAGCGGGGTCATCTTATTGCATTAAGCTTTTCGTTCCACCGACTAAGGAATCCATATGCGTCTTCTGTTCACTGGCGGCAGCGGAAAGGCGGGTCGCCATGCCACGGCCTATCTTCGCGATCAGGGGCACAGAGTCACCAACCTGGATTGGATGGCGTCCGATGTGCCCGGCATTACCACCCTCAAGGTGGACCTGACCGACGCCGGTCAGGTGTTCAATGCCTGCCAGGCCTACGCCGGGATCGACGAGCTGGAACCGGGCACCGGCGTGCCGCGTTACGATGCCATTGTTCACTTCGGGGCCATACCCGCCATACTGCACCGGCCGGACAACGAGACCTACCGCATCAACACCTTGAGCACCTACAACGTGCTGGATGCCGCCACTAAGCTAGGCATTCCCAAGGTTATCTTCGCCTCCAGCGAGACCACTTACGGCGTCTGCTTCGCCGATGGCGAGAAGAAACCGGACTATCTGCCTGTGGATGAAGACCATCCCACAGTGCCCCAGGATAGCTACGCCATGAGCAAGGTGGTCAACGAGGTGACGGCGCGCTCCTTCCATGAACGCTCAGGCATCGATATCTACGGTCTGCGCATCAACAACGTCATCGAGCCCCACGAGTACCGCCAGCATTTCCCGGCCTATATGGACAACCCGGCGCTGCGTCGTCGCAACATCTTTGCCTATATCGACGCCCGGGACCTGGGGCAGATGGTCGATTGCTGCCTGAAAACGGATGGCCTGGGGTACCAGGTGTTCAACGTCGCCAATAACGATATGTCGGTGGGGTTGACCACGGCTCAGGTGATCGAGCGCTTCTATTCTGACGTGCCGGTCAGGCGTGAAATGGGCGAATTCGAGACCTTTTACTGCATCGAAAAAGCCCGTCGTCTGGTCGGCTTCGCGCCGCGCTACTCCTGGCGAGACGAACTGGGTCAGTAACTGGATCAGTAACTGGATCAGCAATCGTTCCAGGCGTTTTACGAAACGTCGTTGACGTTGCGCATCGCCTCACACCAAAAAAACGCCCCCGCTCGATGAGCGGGGGCGTGAGAGTCCGTCAGTGAAACGACGGGGGCGCGTCAGAGTAGGGTGCCTATTAAGGCAGCTCCTCTGCGTCCTCGTTTTCCTTCGGCGCTGGAATCAGGTCGGTGCGCTGCAGCTTGAGCGGCAGCAGCAGCGCCGAGGCGACGTAGATTGACGAGAAGGTACCCACACCGACGCCGATCAGCAGCGCCACGGCGAAGTTGTGGATCATGTCGCCGCCCAGTACCAGCAGGGCCAGCAGCACCAGCACCGTGGTACCCGATGTCGCAAGGGTACGGCTCAGGGTCTGGTTGATGGCGTCGTTGAAGATGGCCGACATGTCATCGATACGCGAAAGACGGATGTTCTCGCGGATCCGGTCGTAGACGATGATGGTGTCGTTCAGCGAGTAGCCGATCACCGCCAGCACCGCAGCCAGCACCGTCAGGTCGAACTCGATCCGGAACAGCGAGAAGGCGCCAAGCACCAGGATCACGTCGTGAATCAGCGCTACAATCGCGCCGACGGCGAACTTGTACTGGAAACGGAAGGCCACGTAGAGCATCACCATGCCCAGCGCTACCAGCATGCCGAGGCCGCTCTGGTCGCGCAGCTGCTCGCCGACCTGGGCGCCGACGAATTCGGCCCGCACCAGCGAGACCTGATCGCCGCTGGCGCGCAGCAGGTCAGTGACCTGCTGGCCGACATCGGGGTCGAAGGCCTGCTGCAGGCGGATCAGGATCTCGTCGGCGGTGCCGAAGGTCTGCACCGAGATATCCTGGAAGCCGGCGGCCTCCAGTGCCTGTCGCACGGTGTCAAGCGACGGCGCCGTGTGATAGCTGACCTCGACGAGGGTGCCGCCAGTGAAGTCGAGCCCCAGGCTCAGTTGCTGCACCGCCAGAGACACCAGGGCGATCAGCAGCATCACCGCCGAGGTAGTGAAGGCCAGGCGGCGCTTGCCCATGAAATCGAACTGTCGCATCGCTAGGCTCCTCATATCCAGAGTTTCTTGAGTGGCTTGCCGCCGACGGTCAGATTGACCATGGCGCGGGTCACCATCAGGGCGGTGAACATCGAGGTCAGGATGCCCAGCGACAGGGTTACGGCGAAGCCTTTGACCGGGCCGGTGCCGATCGAGAACAGGATCAGCGCTACCAGCAGGGTGGTCAGGTTGGCGTCGACGATCGAGGTGAAGGCACGCTCATAGCCGGCGTGGATCGCCTGCTGCACCGAGAGCCCGGTTCGCAACTCCTCGCGTATGCGCTCGAATATCAGCACGTTGGCGTCCACGGCCATGCCGAGGGTCAGCACGATACCAGCGATGCCGGGTAGCGTCAGGGTAGCGCCGAGCATCGACATGGCGGCGATCACCAGCACCAGGTTGATGCCCAGCGCCACGTTGGCGATCACACCGAAGGCCTTGTAGCGCACCAGCATGAAGGCCACCACCAGCAGCAGACCAATCTGCACCGAGAGAATGCCGCGATCGATGTTGTCCTGCCCGAGGCTTGGGCCGATGGTGCGTTCCTGCACGAAGTAGATCGGTGCGGCCAGCGAGCCTGAGCGCAGCAGCAGCGACAGCTCGGCCGCTTCGGTGGGCGATTCAAGCCCGGTGATGCGGAAACTGTTGCCCAGGGCGCTCTGGATGGTGGCAAGACTGATGATGCCGCGCTCGGTATAAGGGTCGCGCACTACCACCGGCTCGCCGTCCTGCATCACGGTGCGGTCGTTGGTCTTGTGCTCGATGAATACCACGGCCATGTTGCGGCCGATGTTGGAGCGGGTCGCCCGGTTCATCAGGGTGCCGCCGGTGCCGTCCAGATCGATGTTGACCTGCGGGCGGCCGTTCTCATCGAAGCTGCGCGTGGCGCTCGAGACGCTGTCGCCGGTGATGATCACGTCGCGCATCAGCTCGGCGGTGCGCGGGCTAGAGCGGAACTCGACGGTCTCGGTTTCCTGATCCGGGGTGTCCGGGCGGGCCTCGAGGCGGAACTCCAGGTTGGCGGTGGCACCTACCACGCGCTTGGCGGCGGCGGTGTCCTGCACGCCCGGCAGCTCGACCACGATGCGATTGGGGCCTTGGCGCTGCACCAGCGGCTCGGCCACGCCCAGCTCGTTGACGCGGTTGCGCAGGGTGGTCAGGTTCTGATTGATCGCGTAGTCCTGGATTTCGTCGACCGCCTGATCGCTGAGCGTCATGGTCAGGGTCGCGCCACGGTCCGCCTCGGTGTCCGCGTACTGGAAGTCCGGGAAGTCGCGACTGATCAGGTTTCTGGCCTGATCACGATCCTCGGCGTTCATGAAGTCCATGCTCACCGTGCGGCCGCTGATGTCGGTGTTGCGGTAGCGGATGCGTTCGCTGCGCAGTGTCTCGCGCATGGCGCTGGCGTTGACCTCGAGGCGCTGGGTCACCGCGGCGTCCATGTCGACCTCGAGCAGGAAGTGCACGCCACCGCGCAGATCCAGGCCCAGGGTCATCGGCGAGGCGGCCAGGTCCTTGAGCCAGGACGGCGTCGACTCGGCAAGGTTCACGGCGACGACATGGTTGTCGTCGAGCAGGCCATCGACCACGCCACGGGCGCGCATCTGATCAGATGCACTATCGAGGCGCAGCAGGACGCTATTGGTATCGCGTTCGGTGGACTTGAGAGGAATGTCGGCATCGGCCAGGGCGGACTGAACCCGCTCCAGCTGAGACTCGCTGAGGTTTTCGCCGCCACTGGCTGGGCTGATCTGCACCGCGGGGTCCGCGGGGAAGAGGTTGGGCAGCGAATAGACCAGGCCGACGGCGAGGACAAGAAGTATCAGCAGATACTTCCATAGGGGGTAACGGTTAAGCATGCAGGCCCTGCCTTGTAGCTAACATGGCGACATCGCGAGAGCGAAAGAGGGGGTCGCCACCAGCGCACCGCCAACGGGCGGGCGCGGGCCTGCCCGCCGGCGGTGCCGGGGTGCGAGATCAGATTGACTTGATGGTGCCCTTGGGCAGGACAGAGGCAACGGCGTTCTTCTGCACGTTGATCTCGGTGCCTTCGGCGATTTCCATAGAGATGAACTCGTCGGTCACCTTGGTGATCCGGCCCAGCATGCCGCCGCCGATGACCACTTCGTCGCCCTTGGACAGGCCGCCGATAAGCTGCTTGTGCTGCTTGGCCCGCTTGGCCTGAGGACGCCACAGCAGGAAGTAGAAGATCAGCACGAAGCCGCCCAGCATAACGATTTGGGCGATACCGCCGCCCGCGGCCGCGCCGCCTTCAGCGTGTGCCGGGGAAATGAAGAAGTCCAGCATGGGTTTGGTTCTCCTGAGAGGGTTTCTAGGGTCAATAATGACCGGGTGATGAGGCCATCACCCGGTCGTCAGATTCGGTGTAGACGGGCTTGCGACCCCGTTATTCGGGGTTTGGTTCCAGCAGTGGAACCGGCATTCCGCGACGACCATAGTATGCTTCTACAAAGTTCGCCAATGTACCCGCTTCGATGGCACCGCGCAAACCGGCCATCAGGCGCTGGTAGTGGCGAAGATTGTGGATGGTGTTGAGCATCGAGCCGAGCATCTCGCTGCAGCGATCCAGATGATGCAGATAGGCCCGCGAGAAGTGCTGGCAAGTGTAGCAGTCGCAGTCGGCTTCCAGCGGCGCCGTGTCGTAACGGTGCCGGGCGTTGCGGATCTTGATCGTGCCTTCGAAGGTGAACAGGTGGCCGTTGCGACCATTGCGGGTCGGCATCACGCAGTCGAACATGTCGACGCCGCGACGCACGCCTTCGACCAGGTCTTCCGGCTTGCCCACACCCATCAGATAGCGCGGCTTGTCGGCCGGCATCCACTCGGGCAGGTAGTCGAGCACCTTGATCATCTCTTCCTTGGGCTCGCCCACGGAAAGCCCACCGATCGCGTAGCCATCGAAGCCGATCTCATCCAGACCCTTGAGCGACGCCTCACGCAGGTCCGCGTACATGCCGCCCTGAATGATGCCGAACAGCGCCGACGGCGAGTCGCCATGCGCATCGCGGGAGCGCTTGGCCCAGCGCAGCGACATTTCCATCGAGCGCTTGGCTTCATCATGAGTAGCCGGGTAGGGCGTGCACTCATCGAAGATCATCACCACGTCCGAGCCCAGCGAGCGCTGCACCGCCATCGATTCTTCCGGCCCCATGAAGACCTTGGAACCGTCGACCGGCGAGCGGAAGTGCACCCCTTCCTCGGTGATCTTGCGCGTCTTGCCGAGCGAGAAGACCTGGAAGCCGCCGGAGTCGGTGAGGATCGGCTTGTTCCAGTGGGCGAAGTCATGCAGGTCGCCGTGTGCTTCGATGACCTCGGTGCCCGGGCGCAGCCACAGGTGGAAGGTATTGCCGAGAATGATCTCGGCGCCGATCTCCTCGACCGACTGGGGCGTCATGCCCTTGACGGTGCCGTAGGTGCCGACCGGCATAAAGGCCGGGGTTTCCACGGTGCCGCGGGGGAAACTTAGGCGGCCGCGGCGGGCCCGGCCATCGGTGGCCAGGCGCTCGAAGGTCATGAAGCATTCGTTACGCATGAAGGCTGTCTCGTATCAAGGCTCTCGACAAGGGGCGGGTGACAAGCATGGCCCGTCCGTCATGAGAGCGCCAAAAGAAGGGTGGCCCGACGCGCCGGGCCCTGGCTAACGGGGGTATTTGGATATTGCCTGCCGGATATCGACTGTCGAACGTCGCTAGGTGGCGTCGGCGCGGGTCAGGAACATGGCGTCGCCATAGCTGAAGAAGGCGTAGCGCTCCTCGACCGCGGCCCGGTAGGCGTTCATCACCGGCTCGAAGCCCGCGAAGGAGGCCACCAGCATCATCAGCGTCGACTCCGGCAGGTGGAAGTTGGTGACCAGCGCATCGACGCAGCGCCATTCATAGCCTGGGTAGATGAAGATGTCGGTCTCGCCGCTGTAGGGCGCGATCTCGCCTGCCTCTTTGTTATCTCCCGGGCTCTTCATGCAGGCCGATTCCAGGCAGCGCACGCCGGTGGTGCCCACCGCCACCACCCGGTTGCCCCGCGCCTTGGCCTCGCGAACCTTGGCGCAGGCGGCCTCGTCGACCTCGATCCACTCGCTGTGCATGTGGTGGTCGCGGATGTCGTCGGCGCGCACCGGCTGGAAGGTGCCGGCGCCCACATGCAGGGTGACGAAGGCGCTCTCGATGCCTTTCTCCGCAAGCGCCGCCATCATCGGCTCATCGAAGTGCAGGCCGGCGGTGGGGGCGGCTACCGCACCGTCGCGGCGCGCGTAGACGGTCTGGTAGCGCTCGCGGTCGGCCAGTTCATCCTCGCGGGTGATGTAGGGCGGCAACGGCATGTGGCCGTGGGCCTCGAGCAGCGCGATCAGCGGCGTTTCGCCGAGAAAGCGCAGCTCGAACAGCGCATCCTGACGGCCTTCCACCACCGCCCGCACGTCGCCCTCGAAGATCAGTTCGGTGCCCGGCTTCGGCGACTTGCTGGCGCGAATGTGCGCCAGGCCACGGTGGGCATCCAGCGGCCGCTCGAGCAGCATCTCGACGCGCCCACCGCTGGCTTTCTGGCCGTGCAGGCGGGCCGGGATCACCCGGGTGTCGTTGAATACCAGCAGATCGCCCGGCTCGAGGATCTCGAGCAGGTCCGGGAAGCGGCGGTGGTCAAGCGCCTCCGAGGCGCCATCGACGCACAACAGACGGCAGTCACTGCGACGCTCGGAGGGATAACGGGCAATCAGCTCGTCGGGGAGCTCGTAATGGAAATCGGCGCGCTGCATGGGAGATATCGACTCGGGCTAGCAAAAGCGGTGCAGTAATGGCACTGGGCCATTCGGACAAGGCGCCTAGGATACCCGTTCCCGCCAGTGAAGTCAGTCGCTTGCGATGCGTTTATGATTGACCTGTGGGGCGTCTGCCGTATAATGCGTCCCCGCTGCCGGCGTGGCGGAATTGGTAGACGCAGCGGATTCAAAATCCGCCGCTGGAGACAGTGTGTCGGTTCGAGTCCGACCGCCGGCACCATAACATCAAGCACTCACTTCTCTCCCCTCGAGTCTTGATGCCCTCAGCACCCTCGTAAGTATCTACAGCCTGCCACCGAATCTCGGTGCCTGTGTATTTCCCATGCGCATTTTTTCTTGCCGCCATGATTGGCAGCGAGACGCTCTACACGTGCTATCCGTGCCCGCCTGACGGGCGCTCGGTGCAGTTTCATGTTCCCCGACCTTCGCGGCACCCGCTCTCATTTTGCTGTGATAGGCTTGAATCAGTACAAGTCCATATACAGTCGCCCTGCATCCGGTCGGCAAGCCAAAGCAGGTTCGCCGCAAGGTTGAGCGCAGGGAGAAGCCGTCGCACAAGCGACGGTGGCAGGCAGCCATGACGTATGGAAGAGGGGCTAGTGATCGAAGAAGCGGGGCAGGTAAGCCCAGAGATAGAGAAGGCGCGTAAAGCGTTTAAGCCAACGGGAACGGCTACCGACTAGCCAAGAGGGTTGTGGATAGGTGGGGTTAGGGTGAGGTAGGTGATATATAAATTTATTATGAGTTTGTAAATGGGGGCAGGGATGGCAGTTAAAGAAAGTAAAAGTAAAGAAAGTGAAATATTAAAAAAAGCATTTTTTGTTACTCCCATCGGTCCACATGGATCAAAAATAAGAAGAGCAACTGATGGACTGATTGATTCAGTTGTAAAGCCTGTTGTTGAGAGTTATGGGTATAAGTGCGTTGCCTCTCACCAAGAGTCCGAGCAAGGATCAATATCGCAAAGAGTTATTGAACACTTAATAGATGATGATTTAGTTATTGTTAATCTAACTGGTCTTAATTCGAATGTTATGTACGAGCTGGGCATTCGGCACTCGACAGGAAAGCCTGTAATACTGATCTGTGAGAATGGTACGGACCTTCCATTTGATATGTACGATCAGAGGACAATTTTTTATTCTGATGATATGCAAGGTGGCCTTGATTTAAGTCAGAAGCTTAAAGGGCTTTTGGGCAGTAAAGATGGGGTTGAGTCAAATGCTTATAATCCTGTTATATCTAAGGCAAAAGAGAATATTATTGAAAATGCGTTGAAGGATATAGATCTTTCTGGGCTTGATGGCGCTTCTCTAGTTGCAGATGTATACGAATCTATGAAAGAGGTGTCATCAGGTTTGAGATCTCTAGGAGCAAGAGTTAATGATATAGAAAGAGGTTATGGAAAGAGTGGACACGGATTTGGTGGTCATCTGGTAATGAAAAAAATGGGTAAAGGTGGGGATCTTTTGTTGACGACCACAGATTTAAGTGAGGCGCTTGTTTTAGAACAGGAGTTGGTGAGCAAAGGGATTAGTACTGATTTGATTGAAAAAAATGGGAGTGTTGATATTAGTGTTGCGCCATGGGATGTGGATAAAGCTATAAATGTAGTTAGTAGGTACACAGAGAATAATGGATATTAACCTCCTTGGTAATTATTTTTGGCGGCTTGTTTCTGCCGCCTTTCTTTAGTTGTGTGTTATGACTTTTCCATTGCAAATAGTAGCTTGATAAATATCTTCACGTACGAATCTGGGTTCGGACCAGGTCCAGTATTGACACCTCATTCCATCAGAACGTGTGTACTTTCTTTCATGGTCAGGCTCACCTAACATCATATAGAGTTGGCCTTTGGTCATACCCTCTACGATCTCTCCTCGAATACCTGCTTTCACTCGAGCATTCCTATCTTCGAGCTCAGATCGATATGAGCTAGTGCTTGGAGACTGGCTAGAGGGTTGTTGGCTAGGCTGGCTTGAGGGGCGACGGATAGGCTGGCGAGCAGGAGAGGGATCGGAGCGGACGTGAGCCTGAGCTTCTAAAGAGGTTAGCGTGTCACGAGTAATGAAGACCTCACCATCAGTGCATGGGGTATCCTGGTAAGCTGTTGAGCCGTCCACCTCGCACTTGTAGACCTGGGCGTGAGCGGAAAGGGGCAGAAGTGCCATAGCTAGTAGCAGGGTACGTTTGATCATCCGTGATCATCCAGAAGCTTTATAGACGTAAGCTAATGTAGCACAAGGGCGCACAGTAGGGGCTGTTGCCTGATTTTTGTCTAGGGCAATGTGCCAAAGTGGCTTTAAGTAAGCATGTGGTGATCTGTAATCGATTGAACTTGCGGCTAATATGCTGCTTTGAGCAGGTTCTGGCAAAATTCAAAATCCGCCGCTGGATACAGTGTGTCGGTTCGAGTCCGACCGCCGGCACCACAACATCAAGCACTCACTTCCTCCCTCCGAGTCTTGATGGCCTCAGTCCCCCCCGAATTGATCAATCCAGTGCCTCCCTCGCTCCGGTGATGGCTTTTTGCTACCCGTTCGGCCAGCCATATGCGATGCCTGGCAGTGCCGAGCGTCGTGTGCGGTCCTGTCTCAGGTAGCGTCTTTCGCCTACACCTTTAGTCTATGTCATATCAAGTTGCTTAGTGTGCTAGCCGATATAGGTCCCATCACGCGCTTCGCAAACCACTACGGAAAAGTCATTCATGACAACACAAAAAGCTAGGGTAAGCTGGTGGAATCTACAGACCAAAACCATGACGCTGGTGCTGGTTCCGATATTGCTGGTCACTCTCATCCTGGTGGGGATGAAGTCCTACCAGAGCATTCAGTCTTCCCACGAAAACCTGGCGCATCAGCGCGAGGAGCTGTTGGCAAGCCGCGAGCAGGCAGTGAAAGATGTGGTGCTGGCTGCCAAGAGCGCCATCGCTCCCATCTATGACAAGGCGGGTCCCAACGACGCAGAAGCCAAGGCCCGCGCGGCTGAGGTGCTGCGGTCGATTCGCTTCGATGGCAAGAACTATATCTTTGTCTATCAGTACGATGGCACCAACGTGGTGCTGCCGCATGCGCGCGACAAGGAAGGCACCAACATGATTGGGCTCCAGGATGCCAATGGCAAATACCTGGTGCGAGGCCTGATCGAAACGGCGCAAGAAGGCGGTGGCTTCTATCAGTACTCCTGGCCGCACCCTGAAACGCGAAAGGACGAGGCCAAGTACTCCTACGCCGCGCCACTGGAAAAGTGGGGCTGGATGCTGGGCGCCGGCGTCTATGCGGTGGATGTGGAAGAAGTCATGGCCGAAGCCCAGGCGACCGCCAACGAAAACCTGCGGGATTCAATCATCAGCTCGCTGCTGACGGCGTTGGCGCTGTTTATCGTCGTTGCGGTGGTGGCGGGTTGGTTAGTCAAGCGCACTCTGCAGCCGATTCGTTCCGCCGCCGAGGCGATGAGTAGCATTGCCAGCGGTCAGGGGGACCTGACTCAGCGAATGAACGTCTCGACCCGCGACGAGGTTGGCCAGTTGGCCGACGGCTTCAATGTGTTCGTCTCGCGCATGCAGGACACCCTGCGTGAAGTGCGCATCAGCACCAGCCACGTGCGTGACGCCGCAACCGAAATGGAGCAGGGCAGCCAGGAGCTGGCCACCCGCACCGAGCAGGCGGCCGCCAACCTGCAGCAGACGTCGGCCTCGATGGAAGAGATCACTTCCACCGTGGACCACAGTTCCCAGTCTGCCCAGCAGGCCAATCAGCTGGTGCTCAGCACCGGTGAGGTGGCACGCCGCGGCGAGTCGGCCATGCAGCAAGTCGAGCGCACCATGTCGGACATCCACGACTCGTCCAGCAAGGTCAGCGACATCGTCACCATGATCGACTCGATTGCCTTCCAGACCAATATTTTGGCGCTCAACGCCTCGGTAGAGGCCGCACGCGCCGGTGAACACGGTCGTGGCTTCGCGGTGGTGGCCGAGGAAGTGCGCACCTTGGCGAGTCGCTCCAGTGACGCGTCGAAGGAGATTCGTGCGCTGATCGATACCTCTGCTGAGCACACCAAATCGGGCGCTGAGCTGGTGCGCAATGCGGGTGCCACCATGCAGGAGATCGCCGAAAGCGTGGCCAAGGTGACGGATGTGATCGGTGAGATCTCGGCCGGCGCCAAGGAACAGAGCACCGGTATCGGTCAGGTCAATACGGCCGTCACCGAGATGGACACCATGACCCAGCAGAATGCGGCCATGGTTCAGCAGTCGACCACCACCGCCAGCCAGATGCGCGACCAGGCCGAACAGCTGCAGCGCCTGCTCGGCTCCTTCGTGCTGGGTGACGGCGACGTTGATTCCTCTTACCGCTCTGAGACGCCCTCGCTGCCCTCGGCCTCTGGTGCGTCTTCGCGTGCACCGGCGACGACGCGTGGCAAGTCGTCGGCTCGCAACGAGGAAGAGTGGGAAGCGTTCTGATCGCCAGGCCCGTCATCGTCTAGGTGGCGGGCCAGCCTGAACAGCAAGCGAGCAACTCGCTAAAGCGCAATACATGAAGCCGGCTGATCGAATGATCAGCCGGCTTTTTCTTGTCTGGCTTTTTCTTGTCTGGCTATGTCTTGTTCTGAAGAGCTCTCCAGAACCGCTTTCCCCTTCCTCCTTTAGTCTTGGCTATCTCAAGTCGCTTTCCGAGCAGGCCGATATGGATAGTAATGCCGATATCGATAGTGATTACGCGCTTCGCAAACCACTTCAGGGAAGTATCCATGACGACACAACACTCTCGTCCAAGCCGGTGGAACCTGCAGACCAAGGTGATGACGCTGGTGCTGGTACCGCTGTTGCTGATCACGCTCACCTTGGTGGGCATGAGTACCTATCAACGAATTCAGTCTTCCCATGACAACCTGGCGCAGCAGCGTGAAGAGCTGCTGAAAGGGCGCCAGGAGGCGGTAAAGGATGTGGTGCTGGCGGCCAAGAGCGCCATCGCCCCTATCTATGACAAGGCGGGGCCCAATGACGAGGACGCCAAGGCGCGTGCGGCAGAGATCCTGCGGTCGATTCGCTTCGACGGCGATAACTACATCTTTGTGTTTCGTTACGACGGCACCACCGTTGCCCATATCAATCGCGATCTCGAGGGCAAGAACCTGATTGACCTGCAGGGCCCTGACGGTGGCTACATGATTCGCACACTGATCGAGAACGCCAAGGCCGGCGGTGGCTTTCATGAATATCCATGGCCGCACCCCACGACCAAACAGGAAGAGGACAAATACTCCTATTCGGTAGGGCTGGATAAATGGGGGTGGATGCTGGGCGCCGGTGTCTATGCGGTGGACGTGGAAGAGGCCATGGCCGATGCCCAGGCGACGGCCAACGACAATCTGCGGAATTCGATCATCAGTTCTCTGCTGATGGCGCTGGCGCTGTTTATCGGCGTCGCGCTGGTGGCAGGTTGGGTGGTCAAACGCACGCTGCAGCCGATCCGCTCCGCGGCCCAGACGATGAGCAACATCGCCAGCGGCAAGGGCGATCTGACCCAGCGCCTGAACGTCTCGACTCACGACGAGGTCGGCCAACTGGCCGAGGGCTTTAATCTCTTCGTGTCCCGCATGCAGGACACCCTGCGTGAGGTGCGCAGCACCACCAGCCACGTGCGTGACGCTGCGAGCGACATGGAACAGAGCAGCCAGGAGCTGGCCACCCGCACCGAGCAGGCGGCCGCCAACCTGCAGCAGACCTCGTCGTCGATGGAAGAAATTACCTCCACCGTGGATCACAGCGCTCAGTCTGCCCAGCAGGCCAACCAGCTGGTGCTGGGCACCGGTGAGGTAGCGCGCCGCGGCGAGTCGGCCATGCAGGATGTCGAACGCACTATGGCGGATATCAATGATTCGTCCAGCAAGGTCAGCGACATCGTCACCATGATCGATTCGATCGCCTTCCAGACCAATATCCTGGCACTCAATGCCTCGGTAGAGGCCGCCCGCGCCGGTGAGCACGGTCGTGGCTTCGCTGTGGTAGCCGAAGAAGTGCGGACTCTGGCGCAGCGTTCAAGCGATGCCTCAAAAGAGATTCGCGCGCTGATCGATACCTCTGCCGCGCATACCGAATCGGGTGCCAAGCTGGTGCGCGATGCGGGTACGACCATGCAGGAGATCGCCGCGAGCGTGGCCAAGGTGACGGACGTGATCGGAGAGATCACGGCCGGCGCCAAGGAGCAGAGTTCCGGCATCGGTCAGGTCAACACGGCCGTCACCGAGATGGACACCATGACCCAGCAGAATGCCGCCATGGTCCAGCAGTCGACCACCACGGCGAGCAAGATGCGCGATCAGGCCGAACAGCTGCAGCGCCTGCTCGGCTCCTTCGAGCTGGGCGATGATAACGCCCAGCCGCTCCCCCGCGGGGAGGAAAAGGCCCCTTCGCTGCCCTCGGCGTCCGGCGCATCCTCGCATGCATCGGCTACGACTCGTCCCAAGTCGGCGGTTCGCAACGAGGAGGAGTGGGAGGCCTTCTAAGGACGGAAAGCTTCTGATCGCCAGGCCCGCCATCGTCTCGGTGGCGGGCCAGCTTTGCGCTGCAAGCGAGAAGAAAGACAGACCGGGGGAAAGGAGGGGGTGATGGATATTCCCGTCCCGCTACTGCCTCATGTGCGGCTTTTCTGGGACAGCGTTGGTATCGAGTGACGTTTTAGCCTGATGGGCCTGGCGTCTTTGTATACCCTTGTAGACCTTCTGGGGGTACATGAGGACAGCAGGTCATGAGGTCATTCGATGTTCTGACAACAACGGAGTGGAGGGATCGTGGGGATATGCTACCTGCTATCCACCATCTCAAGCGCTGCGTCAGCCTGGCACTGTTGTTGCTCATGGGCACCTGGATTGTCTATGCCACGGGAGGCACGGCCTACGCTTATCCTTATCTGATGCTGGCGCCCGTGCTGATCGGCGCCTTCTGGTATGCGCTGGTCGGCGGGCTTTGCGTGGCGTTCGCCGCCGGCATCCTGATGGCGTTCATGCCTCAGGATGCCGCGCTCAGTATCGAGCAGAGCACATCCAATTATCTGGTTCGAATAGCCCAGTACCTGTTGTTGGGTGGGGTGTCGGGGTGGCTGTTCCTGCTGCGTCGTCGGTCGGCCAGCCGTCATAGAACCATGGCGCGCACCGACCCTTTGTCGGGCCTCGCTAATCAGGTCGCGCTCAATGAAGATCTGGGCCGGCATCTTGACTTGCCCGCCACGCGAGGGGCGACGACCGGGCTGATGCTGGTGCGGATCACCGACATCACGGACGTCATCGATGCCATGGGCCTGGACGCCGCCGATGAACTGGTGCTCTCGCTGAGCGAGCGTTTGAAAGGTGCCGTATGTGGAAAGCCGTTCGCCTATCGGATCAATCACGATGAGTTGGCACTGATCCTTCACGATATCGATCTGCATGATATCGAACGGATCGCTACACGACTGCTGGATGTCGGTGAAGAAAGCTATCTGATTCAGCAGGTACCTGTGCGCATGCAGCTGGCGATCGGCAGCAGCCTTCGACAAGGCGACACCGTCAAACAGGAAGACCTTGTCCGTGAGGCCCGTATTGCTCTGTTCACGGCCATCCAGGAAGGCAGCGATCACAAGCATTTTTCCCCCGGATTCGAGCGGCATTCCCTCGATAGCCTGCAACTGATCGCCCGTGTGCGCTGCGCGCTCCAAGAGAAAGAGTTCTCGCTGCACTACCAGCCCAAAATCTGCCTGGTAAACGGTCATGTGTGTGGCAGCGAGGGACTGATCCGCTGGCCACAGGCCGATGGCAGCCTGGTTCCGCCCGGCCAGTTCATGCCCAAGGTGGAAAACACCTCACTGATCAATCCCGTTACCCACTTCATGGCTCGCGAGGCCGCCAGCTTTGCCTGTCGGCATGCGGGCTGGGGTGCCATCAGCATCAATCTGTCCGTGCACAACCTCTATGATGACGAACTGATCGATCTGCTCATCGAACTGGTCGAGCAAGTCGACCTGACCGCCGAGTGGCTGGAGGTGGAAATTACCGAGACTGCACTGATTGGTGACCTGGCGGCGGCACGCCGTGCCATTCAGCGCATTCGTGATGCGGGGATCGGGGTGAGCATTGATGACTTCGGAACGGGGTTTGCCTCTTTTGAGTACCTTCAGCACCTGCCGATCACGGGGCTAAAGATCGACCGTACCTTTGTCGCCCAGCTGGAAGTTAACGCTCGTGCCCGTAAGCTGATGGCCTGCATGATCGAGATGGGGCATGCGCTGGACCTGACGGTCACCGCCGAGGGCGTGGAGACGCAAGGGCAGGCGGATATCCTGCGCGAGCTTGGCTGTGATCAGGCGCAGGGGTTTTTCTATACGGGGGCGCTGCCGGCGAGTGACTACCTTGCCTGGTGCCAGGCTCATGCCAACACCTTGCCCTGAAGCGACTGGCTTGGCTTCCTGTTTGGCCTGTGTCGGGCATGCCTCAGCCGCTGAGCGCCTCGCGCAGAAACTCGCGAAACACGCGGACCCGCGCCGGGGCTTCGAGCCCTGATAGCGTGATGGCATAGAGCCTCGCCGTCGCGACGCTATGGTCGGGCAGTACGGGCACCAGCTTGTGCTCATCCACCAGGGGCTGAACGATCAGGTCGGGCAGCACGCCAATGCCGCCACCAGCGGCCAGCAGACGGGCGAGGCTGGCGTAGTCGGTTGTACGCAGGCGAGGCTGGGCGTTGATCTCGCTGCGCTTGCCGCGTCGGTCGGTGAGCACCAGCGGCGTGGGGCCTTCCAGTCCGCGACGGATCGCCAGTGCGTGATGCTGCAGGTCGCTCGGGTCTGCCGGTGTGCCGTGCCTTTCCAGATAGCCCGGTGCCGCATAGAGCCGCATGCAGAAGTCGGCGATACCCGAGGCACGATAGTTCATGTCGGGCAGGTCGTCGGCGCTGGCCCGCAGCGCCAGGTCGATGCGGTTGGCGGCCAGGTCCAGCGGCGTATCGGTGATCAACAGTTCGATGCGAATCTGCGGGTGGCGCTCCTGGAAGGCCACTACCAAGGCAGGCAACAGGTCGATGCCCATGTCGATCGGGGCAGTGACGCGCAGATTTCCTTCGGGCACCGAGCGTGAGGCGCGGGCGCTTTCGGTGGCATCTCCCAACAGCCGCAGCGCCTCCCGGGCCTTGGCATGGAACAAGAGACCCTCTTCGGTGGCGGTGACCGCCCGCGGGGTGCGGGCCAGTAGCGCCGCACCGAGTCGGCCTTCCAGCCGCGAAATGCGCCGGCTGACGCCTCCTTTGGTTTCATCAAGCTCCCGCGCTGCCGCGGAGATGGAGCCGAATTCCACCACCGCACAGAACGCGCGGATGTCTTCCAGGGCGCCGCCCAGCGCTGCACTGCCTGAGGTTTCCATTTCATCAACCATGAGTTGTCATTCCGCTATCTCCTGCAAAACTGGAAACCCCAATATGCTGTCTTCCATCGACAGGGCGCAAGCGCCTGTTGCGATCAACTAGCTGTCGCATCGCTACCCCAGATGTTGCAAACCACAGACGTTGCAAACCACAGACGTTGCGAACCACAGACGATACGAGGACACGCTCATGAACCAGAACATCAACGCCGCCGCTTCCAATGCCACGCCCGGTCCGGCGATCTTCCAGCGCCTGTCGGTGCTGTCCTATCCGCTGATTCGCGTGACCGCGGGCTTGCTGCTGATGCCTCACGGCGCCCAGAAGCTGTTTGGCTGGTTCGGCGGCTATGGTCTGGAAGCCACCGGCCAGTTCTTCGCCGACAGCCTCGGCATGACGCCAGGGGTGCTGTTTGCCCTGATGGCGGGCCTGGTCGAGTTCTTCGGTGGCCTGGCATTGGTGCTTGGCCTGCTCACACGCCCTGCGGCGCTGGGGGTGATGGTGCTGATGGGCGTGGCGCTGAGCGTGCACATCCCCAATGGTTTCTTCTGGACCAACGGTGGCCTCGAGTATCCGCTGATGTGGGGGCTGGTGGCGCTGGGCATCTTTCTGCGCGGCGGTGATCGCTTCTCGCTGGATGCCAGGTTTGGCCTCAAGATCTAACAAGGCATCCTTGAGCGTCACTTCCTATCTTGAGCGTCACTTCCTATCTTGGGCTCACCCCTATCTTGAGCTCACCTCTTATCGCCGCAGAGCCAGCTTCGATGAGCTGGCCCTGCGGCGATGTTTCCTCCCTCGAGTCACGGAGGTTTGACCATGACCCTTTCTGCTTCTTCCACTTCCTTGCCAGCAGTGTTTCTGCCCCATGGCGCCGGGCCCTGCTTTTTCATGGACTGGCAGCCGGCCGGGCTCTGGGATCGCATGGCCGCCTGGTTGAGCGGTTTAACCGAGGCGCTGCAGGTGAAGCCACGAGCGATCTTGGTCATCTCCGCGCACTGGCAGGCTGAAACCTTCACCGTCAATGCCCAGGCGTCACCATCGCTTTACTACGACTACTACGGCTTTCCCGATCACACCTATCGGCTGAGCTGGCCGGCGGCTGGGGATCCTGAACTTGCTGCGGCGGTGCGCGAGCGGCTGACCGAGGCAGGCCTTTCCTCTGGCCAAGAGCATCAGCGCGGGCTCGATCATGGCGTCTTCATTCCGCTCAAGCTGGTCTTCCCCGAGGCCGAGGTGCCGGTGGTGCAGCTGTCGCTGAAAGAGGGGCTCGACCCCGCCGAGCATCTGGCCCTGGGGCGCGCCCTGGCCCCGCTTCGCGAGCAGGGTGTGCTGATCATCGGCAGCGGTATGAGTTATCACAATATGGCGCGCTTGAGGCGTGGCGGTGCGGCTGTCGATCCGGACTCCCGCGCCTTTGATACCTGGCTCGGCGAGACCGTAGCGCTCCCCGGCGCGGCCCGCTCGTCACGTTTGCAGGACTGGACGTCAGCACCCGGCGCCCGGGCATCCCACCCGGAAGAGGAGCACCTGCTGCCGCTGTTTGTGGTGGCTGGTGCCGGCGGTGACGCCCCCGGTAAGAAGGTCTTCGAGGACGAGGTGATGGGCAGCGTACAGTCGGCCTTCGTGTTCGGTGCACCCTGACCGGTGCACGTGTAGGCAGAGATCGAGGGCCGGTAGAGAGATGGTAGAGGTCTGATAGAGGATAAAGCCGGACGTGCAGCCGGAAGTGCTCCGGGAAATACCCGAGGGTGAAAGAATGAGGCGAAAGAACGCAGTGGAAGAACGAGGCAAAAGGAGCCGCGAATGCTGCATCGAAGGTCGGCTTGGCCGGGGCACGGCCGGCGCCTAATATAGTGCCCTTCTATCGCGTCCTCGGTTATCCATCCAGCTATGGCCGGGGGCAAGTTTGCCTGGATAAGGCGTTGCCAAGGAGGGCGGCCGGCAAGGATTTGCTGCCAGCCATGAAATAAGGAGATGTTCATGCCGTTGACCCTGTGGCTGTCGCTTGCGGCAGTCTGCGCGATGGGGGCCATGTCGCCCGGGCCGAGCCTCGCGCTGGTGTTGCGCCATACCCTGGGCGGGGGTCGTCTGCCCGGCGTGGCCGCGGCGCTTGCGCATGCGCTGGGCGTGGGGCTCTATGCGCTGTTGACCGTCTGGGGGCTGGGTGCAGTGATCGCCCGCCATACGCAGCTGTTCCAGGTCATCACCTGGGCCGGCGCAGCCTATCTCGCCTGGCTTGGGGTGAAGGCGCTGCGGGCCGGCCAGGCATCAGCACTGCAGGCCAGTGGTGTGGCCACGACCCGGGCGCAGGCCGCCCGAGACGGAGTGCTGGTGGCGCTTGGCAACCCCAAGCTGATTCTGTTCTTCGTCGCGCTGCTCAGTCAGTTCGTCAGCCCTGATATGAGCGCGTCGGCCAAGGCCTTGATCGTCGCTACAGCGATGATCATCGACGGTGGCTGGTACGTGCTGGTGGCCGTTGCGCTATCGCATTCTGCAGTGCTGCCATGGCTTCAGGCCCGGGCTCACTGGCTCAATCGTCTTACCGGGGTGATCCTGCTGGGGTTGGCCGTACGGGTACTCATCGGATAGCGCAGTCATTTATACGCTAATCGCTTAGTTGGTCGTATCAGTTGGGTGTATAAGTGAGGGGCCAGGCTCCCTCTGGCCTAGCGACAACTTAATTGTGTGAGAGCTCTCATGCTTCTGGATACTGCGCCACTGGCCGTCGTCGTCGACAAGGATCCAGGTGTTTTGGCCGACCTGACTCAACTATTTCGCACTCTGGGGCTCGACACTCACCACCAGCCTACTGACCTACAAGCTTGCCTTACTCACCTTAGACCTCGGCTAGTGATCCTCGATCTGGAAATCGACGGGGTCGAGGGAATCGACACCCTGCGCTATCTGGCGGACGTCGGCTATCGAGGCTCGGTGATGCTGCTCAGCGCCGTGGACCCCAAGGTAATGCGGATCGCCGAACGGATGGGTCATACCCTTGGCCTGAACATGCTGGATTCGCTGAGCAAGCCGTATGAACTGAATGCCCTGCACGACAGCCTCGATGGACTGCGGATGCCGTCCCAGAGCGAAGCCGCCGGCAAGCACGGTAAAGAATGGGGCCGCGAGGAGATCGTTCGCGCCCTGAAAGAGCAGGAGCTGGTGGTTCATTACCAGCCCCAGTTTGATTTGACTTCCCAGACCCTCAGCGGTGTCGAGGCGCTGGTGCGCTGGCAGCATCCCGAGTGTGGGCTGATCTGGCCGAGCCACTTCCTGAAGCTGATGACCCAGGAGCAGACGCGGCTGATGACGCGCCAGATCGTGGCGCAGGTGGCTCGTGACTCTCAGCTCTGGCGGGTGTCAGACCAGCAGCTGTCGGTGTCGATCAACATTTCTCCCAATGAACTGCTTCACGATGAGCTGGTCCCGCTGATGGACGAACTGCAGCAGTCGCTGGGGTGTCGGCTGTCGCTGGTGCTGGAAATCACCGAAAACGATGCCATGCATGATGAGCTGTTAAGCAGCGAGGTGGCGGCACGGCTGCATCTGCTTGGCATGGAGCTGTCGGTTGACGACTTCGGGATTGGCTTTTCGTCTCTGGCACGTCTGCAGCTGTTGCCGATCAGTGAAGTGAAGATCGACCGAAATTTCGTTCGCCACCTCCACGACAACTCCGAGGATGCGGCTATCGTCGAAGCCGTGGCATTGCTCGGTCAGCGCCTCGGCATCCGGGTGGTGGCCGAGGGCGTTGAGACGCTGGAGAGCCTGGCGCAGTTGGCACGTTTTGGCTGCACCCATGCTCAGGGCTATGCGCTGGCGAGACCCATGCCGGTCGAGGGTCTGCTGGCGCTGATCGCGAGTCTGGGCAGCTGTCAGCCCGCGGCGTCCGATCCCGCCACGCCCCAGACCTATCAGTTCTGGATGCCACGCAACGCCAAGCCCGCCAGTAGCGCGCCCTGATCGAGGCACTGCTGCTTTTCTGGCCACGCGTGGTGTACTTGTCTTGGCGGCAGCGGACGCTTCCTCCGTGGCGCTCAGGGCGTGATTCGCTCGAGGATCGCGGCCAAGGGGGCATCCACGGGAAGTACACCATAAGCCGGGCTCGGCGCCTCGCCGAGCCGCGTTCGGCAGAAGGTATCGGCCACTGCCGCCGGGGCGAAGCGCAGCAGCAGAGCGGCCTGCAGGGCCTGGGCCATGCGCTGGGCCAGCCAGCGTGCGCGCAGGGTCAGGGTCTCGCTGGGCTGCGTCAGCGCCTCGTCGAGCTCGACCAGGGCACGGTCGAAGTCGGCCTGCTGACCGCGCGCCGCCCTGAGCTCGTTCACCAGCGCCTGGATGCTCTCCGGATGGCGCGCCATCACACGCAGCACATCCAGGCAAATGACGTTGCCCGACCCCTCCCAGATCGAGTTCACCGGCGCCTCTCGGTATAGCCGGGCCAGCGGCGTTTCCTCCACGTAGCCGATGCCGCCCAGGCATTCCATGGCCTCGGCCATGAAGCCGGGCCCGCGTTTGTTGTGCCAGTACTTGGCAAGCGTCGGCAGCAAGCGTGCCAGGGCTCGCTCGTGGTCGCTGCCGCTGGCTTCACCATCGAAGGCGCGGGCGGCGCGCAGACTCAGCGTCACGCCGGCCTCGACTTCTAGCGCCAGGTCGGCGATCACCATCCGCATCAGCGGCTGCTCGGCGAGCGGCCGGCCAAAGGCGTGGCGATGGCGTGCGAAGCGCCATGCTTCGCGCAGGGCCTGTCGCATCATGCCCACCGGGGCCACGGCAGCGTCGAGTCGGGTCTGCTGGACCATCTCGAGGATGGTGGCGATGCCGCGGCCCGGCGAGCCGATGGGCTGCGCCCAGGCGTGACGGTACTCGATCTCGGCGGAGGCGTTGGCGCGATTGCCGCACTTGTCCTTGAGACGCTGAATCTCGATGGGATTGCGGCTGCCGTCGGGCTGGAAGCGCGGCACCAGGAAGCAACTGAGACCGTCTGGCGTCTGAGCCAGGGTCAGGAAGGCATCCGACATCGGCGCGCTGCAGAACCACTTGTGGCCGGTCAGCCAGTTGCCGTCGTTGTCGGCCTTGGCGCGGGTGGTGTTGGCCCGCACGTCGCTGCCGCCCTGTTTTTCGGTCATCGCCATGCCCAGCGTCACCGCTGCCTTGTCATTGAGTGGCAGCGCTCGCGGGTCATAGTCCCAGGTCAGCAGCCGCGAGCCCCAGTTGTCCAGCATCCAATCGTCCTGAGCCAGCACCGGCATGGCGGCATGGGTCATGGTCAGCGGGCAGCAGACGCCGGGTTCCGCCTGGGTCATCAAATAGAGCGCGGCAACATGCGCCTGATGGCCGCCGCGGCCTTCTTCCTGCCAGGCCACTGCATGCCAGCCGTGGTCGAAGGCTTCGTGCATCAGCTCATGGTAGGCGGGGTGGTACTCGACCTCGTCCAGACGACGTCCATGCCGATCGAAGAGCCGCAGGCGCGGCGGGTGCTGGTTGGCGGCCTCGCCCAGCGCCTGCAGCCGCCGGCTGCCTACCGCCCGGCCGAGCGCGGCGAGGCGACCGGCGACCCAGGTGGGGGCTTCACGCGCCAGCGCCTCGCGCAGCGGGGTGTCGTCGGCCAGCCAGTCCTCGTCTTCGGGCGGCGGCGGCTGGTTGATGACCTCATGGGTGGCGAGGTGTTCGCGGGGGGCGCTATCGGCCATGGCGGGGCTCCAGGCGGTGTCTCGAGGCAGGCGCTTATGACCGGTCTCAAGGCATGAGTCCTTTGAGCATGGTCAGCGCCCGGTAATCGGTCAAACGCCTTGAGGCTGGCCCCGACCCGGTGGACTGGTTAGGCTAAAAGGCTGATCCGATAGGGAGAGTCCGATGACCGCCGATGATTCCACGCTGCCGACGCCGGTGATCGCCGAAGAACACATTCAGTTGGTCGATGCCCGCAATCGCCCCTGCGGCAGTGCACCCCGGGCGCTGATGCGCCGCTTCCACTTCTGGCACCGGGCCACCTACATCGTGGTGCGCAACTCAAGGGGAGAGATCTGCGTGCAGCGTCGCACCCTGATCAAGGAAGTTTTCCCCGGCGGTGATGATCTGGCCGCAGGCGGGGTAGTCGGCGCCGGCGAAGCGGTACACCTGGCCGCCCGCCGCGAACTTGCCGAAGAGCTCGGCATTCGCGGCCAGCCGCTACGCGCCTGTGGCGGGTTTCGCTATTCAGAAGGCGGCAATCATATCTACGGCAGCGTCTATCTGGTTGATTACGATGGGCCGCTTTGCCTGCAGCCCGAAGAGGTCGATTCGGTGCGCTGGATGCCGCTCAGGAAGGCACTGGCCCTCGACACCGCCACGCCGGATACCCGCTGCGCGCTGGGCATGCTATATGCGGGTGGCTGGCTCAAGGAGGTGGCATGAACCAGCTCTCGCAGCGCCAAGCAAGCTTCAATGAGGTCATTGCGGCGCTGTCGACGGTGGTGCGCGGCAAGCCGCGCGAGGTGCGGCTTGCGCTGTGCTGCCTGCTGTGTCGCGGCCATCTGCTGATCGAGGATCTGCCGGGGCTGGGTAAGACCACGCTGGCCCAGGCGCTGGCCAGGGTCACCGGGCTCGACATGCAGCGGCTGCAGTTCACCAGCGACCTGCTGCCCGCCGACGTGCTCGGCGTCTCGGTGTTTGACCCGGGGCAGGGGCGCTTTCATTTTCATCCTGGCCCGGTCTTTCATGGCCTGGTGCTAGCCGACGAGGTGAACCGCGCCACGCCCAAGACCCAGAGCGCGCTGCTCGAGGCGATGGAGGAAGGACAGGTGACCGTCGAGGGCGAGACCCGGGCGCTGCCGGATCCGTTCTTCGTGATTGCCACCCAGAATCCACAGGATCAGGCCGGTACCTTTCCGCTACCCGAGTCCCAGCTCGACCGCTTCCTGATGCGCCTGTCGCTTGGCTACCCCGAGCGCCAGGCCGAACGCGAGATTCTGCGCGGCGAAGCCGGGCGCTCGCGCCTCGATGAGCTGCCGGTGCTGCTCGATGCGGCTACCCTGCAAGACATGCAGGCACGCCTGGCAGGCCTGCATGTCGCCGAGCCATTGCTCGACTACGTGCAGGCGCTGGCGGCGGCCAGCCGCAGTCATCGCGACCTGCCCTGGGGGCTCTCCACCCGCGGCGTGCTGGCGCTGCTACAGGCCAGCCGGGGCTGGGCGCTGCTCGAGGGTCGGGATCATGTCTTGCCCGAGGATATTCAGGCGGTGTGGGTGCCCGTTGTCGCCCACCGGCTTAGCAACGGCAGTCGCGATGCCGACGAGAGGGTGGCACGCGACCTGCTTGCCGCCGTGCCGGTGCTGGGCTAGCCGATGAAAAAGCGGGGCGCCCCCTTGGCTGGGCCGCTGACTCGTGGCTGGGCGCGGCTGCGTCACTGGAGCTGGACCCGGCGTTCAACCCCAGCCGATGCGCCGCTTTCCCAACATCGGCTGTTCGTGGTGCCGACTGGCTTCGGCCTGGCCTGGGCGGGCCTGATACTGATCCTTTTCCTGTTCGGCACCAACTATCAGAACAATCTGGCCTATGGCCTGTCCTTTTGGCTGCTCGCCATTGCCCTGGTGGCGCTGTTTCGCGGCTGGCGCAACCTGCTGGGCGTGCGTCTGACGATCACCCCCGAGGGCGAGGCCTTCGCCGGCGGCGAGGCGCGGCTTCGGGTGCGGCTCGCTGCCTCCCGGGATCGCCAGGCGCTGGCGGTGTGCCTCGGGCGGCGGCTCGGTCGCAGGGCAGGTCGACGGGCAGGCCGCAGTGCAGGTCGCCGCGTCGGGCGACACCCTGAAGGTCACCGCGAGGTGGTCGATCTCGTCGGTGGCGAGGCCAGCCTGACGCTTGGCTGGCCGGTCACTGTGCGGGGCGATCAGCCACTGCCGCGACTGCGTCTGGAAAGCGACTGGCCGCTGGGGTTGGTGAGGGCGCTGGCCTGGGTCGATAGTGCCGAGACGCTGCTGGTCTATCCGACGCCCTGGTCGAGTACCGATGCCGCCATTCCCGAGCCCCGTTCGCTGGATGAGCCGGCGCCCCAATCGGCAGCGCCGAAAACGCCGCGTGAGGCGCAGGACTTCGCCGGGCTTCGGCGCTACGTGCCAGGGGATGCCCCTTCGCGGCTTGCCTGGAAGCAGTGGAGCCGCACCGGGGTGCTCGCCACCAAGCACTTCAGCGAGCCCCCCGCGGCGCCTACCTGGCTCGACTACGCTGCGGTGATGGGCGATGTGGAAACGCGTTTGTCGTGGCTCTGCTATCAGGTGAGCGCCTATCACCGCCGCGGCGAGTCCTTCGGCCTGCGCCTGCCCGGCCTCACGCTGCCGCCCGCCAGCGGTTCCGTTCAGCGGCGCCGCGCGCTTACCGCCCTGGCGCGCTTTTCTCTGGAAAACGCCGCGTTAGAAGGCCCTGTCCATGGCGCTTTAGAAGACGCTTTCCGCGACAATGACTCGCCCGCTGCGCCTGACGCGGGTGCACCGGGTGGCGAGGCACGCGAGGTGGGCGCATGAGCGAGTTTTCCGCGCCTGTCCTGCTGGCCGACGGTGAGAGCCTCTCTGCGGCCATGCTGCGTCGGCTGTTCATCGGTCAGTGTCTGGTGCTTGGCATGCATCTGGCGTTCATGCCGCTGTGGCTGCTGGCGGTGGCCGCGCTGGTGGCTTGGCGTCGTCATCGCCAGCTCATTAAACGTGCGCCCCGGGCCGGCGTGGCCCTGCGCCTGGTCTCGATTGCGGCGCTGCTGGGTGCGCTGTGGGTCCAATACGGTGGCTTTGGCGATCTCGAGGCGCTGCTCGGGATGCTGATCGGCATCTACCTGCTGAAGCTTCTGGAGGCTCGCACCCGGCGCGACGCGCGGGTGGTGGTCGGTATCGGCTTCGTGGCCCTGGCGGCGAGCTTCCTGCATGACCAGAGCATCGTGATGGCGCTGGGCGCGGTGGTGGCGGCGACCTGGCTGGTGCAATCGCTGGTCGCGCTGTCGGGAGGTTCGCAGGCCCACGCCAATCGCGTCGCCTGGCGTGAGACCGCCTGGCTGGTGGGCCTGTCGGCGCCGCTGATGGTGGCGCTGTTTATTGTCATGCCGCGGTTCGGGCCGCTATGGAGTCTGCCGACACTTGAGCGTGCCTCGACGGGGCTCACCGACAGCATGGCGCCCGGCGAGATTGCGAGGCTGTCACGAAGCGATGCGAGGGCCTTTCGTGTCAGCTTCGAGGGCCCGGTGCCGCCGCCAGCCAAGCGCTACTGGCGGGTCTATACCCTGACGCACTTCGACGGTGAGCGCTGGTCGCGGGAGACGCCGGAGGCACTGGCGACGACCCTCGAGCGACCGCTCAGCGACTTCGCCAGGACCTCGCGGCGCAATCCCTTTGCGGCAGATACGGCCACGAGGGCGGCCTCTGGCCTATCCGGCGACGTATCCAGTTCCCGCTCGAACACCAGTTCGAACTCAGGCTCGAACTCAGGAGCGAGCTCAGGCGACATTCCGCGCTCGCCACACTATCGCACGGAATTCCTGCTGGAGCCGGACAGCCGCCCCTGGCGTCCAGCGCTGGGAACGCCGCTTGCAAGCCCGGAACGACAGCGCTTTCTCGGCGATGGCACCCTCGAGGGGCTGACGGCGCTTTCCTCACGCGGCCTGGTCACCCTCGAAAGCAGCGGCCAGGCGCCGGCCTTCTCAGACCCGGCGGGACGTGCCTGGCATACGCTGCTGCCCCGAGGGCGCAACCCTCGCACCCTGGCGCTGGCCAAGCGGCTGTGGCGGGGCGCCGAGGGCGATCCGCAGGCCTATCTGGCCGCCGTGATGGCGCGCTTCGGCGAGGCGCCATATCGCTATACCCTGGAGCCGCCGCGGCTCACGGGTGAGCACCGCGTCGATGCCTTCCTGTTCGATAGCCAGGCCGGCTACTGCTCTCATTACGCCTCGGCTACCGCCGTGCTGGCGCGGGCGGTGGGCATCCCGGCGCGAGTGGTGGCCGGCTTTCAGGGCGGCGAGCGCCACCCGGATGGCCACCTGACGGTGCGTGATTACGACGCCCACGCCTGGGTCGAGGTCTGGCGCGACGGGGCCTGGCATCGGCTGGATCCCACATCGGTGATCGCGCCCGAGCGCATCGAGCAAGGCACCGCCGCCCTGACGGCCGGGAGCGAGGCCTTCCTGGCCGATGCCGGCCTGTCGCCGCTGCGCTTTCGCGATGTCGCCTGGCTGAACCGTGCAAGGCTTGCCTGGGAGCGGCTCGAGTATCGCTGGCAGCGACAGGTCGTGGGCTATGAGAGTCGTGATCGTGAGGCACTGCTGACGCGCTTGCTGCAGGTGCTGGAGACACCTTGGCAGGCGCTCAATACGCTCAAGGAGCGTGCGTTGTCACTGATGTCGAACGGCGGCTTCGGTGCCCTGCGCATGGGCGCTGAGATACTGGGCGTGCTGATGCTCGCGGCGCTGTTCGGCTTCGGCCTGAAGGAGGGAGTCCGACGCTGGCGCCGACCGTCGACGCTACGCGAACTGCTGCTTGCCGACGCGGCCTGGCTTGCGCGTCATGGCTATCCGGCACGGCCCGGGGAATCGCCATCGGCGCACTTGCGTCGCCTGGCGGCAGCGTGGCCATGCGGAGGGTCGTCATGTGATGAGCCGGGCTTGGCCGGCGGGCGGGTGCCTGATGTGCTGAAGCATCAGCGAGACCTCGCGGCGGCCAGCCAAGCCCTGGCCGAGGCCATCGAGCGGCTCTATTACGCGCCTCTCGACGAAAGCGAGCGACGCCGCTGGCGGCAGTACTTCCATGCGCGGCGCCGACACTGGCGAGGCGTTTTTCGCCGTGTGAGCCGATGTCGCTCGGGAGATGCCGGCAGGCTGGCGCGTTGGCGACAGACATGGCATCTTGGACGCTAAAGCCGGACCGGTGCTCGCCATGCATATCCACGACATAGACTGTCAGACTGCCGCGGGCGACCCCTTCAACCTGCTGGCCCTGCGCGGGCAGGTACTGCTGGTAGTCAACGTCGCCAGCCGCTGCGGTTTTACTCCCCAGCTCAAGGAGCTCGAAAGTCTCTATCGGCGCTATCGCGACCGGGGCTTTACGGTGCTCGGCTTTCCCTGCAACCAGTTTGCCCATCAGTCGCCGGAATCGGCAGGCGCCTTCTGCACTTTCGGCGAGCAGGAATTCGGGGTGACCTTCCCGCTGCTCGAGAAGGTCAAGGTCAACGGCGCTGGCGCCCATCCGCTGTTCATTGAGCTGCGCCGCCAGGCGCCGGGGCTGCTGGGCACCAAGATGATCAAGTGGAACTTCACCAAGTTCCTGGTGGGTCGAGAGGGCCAGGTGCTTTGCCGCTTCGGCCCCCGGGACGGCGCGCGGGAGATCCGCGTGGCGCTGGAAGCGGCGCTGGATGCGCCTTTTTCTGCCTGAGGCACCTTTTTAGCCCGAGGCGTCTTTTTAGCCCGAAGCTGCGCCGCTGGGGCGGGTCAGCGCGAGTCGGGTGTTTCCCCGCGCGCCACCATCACCCGCATCATCAGCTCGTTCCAGCGATGGCGGGTCATCATGGTGGTCAGTCCCGAGAACAGCATCCACATCTTCTTGCGCCAGCCGGAGAGCCGCTTGTAGTGCGCGACCAGCTGGCCTACCAGCTTACGGTCATCGAAGCGTCGCCACTCTCCGGCTACCGATAGCTGGTGGCGCGCCAGGACCGGCGCCAGTTCCAGGCGAAAGATCCACTCCAGCTCCTTGAGCGTCAGATCGTGGCGCTCGATCTCCTCGACCATGCGCGCGTAGTCGCTCTCGCGGGGCTCGCGTTCGAGCCACAGCGGGGCCAGGGCGAGCCAGAGTTCGGCACGCAGGTCGACCAGGGTTTGGGTGTCCATGGTTATCCTCTCGGTTGAGGAGAGCATCTTCGGTGATGGGCGCAGCCGACTCAAGGGGCGGACACTCGCGCGCCAAGTCGCTAGAATATGCACCACTGTCATTTTGCTTGCACTTTATCACCGACTGTCGAGGTTGCCTGTGATCATCAAACCCAAGGTTCGCGGTTTCATCTGCACCACCACTCACCCCGTCGGCTGCGAGAAGAACGTCCTCGAGCAGATCGAAGCCACCAAGGCGCGTGGTCTTGACAAGGCGAGCGGACCCAAGAAGGTGTTGGTGATCGGGGCCTCCAGTGGCTATGGCCTGGCGGCACGTATCACCTCGGCCTTTGGCTACGGCGCCGACACCCTGGGCGTGTTCTTCGAGAAGCCCGGTACCGAGAAGAAGACCGGCACCGCCGGCTGGTACAACTCGGCGGCCTTCGACAAGTTTGCCAAGGCCGAGGGCCTGTACAGCAAGTCGATCAACGGCGATGCCTTCTCTCATGAAGCCCGCGAGAAGGCCATCGAGCTGATCAAGGAGGATATGGGGCAGGTCGATCTGGTGGTCTACTCGCTGGCATCCCCGGTGCGTAAATTGCCGGACAGCGGTGAGATGAAGCGCTCGGTGCTCAAACCGATCGGCGATACTTATCGTGCCACCGCGATCGACACCAACAAGGACGCCATCATCGAGGCCGAGGTCGAGCCGGCCACCGAGCAGGAAATCCAGGACACCATCACCGTGATGGGCGGTGAGGACTGGGAGCTGTGGATGAACGCCCTCGACGAGGCGGGTGTGCTGGCCCCGGGCGCCAAGAGCGTGGCCTTCAGCTATATCGGCACCGAGATCACCTGGCCGATCTACTGGCACGGCGCGCTGGGCAAGGCCAAGGAAGACCTGGACCGCGCCGCTCACGCCATCGACGCCAAGCTCAAGGCGACCGACGGCGGCGCCAACGTGGCGGTGCTCAAGTCGGTGGTCACTCAGGCCAGCGCCGCCATTCCGGTCATGCCGCTCTACATCGCCATGGTCTACAAGGTGATGAAGGAGCAGGGCCTGCACGAGGGCACCATTGAGCAGCTCAACCGTCTCTACGGCGAGGCGCTCTACTCGGGTGCGCCAGCGGCCACCGACGAAGCCGGACGCCTGCGCCTGGACGACTGGGAGCTGCGTGATGATGTCCAGAAGGCTTGCCAGGAGCTGTGGCCGCAGGTCACCACCGAGAACCTGTTCGACATCACCGACTACGCCGGCTACAAGCACGAGTTCCTCAAGCTGTTTGGCTTCGAGCGTGACGATGTCGATTACGAGGCCGATGTGGATACTGTCGCCGATTTTGATGTCGTAACACTGTAAGAGGCCTTTGGCGCACAGCCTGACGGTCTCTGATGCCAACGAATCAGCGATCGCGGAGGTGCGTGATGGACACACGAACCAGTCAGAGTTCCGAGGAAGAGCTTGAGCATCTCAAGGAGGTCAGCCAGCCCGAGGACTTCAAGCATCCGGAGCCCGACGCAAGTCAGCCCGAGGCGCTGGAGCCGGCTCATGGCCTGCACTGGGTGCTGCCGATCGTGGTGGTCCTGGTGTTGGTCGCGGGCGTGGCCTTCGTACTGCTGAAAGCCTGAGTGGCGCCCACGCCACCCGTCGGTGACATGTCTGTTCGCACGGCCGCCTCGCGGCGGCCGTCGTTCTCGTAACGCCCGTCCTCGCTCGGGCGTTTTTTCATGCTGGCACCGCTAGTTTCATCCTCGCTCCGCCGAGCTGTCGGCGGGACGGCGATGCCCTATGATGTGCTTCCCGCGCTGGATAGATGATGGCGATCCGCAATGCATGACCTTTCTGTTGATCCTTCGGCTCAGCCGCCGCGTCAGGTGGGGGTGCTGCTGCTGACCGGTTTCTCGCTGCTGGCCCAGGCCTGTGCCCTGGAACCCCTGGCGGTGGCCAGCCAACTGGCCGGCCGGCGGCTCTATGCGCCGGTGGCCTTCGGCCTCGATGCCCGGGCGGTGACCAGCGCCGCCGAGCTGTCGCTTTCGCCGCCGCTGGTGCCTGGCGACGACGACCGGGAGCTCGACGTGCTGCTGGTCTGCGCGCCGAGCCCGCTGGCCGCCGCGCTGCCGGCGAGCCTCGCCGACTGGCTCAAGCGCCTGGCGGGGCGAGGCGTGGTACTGGGCGGCATCGCCGGCGGCGCCGAGGTACTGGCCTGGGCGGGGGTGCTGGATGGCTACCGGGCGACGCTGCCCTGGCAGCGGGTCGATGCCGTGGGGCAGGAACATCCGGGCATCAATCTGTCGCCGCAGCTCTTCGAGATCGATCGAGACCGGCTGACCTGCGGCGGCGGCACCTCGGCCATGGACATGGTGATGACCCTGATCGGCATGCACCACGGCCAGCGACTGGCCGAGAAGGTGTCCGAACACTTCGTCTGTGAGCGTATCCGCATGGCCGACGAGCCTCAGCACGTGCCGCTGCGCTCCCGGCTTGGTCATGCCCCGCAGAGCCTGATCGACGCCGTGTCGCTGATGGAGGCCAACATCGAGGAGCCGCTGACCACCCACGAACTGGCCGAGCACCTGGGTATCTCCCGGCGCCAGCTCGAGCGGCTCTTCAAGAAGTACCTGCAGGCGGTACCGAGCCGCTACTACCTGGACCTGCGCCTGCAGGAGGCGCGCAAGCTGCTGCGCGAGAGTGATCGCGCGGTGGGCGACATCGCCCTGCAGACCGGCTTCTCTTCCGGCGCCCACTTCTCCACCGCCTATCGTAACCACTTCGGCATGACGCCCCGGGAAGAGCGCTTGGCGTAACGGCCGCGGCGGCGTGTCCGAGCAGGATGACAGGGCAGAGCGCCTGAACGGTATAGCCGAAAGCCGGCCATCTGCCGCCGCCGCTGGGCGCGGGCGGCCCGGGACGCTACCATTGGCCGACATTCATGCACGCAGGATGCGGCGACCATCGAGCCCTGTCTCGACGCCCGTGTCATGCCCTCGACTCTCCACGGTTTCCCCCATGGCACTCGACGCAAGCGATACCCGCCTCAACAAGTTCATCAGCGAAACCGGCATCGTGTCGCGTCGCGAGGCCGACCGGCTGATCGAAGAAGGGGCGGTCAAGGTCAACGGTCGCCGCGCCGAGATGGGCATGCGGGTGACCGACGCCGACCGGGTCACGGTGCGCGGCAAGCCGCTGCGGGCCAAGCCCCGGCCGGTCTACCTGCTTTACAACAAGCCGGTCGGCGTGACCTGTACCACCGATCCCGCCGACCCCACCAACATCGTCGATGCGATCAACTACCCCGAGCGGATCTTTCCCATCGGGCGGCTCGACAAGCCCTCCCAGGGGCTGATTCTGCTGACCAACGATGGCGATATCGTCAACAAGATCCTGAGGGCCGGTAACGCCCACGAGAAGGAATACCTAGTGCGGGTCGATCGCCCGATCGATCAGAGCTTCATCGAGCGCATGGGCGCGGGCATTCCGATTCTCGGCACCGTGACCCAGCCCTGTCCGGTCCGACAGACCGGACCCAACAGCTTCACCATCGTGTTGACGCAGGGCCTCAACCGCCAGATCCGTCGCATGACCGAGTACCTGGGCTATGAGGTCACCTACCTCAAGCGTGTGCGGCTGATGAATATTCATCTGGACAGGCTGTCGTCCGGCCAGTGGCGCGAGCTGAGCGATGATGAGATGGCCACCCTTGAAGGTATGCTCGGCGATTCGCGCAAGACCGAAGATGCCTCGCTGCCCAAGCGCAAGGCCAAGCCCGCTAAGCAAGGGGCTGGGAAGACAGGCGCTGGTAAACCAGGCTCCGGCAAATCGGCCGCGGCCAAGCCCGGCGCCAAGCGCACCGCCGAGCCCGGGAAGCGTAAGCCCGGCCAGAGTAAGCCGGGTCAGAATAAGTCAGCGCAGGGTAAGCCCGCCGCCAAGCCCAAGCGGGCGATCAAGCAGGCGGCCAAACCGGGGGACGGCAAGCCCGCAGGCAAGGGCGGTCAAGGCAAGGCGGGATTCAATAGCAAATCGCCGACCAAGTCAGGCAGCAAGCCAGGGGCTAGCAAGGCAGACAACAGGACAGGCAGCAAGAAAGGATTCAGTAAGCCAGGATCCAGCAAGCAAGGGCCGAACAAGGCCGGTGGCGGGTCCGCTAGGCGCTCACCGCGCGGGCGTTCCTGACTTTCGCGCCAGCAGGGCGCGAAACAGCTCGCCCATCATCACCGGCTCGTCGTTCTCGATCACGAAGCCGGCGCCGTCCAGCAGTGGCTGGGCCTGGCGGGTAATATCGGTGGCGATGGCGCTGGTCACCAAGTTCAAGGCCCGCCTTACTGCGCCTGCCGGGCGGTGATCGGGCTGGAACTTGTCCAGCACGCAGAGCTGACCGTCATCGGCCAGCACCCGGTAGGCCTCACGCAGGCCCTGCTGTGGCTGCGGCATGACCGCGAGTATCAGGTGCATCACCACCACATCGAAGTGAGCGTCCGGGTAGTCGAGGTGCTCGGCGTCCATGACCCGGGCGCTGGCATCGATGCCCAGGCGGTCTGAGCGTGCCTGAAAGCGGCGCACCATGGCCGGGGAGAGATCGGTGCCATGCAGCTCGATGCAGCGGGGCAGCCAAGGCAGGTCGAGCCCGGTGCCGGCGCCGACGATAAGCACTCGCTGGCCGGTTTGCCAGTCCACGGCGGACAGCGCCTGGCGGCGGGCGCGGCGAAAGGCGCGTTCGGCGACCAGGTCATAGGCCGGGGCGTAGAGGGTATAGCGCAGTCGGTTCCAGCCGGTGGTATTGAACATCGCGATGTCTCCCTTGGGCTCACCTGGCCGCTTTTGGCTCCATGCATGTCTGCATCATGCGCCAGTCTCGCAAAGCTGAGAAGAGCCCCGGGCCTTGCCATCAACCAATGGCAAGGCGGATCTTTCCGACTGCTGTAGCTGCTGCGCCCCGGGATCGCTTAGGCCATGGTGTCCACGATGCCACCTTCCACCCTGAGCGCCGCGCCGGTGGTGGCGCTAGCTTGGGGCGAGGCCGCGTAGACGCTCATGTTGGCGACTTCCTCTGGCGTTGCCAGGCGCTGAATGATCGAAGAGGGACGGTTCTCCTGCACGAAGCGGGCTTCCATCTCTTCTTGGGAGATGCCCGCCTCATCGGCGGCCTGCTTGAGCATCTTGATCACGCCTTCGGAACGGGTCGGCCCCGGCAGGATGGCGTTGACGGTGACGTTGGTACCGGCGAGCACCTTGGCAAGTCCGCGGGAGATCGACTGCACCGCGCTTTTGGTCATGCCGTAGTGGACCATTTCGCTGGGAATGTTCAGCGCCGACTCGCTGGACAGGAACTGGATCCGCCCCCAGTCGCGCTCGCGCATGCCCTTGGCGTAGTGGCGCGACAGACGCACCGCGCTCATGACGTTGACGTCGAAGAACTGCTGCCAGGTCTCGTCGTCGGTCTCGAAGAAGTCTTGGGGGGCGAAGATGCCCACGTTGTTGATCAGAATATCGGTTTCAGGCTTTGCAGCGATCAGCGCCTGACAGCCTTCAGCAGTGCCCAGGTCGGCGGCGACCCCCGTAATGCTCGCCTGAGGAAGCGCCTTCTTCAGGCTTGAGATGGCGTCATCGACGCGGGACTGGGTGCGCCCGGTGATCACCACCTCGGCGCCGGCTTCGGCGAGCCCACTGGCGATGGAATAGCCGATGCCGGCGGTGGAACCGGTGACGATGGCATGCTTGCCGGATAGATCGATATGCATGTGGCAGACTCCTTGTGGAATAGGCCCTGGTGGGCTCGTCAAAAAGCCCTGGCGGGGCAGGAGATGTCTTTAGCCTGCTAAAAAGATGGGGCGCTCGCCGGATTCTTCAAGGGCCGTCTTCAAGGATGGTTATCGACGCCGATGGCCTGATGGCCGCCCGCCGCTTTTCATAATTCGCCGTCCCATCGCTGAAAGCCGAGCGTGACGGCGCCCCCGTATACTCTTTCAATACCCAGATCCCAAAAGGATGGAACAGACCATGAGCTATACCCCGACCCGCAGCGACTTCGACCGCTATATGGCGCCCAACTACGCGCCCCAGCAAGTGATCCCGGTGCGCGGCGAGGGGAGTCGCCTTTGGGATCAGGACGGCCGCGAGTATATCGATTTCGCCGGCGGCATCGCCGTCAACGCCCTCGGCCACTGCCATCCGGTGCTGGTCGATGCCCTCAAGGATCAGGCCGATAAAGTCTGGCACCTGGCCAACGTCTACACCAACGAGCCGGCGCTGAAACTCGCCAAGACGCTTGTCGAGCGCACCTTCGCTGACAAGGTGTTCCTGTGTTCCTCCGGCGGCGAGGCCAATGAAGCGGCGCTTAAGCTGGCGCGCCGCTGGGCCTATAACGAGCACGGCGAGCACAAGGACAAGATCATTTCCTTCCGCCAGTCGTTCCACGGCCGCACCTTCTTCACCGTCAGCGTCGGCGGCCAGCCCAAGTATTCCCAGGGCTTCGGGCCGGTGCCGGGCGGCATCCTGCACGCCGAATTCAATGATCTCGAGGCGGTGCGCGAGCTGATGGGCGACGACACCTGCGCGGTGATGGTCGAGCCGATGCAGGGCGAGGGCGGCATCGTGCCGGCCACCCAGGAATTCCTCGAGGGCGTGCGGGCGCTGTGTGACGAGCACCAGGCGCTGCTGATCTTCGACGAGGTGCAGACTGGCGTCGGCCGCAGCGGCTCGCTTTACGCCTACATGGAGTACGGCGTGACCCCGGACATTCTGACCAGCGCCAAGTCGCTGGGCGGCGGCTTCCCGGTCGGCGCCATGCTGACCACCGACGCCATCGCCCCGGCGCTGGGCATCGGTACCCACGGCTCCACCTACGGTGGCAACGCCCTGGCCTCTGCCGTGGCGCTGGCCGCGGTCGAGTTCATCGACACCCCCGAGGTGCTCGAGGGCGTCAAGCGTCGCCACGCGCTGTTCCGCGAGCTGCTCGAGGAGATCAACCAGAAGCATGGTGTCTTCCAGGAGGTGCGCGGCATGGGCATGCTGATGGGTGCCCAGATGTCGCCGGCCTATGAGGGCCGCGCCAAGGACATCCTGCCGCTGGCCATCGAAGAGGGCCTGATGGCGCTGATCGCCGGGCCCAACGTGCTGCGCATGGCGCCGTCGCTGGTGATCCCCGAGGAAGACATCCGCGAGGGCATGGCGCGCCTCGAGCGGGCCATCGCCAAGCTCGTCGCCCAGGCATGAGCGCGACCATGACGGCCTCAGCCCAAGGTTCAGCCCCCACTCATGGCCACGATGGAGGACAGCCCATGCTGGTCGTTCGTCCTGCTCGCTCGGCGGACCTGCCGGCCCTTGAGCGCCTGGCCGGCACCGCCACGCCGCGCCTGACCAACCTGCCGGCTCACCGCGATCGTCTGGAAGAGCGGATCACCCGCTCCCAGCGCTCCTTTGGTCGCGCGGTCGACTTTCCCGGCGATGAGCACTACACCTTCGTGCTCGAGGACCGGGAACGCGGCGAGGTGGTGGGTACCGCCACCATTCGCGCTCAGGCAGGGGCGGTGGACGCGTACTATACCTATCGCCAGGAAACCCTGATCCACGCCTCGCAGCAGCTCAACGTGCGCCGTGAGGTGCAGACCCTGTCGCTGTCCCACGAGGTCTCCGAGGCGTCGCTCTTGTGCGCGCTGTCGCTGGACCCGCGCTACAAGGGCACCAGCGCCGAGAGCCTTCTGCGTCGGGCGCGGCTGATGTTCATCGCCCAGTATCCGGAGCGCTTCGCCGACCTCTTGGCGGTGGCCTTCCCGGGCTTTCTCGATGAGGCCGGTGAGTCACCGTTCTGGGCGAGCGTCGGCGAGCACTTCTTCCAGCGCGGCTATCAGGAGATCAACCACATCGCCGGAGTGCGCTCGAAAAGCTTCATCGCCGAGGTGATGCCGCAGTTCCCGCTCTATCTGCCACTGCTCACGCCGCCGGCGCGGGCCGCTATCGGTCGCGAGCACCCGGATCACGAGGTGGCGCTCGAGGAGATGCTGGCCGAGGGCTTTGTGCGTAGCCGACATGTCGACATCTTCGATGCCGGCCCGGTGATCAAGGGCGAACGTGACCGCCTGGAGACCTTCCGTCGCGCCAGCTGGCATCCGGTGCGGATTCGCCCGGCGTCGTCGCTGCCCGATGCGGAGCCGGCGATGATCGCCAACCAGAAGCTCGGCGAGTTCCGCTGCGTGGTGGCCCGCTATGCCCTGTCGCCCACTGGCCAACTGATGCTGTCCCCCGAGCACGCCGAGATCCTCGGCGTCGAAGAGGGCCGCGCCGTGCTGGCCGCGCCGCTTGCGCTGCCCGACGCCATCGATGCCCTCGACGAAGGAGAACTGTGATGCGCATTCGTCCGATTGCCCGCGGCGACCTGGACGGCCTACAGGCCCTCTCCCGACAGACCGGCGTCGGTTTCACCTCGCTGCCCGATAATCGCGAGTTTCTTGCCAGCAAGATCGAGTCGGCGGCGCGCGCCTTCGAGGAACGCACTCCGGTCGATGACCGCCTGTACTTCTTCGTGCTGGAAGACGAGGACAGCGGCGAGCTGGCCGGCTGCTGCGCCATCGAGGCCCAGGTGGGGCGCGAGGTGCCGTTTTATCACTACCGGCTCGGCACCCTGGCGCACTCCTCGGTGCAGCTCGATTTGCACCGCACCATCGATACCCTGTTCCTGAGTTCAGATCACACCGGCGATGCCGAGGTGGCCTCGCTGTTCCTGCGTCCTGAATATCGCGGCGCGGATCGTCGCCACGAGCGCAACGGAGCCCTGTTGTCCAAGGCGCGCTGGCTGTTTATGGCGCAGTTCCGCGATCGTTTCCCGGACAAGGTGCTGGCCGAAATGCGTGGCGTCTTCAACGAGGAGGGCGTGAGCCCCTTCTGGGAGAACCTGGGTAGCCACTTCTTCCCGCTCAATTTCAACCAGGCCGACCGCCTGACCGGCCTTGGCCAGAAGAGCTTCATCGGCGAGCTGATGCCCAAGTTCCCGATCTACACCACCTTCCTCTCGAAGGAAGCGCAGGCCTGCATCGGCGAGGTGCACGAGCACACCCGCCCGGCGCTCGAGATGCTCAAGAAGGAAGGGCTGCGCTGGGAAGGCTATATCGACATCTTCGATGCCGGTCCTACCGTCGAGGCCTATATCGACGACGTACGCGCGGTGCGCAACTCGACGCTCTGCCAGGTTGAGGTGAGTGCCGAGCTCACCACTGAGACCGGGGACAAGAGTGAGGGTGAGCGCGGCGAGCGTCCGGAATGGCTGGTATCGACCACCGCGATGGTCGGCTTCTGCGCCTGCTGGGTGGGCCGTGGCCCCGAGGGCGAGGTCATCACCCTGAGCGAGACCGAGGCCCGTCGCCTTGGCGTCGGCGCCGGCGACACCGTGCGGGTGCTCAGCACCTGAGCCGCTGACGATCCACCATAACAATTCGCGACCGGGCGTCACGGCAGCACCGCCCCCCCCGGTCCGCCACCCATTTCGCGAGCGCGGCGGCCCCGCCGCGCCGAGGGAGAGACTTCATGCACGCCAAGCAGCAACTCCTGATCGGCGGTACCTGGCTCGGCGGCGAGGCCGAGGGCTTCGTCAAAATCGACCCAGTGTCACACGACACTCTCTGGCAGGCCGGCAGTGCCAGCGCCGACCAGGTCGGCGCCGCCATCGAGGCCGCCCGCGCCGCCTTCCCGGCCTGGGCCCGCACGCCCTTCGCCGAGCGCCAGGCGCTGATCGAGCGCTTCCGCGACGTACTCGACAGCCGCCGCGAAGAACTTGCCACCGCCATCGCCCAGGAAACCGGCAAGCCGCTCTGGGAGGCCAGAACTGAAGTCGGCGCCATGATCGGCAAGGTGGCGCTGTCGGTGGCCGCCTATCACGAGCGCACCGGCGAGCGCAGCAAGGATGTTAACGGCACCACCGCGGTGCTGCGCCATCGCCCCCACGGCGTGCTGGCGGTGTTTGGCCCCTACAACTTCCCCGGCCACCTGCCCAACGGGCACATGGTGCCGGCGCTGCTGGCCGGCAACAGCGTGGTCTTCAAGCCCAGCGAGCAGACTCCGCTGACCGCCGACCTGACCCTCCAGTGCTGGCGCGAGGCCGGCCTGCCCGACGGCGTGATCAATCTGGTGCAGGGCGCCGCCCCGGTCGGCCAGGCGCTCTCCGCCCACCCCGGCATCGACGGCCTGCTGTTCACCGGCAGCGCCAAGGTCGGCGGCATCCTGCAGCGCCAGTTCGTGGGCCAGCTCGACAAGATTCTGGCGCTGGAGCTTGGTGGCAACAACCCGCTGGTGGTCAAGGACGTGCCGGATGAAAACGCCGCGGTGCTGGCCATCCTGCAGTCGGCGTTCCTCTCCGGCGGCCAGCGCTGCACCTGCGCGCGCCGCCTGATCGTGCCGGAGGGTCCGGTCGGCGATCGTCTGATCGAATCGCTGGTCTCGGCCATCTCCAAGCTGCGGGTGGCCGGTCAGTTCAGCGAGGACGCCCCCTTCTACGGCGGCCTGGTCAGTGTCGAGGCCGCCAACGGCTTGCTCAAGGCCCAGGACGATCTGGAAGCCATGGGCGGCAGCGTGCTCGCGCGCATGCGCCGGCTGGAAGACGGCACCAGCCTGCTGTCGCCGGCGCTGATCGACGTCACCGGCATCGCGGTGCCCGACGAGGAGCACTTCGGCCCGCTGCTCAAGGTGCATCGCTATGGCGACTGGGATGAGGCGATCGCGCTTGCCAACGACACCCGCTACGGCCTCTCAGCAGGCCTGATCGGCGGTGAGCGGGCCGACTGGGACGACTTCCTGCTGCGCATCCGCGCCGGCATCGTCAACTGGAACCGCCAGACCACTGGCGCTTCCGGCGATGCGCCCTTCGGCGGGGTGGGCGACAGCGGCAACCATCGCCCCAGTGCCTATTACGCGGCCGACTACTGCGCCTACCCGGTCGCCTCCATGGAGGCCGAGAGCCTGGTGTTGCCCGAGACGCTGCCGGCGGGGGTGGTGCTATGAGTGACGTGCGGGAAGTGAACTTCGATGGTTTGGTGGGCCCGACCCACAACTATTCGGGGCTGGCCCACGGCAACGTGGCGTCGATGAGCCACGGTGGCCTGGTCTCCAACCCCCGGGAAGGCGCCCTGCAGGGCCTTGCCAAGATGAAGTCGCTGATGGATGCGGGCTACGCCCAGGGCGTGTTGCCGCCCCAGCAGCGCCCGGATCTTGGCGCCCTGCGCGCGCTGGGCTTCAGCGGCAGCGATGGCGAGGTGCTCGCCCGCGCCGCCAAGGAGGCCCCGCAGATCCTGCGGGCGGTGTGCTCGGCCTCCAGCATGTGGACCGCCAATGCCGGCACCGTGACGCCGAGTATCGATGCCCCGGGTGGCCGGGTGCACTTCACCCCGGCCAACCTTCAGTCGAGCTTCCACCGCTATCTGGAACCGCAGACCACCGGGCGGGTGCTCTCGGCGATGTTCCGGGACGAAGGCCACTTCGCCCATCATCCGGTGCTGCCGGCCACGCCCGCCTTCTCTGATGAGGGCGCTGCTAACCACACCCGCCTGTGTGGCGCCTACGGAGAGCCCGGCGTGCACCTGTTCGTCTACGGCCGCCAAGCCTTCGGCGGCGATGGCATCGAGCCCAAGCGCTATCCGGCCCGCCAGACGCTGGAGGCCAGCCAGGCCGTCGCTCGCCAGCACGGCCTGACGGATGCCCAGACGGTGTTCGCCCAGCAGCACCCGGGCGCTATCGACGCAGGCGTCTTCCACAACGACGTTATCGCGGTGGGCAATGGCCCGGTGTTGCTCTACCACGCTAAGGCCTTCCGCGACGAAGAAGGCACGCTGGACGAGCTGCGCACCAAGATGGCTACGCCCTTGATCCCGGTGCGGGTGCCGGAAGAGGCGGTCAGCCTCGAGGACGCCGTGGGGTCGTACCTGTTCAACTCGCAGCTGCTCGCCAACCCGGATGGCTCGATGACCCTGGTGGTGCCAGGTGAGTGCCAGGAGAACGAGGCGGTCTGGCGCACCATCCAGGATCTCTTGATCGCAGGCCCAAACCCGATCAACGAGGTGCTGGTCAAGGACGTCAAGCAGAGCATGCGCAACGGCGGTGGTCCCGCCTGCCTGCGCCTGCGCGTGGCGCTGTCCGACGCCGAGCGGGCCGCCGTGACCGGCCGGGTGCTGCTCAACGACGGCCTCTACGGCGACCTCACCGCCTGGGTCGAGCGCCACTACCGCGACCGTCTGGCGGTAGAGGATCTGGCCGACCCGCAGCTTGCCGTCGAGACCCTCAGCGCCCTGGATGAGCTGACACAGCTTCTGGAGATCGGCTCGGTGTATCCGTTCCAGTTGGGATAGGCCGCTGCCTCGAGGGCTTGTCCTTTGAGGCATGGCAATGCGTCGCCCCCGTCGGCCTCCCTGGCTGGCGGGGGCATTTTTTATTCTGGTAGCCTTAATTGCTGCTCCGACGCTGGCGCTTTTTATAGTGCCCCCACGCCGGCACCTTCTGCCGTGCCGCTTTTTACCTTGCCGCGAGGCTGGCACTTTCTACCGAGCCCCGACGCTGGCACAGTAACGCCTCTTCAGATTTCCTTTCACGATGCAGGCCCTGCCGATGACCTTCTCGCCGCTTGAAGCCTATGAGCACGCCCTTGAGAACGGCTTTGTCGAGGACGCTGCCCAGCGCCAGGCTGCCGAGGCGCTGGACGCCTGCGTCGCGGCGCTGCACAGAGCGAACTCCCAGGGATCAGGAGCAGGGACAACGTCCCCACGGGCAGAACGCGCCAGGGGCCTCTACCTCTGGGGGCCGGTGGGGCGAGGCAAGACCTGGCTGATGGATCGTTTTGTGGCCTCGCTTGAGGTGCCGGCGCGCCGCCAGCATTTTCATCACTTCATGCGCTGGGTGCACCGGCGCCAGTTCCAGCTGATGGGTACCGCCGACCCGCTGGGCCAGCTGGCGGCTGAGCTTGCGGGTGAGGTGCGGGTGCTGTGCCTGGATGAGCTCTACGTCAACGACATCGCCGATGCCATGCTGCTGGGCGGTGTGCTGATAGCGCTGTTCGAGCAGGGCGTGGTGCTGGTTACCACCTCCAATCAGGCGCCGGATCAGCTCTACGCAGACGGCTTCAACCGCGAGCGCTTCCTGCCGGCCATCGCCGCCCTTGAGCGGCATCTTGAGGTGATTCACCTCGACGGCGGCCAGGACCATCGCCAGCATCCGGGCGAGGCGCATGAGCGCTATTGGGTGGTCGAGCCCGGCACGCCGAGCCCGCTGCCGGCAGTCTTCGAGGAATTGGCAGCAGGGCAAACGACCACGCGCGAGCCCATCACCCTTGGCCACCGTGAGATCGACGTGAATCAGCGAGGCGAGGACGTGCTCTGGTGTCGCTACGCCATGCTCTGCGAGCAGCCGCTGTCGGCGCTGGATTTCATCGGCCTGTGCGACCGGTTTCGGTCCATCCTGCTGGATGATGTGCCGAGCCTGGGCGGCGAGCCCGAGGCCGCGCGCATCGCCCGCGGCACCGAGGACGGCGTGGAGCGGGTGGTGGCAGGCGACCGGACGCTGCCCGCGCTCTCGCCCCAGGACGACGGCGTGCGCCGCTTCATTGCCCTGGTCGATGAGTGCTACGACCGGGGCATTCCTCTCTACCTCGCCGCCCGCGTGCCCCTCGAGGCGCTTTACTCCAAGGGGCACCTGGCCTTTCCGTTCCGGCGCAGTCTGAGTCGTCTGCAGGAGATGCAGCTTCGCCGCTTCGGTGCCTAGGCAGCGGCCGATCGGTGCTGAATGACCGGCCGTATAAGGACGAGGAGGGATTCGCCTAGCGAGAACCGCTCGCTGCTTCGCTGGCCGCCGCGCGCTTGTCACCGCGCAGCCCGTCGATGGCCAGCAGAACCAGCAGGCTCACTCCCAGCACCGGCATGCCAACCCCCAGTCCCAGGGCGATAACACCAAGCGCGAGCAGCGTGGCCGGCGGCAGGCGGCGCAGCAGCGGCCACAGGGCCTGCCCGGTGTTTGGCTGACGGCGCCGCCACCACATCATGTATCCCCAGCTCACCATGACGATGATGCCGATCCCGAGCCCGGCTAACAGTAGTTGGTTGGGCAGGCCGAACAGCACGCCCATGTGGGCATCGATGCCCCAGCGGGTCAGCTTGGCCGGCAGCGAGTAGTCGCCAAAGCGTACCTGATCGAGCACCTCAAAACTGTGTGGGTGGATGGCCACCTCGTCGACCTGTGAGGGCCAGCCGCGGTCGATCTCGCGCACCTTCCACGCTTGATCAGGGCCGGGCACCCTTAGCTCAATCTTGCCGGCATCCAGGCCCGCGTGGCGGGCCACGGCCAACACTCGGTCGATATCGCCCGTATTCAGAAGGGCCGTCCCGGCGTGCGAGGCCTGATGCTCCGCGTGGGCATTTGCGGCGGTGGGCGTACCGAGATCGAGCGACACCCTGGGGGTGCCCCAGCCACCGGCCTTGAGCAGGGTGAAGAAGTTGCCGCCTGCCCATTGCGACCAGGTCATGCCGGTGGCGGAGAGGGCAAGCATCCCTACCAGCAGCACCAGGCCCAGCAGGCTGTGGCGGCGGCGAGTGCGCAGGCGCTTGGCCGTCCGGGTCTGCTTGCGCGAATCGACCTGGGGCGTTGGTGAGAAGGCCCAGATGGCCAGGCCGCCGAGGGCCGCGAGCCACAGCCAGGACGCTGCCAGCTCACTGTAGAGCCGGCCGATATCGCCCTGCATCAGGTTGCGATGCAGCTGGTCGATGAAGCGTCGCAGTGGCAGCACACCGCTGGTGCCGTAGACCGTCAGGTCGCCGCGCACCGCAAGGCTCGTTGGGTCGATGAAGATGGCGCGATGCTCGCCGCCCTCGAGGCTTGGGTCGTTGAACATCACCCGGGTGGTGGTGCCGGGCTCTGGGGCCGGGCGCACGGCGCTGGGCGTGCGGTCATCCTCTATATAGGCCTTGGCCGCGGCGATCTGCTGGGCAAGCGGCGCTGGTAAGGCGCCCCCCGCGCTTTCTGCGGGATCAGTGGTCAAGGCCTCATGATAGATCGCCCGCTCAAGCGCCGGCGTCAGGGCATAGAGGGTGCCGGTCAGCGCCGCGAACAGGATGAAGGGGCCTACCATTAGGCCGATACAACCATGCAGGCGGATGATCAGCGCCTTGAGGGTGCTGGCGGTGCGCGGGGAAGCCGTCGCGGATTCGGTCATCGGGCGTCTCTGATGTATGGAGCGATGTCCTGCGGATCAGTGCAGGGCACAGGCCTGTTCGGCAGGCGGCCATGGCCGCCTGCCGTCAGGGGAGTGGGGTCACGACATCAGGGAGCGCGGCGGGGCGCGGGGCGCGAACGCCGGATAAGAGGCTTCGGAGTGCGCCAGCGGGAGACTGGCCACCGGACGTGCGCGGGTGGGTGGTGGCGTCGTTGCCAGTGGTGCCAGCGTCGGCACCAGCCCCGGAGTGTGGGCGAACAGCACGCAATAGCCGCAGGCGGCCAGGGCATCGGCGTGGTGACGCATCCCGCCGTGGTCGGCGGGCTCATGGGTCTCAGTCACGCTCGTAGCCTGAGCCTGAGCCTGAGCCATGGGCATGTCGGGCTGCTCATGCACCAGCAGGCGCTGCGATTGGCTGATCAGCGGGCCGACGAATACCAGCAGCATGGCGACCAGCGCCAGCCAGGCCAGGCGGCGGTCGGGTCGTATCCGCGGGCCGGTGTCGCCATGCGGGCGGTGGACGCGGGAGTGACGTACAGGCCTTGGCAAGAGAGCGGATATCCGAAGTGAAAGGAAGAAAGGAAAGAAGCGGGCCCAGGAGCGACGCTCGCCTGAGGATGATATAGCGCACTATAAAACAGCGGCCCTATGTCGCCTACCGGCGACATAGGGCCTATTGTCGCAGGGCTCGGTGCGGCGCTTGCGACAGGAGGGTGATAGTGAGGGTTGGCCTTGAAGGCAAGTCCTGGCGCGAGCTTGCCGACGCGCTCTGACAGCCGGTGGCTAATGTTCAGAGCTCAGGAAGTAGAACCCAGGGCCTGGGCTTTCAGCATTCCACTTAGGCATCGATGGCCTTGCCAACGAGCATGGCTCAAGAGCCGCTGCTGGCCCCGCCCAGCATGCCGCTGCGCAGGCCGGACTGGCTGGCATTTGAGTTGAGATGCTGGCGCACGCTGTCTTCCGGGGAGCCGGCCATCTCGCGGAACATGCCCATCGAACCGAGCAGCGCCGAGGACTCGTAGGGCACGAAGACCCGCTCGCCGTCCTTGGCCATGGTCGGCAGGGCCTTGATGTAGCTCTGACCGAGCAGGTAGCCGACTACGGTGCGCTTGTTCTCCTCGCTCTCGCCGATGGCGTTGAGCACCAGCTTGATCGATTCCTGCTCGCCCTGGGCGCGCAGAATGGCGGACTCCTTGTCGCCTTCGGCGTTGAGGATCGACGACTCGCGCTGACCCTGGGCCATGGCGATGGCGGCGGACTTCTCGCCCTCGGCTTCGGTGACGGTGGCACGACGCTTGCGCTCGGCGGCCATCTGCAGGCGCATCGCGGACTCGACCTCTTCGGGCATGGCGATGTCCTGCACCTCGACCCTTGAAATCTTCACGCCCCACTTTGAAGCCGGTTCTTCCATCGAGGCCTGGATCTCGTTGTTGACCTCGGCACGGGACTCGAACAGCTTGTCGAGTTCCATCTTGCCGACCACCGAGCGCAGGGTGGTCTTGGCCAGCACCTCGACTGCCTGGCTCATGTTCTCGACTTCGTAGACCGCCCGCTTGGGATCGATGATCTGATAGTAGAGTGCGCCGTTGATGGTCACGGTGACGTTGTCGGTGGTTACCACCGGCTGGCCGGGGAAGTCCATGACCGTTTCACGGCGGTCGATGCGAACCTCGTCGCTGGTCAGCGGCAGGTATTCCTCCCCCATCTTCTTGTAGCGGATCATGGTGATGGCGCGGGGCTGTTCGATGAAGGGGATGATGATATTGATGCCGCTCTCCAGCACCCGATTGAACGAGCCCAGCCGCTCGATGACCATGACCTCGGACTGGCGCACGATCACCAGCCCCTTGGCGATGACCACGATACCCATGACGACCACGATCAGGCTGAGAATCAGCCCCGGGCTCAACGGAAATTCCATTTTCACTGCTCCTGTGATGATGCGCTGGCGGATGCCAGCGTGACGATGGCGGTGGTGCCATCGAATTCCTTGAAGATGACTTCGGTGCCCGGTGGCAGACGAGTGGTGGTGCTATTGGCAACACGCAGGCGGTAGAAGTCGCCATTGATCTTTAGGCCGCTGGCGCCATCGAAGTCGCGGTCCAGCGTCAGGTAATGTCGCCCCTGCTCGGCGCCGCTGCCTGTGGTGCCATAGGCCACACCCTTAGGCGAGAAGCGTGGCCGAATCACCTTGATGGTCAGCGGAACCAGCACCCCGGCCAGCACGCCCATGGCGAGCAGTTGCCCGCTAACGGGTAGCCCGAGGGCGGCGGTGGTCGCCGCGGTCAGGGCGGCGGCGATGGCGAGTGCCAGCAGCAGCAGAGTGCCGGATGTTAGCTCGGCCAGACCGAGCACCAGGGCGGCGGCGAGCCAGAGCATCGCGGGGGTCCATTCCATGACGGTTCCTTGTGGGCAGGCCGGCTAGTCGCCGGTGTTATGCCGAGTACAGTGTTTCAGGCGAGGGTATCCGTGCCATTATCCGTGCGCTGCGTCGCTGAGGGGGTCAGCGCGGCGCGTCGGAAATCGCGCGGGGTTCACCGGTTTCATCGAGGATCACGCCCGGCGAGTAGGGCGTGGGCGTCTCGTCGCCAGGCGCACCGAGCACGGTCTCGCGGTGTCCATCCGGGTAGGTGTTGATGGTGCAGCCGGTGAGCAGCATCGCGAGCAGGAGGCCGGCAATAAGCGGCAGGGCGCGCAGACGTGGGTGTGGCATGGCGATGAGCCTTCTACGGATAGCACAAGATCGAAGCGTAATGCCGTGATCATACCCCGCCATTATGCCTGGTGACATCTTCGTGACCGCTCTCTTGGTGTCATATCATCGAACGTCATCCGCCTCTACCATGAAGGGACTGGCCGCTATCATGGCTATTGCCCCTTATCGAGGAGACACGCCGCATGTCGCAGCCCCTGACACGCCATAACCGACCCCAGCAGGTGCTCGATGCCATCGATGCCGCCAACGCCAGCCTTTCCGATGCCGACCGGGAGGCCAAGTTCGCCAAGCTGGCACAGTCGCCGTACCGCTTCTTTCGTGGCACCAATCATCTCTACTGGGACGATGTCTGGCACGATTGGCGCTTCGCGCTGTTCGGTGGCCTGCCCGAGACCCAGACCTGGCTGCAGGGCGATGCCCATGCCTACAATTTCGGCGCCTATGGCCACCACGACGATGCGGTGCGCTACGGCATGGATGATTTCGACGATGCCCTGATCGGCGACTATCAGTACGATCTTTGGCGGCTGGCCATTAGCCTGGTGCTCGACGCCCGCGAGAACGTCGGCCTGTCGCGCAAGGGTATCCGCAAGGCATTGAAGAAGCTGCTCGAGAGCTACCACGACGAGCTGGCCGGCCACGTGCGCGGCGAGGCGCCGATGGCCGTGACCCTCGAGACCGCCAAGGGACCGCTGGCGCCTTTCCTCGAGAAGGTGACCCGCAAGGAAAGCCGGGCCAAGATGCTCGACAAGTGGACCACTCTCGACGAGACGGGGCGGCGCTTCGCCGTCGAGGACCGCCCAGAGAAGCTGGCCCGGTTGCCTGCACACCTGGGCAGCCAGCTGCGTAAGGCCATCGAGGAGGAATACCGCAATACCCTGGGCGGGGCGCGCGCCGAGGCCGAGGAGGATCACTTCCGGGTCAAGGACATGGCGCGGCGTCTCGACGCCGGCACCGGCTCGCTGGGGCTCGAGCGCTATTACGTGCTGATCGAGGGCGGACGCAGGCTCGAACACAAGCATGAGCACGACGACGTGATTCTCGATGTGAAAGAACAGACGCCCCCTGAAGGCTGGCGCAAGATGAATGCCGCCGAGAAGCGTGCCTGGAAGGCCACCTTCCCCCATGAAGGCACACGTCATGCCGCCGCCTTCAGCGCCATCGCCGAGTATCCCGATCTCTACCTGGGCTGGCTGCACCTGGGCGAAAGGGTGTTTTCGGTGCGCGAGCGCTCGCCGTTCAAGGAAGACTTTCCCACCCACAAGCTCGACGGCGCCAAACCCTACCGTCAGCTGGTCAAACAGTGGGGGCGGATTCTCGCTCGCGAGCACCTGCGTGGCGCCCGTGCCCTTAACCAGGATGACCCGGCGCGCTTTGCACGCAATGTTTGCGAGCGACTCGATGGCCGGCTGGAGCCGTTCGTCGAGGTCGTCAGCACCCTGGCGGTGACCTATGCCGACTGCGTGGCACAGGATTACCGGGTCTTCGTCGAGGCCCGTATGCCCGGCTATTCGGACAAACCCTAGCCGGTGCTATGATCGGCAGATATTCAATTTCACACATATATCCCCAGGGAAGGACTCATGGCCAATATCCACAACGACAACTCGCTGTCTATCGGTAATACCCCGCTGGTGCGTCTGAACCGGGTAAACGCAGGCGCGACCATCTGGGCCAAGATCGAGGGCCGCAACCCGGCCTATTCGGTGAAGTGTCGGGTCGGTGCGGCGATGATCTGGGACGCCGAGGAACGCGGTCTGCTGACGCCGGACATGACCATCATCGAGCCAACCAGCGGCAATACCGGCATCGCACTTGCCTTCGCCGCTGCCGCTCGCGGCTACAAGGTGATGCTGACCATGCCAGCGTCGATGAGCCTGGAGCGGCGCCAGGTGCTCAAGGCACTGGGCGCCGAACTGGTGCTGACCGAGCCCGCCAAGGGCATGCCGGGGGCCATCGCCAAGGCCGAGGAAATCGCCGCGTCCGCGCCTGAACGCTACTTCATGCCCCAGCAGTTCAATAACCCGGCCAATCCGCGCATCCACGAGACCACCACCGGCCCCGAGATCTGGAACGACACCGACGGCGCGGTGGATGTGTTCGTTGCTGGGGTGGGCACCGGCGGCACCCTGACCGGTGTTTCGCGCTACATCAAGCAGACCCAGGGCAAGGCGATTACCAGCGTGGCCGTCGAACCCACTGACTCGCCTATCATCACCCAGACCCTGGCCGGCGAGCCCTTGGCCCCCGCGCCGCACAAAATTCAGGGGATCGGCGCCGGTTTCGTGCCCAAAAACCTCGATCTTGAGATGATCGACCAGGTCGAGCAGGTCAGCAACGAAGACGCCATGGCCATGTCGCACCGGCTAATGCTCGAGGAAGGCATCCTCTGTGGCACCTCCTGCGGAGCCGCCGTGGCCGCTGCCGTGCGTGTCGGCCAGCAGCCCGAACATCGCGGCAAGAATATCGTCGTGGTGCTACCCGATAACGCCGAGCGTTATCTGAGTTCCGCGCTCTTTGCCGACCGCTTTAGCGAACAGGAAACGGTGCAGTAAGGCCGATTGATGCAAGGCTCACGTCATCGGCAACGACGAATCATAAGGGCAGAAGCATGACGCTTGATCCAAGAATGATGGCTACGCTGGCGGCCATGGTGGCCTTCGTGCTGGGGGCGCTGGTGACTTCTGTGTTGGCCCGTCGACGGCGCCGTGAGGCGCTCAAGCAAGCCCAGGCCGAGGCACTGTCGCAGGCTGAGTCGCTGCGCGAGGCGTTGGCCCATCAGGCTGAGACGCTGGAAGCGCGTGACGCGATGCTTGCTGAGCGGGAGACGGCGCTGGTCGAGAAAGGCGAAGCGCTCTCTCAGGCCGAGCTTGCAAGGGCGCGTCTGGAGACCGAGCTTTCAAGTCTGCGAGAGAGGCTCACCGCCCGCGAGCAAGAAGTCGAGCGGCTTACTGATGCGCTTACCGAGTCTCGAGAGCGGGCTCAGGCGCTAGGCGAAGAGAAGGCGACGCTGACCGAGTCGCTGGCTCGGTTACGCGAGCACCAGACGGCACTCTCGGACGGTTTCCATGAGCGGTTGGTGGAGCGTGAGGAACGGCTCGAGCGGGCCGAGTCACAGCGCGTCAGGCTCGAGCAGGCGCTCGAGGAGAGCCAGGAGAAGGTCGCCGACCTGCGCGAGAATCTCCGCTCGGCAAGCACCCAGCGCGACGAGAAGCAGGCAGCGCTGGTCAACTATCAGGCCTGGTGGGAACGCGAGAAGGCTGCCCGCGAGACGCTGGCCGAAGAGCTTGCGAACCTGAAGACCACTCATGGCGAGCTGACCAGCACGCTCTCCCAGAAGCAGCAGCACTTCGACGAACAGCTGACGCTGATCAAGGAGAGTCGCGATCAGTTGAAGCAGGAGTTCGAGAACCTTGCCAATGAGATCCTCGAGCGCAAGGGCAAGGCCTTCTCGGACATGTCTCAGCAGCGCCTGACCGGCCTGCTGCAGCCGATCCAGAGTGAGATGAAGGGCTTTCGCGAGAAGGTTGAGTCCATCCATCAGCAGGAGAGCGAGCAGCGCGTGCAGCTGCGCACCGAGCTCAAGCACCTGCAGAGCCTGAACCAGGCGATCACCGATCAGGCCGACAAGCTGACCAACGCCCTGCAGGGCCAGAAGAAGATCCAGGGCAACTGGGGCGAGCTGATGCTCGAGAACGTGCTGGATGGTGCCGGCCTGCGCCGGGGCAAGGACTATGACCGCGAAGTCAGCTTCACCACCGAAGACGGTCGTCGCCGTCCAGATGCCATCGTCTACCTACCCCAGCAAAAACATTTGGTGATCGACGCCAAGACGTCGCTTGCCGCCTATACGCGCTATGTGAACGGCGACAGCGACGGCGAGCGGTATCAGGCACTTGCCGAGCACTGCAAGGCGGTGGGCGATCGCATCAACGAGCTCTCCGATCGCCACTACTATGATCTGCCGGGGCTCAACTCGCCGGAAGTGGTGGTGATGTTCATTCCCGTTGAGTCCGCCTACGTCGAGGCCCTCAAGCACGACGAGAGCCTCTATCAGCGTGCTATCGAAAACAACGTCCTGGTGGCCACCCCGACCACGCTGCTGACCAGCCTCAATATCGTGCGTCAGCTTTGGCGCTTCGAGGATCAGAGCCGACACTCGGCGGAGCTTGCCAGCCGTGCCGAAAAGTTCTACGACAAGCTGCGTGTGTTCCTTAACAGCATGGAAGACGTCGGCAAGAAGCTCGACGGCGCTCGCCTGAGCTTTGATAAGGCCATGAATCAGTTAAGCGCCGGCAAGGGCAACCTGATCAAGCAGACCAACGAGTTCCGCGAACTCGGCGTGGCGGTGAAGAAGGAACTGCCGCGGGAGATTACCGAGCGAGCGCGGCTGGAACTGGAGCCTGGCGGCATGGATAGCGGCGAGGTGGATAAAGGCAAGATCAATGACGATACGGTCGATGGCGGCGAAGAGGCTGAAGCGCCGGCCAAAATAGAGCAGGGCGAAGACTCGCATGGCGCGGCGCCGAACACCTCTGATCAAGCTGCCCCCGGCCAAGAAAACTCTGGCCAGGAAAGCTTGGCTCAAGAGAGCACTCATCATGAAGATTCAGGCGATGCGTCGTCACGGCCGACACTTGCCTGGGACTCCGCGGAGCGCCCATGAAAAAGGCTATGTACCCGTTACGTGTTGTATGTGACGCCCGACCGCTTCCTGAAGACAGTGAACGGGCTGTATCGCCTTGGCATAGCGCTCCAGCATGCGTCGCCAGCCGAGATAGTTGACCAAATACTTGGTGGCGACCCCATGGAAACGGCCCATCCAGCGCTTCAACCGGCTGTGGTAGGCAAAGCGCCCGCCCGGACTCGCTGCCCGGGCTTGGCATGCACCACCTGGTGGGTGATGCCGCAGTCTCTGGCAAAGGCCGCGTATACACTGGCACTGTCCGAGCACAACACGGACTCGCGATCAACCAAGGGCTGGAGCGCCTCCCGCACATGACGGGCATCGAGCTTCTTCAACTGGAAATCGGCCGTGTGGCCGGCTCGGTCGCGAACGACCATAGCCGGAATCTGGTCCGGTCCTGTGCCTCGTGTCGCCCCGACACCCCCTCGCTTGCGCGATGGTCGTGGCAGGCGACGTTGGCCTTTGAAGGATTCCAGGAAGAAGGTTTCGTCCGCTTCGATGATGCCGGTTTCGCGTGTGTCGCTATGCTCGGCGACCCGCGCCAGAAAACGATGTCGCCATCGGAAGGCCGTATTCTTGCTGATCCCACAGCGTCGCGCTGCCTCTCTTACCGTGAGCCCCTCGATCAGTGCCTGGGCATAGCCCAGCCAGCACTCGACCTGACGGAGACGCGCCAGTGGTGTGGCCGTCAAGGCATTGCAGGTACGACGGCACTCCCGTCACCGGTAGCGGCGCAACCCGCGGCTCCAACCCCATGGGGCTAACTGCGCGGCACCGGCCGCACAGTGCGGGCAGGCCTGGAGCGTCGGCAAGGTATCGTGGAGTGCGTCCTGCTGGGGTCGCTTTTGAAGCTGACACCGAAGAAGGTTCTTTTGTCTGGTGTTGAGTTGGGTCAGTTGACCAAGCCAATGCTGGAAGGCGTGGGCATCCATGAGCAGGTACCTCTCAAGGCATCTATCAACAGGATAGCTGTCCAACACGTAACGGGTACATAGCCATGAAAAAAGGGCAGGCAGGCTAGCAGCCTTAAACGTCATGCCTTTGGCTGTTGGAGAGCGACTGTCAGGATGCTCCGCCACGCCCTTCGATGGTTGTCATCACCCGCCAGGGGGCGGGCAGCATCGGCTGACGGGCGTGCCGATTGAGCTCCACGTTATCGCAGTCGACGTCTGAAATATCCTGACTCAAAATGCCCCGCGCTCATGCGCGGGGCATTTCGTTTCTGGGTCGCTTGGCCCTTATGAGCTATAGCCTTTTGGCTTACGCCCTATTGCTACGCCGGGGGGGATGCGACGGAGGATGAGCCGTTCAGGGTGAAGATTGACGAGGCTATCCATATCCACCATCAGCTGATCAATTAACGTCATAACAATGAAGAGGTCCGTTCGCATGTCACTACGCCAAGCGTTCACCGCTATGCTCATGCTGCCGCTCGCAGCCAGCGTGGCCCTGCCGGCCATGGCTTTCGAGGATGATGGCCTGACTATCTGGATGGGCGACAACAAGGGGCCCGAGGGCATCCGCGAGGTGGCCGACAGGTTCGCCCAAGATACTGGCATCGCCATTAACATCGTCAATCCTGACAATCTCACCGATCGCTTTCAGCAGGCGGCGGGCAGCGGCCAGGGCCCCGATATCGTGATCTGGGCTCACGACCGCATGGGAGAGTGGGCCAAGAGCGGGCTGCTGAAGCCGTTGGCGCCTAGTGAGGACTTCCGTGATCGCTACTTCGACTTCACTTGGGATGCGATGATCTGGAACGGAGAAACCTATGGCTATCCTATCTCGGTGGAGTCCTTGGGCCTGATCTACAACAAGGCGCTGGTCGGCGAGGTACCACAGAGCTTCGACGAACTCGCTGATCTTGATGCCAAACTCTCCCCTGAGGGCAAGAAGGCTATCCTCTTTGACTATGGTGAACCGTACTATGGCTGGTCTCTGCTGGCCGCAAACGGTGGCTACCCCTTCAAGCGCACAGCCGATGGCTTCGACGTCAATGACATCGGCGTCAATAATGCCGGCGCCGTAGAGGGGGCAAAGCGGTTGCGGGCATTGATCGAAAGCGGTGTGCTTCCTGAGGGTACCGATTACAGCGTCATGGACACACGCTTCAACCAGGGGGAAGTGGCCACCATGATAAGTGGGCCCTGGGCCTGGAATAACCTGCGCCAGAGCGGTATCGACTTCGGTGTGGCCCTGCTGCCCAAAGTCGGTGACGCCCGTGCCAAGCCATTGTTCGGTGTGATGACAGCGATGATCAATTCGGCCTCACCCAATGACTTCTTGGCCACCGAGTTCCTCGAGAACTATCTGCTCAGTGAGCCGGGTCTCCGCACTTTCAACAGTGATGGCTCGTTGGGAGCGGTAGCCCACAAGGTGTACCAGCAAGACTTGGAGAGCGATCCCAAGATTGCAGCCACCCTAGCCAACGCCGAAGTCGGTGAGCCGATGCCTAATATCCCTGAAATGGGCGCCTTCTGGTCGGCCATGGAACCAGCCCTGCAGAACATCGGTAGCGGTCGGCAATCACCCGAGGATGCTCTAGACGCCGCCGCGCGGCGCATGCGTCAGTAACGCCACCTCACCCATCGGAGCCCCGGGCTCCTTGGTCGGCCCCAGAATCATGCCGGGGCCGGCCTGTCGAGCAGGATCAATTGCATGTATACGACCAATGCTACGCGGGGTCTGCCGCGACATCGTTCCCGCGACCTGCGAGAGCGTTACTCCCGCTGGACAATGCGTGCGCTGCTTGTAGTGCTGATACTCGCCACACTTTGGCTTGTGGCGGCCTTCCATCTGCAGGGACAGTGGATGTTCGCGCTACTTTTCCTGGTACTGGGCACGTCGTTTGCCATCGTCTTCTTCAAGCGCTCGCTGATGAGCCATCGCTATATCTTTCCGGCTCTGGCCGGGATGGGCGTGTTCGTTATCTTTCCGTTGCTCTATACCATCGGGATCAGCTTCAGCAATTACAGCTCCAGTAACCTGCTAAGTGAGGAGCGGGTCCGCGATCAACTTCTGGATATGCGTTATCAGGCCGAAGGTGGCGCCTTCGATTTCTCGCTCTATGAAGAAGACGGTATGGCCAGGCTCTATCTTGAAGGGGACCCCAGCCTGGTCAGCCCACCGCTCAACCTGGCCAATTCGGAACCGCGCAGGGTGGGGCTCGACCGTGCGTCTGAGCCGCCCGCAGGCAAGCCGCTGGCGATGCGCGAGGTGATCCGTCAGCGCACCCTGCTGCAGGGCCTTACGCTGCAGACCCCTGATGGTGTAGAGCTACGCATGGCCGGACTCCGCCAGTTTGCACCGTTGTTGCCGCGTTACTCACAACTGGCTGAAGGGCGACTTCTAGACGAGCGAGATGGGGGAGTACTGACGCCGGATGAAGAGATCGGCTTCTTTGTCGATGAGAGCGGCCAGAGGATCAACCCGGGCTGGCCGGTAGCGGTTGGATTGGATAACTATAAGAAGATCTTCACCGACCCGGCCATCCGCGGTCCCTTCATGCAGATATTCGTATGGACCTTCGTTTTTGCCGGATTGACGGTGGTCTTCACTCTGGCGGTGGGGTTCATCCTAGCCACCCTACTGCAGTGGGAGCAGCTCAAGGGCAAGGCTGTCTATCGTACCCTTTTGATTCTGCCCTATGCGGTGCCGGCCTTTATCTCGATCCTGATCTTCAAGGGCATGTTTAACCAGAACTACGGTGAGATAAATCTGATCCTTGAGAACCTTTTTGGCATCAGTCCTGATTGGTTTACGGATCCGGCTCTGGCCCGAGCCATGCTGCTGATCGTCAACACTTGGCTGGGCTACCCCTACATGCTGTTGCTGTGCATGGGGCTGATCCAATCTATTCCTCGTGATCTATACGAAGCCTCGGCGGTGGATGGAGGTGGGCCGCTCACCAACATGATGCAGATCACCTTGCCATTGATCCTCAAACCGCTGACGCCACTGTTGATCGCCGCTTTCGCTTTCAATTTCAATAACTTCGTTTTGATTGCACTGCTTACGGGTGGAAGCCCCGACATACTGGGTGCGAGCACGCCAGCGGGTACCACCGATTTGCTGGTGAGTTACACCTATCGCATTGCCTTTCAGGATGCCGGCCAGAACTTTGGCTTGGCAGCGGCCATCGCCACCCTGATTTTTCTGCTGGTGGTTGGCTTATCGCTGCTCAATCTGCGCTTGTCGAAGGTCAAGGTCTAGAAGGATTTGTCTTATGGCTATGGTTCAACCCCGTTCGATCCGCGCCCGCAAACTAGGCGCACACCTCGCCTTGCTAAGCTTTGTCGCGCTGGTGGTGTTTCCGCTGCTGTTGGTGATCTCAATTTCCTTTCGCGAGGGCAATTTTGCGACCGGTAGCCTGATCCCCGAGCGTTTCGCCCTTGAGCATTGGGCATTGGCGCTGGGCATTCCTTGGGAGCGTGCCGATGGCAGCGTGGTGCAGCCGCCATTTCCTGTTCTGCTATGGCTATGGAACTCGATCAAGGTGGCGGTGGTGTCCTCGTTGATGATCCTGCTGCTCTCCACCACCAGCGCTTATGCTTTCGCCCGAATGCGCTTCAAAGGCAAGGCGCCGATTCTCAAGGGCATGCTGATCTTTCAGATGTTCCCAGCGGTACTCTCGCTGGTGGCTCTTTACGCCCTGTTCGACCGTCTGGGGCAACTGGTTCCCTGGCTCGGCATCAATACCCATGGTGCGCTCATCGTCGCCTCATTGGGGGCGGTGGCGCTACATATCTGGACCATCAAAGGCTACTTCGAGTCTATCGACGGTTCGCTTGAGGAAGCCGCCATGGTTGACGGAGCCAGCACCTGGCAGGCCTTTTGCCATATTCTGCTGCCGTTATCGGTTCCGATCCTGATGGTGGTGTTCATCCTCGCCTTCATCATGTCGATCATGGAGTATCCGATGGCCTCGGTGCTTCTGCTCGACGAAGACAAGCTGACCCTGGCAGTTGGTGCCCAGCAATACCTGGCAGATCACAACCAGCGCTGGGGGGACTTCGCTGCAGCGGCGGTGCTTTCTGGCCTGCCTATTACGGTCATTTTCCTGCTTTGCCAGCGCTGGATCGTCGGCGGTCTGACCTCCGGCGGGGTCAAAGGCTGAACTCGCTTCGGCCCTTTGATGTGATTTCAAGCTTTGCTGCATTCCCCGCCTTTCGGCGGGGTTTTTTTCTTACACGCTCGACCTTTTATGAGTTTCTACGCCTTATCTGGGTAATCCTACGCCCTGTTACCACGCCTCAATAGGAAGTCGGGGGGAGGACAAAATCGGCCAGAGAGTGAGGGAAAGTAATACGTCAAGGCTCATCTGCATCACGGGCCTGACACACGCCTTTTCTGCTCACAACTCGCAAAATAACAATGAGGCCACGATGAAAATCCAGCACCGCTATACCTTTCCACTCGTCACTTTGACTGCTGCTATTGTCACGGCCGCGTCAGGTAATGTTCAGGCAGCCGATGTCGATTTTCACGGCTATGCCCGCTCGGGGATCGGCACCACTTCCGGTGGTGGCGACCAGGCTTGTTTCCAGGCCGCGGGCGCCTCGGCCAAGTATCGCCTAGGTAATGAATGTGAGACCTATGCCGAGCTCGGATTAGGCTCCACGCTATTCGAGGAGGAAGGCAAGAGCTTTTATTTCGACAGCCTGGTGGCCTACGTCAATGAACAAGCCAACGATTTCGAATCTCTGGATGGTGACACTTCAGATGGCAATACCATTGCCCTGCGTCAGGTGAATGTGCAGGCCACCGGCTTGGTCGATGCCGCACCCGAGGCAACTATCTGGGCAGGTAAGCGCTTCTATCAGCGTCATGATATCCATATGAACGACTTTTACTACTGGGACCTTTCCGGGCCAGGTGGTGGTATTGAGAACATTGATCTGGGCATCGGAAAGTTGAGCCTCGCCTGGCTTCGAAATACCAGCCAGGATAACGAGTTTCCGGACAGTCAGCAGAATTTGGCCAATAATACCTTCGATGTGCGCCTGGCCGGCCTCTCGACGAACCCTGATGGCCAGTTGGAACTTGGCTATGACTATGGCTCCGCGACCTTGACCAAGGCTCAGGACAATGCCGGTGTCGATCCGCAAAGCGGCCACATGCTGACCCTTGAGCATACTCAGGGCAACTGGCTGGGTGGTTTTAACAAGGCAGTGGTTCAGGTCGCCAATGACGGCATGATCGGCAGTACGGGCAAGTCGAATACATCTTCAACTGGGCCTCAGGGTGAGATGCTGCGCCTGATTGATCACGGCTTAGTCAACCTAAGCCCGGACATCGACATGCTTTATGCCCTGATCTACGAGGATCGGGATCTGGATACCGGTGATGGCCAGACCTGGATGTCGGCGGGAATTCGCCCCACCTACTACTGGTCCGAGACCCAGAGTACCGCTCTCGAACTGGGCTATGATCGGGTCAAGCCCCAGGGTAGCGGCAAAGATACGGCCAACCTGGCCAAGCTGACCATCGCTCAGCAGTGGTCGGCGGGCCGCAGTGCCTTCGCTCGCCCGGTGTTGCGTGCTTTTGCCACCTATGCCCATTGGAATGGCAACGGCTACAACGCCGCCAGCGAATCCATTGAAGACGGCGAAAGCAATGGTGTGACCCTCGGCCTGCAGGCCGAGGCCTGGTGGTAACTCTCAGCGCTCGCGATCGATAGGTCCTTTATGCTTGCCGGCTCCTCTGGGGCCGGCTTTTTGGCTTCACAGGTGGGGCGAAGCCCCTAGGAGATGCAGATGTACGCCGATAAATGGTTGGCCATGGGTCTACTCGCCACGCTGCTTTCCGGCTGCGCTTTGGCACCCGAGCCAGTCGAGGAGGGGCACGTGGTGTCGACGGACTGGCTGGCTCAGTCACCCGACTGTTGCCAAGGTCTCGCGGATCTGCCGCCAACCGCTATGCAGTTGGAGACCCGTCAGGTGCTGGTTTTTGATGCCGATACGCCGGTACATGCCTTTGCCAGCGGCAAAAGCCCCTTTCATGCTCTGGACCTGCCGACCGATGTCGGTCCCGTGCAAGTCGAGGTGACGAGCGAGGTCATGCGGGACAGGCGCGGGTCCCTGGAGGTTATCGCGCCTACCCTGCTGTTGCTGGATCGCGAGGGCCGCGTGCAGCGGCGACTAGACTGGCAGGCCTTCGATTATCGACCTTCACGCGGCTTGGCTCCCGACCGCTTGACGGCATCACTCGGCATTAATCCTTCAGTCGAGGCGGCACGACTAGTGGTTCTGACCACGTCCGAGGCACTGGCGGCCACCACCGAGGTTCTGCATCCGTCCAGGGCCCGTGCTCAAGCCCGCCACCTGGCCGACCCTGCGTTGACCAATCCCCGGGCGCGCCATGTGGCTAGGGGTGAGGTGGTTCTTCGGGTGAGTGTCTTGGGAGAGCAAGGGCGCTGGAGTAAAACGCGACCCGCCGGGGCTTCACTTCCGCCAGCAGTCACCGAGGGCTCGGCTCTGGATGGGCTCGCCATCCGGCGCCTGATCCGGGCGGCACTCAAGGCCGATGACATCGACCTTGCCATGGCACTGGCTGAGCGCGCCGAAGGTGCTGGTGAGACCGGAACCCGAGCATGGCTCGCCGAGCAGTTGCGGGTACGCTAAACACGCCTAGCAGTATGGCTCAATGAGAAGGCCCCGACGCCTGCGTCGGGGCCTTTGTCATGGGGCTAAGCGAGAAGTTGCTGGGTAAGGCGGGATCAGCGTGTAACGCCGGGAACCTCGACCTGGCGGGGGCAAGCATCGCCGTTGGCAGCGAACAGGTGGCAATGCGCCCCTGATAGTCCGAGATTAACCCACTGGCCTTCTTTTAGCTCCGCGAGGCCGTCCAGACGCTGGGTCATGGGTGCCTCGACCCCCTCCACGGAGAGGTGCGCCAGACTTTCATAGCCTAGCTTTTCGGCAACCACCAGCCGTGCTTCGAGGGTGGCATCGGCCCCCTCGGCTGCGACGAAGTCTTCGGCACGTACTCCTAACGTGGCTGTGTCGCCAACCTGTAAGCCTCGGCCGTCAACTGCTACGGCCAGGGTTTCTCCGGAGGGCAGGCGCACGCTTGTGTGCTTTGCTCCGGGGTCGATCACGGTCACTGGCAGGGTATTGATACGCGGCGAACCGATGAACTCAGCGACCTCAAGTGTATGCGGGAAGTGATAGAGCGACAGTGGGGCGCCCACCTGGGCGATACGACCGCTCGAGAGCAGCACGATGCGGTCGGCCAGGGTCATGGCCTCGACCTGGTCATGGGTCACGTAAACCATGGTCGCGCCGAGCCGTTTATGCAGCGCGGCGATCTGCACCCGCATCTCCACTCGCAGTGAAGCATCGAGGTTGGATAATGGTTCATCGAACAGGAACACCGCCGGCTCTTTGACCAGGGTCCGGCCGATCGCCACCCGCTGCCGCTGACCGCCGGATAGGTCCTTGGGCTTGCGCTCGAGCAGTGGCGTCAGCCGTAGAATCTCGGCCGCATGCTGGACGCGGCGCTGGATTTCGGACTTGTCGGTGCGGGCGAGCTTGAGGCCGAAGGCCATGTTTTCCGCCACCGTCATATGCGGATAAAGAGCATAGGATTGGAAGACCATGCCGATATCCCGCTCCTGAGGCGGTATCTCGTTGATACGCTCGACGTCTAGGCACATCTCTCCTTGGCTGATGTCCTCGAGCCCGGCGATCATGCGCAGCAGGGTTGATTTACCGCAGCCCGAGGGGCCGACGAAGACCACGAATTCACCGTCCTCAATGGTCAGGTCGATATGTCGCGAGATCTCGACGCCGTCGTAGTCCTTACCGATGTCATCGAGTGTCAGACGTCCCATTGTGCATCCTCCTCGTCGTTTTGCGGGCAGCGGGCGATGGCGATGCCGAAGGCTGGCAGGGTGAGGGAGGCGTCCTGCCAGCGGCCATTGACCATCGATGGCGCATCATCGATGGCCTTGGCTGCACGGGGAGCCGGAAGCTCGCGTGCCTGGTCGGAGAAGTTTAGTGCTACTAACAGACGTTGATCGGGATCGCTGGCCGCATGGCTGCGCTCGAAGCAGAGCACGTCGTCATGCACCGGATGGTAGCGGATGTCGCCCTTGATCAGCGCCGGTTGAGTGCGCCGGAAAGCTAGGAAGGAGCGATAGTGGTTGAGCAGCGAGTCAGGCTCATTGTCCTGCTGGTCGACGGCAAGCCCCAAGTGACTTTCTGGCATCGGCAGCCAGGGCATGGCGCGGGAGAAGCCGCCGTGAAGGGTATCAGCCTCCCACGGCATAGGTGTTCGGCAACCATCACGCCCCTTGTAAGCTGGCCAGAACGCGATGCCGGCGGGGTCGACCAACTGCTCGAAGGTGAGCTCGGCCTCGGGCTGGCCCAGTTCTTCGCCCTGATAGAGGCAGATGCTGCCGCGCTGGGTGAGCAGGAAGGCCAAGTAAAGGCGCAGTGCAGCGTTATTGCCCTCGGCCTGCCAGCGGGTGGCGAGGCGAGTCACGTCGTGGTTGCCCAGCGCCCAGCACGGCCAGCCATCGCCGATACGCGCTTCCATCTCGGTCAGGGTCTTGTGCAGGAATGCCGGATCGTGGCGTTCGCCGAGCAGGTCGAAGGAGTAGGCCATGTGCAGGCGGTTACCGCCCCGCGTGTAATCGGCCATCACGCTCAGCGAGTCATCGTCGCCCACCTCGCCGACGCTGGTGGAGCCGGGGTATTCGTCGAGTAGTGCGCGCAGCTTTTCGAGGAACACCAGATTCTCTGGCTGAGTTTTATCGTGGAGGTGAAGCTGGAAGCCGTAGGGGTTGTCGGGCCTAACGCCGATGAAGCCTTCGGCCAACTCCTCTCGGGGCGGGTTGTCTTTCAGCGCTCCGTGGGTGCAGAAATTGATCGCGTCGAGACGAAAGCCGTCGACGCCTCGCTCCAGCCAGAATCGCACCTCGCCGAGGATCGCCTCGACAACTTCGGGGTTACGGAAATTGAGGTCCGGCTGCTCGACGAGGAAGTTGTGCAGGTAGTACTGGCAGCGACGGGTATCCCATTGCCAAGCGCTGCCGCCGAAGATTGCCTGCCAGTTGGTGGGTGGGGCGCCGTCAGCCTTGGGATCGGCCCATACATACCAGTCTGCCTTCGGGTTGTCGCGACTCGCTCGGCTCTCCTGAAACCAAGCGTGCTGGTCGGAGGTGTGTGAGAGCACCTGGTCGATAGTGACCTTCAGGCCGCGGGCATGAGCGGCTTCCACTAAGCGGTCGAAGTCCTCAAGGGTTCCAAACATCGGGTCGACGCTGCGGTAGTCGCTGATGTCGTAACCGAAATCTAGCATCGGTGAGGTGAAGAAAGGCGACAGCCATATGGCGTCGATGTTCAGTGACGCGATGTAGTCGAGCCGGTCGATGACGCCCTGCAGATCACCGATGCCGTCGTCGTTGGTGTCCATGAAACTGCGCGGATAGATCTGGTAGATCACCGCGCCGCGCCACCAGTCCGCACCTTGGTTACTGAGCCGAGAAATGTCGTTGGTCATGTGCTTTGTCCTTGCCGTGTGGCTAGAGGCCAGGTGTGACCGCGCATCGGTTCGCGGGGCGCCAGCCTTACGAGAAACGTACGGGATATGTTGGCGGCAGTGCCGAAGAGGAACATCCTCCTGGCGTCGATGTGGCAGGCGTAGGCGGGGGGAGGAGGGGAGCGATTACTCCCCCTGAATGCGAGCCAGCAGGTCGCCGGCCAGGGCGATGGCCTCTGCACGATGGCGAATGTTCTGCTTCTGGTAAAGGCTGCGGATGTGGGTCTTGATGGTGGTGGGGGCTACTGTCAGCTGCTCTGCGATCTGCTCGTTGGATAATCCGGCGTGGATCAGTCCCAGTATCTGCCATTCGCGACGTGTCAGCGGCGATGTGCGAATCAGTTCGGGCACGTCGGGACGGGCGATAATATCGGCGATCTCGGTGTCGTCGAGCATCAGGCGCACCGCGCGACCGAAGTCGCGCTGACGGCCGGCCAGGGCTATCAGGCGTTTGGCCCGCTCTCGCGCCAGGCCATCGAGCTCATCGGTCTCGAGCAGAGCCGTGAGCATTTCTCTAAGCGGCGTGCCCAGACGCAGGAAACTGCCGGTGACGGCCGTGCGCGTGGCCAGTACGAGTGCTTTGGACATATGCGAGAGTGCTGGCCTGCGGTTGCCGCATTGCCATTCCAGAGCCGCCAGGCACAGCTGGTTTCGATTGGTGTCTGTGATCAGCCCGAAGCAACGGGTCTGCTGCTCCAGGGTCATTAATAATGTCCGGGCCTGCTCGGTGTGGCCGAGCAGCATCAGGGCGCGGGCATGATTGCGCACGTTGGCCTGGGCGAAGTGATTGCTGGCGGTGTCGGGTTCAGCGGTGGGCGCTTCTTGCAGCCAGCGGGCAACGGCATCGAGATCGTCGTTGGAGTGCCACCAGGCGAGCAGGGTGGCATGGGCGTTGGCTCGCCAGTCGATATGGTAGTCGCCATCGGCGAGGATTTTGCGAAGACGGCGGATGTGGTCGGCACACTGAACCTGGTCGCCGCGGGCCAGAGCGACCTTGGCGAGGCTTACGTGACATTGCAAGGTCCAGGACTCTCCCTGATTGTCGAGCACGGCGATGCCGTTGAGCGCCGCTTGTTCGGCCTCATCCAGCCGGTGCCATTCCCACAGCAGCTGGCTGCGTATGCGATACAGGAATTCGGCCACAGGCAGGCGGTCGAGTCCGCAGTGTTCGATATGAGCGAAGGCTCGCTCCTGGATATCGAATGCCGCCTGCAGGCGGCCTTGGGCCACCAGGGTCTCTGAATGGTGGCATAGCGCCCAAAGCATCAACTGATCGTCGCCGAGACGCATGGCTTCCTGTTCCACCACATGGATCCGGGTCAGCGATTCTTCCAACTGGCCTTGGACGAATCGCGCTTCACAGAAGATGGCGGCGGCGGACGCTGGCGTGGAGTCCAGATAGCGTGCGGGCAGCGTTAGTGCCTGCTCAGCCAGCGGGGAGGCCCGTTCGGCGTTGCCTCGGTTGATCGCTAATTGAGCACGGAGGGTAGCGAACTCGGCGGCGAGCGCTTGCCAGGGCGGTTCTTCGAGCTGTGCCTCGATCCAGCCGATGGCCCTCTCGGTTCGGTCGTACTGGTACTGGGCATGGGTGACCCAGCCATAAATCAGGGTCAGGCGCGGCGAAGCACTCAGCTTTGGTTCGCCGAGGGTGTCCATGGCTCGTGCCAGCAGGGCGAAGTGGCCCTTGGCCAGTAGGTGAGGGCCATGATCCTCGATCAGATCAGCCAGCGCTTCAGGGTGGTCGGCATTAATGGCCTGGGCAAGCGCCAGGGCTGGTTTGCCCAGAGCCAACCATGCAGTGCCGGCACGGCGGTGCAGCTGGTGCTGGGAGTCAAGGCTCATTTCGTGTCGCCGATGGCACAGGTACTGGGAGAACAGGGTATGAAAGCGACACCACTGATCGTCAGGGGTCAGGCGAAGCAGGAACAGGCCGGCCTGATCCAGGGCCTCTAGACGTTGTGTGACTCGGTCACCTTCCAGCAGTCGTGCCACCAATTGCGGGGAAAAGCGTTCGAGAACACCTAGCTGCAACAAAAGCTGGCGATCGTGATCATCGAGATGTTCCCTCAGCAGGTCATCAAACCAGGCCACAAAGTCTGGATGCGCGCCGCTCAAACGCTCGAGTAGGGCGTCGAAGCCGGCACGAGTGGTGGTGCGCTCGACCAGCCAGTTGAGGGCCATGACCCAACCTTCGGTCAGGCGCAGGGCTCGCTCCAGGCTGACCCGGCTCGGCGGGAAGCTGAGTTGCTCGGCGCAAAGGGTCTGGGCCTCTTCATGGTCGAAGGCCAGTTCCTCGGCGCCGATCTCCTCCAGTTCGCCACGCATGCGCAGCGCCGGCAGGCCAAGGGCTGGCCAGGTGCGCGAGATCAGTGTCAGCGTCAGCCAGGGGGGCTGGTGGCGCAGCCAGTGAGCGAGTCCTGCCAGGATCTCGGGGGCAGAGATGTGCTCGAATTCGTCGATCACCAGCCGGCAGGGAGTAGCCTCGCTAGGCAGTTGTGACAGCCAGGTCTCGATGGCTTCGTCGAAGGCTATATCAGGTGCTTCGGCGAGGTCGCCCAGGGACGGGGGCGATAGCGCGAGATGCTCATGAAAAAGGGTGCTGAGAGCGGCCTCAAAATAGCGCAGGAAGCGAGTGGGGGTATCGTCCTTGGGGTCGAGGCGCAGCCAGGATGCCGGTTGCTCCAAGGCTGGCAAGCGCTCGGCGAGCAGAGTGGTCTTTCCGTACCCTGGTGGAGCATGAATGACCTGCACGCGGATGCGTTCATCGAGCATGAAGTGATCATTGAGACGCTCACGAGCGACCGGTGTGGGCGGTAACGGTGGCGGAGTGAGCTTGTCTGGAATCAGTCGCATATCACACCAGATATAGGCTTAATCGTTATAGATGCCTAGTAGTATGCCTAAACTGATGGACCCGCGAGATACCCTGCGACCAAGGTGGTAGGGTTGGGTCTTTTATTTCGACGCCCCTTCGTTCCACGCTATTAGCGCCGCGAGTCCGTTATGACCGATGCCGTTTCCGCTTCGCCGGAATTTCGTCCGCTTTTGCACTTCACGCCGCCCAAGGGCTGGATGAACGACCCCAACGGGCTTGTGCATCACGCGGGGCAGTACCATCTCTTCTATCAGTATTACCCGCATGACACCGTCTGGGGGCCGATGCACTGGGGACATGCCAGCAGCGGCGATCTGGTGCACTGGACCCATCGGCCGGTAGCGCTCACGCCCGATGAGCATGGTATGTGTTTTTCGGGCAGTGCGGTGGTCGACTGGCAGCATGCCTTCGTGCCGGAATGCGAGATCACCACGGCGCCGCGCAAGGCCGAGTGCGGCACCCTGCGTGCCGACATGATCACGCCCCTGGTGGCCTTCTTCACTCGCCATGTGCCGGGCGGTTCCCCCGAGCGAGACCATCAGTCCCAAGCGATGGCGGCCAGCCGCGATGGTGGTCGCAGCTGGCAGATGCGTGACGCGGCGATCCTCGACAACCCAGGGCTTCAGGACTTTCGCGATCCCAAGGTGTTCTGGCATGCCGAAAGCGAGCACTGGGTGATGATTCTCACCGAGGGGCAGGAGCTTGGCATCTATCGCACCCAGGGCGGCGCTGACTGGGAGAAGGTATCGGTGTTCGGTGCCGAGTACGGCGCCCACGACGAACTGGCCTGGGAATGTCCCGACCTCTTCCCGTTGCCGGTAGACGGCCGAGGCGGCGCCGATCATCAGAGCGGTGCGGAGAGCCTCGAGGAGCGCTGGGTGCTGATGGTCGGCGTGCAGCGCGGTGGCCCTGCCAGGGGCTCCGGCACTCAGGTGTTCATCGGTGACTTCGACGGCATTCGCTTCACGCCCCATCAGGCCCCTGAGACGGTGACCTGGTTCGATCAGGGCGCCGATTGCTACGCGGCCCAGAGCTGGTCGGATCATCCCGGCGAGCGCCTGGTGATCGGCTGGATGAGCAATTGGTTATACGCGCACGAGACACCGACCGGTGACTGGCGCGGGGCGATGACGATTCCCCGGGCGCTGAGCCTTGCTCGTGATGAAGGAGGCAAGGGCTATGAGCTGCGCCAGACGATTCCGGATCGGGTTCGCGATAGCGCCATGGCCCTCGATGCGCTCGTGGTGCCGCGAAAGCCGGCACCCGGCAGCGTACTGGAGCTTGGTGAGGCCGAAGCCGCGTTGGCCGAATTCCGGCTCGACCTCGCACCGGGCGCCGCGGTGGTGCTGCGTCCCTTCGGCGATGACAGCCTGATCTACCGGTTGGAAGGCTTGGACTCGAGCCTTGCGGTGACCGTTGAGCGCACTGCGCCGCGCGATCTTGGCGGTGATCCTTACGGCGACCCATGCGTCAACGACTCGGCCGCGCTGAGCGAGCACTTTCCTCACCGCACCCAGTACCATTTGCCCGCGGGGCCGCGCATCGCCTGTCAGCTGCTGCGTGATCGCTGCTCGGCGGAGCTGTTTATCGATGACGGAAGGTTGGTGATCACTGAGCTTGCCTTCCCAAACGAGGCTCTGCCGATGACGCTGAGCGTTGAGCAGGGCGAGGTCGGCCTCGGCGCCGTCAGCGGTCGGCACTGGTAGGGCGGGGACCGTCAGGACCAGGATAATTGCAGCGTCGCAGGTCCTGGCCTGCGTCACTGAGCATTGTTCATAGGCTCATGTGCTTTCACCGACCAGCAGCTCGAAGCCGACGTCATGCTGGTCGGGGGTTCGAGCGGCGCCCTCGAGCCTTGCAATCACCCGGCGGGCGGCCTCGCGACCGATAGCCTCACGCGGTGAGCGGATGGTGGTCAGGCGCGGGGTGATGCGCTGGCCGATCGGCAGGCCGTTGAAGCCGGCGATGGCGATCTCTTCGGGCACCCGAATGCCCTGTCGCTGGGCGTGCAGGATGGCGCCGGTGGCCAGATCATCGTTGGCGAAGTGGATCGCCGTGGCCTCCGGGTGATGGGCGAGCACCTCTTCCAGCGCCTGGGCGCCGGTCTCGAACTGACCCAGGTGCGCCAGATCCAGCAGCGGTGCCGACAGGCCCTTTTCTTCCAGCACCTCACGGTGCCCCGCAAAACGCAGGCCGGCGCGATAGTCGCGTTCGAGCTGGGCGGCCACATAGACGATCCGGCGATGGCCGCGCGCCAGCAGGTGGCTCGCCATGCAGCGCCCGGCTTCGGCATGATCGAGGCCAATGTTCAGGTCGCGAGCTTCGCCGAGCTCCATGATCTCGGCGATCGGGCGCTCCCAGTTCTCGAGCACGCGCTGGCAGGCCTCGCTGTGACGCAGGCCGGTCAATACCAGCGCCGAGGAAGACCAGCCGAGAAAGGTGCGCACCAGCTCGCATTCCCGGTCCAGGTCGTAGTCGGTGTTGCCGAGCAGGATCTGGTAGCCGTGGCGCTCGAACTCCGTTTGCAGGCCGGCGATCACCTCGACGAAGACGATATTGGCAAGCGACGGCACGATCACCGCGATGAAGCGAGAGTTGGCCGAGGCCAGGCTGCCAGCCAGCATGTTGCGCACATAGCCGACCTTGTCGATGGCCGCCTCGACGGTGGCGCGCGTCGCGGGACGTACCGCCTGCGGCGAGTTGAGCACCCTGGAAACGGTGATCGATGAGACGCCGGCCTCCCGCGCCACGTCAGCAAGCGTCGGCTGCATGACACTCTTGCGGTGGCGTCGTTGTTTGTCGCCCGCCATGGGCTTTCCCTCCTGTGATCAGTCCCTGACTGCTGATGGTTCGATGGCTCGTTCCCTTACTGCTCGCCTCATTCCGTCTCTGTCAGCCGCTTTCTCAGCTGCTTTTTTCAGCTGCTCTCTCAGCTTCTTTTATCCGTCTTTCTCCTTTTCTCTCGGCACCGGGTTTGGCCTTCGATGTGGCCCCCTGCATGGGGCGGTGATCCGGGGCGAGGCGGGTGATTAGACATTGGTCTCGCTTTGTGCGCTGCGTCTTGCTCTGTCCAGAATCCTACTCTAAGAATGAATGGTAGCGCTAACATCAGCACATCGCCAGAGACAGTCAGCGGCCATTTTTGCCCCACTGTTGGCCCCTCTCGGCGAGCGGCCTATTCGCTCATGATCAACTCAGGTAGGAGTCTTCCGTGTCCCCACAAAACGCCTCATCCATCGGTGTCGTCGGCCTTGGTGCCATGGGTCTCGGCTCGGCTACGGCCATGCTCGAGGCCGGTCTGCCGGTCATTGGCTGTGATATTTCGGCCAAGGCCCGCGAGACCTTCGAGGCCCGCGGTGGACGCAGCGTGTCCACCCCCGCCGAGCTTGCCGCCGAGTGCCGCGTGGTGGTGCTGGTGGTGGTCAATGCCGAGCAGGTCGAGAGCGTGCTGTTCGATGCGCCGGCCCCGGGAGAGGCGGCCCTGGCCGAGCGTCTGGCGCCGGGCAGCCTGGTGATGCAGTGCGCCACGGTGGCACCGAGCTATGCCACGGCGCTCGGTGAGCGGTTGGCGGCGCTGAACCTCGAGATGCTCGATGCGCCAATCAGCGGCGGCGCCGCCAAGGCGCGCAGCGGCGATCTATCGGTGATGGCCTCCGGCGCCGAGTCGGCCTACGCCAAAGGCCAAGCGGCGCTCGACGCCATGGCGGCCAAGGTCTATCGCCTCGGCGATGCGCCGGGGCCCGGCTCCAGCGTCAAGCTGGTCAACCAGCATCTGGCCGGCGTGCATATCGCCGCGGCCGCCGAGGCGCTGGCGCTGGGCATCCGCATGGGTATCGACCCCGAGGTGCTGTATGACGTGATCACCCACTCGGCGGGCAATTCCTGGATGTTCGAGAACCGGGTGCCGCATATCCTCAAGGGCGACTACACCCCGCTCTCGGCGGTCGACATCTTCGTCAAGGATCTCAACATCGTGCATCAGACCGGCCGCGAGCTGCGTTTCTCGATGCCGGTGGCGGGCAGTGCCCTGCAGCAGTTCACCGCCGCCAGCGGCGCGGGCTTTGGCCGCGAGGATGACTCGGCGGTGATCAAGGTTTACCAGCGCCTTTCCGGCATCGACCTGCCGGCGGCCAACGACGGCGATGCGGGGGAGGGCCACTCATGAGGCGTGAGCCTGCTCCCAACATCGTCCTCGGCGCGATCGCTGATGATTTCACCGGCGCCACGGATCTTGCCAACAACCTGGTGCGCTCGGGCATGCGCACCCTGCAGGTGATCGGCGTGCCGAGCGCTGCTCTGTCGCTGGAAAATGTCGATGCGGTGGTGGTGGCACTCAAGTCACGTTCCTGCCCCGCGGCGGATGCCATCCGCGATTCCCTGGCAGCCCTCGACTGGCTTCAGGCCCAGGGCGCCCGCCAGGTATTTTTCAAGTATTGCTCGACCTTCGATTCCACCGATGACGGCAATATCGGCCCGGTGGCCGATGCTCTCCTAGATCAGCTGGGCAGCAAGCAGACGGTGATGGTGCCGGCCTTCCCGATCAACGGCCGCACCGTCTATCAGGGCCACCTGTTCGTCGGTGATCGGCTGCTCAATGACAGCGGTATGCAGCATCATCCCTTGAACCCGATGCGTGACGCCGACCTGGTGCGGGTGCTCGCAGGTCAGACGTCTCACCAAGTGGGCCTGCTGAATCGGGCGACCCTTGCCAAGGGGGCGCCGGCGGCCAGTGCGCATCTCTCCGACCTGCAGCAGGCAGGGGGCCGCCATGTGATCTGCGACACCCTGGATGAAAGCGATCTCGAGGTCATCGCCGCGGCTGTGGTCGAGATGCCGCTGGTCACCGGCGGCTCTGGCCTCGGTCAGGCGCTGCCGGCGGAGTATCGCAAGAAGGGCTGGCTTTCACCGGTCGAGAACGCCGGGCGATTGGCGCCGGCCAGCGGCGCGGCCCTGGTGCTTTCCGGCAGTTGCTCACGGGCGACGCTTGGCCAGGTCGAGCACTTTCTCGGCCGCCACGAAGGCCTCGCGCTTGACCCGCTGGCGCTGGCCGAAAGCGACGCGCCGATCGAAGAAGCCCTTAACTTTGCGCGGGCGCGGCTATCCGGTGCGGCCGACGGCCCGGTACTGATCTATGCCTCGGCGGCGCCGCAGGCAGTGGAAGCCGCCCAGGCGAGCCTGGGCGCGGCGCGGGCCGGCGAGCTGGTCGAACGGGCGCTGGCCACTATCGCCCAGACGCTGGTCGCCGAGGGCGTGGGGCGGTTGCTGGTGGCCGGCGGCGAGACCTCCGGCGCGGTGGTCTCGGCGCTGGGCGTTGGCGAGCTGCGCATCGGCGAGCAGATCGACCCCGGCGTGCCATGGACCCAGACACAGGTGGCAGGCCGTGAGGCGCCTCTGTCGCTGGCGCTCAAGTCCGGCAACTTCGGCGGCGTCGATTTCTTCACCCGAGCCTTCGAGGTCCTTAACGAGCAGTCGGCCGCTCGAGAGGAGGGCGCATGAGCACGCGTGATGACAACCGCTTGCGCGAGCAGATCGCGGTCTACGGTAAGTCGCTGTTCGATCGCGGCCTGACCATGGGCTCCAGCGGCAATATCAGCGTGCGCCTCGATGATGGCGGCTGGCTGATGACGCCCACCAATGCCTGCCTTGGGCGGCTCGACCCGGTGCGTATCTCGCGGCTCGACCGCGATGGCCGCCATCTGGATGGCGCCAAGCCGACCAAGGAAAGCGTGCTGCACATGGCGATGTACGGCGAGCGGCCTCAGTCCGAGGCCATCGTGCACCTGCATTCGACTCACTCGGTGGCGGTGTCCTGTCTGCCCGAGGTCGATCCCTGCGACTGCATCCCGCCGCTGACCGCCTACTACGTGATGCGGGTCGGCCGGCTGCCGCTGGTGCCCTATCACATGCCGGGCGACCCGGCGCTGGGTGATGCGGTCAAGGGGCTCGCCGGCAAGCACAGTGCCGTGCTGCTGGCCAATCACGGCCCGGTGGTGGCCGGGAAGTCATTGGAAGCTGCGGTCTATGCCACCGAGGAGCTCGAGGAGACCGCCAAGCTCTATCTGCTGCTGCGTGGCCAGAACCCCCGCGGCCTGACGGATGAGCAGGTGGCCGAGCTCGAGGCGCGTTTTCCTCGCGATTGACGTAGCCCGCCACTGAACACAATGCGGCGCCGCTTGCGCCGGGCGAAATGATCGAAAAGATCGACATAACAGAGAGTAAACAGGAATCGATATGATCCGAGTGGCCGCCAATCTCAGCATGCTGTTCCCGGAACAGGCCTTCATGGAGCGCTTCTCGGCCGCCGCCGCGGCCGGTTTCCAAGGCGTCGAATACCTCTTTCCCTATGTCTTCGATGCCCGGGAACTGCGCTCGGCGCTGGATGACAACGGCTTGCAGCAGGTGCTGTTCAACCTGCCGCCCGGGGACTGGGACGCCGGCGAGCGGGGGCTGGCGAGCCTGCCCGGCCGTGAGGCTGAATTCCGCGATAGCGTCGTTGAGGGTATTCGCTATGCGCAGGCGCTGGACTGTCCGCGGCTACACGCCATGGCGGGCCTGCTGCCTGAGGGCGCCGATGCGGCGACCCGAGACGCGCACCTGGCCACCTATATCGAGAATCTACGCTTCGCGGCCGGAGAGCTTGAGAAGGTCGGCAAGACGTTGCTGATTGAGCCGATCAACGGCCGCGACATGCCGGGCTTCTACCTGCAGCGCCAGGGTCAGGCCCGTGAGGTAGTCGAACGGGTCGGTGCCGACAATCTCAAGGTGCAGTTTGATCTCTATCACTGCCAGATCGTCGAGGGGGACCTGATCCGCAACATGGAGGCGCAGTTCCCGCACATCGGTCACGTGCAGCTCGCCGGGGTGCCGGAGCGTCATGAGCCGGACCTGGGTGAGGTGAATTACCCGGCGGTGCTCGCCCACCTTGATGCGCTGGGCTATCAGGGCTGGGTGGGCTGCGAATACCGGCCGGCCGGCGATACCCGCGCGGGACTCGCCTGGGGTCGCGATTATGGCCTGCACGGCTGAATCCTCGGCGATGCTTTTTCACGACACGTTTTTAACAACCACCAGGTAGCTGACATGCACGTTCTGATCACCGGTGCCGCCGGTTTCCTCGGCCAACGCCTCGTCCACGCCCTCGCCACCTGTCGCGAACTGGACGGTGAGCCGCTCACACGCCTGACCCTGGTCGACCAGGTGGAGGCACCCGCGCCCGAAATTGCAGGCGTCGAGTGCGTCGCTCGGGCCATCGACATCGCCGCTCCCGGTGCACTGGACTCAAGCCTCGACGAGCACCCGGAGGTCATCTTTCACCTCGCCGCGGTGGTCAGTTCGGCCGCCGAGGCCGACCTGGATCTGGGTATCACCGTCAATTTCGAGGCCACTCGGGCGCTGCTCGAGGGCTGCCGGGCCCGCAAGCTATCGGCCACTCGCCTGATCATGGCCAGTTCGGTGGCGGTCTATGGCGGCGACCTGCCGGATGTCGTCGAGGACATGACCGCGCTGACGCCGCAGAGCTCCTATGGCACCCAGAAGGCGATGTGCGAGTTGCTGATTACCGACTACAGCCGCCGCGGCCTGATCGATGGGCGGGTGCTGCGTCTGCCGACCATCGTCATCCGCCCGGGTCGGCCCAATGCCGCGGCCTCGAGCTTTGCCTCGAGCATCCTGCGCGAGCCGCTCAACGGCGAGGATGCCGTCTGCCCGGTGCCCACCGATCTCGAGCTGTTCGTGATGTCGCCGCGCCGGGTCACCGAGGCGCTGATCCACGGCGCCGAGGTAGCCGGCGAGGCCTTCGGCCCCTCCCGAGCCCTGATGCTGCCGGGCATCACGGTGAGCGTCGCCGAGATGCTCGAGGCGCTGCGCGAGATCGGGGGCGACGAGGCACTGGCTCGAGTCCGCCACGAGGCTGACCCGCGCATCGAGGCCATCGTCGCCAGCTGGCCGTCTCGCTTCATCAACGCACGCGCCCGGGAGCTCGGCTTCCAGGGCGATGCCAACCTTCGCGACATCGTCGAGAGCTATCTCGGCGAGCGTGACTGAGTCCTCGATCCCGTCGAGGAACACCCCAGCGTGTCTCTGCAACCCAAGAGGTCATAACAATGAAAGCCAAGTTTGCACGCCACAGCCTGTCCGTTGCCATCGGCAGCCTCACCACCGCTGCCCTGGCGCTCGGCGCCATGAATGCCCAGGCGGCCCAGACCATCAACCTGGGGCATACCCTCTCCGACAGTTCCCACTACTCGGTGGGCGCGGATGCCTTCAAGGAGACCCTCGAGCGACTGAGTGACGGTGAGTTCGAGGTGGTCGAGCATCCGTCCGGCGCCCTGGGTGGCGAGCGGGCGATGATCGAGGGGCTGCAGATTGGCACCGTCGATGTGGTCATCACCTCCACCGGCCCGCTGGGCAACTTCGTGCCGCAGACTTATGTGCTGGATCTGCCGTTCCTGTTCAAGGACTACGATCAGGCCCGCTGCGTGCTGGACGGCGAGATCGGCCAGGATCTGCTCGACAAGATGGGCGAGCATAATCTGGTGGGGCTTGCCTGGTCGGAGAACGGCTTCCGCCACATGACCAACAGCAAGCGTCCGGTGACATCGCCGGAGGACGCCGCGGGACTGAAGATCCGCACCATGGAGAACAAGGTGCACATGGCGGCCTTCGAGCAGATGGGTGTGCATCCGACGCCGATGGCCTTCCCGGAGGTCTTCACGGCGCTGCAGCAGGGCACCGTGGACGGCCAGGAGAACCCCATCACGGTGATCGTGGCGAGCAAGTTCTGGGAAGTGCAGGATAACCTGTCGCTGACCGGCCACGTCTACTCGCCGGCCATCGTGCTCGGCTCGCCGGTGCTGATGGATGGCCTCAGCGAGGAAGAGCAGGGCTGGTTTGAACAGGCCGCTCAGGCCTCTGCCCAGGCCACTCGCGAGGAAGTGTCGCGCCTCGAGCGTGATGGCGTGGAGATGCTTCGCGAGAAGGGCATGACCGTCGAGACCGACATCGACAAGGCGCCGTTCCAGGAAGCCGTCAAGCCCGCCTACCAGATCTACACCGACCAGTACGGCAGCGAGATGCTCGACCGTATCCGTGCCAGCGACTGCTAACGCTGGCGACACCCTGATCCGGCGCCGGGCGGCGCCGGATTTTCCCTAAAGTATGGTGGATGTGATGGTGGAGCTCTTCCTGCGCTTCGAGCGCCTGACCACCCGGATCGCCCTGCTGGCGGCGATCGCGATGCTGATCATCTCGGTCACCCTGGGCTTCTATCAGGTAGTGACCCGCTTCGTGCTGGACGCGCCTTCGACCTGGTCGGAGGTGATCTCCCGCTCGGCGATGATCTGGTGCGTGTTCCTCGGCGCGGCGGCCGGCTTTCGCGGCGGCTTCATGATGTCTGTCGAGGTCATCTACAAGCTGCTGCCTACGCGTCGACTGATCTGGCTCGAGGCCTTCGTGGCCCTGTGCTGCCTGATCGTGTTTCTGGTGCTGGTCCAGTACGGCACGTCCATGACCCTGCGCGTGCGGACGCAAATGCTCTCTGGGCTAGAGGTGTCGATCGCCTGGGCCTATGCGGCCATGCCGGTCGGGGCGGGTTTCGCGCTGATCGCCGTGCTGGCGCGCCTGCTCGCTCAGGTCACCGGTCGCGAGACCATCGGCCCTGAGGAAAGTGAGACCCCCAAGGTCGCGGCGCCCACGCCGGACACCCATTCGCGCTCGGTGCATCAAGCCAGCGCTCCTGAATCAAATACTCCTGAATCAAGTGCTACTCAATCAAGTGCTTCGCGCGATGGCGCGACGGCGCAGACGACCCATCCGCAAGACGAGGTGCGCCCATGAATGCGGCCATTGGTCTGTCGTTGATCATCCTGTTCAGCCTCGGGGTGCCGATCGCCATCTCGATTCTGCTGGCCTCGATCATAGGCATCGAATTCTTCTCGCGTCTGCCGCTGCTGCTGGTGCCGCAGCAGATGTTCGTCGGCATCGACAATTTTCCGTTGATGGCGATTCCCTTCTTCATCCTCGCCGGCAACCTGATGGCCGCCGGCGGGATCTCCCGGCGCCTGGTCGATCTGGCCAAGGCGATGGTCGGCGGCGTGCAGGGCGGCCTGGCCATGACCTGCGTGCTGACCTGCATGATGTTCGCGGCGGTGTCCGGCTCAAGCGTGGCGACTACCTTCGCCATCGGCTCGATCCTGATTCCGGCGATGGTTAAGCACTACTACCCGCGGCCGCTGGCGGCCTCCATCCAGGCCTCGTCGGCCGAGCTCGGGGTGCTGATTCCGCCCTCGATCCCGCTGATCCTGTATGGCGTCAGCACCGATACCTCGATCGGCAAGCTGTTTATCGCCGGCATAGGCCCTGGGCTTCTGATCGGCGGCGCGCTGCTGCTGTTTTTGTACCTCTTCTGCAAGATCCGCGGCTATGGCCTGCGGGACCGTGAGGATCGCCACGATCTGCCCACGGCCTTCAAGCGCGCCTGGGCAGCGATGCTGATGCCGGTGGTGGTGATCGGCGGTATCTACGGCGGCGTCTTCACGCCCACCGAGGCGTCCGCGGTGGCAGTGTTCTATGCGGTGATCGTCGGTGGATTGGTGTATCGCGAGCTGAACATGGACGAGCTGGTGCCGATCCTCAAGCAGAGTGTGATTTCCACTGCTGCGGTGATGCTGATCATTGCGGCCGCAGCCCTGTTCAGCTTCCTGATCAGCCGCTCGGGTCTACCGGCTCAGGTAGCGGGATGGGTGACGCAGGTCTTCGATAGCCCGATCTCCTTCCTGCTGGCGGTGAACGTGATGCTGCTGATCGTCGGGATGTTCATCGAGACCTCGGCGGCGATCCTGGTGCTGGCCCCGATCTTCACGCCGATTGCCGTCCAATACGGCATCGACCCGGTGCACTTCGGCCTGATCGTGGTGGTCAACCTAGCACTCGGCATGTTCACGCCACCGCTTGGCGTCAACCTGTTCGCCGCCTGTGCGGTGGCCAAGCTGTCGATCGACCAGCTGTTGCCCTGGCTGATGCGCTTCGTGCTGGTGGTGCTGGCCTGCCTGATCGCGATTACCTATATGCCTTGGATCTCGCTCGGCCTGGTCGACCTGCTGTACTGACCGCCACCGATCAATCAACGACGAACGACGTAGACATGAGCGCGCAACACTCAGATATAACAACAAGCAAAGGAGAGTTAATCGATGCGTGAGCTGCCTATCACGCCTCCTGCGGGCGCCCTGATCGACGGCCGCTGGATGGACATTGCCGAGACGCTGATGGTCGAGGCCCCGGCCAGTGCGGAGCCGCTGGCGCGGATTGCCCGCGGTGGCGAGGCCGAGATCGACGCCGCCGTGGCGGCGGCGCGCCGTGCCTTTGATGGTGAGACCGGCGACTGGCCTGCCTGGCCAGCGCGCCGCCGCGGGCAGTGGCTCTCGGCTTTCGCAGACGCCATCGAGGCTGATGCCGAGACGCTGGCGGCCCTCGAATGTGCCGATACCGGCAAGCCGATCAGCCAGGCCCGGGCGGATATCGCCGCCTGTGCTCGCTATTTCCGCTTCTATGCCGGCGGGGCCGACAAGCTTCACGGCGAGACGATTCCCTTCGAGACCGGCTATGCGGTGATGACGCTGCGCGAGCCCTTCGGCGTCTGTGCGCAGATCATCCCCTGGAACTATCCCGCCCAGATATTCGGTCGCTGCGTGGCCGCGGCGCTGGCCGCCGGCAACACCGTGGTGTTGAAACCCGCCGAGGATGCCTGCCTGAGCGTATTGCACCTGGCGACGCTTGCCAGCCGCACGGAGCTGCCGCCTGGGGTGCTCAACGTGGTGCCGGGGCTCGGGCGCGAAGCGGGTGCGGCGCTGGCGGCGCACCCGGGTATCGATCATTTATCGTTCACCGGTTCGCCGGCCACCGGGACCCGGGTCAACCAGGCGGCCGCCGAGCACCATGTGCCGGTGACCCTGGAGCTTGGCGGCAAGTCGCCGCAGCTGGTATTCGCGGATGCCGATCTGGACGCAGCGCTGCCGGCGGTGCTGCGCGGCATTATCCAGAACGCGGGTCAGACATGCTCGGCCGGCAGCCGCCTGCTGGTCGAGGCGGCCTGCTTCGATGAGGTGGTGTCGCGACTGGCCGATCACTTCGCGGCCCTGCGCTGCGATGCCGGCGAGCGTGATGCTGACTGTGGGCCGCTGATCAACGGCCGCCAGCGCGAGCAGCTGGAAACGCGGCTTGCGGCGGCGAAGGCTGACGGCATTCGCGTTGCGGCGGCGGGGCAGCTTGCCCCGGACGCCCCCGAAAGCGGCCACTTCGTGGTGCCGCAGCTGCTGGTGGATGTGCCCGACGGGCATGCGGTGACCCGCGAGGAGCTGTTCGGGCCAGTGTTGGTGGTGCAGTCCTTCGAAAGCGAGGCTGAGGCCCTGAAACTCGCCAATGCCACCGACTTCGGTCTCTGTGCCGGCGTCTGGACCCGCGATGGAGGGCGTCAGTTGCGCCTGGCCAAGGGTATCCGCAGTGGTCAGGTGTTCGTCAATAACTATGGCGCCGCAGGCGGCGTCGAGCTGCCCTTCGGTGGGGTGGGGCGCTCCGGCCATGGTCGCGAAAAAGGCTTCGAGGGCCTGAAGAGCTATACCCGCCTCAAGACCGTTGCCATCCGCCACGGTTAGGCGCACTGACCCCCTTTTCCAATTTATCCCCCTTTTTATCACGGCCTATTCATCAAGGCTGACAAGGAGCAAGAGCATGACGGATTCCCGACGGGTAGGGCTGATCGGTGTTGGCCTGATGGGGCACGGAATCGCCCGCAATCTGCTGCGCCATGGCCACGCACTGAGTTTTCTCGATCACCCGGGCAACCAGCCGGTGGATGACCTGATAGCCGAAGGCGCAACGCGCCTGTCGAGCGCCGCCGAGGTGGCCGCGGCCGCCGATGTGGTGATCCTGTGCGTGACCGGCTCGCCTCAGGTCGAGGCGGTGCTCTGCGAGGCCAGCGGGGTGCTAGATGGCCTGGCGTCCGGCTCCATCGTCATCGACTGCTCCACGGCGATTCCCAGCTCGACGGTGGCGATCGCCGAGCGGGTCGTCGCCCGGGGCGGGCGTTTCTGCGACGCCGCCATGACCCGGACGCCCAAGGAAGCCGAAGAAGGGCGGTTGAATCTGATCGTCGGCGCTCCGGATGAGCTCTTCGCCGAGATTCGCCCCTTGCTCGAAAGTTTCGCCGAGGCGATTACCCACGTCGGACCGGTAGGCAGCGGGCATCGGGTCAAGCTCTTGCACAACTTCGTCTCGTTGGGTTTCTCGGCGGTGCTTGCCGAGGCATCAGCCGCCGCACGTCGGGCCGATGTCTCGCCGCAGGCGCTGATCGAAGTGCTCGGCAATGGCGGTGGTGCAGGCGTGGTCTTCGAGCGCCTGAAACCCTTCATTCTTGCCGATGATGCATCGGGCTTTCGCTTTTCGCTCTCCAACGCCGACAAGGATATCGGCTACTACCAGCAGATGGTCGAGGAATTGGGGGCCAGCCACCAAGCGGCTGATGGCATCGCCGGGCTGTATCGACAGACCATCGAGCAGGGGCACGGTCAGGCGGCGGTACCGGAGCTTGTCGCCCTGCTGGCCGAGGCATCGCGTTAGGTTTGGTGATGCCCGAAGGTGAATAGACACGGCGCCGTCACAAATCGCGTATCCTTACCTGGAACATGAGCAAGGAGCGATGATGTGACGGCGTTGGTCTATTGGATGGACATGGCGGGGGTGATCGTCTTCGCGCTGTCGGGGGTGATTCTTGCCTGCCGCACGCGCATGGATCCCTTCGGCATGCTGGTGCTGGCGGCGGTGGCCAGCATCGGCGGTGGCACCATTCGAGACCTGGTGCTGGGCGTGCGCCCGGTGTTCTGGGTCACTGATCCCACCTATCTGTGGGTGGTTCTGGCAACCGTGGGCCTCTCGATTCTCGGGTTTCACTATATTCATCGCCTGACGCGCACTTTTCTGCCGGTGACCGATGCCTGCGGGCTTGCGCTGTTCACCGTGATCGGCACTCATAAGGCGCTGATGCTGGGCAGTGCCGGCGTGGTGGCGGTGTTGATGGGCATGATGACCGGGGTAGCCGGCGGCATGCTGCGCGACGTTCTGGCTCGGCGGGTACCGATGGTGTTGCGCCAGGAGATCTATGCCACGGCGTCGATCATTGGTGGCACGGCCTATGTGCTGCTCCTCGAACTCCAGATGAATACTGTCCTTTCGATTGGCCTGGCACTGGGTTTGACCCTCTCACTGCGACTTGCGGCCATCTACTGGCAACTAAGCCTGCCGACCTTTGCCTGGGTGGTGACGCCACCACCAGAGCCCTCTGATACTGAATCCCGCGACGCCGCGGCCAGCGATGCCACGGCCAACGTGCGGCGCCGGCCCAAGGTGAGGGTTAAACTGATCAGCCCCAGAACGACACGCCGCCGCCGCTGAGGCATCTTCTGCAGTGAGGCTATACTTCGTGCAGCCATGCTGTTCAACCATCTTGTGGTAGGAGGGCGTCATGCGGTCTAGGTCATCTAGGTATGAAGCCTATCATCCAATGCAGAGCCGGGTGCGCTGGGCTCTGCTATGGCTGCTGTGCTGTCTGGTTGTGGGATGTGCTACTACCTATCCGCTTTCACAGCAGGATATTGCGGCCGAGATTCGCGCACGCTATGACACTGCCTTCGACACACTTCCCGTCGCCAACCAGCGCCATTATGCCCAGCGGCTTTATCGTCTTACCGGCGACGACCGGTACTTGCCTCCACTGCAGGACTACGGCACGCGACTCGTGGCATCTTTGCAAAAGGATATAACCGGCTTGGCCCAGCCGGGTTATGCCGCTCATCGAGCCGCCGGGATGCTAGAACGCTATCCTGAACGCACGGGCAAGCAACGCAGACGCAAGCAGATGCTGGGGGAGTGGGGCGAAATGATCTTCGCTAAAACCCTCGCCTTTCGGCTTAATCAGGCGCGCTTCCATGGCCTGTTGAATGACAAGCAGCTGCCGGAAATCGGTAGGGTGATGGCGTATCTCGAAGACCAGCCGTATCGCGACTTCCTGACGTCTCCCGAAGTACTCGAGGTCTATGCCGCCCAGGTCGCAAACCTGACCTATGATCTCTATGGGCTGGGGCTAGCTGATCTACGCCATGAGGTCCAGGCGGCCTTTCGTGATCACTACCCACCGGCCCGCGATGCAGCGCTGTCGCAAGCGTCCTTTCGCAACAAGATCTATGGCATGACGCACTTCGTGATTGCCGCCAGTGACTATTATCAGCATCCCGTGTCGGCCGCAGACAACGCCTGGATCCTCGAGGCTTTCGATGCTCAGATCGAGCGTATCCTGGCCGAGACCAAGGAAGACATCTACACCGAAGTCGGTATCAGCTTTCAGCTGGCAGGGCTGACCGATCACCCGGTCGTCTCGCATACTCAGCAGGCACTGATAAGGGCCTATGACCCAGAGGCAAGAATGATCCCCGGGGAGTTCGGCAGCACTGATCTGGCACGGGGCGAGCACCGCAATGTGCTGGCCATCATGCTGCTGGATTGGCCCGAGAGGCTCTATCCGGGGCCTATGCTTTTGATAGAAAAATAAGCTTCTTAGGATGACTCATTTTAAAGTTTCTGACTGACCGAGATGTGTTCGGCAGGAAGTTTTTCCTTAATCTGGTTTCTAATGTGTAGGTAGAGAGGGTTAAGCTCTTTCTTGAATTCATTTTTTGCACTTTCGTAGTTTATGTAGAAAGCACCTCTAGTTCCAAAGTATTCGAATATATCTGTTACCCTTGTAAAATAAAACCCTGAAAATGATAGGGCTCTAGGTAAGTTAGGTTGCATTAATGCAAAGACATGTGGTCTTCCTGTTAGTCCGACTAAGGCGAAGGTTGCAAGGAAGAGGCTGATCATGATTATTGGAAACAATTCAGACTCTTCGTCTTGGAATTTAAAGTTTTTTGAGCTTTCAGTTTCTTGGTTTTTGTTCTTCCGGAAAATCTTAGGGATTGCGAACCTTGATACTTCGCACACCTCATTATTAGGAAAGTTTCTTGGGTGAGAGTTGGGGTGATTAAAAAGTGGTGTGCAAACATCCTCTAGAGGTAGTGATAAATTATCCGAATCACCCTTCACGGGTTTAACTAGCCTCATGCACCCTGCTATCATTCCAGTTCTTTTATGCGTAATAAAGCAGTGTATAGATGAGTTGTCAAAGCGATCGTATTCAAATTGTTTATCTTTGTCAGCATTAAGCTTGTATTCAAGTTCTTCGATGAATATTTCATGCCTTAGCCTTCGGAGATTTTCCTCCTCCTTTTGTGTGCTGGCGATGTTGACTTGGAAATACTTGTCGAATAAATAGGCGTTTCTTCTAGCCGTATATTTTTTTTTGCTTGTCTCTAATTTTTCTTTAGTTTCCATGGGCTTTATTTTCGTTCAGGTTGTTTGTTTTCTAAATAGTATTTTTTTGGCAAGCTCTGGTTTTCCGATATGGAATCCTTGGCCATATTTTATCCCATAACTCTGTAAAGCAATGATGGTTTCTTCGTCTTCGATGAATTCTGCAATGGCTTGTTTCCCAAGCCCAGTGGATATATCTGATATGGCTTTTACGATAACTTTGCTATTATTGTTTGAGCATATTTCTCGGATAAATGACCCGTCTATTTTTATATAGTCAATCGGAAGTTTCTCTAAGTAGTGAAAGCTGCTAAAGCCAACTCCGAAGTCATCAAGTGCAGTTTTGCAGCCTATGTTGCGTAAGGATTGAAGCATATCTCTGGCGGTGATGAAGTCTGTCACTGCAGCTGTTTCGGTAACTTCCAAGATCAATTTTTCTGGGTTGGCGCCACTATCAATAACTTCCTGCTCAAGAAATTGTTTTAGCTCTTTGTCGTGAAGTGTGTGCCCGGAGAGGTTTACAGATATGGTGATTTCGGTGTTGTTGAGAAGGCTCAGGAGCTGGAGGCTTTTCCTAATCACCCAGCGGTCTATTTGAATAATCTGCCCGCTACGTTCGGCGATTGGTATAAAATGCCAAGGCGATATTAATTCTCCATTCTCACCACGAAGCCTCAGGAGTATTTCGTAATGTTTTACTTCGCGGTCGGCTAATCGAGCAATAGGTTGAGCCATTAGCTCAAACTCATCGTTTTTTAGTGCGTAACGAATTCGCTCTATCCAATAGACACGTTCTTGCAGCTCGGTTTTTGCTTCATCAAGAGTAGAAAGTATATGCCAACGATTGAGGCTGCTCTCCTTCGCTTTGTACATGGCAACATCGGCGTTGGCCATCAGATCCGCTGGCGTATGGCCATGTAGAGGATAGCAGGCGATGCCGATACTTACACTTGCGCGGTGACGACGTCCGTCTGGTAGCAACAAGCTAGTATTATCGAGTATTTTTTCGATAGCTTTCGCAATCTGAATAGCCTCGCCATCGCCTGAGTTCTCCAATAATACTGAAAACTCATCGCCACCCAGCCGAGCGACAATGCCTCGGCTTCCCAGATTATCCTCAATATTGCGGGCTACGATTTCAAGTAGTCTGTCACCGGCGGGGTGGCCGCTGAGTTCGTTGACATCCTTGAATTGGTCAAGATCCATGAACAGGATTGCCCCTGGAATGCCGCTATTTAATGCTTTTTCTACCCTATCTTGGAAAGCACGCCGATTATATAGACCAGTCAGAGGGTCACGGCTTGCTAGCCAGGCGAGTCTAGACTCTGCAGCTTTTCGGTCGGTTATGTCGATGCCGACAGAAATGGTATGCATAGAAGGGTCGCTGCTGTCAGATAGGCGAGCGTGATACCAGACAATAGTGCGTTGTTCTTCATTTTTACCGCGAAGTAGGCGTTCCTCTGCCTGGTGAGTCCTAATCTCATAATCAGCGTCGCTTGGATTATGGAATAGCGCTTCGAATCGTTGTCCAAGCATAATATCGTATGGCTGGCCAAAAATATCTTGGCAGTACTGGTTGACCAAGCTGATTCTGCCTTGATCGTCTTGTGTCAGAATCAAAACATGTGCAGTATCTAGAAGACTTTCGATGAAATCTCGCTCTCTGGCTAGTTCTGCCAGGCGGGCGTTCAAAAGCTCGCCGCGAGACTGGACTTCACCTTCAAGGGTCTCCAACTGACCTGCAAGATCCAATGCAGCGGCATCGAGTAGGTCGATTTCATCCAAAAGACGCCGTTTCGGCAGCGGTATCATCTGTTTAGCCTTGGCAAAACCGCCTTCTGCGAGTGCTGGCAATACGCTTGATAGCCGGCGAACCCGCGCCATGGGCTTCCAGAGGATGGCTAGAAGCATTGCTTCTGCAGCTAGCCATCCAATTAAACCGGTCGCGAGGATTGTGCCAGTATCTCGGTCGATGGCATCCATTTGCGATGAAATATCGGACATAAGTAAGAAGTGGCCATTCGCACTTCGTGTACTACCGCTGTTGAGGAGAATCGCGCTGATTTCTATATGATTATTATCATGTTTCAGCCTAATGGACCGATCTTGCAACTCTTCTAATGAACTGAGATATGCCGCTTGGTGTATAAGTGGCAAGGTTTCTTTTTGGTTGGTGAGTGTGGCCAACTTGCCATGCCAGGAACTGACACTGCGTGTTACGTCCAATTGCTCTCGAGCATATTGCCCTGTAATCAGCAGGGCGACATCGCTTCCGGATACTTCTCGGGCCTGCCGAGTTACATCAGCTAGTGAGCGAGAGACCAAGATAGCACCATGGCTTTGGCCATCTACCAGAATAGGAGCCAATGCATACTGCCGGCAGTTAGCGAAGCAGCGTAATGTCGTGAAGGGCATGTCGGAAGCAATAACTTTCTTGCCCCATTCCGTGATGGGTAAGTCATGGCCGGCCTGACTGGCACCCCATTGAGCAAGCGGCTGGCCAGTGCCATCTAGTACCATGAGTTCGTCGATACCCGCTTCCAGTTGTAGTGTTGGCCATTTATTACTGAAAGAGTCGGCGATGATTGTTTGATCAGCTTGCTTCAGAGCATTTCCAAGACCTGGGGTGAGAGAGGCGTTCAGTGCTGCGATCTGCCGCAGGCTATCCATAGACTGGCTGAGGGCTTGACGAATTATTCTGGTTTGCCGTTTCAGCTGAACGTTGCGGGAATCATCGAATTGTCGCAGAAGGTTGTCTCGGCCGACCATCGTGAAGACTGTAGTCATTCCAAGTAGCAGAAGGCTACTCAACGCAATTACGCGCCAAGTCAATCCAAGCTTAGGTTTTGTCTGCTGCGACCTGTCCATGGGTGAATAATTTTATCCTATTAGCATATGCCTGATCATAATGAAGAGGAAGTTAAAAGCGCAGCGAAAACTGAGTCAGGAACATATTCCAGTATTGACTAGTATTGGCCGCGTCAGGGTTGTCCTGAATAGGGGTCCAGCCCGTACCATTGATATAATGGTATTCTGCCGAGATGAGAATCTTGGGGTATGGTTGCCACTGCAGGCCCATGGTCCAATCCTTTGCAAACTGTGAGTGGGCTGGTCCCGCTCCACTGGATTCAAAGTACTTGCCTGAAGGGTCATCACGGTTGCTGATCAAGCTGTCATAACGAACAAGCCACTGCCAGTCCCTTCTCAGGCGATAGATGTACTGTAAATACCAGCTGTTTCCTGTGGATGAAAAATTCCTTGGCTCATTAAACCCATAAAGCTCAGTCTTTCTGACCGCATATTCTCCAGTCAGGCTCCAGTTCTCGGAATTATACTGAACAGAGAATACCCATGGTTGGAAATTAAGTTTACCGTTGTTGAGGTTGTTGTCATTTGATTCGTAATCTGCCTTGGCATGTCCAACACTAATGGCAGAGATGACCCGTCCAGCATCGTGCTCGTATCGAACTTGACCTATGAGGGAAGACTGGGACTTAAAGGACCCTGACTTATTGTAAAATCCAAGTGTTCTATCGACATCTTCACCTACTTGGGCCTCCCCGATGCCAACTTGTGCCCTAATGCTACCTGTGCTTAGTCGCTCCTCTGCGTAGATGCTAGCACCATCACCAGCCAGACCCAGAGAACGAGTTCTATCAAAATAGATCGATTGAGGAAGCAGGATGCTTGGCCGTGTAAAAGCTACATCGCGTGTCTGGTTGTAAAAGCCGAAAGGGTTTTTGAATCGCCCCAGCTGCAAGCCTATGTTTCGCTCCTGGTTTGAGAGTATTTGATAGTCAATTACTCCATAGTCCAGCTCGGGTTGCGCCTCACTTCCATCGCCACCTGCGCGCCTGCTTAGTACCTGCGCGGCGACCAGAACATCCTCGTGGGGACGCACGGAAAAGTTAACGCCGACTTCGGTGAACTTGGTGCTGCCACCGCTTTCGCTGCTGGGCCCGAAGAAATTATTGTCATCAGTGATCACTAGTGCCTGGCTGAGAAAGCCATGGACTTGTAGTGTATCGCCCATATCCTGAGCATCTGCATGTGTAGCAGTTCCGAGAAGACCCACAAGGCCGATGACGCCAAGGAGTCGTGCCCCTGCTTCACTCCATTGATATGACTTGGACACGATCATCCAGATGCTCCCTGTCGAGATACCCCAGACTTCCCGGGGTAGTGGCGATGCGTTCTAGCATTTCCGATTGTGATATCACTTTCGTGGGGGCCTGCCCGGTTCCCGAAAACACGACACGATCCCAGGACAGCTGAAGCTGGTGCGGGTAGACCGAAAGGTGCTGCTTGGCGAAGCGCTCATGTACGGGATGGTCGTTTGGCAGCACGAACACCCTCAATGCTTGTCCGTCTGGCCAGGTGCGTTGCCGCATGGCGAACATGGCTCGGGCGGTATCCCGGTTTAGCGATGTTGTTCTGACACCCTGGTGCGCGACCATGACGATATCGAGCTGTCCTTCCTCAGCAATAGAGATTGGTGCGAGCACCATGGCCAAGCTCGTTAGCAGCCAGCGCGCCAAGCTGAGAGGCAGACCAGACCTTATTCCCGACATGGTTCACCCAAACGGTTAATGGAACCTGGTTGGGCACTTCGCTGTTTACAAACTGCCCTGACAGCGTCATTCACGCTGCTGCTGGCAGAACAAGTGCTTGGGCCGGGAGAAAGGCACGCACAGCGAGCTATATTTAACGTCGGCTGATTGATAGACCTTTCACTCCTCATGTCGCAGTGGCCAAACTTGTGCGATCAGGTTCTAGTTACAACTTGAAATATTATTGCACTCATGAATTATGCTTATTTAAGCATCTTAAAGCACGCCTGAGGTATTGGCTATGCCGGCTGCTGCCTGAGCTGGAAAAGTCAGTGACAGGTGAGTCGAGACAGACAAACGCTATGAAAAGGGGGCGGTCTCAATGACCAAGTGCAACACGTAACCCATCAGGTACGGTGTTGCCATGACCTACTGCTACCGCCATCTCACTGCTGAAGACCGAGCTGCCATCATGATGATGCGAACGACTCACTCGATCCGAGCTATCGCCTGTCATCTGGGCCGTGCCCCGAGTACCGTATCGCGTGAAATCGCTCGCCATACGATTGACTCCATCAAAGGCTACGATGCCAGTCTCGCCGGCTACCGGGCCCGCCTAACGCGTCATCGGCCACGTCAGCGCCCCAAGCTGCATCCCGACGGCGAGTTGTTCGAGGTCGTGGTCCATCTGCTGCGCAAGTACTGGTCACCGCAGCAAATAACCCGCACACTGAAACGCATGTCTCCCAACGATTCACATCGACAAGTTTCTCATGAGGCCATCTACAACGCGCTCTATGTGATGCCCCGTGGCAGCCTCAAAAAAGAGCTCATCGCCTGTTTGCGGCAGGGCAACGGCAAGCGTCGGCCACGCAGCCGTGGCTCAGATCGGCGCCAGCAGATTCCCGATCTGGTCAGTATCCACATGCGGCCGCCTGAGATCGAAGACCGCTTGATGCCTGGCCACAGGGAGGGCGGCCTCATCATTGGCGCCAATAATCGCTCCGCGGTCGGTACATTGGTGGAGCGCACCACGCGGCTGGTGATCCTGGCGAAGGTGGATGGCACCACGGCTACGGCGGCGGCGGTTGGCTTCAGCGACAAGCTCAATGAAGTGCCTCGATCCCTGCGTCTGTCCATGACGTACGACCAAGGCAGGGAGATGGTTAAACATGCCGAGATCACCCAAAAGACCGGTACGGCCATCTACTTCGCTGACCCGCATAGCCCATGGCAGCGGGGCTCGAATGAGAACACCAACGGGCTGTTACGGCAGTACCTGCCGAAAGGCACAGATCTTTCTGTCTACAGCCAAGAAGAGCTCGACGCGATCGCGGACTCACTAAACACGCGGCCGCGCAAGACACTGGACTGGCGCACGCCAATGGAAGTATACGCCGAGGTGCTCAAAAAATCGGTCGCCGGTCCCGGCACCCTTCAATAGCGTTGCACTTGGAACTTGAGACCGCCGAGGAAATAAGGTCGGAGAAAGGTAGCCGGCAGCGGAAACTGCCGGCTAGAGCAGGTTAGTGCAGAGCGAAACTGCCTGCATTCAGCCACAGATGGACGAGGATACTGGCCACATAGCCGAGGAAAATGATGGGTGTCCACTTGAGGTGTCCGAGGAAGGTATAGGAGCCGCGTGCCTGCCCCATCAGCGCCACGCCCGCAGCCGAGCCGACCGACAGCAGACTGCCGCCGACGCCAGCGGTCAGGGTGATCAGTAGCCAGTGACCATGCGACATATCCGGTTCCATGGTCAGTACCGCAAACATGACCGGAATGTTATCGACCACCGCCGAGATCAGGCCCAGAAACACATTGGCCCAGGTGGCATCCCACTGGCTGTAAAGCACTTCGGAGAGCATCGACAGGTAACCCATGAAACCCAGGCCACCAACGCACATCACTACCCCATAGAAGAACAGCAGCGTATCCCACTCGGCACGGGCAATGCGGTTGAATACGTCGAATGGCACGACACTGCCCAGGCGTTCCAGCGCCTGGAGGTCTCCGCGCTGCCGGTAATGATTGCGCTGGCGCTCCAGTTCGCGAGGCAGGCTGCGGCGCAGGTAATAGCCGAAGAATTGCAGGTAACCCAAGCCTGTCATCATGCCGAGCACCGGTGGCAGATGGAGCAGGGTATGACAGGCCACTGCCGTCGCCACCGTCAGCAGGAACAGCAGCACGATTCGCCGCGCGCCGCGCTTCATCTCGATATGCTCACCGTGGGCCTTGGGATGATATTTCTGGACGAAGAAGCTCATCACCACCGCCGGCACCAGGAAGTTGGTCAACGACGGCCCCAGTAGCTCGAAGAATTCATAGAATTCCACCAGACCGGCCTGCCAGACCATCAGGGTCGTGATATCGCCAAACGGGCTGAAGGCGCCCCCGGCATTGGCGGCCACCACGATATTCACGCAGCACAGGTTGATGAAGCGGTGATTGCCTTCAGCCACCTTGGTGACAACGGCGCACATCAGCAGGGCGGTGGTCAGGTTGTCGGCGACGGGGGAAATCACGAAGGCCAGGCCGCCCGTCAGCCAGAACAGGCTGCGGTAGCTGAAGCCGCGTTCCAGCATCCAGCCACGCAGGGCATCGAACACCCCGCGTTCATCCATGGCATTGATGTAGGTCATCGCGACCAGCAGAAACAGCATCAATTCCGAGAATTCGAGTAGCGTGGCCCGAAACGCATGTTCGGCAGCGTCCGGCATGCCATTGCTAACATAGACCCAGCCGATCAGTCCCCAGATGATGCCCGCGGCCACCAACACCGGCTTCGACTTGCGCATGTGCAGCTTTTCTTCAAGCATGACAAGTACATAGGCAAGAACGAAGATGGCGACGGTGAACATGCCTACCGCCGAACCGGTTAGGTCGAGCTCGCCGGACATGGCCAGCACCGAGGGGCTGACGGCCAGGCAGAGCAGGGCGAGTGCCATTGCTGGGAGGTAGCGTTGCCATGAAAAAGGCGATTTATTGTTCATAATTTATTGTATCGGCTTTGGTTTAAATAACGGTTTTCTACGATGCTATCATGCCGCGTAGTCACACCAATTAGAGACCTTCGATGCATAGCGGCAATTAACCTGCGTGCATGCTCTACATCATGATTCTTATTCAGCTTTAGGGTGGACAGAAAAGCATCTGAGAAGGGAATTCTGAATACCCGCGATACAGAGAGCACCGATTCGACAGATCGTCGTCAATCATGGCGGTGATGGCGGTATTCAGGAAGGAGTGGACTTGCGAGTTGGTGCGGATATCGCATCGCAGCGATAGGCGAATTTTTGACAACATGTTACGTTACCCCCGCGAAGTCTAGTGATACAGCAGAGAGTGCTGGCTTCCGCGAAGCATGAGGACTAGGTGAGACAATAGTGTCGCTCATCGCCGACAATTTGCCGGCCAATGGCGTCAGGTAAACAGGATGTCCGCTGTCCTTGGACTGTCGTGACCGCTCTCGCCCCGGGAAGGGCGAAGCCTAATCTTTTCTTGAGGTGCAATAAGACGACGCATGTTTCTCGACAAATTCCATCAGGTCCACGACGGCCGCATCAGCATCAGTGCGGAGCAAGCCAGCCATTTCGCCAAACAGGTCGCCGGAGACTACAACCCGATCCACAACCCGGATGCGCGGCGCTTCTGTGTGCCGGGGGATCTGCTCTTTGCGCTGGTCTTGTCGAAGTTCGGCTTGTCTCAATGCATGACCTTCCATTTTCGCAGCATGGTAGGGGCGGAGGTCGCGCTGGATTTCCAAGAGCATGACGATGGCTCCATCCGCGTCACTGACGACCATGGCAAGGTGTATCTGGAAGTAGAGCGAAGCGGTGGACTGACGCATGACGAAGACGTGATTGCGGCGTTTACGCGTCGGTATGTGGCGTTTTCTGGCAAGAACTTCCCTCATTATCTCAAGCCGCTGATGCAGACGCATGGCGTCATGTTCAATCCCCAGCGTCCGCTGGTGATTTACGACAGCATGGGCTTTTCGCTGGACCGCCTCGACGTCGAAGACCCTGGCCTTGAGCTCGAGGACTCATCCTTCGAAGTGCTCGGCAAGCGCGGCGAGGCCCTGCTGGAGTTCGGCCTCACCGCCTGTGGCCAAAATATCGGCCGGGGGTCCAAGAAGCTGGTGGTCAGCGGTCTGCGTGACTATGACACCGCCGCCATGGATGAGATCGTCTGCGAGTTCTACCGCCTCAAGGCCGCCTATGAGGCAGCCGTCTGATGTGATTGCCCCTACGACGAGGTCTCTCGGTAGGGTGTTGCTCTAGCACCTGCCTGCATGATGCTCAGTTGCGTGTTTGTCAGCCCGTCTCTCAGTCAGTCCGTCTGTCAGCCAGTGCAAAGTCATGGGGACTGGCTTATCTTGGCACCTTTCCATTATCCAGGAAGGATCGTGCCTCATGATTCGCACGCTACTGCTCGACACCGAGGGTCATTCGCACACGGGCGGAGAAGAGTTGATCGCCAACTGGCGAGAGCAACCGGAAAGTCGCATCTGGATCGACCTGCAGGGCTCTTCACCTGAAGGACAGCGAGCCCTGCTCGAGGACTTCGACTGCCACCCTCTGGCGATCATCGACGCCCAGCGGGAGCGCCATCCTCCCAAGATCGAAGAATTCGAGACGCACACCCTGATTATTTATCGGGGCATATCGTCCTTTGACGCTGAGCTCAACTATGCCCCACAGCAGGTCGCCTTCTTTATCGGCGATCGCTATCTGATCAGCCTGCATCCGAGCCTTGCCATGAGCATTGATCGCATGTGGGGACAGGATGGCAGCAAGCTGCTGGGGCAATCACCCGGGCAGTTGGCGCTGAAGATCATGCATCTCTCGGCGGGTTTCTATCTCGAGAGCCTGCTGGAGTTCGAGACTCAACTAAGCGATCTAGAGGATGGCCTGATCGAAGCCGGCAATGACAGCCTGATGAAGCGGATCATCAGCTATAAGTCGCGGCTGGTGAAGATGCGTCGGATCTTCAACTACCATCAGGCGATCACCCAGGAACTGACGGCCTATGATTACGATCACCTGCCCCGGGAAGATGCCGACACCCTGCATGCCGTCAACGACGTTCATGAGCGTTTCGAGCGCCTTTATAGCCTGACGCAGATGTATTACGACATCTGCGGTGACCTGGTAGACGGCTATATCTCAATATCGTCTCACCAGCTCAACATCACCATGCGCGTGCTCACCGTTATCACCGCCATCTTCGTGCCACTCGGCTTCCTGGCCGGTCTCTACGGGATGAATTTCGCCTATATCCCCGAACTCGGCTATCAATATGGCTATTTTGCCCTGCTTGGCGTGATGGCCGTGATTGCGACCAGCCTGATCTGGCTGTTCCGCCGCAAGGGCTGGATGTAGCCGGGGTTACGAGACTCAGGTACCCAGTAGCTGAAAGCCTAGGAAATGAAACCCCAGGGCATTGAAGCTCCAAAGGATCGCTGTGCAGGTCACCATGATCAGTACCACCAGGGTATGCCGCAGGCATCGCCAGTTTGGCCAGTGCCCGCGGCGCCATACGGGATAGAGCAGCCCCACGCTGATCAGGGTCAACCCGGACGCAAGCAGGGCGATGGCCAGGGACGCGAGGAACAGCGGCGACGGGAAGTGGTAGAAGACGTTGGCCGCGTCTCGGGTGAGCGGCAGGGCGGCGACCAGGCCGGTTGCAAAGGTGGCCAGCCATGCCAGTGTCGCTGCCACGATCAGGCGGCCAGCCCAGCGCTCACCCGCTGCCTGCCTCGAGCGTCGACGGCGCCGCAGCCAGGCCCCCACCGGCACGGCGGCGAAGACCGGCATTGCCGCGCCGAGGGCGAGTTGGCGAAGCTGGGGATTCTTCCACGCCGAGACCTTCTCCATAACCATCACCGGAATCGGCAGCGCCAACTGAGTCACCTGGCCGGCCTCATCGCGCAGGAACCTGACCCGCTCACCGGTCTTCGGGATAACGAAAGTATCGCTTCCTTCCTCGCTGGCCCCATCATCCGCCCTCGCCAGTCGAGTTTCCCGGCCATGCCAGGTCAGTAGCAGGTCTCCTTCTTCGCCGGCGCCGATCGTGGCCAGCGGCACGTTAAGCAGCGCCTCGACGGTGGTATAGGCGCGCCGGGTAGACAGGTAACTGCCGACATAGTCGTCCAGGGAGAGAGCCGCATGGCTTTTGGCCGGTGCGGCGGCTGCTGAATCGGGTGTGGAGCGTCCAGCCGCCGACGGGCCAGGAAAATAGCGGGTCACCAGTTCGCGCACGAAGTCGCGTACCAGCGCCTCGCCGCTGGGGGTGTTGGTGGACACGAACACGCCGAGCCCCAGGGCCGGAATCAGCTGCAGGTCGGAGACAAAGTAGACGGTACCGCCGCCATGGCCAATGGCCCGGTAGCCGCCGATCTCGCTCTCGATGAAGCCATGGGCGATGCCCGGCAGGCCCGGGGCGAGGGTGGCATGCTGGCGGTGCATGCGCCGCGCCGTTTCTGCGGCCAGGATGCGCGAGCCGTCCAGTTCGCCGGCGTTGAGTTGGGCCAGCATCCAGCGGGCCATGTCGGTGGCGGTGGTCGAGAGCGCCCCGGCGGGGCCGATGCCGCTGATGAACGCGAAGCCGCCGGGATGGAAGGCGCCATGGCGGTAGACATAGCCCCGGCTGACCTCTGCCCGCAGTGCCTCGCTCATGGGCCTCCCCGGGCGCTGCGGCCCCCAGGGTTCTCGGAAGGTGCTGTGGGCCATGCCCAGCGGCGCGAAGAGATGCTGCTCGGCGTAGGCCTCCCAGGACATTCCGCTGACCTCAGCGACGATCAGACCGGCCAGCGCTACCCCGAAGTTCGAGTAGGCGGGCAGTGTGCCCGGCGGGCGAACCTGGGTGGGATGATGGCTGACGAGGTAGTCCCGCAGCGTCTGTACCTGCGTCGGGTCGTCCTCGAACAGGTGGCCCATGGCTGAATCCTCGAAGCCCGCGCGATGAGCCATCAGGTCAGCCAGGGTGATCGGGGTGTCGAAGCGCGTCTCGAGGGGGAAGTCGGGTAGGTAGCGGCGGATATTCGCGTCGAGCGACAGCTGCCCCTGCTCGACCAACTGCATCACCGCGGTCCAGGTGAACAGCTTGGAGATCGAGCCCGGACGAAAGAGCGTGCGGCTGGCATCAACGCGCCGGCCGTTAGCCAGGTCGGCATGGCCATAGCCCTTGGCCAGGACAAGCTCACCCTGATGCACGATCGCGACGCTGAGCCCGGCAATGTTATGGGCGGTCATGCGCGCCTCGACGAAGCCATCGACGAAGGCCGCCAAGTTATCCCGCGGCAGCAGGCGTGATTCGGCCTGTACTGAGGGTGCCATCAGGCTACAGGCCAGCATCACCAGGCCGATCAGTGTCCGCATTCTTTTCGCCTCGCTCGTATGCCTGTTTATTCGATCCCGAGGGGGTCAGTAGACACGAACGAAGCGCCAGGTCCGATGACCTGGCGCAAGAAAAGGCAGCATGCTGATCCGGCCATCGTTTATGGCCGGTGCTTTATCACTGCAAGTAGATCTGACCCTGTCCATAGAGGCTCTGGCAGTCGGCGGCGTCGTGATAGCGGTCTTCAGCGAGGTTGTTCGCATTCACCCCGGGGCCGGCAAATCGCGGATCGTCGCATTCACCGTCGTTGGACCACTGGCTGGTGTTATCACCCCACTGGATGTCGTTTGAGCTGTTGACCGTGCCACTTTCCGACGCGAGCGTGATACGGCCCTGTTCATAGAGACTCTGGCAATCCACAGCGTCGTGATAGCGGTCCTCGTCGACGTTGAGCGAGTGCACCCCTTCACCTGCGAAGCGCGGGTCATCGCATTCGCCATCATTGGCCCACCGGCTGGTATTGTCGCCCCATTCGATGTCGCCGCTATTGTTGACCGGCGTGGTGCTCGAAGAGGAGTCGCTCGGCATGCCTGTCCATTCAGGGTCGCGCTCGGATACCTTGACGACCGCCTGGGGCATTTCGCCGGGGTTAAAGGTGCCAACCCAGACGTTATAGTTGCCGGAAGGCGCTGAACTCCATTGCAGCGCTGGATTGTTGCCGCTGGTGGTCGAATAGTCGTCGTTGCAGTGCCAGTTGCCGTTGGCGTCATAGACCACCAGCGTCGTGTCTGCTTCGGACTCAACATAGATGGTGAGTGGGTACTGGCCAGCCTGGAAGTTGATGTCCAAATCCGGCGTTTCGCCGTTTACGAAGCCGCTGCAGTTGGGGCCGGCTTCTGAGGCGTCGATGTCACCGCCCGCGCTTATGCTGATCTGGTGAGGATCAGGCTGGAAACCTGATTTCAATTCAATGGTTTCGTAGAGCGGCGCGGCCTGCCAGTTCAGCGCCTGGGCGGTGCTGGCCAAGCACAGCAGCGGGACGGCGGCGAAGACAGCACAACGTGAAGCGGACATCATGAATGCATTTCCTTGCAATGAGAGAGCGATGATGAGGCACATCGCAGGATAATATGGTCAGAAATGCTGAGAATGTCACGCGATGCAAGACTTTTGGGGGTGATTTTCCTGGACTCCTTAGCTGAGCGCCTGGCCTGAACGATCACCTGAGTTGGAGCCTTCCAGGCTGTCTTTGCCGGCAAGGGGCCGGGCAAGCCACTATGCTGTGGACAGGCCCGTTCGGGCCTCTTCGTCATGCTTCGGGAGGTTTCGCATCATGGACAGGAATCACTTCACGCTTCGCTCAGCCACTTCAATGCTGATCGCCACGGCTCTCTTTTCCACCGCCTTGCTGGCCGCTCCAGCGCTGGCCGCCGATGGTCAGGATCTCACCTTCCAGGGAGACGCCAGCTTCGGCGGCCCACACGGCGGCCAGGAGATTAAGGCTGCCCTTGTCGATACCGCCTCGGGCGAGGTGCTTGCCGTGCAGTCCGACACTGTTTCCGCCGACGGCGATCCGGCCTTCTCGTTTACCTTCCCCGGTGCGCTGCAGGCCGGTGGTAGCTATGCGGTCGACTACTGGATCGATTCCAACTTCGGTGGCGGCAGCGTCGGCACCTGCGACGGCATGCAGAATGACCACCAGTGGCATATCCCCATCGAGGCCGGAGATATGGCAACGACACATGTCGAAAGCCACGATCCCTCCGCGCAGTCCCCGGTTTGTGCAAGCTTCGAATAGCCGCTGCACCCTCCGTTCAGCCGCGAGGGCGAATTCACATTCTTGAGGCCACCCGGGCTGAGGTCCGGGGTTGGCCGGCCTGACTAACCTGCCGTGGAAGGGATGACAACGGTCAATTCGGGGCCGATCGACAGGAGACCCGCATGAAGTATCTCTTCGAAGTGCGTATCAAGGACGGCTATACCGCCGAGGAGTATGCCGAAGCCTGGGTGCGGGCCAGCGAACTTATCCAACAGGCGCCCGGCGCCCGCGGCACCGAGTTACATCGCAAGATCGGCGATCCCGACACTCTGATCGCCATTGCTCGCTGGGACAGCAAGGCCAGTCGCGACGCCATGGAAGCCGAGCATCCGCCAACCATCGACGCCATTATCAAGAGCGCGGCCCCTTGCTGTGAGATTAGTGTGATTGGCGAGTTCGAAGAACCCGATTGGGTCGTAATGCCAGAGTGATAAGCAAAGAAGCGCTCGAGGCCGCCTTTATATAGCGTTAGGCACGGCGACGCAGCGGATCGAGCAGCCCGCTGAGGCCGTTGTGGTCGATCTCTTGCATCAGCTGTAGTAGCCGACCGATCTCGCCATTAGGAAAACCCTCCCGGGCAAACCAGTTGAGATAGCCGCCGGGCAGGTCCGCGATCAGCGTGCCCTGGTGCTTGCCAAAGGGCATCTTCAGGGTCACCAGGCGTTCCAGATCTTCGGGGTTCACGGCATTCTCCTTGAAAGGCGTGCGATGGTTTGCGGCGTCCATGAAGGCTTGGGGTAGGGATAAGGTCTCGGCTCATCCATGTGAGCGGCGAGCTTACGTCAGCGGCCGTCTTCGCTCCAGCCTCATCCCTCCTTGTCGGCCTGTTGCCAGCAAGCGCCAGCATGTTGAGAATGCTGGTGGTGACGACTATTAGGAACCTAATAGTCGGAACCTAGCGAGCGACACGAACCGACAGGGAGACGAGCATGACCACCTTAGTGATCGGTGCCAACGGCCAGATCGGCCACCAGTTCTGCGCGATTGCCGCCAAGGCCGGACTGCCCATCAAGGCCATGATCCGTAATGAAGACCAGCGCACCTGGTTCGCCGAGCAGGGCATCGACACCGTGATCGCCGATCTGGAAGGCGACTTCCGCCATGCCTTCGAAGGCTGCGATCAGGTGCTCTTCACCGCCGGCTCCGGCCCCCATACCGGGCCCGACAAGACGCTGCTGATCGACTTGTACGCCGCCACCCGCGCCGTCGATACCAGCCGCGAACTCGGCATCAAGCGCTTCCTGATGGTCAGCGCCCTGCGCGCCGAAAACCCGCAGGAAGCCCCCGAGAAACTGCGCCCCTACATGGCCGCCAAGTTCGCCGCCGATGCCTACTTGAGAAGTGCCGGCGTGCCCTACCTGATCCTCAAGCCCGGGCGGCTGACCGACGAGCCCGCAAGCGAGCGCGTCGCTACCTCGCTCGAGGAAACCGGCGGCGTGAATACCGTCTCTCGCGCCAACGTCGCCCATGCGCTGGCGCATCTGGTTAAGGCAGATGACCTCACCGACCGCGAGTTCTACTTGCTCGACGGCGAGCGCGAGATCGGCGCGGTGCTGCGCTAGCCGCCCGCTTGGTATCACTCGACCCGGCATGCCCGTCCCTGCGTCGCCTGGCGGGGCGATGCCGTCGCCTTCCGGCAGGCGTGCACCACTAGGCCGCGCCTAGCGTGAGCGGATACGGGCCTCCATCTTGGCCTCGGCCTCTAGGCTCTCCCTATCCCGGAAGATTGTCGCCACCGCCAGAGCGTGGCCGCCGGCGATGAAGCGCGCAGTGAAGTCGTGGGCAGCCGGGGCGCCGTCGGTCTCGATGCGATCCCAGTGCGTGGCATGGCCCACGTAGTTGATGCCGATGTCGTAGTGCTGGCTCCAGAAGAAGGGCACGGCGGCCCGGGTATCCTCGGCGCCGAGGATATTGCGAGCGGCGCGCTGCCCCTGGCGCTGGGCCACCGTCCAGTGCTCGATGCGCACGCGCTCACCGCTCAGCGGATCCGGCCCGCAGGCGATGTCGCCGGCGGCATAGATGCCGGACACGCTGGTTTCCAGGGTGTCGCTTACCCAGACGCCATTGTCCACCTTAAGGCCCGCGGCCTCGGCCAGTGCGGTGCGCGGGAGCACGCCGATGCCGGCCACCACCAGATCGGCGTCGAGGCGCTCGCCGCCTTCAAGTTCCACCATATCGGCGCTGATGCTCGCCACGCGCTCTTCCAGGTGGAAGATCACGCCCTTCGATTCGTGCAGCCCGCGGATAAAGTCACTGAGCTTCTCGCCGAGGACTCGCTCAAGCGGGTGTGCCTCGGGGGCGACCACCCGCACCTCGAGCCCACGCTGGCGCAGCGATGCCGCCACCTCGAGGCCGATGAAGCTGGCGCCGATCACCACGGCCTGACGGGCACCTGCCTCGACGGCGGCGATCAGCGCCTCGCTGTCGGCCTGGCTGCGCAGGGTATGCACGTGGGGCAGTTCGGCGCCCGGCACCGCCAGGCGCACCGGCTCGGCGCCGGTCGCGAGCAAAAGCGCCCCGTAGCCGAGCACCTCGCCATCGGCGAGACGCAGTCGCGCGGCCTTGGGCTCGATCGCCACCACCGCGGTGGCGAGCCGCAGGGTGATATCGTGGCGTGCATAGAAGTCATCGCCACGCAGCGGAATCCAGGCGGCCTTCGCCGTGCCGGCCAGGTAGTCCTTGGAGAGGTTTGGCCGGTCGCAGGGCGGGGCCGCCTCCTCGCTCAAGATCGTCACCGGCCCCGTGTAGCCCTCGCGGCGCAGCATCTCCGCGGCAGCCTCGCCGGCCGCTCCACCGCCCACGATCACCACCGAGGAGGGCGACCGGGCCGGACGGCGCGCGGGCGCAGGGTCGGCGCGCTCGCGCACGTGGACCCGGTCGCCGACCACCTCCGTCTTCCAGCAGGCCAGGCCGTCCAGAGCCGGCGCGGCCAGGGCCTCACCGCTGCGCAGGCTGAAGCAGGCGTGATGCCAGGGGCAGCGCACGCTGTCATCGACGATCAGCCCATCGCCGAGCGGCGCGCCATAGTGGGTGCAGTGGGCGCCGACGGCATGGAAGTCGCCGCCGCTGCGAGCCAGCAGCACGGCATCCTCGCCGACATGGCCGGTGAGCATCTCGCCCTCGGCCAGCTCGCTCAATGGGATGCCGTCGGCCAGGTCCGGGCCACTCGGGGACTTGTCGGTGCTCATGGCGCTCACTCCTGTGAATGAAGGGATGTCTTCAGTCACTATAGGAGCCGTACCCAGAAGTCGCGTTGGCGCTTCACCCTGCGTCGAGTCGAGGTGGCGCTCGTCCGGTGCTGACATTCAGGGTGGAAGATAATAAGCAGGCTAGGTATCTTGGCCTGTTCCCCTACTGCATTCCGCGAGGTTCCATGAACGCTACCATCGAGTTGCTGAAATCCCATCGGTCGATCCGCAAGTTCACCGAGCAGAAGATTTCCCACGAGCTGCTGCTGGAGCTGATCCGTGCCGGCCAGAGTGCCGCCACCTCCAGTCACGTTCAGGCGTATAGCGTCATCCACGTGAAGAACCCGGCTAACCGCAAAAAAATTGCCGAACTGGCCGGCGGACAGGCCTATGTGGCCGACGCCTCTGACTTCCTGGTGTTCTGCGCCGATATGAAACGCCCCACCGAGGCTTCCGAGCGCACCGGTGCCAATGTCGTGCGCGGCATGACCGAGCAACTGCTGGTGGCCAGCGTCGACACCGCCCTGATGGCGCAGAACGTGGCGGTCGCCGCCGAATCCGAAGGGCTGGGCATCTGCTATATCGGGGGTATCCGTAACGATCCCCAGGCCGTCAGCGACCTGCTGCACCTGCCCGAACACGTCTATCCGGTATTCGGCATGTGTATCGGTTACCCGGCCCAGACCCCGGATATCAAGCCGCGGCTGCCGGTAGAGGCGATTCTCAAGGAAGACTACTACGACGATGATCATGAGCAGGTGGCGGCCTTCGACGACACCATGCAGCGCTATTACAGCGAGCGCAGCGGCGGCACCAAGGACACCAACTGGTCCAAGAACCTCACCCCACTGTTTGATACCAAGCTGCGCCCGCACATGCGCGACTTCCTGATAGAGCGCGGCTTCAAGATGAAGTGAGATTCGGTCTCAAGAACGGTCCCAGCTTCAGCCGTGAATGTGGCGCAGCGGGCATCCGACCCAGGCCGAGGTCGTGCTTGGTCTCTCAGGAGCCCGGGCTGAGCGTCTCGCCGCCCGCAGGGGGCTCGGCGCTGGCGCCGGATGCCTCGTTGGGCGTGTCGAACAGGGCCGCGCGGAAGTACTAACGAAAGTACTAACGAAAGTACTCATGAAAGTACTCGCCGACCCGCTCCTGGGTCCGGGCATACCAGTCATCGTCGCGGGTCACCGCGCGCTCGGCATTCAGGGGATGGGTGGGAATGTGCAAGCGCATGTCGATGCCGGTGTCGTGGTGGGTGGAGACCTGGCGTGCCGCCGACTGCCGGGATGGGCCGTAGGGTATGTACCGGGCCAGCTCCGCCTGGCGCTCGGTGGTGGTGGCGAAGCGCAGGAAACGACGGGCCGCCTCGGGGTGGGGAGCGTGGCGAGGGATGACCCAGGTCTCGTGCTCCTGAAACTGGCCGTCCCAGAGGATCTCGATGGGCAGGCCTCGGTTGACCATGGCGTCGAAGAAGCGTCCGTTGTAGCCCGAGGCCATGACCACCTCTCCCTCGGCCAGCAACCGCGGCGGCGTGTCGCCGGCCTGCCACCAGCGCAGGTCCTCCAGGCCGGCCAGGCGCGCCAGGGCGAGGTCCAGGCCGCGCCGGGTGCTGAGCAGCCGGTAGAGTTCCTCCCGGGGGACGCCGTAGGCGAGCAGGGCCCACTCCAGGTTGGCCGCCGGGGTACGTTGCAGGGCGCGTGGCCCGGGGAAACGACGCTGGTCGAAGAGGTCGGCGATGGAGGTGGGGCGGCGTCCCGGGAAGGCGTCGCGGCGATAGGCCACCACGGTGGCGAACACCGAGTGGGTGATCGCGCAGTGGTCGAAGGAGCCGGGGAGGAAGTCCTCGGCGGGCGGGGTGCCATCGGGGGCTGGGGCCACCAGCGAGGGCAACAGCGGTTCGAGCAGGCCCTCCGCGCAGGCGGCCATGGCCTCGCTGCGGGTCATGTCGATCAGATCCCAGGGCACGTCCTGCTCGGCCACAGCACGGCGCAGGGCCGCAAGGCCGCCGTTGTAGCGGGCCACGCGCACGGGGATACCGGTGGTCTCGGTGAAGGGCTCGAACAGGGCGCGCTGCTGGGCCCGTTCGTAGGCACCGCCCCAGCTCAGCACCGTCAGGGCGGCCGGCGAAGCGGCGGCCGGCAGGGGCCTGCACAGCGCCATGCCCATTGCCAGGACCAGGGCAATGACCCACGCCAGGACGGGGGCGCCCCGCCTGCGCTCAGCCCGCACCATATTCTTCTCGGCGCAGCGCATCGCTGTGCTGCAGGAAGGCCCGGGCGATGCTGGTCTCGTAGACCACGCCCAGGAAGACACCGTCCGCGGCCTCGTCCACCACGGCGATGGCCTCTCCGGTGACCTCCTGGAGATGGCGCATCGCCTCCCAGACCGAGGCCTGGGGCCCCAGCACGGGGCGCGGCGTGCTGGGGCATTCCTCCACCGGGCGCTGGCCGTCGCCGTCCTCCCGCATGGCCTCCAGGTCGGCCAGGGTCACGCTGCTCCGGTAGCGGCCCTGAGCGTCGACCAGGTGGGCCTCGCCGTGGCCGGAGCGGCTCAACCGGGTCACTGCCTCGCTGACGCACTGATCCGGAGGAAGGGTCACGCAGTCGTGACTCAGCAGGTCGTGGAGCCGGGCATCCTGCAGCACGGCACGGCTGCGACCAGCGGAGAGGTCCAGGCCCCGCTTCGCCAGCTGGATGTCGAACAGCGAGCGACCGAACAGCTGGGCCGCGATGGGGCTGGCGAGGGTCACGCTTGCCAGGGCCGCGGTGGTTAGCGCGTAGTTGCCGGTGAGCTCGAAGACGATCAGCAGGCTGGTCAGGGGGGCGCCGATCACTGGCGCGGTCACCGCCACCATGCCGCAGATGGCATAGAAGACGAAGGTGTCCTGGGCGCCGCCGAGGCCGCCGACCAGGGTGCCGCACAGGGCCCCGAACAGCGTGCCGATCACCAGCGCCGGGCTGAACACCCCGCCGCCAAAGCCCATGCCCAGGCACAGCGCCGTGGCAGCCAGCTTGAGGCCCAGCACTACCAGCAGTTCCAGGCCGCCGAAGGCCCCGGCGATGGTGGCGAAGCGCAGCGTCTCCTGGCCCATGCCCAGGATGTCTGGCACCCACAGGGCGGTCACGCCGAGCAGGGCCCCGGCAATCGCAGGTCGCAGAGAGGGAGAGAAGGGCAGGCGTTCGGCCAGCCGACCGACGCCGAGGATCGAGCGCATGTAGGCACCTGCCACCAGGGCGCCCAGACCGCCGATGAGCACGAATACGGCGAATTCCCAGGGGCGGGGCAGCACGGTATCGGCGACATGGAAGAGGGCGCCGCGGGAGAGCACATTGGTGGCGATGACGTGTCCAACGATGGCCGCGGCCGCCACCGGGGCGAAGGCGCGCAGGGCGTAGTGGCGCAGCACCACCTCATGGGCGAAGACGATGCCGGCCAGGGGCGCGTTGAAGGCCGTGGCGATGGCCGCCGCCACGCCGCAGGCGATGGTGATGTTGTCGTCGGAGCGGTCCAGCCTGAGTAACCGTGCCCCCCAGGACCCCAGGCTCGCCCCCAGATGCACCAGGGGACCGTACTGCCCCACCGAGGCGCCAGCGCCCAGGGAGACCAGGCCGCTCAGCGCCGAGAGCACCCCGGCCCGCACCGGCAGTCGGCCGCGGCGAGTCTGCACGGCGGCGATGACGTCGGCAGGTGTGTGAGGGCGGCGCTCGGGGGTGGCGCGGTGCAGCAGGCCAACTACCAGCCCGCCCAGGGTCGGTACCAGCACGGTGGCGATCGCCAGCGCCTCGGGGTGGGCGAACATCATGCGTCCCCGGGGTGAGACCAGCAGTAGGTCGTTGAGCCACAGCACGGCCGCCACGAACCCCACCGCGGCGAGTGCCGCCAGGCCGCCGATCAGCGCGCCCAGCGCCACCAGTCCCAGGAAGCGCAGCATTCCCTTGGGCCCTGGTGGAACATCTTCCCCTACATCCGGCATGGTCATCTTCAAGGTGTAGGCGGGCCGGTAACCCCTTGCAAGGATGACCGACCCTGGCGGGGCGAGGATAGGCCGCCTAATCCCACTGTTCGATACCAAGCTGCGCCCTCACATGCGGGATTTCCTGATCGAGCGCGGCTTCGATATGAAGTGAGGCACTGTTTCCGCAACGGCCTCAGCAACAGTCTCAGCAACGGCCTCAACTGGTCTCGGCATCAGCCGTGGATATAGCGCAGGTGGGCATCACGCCGAAGGCGGATAATGGTGATCACGTTAGTCACGAAAATCAGGCTTTCGGCGATGGTGCCGCCAATCGAACCAGCGAGCAGGTTGCTGGCGACCCAGCATAGCGCCGCCACCGCCAGGGCGGCGCGCATGGCAATACCGCGCAGCATGAACATGCCCCAGGTGCCCAGCAGCCCCGCCGCCACCGCCGGGATGTCTCGCGGGCCGCTCCAGGTCAGCATAGCCACCGCCAGGGTGGCCAGTAGCATCCCGAGCATAAGCCTGACGTTGCGTGGGAAACGGCGCACCAGCGCGATGCGCAGCACGATCAGCGCCGAGATTCCCGCCGCCACCCAGCTACCGAACAGCGCGAACTGTGCGGCGAAGGCGACGTTGGCGAACAGCAGCAGTACGAACAGTTTGTCGTCGCGTTTGCTGGCAAAAGCGACTAAACAGAGGGCCAGGGCCACCAGGCTGACGCCTTGGCCCAATAGCCATGTTGGGCTGATCTCTTCCATGCAAGATTCCATTCAACACTCCATGCAACATCCGCTGTCGGGTTGCGGGAGTGGTCGGGGGATACGATCGGAGATCGGCCCATGCTATCACGCTGATTGCGCGACAGTGGTCGCCCTGGCTAGCCAGATCCGCTGGCGACAAGCCCCGCCAGGTTTGCGGAAAAATGCGTGGCGTCGATAAATGGGCTATCGCTAAGCGCATTAGCGTCTATCGTTGGTTCATGCTCGGGCCAAGGCGGGGGTGAGTCTGTTACCGTCGGGCCTGCGATAGTCGGCGCCTTCATATGCTGCTTGACTAGAGCGTGCGGTCAGCGCTGCAGGGGCAGTACCTGAAGCCGAAGCGGGCCGCCAGTGTCGATGCTTGCCAGAAGGAGTCCGAATGAAGCCGCTCTCTAGTACCGGGTTTGCGCTCTTTGGTGCAGCGCTGATCGCGATCAGTTTCGGGCTCGCGCGTTTTGCCTTCGGCCTGTTCGTGCCTCCCATTCGCGATGAGCTGGAACTCACGGCATCCGTGATCGGTATCATCGGCGCGCTGCCCCTCATCAGCTTCCTGCTGGCCACGCTAGTTGCCCCGTTCGCTGCCGATCATCTCGGTGCCCGTAATGCGGCGGTGCTGTCTGGAGCCTTCGGCGTCGTCGGGCTGGCGTTGATCAGTCAGTCCACTGGCGCACTGACCCTCGGTGCAGGGGTGTTCGCGTGCGGCATCTGTACCGGCCTGATGATGCCAGCGCTCACGGCGGCCATGCAGGCGTTGGTCAGGCGCTCGCTGCACGGGCGTGTTAGCTCGGTCATGAACGCGGGCACTAGTATCGGCGTGGTCGTGGCCGTGCCAACGGTGCTGTTCCTGACCGGTGCCTGGCGCCTCGCCTATATTTCCTTCGCCGTTCTGGCAGGCATCGGCGTGATCGCCGCATGGTTTCTCCTGCCCTCGGTGTCACGGATCTTGCCGGCGAACGCCGCTCCGCCGCCTCCGGTCAGCGAACTGCCGTGGTCGCGCCTCGTCAGGCTCTCGCTGTTTGCCTTCGTGATGGGCTTCGTCTCAGCGGCCTACTGGATCTTCGCGCCTGATCTGGTGGTCACCCTGGGCGGCCTGCCGGCTGGTACCACCGGGTGGCTGTGGCTCGCGGTGGGTGTCGCCGGCCTTGGCGGGGCCGTGGTGGCTGACCTGGCCGATCGCAACAATCCCCCCATCACCCATGCCCTGATGTTGATGATGCTGGCGGCAAGCCTAGCATTGCTCGCGGCAAGCCCCGGTCAGTCGCTGCTGGCGTCATTTTCTGCGCTGGTCTTCGGTTTGGCCTATATGAGCCTGACGGGCCTCTATCTGATGACCGGCATCCGCCTGTTGCCGGGGCGGCTGTCGGTAGGGCCGGTGCTGCCCTTCATGGCCGTATCGCTGGGCCAGGCGACCGGCTCGCCCGTCGTCGGCATGCTGGTGAACGCATTCGGCTACGCCAGTGCCTTTGCCATGTTCTCCGCCCTCGGCATCTTGGTGGCCATCCTCTCGCCATTCTATCCGGGCTACATCGCCCAGGCCGAAGAGGAAGACACCGAAGAAGAGTCTGGTCTCCAGGCGGCCTACGATTACCAGCTGCAAGACGAAGAGGGCGAGCCGCTTCAGCCCGAGGCGGATATTGTCGAAGAGGCTGAGGAAGCCGAAGCCGAAGCCGAAGCCGAAGCCGAAGAAGCGGCTAAGGCAGAAGAAGCCATAAAGGCAGAAGAAGCTGAAGCTGAAGCTGAACAAGCTGCCAAGGCCGAAGAAGCGAAGACCGAGGCCGCCTCTGAAGGTGAAGAAGCCAAAACCGAAACCGCTCCTGAAGGCGAAGAGGCCGCCAAAGCCGAAAAAGCCACCGATCCGCGGAAGCCAACCCCTAAGGGCGATAACTGAGGGACGTCGCCCACAACGGCCAAGGTCAGGGCGACGGCATTCCTTGCGTGAAGGGAAGAGAAGAACGGGGCAGTGAGGGGGCCGCGCCGAGTTGGCATGAGAAGGGTTGGCATGAGAAGGGTTGGCATGAGAAGGGCGCCCACGAGAAGGGCGCCCAAGGTATGAGGTGGTGGATTACTTGAAGCGGGAACGCGCTTTCTCCAGGGAGTCGCTCAGAGAGTCCCAGGCACGTTCCGCGCCGGCCTTGATGTCGTCCCAGGCGTCGTCGCTTGAGTTGCGAAGCTCATCGAGCTTCTCGCGCATCTCATCGCGTCTTTCCTCGAGCTTATCGATCTCCTGCTGTTGCTCCTGCTTGATACGCGCATCGGCCTGGGCACCCTGGGCTTTCGCCTTCAGTTTATCCACCTCGGCCTGTAGCTCATCCAGCTTGGCGCGCAGCTTCTGCTCGTAGGCACTCTTCTCGCTCATGGGAAACTCCTTTCCTTTTTGCCGATATAGGGAACCTTGAAGATAGCTCGTCCTGGGCGACAAGGCAGTTTCGTGCCAGCGTGACATACCGAGCCGGGGCGGTTGCAAGGCCAGGATAGTCCCAACGGCCAACATGTTATGTCGCGCACGCTACCTTGCCGGCTATTTCGTCACGTTTTTCGATACGCTCTCCCTTTGCCCTTATGATAACGCCTGCCCATACGGAAACGCCGATCGCATGACACGACTCGCCCACCTGGCCGCTGTGGCCCTGCTTGCTCTGATACCCCTGAACGCCTCGGCCGATGATTGGCAACAGCGCCCGGACTGGGCCGACGTGTTCGCCGAGCAGAAGGCCGTCAACGGCACGCTGGTGATCGTCGATAAGCGTGAGGGCCGTGCAGGACGCTTCGTGGTGAACCCCAGACGTGCCAATGAGCGGCTCTCGCCGGCTTCCACCTTCAAAGTGCCCCACGCGCTTTTCGCGCTGGATGCCGGCGCAGTAGATGACGAGTTCGAGGTGTTTCCCTGGGATGGCACCGAGCGTGATGTGCCCGCATGGAATCAGGACCAGACCCTACGCTCGGCGCTGCGCTACTCCACCGTCTGGGTCTTCCAGCGTCTGGCCAACCAGATCGGCCGCGAGCGCGAGCAGGCTTACCTGGGCGAAATCGGCTATGGCAACGCCCGGGTGGGTGACGGTGTCGAAACCTTCTGGTTGGATGGCAGCCTGAGAGTCAGCGCCGTCGAGCAGGTCGACTTCCTCGAACGGCTCTATGACATGGCGCTGCCTTTCACCGAAGCCGACCAGCGGCTGGTGAAAGACATCATGATCAATGAAGCCGGTCGTGACTGGATTCTGCGCGCCAAGAGCGGCTGGGACGGCCAAGTCGGCTGGTGGATGGGTTGGGTCGAGCGGCCCAGCGGCCCGGTGTTCTTCGCCATGAACCTCGACACCCCCGAGCGCATGGCCGACCTGCCCAAGCGCGAGGCCATCACCCGAGCCGTACTGCGTCGCCTGGAAGTGCTACCGGCACCGGAATGAGCAAAGCCCCGCGCTAACTGACGCTTTTTGAGCCGCTAGTCCGCCGCCACCCGCGCATCCAGAGCCACCAGGAAGTCCTGGATGCGGGCGGCATTGGTGCCCAGGTCGCTCTTGCCGATGCGTGAGGCCGAACGCATGTCGACCTGAACCCCGGCGTCCGTCTGCGTCAGGCGGATCGCTACATCGTCCTTGAAGCCGAACCAGCGGGTGGTGGCGGTGGCCTCAAGCCTCGAGTCGCTGACGGCGGCCACGTCCCAGCCCTGTGCCTCTACCGTCGCCTTCACGGCGGCCATGGCCTCAGCCATCGACACGGGGAGGGGGATCGCGTGCAGCCTGCCATAGGCCGCTCGTTGCTGGTCGGCGAAGTCCTGTGGATAGGCCACCTCGTTGGGGGCGGCTTCCCGCGCTGCGGCCAGCGCCTCAAAGGCGGGCGGATTGTCGAGATCGGTAGTGATGTCATGGATTGGCGGCACCGTCTGGGCCCGCTGCATCATCTGCGCGGGCAGGGCGACCATCGCCACCACTGCGGTACTGGTGAGCAGCCCCACCATCACCGGGCGCCAGCGACGGCAGAGCGCCGCTACCAGCACCGTCACCAGCCCCACCGCCCCAGCGCCTACCGCCAGGTGCGCGCCCTGGCGCAGCATCGAGAACGACGTGCTAAGCGACACCCAGTCCCACCGATAGGCCGTGCCCGAGACCGCCATCAGCACCGCTGAAGCGATTAGCAGCACAACCCCCAGCCAGGCGACCACGACCGGCCAGGCACCGCCGCGCGGTCGCGGCTTGAATATCGAAGATGCCATCTCGACTCCTTGTCAGTTTTTCACCCGGAATTCGTTGATGATTCGTCAGGCATTTGTCGTTGGCGTTATCTGTGTAGTTATCTATATAGCTGTCTATGTAGTTGAGTTGTCTATGTAGTTGAGCTGTCTAGGCAACAGTGGCCTCAGCATACGTGCAGGAGCGCCTCTCTGCCTATTCTGCTGCCAATGGCGGGTTGAGCCTTAGCGTTGGCGAGCGATACGGACAACACAATCCCCTGCGCGCTATTCTGCCCCGAAGCCACCGTTATTCCTGACTGATGGAGCCATACCCAAGCGCCATGTCCCCCACTTCCCACACGCATCCAGGTGACAGCCTGACAGCCAAGAGCACCGACCAGAGCGGGAGCCTGAATGTCAGAAAGAGCGCCAACACAAGCGTCGCCGTGATCATGGCCGCTGGAGCCTCAAGACGCTTCGGCGCCGCCGACAAGCGCCTGGCCAGCCTGCCGGATGGCCGACGCCTGCTCGCCGCCACCGTGGCCTCTGTGGCCGACGTCTTTCCCGCCCTGCGCGTGGTGCTGCGAGAAGGCGACGACACCAACGCACTCGGGCTTGCACCTGATACCCCAATCATTCGTGCGCCCCATGCAAGCGAAGGGTTGGGCGCGAGCATTGGTGATGCCTTCGCAGCCCTGGCCCGTGATGCCGAACTGGCTGATGCACAGGTCGCCGCCATTCTGCTCGGCGACATGCCAGCCCTACGCCCTGCCACACTCGATGCCTTGCAGCGTGAGGCCGGGCGCGAGCTCATACTGCGACCGATTCAAGCCGGTCGCCCGGGCCACCCCGTACTGTTCGGCCGCGCCTTCTGGCCTGAGCTTGCGGCCCTGGGCGATAGCGCAGGCGGTGAAGAGGGCCGCGACGAAGGAGCAAGAAGTGTGATCCGCGCCCATCGCCATCACTATGTGGAGCTTCTCGTCGACGACCCCGGCATCCATCTGGATATCGATAAGGTAACCGACGTGGCTCGCCGGCTTTGAATCAGAACGTCTTGAATCAGCCTGCCTTGAATCAGACTGACCGGAATCAGACTGACCGGAATCAGAGAGCTGATAAAAAATAGGCTAAAGCACGGGTGACAGTCGCAGACATCCTGATAGGCTAGGTTCTAATAAGGATCTCCCAAAGGACCTGTGTGATGCCTAATACCTCAAGCACTCCCCGCATCACCCTGCACCCGAACACTCGCCGGGTACGCATCTATTCAGGCGACACCCTGATCGCCGACACCGAAAACGCCATCGAACTGCGCGAGCGTGGTTATCCACATCGTCACTACATCCCGAAAGAGGATGTGGATATGTTGAAGTTGTCGACGTCCCCCACCGTGACCCACTGCCCCTTCAAGGGCGACTCCACCTATTACTCACTCCCCAGCATTACCGACGCTGCTTGGAGCTATGACCAGCCGATTGAGGAAATGAAAGCAATTGCCGGGCGCTTGGCGTTTGATACGGAAAAAGTGACGGAGCGGGTAGGGTCGCGAAAAACATCATGACGGCGAAACATCGGATGGTCGTAGGGTTAAAATAAAGGCCACTATGAAGAAACCTCTTAAGTTTCCGGTTGACCATGTCATCCATGGCTGTGCCGGGATGAAAGATTCACTCTAATGGCTCATGCATTGAAATATTCAATGGGTCTGGAACGGCTCTCTGGGAGGCCGGGAAATATCGGGGCTATAAATAACAACCTTCACTTAATTTTTTTACTGTACTTGAGAGGCCAAGTTAAACGATTGAAGAAGAAGGTCGGATAACGAAATTTCTAACAAAAAGATAGGCTAAAACCGCTTGATCATAGCGTTATATACAAGGATTAGTGCTAGGGAATGGAGGGTGGACTAAGGCGTGCTAATTAAATCAAGGTTGGTCAGCCCCTTTGCATCTCTGCTTTTCTCTGTGCCCACAGCCTCTTTCATCTGGCTATGGGTCGCCGATCAAGCACCATGTCCCAAGGTATGTTTGAATATATTGCGGTCGACTACAGTCGCACGGAAGCGCATAGCGTGTCTTAATTTGCCTGCCTGCACGCTTTGGGGCAGGCTGTTCGCGATTAACTGAGTGCTCAATGAGCGGTGGCGCTATACAAAAAACCGGACCTTACAGGCCATAGGATGGCAATGACTTTCGCTATAACCGACCAGGAGCTACTGCAAACCGCCCTCGAAACCGTTCGTGAAGCGGTTCTGATCACGGACAGCCAACTGGCACGTCCTGGTCCTACTATCGTTTACGCTAACCCCGCCTTTCGTGAGCTGACCGGCTATACGGCTGAGGAACTGCGTGGGCAAACGCCGCGACTGCTTCAGGGCGAGGAAACCGACGGTGATCTGATGCAAAGCCTGCGACAGCAACTGTCAGCGGGTGAAGTGTTTTCCGGTGAGACCGTGAACTATCGCAAAGACGGCCGTCCGTTTCGCATGGAATGGACTATTCGCCCTTTTCCCGCTGAAGGCGAGCCGCGCTATTTCATCGCCGCCCAGCGCGATGTTTCGGCAGTGCGCAATCTTGAGCAGCAACGCCAGCAGCTGCAGACCCTGGCTGAGATCCAGACCCGTGTGGGTACCGCCGGCCTGGATTTGCAGGAGCTGCGCGATCAGGTCGCCGATATAGCGCTGGCGGTGACAGGCGCCGATGGCGCCGCGATTGAGGAAGCCGAGGATAGTGAGATGGTCTATACCGCCACCAGCGGCCGGGCTGTCGGCTCAGTGGGGATGCGACTGCCGATTTCGGGCAGCCTATCCGGTCTCTGCTACCACCAGCGCGAGTCGATTCACTGTCGCGATACCCACGAGGATACCCGCGTGGCAAGGGTCGCCGCCGATCATGTCGGCTTCCGCTCGGGTTTTCTGGTACCGCTGATCCATCAGGATCACTGCTTCGGCGTGCTCAAGGTCTATTCAGATCGCCCTCATGCCTTTAACGAGGGCGACCTGCAACTGCTCAATATGGCCAGCCATGTGCTTGCTTCCTCGCTGTCTGATGCTCGGCTCTTCAAGGGTGAGCGCGACCGGCGCAGCCTGCTGGTGGATTCGCTGCCGATTCTGATTTCGTACATCGATAATCAATTGCGCTATGTCGAGATCAACGTCGCCTACAACCGCTGGTATAACCTCCCGACCGAGCAGGTTGTCGGTAGGCGAGTGGCAGAAGTCATGGGCGAGGAGGCATTCGAATCAATCCGTCCTTATATGCTGTCTGCACTGGCCGGCGAGCGGGTGACATTCGAAAACCGCTTTCCTCACCCGGATGGCACTGTCACGCCGGTAGAGGTGGACTACACGCCGGTGCGTAACACCCACGGCGATGTTCAGGGCTTTTTCTCAATGATTCGTGATATCAGCGATCTCAAGCGCGCCGAACAGGACTACTTGACCGGGGCATTCAACCGCCAGGGCTTCGACGACCGGTTGGCAATGGCCTGTGCTACGTCTCGACGCTACCTCCGCCCGTTGGCGCTGATCTTTTTAGACCTGGACCACTTCAAGAGTATTAACGACAGCTATGGCCATGCCGTGGGCGATGACGTACTACGCGGCGTGGCGAAGACCCTGTTGAACGAGGTTCGCGATAGCGACATTGTCAGCCGCTGGGGTGGTGAAGAGTTTGCCATCTTGACGCCGGAAACCTCGTTGAAGGATGCCTTAGGTCTCGCAGAGCGGTTGCGGCAGGCGTTGAATGAACACCACTACGCGGCCGTGGGCCGAATCACCGCAAGCTTTGGCGTGGCGGCGTTCGACCCCGACGAAGTCGAGAGGGACTTTGTACGCCGCGTTGACGAGGCGCTTTACAAAGCCAAGGTTGGTGGCCGCAACCGAGTCCAGCAGGCTAGCCACCTGTCGCGGTCACACCATTCGACCCTGAGCTCAATGCCTTTTTGAATGCGAGCGTGGATCAGTTTTGCATGGGAATACCATCTTCCCAGCGAAAGCCGATACCGCCGCCCTGCCAGACGCCTTCATCCAACGGGCTGGGCCCATTAATGTCCACATGCAGTGGCAATCCAAAGCCGGGCGCGAGGTCCTGGGTGCCGCGAACGGTACTGCGGTGCATGATCCGCAGACCCTGCTCCTCGGCGGGCAGGTGAGCGCCGGGGGCCGCGCGATGCGCGACGGCCAGGTTGTCGATGAACACGCAGTCGTTTTCCTGATATTCGAATTCGGCGGCGTAGCCGTTCTCAAGCCCCGCATTCAGGATATCGTTGTATTCATGGCAAAGCCGCTTCAGTTCATCGGCGGTCAGCAGGCGAAAGGCCTCCTCGTCGGGGAGCTTTTCGATCACCGCCCCCGTCATGCCCAGGTGCAGCCAGATGCACTTGCGCTTGGAGATGGGGTGCTCGTGCACCACAGGATGCACCACGCCGGATGAAGAGTTCACCGAGGCGAGGCGGCTCCAGTAGGCCTGCCGATCCGCCGGAAGGGCGTCATAGGCGGCACCCTGATGGGCGAAATAGGTGCCCCCACCTTTCTCGGCCGGGCGGATGATGTGGTAGCCCGAATGCGAGAAGGTATCCGGGTTGAAGCTGCCGTCGTTGTGCCATTGCGGCCCTACGCCGGGAATGCCATGACGCTGATCGTTCGACAGGCGGAAGATGTGCCGATTGCCCTTGGGTGTGGCCGGGTGCACGCCATGGGTGCTGTGCAGCTCCTTACCACCCCACCAGCAACTGGCGCGCAGAAAGTCGTCAGCCTCTAGTGGCGTGTCGTTCTTGAACACCAGAAAACCGCGATTGGCCATTTCCTGCTCGAGCGCCTCGATCACCTCAGGCGGCGGCGCGTCCTGGGCCGACAAATCGATGCCGCGCACCTCGGCGCCTAGCGGGTCGAGCGGGGTGATGGTGCCGCCGAATTGCTCGATGACGGCGACGCGGGTGGAGTCGAGGGGCGCAATGGTCGATGGGTTAGTCGTCATGGCTAACCTCCTGTTGCTGATTCCCGTGCCAGACGAATGACAGTGCCGCGTAAGGCGACATCTTGAGGAAAAGGCGCCATCGGCGGGTCCCCGTCATCCGCGCACGGAATGGATGTGGCCCTCATTCTGGCAGAGACAAAATACTGCTCCAAACGCCGGCCGTTCACTCGATGACCCACCCATGCCCGGGCGGCGTCGCGCCGGCGCGCTCACTCGTACTTGTGCTGCCAGCGCTTCACCGCGATCTGTTCCTTGAGCAGTTCCAGCATATCCACCAGCACCTGCTCGGTGATCTGTTCGGTTTTGGGGTCGGTGCGCAGCCAGGCATCGAAGCCGCTCTCGGCCAGGTGCTCCACCAGCGATGAAAACTCCGCCGATTTCAGCCCCGCCAGCGCCTCGTCGACGAGGTGGCAGGCCAGGTCGGAAAGCGATCCCTCGAGGCCGCGCGTCAATTGGCTGCCCATCGGCAGGCGCGAGAGCCGCTTGAGCTCCGGGCTTTCCGCCAGGGTGCGGCTGACCAAGCCGCGCACATAGCGCAGGGTATCGTCACGATTATTGGTGTAGGCATCGCCCGCCATGGCCTCCAGCCGCTGGCTGATCTCGCGGATCAGCGCCTGTTTGCGGGGCTCCACCACCCGCTCGACCATCGAAGACGAGAGCCCATCGCCGGAACGCAATTCCTGCTGCACGTTGTCGAGCATGCGAATGGCGATGCGGTCGGTGAGCTCCTCCATGAGGATATCCACGTACTTGGCGACCACGCTGTAGAGGTACCAGCGGCGCACATCGATCAGCCCCATGCGCTGCAGGCGGTGAAGCAGCGAGATCACGCGCAGGAGTCGCAGCAACCGAAAGCCACTCAGCGGGATGCAGCCCAGCACGTCGTACCAGTGCACGAAGGGATAGAAGAACCAGCGGTGATAGTGCCGCTCGGCGATGGCCACCGCCCAGCCCAGCAGCACGTCGAGCAGAAAAACAGCCACGAACGCCAGGTCGATGCTGAGGAAGTTGGCGTGGATGTTCTGTTCGTAAGCGCCATGCAGGCCGGGCGCCACCGCCTCGAAGGCAGCGTTCAGTGGCGGCAGCAGAAACAGGCTATCGAACAGCAGCAGCGACAGGTTGGCGATCACCAGCACGATGATGAACAGGTCCCACACCAGGTGGGCCCGTTCCAGGGCGGGCGAGGTCGTGCGGGTGGCAGGCATGGTGCCTCCTTGAACTCGATGCCGAGGGGTCGCTCCCTATCCTATAGCCTCCGCCTGCCGTCGACACCCTGGCGTGCTCCTAGACGCTGGCACCGCATGGTAATCAGGCGTTTATTGCCCCATGACGTCAGGTGCCGTTTCGCCATTCCTGAAGCAGCCGGCTCACGAGTTCACCGGCGGGGAGTTCGCGTGCCAGTGGCGCGCCCTGTCCGGCCCAGTGTGCCGCGAATTCATGATGGCCGAGGCCGGCCGCCGACGCGTTGAGCCGCTTGGCCGCGTCGTACGCCACGGGGTAAGCGGGAGGCATTGCTCCAGGGGTGGCATCGGCATGGCGAATCAGGCGGTTGAGGATGCCGCGTGCCGGGCGCCCCGACAGTACCGACGTCATGCGGGTCATCTCGGCGCGTTCGCTCTTGAGGGTCGAACGATAGCCTTCATTGGCCGCCGATTCGGGGCAAAGGATAAAGGCGGTTCCCAGTTGGGCGGCACAGGCGCCGAGCGCCAGGGCCGAGCGAATGCCCTGGCCATCCATGATGCCGCCGGCCGCGATGACCGGCAGGGCCATCTCCTTGACCAGCCGGCGAACGAGCACCGGCGTGCTTAGCCGTTCATCGCCAGCTTGCGGATCAAAGCAGCCGCGATGCCCGCCCGCCTCATAGCCCTGGGCCACGATCGCGTCGACGCCCCGCGCCTGGATAGTGCTCGCCTCCTGCAGGTTGGTCGCCGTCGCCAGCGTGTAGATGCCGGCCTCCCGCAGGGCGCGTATCCGCGCCTCGGACGGCAAGCCGAAGTGAAAGCTGACCACGGCGGGGCGCGTCTCGAGCAGCATCGCGAAGGCCGCATCGTCTTCCACGAAGCTGCGGTAGATCTCATCGAGCTCGGCTGGCGGCTCACCGCCACTTTCCCGAAACAGCGGCGCCAGATGCGCGAGCCAGGCCGACTCCCGGGCCGCGTCACGCAATGCGGGCGCATGGCAGAAGACGTTGACGTTAAACGGGCGTGACGTCAGCGCCCGGGTCTGTTCGATCATCGTCCGGGCTTGGTCGACGCCGCTGGCGCCGATGCCCAGAGAGCCCAGGCCGCCGGCATTCGACACGGCTGCCGCCAGTTCCGGCGTGGCCACGCCGGCCATGGGTGCCTGGATGATGGGCTGGATGCCCAGCCGGTCGGTCAGGGGATTCGACGATGTCATGTGAACGGCCTCCACGAGCGCGAGAAACGATGGCTTTTATTCATTCTCATATTAAGAATAAAATAGGTTAATAGATTCCAAAAGGCGAATCATATGGACCTGGAAACCCTGAAAATATTCGAGGCCGTCGCCGCTGAGCTGAGCGTGACCCGCGCCGCCGCGCGGCTTGGGCGTGCCCCCTCCAACGTCACGACGCGCATACAGCAATTGGAAGCGGAGCTGGACGCGGCGCTGTTCATTCGCCTTGGCAAGCGCATCACGCTTTCGACGGCGGGGCAGCGCTTCCTCACTTACGCACAGCGCCTGCTGGCGCTGGAAGACGAGGCCCGGCAGGCCGTGGGTGCCGGTAGTGGCGGCAGTCTGCGGATCGGCAGCATGGAGAGCACGGCGGCTAGCCGGCTGCCGGCGCCGCTGGCAGCCTTCAACCGCGCCCATCCGGCGACCCGGCTCGAAGTCAGCACCGGCCCCTCGGGCCCGCTGGTGGAAGAGGTGCGCGACGGGCGGCTGGACTGCGCTTTCGTGGCCGTTCCCGCAGAGCTCGAGAACGAGCCAGCCCTGGCCGAGATGGGGCTGCAAAGCGCACCGGTTTGGGAGGAATCGTTGCTGCTGTTGTTGCCGCCCGCCGATGCCGGGGCCAGCTCGACGGCGGAGCTGCGTACCCGCACCCTGGCGGCCTTCAAGCCCGGCTGCACGTACCGGGCCATGGCGGAGCAAAGGCTCGGCATCGTCGTCGGGAGCGCGTGGCGCATCCAGGAACTGGGCTCCTACCACGCCATGGTAGCGGCCGTTTCTGCGGGCGCCTGCGTCACCTTGCTGCCGCGCAGCGTGCTGGAGCTGAGCCGCGTGTCGGACGACCTGACCACGCTGGAGATGGGCAGCGTCACCACGCGCCTGCTGTGGCGCCGTGGCTACGAGACGCCTGCGTTCCAGGCGTTCGCCGGGCAGTTTCTGGGGGACGCATGACCCGCGCACCCGCGTGGCTGTGCTCCGCCTTCATTATTTGACACTGGCAGGCGGCATGGCGTCTTTTATTGGCGCGGTAGCTGTACATGACGCAACAAGGGAATGTTTGATGCACGTCGAGAGCGTAGGGAAAAAAGACTATCGTGAGCTGCTGGATGTCTGGGAGGCATCGGTCAGGGCAACACATGATTTCTTGCGCGAACAGGACCTGTTGGAGCTGAAGCCCCTCATTTACGAGCAGTATTTCGGCGCGGTCGATTTAACGTGCGTAAAAGGCGGGAGTGGTGAAATTCTGGGCTTCTGTGGCGTGCACGACGGCAATATCGAGATGCTATTCATCGCTCCGCAGGCGCGCGGGGAGGGCATCGGCTCTTTGCTACTGGATGACGCGGTGACAGCCCAAGGCGCCACCAAGGTAGACGTCAACGAACAGAACCCACAGGCGCTGGGCTTCTACCAGCACAAAGGGTTTGCCGTCAAAGACCGCTCCCCGCTCGACGGGTTGGATAAGCCCTACCCATTGCTGCATATGGAACTTGAAAATACGCCGTGATTTGCTGCGGCAGCGGCGCTTCTGCGCAGCGCCTTTGCTCATCCCGATAATCTTCCACAGCCCATTATCGCCACCCTCATGATGCGCAAGTGGCGTTAGCGCAAAGCATCCGATGCCTCGGTTGATGCTGCGCGGGCTACTCTCATGAGACTGACGTTGATCAAAAGCCTAAGTGAAATTGGCCTCAAGCGGTGACATTCTGAGTCCCTCGTTCTAGGCTGAAGGATCAGCCAACCAGCAAGGGACTGCCGATGGCCTATCACTCCGCCTCACCCCGCATTACCCTTCACCCGCACTCCCGGCGGGGCCGCATCCTTGATGGCGATACCCTGATCGCCGATTCGTGCAACGCCATCGAACTGCGAGAGCGCGGTTATCCATCGAGACACTATCTCCTGGGGGTGGATGTGGGTAGGTCGAAGATCTCGGTATCCGCCAGCGTGATGCATTGCTCGTGTAAAAGAATTCATCCGTTACTCTCTGCATGCTGTCGTCAACTTAGTCTGCGGAGATGATGTGAAAGTTATGGCTCTTGGGCTGGGGTTTTATGCCGGAAATTTCCTGAGGTTTATGGGGTGAGGGGTTCTATAAACTTTAACAGGTCATTGCGACATCGCTACTCATCTAAGGTTTAAGGTGTGAGTGATGCTCATTGGTTATTTAGAGTTTTTTTTGCTGTCTTTGGGCTTAGGGTATGTTGGTATTAATTGATGGAGGTGAATTGATGAAGAAAGTTTTTTTCTCTTATTCTCATAAAGACGAAAGCATGAGAGATAAGCTTGAGGTGCAACTATCTTTACTGAAAAGAAGGGGGCTTGTTGAGGCATGGCATGATAGGGCCATTGATGCTGGCGAAGAGCTAGACGAAAAAATCAATGAGCATATTAAAAGTGATGATATAATATTGCTTCTGATTAGCCCTGATTTTATTGCCTCAGATTATTGTTACGATACTGAGATGAGGGTTGCGATGGAACGCCACAACAGCGGCGATGCCGTCGTGGTGCCAATTATTATACGACCCTGCGACTGGCATGAAGCTCCCTTTGGGAAGCTGATGGCAGTTCCTACGGATGGCTACCCAGTGAGTTTATGGGTAGACCAAGATTCGGCTTTTCTCAATGTGGTAGATTCAATAAAGAAAGTAATAAGTCGCTGAAGAGGCTTATGGTTTTTAGGAGTGAATTAATGAAAAAAGTAGTAATAAGTTACAGTAGAGAAGATGAAGAGTTTAAGGAGCAGCTGATTTCCCACTTGAGTGGGTTGGTAAATAGGGGTGTGATCGAGACTTGGCACAATAGAGACATTGTTGCCGGCGATGTAAGAGCAGGGGAAGTTGATCAAAATATAAATCAAGCGTCAGTTGTTATTTTGATGGTGAGTCCCGAATTTATTGGTTCAGAGTACTGTTACGCTGAAGAAATGAAGCATGCGTTAAGATTGCACGAAGATGGGTGTGTAAGAGTAATACCTCTTAGGCTACGACCATGCGATATTGAAGGTGCTCCCTTTGAGCAGTTAAAATGCATTCCGGAGCAAAGGTGGATAAGTCAGTATGCAGATAGGGATAGTGCATTTTTAGAAGTGATAGAAGAAATTAAAATAGCAATAAAAGAGGTTGTTCCAAAAAAAGAATTAGCTTTAAGGGAGAGGCGCGAGTTAAATCATGAGTTTTCGAAGTGGTTGAATGATACAGAGGTTGTTTTAAAAAGCAGAGCAACTGAAGTGATAGAGCTAGATGATATATATGTTTATCCTGATCTTCGAAGTTTAGATTCAAGCGATGATAATTTTATAGAAACATCTTCGTCCCGCTTAGCAGAGGCGGAGGGATACACCCTTGTTCTTGGAGAAGAACAGTCGGGGAAAACAGCTTTTGCCAAGTCACTTTTCAAAAGCTGTTTCGAAAATAATAAAAAGCCGGTTTTTATCAATGCCGAGGATGGAAATGAGAGCAATATTTCGGAGCTTTGCAATGAGGCGATAAAGGCTCAGTATGAGGATATAAATGATCTGTCAGAAATAAATAAAAGCGATAGATTTCTAATAATTGATAATTTTTCTAGAATCTCTTTAAATAAGAAGCACCAGAATATATTGTTGGCTGGTATAGAAGGAGAGTTCAATACTTGCGTCATTCTCGCTGCTGACTCTCGGTAGTTTTCAACCCAGTTGTCCAAATCGCTTCCATTAAGCAGCTTTCTGATTCCGTTCTTTTTCCTGCGGCTTGCCAGGATTGAGCGATACTTGTCCGATGGCCTCCCAGCGTCGAACGTCGCCAGACCAGCGCTTGGGATTCAGGCGCTTTGCGCGTTCATAAACCCCTTTTCGCTCGGCCAAGCGCTTAGTATCCGTGCCACGATGCCGGTCGGCAGGCGTGACGAAGTTAATGCCACTGTGAAGGTGTTGTTCATTGTAGGCGTGCTCGAACGACAACATCCATTCCCGCACAACGGCCAGTGAGGAAAAGCCCTTCGCTGGCCACGCTGGACAGTACTTAACGGTGCGGAACAGCGCCTCTGAATAAGGATTATCGTTGCTCACGCGTGGTCGGCTATGGGACATCAGCATGCCCAGCTCCGCCAGTCTCGCGCGCAGGGTGTAAGAGGTCATCGGCGCGCCGTTATCCGAGTGCAGAACCGGCGGCGTTTGCCAGCAACCCTCACGCAGCAGCGCGCGCTCAACCAGTTGTTTTGCCAAGTATCCAGACTCGTTGTCATGGATTTCCCAGGCAATGATCTTGCGACTATAGACGTCCAGGATCAGGTACAGGTACCAGTGCTGACCACGCACCTCAGAGGGGCAGTAGCTGATGTCCCAACTCCAAATCTGGTTGGGTCCCGAGGCCGTGAAGCTGGTCGGTTCAGCGGCCTTGCGGGCTGGCGTCATGCGGCCCCGGTGGTTCAGCTGCTGGTGCTTTTTCAGTACCCGATAAAACGATGACTCCGAGGCCAGATAACGGCCCTGATCTGCCAGAAGAGGTACGATCTGTGATGGCGGCAAGCTCTGATACGCTGGTTGGCAACAGGTGTTCAGAATCGCCTCTTCTTCCGCCTGAGTGAGCTGATGGGGCTGCGCAACACGCGCGGCGTGCGGGCGCTGATCCATGGTCACGCTGCCATTGATCTGTCGCCAGCGTTTTAAGGTGCGCTGACTCAGCCCCATCACTTCGGCTGCCTTATAGCGTGCCGCGCCACCAGCCACCGCCTCATCAAAGTCCTTCAACAGCCTTGTACGTTCGCTCAACGACGTTAGTCGTCCTCGTTGTCCGGGGCTTCGCCGTACAAGGCTTCGAGCTTTTTTGACAGCACCAGCAACGAGGTCGTTTCTGCCAGAACCCGGTCCTTGCGACGGACGTCGGCCTTCAGCTTCTTGATCGTACGGCGGTCATCGCGCTGCTGCTTCTGAGCGGCTTTATCTCGGTTTTCCTGCATGCCGGCACCTTGGAGGCAGGCCTCCTTCCAGCGTTGCACCTGTTCAGGGTATAAGCCTTTTTCCCGGCAATACGTGCCAAGCTCGGTCTCTGATAGAGAAGCCGTTTCAATCACCACAGCCAGCTTGGCGTCAGCTGACCAATCATCTCCGGTCTTACGGTTCCCTGGCACAGGCACTCCTTGTCGGCGGCATGTTTTCAGCCAACCATACAGGGTCGCATCCGATATGCCTTCCTCGGCGGCCACCGACGCCACACTGCGGTTGTCAGGCGGTAGCAGCTTCTTTAGCACCGCGGCCTTACGTTCCTCGGAATAACGTGGCATGAACAATCCTATGCCGCCCACTCTGATGTGGATTCAGGCAAAATCGCCAACTGGACAACTAGGCTGACAGAGGGGGCTCTTTCCAATACGTTATCCCTGATATTGAGGGTGTGTCGGGCTTTTCCGTTAAGGAAATATTACCTTTCGGAAACTTTAAGCGAGAAAAGCTAATTGAAAAATGGGTTTCTGTTGGGAGGGATAAAGAGATTGATGAGGCGGAATTATTTTATAATGTAGATGAGCTTAAGACAAAAATAGATTCGCTAGTAAGACGCAGCGTGATTCCTCCAAAGCCTATATATCTTCTAAGTTTGTTGCAGATCTTTGAAGCATATACTGCCCAGCAAATTGACTTGACTTCATTTGGCCATTGTTACCAACACTTAGTATACCAGGCTTTAGAAAAAGCTGATATAGCCGGGAGAGAGATTGAGAAGTATATGAATGTAATGACTGAGTTTTCTTGGGCTCAGTTCGAAAACAGCGGAGAGCTTAGTGATGAAAAGCTTGGCGTTTTCTTTAAAAAATATTCAGAAGTATATTTGGCAGTAGATGAAAGGAATGTCCTGGACCGGCTGATGCGCTGTAGTATTTTGTCGAAAAACGAAAAAGGATATAAGTTTAAATACCCATACATATATTATTTCTTTGCAGCTAAGTATATATCAGAGCAGTACAATAAAAGCGATCATGTGAGAAGGAGGTTTATTTATTTGTTGGAAAATCTTCATAAAGAAGATTGTGCAAATATAATCATTTTTATCACTCATCATACAAAGGACGCTTGGATTTTGGATGAGATACAAGTTTGCATGATGGACTTGTTTCAAGAAGAAACTGCCGCTACTTTAGACCGCGATTCTTTAAGGTTCATGGAGAGTTTTCTCGAAGATATTCCAGATTTGATTCTTGAGAAAAGAAAAATTGAAGATGAACGTGAGAAAAATGCTCACGATATGGATCGGCTCGAAAAGCAAACAGCTCGTTTCGATAGTGAGATTGAAAAGTTAGAGCCAAGTGATACTTTGGCACGAATAAATAAGGCCTTTAAAGGGATAGAGATTGTAGGCCAAATTGTTCGAAACAGGTCTGCATCCCTTCCTAAAGATACTCTGGTTGATATAGTTGAGGAGGGGTTTCATACAGGATTAAGGTTTCTTTCATATTTTCTTGGCATAACAGATGTTTCAAAAGATGAGGTCCTGAAAATAATCGAGCATATCTTGCAAGAAAATCCGAGAGTGAGCGACAAGGACTTGGAAAAAGAGGCTAAGCATACCTATATGTTGCTTACATATGGCGTTATATTTGGTGTTCTTAGAAAAATATCGAGATCACTGGGAGGTGTGGAAGTAGAAGAAATATGCAGGATAATTGAGGAGAAAAATGGAACTCCCGCTATAAAACTGATTAACCAGTCTATGCACTTGCATTTCCATAAAAGATTGGACTTTAAACGCATAGCTGATCTACAAAGAGAATTTCGCTCAAATCCAACGTGCAAAAGAATTCTTAGAGAGAATATAATACAGCATACATACATGTTTCCTGTCAAATATAAGGATAAGCAGCGATTATCTCAGTCATTGAATGTAAGTATGCAGACGCAACGCCGGATAGAGAGTGCTAAAGGCGGTAAGGTATAAAGCATAAAAAAGCAAAAAACCGTGGTGGCGGCTCACGGTTTATCGATTCCACTGATTCGCAGGTGCTTATAGAGGTGCCTGCCTTTAAAGTGCTTGTCTCTCCCATCTCAGTGGTTAGAATTTTGGTAAATCATGCCTCGTTGGTTTGTTGTTTTTTTTTGCGATAGATTTGTGAGTTTTTTTATGGGTTTAAATTATATTTTAATCCGCCCTGGAGGTTTGGGTACTGGGTGGGGGTAAGTGTTTTTTTTTAGGTGGCCATTCCGAGCAATTGGGCGATTTTTGATTGTACTTAAAAACTATGCGGGCCACATAATAGAGTTCGCTGAATTATTTCTCTTGGCCGGAGACTGACCTGCGCTGTGTCTTGAACTGACCTTCCCCCTGATTTAGGTTCGCGCTCAATGTGAGAAACCGCTCCTTCATGCACACCGCTGGGCATAGGCAACAGGTGGCATATAACCCAGCGCGCTGTGCGGTCTGACATGGTTGTAGTGGGCCCTCCATTGGTCGATTTCATGTCTAGCATCGGTCAGGCTCAGAAACCAGTGCTGATTGAGGCAGCCATCGCGGAACTTGCCGTTGAAGCTCTCGATGAAGGCATTCTGTGTCGGCTTGCCCGGCTGGATGAAGGCCAGCGTGACCTTCCGCTCACGCGCCCAGAAGAACATCGCCTTGCTGGTCAGTTCGGGGCCGTTATCGCAGACAATCGACCCGGGCAGCGCACGCTGCCCCCCTCTGTCAGGTAAATACCATCACACCTCATGCTGTGGACGTTATGGCAGCCTGAACGCGCGCTCCCTGGCTGAGGAAAGGCTCTACTGCTACTTGAATAACGGAGCCGATGCTCATCAACTCCCCAACCCACTCACCCGCATCACCCTTCTCTGCGCCGCGTCCATCAGCTGGCCGCGGCCGGTTTCCACTAGCGTCAGCCAGTGGCGGGCGCGGGTGATGCCGGTGTAGACCAGCTCCCGGGTGAGGATGGGATTCGGCGCGTCGGGCAGCACCAGGGCGGCGTGGGTGAACTCCGAGCCCTGTGATTTGTGTACCGTCATCGCGAATACCGTCTCCACCGCTTGCAGGCGCGAGGGCAGTACCCACTTGATGCGGTCGGTGCCGTCGCCGGCTGGGAAGGCGACCCGCAGCAGGCGGCGGCTGCCGTCGCCGGGCTTTGCATCCGGGCGCGGCATATCCAGGGTGATGCCGATATCGCCGTTCATTAGCCCCAGTCCGTAGTCGTTCTTGGTGACGAGCACCGGGCGGCCGGGGTACCAGCGCTGGCGGCCGTCCTGGCTGTCGATCAGCTTTTCTCGCTCCAGCGCTTGGCGCACTCGCTCGTTCAGGCCTTCCACACCCCAGGGGCCGCGGCGCAGCGCGCACAGCAGCTGGAAGTCGCCGTGGGCCGCCAGCACGTCGCGGGCCCAAGCATCGAACTGTTCCTGTTCCGCGCCATCCGCCGGGCGCCGCTCCGCCATCACGCTCAGAAAGTGGCGATAGCCCACTGGGGGCGGCAGCGTTTCGCCGCGATGTATGCGGCCCTGGCCGGCATTGGGAAAACGCTCGGGGCAGCCGCTCACGGCCAGGCGGGCCAGGCCGCGCTCGTCGTCGGTGGAAAGTTTCAGGTGCGAAAGGTCGGCGAAGCCGTGGTTGAGTGCGTCACCGATGGCGCGGCGCTTGGCGGTGGGCTCGGCTTCCATGTTGATCGCGGCGGCCAACTGTCCGATGCCGCTCTCGGCGGTGAAGCGGTGGCTGACGCGCAGCATGGCGATGGCTTGGTCGAGGGTCTGGCCGTCGGCGTTCAGGGTGTTCTCGGGCAGCGGCTGGCCGGTGGCCTTGGCTAGCCAATCAGCGGTGGCCGGGGTGTAGTGGCCGCCCTCGGCCCGGGCGCACAGGTCACCGAGCACCGAGCCGGCCTCCACCGAGGCGAGCTGGTCCTTATCGCCCAGCAGCACCAGCCGCGCCCGGGGCGGCAGCGCTTCGAGCATCGCGGCCATCATGCCTACGTCTACCATCGAGGCCTCGTCCACCACCAGCACGTCTAGCGGCAGCGGGTTGTGGCGGTCGTGGCGGAAGCGGCGGGTGTCAGGGCGCGAGCCCAATAAACGGTGCAGGGTGCTAACTTCCTTGGGAATCACCTCGCGCAGCCTTTCGGGGTCGTCGGCTAGGCCGTTGAGATCGAGCTTGGCCACCTGGCCGGCGATGGATTCATTGAGCCGGGCGGCGGCCTTGCCGGTGGGCGCGGCCAGGCGGATGCGCAGGGCCTGTTCGCCCCCATCTTCTTCACCCTTGCTATTCG